>JAIYAR010000002.1 GCA_027488985.1 Comamonadaceae bacterium | reverse complement strand
TTGCCGAACTTGGGATCCGGCAGGATTTCACGTTTAGGGACTTCGCGACGACGTGGCATATTTCACCTCATATTGCTTCAGTTGGTATCTTTTCAGACACCGCGAGAGTTATTCAAAACTCCCACTTACTCGACCCACACGGACAATTCCGGGCTTCGGGTCACTTCGCTGTATCTCCGCGCCACGCGGGGAACAGCACCGAAAAATTCGAACCTACAGAGCTTATTTAGCCTTTGGCTTCTTAGCACCGTATTTGGAACGGGACTGCTTGCGGTCTTTCACGCCTTGTAAGTCCAAAGAACCGCGAACGATGTGGTAACGCACACCTGGCAAGTCCTTGACACGACCGCCGCGAACCAGCACCACGCTGTGTTCCTGCAGGTTGTGGCCTTCACCGCCGATGTAGGAGATCACCTCAAAACCGTTGGTCAAGCGCACTTTGGCAACTTTACGCAGAGCGGAGTTAGGCTTTTTAGGAGTCGTTGTGTACACGCGAGTGCATACACCGCGACGCTGCGGAGAGTTCTGCATAGCAGGGCTCTTCGACTTGATGGTCTCGACCTCACGGCCTTGACGCACGAGTTGGTTAATGGTTGGCATTGAAAAACGTCCCTAAACGTTTGAATATTACGAAAACGTGAATCCCTTCGGAATTTCCGAAAAGCCTTCTAATGTAGCAGATCACAGGTTTTCACGCAAACGAAGCGCTGCAATCAGCGAATCCAGAGGCGCATAGCGCCCCAAGCACGTCCGATGATCCCGGCCTGCTCCACCCCGTCGAGCGCCAAAAGAGGCACTTCTGCCACCACTTGGTCTCCGGCACGCACCTTCAAAGTGCCGAGCACCTGACCCTTGGCCACTGGGGCAACAATAGGCTCGTTGCGAACGACTTCGGTCTTGAGCTGCGCAGAGGTACCGGCTGGCACCGCCACAATCACGCCTTGCATACGTCCGACTTTGACTTCGGAACTGGCGCCCTTCCAGACTTTGGGGGTAACGACAGCAGCACCAGCGTCATACAACTTCACTGCCTCAAAAGCGGTGTAACCCCAATTCAGGAGCTTCTGGGATTCGTTGGCGCGGGCGTTTTCGCTCTCGGCGCCCAACACGATAGACAGTAAACGGCGACTTCCGGTAGCCGCTGGCGTGCCGGCAGGTGCGCCGGGCGTCGCGAGCGCTGGAAAATCACGTTTTGCGGTAGCGACCAGGCAGTAGCCAGCAGCATCCGTGTGGCCAGTCTTCAGGCCATCCACCGTGGGATCGCGGAACAGCAAGAGGTTGCGGTTACTGTCATTGGCGGCCGGTGTACCGGGGTAACGGTATTTTTTGATAGCGTAATAGCTCACATACTCCGGGAAGTCGCCCATCAATCGGTTGGAAAGTATGCTCAAGTCACGGGCCGTGGTGATATGGCCAGCTTCCGTCAGACCCTCAGGGTTTTTATACCCGGTGTTATTCATGCCCAGCGCCTTGGCCTGGTCATTCATCATCTGGACGAAGCGCTCCAAGGTTCCGCCCACGCCTTCAGCCAGGGCCATGGTGGCGTCATTGCCGCTTTGAACGATCATGCCTTTGATGAGGTCCTCCACCGGAACTTGCATCTTCGGGTCAATGAACATGCGCGAACCCGGCATCTTCCAAGCGCGCTCGCTAACCGGGAAGGTCTGCTTCAAATCTATTTTTTTGGATCGCAGTGCATCGAACACCAGATAGGCAGTCATCAGCTTGGTGAGCGAGGCAGGCTCCACCGGCATATCCATGTCCTTGGAAGCCAGAATTTGGTTAGAGGTGACATCCATCAGCAAATAGGCACGAGCCGCCACTTCAGGCGGGCGCGGCGTTTGGGCAGCCACGGCAAGGCTCAGGGCCGCCAGAACGGAGGCAATCAAAAATTTCATAGGTCAGTCAAGTTGGAATTCGAAAGGAGAGAGGCGAAGGGCGCCCGCAGGAACACGCGATTTCAAGCGCGAAGATGGCGCGCTACCAAGCTTCGCAACAGGGGCAATTGTCCATGAAAGAAATGTCCGCCTCCGGGAACCACCGTGACGGGAAGGCTTTGGGGTCGGGCCCAGTTCATCACATCAGCAAGGGGCACAGTGTCATCCTGCTCGCCGTGCAGCACCAGGGTCCGGTCGTGCAAGTCGGCAGCCACAGGGGCCACCTCAAAGCGGCTCGCCGCAGTGCCTACCAGCACAATCTTGGCCGGATCCCGACTAGCGAGCGCAGCCACGGCGTGGCTGGTCACAAAAGCACCAAATGAAAAGCCGGCCAGCGCCAGAGTGCCATCAGGGGCGGCGTGCGCCACCACAGCCAACAGGTCCTGAAGCTCGCCGGTGCCGTTGTCATGCACACCCTCACTAACGCCCACGCCTCGGAAGTTGAAGCGCACAGCGCGCCAGCCCGTCTGCACAAAAGCGCGCGCCATAGTCTGGACGACCTTGTTATCCATGGTGCCGCCAAACAGTGGATGGGGGTGAGCTATCACCGCGGTACCGCGCCACGCCGATGCGGGTATATCGACAGGCTCATCGACGAGCCCTTCCAGCACACCGGATGGACCCGCGATCCGGAATTTTTGGGTAGAGGAGTTCATTTGCTATCAATTCAGTAGCTGCTCGCGCAAATTCGGCGAGCGCTACCGGCACTTTTTATTCACATCAGCGGCCGAGATGGGCGGGCGTCAACAATCGCTCCACCACTTTGCCGTTCTTCAGATGCGACTCGACAATTTCTTCAATGTCTTGCGCGTCCACAAAGGTGTACCAGACAGCCTCCGGATACACCACTGCCACCGGGCCAGCCGCACAACGGTCCAGGCATCCCGCCTTGTTGACCCGCACCTGGCCGGGACCGGACAAGCCGGCTTCCTTCACGAGTTGTTTGCAGCGGTCAAAGCCCTCTTGCGCATTGTGGTGCGCACAGCAATCTTCACCGTTCCTGCGCTCGTTGAGGCAAAAGAAAATGTGGCGCTCGTAATAAGGGGCAGTGGGTTGGGTGGTGTCAGTCATGACCGGATTCTAGTTTTTTGCATCCCGCCGGCCGATGTGCCCGAGCAGGTAGACGGATGCCACATAGGGCCACAGCCACCCTACCCACTGCGCCAAGCCGTTGAAACGAATAAAACGTCCCTGCTCCCAGAGCTGCAAGGTTTGAGCGAAGTAAGGACTCTCCGGCGCCTGGTTCAACAAACTCAAATACACCCCGAGTGCCAGCAAAGCCAATGCCGCACTGACGCGCCAGGAAGCAAATGCAAACAATAGCGCCACCACAACCCCGGCGAACAAGCCCACTTGTG
Source organism: Comamonadaceae bacterium (assembly GCA_027488985.1). GTDB lineage: Bacteria > Pseudomonadota > Gammaproteobacteria > Burkholderiales > Burkholderiaceae_C > Allorhodoferax > Allorhodoferax aquaticus. The sequence continues at coordinate 216,481 of JAIYAR010000002.1, read as the reverse complement.
CCGGCACATCAAGCCATGCCCATACATGAACGGGGCCCCAACTAAGCCCTGCAGACAAGGCCGAGACCAAAATCGCAGACACCGTGGTCACCACCACGACCACCATGCGGCGCCACACTGCCCTGACCACACAAAACCCTAGAAGGCAAGGGATCAGCAACCCCAAGGCGACGCACAACAGCTCGGTACCCGGCGCCAGCGGAAGCAGCTCCGCGTCGCGCATCGGCAACCAGGCCTCAAAACGAGAGTCCTCCAGATAGGACTGCAACAGCACCTCCAGCCTTCCCACCACCTGCCCCAAACCCAAAGGCACCGGCGCAGGAAACAGCAAGCCGACCGGCCACGTAGACAGCAACACGATCCCCCCCCGTGACTGCGGCACAAACCAGCGGCTGCGCAACTGGTTCCAGCGGTCGATCGCGCCGGTTTTTTGCAGTACAAAGGCTGCAATAGCACCCACCCAAGCCCCGGTAGCATTCAGCAAAAAGTCCTCACGGGAAGGCACCCGCGACGGCAGATAACTCTGAAGTCCCTCCATCAAAAGGGACAAGAGCATCACCCCGACCGGCACCCACCATACGGAAGGGCTGCGCCAACCTGAGCGCAAAGCCCCCAAAGCCACCAAGCCGCCCAAAGGCACGTACCCGGCCACGTTGACCGCAACGTCAAACCCGGTCCAGTACCGGGGTGTAGGAGCCAGCAGAAACTCCCAGCTGGCAATCCCCTGATCGCGCCATTCCACAAATGGGAACAGGCTCGCGTACACCACCAGTGCTGCGTACAGGGCAGCCAAAGGCCATGCGGTGGACTTGTGCATGGCAGGGCTTTGTCAGAAGGGCTTCACCACCACAAGGATGACGATGGCCGTGAGCAGTAGCACCGGAATTTCGTTGAACCAGCGGTAGAACACATGGCTGCGCTGGTTGCTGCCGGTTTCCAACCTGCGCAGCAGGACAGAACACCCGTGGTGGTAGCCAATGACCAGCAAGACCAGCGCGAGCTTGGCGTGCATCCACCCGCTGCCGGGCCCCATGCCGATGCCGTAGCCCACCCACAGGTACAGCCCCAAGCCCAAGGCAGGCACGGCCAGCAAGGTGGTGAAACGCAGCAGCTTGCGCGCCATCAACAGCAAGCGCGCACGCTCGGCATCAGAGCCTGCGGGCACCATGGCCAGATTCACAAAAATGCGAGGGAGATAGAACAGACCGGCGAACCAGCTGGCAATAAATACGATGTGGAAGGCTTTGATCCAGAGCATGCGGCAAAGTGTAGTCGCGTCTGTCTTAGGCCGGTAGCCGCACTCGCAGGAGTGCTGATGCTCGGGCGGGGTGGGCGTTCTGCGCAGGTCAAGGAGGAGGCCGAAGGCCGGGGGACACGGAGCAGAACGCCCACCCCGCCAGTGCATCAGCCAGCCTCGCACAAAAAGTACAGGCAAAAAAAACCCCAGCACACGGCTGGGGTGGTAAGCCTTTTTTGCTGTCACACATCAAGGCCCCGCTCAGGGAGGAAAAGCGGGGGATAGCAAGCTACCCGATGCGGAATTTAGCAATGTTGCCGGCGTGTGACAAGCAATTTTTGGCAATACCCTTCCTATTCGCTGAGGTATTCAGCAAATTGACTAAACGGTCAGACCACTAAGCCGCATGGCTTTCGGGCACAATTTTGGGCATGACCCCTTACGCACCTTTCCCCGCCGGACGCCCGCGCCGCCTGCGCCGCGACACATTTACCCGCAACCTGGTGCGTGAAAACGTCCTGACCGCCCACGACCTCATTTACCCGGTCTTCGTGGTGGACGGACAAGCACAGCGCGTGCCAATCGCATCCATGCCCGGCGTGGAGCGGCTCAGCCTGGATTTGTTGCTGCCGGTGGCTGAGGAGTGCGTGAAGCTGGAAATCCCGGTCATGGCCTTGTTTCCGGTGGTCGACCAATCCCTCAAAACCTACGACGGCGCCGAAGCCCTGAACCCCGATGGTCTGGTACCCCGTGTGGTGCGCGCCTTGAAGAAAGAATTCCCTGAGCTGGGTGTGATGACCGACGTGGCGCTGGACCCGTTTACGACTCACGGCCAGGACGGTATCCCCGACACCCGCCCCGAAGAAAACGGCTACATCCTGAATGAAGAGACCACCGCGCAGCTGGTGCAGCAGGCGCTGACCCAAGCGCGTGCCGGTGTAGACATCGTGGCGCCCAGCGACATGATGGACGGACGCATAGGCGCAATTCGTAGTGCCTTGGAAGCCGAGAAGCTGGTGCACACACGCATCATGGCCTACAGCGCCAAGTACGCATCGGCCTTCTACGGCCCCTTCCGCGACGCGGTGGGCTCCGCCGGCAACCTGGGCAAAGGCAACAAAAAGGTCTACCAGATGGACCCCGCCAACACCGACGAGGCCTTGCGCGAAGTCGCGATGGACATTGCAGAAGGCGCCGACATGGTGATGGTCAAACCCGGCATGCCCTACCTGGACGTGGTGCGCCGTGTGAAGGATGAGTTCAAGGTGCCGACCTTTGCCTACCAAGTGAGCGGCGAATACGCCATGCTCAAAGCTGCGGCCCAGAACGGCTGGCTGGACCATGACGCGGTGATGATGGAGAGCCTGCTGGCCTTCAAACGCGCCGGTGCAGATGGCATCCTGACCTACTTCGCCCTCGACGCAGCACGCGCACTGAAAGCCTGACGCTATTAAATCAGGAGCTGCTTGCGCACATTCCATAAGCGCTAGCAGCACTTTTTATTCACAAGGCACGCCATGCGCATTTTTCACATTGAGCCTGGGCATACCCGCGAAAGCGCGGACCTCGAAGCCCTGTCCGCGCGAGGACTGGACCCGCAGGGCTATGTGTGGATCGCCTGTAGCCTGCCAGAGTTTGAGGCAGAACAATCCCGGGTGCAGACGGCTCTCCAAGCCCTGTGCAGCGTGCAGTTGGTTGATCTCCACATCTCTGACCTGATCAGTAAACAGCTGCCTTCACACTACGACTACACCTCGCAGTACGACGTGCTGGTGTTCCGACGTCTGGCGGCCAGTACCACGGCAAAACCGGGTGCGGCACCGGTTGCCGGCGCACCGGCCGGTCGCCTGAGTGGCCCGCCCATTCTGCGGCGCATAGATACCAGCCCCGTGGGATTTGCGGTGTTTGACCGGGTACTGCTCACGGTGCACCCCGATGACTGCACGGTGCGCGACACCTATGCCGACAAACTGCTGCTGACTGCCAGCTCCGAGTCGCGTGCAGCAGGTGCACGCCTGCCTACCAGCCCCGCTGACTTGATGCTGCGCATCGTCAATTCCATGGTGGATGGCTACCTGGCCTTGCGCCGGGAGCTCACCCAACAGCTGGACCACTGGCAGAGCGAACTACTCAACCCACGGACCCGATTCACCAATTGGGGCGCTCTGCTGGAAGCCCGCATGACCCTGCACCGGCTGGATGACGTGTGTGAGGAGCAGCGCTCCAGCATTCAAGACTGGATTGAGGCTGTCAAAACCTGGCCGGAACCGGAAAGTCCGCTGGAGGCCCGCGAACGGGAATTGCTGCAAGTACGCAGCCGTGATGTGCTGGAACACATCGAGCGCGTGGTGCACCATGTGCGACGGCTGGAGCAAAGCGTGGAAACTGCGGTACAGATGCACTTCAGCGTGCAAGGCAGCCGCACCAACGACATCATGCGCACGCTCACGGTGCTCACGGCCATCTTTTTGCCCCTCAACCTGATTGCAGGCATTTTCGGGATGAACTTTGACTTCATTCCCCTGCTGCACCAGCAAAGCGGCTTCTGGTGGACTTTGGGCTCCATGGGCTTTACCGCAACTGCGCTGGCCTTTTTCTTCTGGCGCAAGCGCTACCTCGCCCGCACTTCCCGCTAAACCATCAAGGCGCTGCCCTTTGCCCTTCAGCCCACGTGCTGTTGCAGAAATGCCAGCGTCCGCTGGCGGGCCAAGGCCGCAGCCTCGGCGTTGTAGGCTCCGCGATGGTCGCAGTTGAAACCATGCTGGGCCGGATAAGTCTGCACCTCCACGCCGGGCTGAGCCTTGGCAAACGCATGTACCGTGTCAACAGGAATGGCGTGATCCTGCTCGCCGAAGTGGGCCAGCACCGGGCAAGCCGGCACCCGGGCGGCCTCGGTGGGCGTGGTCATGCCGCCACCGTAGTAAGGCACCGCAGCAGCCAAGCCCTTCACCTGCTCGGCCGCACGCCAGCTCAGCCAACCGCCCCAGCAGTAACCCATCACCGCCACCTTGCCGGCACGGGCTGCGTAGTCCACCGCGGCCTGCACGTCCTGCATCACACCCGGAGACGGCAAAGCCTCCACCTGCGCCTTCAAGGCGGCGCCGGCGGTAATGTCGTCTTTGGTGTAACCCAGCTCCACTCCCGTTTGCACGCGGTGAAAAGTGGCGGGCGCCACCACCAGATAGCCTTCCGCCGCATAGCTATCGGCCACCGCACGGATATGCGCATTCACCCCGAAGATTTCCTGCAACACCACGAGCCCGCCCTTGGGCGCCCCCACGGGAGTGGCAAGGTAAGCGGGGATGGATGTGCCGTCTGCGGCGGTGAGGGTGATGGTGCTGCCCATGGGGGTTTCCTGAAAACGGGATGCCAATTTACTGGGCCTGAAAACCGCTGGCCTTGATCATCTTGGCCCAGACTTCGGTGTAAGCCTGCTCGCGCTTGGCGAGCTGCTGCTGGTTCATAAAGCCCACGGTCAGGCCCATCGCCGTCAGGTGCTGTTTGACATCCGGCTGTGCAATGACCTTGGCCAAGGCATCCGACAACTTGTCCAGTGCGGCCTTTGGCGTGCCGGCCGGAGCAAACAGGCCGTAGTACGGCATGTCTTCCAGACCGGCCAGGCCCAGCTCACTGAAGGTCGGTACATCTGGCAGGATGGCCTGGCGGCTACCGCCCAGCACGGCCACGATGCGGATCTTGCCGGCCTTGTGGTTCTCGATGAAGTCCGGCACGGAACCCACACCCGCTGCGATCTGGTTGCCCAGCATGTCGGCCATCATGGGGGCGCTGCCACGGTAGGGGGCAGCCACCAGATCCAGCTTGTATTTCTCGCCCAGCACCTTGACCAAAAACTCCGGTGTGGATGCCGGTGCTGGCACGCCCAGCGTGCCTTTGCCGCCTTGGGTGCGCACCCAGGCCATGTACTCGGCGGTGCTCTTGGCCGGTGTACCACCGGAGACGGCCAGCGCATTCACAAACGTGGCGAAACCCGCCACGGGCACAAAGTCCTTGGCAGGCTCGAATCCGGGATTCTTGACCACCTGCGGCAAGATGGAAATGGTGTGGTCGTGGCTCAGGAAAAGGGTGTTGCCATCCGGCGCTGCGGCCTTGAGCGCCTGGGCGGCAATCTGGCCACCGGCTCCGGCTTTGTTTTCCACCACCACGGCCACGCCCAGCTGATCTTTAAGTTTGTCAGCCAAGGTGCGGGCAATCGCGTCGGTACCGCCGCCTGCAGGAAAACCTACCAAGATGCGCACCGGCCCGGTTTGGGCATGGGTCGCGCCGGCAAACGCAAGCGCCATCAATGCAGCCGCTGCAGCGCCCGAAGTAGTGCGAACACTGTGGGTGATGGCACTGCCCGCGCCTGCCAATACGTGAGTCAACCAAGTTTTCATAAAGCTCTCCGAATTCATGGGGGATGCAGCTCGGTACGGCCGCAACGTACAAGCGTAAGCCAAAACCGGGCCACACCGGTACCATGGACACATGCAATCCATTGTTCTCATTACCGGCGGTTCCCGTGGCATTGGCGCGGCCACCGCCCTGGCTGCCGCAGAGGCCGGCTACGCCGTCGCCGTGAATTACGCGAGCAACTCCCTCGCTGCCGATGAGGTGGTCAGGCACATCCGCCAGCAAGGCGGCAATGCCATGACCGTGCAGGCGGATGTGGCTGATGAAGCCCAAGTACTGGCCATGTTTGACAAAGTGGACGCCAAGCTTGGCCGCATCAGTGCGCTGGTGAACAGTGCGGGCGTGGTGGACCAGGCCTGCCGGGTAGCCGACATGCGCCTGGAGCGCCTTCGCCGCATGCTGGACACGAACGTACTGGGCAGCATGCTCTGTGCCCGCGAGGCGGTGCGCCGCATGAGCACACGCTATGGTGGGGAAGGCGGCAGCATCGTCAACCTCTCCAGCGTAGCGGCCACGCAGGGTTCGCCCGGACAGTACGTGGACTACGCTGCCAGCAAAGGGGCGATTGACAGCTTCACTGTGGGTCTGGCGCGGGAAGTGGCAGCTGAAGGGGTGCGGGTGAATGCCGTGCGCCCGGGCATCATCGACACCGACATCCACGCCTCTGGCGGGCAGCCGGACCGCGCCCAGCGCTTGGCGCCGCAGGTGCCCATGCAGCGCCCCGGCCGTGCCGAGGAAGTGGCAGCCAGCATCCTTTGGCTGATGAGCCCGCAGGCCAGCTACACCACCGGCGCGCTGATCGACGTGGCAGGCGGGCGCTAAGTCCTGCGTCGCCTCAAGGGCGCGGGGCGGGCTCTGCCGGCAGGCCGAATAAGCCCGCCGCATTGCCCCATGCCACTTGGCGCGCCACCGCCGGGGGCAAGTCCCCCAACCAGCTGCGGTACTCCTGCATCAAAGCCTCGTAGTACTGCCAGCGCTGGTTCACCCAAGTGTCTGAACCGATCACAAAGCGGCCCGGAAAGTCCAGCAACAGAGATCGCCATTCGGGGCACAGCACAGGAGCTCCCCCGGCAGAGCAGGTCAGCCCCGGCCGGTAAGACAGCTCCCCCATCAAGCCCGGGTATTGGCGCAACAGCGCGCGCACCCGCTCTACCGGCACACCACCGATGCCGGTATGGGCCCAAATGAGCCGGCTGCGGGCACCGGCCGAAGGCGTAGCACGCAGCAATCCGTCAATGGCGACATCGTCCACATGCGCCAACACGACCAGCCCATCGCGCTCGGCGCGGGCCATGAGCTGCACCGCTACCGGACCGGTGGCATTGGCACTGTCGTAGAGGTGGAATTCACCCAGCCCGCGGTAAGGCCCGGCTGCGGTGCCACGGCGGAGCTCGGTATCCACCATGGTGGCAATGCTCGGGTCGCGGAACCAGTTGTCATAATCCGCCCGGTCGCGGTACAGCCGCACCAAGGGCACCACCGTCACACCGGCGGCGCGGGTCTGGGCGCCGGCATCTGCCAAGGTGCGGGTGCCGTCATTCGGACGGGAATTCGCCAGCACGGCACGCACGCCGCTGCGTTGCATGCGACCCAGCACATCATCCACGGGGTGGGCCTGTTGAGCTTCCACGTTGTAGTGCAAATGTGCGTCAAAAATCGGCCCTGCGTAGTCTGCTGCGTGGGCGCCTAAGGCGCTCCACACGCCAACGACTGTCAGACATTTCCATACCCACTGATTCATGGCGTCTACTCCGTTGAAAGTTCCAAGTCGCTTTGTAGCGGTTTTCACGGAGGCGCGCACCCGCAAGGTGCATTACCATGCGCCCTCTGCCGCACCGGCAGCCCCAACCGGACCCTGCTATGGATCTCAAACCTCTGGTGACCTTGCTGGCCATCGTGAACCCCTTGGCCATCGTGCCGTTTTTCATCCACTACACCCAGGGCTTTTCCGGCGCGCAGCGGCGCAACACTATCTGGATATCTTCCTTCAGTGCTTTTGTGGTGATTGCGGTCAGCGCCTTGCTGGGCCTGCAGATTCTGGAGTTTTTCGGCATTTCGCTGGCGAGCTTTCAGGTGGGTGGCGGCATGTTGCTGCTGACCAGTGCGCTCAACATGCTGAACGCCCAGCCCGCCGAGGCCAAGCCCAGCAGCCATGAACTGCAGGACGGCGCCGAGAAAGCCGCCATGGGTGCCAGCATCGCCGTGGTGCCCCTGACCATTCCATTGCTGACCGGCCCGGCCACCATGTCCACCGTGGTGATTTATGCTGACAAGGCCAAAACCTTTTTCCAGCTCAGCACCCTGGTGGGCTATGGCGTAGTGGTGGCCCTGGCCACGGCCTTGTGCTTTTCACTGGCGCAGCCGATTGCGCGCGTGCTGGGCAAGACCGGCATCAATGTGATGACCCGTTTGATGGGTCTGATCCTCGCGGCCCTCGCGGTAGAAGTGATGAGCGATGGCCTGACCAAGCTCTTCCCGGTGTTGGGCGGGCATTAAGCCGGCCTCTGAAAATCACTCAGGCGTCGGCGATACCGTTGCGGTTCAAGAAGTCGCCTACCAACTCCAAGCGCAAAAGCGGGTTATCGAGTTGCATCAGCCCCTGGCGTAGTTGTGGTGGGAGCTGCAGCAGTTCACACCAACGGTTGGCTACCCAGGCGCAGTCATCAAACCGGTACGGCGGCTGCACCGGTAGTTGGGCCGCATCCATGCGCTGCTGCAGGTTGTCGAGCAGAGACTCCAACGCTTGCGCGACCACTTTCAAGTCATCGGGAACTGACATGGCTTTGTCCGGTTGCAAGCCCTGCACGTCGGCCACCCACAAGCCGTGCTTGAGCCGCTCGCGGCGGGTGATGCGAAAGCGCTCCCCGGCCATGCAACGCACCAGCATCAACCCGGCCTGCGGGGCTGAAAATTCGGTCACGGTGGCCAGAGTACCGATATCGACAAACTCTTCTTGAGTAAAACCCTCGCCGGCCGGGTCCTGACGCCGCACTTCAGCTCCTTGGAGAAGGGATACCACACCGAAAGGCGCACCGGTTTTGTGGCAGCGGCCTATCAGGTCAAGGTAGCGGACTTCAAATATCTGCAGCTGCAAGCTCCCGCCCGGAAACAGCACCGTGTTCAGCGGAAACAGCGGCAAGGACTGCAAGATCAGCAACTCGGGCATACAGCGACCCGGAGCTCAGTTTTTGGCCGGCAAAGCGGCCTGTGTTTGCTGCACCCATTGATCCAGCTGCTCTACGGCTTGGGCCGCAGCAGCTGCCAAGGCACGCACGCCACCCGCGGCATCCGGGCTGGCAGAGGGACTATTTACGAGCACCACACGCTGGGCAACCAATGCCTCGCCAACGGGGGCCGGCTGAGACAGCGTAGCGCGCAAGCGCAGCAGGCCTGTGCTGGCTTGGGGAGAATCAAAAATCTGACTGAACTCTTCGAGTTCCAAACGCAGGACCAAGGCGCCAGCCGGGGACTGGACGCCTTCATGGGCATTCAACACGGCGCGCTGCGCGCTCAAGGCGGCGCGCAGTTGCTGGCGCAGCAATTGGGCCGGGGGCATGCTCCAGCGGGCTTGGGCATAAGGCTGCAGCACGTGGGCATCGCTGTAGTTCAATCGGTACAGCACTGCGGTATTGTCCAGCGCCTGGGGCGCTTGCACTTCCGCCAGCACTAAAGGCGGCAGTGGCGCCATGCGGTTGGCGGGAGCCTGCGCCACTGCGCCGGGTCCGAAGTCATAGACCAGCGCGGTGCTGGAGCGCGGCGCGGCACACCCCGCGAGCACGCCCGCCACCATCAGGCCAAAAATGGCCTTGGCGCTCGTGGAATATGCGCGAGCAGCTCCTGTTTTCATAGCAAGTCTCAACATTCGTGTTTCGGTATACCCGGATACTTGATGGGCGCTGCAGCTCATGGGGCAGTGGCAGCAGCAGGTGGTGCCACGAAGCCCCGCTCACCCGGACCGGGCGCCGTATTGGTGCGACCCCACAGCACGCTTTGCGGATTGTCGCCCAGGGTTTCGGCTGCGCGGCCCACCTGGCGCACGGTGCGGCCCGTGTCTTCCACCGTGCGGTTCAAGCGTGGCAACAACTGGCTCTGCACCTGCCGGCTGGTAGTGGCCAGAGCGTCAGTGCTTTGGGCAATCTTGTCCAAGGTGCCGCCAGGCTCATTGAGCCGGCGGTTGGTCCGCCGGAACTCATCGGCAGAGTTGCGAACCGCCTCTGCGCTGGTGCTCAAGCGCTCAGCCGTCGATTGCATGCTCTTCAAGGTAACGTCTGCCTGCTGCACCATGCGGGGCAGGTTGACTGCGTCGGGTGCACCCTCGGCACTCAACACTTGGTCGGCCCGCTTGGTCAGTGCGCTGATGTTGGCTGCAGCCTGACCCAGGTTGCTGATGGCGCCCATCAGTTGCTTCTGGTTGTCGGTGGCCAGCAAAGTGTTCATGCGCATGCTGGCTTGTTCCAGTTGGGTCAGCAGGTTTTCGCCTTGCCCGGACAGGCGGGACACCATGCTGGGCCGCATGGAAATGCGAGGTACTGCATCACCTTCTGCGACCAGGGCAGGGCTGCCCTCTTCCTTGTCGTCCAGCTGGATAAAGGCCAAGCCGGTCACGCCCTGAAAGCCCAAAGCCGCGAACGTGCTTCGGGTGATGGGCGCCGCTTCGTTAACCGCGATACGCAAGAGGACATTACCGCGTTGCACCGGGTCCAGCGCGATTTCAGTCACCCGGCCCACCAGCACTCCTTTGTAGCGCACCGCTGCCTGCGGCTGCAAGCCGGTCACGCCCTCGGGGCTGGAGATTTCGAAAATACGCTGCTCGGTGGTGTCGCGCGTCAGCCAAACGGCCAGTGCCGTCAACACCGCCAACAGCACCAAGACAAAGGCACCGGCAGCAAGAGCGTGGGATTTGTTTTCCATACGTGGTTCTATCTAACCTGCATTGGCAGGGGAATGCAAGAGCACTTGCGCACGGTGACCCCGGCCGCCGCGGAAAAAGTCTTGCACAAAGGGGTGGTCAAACGCCACCACGACGTCGGGCGCGGCATCTACCACCACATGTTTGTCAGCTACCACCGCAATGCGGGTGCTCAGCTCGAAGATGGTATCGAGGTCGTGCGTCACCATCACCACGGTCAGACCCAGCTCATGGTGCAAGCTTTGCAGCAAGGCGCAAAAGCCGTCGGCACTGTCCGGGTCCAGGCCCGCGGTGGGCTCGTCCAGCAAGAGCAAAGGCGGGTCCATGGCTAATGCGCGCGCCAGAGCTACCCGTTTGATCATGCCACCGGACAAGTCAGCCGGCATTTTGTGGGCGTGCTTGGCATCCAGCCCCACCATCTGCAGCTTGACCATGGCTACATCGCGCACCAGCGCGGGCGGCAGGGTACCTAACTCACGCAGGGGGAAAGCAATGTTTTCCAAGACTGTGAAAGCAGAGAAAAGGGCTCCGTGCTGGAACAACATGCCCACCCGGCTGGAGGCACCGGCCCGGCCCAGCTCTGCAGCAGGGCGGCCTTGCACAGTGACGGTGCCGCGCGCGGGTGTCTCCAGGCCAAGCATCTGGCGCAGCAACACCGTTTTGCCACTGCCTGAGCCGCCCACGATGGACAGCATTTCGCCCGGGGCTACCGTGAGGTCCAGGTCCTGGTGAATGACGGTGGACACACCTGCCGCCTTGAACACCGACCACAGCTTCTCAATGCGGACCATGGCTTCCAAGCTGTCGCTCATAGGCCCACCGATTTGAATATCACCGCGAACAGGGCATCCACCAGAATGACCATGGTGATGGAGCTCACTACCGAGGCCGTGGTGCCTTCGCCCAGACTCTGGGTATCGGGCTTGACACGCAAACCGTGGTGGCAAGCCAGCAAGGCAATCAGCACCCCGAACACACAAGACTTGCCCATGGCCAGCCAGAGGTTGGAGATTTCCACTGTCTTGGGTAAGGCTGTAAAGAAGTAAGCGGGGGTGAGCCCCATAGCGAGGTCAGAGGCGAGCATGCCCCCCAACAGAGCGGCCAGCGTAGTCCAGACCGCCACCAGAGGCATGGCGACAGCCATTGCCAAGGTACGCGGCATGACGAGCCGGAATCCCTTGGGAATACCCATGACCCGCATCGCATCCAGCTCCTCCGTCACACGCATGACGCCAATTTGCGCAGTGATGGCAGAACCCGAACGCCCCGCCACGAGAATGGCCGCCAGAACCGGTCCCAACTCGCGAATGAGCGCCAAACCCAGAATATTGACGATGAAACTGTCTGCCCCGTACTGGCGCAGCTGCTTGGACATCAAATATGCCAACACTACGCCGATCAAAAAGCCCACCAGGGCAGTGATGGGCAAGGCGGTAGCACCGATGCGATAAAGGTGCCCGGAAACATCCCGCCACGGGCCACGCAGCGGATGCCGCAGCAGCTGCAGCACATCCAGCATCAACTGCCCGATCAGTCGCACCATGCCGGCAATGTGGCTTTCCACGCGGGACAACTTGCGCCCCAGGGACACCAGCAATGCATGCCAATCCAAGCGCTCAGCTGGCGGGGCGGGAACGGTGAATTTGGCAACCCGGTCCAGAAGTGCTTTTTGCACCGGTTCGGCCTGCAAGGACTCTGGCCACTGACGTCCCCATGCATTCCACAACACCTGGGCACCGGTATGGTCGATACGCTGCACACCGCGCACATCCCACGCAGCTGCCGGCTTTCCGTTCGCATGCACGCCCCCGAGCGCCTTCTCCAAAGGCTGCCAGACGTCTTTGGCTGAGAGTGCATCCGCCGTCCAACGGCCGCGCAGAATCACCCGTGGCCCCTCTGGGTCCTGGGCAAGCTGAAGTCCGGGCTGGGTATCCTCCACGAGGCTGCAATTGAGAGTGGTTAAGGTGCGCATGGTACCTGCTGCAAAATACCGGTAGGAGACTGACAGTACATGCAAGAACAAACCCCTGATCCCGAAGAGTTGGCCGTAGAACTACGCGCAGGCGTGCTGTGGCTCACCATCCAGCGCGAAGAACGCCGCAACGCCATGAGCCACGGCGTGATTGCAGGCATGGCACAAGCCATACGCTCAGCACAGCAGCAGCGGGATGTGCGGGCCATCGTGATCACCGGTGCCGGGGCCAAGGCTTTCTGCTCTGGGGCTGATTTGCAAGCGTCCAAGGTGTTCACTGGCGACTTCTCAGAGCCCCATGCCCACTTGGCACAGCTGCTGCGCGCGGCGCGGGCCAGCCATATCCCCCTGATCGCGCGAGTCAACGGCTTTTGCCTGGCCGGTGGCATGGGCCTGCTATCCATGTGCGACATGGCGGTAGCCTCCACGCATGCGACCTTCGGGTTGCCGGAAGTCAAAGTCGGGGTGTTTCCCGCACAGGTGCTGACGGTGCTTCAGCACCTGATTCCACGCCGGGTTCTGGCCGAGATGTGCATTACCGGCGAACCCATCACCAGCGCGCAAGCGCTCACCTATGGGCTGGTCAATCATGTGGCGGATGATGTGGACGAGAAATTGCAATGGCTGCTGGACCGCTTGCTGGACAAATCACCGGCTGCCATCCGTCGCGGGCTCTACACGATGAAATCTGTAGAGACCATGGCGTTTGAAGAATCCATGGCCTTCACGGAAAGCCAGATTGCGCTTTTCACGCTGACCGAAGACGCGCAGGAGGGCCAGAAAGCCTTTCAGGAAAAGCGCAAACCGGTTTGGACGGGTCAGTGATTACTATGACGGACGCCCCTTCCCTGTTGAATATCGTCGGTGCCGTGCTCTTTGGCATCGCGCTGGTGCACACCTTTTGTGCCAAATTTTTTGAATCGCTGGCGCACCGCCATCCCACGCATGCGGGGCTATTGCATTTGCTGGGGGAAGTCGAAGTGGTGTTCGGCTTCTGGGCGTTTGTGCTGGTGGCGGCCATGGCACTGATCGCGGGAAGCAAAGAAGCCATAGCCTACGCCGAGTCCCGCCAATACACCGAGCCGCTGTTTGTCTGTGTGGTCATGGTGGTGGCCGCATCGCGGCCGGTGTTGGAGGCAGTGCGCTCCCTGTTGGCCGGCATCAGCCGTTTGGTGCCTTTGCCTGCGCCGCTGGTATTGGCTTGGCTGGGCTTGGCGGTGGTGCCGCTGCTGGGCTCGCTGATTACTGAGCCCGCAGCCATGACCTTGGCCGCCCTGATGCTGGCGCCCCAGATCTTCCGCCCGGACATGCCGGAGCGCCTCAAGTACGCGGCGTTGGGTGTGCTATTTGTGAATATTTCTATTGGTGGCACCTTGACCTCGTATGCTGCACCTCCGGTGCTGATGGTGGCTGCCACCTGGAACTGGGACACGGCATTCATGGCCAGCCAGTTCGGCTGGAAGGCGGCAATCGCGGTGGTAATCAATGCCAGTGTGGTGGCCTGGGTTTTGCGCAAGCACTTGCCCACCGCCATAAGCGCCGATGCCACAGCCACCCAGGAACCTGTGCCTTGGCTGGTCAGCTTGGTGCATCTGGCGTTTCTGGCCGGGGTCGTTGTGCTTGCCCACCACCCTGTGTTGTTCCTGGGCCTGTTTTTGTTTTTCCTCGGCTACACCCAGGCCTATGCCCGCTTCCAGAGCCCGCTGATCCTCAAAGAAGGGCTGCTGGTCGGTTTCTTTCTGGCTGGTCTGGTGGTGCTGGGAGGCATGCAGCAGTGGTGGCTGCAGCCCATTGTGTCCAGCCTGGCGCCCACTGCACTGTTCTTCGGCGCGTTGGCCTTGACCGCGGTCACGGACAACGCGGCCCTCACCTATCTGGGCTCCCTGATCCAGGGGATTTCGCCGGCTGCGCAGTACATGCTGGTGGCCGGGGCGGTTGCGGGCGGCGGCCTCACCGTGATCGCGAATGCACCCAACCCGGCCGGCGTGGCTTTGCTGCGCCAGGGCTTTGAAGACCAATCGATTGGCGCAGGCGGCTTGCTGCTCGGTGCCTTGCTCCCCACCGCAGTGGCTGCTGCCTGCTTCCTGATGCTATGAACAACGACACCACTTTCGACTACATCATCATCGGCGCGGGTACGGCAGGCTGCCTGCTCGCCAACCGGCTGAGTGCCAACGCTTCTAAACGGGTGCTCTTGATCGAGGCCGGCCGCAAGGACGATTACCACTGGATTCACATTCCTGTGGGCTATCTGTACTGCATCGGCAACCCGCGCACCGACTGGCTGTTCCAGACCGCGGCAGAGGCCGGGCTGAACGGGCGCAGCTTGCGGTACCCGCGCGGCAAAACACTGGGAGGTTGCAGCAGCATCAACGGCATGATTTACATGCGCGGCCAGGCCCGCGACTACGACCGCTGGGCCCAGCTCACCGGTGACGCCAGCTGGACCTGGGACAACAGCCTGCCCTACTTCAAGCTCCATGAAGACCACTACAAGGGCGCCAATGCACTGCATGGCGCCAAAGGCACGGCTTCCCCGCTGATCCAGCACAACACCACTGATTACGGCACAGTGCTGCGCCACCACCGGGCGGGCGGCGAATGGCGCGTAGAAAAACAGCGCCTGCGCTGGGACGTGCTGGACGCATTTGCCCAAGCCGCCACAGAAGCAGGCGTGCCCGCAACTGACGACTTCAACCGCGGCAGCAATGAAGGCGTGGGTTACTTTGAGGTGAACCAGCGCGACGGTTGGCGCTGGAACACCGCCAAGGCTTTTTTGCGCCCCATGTGCTATGCCCGGCCCAACTTCGAGTTGTGGACCAGCGCCCAAGTGGCCAAACTGGTGGTGGAGCCTCATAGTGAACATGGTTCGCTGGACGCTCCCTTGCGCTGCACGGGCGTGCAGGTGTGGGATGGCAGCGAGATGGTGACCGCCACTGCCCGCAGCGAAGTGTTGCTGTGCGCAGGCGCCGTAGGCTCCCCACAGATTTTGCAGCTCTCAGGTATCGGCCCGGCCGCGCTCTTGCAAGCGCATGGCGTTCCGGTGGTGCAAGACACACCGGGCGTGGGCGCCAATTTGCAGGACCACCTGCAGATACGCGCAGTCTTCAAGGTCAAGAACACTACGACACTCAACACACAAGCAAACAGCCTGTGGGGCAAAGCCAAAATCGGTCTGGAATATGCGCTCAAGCGCAGCGGCCCCATGAGCATGGCGCCCAGTCAACTCGGCGCCTTCACCCGCAGCAGCCCGGATCAGGCCTACCCCAACATCCAATACCACGTGCAACCCTTGAGCTTGGAAGCATTCGGCGAGCCTTTGCACAGCTTCAATGCGTTCACTGCGAGCGTGTGCAACTTGAATCCGACGAGCCGTGGTGCAGTGAGTATCCAGTCCAGTGACTTCCGGAGTGCCCCGAAGATCGCGCCCAACTACCTGAGCACGGACGAAGACCGCAAGGTCGCGGCAGATTCCCTGCGCATCACGCGCCGCATCGTCGCCCAACCAGCCCTGCAGAAGTACCAGCCTGAGGAATACAAGCCCGGCGTGCAGTTCCAGAGCGATGCAGAACTTGCCCAACTGGCGGGGGACATTGCCACCACCATCTTCCACCCTGTAGGCACCACCAAGATGGGGCGTGTAGAGGGCCCGGACCACGACCCCATGGCCGTGGTGGATAGCCGCCTGAAGGTGCGTGGCGTGGCCGGCCTGCGGGTGGTGGACGCGGGTGTGATGCCGCTGATCACCAGTGGCAACACCAACTCACCCACCCTGATGATTGCGGAAAAGGCTGCGCAATGGATTGCGGAGGATGCTGAGCTCCGTCGATGAAGGGTTTGTCCTGATGCCGGACAACAGGCAGGGCGGATACAGTTCGTGCCAACGCTGAACTGAACAGCAACTGCGAGGCCCACAAGGCCGGACTTGAAACGACGCCGAGGAGACGGCTAAGAACACATCCAATAATTCTGCACATAACGATGCAGCTTCACAAAAGCACCGGCAACCCCGGTGCTTTTTTATTTTCAGAACAAAGACCTGCGTTTGCGCCCATCAAATATGCGCAAAAAGCTCTCAAATTGATAGCAAAAGCCCTCTGCATGTGAATGCGACAATCCTTGCATGGAATTGCTCATCGCCTCGCTCGCCTCCGGATTGGCCGGATTTATTGACTCCATTGTGGGCGGGGGCGGATTGATCCTGACGCCGGCCTTGTTTGCTCTGTTTCCCACAGCCCACCCGGCGACCCTGTTCGGCACCAACAAAGGTGCAGCGGTCGCGGGCACTGCATTCGCCGCCGTGCAATACAACCGCCGGGTCAGCATGCCATGGAAGGCCCTGTTACCCGCAACTGCCGTTTGCTTTGCGGCTGCTATGGGCGGGGCATGGATGGTTACCCAAATTTCGCCGCAGTACCTGCGTAAAGCACTTCCCTTCATTCTGGTGTTGGTGTTGGGCTACACGCTGGCAAAGAAAGAACTGGGGCGCCATCATGTGCCACGCTTTTCCGGGCAGATTGAGATGGGCATGGCCTGTGCCATTGGGGGGCTGATTGGTTTCTATGACGGCTTTTTTGGCCCCGGAACCGGTAGCTTCTTTGTATTTCTACTGGTGCGCGTTCTGGGTTATGACTTCTTGCATGCCTCCGCAGGCGCCAAGCTGCTCAATACAGCTTCCAATTCGGCGGCCTTGGTGCTGTTCACTTTCACCGGCCATGTGTGGTGGCACTATGTGGCGGTCATGGCTGTTGCCAATGTGGCTGGGAGCCTTGCCGGCACGCACCTCGCACTCAAGCACGGCACCGGATTTGTGCGCTCGGTGTTCATTGTGGTGGTGTCTGCGCTGATTCTGAAAACGGCCTACGACGCGTTCTTGCGCGGCCTTTAGACCTCATCAGTGCGGAGGCGGCCAGGGTATTTCGCTTGCAGGCCGTGGTTTGCCGATAGGCGCTGTGGCCTTGCCCTGGCTGACGGCTGCAAGATCTTCCTCACTGGGGTATTGGCCTAGCAACCAGTAGTCGAATGTGCGCCGCGCAATGGGAGCTGCCGCCGCCGCGCCAAAGCCCGCATTTTCCACAATCACCGCCAAGGCAATCTTGGGATCTTCCGCAGGCGCGAAAGCCACGTACAGGGAATGATCCCGCTGGTGTTCCTCCATGGTGGACGCGTTGTATTTCTGGTTTTTAGCCAAGCTGACAGCCTGTGCTGTCCCTGTCTTTCCGCCGCTGATATAACCCGCACCTGCAAACACCCGGGTTCCGGTCCCGCCCTGCGTGACGCCAACCATGGCATCCCGGATCACCTTGAGGTTTTCCGGTTTGTAAGCAAGGTCCACAGGAGGCTCCGGTGGGACGGAAGTGCGTACCCGGGTCGTCGCATCCTGAGTGGCAATCACCAATTGCGGCTTGTGCTTGACCCCATTGTTGGCCAATATGGACACCGCCTGCGCTATCTGCAACATCGTAAAGCTGTTGTAGCCCTGCCCGATCCCCAGTGAGATGGTCTCACCTGCGTACCACTTTTGTTGCTCGGAGCGCTTGTAGTACTTTCGCTTCCAGGCTTGGCTCGGCAAAACGCCACGCACTTCACCGTTGATGTCGATGCCGGTGATCTGACCGAATCCCATGGGGGCCATGAAATCGTGCATAGTGTCTACCCCGAGCTCATTGGCCAGGGAATAGAAATACACGTTGCTTGATTCCACGATGGCGCGGCGCATGTCCATGATGCCGCCCTTTTCATTCTCAGGGCTGCCGAAACGGTTGCCGCCGAACATGTAGAAGCCCGGGTCGTTGATCAAGGTCTGCGGTGTGCGTGTGCCGGTTTCCAGGGCGGCCATGGCCATGAAGGGTTTGTAGGTCGAGCCCGGCGGATAGGTGCCCCGCAATGCGCGATTGAGAAGCGGCTTATCGATCGATTCGTTGAGCATCTGCCAGTTCTCTTGGTCAATGCCCTCCACAAAGAGGTTCGAGTCGAACGTGGGTTTGCTGACAAAGGCCAGCACCTCGCCGGTTTTGGGGTCCATGGCCACCAGCGCGCCCCGGCGGGTGCCATACATGTCTTCGATCAGTTTCTGTAATTTGATGTCGATCGAGAGGACGACCACATTCCCCGGTGTCGAGGGGTTGCTGGCCAATTTGCGTACCGCCCGGCCACCCGCGGAGGTTTCAATGCGCTCCACGCCGGTGGTTCCATGCAGCACCGCCTCAAAACTCTGCTCCACTCCCAGCTTGCCGATGTACTCAGTGCCACGGTAATTGGCCTGGTCTTCGCTTTCGTCGATTTTTTCCTTCTCGGCTCGGTTGATGCGTCCGATATAGCCGATCACATGGCTGGCCAATTCGCCGTAGGGGTAATTGCGGAACAGGCGCGCCTTGATTTCGACCCCGGGGAAGCGGAAACGCTGAGCCGCAAAGCGGGCCACCTCGGTATCGGTCAGCCGGGTTCGGATCGGCAGGGATTCAAAGCTTTTGGACTCCTCCATCAGCTTCTTGAACCGCCTGCGGTCACGCGGGGTAATGTCCACCACTGTAGAGAGTTCGTCCAACGTCCGCTCAACGCTGCCACTTTTTGACGGTGTAATTTCCAGCGTGTAGGCGGAATAGTTGGTGGCGAGAATCACCCCGTTGCGGTCTACGATCAGACCCCGGTTGGGTACGATAGGGACGATGGAGGTGCGATTGCTTTCAGCCTGTGCCCGCAAGTCGTCGTGGCGGAAGACCTGCAAATAAACCAGCCGCGCAAACAAAAGGAAAAAACACACCAGCACCAGCACGCTGACCACGAAAACACGGGTCCGGAAACGTGCCAGATCCGCTTGGACGTTGCGTAGTTCTGTCATGCGCCTTGACCCTTAGAGGGGGCGGTTTTCATCCGGATCAGGTGCGCGGCGCTGAGGTGCGAGCAGCAGCACACTGGCCACGGGCCATAGTACGGCTTCAGCCAGTGGCGCCAAAACCAGGGACCAGCCTGGGAAGGCCCCGCCCCCAGCGACCCGCAGCAGCAGCTCCAATCCGTGGGCTGCCACAAAAAGCGGGAGTACTTGCGCAGACTGGGATGGAACCGAAAACCACAATAAACGCCGGTGAACCGTGATCGCCATGAAGCTCAATACGGTGTAAGACATGGCGTGCTGACCCAGCAGCGCACCTTGATGGACATCCATCATCAATCCGAACACAAAAGCCGCACCGATGCCAATGCGCAGCGGCTGATGCACCGTCCAAAACACCAGCACTAGCGCCAAGAGATCCGGTGTCCAAGGGGCGCGGCCCCAAAGGCCCATATTGAGCCCCATGTTCAGCAACATGGCTACCAACAAGCTGCCCCAAATGAACAGCGGTTTTGCGGGCAAGAGCAACTGCTGCCCGGGACGCATGATCATGGGCGGGCTCCCCGGGACTTGGCAAGTGGCGCAACAATTTCAGGTACGGGACGCGCAGGAATTTTGTCGCCCAAGGGGTTCAACACAATCACATGCTCCGCACCGGATACCAGCCCTAAGGGAACGCAATAGATGCGGGCGAACACGGCATCCACCTTGCGCTCCACTTTTTCTACCCGTGCCACCGGCAGGCCCGGCGGATACACCCCGTCCACGCCACTGGTGGTCAACAAATCACCCACGGCCACGTCAGCATTGGCTGCCATGTAACGCAGTTCCAAAGCGTCTGCGTGGGTCGAGGTGTCGCCGAAGGCTACGCCCCGCGCACCTGTGCGCACGTTAAGAACTGGGATGGCGTGGTCACGGTCGGTGATCAATGTGACCTCGCTGACCATGGGATAGACATTGGTGACTTGTCCGATCACGCCCGACTCGTCGAGCACGGGCGAGCCAAGCATCATGCGGTGGGCCAATCCCTTGTCAATGATGACTTTGCGTGTGT
The DNA here is from genome assembly GCA_027488985.1 of Comamonadaceae bacterium. Taxonomy (GTDB): domain Bacteria; phylum Pseudomonadota; class Gammaproteobacteria; order Burkholderiales; family Burkholderiaceae_C; genus Allorhodoferax; species Allorhodoferax aquaticus. The sequence goes on along the minus strand of JAIYAR010000002.1, from coordinate 196,067 downwards.
AGGGGTCTGCAGCGTCATAAATTACCTGGGCCGCACGAAAGTCGGTGCTCAGTCGCTGGGATAAATCCAACAATTTGCGCAAACGCTGGTTTTCCAGCTCGAGCTGCTCGACCTGATTCGCCCGTTGGGACTGAAGACTCAACCGGCGGCGTGCTTCCTCTTGTGCGGATTCTGCCGTTGCCAGTGTCAAAAAATAACTTCCCATGCGCCCTGCCAACTCCACGGGTTGCAAAGCCAGCCACTGCACCGGATACAGCAGGGCGGCCAATGCAACACGCAAGGGTTGCATGACCTTGAAACGGGCATCAGCCACCATCAACAGCAATGCCAAGGCACTACAGACGGCCAGCTTGGACAGGGCCGAAGGGCCCTGACGGAAGAAGGGAGGAGGATCTCTGTCCAGCGTACCGAGTGGCATCGCTGCGTCCGGCGTTCAGTAACTCGAAGCGTTTATTCGCTGGTGAAAATGGAGCCCAAACGTTCCATCTGCTCCAGTGCAATTCCGCAACCGCGCACCACGCAGGTGAGCGGGTCTTCAGCGACCAACACCGGCAATCCGGTTTCTTCGGCCAGCAAACGGTCCAAGTCGCGCAACAAGGCGCCACCGCCGGTCAGCATCATGCCGCGGTCTGCAATGTCGGCACCCAATTCGGGAGGTGTTTGTTCCAAGGCGTTTTTGACGGCAGACACGATGTTGTTCAAAGGGTCGGTCAGTGCTTCCAGGATTTCGTTGGAGGAGATGGTGAAGCTGCGGGGCACACCTTCAGACAGGTTGCGACCGCGGACTTCCATTTCCTTGACTTCAGAGCCGGGAAATGCAGAGCCGATTTGCTTCTTGATGGCTTCTGCAGTGGGCTCTCCGATCAGCATGCCGTAGTTGCGGCGGATGTAGTTGATGATGGCTTCGTCAAACTTGTCACCGCCAACGCGCACAGAGCCCTTGTAGACCATGCCGCCAAGGGAGATCACACCCACTTCGGTCGTACCGCCTCCGATGTCCACCACCATGGAGCCGCTGGCTTCTGCCACTGGCAAACCGGCACCGATAGCCGCTGCCATGGGTTCTTCAATCAGGTAAACGTCACTGGCGCCTGCGCCGAGCGCGGATTCACGGATCGCACGACGCTCCACTTGAGTAGAGCCACAAGGCACGCAAATGATGATGCGGGGGCTGGGCTTGAACACGCCGCGGGGGTGCACCATCTTAATGAACTGCTTGAGCATCTGCTCGGTGACCGTAAAGTCGGCAATCACGCCGTCTTTCATCGGGCGGATCGCCTCGATGTTGCCGGGCACTTTACCCAACATGGCTTTGGCTTCGCGGCCTACGGCCTGGATGGTTTTCTTGCCTTGGGGGCCACCTTCGTGGCGGATGGCAACGACGGAGGGTTCGTCGAGGACGATACCTTTGTCACGCACAAAAATCAGGGTGTTGGCGGTACCAAGGTCAATCGCCAGGTCAGTAGAGAAATACTGACGGAAAGCTCCAAACATTACATATCCTCTCAGGCACACAGCACGCTTCGGCACTGCATCACCGGTTTTAACAATTTGAAATCGTAAGCTTGGCGTCAAAGTCCGGGGTTTTCCGGTCTCTCGGCCAAAGGCAGGATAATAACCCATCGCCTGTGAATAACTCTCAAGGGAAACTGTGGTTTCACACGAATTACCCTTGGTTTCAACTCTTCTACACCCATGTCACTGACATCTTCCGACATCGCCCGCATTGCCAACTTGGCACGCCTTGAATTGCAGCCCGAGGAAAGTGAGCGCATGCTCACACAATTGAATGGTTTTTTTGGCATCGTAGAAGCCATGCGGGCTGTGGACACTACCGGGGTTCAACCCCTGGCGCACCCGGTAGCCACCATCCAGGACATCACCTTGCGCTTGCGGGATGACGCGGTCTCCGAGCCCGACAACCGCGAAGTCAATCAGCGCAGTGCGCCCGCCGTCGAGCGCGGCCTGTTTCTGGTTCCAAAGGTCATTGAGTAAAGACACGCAAAGATATGACGACTCCTCTCTCCACCCGCGCGCCGCACGACCTGAGCGTTCAGGAACTGGTGCAAGCGATTGCGGACAAGCAAGTTTCGGCCACGGAATTGGCCCAACATTTTCTCGACCGCAGCCGAGCACACGCGAACCTTGCGGCATTCGTAGACGTCAACGCAGAAGCCACACTGGCACAGGCGAAGACCGCCGACGCTCGCATTGCCGCCGGAACCGCTGGCGCGCTGGAAGGCTTGCCATTGGCCCACAAAGACATCTTTGTAACCTGCGACTTCGCCACCACCGCCGGCTCCCGCATGCTCAAGGGCTACCGCTCACCATTTGATGCCACCGTGGTGAGCAAATTGGCAGACGCAGGTGTAGTGACCTTGGGCAAAGTGAACTGCGATGAGTTCGCCATGGGCTCCAGCAACGAGAACACAGCTATTTCTGCAGTGGGCAGCGACACCGTGGCGCCGGTGCGGAACCCGTGGGATACCTCTCGCATTCCCGGTGGCTCGTCCGGCGGCAGCGCGGCGGCAGTAGCAGCCCGCTTGGCACCCGCCGCGACAGGCACCGACACCGGCGGCTCCATCCGCCAACCTGCCGCGTTTTGCGGCATCACCGGAATCAAACCCACTTACGGTCGTGCCTCCCGCTACGGCATGGTGGCATTTGCGTCCAGTCTGGATCAGGCAGGCCCCATGGCCCGCAGTGCCGAAGACTGCGCCTTGCTGTTGTCTACCATGTGCGGTCCGGACCCGGACCGTGATTCCACTTCTCTGGACGCGCCAGCGGAGAACTTCTCCCGCAAACTCAATGACAGCATTGAAGGCCTGCGCATCGGCGTACCTCAAGAATTTTTCGGGGAAGGTTTGTCCGACGATGTGCGCAGCGCCGTAGATGCCGCGCTCAAGCAGTACGAACAACTCGGCGCCAAGCTGGTGCCTATTGCCTTGCCACGCACCGAACTGTCCATCCCGGTGTACTACATCATTGCGCCGGCAGAGGCGTCGAGCAACCTGAGCCGCTTTGACGGTGTGAAGTTCGGCCACCGCGCCAAAGACTATGGCGACCTGACCGACATGTACAAAAAGACCCGCGCTGAGGGCTTCGGGGACGAAGTCAAACGCCGCATCATGATCGGCGCCTACGTGCTGAGCCACGGCTATTACGACGCATATTACCTTCAAGCGCAAAAGATCCGCCGCATGATCGCGGACGATTTCCAGAACGCGTTCAAGGAATGCGATGTCATTGCCGGGCCCGTGGCACCTACGGTGGCGTGGAAGATCGGTGAAAAGTCGGATGACCCCGTCGCCAATTATTTGGCCGACATCTTCACGCTTTCCGGCTCACTGGCCGGTCTGCCGGGCATGAGCATCCCTGTTGGCTTTGCCAAGTCCGAAGCGGACAAAGGCTTGCCCATCGGCATGCAATTGCTGGGCAACTACCTTGACGAAGCACGCCTGCTCAATGCAGCCCACCGCTTCCAACAAGCCACCGATTACCACCTGGCCAAGCCCGCAGGATTCTGAACATGAGTGAGACTGTGAACACATTCGAAGCACAACAACAAGGCCGCCCTACAGGTCCGCTAGTGCATGGCTACGAGGTCATCATCGGCTTTGAGACGCATGCTCAGCTCTCGACCCAATCGAAGATTTTTTCCCGTGCCAGCACGGCCTTTGGTGCTGAGCCCAACACCCAAGCCTGTGCGGTAGACCTAGCCCTCCCCGGCACTTTGCCCGTGATGAACAAGGGTGCTGTCGAACGCGCTATCCAGTTCGGTCTGGCCATCAACTCGCATATCGCTCCGCGCAGCATCTTTGCCCGCAAGAACTATTTCTACCCTGATCTACCCAAGGGCTACCAGATCAGCCAGTTTGAGATTCCGGTGGTGCAAGGCGGAGCCGTGGAGTTTTTCCTGGGTGACGAGAAGAAAACCGTGCGCCTGGTGCGCGCACACCTCGAAGAAGACGCCGGCAAGTCACTGCACGAGGACTTCATCGGACAAAGCGGCATCGACCTGAACCGCGCAGGCACCCCCCTGCTGGAAATCGTGACCGAGCCCGACATGCGCTCCAGCGCTGAAGCGGTGGCCTATGCCAAAGAACTACACAAGATCGTGACCTGGGTCGGCATCTGCGACGGCAACATGCAGGAAGGCTCTTTCCGTTGCGACGCCAACGTGTCGGTCCGCAAACCCGGCCAACCGCTGGGCACCCGCCGCGAAATCAAGAACCTGAACAGCTTCAAGTTCATGCAGCAAGCCATCGACTACGAAGTTCGCTGGCAGATCGAACAGATTGAAGACGGCCACGAAATTCAGCAAGCCACCGTGCTCTTCAATCCTGACACGGGTGAAACCCGCGCCATGCGCACCAAGGAAGATGCGGCCGACTACCGCTACTTTCCCGACCCCGACCTGCCACCGCTATGCATTTCAGAGCAGTGGATCGAGATGATACGTGCGCAAATGGCCGAATTACCTCGCAATATGGCGGCGCGCTTCCAGGCGGATTATGGTTTGAGTGAATACGACGCAACGCAGCTCACACAAAGCCAGATGATTGCAAAGTATTTCGAGACTACAGCTCAGATCAGTGGTCAACCCAAACTAGCAGCGAACTGGGTCTTGGGTGAAGTCGCAGCGTTCACCAACAAGCAAGGGATATCCATCGACGATCCAGAGGTCCCAAACCCGAGGGCAGTCGGCGAAATCGTGAAGCGGATTGCGTCCGGCGAGATCAACGGCGGCGGTGCAAAGACCGCATTCCAAGCGCTTTGCGCTGAACGCCATAACGACATCAGTGATCTGGCAGCATATGTTGAAAAGATCATCATTGACCGCGATCTCAAGCAGATGAACGACACCGGCGCGCTGGAAGCGATCGTCGATGACGTGATCGCAGCCAACGCCAAAAACGTGGCCGAGTTCAAAGCAGGTAACGAAAAAGCCCTGAACGGCTTGGTGGGTCAGATCATGAAGGCCAGCAAGGGCAAGGCGAATCCGCAGCAGGTCAACGACCTGCTGCGCAGCAGACTCGCAAGCTGATGATTACTTGGGCACCGCGGCTGCGGCGGCCCATAGTTGCCGGAGCCTTCCCAACTCATCGTCAAAGCGTTCGTTGACCCGCTTGGCTTCGGCATCCTGCTCTCCGATGAAGCGCCGCTGTACCGATTGGCTCTGGGTGTTTTCCTCGAGTTGGCGGCGGACATATGCGGGTGCTTTGGTGGGGTCCTTTTTGTAGAACTCCATTTCTTCATCGATGGTGCGGCGTTGTTTGGCCAATTCGTCCAGCCGGTTAGTGGCGGCCTTCACGACCACCGCTATTTGGGCCAAGGCATCTGCTCGCTCCTGGTCATGGACTGCCTTGCTCGGGTACCGTGCAAGCAACGCACGATCCCGGCGCTTTTCTTCCGCAGTCCGGTTGCGTTCTTCTGCCTCCCGCTTTTCCTTGGCTTCAATGTCTGCCATTTCTTTGGCCGTCAAGCTGGGGCCTACCTTTGCGCGCACCGTGCCGCTGGGGTTCAGGATTTTTTGCTCGCGATCTATACATTCCACGATGGGCCGATCAGCCGTTAACTTGCGACCTTTTGCATCTACGCAGGTATAGACCCCACCTGTGGCGGGCGCAGGCGCCTGAGCACCGGCACTTAAGGCCGTTGCGGCGAGCCATGCAGCGAAGTAAAGGCGGCCGACGATCGTTGCCATGTTCATGAATTATCTTTCTTCAACCCCGTACCGCTGGCGATAAGCCAACACACGCTCGGCATCCTGAGCGGAGCCGCTGCGCTGCTGCAGATACTGCATCAAATCCCCCAGCTTCGCAATTGCGCAGACCTTCAGTCCCAGCTGCTCCCGCACATACTGCACAGCACTGTAGGGCACATCCTTCCCGTTCTCAGTGGCCATTTCCTGGCGATCCAAGGCGATGCAGACTGCATGGGGCATAGCACCAGCAGCCTGAATGATGGCAATAGATTCGCGCGCAGCGGTGCCTGCAGACATCACGTCATCAATGATGAGCACACGGCCCTTGAGTGGTGCGCCGACCAATGTGCCGCCCTCGCCGTGGTCTTTGGCTTCTTTCCGGTTGTAAGCAAAAGGCACGTTGCGGCCCAAGCGGGCCAGTTCGATCGCAACGGCAGCGCCCAGGGGAATGCCTTTGTAAGCAGGGCCGAACACCATATCGAACTCGATGCCGCTGGCCAGCAAACGCTGGGCATAAAATCCAGCCAGCCGTCCGAGTTTGTCCCCGTCGTCAAACAGCCCGGCATTGAAAAAGTAGGGACTCATGCGGCCGGCCTTGGTCTTGAATTCGCCGAATCGCAACACCCCGCACGCAATAGCAAACTGCACAAACTCTTGGGCCAACGGGTCTTTATCCGACATGGGGAAATCCTTGTTTAAATTAACCAGCCTCAACTTGAACGGTATCCGTTCTGCCACCAGCAAGGGCTTGGAAGCCTGGCTTACGCAGGCGCAGCCTGATTGTATTTGCGTACAGGAAGTCAAAGCGCAGGCGCCCGATGTAGCGGGGCGCTTCGAGTCTTTTGGTCACCTTCACGGGCACTTTCACTTCGCCGAAAAAAAAGGCTACTCCGGCGTTGCGGTGTACACCAAACGCGCCCCAAGCGATGTGCGCATCGGCTATGGCTCTTCAGAGTTTGATGCTGAAGGTCGCTATGTCGAATTACGGTTTGACACCCCATCGCGCAAGTTTTCAATTATCAGCGCGTACTTTCCCAGCGGGTCTTCCGGCGAAGAGCGGCAAGCGGCAAAGTTCCGCTTCCTCGCCGAGTTCTACCCGCATCTCCAGCAACTGAAGGCAGAGCGGGAACTCGTCCTGTGCGGCGATCTGAATATCGCCCACCAGGAAATCGACCTGAAGAACTGGAAAGGCAACAAAAAAAATTCCGGCTTCCTGCCTGAAGAGCGCGCCTGGATGAGCAAGGCCCTCAGCGAAGGCGGCTTGGTAGACGTCTACCGGCAGCTGGAGCCGACAGCCACCGACGACTGCTACACATGGTGGAGTAACCGGGGGCAAGCCTATGCCAAGAATGTAGGTTGGCGCCTGGACTACCACTTGGCCACACCTTCGGTGGCGGCAACTGCCAGAGAGGTGGCTATCTACAAGGCCGAGAAATTCTCTGATCATGCTCCGATTACCGTGGGTTACGACCTCACGCTCTGACAAGCAACCCGCCTTCGACACGCGGACAAAAAAAAGAGCCCCAAGGGCTCTTTTTTATTCCATCACATAGAAGCGTCAAGCTTGTAGTTTTCGGCGGCGCGCCACTGCACCCAACAAAGCCAAACCACCCAGCATCAATGCATAGGTTTCAGGCTCAGGAACGGCGGAAAGAATGGACACTTTGACGACCATGTCGTCATAGTCTTTGTCACCTTTGTAGTTGTCATTGAACATCAGCAATGCGCTCTTGCTGTCGCTGCTGAGCTTGAGACCAATGTTGACGCTGCCATTCGAAAAATAGTTTTTCAGATTTCCATCCGAGAGGAAACCGAAATTCAGCTTGCCGGCCGCAACATTGGCAAATGTGAAAGACGTATTTCCGGCGGTCGAGGAGTTGTTGGAAAACAGGCCCACATCAAACGGTTTGAATTTGATGGCTCCAAACACATTGTTGTAGCCTGCCTCTTCTCCGACAAAGCTAAACACCAGATCAGCCGAGCTGCTCAATGAGAGGAAGCTGCCGATCTTGGTCCCTGCGAGGCTGAAACCTGAAGGCACATTGACATCGAAACGATTGGACGAAGAGCTTGTGCTCAGGTGCAGAGTCTGGGTATTACCAGTATCCGTAATACTGAAAACGGGGCTGGTAGTTGCCATGGCCTGGCCCGTCAGGGCAAGCCCCAACAGCAAGCCGCTGGCGATAGTATTGAAAGTGTTGCGCATGGTGCTCCCTTTGATATGTAACCACCTGTAATTTTCTCGGGCTGCGGGTCTTGCAGCAATAGTCCGCGCGGACTAGCCGGGCGTGATTTTTGTCACACTTTGGGTCAGCGGGCGCTTGTCTTGGAAGGCTTTTGCGCTTTGTTGTATAGGGGGACCACTTGAGACATGGCGGCCTCCATGTCCGCAATGCGCGACTCTCCCGCAGGGTGGGTGGAAAGCCATTGCGGCGGGGCGTTCTTGTTGGCTGCAGACATCTTGCGCCACAGGCTGATGCCGGCGCGTGGGTCATAGCCCGCACGGGCTGCGAGCTCCAAACCCACGAGATCCGCTTCAGACTCGTCTTCACGGCTGAATTTCAAGGTCAGCAACTGGGCCCCGTATTGCGTCACGGTTTGTCCGACCTGCCCCAACCCCAATACCTGACTCAACAGGTTGGCACCCAAACCGGTGGCTGCGTTCTTTCCCATGCGTTCCCTGGCGTGCTCGCGCAAGGCGTGTGCGATTTCATGGCCCATCACCATGGCAGCCTCGTCATCGGTGAGTTTGAGGGTCTCGAGAATGCCGGTGTAAAACGCGATCTTGCCCCCCGGCATACAGAAGGCGTTGATCTGCTTGGAGCCGATCAGGTTGACCTCCCATTGCCAGTCTTTGGCACGCGGGTTCCATTCAATGGCGAAAGGGATGATGCGGCGGGCAATCGCGCGCAAGCGCAACAGTTGAGGGTGATCTTTGCCGGCCAGTGCCCGCTGCTGATCGGCCTTGGCCAGCATCTGGGCGTACTGCTGGGCGGCAGACTGCTCAATCTCTTCAGCCGGTACCAGTTTGCTGAAAGCCGAGTTTTTGCCTACATCGACGCCTTCTCGCGCAGCGACAGGCAAAGCAGACAGCGTCGCCATGGCCAGCACCAACGACGATGCAACACGGCGTAGGGGAAGGCGAGCTGATCGCGGATCAAAAAGTACAGTGGACATAGCTGGCAAAGGCTCCTGGATGGACAGGTATTATTCCCCGATGAGTTCTGTAACGCCCGACACCCTGCGCCCCGATGACAAGCCCCACTGGCGGGACACCCTCAAGGTGTATGCAGAGCCGGCCTCCTTGCGGATGCTCTCCTTGGGTTTCTCAGCGGGACTGCCTTTTTTGCTGGTGTTCGGCACGCTGAGCTTCTGGCTGCGCGAAGCCGGCGTGGACCGCAGCACCATCGGTCACATGAGTTGGGTAGGTATCGCCTTCGGCTTCAAGTGGGCGTGGGCGCCCTTGGTGGATCGATTGGCCATTCCGTTGTTGACCCCCATGCTGGGGCGTCGCCGCAGTTGGCTCATCCTGGCCCAAAGCGCCATCATGCTGGCTTTGTGCACCATGGCCCTGACGGATCCTCGCCAAGCGCTGGCACCGGTCGTGTGGTGTGCGATTGCACTGGCCTTCGCCTCCGCCACCCAGGACATCGCACTGGACGCCTTCCGCATTGAATCCGGCGACAGCCAACACCAAGCGGCCTTGTCCGCCACCTACATGGCAGGTTATCGACTGGCCATGATCTGGGCCGGTGCCGGTGCCTTATGGATAGCAGCCGCCAGCGAGACCCCCAGTGCTGAGCTCTACCAATACACCGCCTGGCGCACCGCCTACCTGGTGATGGCACTCAGCATGTTGCCGGGCATGCTTACGGTCATTTTTTCTAGGGAACCTGCGCCTCGCCCAATGGCTCCGGCACGTAACGCTGCGGAATGGCTACAAAGCGCGCTGGTGGAGCCATTTGCAGAGTTTTTCAAACGCCACCGCTGGCACGCGGCCCTAATCCTGGCGCTCATTGCCACTTATCGCATCAGTGATGTGGTCATGGGCATCATGGCCAATCCCTTTTATGTCGACATGGGCTACACCAAAGGGGAAGTGGCTTCGATCACCAAGGTCTACGGCGTGATCATGACGCTGGTGGGCGCGTTCGTAGGTGGCGCTCTGGCCATGCGCATGGGGGTATTGCGCGTGCTGATGCTCGGTGCGGTGTTGAGTGCCGGTAGCAACTTGCTATTTGCGTGGCTGGGTGGCCGCGGGCACGATCTGCATGCCCTGATTGCAGTCATTTCAGCGGACAACTTTTCCAGTGGCATTGCCACCGCTGCTTTCGTGGCTTACCTGTCATCCCTCACGAACATCCAGTACTCGGCCACCCAATACGCGCTGTTCAGCTCCATGATGGTGCTGTTACCGAAATTCCTCGCCGGCTTCTCCGGCGACTTTGTCAACGCATTCGGTTACACCCAGTTCTTTGTCAGCACGGCATGCTTGGGCGCGCCCGTGCTCGTGTTGATTGCTTTTGCGTCCAGACTAAAAACAGGCTCCAGCACTCATTGAATATGCGCAGACAGCTATCTATTCGATAGCGGAATTTACCCAACTTTACGCAAACTTTAGGGCAAGGGCATCGCCTTCCGGGCATGCGGGGCTAGACTGCGGCCATGCGCCAAAACCTGCTCATGATCGAAGACGATGCCCGGCTTGCCTCCATGGTGGCCGAGTACCTCGGCCAATCCGGATTCACAGTGGCTCACGCCGGTGACGGACAAGGCGGGCTCGCCCGCCTCTCCCCGGACAGCGGTCAAGAGGTGCCCGAGCTGGTGATTCTGGATCTGATGCTGCCGGACATGGACGGCCTGGAAATTTGCCGCCGTATCCGCGCTCTGCCCGGCGCCATGGGTCAGGTGCCTGTGCTCATGCTGACCGCCAAAGGTGATGCCATGGACCGCATCATCGGCTTGGAGATAGGCGCTGACGACTATCTCCCCAAGCCTTTTGAGCCCCGTGAGTTGTTGGCACGCATACGGGCCATCCTGCGGCGCAAGGGCGAATCTCTCGCCATCAACAGCAAAGCGCTGCGATTCGGCACCCTGGAGATCGACCGGGACGCACGTACCGTCATGGTCGGCGGTAGAGCCTGTGAACTCACCTCCTACCAGTTCGACCTTCTGGTCGCACTCGCAGAACGCGCTGGTCGGGTACTTACCCGCGACCAGATCATGGAAGCCGTGCGTGGCCGGGAGCTCGAAGCTTTTGATCGCTCCATCGACGTGCACATGGGTCGTATCCGCGCAGCCATTGAAGCGGACGCCAAAGACCCCAAACGCATTTTGACCGTGCGCGGTGTCGGCTACGTGTTCGCGCGCCAGCAGGACTGACCATGTTCCTGCACAGGCTCTACGTCCGCATCTGGCTCGCTGTTGTATTGGCCGTGGTAGTCCTGACCCTGTTTGCCGGTTGGGCATGGCGCATGACCAGCGAGCCGCCGCTTCGGGAAGTAGTGGTCCGCAACGAATACGGCGAAGTCATCGGCAGCGGTCGCGCGCGACTGAGCCGCCCCCCTCCAGTCCCCGGATTCGGATCGGGCGATGCGCCCCCAACTCCCGACAACAAGGAGGATGGCACGGACAACCGGGACGACGACCGGCCTGGCCGGTTCGGGCGGGGCCCCGAATTCCTGGTCCGCATGCAAGACGGCCAGACCGTCCATTTGCACCTGCCGCGCCCACCTAACAGCACCTTCAAGGCCCCGTTCGGGTTTGTGTGGACCATGGTCTTGGTCGCGGTGGCGGTTGCGCTGGGCACCTACCCCATCATCCGGCGACTGACAAGGCGACTGGAGAGCCTTCAACATGGCGTGGAACGCTGGGGCAAGGGCGACTTAAGTGCACGGGTGGCGATGCAGGGAAACGACGAGGTGGGCTTCCTGGCCTCCCGCTTTAACCACGCAGCTGAGCAAATCGAGGTGCTGGTCAAATCGCGGGATTCCCTGCTGGCCTCGCAGAAGTCCTTGCTGGCCAATGCCTCGCACGAGTTGCGCTCACCCTTGGCCCGCATCCGGCTGGGGCTGGAATTGATGGGCGATGCCCCCGGACCTGCCTTCAAACAAGAGATTGCGCGCAACATCAGTGAACTGGACCAGCTGATTGAAGAGATCCTGCTTGCCAGCCGCTTGGATGCCAAGGAGGCAGACTTGGGCACCATCGAACACGTGGAGCTGGTCGGTCTTGCAGCGGAGGAATGCGCGCGCAACCAAGCAGAGCTGGATGTAAAAGCTGCCGAATTGACGGTTCCTGGCGTTGCCAAGCTGCTACGCCGTGCCGTGCGCAACCTGCTGGAAAACGCGCGCCGCTATGGCGCTGGCGAGGTCCACTTGATCCTGCGTCAAGACGGTGAATGGGCGGTGCTGCAGGTGTGCGATGGCGGACCGGGCGTTCCGCCAGACCAACAACAACGCATTTTTGAGCCCTTTTACCGCATGCCGGGTGCATCAGAACGGGATGGTGGCGTCGGTCTGGGGCTCGCTTTGGTGAAGTCGATTGCCGAGCGACATGGCGGCAGCGTGTCCTGCCACAACCGGCCCGAAGGCGGCGCCTGCTTTGAAGTCCGCCTGCCCCTAAAATGGGGCTAAACGATTCAGGCGGTGACCTTCAGGAACAGGTCGCGGTCCGGTGCAAAATTTTCATGCAAGGGCAACAGCGCTCCGCCCAACGCGCGGGCGTCGGAGCCGATGCTGCCTGCAATCACTTTGGCAGGCCAAAGACCTTCCCAGTTGTAATTGCGCAGTGCTAGCGTGGTCTGGTCAATCAGCCGCTTGAGCATGGTGCGGGAAAACGAGCCATCGATCACCACAGCATCCAGATCGAGAAAGGCCGTGCCACTCACCACACACTGCGCCAGTCCTTGGGCTGCGCTGGTGATCCAGGCATCCGTCAAGGGGGCGTAAGCGCCCTCCAGCGCGCGGTCATCGTAGGCGGCTGTCGGGTCCAAGCCCTTGTCTTTGTAGAGCTGCTCCAGCTCCCACAAGGAAGCATGAGCCAACAGCTGCTCCGGCACTGCTGAGCCACTGGCCACTTGCAAAGGCAATGATGCGACAGCTCCTGCATTGCCATGGATGCCGCCGTGCAAATGGGAGTTCAGAACGAGCCCGCCACCCACGAACGTATCGACAAAGAGGTAAAGGAAGCTCTTGAGGTCCCTGCCGCGACCTGAAACCAGTTCTGCCACGCAGGCTGCCTGGGTATCTTTGGCAAAGCTGACGGGTACATCGGTCATCGCCTGCACTTGAGCGGCAAGGTCGATGTGGTTCCACTGGTCAGACACGGTTTCCGAAAGGCCCAGCATTTTGTGCCATCCACCCAAATTAAAAGGGGCAGCAACTCCCACACCGACAATACGTTGCGCGAGGGGACCCAGTCCATCCTGAATGGCACGCATGCGCTTCTGCACTTCAGGCAGCAGTGCTTCGGCGTCCGGAAAATCGTAGGGCATGGTTTCCCGCGCCCGCACGGCACCGGTGAAGTCGACCAGCAGCCAATCTGCACTGCGCCGTCCGATTTTGATTCCGAGAGAGAACGCGCCGTCCGGGTTCAAGGCCATGGGCACCGAGGGCTGCCCGATGCGTCCACGCACACGGTCCTGCTTGAGCAGCAAACCGTCATCTTCCAATCGCGTGGTAATCAGGCCGATGGTTTGCGCCGTCAAGCCGGTGAGTCGGGCCAGATCCGCCTTGGGCAGGCTGCCATTGAGCCGGACTGCCTGCAGTACCACCCGTTCGTTGAACTGCCGCATGCCCACATGGTTGGAACCACGTGGCCGCAAGACCGGTGGAGCTGATGCTGTGGTGGGCGCCTGGGCGTCAGAGCGGGCGTTCGGCAGGGGATCGACGAGATTCATGGTGAACGGATTTTCACCGAGGATGCCCGTGACCGGCGGAAAAGTTTTTAGGGGACTTTCCCGATCTCTGAGCCAAGGCCTTCCCATCATGCTCAAGCCAACGCCGATTCCGGGATGTCCTCTACCGCTTTGGCGCCTGTCATCACTGCCACCGTATCGCTCATGCTGATGGCTTTGGGGTTGACGACGCATGCACGCTTGCCCAATCGCTGGATGTGGATGCGGTCTGCAATTTCAAAGACGTGAGGCATGTTGTGGCTGATCAGGATGACAGGCAGGCCCTTGTCGCGCACGCGCCTTATCAACTCAAGCACCATGTTGCCTTCCTTCACGCCCAGCGCGGCGGTGGGTTCGTCCATGATGACCACATGCTGCGCAAAGGCGGCAGCTCGCGCAACCGCTACGCATTGGCGTTGCCCACCGGACAGGGTCTCCACCGCCTGCGTCATGGATCGGATGCCGACCTTGAGGTCGTTCATGCGGGTGATGGCTTCCTCCAGCATCTTCTTTTTGTCCAGCGAGCGGAAGACTGTGCCCAGGACGCCGGGACGGCGCAATTCGCGACCCAAAAATAGGTTTTCGGCAATCGACATGGCGGGGGCCACGGCGAGGTCCTGGTACACGGTTTCTATGCCATGACGGCGGGCGTCGATGGGGGAGCGGAATTGGACCGTTTTTCCGTCGAGTTCCATGCTGCCTTCATCAGGAACCACGGCGCCGGACAGTGCCTTGATCAGGCTGGATTTGCCGGCACCGTTATCCCCGATGACGGCCAGAATTTCGCCGGCCCGGAGTTCAAAGTCCACGCCATCGAGGGCGGTGACGCCGCCATATCGCTTGATGAGTCCGGAGGCTTTCAGGACGATGTGAGCTTGAGACATCAGCGCACCCCTTTGCGAGAGAGTTGGTCAGCGGCCACGGCAAGAATGACCAGAATTCCGGTAATGAGTGTCTGATACACCGAGGGCACGTCCATCAGGGTCAGGCCATTGCGGAATACGCCCACAATCACCGCGCCCACCAAAGTGCCCAGAATCACGCCACGCCCGCCAAACAGGGAGGTGCCGCCCAGCACCACGGCGGTAATGGCATCGAGGTTTTCGGTCTGGCCGGCTTGCGGGTCGCCCACACCGGTTCGCGCCACCGACAACATGGCGGCTATGCCATAGAGCACACCAGCCATCACATAGACGCCAAGCAGTACCTTGTCGACCGAGATGCCACTCAAGCGCACCGCTTCAGGATTGTTGCCCACGGCGTACACATGGCGGCCGGAGGCAGTATCGCGCAGCAGGTGCCACGCGAGCAGGTAAAGCGCGAGCATCACCAGCGTGCCCCAGGCCACCGAGGTGCCGCCGATGGTGAACGTGTTGCCCAACGCAGTCATGCTGTCGGGCAGATCACCCACGGTCTGGGCTTCAGAATAGATCTGGGTAATGGCAAACGCAATGTTCATGGTGCCCAACGTGACAATGAACGACGGCAGTTTGACGCGGGTGACCAAAAGACCATTGAGCAGGCCGAATGATGCCGTCACCAGAATTCCGCACACGATGCCCCACATGGGGGGCATGCCCATGTCCATGGTGAACTTGGTCATGACGATGCCGCCCAGAGCCATGACCATGCCGCACGACAGGTCGATACCGGCGGTCAGGATGATCAGGGTCTGGCCGATGGCCAGGACGCCCACCACCATCACCTGCTGGAGTACCAGCGAGAGGTTCTCGCCTGTGAGGAAGCGGTCTGATTGCGTGGTGAAAAACACGCAAGCCGCCAACAGGGCCAACCAGGGGCCGAGCATGGCCCATGGAATTTGTTTGCTTTGGGTCTTAGCCATGGAGAGATCCGGTGCAGGCGCCGCACGGCGCAGGATTCAGGATTGAACGTTTCTATAACTTCACTGAGAAGGGCCCGTGCAACGGTGGGTGCCGGCACGCGGGCCCTTTACGCTTGATGCGCGCGAGGCCGGTTCAGCTTACTTCTTGCCCCAGCACAGTGCAGTGCCGGTCTTGACGTCTTTGCTGTCCACGCCAGCAATGGCTTTGCCGGCAATCAGGGTGACACCGGTATCCACGTAGCCGGAGGCTTTTTTGCCGTTCTTGGCATAGTCCACACCAGCGGCAACACCCATGGCGGCCATCTTCAGCGGATATTGCTGGGAAGTTGCGGCGATCACGCCCTTGCCTACGTCCGCCACACCGGCGCAGCCACCGTCCACGGACACGATGATCACGTCTTTTTCCTTGCCAGCCTTCTTCAGGGCGTTGTATGCACCGGCAGCAGCAGGTTCGTTGATGGTGTAGACCACGTTGATGCCGGGATCTTTTTGCAGGCAGGTTTCCATGGCAGTCTGGCCCTTGGCCTGGTTGCCATCGGTGTCAGCGGCACACACGGTTTCTGCTGTTTTGGACAGTTCGTTGGACTTCGCATCAAACGCTTGCAGGCCGAAACCCTTCATGAAGCCGTTGTGACGTTGAGCACCCACAGGGTGGCCGGGGAACAGGTCCAACATGGCGATCTTGGCGGGCTTGCCGGCCATAGCGGCCTTGGCGTATTGGCCGATCAGCTCGCCGGCTTTGTAGTTGTCGGTGGCAAACAGGGCGTCAGCGCCTTCGAAGGGGCTGTCCAGCGCGATCACTTGCACGCCCTTGGCTTGCGCCTTTTTGACTGCGGGGAGGATTGCGTCGCCAGAAGAGGTGATCAGGATGGTCTTGGCACCGCGGGCGGTCATGTTTTCAATGGCGGCGATTTGGGAGGCGGTATCGCCGTCCTTTTTGCCGGAGGCGGTCAGCAACTTGGCGCCGACTTTCTTGGCTTCTTCGGTAGCGCCTTCCTTCATTTTCACGAAGAAGGGGTTGGTCTCGGTTTTGGTGATCAGGCCGATCACAGGTTCGTTGGCAGCAAAAGCGCCGGAAGCTGCCAATGCCAATGCGGACAAGATCAGGGGGGTGGATTTCTTCATTCAAGTCTCCTCGGTCGGTACGACACTTGTGGTCATGAAACCCCGGGAATGGGCCCCGGGGAACTACGCTCTCGTTTTGGCGTGGTCGGACTATAGACTTCGAATGATTATTAAATCAAGTTACTTTAATTATGGAAAACCCTAATCAACCCACAAATATTTCGACTCCGCAAAATGACTCGGCACCGACAATGACCTTGCCTGCCGGGGCCATTGCGCGTGTGGAAGGCTTGCTGGCTCGCGGGAACCGGGTGATCCTGGGCATCGCAGCCGGCCCCGGTGCCGGCAAGTCGACATTGGCCCAAGCACTTCAGCGCCACTTTTCCGGCCGCAGCCAATACCTGCCCATGGATGGCTTTCACCTCGCAAACCGGGAACTGGCCCGCTTGGGACTCCGCCATTGCAAGGGCGCTCCGCAGACCTTTGACAGTGCGGGCTTTGTGAATCTGCTCCTACGCTTGCGTAGCCAGCCTGCCGGCGAAACCATCTACGCACCCGACTTTGACCGCAACATGGAGGAATCCATCGCAGGGAGCATTGCGTTAGAAGCCGACAAACCCTTGCTCATCACCGAAGGAAACTACCTGTTGCTGGCAGATGGCCCATGGGCCGGTGTGCGGGATCTTCTGGACGAGGCCTGGTACCTCGACCTCGAACCTGCAGTTCGCCGGCAGCGTCTCCTGGAGCGGCATGTGCGCTTCGGACGCAGCAAGCAAGAAGCGCTGGATTGGATCCGCGACACCGACGAACCCAACGCCATTCGCATCGAGGGCACCCGGCATCGGGCGGATTGGGTACTTTCCGGCTTTTAAGCCGCCAAGGCTTCAGCGACGCGACCTGAAAAATTCTGAAAATTGGAAAAAACTTTGCAAAAAGCTGCAAATTCACCCGAATGGGGGATACCGCTTTGTGCGCCGCCGCACGAAAATTCAACCCAGCTGCTGTCACAGTTCACAAGGATAGAAGAGAAGGCCAAACATAGGCCTCCTTCAACAGGTTCCAACGACGTCCCTCCGGGGACTTTATAAAGCCACCCTCGGGTGGCTTTTTTTTGTGCCAAATCAAGCCGTAACTCTTATGAAATATGCGCAGACAGCTACAAAACCGATAGCACTTTGTCCGGTGTGATGTCGTTCAGGCATCGGGTGTGGCCCAGCGGGCACTCCCGTTTGAAACACGGCGCGCAATCCAGAGGCGGCTGATAAGCGGGATCGTTCTTCAGCCACAGAACCGTGGCGGCAGGACTCAGTGGCGGTGTGTGCAAAGGGCTGGAAGAGCCGAAGATCGCGACCTGCGGCACCCCGAACGCTGCCGCTACATGCATGAGGCCGGAATCGTTACTCACCATGGCCTGCGCAGCGGCGATCAGCGACACGGCTTCGTCCAGACTGGTACGTCCCGCAAGATTCACACAATGGCCCGGGCGCAGGGCATTCACCGCCTCTGCAATCTCGGTGCACACCGCATCATCCTTGGCCGAGCCCAGCAACAACACCGGCTGCTCCAGCCCCGCGGCCATGGCAGCGAAATGGGCGGCAGGCCAGCGCTTGGCAGGGCCGTACTCGGCGCCTGGTGCCACTGCATAAAAACCTTGCGCCTGTAAGCCGCGCGGCGCGAGCACCGCCGCTATCGCGCCGGGTGCAACCTGCAGCGCCGGCCGGTCGTGGTCCACGCCGGTTTCGCCACTCAAGGCAGAGTAAAAAGCCACCATGGGCGGGCGGCTATTTTGGGGGGGATTGGGCAGGCGGCGGTTCAGCAGCCCGAAGCGCAGTTCACCCGAGTAGCCCACGCGCGCAGGGATACCGGCCCAGAAAGGGATCAGCGCACTTTTGAGGGAGTTGGGGCACACATAGGCCCGGTTGAATCGGCCCCGCAAACCGGCCGCATAGGCACGGCGCGCAGCCCACTGGACGCCGCCACGCGCAAAGGGCAAGACCAGCACCTCTGCCACCTGGGGCATGGCGCGGTACACCGGGGCCACCCAAGGCACCGCAGCCACCGTGATGCGCTCACCCCGCGCCGCCAACCGGCGTAAGAGTGGCTCGGTCATCACCGCATCCCCGATCCATTGGGGAGCGATGATCAATGACTCCCCACCGAAGCGGCCGGTGGCCGCCTGGCTTGGGGCCATCTGCACGCTCAGTGACCTGCTGCGAAGTGCTCGCCGTCTTTCAGCTTGTACACGGTGCCGCAATACGCGCACTTGGCTTCGCCGGAGCGGCCCACATCCAGGTACACCTTGGGGTGGGTGTTCCAGGTTTGCATGCCTGCCACCGGGCTGGGGCAAAACACGCCACCTTGGTGGTTCAGATCGCTGGCCAGGAGTTCAACTACTGCTTGGGACATATTCAGACTTTCGTGAGCCAGTGGGCGTATTGGGGGTTGCGGCCGTTGACGATGTCAAAGAACGCGGATTGGATTTTTTCAGTGATCGGGCCACGGCTGCCCACGTAGTCGCCCTTGCCCATGGCAATGCGGTCGAGTTCGCGGATCGGGGTCACTTCCGCGGCGGTGCCGGTGAAGAAGGCCTCGTCAGCGATGTACACCTCGTCGCGGGTGATGCGCTTTTGCACAATTTCAAGGCCCAGATCTTTGGCGATGTGGAACACGGTGTTGCGGGTGATGCCGTTCAGTGCGCCAGCGGACAAGTCGGGGGTGTAGATCACGCCGTTCTTGATGACGAAGATGTTTTCGCCAGCGCCCTCCGACACGAAGCCAGAGCTGTCGAGCAGCAAGGCTTCGTCGTAGCCGTCATCGGTGGCTTCCATGTTGGCCAGGATCGAGTTGGTGTAGTTGCTCACCGCCTTGGCTTGCGTCATGGTGATGTTGACGTGGTGTCGGGTGTAGCTGCTGGTTTTGACGCGGATGCCGCGCTTCATGCCCTCTTCGCCCAGGTACGCACCCCATGGCCATGCAGCGACCATCAAGTGGATGGTGTTGCCCTTGGGGGACACACCCAGCTTCTTGTCGCCGATCCAGGTCAGGGGGCGCAGGTAGCCAGATTCGAGTTTGTTTTCGCGGATCACGGCGCACTGGGCTTCGTTGACCTGCTCCTGGGTGAAGGGGATCGTCATCCGCAAGATCTTGGCGCTGTTGAACAGGCGCTCGGTGTGCTCCTGCAGGCGGAAGATGGCGGGACCGTTCACCGTGTTGTAGGCCCGCACGCCTTCAAAGGCACCGCACCCGTAGTGCAGCGTATGGCTCAGCACGTGGATCTTGGCATCGCGCCATTCGACCATCTGGCCATCCATCCAGATTTTGCCGTCGCGATCAGACATAGAAGGTGGGAGTACGCTCATCGGGTGTCCTTGAAGAGAGGGATTTGCAGGAATTTGCAAAAAGGGGGATTTTACGAGGCCGATTCCATCGCAGCAGCGTGCGCGGGCTCTGGCAGCGCTTCGTCTTGCGAGGGACGCTGCAAGTCCCAGCTTTGGAGCTTGCCGCCATGGAACACACACAGCACCGTGCTGCCCGAGGTATCGGTCCAGCGGTAGCGCTCAGGTTGGGTGTCTCTGGGGGATTCGAGCTGCCCCAGAGAGCGGGTCATGGCCACCACATGCAGCAAGGGCAAGCCGGCACGCAGCTTGGCGTGCAGCATGACGGCGCTGTCGACATGCCCGATGGGCCGGTTGGCCGCCCGCTTGAGCACCTGCAGCATGCGGGTGAAGTGCAGCAACTGCCACATCACCAGTCCACCACCGACCAGCGCCACGCCGGGCCAGCCATAGTGCCGGTAACTCAAAACCAAGGCCGCCAGCGCAGCCACCGGGATCACGACACGTTGGATTTTTTGAAAAAACATGCGCAATTCTGGCAGGCTCCGCAACGCTTTTCAGACACGCCCCACCAAAAATCGGGCTTTACGCGTGTGCCACCAAGGGCCAACGCACTTGCACCCTCAAACCGCCAAGGGTTTCTGAACGGACCACATGCAACTGCGCGCCTGTAGCCTGCGCGATGCGCCTCACAATGGACCAGCCCAGCCCGCTCCCGGTGCGGCTAGTACCCAGCACCCGGAAAAAACGCTCGCCCAAACGCGCCATCTCGGCTTCGGTCAGACCCGGTCCGCTGTCCTGCACGGTCAAGTGCGCCATGCCACCGGATGCTGTCACCTCGACCCAAATGCTCGCCCCAGAGCCGGAATACCGGCTGGCGTTGTCCAGAAGGTTTCGCAGCAGCATGTGCAACATGGCCTCGTCGGCCGCTACCAAGCAGGGCTCGGGGGCCTGCAATTCCAGATCCTGCCCCCGGGCCAAGGCCTGGGGTGCGATGTCGGCCGCCACACCGCGGGCCAGAGCGCTCAGGTCGGTGCGGCCGGTGGCTGAGACGGATACAGGCGCATCCAGGCGCGCCAGGGTCAGGAGCTGATCCACCAGCCGTGCTGCCCGGTCACAACCGGCCAGCGTGTTCTGCAAAGCATGGCGGCGCTCGTCTGCATCATCCACGGCCCCCATGGCCACCTGGGCTTGGGTACGGATGGCGGCTATAGGTGTGCGCAACTCGTGGGCTGCGTCGGCCGTGAAGCGGCGCTCGGAGGCCACCATGCCCTCGATGCGGCGCAACAAGGCATTGAGCTCATCCACCATGGGGCGCATTTCGCTGGGCAGGTCGTCGCGAGGCACCGGCACCGTGCTGTCCGGTGCACGACTGCGCAGACTGTGGCCCAGCGCGTCCAGAGGTGCCATGGCTTTGCGCACGGCCCACCACATCAGGGCCGCCAAAAGCGGCAGTGCCAACATCGACGGCAGCAACATGCCGCGCAACACGGCCTTGAGGATGCCCTTGCGCGAATCGAGTTGCTCGCCCACATACACCTGGATATCGCGCTTGCTGCCGCGGGTGGCAAACACCCGCCAGCGTTCGCCGTTATCCAGCGCCACCGTGTCGAATCCGCGGGTCTCGCGACTCATGGGAGTCGTCCCGATGTTGCCTGAACGGGCCACCAACACGCCTTCGTGAAATACCTGAAATGCCACGCGCGGCGCGTACTTGTGCAAGACCGGGGCTTCCTCGTCGTCCCCCTCTTCATCCACGTGGGATTGCTGTACGACCAGCAACGCAGCGGCTTGGGTGAGGTGGCTGTCGAGCAGCTCATCGAGCTCGTGTCGGGCATCCACCCAGGTCCAGGCCGCAGCGGCCAGCCAGACCAGTGCCACGCCGGCCGACAGGTAAGCCAGCAAGCGCAGTTGCATGGAATGCAGGCGCAGCATGGTCAAGCGCTCGCTTTCGGGTTGAGCATATAGCCAACGCCACGCACAGTCTGTATGACATCGGCCTGCAATTTGCGGCGCAGGTGGTGGATATGTACCTCAATGGTGTTGCTCTCTACCTCCAGGCCCCAGCTGTACATCTGCTGCTCCAGCTGTTCGCGCGAGAGCACGCGGCCGGCGCTGCGCATCAAGGCGTGCAGCAAATCAAACTCCCGGGTCGACAAAGGCACCACCGCCTCCAGCCAGGTGACTTGCCGGGCAGAGGGGTCCAGCCGCAGCGCGCCGGCCTGCAAGATGTCTTGCGCCACCCCGTGCGAGCGGCGCACCAACGAGCGCAGCCGCGCGGCCAGCTCGTACAGGTCTACCGGTTTGAGCACATAGTCGTCAGCCCCGGCGTCCAGCCCGCGGATGCGGTCGGGCACCGCGTCCCGGGCAGTCAGCACCAGCACCGGGGTGGTGTTGCGGGCGGCGCGCAGGGCCTGCAGCACCTCCATGCCGTCTTTGCCGGGCAGGCCGAGGTCGAGCACGGCGGCGGCGTAGTCCACCGCGCGCAGCTCGCGTTCGGCGGCCACGCCATCGCGCACCCAGTCCACCTGAAAGCCGGCCTGCCGCAGGCCGGCGCGCAGGCCGTCGCCCAGCATGGAGTCGTCTTCCGCCAACAGGATACGCATGGGTTATTCCATCAAAAAATCGGGGGCGCGAAGTGGGGGCGCCGTTTCATTTTGCACCCGCGCTGTGCGCGCATCTTTCGCGTGCCACTCAATCAGAATCACCGGATTCCCGCCCGCTCAGCAAGTCGCTCACCGCCTGCGCAGAGACCAAGCCCTTGGGGGACTGCTGCCACTCCCAGCTCCAATAGCCCAGCACCGCCACCAGGACCAAGACGGCCAACCACGCGTGGTTGCGCGTGACCAGGTCCGGGCCGGGGCCCTCGGTGCGGCCGTGCACCATGGACATCGCCATGTTTTTGTGGCGCAACACGCTCATGACCGCGATCAGCGCAATATGGGCCAGCACAAGCACCAAAAAGGCATCGCCAATCACCGCATGCACATCCTCCAGCCAGTCGCCCCACTCGTTGTAACTGCCATAGCCGCTGAGCGTGAGGGGCACCACCATCAGCAACAGGGCCACCACGGCGAAAGCCAGCGCCAAGTTCTGCCCCTGACGCCAGTTCACCGCCACGCCGGCCATGCCGGACAGTGACTGCCGGACAGAGGCCAGCCACTGTGGCGCCGTTTGCAGCTTGCGCCACAAAAGGGACAGCCGAGCATGGCGCGGACCGACCAGGCCATAGACCACCCGGAACACCAACAAGCCCGCCATGCTGTAACCCAGCGTGACATGCAGCAAGCGCATGGATTCCCCCTCGGAGGTGACATAGGCACCCAGAAAACACAGCGCAAACAAGGCATGGAACATGCGGGTAGGCGCATCCACCATACGGCGGCTGCGCACCGGCAAGGCGGGGGTGCCGGACTTGACGGCTCCGGTAGAGCCGGAAATGGAGGTAGTGACCATGGGGCTGCCTTTCAATCAATCGGACCAGTTGCGGCGAAAGCGCGCGTCCAGCCCTTTGGGAAATTGGATTTCAGATTCGCGGAAGCTTCCTTTGTCGGCCGCGGTGTGGCAGGCCGCACAGTTGGCGGCGCTTTTGACGGCCGCCTGCTTCCAGATTTGCGGATCCACCTCGCTGTGCTTGCGTACAAACCACTGCGAGCGGGTGATGCGGTCTTGCGGTGGCTCTTCAGACACCCGCTTGTAGGTACCCGCATGGTTTTGCAGCCAGCCACTGATCTCGCGCACGCTGGCTTCGTCGAGCGACGCATCGGTGCCGTAATGGGTGGACAGCGAACCCATAAGTCGCTTCCACGATGCGGCGGGCAGCATGCCAGGCGGATACGCCAAGTGGCAAGCGGCGCACTCCTGCTGGTACTTGGGCAGTGGTGCGACGCGCTGCGGACTGTCTGCGCGCGCAAGGCCAGCGCCGGCCAGCAGCACAATTGCTATCCATTTCATAGCTGCTCGCGCATATCGGACGGGCGCCAGGGACTTGTTTTTCATATATATCCTAAATAAGAAAGCGGATCTCAACGCTTCAGAGTCATCAGCCAAGCCAGCACATCGGCCTTCTCGGCGGCCGTGCATTCGCGAGCCAGCACGTCATTGCAATTGCGGCGGAACCACTTCTCGCTTTTGGCCGGATCGGTAAAGCGCTCGGGGTTAAAAGCCGGGGCTAGCGCGGCGATGGTCTTGCCCGTATTCGCGTGCTTGCCCTCGCCCGTAGGCTGGGCGTTGTGGCAGGAGGCGCAGCTCCATTCGCGGCCATGTTTGGCATTGAAAAACTGCTGGCCCTGCGCCGCGTTCGGACTGCGGCCGGCTTGGGCGCTCAGGGCGTTTAGCTGCTCTTGCGGGGTACCGGCCCAGGCAGTGCCGGCCAGTGCGGCAGCCAGCATAAGTGCGCGGGCTGCGGTGCGGATACATGACATAGTGACCTCCATGCCCTGCATGGTGGCCCGCCAAAATTAAGCCGGTCTTAAGGGGTGTGCCGCGGAGCGCTACAAGTCGGCGCGAGGTTGATCGCTATGGCTGACTTCCAGCCCGTCGGCCACATAGCCGGGGCCTTTCATCACCATGACCACCACGCAGCCGATGGCCGCGGTGAGCACCAGCGTCCAGTGGAACACGATGACCCCAAACACGATGTACTCCGCCAGCTGCAGTGCCCGCGCCTCTGCAGGGTTACCGGCATCCGCGCCTGCGTGGTAGAGCGCCAGGCCCAACAAAGGCAGCGCGGTGCCCACCAGAGCAATCAGGGGGAGCTTGCGCC
The DNA here is from genome assembly GCA_027488985.1 of Comamonadaceae bacterium. Taxonomy (GTDB): domain Bacteria; phylum Pseudomonadota; class Gammaproteobacteria; order Burkholderiales; family Burkholderiaceae_C; genus Allorhodoferax; species Allorhodoferax aquaticus. Next base: position 171,455 of record JAIYAR010000002.1, on the reverse strand, counting down.
ACAAGGCCCACTCCAGCCCGGAGGCAGAGCGGATCGAATGGGGCAGTTTGTTCAGCCAGCGCATGCCTGCAGTGTAGGCATTTACAGGCCGGAGCGTATTGCCTCAGGTCAAGCCGCGCACCACGTTCATGGCTTCTTCCACCCGCTCTACTGCGTGGATGGTCATGCCCTCGATCGGCTTTTTGGGCGCATTCGCCTTGGGCACCACCGCTATGGTGAAGCCCAGCTTGGCAGCTTCTTTCAGGCGCTCCTGGCCACGGGGTGCCGGGCGCACCTCGCCGGCCAGCCCCACTTCGCCAAAGGCAATAAAGCCTTTGGGCAGCGGCTTGCCACGCAGGCTGGAAGTGATGGACAGCATGACCGCCAAGTCGGCGGCCGGCTCGCCGATGCGCACGCCGCCCACCGCGTTGATGAACACATCCTGATCCATACACGCCACGCCCGCGTGGCGGTGCAACACCGCCAGCAGCATGGCCAAGCGGTCTTTGTCCAGCCCCACGCTCAAGCGGCGGGGCGACGGGCCGCCCATGTCTACCAGCGCTTGAATTTCCACCAGCAATGGACGGGTGCCTTCCAGCGTCACCATCACACAGCTGCCGGGTACCGGCTCCGCGTGTTGGCTCAGAAAAATGGCGCTGGGGTTACTCACGCCCTTGAGGCCTTTTTCGGTCATGGCAAAGACGCCAATCTCGTTGACGGCACCAAAGCGGTTTTTGATGGCGCGCACCAGCCGGAACTGGCTGTGCGTGTCTCCCTCGAAATACAGCACGGTGTCCACCATATGCTCCAGCACGCGAGGCCCGGCCAGGGCGCCCTCTTTGGTCACATGGCCTACCAGCACGATGGCAGTGCCACTGGCCTTGGCCGCACGGGTCAGGTGGGCCGCGCACTCGCGCACTTGGGCCACCGAGCCCGGCGCGCTGGTGAGCTGCTCGGAGTACACGGTCTGGATAGAGTCGATCACCGCCACGTCCGGGCGGTTGGCCTCCAGGGTGGAGAGGATTTTCTCGAGTTGAATCTCGGCCAGCACTTTTACCTGCGAGTGGTCCAGCCCCAGTCGGCGCGAGCGCAAGGCGACTTGCGCCCCGCTCTCTTCACCGGTTACATAGAGCGTGGACTTGCCCGAGCGCTGCAGCGAATCCAGCGCCTGCAACAAGAGTGTGGACTTGCCGATGCCGGGGTCGCCGCCAATCAGCACCACGCCGCCCTCCACCATGCCGCCGCCCAGCACGCGGTCCAGCTCCTCGTGGCCGGTGGGGGTGCGGTCCACGTCCTGCGCCTCGATGTCGGACAGCACCGTGACCTCGGCCGTCTTGGCCAGCGAGGCAAAGCGGTTTTTGGCCGGGCCATCGCTGCTGGCGACCGACTCAATCAGCGTGTTCCAGGCGTTGCAGTGCGGGCACTTGCCCAACCACTTGGGGCTGGTACCGCCGCACTCGTTGCAGGTGTAGATGGTTTTGTCTTTGGCCATGGCAGGAATAATACTGTACAAAACCACAGATACCAAATTGCGCAGACCATGCGCCATATCACAGACGGCAGCGCCCCGCATCCCTAGCATGGTGAAAAGTGCCCCGGGAGTTTGCTACTAAATCAGGAGCTGCTCGCGCACATTCCACAAGGGCTACATGCAAATTTCACCTGAAACAATGGCCCCCACTGCCGACAGCACTGCGCCCCAAGGCCTGAGCAACGTACAGGCCACCAAGTTGCTGGACACCCACGGTCCCAACGCACTGCCCGGCACCGGCGCGGGGCGCTGGACCGCCATCGCCCGCGAGACGCTGACCGAGCCCATGTTTTTGTTACTGCTGGGTGCTGCCGTGCTCTACGGACTGCTGGGCGACTGGCAGGAGGGCGGCATTCTGCTCGGGCTGGTGGTCCTGGTGCTGGCGCTCACGCTCTACCAGGAGGGCAAAACCGAACACGCCATGCAGGCCCTGCGCCAACTCGCCAGCCCGCAAGCCCAAGTGCTGCGCGACGGCAAGGCCCAAGCTGTGCCGGGCAGCACGGTGGTGCCGGGCGATGTGCTGGTACTGGCCGAGGGCGACCGGGTGGCTGCCGATGCCACGCTCTTGAGCGGCAGCGATGTGATGGCGGACGAATCCATGCTCAGCGGCGAATCAGTGCCGGTCGAAAAGGCCGCTACCGGGGGCGACGCGGCCCTCTTCGGCGGCACCCTGCTGGTGCGCGGCCACGGGCTGGCGCGGGTGGAGCACACCGGCGCGGCATCGGCCATGGGGCGCATCGGCAGCGCCTTGGACGGCTTGGGCCCGGAAGACTCGCCGCTCAAGCAACAAACGACCGTGCTGGTCAAACGCCTGGCGGTAGGGGCGTTGGCTGCCAGCCTGCTGCTGTTTCTAGCCAGCGGGCTCCTGCATGGCGACTGGACCGCCGCCCTGCTCTCCGGCATCGCGCTTGCCATGGCCTTGCTGCCGCAGGAGTTCACCGTCATCCTTACGGTGCTGCCGGCATTAGGGGCCTGGCGACTCGCCAAGCAGCAGGTGCTGACCCGCCGCCTGGCCGCGATTGAAACCCTGGGTGCGACTTCGGTGCTGTGTGTGGACAAGACCGGCACCCTGACTGAAAACCGCATGCGGGTGGCCGCCTTGTTTGCCTATGGTGGCACGGCAGCAGATCAAACTCTGGCCCTCCCTGACGGCGAACCCCACGCGCTGCCGGAGGCGTTTCACCGGGTGGCCGAGTACGCCATTCTGGCCAGTGTGGAGGAGCCGTTTGACCCGATGGAGCAGGCCTTCCACCGGCTGGGTGCCCAGACCCTGCAAGACACCGAACACCTGCACCGCGACTGGACGCTGGTGCGCGAATACGGCCTGAGCCCGCAACTGCGCGCCATGTCGCATGTGTGGACGGCCGACGACGGCGATGCCCACATCGTGGCCGCGAAGGGCGCGCCAGAAGCGGTGTTTGACCTGTGCCACCTGCCGGCTGCTGAACTGGCCCGTGCCCAAACGGCAGCCACTGCATTGGCAGACCAAGGGCTGCGCGTGCTGGGCGTGGCCTCCAGCCGGGTGCCGGGTGCGGCGGGCACCATCACCCTGCCGGGGCAGGAACACGATTTCGACTTCACTTTGCTCGGCCTCATCGGGCTGGAAGACCCGCTGCGCCTTGGCATTGCAGGCTCAGTGGCGGAGTGCAGAGAGGCAGGAATCCGGGTGGTGATGATCACCGGCGACCACCCGGGCACGGCGACTGCCATCGCGCGCCATGCAGGAATCCTGACGGCAGCCACAAAGCCGGGGAACATGGCGGCCGATGAAGTGCTCAGTGGCGACGACATCGACACGCTGGACGACGCAGCCTTGCGCGAGCGCATGCGCCACACCCGGGTGTGCGCCAGGGTGGCGCCGGTACAAAAGCTGCGCATCGTGCAGGCCTTGCAGGCCGAAGGGCAGATCGTGGCCATGACGGGCGACGGTGTGAACGACGCCCCTGCCCTCAAAGCGGCCCATGTGGGCATTGCCATGGGGCAACGCGGTACCGATGTGGCGCGCGAATCCGCCGCGCTGGTGCTGCTGGACGACAACTTTGCGTCGATTACCGCCGCAGTACGGCTGGGTCGCCGCATTTTCGACAACGTGCGCAAATCCATGGCCTATGTGTTGGCGGTGCATGTGCCGATTGCAGGCATGGCACTGCTGCCGGTGCTGCTGGGTTGGCCGACAGCCTTGTTCCCATTGCACATTGCGTTCTTGGAACTGGTGATCGACCCGGCCTGCTCCATGGTGTTTGAAAACGAACCCGCCGAGAAAAACGGAATGCAACAGCCGCCAAGGGATGTGAAGGCCGCGCTGCTGAACCGCAGCACGCTCTGGCAGGCACTGGCCCAAGGCTTGGTCGGCCTGCTCGCCGTTATGGGCGCGATGGCCTGGGGTTTGGCCCACGCCAGCCCGGGGCATGCGCGCACGCTGGCGTTTGCCACCCTGCTGCTGGTCAACCTGAGCCTGATCTTCATGAACCGCAGCGCGCAGCTGAACCCGCGCGCCTGGTTGCTGCGTCCCAATGGCGTGTTGTGGGGCGTATGTGCGGTGGCACTGGGCGTGCTGCTGACCCTGATTTATGTGCCTTGGCTGCAAAACCTTGCGGCGTTTGCCGCGCTGGATGCCGGGCAATGGAGCGTCTGCGGAGCATTGGTGGCGATTGCCTTGCTAGCCTGCGCAGGCCTGAAGTGGGCAGGCCACGAACGCCCCAACCCTCTGAGTTCCTGATCAGGGCTTGGGCAAACGGCTACGGGAGCGCTGCACCCGGTCAGCGCTGACAGCTATCTTCACCGACTGGAAGTTCAGGGGCGTTACCAAAGCCCAAGCCGGGTCGTTGGTGTCGCGGCAGATGTACTGCACCACGGGCATGCTGTTTTTGTCCATCACTGACACTACCCAGGGGGCATTGGCCCGCGTGCCCCGCTGGGCCACGACCGCGGTATCGCCATTGGCGAGCAAGACAAACGTGCCGGGGGGGTAGAAGCCCGTAGTGGTGGCCATGGCGGCGCCGACGTTGGCCGAGTCTCCTTCGGCGCCCGCAAAAATCGACTTGGCCGCTGCAATCGGGGGCAAAGGCGAACGGGTTTTGCGCGCTGCCATTTTGGCAACAAATGCATCAGCGGTAGCCATCACGCGGCGCGCCAGGCGATTACGTGGCAGAGCATCGGCGCTCTGCGGCTGGTGGTGCCAGCGGACCAGATCCAGCGTGTCTTCGTCTTCCAGCCCCAAGTTGTGCAAAGTGTCAGCACTCAGGCTGGGATGGTCCGCAATGAGCTTGCGCTGCCATTCGGAGGGCGCTGTGTTCTGGCGGGAGAGGCTGTCCTGGTCCCTGGCCATCCCGATATTCTGGGTGAGTGCGGCGTCCAGCAAGCTGCGGCGCAGGCTAGGGTCCAGGCCCAGCTTATCTGCAGTGAGCAGGCAAATGCTGCCTGTGAGCAGCGCATGGGTGGAGCAGTAGCCCAGGCTGTTGTCGCCCAGCATCTGGAACAGGCGGAAAAGTGCATCGTCCGCATCGGCCGCCAGCAACTTGAGCACGGCGCGGGCAATGCCGTCCAGCCGGGAAAGCGGGTTGATAGCCAGGCCGCCCTGGTACAGGATGCCGCGCAGCACATCCTGCAAATCCGGCCAGCCGCCACTCAGCGGAGTGCCCACCACATAGTCCACCTCGCGGATGCGGGAGGGCATGGGCGCTTTGGCGATGGTTTGCACATCCACCCCGTCGCGCAGCATTTCGTGCACCATGCGCTCGTAGGCACGCTGCCAGGCCATGGCGTCGCCCGGTGTGGAGCTGGCGTTGAAAGCGTGGAGCTTGTCGCGGTGCTGCTCCGAGACAACCGGTTGCCCCTTCTTCAGAAGCAGCTGACCGGTATCGCTCCAGATGTCGATAGGCAAAGGCCGGCCCACTTCCAGCATGGCAATCGGAATGGGCACATAGTTCATGGGTGGCTAGTCTGCCACGACCACCGGTACCCGCTGTGCGAGCGCACACATCAATTCATAGCCCACGGTGCCAGCCGCCGCGGCAATTTCATCAATCGGCAGCACCGCACCGTTGGCCGCGCGTCCCCATAAAGTGACTTCGGCACCCATGCCTGCATGAGGCACCGGGTCGAGGTCGACGGTGATCATGTCCATGCTCACCCGGCCGACCACGCGACTGCGCACCCCGTTGATCAGCACCGGGGTACCCGTGGGGCAGATGCGGGGGTAGCCGTCGGCATAGCCGCAGGCCACTACGCCGATGCGCATCGGCTTGTCAGCGGTAAAGCTGGAGCCATAACCGACTGTATTGCCCACCGATAGTGCGCGGGTAGCTATGATTTTTGCAGCAAGTGTCATGGTGGGCTGCAGGCCCCAATGCGCGATGTCGTGCTCCGGGTAGTCCGGCGCACTGCCGTAGGTGGCGATGCCGGCACGCACCCAGTCTGACACCAGGCCGGGGCCGGAATGGCGCAAGGTGGCCGCGCTGTTGCTCACGGTGCGCTCGCCGGGCAGATCGTCGGTGGCGTGCTTGAACACGGCCATCTGACCGGCAATGCCCTTGGGACCATCAGCGTCGCTGAAGTGGGTCATGAGCGAGATTTCGTCCACTTGGGGCAGCGCATTCAGGCGGGTCCATGCCGAGCGCACCTGCTCCGGCTGGAAGCCCAGACGGTTCATTCCGGAGTTGACCTTGAGGAACACGCGGTGTGGCTCGTTGGTTTTGTGGATGGCCAGCATGTCGATCTGCTCCTGGCAGTGCACGGTGTGCCAGAGCCCGAGGCGGGAGCACAGCTCCAGGTCGCGCTGGTCAAACACGCCCTCGAGCAACAGGATGGGCCCGCGCCAACCGAGGTTGCGTACCCGCTGGGCTTCCTCTAGGTCCAGCAGCGCAATGCCATCAGCCCCCCGCAAGCCCTCGAAAGCGCGCTCGATGCCATGGCCGTAGGCGTTGGCTTTGACCACGGCCCAGATGCGCGCATCCGGCGCGGCGCGGCGGCACACTTCGAGGTTGTGGCGCAGGGCCTGGGTATGGATGGTGGCTTGTATGGGACGGGGCATGGGGTGCAATGCAGGAAGGGACTGCGAAGATTTTGACATTCCACGCCGTGCTATAACCGTCGCACGTTTGGAGACTCACAACAATATCCTGCGCATTAGCGCGGCTAATGCGCACAGAACCTACCCATGAAACGCGGCTTCTTCACCATCATGTCAGCGCAGTTCTTCAGCTCGCTGGCCGACAACGCCTTGTTTGTGGGAGCCGTCCAGTTGCTGCGCAGCTCCGGCGCACCGGAATGGCAGCAAGCTGCGCTGGTTCCCATGTTTGCCCTGTTCTACGTCGTGTTGGCCCCTTTTGTGGGTGCATTTGCGGACGCCATGCCCAAGGGCAAGGTCATGTTCATCAGCAACTCCATCAAGGTCGTGGGCTGCCTGTTGATGCTGTTCGGCACCCATCCGCTGATGGCCTACGCCATTGTGGGCCTGGGGGCTGCGGCGTACTCACCTGCCAAATACGGCATCTTGACGGAACTGTTGCCCGCCTCCCAATTGGTCAAGGCCAACGGCTGGATCGAAGGATTGACGATTGCCTCCATCATTCTGGGCGTTTTGTTGGGCGGCCAATTGGTGAGTCCGATGATCTCCAGCGCACTGCTGTCTTTTGATTTCCCGTTCATCACCACGAGTATTGATACCGCGCCGGAAGCCGCTATCGGAATCCTGATTTTTGTATACATGGTGGCCGCTTGGTTCAACACCCGCATTCCGGAGACTGGCGTCAGCATGCGCGCCATGCCCAAGAACCTGCTAAGCCTGCTGCCTGACTTCTGGACCTGCAACAGCAAGCTCTGGAAAGACAAGTTGGGCCAGATTTCTCTCGGTACGACCACCTTGTTCTGGGGTGTGAGCGGCAACCTGCGCTACATCGTACTGGCCTGGGCCGCCGCCGCATTGGGCTACAGCGTGACCCAAGCCTCGGCGCTGGTTGGTGTAGTGGCCATCGGGACTGCAGTCGGTGCGGTAGTGGCTTCGTTGCGGATGCGGCTGGAGCATGCGGTGAACGTCATACCTTTGGGCATCGCCATGGGCCTGCTGGTGATCTTGCTGAACTTCATTGACAACGTATGGGTGGCAGCCCCGTTCTTGATTCTCCTGGGTGGCCTGGGTGGTTTTCTGGTGGTACCCATGAACGCGCTATTGCAGCACCGGGGCCACAACCTGATGGGTGCGGGCCGCTCCATTGCGGTGCAGAACTTCAACGAGCAGGCCTGCATTCTGGGCTTGGGCGGGTTCTACGCCTTGTCGACCAGCTTGGGGTTATCGGCCTTCGGCGCCATCAGCGCATTTGGCATTGTGGTGGCAGGCTTCATGTGGCTCATCAAGCGCTGGCATGAACGCAATTGCCGCGACCAGGCGGCTGAAGTGAACCATCTTCTGGACATCGCCCGGAACGACAATCTGCACGGCTGATTCCCGGCACCGAGCCTTAATTTTCAGCTTTGGCGTGCAACTCCGAGCCCTCCGGAGTGGCATATTCCACCCGGTTCCGCCCCAGCTGCTTGGCCACATACAAAGCACGATCAGCTGCAGCATAAAGCGCATCCACACTTCCGACATGGGGCGCAGGCAGGCTGCTCACCCCGAAGCTGGCCGTGACGGGGACCGCGTCGCCACCCAGCTCGACGCTGGTGTTCCGCACAGCGTCCCGCATCTTGGCAGCCACCTGAAGCGCACCTTCCTGACCGGTGGCCGGCAAAAGCACAATGAACTCTTCGCCCCCCAGTCGGGCCAGCGTATCTGTAGCCCGCAAGGTCCGGGATAAAGAAACCGCCGTGGCTTTGAGTACCGCATCGCCGCCCGGATGGCCATAGCGATCGTTGACTTTCTTGAAGAAATCCAGATCCACCATGATGACGGCGGTGTCACACGGTATGCGATTGGCCCTGAGCAGCTCCATCTGCGCGAGCCGGATGAACTCCCGGCGGTTGTACAGCCCGGTGAGGGCATCATGGTCGGCCAGAAATGCAAGCTCCTGCTGCTGAGCCACCAGCGCCTCGTTGCTGCGTTTGAGCTGACGGCGCAGCAACACGGACTTGGCATATTGCGACCAATTCATCCACGAGGTCACCAGCGCCAGTGCCGGCGCCACCGCGGCAATGACATGCAGGCTGGTGCGCTGCATCGGGTTGACTTCAGCGTGTTCCAGCAAATAAGCGAACACTATGTAGGTCATGCCGAACACAGGCACAGAAATGCCGGGCCGCATGAGCGCAAGCACTCCGAACATGATGCAAATCATCAGGTAGCTGGCCAATCCGGCGCCTGCGTTGAACACCAGATCAATCAAGGTGATATGGGCACCAAAGTACAGGTACAGACCCGAAATCACAATCTGGAGCACGATGGCCACAGGGCTGGCACGCTCATGTCTGCGAAGCAGCGTATGGGTCAGCCAGCCTGCGAAAACGACAGTGACACACGCGATCCAATGGGCAGTGACCAAAGCACCCGCCCATTGCGCAAGCTCGGGGTGGGCAGCCGGCGGGGTATACACGGTGAAAACCCAGGCCAGAACAGCATGCAGAGGCGCGGTAAACATCGCCACCCCACGGAAGCGGCGCAGGGATTCCATGGTGGCCTCTCCTTGCACCTGCGCATTGGCCTCCAGGGAGGCGCGCCACCGGTCGACCAATCCTGTGTTTTTACTGGTGTTTTCCAACTAATGCCTCCATTCCCGCGACAAATCTTCCCAGCATTGCCAACGTGACACAAGCTTTTTGCCCAACTGGTATGGTTGGGATGGCATTTTGTTTACTGAGGAGTTTTATGACCCGCGTTTACGACTTTGAAGCCCAGACCATTCAAGGGAAAACCGTAGCTCTGAGCGCCTATGAGGGCAAAGCCATGCTGATTGTCAACACAGCCAGTGCCTGCGGTTTCACGCCACAGTTCGCCGGATTGGAGGACCTGCACAAAGAGTACGGCGCGCGCGGGCTGGTGGTGCTGGGCTTTCCGTGCAACCAGTTCGGAGCACAGGACAGTGGCAGCAATGATGAAATTTCTTCCTTCTGCCAACTCAACTACGGAGTGAGCTTTCCCATGATGGCCAAGGTCGAGGTCAATGGCAGCGATGCCCACCCTCTGTACCAGTGGCTGGTGAAAGAGGCGCCTGGCCTGCTGGGCACCAAAGCCATCAAATGGAACTTCACCAAGTTTCTGATCGGCAAAGAAGGTCAAGTCATCAAGCGCTATGCGCCGACAGACACACCGGCCAGCTTGGCCAAGGACATTGAAGCGCTGCTTTAGAACGCGGGTAGTCGGCCACTGGATTCCTGAATGTGTGTAAATCACAACATCAGGGCTACCGCTTGGCAAGGAGGCGCATGACTTAGGCGCCCAAATGACTGTCATTCGTTACATTCCGGCTTGATACACCTCAACTCCTTAGGGACTTCAAGCTTGTGGCACGTTCGGTCTGGTGGGGCTCGCTTCACTGTCTTCTAGCATTGACGCTGCTGATAGCAGCCAACCCCTCCTCGGCACAATCCGTTGCTCAAGGCAAAGGGCTCTACATCAATGCGCTAGCGCCCAATTCGGGCACTGCGGCAGGCTCCAGTTGCGCGAGCTGCCACATCTCTGACGCTTCCTCCGACACGTTTCCGACAGCGTCCGGCGCCTCACTCGGGCACAGAAACGCGTCCAACAATTACACCCATATCCTGAATGCCATGAATGCCGGTGGCGCGATGCAAGGCTATTTCAATCCGGTGCGATCCAGCGCGGAAGCCTTCAGCCTCGCGCTGTTCATCGGGCAGTACAAGGCGCCGGTGTTCAGTGTTTCCAATGGAAGTCCGTCGCTCTCCATGGCCGTGCGCAGTGGCGCTCCAGCCACCCGCGACGTTTACCCTCTCTTGATGTCAGACGGAAGCGGGGGGGTTGCATCGGATGCGGGCTTCACCAAAACCAATGGAGCCAATGGAATTGTCAATGCCTCGCAAACCGGCATGACAACCTCCATGCAATACAACGCCAGCTACACGTCGACGGCAGGCTATACCGGCGCAGACAGCTTTACGGTCACGGTTGCCAACCCCTCAGGGAGTGCAACGCGGACTATTGCTGTGACAGTACTGGGCATTAACAGCGCAGTCACGGCAACCGGATTCAAGGGAAGCAGTTACACCGCAGGCAGTCCCTTGTACCAAGTGACTTCAAATGATGTGAGCGCGAGCAATTTCACGGCCAGCGGACTGCCGACGGGCATCACCATTGACTCGACCACCGGCAAATTGACAGGCACACCCACGGTCTCAGGGAGTTTTAGCGTCACCATGGGCGCCACCATCAATGGCGCAATCAACAACGGTACCGTGTCCAAGACACTGACGCTAACCATTGCCGGTATTTCCAGCAACAGCACGGCCAATTACACCCAGAACAGCGCGATTGCGGCTTACCAGATCACCACGTTCCCGGGGGCGCCGTCCGCCTACAGCCTCACAGGCACCCTGCCTCCGGGTTTGTCATTCAATGCTGGGATCGGACAGATTTCCGGTACCCCCACGACGGCCGGAAACTTCAGCGTCGTGCTGGGCGCCACCACTTCCGCAGGCGCCGTAAGCCAAAGCCTGGATATTGCTATAGCCTCAGCGGGAGTGCCCGTGGTTTCGACCAGTCCTGTGATGGCATCTAACCCCACTCCGAATGTAGTGGGAACAGTGGGGTCCTCCATCTCCACGATCACCGTGAATGGAACTAACCCGCCCTTGACACCCGGATCATTTGCAGCCACCGGCTTGCCGCCGGGACTTTCAATTGATCCGAACACCGGGGTCATCAGCGGGGTCCCAAGCACCAGCGGAAACTACAATGCATCTTTGAGGGTGGGCAACGCTAGTGGCAACGGAAGCCTGACGGTGGTCATGAGGGTACATGCCAACGGTGCACCCACCATCAATAGCCCGACCACCGCCACAGGTACCGTCGGGGCAGCGGGCACGCAATACACCATCTCCACCAGTGGCAGCAATGGTCCCATTGATGTCTACTCGGTCACTGGAACACTGCCCAACGGCTTGACCCTCAACACGGCAACCGGAGTGATCTCAGGCACACCCATCTCCAGCGGAGTGAGTACCGTAACAGTCGGTGCACGCAACACCGGCGGACTGACGGGAACCCAGAATGTCACTTTCACCATCGCGCCCAATGCGGCGCCGGTCATCAGCAGCCCTGCCAACGGCACGACGACTGCACTCGCCTTGGGTGTGGCAATGACACCGATCAGTATTTCAGCCACCAACACGCCGCTGACATCGTTTGCACTTAGCAGCGGAACTCTGCCTGCAGGTGTCACCTTAAACCCCGTTTCGGGAGTAATTTCCGGCACGCCTACTACGCCGTCGGCCAGCACTGCTGCCTCATTCACCGCCACGAATGCGGTGGGCACCAGTGCCCCCGTCACTGTCAATTTCTCGGTCGGTGTCCCTGCGCCGGCCAGTTGCACCAGCAGTACCCCGGTCAACACGGCCATCTTGATCGACCTCAAGACTTGTATGTTCCCGGCGCTAACCCCCTCTGGCTTTACCGTGTCCGTGCAACCAGCCCATGGCACCCTGTCCATCAGCGGAACAAACGCCACCTATACCCCTGCCGGCAATTTCTTCGGCACTGACGCTTTTACGGCAGTGGCCCAGTTCAGCGGCGGCTCCAGCAGCAGCGCCGGAACCGTGACGGTGACAGTAACCGGCAGACCCGACCCCGTTCAGGACAAGACCGTAACGGCCATCATTGCTGCACAGATCGATACCTCGCAGCAGATCGTGCGTACCCAGATTTCAAATTTCGGTCGCCACATGGAAGCCTTGGTTCAAAAAGCCACTCAGGGTAGTAACCGGTCCACCGGGAACCGTGGAGTCGCCTTTTCTTCCCGATCCAAGACAGACCCCGGCGTCACCCTTAAGTCCTCGAATACTTTGTCCCAATTGGATGCAGTGGGTACCAATAGCGCTACCCAACTGCCCGCCACAAACACTGCACCTTCGCTCCCATTGAGTAGTGCGGTGAGCTTGACGGCAGGGCAACTAGGCCTTTCGCAAAACCCGCTCTACAACCTGGCCACCGATTTTGTGCAAAGCCGCTCTGTCAACCTGGCCCACCTTTCCATGGGCCTGGGCGAGGCATTGCCCGCAGATGTGTTGCCGGGCCCCAAAGTATGGGCGGAAGGCATCGTCAGTTTCGGTGTCCGGGATGCCAATGGCACCGTGAGCGCTGCAGACTTCAACTCCAAAGGCATCAGTGTGGGCGTAGATCACGTCTTGAGTGACAAGCTCACCGTCGGCATGGGCATCGGATACGCACAGGACACCACCAACATCGGCACCGATGGCACCCGAAATCAGGCAAGGGGCTATTCGCTGGCGGTCTATGGCAATTACATGACCGGTGAGCGGGGCTACGTTCAAGGCATGCTGGGCGTGGGAGCACTGGACTTCGACATGAACCGGTACGTCTCTGCTGCAAATGCCTATGCTGTCAGCAGCCGCAAGGGTTACCAGCTGTTCGGATCGGTAGGAACCGGCCTCGAATTCAGGGACAAGGCCAACATGATTTCCCCTTATCTGCGGCTGGATTTTTCCACTGACAAGCTCGGCGAAAACACCGAAACAGGGGCTGGCAGCTATTCGCTCACGTACTACGACCAGACCAATTCGGCGCTGCAAGGTACTTTGGGCTTGCGCGGCGAATCGACACATGCAACGCCCTTCGGCTGGGCCATTCCACGCGCGCGGGTTGAATGGCGGCAAGACTTGAGCAACAAAAGTGAAGCCTCCATGTCCTATGCGGATCAAATCAATGGCACCCGCTACGCCATCGCCTCCAGCGGCAGCCAGCAAGGGGCCTTGGTGCTGGGCGTGGGCAGCGAGTTCATCTTCCGGGATGGATGGGCACTTGGTTTGGACTACCAGTTGACGCAGGTCTCGAACTACGAATCCAGCTATGCGTTGCGGTTCAAGCTGATCAAAGAACTCGGCGCAAAGGGACTTCCCAAGCTGCTCGAAGGCATCGAACAAGAGTTCGACGACGGCAACGAAATACAGATAGATGCCGGCTATACCTGGGACGACAACATCACCCGAGCCAAACTGAACTCCGACATTCGTGGGGACAGCATTTACACCTTCAATGCGAGCCAGACACGCATGTTCTTCCTGGGCGGAAATACCCGCCTGCTGCTCACTGGAGCAGCAGGTGGTGAGCGCTTCCAGACTTATAACGGCTTGAGCAATGTCAACCTCGGCGGTGAAGCCGCATTGCAGTACCGGGCCAATGCGGAATTCGATACCCCCACCTACGGCCTGTTTGTCAAAGCGACCGCAATCAAGCACCAAAGCAGCCTGCGGGATGGCTACAAGTACGCTTTGGGCCTGTCTGCGTCACGGCCATTGACGGACCGCATCACACTGTTCGGCGCCTTGGCCAACAACCGGCGATCGGCCAACAGCGCCGTGTTCCAGACGGTCGACACCTCCCTGCGCTTCAATTTGGACTACAGCTTGAGAAACAACGCAACGGTCTATCTCAGTGGCGAGTACCGCGAGGGTGACATCGTATCCACGGGACTCTCTTCGCTGGAGAACATCACACTGGCCAAAGTGCTGGTGCAGGATGACGCCTACATCGGCGGGAAGTTCTTCAGCTACCGCTTCGGCGGAAGCACGGTGCTGGCTACCTTGGGCTACAACGTAGGACTGGGCGCGCGGGACTCCATGGACTTTGCGTGGCGGTATGTGGAGTCCACCCCGACGCTGCGGCCGGCATGGGCCACCTCCCCGCGCAGCTACACCACCAACCAGCTTTCCGCCAGCTATCTGATGCGCTTCTGACCATGCTGACACTCAACAACCGTTCCTACCTCTTCTGCGCAGCCCTCGTGATAGGCACTTTGCTTTCAGCCTGCGGCGGAGGCGGCAGTGGCAGCAGCTCGGGCGGAGATGTAGACCCGACCTCCAAGGTCACCGTAGCCACCACCGGACCGGATAGTTTTCTCCTTTTTCCAAATCCCCAACGCCAAAGCAACGGTACGCTGCAGGTCGACTCGGCTGCCTATGCAAACGCCTACTACGCCGCCATAGACCCCAACAACGAACGCGACACGCTGGCGAAGTTCAAAGCCAAGAACGGATTCGGCACCGCTGTCGCAGGCATCACCGAAGAGACCATCATCATCGGCGACCAGCGCGACCTCGGCTATGGCCGGAAGATGACAGCCCGCAGGGACAGCAACACCGGAAACATTGCCTTCGTGGTGGAAAACTACATGGTTGGCGGCTACGGGGGCTACTCCACCTTCAGTTTGCAAGCAGCCATCGTGGGCGAGAACAAGTGGCACCTTGGCACCAATGCCATTGAATTCAGTGTGGTGGAAAGTGGCGCGGCCAACCCTACCCCCAATGCGATCAAGTTCGTCAAACTCTACACCTACGACCCCATTACCGGCGCACGACTCACTGCAGCCAACCTGGACGGGCGTGGCAACAAAGCCCTGCCCACGATCTGCATTTCCTGCCATGGCGGACGGGGTGATCCACTGACACCGAGCGGGCTATTTCCCCGTATTAGCAACTCCGCATCCGGCGCTCGGGGCGATGTGGGGGCACAGCTCCATGCGTTTGAGCCCGCGTCATTCGACTTTTCCACTCTGTCCGGCTACACACGGGCTGCATTGGAGGGAAAAATCAAAACCATCAATCAGATGGTGCTCTGCGGCCACAACCTCCCTAACGGAACGGCAACACCTACCGGCTTTGCAGAGGACACCTGCAGGCGCGTAGCCAACCCCAACGAATACCAAGGTGCTGCGGCGGCCCACCTGAAAAACATTTACGGAGGCAATGGCCTGCCCAACGCGAGCAGCGAAACCACGGACAGCTATGTGCCCACCAGTTGGACCGCCGCCGGCCAAGTGGATTTGTACAAAAAGACGGTGACACAGGCGTGCCGTGTATGCCACGGCATCCGGGGCACCGGCAACCAGTCCGACATTAATTTCGAAGATTTCACCGCGTTTGACGGCTATGCGGACCGCATCAAGGCCCACGTGGTGGACCGTGGCAACATGCCCTTGGCTAAGCTGGTGTACGACAAGTACTGGAGCACTCCGGACATGTACAACACCATGGCCAACTACCTCAGCACCAAAGGATTCTCCGGCGGGGCCATCAAACCGGGGCGCGCCGTGGCAGACCCCGGACCCGACCGGGTCGTCAAGACCCTGACGCCCGCCTTGTCCGCAGGTATGAGCTTGTTTTCCACCAGCTACAGCTGGACCGTTACCTCGGTGCCGGGCGGTCAGACGGCCAGCTTGAGTAGCAGTACCGCAGCGAACCCGACGCTGACGGTCAGCGGCCCGGGCACCTACACCGTTCAGCTGGTCACCGCCAACGCCACCAGTACCAGCACCGCCAAAACACTCACCCTCGAGGTGAACCCCGCACTGGCATGGGACCCCGCAACCTTGCGCTTCAACCCCGACATACGGACCGTTTTGCAGCAGGGAATCAATGGCAATTGCATCTCTTGCCATGTCAGCGGCCAGAACATCAGCACTACCTCCGGCGTTCCACCCATCTATTACGACGACTTCGACCGTGCGGGGACCGGAAATGGCGCAGACGCCACCAACCGCAACTGGCTCTATACCGAGGTGCGCGGACGCATCAACTTCACAGACATTGTCGCCAGCCCCCTGCTGCGCAAGCCCTCCGGCAACCACCACAACGGCGGACTTCGCACCGGATTCAATACCTCAGCGGCAGTAGGCGACGCTGCGCGCTCAGACTACGACAAGTTCGTGGCCTGGATACTCAACGGAGCCCCGGAATAGGCACTGCCAAAAAGCAAAGGGAGCTTAGACTCCCTTTGCTTTCGCCACTATTTTTATAGCTGCTTGCGCAATCAATACGAGCGCCGGGGACCGCTATAGCTATCCTTCGAGAAAACGAAGGGACTGGTCCGACCCACCAGTGTCTCGATCAGTGCCAACTCTTGATCGGTGTGATTCACAAACGGGGCGCTGCGGATGTTCTTGCCTTTGCCACCATCTTTGACGATGTACAGCGGCCGGTCATGGTGACGCGACACGACTTCCTCACGGCTTTCCGGATCGTCATTGGCTTGCACCACGGTTGCACCATAACAGGTACAAAAGTAAGTGAGGTCCGGGTCTGACTCGATGTAGAAGCCGGTCCCCCGTATACCGATGGTGGAGGCCGATGTCTTAACCGACATCGGGGAATTGCGCGACACCGAGAGCAGTTTGCCCGTCAACATCCGCAAACCGCCAATCACATAACCCGTCACAGAAGTATCCGGCGCAGTGCTCGGCGACTCAATCTCGAGTTTGCTGTCACCCCGCAAAATCATCGCATGGGTATTCACCACGAATATCGCTTCGCTGTTCTTGCCTGTCTGCACCGTATCGCCGGGCTTGATCGTGGTGCTCAGGGTTGCAGGCGTGTTGTTCACCCGCACATCACCGGTGATTCCATAGATGGATTGACCAGGTGGCAATTTCGCCGGCTTGCTACCAAAAATGTTGCGGCCTTGCGCCATGGCTTGCGGCAACGCCGCACCAAACCATCCAGCCGCGAGAGCCCGCACCAGCCATTGACGGCGTGGATCGTCGATGTCGTCGTGTGATTTCATAAGCACCCTGAATCGGTTGAAAACCAGGCGCCTCTTGTGGGGGCGCTAGCGTGCATTATGAAAGCAAGGACTAGCCGATGGAAGTCAATGCTGCGTCCAATACCTCGATCCAGTGTCGGACTGCGGTTTCGGTACCACTTTGCAGATGGCTGATGCAGCCGATATTGGCGCTGATGATGATTTCGTTCACAGAAGGAGCGAGATGGCCCAGCTTGCGGTCGCGCAGCTGGTACGAAATCTCGGGGTTCAGCACCGAATACGTGCCGGCTGAACCACAACACAGGTGCGCTTCGTTGGCTGCCACCCGCACGGCGAAGCCCAGTGCTGCCATGTGCGACTCGACTCCACCCTTGAGCTTCTGGCCATGTTGCAAGGTACAGGGCGGGTGAAACACCAGCGCAGGCGTGTCAGCGCCGAGCTGCAAGCGCGGTTTCAACACCGGCACGAGTTCCGGCAATAGTTCGCTCAAATCTTTGGTCAAGGCGCTGATGCGGGCTGCCTTCTCCGCGTAGGCCGGGTCATCGCGCAAGATGTGGCCATAGTCTTTCACAGTGGCGCCGCATCCGGATGCATTCATCACCAGAGTGTCCACTCCTTGCTCAATGTGCGGCCACCAGGCATCGATGTTGGCGCGCATATGGGCTTTGCCGCCGTCCTGGTCGTTCAGGTGAAACTTCACCGCTCCGCAACAACCGGCGGCAGGCGCCACGACCGGCTCAATACCTGCAGCATCCAGCACTCGCGCCGTTGCGCTATTGATGTTGGGGGACATGGCGGGTTGCACGCAACCGGCCAACATCAACGCTTTGCGCGCATGGGTCCGCGTGGGCCAGGCGCCTGCATCGTGCGGCACCGGCACCTTGTTTTTCAGGGTCTGGGGCAAGAGCGGACGCACCAGCTGGCCCAGCTTCATGGCCGGCCCGAACAGGGGAGACGGCAGGCCTTCTTTAAGAGCCCAGCGCAGGGCTTTTTCGCCAGCGGGGCGGGGCACTTTGGCATCCACCAGTTTGCGGCCAATGTCCACCAAATGGCCGTAGTCCACGCCGCTGGGACAGGTGCTTTCGCAGTTGCGGCAGGTCAGGCAACGGTCCAAGTGCATCTGGGTTGCGCGGGTGGGCACTTGCCCCTCCAACACCTGCTTCATCAGGTAGATGCGACCGCGTGGCCCATCCAGCTCGTCACCCAGCAACTGGTAGGTGGGGCAGGTCGCGGTGCAAAAGCCGCAGTGCACACATTTGCGCAGGATCGCTTCTGCCGCCTGGCCATCGGCGGTGTTCTGGTATTCGGGGGCGAGGTGGGTTTGCATGTCAGAAGTCGGAGTAGAGGCGACCAGGGTTGAAGATACCCGCCGGGTCGAATGCAGCCTTCAAGCGCTTGAGCAAAGCGCCTTGCCCCGCAGATTGAGAATGATTTTGGCACTTGGCGCCCGCAGTATCTGCGCCAGTTGCTACAAAAACAGTAGCATTGCAACCCGCAGACTTGGCGGCCGCCTGCAAACGTGCACCTGCCTGCAAAGGCGCCCAGAGCCAACGCAGGCCGCCATGCCATTCCACCAACTGCGGCCAGGGCAGGTCCAGCACGGGCGCAGTCTGGGCGACCGAAAGGCGCCACAGCACATGGTCAGCCGGCCCTCCTTCGGTGAAGAAGGGGAGCTTCTGGTCGCGGCACAAAGCCCAATCAGCCGCCGCTTGCGCAGTGTCCATGCGTTCCCCGGGCACCTCGGTCAGCATGCGGCTGCAAGCCGCTTCCACAGCCGCTACGGCACCGCGTAGACGAACGAACAGAAGATCTCTCCCCTCCTGCCCTGCAGATGCGTCATGCACCCAGCAACTGGCATTCAGTGGCAATGGCTCGCCGCCCCAGCGATGCAGGTGCTCGAGTGCGTCCGTCTGCGGCAGGGGGAAAACCAAAGTCGCCTCACTGGGCGCAAGCGGCAGCACCTTAATGGAGACTTCGGTGATCAAGCCCAACGTGCCCATGGCGCCTGCCATGAGGCGCGACACGTCGTAACCGGCCACGTTTTTCATGACCTGGCCGCCGAAGGTGAGTAGTTCGCCCTGACCATTGATGAGTTGGAGACCCAGCACATAGTCGCGCACACTGCCCACGCTGGCGCGGGCCGGACCGGCCAACCCGCTGGCCACCATACCTCCTACGGTAGCTTGGCTGGAACTGCCCGACCAGCCGAAGTGCGGCGGCTCAAAAGGCAGGCATTGCCCTTGGGTGGCCAAAAGAGTCTCCAGCTCCGCTAGAGGCGTGCCTGCGGCCACAGTCACCACCAGCTCGCTGGGGGCGTAATCCACCACACCGGTCAAACTCCGGGTGTCCAACAAGGCTGCCGGTTGCAGACAGCCATAAAAGTCTTTGCTGCTGCCGCCACGGATCTGCAGCGGCGTGCGCTGCGCCGCGGCTTGGCGGATCTGGTCAACGAAGGGCTGAAGGGCGGCGGGCAATTGGGACATGGCGGCAATGGTAAGCGGCCGCCCCTGCCCCTTGTGTGAATTTTTTGAACGCAAAAGCGCCGGAAATTTGCGCCCTGCGTTGGCAGAGCACACGCTGCCTGCAGCTCAATCCGCGAAAAACTGCACCGACAAGCCGGCCACATCGACCCGCATAAAGAACACCGCTCCCGACAAGGGAAACTGCGCCAGCTCAGCCGCACTGCGGCCATGGCGCGCGGTGGTGATGTACAAAGTCTTCAGGTCTTCCCCGCCGAAGCAAGGCATGGTGGGGCACTCCGCCGGCGTCTCCCAGCTGTTGAGCAGTCGGCCGTCAGGCGCGAATTTGCAGATGCGGCGCCCCTCGAACATGGCCGCGAAGTAATTGCCTTCCACATCTACGGCCGCGCCATCGGGCCGGCCGGCATAGGCGGCGTTCTCAAACGACCACCCGGCGGGTTTGGGGTCATAGGTGCGCCATACGCGGTGTGAACTCAACGCATTAGAGGCGAGGTCATAGTCCCAGGCATGGGTGAGGTGATTGGGCGTATCCGACCAGTAGACAGTACGGTTGTCGGGGCTCCACGCCAGACCGTTGGCGGTCAACGCGTCACCAGCATGGCGCTGCACCGTGGCGCTGCCGGTGCGGCAGTCCACGGAGAAGAGCTCTGCAGCACGGCCGGCCTTGGGTTCATCGATGGTGCCTACCCAAAAACGGCCTAGGGCATCGCACTTGCCATCGTTGGCGCGAATCACGGCCGTGTCATACGGCAAGGTGGCAATGCGCTCAAGCTCGCCGCCCCATTCCTGCGCGCGGAACACCCCCTCGCGCAGAGCGATGACCAAACCACCCTTGGCAGCCGGTGCAATGCAACCGGGCTCGCTGGGCATGTCCCAGCGCTGCACAAAGCCCATGTAGATGTTGGCACGCAGGATCGCCTTGCCGGGAATATCGACCCAATACAGTTGCTGTTCGGCCGGGTGCCAGAACGGGGATTCGCCCAGTTCAAACACGTCGTCGCTCAGGGCCTGCCAGCTCATGCCTGCACCTCTTGCGCAGCACGCACTTCCACCCGCATGCTGCAACTGAAACTTTCACCCGGCTGCAAGATGACGACCCCCAAGCTCTCTGCGCTGGCGCCCGTGGTGCCCATCAAGTTCAGCGCGTTGTTTACATGGCTCACCGGCTCCACGGCGATGTTGTCTCGCTCTGGCGTGGTAAACACCACCAGGCGGCTCAAGGCGGACCGAACGGTGACCTGGAGTTCGCTGTCGGTCAGCGTGAGCACACCGTCCCAGCCGTCAAAGCAATGGTCTACCGTCAATGCGGCGGTCGGCTGAATCAGACCGGCATGGGGTTCGCGATGGGTGGGCAGTTTGTCGGCCGCCATCTCCCAGCGGCCACTGGCGGTGAAACGCACTGCCGCGTCGGCACGTTTGACGAAGTAGGGGTGCCAGCCCAAGCCTACGGGGGCGGCTGTCCGGCTTTGGTTGGTCACACTCAGGCTCATGTCGAGTGCGCCGTCTTCAAGCTTGAAGGCTTGCGAACAGTCAAAGTCAAACGGCCAGGTGGCATCTGCCTTGTGCTCCATCGATAGCAAGGCAAAGCTATCCGTACTCTCCAGCACGGCCCAAGGCCGCTCCCAGCCGATGCCATGGATGGTGTGGGGTTCGGGATCAAAGTTTTTCACCAGCGGATGGCTAGTGCCCGACCATTGCAACTGCCCGTAACCGATACGGTTGGAGAAAGGCACCAGCGGAAAGCTCGCTGACTGGCGCACGCTCGTGAGCTCTGCGCCCGGGGTAGACCGCATCACCGGAACCTCATTCATCCACATGCCGGCAATAGAGCCGCCGAGTTCCGGGCAGATGTCGCAGCGCAATAGACCATGGCGAAGAGTCAGGGGCGTACTCATAGAGGAATTCCATTTAGAAGGGTGAATGCAGCAGCGTGGCATTGTGCACCGCCCGGGCACAAAAAAGCCCGGCGACCTCTCGGTTGCCGGGCTCAAGTCTCAAGAAGAAACTGCTTGGAAACTGCAGCGCAGTGCGCCGCAGTCCGTGCTTAGCGGTTGTAAGCGGTTTCGCCGTGGCTGGAGATGTCCAGACCTTCGCGCTCTTCTTCTTCAGAGACGCGCAGACCGATCACCAGATCCACCAACTTGAAAGCGATGAAGGACACGACAGCAGACCACACGATGGTGACCAACACGCCTTGCAACTGGATCCAGACTTGGGTACCGATGGAGTACTCAGCGCCCACTGCATTGGCCACATAGTCGTATACGCCAGTGCCACCCAGGGAAGGCGCTGCAAACACGCCGGTCAACAAAGCACCCACGATACCGCAGACGCCGTGCACACCGAACACGTCCAAGGAGTCGTCTGCACCCAACAGGCGCTTCAGACCGTTCACACCCCACAGACCGGCAAAACCGCCGATCAAGCCAATGGCGATGGAGCCCATGGGACCCACGAAACCGCAAGCAGGAGTAATCGCAACCAGACCAGCCACCGCACCGGATGCAGCACCCAACATGGATGCCTTGCCGCGGGACAGGGCTTCACCGGTAATCCAGGCCAAGGTGGCAGCCGCAGTGGCCAACATAGTGTTGATGAAGGCCAAAGCGGTCAGGCCGTTAGCTTCCAGGTTGGAGCCGGCGTTGAAGCCGAACCAGCCGAACCACAGCATGGCAGCGCCCACCATGGTCAATGTCAAGCTGTGAGGCGCCATGGGTTCTTTGCCGTAACCGATACGCTTGCCAACCACGTAGGCACCGACCAAGCCGGCAACAGCCGCGTTGATGTGCACCACGGTGCCACCAGCGAAGTCCAGTGCGCCCTTGGCCCACAGGAAACCTGCAGCAGCCACGACTTTTTCGAGGGAAGCCGCGTCGGAGATCGCGTCAGGGCCGGCCCAGTACCAGACCATGTGTGCGATGGGCAGGTAGCTGAAAGTGAACCAGATCACGCAGAAAGCCAACACCGCAGAGAACTTGATTCGCTCGGCGAATGCACCAACGATCAGGGCGCAAGTAATGGCCGCAAAGGTCGCTTGGAAGGCAATGAATGTCAGTTCAGGAATGACCACGCCCTTGCTGAATGTCGCAGCAATGGACTCGGTCGTCACACCCTTCAGGAACAGCTTGTCAAAGGTTCCGAAGAAGGCACCATCGCCGCCGAATGCCAAGGTGTATCCGTAGACGGCCCACAGCACATAAATAAGTGCGGTCACCACAAACACTTGCATCAGCACAGACAGCATGTTCTTGCTGCGGACCAGACCGCCGTAGAACAAGGCCAAACCGGGCACTGTCATGAACAAAACCAAGGCAGTGGAGATCGTCATAAAGGCGGTGTCGCCTTTATTGGGAACGGGTGCAGCGGCGGGTGCAGCAGCTTCTGCCGCTGCCGGAGCGGCTGCGGGGGCTGCTGCAGGTGCAGCGGCTTCAGGTGCGGATGCAGTGGCCGCGGGAGCGTCAGCTGCGGGAGCGGCGGTTTGGGCCAGGGCGAATGTTCCTGCAGTCAGCAGGCTCATGCCGAGCGCCAGTGTGGCGAGAAGTTTTTTCATGTTCATGCTCTCTTTCTTTTTACAGCGCTTCTTTACCGGTTTCGCCGGTACGGATACGCACCACTTGTTCCAGGTCGTAGACAAAAATCTTGCCGTCACCGATCTTGCCGGTGCGGGCTGCGCCCTCGACCGCTTCGATCACGCGCTCTACCAGAGCGTCATCAATCGCTGCTTCAATCTTGACTTTGGGGAGAAAGTCCACCACGTACTCTGCACCGCGGTACAGCTCTGTGTGGCCCTTTTGGCGGCCGAAGCCTTTGACTTCGGTCACGGTAATGCCTTGCACGCCCATGCCGGACAAGGCTTCGCGCACCTCATCGAGCTTGAACGGTTTAATGATGGCCGTCACGAGTTTCATGTGTTCACCTCAGCTTGATAGTTGATTACAGAGTCCGGGCCTGGTGGCTTGCAGCGCCAGGTTTCGGGAGCTAGGGTCCATAAAGCAGAAGCCGTGCCAAGTTGCCTCAAGCCTGCATTAGCAAAAATCCCCACCTATTAGGCGGGCTTACGCTAAGATAGCTGTATAAAACCACAGCACGCACTTCTTTAGTGCATACCTGCGCAATGCACCGAGTTATTGCGCACCTTTTTGGGAAATCAGGGATATGAGCTTGTCTTTGGTGCAAAGCCGCGCCTTATTGGGGCTGGAAGCGGTGCAAGTGACGGTCGAAGTCCACTTGGCCAACGGTTTGCCGAGCTTCACGAAAGTCAATCAGTATGTGCACCATTGGAATGTAGAGGGTAATTGAATGTCCTCGTACTCAAGCCCGCGTAATGACGCCGCTCATTGAAATTCGTTCTGTGTTACCCTTTTAGAGCAGAGCGTATAAAGTCTCAGGGCGCTGCACAGAGATAAATTAAGGGGTTATGGCTGAATTGACAGGTTTGACTGGACGCATCCATCCATTTTTTGGAAAGCATGCCATTGAAGTCATGGCTCTCGCAATCGAGTGGAGTAGCCCTGTAGACGGTGACACTTTGTCGGAGTCTGTAACTTCTTTCCTGCAAAACAGTGACTTGTCCGCGCGTTTGCCAGTCGTGCGTCGTTTCCCAGCTTTTGAAGTACGCATTGAAGACCAGAGCGCTTCTGTTGTGCAAAACAACATTGAAGTTGTCGACTTTGTTCAGACGAACCCCGACGGCTCAATGGCTTGGACGTTATCGTTGAGGCCTGAGTTCTTTTCCTGCTCCTGCGCTGCCTATACGAGGTGGGCTAACGTTAAGCCGGTTCTCGTTGAACTCCTCAAACATGTCGCTTCGATTCCGGCTAAAAAAGGTGCACGGATTGGAGCCATTGGTCTCCAATATGGGGACACATTTAGATGGGCGAAAGACGACAAGGATGCTCTAAGTGATTTGCTGAGAAAAGACTCAGGTGTATTCCCTGCGAACGTGCTTCAGTACACAAACCTTTGGCACTCTCATAACGGCTGGTATTCCGAGGACAAGGTCGGGAATCGCGTTCTAAATCTCGTAAATTTAGACCTCACAGATGAGGGAGAGCAAAGGGCTCTTCGGGTTAATGGGCAGCATAGACTGCAATCTGTAAGATTTTCAGACAACCAGCCTATTGAAATTTCTCTTGACGAGATTGAAGACGTGGCAGATGCTCTTCATATAGAAAACAAACGTGCTTTGCAATCAGTGCTCAATGACGAAGTTTTGAGCATGATTGGAATGACTAAAGTGGAGGTGTGACTTGTCCAAATTCGGTTCATCAACCGCTGACAGCCCGAACTACATTGCAAGTAGCTCTTTCCGGCGCTCTGAATTTCAAGATGATGCAAACCACGACTACGTATTAGGCGTAGTTGCTCATCAGTTCGAAAAAATCAGAAACGAAATTTCAAAACGAACAAAAACTAGGGATGCAGGCGCACACACCGCACCCCAGTATCAATTGACACCAGCCAAGCGTCGTCAATTGCGATTGTTTGCCGAAGCTCTAGACCCATACACCGCCTTAGAAGATGGATGGAATGGCCCAGGAAGCTGCAAACCAAGCCAAACGTCAGTTGCAATGGGTGTTTGGACATGCTGGAACCTCGTTCAAAACGGGGTCGTCGCACCGAAGCCAAAACTACTGTCCGACGGGACATTGGGGTGCTTTTGGGTTAAGGATAGAGCTTATGCAACCATGGATTTTGAAGAAGATGGCGAGCACGTTTGGACAGTGACCGATGGAACGACATTTAAGTCTGGCACTTGGAAGAGTGGAGAGAGCATTCCGCAAGCTATCAACCTTCAAATTGCAGTGGAGTGACAGAGCTTTATTTGATAGATGCAAGTCCATTGGCACCGAAGAAAGCACCAATCGTGTTGAAGCATGTGTTGAGCTAGACCCTGATGGCGCCTGCCAACGGTATTCTGTTTGCCTAAAGCATTCACCCGGTCCAGTCTTGGACTCTGAGGGTTTAGCGAGATGGGTTTTCACCCCTCCGCACGTTAAAAAACCACTGCCTGGCGAGTTTTGCGATTCCTTTTTTGAGGAAATATTCAGTACCGGTTTATCGATTCAACGTCTTCACTGCAAGTGGTCGAGAGCCAGTAAGGAAGTGCACGAACTGGGGCAGGCACAGGTAAAAGACGATGGGCAACCCGATGCTAATGGCTACGTCCGCCCGAAAAGAACATACCTTGGCGCGATTCAGTTTTCAACTAGTGAGTTGCGCAACTTAAAGGCTGTGGTCGAAGAGGCAACTACCGAATTGCATGTCTATGACACCGGCCTACCTGCAAATCGTAAACATGCAGAAGTTATGGCGCGAGCCCATGGGGGTACAAATAAGAATCGCAAAGCGTCTAGGCAACAAATGCGAGTCCGACTGATGGTGTTGGCCAGCCAAAGCGGGATATACAAATCACCATTTCTAAAAGAGGATGACCCTAACTTGCTGGCTTTGCAGAACATCCAAGTAAGGTAGGCAATCAATGATTCATCCAAAAGAGCTGTCCAAGACTCGGACTGGAGCCGCCGCCCAATAGCGGCGGTCAGTCCAGCAGACGCTGGACTGACGCGAAGGCACATCCACCCCAGTGGACTGTCACAGCTCTCGAGGAGCCGCAAGTATCGAGGCACAGTCCAAACGCAGGTGCGCGCCCACGCTCAGGTCGGTTGGTCAATAATGGCACCAATCATTTGTGGGTTGCCATATGAACCAACATCCTCCAGATACAGCCTACACAGGGGAAAATGCCCCTGGACACCGCGGAAGTGCATATTCATACGTGCGGTTTAGCACTTCAAAGCAAGAGCTGGGGGA
The DNA here is from genome assembly GCA_027488985.1 of Comamonadaceae bacterium. Classification (GTDB taxonomy): domain Bacteria; phylum Pseudomonadota; class Gammaproteobacteria; order Burkholderiales; family Burkholderiaceae_C; genus Allorhodoferax; species Allorhodoferax aquaticus. The sequence goes on along the minus strand of JAIYAR010000002.1, from coordinate 144,994 downwards.
TAGCCTTCGCCGCCAAGTCGCAATGGCAGAGCAGTACTGCGCACGCCACGGTCTTGACCTTCACCCAGTCAGCTACCGCGACCTTGGTGTCAGTGGGTTTCGACGCCAAAACATCGAAAAGGGAGCTCTAGCGGCCTTCATACAGGCCGTACAGTCGGGAAAAGTAGCGAAGGGCTCCTATCTTGTCATCGAACAGTTCGACAGGCTCAGCAGGGCTGACACAAATACGGCATTGCGATTACTTCTTGACCTTGTGGACGCAGGAATCAAAGTCGTAACCTTGGTGGACGAAAAGATTTGGGACAAGGAGACCATAAAGGACACGACGAACTTAATCATTGCGATTGTTTACATGTCGCGCGCCAATAACGAAAGCGAAGCGAAGGCAAAGCGCCTATCCGATGTTTGGGGAGAGAAGAAAAGGAAGGCGGCAACTGGCGAAGCCAAAAGCATAGTGACTAGCGAGTGCCCGCGGTGGCTCGCACCGAACGCGGATAGAAGTGGCTTCGTAGTCCTTGAAGAGAAAGCTGATAGCGTTCGTAAGGTCTTTTCCTCTCGCATCGGAGGCAAGGGTATAGGAGCCATCACAACACAGGCCAATCGAGAGCGCTGGCCTATCCCCGGTAAACCACCCGTGCGAAAGCCAGGCGAATCAGTTGAAGACTTTCAAGTACGGACCGCCAGTTCAACAGCTAACCCCAACTGGCACACATCAACCGTGTCACGAATATTATCGAATCGGGCGGTGCTTGGAGAGTACCAACCACACATCAACAGTCCAGACGACGAACACAAACGCATTCCAGTTGGCGACCCAATTCAGGACTATTACCCGAGGATACTGGATGAAACAACATTTCTCCGGGCTCAAGCAAAGGCCGAGCGTGACGGACGATTTCCAGGCAGGAGAGACGCTAGCTTGAAGAACTGGTTGCAGGGAATCCTTCGCTGCAATTGTGGAAATTCGATGGTTCGGAAGAACAAGAACTCTCAAGCGCAGCCAGGATACGCGCGTTACTACTGCTCAGCACGCAATCGTGGCACTAGCTCCTGCCCCGGAGCCAATGCCCAAGAAATGGAGGGAGCGGTTTTAAAAGTTGTCAGCGCAGTCGCACCTGCATACTTTCAAGGAAGTGCCCGCATGGAAACACTCAAGGCACGTATAGATGTGCTTGAGGTAGAGGTGACAGTCGCGCGTTTGGCGCGAGACCGATATGTAGAAGCCATAGGAGCATCCAAAGCTCCTGTGGCTTCGCTACTCGGCCCATTGGGGGAGGCAGAGTCCGCGCTATTGAAATGCGAGCAGGAACTGTTTGCAGCTAGAACGGAGATGTCAGACCTATCTGGCGACAGTGACGCCGTATTTGAGAACATCCTAAAGGCGGTTGAAAACATCGACAGCTTGGATGCACGGGCCGCACTCAGAGAAGAACTCTCAAGGATAATTTCAAAGGCCGTCGTGCACCAGGAGGACGGCTACATGGAAGTACATCTCCGTGGTCTATCTACAGCGGTCCGGCAACCCTTGCGCCCAGATGCAGTCGTGATACCGGGCATCAATTTCAAGCAAGTGTCTAGGGAAGAATACGAGCAGCTCTATCCAAGGATGTCTCCGCTTGAATAAGCTCCTGAATATTTGTAGTCCCAAGTTATTCGTCTTACTGACTCTTTTTCTATCGATGCAAGTCGTCGGTTCAAGTAATCGAAGTCATGCGGCTATTGCCAGCTTTAAGAAAGAGAACCCCTGCCCTGCCTCCGGCGCGACAAAAGGAGCCTGCAAAGGGTATGTGATTGACCATATTCAGCCACTTGCATGTGGAGGAGCAGACGAGCCCAGCAACATGCAATGGCAGACGATTGCTGATGCCAAAGCTAAAGATAAATGGGAGCGCAAACAATGCAGTAAAAAGGCAGGTAAGGCCTGAGCACCATCACAAAACAGACCTATAAGCCGTGGAATTGAGAGGTGTATGTCATTCAGAGCATACCGAGGAGCCTGGCAATAAATTTACGGAACCCCGTGAGCCTGCTGAGCCGGCACTCTAAATTCTCCAGAACCTTTTGCCGAGCAAAGGTAGTTACAACTACCAGAGCATCAGGATTTTTTGCTCTTAATTCACTGGTTAAGAGCTGTTCTAGAACTGGCCGGACATCTCCGCTGGATTGAAATGCTTTGGCAACTGACTTGATGGTTTGGTGGCACCTTACCGGTGCGAGAACGTTCAGTTGCGCAACACCTCCCAACGCCCTCTTTTCTCGTATCTTCTTTGAACGCTCAGCTTGCCCCTTCGGGTCAACGCGAACAAATGCTGTTACCTTTTTCAGCCCAACTGCAGCTAAGGCATCATCAGGCAAACCATGCACGGTTGTAGGGAAATCTGATTGCTGCGACTCGGATGCATCGATTCGCGCACCTTTAGGGAAATCACAATTTGGGGTCGACATGGTTTCACTCTCTTTATGTCTGTTTACGCATGTCTAGAACTTTTCTAGACACGTCTACGAGAGTGAAGTGACCGGTTTTATTCGCGACAAGACCCCGGCTACCAAACTAAGCGCTGTTTCGGCTACACCCAGTGGAGATTCATAGACAGGACTGGAATAGCATCGCAAGTGTTTGAGAGATAGAACGAAATGACAAAACTTGCTGACCTGATTTGGAAAAACGCCGAACTACTAAGGGGGGCCTACAAGGAAAATGAATACCGTAAGGTTATCTTGCCCTTCACCATCTTGCGTCGACTGGATTGCGTGCTTGAACCCACCCGTGATGCTGTTCGCGCCAAATACCAGCTCATTCATGGCAAAGGGTACGACCTGGACAAGATGCTCACGCCGGTAAGCAGGTATCCATTTTTCAACACGTCTAAGTTCACTTTAACAAGCATCGCAGAGACGCCAGACGACGTTCGTGACAACCTCGAAGCTTTGCTCAATGGGTTTTCTCAGAATGTCCGCGACATCTTCGAAAAATTCGAGTTCTCATCCACATTGGATAAGTTGGCGGAGAAGAACCGGCTCTATCTGGTGCTGCAAAGGTTCGCCGAAACCGACTTGGACCCCGTAAAAGTTACAAACCATGACATGGGTCAGGCCTTCGAAGAGTTGCTACGCAAGTTCAACGACGTGTCCCCTGCTGGTGAACAGTACACACCTCGGGATGTGATTGAGTTAATGGTGACTATGCTCTTCAGCGGCGACGATGACATTCTGTCAGTCCCGGGGGTGGTGCGCACTATGTATGACCCAACAGCTGGAACCGGTGGGATATTGAGCGTGGCAGAAGAGCACCTTCGCAAGTTCAATGAACGTGCCACCTTGAAGCTTTTCGGTCAGGAGCTGGAGGACGAGACTTATGCCATCTGCAAAGCTGACATGCTGATTCGTGGCCAGAACCCTGCAAACATAGCAAATGGCGACACACTGGAATCAGACAAGCACAACGGCATGCACTTTGAGTACCAAGCAGCCAATCCACCTTATGGTGTGGAATGGAAGCCCGCCGAAGATGCTGTACGCCGCGAGCACGCCAAAGGCGCTGCTGGACGATTCGGCCCGGGTCTACCTACCATCAGGGATGGGCAGATGCTGTTTTCACTGCACCTTTTGTCAAAAATGCAACCTGTGGTCGCGGGCAAAGGCGGTGGAAGAATTGGCGTAGTGCATAACGGCTCCCCACTTTTCACAGGTGATGCAGGTAACGGTGAGAGCGAAATCCGCCGTCACATTCTTGAACATGACTACTTGGACTGCATCGTGGCATTGCCAACGGACATGTTCTACAACACCAACATCACCACTTACCTGTGGTTTATGTCAAACCGCAAACCTGCTGAGCGTCAGGGCAAAGTTCTGCTGATTGATGCCAGTGGAATGAGCAACTTAATGAAAAAGAACCTTGGCAAAAAACGCAGGGAGTTCACCAACGATTGCGTTGCCCGGATTACGAACGCCTACAACAACTACAAAGCAATGGAGTGGCAGGAATTCCCGGCACCCAAAACAGGGCGAGTGTTGAAAGCCAAGCTTTTCGACCGGGAGCACTTCTTCTATAGACGAGTGACCATTGAACGCCCGCTTCGCTGCCGCTTTAAGGCAACCGAACAGGGCTTGAAAGCCTTGGTTTTCGACACCGCTTTCAGCAAACTCCCCAAAGAGCAAAAAGACCTACTAAATTTTGCCGTAAAGGGTATGGACGGGGATGCAGTCTTCATGGATGCCGAATCATTCAGAGCCGCCCTTAATGCATCAGCAGCAACCGTTGCCAAAGACAAAGAGCTGACCGGCAAAGCTGCGAAGTTGGCACCCAAATCTGTTGAGCTGGCACGTAAACACTTCGCAACTAAGGACAAGGAAGCTGAACCCACCACCAATGAAAAAGGCGAAGTTCTCAGCGACTCAGAACTGCGCGATGCTGAATATGTACCTTGGGGCAAGGACATTGACGCTTACTTTGAAACGGAGGTATCACCGCACTGGTCTGATGCTTGGATTAACCGAGAGGTGGTAGATGCCAAAGACGGAAAAGTCGGCGTTGTAGGCACCGAAATTAACTTCAACCGCGAGTTTTACGTCCACAAGCCACCCCGCAGCCGCGATGCCATAGCCGCCGACATCGAAGCTAAAGAACATAAGTTTATGGAGTTGCTGCAAAGCATCCGGGGTGGGAGTAACCGGTGAAGCCGTATCCCGATTACAAGCCTTCAGGCGTACCTTGGATAGGCGATATTCCAGCGCATTGGGGTATTGAAAAGTTGAAATTTCTTGCGCGACTACGAGGTGAAAAAACTAATGGCACCCTAGGTTTGCGATACGTAGGTATGGAGCACGTGCTCCCAAAGCTAGGTAAGTTCGCTACTGAAACGAATGGAACGCAAGACGAAGCCGAAAGCACAGTCAATGTGTTTTCGACCAAAAACATTCTTTTCGGGAAACTACGGCCTTACTTAGCTAAGTGTGTTGTTGCAGATAGCGATGGAGTGTGTTCTAGCGAATTTCTTGTTCTGAATCCGAATCAAGGTGTGGTCCCATCTTATCTAGCGGCAACAATGCTGCAGCCTGAATTTATCCAAGTCGTCGATGGTTCAACATATGGCGCAAAGATGCCGCGAGCCGATTGGGGATTCATCGGACAACAGCGCCTCCCCTTACCTACCGAAGGTGAACAGCAAGCCATCGCTGATTACCTGGACACCGAAACTGCTCGCATTGACACACTGATTCGGGAGAAGGAAGGACTTATTGAGCTATTGAGAGAATGGCGTGCGACAGTCATTTCTGAACTTACCCTAGGCACAAACCTCCCTAGTCTTAAGAAAGCAACCGGAAACGTTCACATGCCAAATATTCCGGCAGAGTGGTCCGTGGTCAGGCTGGGCAAATACGCGAAGATTGGTAACGGCTCTACTCCTCTGAAGGACAACGCCGACTACTGGCAAGGCGGGACATTCCCTTGGCTGAATAGTGCGGTGGTCAATCTGGATGAAGTGACTGAAGGTAGCGAATTTGTCACTGAAGCAGCTCTTCAGGCATGCCACCTCCCAATAGTAAAGGCTGGGTCACTTTTGGTTGCACTCACTGGCCAAGGCAAGACTCGCGGTCAAACGACAGTACTTCGAATTACCGCAACTATCAATCAGCATTTAGCTTTTATCGCGCTAGACCCCGAAACATTTCACTGCGAGTACCTGCACTGGACGATGACCGGCATGTACGGAGCACTACGAATGGTCAGCGACGGTCAGGGTGGGACAAAAGGTGCATTGACTTGCGAAGACTTGTCTCGTTTCCAAGTACCTAAGCCGCCCATCGAAATCCAAAAGCAAATTGCACGTCAAGTTACTGAAGAAACAGCAAACATTGACAAACTTACAACCCATACGCTGGCAGAAATTGACCTGCTACAGGAGCTGCGCTCTGTGACTATCGCAGACGCGGTGCTAGGACGCATAGACGTTCGCACCGCCACTTAACCATAACTAAGAATTTTCAGGGGGCTTCATGGCAGCCATTCACACCGAATTACAGTTTGAAGACGAAGTTTGCGAAGTACTTAGAAACAATGGCTGGCTGTATGACGGTCCCTTGCCTTACCAAAAGGGTTACGCCTACGACCAAAGCTATGACCGCAGAACCGCGCTTTACCCGGAGGACGCGATTGCGTGGGTTAAAGAAACCCAGCCAGATGTTTGGGAAAAATTTGCAAAGAATCACACCAAGAATCCAGAAGTGGTGTTCATTCAGCGTTTGGCAGAAGAGCTTGACCGTGACCGCCCCACCATCAAAGTTGACACTCCCCAGCTTTGGGGGAGCCTTTTCATTTTGCGCAAGGGCTTCAAGGACATCAACGCAACATTCCGGATGGCGCAGTTTGCCCCAAGCAACAAGAAGAATGCCAGCACTTGGGAGCATTACAAGAAGAACCGCCTGCGAGTCGTAAGGCAGTTGCACTACTCGCTTCATAACCAACTATGCATTGACCTAGTACTTTTCCTCAACGGTTTACCGGTCGCAACTATTGAGCTAAAGACCGACACCACCCAAAGCATCGAAAATGCGGTTCACCAGTACAAATACGACCGTAACCCAGTGGACGTGACCACTAAGCAGACAGAGCCTCTGCTGTCTTTTGGAAAACGTGCGTTAGTGCACTTTGCTGTCAGCACTGATGAAGTGCGCATGACTACGCGACTATCCGGCGCCGCCACACGATTTTTGCCGTTTAACCGAGGTACCCCGGATTTACAAGGAGGCGCTGGTGCCGGTAATCCACCTGATGACGAGCTAGGCTATTCCACTGGATATTTGTGGCATGAAATTTTTAAGCCGGATGCTTGGCTGGCTTTGTTGGGCAAGTTTTTGTCTGTTGAAGTAACAGAGTACCGAGACGCCAAGGGCAAAAAGGCATTCAACACCAGTTTGCTTTTCCCACGATATCACCAATGGAGCGCAGTAAATGCTTTATTGAGTGCCACGCTGGCAGAAGGCGTAGGGCAGACTTATCTCATTCAACACTCGGCGGGTTCTGGTAAGTCCAACACCATCGGATGGCTAGCACATCGTTTGGCATCGCTACATGATGCACATGACCGCAAAGTATTTAGCAGTGTGATTGTTATTACTGACCGCCGCGTTCTAGACACTCAGCTCCAAGACACCATCTATCAGTTCGACCACCAACAAGGCGTGGTTGAAAAAATCGATGAGAACAGCACCCAGCTGGCGACAGCTCTGGACAAAGGCAAGCTCATCATCATCACTACCCTTCAAAAATTTCCTTGGGTTCTGGACAAAGTTGGTGGACTGGGTGACAAGAGCTTTGCATTGATTCTGGACGAAGCCCACTCGAGTCAATCAGGCAAAGGGGCCGTTAAATTACGCGAAGTACTCACCACGGGAACTAAGTCCAACGCAGTTTCTGATGAGCTAGCAAAATCAGAAAGCCATGACGATTTAATGGCGGCTGCGCATGAAGATGCGGACCTGACTGCGGAAGACGTTCTGAACCAGATGATGGCAGCCCGCAAGCGTCCGCCTAATGTGTCGTACTACGCTTTCACTGCAACGCCCAAACCGAAAACGATGGAGTTGTTTGGACGAACTGGACCAGATGGAACCCCAGTTCCATTTCACGTGTATTCGATGCGCCAAGCAATCGAGGAGAAGTTTATTCTTGACGTGCTGCTTGGATACACCACCTACGGCTTTGCTTTTAAATTGGAGCAGGAAGGTGACGACAAGTCGGTGAAGTCTGGCAAAGCAAAAGGAAAGCTCTTCCGTTACGCTCAACTCCACCCCACCAGCATTGCTCAAAAAGTGACTGTCATTGTGGAGCACTTTCGGCAACATGTTATGCATCAGCTACGTGGGCAAGCCAAAGCGATGGTCGTCTCTGACAGTCGCGTTGCCGCCGTACGGTACAAGAAGGCGTTTGACGATTACATCAAGCGAATGAAGTACACCGACTGCAAGGCACTGGTGGCTTACTCTGGAGATGTGACTGACCAAGAATCCAAAGTATTAAAGGCAAAAGAAGGCGACCTGAACGACAACAATGAACACGACGACGGCATCAAAGAAGCCTTTAAGACCGATAGCTACCAAGTTCTCATCGTTGCTTCTAAATTTCAAACCGGCTTTGACCAGCCCAAGTTGTGTGCCATGTATGTGGACAAACGACTCGATGGTGTTCTGGCTGTGCAAACCCTGTCGCGGCTAAATAGAATGTTTCCAGGCAAAGAAACCACCTTTGTCCTAGATTTTAGAAACGATGCAGAAGGCATCTTGAAGGCGTTTTTGCCCTATTACCGCACTGCAAAGATGTCTGGCATTACCGACCCTAGTTTGGTGCATACACTCAGAGACAAACTGGACGGTGCTTCCATTTATATGTGGGAAGAGGTCTTAGATTTTTCTAAGGGGTTTTTTGACCCGAGTGGCAAACAAGCGACCATCCAAGCCCCGTTAAAAAAGGCTTACGAGCGATTCAAAGAACAGCCCAAGGAAGTTCAAGACCTATTTCGCGGAGATTTGTCTTCGTTCATCAGTGCCTACGACTTTCTTTCCCAACTGCGTTCTTACGACGACCCAGACCTTGAGCGATTGCATGCGTTTTGCCGGATGTTGCTTCCTCGCTTGCAGGGTAAAGCCGGTGGGGATGAAGCCCTTGACCAATTTGTGCGATTGGCTGGCTACAAAGTAGTTGACGAGCGAAAGCACAAACTACGCCTTTCAGCTGGCACTGCGGAGCCAATGAAACCGATGGGACCGGGTAGCGGACAAGTATGGGAAGACCCAGAAGACAGGTTGTCCTCCATCATTAAGAAAATGAACGAAGTGTTCTCTGGCAATTTGTCAGACGCTGACTTTCGGGGTTATGTGACTACGCTTGTCGGAAAGATGGTGGATGACCCGACCCTGCAAGAACAAGCCAAAGCGAATGACACTGTTGAAGCCTTTGGCAATGGTGCCTACGAAACCAAGCTAAACCATGCCGTAGTTGATGCCCTAGAGAGCCATAGCACCATGGCAGACCAAGCCCTGCGCCATGAAACTGTGTTTAAGGGCTTGGCGACTTTGTTAGTAGATGAGGTGTACCGACAATTGCGCGAGAAGGTCGATTGAGTCGATTTGTTTTCTTTTCGCACACCATGCGAATCGAGGAGTTCAAGATGGCTTAGGGGCCACCGTGCGTGCGACGGTGGGGCCTTTGCGTCCAGCAAAGAAGCCCAAAAATCTGCTCCCGCCCCAGCGGTACTGATTTTTGCCGGGGGAGCCGACAACGTGAAGCGGGTGACGCTGCGCAGTAGCGGCCACTTCCCGCGCCCTCGCGCCTACGCGAGGGACGTTGTTCGGGGGCATAGCCCCGCCTCCCCGACTGCTTTGGGCAGCGGGGCAATGGGTATCAACGTACCGCCCCCGCGCGGCCTGAAACGTCCTCCGTTCGCGGGGGCACATGACAAGCGGCCCGTCAGATAAGGCACAGCCGAAATAAGAGGGGCCGCTTGTGATGTGAGTGGAGGGGTTGGTACCCATTGCCCCGCTGCCCAAGGCAGATGGGGGAGGCGCGGTATTAAGACGAGGTCGCGACAGCGCCCAGGCTGCGCACTGGCGTCCAGCCAGGGAAAAGCAGTCGGTCGTCATGTGCGCGTAGTCACGCGCACATTGTCGGTTTTCGTGGTGATTTCTATACGTGTCAGACAGAAGGGTCGTCCTCTGTCGCAACACGAAAGAAATGCACAAATGACCACAAATCTCGTACCAGAAACCACACGCCTAGAAGACAAACGCATCATCGGCGAGCGACGTCGCGCAGCTCTCCTAAACTATTTACATAAGTTTTCTTGGCTTACTGGAAGAATGATTGCAGCGCTTCTATGGCCCGAGAGCAAGCATGCGCAAGCCATGGCTCGGCGGCTGATTCGCTCGCTGCTTGAGGAGCACCTCATTTTGCGCCGGCAATTGCCAGGAACCGGAGTTGACTGCTTTACGCTGTCCGCGGCGGGTGCCAAGCTGCTTTCATCCACTACGGGGTTTTCTGCAAAGTCTGGGGCTAGCATTCCCTTGGGAAATGTCATGCACCGCGCTTGCTCCAACTGGTATTTGATTTCGCACATCAATGAAGGAACCCCTGTGTGGACCGAGCACGAAGTCCAGTCTGGACGGAGCCCAGTCAAAATGGTGGATAGCAAAGTCCCAGACGGCCTCGTTGAAACCCCTTTTGGGCTCCTATGGCTCGAAGTCGAGAACGCTTGGAAGGCTAGGCAATCGAGGTCCCGGATAAAGACCTTTTGCGTCAACCACCTATCACGCGGTACTCAACTCTCACTTCTTGCGCCTGAGTTGCACTTACTACGCGTCGTCATCGTCGGAACTTCAACGGGCGCAATCGATGCGGTGGTTCGGACACTAGCTGAAGCCCATGTAGAGGGGGAACTCAGCGACTGTCAGGCCGGTGAAGTTGACTTGGTACTGCTTCCCATTGATAAATCCCTGAACCCCGGCAGCATGGTCGTCGAGAACCTCTTTTGGGACAAGCTGTCGTGACGCCCCCGTCGCCCCGAGCGGCATTTTCTGCTCTAAATGCTGATACAACATTTGCCGGGACTACCACTCCTGCCAGAGCCATCAAGCACACCCCTCTTTTGATTTACCCAGAGGGGGTTTACCTGATATGGCTGAAGTGAACACCCCCACTTCCTACTGCGGAGTACCCTTAAAGAATTCAGCGTAGTGCATCGATAGGGTGCTTTTGCTGCAACCAATAGTTGCAGCTACTCTACCCATGCTTGCCAGCTGGCCCTGTGCTGTAAGCTGCGAGATGGCCTGGAGAATTTGTTTTTCACGGCCCAAGCGCTTGGATGCTGCGCTAGCCTGGGCACCTTGGGCTCCGCGCCATGCTTGGAGTTCACTGAAAGCTTGAGTGAGTTTAGGCTTCCCATAATTTGCCCATGTCCACCGCGCCACACTTTTGCCAATAGCTCTACATTCGGACGTCGGAAGAAGTCCGCGCCCTGCTAGAAATGGCATATGGTCATAGCTTGCTGCGTTGATGCGCTGCGCTTGCATACTTACTAATTTCTCCCATGCCTCCATGCCGTCTACGCGGTGGGCATTTATGTTGTCGTAGGCCCAGTAGCGTAGACTGTCAAATAGAAAGATGTTTCTTCCGACTTCTCCACGCACTGTGCGGTTGTAGCCATGCCTTTGTGCGGTTGTAAGTTCTACGTATTCGGCTAATTCATCCATGTCCCGCGACGTCTCCGGGCCTCGATAGAGGTCCCATTTCACATTAAGCGGGTTTTTACATAGTTGCGCTGTATATCCCTCATCCGCACCCAATTTGATGGCAAGCGCTGACTCGATGGCAGCAAGATACTGCTGAGGCTTAATGCGTGCCCGTTCATGCCGCCCCACAGGCGTTTTAAGCTCATAGCAAATATGAGCACTGTTTTTGTCGGGTGAAAGTGCGGCCCAGTTTGGTGCCGGTACGCCTAGTTCGTTTTCCCATGCATGAGTACTTGCCAAATAGCGCAGTGGGAGTTTGTGAAACCTGTGCCGGGTTTGGTGCCAGTCAAGGTCAAAAATCAGCCTCGCATATGAGACTGGTGAATTCGGCTGGATGTATGGATGTGTGATGGCCCGCGCTGCTGAACGGATGATGCTGTGGTCTTTGGTTTCACTACAACGGGGCTTACGAGCCAGCCGGTCGGCGTTAGCGAACAAGGGTAATGAGTTTGCCCGCTCCAAAGGGATGCCTACCAGATGCGCAAGGAGTGGTTGAGCCATCTCGGTCTTCCTTGCGGAGACCGATTTGCTTGTTTAAATTGCATACGAAAGTTCCGCTGCGCCTTGCCGACTTCGCAGTAAGAGCCCGGCATGGACAGATGGGCAGGCTGCGCCGTGCCGCCTGTGGATTTCGTATAGGTGATTGGTTTATATGAGACGCACTTATCACTCGACCAAAAACAAGCTCAATCATGCGTTGCACATAATGCTTGACCATTACCCTGGTCGGTCTGGCGGATGTGGAGGTCAAAGAGGCCCGCGAACGGGTGCGCTGCGCCATCCAGAACAGTGGCCTGGAGTTCCCGAACAATAAACGTATCACCGTAAACCTTGCTCCTGCTGACCTGCCCAAAGATTCCGGGCGGCTGGATTTGCCCATAGCGCTGGGCATTCTGGCGGCCAGCGGGCAGATCGACGCGGGTGCATTGGCGGGTTTCGAATTTGCCGGGGAGTTGTCGCTCTCCGGTGAGCTGCGCGCGGTGCGCGGCGCGTTGGCCATGGCACTTGCTTTGCGCAAATCCACCGCTCGACCCCAACTGGTGCTGCCGCCAGGAAATGCCGAAGAGGCCGCACTGGTGCCGGACTCCCGCGTCATTCGGGCTCGACACTTACTGGATGTGGTGCACCACTTTGCGCCGGGCGGCCAGGCCAAAGATGCCGAGGGCACCCCTTTGGAACAAGACCCTGATGGATGGGTCCGGGTAGAGGCAGCAGCACCCCGACGCTCCACGCTCGGGCCGGACCTGGCAGACGTCAAAGGGCAAGCGGCCGCCAAGCGAGCCTTGGAGATCGCAGCCGCTGGCGGTCATAGCCTACTGTTAGTCGGTCCGCCCGGATCGGGCAAATCCATGCTGGCCCAGCGGTTTGCCGGCCTGTTGCCGGATCTGGACACGGATGAGGCTCTTGAGAGCGCCGCAATCGGAAGCTTGTGCGGCCGCTTCGACATACAACGATGGGGGCAACGGCCCACTTGCAGCCCCCACCATTCAGCCAGTGCGGTGGCACTGGTGGGCGGCGGCTCCCCGCCAAGGCCCGGTGAAATTTCCCTGGCGCACCACGGCGTCTTGTTTCTCGACGAGTTGCCCGAGTTCCCCCGCCCTGCCTTGGAGGCGCTGCGGGAACCCTTGGAGACCGGCACCATCACCATCGCGCGCGCAGCCCGGCGGGCTGAGTTTCCGGCACGTTTCCAGCTGATTGCTGCCATGAACCCTTGCCCGTGTGGCTATCTGGGTTCCGGCACCCGCACCTGCCGCTGCACACCGGACCAGGTTCTGCGCTACCAGAGCAAGCTCAGCGGCCCGTTGATGGACCGGATCGACCTGCACGTGGAAGTGCCAGCCTTGCCGCCGGAAGACCTGCTCAACAGCCCTGCTGGCGAGGACAGTGCCTCCATCCGGGAGCGCAGTCGTGTGGCACGTGCACGGGCGGTGCAACGCCAAGGGAGCAGCAACCAGGCCCTAGCGGGCCAAGCCATCGACCAGCATGTGGCACTGGAGCCGGCTGCGACCCGGTTTTTGCAAACAGCCGCAGCGCAGTTGGGCTGGTCAGCCCGCAGCACCCACCGAACGCTGAAGATTGCCCGCACCATCGCGGATCTGGCGGGCGCTGAGTCTACGCAGCTGCCGCACGTGGCCGAGGCCATGCAATACCGGCGGGTTTTGAAGACCGCAGCGTGATCGCTGACGCTATAAAGTTGATAGCTGCTTGCGCATATTTCATGAGCGCCAGTTGCCCATTTGGCATCAAACGAGCGAACGGATACTTTTATGGGCGATCGCTGATTGCTACCCCTTGCTGCCGCAGGTAGGTCAAGACCTCTTTGCTGACCGGCGCAATCGCTCTGGCTTTGTCGGCCAAGTCTGCTGCGATAACAAGTTGTCCGAGCGCGGCGTGTGAGACCGCACTCCCCAGCAGCCAGCGCTGTTCCGACGGGCGTGATTGCAATGCGGTGGTGTAGTACTGAATCGCCTCCTGGTGTCGCCCCAGTCGCTGCGCGGCATTGGCCCGCACAGCCCACAAATCAGGCTGACCCGCGATGAGCGGCTCCAACCGGCCGAGCAACTCCAACACGGCCGACGCTCGTCCTTGAGCCAACTCCATGCGGGCCAGTTCCCGCACCAAGGGTAATAACGTCGATGCAGCGGCAGGGGGACTGGCTCGCTCTGCTGTGAGCAATGAATCCTGCAATAGCTGGATAGCCGCATCCGCGGAACCGCTGTTGTAGAGGGCCTGGGCTTGGGCCAGTACATCCCGTGTCGCGTTCTGCTGGCGCTGAGCCACCACGGCCGACTCTGGCACGCTATTCGAGGTCATCACCGCAGAAGACACAGGTGGCTTGGCCGGCACCGCAGCAGCGACAGGAGGAGGAGGCATTAGGGTTGCCAGGCCCGGTGTTACAGGAAGCAACTTCAGCTCTGCTGCTGCCACCTGCGCAGGCTTCGCTGGAGCAGGCGCCGCAACAGGTGCCGGCGAGGGAGCCAGCTCCTGCTTGACCACAGGGGGATTAGTCGCCGACGCCACAGCTGCGTTGACCGGGGTACTGCTTGCAGGCGCAGCAGGCGGCGCCGGCACAGCCATTGGCATTTCCGCTGCCACCGGCGAACGCAGTGGCTCGGGTGCTGGCACTACATCACTGGCTGCGGGCCCCGACACGGGTTGCGCGGCCACCCACCAAGCCAAGGCGGCAAGCATTGCCAAACCTGCGCCGCCAGCTGTCCACCATAGGCTAAGCCTTGTGGACCGCACCGGGAGCACTACGGTTCTGATGGAGGCTGTCGTTGTGCCACTGCGCAAGGCAGGGTCCAACGTGGAAGCTCGACGCTGGTCCAGGTCACGCAGCATCTTGTTGATCACACTCATTCGTAGACCTCGCCTGCCGTCCTTGCGGGTACCGCGCTGCGTCGGTTGCGCCCGCGCAACCACCTCCACCACGCCAGAGGGCCACGCGCGGGACGGATGAGTCCAGGCGTATCGGCCACCGCCCATGCAACATGTTGCAGGCTGACTCGGTGAACACCCTCGCCGTAAGCCAACATCAGGCATTTGTGAGCCAGGATGTTGACCAAGCGAGGCACGCCTGCGCTTTCCTCGGCAATGCGCTGCACGGCCTCCGGCGTAAACACGTCGAGATCCGTATGTTCGTTGTTTGCCGCCCGTGCCAAGCGGTGTCGCAGGTAGTCATTCACCGTGCCCGTGGCCATGGGGCCAAGGTATTCACTGAACGTAATGCGCTGGAGCAGTTGCCGGATCTCGGGGCGGGCGAGTTTGGTGTCCAGATCGGGTTGCCCCAACAGCACGAGCTGAATCAGCTTGCGTTTTTCCGTCTCGAGGTTGGAGAGCAGTCGCAGACTCTCAACAGTGCGCACCGGAATGGCTTGCGCCTCATCGATGCAAACCACCACACGCCGACCGTGTACGGCATGGTCCAGCAGGCACTGGCCAATGGCGGTCATCACTTGGTGACGGTGCTGGCGATGGCTCACTCTCAGGCCCAACTCAGCAGCGAGGGCAAACAGCAGGTCATCGGGGCCCATGTCGGGGTTGGGGATGTAGGCAGTGACGCACTCATCCTGCAAGGTTTTGAGCAGTTGGCGGCACAACACGGTCTTGCCGCAGCCCAACTCACCCACCACTTTCAGAAAACCTTCGCCACTTCGCAACGCCACGAGCAAGGTGTTCAGGGTAGCCTGCGCACCCTCGTGAGCGAAATAGAAGTCTGTATCCGGCGTGATGGAAAACGGGGCCTCACGCAGTGAAAAGTGCCCCAGATACATTACTTGGCCGGACCATCTAGCTGGATCACCCTTGCGCGGGTGGCATCCATGTCATCAATGGCAGCCCGGGCCCGGCGGCTTTGGGCTTCCCAATCCGCCGCGGTGCGGATGATGGTGGGCTTGATCAATACGATCACTTCCTTTTTGCGCCCCTGCGTCGCCCGGTTTCCGAATAGCGCCCCCAGACCGGGCATGCTGGTAGTACCCGGAATGCCCGAAGCATTACGACTGGACTCCAGCTGCATCAAGCCACCGATGGCTACGATCTGCCCGTCCTGGATACGCACCAGCGTGTCGGTTTCGTTGACCGCGCTGGACGCGAGGGGGAGCTTGAAGTTGCCGGCACTGCCCAAGTCGATCTGCTTGGATTTTTCGGTCACCGTAGTCAACGCGGGGTGCACATGCAAAGTGACATTGACGCCGTCATCAATCTGCGGCGTGACATCCAGGGAGATGCCAGAGAAGAACGGCGTGAGCGTAACGGTGGGCAAAGTGCTGGTCGTGGTGGTGCTGGACGTTCCGCTGCTGGAGTTGGTGCCGCCGGACACGTTGGTCACGAAGAACTCATCGGTGCCGACCTTCAGGACGGCCTTCTGGTTATTCAGGGTCGCCACTCGCGGGCTGGAAAGGGTTTGCACATCGCCCTGGGTTTCCAGAAAGCCCAGCACCGCACCGAACTGGCTGGTCGCCAAAGCTAGGCCGAACAAGCCACCGCCTGTCGCCACCGAGGGGAAGGCCACTGCGCCATTGATCGTGGTGGTGCCCTGCACAAACGCATTGGTGCTGGTCACACCACTGCCGATTACGCCGGCTGCTGCCTGCGTCGTGCCATCGTTGCCGAAGGCACCCCAGTTCACACCGCTCTGGTAACCATCGCGCAACTCCACCTCAACCACCTTGGCCTCCAGCATGACCTGGCGTTCCACCGATGCTTGTGTGGCTTTGAGGAATTTGTCTACCTGGCGCAACTCATCCGGCATGGCACGCACCGCCAGAATGCCGGCTTGCGGACTGGCGACTACGCTGCGCCCTTCACCGTTACCGACCAGGCTCTTGATCGCTCCGGTCAACTCGCCCCAGAAGTCGGACTTGGAAGTCGTTGACACCCGGCTGTTTTCGGGTTGTGAGGCGGTTCCGCTGGCCGTATTCGTGGCACTGCCGCTGGTGCCGCCTGACGTGGACTGTTGCAGTGCAGCGCCGGACGAAACGCGCAGCTCGCTGCTGCCCTGCCGCTGCGACGTCGGGTAATTGAGCGTGAACACGCGGGTCTGCAGGGTCGGCGAGTAGACCGTGATGCGGCGGCCTTCTATCTTGTAGTCATAACCGTACACATCCCGTATGGCCTCCAGCGCCTCGGCCACGGTGACACCTCGCAAAGTCACTGACAAGGTGCCGCTGACATCCGGGTGCATCAACATGCTGTAACGGGTATCGGCCACGATGGCCAGAAACACTTCCCGGGCCTGGGCGTTGTTGACCAGCAAGTCCAGGCGTGGCTCAGGCGCAGGCGCGACCGCTGGTGGCGCGGGCTCTGCCAGGGCCTCGCTGACTTTGGCAGGAACCGCTGCGCTGGGTTTGGGGGATGCGGCAGGCGGCAGGTCTGCCTTGATGGCGGAGCTGATGTCTGGCGTGCGTAACGGCCGGTCAAGTGCCGAACAGGCACTCAGAAGCGCGGCACCCAGCATTGCACACACAGCGGGCGCGGTGCGACTCAACAGGGTAGCGACAGAAAAAGCAGGTGGGGTCATAGGGCGGGACTTCACGGTTGTGCACCTTCACAAGGAGCAGCGGGGGTCACGGCTTGGGGAGTGCCGGAAGGCAAAGACTTGGGCGCCGGGCGCTTGGAACGCGGTGCAGAGACCGCAGGTTTGGGGGAACAAGCCACCGCCGGTTGTGCAGCTGTACGCTGAATACCACCGAAGCGTGGCAACTTGGTGAGCTGCCGGTCCTCGCGCAGCCAGATCTCGGTTTCGGTGATGCGCTCCAGCCTGGCATTGCCCACTTGCTGGCCAACTGCATACAGGCGGGTCCCTACTACAAGGAAGGGTCGGCCGTTCTGCACAATGACGCTGCTACCCTGCAAGGCGGCGCTACCGCCACTACCTTGGGTGCCGGGAAGCCCGGGGCCGGTAACGGCCTCCGGCGGAGGCGAGGTCGGGTCACGTTCGGCAGCATGAGACACGCCAGCGCACAGGACCAACATGGCAAGCATCGCCCCACGCATCATGGTTGCACCTCCAGCACATACACCCGCAGGGTCAATTCCGGGCCCTGTCTGTCTACCTGCAATTGCAGGCTGCCCCAGCGCAATCGTGGCAGAGCGAGTTCCAGTTGGCGTACATAGCGGGTCAACTCTGCATAGGGGCCTGCCACCTTGAGCTCCAAGCCGCGGCGCTGAATACCCGGAACCGTGGGCGCTTCGGCAGATGCTGCATCAGCCGCAACCGTACCGGACGACACCAGTCGCAAACCGGGGCTGCGCTTGAGAAACTGCACCAGCACCTGCTCCAGAGCCTCACTGCCATTCGCGGCACCGGGCGCGATGGCTGCAATCTCCGCCTGCAGAGCATCGACACGTGCTTGATACTGCGCCAATTCGGTCCGGAGATCCGCGCTGGCATCGACTGGTCGCGACACGGCAGCCAGCTCGGCACGCAATCGGGAAACCTCGGCGGTTTGAGCCGCAAACCGTTGCTGCGCCTGCTTGTACCCCGCCTGTGCAGGCGAGAGCCAGAGCACATCAGCGACGGCCAGGAGCACGGCCATCACTGACACGAACAAGAACATGCGCTCACGCAGGCTCAAGCCATTGATTCGTGCTGCCTGCAGGGTCCACCATGCTTTCATGGTTTACCTCCTACCGCAGGTGCTTCAGAGGGTGCGGGTTGGGCACTCACCAGATTGAAAGACCAGACCTCCCGCCCGGAGGCTGCGGGCGCTGTGCCTGCAACGGCGGCTGTACTTGCGGAAACCGCTGTACTTTGCACTTTGACCGTTGCCAAACGAAGGCCTTGCATCAACGGACTGGCGGACAGGCTGCCCACCCAATCGTTCAAGGCGGAGGGTTCCAAGGTAAAACCGCTGACCTCCATACGTGCGCTGTCAGCCTTCACGTCGGTAATCCAGACCGGCGCGGGAATACTGCGGGCCAACAAACTCAAACGATCCGAGTGCCCAAAGCCGGGCTTCCAGTTGCCTTGCTGCAGGGCTCGCAGGATGAGCTCTTTGCTGTCGACTTCAGCGCGCTTGTCTTGCACTTCTTTGATGAGTGCGGGTGATGGAGGCTGCGCCATGGCCTTGCTGCGGTCGATTGCCACCTGCAAACTTTGCATTTCCTGCGTCTGGGTCTGCATGGCAGCCACAAATCCTTGGCTGGCGCTTTGAAGGTTCCAGACAAATGCGGCACATAGTGCGCCACCCAGCACGACAAAAACGCCCAGCGCAATCGCGATCGTGTCAGCAGAAAACCGCTGGCGTGGCTTCTGAAAGGCGGTGGAACACAGATTGATTTGTTGCGGCATGGCGTCAGATCCTCATGCCTTGCGCGGTTCGGTGCGCAACAAAACACCGAGGAGCGGCAAGCAGAACGGCATATCTGCAGCGGCAATGTGGTCCAGCCCGGAGAAGACTGCACCGAGGTCCAATGCGCCTACTGCCTGACCGGTGTCGCGACTGAGCCATTGCGCCAACTCCGTGCTGCGCTCTCCAGCGAACACCCGGACTCCGGCAAGCGGGAGCTGGGTCCAAGTGCGCTCCCACAAATCGATCGATCGCTGCACTTCAACCAGCAGGCGTTGGGCCCGGTCGATATCGGATTGCTCGGCAGTGGCTGGCGACGCACCGGTGGTCGAGTAGTCTGTACCGTAACCACCACCGGCGTATTCGGGAACGTACTCTTCGACCGGCGTATAGGCATCCAGAGGCGCGGGCTCTGCGATGTCTGCTGCGGTCCAGGTCATGCCCATGAAGCCTTCCGGCAAGTCAAGCCGCCGGCTGTAGTAGAGCTCGCCGCCTGCGCTGATGGTGAGCAAGGTCTGCCGGCCTTCTGAGATCAAGAGTGCGCATGTAGCCTTGTCGAGCTCTTGCAGAGATTGCAGGTTGCGCTGGGCCATATCCTGCACATCAATCACCCGTACATCCCACTGCAAGGCATTCGCCAAATCCATAGCGTCCCGAACGATCGCATTGTTTGCAGCCACCACAAAGAGTTGGGACGCTGCCCGGCCTTGACCGTCCCCGACCCGCAGAACATCAATGGTCAGGTCGTCCAGGTGCACATCCACCATTTCCTTGATCTGGTAGCGGGCTGCAGAGCGCAGCTCCTCGGGTGCAACTGCCGGCGCCTCGATCTGGAGCATCTGGTATTGCTCAGGCCGGAGCATGACGTCGGTGTTGAAACCCTTGAGGCCCAGCTGGGCCAACCGGCGGGCAAAGTCATCGCGACTATCTGTCCCTTGCAGCTCCACGCCGGAACGCAGAATGGTGAAATCGTTGCCAGTGCCTTTAGCCAACACATAGGCCAAGGCTTGCCCTGACCAGGAAACCACCAAACGCTCCCCACTGGAGGCGCGACGCCAGGGCCAGCGCATGGTTAGCCGCCTCCTGCTGTGTGGATGCAAAACAATTTGTGCGTGGCTTCAATCATGAATCTGTTGAAAGTCGGAACCGCTTGCTCTCATTTTAATAGCTTGTCGCGCAATCATGACATCGATTTGGCCGGTTTTTCAAGTCAATTGATGAATTGCGAATTTCAGTAGTTTTCACGGAGGTAAATCAGGGGGCTTTTGTAAACACCGAAAGTAGCACGACCTTTGGGGCTTGACACTACCGAACCGTTGCCGACGGATTGCAACCATGTCGGCACCGTCACAGTGATATCTGCGGTCCCGGCAAACCCTGCCCCCGGTTTCTGAAGATTCAAATTGAAGTTGCCAGCACTAGCGGGTGAGGCGAATTTTTTACTCGAAACCCCCGCCGCGGAACACCCCATTCCGCTCAGTCCCGGCGCACCGGAATCCCAAGCGCAAACCTTCGACACAGTGAGGGCACCTGAAACAATGACCGCATTCAGGCTCACGCCTGTCGTACACGAGTCAAGGGTATTGGTGGCCCAACCTGTCCCGTTCCAATACTGTGCTGTTAACAACATAGGCAGATCAAGTAGCTCTGATCCGTAAGCATTTGCAAGGCGGACTTGACCACTCCGGATCAGCGCTTGGCCCTGGGCAAACCCTACTGAACTCGCCGGGCTGACAGGATCTGAATCTACCGCACGCATGACGAGCGTTACCGGAGGGCTCTGAGGCGTGTCGGCGGTATACACCACTGAAGCCGTCGCCACCCCGTTGCTGAAGGTAAGTGCGTTACCGGAGAGCCCAACTGTCGATCCGGCATTGGTCAGGGTAGGCGTGTGGGCAAAAAGCCCTCTGTAATTGGCGGTAGCACCACCCGCCGCATTTTGCGCAGTGACAACCACGCTGAATGCTTGCCCCGTTCTGGCAGGTGTTGTTGACCCTGCATAGCTAAAGTTGCCTGCCACGCAAGCTGGGGTAACGACGGTGATGAAGTTGTTCGGCCGAAAACGGCCGAGTGTGAACGTGGTCTGGTTGGCCACGTTGCAACCATACTTTCCAGCGGCGTTCAGAACGTTGGAACTGCTTCCTGCCACGCAATCATTGGGACTATCGATTGCCGCGTAGTTCGAATCCACATAGGCATCAGCTTCCAAGTACGCGTATCCCACTTCACTGTAAGTCGCATTGGTCACCGTCTGCCCGGCAGTCAACGTATTCGGACTCAAAGCGCCCGGTGTACCGCCACTTGCAGCTACGTTTTGGGTGGGATCCTGCGCAGTGATTTTGGCAGTTACCTGATTTAATGTGCCTGCGTAATTCGTGGCGGTATTGGGACTTGCCACTGCCCGCAAACTGAAACTGGACCCGGCAGCAATTGCAGGCGACGCACTGGCCGAGGGAGCGGTTGCCGTGGCCCCAGTCGCGCTCAACGTAACCCCTTGTGGCCGGATGGCAAAACTATCTTGCGAGCATCCGACGACCCCATTGTTATCCCTCGCTCGGCACCTCACGTTCTGGTAAGCGTTACCGACGGTAAAGCTGACGCTTTTCCGCCCCAGATCTGTGGCTTGATTTGTTTTGGCAAACACAAGATTTTGGGAAGTCGGGCTCGCTCCAGTGATATTGGGATACGCGGCGCAGCTACCGCCCGTCGAGCCATCGACCAATTCCACATTGACGGTCTTGTCAGCATCCGATGCATACCCGGTTGCGACTGCACCGGTGGACAACCTGGCCATGACGTCGAAACTGAAACCCGTTCCAGCTAGTTTGGAATACAGCCTTCCGGCTGTGGAAGCCGAATCGGCCGGGTTCTGACTGGTGTTGGACACACTCTCGGTGCAATTGAAATCCTCGGCGCAAGTGGCTTTGCTGGCTACCAGCGCGCAAGAGGTCGATCCACCAAAATTGCAAGTAGTGCTTCCCACCAATGGCGTGGGACTTGAGGTGCTGAATGTCGTGGTCCCTGCAGACACAAATCCGACGGGCGAAATGTCGACGCTACTGCTTCCTGCAGGAACCGTGAAAGCCCCCAGGTTGGGAATGGAAGCCGGGTTACCAGTTTGAGTCAGCGTGCCCGTCCACCCTGCTGTGTAGGGGACCGCTTGGGCAGCGTCTGCCCAGGCTCTGATCGTAAAGGTGCTGTTGGCACAGGTGCTGCCGGTTGCAGGGCCTCTGATCTCGAAGTGGTGTGGCGGCGTCACACACGCCTGATTGCTCACCACCATGTTGC
This sequence comes from Comamonadaceae bacterium, assembly GCA_027488985.1. Lineage (GTDB taxonomy): Bacteria > Pseudomonadota > Gammaproteobacteria > Burkholderiales > Burkholderiaceae_C > Allorhodoferax > Allorhodoferax aquaticus. The sequence goes on along the minus strand of JAIYAR010000002.1, from coordinate 122,627 downwards.
AGTTGGCTTGTCGGGCAGTACCGGCCGCATTGGTGCACACCAAGGCACCTGTCGTGGCGATCGACGCCTGAACCCCCAAGGTAGCGGTTCCTGCACTTCCAGTCGCCCACGTGAGATTCACCGTTTGGATCGGGGAGCTGGGCTGAAGGTTAAAGCTGGAGGGGCTGATGTTCGGCGTGCCCACAGAGCCCGTGCCGGTCACGGTGACAGCCGCATTAATGATCTGATTGCTGATGATGTTGGCCGCCGGGCAAGGCGCCGTTGCACTCGAACACGCAAGCACTTTCACCGGCTCGGCGCACATCGTGGCGGTTCCGCTTTCCCGGATTTCGAAGTGATTGACGGTTGGTATCTGCTGACATGCTGGTGCGTTGGCGTCCCATGCAAACAGGTAGGACTGATTGCTTAGCGAAGTGGACAGTTTGTTGGCCAATGAATTGCACCCACCGCCTGGATACTGAAGTCCGATGGTCAACCCGTTGTTTCCGCTAGTAATAGTGGTGATGGAACCATACGCGTAAACGATTTGGCCGGTCGACCAAATCTGAATCTGCATGTTCACCGGATTGGCGGGGGCGGAAAAGTAACCCACATTGGTGAGTTGAATCACCAGCACTTGCGCGCCTGAGACCGTGATTACCTGGTACTGGTATAGGCTGGCACGCGCGGATGTCTGGGGGAAAGTAAGGGAGCTTGCGTTATGAATCAAATCCGCCCAAAACGGCATCAAGGCGGGTTGTCCCGCTGTGCCGAAATTTGCGGTGGGAAGGTTGTTTGGGGAATAGGTTGGCCCGCCCTGGGCCGCTGCAGAGCCGGTAGTTCCTGCGCCAGTTGCACCTGCCGCTTGGAAAAAGATGACCCCGTTGGACTGCATGCTCCAGTTGGGATAGTTCACCCCCCCAAAATTGAAATTGAAGCCGATCGGCATGACCTGGGAGATGCAATCGTCACAGGCAATCGTGGCAGAGGGAAAGCCGGTGCTATTTCCTGCGGCCCATACAACCTGTCTGGCAACAGCATTGTTGATGGCCAACTGGGGGTACGCCGTCGTAATGCTCGCGGTGTATCCCGCAGACTGGGCAACACCTGCACCACAGAGAAGGAACAACAAGCCCCAAAACCGCACAGTCCTTCGGATAGATTCAATCATGGCAATGAGCCCAATCGTTCATTCTGAGCATGATCGCAGGAAGCTGATTTCTGTGCAAAAGAGTCGGCTTGAGCCATGCGCTTATTTCTCCAGGTAGCTGCTGACGCTACGTTCCACATAATTTGCAGACGCTGCTGTGCCAGACGAAGCTCTGGCTTCGATCCTGAGAATGTTGATCGTGCTTCCAGCGTCCACATACGACGAGGCAAAACAGGTGACGGTGATTGAAAAACCTTCCACATTGGCGGGCGCACCGCCCATGTTCGCGGGGGTACTACTTGTGCATGCTGTTGCGTCCGCAATGACCTTCGCCACGCCCCAACCTAAACCGGCCCGTGCAGCCCAGTAGGCGCGTGAGCCCTGCAGATCTTGCGCAGAGGTCAGCTGCTGAGTGTTCGAAAAGGTCAGCATGAATCCCCCCAGCGCGGCCAGGATCACCACCAGAAAAATGGCGGCAATGGCGGCAAACCCGCGTTGGACGCTCAATGGGACTCTCATGGCGTGTTGTTCACATGAATCTGGTGAAACAAGTTCACTGACTCACCATCACTGGTGATCCCCAAGGAGATTTGCACAAGCCCGTTACGCTGCAAATCGCTCCCGTTGTAGGTAAACGCGCAGGACGACAGGTTGTTGGCAATCACCGGCGCGGTGGCGAGCTGAGCAGCACTACCGCAATAGCTGGTCGTACTGCTGGTAAACAAAGGGGCTGTTCCGGCAGTGAGGCCCGGCGTCGCAAAGCGCCGCAAAGTGTTGCCCGTACATACATAGGCCACCACGTTTTCCTCCACCGGCACCACATGGAAACGCTTGGTACCGGACTCCAATGGAAACTGCGTGGCCGCCGCCAATGTGATGGTGGTCTCTTCAGAACCACCGCTGGCATCTGCCGCCAATGTGCTGACGCGGGCCACGTTGTCGCCGTTGTAGGCATTGGCGCCGGTGATGCCCAGGTTGTAGACGGCGATCAGGTCATTGGTTCTGATTTGCTGGTCGGCACTCCAGTCGGCGTTGCGACCCAACATGTTGAATGTGTTGTTCGGGGTCGAAAAGTCTAATCCTTTGCCATCACTAGCCACCCGGTCTTGCTCGCGGTACCGCGCACCCGTGCGCGTGGGAATGAACTCCAGACAGGTGTCAGAACCATGGACGGTGGACGTCCTGATGCTATTTGGCAGGGCTTTTCGCAGGTCTCGCGACATGCGACGCACCGCGGTGTCTGCGACGTCTGTCAACGCCGCCCGGCGTCCGCTGGCAAAGTAGGCCTCGATCGGCGCCCGCATGAATACCGCCACCATACCGCCCACGATGCCGAGGATGACGATCACCATCACCAGCTCCACCAAAGTGAAACCGCGCTGCCGGGGGACAAAGAGCGTGCGTGCCATGATCAGTAATTTGTCCGGTAACCGGTCAGGGTAATGGACTCTGGGCCCCTGCTCACCATGACTGAGACTCTTCTGGCTGCGATACCCAACGCAGCGCTGCCATCAGTCACCGCAATACGCACCAAATACTCCGAAACTGCCGCGGGCAACGCGAGGTCAGCCTCGGTCTTGCCGTTGTAGTCGTCCACGTTGTCCCAGAGCGAGCGATTGGCCTCCACCACCGCCGGCGTGTCGTCCGGATCGGCATAGGCTTTTTGGAGCACTTCTTCCAGCACCGATTCGGCCAGCGCAATGGCCTGCTTGCGAACCATAGGGTCTGCGCTGGACTTTACGGTGGTGTTCATCACCGAAAGAATACCTGCCAGCCCCGCACTCACCACCACGATGAAGATGATGAGCTCGATCAGTGTGAAACCGGCATCGTGGCGATGTCTATTCATGCACATACCCCGTAACCGCTTCGATGGTGATGGACCTGCTGACGTTAGCCACCTGCAAGGTCTGGGTAGCAGCAACAGCACCGGTGCCGCTGTTCACCGGCTGGCCGAGTGCATCGAAGTTGAAACTGGTGGGCGTACCGCTGAATGCCACACCACTGCGGGCGCTGAGTCCGGCTTCACCCGCCGGGCCTGCCAATGCGGTACTGCAGGTGTTGCTACCGGCAGTACTTGCGATCTGCAAATTGATGGTGTTGCTACTAAAAGTCACGCAAACCGTGCGACGCTGCGCGATGGCCGTTTTTTGGGCATATCGCAGGTAGGCCATGGACTGGTCATGAAAACCCCGGGCATAGAAGTCGCCGGAATTGAGCATACGTGGCACCGCGTAAACCGCCAGAATTCCCAGCAACACTATCACCATTACCAACTCCACCAGCGTAAAGCCGGCCTGACCGCTCCGGCAGTGGGCGGCCGGCCTCGAATCAACACGAGTGTCGGTCGGTTCTGGTGACATCAATGGTTTACAGTTGCTATATTTTTAGGAGCTTCTCGCGCAATGTTTATGTGCGCTAGAGACATATTTAACCATCAAACTGCCGGACTGTATTGCCTCGGCAGCTGACCTGCAAAGCTTATCTGCACTATGCCTGAGACACCGGCCACCCAGTCGCATGAAAACAGCCGCTTTTCCGGCGGTGAGAGGGCCGGGGAGCATGCAAGCTCCCCGGCTGCCGCCTGGATCCTGGCAGTGACCCTTGCAGTGGTGCCCATGTCAGGCATTCCCGGGGAGTGGGTGTTGCAGGACACCTTGAAGTCAGCACTCCTGGCCTTCGGGGTGATTGGTGCCGCCCTCGCGTTCGTGTGTTCCAAGCTGCAGACCCAAGAGACCGGCGCGATCCGGGTGCACGGTTTGCTGCTGTTTCCGGCGGTACTGAGTGCGTACGCCTTGGGCAGCATGGCCTGGTCCCACAGCTATCTGGCAGGTGTGGAGGCGTGTCGCTGGGCCTTGTTGGGTCTGCTGTTGTGGCTCACTTTACAGATCCTGAACCGGAAAACCCTACCCGTGCTCCTCGGGGGTATCCATCTCGGCGCGGTAGGCGCATCCGTGTGGGCAGCGGCACAGTTTTGGGGTGATCTGGATTGGTTTCCACAGGTGGCAGTGCCGGCCTCCACCTTTGCCAACCGCAATTTTTTCGCGGAATACCTGATTTGCACGCTGCCCCTTTCCGCCTACCTGTTGGTGCAGTTGAAGGCGCCCCTCTGGCGCCAGCTGATGGCGCTGTCGCTGGCTTTCAACATCGTCGCGCTCATGATGACCGGCACCCGCTCCGCGCTGGTGACAGCGGGATTGGTGTTGCCGATCGTGGCATTCGGGCTTTGGCGTTTCCGCCATGCGCTGGTAGTGCGGCGCTGGAGCAGGGGCTCCAAACTCTCAGTTGCCACCGTACTGGTGGCAGGTTTGCTCGGCTTGGGCGCGCTGCCCACTGCCAACCGGACCCTGCTGGCGGAGGGCCCCGCCGTGAGCCCCCTGGAGCGCAGCCTGCTGCGTGCGGGCTCAGTGGCCCGCAAAGCGGAGTACACAACCGGCTCTTTCTCGGTGCGCGCCAGCATGTGGCGATCCACGGCACGGATGATGATGGCGCACCCTTGGACCGGTGTGGGCGCGGGTGCCTGGGAGGTCCACATTCCGTTGTACCAAGGCTGGAACAACTCACTGGAAACCGACTTCTACGCCCACAACGAGTTTTTGCAACTGCTGGGGGAATACGGCCTGCTGGTAGGTGGAGGCACCTTGGCGGTGCTTCTGGCCTACCTGATTCTGAGCGCCCAGCGCGTCTGGCTTTCCCCGGTTCGGGGCCATGCTGGGCAGCAAGCAGCGCTGCAAGCGATGGCCTTGTGTAGCTTGCTGGGCCTGTTTCTGGTGAGCAATGCCGGTTTCCCTTGGCGACTGGCCAGCAGTGGCGCCATGCTGGTCGTCTCACTGGCCATTGTGGGTTGGACTACGGCCCGTCCCGGCAGGCCTTGGGCGCAGCGCAGTTGGAAACTTGCCCTAACGGTATGGGGGGTCGCATTGCTGTTCAGTGTGTGGGTCAGCGTACTGGGCATGCGCGCGGAACAATGCATCGTGCGCAGTGTTCAGACGCTGAATCGCCTGGTGTCCGAACCGGACATGCCTGCCGCACAGCGGGAAGCCTTGCAAATAGAAGCTTTTGCCCTGCTGAAAGAAGGCGTCGCCATTCACCCGCACTACCGCAAACTCACCTCGATTGCGGCGGACCAGTTTGCGGTAACCGGCAATTTGGAAGCGGCCCTCTGGGCCCAGGAATCGGTCGCAGCGTCACGCCCGTACATCCCTGATGTGCACGCCAATCGGGTGTTGCTCAACTCTGGCCTGAAAAAGCCAGCAGAGGCCCAAGCTGCGTTTGACGCCCTCCGGTCCTTGCAACCCGATGCGCCGCGCACCCGGGCCTTGGGCATCCTGTTGCTACGGCGGGCGGGGCAGGACGACCAAGCAGCATTGCAACTCAAGCGCCATTTTGATAACGGCAAGGTTGAATATGACCTCGTTCGCTTTGCCTTGGCCATTGGCTTGGAAACCCGGGACGAAGCCCTAACTGTCCAAGCTTACCGCTTGTGGACGCAAGGATGGCCGGCTGAGTCTGTCGCGCAAACTGATGCACTCGAGCTGGCGCCGAAGGAATGGCGGAATCGAATGTTGAAGCACTAGCAGCGGATAGCCAAAGAAAAAGCCAGTGAAGTTACCTTCACTGGCTTCGACTTCAGTTTCACGTGGCTCTCGCCACATGAAATCACCGTACTGTGATCGCAGTAAATGAGGCGGTTACCGTCGATCCGCTGGTGGGAGTCAAAGTCAGCACACAAGCATTAGATGTACCAGCGGTATTGTTGAAAGCTGTCAATCCGGTAGAGTAGGTTCCACCGCTTGTTGGGAAATTCGAGCCTTGCAAAGTAGCCTTTGCGTCATCGCATGAATTCACTGAAACCACACCTGTACCAGTAAGGCCCCTAGCGGAATACGACGCATAGTTGATTGCGGAACCCGAAGACAAAGCACCCGCAACGCCGGACACTGATGCCGCACGCGCGTCAGACGACAAATCCACAAACTTTGGAATCGCGACGGCGGCCAGGATGCCCAAAATCACGATCACCATTACCAACTCAATCAATGTAAAGCCGCGTTGTACTTGTTTCATGTCGTCCACCTTTCAGGGAAATAGGAGTGTCTGGCACATGGCAGGAAACGTTCTGGTGCCACTGTGCGGGTAATTCTAGGCCAATGATGTAATTTTGTGCATGAGGTTTATGCAATAAGTGCAAGTCTTTTCACAGCTTTTCACAAATTTGTGCCCGTTGCGACAAGACCCGAGCAGCCTCATTCCAAAGGCAGCCCAGCCCACACGTAGGACTGAATGGGCCTGAGTTGGGGTGCTGCGCCCGTCGCCTCTACCAAGAACCACAAGGCTTGGGTGCCTGCCGGCGTCTCCAAGGCAGTGTTGTCTTGGGGCTTGTAGCCCACGCATCCGCAGCGCTTGTCAAACACCCATCTGCCCGGCGCGACTTCTTGCAACAAAGCGGCCGGCACTTCACCAGCGTAGTTGGCTGCCGGCTGCTGCAACAAATCAAAGGGGTTGGGTGGCGCCGCTGGCGTGACAGCAGCAGTTTTGCTTTTGTTGGGCACAGGAATCATGCTGCGCACATAGTCAAGTACCAAAGCTGTTCTCAAAGCACCCAAAGTACTCTGCACGGCAGCACGCTCCGATTGGGCACGCACCTGCTGGCCGTAGCGCCACAAAACGCCCATGACTACAGCGACGCACAAAGCCAGCACCACCCACTCTACCCAGCGAGTGCTCCATACCGTACGTGGGCTAGCGGGGATGTAGGCGCTTGCCACCGGCTAGCCCCCGCCCTTGCCCATGGCTGCTTGACCCATGTTCCACAAAGGCAGAAATACACCGAGCGCCAGCAGCAACACGAGAACACCGATGACTGCCAGCAGCACCGGCTCGATGGCGGCGGAAAGCCCTTTGATGCTGTAGTCGGTTTCCCGCTCGTACATGCCGGCAATCTCGAACAAGAGGTTGTCGAGCTCGCCGGTCTCTTCGCCAACGTTGATCATTTGCAGCACTACCGGCGTGAACACGCCCGTGGCCGCCGCACAACGCGAAATACTTTCGCCCCGTTCAATGCCGTCGCGCATCTGCTCGATGCGGGCGCCGATGAAGGCGTTATCGACCGTTTGCGCGACCACGGTCAGGGCCTGCACCAGCGGCACACCACTCTGGCTGGACAACGCAAAGCTGCGGGCAAAGCGGGCCAAAGTAGCCTTGAGAATGATGTCACCCACGATAGGGAGCTTGAGCTTGCGGGCATCCCAGCGGTAGCGCCCGGTGGGCGTTCGCAGGTACGCCCGGATGCCCACGACCGCGCCCGCCGCAACGGCCAGCAGCATGGGCCACCAATTGATCATCCAATTAGAGAAACCGAGCAAGCCGCGGGTGATGAGTGGCAACTCGCTGTTGAAGCCGGCAAACACTTTGGCAAACACCGGAATCACAAAGATGTTCAGAATCACGATGGCAGCTGCCATGGCCATCATCACGAAACTGGGGTAGCGCATGGCCTGCTTGATGCGCTCGCGTACATCGCGCTCGAACTCCATGTGTTCATTCAAGCGCAAGAACACCTCGGTCAGGCGGCCCGTCATCTCGCCGACGCGGATCATGGCGATATAAAAGTTGCCGAACAACGCACTGTGGCGCGCCAGCGCAGCCGAGAGCTCGCGCCCCTGGTCCAGGCTGGCCCGCACGTCCTTCAGCAGTTCCACCATCGCAGGTTTGGTGGCCGACGCCTCTAGTCCTGCAAACGCCCGCAATATGGGCACGCCCGCTTTGTTGAGCGTGTACATCTGCCGGGAGAAAATCAGCAAATCATCCACATCTACAGGTCGGCGTGTCAGAAAGGCCAGCGGGTCTTTCTTCTCTTTGCTCTCCGCAGCCTTGGCCAAAGCAATGTGCACCGGTGCCACACCGATGGAGAGAAGTTGATCCGCCACTCCGCCCTCGGTCATGGCATCGAGCTGGCCGCTGACGGCCTCTCCCCGGTTATTGCGCCCGCGCCAGTCGTAGATCGCCACGGTCAGCCCACCATGGCTTCGTCGTCATCGGCATCGAAGCCGATACGCAGCGCCTCTGCCAGCGAAGTCTTGCCCATACGCACCATCTGCAAGGCATGAAAGGCCATGGTGTGCCCCTTCATGCGCTCACGCGCCGTGCGCAAAAAACCTGCCGGGTCGCTGTGCGATGCAGCGTGGGTGAGGGCAGCGTCCATCTCCAGCAATTCATACACCCCTTGCCGGCCGGAGTACCCAGTGCCATTGCAGGTAGAACAGCCCAAGCCACGCTTGGGCGCCACCGTGTCACCCGGCTCCAGCATGGCCTCCAACCACGACTGCTCTTGCGGGGTGGGCGTGTGCGGTGCGAGGCAGTCCTGGCAAATGAGCCGGACCAGGCGTTGGGCGATCACCGCCTGCAAAGAAGTCGCCACCATAAAGGGCGGCACGCCCATGTCCAACAAGCGGAAAGGGGTACTGATGGCGTCCCGCGTGTGCAGGGTGGAAAGTACCAGGTGGCCGGTAATTGCTGCACGCAAGCCGATCTCCGCCGTTTCGGCATCGCGCATTTCGCCGACCAGAATCACGTCCGGGTCCTGACGCAAGCAGGCGCGCAACACGCGGGCAAAGGTGAGCTCAATCTTGTCGTTGACCTGCACCTGGGTGATGGCGGGGAGGCGGTACTCCACCGGGTCCTCCACGGTGATGACCTTGAGCTCGGCCGCATTGATTTCTGCCAGTGCGGCATACAGCGTGGTGGTCTTGCCGGAGCCGGTCGGTCCGGTCACCAGCACCATGCCCGAGGAGCGGGTCAGCACTTCGCGGAAGCGCTTGAGCATGTCGGGCGGCATACCGATAGTGTCCAAACGGCGCATGCCGGCGCCTTGGTTCAAAAGGCGCATCACCGCCGATTCGCCATAGGTGGTGGGCAGCGTGGACAAACGCACATCGATGGTGTTGTCCTTCAAACGCACGCTGAAGCGACCGTCCTGCGGCAAACGCTTTTCAGAGATATCCAGCCCCGCCATCAGCTTGAGGCGCTGAGCCAGCGCACCACCGATGCGCTTGTCGGCCTGTGTCTGGGTTTGCAGCACGCCGTCCACCCGCACGCGGATCTGCAAGAAGCCCTCTTGGGGTTCGATGTGCACATCCGATGCGCCGACCTGTGTAGCGTCTTCAAACAGGGACTGCAGCAAACGGACGACCGGCGCACCCTCCAGGCCCACGCTGGCGGTCAACTCGCCGAAATCCACCGCGTCGCCCAGGTCTTTTTCCAGGGCACGCGCCAAACCGCTGATTTCTTCAGTACGGCGGTACAGGCGGTCAAAGGCCAGCGCCAACTGACTTTCGGGCACCGCAGCAATACTGATGTTGCGCTTGAGCAGGCGGGTCAGTTCGTCATAGGCGACCAAATCGAGCGGGTCAGCCAATGCCACCAAGAGCGTATCGCCTTTGTCTTCCAAGGCCAGGGCTTTGAAGCGACGGGCCGCAGCTTCGGGCAACAACTTGACGACGTCGGCCCGGAAGGGGAATGTCTTGAGATTGACAAATGGAACGCGCAACTGCCGCGCCAAGCCGTTGGCCAGCAGTTCCTCGGTGATAACGCCGGTTTCTATCAGCAGGCGCCCCACTTTTTTGCCGGTGGTGCGCTGCAGATCGAGGGTCTGTTGCAGTTGCTCCTGCGAGATCAGCTTTTGCTGAACCAGCACATCGCCCAAACGCAGTTTCTCAGGGCGGCCCGAGGGGGGACGTGGACCGTCCGGTGCACCGGGCGCTGCCGTTGCCATGTTCATGCGCTATTCCTTTTGCGGTTTGCAAAAATAATAGCACGCGAACCTTTTAGGTAGTGCTGTTAAAAGGGGAGGGATTCCGTTCAGAAGGGCTACGCGACGGGGTAATGCGGCTGCCGTCCACGGTCACGTGCTGCCCCACGCTGGCGCTGGCAGCCTGTTCGATGCTGCGCACGCTGCCATCTTCCATGCGCACTTCGACCAGATAGACCGTCTCCTTCTTCAAGCGCTTTTCCACGGTGTTGCCGGCCCAACCGCCCCCCAACACGCCCGCAATGGTGGCCAGTGCCTTGCCATCTCCACCACCGAACTGGTTACCCACCAGCCCGCCCAACACCGCGCCGGCAACGGCACCCGCGCCGCTGGGGTTAGCACTTTCGCGCTGGATAGGCGTCACACTTTCCACCACGCCGCAATTAGCGCACACGACTTTGGCCGGGAGCTGCACAGCCGCCACAACCGGCTCGGGCTGTGTGGGGACCGGGGCTTGGACGACCACAGGCGCACCGGATGCCGGTTGTTCAATCGGTGTGCGCACCTTGGGCACAACCTGATATGCTCCTGATTTAGGAGCTGCTTGCGCATATTTAGCGGGCGCTACAGGCACTTTCTTATCAGAATTTGCCGGGGAAGCCACCGGTTTGTTCCCGGAGATGGGTGCCGGCACTTGTTCTGCGGCTGCGGGTGTTGCCGGCGAATGGATGGCCACCACCTCGAGGGGGGCTTCCGGCTCGGCGGGCCCCAACTGCTGGCGCAGCACGACTGCACCCAATGCCATGGTACTGAGGCCCAGTGCACCGATGGCGGCCCACAAAAACTTGTTTCCGGCGGCAGAGGCGCCGGGGTTGGACAACACAGTTGACATACATCTCCTTCAATCAGCCAAACGGGCGACCGGGTGGGCACCACTAGAGAGCTAACGCTCCACAAGGCGAGAAGGTACACAGCCCATCGGGCTGGGAGGTATCTGTTTTGTAACGCTGGGTAAAGCTGCGACTCGCGGCCAGCGGGCCGCGGCAGTTGCTTCAGTTGAAGATTACAAGTTGGGCGCCAGCAGGCGTTCCAGCGCCGCACGGTCCAACTGTCTGCGCTCGGCCAGGTCATGCACCTGGTCGTCACCGATCTTGCCGACGTTGAAGTAGGTCGCGTCCGGGTGGCCGATGTAGAAGCCGCTCACACTGGCCGCCGGAGTCATGGCCAGGCTCTCGGTCACGGTCATGCCGACCTCTTCGCACTGCAGAAGAGCGAACATGTCTTTCTTCACGCTGTGGTCCGGGCAGGCGGGGTAGCCGGGCGCTGGGCGGATGCCTTGGTACTTCTCGCCGATCAGGTCTTCATTGCTCAGCGATTCGCCTGCGGCATAACCCCAGAGGTCGGTACGCACACGGTGGTGCAGGCACTCCGCGAAAGCCTCCGCCAAGCGGTCAGCAATGGACTTGAGCATGATGGCGGAGTAGTCGTCATGGTCGTCGAGAAAGTACTTTTCCTTCTTGTCCACGCCGATACCGGCTGTGACGGCGAACATGCCGGCGTAGTCCGCCTTGACGCCCTTGGGGGCCACAAAGTCCGCCAGGCAACGACTTGGGCGCATCACTCCATCAATTTCCTGCTTCTCGGTTTGCTGGCGCAGGCCGTACCAAGTCATGGCGACCTCAGTGCGGCTCTCGTCCGAGTAGAACTCGATGTCATCGTCATTCACCGTGTTGGCCGGGTAAAGGGCCACGACGGCGTTGGCAGTGAGCCATCGCCCCTCGATCAGGCGCTTGAGCATGCGCTGTCCGTCAGAAAACACCCGCACCGCCTCGGTGCCCACGACCTCGTCTTTCAGGATGGCGGGGAACGGGCCTGCCAGGTCCCAGGTCTGGAAGAACGGTGCCCAGTCGATGTACTTGGCCAATTCGGTCAGGTCAAAGTTCTTGAACACACGGCGGCCAATGAACTTCGGCACGGTGGGATGGTGCGCAGACCAGTCCATAGGCGCTTTGTTGGCACGCGCTTTGGCCAAGGACCACAACGGCGTTTGCTTCTTGTTGGCGTGCTGGTGGCGCACTTTGTCGTAGTCGGCATTCAGCTCGGCAATGTAATTCGCCGCCTGTTCGCTCAACAAGCTCTGCGCCACGCTCACGCTGCGGGAAGCGTCGGGCACATAGACCACCGGGCCTTCGTAGTTGGGCGCAATCTTCACGGCGGTGTGCACGCGGCTGCAGGTGGCGCCACCAATGAGCAGCGGAATGTTACGGCTGCGGAAGTACTCGTCCTTCTGCATTTCACCCGCTACGTATTGCATCTCTTCTAGGCTGGGTGTGATCAGGCCGGAGAGGCCGATGATGTCTGCGCCCTCTTCCTTGGCCTTGGCCAGGATTTCGTGGCAGGGCACCATCACACCCATGTTCACCACGTCAAAGTTGTTGCACTGAAGCACCACGGTCACGATGTTCTTGCCGATGTCGTGCACGTCGCCCTTGACGGTCGCAATCACGATCTTGCCTTTGGCTTTGGCCTCGCCACCGGCTTCCACCATGGCGAGCTTTTCTGCCTCGATATAGGGCAGCAGATGCGCCACCGCGCTCTTCATCACCCGCGCACTCTTCACCACCTGCGGCAGAAACATCTTGCCCTGACCGAACAAATCGCCCACCACGTTCATGCCGTCCATGAGCGGGCCTTCGATCACGTGCAGCGGGCGGCCGCCCTTGGCCAGAATTTCGCGGTAAGCCTCTTCGGTGTCGACGGTAATGAAGTCGGTAATGCCATGCACCAGCGCGTGGCTCAGGCGCTGGGCCACCGTCACCGGCGCCTCGGGTGTGCCGCGCCACTCCAGCTTTTTGCTCTCATCCTTGGCGCCGCTCTTGGCGGTTTCGGCAATCTCCACCAGGCGCTCACCCGCGTCTTCACGGCGATTCAGCACCACGTCTTCCACGCGCTCGCGCAGGACGGGCTCCAGGTCGTCGTACACGCCGACCATGCCGGCGTTGACGATGCCCATGTCCATGCCGGCTTTGATCGCGTGGTACAGGAACACGGTGTGGATGGCCTCGCGCACCGGGTCGTTGCCGCGGAAGCTGAAAGACACGTTGGACACGCCACCGCTCACCTTGGCGCCGGGCAGGTTCTGCTTAATCCAGCGCGTGGCTTCGATGAAGTCCACCGCGTAGTTGTTGTGCTCTTCGATGCCGGTGGCGATGGCGAAGATATTGGGGTCGAAAATGATGTCTTCCGGCGGAAAGTCCACCTCATCCACCAGCACGCGGTAAGCGCGTTCGCAAATTTCGATCTTGCGTGCGTAGGTGTCGGCCTGGCCTTTTTCATCAAAAGCCATGACGACCGCGGCGGCACCGTAGCGGCGCAACAGCTTGGCCTGGCGCTTGAACTCGTCTAAGCCCTCTTTCATGCTGATGGAGTTCACCACCGCCTTGCCCTGCACGCAGCGCAGACCCGCTTCGATCACGCTCCATTTGGAGCTGTCGATCATGATGGGCACGCGGGAGATATCAGGCTCGGACGCGATCAGGTTCAAGAAGCGCACCATGGCGGCCTGGCTGTCCAGCATGGCTTCGTCCATATTGATGTCGATGATCTGCGCGCCGTTTTCCACCTGCTGGCGGGCTACAGCCAGGGCCTCTTCGAACTGGCCGTTCAAGATCATGCGGGCGAATGCCTTGGAGCCGGTCACATTGGTCCGCTCACCCACGTTCACAAACAGGCTGCTGCTGTCGATGGAGATGGGCTCCAAGCCCGAGAGCAGCATGGGCGCTACGAAATTGATAGCTGCTGGCGCAGAGGATGCGGGGGCTTGAGGCATAAAAGACCTAAAAATCAAAATTCAGCGGCTTACACCGCAACCCAGGCACCACTGCGCTGGGAGGCAAACAGCGCATCGATGATGCGCATGTTCTGGATGGCGTCTTCCACGCCGTACTGCAAAGGTTGCTCACCGCGAATGGCGAGCGAAAAGGCATCGCCCTCCAGGCTGTACTGGTCACACGCTGCAAAGGTTTCCACCACCGCTTCGCGACCGCCCGGCACCTTGCCATCATCCACAAAAATACGGGTTTCTTGGCCTTGTGGGGCGTTGAACGGGATTTCAATTTCTACCCGCTTCTCGGTTCCCACCACATGCGCTCTCTGATAGGGTGTGGATTGCATGGACACGGTGAAGTCCAAACGCCGGCCATTCCCGAAATCGAGCAAGGCGCTGAAGGTGCGGTCCACGCCGAAGTCCGGGTCCATATCCGCCAAGGCCATCACGCGCACCGGCTCTGTGCCAAACAAAAAGCGCCCGGCCACGATGGGGTAACAACCAATGTCCATCAACGCGCCGCCGCCCTTGGTGGCATCGTTGCGGATGTTGGTGGCACTGCGGTTGAAATACGAAAACCACACTTGCACCGTACGCAAATCACCCAACGCACCGCTTTGCACCAGCTCACGCGTGCGCAGCCACTGTGGGTGAAAGCGGACCATGAACGCCTCCATGATGTGCACCTTGCCCGCTACTTCTCGCAGCTGCGCTGCCTCATTGGCATTCAGGGCGATCGGCTTTTCGCACAGCACGTGTTTGCCCGCGCGGGCTGCTGCCAGTGTCAAGGGCACATGCTGGTCGTTCGGCAAGGGGTTATAGATGGCTTCGATTGTCGGGTCTGCCAACAGCTCCTCGTACGACCCATAGGCACTGGGAATACCCAACTTGCCCGCTGCCGCCTGCGCACTCGCCAGGGAGCGCGAGGCAATGGCTTGAACATCACACCACTGGCTGCGTTGCAGCGCAGGGGTGACTTTCTCCATCCCGATTTTGGCGGTGCTCAGCACGCCCCAGCGGACTTTGTTCATGGCAAGTGGGTCCTTAGAAAAGGGCTTAACGGTAGTAGATCAAGGAGACGCCGAGGTGGTGACCCTTGGCGGTGTAGTTGGTGGGCGCGTATTCAAAGCTTTCGTCTACCAGCTTGAACGATATGCCGAATCGACCCAGCGGGTTTGCATTCCGTTTGGTCAGATACTGGGCTTCCAGTACATAGCCGGGCTTGGGGCTGAAGGTGTAATTGCCCACAGCCGCTACGGAGCCCGAAGACTCCAAACGTGCCGAAGTTGCCAAGCGCAACCCGCCGCCCAGACGCCAGTGATCACCAAGGTTGTAGAAGCCCAAAAACTCCACGGGCACGCGGGTGAACGCAAACTCACCATCCGGGCTGGCCGTTGTGGTGCGTTCATGCCCCACCGAAAATTGCAAATCAGTGCTGCTGTTGAGCGAATAGCTCACGCCAGCCGCCACCGCCAGGCCATTTCCGGCCTTGATGGCAAAAGGCGAACCATTGGTGTAGGTGCCTTTGACGAGGTCTGAACTGCCATCCCCAAAGTTCCAGCCCACAGAGCCGAATAGCTTCCAAGGGGAATCCGGCTGCATTTCAGTGTTCTTGTTTTGAGCAGCTGCGCTGCTGGTGATGGCAATGGCAATCGCTGCAATGGCGATAGATCTCATGAATTTTCCCCCTGGTTGATTGTTGTGGTCTGGCAAAGCTGCGGCGCCAGACCTGGCCGCTTGGTGATTCAGAACCTATTCGTTCGTGGTTACGCCGCCTCTTTGTAGAAGTAACCTCGTTGCACATTGCGCGTAGCAATCGGATTCACCGCATGGGCAATCGCGCCAATGTGGTCGGGGGTAGTGCCGCAGCAGCCGCCCACAATATTGACCAAGCCCTCTTCCGCAAACTCCCGTACCAAACGGCTGGTCACATCCGGCGTTTCGTCAAAGCCGGTGTCGCTCATGGGGTTGGGCAGGCCCGCGTTGGGGTAGCAGCTGATAAAGGTGTCCGTCGCCACCTTGTTCAGCTCCTGGATGTAAGGGCGCATGAGTGCCGCACCGAGTGCGCAGTTCAGGCCAATCGCCAGTGGCTGGGCATGGCGCACGCTGTGCCAGAAGGCGGTTACTGTCTGGCCACTCAAGATGCGACCGGAAGCGTCGGTCACTGTGCCGCTGATGATGATGGGCAGGCGCTCCCCACTGGCTTCGAAGTATTCGTCCACTGCAAACAGCGCGGCTTTGGCGTTGAGCGTGTCAAAAATGGTCTCCACCAGAATCACGTCAGCCCCGCCTTCCACCAGCGCCTTGGTCTGGTCGTAATAGGCGGCCCGCAGCTCTTCAAATGTCACATTGCGGGCGCCGGGGTCGTTCACGTCAGGGCTGATGCTGGCGGTTTTGGGCGTGGGCCCCAAAGCGCCGCACACAAAACGCGGCTTCTCAGGGGTGCTGAACTTGTCACACGCTGCGCGGGCTAACTTGGCAGACACATAGTTCATCTCGATGGCCAAGTCGGCCATGTCGTAGTCCGCTTGGGCCACGGTGGTAGCGCCGAAGGTGTTGGTTTCGATCATGTCCGCACCGGCGGCCAAGTAGGCCTCGTGGATGTCGGTGATCACGTCCGGACGCGTCAGGCTCAACAACTCGTTGTTGCCTTTGACGTCTTTGGGGAAGTCTTTGAAACGGTCACCTTGGCTGCCCGGGCCTGTGCACCCCTCGCCACGGTACTGGGCCTCGCCCAGCTTGAAGCGCTGGATCATGGTGCCCATAGCGCCGTCCAGAATGGCGATGCGGCTGGCCAAAATGCCGGGGAGCGCTTGGGCGCGGGTATAGGTGATGGGCTTCATGGTGCGGCTCACTATGTGGATTGAAACAAGTGAGCGCAGTTGGAGTCCCCAAGCCTGACCGGTTCGGTGTGTTCACACGTTCCGGCTGCAGCGCCCCTTGGGTGGGGGGATTTTAAACGACAAGCGCGCGCCGCTTTGCCGCGTTGCAAATAAGCACCAGGCACCGGAACCTGCCGTGCCATGGATCAGCATCCGGCTTGCCCGACAATAGAAACTCTGTCCTTGGCGACCCTTCGGCGGCCTAGCCGAGAGAAATTTATGCCTTTTTGCCACCCGGCGCCCGCGAAATATGCGCGAGCAGCTCCTGATTTGATAGCGTTTTAAGTGCCCCACCTGCAGATTCTTCACGATGTATTTGGCTACCAGGCCTTCCGCGGGCCCCAGCAGGCCATCGTGGAACACGTGATTGCGGGCGGCGACGCGCTGGTGCTCATGCCCACCGGAGGCGGCAAAAGCTTGTGTTACCAGGTTCCCGCCATCGCCCGTCAGCAGGCCGGCTTGGGCGCCACACTGGTGATTTCCCCGCTGATTGCGCTGATGCACGACCAGGTGGGCGCCCTGCATGAAGCAGGGGTGAGCGCCGCTTTTCTGAATTCCACCCTCACCAGCGACGAGGCCTACCAAATCGAGCAGCAACTGCTGCGCGGCGAAATCACCCTGCTGTACGCAGCGCCGGAGCGGGTCAGCAACGCACGCTTTCTGGCTTTGTTAGATTCGCTGTTTGAGCGCGGCAAGCTGAGTCTGTTTGCCATTGACGAAGCCCACTGCGTGAGCCAGTGGGGCCACGACTTCCGGCCCGACTACCGCAACCTCACGGTGTTGCATGAGCGCTACCCCGGCGTGCCGCGCATTGCGCTGACCGCCACAGCGGACGACCTGACGCGCGCCGACATCCTGGAGCGTTTGCAGCTCGAAGAGGCCCGCGCCTTCGTCAGTAGCTTCGACCGGCCCAACATCCGTTACACGATTGTCGAAAAGAAGGATTCCACCACCCAACTGCTGCGCTTCATCGAGCGCGAGCATGAGGGGGAGGCCGGCATCGTCTACTGCCAGAGCCGCAAGAAAGTGGAAGACATGGCGCAGACCCTCGTAGATGCGGGCATCAAGGCCTTGCCCTATCACGCCGGGCTGGATTCCAAGGTGCGCCAGCTGAACCAGGACCGTTTTTTGCGCGAGGAAGGCATCGTCATGGTGGCCACCATTGCCTTCGGCATGGGCATCGACAAACCGGATGTGCGCTTTGTCGCTCACCGCGACATGCCCAAAAACATCGAGGGCTACTACCAGGAAACTGGCCGCGCCGGACGGGACGGCCTACCCGCAGATGCCTGGATGGCCTATGGCCTGCAAGATGTGGTGAACCAGCGCCGCATGATTGACGAGAGCCCGGCCAGCGAAGAATTCAAGCAGGTCATGCGCGGCAAGCTGGATGCCTTGCTCGGCCTGGCAGAAGCCACCGACTGCCGCCGCGTGCGCTTGCTGGGCTACTTCGGTGAGAAAAGCCAACCCTGCGGCAACTGCGACAACTGCCTGAATCCACCCGAGGTGTGGGACGGCACGGATGCAGCCCGCAAACTGCTCAGCACCATCTACCGCATCCAGCAGATGAGCGGGGTGAGCTTTGGGGCCGGCCACTTGATGGACATCGTGCGGGGCAAGACGACCGAGAAAGTCACCCAATACAGCCACGAAAGCCTGAGTACCTTTGGCATCGGCAAGGATTTCACCGAGTTGCAATTGCGCGGCGTGCTGCGCCAGCTGATCGCCATGGGTGCCGTGGCAGTAGATGCCCAGGCATTCAATACTTTGCAGTTGACCGCCGAATCGCGCGCAGTGCTCAAGGGCGAAGTTGCGGTGATGTTGCGGGAGTCCGTTTCTGCGCCGGCAGATCGCAAGCCACGGCGCAATGCGCGGTTGGGCGCAGTGGTTAAAGCGCCTATCAATCTGGACAGTGAGGGTTTGCTACGTTATTCCGCCCTGAAGGCGTGGCGTGCAGAGGTGGCACAGCAGCACAATCTGCCGGCCTATGTGATTTTTCACGATGCGACCTTGGCGGCCATCGCACAACGTGCCCCTCAATCCATCGACGATTTGCAGGGCATCAGCGGTATTGGAGCCAAGAAACTGGAGGCTTATGCCGACGACGTTTTGAAGGTCGTCGCGCTCCAGTAATCGCGTCGCAACGACTCAGTGGCGGTGAAAACCGCTTTCGTAGGCTACCGCCGCGCCAGACATGGTGTTTTGCAAGCGCTCGATAGCGCGCATGTGGCGGGCACCGGTAGCTGCGTCGGCAGCTTTGGCGCGGTGTTGTTGCACCAGAGCCTGGAACTTGGATTTGCAAGCGTCCAATGCTCCTGCGAAATTCAAGGCGATGTATGCGTTGTGGCCGGCATGGGTCTGGCGGTATTCGCCGGACCAGTAATCAAACAGCTGCCACTTGTAAGTTCCTTTTTCTGGCACTTGAATCGTGTTTTTTTGCATAGTTGCCGCACATTAGGTGATAGATCGGTGCTGTTCACGCTCCAGTTTGGTTCCAACGAACCGGAGTGAATGCACTCGCATAGGGTTATCACGCACCAGTTGCGGGACTGGTTGACACGTTCTCGAAAAAAGTTTCAAAGAAGTTACTAAACCACCGGATATGCCAGTTTTACTGGGGCCGGGGACTCAGTCGATCGCTTAAGGCGTGAAGCCCATTGAGCGTCTTTCTCGCACCTCCGGCTTGATGCGGTGCTCTGCAAGCAATTGCTCCAAGAACTCTGCAGGCGTCAATTCAGCCCCAAGTATCTCCAACTGCCGCTTAACTGCGGCAAAGTCCCCTAAACACAGCTTATCAAGCTGCTTGAGTGCCATTTGAGAGGGTGTATCCAGCAAGGAGGCATCCCCCCCGCAGGCTTCCTGCACGAAGAGTTGCTCGCGCTGGTCAGGTTGCAAGGGCAAAAACTGAATCTTGAAGGTAAATCGGCGCAAAGCAGCTTCGTCAATACGTTCCATGAGATTGGTAGTGCAGATGAACACCCCCGGATGGCGCTCCATGCCCTGCAACATCTCGTTGACCTCGCTCACCTCGTAGTTGCGCTGGGCACCTCGCCGGTCTTGGAGGAAGCTGTCCGCCTCGTCCAACAACAAAACGGCACTCTCGATTTCCGCTTCGCGGAACATGGCAGCCATGTTTTGCTCCGTCTCCCCTACGTATTTGCTCATCAAGTCACTCGCACGCCGGATGATCAGGGGTCGCCCCAATTCGCGGGCAATGTGCTCCGCCAAGGCGGTCTTGCCGGTTCCGGGCGGGCCATAAAAGCATAAGGTTCCGTGCCCCCTTGCCGCCAGTGAGTCCGCCATCCGCTGCAAGGGATACCGAGTTTCCACATTCAAATACGAGAGGTCGTAGCGGCTCAACGCTTGTGGGCGGCCTACCGCGGTGGCTGGGTTTCCCAGCGCCAGGTCCGCATTTTTTAGTTGCCGGTCGATCAAGGTTTCCATCAGGGTGGAGTCATGCACCCCATCTTCGGTGGTGCTCAGGCGCGCAAAGCGCGCAGCGGTTCTGATCTGGGCCGGCGTCAAACCTTTGCGGCCGCTAAGCCGCGCGACAAACGCTTCGCTTACAGATATGCCTTCCAAGGTTTTGCGCACCACTCCTTCACGGGCACCAGGTGGTGGCGACTTCAACTCCAGATGGTAGGCAAAGCGCCGCCTGAAGGCCGGGTCTATCTGCTCTATCCGGTTAGTCACCCAAATAGTGGGCACAGCATTCGACTCCAGAATCTGGTTAACCCAAGCTTTGCCACTCACGCTCGCACTTGCCGGTGTTGCGTGTGCGTCAGCCCTTGCGATAAAGCTTGCTGTTTCGCTGGTCAGTGGCGGAAATACGTCCTCCACTTCATCAAACAGCAATGCGGCTTGGGCGCTACCCTTTAAGAAAACCTGGGCAATCTGAAGCGAGCGGTACCTGTCTCGACCACTCAATGAATTTCCATCCCGGTCCGCGTACTCCACCTCAAACAACTCCAGCCCGACATGCTGGGCAATCACCTTGGCAAGCTCCGTTTTTCCGGTGCCCGGCGGGCCATACAAGAGGATGTTGACCCCGGCCTCTTTGCGAGCCACCGCATGCTGCAATAGCCCGCAAAGCATTTGTGCGTCTTCCGCCACGAATGCAAAGTCTTCCAAGTGCAAGGTACTTTTGGAAGAGAGCCGGGTGAACACCGCCATCAGTTCGGCGTGGTCACGGTAATGGCGCATCAATACTGGAGGGAGTTTTTCACTCACCTTCATCAAGTCTGCAAGGTCCGTGATGTTGTGCTCGGAGATCAGGTTTTCCACCAGGCCGATGCGCTCCAACCGGGAACCCGCGCGCAGCGCCTCACCCAACTCCTGGGGACTCACGTGGGCCACCTCCGCGATGGCGGCATAGGCTTCAGCTGCGTTGTTAACCTTGAACTCCACCAGGATGCTGCGCATGTCCCGTTGGTAGCGCGCCAGCGTCCCGTAGAGCAGCAACGCCCGTTCTGCTTTGTTCAGTTGCAAGAGCCCGGCGAGTGCATTGATGTTCTTCTCCACCAAGGTAGATTGCTTCTTCAGGGCCTGCTGCAGCCATTCGCCGGTGACGGCCAGTACCGAAATCAGGTCTTTGGGCTGGTCTTTGGCGTATTCGTCCAGAAAGAAGAACAGCGTGGCTTCGTCATACGGCCCGCACCATGTGCCATGCCGGGCCAGGAATTCAGTGGCATTCAGCGACTCATGACCTCGCCACAGCTCATTGCCGACACAGCGCCGCGCCAAGAACTCACGCAAACGGGTCAAGACAGAAACCGGCCAGACCAGATGCCGGCCCGCCAGCCCCACCACGCCATTGAAATCCCTGCGGACATTGAAGCTGGCGCCTTGCCGTGCCGCAAGTGTGAGGACAAAGTGCGAGCACATTAAATCCAAGACAGGCGCGCGCTCCAGTCCCGGTGAGGGAACGAGATGCCCGCCCTGGGGCATGAACAGTGAACGCTTGGCCATCCAACGCCTCCGGCACTGTTGTGTGCTGGAATTACGATAGCGCAGTCTTGGAAAAGAGGGAAGTACCCTTTCCAAATCTCCTTGATGGTCTATCCGCTTGGCGCAGCGCTGGGCAAAAGGCTAAAATCCGCGCAATACCAACGAACACACTGAGGATCGACTATGTCCGCACCCGCTCACTCTGATGACAACCACCCCGTTGATCCTGTCGACGAAGTAGTGCCGCTTATGCCGGTGGTGTTGCCCATCGTTGGCGCAGTGTTGATGTTCTTGCTGGCGTTCATCGCCGTATCGATGGCTTGATGGAGCAACGCATCATGGGCAGCACATCACGTGCGCTGCCAATGCTGACTCAACAAACAAAAGCGGCTTTGGCCGCTTTTTTGTTGCTCATTTCATCGTCAGCGATGGCTGCGCAGCCCGTTGAAAAGCCCTCAACTTGTCCGGCCTTGTGGCAGAAAACCTTTCCCCGCCTGCAAGATGACAAGCCTCAGGACCTGTGTCAGTACTGGGGAAAAGTGGCCTTGGTGGTCAACACTGCCAGTTACTGCGGCTTTACCTTCCAATACGAGGGCTTGGAAAGAGTCTATGCCCGGTACCAAGCCCAGGGCTTGGTGGTTCTGGGCTTTCCTTCCAATGATTTCGGGCAACAAGAGCCTGGTAACGGCAAACAAATTGCCGATTTCTGCTTCAACACCTACGGCGTGAAGTTCCCCATGTTCGCCAAAACCAGCGTCACTGGTAGCGCCGCCAACCCCTTGTTCAAGGAACTGGCGCAGCAAACCAGCAGCGTACCTCGATGGAACTTCCAAAAGTACCTGGTGGATCGCCAAGGCAAAGTAGTCGGCGCCTTCAATAGTGAAACCACTCCCGAAGACACTCGACTGCTCGCCGCCATTCAAAAGGCACTGAAATCACCCTGACTTTGCGTGGCACGCGATCTTTATTTGACGCATGAACCCATGCGCAGCTTGCATAAAGTTACGCTGTAATCGCTTGGTAACTTGGGTACCAGTTCTTAGAATCGGCTTCCACACTCGCAAGACCCGACCGTTTGCGGAGTGGAAAGCCGGTTTCTCAAAGTTCGTGGCGGTGTTCTCGTGAGTTGCACCCGATTTTGAAAAGACGATTTTCAAACTTAGGAGCTTTTCATGAACGCACCCGTGATGCAGGGCCTGTCCCTCAACACCCCCAGCTTTGTCAAGAACCCCCGCCTGATTGCATGGGTGGCCGATATGGTGGCCCTGTGCAAGCCCAAAGATGTGTACTGGTGCGATGGCTCCGAAGAGGAATACCAGCGCTTGTGCCAGCAACTGGTGGATGCAGGCACCTTCAAGAAGCTCAATCCCGCCAAGCGCCCCAACAGCTTCCTGGCCTGCTCTGACACCAGCGATGTGGCCCGTGTGGAAGACCGCACCTACATCTGCGCCGAAAAGAAAGAGAAGGCCGGCCCCACCAACAACTGGATGGCGCCCACCGAGATGCGCAAGATTCTGGAAAGCGGGCAAGCAGACGGCACGCCAGCGCTGTTTGACGGCTGCATGAAGGGCCGCACCATGTATGTGGTGCCTTTCTCCATGGGCCCCTTGGGCTCCCATATCGCGCACATCGGCATCGAGCTGTCCGACAGTGCCTACGTGGCAGTGAACCAGCGCATCATGACCCGCATGGGCAAGGCCGTGTATGACGTGTTGGGCGTGGACGGCGCTTTCGTGCCCTGTGTGCACACCGTGGGAGCCCCCTTGGCAGAAGGCCAAGCGGACGTGAAGTGGCCTTGCAACAAGACCAAGTACATCGTGCACTACCCCGAGACCCGCGAAATCTGGTCTTACGGCTCCGGCTACGGCGGCAACGCTTTGTTGGGCAAGAAGTGCTTTGCGCTGCGCATTGCTTCCAACATGGGCCGTGACCAGGGTTGGTTGGCAGAGCACATGCTCATCCTGGGCGTGACCAACCCTGAAGGCAAGAAGTACCACGTAGCAGCCGCCTTCCCAAGCGCCTGCGGCAAAACCAACTTCTCCATGTTGGTGCCACCCGCCGGTTTCGAAGGCTGGAAGGTCACCACCATTGGTGACGACATTGCCTGGATCAAGCCCAACGCCGACGGCAAGTTGTACGCCATTAACCCAGAAGCAGGTTACTTCGGCGTAGCTCCCGGCACCAACTTCCACACCAACCCCAACTGCATGGCCAGCCTGGACAAGAACGTGATCTTCACGAACGTGGCGCTGACCGATGACGGTGACGTATGGTGGGAAGGCATGGAGAAAGACACCGGCGGCATGCCCGATCACCTGATCGACTGGCAAGGCAAGGATTGGACTCCAGCGATTGCCAAAGAAACCGGCGCCAAAGCGGCCCACCCCAACGCCCGCTTTACCGTGGCAGCTGGCAACAACCCTGCACTGGACAGCCAGTGGGACGATGCCAATGGCGTGGCAATTGACGCCTTCATCTTCGGTGGTCGCCGCTCCACCACCGTACCGCTGGTAACTGAAGCCCGCAATTGGGTAGAAGGTGTTTACATGGCTGCAACCATGGGCTCCGAGACCACGGCCGCTGCCACCGGCCAAGCCGGTATCGTGCGCCGTGACCCGTTCGCGATGCTGCCCTTCATGGGCTACAACATGAGCGACTACTTCCAGCACTGGCTCAACATGGGCGACAAGCTGGCGAAGTCCGGCGCCACGCAGCCCAAGATCTTTACGACCAACTGGTTCCGCAAGGGTGACGACGGCAAGTTTGTCTGGCCCGGCTACGGTGAAAACATGCGCGTTTTGAAGTGGATGATCGACCGCATCGAAGGCAAGGCCACTGGTACCGAGACCGGCTTCGGCGTCGCCCCCACCTACAACGAAATCAACTGGACCGGATTGGACTTCAGCCAGGCCCAATTCGACTCCGTCACCAGCCTGAACAAGGACGACTGGAAGGCCGAAATCGCCTTGCACACCGAACTGTTCACCCAGCTGGCCTACCACTTGCCTAAGGAACTCGAAGAGACCAAAACCCAACTGGCCCAGCGACTCGCTGCCTGAGGGTAACAAGCAGAGTCAGGCACGGCGCACACCGCCGCAGCTGGACCGGGCGGGACGCAGCGCACAAGGCTGCTGCCCGCTGAGCAACAAAAAAGCCACCCTAGGGTGGCTTTTTTGTTGTCACGACCCGCGAGCGTGGGTCGTCTTGTTCAAGGCTTGATCAGCTCTGACTGCGCAACCATGCGTGTTGCAGCTCTGCCATGATGCGGGGATCGTGGTGGGCGTATTCCCACATTTTTTCTTCCATACGGCGTACTTTGTATGACTGCACTGCGGAGGCAATCAGCGTGGCCAAACCGGAAGACACTTTGCGCAGGGGGGGTGCCAGCAGAGCCAAAGCAGCAAAAGCCACCGTCCAGAGTGCAACCCATGCAGCCAACATGTGACCGTCAACCCAAGTGTCGATCACTTGGTCAGCCACCACCAACAAGGCGGACAACACAGCCGCCAGCAACATGCCGGACAAAGTGCGGGAAGCTTCCACTTTCTCACGACGTGCACGGGGTGTACGGGGCTGAGCGGTGGAGTACGAGAAATACGGGGTATTGATAATTTGTGTCATGGCAAACTCCTTGAAAAGGTTGATGCTCACTGGATAAAAATTTCTAAGATGGATGAATCATAGGGTTTCCCCTAGTGTTACTCAACTTTATGTTGGTGATGTTTGGTATTCACAAGATTTATAGTTCGCCATGCCCAGCAGCCGCATCAACCTCCGGACCTTCGACCTGAACCTGCTCAAGGTGTTTGATGTGGTCATGTCCGAGCGCAGCCTCACGCGCGCTGCTGCCCAGCTCAACCTCACCCAGCCTGCCGTCAGCAACGCCTTGCGCCGCCTGCGCGAAGCCCTGGACGACGAGCTGCTGGTGCGCAACGGCCGCAACCTGGAGCCCACTGCCCGTGGGCAGGAGCTATGGCCTGCCGTGCGCGAGACCTTGCAGAAGTTGCAGGCCTCGCTGGCACCCAGCTTGTTTGAACCGGCCTTAGCCACCAACACCTTTGTGCTCACCATGGCCGACGCTACCGCCGCCGAGCTAATGCCCGGCTTGGTGAAAGTGCTCGCGCGGGATGCCCCCGGGGTATCCCTGCGGGTGGTACCCCTGACCACGCGTGATCCGCGCAAAGTGCTGGAAGAAGGTGCGGCAGACTTGGCTATCGGCCACTTCCCGGCGGTCTTGGCTGACCTGACGGCCCGCGCCCAGGCTGGCGCCGCGGAGACCTTTTTGCACCACCGCCTGTTTGTAGGCGACTATGTGTGCGTGATGCGCAAAGATCACCCGCTCACCGTGGGCGAGTTCACCCTTGATCGGTTTTGTAGCGCCTCCCACATGCTCGTGAGTTTTTCGGGACGGGCCTTCGGCTTCATTGATGAATCACTGGTCAGCCTCAAGCGCACTCGCCGCGTCGTGCTGACCGTGAACCAGTTTTTTACCGCCGGCAAGGTGGTGGTGCAGTCCGACCTGCTCACCGTGCTGCCCCGCCACTTTGTGAATGTGACCGGCTATGCCGACCAGCTGGTCATCCGCGAGCTGCCATTTACCGTACCGCCCATCCAGGTCGATGCGCTGTGGCACCAACGGCTGGACGGCGCCAGCCCCCACGCCTGGCTGCGGGCCCAAGTCGCCTCCCTGGGCCAGACCATTTTTTCCGCATGAAGATTCAGCTCTTGTCCGACCTCCATTTGGAGGCCCATCCCCATTGGCAAGCCACACCCTTAGCCGGAGCAGACGTGCTGGTGCTGGCAGGCGACATCGGTTCCTACCAGCCTGGATCGCAACTGGCGGGAGACGACTTCGGCTTGGAGCGCTTTTCCCCCCTGCACGGCTGGCCGGTGCCCGTGCTGTTTGTGCCCGGCAACCACGAGTACGACACCCTGGACTTTGACCTCGCCCACGCCCGCCTCCGTGCCACCTGTGCACGACTGGGCATCCAGTGGCTGGAACGCGAAACCGTCGTGCTGGCTGGTGTGCGTTTCGTCGGCACCACCTTGTGGACCGACTTTGACGCGCTCGCCGCCCAAGAGCCCCCGGAGCGACAGCTCAAGGCGCGCGACAAAGCCTATCGCGCCGCCAACTACTACCTGAAAAAAACACTCACCACCCGTGCGGGCGAGCCTTGGCTGGCCGACGGTATGCGGGAACAGGCGCTGGTCTGCCAAGCGTGGCTGCGGAATGCCTTGAGCCAGCCGCACGACGGGCCCACGGTCGTGGTGACGCACTTTGCTCCCAGCCTGCACAGCGCCGACCCGCGCTACGGTCTGGTGCCCGGCACGGCCGGCTTTTGCAATGCACTGGACGAACTGTTGCCGCTGGCAGACCTCTGGCTGCATGGCCATCTGCATGCCCCCAGCGACTACCGCGTGGGCAAGTGCCGGGTGGTGGCCAATCCGCTGGGCTATGTGCGCAAGAACGAACAGTTGGGCTACAAGCCTGATCTAATGATAGAAATAGGCTACGGCGCTCGTGAGTAGTGCGCAAGCAGCTATCAAAATTAGAGCGAACTCACGCGACCGTTAAGGACCCGGTTCTCCGGCCGGTCGCAAGTAAGTGGCAAACCGAGGCACGCCCTGTGCGGTCAACCCGCGGTAGCGGAAGGTCACACAGCTCCCCACGGCGGGCGGATCACGACGGTCCGCATCCGAGAAGCCGCTACCAAGCTTGAAGCGCTGCGGCTGGCCACCCTCGCCACCCGGCCACTCCACCCACAAGGCGCCGGTGTTGCCTTCCAAGCGGCCTTGTCCAGGCACATGCGCCAACACCCGCGCTTCGGCGTCCTGAAACGGTTTGACCTTCACCAGTTCTGCCGAGCGTCCAGGCACATACAGCGCGCTGGCCCGGTGCAACACCAGGCCCTCACCACCGGCCGCCACGGTGCGATCCAGCAAAGCGCGCAGGCTGGCCGCATCCGGCGCCGGTGCTTGCTCTACCGCTTGCACCCAAGCCTGCCCGAGCGCACTCAAGACCGTCTGCAAAGCGAGATAGCGTTCCTCAAAGCGCCCGCCGTGATTCGGTATGTCAAACACCATGTAGCGCAGAGCACGCCAGGCAGCATCGTCCGGCGTCTGTTGGCGCACGGTGGAGACAGCATCCGCAAAGCGGCCCCGGCCAGCCCACAGTTCACCGTCGAGGGCGTGTGCCGGCCAACCCGCGGTAAACCATGCGGGTGCAGCGATGGGGTTTCCGCCCCGGGTGATCAAGCGCCGGCCATCCCAGTAAGCGCGCACGCCGTCATACTTTTCGCTCACCCGCGCATCTCCCAGCGCAAACCCTTTGCGATATTCGCCTGCCAGCATCAAGGGTGGGCGCTGGGTACCATCGGCCGCCCACGCTGATGGACCCGACAACATGCCACTGAGTGCGATGACACTCAGACCTTGAAGGCATTGCCGTCGATGCTGAAAAGATGGCTGCGTCATGGGGAGCTCCTGCGAGTGCATAGACATTTCTTGACTTGGCTCAAGGCAGTGTAGCGGCGCTGGTCCATACTAAAGCCACACAAACGGAGACTCCCATGAAGATCTTGCTCGCCGTCGATGGAAGCAGCTACAGCAAAAAAATGTTGGCCTATTTGAGCACGCACGACGCGCTGCTTGCGCCCGGCCACGAGTACACCGTGTTTCATGCACAACCCGCGCTGCCCCCACGCGCCAAGGCCGCGCTGGGCAAATCCACCGTAGACGAATACCACGCTGAAGAAGCAGACAAGGTGCTAGCGCCGGTAGCCAAGTTCCTCAAGCGGCATGGCATTGATGCCAAGCTGGATTGGAAGGTGGGATCTGCCGGCACCCTGATCGGCAAGCTGGCCGACACCGGCAAGTTCGACCTGCTGGTCATGGGTTCCCACGGTCATAGTGCCCTGGGCAATCTGGTGATGGGCTCGGTCACCACCCAGGTGCTGGCCCACTGCAAAACGCCGGTGTTGCTGGTTCGCTAAGGCGAATCTTTGGGCTTGGGGGCTGGAGTGAGATCCACGCCGCTGAGCCGCGCCACATACTCGGGCAACATGGGCACATAGGCCTCCGCTCCACCGGTCGCCAATGCCACTGCGAATGCGTTTTTCACTGCGTTGCCCAGGCTGTTCGAAATACCGGCGGCGTCTGCCATGGACTCCAGATAGCGCATGTCCTTGAAGGCATTCTTCAAGGTGAACTTGTGCGCTTCGCGGTTTCCTTGCAGCGTGTAGTCCATAAAGGTCTGGTAGAAGCCGCAGTCCATGCGACCATTGCGCAGCACCGCATCGACCCGCTGCGGACCAATGCCGACCGCCTGCGCCAGGGTGAGCGCCTCTGAGTAGAGGGCCGCATAGCCCATGGCGACAAAGTTATTGATCAACTTCAGCCGATGCCCGTCCCCGGGCCCTCCCACGTGCACAATGCGCGCAGCCCAGGTGGACAAGATCGGCCGGATACGCTCCAGAGTTTGGGCGTCAGCGCCCACCATGGTGTCCAACGTACCTTCCCATGCCTCTTTGGGCGTACGGCTCAACGGCGCATCAACCAGCGTCACGCCGATGGCAGCGAGTTCTGCGGCCAGCGCCACGGTGGATGTCGGGTCCGAGGTGGAGCAATCGACCACCACCGAACCGGGCCGCAAGCCCTTTGCCAGCCCCGTCGGCCCCCGCACGATGGACTCCACGTCTGGTGAACCCGTCACGCACAGGAACACGACTGTGGCCTGTTGGGCTACTGCCGTGGGCGTATCGACCTGTTTTGCACCACGGCTCAACAAGTCGTCCAGCGCCGCCGATGGCTTGCGGGCACAGACGGTGAGGGCATAGCCTTTTTCCACCATGTTTTTGGCCATGCCGTGGCCCATCAGGCCCAGACCGATGAAGCCGATAGTCTCGCGTTCGTGTTGCATATCGTTTCTACCAACGTTGATGCACCAGCGGCTTGGCGTAGCGCGCATAAATGTCGGCCAGCGCCTGCATGGTCGCATCGGACAGCGGGGGCAGATCGGCAGCCGCCACGTTGTCTTGCACCTGCGCAGGGGTCTTGCCGCCGGGAATGGTGCAGGTGACGGCCGGATGCATCTGTATCCAGCGCAACGCCATTTGCGCCATGCTCATGCCGGCGGGCACCAACGGCCGCATGGCCTCCACGGCCTCCAGGCCCACCCCGAAATCCAGCCCCGAAAAGGTTTCGCCCTTGTCAAAAGCCGCTCCTTCGCGGTTGAAGCCACGGTGGTCATCAGCACCGAAGGTGCTTTGGGCATTCATCTTGCCGCTGAGCAGCCCGCTGGACAGCGGCAAGCGGGCCAAAATGCCCACGCCGCGCTTTTGCGTTTGCTCGAACAGCAGCTCGGCCGGGCGCTGGCGGAACAGGTTGTAAATGATCTGCACACTCTGCACCCCGGGGTACTCGATGGCTTTGAGCGCTTCTTCGACCTTCTCGACACTCACGCCGTAGTGGCGCAGCTTGCCGTCTTTCACCAGGTCGTCCAGCACGCCAAAAACTTCGGGCATGTAAAACACGTCGGTAGGCGGACAGTGCAGTTGCAGGAGATCGATCGCCTCGGTCTCCAGGTTTTGCAGGCTGCGCTCCACAAAGGCGGTCAGGTTGGCGCGGGTGAAACCGGCTGCCACATGGGGCACCAGCCGGCGGCCGGCTTTGGTGGCCACATAAAACGGCTCACTGCGCTCCTTGCGCAGCCGTGCCAGCAGGCGCTCGCTGCGGCCATCGCCATACACATCGGCGGTGTCAAAGAAGTTCACCCCCAGGTCCAGCGCACGGTGCAGGGCGGCCATGGAGTCTTTGTCATCGACCTCGCCCCAAGTGCCGCCAATGGCCCAGGCGCCGAAGCTCACAGTGGAAACATTCCAGCCGGTGCGGCCGAGAGGACGGTATTGCATAAAGATTTCCAGTGTTTTTTGCTATGAATTCAGGAGCTGTTCGCGCAACCTCCACCTGCGTTTAACGGCTATTTAGGCCATCAAAGCAGGTAGACAGCACCAGATCGATGATTTGGGCATCGGTGTGCTGGCCACCCATGCGCAAAAACTCCAGCACCGGGTCGCAGGCGCGGGCATACAAGGTGTAGAGCACGGCAATGGCTGGCAGCTCAGGGTTGATCAGGCCTTGAGACTGGGCGGCTTCGATCCAGCTGCCCACTCGGTCACTCACGTCCATGAGGCCGTCCATATAGGCTTTGTGACTCATCAGCGTGGCTCGCAAGGTGCTGTTCTGGCTGGGCAGCGAGGGCATCTCACCGGCCAGCTTGAGTGCCATGGTCCAGCGCACTACCGCGCGCAAGCGCTGCAAGGGAGACATGTCGTCGGGTAGCGTGTCCAAGAACGCTTGGGCCTGCCCCATCAGGTGGGCCATGGCCGCAGCGGCCAGGTCTTCCTTGCTGGGAAAGTGCTTGTACAGGCTGGCTTTGGCAATGCCCACACTGGCGGCCACTTCGTCCACCGTCATGGCCTCGAAGCCTTTTTCCGCCAACAGCAGGTTTACCGATCGGATGATGGCGTCCTCCCGGGCTTGCAGCATCTGCTTTTTAAAAGAGACTTTGACGGGCGCCACGGGCGCGTCTTGGACAGCGGATGTATCGTTCATCGCGCTATTTTATTCCCTTGACGTCAAAAAGTGGAGGCCAAGGCTAATTTGTGACTACTTGGTTTTCGCGCCCAGCAAACGAGTTGCAGCACCAGACAGGGCTTGGGTCAGCCGGTCAATCACTTCGGAGTCCAGATTCCAGCAGTGCCAGTACAGGCTCACTGGCAAGCGCATATCGGGCGCCAGATTCACCAGCTGGCCGCTTTCCAGCAAACCGCCCACCAGCAACTCGGGCACGATGCTCGCACCCCAACCGGCCAAAACCGCGCGCACCTGCCCCTCGGAGCTGGGCACAAAGCGCTGGCTCAGGGACACGCGGCGCAGGTTGAGCGCCCGGCTCACAAATTCAGTGGGCAGGTCGTCCTTTCTGTTGAAGGCGACGAACGGAATGCTGCGGAAGTTGTGCGGCGTAAGCCCTTGGGGGCAATGCGCCTGGGCGTACTCGGCACTGGCCACCGCCACATATTGCATAGCGCCTAAAGATTGCACCTTGCAGCCCCGCAGTGCCTGCTTGAGGGTCGTCACACAGCCCAGCACCTGGCCTTCTCGCAGCCATTCGTGGGTGAAGTCCTGGTCGTCGGTGATGATTTCCAGCGGCAATCCCGCGTGCACCAACGGGTCCAGTGCCGGCAGGGCCCAGGTGGCGATGCTGTCGGCATTGATGGCTATGGATATGCGCTCATCCTCGCGTACGGCACCGGTGCTGGGTGCCAGGTCCTTGAGGTCGGTTTCAAGGTCGGCACGTAGCAAGCGCATCTGCACCGCGTGCTTGATCAGCAAGCGCCCGGCCGAGGTCGCTTTCACCGGCCGGCTGCGCACCAGTAGCACCGTACCCACCTGCGCCTCGAGTGCGCGCAGGCGCTGCGAGACGGCGGATTGGGTGATGGACAGGCGCACCGCAGCGCGTTCAAAGCCGCCCTCTTCCACGATGGCAGCAAGGCATTCCAGGGCGTCCGAGTCAAAAGTACGCATGGTGTGTTCTTATTAATGCAGCTAATGTTTTCGCAAACCAGTTAATTTTACTTTTACTGGGCTTCCGCTTGCCTGACACTGCGCAGATGAAAATTATTGTTCTCGGCGCAGGCACCATCGGCATTTGCACAGCGTGGCATTTGCTGGAACTCGGCCACGAAGTCACGGTGGTCGAGCGTCAAGCCGACGCCGCCCTGGAAACCAGTTTCGCCAATGGCGCGCAAATCTCGGTGAGCTACTGCGAACCCTGGGCCAACAAAGAGGCGCCGCTCAAGGCCCTCAAGTGGATGCTCAGCAAAGAAGCTCCGCTCCTGTTCCGCCCCCAGAACCCCTTCGGCCCCGGCCTGCACCAGTACACCTGGGGCCTGCAGTTCCTGGCCAACTGCAACGACGCGGCTTTTGAGCGCAATGTGCAGCAGCTCGTGGCGTTGGGCGCCTACAGCCACGCCGCCTTGAAAGATGTGGTTGCCAGCACCGGCATTCAATACAACCGCCTGGAGCGCGGCATTGCGCACTACTACTGCGATCAGAAGTCGTTTGACACGGCGGGCGACGCTGCTGCGCTGATGCGCAAGTACGGCGTGAACCGCCAAGTCATCAGCAAAGAAGAGTTCCTGAAGATCGAGCCGGCCTACCGCCAGTTCGCGCACCAGATCGTGGGCGGCACCATCACCCCCAGCGACGAATCCGGCGACTGCAAGGTGTTCACCCAAGAGCTGGCCAAGCTGTGCGCTGCCCGCGGCGCTGAGTTCTTGTATGAGTACAGCGTGGAGCAGCTCAACACCGACGGCGGCGCTATCAAATCAGTAGCTGTTCGCGCACTGTCCTCGGGCGCCAAAGGCCAAAATGTGCCCGGATCGTTCAAGGTGCTCAAGGCGGACCATGTTGTGGTCGCCACCGGCTCTTACACCGCGCCGCTGCTGCGTACTGTGGGTGTGAACCTGCCGATTTACCCCGGCAAGGGATACAGCGCCACCTTCAAGATCTTGAAGCCTGAGCTGGCGCCGCTGGTCTCCACGATTGACGACGCCAAGAAGGTGGCCATCAGCCGATTGGGCGACGAGCTGCGCGTGGCCGGCACCATCGAGGTGGGCGGATTCGACTTGACGCTGGACTCGCCCGTGGCCAAAGCGCGCTGCCACATGCTTTCCCGCCGGATTGAAGAAGTGTTGCCCGGCGTGTGCGACACCCGCACCGAAGAACAAGGCGGCCAGCCCAACTACTGGACCGGCCTGCGCCCTGCCACCCCCACCAACATTCCTTACATCGGCCAGTCGCCGGTCAAGGGCGTGTGGGTCA
The DNA here is from genome assembly GCA_027488985.1 of Comamonadaceae bacterium. Taxonomy (GTDB): domain Bacteria; phylum Pseudomonadota; class Gammaproteobacteria; order Burkholderiales; family Burkholderiaceae_C; genus Allorhodoferax; species Allorhodoferax aquaticus. The sequence continues at coordinate 89,211 of JAIYAR010000002.1, read as the reverse complement.
ATGCCGGTCACGGTACCCTGGGGTGGACGCATGGTGCGGGCTCGGGCAAGGCGATTGCGGAGCTGATCCACGGGGCGAAGCCGGAGATGAACTTCAAGTTCTACGGGGCTTAGGTCTTACCTCCTAGCCTTGCTGTCTGTGGGTTACCAGCCTTGTTGGTGAGGAGCTAGCGGGGTAGGCGTTCTGCTCCGTGTCCCCCGGCCGCTATGCGGCCTCCTCCTTGACCTGCGCAAAACACCTACCCCGCCAGCGCCTAAGCGACCTTGTTGTGCCCATTCGCGCGAATGCCGACCCTCTAGCTTGGGGCGGGGGTGTACGCTGAAGCGAGGTCAAGGAGGAGGCCGCGCAGCGGCCGGGGGACACGAGCGTAAGCGTGCACCCCCGCCCCACGCGGGCGAACACCAAAGCGGCTCTCACCCCACATGCGCCCGCACCAAACAAGCCTGAAATGCGAGCGTCGCCCGGCTCGGCTGCGGTGACTTGCGCGTGATGGCAAAAAACTGGCAGGCATAGCTCAGCAAGTCAGGCCGCACGGCCTGCATCAGACCGCGGCGTACAAAACTCTCGGCGTAGTGGTCGGGCAAAAAACCAAGAAACTGGCCCGAGAGAATCAGGGTAGCGATCGACTCCTGGTCAAACCCCGTGGCACTGCGTGGAAGACGCATGCGTTGGCTTAACTCCATGTTGGGGGAGTGGTAGCCCAAGCCGGCAAAGGCATAACCCGGCAAGGTATCCCAGTCCAGACCGCTGTGATCGGCATTCCAGAGCGCATGCCTAGTCCCGCCGTAAAGCAACATGAGTTCATCAAACAGCAGCGTGTAATCCAGCACATCGGATGCCCGGTGCCCCGGGATGATGCCTACGTGAAACTGCCCGTCCAGCACCCCACGCTCGATGGCCGTGAGGGTGGCCACATGCAGGTTGAGCCCGACGTCCGGTGCCTCCGCATGAAAGTGAGCGATGGCTTCGGCAATGTGGCTGGCCGGGTTGCTGGCCGTTTTGTCAAACACCGCCACCTGCAGTTGCCCACCCATGCGCTGGTGGATCTCGTCTACGCTGCTGCGGAAAGCGTCAGTCGCAGCCAGCAGCTGGGTGGTCTGGGCGTAGATCTTTTCGCCCTCGGCGGTGAGCGCAAAGCCGGCCCGGCCACGACGGCACAGGGTTAGCCCGAGGCGGGTTTCCAAGTCCTTGATGTGGCGGCTGACCGTGGATGTGCCGATGTTGAGCTCCAGCTCGGCTGCGGCCATGCCCCCGCAATCGACCACCGCCTTGAAGACGCGCAGCAGCCGCAGATCCATATCACTGATCTGCCCGAGGACCGCTTTGTTTTTGGAAGGCGCTGCGTTCATCGATGGGCTGCCACTGGCGTACACCGGGGGAAAGAGAGGGTCAAAGTTACTTTCATGAATTGCGAAGTAAATAGTGCTATTTGTTACTTTATAAGAGTATCAGAGCTCCTCACAATCCACCATCGCCTTTTCAAGCCCAATCTTCCTTCACCCTGGAGTTCCCCATGAAACTCAATGACACCAGCGCTCCCGCCACCGGCGAGGCCGTCACCAGTACATCTACCTTCCCGATGAGCCGTGAATGGATGGAGTCGCACTGGATGGCCTTTACCGGCAACCGCGACTTCAAGGCCAAGCCCCGCATGATGGTGAGCGCTCAGGGCGCCTATTTCACCGACTCCAACGGCAAGAAAATTTTTGACGGCCTTTCCGGTCTGTGGTGCGCGGGTCTGGGCCACGGCCGTCGCGAGATTACTGAGGCAGTGAGCAAGCAGATCAGCACCCTGGACTTTTCGCCCGCCTTCCAGTTCGGACACCCTCTGTCCTTTGAGCTGGCCAACAAAGTGGTGGAGCTCCTGCCTTCGGGTCTGGACCATGTGTTCTACACCGGGTCTGGCTCCGAGTCGGCAGACACGGCGCTCAAAATGGCCCGGGCTTACTGGCGCGCCAAGGGCATGGGTACCAAGACCCGCCTGATCGGCCGCGAAAAGGGCTACCACGGCGTGAACTTCGGCGGCATCTCTGTGGGTGGCCTGCCCGCCAACCGCAAGACCTTCGGCCAAGGCATTGAAGCCGACCACCTGGCCCACACCCAGCTCGCAAGCAACGCATTCAGCAAGGGTCTGCCTGAAAAAGGTGGCGACATGGCCGACGAGTTGTTGCGCCTGATTGCGCTGCACGACGCATCCAACATTGCTGCCGTGATTGTGGAGCCCATGTCCGGCTCGGCCGGTGTGGTGGTGCCTCCCGTGGGCTACCTGCAGCGTCTGCGCGAAATCTGCACGGCCAACAACATCCTGCTGATTTTTGATGAAGTGATCACCGGCTTCGGTCGTCTGGGTGCATACACCGGAGCCGCTTACTTTGGCGTGGTGCCCGACATCCTGAATGCGGCCAAACAAATCACCAATGGAGCCCAGCCTTTGGGCGTAGTAGCAGCCAAGAAAGAGATTTACGATACTTTCATGGCGCAGGGTGGCCCGGATTACATGCTCGAATTCCCCCACGGCTACACCTACTCCGCGCACCCCGTAGCCTGCGCAGCCGGCATTGCTGCGCTGGATATTCTGGTCAAAGAAAACATGATCGAGCGCGTAGCGGCACTGGCCCCGTACTTCGAGAAAGCGGTGCACAGCCTGCGCGGGGCCAAGCACATCACCGATATCCGCAACCTGGGCCTATCGGCCGGCTTCACGCTGGCTGCGGTGCCCGGCGAACCCGCCAAACGTCCCTACGAGGTGGCGATGCGTTGCCTGGACAAGGGCTTCTACGTTCGCTACGCCGGCGACTGCATTGCACTGGCACCGCCCTTCATCACCACCGAGGCTGAAATCGACAGCCTGGTCAATGCACTGGGCGAAGCCATCAACGAAACCGCATAATCAACCAGCCCACTTTTACTATTCTTTTTATAGCTACTGGCGCACATTCCATGAGCGCCAGCAACCTTTTTGATACCTGAACCCCTCATGTCCCAACTCCCTACCGTAGGCCACCTCATCGGCGGCAAGATCATCACCACTGGCGACCGCACTCAGGACGTCTTCAACCCCGCCACCGGCCAAGCCGAAAAGCGCGTGCTGCTGGCCCCCAAGGCAACGGTGGAAGAAGCCATTGCCAACGCACAAGCCGCTTTCCCAGCCTGGCGCAATACGCCTCCGCTCAAGCGTGCACGCGTGATGAGCAACCTCAAAGTTTTGCTGGAAAAGCATTCAGACGAACTGTGTGCCTTGATTACCGCCGAGCATGGCAAAGTCTTGAGTGATGCGGCGGGCGAGTTGCAGCGCGGCATTGAGAACGTCGAATACGCCAGCTACGCACCTGAGCTGCTCAAAGGCGAACACAGCAAAAACGTGGGCCCCGCCATCGACAGCTGGTCCGAATTCCAGGCGCTGGGCGTGACCGCCGGCATCACCCCTTTCAACTTCCCCGCGATGGTGCCGCTGTGGATGTGGCCCATGGCTGTGGCCTGTGGCAACACCTTCATCCTGAAGCCCTCCGAGCGCGACCCCAGCTCCACCCTGCGCATTGCCGAACTGGCCCTCGAAGCCGGCCTGCCACCCGGTGTGCTTAATGTGGTGAACGGCGACAAAGAGGCCGTAGACACCCTGCTGACTGACCCCCGCGTCAAGGCCGTGAGCTTTGTGGGTTCCACACCGATTGCCGAGTACATCTATGCCACCGGCTGCGCCCACGGCAAACGTGTGCAAGCTTTGGGTGGCGCCAAGAACCATGCGGTGGTCATGCCCGATGCAGATGTGGCCAATGCGGTCAACGCGCTCATGGGCGCGGCCTACGGCTCCTGCGGCGAGCGCTGCATGGCCATCCCGCTGGTGGTAGCGGTGGGCGACGCCACTGCCGATGCCGTGATTGAAGGCCTGAAGGCAGAGATTGCCAAGATGAAGGTCGGCCCCGGTACTGCCCCCGGCATGGACATGGGCCCGCTGGTGACCAAGCCGCACTTTGAGAAGGTGAAGGGCTATGTGGACCAGGGCGTGAAAGAAGGCGCCACGCTGGTGGTGGACGGTCGCGGCCTGAAGGTGGCCGGCCATGAAGATGGCTATTACTTGGGCCCGTGCCTGTTCGACAACGTCAAGCCCGGCATGGTGATTTACCAGGAAGAAATCTTCGGCCCGGTGCTCGGCGTGGTGCGCGTCAAGACCTTGCAAGAGGCGATGGACCTGATCGATGCCCATGAATACGGCAACGGCACTTGCATCTTCACCCGCGACGGCGAAGCAGCCCGTTATTTCACCGACAACATTCTGGTCGGCATGGTGGGCGTCAACGTTCCGCTGCCCGTGCCCGTGGCTTACCACTCGTTCGGCGGCTGGAAGCGCAGCCTGTTCGGCGATCTGCACGCCTATGGCCCGGATGCCGTGCGCTTCTATACCAAGCGCAAGACCATCACGCAGCGCTGGCCTTCGGCCGGTGTACGTGAGGGGGCGATGTTCAGCTTCCCCAGCAGCCGTTAGGTCTGCAAAGCGGGGCAACTCAGGTTGCCTCGTTCAGTGCTTTACCGTTGCACCAACAAAAAGGGCTTGTCGTTTGACAAGCCCTTTTTGTTGAGCGGCTCCCAAGGAGCCGGTCGTCGATTTACTTGAATCGGCGGCGGGCGATGGTGGCCATCAAGCCCAGACCGACCAATAGCAAGGCTGCAGAGCTGCCATCGGTGGCTGACCCTGCAAGCAGTTCGGGTCCCGCAGCGTGCACGGCCCAAGCGGGTCCGGCAGTGATGGCGACGAGAAGCAGTGACTTGAGCTTCATAAATCCCCCTTGGTGAATGTGTGACAAACTTAGTATTAACCCTATGTTGCATTGCACCAATAGGCCAATCGGACTACCCCCAGCACGGGTAAGCAGCATTCACGACAATGTCAGCATGTCCACACACCACCTCCCCCGCCTGTCCATGCTTGATCTGGTTGCCGTCCGCGAAGGCGGCACGGTGGGGCAGGCCCTGCAAATCGCCTTGCGCACAGCGCAGCATGCAGAGGCGCTGGGGTTTGAGCGCTACTGGCTGGCAGAGCACCACAACATGCCGGGCATCGCGAGTTCTGCCACCGCGGTACTGGTGGGTCATATTGCCGGCGGCACCGAGCGCATCCGGGTAGGGTCGGGCGGCATCATGCTGCCCAACCATGCGCCGCTGGTCGTGGCCGAAGCCTTTGGCACCTTGGCTGAGCTGTACCCGGGCCGCATCGACCTCGGGCTGGGCCGGGCCCCCGGCACCGACCAGACCACCATGCGGGCACTGCGCCGCAACAAGGTGGAGCATGAAGACGATTTCCCGCGCGATGTGGCCGAGTTGCAAGCGCTGCTGGCCCCCCTGCAACCGGGGCAAAGGTTGGTCGCCATGCCCGGCGCAGGCACGCAGGTGCCCATCTGGCTGCTGGGCTCCAGCCTGTATTCGGCCCAGCTGGCCGGCCACTTGGGGCTGCCTTATGCGTTCGCATCCCACTTCGCACCGCGTTATCTGCACCAGGCGATTGCGATGTACCGCAGCCTGTTCAAACCGTCAGCATCGCTGGCCCAACCGCATGTGATGGTGGGGGTGCCGCTGGTCGCGGCAGAGACGGATGAAAAGGCCGAACTGCTCGCCAGCAGCATTTACCAGCGGGTGCTCGGCATCCTGACCGGGCAACGCGGGGCCCTGCCTCCGCCCAAGCCGCAGTTCCTGCAGCAGTGCCCACCGGATGCGCGGGCCGCCATCCAGGACTTTCTGGGTGAGGCCGTGATCGGTGGGCCGGACACCGTGCAACAAGGCCTGCTGGCGATGGCAGACGCCACCCGTGCCGACGAGCTAATGTTGGTCTGCGACATCTACGACCCCGCCTTGCGCCTGCGCTCACTCGACATTGCGGCGCACGCCATGCGCCGCGCAGCCGAAGACAGCGCGACAGTCAGGGACGCCGCGCCGGCAATGGGATGAACTCGGTTTCGCCCGGTACAGCAGGGAAGCGCTGCGCCTCCCAATCGTCCTGGGCCTGAAGAATGCGCTCTTTGCGGCTGGACACGAAGTTCCAGACCATGAAGCGGTGCCCCAGTGGCGTGCCCCCCAACACCATCAGGCGCGTGGCTTGCGCAGCATGAACGACCGGCTCCGAGCCTTCCTCCAACACCAGCATTTGCCCGCTGGGCAACGACGCGCCATCTACTGACACGTCTGCGTCCACACTGTAAATGCCCCGCTCCACGGCGGCGGCAGGCACCGTGGCCGAAGCACCGGCCTCCAACTCGATGGCCAGATACAAAGTAGGCGAAAGAGTCGCAACCGGCGAAGTCACCCCGAACACGCTGCCCACCAGCACCCGCACAGTGGCGCCCGGCAGGGTCACGACCGGAATATCGCTGGCCGGGGTGTGCGAGAACGCGGGTGCATCTTCTTCATGTTCTGCGGGGAGCGCGGCCCAGAGCTGAAAGCCGTGGCTGTTGCGGCTCACATCGCGCAGGTCATCGGGGGTGCGCTCGGAATGCACGATGCCATGCCCCGCGGTCATCCAGTTGATGGCGCCGGGCTCTATGCGTTGCACCACGCCGGTCGAGTCGCGGTGCATCATGGCACCTTCAAACAGATAGGTCACTGTCGCCAGCCCGATATGGGGGTGGGGGCGCACGTCATGGTTGTCGCCCGGGTAGGCAGTCACCGGGCCGAAGTGGTCAAAAAAGACAAAAGGACCAATGGCCTGGCGCTGCACCGAAGGCAGCACACGGCGCACGGTAAATCCGCCGCCCAGATCGTGGGCACGTGGAATGATGGGTGTGGACATAGGCTTCCTTCTGCTGTCGCAGCGCTGCTGCAAAGATGGCCTGCTGATTCTGCCCGAGCGCGCCTTCACATGCAGCATGCGGCAAAAAGCGCCTGCTCTGCTACAGTGCATCGCCAGAGCATGAACACCTACACCGTCCGCGATTTGCGCCACACCATGGAGCGCTGGAATACCGAGTACGCCCTGGTACTCGATGAGGCGCATGCCAGCAATTTGCACCGCACCCGACTCCTGAGCCCCGTTGCCGCGGCCTTGAACGGCTTGTTCGCTCTGATTTTTCTTTGGTTGGTACTGAGCGCGGCGGACGGTGATCCCGCGTACCGTTGGAAGTTGTGGCAACTCTTCACCCACACGGGCATGGGCATCGCCCTTGCGGCCTGCGGGTTGGCCGGTCGCCCTTTGGAACACAGACACCGCTCGTGGCCCGGTCGCTGGTTGCCTGTATTCTCCATCGCGATCTGTATAGGCTTTTCCATACTGATCACTGCGATTGACCAATGGATCACCGCGGCGATCACCCCATTTTTCATTGCCTGCATCGTGAGTAGCCTGACGATCTACCTGCGCCCCCAAATGGCTGCCATCCTGTATTCGGTGGCCTGCCTGGCCTTCAGTTGGCTGATTGGCTTCACCCAACACAACCCGGACATTCTGCTTTCCAACCGTATCAATGGTTTGGCCGTGTGTGCCATCGGGTTCTGCCTGTCGGTGCTGATGTGGCGCAAGTTCACCACCATCGCAGTCCAGAAACACCAGCTGGAAAAGGCCCACGCCGAGTTACAACTCAAGCAGCGTGAGCTGGAGCGGCTGACCCGCCAGGACGGCCTGACCGGCCTGTTCAACCGCAATACTTTTGTCGAGCTCAGCACCAATGAGCTCAAGCGCGCCAAGCGCCAAGGCAGCGCCACCACCATCCTGTTGCTGGATTTGGACCATTTCAAGCGCGTGAATGACACCTGGGGGCACCCTGCTGGCGATGCCGTACTGCGAAACGTAGCGCAGAACATGGTGAACACGGTGCGCAGCACCGACCTGGTGGGCCGCTTGGGGGGCGAGGAATTCATCGTGCTGTTGCCTCACACCACTGCCGAATCCGGCCGCAAAATCGCAGAGAAGATCCGCCAGCGGCTGGAGCAGAGCGACGTGCGCTGGGAAGGCCATCGCATTGCTGTCACCGCGAGCATCGGTTTGTCCAGCACCACGGCAGACGAAGAGCGGGAGTTCGACAGCTTGTACACCGAGGCAGACAAAGCGCTCTACCTCGCCAAGCAGCGGGGCCGCAACCGCGTCATTTGACCCCGGCGCGCCAGCGCCATCCAGGCTCCCTGGGCAACTGTCACAGCCGTACTGGGATAATCGGGCCCACATGGCACTTATTACCCTTCTTGACGCCCAGCTGGCATTCGGGCATGTCCCCCTCCTCGACCACGCTGACTTTTCCCTCGAAACGCAGGAGCGCGTCGGCCTCATTGGCCGCAACGGCGCCGGCAAATCTTCCATGCTCAAAATTCTGGGCGGTATGGAAAAGCCCGACGACGGCACGCTGCAAGTACAGACCGGCACCCGTATTTCCTATGTGGCGCAGGAGCCGCAACTCGATGCAGACGCTACGATTTTCGTAGCTGTCCGCGCAGGTCTGGAGCGCGTGATTGGCCTGATTGAGCAGTATTGTGCGGGCGAAGGCGATCTGGACGCCATGCAAAGCGAGATCGAAACACTAGATGGCTGGAACTGGGAACAACGGGTCAATGAGACTCTGCAACGCCTGCATCTGAATCCCGAGTCCATCGTTAACTCGCTCTCAGGCGGAACCAAGAAGCGCGTGGCCCTGGCCCAGGCGCTAGTCGCTCAGCCTGATGTGTTGCTGCTTGACGAACCGACCAACCACCTGGACCTGGACTCGATCGAATGGCTGGAAGGCCTGCTCAAGGAATTCAAGGGCTCCATCATCACCATCACCCACGACCGCTCCTTCCTGGACAACGTGGCCACCCGCATCGTCGAGCTGGACCGCGGCAAGCTCATGAGCTACCCCGGCAACTTCGCCGCCTACCTGACCCAGAAGGAAGAGCAGCTGACGCAAGAGGCGGTCATCAACGCCAAGGCCGACAAGCTGTTGGCCCAGGAAGAGGTGTGGATCCGCAAGGGCGTGGAAGCGCGCCGCACCCGCGCAACCGCCCGCATCAACCGCCTGCAAGAGCTGCGCGCCACCCGTGAAGCCCGCCGCGAAGTGGTGGGCAGCGTCAACATGGACGTCAACAGCGGCGACAAGAGCGGCAAGCTGGTCTCCGAGATGGTGCATGTGAGCAAGACCTTCGGCGACCGCGTGATCGTCAAGGACTTCACCGCCACCATCCTGCGCGGCGACAAGATCGGCCTGCTCGGCCCGAACGGCGCCGGCAAGACCACCTTGCTCAAGCTCATTCTGGGCGAGCACAGGCCCGACCCGGCACCGGCCAACGCACCCAAACCCGAACCCGGCCACAGCCCCTGGGGCACGGTGCGCCTGGGTGCCAACGTCACGGTGGCCTATTTCGACCAGATGCGCAATGCGCTGGACCTGGACGCGACGCTGGAAGACTTCATCAGCCCCGGCTCGGAGTGGATCGAGATCGGTAACCAGCGCAAGCACGTCAAGAGCTACTTGGGCGACTTTTTGTTCTCTCCGGCCCGCGCCACCTCCCCGGTGCGGTCCTTGTCAGGTGGCGAACGCAACCGCTTGTTGCTGGCGCGCCTGTTTGCCCGCCCGGCCAACGTGCTGGTGCTGGACGAACCCACCAACGACCTGGACATCGACACCCTGGAGCTACTGGAAGACCTGCTGCAAAGCTACGACGGAACCGTCTTCCTCGTCAGCCACGACCGGACCTTCCTGGACAACGTGGTCACCAGCACCATCGCCTACGAGGGTGATGCGAAGTGGCGTGAGTACGAAGGCGGCGTGAGCGACTGGCTAATCCAGACCAAGCGCGCCAACGACATTGCTGCTGCGCAAGGCAAAACCACTGCCAAGCCTTTTAACTATGAGCGCGAGCAGCTACAAAAGCAGGAGCAAGCCACCGCCAAGGTCAGCGCCACTGCACCTTCAGCACCGGCCCCCGCCAAAGCCCGCAAGTTGAGCTTCAAGGAGCAGCGCGAGCTCGACGGTCTGCCGTCCGCCATTGCCGCGCTGGAGGCTGAGCAAAAAGACATTGCCGATGCCCTGGCAGACGGCAGCCTGTTTGCCAAAGACAACGCCCGAGCGCTGGCTTTGACGGCCCGCAACGCTCAGATCGACGAGGAATTGATGGCCGCGCTGGAGCGCTGGGAAGAACTGGGCAAGCCGGCTTAAAGCCCGGGCCGACCGGTGAAGTGCAGAAGGGTGCGCACCAGGTGGTCAAGCTCAAAGGGTTTGCCCACATGGTCGTTCATGCCAGCGGCCAGGCAGGCCTCGCGGTCTGAGGCCATGGCATTAGCCGTCATTGCGATCACGGGCAAGTCGGCAAACACCGGCAGGGTGCGCAGGGCACGGGTGGCTTCGTAGCCATCCATCACCGGCATTTGCACGTCCATCAGCACGGCCTCGAAGGCATCTGGCTTCGCGGTGAGCAGCTCCACGGCGAGCTGTCCGTTGTCGGCGAGCGTCACCTCCGCGCCTTCCTGCTTGAGCAGGCCCTTGGCCACCAGTTGGTTGATCTTGTTGTCTTCCACCACCAGCAAGCGCATGCCGTCCAGACGTTTGGGCTTGTGGACCGCTTGCGGGGCGGCGGGGTTGACGCCAGTAGCGGCCTTGGTGCTCGCCGCCTGCGCATCCATGACTGCGTCCAGCAGCATGGAGGCCGTCACCGGCTTGACCAGAAAGCCATTCAGCAAAGCCTGCTCGTCCGCGGTGCGCTCGGCCATCATGGCGCGGCCGTTGGCGCTGACCATCAGGATGAGCGGGCTGCCGGTTGGCGTCGCTGCCCGGATGCGGCGGGTGGTCTCCCAACCGTCCCAATCGGGCATACGCCAGTCCATGAAAATCACCTGATAAGGTTGCCCGGCACCTTGAGCAGCTTGCACTTGCTCCAGCGCCTGTGGGCCGCCGTCTGCCACATCGACCTCCCAACCCAATGATCGTGTCATGGTCAGCAGGAGCGCGCGGGCCACCGGGTTGTCGTCCACCACCAGCGCTTTCTGCGCGGCCAAGGGGTGGCGCTGCACTACGGCAGCGAGTCCGATGGCAGGGGGCGCTATCTGCAAGGGGACGGTAAAGTGGAAATTGCTGCCCTTGCCCGGCACACTGTCCACCTCAAGGGTTCCGCCCATCAGGCCCACCAAACGCTGGCAGATGGCAAGCCCCAGACCGGTGCCTCCGAAGCGGCGGGTGGTGGAGGCTTCAGCCTGCGAGAATCCGCTGAAGATATGGCCCTGGTTTTCCGTGGCAATGCCGATGCCGGTGTCCTGCACCGCAAACTCAATCAGTGCTTTATCGCCCTGGGTGGACATCAGGCGCAGTCGGATGATCACTTCGCCCTGGTCCGTGAACTTGACCGCATTGCCGCCAAGGTTGATCAGCACTTGCTGCAAGCGCATGTCGTCCCCGACCAGCGCTTTTGGGACGGTGGTGCCCACATCAAACAGCACCTCAATGGTCTTGGCACCCACATTCGCTGAGAGGATGACCGACAGGTCCCGCAGAAGCTGGTCGGTGCGGAAGGGACGTGGGTCCAGCGTCATCTTGCCGGCCTCGACTTTGGAAAAATCCAGAATGTCGTTCAGCAGGCTTAGCAAGGAGCGGGCGGCGCTGGCGGTGTTATGGGTATAGCTGCGCTGCTTGTCGGTGAGTTCGGTGCCTTCCAGCAACTGCAGCATGCCCAGAATCGCATTCATAGGGGTGCGCAATTCGTGGCTCATATTGGCCAGAAACTGGCTCTTGGCCAAGCTCGCCTGCTCCGCGGTGTGGCGGGCTTTTTCGGCGGCCAGTTTGGCTTGCTCCAAGGCGGCGCGGCTGCCCTCGCGCTCGCGCACCAGCGCCGCGGTCTGGTTGAACATGCTGACCAGGCTCTGGATTTCAGCCGGGGCGCCCTCGATCACCAGGGTTTCGGTCTGGCCCGAGCCGGTGCCCAGGGTCTGCACCACTTTGCGCAGTTTTTCCAGTCCGCCCAGCCAGTGGTTCAGGGCCCAACGGATCAACAACAAGCCGACAATCAAGCTCACCAACCCGATCGCGAGCACCAGCACCGTGATAGACCACAAGTCCTCGGCCACGAGGTTGGCGTCGTATTCCAAGCGCAAGAGGCCATAGTCTTTGCCACCGATGCTGAGCGGGCGATTCACATCATCAAGGCGCAGCTTGACCCAGTCCGCAATGAATTTCGGGGTACTGCTGTCTGCGACGGTACGGCTCCGGGCGACAACGCTTGCACCTCCCGTATCTTTGAACATGGCTGTCGCAAACACCGAGCCCTGCACGCCCCGATCAAGGATGCGTTTGACGGTGTCGTAGTCTCCGATGAGGACGCTGTCCTGCACCGACTGGGCCACCACCTCGATAAGCATGACCGAGGAGGACTGGGTCTCTTCAATCTGCTTGCGGAATTCGTAGCTGATGAATGCAACCAGCCCGCCGGCCACAAAGAACAATAGCGTGGCGGTGTAGATCGCAAAGACGCGATTGGTCAGCGTAGCAGGGGTCAACCGGTCCAGAATTCGCGCGGGCATGGTCTGAAGACTGGAAGGTGAGGCCCGGATGGCATTCAGCGCAAGCTGGGGGGTGCGGTTTTGTAGAAGTTGCGGTAGCTGCTGTATTCGCTGCCATTCGAGGCTACAAAGCTGGCGGTGGGCAACAAGCCCACGAGGTTGCCTGATGCGGCAAGGATCTTCACGCCCTGAACGTCCTGACCCATCTCTGCAAACGCTGTGCTCACGGCTTTGAGGTCTTTTTCCGGGACATTACGGGAAGCCATCAGAGCAAGGTCATACAGCGGCTCGGACTGCCATAGCACCCGGACTTTTTTGCCCTCGCGCTTGGCCCAGCCTTCTGTCAGTTGGGAATTTGCACCTACAGCCTTGACCTTTCCGCTAGTGAGCTGTGCGAAGGCGCCGTCCATATTGCCGCCAAAGACCACCTCTACCGGCACTTTGCGGTTGATGAGTTGGGCGTAGCTGAATTTGTAGGCCACCAACGCCTCCGGACCGGGGAAAGCGACCGGCTGGTTGGCCAGCTCTTCGATTTTCCTGGTGGGAGAGTCTGCCATCACCACAATCTGGCTGTGGATGGGAGGCGTTTGGCGGCGCCCGAAAACCTTCCATCCAAGATGGTCGCGCTCCGGGCTGAAGAGATGGTTGGAAAACACGAACTCCACCTCATTGGCCAGCACGTAAGCCGTGGTGTCTGCCGAAGTACGGCCGATTTTGAGTTGCAGCTTCACCCCGCTCTTGGCGGTGATGTACTCCATGATGGGGTTCCAATAGCGGGCCGTGAGCTCCAGGCCATATTGGTTCACCGGAGAAAAGCGGTAGACCGGTGTGTCTTGCGCAAAAGAAGGCACCGCAGCTGCGATAGACAGGCTGGCGGCTGCAGCGAACAGCCATTGGCGATGATGTTTCATAGCGGCTCCACGACGTGTTGTTTTCGGCTATCGCGCTTGGTCACTGTAGCCGAGGTTGAGGTCAGACGATGCCACGGGTCTGCAGGTCTTGTATTTGCGTTGCATCAAGCCCCAGCTCTGCCAGCACCGCTTGCGTGTGTTCGCCCAAGGCTGGCGGGGGATAGCGCAGTTGCACCGGCGCCGCCGATAGGCGGATCGGGCTGGCGACGGTACGGATGCTCTCGTAACCTGCAGTTGCTATGGATTCAGTAGCAGCTCGCGCACATCCTATGGGGGCTAGAGCCTGATTTTTTATCAAACCCCTCGCTTGCACCTGGGGGTCTGCAAAGGCCCGCTCCAGGGTGTTAATGGGCCCGCAGGGCACGGCTTTGTCTTCCAGCAAGGTAATCCAAGCATCCGTACTGCGGGTGCGGGTGACTTCCATCATCAGCGGGATCAACGTGGTGCGGTTTTCCACACGGCGGGTGTTGGTGGTGAAGCGCGCGTCCTGCGCCCATTCGGGGCGGCCGGCGGCCTGGCAGAAGCGGGCGAACTGGCCGTCGTTGCCGATGGCCAGCAACATGGCGCCGCCGAGGGTGGGGAAATCTTGATAAGGCACCAGACTGGGGTGAGCGTTGCCCATGCGCTGGGGCTCGGCACCGGTGTTGATGTAACCCGCTGCCTGGTTGGCCAGAATGGCCATGCCCACATCCAGCAGCGCCATGTCGATGTGCTGGCCTTCGCCGGTGCGGTGGCGCATTTCCACCGCAGCGAGGATGGCGCTGGTGGCATACATGCCGGTGAACACATCGGTGATGGCCACGCCCGCCCGCTGCGGGCCGCCACCGGGTTCACCGTCAGCGCGGCCCGTGATGCTCATCATGCCGCTCATGGCCTGGATCATCAGGTCGTAGCCCGCCCGCTCGGCATAGGGACCGGTTTGGCCGAAACCGGTGATGGAGCAGTAGATCAACCGGGGGTTCAGAGCCTTGAGGCTGGCGTAGTCCAGGCCGTAGTGGGCGAGGCCACCCACCTTGAAGTTCTCTACCAGAATGTCGCTCTGGACTGCCATTTGGCGGATCAAAGCCTGCCCTTCCGCCTTGGCCATGTCGATGGTGATGGAGCGCTTGTTCCGGTTGCAGGCGGTGAAGTAGGTGGCATCTTGCGTGGGATGACCATCTGCGCTCGGCATGAAGGGAGGCCCCCAATGGCGCGTGTCGTCCCCGGCCAGCGGGCGCTCTACCTTGATCACATCAGCTCCCATGTCGGCGAGCATCTGGGTGCACCATGGGCCGGCCAGCACACGGGACAAGTCCAGCACTTTGAGGTGCGAAAGCGCGCCCTGCTGCTGCGAGTGAGGAATAGAGCTTGAAGTGGGTGAGGTCATACCGGAGCCTGAATGAAGGAAGACCATGGTAGCGCGCGAGGCCGGATTGACAGGGGCTGTTTCACCCGTAAAATTCGCACTTGAAAACGATTTCAAATGAATATAATGCAAGGACGCAACGTGACCCTTCCAGAGACATTCCCCCTGCCCGACTTTCCTGCCGACTTTCGCTGGGGCGTGGCCACCAGCTCCTACCAAATTGAAGGCGCTGCCGCACAAGACGGGCGTGCACCCTCCATCTGGGACACCTTTTCCAAAACACCCGGCAAAGTGGTGAACGGTGACACCGGTGATGTGGCCTGCGACCACTACAACCGCCTCGAATCCGACCTCGACATGATCCAAAGCCTGGGCGTGGACAGCTACCGCTTTTCGATCGCCTGGTCCCGGGTGCAACCGCTGGGCTATGGCGCATGGAACACCCAAGGCCTGGACTTCTATGAGTGTTTGGTCGACGGCTTGTTAAAGCGCGGCATCGCCCCGTTTGCCACTCTCTACCACTGGGACTTGCCGCAGGGCCTGCAGGATTTGCAGCTAGGCTGGGAGGCCCGCGACACCGCCTACCGCTTTGCCGACTATGCCGAACGCATGGGCAGACTATTGGGCGACCGCGTCGCCAGCATTGCCACCCACAACGAACCCTGGTGCACCGCCACCCTGGGGTACGACCAGGGCGTGTTTGCCCCCGGCAAGAAAGACGTGCCCGCCATGCTGCGCGTGTCCCACCATCTGTTGCTCTCGCACGGGCTCGCGCTACAGGCGATGCGCGCTGTGGGCGTGAAAGCACCGCTGGGGATCGTGCTGAACCAGTCGCCCACCACGGCGGCCACCGACAGCCCGGCGGACCAGGCCCGCGCCCAGCGCGAGTACGACCGCTTTGTGCGCTGGTACATGGACCCGATCTTCAAGAAGGCTTACCCCCAAGGCCCTGAGCTGGCGCAGCCCGACAACATCCAGGACGGTGACTTCGACATCATTGCCCAGCCCTTGGACTTTCTGGGTATCAACTACTACACCCGCATCTGGGCCAGCACCAGCACACCACCGGTGCCTGCGCCCAACAAGGATGGCGTGTCTGACATGGGCTGGGAAAACTACGCGCAGGGCCTCTCTGACCTGCTGCAAGGCATTCACCGCGACTACACCCTGCCACCGATTTACATCACGGAAAACGGATTTGCAGAGGCCGACAAGGTGGTCGATGGCCGGGTCAACGACCCCGGCCGCCAGGCCTATATGCAGACCCACTTGCAGGCACTGCACGAAGCCATGGCCGCCGGTGTGGATGTGCGCGGCTTCTTTTACTGGAGCCTGATGGACAACTTTGAGTGGGCCTGCGGCTATGACAAACGCTTCGGGCTGGTGCACGTGGACTACGCCACCCAGCATCGCACCCTGAAAGACAGTGCCTTGCGCTACCGGGCGTTCATCGCCAGTCAGCGCAAGCGCTAAACAAAAAAGGCCCACGGGCCTTTTTTACGTCTGCATTTTGGGGACCTACTGATTCAGGCCTGATTCAAGCCTGCCATTTTCGGGTGGTCTCGCGCACCATGAGCTCCAGCGGGGGCAATTGCACCGACTCTGCGGGGTAGCCCATCATGTCGAGCAGCATGCGGGCTGCATACAAGCCCACTTCGTACACCGGCTGGCGCACGCTGGTGAGCGGTGGGGTCATGAAGCTGGAGGTGGGCATGTCGTCAAAGCCGACCAGCGACACGTCTTCCGGCACACGCAGACCCCGCTGGTAGAGCGCAAGCCGCGCGCCGAGCGCGGTGTCGTCATTGGCGCAAAAGATGGCAGTGAACGAAACCCCGCTCTCGATCAAGCGTTGCACTGCGGCATGGCCGCCTTTGTCGGTAAAGTTACCGCGCACCAGCAGGCGCGGGTCCGGCTCCACACCGGCCTCTGCATGGGCCTCCAGATAACCCAGGTAACGGCCTTGCGCATCGGCGCGGTTCTCGACACCGGCAATGTGGGCAATGCGGGTGTGGCCCAACGCCAGCAAATGGCGGGTAGCCAGATAGCCACCGAACTTCTGGTCGACATGGATGGAGCGCAGGTTGGGCCCTTCCAAGTCCCGCTCGGTAATGACCACCGGCTGTTGCTTGGCCACGTCCAGCACGTCCTCATCGGCAATGTCACTGGTCAGGATGATGACGCCATCAACGCGGCGCGAGGTCAGTAGCTTCAGGCTGGCCACGTCGGTCTGAGCATTCCAGTGGCCGCTCACGATGATGGGAGAGTGGCCGCTGGCCTCCAGCCCCACCTCGATGCCCTTGAGCGCACGTGAATAGAACTGGCTTTCAATGGACTGGGTGAGCACCCCCACCGTCATGGTGATGCCGGTCTTCAGGCTGCGGGCAAAGATATTGGGGCGGAACTTGAGCTGGGCGATCGCCGCTTCCACCGCTTCGCGTTTGGCCGGGGCCACACGGGCGGTGCCGTTCAGGATGCGGGAGACGGTGCTCGGGGAAACCCCCGCCACGCGGGCCACGTCCAGCAGCGTCACAGGTTCGCTGCTGGAAGGGGAGGCGATGGTGGTGGTCATGCGGGTTCAGGCAGGTGGTTCAGACCCGCCGGAGTTTATGCGATGCCCACCGCGGCCCCACGAACACGGGCCGCTAGTGGATATCAGTTGGCGAACGCGGCAATGCCTGTCTGGGCCCGGCCCAAAATCAGGGCGTGGATATCGTGCGTACCTTCATAGGTGTTGACCACCTCGAGGTTCACCAAGTGGCGCGCCACCCCGAATTCGTCGCTGATGCCGTTGCCACCCATCATGTCGCGGGCCATGCGCGCAATGTCCAAGGCTTTGCCGCAGGAGTTGCGCTTGAGGATGGAGGTGATTTCCACCGCCGCCGTGCCTTCGTCTTTCATGCGACCCAGGCGCAGGCAGCCTTGCAGGCCAAGCGCGATTTCGGTTTGCATGTCAGCCAGCTTTTTCTGGATCAGCTGGTTGGCAGCCAAGGGGCGGCCGAACTGCTTGCGATCCAGGGTGTATTGGCGGGAGCGGGTCCAGCAATCTTCAGCCGCACCCAGAGCGCCCCAGGCAATGCCGTAGCGCGCACTGTTCAAGCAGGTAAACGGGCCCTTGAGTCCGCGGATTTCCGGAAAGGCGTTTTCTTCGGGCACGAACACGCCGTCCATCACGATCTCGCCGGTGATGCTGGCGCGCAGGCCCACCTTGCCGTGGATGGCCGGAGCGGACAAGCCTGCCATGCCTTTTTCCAGCACAAAGCCACGGATGGGTCCCACCGCGCCGGCCTCGCTGACCTCTTTGGCCCAGACCACAAACACGTCAGCGATCGGGCTGTTGCTAATCCACATCTTGCTGCCAGAGAGCTTGAACCCGCCTGCCACTTTTTGGGCACGGGTGGCCATGCTCTGGGGGTCGGAGCCATGGTCGGGTTCGGTCAGCCCGAAGCAACCTATCCATTCGCCGGTGGCCAGCTTGGGCAGGTACTTCTGGCGCTGGGCCTCGGTGCCGAACTCGAAAATAGGCACCATCACCAACGAGGACTGCACGCTCATCATGCTGCGGTAGCCACTGTCCACCCGCTCAACTTCGCGGGCGATCAGGCCATAGGCCACGTAGTTCAAGCCGGGGCCGCCGTATTGCTCGGGAATCGTGGGACCCAAGAGACCCAACTCACCCATTTCCCGGAATATGGCGGGGTCGGTGCTGCCGTCCCGGAAGGCTTGGGTCACGCGGGGGAGCAACTTGTCCTGGCAGTAGGCAGCGGCGGCATCGCGCACCATGCGCTCGTCGTCAGAGAGTTGGCTGTCCAGCAAAAAGGGGTCTTGCCAATTGAAGGCGGCGTGGCTCATGGAGTGCTCCGGCAGAAGAAAGGAATGCAGGGATCGTAGCCCCTGCATAGTGCCTGCGCAAGCAAGCGTTTTGCACACAGGCATGCATTTAGCTCATTTTTAAATCCAAAAAAACCCATTTTTTGACGCTTTGAAACCCATATATTGCGTGCAGTGCATACCTATGACATAGTCCGCGCCAATTTGGAGAGCAATTCCATGGGCAACAACAGCACCACGACAACAGCACCAGATGTGCGCAAACCGGTCACCATCTTCGGTCCGGATTTCCCTTTCGCGTTTGACGACTGGATCGCCCACCCCGACGGGCTCGGCCAGCTCCCCGCACACCGCTTGGGCGAGGAGGTGGCCATCGTCGGAGCCGGCATGGCCGGCATGGTCGCCGCCTACGAGCTGATGAAGCTGGGCCTCAAGCCGGTGATTTATGAGGCGTCCAAGATGGGCGGGCGGCTGCGCTCGCAAGTGTTTGAGGGTACGCAAGATGTGGTGGCGGAACTGGGCGGCATGCGCTTTCCGGTCTCGGGCACCGCGTTCTACCACTACGTCCACCTGCTGGGCCTGGAGACCCGGGACTTCCCCAACCCCCTGACGCCCGCTTCGGGCAGCACAGTCATTGACTTGGAGGGCAACACCCACTACGCACGCAGCTTGCAAGACCTGCCGCCGATCTTCAAAGAGGTGGCGGAGGCCTGGGCCCAGGCACTCGAAGTCGATGCACGGTTCAGCGACATGCAAAACGCTATTCGCAACCGGGATGTGCCTGCCCTCAAGTGCATGTGGAATGCGCTGGTACCGCTTTGGGATGACCGTACGTTTTACGACTTCATCGCCAACTCCAAGGCCTTTGCCAAGCTGTCCTTCCATCACCGGGAAGTTTTTGGTCAGGTGGGTTTTGGCACCGGCGGTTGGGACTCGGACTTCCCCAATTCCATGCTGGAGATCCTGAGAGTAGTCCTAACCAACTGCGATGACAACCAGCGGCTCATCGTCGGCGGGGCCGACCAGGTGCCTCACGGCCTGTGGCGCCACGCCCCGACCCAGCTGGCGCACTGGCCGGCAGGCACTACCTTGCAAAGCCTGCACAGCGGCGCGACCCGTGCGGGTGTAGCCGCCATTGCCCGCGCGGCCGATGGCCGACTCGCCGTCACCGACACCTGGGGCGACACGCGCCACTACAACGCGGTACTGACCACGTGCCAGAGCTGGCTACTCACCACCCAGATTGCGGTCGAAGAATCGTTGTTCTCGCACAAGATGTGGATGGCGCTGGACCGCACCCGCTACATGCAATCCAGCAAGACCTTTGTCATGGTGGACCGGCCATTTTGGAAAGACAAAGACCCGGAAACCGGCCGCGATGTGATGAGCATGACGCTCACCGACCGGCTGACCCGCGGCACCTATTTGTTTGACAATGGGCTGGACAAACCTGCGGTGATATGTCTGTCTTATGCCTGGATGGGTGACGCCCTCAAGATGCTGCCGCAAACTCCTGAAAAACGCGTCAAGCTGGCCCTGCAGGCCCTCAAAAAGATCTACCCCAAGGTGGACATTGCCAGCCACATCATCGGGGACCCGATTTGTGTGTCCTGGGAGGCCGACCCCTACTTTCTGGGCGCTTTCAAAGGCGCATTGCCGGGGCACTACCGCTACAACCAGCGCATGTACGCCCACTTCAAGCAAGACGATTTGCCGCAGCAACAACGCGGCATCTTCATTGCAGGGGATGACGTCTCGTGGACACCCGCATGGGTAGAGGGGGCGGTGCAGACGTCCCTGAACGCGGTGTGGGGCATCGTGCAACATCTGGGCGGTCACACCAATGCCGCCAACCCCGGCCCCGGTGATGTGTTTGACACCTTGGGGCCGATTGCGCTCCCCGAATGACTGCCATGTGTGTACCTCTGAAGTTGGCACTGTGGCAATGTGCGCCCGCTCCGCTGGATGTGCCGGGCAATCTGGAGCGGCTGGAAGCAGCAGCCCGCGAGGCCGCCAGTGCAGGAACACAACTCCTGGTGTGCCCGGAGATGTTCACCACGGGTTACGCCATTGGTGCGCCGGCCGTGCAGAGCCTGGCCCAAGCGGCAGACGGGGCCTGGGCCGAAGCCGTGGCCGGCATTGCACAACGCCACCAAGTGGCGGTGGTGTACGGCTACCCCGAGCGTGGCGCGGACGGCCGCGTGTACAACGCAGCCCAATGGATCGATGCGTCGGGCAGTCGCTGCCTGAACTACCGCAAGGCCTATTTGTTCGGCGATCTCGACCGCAGCCAATTTGCCGCCGAAGCGCAAAGCGCTCGTACTTTCGACTTCCATGGCTGGAAGGTTGGCATGCTGATTTGCTACGACGTGGAGTTTCCCGAAGCCACCCGGGCACTCGCGCTTGCAGGTGCAGACCTGATTGTGGTACCGACGGCCAACATGGCGGACTACGACTTTGTGGCCCGCTCGCTGGTGCCAGTGCGAGCGTATGAGAACCAGCTATTTGTGGCCTACGCCAACTTCACCGGCCCCGAGGGCGCACTGCAATACGGTGGTTTGAGCGTGGTGGCCGGGCCTGATGGCGCGACCCTCGCTCAAGCAGGCCGAGATGAGTCGCTAGTGATCGCCACCCTCGATGAACAGCAACTTACAGCCGCCCGCCTCGACGCACAGCACGTCCGCGACCTGACAGCCCTCCGTAACCCAGCGACTTAAGCCACCCATGCGACGCAAGATACCTGCCACCCAAGCCCTGCTGTGTTTCGAAGCTGCGGCGCGCCACGAGAGCTTCACCCGCGCGGCGCAAGAGCTTTCGCTCACCCAAAGCGCCATTTCGCGGCAGATCACTACGCTCGAAGAGTTGGTGGGGATGGCGCTGTTCCGCCGTACACGGCATGGTGTGGCGCTGACGAGTGCGGGCACGCGCTACGCCACCCAAGTTGCTTCCTGGCTGCGCGGGCTGGAGCAGGACACCTTGGACCTGATGTCCACCCGAGGCCATGGTGGCGCGGTGCAATTGGCCAGCGTTCCCACTTTTGCAGCGCGTTGGCTCTTGCCGCGCTTGCCCGACTTTCATGCCCAGCACGCCAACACCGTCGTGCACATCGAGACTCGCACACACCCGTTTCTGTTCAACGACACCTCGTTCGACGCAGCCATCTTCGCGTGCACGGAGTTGCAAATCCGCCATTGGGCGGGTACGCGCTGCTACCGGCTCCTGCAAGAACAGGTGGTTGCCGTGTGCAGCCCGGCCTTGCTGCGCGGGCGAAAGGCATTGAGTGCGGCAGAAGTGGCGTTGCTGCCCTTGCTGCAACAAAGCACCCGGCCCGACAGCTGGCAAAGCTGGTTTTCAGCGCAAGGCGTTGAAGCACCCAACGCGTTTGCAGGGGCGCGGTACGAGCAGTTCTCCATGGCCTCGTCGGCGGCCGCCTACGGCATGGGCGTGGCCTTGGTGCCCCGCCTGTTGATAGAGGCAGAGCTCGCCCGGGGTGAGCTGGTGCTCGCGCACCCTGCCCCACTGCCCGGTGAGCGGCACTACTACTTGGTGCTGCCGGAAAACACCGAGGCCGGCCCCGCCGTGGAGCTGTTCAGCGAATGGCTCCAGTCCGTGTGCACCACTGACACGCACTAGAGCACAAAGAGCGCCAAGCAAGCGCCGAGGGCATTTCCGCTCCGCGGCCGACATCGGTGTTCGCCCCAGCGCATTGAGGCGCGATGACTCTGCTCCCCAAACTGGATCGCCATGCACCAGCGTGAGGTCTGCGGCACCCCTATCGGCCGACAAACGGCTGGTTTTATGGTGCAAACCCCTAGTTACAGCGTGGCACGTGGATTGCTAGCATGCATCTCATGACTTGACCAAACGGTCAGTTTTTTAAGGAGTTGCCAGCGTGTCCACCCCCTCTTCTTCTCCCGCCGACGTTCGTGCAGGCCGCCTCGCTACCGAGGAATACGCCAAACGCTTTGCCGACGCCACCCCGCGCTTCACCGCGTCGCAAGCCCTGCTGGAAGCCGAACGCTGCCTGTATTGCTATGACGCCCCCTGCGCTACCGCCTGCCCCACCAGCATTGATGTGCCGTCTTTCATCAAGCGCATTGCCGATGGCAACCTGCGTGGCTCGGCCCAGACCATTCTGGACAGCAACCCCTTGGGCGGCATGTGTGCCCGCGTCTGCCCCACCGAGAACCTGTGCGAAGCCGTCTGCGTGCGCAACACCCAGGAAGACCGGCCTGTGGCCATTGGCCGCCTGCAGCGCCACGCCGTCGACGCGTTGATGGAAAGCGCCAAGCCCCAGGTCTTTACCCGCGCTCCCGCCACCGGCAAAAAGGTGGCTGTGGTGGGCGCAGGGCCTGCAGGCTTGGCCTGTGCCTACACCCTAGCCCGCCAAGGCCACGACGTGGTGGTGTTTGACGCCAAGCCCAAAGCCGGCGGCCTGAACGAATATGGTTTGGCCAGCTACAAAACACCGGATGACTTTGCCCAGCGCGAAGTCCAGTGGCTGCTAAGCATCGGTGGCATCACCATCCAGAATAACTGGAAGCTGGACACCGTGGCGCAACTCGACGCCCTGCGCAAAGACTACGCGGCCGTATTCCTCGGCATGGGTCTGTCTACCACCCAGCAACTGGGCGTGCCCGGCGACAGCTTGAACGGCGTGCAGGACGCGGTGGACTTTATCGCCACCTTGCGCCAGACAGAAGACCTCTCCACCTTGCCGGTAGGCCGCCGTGTGGTGGTCATCGGTGGCGGCATGACTGCGGTGGACGCCGCGGTGCAAAGCAAGCTGCTGGGCGCTGAAGAGGTGCACATCGTTTACCGCCGCGGACAGGAGAGCATGTCCGCATCCACCGCCGAGCAGGAATGGGCGCAGACCAACGGCGTGACCATCCACCACTGGTTGGCTCCGGTCGAAGTGATTGGCGAAGCTGGTCACGCCACCGGCGTGACCTTCGCGCGCCAGGCCATGGTCAACGGAAAGCTGAGCGCTACCGGTGGCACCACCACCCTGGCGGCCGACATGGTGCTCAAGGCTATTGGCCAGAAGCTGGGCAACCCGGTGTTGGCCGAAAGCGGCCTGACCCTGAAGGACGGCCGCATCGCCACAGATGAGGCCGGCACCACCAACTTGAAGGGCGTGTGGGCCGGCGGCGACTGCCGTGCCGGGGGACTGGACCTGACAGTCGAAGCCGTCGAGCACGGCAAGCAATCAGCCCACGCCATCCACGCATTCATCACCGCCTAACTGACGCCACGCATTCCGGAGAAACACCATGGCCAATCTAGAAACCACTTTCTGCGGCGTCAAAAGCCCCAACCCCTTCTGGCTCGCATCTGCACCGCCTACCGACAAGGCCTACAACGTCAACCGCGCCTTCGAGGCCGGCTGGGGCGGCGTCGTCTGGAAGACTTTGGGCGAAGCAGGCCCACCGGTTGTCAACGTCAACGGTCCACGCTATGGCGCTTTGCTGTCTGCCGACCGCCGCCTCAACGGCTTCAACAACATTGAACTGATCACCGACCGCGACCTGGAACTCAATCTGCGCGAGATCACTGAAGTGAAGCGCAACTGGCAAGACCGCGCCATGATTGTGTCGCTCATGGTGCCCTGCCAGGAAGAAAGCTGGAAGGCCATCCTGCCCCGCGTGGAAGACACCGGCGCCGACGCCATCGAACTCAACTTCGGTTGCCCGCACGGCATGAGCGAGCGCGGTATGGGCGCGGCGGTGGGCCAGGTGCCTGAGTACATCCAGATGGTGACCGAGTGGTGCAAGCAGTACAGCAAGCTGCCCGTCATCGTGAAGCTCACCCCCAACATCACCGACATCCGCAAGCCCGCCCAAGCCGCCAAGCGCGGCGGGGCGGACGCAGTGAGTTTGATCAACACCATCAACTCCATCATGGGCGTTGACCCCTACACCCTGACCATGTCGCCCAGCACCGGCGGCAAGGGCAGCCACGGTGGCTACTGCGGCCCGGCTGTGAAGCCGATTGCGCTGAACATGGTGGCCGAAATCGCCCGTGACCCCGAAACCGCCGGCCTGCCCATCAGCGGTATTGGCGGCATCGGCACCTGGCGGGACGCGCTGGACTTTATTGCCCTGGGCTCCGGCACGGTGCAGGTGTGTACTGCGGCCATGGTGTACGGCTTCAAGATCGTGCAAGAGATGGAAAGCGGTCTGTCGAACTACATGGACGAAATGGGCTTCAAGAGTGTGGGCGAGATCGTGGGCAAAGCCGTGCCCACCGTGTCGGACTGGCGCTACCTGAACTTGAACCACGTGAGCAAGGCTGTCATCAACCAGGACAGCTGCATCCAGTGCGGCCGCTGCCATATTGCCTGCGAAGACACCAGCCACCAGGCCATTACCTTCGAGAAAGACGGCAAGCGCCACTTCGAGGTGAAGGAAGACGAATGCGTGGGCTGCAACCTGTGCGTGACGGTGTGCCCCGTGCCGGACACCATCAGCATGCGCGATCTGGCAGTCGGTGAGATGGACCTGCGCACCGGCAAGCCGGTGAGTGGCGTGCACGCCGACTGGACCACCCATCCCAACAACCCCATGCGGGTCAATGCCTGAACGGACTTGTAAGGGCGGCATTTAGGCATGAAAATCGCTTCGACCGCCCTGTTTCATTGCGCAAAAAACTATTAATTTAGGAGCAACCATGAGCACTCTGTTTTTCCGTGGCGGCACTGTCGTCAATGCCGACCGTGAGTTCAAAGCGGACGTCATCACCCAGGACGGCAAGATCATTGCCGTGGGCGAGAACCTGAGCGCCCCAGCGGGTGCCACGGTGGTGGACGCGGGCGGCCAGTACGTCATGCCAGGCGGTATCGACCCGCACACCCACATGCAGCTGCCGTTTATGGGCACAGTGACCATGGACGACTTCTTCACCGGTACTGCAGCCGGCCTGGCGGGTGGCAACACCACCATCATCGACTTCGTGATTCCCGACCCGCAAGAAAACATCTTGGACGCCTACAAAAAGTGGCGCGGCTGGGCCGAAAAGTCCGCCAGCGACTACAGCTTCCACGTCGCCATCACCTGGTGGAGCGAGCAGGTGCGCAAAGACATGGGCACCTTGGTGAATGAAGAAGGTGTGAACAGCTTCAAGCACTTCATGGCCTACAAAAACGCCATCATGTGCGACGACGAAACCCTGGTGAACAGCTTCAAGCGCTCCCTGGAACTGGGCGCCATGCCCACCGTGCATGCCGAGAATGGCGAATTGGTCTACCTGCTGCAAAAGACTGTCTCCGAGATGGGCATCAAAGGGCCTGAAGGCCACCCGCTCTCACGGCCACCCATGGTCGAGGCTGAAGCCGCCAACCGCGCGATTGCGATTGCCGACGTGCTGAACGTGCCCATCTACGTGGTGCACGTGAGCTGTGTGGAAGCGGCCGAAGCCATTGCCCGTGCCCGCGCCCGCGGCCAACGCGTGTATGGCGAAGTGCTGGCCGGCCACCTGGTGCTGGACGACAGCGTCTACCGCCACCCGGACTTTGCAACCGCGGCAGCCCACGTGATGAGCCCGCCCTTCCGCCCCAAGGGCAATAGCGAGTTCCTGTGGCGCGGCCTGCAAAGCGGAAATTTGCACACCACCGCCACAGACCACTGCACCTTCTGCGCGGCGCAAAAGGCGGCAGGCAAAGACGACTTCACCAAAATCCCGAACGGCTGCGGCGGCGTGGAAGAGCGCTTGGCCGTCATCTGGGACGAAGGCGTGAACACCGGGCGCTTGACGCCTTCCGAGTTTGTGGCGGTCACGTCGGCCAACACCGCAAAGCTGTTCAACATCTATCCGCAAAAGGGCAGCGTGAGTGTGGGCGCGGATGCCGATCTGGTGGTCTGGGACCCGGCAGGCACCAAGACCTTGTCGGTCAAAACGCAGTTCAGCAAGGGCGACTTCAACATTTTTGAGGGCCGCACGGTCAAAGGTATCCCTAGCCACACCGTCAGCCAGGGCGAGCTGATCTATGTGCAAGGCGACCTGCGCGCTGTGCAGGGCAAGGGCCGCTACATCAAGCGTGCACCTTTCAGCGCCAACTTTGCCGCCAGCAAACTGCGCGCCGATACCCTGGCCCCCACTGCCGTCAAGCGCTAAAGGAAGCACCATGACTACCGACACCCACATCGACACCGTGCTCGACATCTCCAACATCCGCATCAACGGCGATCGCCTCTGGGCCTCGCTGATGGAGCTGGCACAAATCGGCGCAACACCCAAAGGTGGCGTATGCCGCCTGACGCTGACGGACTTGGACAAACAAGGCCGCGACTTGGTCACCCGCTGGGCGCGCGAAGCCGGCATGTCCGTCACCATCGACAAAATCGGCAACGGCTTCATGCGCCGGCCTGGCCGCAACAACAGCCTGCCCCCCATCATGACCGGCAGCCACATCGACACCCAGCCCACGGGCGGCAAGTTCGATGGCAACTACGGCGTGTTGGCCGGCATCGAAGTGGTACGCACCCTGAACGACCTGGGCATTGAGACCGAAGCGCCCATCGAAGTGGCCTTCTGGACCAACGAAGAAGGCTCGCGCTTCGTACCGGTAATGATGGGCTCGGGCGTGTTTGCCAAAGCCTTTACGCTGGAGCATGCCTATGCCGCGACCGACACCGAAGGCAAAAGCGTCAAGGGTGAGTTGGAGCGCATCGGCTACATCGGTGACCAGGAGCCCGGCGACCACCCTATCGGAGCGTACTTCGAGACCCATATCGAGCAAGGCCCGGTGTTGGAAGACAACGACGTGACCATTGGCGTGGTGAGCGGCGTGCTTGGCATCCGCTGGTTTGACTGCACTGTGACCGGCATGGAAGCCCACGCAGGGCCCACACCCATGGCGCTTCGCAAGGACTCGCTCCTGGCTGCCACACGCATCATGCAAGACGTGGTGGCCGCCGCCCACCGTCACCCGCCGCATGGCCGCGGCACTGTGGGCATGGTGCAGGTGTTCCCCAACAGCCGCAACGTGATCCCCGGCCGCGTGAAGTTCAGCATCGACTTGCGCAACAGCACCGACGCGTTGGTGGACCAGATGGCCGACGAGGTGAAAGCCTTTGCGGCCAAGGTGGCGCAAGAGCACGGCGTGGACGTGAAGATTGAAATGGTGTCCAGCTACAACGCGATCGCCTTCCATGACGACTGCGTAGAAGCAGTAGGCCGAGCCGCCAAGAAGCTGGGCTACTCCAACATGCCCGCCGTCTCAGGCGCAGGCCACGACGCGGTGTACATGGCCAAGCTGGCACCCAGCGGCATGATCTTCATCCCCTGCAAAGACGGCATCAGCCACAACGAGATTGAAGACGCCAAGCCCGAGCACATCACAGCGGGATGCAATGTGTTGCTGCATGCGATGCTGGAGCGTGCGAAGGTGGTTTGACCGCCGACCGGATTTCAAGCCGAATCCACGGGCACCACGAGGCAAATTGGCCTCTAGCGCCCGCCTTCATTGCGCGGCAAGCTCCTGAAACAGGAGCACTTCAATTCTGTAAAAGTCTCAAGCTGCCGGCGCTTTGAACGCAAACGCAAAGAAGGCCGCACCGCCCAGGCACACGAAGGCGGCGATGTAGTTCCACGCGAACTTTTCTTTCAGCACCAACACTGCAAAGCCGACGAAGACGCTGAGCGTCACCACCTCTTGCAGTATCTTGAGCTGGAAACCGGAGAACACGCCGTAGCCCAACCGGTTGGCGGGAACTGCCAGGCAGTACTCAAAAAACGCAATGCCCCAGGACACCAGAATCACGCGCCACAGCGGCCAATCGTTACCGAACTTGAGGTGGCCGTACCAGGCAACGGTCATGAAAACATTGGAGGCAACAAGGAGTAGGAAAGTGCTCATGCGGCATTGTCACTGAGGCACAGCAAGCATCCCTGCGCAGACAGGCTTTACGGTTCAGGAATATCATGAGGCGGACTGGACAACCATCTTTCCGGAACCCCACATGACCGACTCCTCCCCTTACGTGCCTCCCAAAGTTTGGACTTGGGACAAAGACAATGGCGGCGCGTTCGCCAGCATCAACCGGCCCATCGCCGGACCCACGCACGACAAAGAATTACCAGTGGGCAAGCACCCGCTGCAGCTGTATTCGCTGGGTACGCCCAATGGCGTGAAAGTAACCATCCTGCTTGAAGAGTTGCTGGCCCTCGGCCACACCGGTGCCGAGTACGACGCATGGTTGATCAACATTCGCGATGGCGACCAGTTCGGCTCCGGCTTTGTGGACGTGAACCCCAACTCCAAAATCCCCGCCTTGCTGGACCGCAGCGGACCCGAGCCTTTGCGTGTGTTTGAGTCGGGCTCCATCCTGCTTTACCTGGCCGAAAAGTTCGGCGCCTTTGTGCCCAAAGACATTGCGGGGCGCACCGAAACCCTGAACTGGCTCTTCTGGCAGATGGGCAGTGCGCCTTACTTGGGCGGTGGCTTCGGGCACTTTTACGCCTACGCGCCAACCAAGATTGAGTACGCCATTGACCGCTTCGCCATGGAAGTGAAGCGCGAGCTAGATGTGCTGGACAGGCGCCTGGCTGATAACGAATACCTGGCGGGCAGCGAGTACACCATCGCAGATATGGCGGTCTTCCCTTGGTACGGCGGGCTGGTCAAGGGCTGGGCTTACGGCGCTGCCGAGTTCTTGAGCGTGCACGAATACCAACACGTGCAACGCTGGGCAGACCAGCTCTACGCCCGCCCGGCCGTGAAGCGCGGCCGCATGGTGAACAAGGTGACCGGAGAACCTTCAGAACAAGTGCGCGAACGACACAACGCCAGCGACTTCGACGGCAAGACGCTGGGCTAAGTCTCTTGGATACCGGCTTGCCAGTCATACAACTGGCTGAGCAAGCTGGCTTTCAGGTCGGCATTGGCAAAACTGGCCGCTATGGAGGTGCGAGCCACTGCGGCGGTGACTGCATCCGTCCAGCCGAAAGTCTGGCGACACAGCGCGTACTCGCCCACCAGGCTGGCTCCCAGCAGCGCCGGGTCGTCAGTGTTCAGTGACACAGGCACACCCGCCTGGCGCAGGCGCTCAACGGGGTGAACGTCTATGGACGGATACACCCCCAGCACCAGATTCGAGGTGGTGCACACCCCCAGCGGGATTTGCTTGTCTGCCAGCAGCTGCACCAGTGCCGGGTCTTCGATGGCGCGCACACCGTGGTCAATACGGTCGGCATCCAAGAGCTCCACTGCATCACGCACGCCCTCGGGTCCGCTGGATTCACCCGCATGCACCGTGCGGCGCAGACCTGCAGCACCCGCCTTGCGGAAGGCATCCGCAAACCGGGGGCCCGTCCGGCCGGCGGCAGCTTCATTGCCGTCGACCGACAACGCCACCACTCGCGGGTGGCGCAAGGCCACGAGAGTGTCCACCAGCTCTATGGCTTGATCCGCCGTTTGCGTACGCAACAGGCTGACGCACAGACCCACACCCGGCAGGCCATCCTGCTCGGCCGCAATGAAGCCCGCGTCGATCGCGTCCAGCATGGCGCCCAAGCGGCCGTGCCATGCGTGCCAGTGCGTGGGGTTGAAGATCACATCGGCATAACCAGTGCCGCTAGCGGCCAGCCGCCGGCTCAAGCCGTAGCTCAGCTCCACCAGCCGGTCTGGCGTGCGGGCGAGTCCACAGGCCAGATCCAAGAAACCCAGAAAGTCCACCAGCCCCGAGAACTTGAACAATTCGTCCTGCGGCCGGGGCAGCGCTACGCCCTCGGCGCGAGCCCATTGGGCGAGCAGCGCCGCCTCAAAGCAACCTTCCAAGTGCAGATGGATTTCGGCCTTGGGCAAGGCTTTCAAGCGCGCGTGTTCAGGGGTGTCCTGCGGTGTCATGGAGCGTTCAGGCGCTTCTGCCGGTCAGGCTTTAACGGTGCCAAACGATGCGCCACGATGGCATTGGCATGGCCATGCCCGAGACCATGCTCGGCCTTGAGCCACGCCACAATTTCCATGTGTTTTTTGCCTTGCTGTTGTTGCACCAGCGCAAACCAGTGCGCCAAGGGCTGGCCGTAGGTTTTCTCGATAGACGGGAAGTAAGACGCGGGGCCTTTGACTTTGTCGGGTGCAGGCATGTCGGATTTCTTGAAGCGGATTCCGTAGCTTAGCGGTAGGGCAAACCGGCTACATCCGCGTAGTCTGCTTTGACCTGCAGGTCTTCCTCACTATCGCTGTAGGTACCGGCAATCGCTAGAAACTGGTCCTGAGTGGCCAGGAAGGCATCCACCATGTCGGGGTCGAAATGGCTGCCCCGCCCCTGAGCAATGATGTCCACGGCCTTGGAGTGCGGCATGGGCTCTTTGTACACACGGCGACTGATCAGCGCGTCGTACACATCAGCAACCGCCATCAGGCGTGCCGAAACCGGGATGGCATCGCCGGCCAAGCCCTGCGGATAACCGCTGCCATCCCACTTTTCCTGATGACCATAGGCAATTTCTTTGGCCATGGTGAGGAAAGCCACCTCGGTGCCCAGCTCCCGCTCGGCATGGGCAATGGCATCGCGCCCCAAGGTGGTGTGGGTTTTCATGACTTCAAACTCTTCCGGCGTAAGCTTGCCGGGTTTGAGCAGAATGCGGTCGGGAATACCCACTTTGCCGATGTCATGCAGGGGTGCAGACTTGTAGAGCATGGCAATCGTGGCCGGCGTCAAATAAGCGCTGAACTTGGGGTGGTCTGCCAGCTTGCTTGCCAGGGACTGCACGTAATGCTGGGTGCGGCGGATGTGGTTGCCGGTGTCCGAGTCCCGCGTTTCCGCTAGAGAGGCCATGGCCAGAATGGTCACGTCCTGAATGGCAGACACCTCATGGGTGCGCTTGCTGACCTCAGCCTCCAGATACTCGTTCTGGTCCCGCAGGAAATCTGCCGACGCCTTCACCGCCAACTGGTTGCGCACCCGGGCCAACACAATGGGCGGGCTGATGGGTTTGGTGATGTAGTCGGCAGCGCCCAGTGAGAGGCCGAAGGCTTCATCTTCCGTCTGGGATTTGGCGGTCAGGAAGATTACCGGAATATGCCGCGTTTTGGGGTCTGCCTTGATGCGACGGCACACTTCGTAGCCGTCCATACCCGGCATCATGATGTCGAGCAGGATCAGGTCCGGCGGAGCGTCGCCCGCGACGATCTTGAGAGCGCGCTCCCCGTGGTTGGCGCCTTTGACTTTGTAGTCGTCCCGCAGCAGGGACTGCATGAGCAGCAGGTTCTCAGGCGTGTCATCCACCACCAGCACGGTGGGGCGGTGAGGCAGCGCAACAGGTTTATCCGACATGGGCGTTTCCTTCCATCGCGTCCCGCACGATAGCCGCTGCAGCCTCAAAGTCAAATTGCTGAATACGGCCCTGCAGCTCATCGAACCGGGTCGAACAGGCCGCACGCAGCAAAGCCTCGTGGTCTCTGACCAGTTCGATTGCCTCCATATCGTCATCTTCCAGCAGACTGCGCAGGCGTGTGCAAACTTTTTGGAGTTTGACAGGGTCCACCGCCTCACCCACCCGATGGTCAGACACTTCCGGGGCCAACGCGGCTTGCAGTGCCTTCCACTGCGGCGCCAGTATCGTTGCCAAGGCTTCGAGTGCGACCCTCTGCGTTGAGGGGTCCTGACCTGATGCGGCCAGCTCCAGTTCTGCTGCTTGCTGCTGCACGCCACCTAGCCCGATGTTGCCCGCCACCGACTTGAGGGTATGAGCCAGTTGCCGTAGCTGCGTCGCGTCACCCCGGTCCAGCGCATGCCGGAGTTGTGGAATGGCCTCGCCTTGGCCCTGCACAAACTTGTGCAGCAAGGACAGGTACACCGCCCGCTTGCCCATGACGCGGCGCAGGCCGGCCCGGGTGTCCAGCCCCTCCACTTCAGGCAGGGGCAGAGAACTGTCTTCGCTGGTGCCACCCGCAATTTCTGGCTCTGCCAACGGTGCGGGCGTCCGACCTGCCAGCCAATGCAACAGGCTGGCAAACAAGTGTTCCGGCTCAATGGGCTTGGCCAAGTGGTCGTTCATGCCGGCCGACAGGCACGCCTCGCGGTCGGACGCCATGGCGTTGGCCGTCATCGCGATGATGGGCAAGCCGGATAGCGCCTCGTTGCGCCGGATCGTGCGCGTAGCGGTCAAGCCGTCCATCACTGGCATTTGCATGTCCATGAGCACCAGATCGAACCGGCCCGGTTGCACCTGCTCCACCGCCTCTTGCCCGTTGTGGGCCACACTGACCAGCACGCCAACGCCCTGTAACAGCTCGGTAGCGACTTCCTGATTCAGCTCGTTGTCTTCCACCAGCAAAACGCGGGCACCGCGTAAACGGGCAAGCCCTTCGTCCGGCTGCACAGCCCCAAAGGCCTGCGCTGGCACGGGCGCGCCACTGAGTTCGCGGGCCACGCTGTCAAACAGCATGGAAGCACTGACCGGTTTGACCAGCACGGTTTGGATGCCGGCCGCCTCAGCACTGCTCAGCACCTCTTCACGGCCATAACCGGTAACCAGCACCAGGTGTGGCGTCACCGGCAACGGCAGCGCCTGCAGGCGCTGTGCGAGCTCGACACCGCTCATGCCGGGCATCTGCCAATCCATAAACACAATCTCAAAGGGCAGGCCCGCTTGCGCAGACTTGTACACCGCATCGAGTGCTGCGGGCCCGGCATCGACAGCCTCGGCCACCAGATTCAAGTCCTGCAACATGGTCTGCAACAGGCCACGCGCACTGTCGTTGTCGTCGACCACCAGCACCCGCTTGCCGTACAGCTCGCTGCGCAACACCCGGGCTCTGCCGGTGCTGATGCCCTTCTGTAGTCGTGCCGTAAACCAGAAGGTACTGCCTTGGCCGAAGATGCTGTCCACTCCGACCTCGCCCTCCATCATCTGGGCCAACTGCCGCGAGATGGCCAGCCCCAAACCAGTGCCGCCGAACTTGCGGGTGGTCGAAGCATCCGCCTGCTGGAAACTCTGGAACAGCACCGCTTTCTGTTCCTCACTGATACCGATGCCGGTGTCGCGCACCGCAAAGTGCAACATCACATGCGAGGCGCTTTCCTCCTGCACCCGCACCCGGATATCGATCTCGCCCCGTTCGGTGAACTTCACGGCGTTGTTGGCGTAGTTCACCAGAATCTGGCCCAGGCGCAAAGGGTCGCCCACCAGCTGCAAGGGCACCTTCTTGTCCACATCAAACACCAGCTCCAGCCCCTTGGATGCCGCCTTGTCGCCGACCAGCCCGGCCAGGTTGTCCAATACCTTGTCCAGCTCAAACTCGATGTGCTCAATACTCAGTTTGCCGGCTTCAATCTTGGAGTAATCAAGAATGTCGTTGATGATGCCCAGCAAGTGCTGGCTGGACGACTGGATCTTGTTCAGGTAGCCGCGCTGCCGCTCGGTGAGCTCGGTTTTCTGCACCAGATACGACATGCCCATGATGGCGTTCATGGGCGTGCGGATTTCGTGGCTCATATTGGCCAGGAAGCTGCTTTTGGCGCGGTTGGCCTCTTCCGCCTGCTGATGGGCGTGTTCTATCGCCTGGCGAGCTTCGTGGGAAGGCGTGATGTCCTCCAGCACTCCCAGCACGGCATTGCGGTGGTCCGGGGTAGCAAACACCCGGGCTGACACCCGCGCCCAAAACAGGCTGCCGTCTTTGCGCACCATCTGCATCTCGGTGTTCTGGAGCCGACTGCCATCCTTCAACGCCTGCACTTCCCGTCCCATGGCCTCGTAGCTCTCCTCGTTCGGATACCAGCAGCGGGTGGATTGGCCCAACAGCTCGCCCGGTTCGTAGCCGAACAGCTCCTCCAGGTTGCGGTTGCACTGCACCACCACCCGGTTCACCATAAGCACAATACCTACGGTGGCCATTTCAAAAATGGCACGTTGCTCGGCGTGCGCCAGGGAAAGCTTTTGTTTTTCGTCAGAAAGCGCGTGCATCGTGCTCTCGAGGCGGGCGGTGCGCTGCGCCACCTGGTCTTCAAGGTTGGCGTTGAGGGTGCGGATCTCCTGCTCCGCGCGCAGGCGGTCTGTCACATCCCGCATGATGACGGTCAACAGGTCCTGCCCGTCGAGCACCAGGTGGGAGATGGACGCCTCTGCCGGGAATTCCGAACCGTCTTTGCGCAACCCGCGCACCACCGACTGCCCGGTCATGCGTCGACGGGTCACGCCCGTATTGGCAAACGCCTCCATATCACCGCCATGGCGGTGGCGGGTGTCATGCGGAATCAACATCTCGACCGACTTGCCGAGCACTTCTTCCGACTCGTAACCAAACAGATCGAGGGCCGCCCGGTTCATCACCACGATGCGGTGCAGGCGGTCCACGGTAATGATGGCATCCATCGCGGCATCCACGATGCCTTCCATGCGGGCCTGGCTGGAAGCCACCTTCTGCTGGGCAGAGACCACACGCTGCAGCATGGCATTGAAGCTGTGCGACAGACGCTGAACTTCCCGCGGACCGCTTTCGACGGGCGCCTCCTTGGGGTTCCCACCCAAGGTGAACTGCTCTGCTGCTTCTTCCAGTTGGCGTATAGGCCGGATGACAAAGCGCTTCAACACGCTCGACAAGGCCGCAATCAGGACGAGCGCTATGGCCAGCTGGGGCCACAGGCGGTTCTGCGCATGCCAGAGCACCAGGTCAAAATCCGGCTGGATGTCGTACTCCAGATAAATGGCTCCATGGCGTGTGCTGCGCAGCTCGGCATCGGTCACGGGCAAGTTGTACTGGGTGAGCACCGTAAGCCGCGCGAGCGACTCTGAGACCTCGACATCCGGCAGGTTTCCCCAAGAAACGCGTTTGAAGCGGGCCATGTCAAAACCGGGGATAACCTTGCTGACATGCTGACCCGTCCACCCCAGGCGATGTGCCAGCTCCACTTTGCCGTCTGCATCAATAACCACCATGGCCACCACGGCCCGATCTGTGGTGGCTACTGCCAAATCCGCAGCCACCCGCTCGCGCTGATTCGTCAGGCCCCGCTCCGCCGTGCGGGCCATGTGCTCCGCGATCAGAATGGCGTCCTCTGTCTGGTGGTCGACCACCGCAGCACGGTCATTCAGGATGCCGATGGAAAAGGACACCAGCAGCATCGCCACCACCGCTACGGCCAAGCCCAAAGGCAGGGCAAAGCGGAGAGAAAAGCGGTGGCCGGTCATGGGGCTCAGGCCGGCAGGTAGCGGATGTCCACCAACTCACCCGGCTCAGACAGTTTGGGCAACAGTCCGGCCTCAAACATCACACGCTGGAGCTCCAGCGCAGTGCGGTGAAAGTTGCCGCCCTCCTCAAGAAGGCGCCGGTTTTCGGCGGCATCGGGCAGCTGCAGTCCCCGCATCGAGGCAGGCACTTCGTCGGCAGGGATCTGCATTCGCGCAGCCATGTAGGAGGCTGCCTTTGCAGGCTGCGCTTGAAAGAAATGCCGGGCTTCAAAATGCGCATCAACCAGCGTGCGAATGGCCTCTGCCTGGGTTTCCAGGACATCGGCACGCACCGCGAGCACATCAGTAATGCGTCCGGGAATGCGGGAGCTGTCGTATATGCGCTGTGCGCCTTGAGCCTCCAGCTTGGTGGCCCAAGGCTCGGCCGTGACTATCGCATCGACCTTGCCCGTGCTGAAGACCTTCAGGCTGCTGTCCAGGGTCATCGTCACTTTTTTGACCTCATCCACCCGCAACTGGGCCGCACGCAGCAACGAGCTGAGCATGACGGCGCCCATGGCGCCCTCCTCGACCGCGATGCGCTTGCCGCCCAGGTTGTCCAGAGTGACGCCGCGGCGGGCCATGACCACATCGGCGCCTTGGGAAATGTCGATCACCATCACCACGCGCATATCCACGCCTTCGGCACGGGCGCTCATCATTTCGTCGAGGGTCAGGGCTGCACCTTCGAGTTGACCTGCGGCCAACGCTCGCAGGGTGTCCGTATTGGCCAGCATTTCGATCAGGCGGACCTTGCGGCTATCGAGGAGGCCACGCTCGCGGGCCATGAACATCAATTCATAGCCGGGGAATACGATAGAACCCACCCGCATCACCGGCACTGGCTTGCTGCACGCCGGAAGCAAGGGCGCCAAGCCCAAGGCCAGGCCACCGGCCAGCCAACGGCGGCGGCCTGAGCTGTGCGACATGGCGGAGTGCGACTCCAAGGTTTGGGGCAGCATCACTTGGCATTCGTAAAGTAGATTCGGGCCAGTGTACGTGAGGGTCTGACGCCACAACAAGTGACATAGATCAATTTCTGTACGATCCCGCAGCCACCCTATGAACGCTTCCCCCGTCCGCCGCCTTGTTTGTGCGCACTGCCTGCGCCCGCAAGCCACTTGCCTGTGCCATTTGGTGGTGCCCACCCCGAGCGCTTGCGAGTTGTTGATATTGCAGCATCCACTGGAGGTGCACCACGCCAAAAACAGTGCGCGCCTCTTGCACCTGAGCGTGCCGGGCAGCCGCATCGTGGTGGGCGAAGTATTTGACGAGGCTGCATTGCAGGCCTTGCTGCCCGGGCCGCGCACCACCGTGCTGCTCTACCCACCCACCGTCTATGAGGGGCATGCAGCACCCGCCTTGCTGGAACCCGCGCGGCTGGTGCACCCCGAGAAACTGCGATTGGTGGTGCTAGACGCCACCTGGCGCAAGAGCCGGAAGATGTTGCATTTGAGCCTGGGCCTGCAGCGGCTACCGCGTTTGGCCCTGGACGAGGCGCCGACCAGCCGCTACGCGATCCGCAAAGCCCATGCGCCGGGCCAGCTTTCCACCCTGGAGGCTACCTGCGCGGCTTTGGCGCAACTGGAGCGGAACACAGAAAGCTGGCAGCCGCTGCTGGCAGCCTTTGATACGTTTGTGGCCGGGCAGATGGTATATGCAAGAAAATAGCCTCCAGCGCTTATGGAATATGCGCGAGTAGCTATTTATTTGATAGCAATCAGCCCTTGCGAACGAACTTGAAAATCAGAATCCAGAACACCAGAATGAGCGAAGCCACCGGAAACTGGAGTTCGGTAGGCATGAAGTAAATCACCATCACCCCGGGTATCCAGACGCACCACATGGCGATCAGCACCGGCAGGTACTGGTGCGCCAGAAAGTCGGCAGAAAACAGATGCCGCAGCGTCTTGCGGGTGAAGCCGCCCTCGCGCCAGGCAAACAGCGCAACGATCACAAAGTTGGACACCGGCGAATACACAAACTGGTCAAACAGCATCTTCTTGACCAGCGTGAGCGCATCGCTCTGCTCGCCGAACAGATGCACTTGCACGCCGTACAGCACGTCCACCGTGAGGCCAATGCTGCCGAACACCAGCGCGGCATAGAGCACATCGCGGGTGGTCTTGCGAGTCCAGGTCTGGCGACCGAGTGCAACGCTCAAGCCCTCGGGCACCAGCACCGCAAACACCACGTAAGACACAAACGCAAACGCAAGGCCCCACGCCTCTTTCACATCGCCCCAGCGGGCCAGGCCCTGCTGGAAGGCGGGCACGGTGGCGTAGGCCAGCAACAGCACGGCCAAGCCGCACCACAGCAACACACCCGGCAGCGCGTTGGCGCGGATGGCCGCGCGGACTTGGTGCAGGGCCGAAGATGTGGGCTGCGCCGTCATGCGGCGGCAGCGTCCACCAGCGCCAATTCAGCCATCTTCACCGCGCCTTCAAAGCTGCGAGCGCCCCCAATAAACAAGTTAAGGTGGCAAAACACGCTGTCAGCCACGCCGTTCACCGCGGCTAACTCGCCATCGCGCAGGCCGGCCCAGCTCTTTGGCAAGTCCATCCGTGCCGTGAACGAGCCGGCTTCGACCGGCACGGTTTTGATCTGGTACTGGTCGCCATCTGAGTCGGGGTAAATCACGAACATCACCTCGGGCATTTCGTTCAGCACCACGTGCGTCCAGGGCATGCCGCCCTCTTGCAAGTGCAGCACCCGGCCGCCCAGCAGGCGCGGCGCCTGGCGCACGGTGTCCATGGCGCGAAGCTGGGCCACCTTTTTGCTGATGGCATGGTCCAGGAACTTGCGGGTGATCGCGATCGCTTCGCGGAAGCGGGTCTCCAGCAGCTGGGCCTTGGCTGCGTGGTCCAGGCCCTTTTCTTCGAGCCAGTGGGTATTGAGCTGGGCAATCAGACTGGAAAGCCCGAAGATGCCGGGCGACACGTCGCCCTGCCCAGTGTCCACAATGTCGAGGTACTGCACCAGTGAATGGTCGATGGAGCGCACCACTTCCGCCACGGCGGCTTCGTCCAAAACATGGCCCTGGCTCGTGCACCAGGCTTGCACGTAAGCCGTGCCAAACGCAGACCACACCAGGCCCGCACTTGCATAGCCCACGCCGGGCACGATGGTGCCGTCGACTTCGGAAGCAGGCCGGGCACCGTCAAAGCCACGCTGGTGGTGGTCAAAGCGGCCATTCGCAGCGTC
Organism: Comamonadaceae bacterium; assembly: GCA_027488985.1. Taxonomy (GTDB): domain Bacteria; phylum Pseudomonadota; class Gammaproteobacteria; order Burkholderiales; family Burkholderiaceae_C; genus Allorhodoferax; species Allorhodoferax aquaticus. The sequence goes on along the minus strand of JAIYAR010000002.1, from coordinate 50,312 downwards.
CCACACGCCGCCCACATCGACCACGAAATCGGCGGTGTCAATCAACTCTTGTTTGCGGGTGCGGAGCAGGCGGTGCGAGGGAAACACCCCCATCAAAATGCCCACGCCGAATACGTCGTCGGCATGGAAGGTGCCACTGTGGGTGGCGATCAGGGTGGTGGTGGTTTCAGTCATCCACCGATTTTAGGGACTTACCCTGATCGGCGTTGCAGCCAGCCCAAGCCCTCACGCGTAGCGCCAGGCACCACACCGCGCCGGGGGCGGTATTCGCAGCCCACCCAGCCGTCCCAACCGCAGGCAGCGGACACCTCGTCAATCACATCCAACAAATAGGGGTAGTTCAACTCGCCCACATCCGGCTCATGGCGGCCCGGCACACCCGCAATCTGGAAGTGGCCAACGTTGCCGGTGGGCAAATATTCGCGGATTTTGGTGGCCACATCGCCTTCCATGATCTGGCAGTGGTAAAGGTCAAACTGCACCTTCAGATTGGGTGCACCCACAGACTGCACGAGGGCATGGGCTTGCTCCTGACGCTGCAGAAAGTAACCCGGAAAGTCGCGCGTGTTGATGGGCTCGATCAATACCTGCTTGCCCGTTGCGGCGGCTTGGCCAGCAGCCCACGCCAGGTTGCTGGTGTAGACAGCCTCCAGCTCTGCAAGGTCTGAGCCCGGTGGCACCGATCCTGCCAGTACATGGATGCGCGGGCATTCCAGAACCCGCGCGTACTCCAGTGCGCTGGCAAAGCCGGTGCGGAACTCGGCCTCACGGCCCGGCAGGCAGGCTATGCCGCGTTCGCCTGCATCCCAGTCTCCAGGTGGCGCATTCATCAAGACTTGCTGTAACCCAAGGGCTTGGAGCTGTGCCGCAATGTCCGCCGCTGCAAACGCATACGGAAACAAAAACTCAACTCCCTTGAAGCCGTCTTGCGCAGCAGCGGCAAAGCGGTCCAGAAAGGGGTGCTCGTTATAGAGCAGTGAAAGGTTGGCGGCAAATCGGGGCATGGCAATGAAAGTGTACTGGTCCGCCCGCTGGCGCAAGGTCACATCAAGCGGCTAGGATGGCGCCCAGAACAACCTTTCTTTTCTTAAGGACACCACCATGGAATTTTTGAGCGACCCGAATGTATGGATTGCATTCGCCATGCTGACAGCACTGGAAATCGTGCTGGGCATCGACAACATCATCTTCATCTCCATTCTGGTGGGGCGCCTGCCGCCCGAGCTACGCGACAAGGCCCGCCGACTGGGTCTGGGCTTTGCCATGATCTCGCGCCTCTTGCTCCTGTTTTCGCTTAGCTGGGTCATGGGCCTCACCGAAGACCTGTTCAGCGTGGCGGGCAAAGGCTTCAGCGGGCGCGATCTGGTGCTGCTGGCTGGCGGACTGTTTCTGCTCTACAAGGCATCCCATGAAATATTCGTGGAAGTAGAGGCCCGGGACGAGCATGCACCGGCCGCCACAGAAGACGCCGTCATGAAGGCTGCGGGGGTCAAACTGTTCTGGTCCATCATCGGGCAGATCGCCATCATCGACATCGTGTTTTCACTGGATTCAGTGATCACGGCTGTGGGCATGGTTGACCAGATCAGCGTGATGGTGGCCGCGGTGGTGGTGTCGGTAGGAGTGATGTTGGTAGCGGCCAAGCCTATCGGGGAATTTGTGGACCGCCACCCATCTGTGAAGGTGCTGGCGCTCGCTTTTCTGGTGATGGTCGGCATGGCACTCACCGCCGAAGCGTTTGACCAGGAAATCCCCAAGGGCTACATCTACGCAGCCATGGCATTTTCACTGGCGGTAGAAGCCTTGAACATCCGGGCCCGCGCCAAGCGCAAGGCCCAGAAGAGTTCTTAAACCTCGACCTGCGCGTTCTCCGGCGTCACTATGGGGCCGGTGCCGCTGAAGCGCTCCAGCATCAGGTAGAGCACCGGCGTGATGAAGAGGGTGATGGCCTGCGAGAAGATCAGGCCACCAACCACCGCCAAGCCCAGCGGCTGACGCAGCTCGGCGCCGGCACCCAGGCCCAAGGCAATCGGCAGGGCACCCATCAAGGCGGCCAGCGTGGTCATCATGATGGGGCGGAAACGCAAGATACAGGCCTCGCGGATGGCCTCAGCGGCAGTCATGCCTTGGTGGCGCTGCGCGTCTAGCGCGAAGTCGATCATCATGATTGCGTTCTTTTTCACGATACCGATCAGCAGCACGAGGCCGATGGTGGCAATCAGCGTCAGGTCCTGGCCGAAAAACATGAGGGTCGCCAACGCACCCGTGGCTGCAGAGGGCAAACCCGCGAGGATAGTGATGGGGTGGATATAGCTTTCGTACAGCACCCCCAGCAGCACATAAATCACCAGCAAGGCCGCGACGATCAAGATGGCTTGACTGCCCTGCGAATTCTTGAACACCGCCGCATCACCACCATACGAGCTGATGATGGACACCGGCATCTGGACGGCTTCACGCGCCGCATCGATCTTGGCGGTGGCGTCGCCCAGCGCTGCACCGGGTGCGAGGTTGAAGGACACAGTCACCGCCTGCAATTGGCCGACGTGGTTGATAGAGGTGGGCCCCACCGCGCGCTCCACCGTGGTGAAACTGCTCATGGGCACGAGGCCACCATTGCTGGAGCGCACATAAATTCCATTCAAGGCAGATTCATCCTGCTTGGCCTCGGGCGCCACTTCCATGATCACCTGGTAGGTGTCTGTGGGCAGGTAAATGGTGGAAACCTGTCGCTCACCGAACGCGCTGAACAAGGCTGTGCGGATGCTGTCCACCGAGACACCCAGGGAGTTGGCGCGGTCACGGTCGATCTTGAGCTGGGCCTGCAAACCGCGTAACTGAGAGTCGCTGGTGACATCCCTGAACATGGGGTCGGCGCGCAGCTTTTCCTGCAAACGGTTGGCCCAAGTACTGAGTTCATCGGCCTGGATACTTTGGAGAATGTATTGGTACTGCGCCTTGCTCTGGCGGCCGCCGAGTTGAAGGTTCTGGGTCGGGCGCATGAACACGTTGATGCCGGCCACACCACGCAACTTCTTGCGCAAGCCTTCCACCACTTTTTTCATGGGCTCACGTTCGCTTTGCGGCTTGAGGGTAACGAACATGCGGCCGGTGTTTTGCGCGCCATTTCCGCCATTGAAGGAGCTCACCATGGCGACATTCGGATCTTTGCGGATGATCTCGGCAGCCCGTTCCTGCAGCACCACCATGGCGGCAAAAGAGGTGTCTTCTGCGGCCTCCGTGGTCACCTGAATCTGCCCTATGTCTTCTTCCGGAAAAAACCCCTTGGGAATCACTTGCAGCAACCACGCGGTGGCCACAAAGGTGGAAATGGCAACGCCCAAGATCACATAGCGGTGTGCCAACGCCAGGTCCAACAGCCGCGTGTATCCGGCCAAGGTGGCATTGAACGCACGCTCAAAACTGCGCACCACCGGACCGGGCGGCTTCATGTGGGCCTCATCTTTCAAAAAGCGGCTAGCCAACATGGGCACCAGGGTCAGCGACACAAAGGCCGACACCACGATGGACAGGGCCACCACCACGGCAAACTCATGGAACAACAAGCCGATCACGCCGGGCATGAAAAAGATGGGGATGAACACTGCAATCAGCGACACCGATATCGAGATGATGGTGAAACCCACCTCACGGGCACCGCGCAGGGCTGCCTGAAAAGCGTTCTCGCCCTTCTCCACGTGGCGGATGATGTTCTCCAGCACCACGATGGCATCGTCCACGACCAAGCCGACGGCCAAGGTGAGGCCTAGCAACGAAATGTTGTCCAGGCTGTAATTCAAGCCCCAGAGCAGAGCCACCGCACCGATCAAGGACACCGGCAACGACAAAGTCGGAATGACGGTCGCCACAAAGCGGCGCAGGAATAGGAAGATCACCAGGACCACCAAGGCAATGGTGCCGATGAGTGTGAGCGTCACATCGTGCAGCGCTTCGCGCACCGACAGCGAACGGTCATTGACCGGGGTCATCTTGACCGATGCCGGCATCTGGGTCTGCAGGGTGGGCAGCGCAGCACGGATGGAATCCACCACCTGTACCGTATTGGCGCCGGGCTGGCGCAGTACGGCCAGGGTGATGGAGGGCTCGCCGTTGAAAGTCGCCCAACTCTTGAGCGATTCAAGGCTGTCTTCTACCGAGGCCACATCCCGCAAGCGCACCGGATTGCCACCCTTGGTGCTCACAATCAGATCAGCAAACTCGGCGGCATTGCGCAACTGCTTGTTGGCCTGCAGTACCAGGGTCTGCTTCGGCCCTTCAAGAGTACCTACTGGCGTGTTGACGTTCGCAGCCCGCAAAGCAGCGCTGACTTCGTCCAGCCCGATGTTGCGCACCGCCAGTGCCTGAGGCTGCACCCGCACCCGCACGGCATAGCGCTTGGCGCCGAACACGTTGACCTGTGCCACCCCATTCACCGTGGACAAGGTGGGAACAATCAAATGCTCAGCGTAGTCCTGCAGCTCAGCCGGAGAAAGTGAGGGAGACTGCAAGGCCACCAGCAGCACCGGCGCATCCGCCGGATTGACCTTGCGGTACGACGGCGGGTTGGTCATGTCGGAGGGCAAGGCACGCTGTGCACGCAGCAAGGCGGCCTGCACGTCAACGGCAGCCGCATCGATACTGCGTGACTCCTCGAACTCCAGCGTCAGCGAGGTTTGCCCCAAGGTGCTGGTGGAGCTGATGGTCTTGAGTCCGGGAACCGTCTGAAACTGTTTTTCCAGCGGCAATGCCACCGAGGACGCCATGGTTTCAGGGCTGGCCCCTGCGAGTGATGCCGATACGTTGATCACCGGCGTGTCGTAGCTGGGCAAGGCGGCTACCGGAATGCTGCGAAACCCGATCACCCCGGCCATCACGATGGCCAGGTTCAGCAGCACCGTCATCACCGGACGGCGGATAAAGTGTTCAGAGATGTTCATGGCTTGGCCGCATCACTGGTGGCAGGTTTGGGGTCTGCGGCCTTGGCTTCACCCTCTTTGGGTTTGTCTTTGCCTTCTTTGTTTTCCCTGGCGCGCTCCACCACCGGCACGTTGGGGCGCAGGTTCTGCTTGCCGTCCAACACCACCGAGTCGCCCGGCTTGATGCCGGTGACCGCCGCGTCGCCGGCCTCGGAGTAAACGAGCTTGATGGGCTTGAGCACCGCTTTGCCGTCTTCCACCACATAGACGATGGTGCCGCGAGCACCCTGCACGATGGCAGCGACCGGAATAACCACCGCATCAGAAATGGTGGACACGGTCTGCTGAACTTCAGCAAATGCGCCGGGCCAGAGTTTGTTCTCTTTGTTGGGGAACACGGCCTTGGCCTTGACAGCTCCTGAGCTGGCATCCACCGCACTGTCGACAAACTGCAGTTTGCCCTTGAAAGATCCACCACCGTCTGCGAGCGTAGCCCTTACCGAAGCGCCATCCTTCAGTGCAGCCAGAGCGTCGCTTAGGTTGCGCTGCGGAATGCTGAACTGAATGCCTACCGGATCCAGCTGGGTGATAGTGACCAGGCTGGTCACGTTGGCTTGCACGGCGCTGCCCGCAAATACATTGACAGCGCCAGCGCGGCCGGAAGCAGGGGCCACGATGCGGGAATATGAGAGCGCGACCTTGGCGGCATCCAGCGCGGCCTGGTCGGCATTGATGGTCGCATTCACGCTGTCCACCAGGGCCTGGGCCGTGTCCACCGAACCTTGAGAAATGAAGTTTTGTGCAAACAGTTGCTTGGCGCGCTCAAACTGGCGCTTGGCATCTACAAGTGTCACATTGTCTTTGGCAAGCTGTGCCGCGGCTTTGGCTACATTGGCCTCGTCGGTGCGGGCGTCCAGGGTGAAAAGGAGCTGGCCGGCTTTGATGAACTGGCCTTCCTTGAAATGCACCACCTTGATCGTGCTGCTGACTTGCGCGCGCACATCCACCACATTCAGCGGCACTACGGTGCCCGTGGCCTTGAGTGTGACGTTGAGGTCTTTCTTTTGCGCCTTGACGGTGGACACTGAGGCAGGCCCCCCAGCCGGTGCACTGGCTGCGCCGCTAACCGGTGTAGCGGCCGGACTGGCGGTGCCGGATGCAGCGCCCGCAGGGGCGGAGTCCGTTTTTCCGGAGCAACCCAGCATTAACAAGGGCAGGGCTGAGCAAGCCAGCACGACTTTGGCACGGTATAGGTTCATGGGCGGGGCAACGGCAGGTGGCAAAAATGGGAAGAAAGCAGCACAAACGCGTGCGTTCAGCCTTCATTTTTAATGATAGACCGCACAAGCGTGAATTGACCTCGTCAATCCCGACTGCACTGCAAAGCGTCTGTAAAGTTATCGGACCTAAGAGGTCGTACAAGTCTACCGACTCTCCATGGCAGAACCAAGACAGGCTTTCCCTTGCCCCGCCGCGCGATTAGCGCGCCTATGTCGCTTTCGGCTTTTTGAATATCTGCCCTAACCAGGGGCCGGCGCTCACCAGCACGATGCCGGCCAACACCGGAATGGCGCCGATCAAAAAACCCGCCTCAATGGGCTCGCCCAATAACCAGCCCCCGAACAGCATACCGAACAGGGGTGTCATGAACGAGAACACGCCCAAGCGTGACGCCAGGTAGGTGCGCAACATCCAGAACCAGGCCAGAAAGCTGGCAAACGACACGATGATTCCGTGAAACGCCAAGCTGGCCCAGACAGCGGGCGTCCAGTTCACATGGCTCTGCCCGGTAACCACTGCGCCGGCGAGCAAGAGCAGGCAAGCCATGACCAGTTGGTACTGCAAGGTTTTCGCAGGCGAAGCGGTCGACAACACGGAACAGCGCACCACCACGGTAGTCGCCGCCCAAGAAATGGCTGCCAGCACACCCAGAAAATCACCCCAGAGAATGGAAGCGGCATCCGACGCGCCGGCATGACCGCGCCCCAGAAAGGTCATGGCGATGCCAGAGAATGCCAAGGCAATGCCCGACCACTGCAATAGCCCCAGGCGTTCTGCAGGCAGGCGCCAGTGCAGGCCCAGTGCCGCAAAGATGGGCGCGGTATATAAAAACACCACCATATGTGAGGCACTGGTGTGGCGCAGGCCCTCTGCCACCAACAAAAACTCCAGGGCAAACAGCACGCCTACGGCCAGCCCCGGCAAAAGGGTGCCGTCGCGCAAGGACATGCGCTCGCCCCGCAAGTGCATCACCAGAGCCACCAGACACGCGGCAATGCCGGAGCGCAGGCCTATCTGCATGACCGGTGCGATATCTGCCGCCGTGGCTTTGAGGGCCACCTGTTGCATGCCCCAGGTGGCGCATAGCACCACCATCACCACGATGGCCTGCCCATCGATTGCCTTGCGCGTATCCATAACACCCCAATACTGATTGAATGAGACGATTATTGGACTGACGGCTTTCCTTGATATAGTGAAAAACAGACAAGCCATACGCGATAGCCGACAAGCATGCCCATCCTGCGTCCCAAACTGGAGGTGCCCCTCTCCAGCCCCACCCTGCCGGCGCCCGTGATGTTCCGCAGCGCTTATGTGCCGGACCACGGGCTCTACCCCGAGCACCAACACGCCTGGGGCGAGTTTGTGTATTCCTTCAGCGGTGTCATGGAGGTCAAAGTACTGGGGCACCACTATCTGGCGCCGCCGCAGTACGGCATATGGCTGCCGCCGCATCTGGAACACGTGGGTCTGAATCGCAAGGCCGCGCACCATTGCTCCTTGTATGTGTCCACGCCCCTGTGCCACCAATTGCCGGCTGAGCCCTGTGCCTTGACGGTGAGCCCGCTGGTGCGGGCCATGCTGGAACATCTGCGTCTGCAGCCCGCCGGCATTCCTGCGGCGGGGGCCGAAACCCGACTGCTCAAAGTCCTGCTGGACCAACTTGTTGTGGCCCCCCGCGCCGGCAGCTACCTGCCCGGCTCCGAAGACCCTGCGCTGGGTGCGGTGCTGCGCATGCTGGAAGCACAGCCCGGCGACAACCGCGCCCTACCCGAACTGGCCCACGCCGTGCACACCACCGAACGCACCCTGATGCGCCGCTGCCAACGGGATCTGGGCATGACATTCGCCGAATGGCGCCAACGCCTGCGGGTGGTGCGGGCCATGCCTCTGCTGGAAGCAGGACAAACCGTGGAGACTATTGCGCTGGACTTGGGTTACGGCAGTGCGTCCGCCTTCATCACCATGTTCAAAAAGCTCACCGGCAGCACACCGGACGAGCTGCGCAAGGCCGCCCTGGGCTGAGGTCCGCCAGCGTGGGCCCTAGACGCTCACAGGAGCGCCGCCGAAACGGCTCTCAGCTTGCTTGCGGAACTCAGAAGGCGTCATGCCCTTGAGTTCCAGAAAACGCCGGTTGAAATTGGCCACGTTGTTGAAGCCCACGTCGTAGCAAATGTTAGTGACATAGCGGTCTGAAGTCATCAGAAGCTGACAGGCCCGATTGATGCGCACACGGTTCACAAAGTCGGTGTAGGTATTACCGGTCGCCCGCCGGAAGAAGCGGGAAAACCGGCTCTCGCTCATGGCCAGTTCCGCAGCTACCTCGGCCGCCGACTGGGAGTGCGACGGGTTTTCGGTAATGCGGTTGACGATAGTGTTGATCTGGTCCAACTCGGTATCGTTCTCTACACCGCGCATCTGCACGTTGGACAGCAGGCGGTAGTCGCCCCAGCGGGACAGGTCTGTCATGAAATCGCAAAAAGCAGCCAAGCGCTTGAGTCCGCGGGAGCCTTTCACCGCATGCCAGTGATCTTGGGCCCGATCCGCCCAGCCGAAGAACTCGATCCCATGCCGTGCACGCTCCAGAAGGGGCATGATTTCCTGAAACTCGGGGATGGCCTGACACGCCAGTTGCAGGGGCTCGTGGCGGAACTGAATCACCAGGTCCCGCCGGGCAACGCCCTCTTCCGGAACATCCAGCGAGATCCAGTTATGGGGCAGCCGTGGGCCACAGAGCACCAGCTGACCGGCCGCAAACGGACCGATCCAGTCGCCCACAAAGGCTTTGCCAGTCGTGGCGGTGATCAGGTGCAGCTCGTACTCGTCATGGCAATGCCAACGGGCCAAGGGTGTGGGGTAGCCGTGATCGAGGCAGCGGATGAAACCGACCTCGTCGGTAGGCTCATAGCCCAGCGATGGATTGCGGTTGTAGTCGGCCTCCAGCTCCGGCGCCTTGCGGCGACCGGCGGCCTGTGCACTCATGGGCGTGATCGATGCGTGGGTGGCGACCATGGCAACTTCCCTCTGAAAAACGTCAACACATCACATTACCAGCATTCGCCCGGCGCTCAGCCCAGGTGGTTCTTCACAAACAGGCCCACCCGCTCATGGGCCACGCGCAAGGCGCCTACCAACTGCGGGTGCGAAGCCAGCGGGCCCCAGAGCACCGGGTCTGCCGCAAAGGCCGCGACCGGGTCGGCCGACTCACAAATGGCATGCGCTGCAGCCGGGTCCATGGCTTGGTCCTGGTAAGTGTAGGCAATCTCCCCCCGGTGCCAGCGTTGCAGGTATGCCAGAAACAATGCCGGGAGCATGGCCACACCGGCAATGGACTCACCCTGGGCCAGACGCTCGCGAATGGTGGGCGCAATGAAGCCAGGGATTTTCGAATAGCCGTCCATGGCGACGCGCTGGTTGGTGTCGCAGATAGCGGGATTGCCGAAGCGGTCGAGCACTACGTCGCGGTAAGCGCGCAGGTCCAAAGGGCTAGGCTTCTCGGGCGTGTCCAGCACAGGAATGGTGTCATCCGTCACGTAATCAAACGCAATGCGGCGGATGACGGAGTCATGCGTTCCTTCGTGGATGTACTGATAGCCCACCAGGGTGCCGGCCCAAGCAATGCAACTGTGGGTGGCATTAAGCAGGCGGATCTTGGCTTCCTCATAGGCATCGACCGAGCTCACCATCTCCACACCGACGTGCTCCCAGGCAGGGCGGCCGGCAATGAAGTTGTCTTCAATCACCCACTGGATAAAGCTCTCCCCCATGATGGCGGCTTGGTCGTCCCAGCCGGTAGCGGCCTTTACGCGCTCAGCCACATCGGGCGTAGGGCGCGGGGTGATGCGGTCCACCATGGCATTGGGGCTGCTGGTGTTTTGCTCCACCCAGGCCTTGAGCGCGGTGTCGCCAAGTGCGTCAATGAACTGCAGCAAGCCGGCGCGCGAGCGCTCGCCGTTATGGCGCAGGTTGTCGCAGTTCATCAGGGTCACCGCACCGGCGCCACTGTGCATGCGGGCCCGCAATATGCTGACCAAGCCGCCATAAATGGTGTGGCCTGCCCGGCCTGCCTTCACCGCCTCCAGGTCGGCCCGCAAGTCAGCAAAGGTGGCCCAGTCCAGCTGGTTCTTGGCGTCGAGGTAGTAGCCGGCTTCGGTCACCGTGAACGAAATGATGCGGGTGGTGGCCTCAGTGCCTGCTGCGATCAGCTGGGCCAGGTCATCTTGGTACGGAATGACTTTCTGGATCGACTCAATGCGGGTGTAGCTGCGCTCGCCTTGGGGAGTGACGGTTTCCAGCGTGTACCTGCCGCCTTGGGCCTGCAGGGCCTCCATGGTGGCCAGCATGTCCGGGCGCAAATTGCCGCCGGTGATGGACCATTCGGTATCGCCACGCTTTCGCAGTTCGTGGATGTAAAGCGCCTGGTGTGCGCGGTGGAACGAGCCCAGTCCGAGGTGAAGAATCGTGGTCATGGTCAGGCGTGAAAAAAGTGGATCAGGGTTCGCTGGGAAATCGCTTAAAGATCAAACTGGGTGGGCATCATCACCACGTCGCGGATGGTCATGCCACGCGGACGGGTCAGCATGAAAATCACCACGTCAGCGACCTCCGAGGCTTCGAGCAGACTGCCTTTGGCCTTGGCTTCTGCCAGCTTGTCGGCGGGCCAATCTGCCAGCAAAGAGGTGATGACCGGCCCTGGCGAAATCGAGCCCACGCGCAGGCCGTGCTTGAACACCTGGCGGCGCACTGTCTGCACAAAGCAGTCGATAGCCCACTTGGACGACGCATACACCGGCTCCCACGGGGTCGGGAAGTGCGCTGCCAGCGAGCTGGTCACGATGATGTCGCCTGAACCCCGCGCGATCATGTGCGGTAGCACGTTGTGCACGTTCTTCATCACCACATTGATGTTCAGGTTGAGCATGCGGTCGATGGCATCCGGATCGCTGTCGACCAGGTCGCCGCCCACATACAGGCCGGCGTTGGCGTGGAGCACATCCAGGCGCCCTTCCAAGGCCAGCACTTGGGTGAGCAGGCTGGCGCACTGGTCGCGGTCCAGCAGGTCCAGCACCAGGGGCACCGCTTGGGAGCCCAAGGTGGCGCAGGCTTTGTCCAAGGCGGCACGATCGCGGTCAATCAGCACCACGCGGGCACCGGCTTGAACCATGGCGCTGGCACTGGCAAAACCGATACCTGAGGCGGCACCTGTGACAGCGGCCACCTGGCCGTGAAGGGGTTGCAGCGGGTGAGATGTCATAACGGCGGACATCAAAGTGCGCCCGCGGCGACTACACGGCCGTTGGCATCAAACAAGTGGGCTGCATCGGCATCAATGTGCACGCCTACGTCAGCGCCCACATGCAGCTCGGTGCGGGTGTTCAGGCGGGCCACCAATTGGGCGCCGCTCTGGGTAGTCACGTAGATCAGGGTCTCGGCGCCAAGAGCCTCAATCAGCTCTACTTTGGCTTGCACTGCACCTTGGCGGGCAGCGACCAGCGTGATGCTCTCCGGCCGCAAGCCGATAGAGCCCAGCGCCGGCACTGGCACACCGGCCACAGAAGTTACGGAGGGCAGCTTGGCGGCTTCGACCACGTTCATCTGCGGTGTGCCAATGAACTGGGCCACAAACTGATTGGCCGGGCGGTCATACAGCTCCAGCGGCGTGCCCACCTGCTCGATGTTGCCGTCGCGCAGCACCACCACGCGGTCGGCCAGGGTCATGGCTTCCACCTGGTCGTGCGTCACATAGATGGTGGTGGCGCCGAGATCGCGGTGCAGCTTGGCAATCTCGATACGGGTCTGGCCGCGCAGCGCTGCATCGAGGTTGGAGAGCGGCTCGTCAAACAAAAACACCTTGGGGGCCCGCACGATGGCGCGGCCAATCGCGACCCGCTGACGCTGACCGCCGGACAACTCTTTGGGTGTGCGCTGCAGGTAGTCGGTGAGGTTCAGGATCTTTGCGGCCCGGTCTACCTTGTCTTTGATGATGGCGGGGTCCACATTGGCCAGCTTCAAGGCAAAGCTCATGTTCTCGAACACGCTCATGTGCGGGTAAAGCGCATAGCTCTGGAACACCATGGCCAAGTCGCGCTTGCTGGATGGCTGGTGTGTGATGTCGCGGCCATCGAGCTGCAAGCTGCCGCCATCGATGGTTTCCAGACCGGCAATCAGGCGCAAGAGCGTGGACTTGCCACAGCCGGACGGGCCCACAAACACCACGAATTCGCCCTGTTTGATAGCGAGGTCAATGCCCTTGATTACGCGGTTTTCACCGAACAGCTTTTCAACGCCGCTGAGTTGGAGGTAAGACATGAAAGAAGTCTCCTGATCTTTATTTGTTACTTGACGGCGCCGAAGGTCAGGCCTTGGACCAATTGCTTCTGGCTGAACCAGCCGAAGACCACGATGGGGCCGATCGCCATGAAGGACGCGGCCGACAACTTGGCCCAGAACAGACCCTCCGGGCTGGAGTAGCTGGCAATCAGCGTGGCCAGGGTGCCGGCCTTGGCAGCACTCAGGTTGAGCGACCAGAAGGCCTCGTTCCAGCTCAGCACCAGGGTCAGCAAACCGGTAGACGCCAGCCCGCCCATGGTGAGGGGCAGCAGCACGTAACGGAACTCGCTCCAGAGCGTGGCTCCGTCCATGCGGGAGGCTTCCAGAATCTCGTTAGGAATCTCCTTCAGGTAGGAGTACAGCATCCACACCATGATGGGCAGGTTGGACAAGGTGAACACAATCACCAGAGCGGTTCGGGTGTCCAACAAGCCGCTGGTTTGCGCCATCACATACACCGGCACCAGGGCACCCACGGCGGGCATCATCTTGGTGGAGAGCATCCACATCAGGATGTCCTTGGTGTACTTGCCCTTGAAGAAGGCCATGGCATACGCCGCGGGGAAAGCCAGCATCAAGCCCAGAATGGTGGAAGCCGCACTGGTGATGAGCGAGTTGGTGGCGTAGAGCATGTAGTCGCTACGCTCTTGCACAATCTCGAAGTTCTCCAAGGTCGGCGTAAAGAACAAAAGGGGCGGCACCGAAATGGCTTGCAGCTCCGTCTTGAAGGCCGTGAGCACCAGCCAACCCAGCGGGAAGAACAGCACCAGAGTCACCAGCCATGCAACCAGCGTGCGCAGCCAATGCAGCCAAGGGAAAGATTTGGTTTGTGTCATGTGCAGCTCACTTGTCCAGGTTCTTGCCGACCATGCGGATCAGGAAAACCGCAGCGATATTGGCCAGCACCACGGCGAATAGCGCGCCCGCGGAAGCCACACCGGCATCGAAGTTCAATAGCGCCTGCTTGAAGATCAGGAAGGCCACATTGGTGCTCGCATCGCCCGGGCCACCACCAGTGGTGGTGTAGATCTCAGCAAATACGCTGAGCAGGAAGATCATTTCGATCATCACCACCACCGCTACCGAGCGGGCCATGTGGGGCAAGTAGAGGTAGCGCAGTTGCTGCAGGTAGTTGGCGCCGTCCATGCGGGAGGCTTCCAGCTGTTCGCGGTTCATGCTCTGCAGCGAGGTAATGAAAATCAGCGTTGCAAAAGGCAGCCACTGCCAGGACACGATGATGATCACGCTGAGCAACGGGAAGTCAGCCAACCAGTCCACCGGGGTGCCGCCAAAGAAAATCCACACCTGCGCCAGTACGCCATAGATGGGGTTCATCATCATGTGCTTCCACAGCAAGGCATTCACGGTGGGCATGACGAAGAACGGTGAAATCAACAGGATGCGCACCAGACCACGGCCGGGGAATGGCTCGTCAATCAGCAGCGCAATCAAAGTGCCCAACACCACCGTGATCAGGATCACGCTTCCCAGCAGCAGAAGGGTGTTCAACACCGCCGTGCCGAACGAAGGGTCGGTCACGAAGTATTCAAAGTTCTCCAGTCCGATGAAGCCGGTCTGGTCGGGCTGCATCAGGTTGTAGCGAATGACCGAGAAGTAAATGGTCATCACCAGGGGCACGATCATCCACAAGAAGAGGGTGACCACTGCCGGCGCCATCAGGGCGCGGGGAATAAATCGGTTCATGAAGATGTCTCTCACTGAGCGTCGCCGGTCTGCCTGGGCATGTAGTTCGGCGGAAAACGTGACATAAAAGGGCGCGCAGGTTCCCCCGCGCGCCTGAAGTCAACCTACCGGGAGAGATGCTTACTTGTAGTAGCCGGCCTTCTTCATTTCACGCTCCGCTGCTGTCTGCGACGCTTTCAATGCGGCATCCACCGTGGACTTGCCGGCCAAAGCCGCACTCATTTGCTGGCCCACTGTGGCGCCGATGGCCTGGAACTCAGGAATCGCAGCGAACTGCACACCGACATACGGGCTCTTGGGCAAGGTGCTGTCGTTCGGGTTGGCCGAGTCGATGGCGGCTTTCTCCGCAGACGCGAACTTGGCGGCCTTCTGGAACTCAGGGTTGGCGTAGGTGCTCTTGCGGGTACCGGTAGGCACGTGAGCCCAGCCATTGGTCTTGGCCACCAGCTCGATGTATTCCTTGGACGTTGCCCAGGTCACGAACTTGCTCGCTGCGTCCACCTTCTTGGAGCCCGATGGAATGGCCAGTGCCCATGCCCACAACCAGTTGGCACCCTTGGGGGTTACAGCGGTTGGTGCTTGCGCAAATGCCACCTTGTCAGCCACTTTGGACTGCTTGGGGTCGGTGATGAAAGACGCTGCAATGGTCGCGTCGATCCACATGCCGCACTTGCCCTCGTTGTACAGCGCCAGGATTTCGTTGAAGCTGTTGGCAGACGAGCCGGGAGGGCCGTAGTTCTTCAGCAGATCCACGTAGAAGTTGATGGAGTCCTTCCAGGGCTTGCTTTCCAGCTGAGGCTTCCACTGCATGTCAAACCACTGGCCGCCGTTGGTGTTCACCAGCGTGGTCAGGAACGCCATGTTGTCCCCCCAACCCGGCTTGCCGCGCAGGCAGATGCCGTATACGCCGTTCTTGGGATCATGGATCTTGGCAGCCAGGGCCTTGATGTCGGTCCAAGTGGGCTTGTCGGCCACTTTGATGCCGGCCTTGTCAGCCAGGTCCTTGCGGTACATCAGCATGGAGGATTCACCGTAGAAAGGCACCGCGTACATCTTGCCGTCTACGCTCAAACCGTTGCGCATGGCGGGCAGGATGTCGTCCGCGTCGTATTTGGCATCGGTCTTCAGTTCCTGCAGCCAGCCCTTTTTGCCCCAGATCGGTGTTTCGTACATGCCGATAGTCATCACATCAAACTGGCCGCCCTTGGTGGCGATGTCGGTGGTCACGCGCTGGCGCAGCACGCCCTCTTCCAGCGTCACCCACTTGAGCTTGATGTCGGGGTTGGCCTGCTCGAAGTTCTTGCTGAGCTTCTGCATTTCGATCATGTGGCCGTTGTTCACGGTGGCAACGACCAACTCGGTCTGCGCAAACGCTGCGCTGGCGACCAAGCCGAAGGCCAAAGCCAAAGATGCTTTGAGTTTCATGAAACTGTCTCCTGTTGTTAATTTCGGGGGTGTTCAGCCAATGCCAACCGTGCATCGACAGGGCTGAATAGTAGAAGTCGACCCTTGGGGGGGCCGATACTTTCGGCACGATTGCGTGTATTTTGATGCGGCTTTGGGATAGGGTTTTCCCACACAGATGCGATAACGTATCAGTTTTGCGAAATTGAAGCGAAGTTTGGCCTGAGGAGTTTGGTCCAGGCCCCAGCGATACGCCCCCCTTTCATCGGGTGCGATCGCGGTCAGCAAAACGCATCTACAGATGTTTAGGTAATTAAGAACTGAAAAAAACAGTAGTTTTCGTTTTAACTGGCCAATTCCAAAATCCACTCATCGCACTGTTGCGTTGCCTTTTTGGAGTGTTGTTATGGCCCACCGCCGCCTTGTATTGAACCTCGCCCTTGCTGCCGGTTTGTTGGCTACTGCAGCCAGCAGCTTTGCCCAAAAACCTGTCGAACTGCTCAACGTCTCGTATGACCCGACCCGTGAGTTGTACGTGGAGTACAACGCCGCCTTTGCCAAACACTGGAAGGCCAAAACCGGCCAGGACGTCACCATCAAGCAAAGCCACGGTGGATCAGGAAAACAAGCACGCGGCATCATCGACGGCCTCGAAGCCGACGTGGCCACATTGGCGCTGGCCGGCGACATCGATGCCTTGCACAAAAATGGCGGCTGGATTCCGAAACACTGGCAAAAACGCCTGCCACTGGCATCCAGCCCTTACACCTCCACCATCGTGCTGGTGGTGCGGGCCGGCAACCCCAAAGGCATAAAGGATTGGGATGACCTGATCAAGCCAGGCATTAGCGTGATTACCCCCAACCCCAAGACCTCCGGCGGCGCACGCTGGAATTACCTGGCTGCATGGGAGTTCGCCAAACGCAAGTACGGCGGCGAAGCCCAGGCCAAAGACTTCATAGCCAAGTTGTATGCCAATGTCCCGGTGCTGGACACCGGTGCACGCGGCTCTTCCATCACGTTTGCCCAGCGCAATCAAGGCGATGTGTTCATCTCCTGGGAAAACGAGGCTTACCTGCTGGAGAAAGAATTCGGCTGCAAGGTGGACTTCATTTATCCCTCGCTGAGCATTCTGGCCCAGCCCCCAGTCACGCTGGTGGACAAAAACGTGGACCGCAAAGGCACCCGCGCTGTGGCTGAGGAATACCTGAAGTTCCTGTACACCGACGAAGCCCAAGACATCATCGGCAAGAACTTCTACCGGCCCACCAGCGCCAAAGCGCAGGCCAAATATGCCAAACAGCT
The DNA here is from genome assembly GCA_027488985.1 of Comamonadaceae bacterium. GTDB lineage: Bacteria > Pseudomonadota > Gammaproteobacteria > Burkholderiales > Burkholderiaceae_C > Allorhodoferax > Allorhodoferax aquaticus. The sequence continues at coordinate 33,372 of JAIYAR010000002.1, read as the reverse complement.
ACCCAAGATCAACCTGTTCACCATTGACGATGCGTTTGGTGGCTGGGAGAAGGCCGACAAAGCCCACTTTGCTGACGGCGGCAGCTTCGACCAGATCTACACCAAGAAGTAAGCAAATAGGCTGCTGGCGCTCATGGAATATGCGCCAGCAGCTACCAAAAAAATAGCAAAACTACTTGCGGGCCAGCCATACTCCGAACACTGTGAGCCCCATGCCTGCCAGTGCAAGGCCTGTGAGCGTCTCGCCAAACAGAGCCCAAGCCACCAGCGCCGTGCAGGGCGGCACCAGGTAAAACAAGCTGGCCACATTGACGGCAGTGCCACTGCGGATCAGCACATTGAGCAGCGTGACCGCCCCCAAGGACAACACCAGCACCAGCCAGGCCAACGCAAAGACGAAGGACCCTGTCCATTCAATGTGCATGGTCTCGGTGGCAGCGGCTGCCAAGCCCGTCAACACCAGGCTGGGAATGAACTGGATGAGCGAGCCCGTACGCAAATCAAACGAAGGGCAATAGCGCTTCTGGTAGAGCGTGCCGGCCGTGATGGCCAGCAAGGCCACAGCCACCGGGAACAGCAAGGTCCACAGCGTGGCCAACCCCGCACCGGCGGCCACCTTGTGCGCCACCACCAGCGCTACACCCGCAAAACCTGCCGCAAGACCGGCCCACTGTGTAGCGCGCACTTTTTCACGCAATAGCCAGCCGGCACCCAGCGCGGTGAGCAGGGGCTGCAGCCCCACGACAATGGCCGCCACTCCCGCAGGCAGCCCATGGCCGATGGCAATGAACACGCCCCCCAAATACACCGCATGCACCAGCACACCAGTCACGGCAATGTGCCCGCATTCGCGCAGTGTGGCCGGCCATGGCGCCCGCGTGTGCCACACCACCAGCCCCATCAGCACCAGCACCGCGGCATAACGCACCGCCAGAAAGGTGAGCGGCTCCACACATGGCAAACCGAACTTGGCCCCGATAAAACCGGTGCTCCACAGCGCGACAAACAGGAGTGGATACAGAGCGGCCAAAGGCGAGGCAGAGGGAGTGGAGCGCGAAGTCATCTACCGATCTTAAAGACCCCCGCTACACGCTCTTGCACTAAGGTGTGCGCCGCATAAGCAAACAACAAAGTATTCGTTGGGTTTCACACAGCGCTTGCGCAGAATGGTCCCTCGCTAGTTTTGAAGGTGAGTCCATGTCTACTGTGTTGATTGTTCCCGGATGGCGTGATTCCGGCCCCGGCCATTGGCAAACCCTGTGGGCCGAACAACTGCCGGGCGCGGTGCGGGTGCACCAGGACGACTGGATCACCCCTACGCGCACCGCGTGGGTCGCGTCGATCACACGCCACATTCTGGAGATTGATGGTCCGGTCGTCATTGCCGCGCACAGCCTGGGCTGCATTGCCACCAGCCACTTGCCAGCAGAAGCGACTGAGCGCATTGTGGGCGCGCTGCTGGTGGCCCCGGCCGACCCCGAACGGCGCGGCATTCTGGCGGACTTTGCCCCTGTGCCTTACCAGCCCCTGCCCTACCGCAGCATTGTGGTGGCCAGCAGCAACGATCCGTTTTGCCCGGTGCGCACCGCAGGTGCCTATGCGCGTGCGTGGAAGAGTGAGTTTGTGCGCCTGCCCGACGCCGGCCACATTAACGTGGAGGCCGGCTTCGGCCCCTGGCCGCTGGGCAGTGCGCTGCTGCAGAGCTTGCAGCTCATTGAAAGCCCTGTCGCGGCATGATCCACTAGGCTGGAATCCTCTGACGCACGCTTTACCTCAACAACAACTACCATGCGGTACACCACGCCCATCCGGGCATGGTGTGGTAAAGGTCGGCAACGCATCACTGCCGAGGCCGGGCTCATGACCTCCAAGGTAACGGGAGAGGTCATTTGCCCGGATACCACCGGCTCTTTTTGCATTGCTGGCTTGAACCCATTGCTTTCACACCAAGGACTGAACATGACCACCCACTTCACCCGCAGAACCCTTGCACTGGCAACGCTGGCCGCTGCAATCGCAGTGCCCCAGGCCTGGGCACAAAACGCGCCTGTGCGCGTGGGCTCCAAAATTGACACTGAAGGCGCACTGCTGGGCAACATCATCGTGCAGGTGCTGGAGGCCAATGGCATCAAGACCGAGAACAAGGTTCGCTTGGGCAACACCAAGATAGTGCGTAGCGCCATCGTGGCCGGTGAAATCGACATCTACCCCGAATACACCGGCAACGGCGCCTTCTTCTTCTCCGATGAAAAGAACGCTGCCTGGAAGAGTGCCAAGGCCGGCCACGAGTTGGTCAACAAGCTGGACTCTGCCGCCAACAAGATCACTTGGCTGGAGCCCGCACCGGCCAACAACACCTGGGCCATTGCCATACGCAAAGAGATAGCCGCTGCCAACAAGCTGAAAACACTGGAAGACCTGGGTCGCTGGGTTTCCGGCGGTGGCAAGTTCAAGTTAGCGGCATCCGCGGAGTTCATTGAGCGGTCTGACGCATTGCCGGCTTTCCAGACCGGCTATGGCTTCAAACTCACCCAGGCGCAGTTGCTGACCCTGGCCGGTGGAGACACTGCAGTCACCATCAAAGCCGCTGCCGAAGGCACGTCCGGCGTCAACGCTGCCATGGCCTACGGTACCGACGGGCCGGTGGCAGCCTTGGGCCTGGTGATCCTGGATGACCCCAAAGGCATCCAACCCGTTTACGCGCCTGCACCCATCATCCGTGAATCGGTGCTGGCCAAGAACCCCAAGATCCGTGACGCACTGGCACCGGTTTTCAAGACACTGGATGGCCCAACCCTTCAGTCCCTCAATGCCAAGATCGCATTGGAAGGCCAGGATGCCAAAAAAGTAGCTGCGGACTACCTGAAGTCGAAGAACCTGATCAAGGGCTAAACGCATCGCATGCTGCGCACAGCGCACTCCAGAGCCCTGCCTTTTCTGCTGCTCGCGAACGCAGCGGTGCTGGCTGTTTTGCCACTTCTGAGCGAGGCCCCAAACCGCCTGCTGAGTGGAAAAGGCAAAACCTTGCTGGATGCGCTCATGCAAGCGGGCACGGGCTGGTGGGCCGGGGCAGCTACATGGGGGTTTGTCGGCGTGCTCTTGTTGCTGGCACGGCAGCAGCCTGAAAAAAACCGGCTCGTTTCATGCGGCGCGCTGCTATGGCTCGCAGGACTTGTTTGGGGGCTGTGCGCGCTTTGCGGCAGCTTGGCGGCGGCACATCAAGTACAGACCGGCGGCTTGGGCCGCACCAGTTTTTCCAGCGGCTTTTGGCTCACGTTGGTGCTGGCGTGGCTGCTGGCCAATGAGCTGTTGCGCAACCTGCATGACCGCAAGTTACTCACCATCTCTTTCTGGGCAGTCCTGGTAGCGGGGGTACTGGTGCTGCTGACGGGCGGCTACCTTGATGCGCTCTCTACCCTGAAGGAGTACACCAACCGGCAGGAAGACTTCTGGCGGGCCTTGCGACAGCATCTGCTGATCATCGGCTGGACCGTGGGGCTTACGGTGACCGCCGGCTTGCCCATGGGGGTCGGTCTGCACCGGCAACCGGCGTGGGCTGCACGGGTTTTTCCGGCATTGAATCTGGTGCAAACCATTCCCTCGATTGCGCTCTTTGGCTTGCTGATGGCGGCGCTGGCCTGGCTGGGCGCTGTTTTTCCTGTTCTGCCGGCCTGGGGGATTCACGGCATTGGCTTGGCGCCGGCGGTGCTTGCGCTCACGCTGTATTCCCTGCTGCCCTTGGTGCGCAGCGTGGTGGAGGGACTCGCCAACGTGCCTGTCGCTGCGGTCGAATCCGCACACGCCATGGGCATGGTGGGACGGCAGCGCTTGTGGCAAGTGGAATTGCCCTTGGCGGCACCAGTCATTCTGTCGGGGCTGAAGGTCATGCTGGTCCAAACCATAGGCTTGGCGGCTGTGGCCGCGCTGATTGGTGCAGGCGGCTTGGGGGCGCTGATGTTTGAGGGCCTGTTCAGCAGTGCGCTGGATCTGGTGGTGCTGGCAGTGGCGCCCCTGGTGGTACTGGCCTGGTGTGCCGAGGCCTTGTTCGCGGCAATGGCCGCTTTGTTCCCCACATGGATCCGACGCTAAATCATGATTCAGTTTGAACATGTCCGCAAAGCCTATGGCGACCGGTTGGCCGTCGCCGACCTGAACCTGAACATCTCCGCCGGAGAGTTCGTGGTGCTGATCGGACCCTCAGGCTCCGGCAAGTCCACCACGTTGCGCATGATCAATCGCCTGGTGGAGCACGACGCGGGCCGCATCCGCTTCTCGGGTCAGGAAATTCGCAGCTTCGCGCCGGAGGACTTGCGTCGCCGTATGGGCTACGCCATCCAGTCGGTAGGGCTCTTCCCGCACTGGACCATCGAGAAAAACATTGGCACTGTGCCCCGCTTGCTGGACTGGCCCGCTGCCAAGGTGGCTGCTCGGGTGCAGGAGTTGTTGTTGCTATTGCAACTGGACCCTGCCGGCTTCGCGCACCGCTACCCCCACGAGCTCTCGGGCGGACAGCAACAACGCGTGGGTGTGGCGCGCGCGTTGGCCGCCGACCCCGAGGTGCTGCTGATGGATGAGCCTTTCGGTGCGCTCGACCCGGTGACCCGCGTCGTTCTGCAGAAAGAGATCAAACGCATCCATGCGCTATCCGGCAAAACCATTGTGCTGGTCACCCACGACATCGATGAAGCGCTGTTTCTGGCAAGCCGCATCGTGCTGTTCCGGGACGGCGAGGTCGTTCAGGACGGCAGCCCATTGGCGCTGCTATCCCGGCCTGCCAATGATTTTGTGAGTGAATTTTTGGGGCGTGCCGATCTGGGTATCAAGCGCTTGGGGCTGGATTCAGTGCGCAGCCGGATGCGGCCGGGCGGTCCCGCGGAGGGAGCGCCTTTGGCAATAGATGCCAATTTGCGCGAAGCCCTGTCCGCCTTTATCAGCCAAGGGCGGGATCACCTCCCGGTGGTGCATGCCGATGGCAGCCACGCCGGGCTTGCTTACTTTGAAGACCTTCTGGACACCGGGTCTGCACGGAAGCAGGCGGACCTGTGATGTCCGGGCGACTCCGGAGCCTGCAGCCACTGGCGATACCGCTGCTCTTGAGCGCGGCCTTGCTGTTGCTGGCATGGGGAATGGCGGATCTGGAGCCGGTTTTCCACGCGCTGTTTCCAGCCCAGGAACGGGCCATGTACCGGCAGGAGCCTTTCTTGCATCTGTTGATGGCCCATGTGTCGCTGGTTGCCATCTCGAGCGGTGCGGCTTTGGTGATTGCGGTCACGGCCGGGGTGTGGGTAACCCGGCCCGGCGGGCAAAGCTACCGGCCGCTGGTTGAATCTCTGGTGGCGATGGGGCAGACGTTCCCGCCCGTGGCGGTGCTGGCCCTTGCGGTGCCCCTCATCGGGTTCGGGGAGCAGCCTGCCTACATTGCATTGGCGCTGTATGGCCTGCTGCCTATGCTGCAAGGGGTGATTGCGGGGCTGGAGTCCACACCTTCCGCAGTAGTAGATGCTGCCAAGGGCCTGGGGATGCGGCCCTGGCAAATCTTTCGGTGGGTAGAGGCCCCCTCGGCAGCGCCCATCGTACTGGCCGGAATACGCACTTCTGTCACCATCAACATCGGCACGGCCGCCATTGCCGCAACGGTCGGCTCGCAGAACCTGGGCTCGCCCATCATCATCGGGTTGAGCGGCTTCAATACGCCCTACATACTTCAAGGTGCCCTGTTGACCGGATGGCTGGCGATCACCGTAGACAGCTGGTTTGCCTACGCTGCAACGCGGCTGCAACTTCGGAAAGAAGGGCACCCCGGGACGCGCTACAGTCCTTCAACCCGCAGGACATACATGAACTGGTTTACCGCCCTTTCGACATTTCTCTTCCGACCCCAGCCCCGCACTGCCGAGCAGCGCGCGCGCGACTTGCTAAAGGCCGTGGATGCCGGCGGGGTGCCACTGAACGTGGCCGTGGTGAACCACATTGCGCGTGAGTTGGGTCTGGATGTGTCGCGCAAGGCGCGCATGCCCGAAACGATAGAGCGCATCCGCAAAGTGATGGCAGCACGCTGATCCATGCTCAAGCTCGGATTCAACTTTTTGGTCGTGGTGCTATTGGTGCTGGTAGTGGTGTTCGTATGGCGGGGCAAGCGCCGCGAAAAGTGGGAGCGTGCCGGGCGGTGCTACAGCTGCGGGGCGTTACCCAACCTGACCGACAGACACGGTCGCATTTGTAACGACTGCGTGCAGACCCGCGTTATTCAGCGGTGGTTGGGCGGGCTCATGGCCCTGGTGATTGCCGCCATTGCGGCCTGGATTCACTGGTCGGGCTGAGCTACTTTGGCGTGTGCGACGGCAGTGCCTGGGGCGCCAAGTCCCTGCTTGGGGGGCTTGGGGTCTGCCTTGTGCGAGTTGCCCGCCATCCATCCAATGCATGCGGCAATGACCAGCCAGCGCCAGTAGTGCACGGGTCGGGGGCGGGAGGCAGCAGTACGGTTCATGGCAAGGGAGCGCCGGGGGCGCGAATAAGCGGGAATGGGCGGATTGTTGTCGGAACCACGATGACCGTCCATCCGGACTGTCCAGCGGTAAACAGTTGACCCCAGTTACTTTAGGTTGCTATATATTTCATAGCTGTTCGCGCAGATTCAACGAGCGCTGTCAGTCAATTTGTTCATGTATCTTCAGCGTACGGAACTTCTGAAAGCTGCGGCGTATCATCTAACCATGCGTGTTGTTCTTCTCATCTTGCTGATCGCTCTGGCGCCCCTGCGCGGCATGGCCAATGAGCTGATGGCGACCCGCATGGCCACCACTCTGGCAATGAGCGTGAGCGCCCCGGCAGCCTCTGGCGATACCCACGCGACCAACCCCCACTGCGAAGAGATGGCGCAAGCCCCCCACCACAGCGGGGAGCCTGTGCCTGTCACCACAGTGGCTGAGTTTGATGGTTGCGAGAACTGCTCGCTCTGCCAGATGTGCGCTTCTACGGCCTTGCCTGCCGAGCTCCGCTTGGCCCTGTCAGGGTTCGGCCCGCACATGCAGGTGCCAACCCGCACCGACCACTTTGCCAGCGCCCTGACGGCTTTGGCCCAAAAACCACCCATTTCCTGATTCCAAGGCCCGAAGTGGGTCTGTAGTCCGCCCTTCACTGCCATGCGCAGCCTGCGGGCGGGGTGTTTTCACCTTGAATCAGGAAATCAACCATGTTCTCTCTTTGTTCGCTACCGCGGGCCGCCTGCGTTGCCGGCATGGGCTTCGCCCTTGTGCTGGTGGCCCACGCGCAAGCCCAGCCCGCAGCACCCGCCCTGACTGAGCCTGCACGCACCCTGCAAGCCAGTGACGCCGCCAATCCCGTACCCGCGCTGCAATACCGCTCGGTGTTTGCCGACCTGCCCAAGGGCGTCGAAGAGGGCAGCGGCGATTGGAAAGCCGCCAACAAGGCGGTCGGCCAGTTTCCGCGTGGCCATATTGACCTGCTGCAGTGGGAAAAAGCCCGCGCAGCGAAACCGAAGGAGCAGCCATGAGCAGCCCACGTGGTGCACAGCGGTTTACAGGGCACGTGGTGTGCGTGCTCGGGTTGGCGCTGCTGCTCTCCAACGCCCACGCAGCCCCGCCTGATGGGGGCGTGCAAGGCCTGCAAGCCGAAGTGCAAAGCCGCCTGAGCGCCCTGCTGGGCCCGGCAGGCGCGCCCCTGCGCATCGCCAGCCCGACCTTTGCGGGCGACTATGAGCTGACCAAGCTGCTCCAAGCCCCGGTGGATGGACCGGCTGCCATGCGCATCGCCCTGCTCCACAGCCCCGAGCTGCAGATGGCGCTGGGCGCGGAGGGCAGCAACATCACCGACATGCAAAGCACCGGCTTTCCGTCCCGGCTGCGCGCCCGCGACGAAGCCACCCGCCTTGCCCTGCGCGCCTACAAGGCCTGGGTTAACGCGGTGGCCGCAGAGCGCAGCGCCCAGCTGCTGCGCGAGGCCAAGACCACCGCTGAGACCGCCGATGAACTCACGCGCCGCATGGTGCGCGCCGGCAATGTGAGCCGCCTCACCCAAGCCCAAAGCCAGGCCACGCTGTCAGACGCGGCGGTGGAGCTGACGCGGGGCGAACAGGCGGCATTTGCCGCGCGCGAGCAGCTTATCCGGGTGCTGGGCCTGTGGGGTGCGCAAACCCAGTTCACCCTGGCTACCGCCATTCCGGCACTGCCTGCCAGCCCCACAGACACCACCGATCTGGAAGCTCGCGCCCTCGCAGCCCGCAGCAGCCTGCAAGCCGAGCGCCTAAGCTGGCAGCGCAAACAAGCTACACACGTGCCGTCCAATGTGGACGAGCGTTGGGACGCCTTGGGCGACGCGGCCAGAGTGCGCGCGCAAGCGGTGCTGGTGCGCAGCGAAGCGCGCGAAGCCGCCTTCAACCTGCGCACCCAGTGGGACATTGCCCACCACCTGCAAACCGAGGTGGTGCCGCTACGCCAGTTCATCCACGACGAGCTGACCCTGCGCTACAACGGCATGCTCACCAGCGTGTTTGAGGTAATGGCCGACAGCCGCACCCGCACGCTCAGCAGCCTGGCCGCCGCGGAAGCACTGCGCGACTACTGGCTGGCGTTTGCCGATGTGCAGGCCGTGCTGGCCGGCGTCTCGCCCGAAGGCAGCGCCCCCGCCCGCACCGGTGCCGCAGCCGGCCCCGACGCCAAAGCGGCGCACTGAGCGCCCCGCCTCCATTCAAGGATCTGTATGAACCGACGTAACTTTTTCAACGGTGCCGCCGCCACCGCCATGGGTGCGGTAGCCGCCGCCTCGGTCAGCCGCGTGGCCATGGCCGCGCTGCCCGAACCGGTGCTGCAAACATCGCCCGCCACCATGCCGCCCCTGGTGCCCGGCACCGGCCGGCCCTACAACCCGGTGGTCACCCTCAACGGCTGGACCCTGCCATGGCGCATGAACCAGGGTGTGAAGGAATTCCACCTCGTGGCCGAGCCGGTAGTGCGCGAAATGGCGCCCGGCTTCAAAGCCAACATGTGGGGCTACAACGGCCAGAGCCCCGGCCCCACCATCGAGGTGGTGGAAGGCGACCGGGTGCGCGTGTTTGTAACCAACAAGCTACCCGAGCACACCAGCGTGCACTGGCACGGCCAACGCCTGCCCAACGGCATGGACGGCGTGTCGGGCCTGAACCAGGCGCCCATTCCGGTGGGCAAGACCTTTGTGTACGAGTTTGTGGCGCGCCGCCCCGGCACCTTTATGTACCACCCGCATGCGGACGAGATGACGCAGATGGCCATGGGCATGATGGGCTTCTGGGTCACCCACCCCAAAACTAAAAATCCACTTATCAGCGAGGTAGACCGCGACTTCTGCTTCCTCCTCAATGCCTACGACATTGACCCCGGCAGCATGACCCCCAAAATCATGACCATGCTGGACTTCAACCTCTGGAGCTGGAACAGCCGCATATTCCCCGGCATCGACACGCTCAACGTGCGCAAGATGGACAAGGTGCGCATCCGGGTGGGCAACCTCACCATGACCAACCACCCGATCCATCTGCACGGCCACGAGTTCATGGTCACTGGCAGCGACGGCGGGCCATGGCCACTGGCTGCGCGGGTGCCCGAAATCACCACCGACATTGCGGTGGGGCAGATGCGGCAATTTGAGTTTGTGGCCGACGAAGAAGGCGACTGGGCCTTCCACTGCCACAAGAGCCACCACACCATGAACGCCATGGGCCACGACGTGCCCACCATGATCGGCGTGGACCATCGCGGGCTGGTGGGCAAATTGCAGAAGGCCATGCCTGACTACATGGTGATGGGCGAGCGCGGCATGGCCGACATGGGCGAAATGGAAATGCCCCTGCCCGACAACACCGCTCCCATGATGACGGGCAGCGGTCCCTATGGCGGGGTGGAGATGGGCGGCATGTTCAGCATCCTCAAGGTGCGCAAAGACCAGAAGCCGGGGGATTACAAAGACCCCGGCTGGTACCAGCAGCCCCCCGGCACCCGCGCCTTTGAGTGGACGGGCGCCCTGCCCGAGCCCGCACGCTTTCAGGCCGAAGGCAAGGGAAGCATGCCGCTGGCCCAGCCGCCCCACCACGACACCCAGGTCCAGGTGCGCAAGCCCATGGGCACCATGAACCACTAAGCCTTTTTCACTTCAAACAACGAGTAAACATGATGAAAAACACTATCAAATTCATAGCTTCTTGCGCACTATTGGCATGTGCTACCGGCACTTTTGCGGCTGGAAGCCATGCCGGAGGCCACGGACACGGTACCGAGGCCATCGGCAAGCCCGGCGTTGCCGCCAAGGTGAGCCGCACGGTGCAAATCGACATGACCGACAACATGCGCTTCACGCCCTCCACCGTGACCGTGCGCAAAGGCGAGACAGTGCGCTTTGTCGTCAAAAACTCCGGGCAGCTCAAACACGAGTTCAACCTCGGCACCGAGAAGGACCTGAAAGAGCATTACGAAATGATGAAGAAATTCCCCGAGATGGAACACGACGAACCCAACATCGCCAGCGTGGAGCCCGGAAAAACGGGCGAAGTGATCTGGCAGTTCACCAAAGCGGGCACTGTGAATTTTGCCTGCCTGCACCCCGGCCACTATGAGGCCGGCATGAAAGGCGCTGTGAAAGTGGGGGCCGGCAAATGATGCACACACGCCGAACCGTGCTCGCGTCACTCGGCGCGCTGTTGGCCGCACCTGCGTGGGCCGCCAAGCCAGCAGCAACCCCCATGGAGGTCTGGAAAGACCCTAACTGCGGCTGCTGCAAAGATTGGGTGAAACACCTGGAGCAAGCCGGCTTCGCCGTGCGGGTGTACGACACTGGCAACGAGGCCAAGCGCGCAGCGCTCGGCATGCCGCAGAACTTGGGCTCCTGCCACACCGGCGTGGTCGGTGGCTATGCCATTGAAGGCCATGTGCCGGCCAAAGACATCCAACGCCTGCTGCGCGAGAAACCCAAGGCGCTGGGCCTGTCAGTGCCGGGCATGCCCATAGGCTCTCCGGGCATGGACGGCGCGATCTATAAGGGCCGTAAAGACCCGTTCGATGTGCTGCTGGTGGCCGCGAATGGCAGCAGCACCGTGTTCCAGAGTTACCGCTGAAAGGACTGCACCATGACTTTCTCTCAACTGGCACATCGGGCCGGTATCACCCTTGCCGCGCTGGTGTGCGCCACTTCCGTTTTCGCGCAGGCGACGGCCGGGCTGGCCCAGGGCGAGATCCGCAAGGTCGACAAGGCTGCCTCCAAGATCACCATCAAGCATGGCGACATTCCCTCCATCGAGATGCCGCCCATGACCATGGTGTTTACCGTCAAGGACGCGGCCTTGCTGGACATTGCAAAACCGGGCGACAAAGTACGGTTTGATGTGATGAATGAGGGAGGCAAGTATGTGGTGACTCGCTTGGAGCCCGACCGCTAACCGCCACCGGAGTCAGGGGCTGCGGTCTGCCAGCAACAGGGCAGTTGCAATGAGCACCGCGACAACCGCACCGGCCACCGGCTGCACCAGCCCGGCCAGAAACGGAGTCACCCAGACCAGGCTGCGCAATCCCATGCTGTACAGGCGTCCTGCACTTTGCAAGTGAAGCTGACCGGCGGGCAGCCATTGCGCCCGCATGGCGGAGCCGACCGGCATGGCGCACACAAAGCCTGCGTGGTGGTAATAGCGGATGGAGAGTGTGGTGCTCACCAAGGTCAACACCAGCAGCAGCATCACGGTCAACTCGCTGGCCAAGGCAGGGGTCCACGCCGGGCTGCTGCCGCCCTCGGACAGTGCTCTCAAGGCGGGTGCGGCCAAACCCAATGCCCCCATGAGACCCAGTGCGGCCGTGGAGGCCGTCATGGTTGCCGTCATGACGGAGTTGCGCAGGGTCTGGACTGCCAATATTTCAGTGCCTGCCTGTGCCGACATGGCACTCAGCCAGTCCTGTCGCAACTGGTCATGGGCACGCCAAGCGGGGTGGCGCGCGAAGAATGCGATGTAGAGCGCATAGGCTGCCGGTACGCCCGCAGTGACTCCCCAGAGCCACCAAACAGATAGGAGGTTCATGCGCGGCCCCTGCTCAAAGAGCGTTCAAAGGCACCCGCAGATACGACACACCGTTGTTGTCGGGCGGTGGCAAATCACCGGCGCGGATGTTGATTTGCACAGATGGCAGGATCAACACGGGCATGGCCAAGCCTGCATCCCGGGCGGTGCGCATGGCCACGAAATCCTGCTCAGTTATGCCATCGCGGATGTGAATGTTGGCGGCGCGCTGCTCAGCAACGGTGCTTTCCCACGCAGCCTCCCGGCCGGCGGGCGGGTAGTCGTGGCACATATAGAGGCGGGTGTCTTCGGACATGGCAAGCAGGTTGCGCACGCTGCGGTACAAGGTGTTGGCGTTGCCGCCGGGGAAGTCGCAGCGGGCGGTACCGACGTCAGGCATGAACAGGGTGTCGCCTACAAACACCGCGTCGGGTTCGCTGCCTCCATCCACTTTGAAGGCCATGCATGCAGGCGTGTGGCCAGGCACCGCCAAAGCCTGCGCTTGGAGGTCGCCGATGGCAAAGGTTTCGTCCGCTGCAAACAGGTGGTCAAACTGGCTGCCATCAGGGTGGAATTCAGGCTCCAAATTAAAGATGCCTTTAAATACGTTTTGCACTTGGGTGATGGCAGCGCCTATGGCAATGCGGCCACCCAGGTGCTTGCGCAAGTAGTGCGCTGCCGAGAGGTGGTCGGCATGGGCATGGGTTTCCAGAATCCACTGCACGGTCAAACCCTGCTCTTTGACAAAGGCCATCAGCACATCTGCCGACGCGGTGCTGGTGCGGCCGGCTTTGGGGTCGTAGTCGAGCACCGAGTCGACGATGGCACATTGGCCGCCGGCATGGTCATAGACCACGTAACTCACGGTCCAGGTGGCGGGGTCAAAGAAGGCTTTGACTTGGGGGGAAGCAGTGGAAGCGGTCATCGAGAACTCCTTGTAAAGGTCGTTTATTCAATTGCGATGTAGATAGTTTATTGACATATATATTGTTTGTCAATAAACTATCGATATCGAATGTGAAAGGAGCCTCCTCATGATGGCTGACACCGCAACCCCCGCCCCTACCGCTTTGGATCTGGAGCAGCTGCGCCGCTCTGCAGACGCTGCTTGCCGCCTGATGAAAGTCATGTCCAACCCCGACCGATTGCTGCTGCTGTGCCAGCTCAGCCAAGGCGAAAAGCGGGTGGGCGAACTCGAAGAACTGGTGGGTATTGCCCAGCCCACCTTGTCGCAACAGCTAAGCGTGTTGCGGGAAGAAGGCCTGGTGACCACCCGGCGCGAAGGCAAATCCATTTACTACGGCATTGACAGCCCGCAGGCGATGGCCGTCATGGGCGTTCTCTACACCCAGTACTGCAGCGCCGCTCAAGGCGAGTAAGCACTCACAATTTTGAAGGAAAACACACTATGCAAATCGATTGGAATCATTTCACCCCCTGGGCTTCGCTGATCGGGGGCATCCTGCTGGGGCTTGCCGCCAGCCTCTTCATTCTCGTGAACGGGCGCATTCTGGGCATCAGCGGCATTGTGGGCGGCCTGCTCAAGCCACGTGGCGGAGATGCCGCCTGGCGCCTGGCGTTTGTGCTGGGTCTGGTCGTCGCACCCGCGGTTTACGCGCTGGTGGGTGGTCCGGTGCCCGCGACCGTGGACGCCGGCTGGCTCACCTTGATCGTGGCCGGCTTGCTGGTAGGCGTAGGCACCCGCTACGGCGCTGGCTGCACCAGCGGCCATGGCGTTTGCGGTTTGTCCCGCCTCTCACCCCGTTCCTTGGTCGCAACCTTGTCCTTCATGGGCGCGGGTTTTGCCATCGTATTTGTTGTTCGCCACCTGCTGGCTTGAGTTGAACCCATCGACTTTGAAATTTTGAAACTGGAGCTGCTTTTATGAAAAACGCTTTTCACCACCACCGCCTGGCCGAATTCGGCGTAGGCTTGCTGTTCGGCTTGGGCCTGATCCTGGCGGGCATGACCGACCCGTCCAAGGTCCTGGGCTTTCTGGACTTGGCCGGCTTGTGGGACCCATCGCTCGCCTTTGTGATGGGCGGCGCCATTCTGGTGAGCCTGGGCGCATTCACCCTGGCCAAGAAACGCACGACCAGCTTTCTGGGCGGGGCCATGCAATTGCCGACCAGCCGCGACATCGACAAGCGCCTGGTGACCGGGAGTCTGCTCTTCGGCGCGGGCTGGGGCTTGGCCGGCTTCTGCCCCGGCCCTGCGCTCGTATCTGTTGGCACCGGCAACCCCAAGGCCGTGGTGTTTGTGCTGGCCATGTTGGCCGGCATGGCGCTGTTTGAAGTGCTGGAACGTCGCCCCGCTAAACTCGCGCTGAAAGGATAAAACTGCCATGAGCCTGCCCGTACGTTCCGTCACCCCCGAGTTTTATGTCGCTGCGCAGTTAGCGCCGGCTGACATGGCCGCTGCAGCCGCCATGGGCTTCAAAACGGTGATCAACAACCGACCCGATATGGAAGGCGGCGCCGAGCAACCCGCAAGCACTAGCATGCAATCTGCAGCAGAAGCTGCCGGTTTGAACTACGTGTACCTGCCCGTGGTTGCCGGCTCCATCACGCCCGAGCAAGCTGTGGCCATGAAACAAGCCCTGGACGCAGCCCAACAACCGGTGCTGGCGTTTTGCCGCTCGGGCGCACGTTCAACCCAGCTGTTCATGCTGGCGCAGCAAAGCGCCGCCTGATCCGCCCCTTCAACAAGGCAAAAAAGGGGCTGCCGGCATTGCCGGCAGCCCCTTTTGCTATGGTTTTGCTAGCTGCTCGCGCACATTCGGTGAGCGCTAGCAGTCTGTTTGGCTTAGCGCCCGCCGTTGAACGCCAGCGCCTGCCCTAAGGCAAACACCGAGTTCGGTGCGGTGGTGCGCACCGGGGCCAAAGGCTTGAGCTTTTGCAGCACGCCCTTTTTAGCCACCTTGCGTTCCTTGACGGCGAAGCCCTTGGCACGCTGTTCCTCTGCCAGGCTGCGCAGGGTGATGGTGCGCATGTGCGCCACCACGGTGCTCTGCAACGCAGCCCACAGGTCGCGGGTCATGTCCTGCGCGCTCTGGGAGGTTTCGCGACAGGACTCTTCCTTCTCTTCAATCGCGCCAATGATGTCGGCCACAGTGATGCTGTCGCCCCGGAAGCCCAGGGAATAACCGCCACCGGGGCCGCGGGTGCTTTCTACCAGACCGTGCTGGCGCAACTTGGCGAACACCTGTTCCAGGTAAGACAGCGAAATGCGGTGCCGGAGTGCGATGTCCTGCAAGGGCACCGGCTGGCCGCTTTCGCGCAAAGCCAGGTCAATCATGGCGGTAATGGCAAAACGTCCGCGGGTACTGAGTCGCATACAAGTTCTCCTTAGGTGAACGACTGATAGACCTGTAATGTAGGGATGGTTATGCTTCGCGTAAATTCGAATTTTGTAAATTTTTAATTCGATTTTTTCGCAGTATTTCAGTTTGTTTCAGTCGGGGCCTTTATGAACTTCAAGCATCTCCACTACTTCTGGGTCACCGCCAAGGCCGGCGGCATCATGCGCGCAGGTGAACAGCTACACACGACGCCCCAGACGCTGTCGGGCCAGATCAAGCTGCTGGAAGAGTGGCTGGGCCGCAAGCTTTTCCAGAAAAGCGGCCGCAATCTGGAGCTCACCGAGGACGGGCGGATGGCGCTGGGCTATGCCGACCAGATCTTTACTTTGGGCGCCGAGCTTGAAAACGCAGTGCGCCTGCCACGCGGCACCAACCGGGTGCTGGACTTCAAGGTGGGCGTGGCGGACTCAGTGACCAAATCCCTCGCCTACCGCCTGCTGGAGCCCGCCCTGACACTGGACGACCCGGTGCGCATGATTTGCAGCGAAGGCAAGTTCCCCGACCTGCTGGCCAAGCTTGCCTTGAACCAGCTGGATCTGGTGATTGCGGACGAGCCCATGTCCAAACGCATGAGCGTGAAGGCCTTCAACCACGAGCTGGGCAGCACGCCCATGAGCTTCTTTTGTGCGCCGGCGCTACGCAAAACCCTCAAAGGTGACTTCCCGGAGTGCCTGAACGATGCACCCATGCTCATTCAAGGCGCGCAGGCCTCGGTGCGGCAGCAGTGGGAAGGTTGGTTGAGCCGCCACCAGCTGCACCCGCGCACCATCGGCGAGTTTGACGATGGCGCGCTCATGACCGCCTTCGGCCGCAAAGGGCGCGGTGTGTTCATGGCGCCCTCGGTCATGGAGGCAGACATCGTCGGACAGTTCGGAGTGGAAGTCATAGGCCGGACCGACGAACTGGTGGAGGAGTTCTTTGCGGTATCGGTGGAGCGGCGCATTACCCACCCCTGTGTGGTGGCGATTACCAAAACCGCGCGGGGCCAATTGTTCAGCTGAGATTCTTTTGTCACAAGCCCGTGGACAATGCGCCCTCACTCATCCACTGAAAGACTGCATGTACGACATTGCCAAACTCCTGCACCTGATTGCCGCCATCGTCTGGATGGGAGGCATGACCTTCATGCTGATCGCCCTGCGCCCGGCCACCCTCTCGGTCATGGAAGCGCAACCCCGGGCGGTGTTGATGGCTGCCGTGTGGCAGCGTTTCTTTGTGGCGGTGCTCATCGCAATCGTGGTCTTGCTGGCCACAGGCGGCTACATGTTCGGCGGCGCTATGAAGGCCGCGCGTGAAGCCACCGGCCACGCCGTGGTGCCCCTAGGCTGGACCGTGATGACCGCACTTGGCGGGCTGATGTTTCTGATTTTCGGGCACATCTACTTCGCAGGTTTTGGCAAGTTCCGACGTGCCGTAGCTGCCGCCCAATGGCCGGTCGCTGCCAAAGCAGCGGGGCAGATCCACATGCTGATGGTGACCAACTTCGTACTCGGCTGGGCCGCGATTGCAGCCGTCAAGCTCTTGAACTGAGTGCCGTTCACTGCCATGCTGCGCGCCCTACCTCTTGCCACCTTGCCCGCACTGATCGCAGGACTCGCGCTCGGCTTGAACACCGCTGCAAGCGCCCAGAACACCACGGAAGCCGGCTTGCCGCTTTGGGAAATCGGGGTTTTCGCAGGCACAGTCACCACACCCGCTTACCCTGCCTCCATCGAACGTAGCGGTCTGGCTGCGGTGTTACCTGTGGTGATTTACCGGGGAGAGGTGTTCCGCGCAGAACGGGGCAACGTCGGTGCGCGACTGGTGCACACCGAAGACACCGAGTTCGACATTGGCTTTGCCGCCTCGCTGCCGGCGAGTTCCAACGACATTGCAGCCCGCAAAGACATGCCCGACCTCGGTACCCTAGTGGAGTTCGGCCCGCGACTGAAAACCATATTGGCACGGCCCAGTGCGTCCAGCGAGGTGCGACTGGAGTTGCCGCTGCGCAGCGTGCTGGAATTGCGCAACGGCGTGCGCAGCCAGGGCTGGGCTGCGGAACCGGAGGTGATCTGGGAAACCCGGGCACCCGGCTCCGCGTGGCGGTTTTCCACGGGGGCCAGCCTGATCTGGGGCGACGCCCGACTGAACCGCTACTTCTACAGTGTGCCTGCCGAATACGCCACCGCAGCACGGCCAGCCTACGAGGCCGAGAGCGGCTTGATTGCTGCGCGCCTGAGCCTCAGCGCCTCACGCGCCTTGTCGCCGGATGTAAGGGTGTTCGGGTTTCTGAGAGGCGAAAGTTATGCCGGCAATGCGAACACAGCCAGCCCGCTGCACCTTCGCACCACGGGCACCTCAGCAGGCATAGGCCTGAACTGGACACTGGGCCGCTCCGAAGCACGGGCACGCTAATAACCATTCTGGGTGGCAGTTATGCCATCTATAGATGCGTTTTCGCATAAACAAACAACGAAGTATTCGTTGTGGTTTGCACCCCTCATCCCCAAAATCGGGTTTCACCGACTCAGCGGTCGCACCTCAGCGGCCAACTTAACATTTGGAGCCGACATGAATTTCAAACAAAAAACGACTCTAGCGTTCGCCGCACTTGCGCTGACAGCTAGCAATTTGGTAGCAGCCCAGACATCTTTGCTCAATGTGTCGTATGACGTATCGCGCGAGTTCTACAAGGACATCAACACCGCCTTCATTGCCAACTACAAGAAAACCACCGGCAAAGACATCAAGATTGACCAGAGCCACGCCGGCTCCAGCGCCCAGGCCCGTGCAGTGAATGACGGCCTGGATGCTGACGTAGTCACCATGAACACCACCACGGACGTGGACTTCCTGGCCGGCACCGGTGTTGTGGCCAAGGACTGGGCCAAGAAATTCCCCAGCAACGCAGCGCCCACCAGCTCCACCATGTTGTTCCTGGTGCGCAATGGCAACCCCAAGGGCATCAAGGACTGGGATGACCTGGTCAAGCCCGGCGTGCAAGTGATTGTGGTGAACCCCAAGACCGGCGGCAACGGCCGCATGGCCTATCTGGCTGCTTGGGGCCAGGTGCGCAAGAAAGGCGGCACCGATGCACAAGCAGCCGATTTTGTGAGCAAGCTCTACAAAAACGTGCCTGTTCTGGCCAAAGGCGGTCGTGATGCGACCACCATCTTCCTGCAACGCAACATCGGCGATGTGCTGATCACCTTTGAATCCGAAGTCGTCTCGGTGGACAAAGAGTTTGGCGCCGGCAAGGTCGATGCGGTGCACCCCGGCATCTCCATCGTGGCGGAGAACCCCGTCGCTGTGGTCGAACGCACCGTAGCTAAAAAAGGCACCGCTGAGCAAGCCCGCGCCTACCTGAACTTCCTCTACACCGATGAAGGCCAGGAAATTGCTGCCCAACACGCCATCCGGCCCAGCAACCCGGCCATCCTGAAAAAGTACGCCAGCACCTTCAAGCCGATCACCTTGTTCCGCGCAGAAGAATTCTTCGGCTCCTTCGCTGAAGCGCAAAAAGTGCACTTCAACGATGGCGGCCAGTTCGACAAGCTCTATACCGTCAAGTAAATGACTGCTGCTGTTCTGCAGGCGCCCGCCCAGAAGCGGGCGCCCAAACGGGTGTTGCCCGGCTTCCGGCTGACGCTGGGCTACACCCTGTTTTATCTCGCTTTGATTGTGTTGTTGCCACTTACGGCACTGATCTTCAAAACCTTCACCCTGACTTGGGACCAGTTTGTCAGCGCAGTGGCCAGCCCACGGGTCATCGCCTCTTACCAATTGACTTTCGGCGCATCGTTTCTCGCTGCGCTTTTCAACGCCTTCTTCGGTTTGTTGGTGGCTTGGGTGCTGGTGCGCTACCAGTTCCCAGGCAAACGCATCATCGACGCGCTGGTGGACCTGCCCTTCGCGCTGCCTACTGCAGTGGCTGGCATTTCGCTGACCGCCTTGCTGGCCGGCAATGGCTGGATCGGCAGCTTGCTGGAGCCCTACGGTATCCAACTCGCCTTCAACCGCAATGGTGTGGTGATCGCCCTGATTTTCATTGGCCTGCCTTTTGTGGTCCGCACGGTGCAGCCGGTTCTGGAAGACGCAGAAAAAGAACTCGAAGAAGCCGCCACTTGCCTGGGTGCCACCCGGTGGCAGACCTTCCGCTATGTCATTTTCCCGACCATCGCACCCGCCTTGCTGACCGGCTTTGCCATGGCGTTTGCCCGGGGTGTCGGTGAGTACGGTTCGGTCATCTTTATCGCCGGCAATATGCCCATGATTTCTGAAATCACCCCGCTCATCATCATCGGGAAGCTGGAGCAATACGACTATGCCGGTGCGACCGCTGTAGCCACCGTCATGCTGCTGGCATCCTTTGTGATGCTGATGGTCATCAACGCACTGCAAGCCTGGCAGCGCAAACGTGGGGGCGCCTGACCATGAGTAACACACGCACTATCCGCAACGACCGCGCCGGCACCACCGAGCCCGCGTGGGTCAAGTGGACGCTGATTTCTGTGGCGTTGGGCTTTATCTTTTTGTTTCTCGTGCTGCCTTTGGCCGCCGTGTTTACCGAAGCCCTGCGCAAAGGGGGCGAAGAGTTCCTGCTGGCCTTGAAAGAGCCCGACGCCTGGAGCGCCATTCGCCTGACCCTGTTGATTGCCGCCATTTCGGTGCCCATGAATCTGGTGTTCGGCGTTGCAGCCGCCTGGTGCATTGCCAAGTACGAATTCAGGGGCAAAGCATTCCTGACGACTTTGGTGGACCTGCCGTTTTCAGTGTCTCCCGTGGTAGCAGGCTTGATCTATGTATTGATGTTCGGTGCGCACGGCTGGTTCGGCCCCTGGTTGCAGGCGAATGACATCAAGATCATCTTTGCCGTACCCGGCATCGTGCTGGCGACTATCTTTGTCACCGTCCCCTTCATCGCGAGGGAGTTGATTCCGTTGATGCAGGCCCAAGGCACCGACGAAGAGCAGGCGGCTCAAGTGCTGGGCGCCAGCGGATGGCAAACCTTCTGGCATGTGACGCTACCCAACATCAAATGGGGCCTGATTTACGGCGTCATCTTGTGCAACGCACGCGCCATGGGCGAGTTCGGTGCGGTGTCGGTGGTGTCCGGGCACATCCGTGGCCAGACCAACACCATGCCTTTGCACGTCGAGATTTTGTACAACGAATACCAGTCGGTCGCAGCGTTTGCGGTGGCCAGCCTCTTGGCCTTGCTGGCCCTGGTGACGCTGGTCATCAAATCATTTGTGGAGTGGCAGTTCGAGCGCGACCAGAAGGCAGCCGCCGAACTCCCCCCCGAGCGCCCCACGGCCTGAAAAATCGAATTGAGAAAATCATCATGAGCATTGCAATCCGCAACGTCAGCAAAGACTTCGGCACCTTCAAGGCGCTGCAGGACGTGAACCTGGACATCGAGTCCGGCGAACTCGTGGCCCTGCTCGGCCCATCCGGCTGCGGCAAAACCACGCTGCTGCGCATCATCGCCGGCTTGGAGACCGCTGACCACGGCAACATCCTTTTCAGCGGCGAAGACACCACCGACGTCCATGTGCGCGAGCGCAATGTCGGCTTTGTGTTCCAGCACTACGCTCTGTTCCGCCACATGACCGTGTTTGACAACGTTGCCTTCGGTTTACGCATGAAGCCGCGTGCCCTGCGCCCCAGCGAGACAGTCATCAAAGAAAAAGTGCACAAACTGCTGAGCCTGGTTCAGTTGGACTGGCTAGCAGACCGCTATCCAGCGCAGCTGTCCGGTGGTCAACGTCAGCGCATTGCCTTGGCCCGTGCATTGGCCGTGGAACCCAAAGTGCTGCTGCTGGATGAGCCCTTCGGCGCGCTCGACGCTAAGGTGCGCAAGGAACTGCGCCGCTGGCTGCGCCGTCTGCATGACGACTTGCATGTGACCAGCATCTTCGTGACCCACGACCAGGAAGAAGCTCTGGAAGTGGCCGACCGCGTGGTGCTGATGAACAGCGGCAAAGTCGAACAGATCGGCTCGCCCCAGCAAGTGTGGGACCACCCTGCCAGCCCGTTTGTCTACGGTTTCTTGGGCGATGTGAACCTGTTCCACGGCCGTGCCCACGAAGGCGAAATGCTGATCGGTGAAGACCACCATGGCGTGCGCCTGGCCAGCCCCGAGCACAGCGAAGCGCAGAACGCCAAAGCCTTTGCCTATGTGCGCCCCCACGACCTGGATGTGCAGCCCTACAAGGCAGGCCAGCCTGCAGGTGGCATCGTCGCCAAGCTGGTGCGCGCCATTGTGGTCGGTCCAATTGCCCGCCTCGAGCTGCTGCCCGAAGACCGCAGTGCAGCTGGCAGCGGCGACATCATTGAGGCCCAGATCGGCGCGCAGGAATATAAGGCGCTGGAACTCAAAGACGGTGATGTCGTGGTCCTGACGCCGCGCAAGGCGCGGGTGTTTACCGCCTAGGCCCGGGATGCTCCGCCCCTTGGGGCGGCTTTGTTTGCTATACATTGAGGAGCTGCTCGCGCAAATAACACTTGCGCTGGCGGCTCTTTTTGTTATGCACCACATGCTGCATCGTTGCGGCTTTCAGCCTGTGTCTTGACAGCACGCGACCGGCGGACAAAACTTCGCGCGCGTCGAACACCAGAGGGAGCTCTCAGAATGACTTTTTGGCAAGCTTGGATAAGCACAACGCTGTGCGCTTGGATGTGTGCCCCGGCGCTTGCGCAACAAGAGGCGCGCGATGTCAGCACCCTGCCGATCGCGGACGTCCATTTCCACTACATGGCGTTCATGACTCCCGAAGATTTGCGTGCACGGATGGACAAGCACCACGTCCGATGGGTTGTCAGTGCGGGGGCACAAGGTGCAGGGGGCGCTGCTGGTAGTCCCGGTGCCAAGAACCCTTGGGCGCGGGATTCGGAGCTCAAGTTTGAGCTCAAGGACCGATTTGTGGCTGGTGTAGGCGGACCCGAAACGTTCAGTGGTGAGCGCAGAGATGGCGCTGCCTTCTTCACCGACCCCGCCAACTTGTGGGCTGTCGCGGCATTGGAACGCATGAATGATTTGCTCAAACAAGACCGCAGGTCTTTTGTGGAGTTCTTCCCCAATGCCGAGAACTCCAGTATGGAACCCATGCGGCGCAGGCGTTTGCCGACAAACGCTCACTTTTTCAAAGAAGTGATGACGCTGGCCGCACGCTACAACGTACCTGTGCCCATGCACATGGAGTGGCATCCTGAGTCGGTAGCGCAGCTGAGCGAGCTGTTGGACGCCTTTCCGAAGGCCAATGTCGTTTTGTCGCATTGCGGAAAAATCACGGTCGCCGATGACATCCGTCCGTTCTTCCGGAAGCACAGCAACGTGTACTGTGACCTCGGATATCGCAGCAGCCCGCAGGGAGAAAACGAAAGCAGGAAGGACCCGCGGCGCATGATTTACTGGGCCAGCAGTACCTTCCGCAAAGCAGACATCAAGCCGGATTGGCTTCAACTGGTCGAGGATTTTCCTGACCGGTTCATGCTTTCGATTGATGATGTGGTTTCCTGGGAGCAGTACGACCAAGTCGTTACCGCTACCCGTGAAGCGGTACTGGCGAAGCTCAGTCCGGCAACAGCAGAAAAGGTCGCCTATCGCAATGCAGTGCGTTTGTTTGGTCTACCTGAGACTGTGGATACAAAACCTTAGCTGCCTCATCCGCTTTTACAAAAGTACATTCGCTACAAAAACAGGAGCTGCTGGCGCATATTCTATGAGCGCGAGCAGCTCATTTGACCAAAACCTACAGTCCGCAGCCCCGCAAAATGAACGACACCAGATGTGTCGTGGCACGCTCAAAGTCTTTCTCGCCGAGGACGTCCTGACCCATCACGGCGCAGACCTGCACGTCAAAGTCGGCATAAGTTTGCGTGGCAGCCCAGATGGTGAAGAAGAGGTGCATGCCGTCCACGGGGGCGATGCGTTTGGAGTCCACCCACGCTTGCACGACAGCGGTTTTTTCAAGGGTGAGTTGGCGCAAGTCGGTAGCCAGCAGCTCTTTGACCACCGGCGCTCCGTGCAACAACTCGTTGGCCCACACCTTGGAGCCGTCAGGCCGCTGGGCGGAGAGCTCCATCTTGGCTCGTATGTATTGCTCCAGCGCCGTGCGCGGGTCGGCATCGACGGTGATGCCATGCGTGGGCACCAGCCAGTCGCTCAGGATTTGGGCCAATACGGCGCGGTACAACACTTCTTTGCTGCCGAAGTAGTAGTGCAAGTTGGCCTTGGGCAGGCCACTGGCCTCGGCAATAGCGGCCATGGTCGCCCCACCAAAACCGGCCCGAGCGAATACCTTTTCAGCGGCTGACAAAATAAGGGCCTCATTCGCCCTGCGAATGAGGCCCTTGGGAGCTTCGGCAACGTGATTCATGTCGCCGATTATTCAATCACTTCTGGGCAGCTTCATAGATGGCGTGCGAATACGCAGCCTTGCCCGGGTCTTTCTTGATCACTGGATCGCTGCCACCAGCCAACAACACCTTGACGGTGCGCTCATAGGCCGCGGGCTCCAAGTAGCCGATCTTCTTGGTGCCTGAGTTGGTGATGAGCTTGGCCACATTTTCCATCTGGCGCTTTTGCACTTTCAGGCTGGCGCTGCCGGAGGTATCGGCGGCAACCACGGCTTTGGCCGCGCCTTCAGGATCTTTAACTGCAGCATCCCAGCCCTTGAGCGTGGCTTTGAGGAACTTGCCCATCTTGGCAACGAATGCAGGATCTTTCAGATTGCCTTCGAGCACATAGAGGCCGTCTTCCAGCGTGGCAACGCCTTCTTTTTCATAGAAGAAAGTAACCAAGTCTTTTTCCTTCACACCGGCGTCCACCACTTGCCAGTACTCGTTGTAAATCATGGTGGAGATACAGGCAGCCTGGTTTTGCAGCAAGGGGTCCACGTTGAAGCCTTGCTTCAGGATCTTGATGTCGGTGTCGGTCTTCAGGCCGAGCTTGCCCATCCAGTTCAAGAAGGGGTACTCGTTGCCACCGTACCAGACGCCCAGGGTCTTGCCCTTGAAGTCTTTGGGGCTGGCTACGCCGCTGGCTTTTTTGCAGGTCAGCATCAGGCCGGACTGGTTAAACACCTGGGCCACGTTCACCAGAGGCACACCGGCTTCGCGGGCGGCCAGGGCAGAGGGCATCCAGTCCACCACGATGTCGGCTTGCTTGCCGGCAATCACCTGGGTGGGCGCAATGTCTGGTCCGCCTGGTTTGATGGTCACGTCCAGGCCGGCATCTTTGTAGAAGCCCTTGGCCGCAGCCATGTAGTAGCCGGCAAACTGGGCCTGAGGCACCCACTTGAGCTGCACTGTCACCTTGTCGGCGGCTTGGGCACCAAAGCCGGCGGCAGCCATCGCCAAAGCCAGCAGGCCTTTGGTGAATTGGGAAGAACGAATCATGGAAAGCTCCTTCTACGGGTTAATGAAAAATCGCAACACAGACCAAGCGCGGGCTCACCCTTCGCGCACTGAGGGATGCCAGAACGCCGCCCGGCGCTCCAATGCAACTAGCAAGGCGTAGGCCACCGACCCGGTTACCGCCGCCACCACAATCGCGCCCCAGACCAGCGGCATGTTCATGCGCGCGGCCTCAGTGCTGATGCGAAAACCCAGGCCCGACGTAGGCGAGCCGAAGAACTCCGCCACGATAGCGCCGATGAGCGCCAGAGTGGCGTTGACCTTGAGAGCGCCGAAGATGAACGGCAGTGCTGCAGGCAAGCGCAGCGCCAACAAGGTGCGCGGGTAGCTGGCCGCGTAGCTGTACATGAGCTCACGCTCCAGCTTTCCGGCTGCCTGCAGCCCGGCCAGGGTGGACACCAGCATGGGAAAGAAAGTCATCAGCACCACGACTGCCGCTTTGGAAGGCCACTCAAAGCCGAACCACATCACCGCAATCGGCGCTACACCCACCAAGGGAATGGCGCTGGTGAGGGACGCCACCGGCAGCAGACCTCGCTGCAAAAACGGCATGCGGTCAATAGCCACGGCCACCAGAAAGCCTGCGCCGCAGCCCATGGCCCACCCGATCAGCACAGCCTTACCAACGGTTTGCACAAAATCGCCCCAGAGCTTGGGCGCATGGTCACCGAGTGAGCCGATGATCAAGCTAGGCGCGGGCAGGAGCACGCGCGGCACGTCAAGGGCGCGCACCAGAATTTCCCAGAACAGCACCACCCAGACACCAAACAGGGCAGCGGTAGCCATGCCTACCCAGCGACTGCCTTGCAAGGAGGCCATGCGATAGACGCTGTAGCCCGCCACCAGAGCCAGCAACAGCATGCCGGGCCAGAACCACACCGGAGTGACACCGCCCGTCATACGCCCCCCCGGCTGCGCAGCACCAAGCGCTCCACGCCGGCGACGATGCCGGTCAAAGCGAGGCCCAAGAGCGCAGACATGACCAATGCCGACCAGATTTGAGTGGTCTGCCCGTAGTACGAACCGGTGAGCAAGCGTGCGCCCAAGCCTGCTTGGGCGCCGGTGGGCAGTTCAGCGACCATGGCGCCCACCAAACCTGCCGCCACACCTACTCGCAAAGCGGGGAAGAGGAAGGGCAAAGCCGCAGGCAACCGCAATAGCCAAAGCGACTGCCAGCGTGACGCTGCATAGGTGTGCATCATTTCGGTTTCAATTTTTTGCGGGGAACGCAGGCCCTGCACCATGGCCACGGTGACCGGGAAAAAGCACAGATACATGGCAATGAAGGCTTTGGGCGCGGTACCCGAGAAGCCTAGGCTGCCCAGCACCACCAGCACGATGGGCGCAATGGCCAGCACCGGTACGGTTTGGGATGCCACGATCCAAGGGAGCAAGGCTTTGTCCAGCGTACGGCTGTGGACGATGAGTACCGACAGCAGCAGCCCCAGCGCCGTGCCCATGACGAACCCCAGCAGCGTGGACTGCCCGGTCACAATCACGTGATAAATCAGATTGCGCGGCGAGTCGACCGGCCATTCGGTGAGGCTCTCGTAAAAGTCTGCGGCTACCTGGTGCGGCGCCGGCATCAACGGGCGCTCCATGTTCATGGTGGCTTCGAACAGCTCCATCTGCGTGTATCCGGCTTCCTCGTCGAGCACCCGTTCGATGGCGCCTTGAGCGTTCAAGCCCCATGCCGCACCGTACCAGGCAAGCACTACCGCCAACAGCACCACCACGACCGGAAAGTAGTCGTGCACGATGCGTTGTAGAAACGTCTTTTTAGTGGTGGCCATCGGCTAGGGCCTCGCGCACTTCGTGGGCCAGCTCCATGAAAGCCGGCGTATCCCGCAAGCCCAAGTGACGGTCATCAGGCAGGGGCGAATCAATCACCTTGACGATGCGTCCGGGCCGTGGCGACATCACCACGATCTTGGTGGACAGGTACACCGCTTCGGCGATGCTGTGCGTCACAAACACCACCGTGCGGCGCTCGCGCTGCCATAGCTGTTGCAACTGCTCGTTCAAGCGGTCACGCGTGATTTCGTCCAACGCGCCAAAGGGCTCGTCCATCATCAAAATCTTGGGTTCAAACGAGAGCGCGCGCGCAATCGACACGCGCTGCTGCATGCCGCCGGAGAGCTGCCAGGGGTACTTGCCTTCAAAACCCTTGAGACCCACGCGCTCCAGATGCTCCAGCGCAATGGCCTTTGCCTCTGCCTTGCCTTTGCCTTGGATTTGCAGCGGCAGGGTCACGTTGGCCAGTACGTTGCGCCACGGAAAAAGAGCTGGTGCTTGGAATACATAGCCATACGAACGGGCGAGGCGAGCGTCATGCGGGCTGACACCATTGACCAGTACCTCGCCGGAACTGATGTGCTCCAAGTCGGCGATGACCCGCATCAGCGTGGTCTTGCCGCAACCGGACGGGCCAATCAGCGAAACGAACTCACCTTCGCGGATGTCCAGGTCAATATTGGAAAGGGCGTGGACCGGCGTATCCGCGGTCTGGTAGATCACGCTGGCATTGCGCACCGCGACCGCGGTGCGGTCAACATGGGGGGCGGCCGCTAGGCCTGATGCTTCGGAATGGTTCATTGACACGCAGTAAATGGAGTCATGGTTGCACCAACTCAGGGCGCAACCGCCGCTTCAACCTTTACAAGTTAACCAAACGGTCAACTTATGGACCCATACTAGCCAGTTCCGTGCCAGTCTCACCACTGGGGTTTGTACGGGGCCTTTATGTCAAAGCTTGTCGGGCGGCGTGCCTATGGGCTGCAAGCGGCCCAGTTTGTGGGCAAGTTCGATCGCCGAACTCACCCCCATTTTTTCAAAGATATTGGCCCGGTGGAACTCCACGGTCCGCTGAGTGATGCCGAGGTGGTCGGCAATATTCTTGTTGTAGTGGCCCAGAATGAGCTGGTCCAGCACCTCCCGCTCCCGGGGGCTGAGCGAGGCCAGGGCATAACGCAGACGGTGGGCTTCCTGGTTTGCATCGCCGTCGGCGGCGGCGGCGGCCAGCGCTTGTTCCACCCTATCGACCAGCACGTTGTCCTGGAAAGGTTTTTCCAGGAAATCCCATGCACCGTTTTTAACAGCCGCCACGGCGGTGCCGACATCGCCATTGCCGGTCAAAAACAACACCGGCCAAGGGCAGGCCATGGCCTTCAGCTGATCAAAGACCTGCAAACCGGTCATGGGCATCATGCGGATGTCCAGAAGCACCACCGCTTGCTCCCAGACACCGGCACGGGTTTTGACAGACTCCAGGAAGGGCGGGCCGCAGTCCCAGGCAGTGACCTTGTGCCCGCGGGAGTCAAACAACCATGCCAAGCCTTCGCGCATGTCGGCGTCGTCGTCAACGATGTAAATGGCTGCGGTGCTCACAGGGCGTCTCTCATGGGGTGTCTATTGTGCCGTCAGGGGTGGTTGGCTCACCAAGAACACTCCCGGCCAACGGCAGGCTCACGGTGAAACGGGCACCGCCTAACTCAGGGGAGCGGTCCACCTGAATGCGGCCATGGTGCGCCTCGACGATAGAGCGACAAATCGCCAGACCCATACCCATGCCACCTTCTTTGCTGCTGAAGAAGGCATCAAAAATGTGTGCCTGAGTTTCATCCGGCACGCCCGGGCCGTTGTCTGAAATGCTGATTTGGGCCCAGCCTTGCTCCATACGGACACCCAGATGGACCTGCGGCGTACCGGAATGCGCTTGTGCAGCTTCATGGGCGTTGGTGAGCAGGTTGTTGAGCAAGTGCTCAATCAACAGCTCATCCGCGTTGACCCAGACCGGTGCGGCATCGGGCACGGCGTGGGGAGCCATGCGTTGCAACACCGGAATCAGGTCCAGGCGTTGGAGAGAAATTTCGCGGCGCCGGGCAATGGCATTCACGCGCTGGATGATGCGTCCGGCCCGTTCGGCCAGACCGGCTATCCGTTGCACGACCGGTGCTGTCTCTTCGGTACTGATGCGGCCGGCATTCAGTTTATTGAGCAAGCCTGTAGCAAAACTGCTGAGCGCGCCCAGTGGTTGATTGAGTTCATGGGCTAGTGTCGAAGCCACTTCGCCCACCGCCACCAATCTTCCCGTGGCCTCCAGCCGCTCCTGCTGTTGGGCGGCAACAGCCTGCGCACGCTTGCGTTCACTGATGTCGAGCACTGAACTCATCCAACCGATGTGCTCTCCGGCAGCTGTGTAGAGTGGCGCTTCGTGAATCAGCACATCGAGCATATGGCCATCCCGGTGTTGGAACTGCACCTCGACGCCGTCATTGCTGGTGCCGTGGGCCAGAACATCCCGGTGGACTTGCTCAATATGGCTGTCGTTACCTTTCGGCCAGTAAGGCATGGGCGCTGAGACTCCGACCAGCTTTTCCGCCGGGTAACCCACCATGCCGCAAAATGCCTCGTTCACATACAGCACGCGGCCACCCAGATCCCAAGCGCGCAAACCAATGGTGACGGAGTTCTCCATGGCCGTACGCAGAGCCACCTCGGCCTGCAAAAGGGCCTGCACTTGTTGGCGCTTCTGAATGTCACGGCGCAACGCCCAAAGGCTCACCAACATGCCCCCGAGAAAAACCATAGCCACCAAAAGAAACATGCGGGGGACGGTAGCGGTTTGCTCTCGGATCGGCGTGACTTCGAGATACACATCGGTACCGGCCAGACTCATGGCCGCACGGAATGGTTTTCTGGTGTCGGAGACGTACCCTGTACTGCCCTCGTCCAATACCAGACGCACCGTATGGGAGCGGTTGAACCACTCCGGTACCAAGGACTGAACCGCCACTTCCAGCGACAAAGCAGCCACATAGTTGCCCACAAAGTACCCTCGCTCGAAATAGGGCACCGCTAGCCATACCAAAGGCAACAGCTTGCCCTCTGCATCACGCATGGGGCCCGCGTAGGCGGAGCGCCGCAGACCGCGGGCCGTGTCATGCATGGTGGCCAAAGCCTGGGCATTCAGTGGGTTACGGTTCTCATCAATCTGCCAAAGCGCAGGCGGCGCGCTTAAAGGGGCACCCACCCAGCCTTGCGCGAGCAGCACACCCGGTTCGCGCCACAGCAAGCCGCCCTGGACGTCTGCAGATTGGCGGGCTGCAACACGCAAATCCTCTTCCAGGCGCCGGAAGTGAAACTGCACACTCTGCTCCAGCCACTGGGCGTCAGCCGCCTGGCGGCGCGTATCTTCTTCAGCTTCAAAGTGCTGCAAATACAGCACCAGTGCGATGACAGAACCGAGCACCAGCAATAGAAAGCCCAACAACCAAAGCCCCGGCCAAAAACTGCGCAAGCCCGCTCCTGCTGCGGTTTCGCGCGGGGCGGCAAAGTCAAAAGCGGGAATGGAGGCGCGCTCGGGCATGGGGATCTCGGAAGAAGATGCACTCGCATAATAGCGACCATGTTTTTGCCTGCCTCCACTGTCCTGCCCCGGCGCCGCTGGCTGCAGACAGCTGCGGCAACAGCGCTCACCACCCTGAGTCAACCCTCGCTCAGTGCGTCGGCGATGACCATCCGCTTGTCCCACGTAGTGGCGCGCGACACGCCCAAAGGCATGGCGCTGGAGCGTTTCCGCTCCTTGGTGGAAGAACGCAGCCAAAACCGCATCCGGGTGCAGATTTACCCCCAAGGGCAGCTCTACGGAGACCACGATGAGATGCAGGCATTGCAGCTGGGGGCGGTCGATATGGTGGCGCCTTCACTGTCCAAATTCGGACCCATTGGTTTTCCGGAGTTCGAACTGTTTGACCTGCCTTTTTTGTTTGACAGTGTTGAGGCGGTACGACGCCTGACCCGGGGAACGATAGGACGAACGCTCCTCCAAGGCCTGAACCGTCAACGGCTCATGGGTCTGGGCTTCTTTGACAACGGCTTCAAGCATATGAGTGCCAACAAACCTCTGCTGGAGCCGCGTGATTTCAGGGGCCTGCGGATGCGTATTCAGGGCTCCAGGGTCATTGCACAGCAAATGCGCTCATGGGGTGCATTACCGGTGGTGCTTCCGTTCAGTGAAACCCGCCGGGCACTGGAAACCGGTGTGGTGGATGGCACCGAAAATCCGGTGTCCAACTTCTGGACCCAAGGCATGCAGGCCGTGCAAAGCGACCTGAGTCTGACGGGCCACGGGTATCTGGGTTATGCCGTAGTCACACACCAACGGTTTTGGGACAACCTGCCACCCAAGGACCGCAACCTGGTGCAAGGCGCATTGGACGATGCCCTGGTTTTCGGCAATGAGATCGCAGATGCACAAAACGACAAGGCTCTGGCGGCCCTGCACCTTACTGGCGCAGCCAACATTCACAACCCTTCACCGGCTCAGACACAAATGCTCAAGAAAGCCAGCGCTCCGGTACATGTGGAACTGGCAACACGGATAGGACCAGACTGGCTCAACACCGTGCAAAACGCACTCCGGAAAACATCCTAGGGTTTCTACTGAAGGGTTTTCCCGAGCTGTTGAACGCCACAGTTACCCCCGCACAGACCTGTCGATAACCTTCGCCCCGCGGAGTCATGCTGCAGGGTTCTTGTGCCCTCCACTGACACCAGATCGTCGTCATAACAACGAGGGGCATTCAGTTGAAAATTCAAAGTCAAAAAGACTTCTACTCCGGACTCATGTTCACCATCGTCGGTGGCAGCTTTGCGTTCGGCGCCAGCGGCTATCAGATCGGCACCGGTGCTCGCATGGGCCCCGGCTACTTCCCCCTTATCTTGGGCCTGATGCTCGCCGTATTGGGCTGTGCGATTGCCGTTAAAAGCATGATCACCCCCACACCAGACGGCGACAAGGTCGGCAAATTCGCCTGGAAGCCGCTCTTCTTCATCATCACCGCCAACCTGGTGTTCGGTGCCTGCATAGGCGGCCTTCCCTCCATCGGGTTGAAGCCACTGGGCCTGATCGTGGGTATCTACCTGCTCACCTACATCGCCAGCCACGCAGGCGAAGAGCACAAGTTCAAGGAAGTGGCCATTCTTGCCACCATCCTGGCGCTCTTGAGCTACGTCGCCTTCATCGTTCTCCTCAAACTGCAGTTCCCGGTATGGCCTGCTTACTTCACTGCCTAATCACCGCCTACTGAGACTGCACCATGGAACTCTTTGACAACCTCGCCCTCGGTTTCGGCGTGGCCTTCACCGGCCAGAACCTGATTTATGCCTTCATCGGCTGTCTGCTGGGTACTTTGATCGGCGTTTTGCCCGGCATCGGTCCCTTGGCCACCATTGCCATGCTCTTGCCGGCGACCTATGCACTGCCCCCTGTGGCGGCATTGATCATGCTGGCCGGTATCTACTACGGTGCCCAGTACGGTGGATCCACTACCGCCATTCTGGTGAACCTGCCCGGCGAGTCTTCGTCGGTGGTCACCGTGATTGACGGCTACCAGATGGCCCGTAACGGCAGAGCCGGTCCTGCGCTGGCGGCAGCGGGCCTGGGTTCTTTCTTTGCCGGTTGCGTGGGCACCTTGATCCTGGCGGCCTTTGCAGGCCCCTTGACTGAGCTGGCCTTCAAGTTCGGCCCTGCCGAATACTTCAGCCTGATGATTCTGGGCTTGATCGGTGCGGTGGTGCTGGCCTCGGGCTCTTTGCTCAAGGCGATTGCCATGATTCTTTTGGGTCTCTTGCTGGGGATGGTGGGCACCGATGTGAACTCCGGTGTGGCCCGTTACAGCTTTGACATCCCTGAGCTGACCGACGGTATCGGCTTCATCGTGATTGCCATGGGCGTGTTCGGCTACGGCGAGATCATCAGCAACCTGTCCAAGAGTGCGGGCGAGCGGGAGATCTTTACCGCTTCTGTCTCGGGCCTCTTGCCCACCAAACAAGACTTCCAGCGCATGGTGCCGGCTGTTCTGCGCGGTACCGCCTTGGGCTCACTGTTGGGTATCCTGCCCGGTGGTGGTGCGGTGATGGCGGCCTTTGCGGCTTACACGATTGAGAAGAAGACCAAGCTGCAGCCCGGTGAAGTCGCGTTCGGCAAGGGCAACATCCGCGGGGTGGCTGCACCTGAAGCGGCGAACAACGCAGGAAGCCAGACTTCTTTCATTCCTCTCCTGACTCTGGGTATCCCGCCGAATGCGGTGATGGCTTTGATGGTGGGTGCGATGACCATCCACAACATCCAGCCCGGCCCGCAGGTGATGACTGCCAACCCCGAGCTCTTCTGGGGTCTGATTGCCTCCATGTGGATCGGTAACCTGATGCTGGTGATCCTGAACCTGCCTTTGATCGGTATCTGGATCAAGCTGCTATCTGTTCCTTACCGCTGGCTGTTCCCCTCTATCGTGCTCTTTTGTGCGATTGGGGTGTATTCGACCAACAACAACACCTTCGATATCTGGATGGTGGCGATCTTCGGGGTGATCGGTTATCTGTTCATCAAGCTGGGTACGGAACCCGCGCCCTTGCTGCTGGGTTTCATTCTGGGGCCGATGATGGAGGAGTATCTGCGCCGGGCACTCTTGCTGTCTCGTGGGGACTGGAGTGTGTTCGTGACTCGGCCGCTCTCTGCAAGCCTGCTGGTGGCGGCTCTGGCTCTCCTGGTGGTGGTGATGCTGCCTTCCATCAAGGC
>JAIYAR010000006.1 GCA_027488985.1 Comamonadaceae bacterium | reverse complement strand
TGACGACCATAGCGACTTGGTACCACTCCTTCCCATCCCGAACAGGACAGTGAAACGAGTCAGCGCCGATGATAGTGCGGATCCCCGTGTGAAAGTAGGACATCGTCAGGCTATTACAGTCGAAAAAACCCTACCGGATTCGGTAGGGTTTTTTTTCGTCTGTAAATTTGCCGCTTGCCGACTTACTGAGTCATTCGCTCTATCCAACTGGATTCCCGTTGCTCTATGACTTCCAGGAAGTGTTGGACAGACTCTGCTCTTTTGGCCATTGCTGCAAATGTATCGAAGCCTTTTTCCAGGAACATTTGAAGGTTCGATAGATGTGCGGCGGCGGCGGGTCGTCGCATGGCTCGCAGAGTGAATCTGATGCCCGGTACTTTTGTGACTTTGCCTAAACTGTTGCCCAGGAGCAAAACGCTCTCTAGTTGGTGCCTACGTTCTTTAGTACGGCCAATATGGCGCCACGCAGCGCGATAGATAGCATCGTTTAGGTAGGGGGTGTCCGCTTCAAGTTGTTGCAGTTCCATTATTGACGCAGCCATTGCAACGTCCAACTTTTCAGTGAGGGCATGAAGCTCCGCCAGGCGGCATGCTACTTCGACAATTGATCGCGGAAAGATACGTTCGATCGTTCCGGCGATACGCGAAAACTCAGCGTCCCGCTGACTGAAGTCCTTTGGACTGTATAGCTCGTCGAGAAAGAAACGACAGGCTGGTCCGTAGCTTGATGTGGAAATTAGGTCGCTGTACGTGGCTTCAAAGCGGACACATTGGTATCGCTTCACCAACCCCAGCGCCAAAAGATGTTCCGGGAGCTCCTCGACCTTTGACCTCAACGACTCGACCTCGGCTAGCGCTTGCCTGATATGTTGCTTTCCGCGAACTGTTTCCATACCGATCAGTGTAGGAACATCTGTTCTGGGGCACCAACTCCAATTTCGAGATTAGAGCCATTGAGCTACAAAAAACTAGGGAAAACCCTTATAGTGTTGCTATGACCGCAAACCTCTACAGTTTCGACGACACCTCAACACAGGATGCAGGTACTCGTGCGGTTTCTTCGCCTTCAGGTGTACATTTTTTAAACATACGCGTACTCGGGCCCAATCATCGGAAGCGTCTTTTGCGACATCTGTTGGCCCTGGAGACCTCAGACCGGTACCTTCGGTTTGGATACGTGGCGAACGATCAGCAAATCGAGTCCTATATTGAGCGTTTGGACTTTGTCAACGACGCGGTATTCGGGGTGTTCAACCACCGGTTGGAGATCGTCGGGATGGCTCATTTGGCGATGTGTAGAGACGCTGCTGGCAACTCAGTGGCGGATTTTGGTGTTTCCGTGAATCCATCCCTCCGAGGGAAGGGCGTGGGCGGACGGCTCTATGAGCGCGCAGCACTTCATGCGCGCAATGAAGGTGTTGAGGTTCTGCAGATTCAGGCATTGGCCGAAAACGCAGCGATGTTGGCTATCGCTCGCAAGCGTGGTGCGACGGTACATCGTCGTGGGCCGGAGTCAGAGGCCTATCTCAAGCTACCACGGCCTGATATGGAGTCCCAACTCCGCGAGTTGTTTGAGGAGTACTGGGCAAATCTTCTCTACAACGCAAAGGCGCAAACAAGAGTCTTTTGTGGTTTCCTCTCGAGTTTTCAAACCTTGAGGCAACGTGTCCTCTCGGCAAACAAAGTCTGTTCGCCTTAGTGCTTTGAGACCGCGAATCTTGAGTGAAATGCAAATCCGCTATCCTTGAGGCTTCGAAATCATCGCCCTCCGAGGCACAACCCTAGTGTCAGACCCGCATCCCGCGCGAAGTTTTGAGAAAGAAGATAAGCGCACCTTCCTCCAGAAACTAGCCGAGTTCATTCATCCCGGCCCAGACTCCACTGCGGAGTTGATAGAAACCCTTGCGGAGGCAGAGGACAACAACATCATCGGTGCTGAGTCGCGGGTCATGTTGGAAGGCGTTATCCGTATGGCGGACATGACCGCTGGAGACGTCATGGTGCCAGCGACACGAATGGATCTGTTGGATATTCAATCCCCGTCGGATGTACTGATGCATGCGGTGATCGACACTGCGCATTCCCGCTTTCCTGTTTATGACGGCGAGCGCGAAAACATCATCGGCATATTGATGGCCAAGGACTTGCTGAAACTGCAGCGCGCTCCAGAGCTGAACATCCGAGCATTGTTGCGCCCGGCAGTTTTTGTACCTGAATCCAAAGGCCTGAATGACTTGCTGCGGGATTTTCGCGGGAACCGCAACCATCTTGCGATCGTCATTGACGAGTTCGGACGCGTCGCGGGGTTGATCACGATTGAAGATGTACTCGAACAAATCGTCGGCGAGATCGAAGACGAGTTCGATATCGCCGAGGACGAAGGCGACATCTTCGCCCTAGCAGACAAAACGTACCGGGTCAGCGGCGATACGCCCCTTGAGCGCATCAACGAGGCCTTTACGGTCACTATGCAGGCCTCCGACCCTGACAACAACTTCGACACTATCGGTGGCCTGATCGCTCACGAAATGGGTCATGTTCCCAAGCGCGGTGAGCGTCACAGTTTGAGCGGGCTCGACTTTGTGGTGCTGCACACCAAAGGCGGTGCCGTGAAGTGGTTCAAAGTGTCCTATACGCCCGACACCGTGCTACCGGCTTGATGAATCGCATGTCGTCAGGGGATGGGCGTGCAGTATCTAGCGAGCTACCTCTGTTTGCTATTGTTTTGATAGCTGCTGTCGCCCATTCCATAAGCGTTGGATGGCCATTTGACGCTGGTTTTGTGCAAGGCCAAACATTCTGGCCTTTGCAAACGGCGGCGATGGCGGCCTTCATGGTGGTTTTGACACAGGCGACAACCCCCGCCTCTGCGGCCAGACTGGCGTGGGCATTCGCGACGCTATGGCTGTCCACCACCTTTTGGTGGCTTTATGTCGCCATGCACACCTATGGCGGCTTACCAGCGTTGCTGGCTATCGCTGCAGTGGTAGCACTCGCAGCAGCATTGGGCGGCTATTACGCTTTCGCCGTTTGGGCTTGGCGAAAGTGGTGTCCGAGACTCAGCACCTTGGCCATCGCAGCGTTTGCATCCTCCTGGCTGATGGCGGAAATGGCGCGCGGTACTTGGTTGACCGGTTTCGGCTGGGGTGCAGTGGGTTACGCGCATGTCGATGGGCCGTTATCTGCTTACCTGCCGTGGGTCGGCAGTTATGGGGTCTCGGGTTTGGCTGCTGTCTGGGCGGCAGTCTGGGCCCGCGCGTGGATCCAGCGCACATGGGTAGCTGCCGCCTTGGTCAGCGCCGTGCTTTGCATCCCCTCAGTGCTGCCCGATCGTTTGAACGAATTCACGTCCCCGACCAACACCCTGCAAGTTACCCTTCTCCAAGGCAACATTCCACAGGACGAGAAGTTCGAAACAGGGAGTGGCGTGCCTGTCGCCTTGCGATGGTATCGGGATGTTTTGAGTCAAAGCACCGGCGACTTGGTGGTAGCACCGGAAACAGCAATCCCCCTGTTGCCACAACAGTTACCTGATGGATATTGGGACACCATGACTGACAGATTCACCCAGGGTACGCAATCCGCCTTGATCGGCATTCCATTGGGAAGCTTCAAGGCCGGATACACCAACTCGGTGATTGGAATCACGCCTGGGGCACAGAAGATCTGGCAATACGATAAGCACCATCTGGTGCCCTTCGGAGAGTTCATCCCGCCGCTGTTCAAGTGGTTCACCCAACTAATGAATATTCCTCTGGGCGACTTCAACCGTGGGCCTCTGGGGCAGGCTTCCTTGCCTGTCCGCGGTGAACGCGTCGCCCCAAACATCTGCTATGAAGACCTATACGGTGAAGAGTTAGCCACAAGGTTTGTAGACCCCGCGACGGCACCCACCATATTTGCAAACGTCAGCAACCTCGGCTGGTTCAACGACACAGTCGCGCTCCAGCAGCATCTCAACATCTCACGGGTGCGAGCCCTTGAGTTCCAACGGCCCTTTGTGCGGGCCACGAATACCGGCGCCACCGCTATCCTCTCCCATAAGGGGAAAGTGATTGAAATGCTGCCCCCTCTCACCCGTGGCGTGTTGCACGGACAGGTGCAAGGCCGCACGGGCATGACGCCGTTTGCGTGGTGGGCCTCTCGTTTCGGGCTTTGGCCACTCTGGATCGTCGCATTGGCGGTGGTGGCTGTCACCTTCTACAAACGCAAGCCTGCCTAAAGCTTGCCGCATGCAGCAGTGCGTGGCTGGAGAACCACCTCCGCCCCCGTAAAATGCGAGGTTTACTTGAACGCAGCTTGCCCTGCACCGGCTCGGAGCCGGAGATTGCACTCACACCATGCTTACTTTTCAGCAAATCATTCTTCGCCTTCAGGACTACTGGGACCGTCAGGGTTGTGCGCTCCTGCAGCCTTATGACATGGAAGTAGGTGCAGGCACTTCGCACACAGCCACCTTTTTGCGCGCTATCGGCCCGGAGCCTTGGAAGGCTGCATACGTGCAGCCCAGCCGCCGCCCCAAAGATGGCCGCTACGGCGAGAACCCCAACCGACTGCAGCACTACTACCAATATCAGGTGGTGCTCAAGCCCGCGCCGGCCAACATCCTGGAGCTATACCTCGGATCTCTCGAAGCGCTGGGCTTTGACCTTAAGAAAAACGACATCCGCTTTGTGGAAGACGACTGGGAAAATCCCACCTTGGGCGCATGGGGCCTCGGCTGGGAAGTCTGGCTCAACGGCATGGAAGTCACCCAGTTCACCTACTTCCAGCAGGTAGGCGGTATCGACTGCAAACCCGCCACTGGTGAGATTACCTACGGCCTTGAGCGCTTGGCCATGTACCTGCAAGGTGTGGACAACGTCTACAACCTGCAGTGGACAGAAACCATGAAGTACGGTGACGTCTACCACCAGAACGAAGTGGAACAGTCCACCTACAACTTCGAGCACAGTGACGCCGACTTTCTGTTCACCGCCTTCAACGCGCACGAAAAGCAAGCCAAATACCTGATGGAGCAGCAGCTTGCGTTGCCCGCCTACGAGCAAGTACTCAAATGTGCCCACAGCTTCAACCTGTTGGACGCCCGGGGGGCCATCAGCGTGACTGAGCGTGCTGCCTACATCGGCCGCATCCGCAATCTGGCTCGCAGTGTGGCGCAGGCCTACTACGAAAGCAGGGAGCGTTTGGGCTTTCCCATGGCGCCGCGCGAATGGATTGAACAGATGCCCAAGAAGGCCGCGTAAGCGCACGGAGGAACTAAGACATGACAACAAAAAACCTTCTGGTAGAACTGTTTGTAGAAGAGCTGCCCCCCAAGGCATTGAAGAAGTTGGGCGAAGCGTTTGCCACCGTGCTGGCGGATTCCCTTAAGACCCAAGGCCTGGTGGCGGCAGATGCAGCTGTGACGCACTTCGCATCACCCCGTCGTTTGGCTGTGCAAGTGGCTGCTGTGGCTGCGCAGGCCGCAGACAAAGCGGTCTCGCAAAAACTGATGCCCGTGGCCGTCGGACTGGATGCATCCGGCAACGCGACTCCAGCGCTGCTGAAAAAGCTGCAAGCACTGGGTGCAGACGCGACAGCTGTATCCACACTCAAGCGCGCCATGGACGGCAAGGCCGAAGCCTTGTTCTATGACAGCACGGTCAAGGGTGCCACCCTGGTGGAGGGCCTGCAAAAGGCCTTGCTGGAAACCATCGCCAAGCTGCCCATCCCCAAGGTCATGAGCTACCAGCTGCAAAGCGGTTGCGATCTGCCCGGCTGGACCAGTGTGAGCTTCGTGCGTCCTGCGCACGGCCTGGTGGCATTGCACGGAAACGATGTGGTGCCGGTGCAAGCGCTAGGCCTGCAATCCGGCAACCGCACGGAAGGTCACCGCTTTGAGGCGGCAGTGTCTCCCGTCGTGATTGCGGATGCCGATGCCTATGCGGCTACGATGGCCAAAGACGGCGCCGTAATCGCCAGCTTTGCCGAGCGCCGCTCCGAAATCGTTCGCCAGTTGGACGCTGCTGCTGCCAAGGTGGGCGGCGGCTGCAAACCTATTGAAGACGACGCACTGCTGGACGAAGTGACCGCATTGGTAGAGCGCCCGAACGTGCTGATTTGTGAGTTTGAACCCCAATTCCTCGAAGTGCCGCAGGAATGCCTGATTCTCACCATGAAGGCCAACCAGAAGTACTTCCCGTTGCTCGATGCTGCCGGCAAGCTCACCAACAAATTCCTGGTGGTGTCCAACATCAACCCGGAAGATGCAAGCTTCGTCATCGGCGGCAATGAACGCGTGGTGCGCCCCCGTTTGGCCGATGCCAAATTTTTCTTCGACCAAGACCGCAAAAAGACACTCGCTTCGCGTGTGGAGGGTCTGGGTAAGGTGGTGTACCACAACAAGCTCGGCACCCAAGGCGAGCGCGTGGAGCGCGTGCGCGCGATTGCCAAGGCCATTGCATCCCAATTGGGCGACGCAACGCTGGTGGCGCAGGCCGACCAAGCGGCCCAGCTGGCCAAGACCGATCTGGTCACCGACATGGTGGGCGAGTTCCCCGAGCTGCAAGGCATCATGGGCGGCTACTACGCCCTGAACGACGGTTTGGGCGAAACCGTGGCTCACGCTATCGAAGACCATTACAAGCCCCGTTTTGCGGGTGACGCCTTGCCCCGCAACACCGCCGGTCTGGTGGTAGCCCTGGCAGACAAGCTGGAAACCTTGGTCGGCATGTTCGGCATCGGCAATTTGCCTACCGGCGACAAGGACCCATTTGCCCTGCGCCGTCACGCGCTGGGCGTGATCCGCATGTTGGTCGAAAAGGACCTGCCACTGGATGTGTCCGCATTGGTGCAGAGCGCAGTACCCGCATTCGGAAGCTTGATCACAGATGCATCCAGCGCTTTGGTCGACTTCACGTTTGATCGCATCGCAGGCTCACTCCGCGAGCAGGGTTACAGCGCGCAGGAGGTAGATGCCGTGTTGGCCTTGCGCCCGCAGCGCCTCGGTGATGTGGCCAAGCGACTGACCGCTGTGCGCGCCTTCGCGGCCTTGCCGGAAAGCCCCGCCCTGGCCGCCGCCAACAAACGCATCAGCAACATCCTCAAGAAAACCGACGATGTGGACGCGCATGTGAGCGAAGTGCTGCTGCAAGAGGCTGCTGAAAAGGCACTCTATGCCGCCATGCAAACCGTGCTGCCCAAGGCGCAAAGCCAATGGCAGGCGGGCGATTACACCGCTTCGCTGCAATCACTGGCCGCCTTGCGTGCGCCGGTGGATGCCTTCTTTGAAGATGTGATGGTCAACGCCGAGCAGATGGACTTGCGTCTGAACCGTTTGGGCCTGCTCAAGAGTCTGCACGTCGCCATGAACCGCGTGGCTGATCTCTCCAAGTTAGCCGCCTAACCTGCAAGCACCCCGCATGAAACTCTGCATTCTCGACCGCGACGGCACCATCAACGAAGACAGTGCGGACTTCGTAAAGTCTCCTAACGAGTGGCGCCCCTTGCCGGGTGCGCTGGAAGCCATTGCCAAGCTCAACCATGCCGGTTGGCACGTGGTGGTGGCGACCAACCAGAGCGGTTTGGGGCGGGGCTTGTTTGACGTGGTGTCGCTCAATGCCATGCACGCCAAGATGCACTCCATGCTCGCTGCAGTGGGTGGCAAGGTGGATGCCATTTTTTACTGCCCCCATGCGCCGGACGACCAATGCCGCTGCCGCAAGCCCGAGCCGGGCTTGTTCGAGCAGATTGGCGAGCGCTTCGGCATCGACCTGAAGGGCATGCCCTGCGCCGGCGACTCGCCGCGGGACTTGATTGCCGGCGCTGCGGTGGGCTGCGAGCCGCATCTTGTGCTCACCGGCAAAGCGGCTGCGCTGCGCGGCCGAGCCTTGCCCGACAACTACCCTCCCGGCACGCTGGTTCACGACGATCTGATGGCTTTTGCCGAATACCTGGTTGCCCGACCATGAGCGGCATGCCCCCCTACACCGCCGTGCCCACCCAAAAGCGCCCCAACTGGTTCATGGCGGTGCTGCGATCCAGCCTGCACATGCTCTGGATGCTGGTGACCGTGATTCCCTGGGGGATCATCATGCTGGTGGCTTCCATCCGGGTGCGTGGCAAACCCTTGTGGTGGATGGCGGTGCGCTGGCTGAGCTGGGCCATCGGTGGCGCGCGCGTGCTGCTGGGTATCCGCACGCACGTGATCGG
The DNA here is from genome assembly GCA_027488985.1 of Comamonadaceae bacterium. Classification (GTDB taxonomy): domain Bacteria; phylum Pseudomonadota; class Gammaproteobacteria; order Burkholderiales; family Burkholderiaceae_C; genus Allorhodoferax; species Allorhodoferax aquaticus. The sequence goes on along the minus strand of JAIYAR010000006.1, from coordinate 171,556 downwards.
CTGGGAGAACCTGCCCACGGGTGATACGGCACCGGCGATTCTGCTGGTCAAGCACCAATCCACCTTCGAAACTTTCTTGATGCCTACGCTCATGCCGCACCCTCTGGCGTATGTCTTCAAAAAAGAGCTGCTCTATGTGCCGTTCTTCGGCTGGGCCATGGGGCGGCTGGACATGATCCATATCGATCGTAGCCAGCGGTCCGAATCTTTCAGCAAAGTCGTGGAGCAGGGCAAGCGCCTGTTGGCCCAAGGCATTTGGGTCATCATGTTCCCGGAAGGGACGCGCATTCCCCGTGGCCAGACCGGCTCCTACAAACTGGGCGGTACCCGCCTGGCCGTCGCAACCGGGGCGCCGGTGATTCCGGTGGCCGTGACCAGCGCTAAATGCTGGCCCCGCAAAGCCTTTATCAAGACACCAGGCGTGGTGGAAGTGTCCATTGGCAAGCCCATTCCCAGCGAAGGGCGCGATCCCAAAGAGCTAATGGCCGAGGTGCAAATCTGGATCGAAGCCGAAATGCGCCGCCTGGACCCCGAGGCTTACCCCGCACAGGGCTGAGACGACGCGCGCCATGCACCCGCTGCTGCGCTTCACGCTGGATCTTTTTGAGCCATTTGAGGCTCCTGCGCCGGTAGATACTGCGCGAGCAGCTCCTAAAAAAGTAGCAAAGAAGCGATTGCCACCAAGCAAGGGTATTGCACCGCTGACGCCGCTGACGCCGCTGACTTCCGTCCCCACCTTACAGGTCGGCCCCTTCGAACCCGGTCAGCCACTTCCACAAGCCATCGCGCCGGTGAGTTACAGCCATCCGCAAGCCACCCGCGAAGTGCGGCTGGATGGTGCCGTCGTGCGTTACGCCTTTGCCCGTGGCAAGCGGCGCACCATCGGCTTTGTGGTCGGGCCGGATGGTCTGGCTGTGCGTGCTCCCCGATGGACGCCGCTGTACGAAGTCGATGCCGCCTTACAGGAAAAAGCCGGCTGGATCCTGCGAAAGCTGCATGAAACCCGGGAACGCATTACGCGCCAGGAACATGCGCAGGTGGAATGGGCGCAGGGGGGCGAGTTTCCTTTCCTGGGCGACACCGTGCGCATTGCCTTGGACGCCGCCCACGGCTTCAGTGCCAAAGGTGCGGCGCTGGATGAAGTGCCGGATGCAGCCGGTGTGCGCTGGCTGCGTGTGGCATTGCCTCAAACAGCAAACCCGGCGCAAATCCGGGATGCCGTGCAGGCTTGGCTGATGCGTCAGGCAAAAGCCTTGTTTGTGCAGCGTCTGGACCATTTCGCGCCCTTGTTGCAAGTGCAATGGAAAAAGCTGAGCCTGAGCAACGCCGGCACTCGCTGGGGCAGCGCCAAAAGCGATGGCTCTATCCGTTTGAACTGGCGGCTCATCCATTTCCGGCAGGAAGTCGTGGACTATGTGGTCGCCCATGAGCTGAGCCATTTGCGGGTCATGGACCACAGCCCCCGCTTCTGGGACACGGTGCGTACCGTCATGCCCGATTACGCCGAAATACGGCACAGCCTCAAGGATCCGGCGATTCCGAAGTGGTGAGGGGCGATGACATGCCTTCAGGGCGCCCTGCCTGCAGATACTGGCTTGCAGCTGCTTTTGCGACATAATTGACGTTTACGTAAACGTCAACTTGCCGCGGCACCTCGAAGCCGGACCGAACCATGAGCACTACCTACAGCATCAGCGATCTGGCCAAAGAGTTTGACCTGACGACCCGCGCCATCCGCTTCTATGAAGATCTCGGTCTGCTGCAGCCGGAGCGCACCGGCCCCGGCGGGCGCAACCGGGTATACAGCGGGCGTGATCGCACCCGCCTCAAGCTCACATTGCGGGCCAAGCGATTGGGCCTGAGCCTGACCGAGGCCAAGGACATCATTGAGATGTACGACAGCCCGCGTGACACCGGTGCCCAGCTCCAGAAGTTTCTGGACGTATTGGCCGCCCACCGCAAACAGGTGGAAGAGCAAATGGCCGACCTGCAAGCCAACCTGGACGAGATCAAGGTGCACCAGCGTGAGGCCAAGGCATTGCTGGTCAAAAGCGAAGGCAAGCCTAGCAAACCTGCGGCCACGGCGACCACCGCCAAGCCCACAGTAAAGGCTGTCAGCAAAAGAGCTATGGCCTGAGGGCAAAGCGCGTCACTGCGCTTTCATACAAACACACTACAACGAGGAGACCACCATGAGCAACCTGCCCGGACTGAACTACCAACTCGGCGAAGACATTGACGCCCTGCGCGATGCCGTGCGCGAGTTCGCCCAAGCCGAAATTGCCCCCCGCGCCGCCGAGATCGACCGCAGCGACCAATTTCCCATGGACTTGTGGCGAAAGATGGGTGACCTGGGTGTGCTCGGCATCACTGTGGGCGAGGAATATGGCGGCGCCAACATGGGCTACCTGGCCCACATGGTGGCTATGGAAGAAATCAGCCGCGCCAGCGCCTCGGTAGGCCTGAGCTATGGCGCGCACAGCAACCTGTGCGTGAACCAGATCAAGCGCAACGGCACGCCCGAGCAGCGCGCCAAGTACCTGCCCAAACTCATCACCGGCGAGCACGTGGGTGCCCTGGCCATGAGCGAGCCGGGCGCCGGCAGCGATGTGCTGAGCATGAAGCTCAAGGCCGAAGACAAAGGCGGCTACTACCTGCTCAACGGCAACAAGATGTGGATCACCAATGGACCGGATGCCGACACCCTGGTCGTCTACGCCAAGAGCGAACCCGAGCTGGGCGCACGCGGCGTGACCGCCTTCCTGATCGAAAAGTCCATGCCCGGCTTCAGCATCGCCCAGAAGCTCGACAAACTGGGCATGCGTGGCAGCCACACCGGCGAGCTGGTGTTCAACAATGTGGAAGTGCCGCTGGCCAACGTGCTGGGGCAGGTCAACGGCGGCGCCAAAGTGCTTATGAGTGGTTTGGACTATGAGCGCGCAGTGCTTTCCGGCGGGCCGCTGGGCATCATGCAGGCCGTGATGGACAACGTCATTCCCTACATCCACGACCGCAAGCAGTTCGGTCAGAGTATCGGCGAGTTCCAGCTGATCCAAGGCAAGGTGGCCGACATGTACACCGTGCTTCAAGCCGGCCGGGCATTTGCCTACACCGTGGCAAAGAACCTGGACTTGCTGGGCGCAGAGCACGTGCGCCAGGTCCGCAAGGATTGCGCCTCGGTCATTTTGTGGACGGCCGAGAAGGCCACCTGGATGGCGGGCGAGGGCGTGCAGATTTTCGGTGGCAACGGCTACATCAATGAGTACCCGCTGGGGCGCTTGTGGCGCGATGCCAAGTTGTATGAAATCGGGGCGGGTACCAGCGAGATCCGCCGCATGCTCATCGGACGGGAGCTGTTCGCTGAGACAATGTGAGGCTTATGAGATCCGCCATTGCACGCACCCTGACATCCATTCTCCACGGCACCCTGCGCGGTTTGATGCGCGCCTGGGTGCTCATCGTGCCACTGGTGGTGGCGCTGAGTTTGATCCGGTGGGGGCAACTGGCGTATTTCTGGCCGCAAGGCTACAGCGCCGCGGCTTCTGACCTGGCCACCGTTGCGCTGCAGGGTTTCCGGTTTGACCTGAAAGTCAGCGCGATTGCCGGCTTCTTGCTGTTGCTGCTGCTGCCTTGGGTGTCGGGCAAAGTGCAGGGGCGCATCGTGACAGGGCTGGCATTGCTCTACGTGATGCTGTCACTTACCAATCTGCATTACTTCGGCTTCTACAAAACCCCCATCGATTCCTTGATCTTTGGACTGGCTGAGGACGACACCTCCGCAGTTCTCAAAACCATTTGGCAGGACTTTCCCGTCATCTGGACCTTGCTGATTGCTGCCGCGTTGACCTGGGGCTCCGTAGCCTTGCACCGCGGTCTGGCGCACCGTATTCAGCCGGACACCTTGTTCCACACGCGTCACGCGGTGGTCAAGCTGGCGGTGGTGGCGGTTGCATTTCTGGCCCTTTTGTTCGCCGGCAAGGGCACCCTGCGACAAATGGCGCTGCAACGCCAGCACCTCACGGTCACGACATCCCAGTTTCTGAATGACATGGTTCCGAATGGCGTCATCGCGCTGAAGTACGCGTGGGACAGCCGCTCCGAGTCTCAAAACCTGTCTGACCCCTTGGTGGGCCTCAAGGCCATGGGCTTTGAGTCGCCCCGGGCAGCAGCGCAGGCCTTGGGTTTGCCGGACGGAAGTGACGAACAAGTGAAGGCAGCCTTGTTTGCCCATGACAAGGGGGCCGCCGGTACACAAAAAAAGAACCTGCTCTTCTTTTTGATGGAGTCCTGGAGCGCGGAGCCCATGCTCTACCAAAGCCCGAGGTTCGATGTACTGGGCCGCATGGCACCCACTCTGCAAAACGCCTGCACCTTCACCAACTTCGACTCCGCGCACGCCGGTACCCACCCCTCGCTCGAAGCGATTCTGTTCAACACCCCCATCACCCCCCTTACATTGGGTGATGCCGGGCGCAAACCTATCCCGTGGGGCGCGGCCCAGGTCGCCAAACAAGCTGGGTATCAAACCCTGTTTTTGACTTCAGGAAGGGCCGGCTGGCGGGACCTGAATCGTGTGCTCAAGGTCCAGGGGTTTGATGAGGTGGTGGATGCCAACAACCTCAAGGAAGCCTATCCCGAAGCCACTCTGGGTATTTGGGGGGTGTGGGACAGCTACATCTTCAAATACCTGAAGCAGCGCATGGCCACCCATCCGGCTGACAAGCCACTGATGGTTTTTGTGCTGACCATGACTAACCACCCTCCCTACGACCTCCCGCCGGACTACCAGCGCGTGCCGCGGGATATGGCGCTGTGGAAAGGTGAGACGGGTTCCGAAACCCTGATTCCCAACCTCGATACATACCACTACGCGACCGACCAGCTGGGTGGTTTTGTCCAGGATTTCCAGAAAACACCGCAGTACGCCACTACCATTCTGGCGGCTACCGGCGACCACAACGTACGTTCGTTCGGCGTGTACGCCGATGCCAGCCGACGGCACTTGGTGCGACAAGTGCCATTCGTGATTTGGGGCAATAAATTGACCTGTGGCAATCAACTGGACCAGCCTGCCAGCCACCGCGACATGTTCAACACCCTGTTCCCGCTGGCGGGCATTGAGGGCAATTACATCAATGCGGGTCGCAATCTTCTCAAAGAGTTGCCTGCCCGGCCGGACCCGATGAACGCTCCTCGCGCCATGTTTTTCACCGGCGAAGCACGCAACGCGCAAGGCATGTGGCAGCTGGGCAACCCCAAGTCTTTCGTCTGCACTTCTGCAAAGCCGGCCCAACCATGCGAGTTCAATGCAATGGACGATCAGCAAGAACGTGCCCGGTACGCACTCCTCGATTGGAATGTGCGCGTCTCGCTTCATAAATAATCGGGGTCTATGACCGACAAACTCAACGATCTCTTTTCCAGCAACCGCGCATGGGCCGCAGAGATGGAGCGCACCCGTCCGGGCTTTTTCACCGGGCTGGCCAATCAGCAAAAACCCAAGTACATGTGGATCGGCTGCTCGGACAGCCGGGTGCCCGCCAATGAAATCATTGGCCTCGCGCCTGGCGAAATTTTTGTGCACCGTAACGTGGCCAACGTGGTGGTGCACTCAGACCTTAACGCGCTGTCTACCATTCAGTTTGCGGTGGAGCGACTCAAGGTCAAGCATGTGATGGTCGTGGGCCATTACGGCTGCTCCGGTGTGCAAGCGGCGCTCGAAGGCGCCCGTATCGGCCTGGCAGACAACTGGCTGCGCCATATCCAGGACGTACGGGATCGCCACCGCGATATCCTGGATGCCATTCCCGAGCACGGCAAAGCCGCCGCTCTGTGTGAGCTCAATGTGATTGAGCAGGTAGTGAACGTGGCGCAAAGCACCGTGCTGCAGGACGGCTGGGCTGCGGGACAAGAGGTGACGTTGCACGGCTGGGTGTACGGCGTTCACGACGGCCTGGTGCAAGACCTGCACATGACGGTGGGCCGCGATGACAACCTCGATGCGCTGTACCGCGAAGCCATTTCCGGTGTGCGGCTCATGCCCCGCCACCCCCGTTAAGCATCAAAACCGCCTGTAGCGCTTATGGAATATGCGCGAGCAGCTATCAAAAATATAGTGAATCTCGCACATGTTCCCTACCCGGCTTGACTCTTCGGTTGCCTATGACATTGCGCGGGCGCTCCTCGACGGCTTCAACCGCCACTACCAGCTCTTTCGCACCGAGAGTGCGCGCGCCAAGCACCGGTTTGAAACCCGCGACTGGCATGGCCAGCAGCGCGCCCAGCGAGAGCGCATCGAGTTTTATGGCTTGCGGGTGCAAGAGTGTTCGCGCCGGTTGGAGCGCGAATTCAAGGCAGGAGAGCAGGGCGCCGAGGTGTGGCAGCAGATCAAGCTGCATTACATCGGCCTGCTGGTCAACCACCATCAGCCGGAATTGGCCGAGACCTTCTTCAACTCGGTGACCACCAAAATCCTGCACCGCAGCTACTTTCAAAACGATTTCATTTTCGTGCGGCCTGCGGTCAGTACCGAGTACATCGAAAACCTCGATGCGCCGGGCGCCCGCTATCAGCCCACCTACCGCTGCTACTACCCCACGGTCGATGACGTGCAAGCCCAGCTGGTGCGCATGGTGCAGGACTTTGACCTGCGGGTGCCGTTTGAAGACCTGGAGCGCGATGCCTGCAACGTGCTGGCGGTGATGACCCGGCAGTTGGGCGAGGCCAAACTGCTGGCCAACTTCCAGGTGCAGGTGCTCTCCAGCCTGTTCTTTCGCAACAAGGGCGGCTACATCATCGGCAAGCTGATTAATGGCTATACCGAAGCTGGCTTTGCGCTGCCGGTGTTGCACAGCAAAGACGGGCAGCTGCGCATCGATGCGGCGCTGTTCGGGGAGGATGACTTGCTGCGCCTCTTCAGCTTTGCGCGGGCCTACTTCATGGTGGACATGGAAATCCCCAGCGCCTATGTGCAGTTTCTGCGCAGCATGATGCCGCGCAAGCCTCGCAACGAAATCTATAACGCGCTGGGGCTGGCCAAGCAGGGCAAGACTTTGTTCTACCGCGACTTTCTGCACCATCTGCAGCACAGCAGCGACAAATTCCGCATCGCGGCCGGCATCAAGGGCATGGTCATGCTGGTGTTTGACCTGCCCAGCTACCCCTATGTGTTCAAGGTCATCAAAGACTTTTTCCCGCACCAGAAAGAAACCACCCGCAAGCAGGTGATGGGCAAGTACCAGCTAGTCAAACAGCACGACCGCGTGGGCCGCATGGCCGACACGCTGGACTATGGCGATGTAGCCTTCCCCCGTGATCGTTTCAGCGATGAGCTGATTGCTGAGCTGCAGCAGTTTGCGCCGAGCCAACTGGAGATCAGTGACCGCGATGGTGACGGCCGTACCGAGGTCATCCTCAAGCACGTTTACATCGAGCGCCGCATGATCCCGCTCAATATGTACCTGCAAGAAGCGTTCGATGCGGGCGGTGCGGATCGCAACAACCAAAGCCCTGCTGCCTTGCGGGCGCGGCACCAGATTGAGCGCTCGGTGATTGATTACGGATATGCCATCAAAGACATGGTTGCTGCCAACATTTTCCCCGGCGACATGTTATGGAAAAACTTCGGCATCACCCGCAACAACAAGGTGGTGTTCTACGACTACGACGAGATTGAATACCTGACCGATTGCAACTTCCGCAAGGTGCCCGAGCCGCGCAACGATGAAGAGGAAATGTCCGGCGAGGTCTGGTATGCCGTGGGCCCGCGTGATGTGTTCCCGGAAACCTTTGCGCCTTTTTTGCTGGGCAATCCGCTGGTGCGTGATGTGTTCATGCAATACCACGCCAACCTGCTGGACCCCGCCTTCTGGCACATGCAAAAGGAGCGGATTGCGGCGGGGTATGTGCACGATGTGTTTCCCTATGAGAAGGAAAAACGCTTCACGCGCCCGTGAGTTTTTACTTTGTCGTACACTCCGCCCTGCCCGGGGTGCGCAGTGGTTGCGCTGAGATGGATACCAAACCCGCGAACTTGATCTGGTTTATACCAGCGTAAGAAGTGCAGAGCAGTGCCCCCGGCCGTGTGCCGTGCGGGCCATGGCTCATTCCAAGTTTTCGGGGGCGTGTTTTTCTCTTTCTTCGGGCGTTAACCCGGAGATTTCCCAGTGAACGCACCCGACAAGCTTGCCCAGTTCATCCGCCTCACGCGCGAGCCGCTTCCCGCTTCCACCAAACGTTATCTGCAAGGCAGCCGCCCTGACATTCAGGTGCCGCTGCGCGAAATCATGCAGAGCAACGGTGAGGCCATCACGGTGTACGACACCTCCGGCCCCTACACCGACCCGCGTGCCCACATCGACGTGCGCTCCGGCTTGCCGCTGGTGCGCGAGCAGTGGATTGCCGGCCGCAGCGACACCGAGTTGTACGAAGGCCGCAAACCCTTTGCGCTGGACGACGGCCTGAAGAATGGTGAGACCGATGCCCTGGCCGCCCTGCGCGCCCAAGCCGCCGGCCTGCAGCGCCAGCCGCGTCGTGCCAAGAGTGGCGCCAACGTCACCCAAATGCACTACGCGCGCAAAGGCATCATCACCCCCGAGATGGAGTATGTCGCCCTGCGCGAGAACCAAAACCTCGAGTGGCAAGCCCAGTACCTCAGCAATGCAGACCGCGAAAAGCGTTTGGCCGGCAACAGCTTCGGTGCGAGCATCCCCAAGGTGGTGACGCCCGAGTTTGTGCGTGATGAAGTGGCCAGTGGCCGCGCCATCATCCCCGCCAACATCAACCACACTGAGCTGGAGCCCATGGCCATAGGCCGCAACTTCCTGGTGAAGATCAACGCCAACATTGGCAACTCGGCTGTGACGTCAAGCATCGAAGAAGAAGTAGAAAAACTGGTCTGGTCCATCCGCTGGGGTGCCGACACCGTGATGGATTTGTCCACCGGCAAAAACATCCACACCACGCGAGACTGGATCGTGCGCAACAGCCCCGTGCCCATCGGCACCGTGCCGATTTACCAGGCGCTGGAAAAGGTGGGCGGCATTGCCGAAGACCTGACTTGGGAGATTTTCCGCGACACACTCATCGAACAAGCCGAGCAGGGCGTGGACTATTTCACGGTGCATGCTGGTGTGCGTCTGCCCTTCATTCACCTCACGGCGAATCGCGTGACCGGCATCGTCTCGCGTGGCGGCTCCATCATGGCCAAGTGGTGCATCGCGCACCACAAAGAAAACTTTTTGTACACGCACTTCGACGAGATGACGGAGATCATGCGCGCGTACGACGTGAGCTATTCGCTGGGCGATGGCCTGCGTCCGGGCTCTGGTGCTGATGCGAACGACGAAGCCCAATTTGCCGAATTGCACACGTTGGGCGAGCTCACCCACAAGGCCTGGCAGCAGGATGTGCAGGTGATGATCGAAGGCCCCGGCCACGTGCCCATGCACATGGTGCAGGCCAACATGACCGAGCAGCTCAAGCACTGCGGTGAAGCCCCGTTCTACACGCTGGGGCCGCTGACCACCGACATCGCGCCGGGCTATGACCATATCACCAGTGGCATTGGTGCGGCCATGATCGGCTGGTTCGGTACCGCCATGCTGTGTTACGTGACTCCGAAGGAACACCTAGGTTTGCCCGACCGCGAGGACGTGAAGACCGGCATCATTACTTACAAGATTGCCGCCCACGTGGCCGATGTGGCCAAGGGTCACCCGGGTGTGCGGGCGCGGGACGATGCGTTGTCCAAGGCGCGCTTTGAGTTCCGCTGGATGGACCAGTTCAACCTCTCGCTGGACCCTGACACCGCCAAGCAATTCCACGACGAGACCCTGCCGGCCGAAGGCGCCAAGGTGGCGCATTTCTGCTCCATGTGTGGCCCCAAGTTCTGCAGCATGAAGATCACCCAGGAGGTGCGCGACTACGCCAAAAACCTGGGCGTGAGCGAGGAGCAGGCGTTGCAGTCGGGAATGGAAGTGATGTCGGGCGAGTTCAAAAAGGTGGGCGGCGAAATCTACATCCCCATCAACCCGGTGCAGACAAGCCCTGACGACAACAAGGCCTGACCATGGCACTGCGCATAGGCATTGCCGGCGCGGGTGTGCTCGGGCGGTTGCTGGCGTTTACGCTGAGCCGCGCGGGCCACGCTGTGCAGGTGTTTGACCCGGCGTCGGGCCCTGGCCCGCGCGCGGAGTCCGGCTCACAGGCTGCGGGTTGGACAGCAGCAGGCATGCTCAGCCCGGTGGCTGAGCTGGAGCGAGCGGGCGCTGAGGTGTTTGGGCTGGGCGTGCGCTCCTGCCAGCTGTGGCCGCAGATCGTGCGGGCGCTCTCCGAGCCAGTGGCCCTGCACATGCAAGGCAGCCTGCTGCTCGCCCACCGCAGCGATGCCGGTGCGGCCCAGCGCGTGGTTGGTTTGTTGCAAGCCAAGGCCGATGCGCCCTATCAACCGCAGCCTTTGACGATGGATGCAATGCGCGCGCTGGAGCCCTCCATTCAGGGCCCAGCGCTGGCCTGGCTGCTGCCCAGTGAGGGGCAAATACACCCCCTGCAGGCGCTGCAAGCGTTGGCCGCCCAAGCCACTGCGCAAGGTGTGCAATGGCACTGGGGTAGTACTGTCACGGCGGTGGACGCAGGCGCCATTCAGGTCGGTGAAACACAACATCCCTTCGACCATGTGTTCGACGTACGCGGCGTGGGTGCAAAGCCTGCTTTACCGATGCGTGGTGTGCGTGGCGAGGTGTTCTGGCTGCACGCGCCCGGCGTGCCTTTGCACCGCCCTGTGCGCCTGCTGCATCCGCGCCACTCGATCTACATGGTGCCGCGCCCCGGCGATGTGATCGTGGTGGGGGCCAGCGAAATCGAAAGTGAAGACCGCTCGCACGTGTCCCTGCGCAGCACGCTGGAACTGTTGAGTGCGGCGCATAGCGTGATGCCCGCACTCGCCGAGGCGCGCGTGGTGCACACCGAAACCAACCTGCGCCCCGCGCTGCCCGACAACTTGCCGACGATCCGCCACAGCGCAGGAAAAACAGAAATCAACGGCCTCTTCCGCCACGGCTGGCTCATCGCCCCGGCACTGGTAGAGCAGGCATTGCAAGAGCTCAAGCTATGACCGCTACAGACACCGAGCCAACGACCATCACCATCACGGTGAACGGCAGCCCCGAAATCACAAGCGCCCGAACACTGCAAGCCTGGGTAGATGCACGCGGTGTGCTGCCCGCCGCACTGGCCACTGCCGTCAACGGCAACTTCGTACCCCGCAGCCAGCGCGCCCAGCAGCTCCTGGCAGAGGGCGACACCATCCTCACCTTTCAACCCATCGAAGGCGGTTGACTCATGACTGCACACATAAACGACGAAGCGGTTAAGCAAAGTATCGCCTCGGAAGAGATGGATGGACTCGAGCGTTTAACGACCAACCAAAGTGACTTGGCGGCAGTGTGTTCTGCGCAGGTCAAGGAGGAGCCCGCAAAGCGGGCGGGGGACACGGAGCAGAACACGCTGCCGCCAAGTCATGCCGCCGAAGCCAACGAATGGCACATCGGCGGCCGCACATTGACCAGCCGCTTTTTCCTGGGCACCGCAGCCTACCCCTCCCCCGAAATCCTGCAAGACGCCATCCAAGCCTCCGGCGCCCAAGTCGTCACCATGGGCCTGCGCCGCCAACTCGCTCACGGGGGAGAGGCCGGCGACTTCTTCGCCCTCATCCAAGCCACGGGTGCCCACCTGCTCCCCAACACCGCCGGCTGCTACACCGCCCGCGAAGCCATCACCCTGGCCCACATGGCGCGCGAGTTGTTCGACACTACTTGGATCAAGCTCGAAGTCGTGGGCGACTCCCACACCCTGCAGCCGGACCCGTTCGAGCTGCTGACCGCCGCTACCCAGCTGGTGAAAGCCGGCTTCGAAGTTTTTCCGTATTGCATGGACGACCTGGTGAGCTGCCAGCGCCTGCTGGACGCCGGCTGCAACATCCTCATGCCCTGGGGCGCGCCCATAGGTTCGGGCCAGGGGCTGGTCAACCCCGGTGCGCTGCGCACCCTGCGGGCCCGCCTGCCGGGTGTGCCACTCATCGTCGATGCCGGCATCGGCTCACCGGCAGATGCGGTGCAGGCCATGGAACTGGGGCTGGACGCGGTGCTGCTCAACAGCGCGGTGGCGTATGCCGTGGACCCGGTGCGCATGGCGCGTGCGTTCAAGCTCGGCATAGCGTCCGGCCGCTTGGCCTACGAAGCCGGCCTCATGCCCCGCCAGGACATGGCGGTGGCGTCTACGCCGGTCGCAGGTCACCCCATCCTGTTGTGAGATTGCTATGAAAAAGGAAGCTACCCGCGCAATAACCATGGGCGCCAGAAGCACTTTGGGCACTGAATTCGCCCGCGCGCCTGCGGGCCGACGCCCTGTAGTCTGGAGCATCGCCGGCTCTGACTCTGGCGGCGGTGCCGGCTTGCAGGCGGACCTGAAAGCCTTGCAGGCATTCGGGGTGCACGGCTGCACGGCCTTAGCTGCCATCACCGCGCAGAGCTCCGTGGAAGTGACGCATGTGCAGCCCGTCAGCGCCGAGCTGCTGGATGCGCAGTTGGCCGCACTCGCCCAAGACATGCCGCCGCAGGCCATCAAGACCGGCTTGCTCGGGAGTGTGGACAACCTGCGCGTCGTCTGCCGTTGGGTGGATGCATTGCGTGCACAAGGTCACCCGGTAGCGCTGGTGGTAGACCCGGTGCTGGGGTCTACCACGGGTACCGCTTTTGTGGACGATGCCCTGCTGGACGCCTACTGCCGCCAGCTCCTGCCCCGCGCCACATTGATCACGCCCAACCGCAGAGAGGCAGTGCGCCTCTTGCAAGCCGAGCATGCAGATCACCCCCTGCATGCCGTCCCGGCCCCCGAATTGGCGCGAGCCCTGCAAGCCCGCTGGCGCCTGGGTACAAGGGAACGCGCACCTGCCGACGGGCAGGGCGTGTATGACTGCTTTGCGGTAGCCATCACCGGCGGTGATGACGCGCATGCGGAAGGGTTGGCTAGTGATTGGTTGCAAAGCGCGCAGGCTGCAGGCTGGCTGAGTCTCCCGCGTGTGGACACCGCGCACCACCATGGCACGGGCTGCACTTTCGCCTCCACGGCTGCAGCGGCGCTGGCCAGCGGCTACTGTGTTACGGATGCGGTGGTCCTGGCCAAAATGGCTGCGACCCATGCGCTGCGCCATGCCTATGCCGCAGGGCAGGGCGCAGGTCCGGTGCAGGCATTGCCTGACTTTGCGCAGCACGTGGGCAATCTGCCTTGGCTACAAAAGACGCCAGCGACGCAGACTTCTTTTCCCGATCTCACCCACCCGGCTTTGGGCGTCTATGCGGTGGTGGACAGCGCCGCATGGGTGCGCCGTGTGTTGGCGGCTGGTATCCGCACGGTGCAGCTGCGCATCAAAGACCCGGACGAGCCTACGCTGTCTGCCCAGATCGCAGAGAGCATTCAAACGGCCAAGGACTTTCCGGATGCGCAACTCTTCATCAACGACCACTGGCAACTGGCCCTGCAGCACGGTGCTTATGGCGTGCACTTGGGGCAGGAAGATCTGGACACTGTGGACTTGGACGCGTTGCGCCAGGCCGGCGTGCGGCTGGGACTCAGCACCCACGGCTACTGGGAAGTCGCCCGCGCTTGGGCGCTGCGGCCCAGCTACATCGCCTGTGGTCCCATCTTCGCCACGCAAAGCAAAGACATGCCGTGGATACCCCAGGGCTTGGACAACCTGCGCTACTGGGCCGGTGTGTTGCCGGTACCGGTGGTGGGCATCGCGGGCATAGATGCCAGCAATGTGGCAGATGTGGCTGCGACGGGCGCGGCCAGTGCGGCGGTGATTTCCGCGATCACCAAGTCCGCAAATCCCGAGGCTGCCTGCGCAGCCTTGATGGCCGGTTTTGCGGCCGGTGCGGCTAAGGCAGGCTAAGTGCCAAGTAGCTCTTGTCTCCGCCGTGCTGCACCAGCACAGCGACGGACTTGCCCGCTTTGGCCAGCAGCTGGCGGGCTTGCTCTACGGAGGTGAGCGGGGTCTGGTTGATAGCTAGCAGGATGTCGCCGGGTTCGATGCCGGCTTTGGTGGAGGGGCCTTCTGCCACGGCATCCACCAGCAGGCCGGTTTTGGTGTCCGCAGCGCGCTGCTCCAGCGGCAACAGGTTGCGAACCGCAATTCCCAGCGGCGCGAGGATGGGCGTGTTTGGCACGCCACTGGTCTTGGCGCTTGTTGGCGTTGCGGGAGCTTCCAGGGTGGCAACAGTGTTCTGTGCCTTGCCGTTGCGCAGGTAGTCGACTCGAATCTTCTGCCCCGGCACGGCCATGGCGATCCACAAGGGCAGATCGCTGGAGGTTTCAATGGCATGGCCGTCGATGCCCACGATCACGTCGCCGAATTGCAGGCCCGCTTTGGCGGCGGCACTGCCGGTATGCACTTCAGACAGCAGTGCGCCCGCCGGCTTGGACAGGTGCAATGCGGTGGACAAGGCTTGCGTCACCTCTTGCGCCGACACGCCCAGCACGCCATGCGCGGCATGGCCGGTCGCCACAATTTGGCGCGCTACGGATTGGGCCAGGTCGATGGGGATGGCAAAGCTCAAGCCTTGGTAGCCGCCGCTGCGGGTAAAGATTTGGGAGTTGATGCCCACCACTTCCCCACGGGCATTGAACAGGGGCCCGCCCGAGTTGCCGGGGTTGATGGCGGCATCCGTCTGAATAAAGGGTACGGTGTAGTCGTCAGGCAAAGTGCGCGCCTTGGCGCTAACCACACCGGTGGTGACCGTGTTGTCTAACCCGAACGGCGAGCCGATAGCCAGCACCCACTCGCCCACGCTCAAGTCGGATGGCGATCCGAGGGTCACAGTAGGCAAGTCTTTGGCGTCGATCTTGAGGACCGCCATGTCGGTCTTGGTGTCCACGCCCAAGATTCGGGCGGGGAATTCCCGGCGGTCGGTCAGCTTTACAGTGACTTCGTTGGCGTGCGCCACCACGTGGGCATTGGTCAGCACCAGCCCATCGCCGCTCACGATAAAGCCGGAGCCCAGGCCGCGCACCGGCACTGTCATGCTGGCACCCGTGGCGCCAAATTGCTCCTGGAATTTGCGCAGAAAGGATTGCATGGCGTCACTGTCGTCCGCTTCCGGGCCGCTGCCCTTGGGCGCGTCTTTGCCTCCGGCGGACACCAGACGGGTACCTGTAACACTGATGTTGACCACCGAAGGGCCGTAGCGTTTCACGATTTGCGTGAAGTCCGGCGTCACGATCTGGCGGATAGCCTGTGCGCTCGTTGTGGAGGTTGAAGGTGCTTCCTGCGCAAGGGCAGAGAGTGGCGCAGCGAACATGAGCGTGGCAGCAAGGCCGGCAAGCGCATTCGCGCGGAAGGGGAATCGCACAGGGGTAGTTAGGGTCAGCATGTCTGCATGGTGCCATGCGGGGGTGAAGTGCTTGCAATCTTGGGTGAAGCACGGGTAAAGATACAACCGGGCATCTTCTGGCAGAATTGACGTTTACGTAAACGTCAATTCATTTCAGACGTCCTGCCACCCCACTGACCCCGAGGAAGACCATGCCAGAAACCGTTGTGATCGCCAGCGCCGCCCGCACCCCCATGGGTGGCTTTCAGGGCGACTTCGCTTCTCTTGCCGCCCACGACTTGGGCGGAGCTGCCATCCAAGCTGCCGTGGAGCGCGCTGGTATCAGCCCTGAGCTGGTGACCGAAGTCATCTTCGGCAACTGCCTGATGGCCGGCCAGGGCCAGGCGCCTGCGCGCCAAGCGGCATTCAAGGGAGGTCTGCCCAAGAGCGCGGGCGCGGTCACCTTGAGCAAGATGTGCGGTTCCGGCATGCGCGCGGCCATGTTCGCGCACGACATGTTGCTGGCCGGCAGCCACGATGTGTTGGTGGCTGGTGGCATGGAAAGCATGACCAACGCGCCCCACCTGCTGCTCAAGGGCCGTAGCGGTATCCGCATAGGTCACGACCGCGTGATGGACCACATGATGCTCGACGGCCTGGAAGACGCTTATGAGGCCGGCCGCTCCATGGGCACCTTCGGGGAAGACTGTGCTACCAAGTACAGTTTTACCCGTGAGCAACAAGACAATTTCGCCACAGCCAGCGTGCAGCGTGCGCAAGCAGCTATCAAATCAGGAGCGTTTGAGGCGGAAATCACCCCGGTAATGGTCAAAACCCGCGCCGGTGAGGTGCAGGTCAGCATCGACGAAGGCCCCGGCAAGATCAAGCTGGACAAGATTCCCACGCTCAAGGCCGCGTTCAAAAAAGACGGCACCATCACCGCCGCCAGCAGCAGCTCCATCAATGATGGCGCGGCCGCCATGGTGCTGATGCGGGAAAGCACCGCCGCTGAGTTGGGCTGCAAGCCGCTGGCCAAAATCGTGGCCCACGCCACCCACGCGCAGGAGCCCAACTGGTTTGCCACCGCGCCGGTGGGCGCCACCCAGAAGGTGCTGGCCAAGGCAGGCTGGAAGGTGGAAGACGTGGACCTGTGGGAAATCAACGAAGCCTTTGCCGTGGTGCCCATGGCGCTAATGGCGGAGCTGCACATTCCGCACGACAAAGTGAATGTGAATGGCGGCGCCTGCGCGCTGGGCCACCCGATAGGCGCGTCCGGTGCGCGCATCATGGTCACGCTGATTCACGCCTTGAAAGCCCGTGGACTCAAGAAGGGCGTGGCCACGCTGTGCATCGGTGGTGGTGAGGCGACTGCCCTGGCGCTCGAATTGCTATAAATTCAGAAGCTGCCCGCGCATATTGCACGGGGGCTGGAGGCATAAATGAACGTATTCGTAATGGGCGCATCCCGCGGCATCGGCTTGGAGCTGGTGCAACAGTACCTGGACGCAGGCGACCGCGTGATCGCTACCGCGCGGGACGAGGCGGGCCTGACCCGTTTGCGTGACATGGGTGCCCAGGCCATGAAGCTGGACGTGGCCAACCCCGCCAGCATCAGCGGCCTGAGCTGGCAGCTCGATGGCGAAAAGCTTGAAGTGGCCTATTACGTGGCAGGTGTGTTTTCGGAGGACGATGCCAAGTCTCCGCCGACGGTGCAGGCCTTTGACGCCATGATGCACACCAATGTGCTGGGTGCCATGCAGGCTTTGCCACAGGTGGCGCCGTGGGTGGAAGAGGCGCAAGGGCAGTTCGTGTTTCTGACCAGTGACTTCGCACAGATCGGTGGTGTCGCGAGCAGTCGGGGCTGGGTGTACCACGTGAGCAAGGCGGCACTGAACATGGCGGTGGTGGCCGCGCAGCCGGATTACCCGAATGCACAGTTCCTGCTCATCCATCCCGGTTGGGTGCGTACGGATATGGGCACGTCCGCCGCGCCCTTATTGCCCGAAGAGAGCGTGGCAGCCATACGTGCCACCGTGGCCGCGCGAAAGGCAAGCGCCAATGGATTCGCCTGCAGCGATGTGCCTTACTTGCGCTGGGATGGTGTGCCGTTTTCCAGCTGGTAGAGCACCCTATTCAAAAACGATTCGAGAGAGACAAACCCATGCTGCTGACCCAAGACCAGGAAATGATCCGTGATGCCGTGCGCGACTTTGCCCAAGCCGAGTTGTGGCCGAACGCCGCCAAGTGGGACAAGGAACACACCTTCCCCAAAGCGGCCCACCAAGGCTTGGCGGCGCTGGGCGCCTATGGCATTTGCGTGCCCGAAGAGTTGGGCGGCGCGGGGCTGGACTACGTGACGTTGGCTTTGGTGCTGGAAGAAATTGCTGCGGGTGATGGCGGTACCAGCACGGTGATCAGCGTCACCAACTGCCCGGTCAACGCGATCCTGATGAAGTTCGGTAACGCGCAGCAGAAAAAGCAGTGGCTGGAGCCCCTGGCCCAGGGCCAGATGCTGGGCGCCTTTTGCCTGACCGAGCCGCATGTGGGCAGCGATGCCTCGAGCCTGCGCACCACGGCGCTCAGGCAGGGCGATGAATACGTCATCAACGGCGTTAAGCAGTTCATCACCAGTGGCAAAAACGGCGATGTCGCCATCGTTATCGCGGTGACCGACAAGGCGGCCGGCAAGAAGGGGATGAGCGCCTTCCTGGTGCCCACCAACGCACCGGGTTATGTCGTGGCGCGTCTGGAAGACAAGCTGGGCCAGCACAGCAGCGACACCGCGCAGATCAATTTCGACAACTGCCGCATTCCCGCCGAGAACCTGATCGGCAAAGAAGGCGAGGGTTATGGCATTGCGCTCGGTGGGCTGGAAGGCGGGCGCATCGGCATTGCCGCGCAAAGCGTGGGCATGGCCCGCAGCGCACTCGACGTGGCGATTGCCTATGCCAAAGACCGCCAGAGTTTCGGCCAGCCCATCTTCAATCACCAAGCTGTCGGCTTCCGTTTGGCGGACTGTGCCACCCAGCTGGAAGCGGCGCGGCAACTGATATGGCATGCCGCTGCTTTGCGCGATGCCGGCCGCCCCTGCCTGAAAGAGGCCGCCATGGCCAAGCTGTTCGCCAGCGAAATGGCGGAGAAGGTCTGTAGCGCCGCCATCCAGACCCTGGGCGGCTATGGCTATGTGAGCGACTTCCCGGTGGAGCGCATCTACCGCGACGTGCGTGTGTGCCAGATATATGAAGGCACCAGCGACGTACAGAAGATCATCATCCAGCGCGCACTGGCTTGAATTCCATGGCGCACGCACTGCCTGCCGGCGTCACCGTTTTTGAGCGGGGCTGGCTGTCCAGCAACAACATCTTGATCCAAGGGCAGGGCGGCACCGCGCTCATCGATAGCGGCTACTGCACTCATGCAGATCAAACGCTTGCGCTGGTGGACTCGGCTCTGCAAGGCCGGTCGCTGGACCTGCTGCTCAACACCCATTTGCACAGCGACCACTGCGGGGGCAACGCCGCGCTGCAGGCGCACTTCCCGGCGCTGCAAACGCATATTCCACCGGGCCATGCCGACTATGTGCGCGTGTGGGATGCCCATGCCTTGAGCTACACACCCACCGGCCAGCAATGCCCGCGCTTCCACTTGAATGCCACGCTGCATCCGGGCACCGACATGCGGCTGGGCGACCTGCATTGGCAGGTGCATGCTGCGCCGGGGCACGACCCGCATTCGGTCATCCTGTTTGAGCCGCAAAACCGCACGCTGGTGTCAGCAGACGCCCTGTGGGAAAAAGGCTTTGGTGTGGTGTTCCCCGAACTTGATGGCGACGACGCGTTTGATGAAGTGGCCGCCACGTTGGATGTAATCGAGCGCTTGAACCCCGCCACCGTCATCCCCGGTCATGGCGCCCCGTTCACAGATGCTGTGCTGGCCATTGCCTATGCACGCCAGCGCCTCAATGGCTTTGTGCAGAACCCGGCCAAGCATTTGCAGTACGCGGCCAAGGTGCTGCTCAAGTTCAAATTGCTCGAAGCCCGCCATTTGCCCCTGCCCGCGCTGATCGCATGGGCGCGCAACACCAGCTATTTCAACCACACCTTCCAGAGCCACTTTGCCGGCGCCACCTTGGAAGAGGCCACCCGGCAACTGGTGCACGACCTGGTGCGCTCCGGCGCTGCAAAGCTGCAAGACGGCGTCGTGTTTGACGCCTGACATTGAAGGAGACTCCCATGCCTATTACCAAAGGATTCCGCGCACTGGTGGACGAAGCCATGGCGCAGGTCACCACCTACAGCGTGGCCGAGGTGCACGCCCGCTTGCAAGACCCGGCTATGCAGATCGTTGATATCCGCGATATCCGTGAGCTGAATGACGGCACCGTGGTGGGCGCCTTTCATGCGCCGCGCGGCATGCTGGAGTTCTGGGTAGACCCGGAGTCGCCGTACCACAAGCCTTTGTTTGCCGATGAGTCCAAAGAGTTCATCTTGTTTTGCGGTGCGGGCTGGCGCAGTGCGCTGGCCGCAAAGGCATTGCAGGACATGGGCATGACCAATGTGGCGCACATCGACGGCGGTTGGGGCGAATGGGTGAAGGCCGGCGCGCCCACAGAAACCCTGGAAGCGCAAAAGGCGCGTCGCCAAGCCAAGGGCTGATGCCGCCGAAAGCCAAGGCATGATGGAGGGCATGAAGCCCTTTGTGATGACGGATGCCTGCCCCTGTGGCCGGCAACACCAGAAAAAGACGCTCTCCTATGGCCAATGCTGCGGCCGTTGGCTGGAGAGCGAGTCCCCCGCCCCCGATGCCGAGAGCCTGATGCGCAGCCGTTACTGCGCCTTTGTGTTGGAGCGCGAGGCGTACCTTCTCAAAACCTGGCACGCCAGTAATCGGCCTGCGCGCATTGAGTTCGACCCCGGCGTCAAATGGTTGGGCTTGGACGTGCGCAGCCACAAAGTGCAAGACGCCACCCATGCCGAGGTCGAATTCGTGGCTCGCCAGAAGCCGGAAAGTGGTGCGGCGGTGCGGCTGCATGAACGTAGCCGCTTTGTGCTGGAGGCGGGTGCGTGGCTATATATGGATGGAGACCAACGATGAAATTTGAAGCCGTTTTGTTTGACTGCGATGGCGTGCTGGTGGACAGCGAGCTGATCACCAATGGCGTGTTGCGCGACATGCTGGCCGAGCAGGGCTGGGCCATGAGCCTGGAGGAGTGCATGACCGTGTTTGTGGGCAAAGCCGTGATGGACGAGCGCGCCCGCATCGAGGCGGAAACCGGCAAGCCGCTCACGCCCGAGTGGATGGCGTCCTTCCGCGCACGCCGTAATGCCGCGCTCATGGAGCATGCCAAGCCCATCCCCCACGCACCCGAAGCAATTGCCCGCATTCACGCAGCCTACGCCGGCAAGATTGCCTGCGCCTCTGGCGCAGATTTGCCCAAGGTCCTGATGCAAATGGGCAAGACGGGCTTGTTGCCGTACTTCGAAGGGCGGGTGTTCAGCGGGCACGACTTGCCGCGCTCCAAACCCCACCCCGATGTGTACCTGGCTGCGGCCGCCGCGCTGGGTGCAAACCCGAAGCGCTGCGCCGTGGTGGAGGACACGGTGACCGGTGTCACAGCGGGTGTGTCCGCAGGCGCCACCGTGTTCGGTTACGCCCCTCAGGGCGACGGGCAAGCTTTGCGGGACGCGGGCGCGTCGCAGGTGTTTGCTTCTATGGTGGACTTATCCGCACTGCTGGGGGCTTGATCGCTCAGGTTCCGGGTGTGGCGCTGCGCCGGAACTCGGCCGGCGTCTGTCCGGACCATGTTTTGAAGGCGCGGATAAAGCTCTTTTCGTTCTGAAACCCTGCGGCCTCGGCCACCTGTTTGATGGGTCGGTGGCTGCGCAGCAATAGGTCGCTGGCCTTGCTGTGGCGCACCTCGTCTTTGAGGGCTTGCAGTGCGGCGCCTTCTTCCTTGAGTTGGCGGTGCAAGGTGCGGGGGGATACGTTCAGCAGGGCGGCCAGTGCCTCTGCACTGTGGGTGTCTTGGGGCTGGTTGCTCAGCAGCTGGCGCACCTGCTGCACCAGCAAGCGGTCGCGCCGGTACTGGTGCACGGTGAGTGGCAAGGCGTTTTGCAGCATTTGCTGTAAAGATTTTTCGTCCCGCCGCAGGGGGAGCTTCAGGTACTCCGCATCAAAAACAATAGCGGCCCGCGCTTGCTGGAAGCGCGTGGGGCCCGGAAACAGAACCGCATAGGCATCTGCGTGGGGTGGTGGTTCAAAGGGGAAGTCCGCCTGCAGCAGGGTGATGCGCGAGTCGATCAGCCAGCAGGCAACGCCCAGCACATTGCACAGCACGGAGACCATGCAGAACTCGCGGAATGGTTCCGGGATCCGGTTGGGTTGGGGCGTCCGGGGCAGCCCAAGACCATGGTGTTTTTGCTCCGTGTCCCCCGCCCGCTTTGCGGGCTCCTCCTTGACCTGCGCAAAAGCCCCATGCCCGTGGGCTGGTGGTGTCGCGTTTTCGGTGAGCGTGATGCTGGCGGTGTCACCGGCTGTGCTGAGGGTGAGTGTGATGTCGGGTGCGATCAAGCCGTGGTGGCGGCACCAGCGGCTTAGTGCGACGTACAAAGTGGGCGCGGAAATCGAGGCGCGGGCCAGCATGCCGTAGCTGCCCCAGGGCAAGCGACGGCTGAACCAGCCCAGGGCTTCGTCGTCCAGCTCGCGCATGGCCGTCTCTGAGAGGCGCTCCATCTGCCAAGCCGTGATGCGGGCGTTCGTTTTCTGCAAAGTACTTGGCGTAATCTGCGCCATCTCCAGTGCATGGGATGGGTCTTTCCCGTACCGCACATACGCCTCTGCCATGGCTCGGGCAAAAGCCATGGGGGTAGCGGCAACAGGGGGTTGGGAAGGCATGTCGCCAGTGTGCCAAAAATTGTGCCTCTTGTGGCGCAATTTGCAACCTCAACGAGGCGGTCCTTACTAGCCGTCAGTCGCACAATGCCGGTTGACTGTTCAACCTTGACCGGATGCGCCCATGACGATGCTGGAATCCAAACTCAACCCGCGTTCTGCCGACTTCGCGGCCAATGCTGCCGCCATGCGTGCGCTGGTGGCGGACCTGAATGCCAAGATCGACAGAGCGGCGCTCGGCGGTGGCGATGCAGCCCGCGCCAAGCACACGGCCCGCGGCAAGCTGCTGCCCCGTGACCGCGTGGGCATGCTGCTGGACCCCGGCACACCCTTCCTCGAACTCTCTCCCTTGGCCGCACTGGCCATGTACCCTGACCGCGATGGCACTGATAGTGCGCCCTGCGCCGGCGTCATTGCCGGTATCGGTCGCGTATCGGGTGTGGACTGCATGATCGTGTGCAATGACGCCACGGTAAAAGGCGGCACCTATTACCCGCTCACCGTCAAAAAGCACCTGCGCGCCCAGGAAGTGGCCGCGCAAAACAACCTGCCTTGCATCTACCTGGTGGACTCGGGCGGCGCCAACCTGCCCAACCAGGACGAGGTATTCCCAGACCGCGACCATTTCGGCCGCATTTTCTTCAACCAGGCCAACATGAGTGCGCAGGGCATTGCGCAAATCGCCGTGGTGATGGGCAGCTGCACGGCCGGTGGCGCCTATGTGCCTGCCATGAGTGACGAGACCATCATCGTCAAAAACCAGGGCACCATTTTCCTGGGTGGCCCTCCGCTGGTGAAGGCGGCTACCGGAGAGGTAGTGACCGCCGAAGACCTGGGCGGTGGCGATGTGCACACCCGCCTCTCCGGCGTGGCTGACCATCTGGCGCAGAACGATTTGCACGCGCTGTCACTCGCCCGTGAGGCGATTGCCCATTTGAATAAAAATAAAGCTCCAGCGCCCGAATTACGTGCGCCGGTAGCTCCAAAATATGGCGCGGAAGAGTTGTACGGGGTCATTCCCACCGACACCCGCAAACCCTTCGATGTCCGCGAAATCATCGCCCGCATCGTGGATGGCTCGGAGCTGCACGAGTTCAAGCCCCGCTATGGCACGACTCTGGTGTGCGGCTTTGCCCATGTGGAAGGCATGCCGGTGGGCATCATTGCCAACAACGGCATTTTGTTCAGCGAGTCCGCGCTCAAGGGCGCGCACTTTATTGAGCTGTGCTGCCAGCGCAAGATTCCGCTGGTTTTTTTGCAAAACATCACCGGATTCATGGTGGGCCGCAAATACGAGAACGAAGGCATCGCCCGCAACGGCGCCAAGATGGTGACGGCGGTGGCCACCGCGCAGGTGCCCAAGTTCACCATCATCATCGGCGGCAGTTTCGGTGCCGGCAACTACGGCATGTGCGGCCGCGCCTACAGCCCCCGCTTTTTGTGGATGTGGCCGAACGCGCGCATCTCGGTCATGGGTGGCGAGCAAGCAGCCAGCGTGCTGGCGACCGTGCGTCGTGATGGCATCGAGGGCAAGGGCGGCACCTGGAGCGTGGAGGAGGAAGAAGCGTTCAAAGCACCCATCCGCCAGCAATACGAAGAGCAGGGCCACCCGTATTTCGCTACCGCCCGCTTGTGGGATGACGGCATCATCGACCCTGCAGACACCCGCCGCGTGCTGGCACTGGGCCTCAGCGCGTCATTAAATGCGCCCATTCCGGAGACAAAATTCGGCGTATTCCGCATGTAATTTTGAAAGGGGACAGCGATGCGTATTCGTCATTGGTTTGCCATAGCAAGTTTGAGTGCATCTGTCTGGGTGCCCTGCGCACAAGCCCAAACTGCACCTGCCGCCGCGGCGCCGGCGCCTGCCGAGGTGCTGGCCAAAGACATGCGCGAGGAAATCGTGCGCATCCCCGTCACGGTGAAAGACATGTTCGGGCGTCAGGAAACCCGCAATATGGCCATCACCATATTCCGTCCACCGGGTGAGGGGCCTTTCCCCTTGCTGGTTTTCAACCACGGCCGTGCGGTTACTGCCAAACGGGCACAGCAAGGCCGCAACCGGCCAGACGTAGCGGCCCGCTATTTCACCGCCAAAGGTTTCGTGGTGTTGGCTCCCACGCGTATCGGCTATTGGGAGACCTATGGCGATTTTGACCCCGAAACCACCGGAACCACGTGCAGCGGCATGCAGATAGAGGGTATGTCCAACGCAGCCTCAGACCAGGTTCTCGCCACCGTGGAGTTCGCCAAAACCTTGCCCTATGTCGACGCCAGTCGCTGGATAGTTGCCGGCCAATCAGTGGGTGGTTTGACCACGGTGTCCACGGTCGGGCGCGCCCCCGCCGGACTGATCGCCGGAATCAACTTTGCCGGTGGAACCGGCGGTGATCCCGACAACAAGCCGGGCAATCCATGCCGTCCGCAAGCCATAGAAAGCTACTGGGGCAGCCTTGCCAAGCAGGCCAAGGTGCCCATGCTGTGGATGTACTGGCAGAACGACAAGTTCTGGGGCCCGGATGTTCCCAAGGCGTGGCACAAGGCCTGGTTGGCGGGCGGCGGCAAGGCGGACTATGTGGCTTTCGGCCCGTCCGGGGAAGATGGCCACAACGGCCTGAATGCCGACATGGACCATTGGTTGCCGGTGACGGATGAATTTTTGTCCCGCCTCGGGTTTACCAAGCCGGGCATCGTGAGCCGCCCTCCCGCCAGCGGGTTTGCAGATATCAATGATGTGGCCAAGGTGCCGGTGAATGCCGCCAGCCAAGCGAACTACCAGCGCTTCCTGGGCTTGGCCTTGCCGCGTGCATTTGCGGTCAGCGACCGGGGTGGCTGGGGCTCATCGACCGGTGACTACGCGGTGGGCCGGGCCATCGGCAACTGCCAACGTTTCGGTGCCAGTTGCAAGCTCTACGCCGTGGACAACGACGTAGTCTGGACCGGCAAGTAAGAGCGCCGGGCGCGTTCCATTTTTCAAAGAAATCCTATGTTCACCAAAATCCTCATCGCCAATCGTGGAGACCAGCCGCACAGCGGCACAGTGGCACAGCCCAATTGCTTGATGCACGCAGTGCATGCAGGCGATTTATCCGCGATGGAGGTACAGCATGTTTCATAAGATTCTTATCGCCAATCGCGGAGAAATCGCATGCCGCGTGGCCGCCACAGCTGCGCGGCTAGCTATTAAAACTGTAGCGGTGTATTCCGATGCGGATGCGCATGCCAAGCACGTGGCGGCGTGTGATGAAGCGGTGCACATCGGCGGCAGCGCGCCGAAAGACAGTTACCTGCGTTGGGAGCGCATCATCGAAGCGGCCAAGGCCACCGGCGCGCAGGCCATCCACCCCGGCTATGGGTTTCTGAGCGAGAACGAGGAATTCGCCAACGCTTGCGCTGCCGCGGGTCTGGTGTTCATCGGGCCGCCTGCCAGCGCCATCCAGGCCATGGGCCTGAAAGCCGAGTCCAAGCAGCTGATGGAAAAGGCCTGTGTGCCATTGGTGCCGGGCTACCACGGCAAGGACCAGGACGCCACGCTACTGCAGCGCGAAGCAGACCGCATTGGGTACCCGGTGCTCATCAAGGCCAGCGCGGGAGGTGGCGGCAAGGGCATGCGCGCGGTGGACAAGTCAGAAGACTTTGCCGACGCGCTGGCATCGTGCAAGCGCGAGGCGATCAACAGCTTTGGTGACGACGCGGTGCTGATTGAGAAGTATGTGCAGCGTCCGCGCCATATCGAGATTCAGGTGTTCGGCGACACGCACGGGAACTATGTGTACCTGTTCGAGCGCGACTGCTCGGTGCAGCGCCGCCACCAGAAGGTGCTGGAAGAGGCCCCCGCACCGGGCATGACGCCCGCATTGCGCGCCCAGATGGGCCAGGCCGCGGTGGAGGCCGCCCGTGCGGTGAGCTATGTGGGTGCTGGCACCGTGGAATTCATCGTGGAGCAGCCCGGCGGCTACGAGCACCCCGAGGCCATGAAGTTCTATTTCATGGAG
This sequence comes from Comamonadaceae bacterium, assembly GCA_027488985.1. Classification (GTDB taxonomy): domain Bacteria; phylum Pseudomonadota; class Gammaproteobacteria; order Burkholderiales; family Burkholderiaceae_C; genus Allorhodoferax; species Allorhodoferax aquaticus. The sequence goes on along the minus strand of JAIYAR010000006.1, from coordinate 145,302 downwards.
ATGAACACCCGCCTGCAGGTGGAGCACCCCGTGACAGAGGCCATCACCGGGCTGGACTTGGTGGAGTGGCAACTGCGCGTGGCCAGTGGCGAGCCGCTGCCATTGCGCCAAGACCAATTGCAGATCCATGGCCATGCGATCGAGGCCCGCATTTGCGCCGAGAACCCGGACAACAACTTCCTGCCGGCCACCGGGTTATTGCATGTCTATGGCCTCCCGTCCCATGTGAGCTTCGCGCGGGCAGAGCACGGCGTGCGGGTGGACTCCGGTGTGCGTGAGGGCGATGCCATCAGCCCGTTTTACGACTCCATGGTGGCCAAGCTGATCGTGCATGGTGCCACCCGCGCCGAGGCACTGGCCCGCTTGGATTCTGCATTAGCCCAAACCCACATCGTGGGTCTGGCGACCAATGTGCAGTTTCTGCGCCACGTGACCACTAGCGCCTCGTTTGCAGCCGCCCAACTGGATACGGCGCTGATTCCGCGCGAAGCAGACGCCTTGTTCCACCAAGACAAAGTGGGCCTGTCCGTGGCCGCGGCTGCCCTGATTGCCCACACATTGCAGACGGGAGAACGCCAAGCCGCGCAACCCGACGCCCGTGGCTGGCAAGACCCCTGGGCGCAGCGCGATGGCTGGAAGTCCCACGGCGCGCAGGTGCGGAGCTTTGCGCTCGAATACTCCGGCGAGGCTCACACCGCCTTGTTGCGCACGGTGCGAGGTGGCACGCTGGAGATGACGGTCGGCGGGCGGACCTATCCCCTGCAATGGGCCGCCCAAGGCGATGCATTGGATGTGCGCCTCGGTGAGCAGCGCAGTTTGGTGAATGTGTATGCAAATGGGCCGGTGGCACTCATATTCAATGCGCGAGGCGCTACACAAATCATAGCGATTGATGCCCTTGCCCACGCCGGTGATGCACAGGCTGAAGGCGGCCGCCTGACCGCACCCATGCCCGGCAAAGTGGTGTCGTTCGCGGTGAAGGCGGGCGATGTCGTCAAGAAAGGTCAGGCCCTTGCCGTGATGGAGGCCATGAAGATGGAGCACACCATTGCCGCGCCGGCCGATGGCACGGTGGACGAACTGCTGTTCGCGCCGGGCGACCAGGTGACCGAGGGCAGCGAACTGTTGCGCATGGCTGTCCCCGCTTGAATGAAGGCAGCCTGCGCTGCGGTGAAAATGCGGGTATGAGTTCTTTGCGCATTACCTACTATTCGGCCGATTTCGACGAGGCCACTTGGATTCCCGGCCTGCAGGCCGCCATTCCCGGTGCCGAGGTCACCCTCTGGCAGCCCGGCGCACCGGCGGCGGACTACGCCGTGGTGTGGAAGCCTCCGCAACAAATGCTGGACGAGCAACAAGGCTTGAAGGCCATCTTCAATACCGGTGCCGGCGTCGACGCCCTGATGAAGCTGAACCTGCCTGCCGGTGTGCCCGTCATTCGCTTGGACGATGCCGGCATGTCGGTGCAAATGGCGGAGTATGTGTGCCACGCGGTGATCCGCCACTTCCGTGAGTTCGATGGCTACGAGGCCGATATGGACAACGGCAAATGGTCCTTCCGTAAACCGCGCAGCCGGGTGGACTACCCAGTTGGCGTGCTGGGGCTGGGCGTGTTGGGCGAGCGGGTGGCCAAGGCGGTGGCGCAGTTTGATTTTCCGGTGAATGGCTGGAGCCGTTCCTCCAAAGCGCTGGACGGTGTGCATTGCTTCCATGGGGAGGCGCAGCTGAAGGACTTTCTGGCGGCCAGCCGCATCGTGGTGTGCCTGCTGCCCCTGACCCCGGAGACAGACAGCATTCTCAATGCCCGCACACTGGCTCATATCCGCCCCGGTGGCTATGTGATTAATGTGGCCCGTGGTGCCCACGTGGTAGATGCCGATTTGCTCGCCGCCATCGACAGCGGCCATCTTGCAGGTGCCACGCTGGACGTCTTCCGTGTGGAGCCGCTACCCAAAGGCCATGCTTTCTGGGCGCACCCCAAGATCACGGTGACGCCACATACCTCGGCGCGCACCCTGCGTTCGGAAAGCATTGCCCAGATCGCCCGCAAGATTGCAGCGCTGCAAAGCGGGCAGTCGGTGGCAGGGTTGGTGGATGCCGGGCGGGGCTACTGAGCGGCATGTTGGAAGTCGACTCCTTCACCGCCTTGGCGCGCGCCCGCACTTCAGTGCGCGGATTTACCGGCCAGCCGGTGCCCGATGCCTTGTTGCACGACCTGCTCGTCAATGCGCGTTTGGCGCCCAGTGGCGCTAATTTGCAGCCGGGCAATTTCATTCAGGTACGTGGCGCGGTGCGCGAGGCCTTGTCGCAAGCCATGTCTGCGGCCTACTGCGAAGGCAGCGCCGAGGCCGAGGACTACAGCTACTTTCCCGACCCCATGCCCGGCTATTTGCGCCGCCGGCAGGTGGCCGCGGCCCGTGCACTCTACGACAGCATAGGCATTGCCCGCGAAGACCGCACCGGACGCGACCAGCAGTTTGAGCGCAACTTCCGTTTCTTTGATGCGCCGGTGGCGCTGGTCGTGACCATCGAGCGGGGCTTGGGCAGCGGCAGCTTCATGGATTTAGGTATGGCCCTGTACGGCCTGTTGTTGGCGGCGCAGTCCCGCGGGTTGGCCAGCTGCGCCATTGGCGCGCTGGCGTCATACCCCGGCCTGGTGCGCAAGCACCTGGGGCTGGGGCCGGAGAGCCACATCGTGTGTGGCGTGGCCCTGGGGTACGCTGATGAAGCTGCACCGGTCAACCGCACGCGGACCAGCCGCATCGACGTGGACAGCTTTTACAAGGTGGTCGGCTAAGCCGTTTCGCCTAGCCACTCTACTAACGTAGCGGCGCCAATGCCGCCTGCGCCAGCCACCGCCGCCAAGCCCAAAGCACCCGGGCGGCCCAGGCGCTGCAAATCTGCCAACACCCGCACCAAGGCAATCGCCCCTGACGCGCCAATGGGGTGGCCCCGCGCGATGCCTCCGCCCTGCCGGTTGATGGAGTCCGGGCTCAGCCCCAAAGCCGTGCAATAGGCCAGCCCTTGGACGGAAAATGCATCGTGCAGTTCGATTACCTCGCAGTCACTGGCGGTTTGCAGGTTGGCACGTTGCAATACCGCCCGCGTGGCCGCTTCGGCGGCCAAGAGCGGCATGGCGGGGTCCAGGCCTACCGATGCACTGGCCCGCCATTGCGCGGCAGGGCTTACGCCATGTTTGCGGGCTGCGGCTTCCGTCATCAGCAGCACCATGGCCGCGCCATCAGCGCGGGTGGAAATAGCCAGGGTGCTGACGGCGCAGTCCATGGGTGCTGTGCCTGCATCTGTCTGAGCGCCCACCGCTTGCACCGGCAGCCGGGCAGCCGCAGCAGGACGCATGGCACGCGGGTAGGCATCCGATGGCAGTCCACCCACGGCCACAATCTCACCTGCTAGCAGCTCGCGGTGCGCCAAAGCCCGTTCGTGGCTGTGCAGGGCGTAGGCGTCTTGCTGGGCTCGGCTGATGTGGTGGGCGGACGCATAGTCCGCAGCCGCTTGCAGCAAGTCGGGGTCGCGCGCAGGGTCGGGGGCAAAAGCGGGACGCTCGTAGGGTGTGGCGGGTTCTCCGGTCACCAGGGGGCGGTGCTGCCTTATGGGCGCGCGGCTCCAGGCCTCGACGCCCCCAGCCACCACCACCTCCGCCTGGCCGCTAGCGAGCAGCCCGGCGGCAGCGGCCACCGCATCCAGTCCGGCGCAGCACTGGGTGTCAACAGAAAACGCAGCGCAACGGTCCGGTAGCCCGGCAGCCAGTGCCACCATGCGCGCGGGGTTGCCGCCTGCTCCCAGCGCGTTGCCCAAGACCACGGTATCCACCGCACTGGCCGGTATGCCGGCGCGCTCCAACAGCGCTTGCAACACTGGGGCTCCGATCTCATGGGCATGCAAATGACGGAAGGCGCCACCGTGCGGCGCAACCGCACTGCGGGCCCAAGCCGCGATCAACGCAGAGGTGTCAGGCATGGCGCAGCCTCTTGCAGGTGAGGTGGCAGGGTGCGGCTCAATGCCGGGTGGTCCGTCTTGCCGCTGGCCGTGAAGGCCCAATCAGCATGGACCCAAAGTTGGCGCGGTACCTTGAAGGCTTCAAGCCGGCTGCGACACCAGCTTTGCAGGGCATGCAGGTCGGCTTGTTCGTTGCCGGCCGCCCACTGGATGATCGCCACGATCTGCACACCGCGCTGGCCATCCGGCAGCCCATGCACCGATGCGCGGGCAATGGCGGGGTGGGCTTCCAGCACGGCTTCCAGTTCTTCCGGAAACAGTTTTTTGGCCAGGGTAACCAGCATGCGGCTCTCGCGCCCGGCCACCCACAAGCGGCCCTGATCGTCCAGGTGCCCTAGGTCGCGTACGCAGACCCAGTCGCCATCGCGTAGGGCGGCGGTGTGGTCGTGGGCGGCGCCCACGTAGTCCATGAACAGCATGGGGCTGCGCACATAGATCAGGCCGTCCAGGCTGTCCGGTGTGGCACCACGCACATCCAGCTCTACGGTCTCAAACGGTCGGCCCACACAGGCGTCGGGCAGGTCGGGGTGGGTCTCGGTCCAGGCGATGAAGCTGGTCTCGGAGGCACCATAAAACTCGATGATGCGCGCCTGGGGAAACAGCGCTTGCAAGTCCGGGGTACGGCTGCGTGTCCAGCGTGCACCACTGATCAGGATGAGACGTACGCCACGCACCGGGGGCAATTTGCGGTGCGCGGCCCACTCCAGCATCAGCAACAACTGGCTAGGCACCGCGACCAGGCAGGGTGTTTGCCCCGTGGCCAAAGTGGCCAGCGCTGCAGAAGCTGAAAACTGCTCTTGCACCACCACGCCAGCGCCCGTCCACAAGCCCAGCAACATGCCAAAGAGAAAGAGGGAATGCGAATCCCGCCCCGGTGCGAGGATGCGGGTAGAAGCCGCGTCCCCGAAAGTGCGCAGGCACAGATCGAAACTCTCAGTCCACGAACGGTGATGTCGCCGGAAGCCTTTGGGCAGGCCGGTGCTGCCGGAGGTAAAGCCCGTGTAGAAAGGGCTGAGTGGGGTGGGCGCGGCGCTGTCGCAGGGCGGATCGGGCAGGTTGGCGCGCACTGCAGTCAAGACGGCTTCCGGCCAGGCCGGGTCGCTCACGGCAGCACAACGGCCGCTGGAAATGGTGCCCAGAAAAGCAGTTAAACGTTGAAGCAGCGGCAGGCCGCTGTCTTGCAACACAGTGGCTGGTGCGCGTGAGCGATACAAACCCTCTGCGTGGGCTTGTACTTGCTGAGCCAACTCCGCGAAAGTGATATCGCCGGCTTCGCTTTGGATGGCGAGCGCCGTTCCCCGGTCCCGGGCCCAGCGGGATAGCCTGCTGTGCACCAGCTCCGGGGTCTCAGCCATCAGGCGCCTTGTTTGCCGAACTTCCAGTCGGGCAGGCCACGGGCCACGGTGTGGCACACCACGGCGGTGAGCACACACTTGATCAGGTCACCGGGCACGAACGCGCTGGTGGCGATCAACGCTTGGGAGAAGCTCATGCCGGCGATTTTCATCAGACCGACTACGCCGCTCGCGTGGATGACCAAGAGGCCGCCCAGTGCAGACGCCACAAAGGCACTCAGCGCTACGCGGCGCGGTGAGCTTGCGGGCAGCGTGTGCATGACCAAGCCGGTCACGAAAGCACCCAGCGGCCATGCCAACAAATAGCCTGCTGCAGGCGTAGTGAAAACGCCGAAGCCGCCACGACCGCCGGAGAGCAGGGGCAGGCCGATGGCTACTGCCACCAAGAACAACACCAGTGCCCGTAAGGCGAGGCGGGGGCCCAACAGGCAGCCGGCGAGCATGACGCCCAAGGTTTGCAGTGTGATGGGCACGCCAAAGGGCAAGTCGATTTTGGGGATCAGGCCCAGCACCGCCATGAGGGCGGCAAACAGGGCGACGAGAGCGATGGAATGGTTACGTTGCATGAGGGCAATTATCGTGTCTTTGAGTTCGGCGGTTCGCTGAATCGGACGTCGAGCGTGTCTGCTACCCGGCGCGCGGTTTGCAGCATTTGGATGGTCAAGGGCGCCAGCAGTCGCAGGCCACCACCCTTGCCGGTGCGTAGCCGGTGCGAATCGTCCAAACGCTTCCACACGGCAAAGAAATGTTCAATGAATCGCAGCATGAGGGCGAGTTGCAGCGCAAATCGGTCCGAGCGGACGCCGAAGCGCTGCAGTGGCCTGAGCAGCCGCTCAAGCACGTCTTGCAGCTCGCCGCTGCGGGTGGTGAGTGTGAGAGCGATGCTGAGCAGCGAAGCTCCGGCCATACGTAGCACGCTAACCACCCCCACCAGAGGCTGCTGCAACACAGCGTGGAAGAGCAGCACCAGCGCCCCCGCAATGAGCAAGCCACGCAGCAACCTGTGCCCCTGAGCCATAGCTTTGCCCAGTGACAGGTACAGGCCAACGCAGAGTGCACAAGCCATACCGAGCATGGCAGGCGATTGAATCCAGAAAATACCCGTGCTCAAGACCACCAGCAGGCCCAGCTTCCAGCCGGCGGGCACGGCGTGCAGCCAGGTGCGGTGTTCGCTGTAAAGGCTGCCCATAGTTCAGCGGGTGATGGCGGTACGGGCCGCAATGCGGGCAGCCACGTCGTCGCGGTACTGTGCACATACCGATTCTGCAGCGCCGTCGGCACGGACCCGGCCGTGGTCCAGCCAAATGACGCGATCAAAGCCGCGCAAGTGCTCCAACACGTGGGTGGAGACGATGATCTGCTGTGGGGCAAGGGCAATGTCCTCATGAAGCAAGGCCTGGCCCGGCAGGTCCAGGCTGGCAAAGGGTTCGTCCAGCAGGATCAAAGCGGGTTGGCACAGCAGGATCGCCAGCCAACACACATGCTGGCGCTGCCCCTGACTCAGGCTGCTGATGGCGCGTTCGGCCCAAGCTTCCAGTCCGCGGGTGGCGAGGAAAGCGCGGGCTCGGGTGATGGCATCGCGCCGTGGCAGGCCGGTGGCAGTCAGCCCCAAGGCCAGCTCTTCTTGCACCGTAGGGAACACGATCTGGTCGTCCGCGTTCTGGAACATCATGCCCACGAGGTTGGGGCGCTGTGCGTTGATGCGGAATGCTGGCAAGCCCTGCACAGTGACGCTGCCACTCTGCGGCGCCTCCAGCCCGCAGGCCATGCGGAACAGGCTGCTTTTGCCGGCGCCGTTGTCCCCGATGAGCCCGATGCGGGACTCATTGAGTTGCAGGGTCAGGCCGTCGAACACCGGGGTGATGCCCCGCGTCAGGACGGCGTTGGAGATGCTTAGCAAAACGGGCGCCTCTCATGTGCTCCGGATGGGTGCTCCGGGAAAAGCCTGCGACTATAACAATGCCTCTATTCAGACCCTGCGGTGTGGCTTGCGGGTTCGCGGTTTAATACAACCCATGAACACTCCCTCCCGCGTCAAGATCATCGACGTCGGCCCGCGCGACGGGCTGCAAAACGAAAAGCAACCCGTGCCCGCCGCCATCAAGGTCGAGCTGGTGCACCGCCTGCAGGATGCCGGCCTCACGGACATTGAAGTCACCAGTTTTGTTTCCCCGAAGTGGGTGCCGCAAATGGGCGACAACGCCGAGGTGATGGCAGGCGTGCAGCGCCGCGATGGCGTACGTTACTCAGTGCTCACGCCCAATATGAAGGGCTATGAAGCTGCGGTGCTTTCTCAACCCGACGAGATCGTGGTGTTCGGTGCCGCGAGCGAAGCCTTCAGCCAGAAAAACATCAACTGCTCGATTGAGGAGAGCATTGAGCGCTTCCGCCCGGTGGCACAAGCCGCCAAAGAAGCCGGCATCGCAGTGCGGGGCGCCATCTCCTGCGCGGTGGGTTGCCCGTATGAAGGCGACATTGCTCCCGAACGTGTGGCGCTGGTAGCCAAGCTGATGCACGATATCGGTGTGGAGCACGTGGGCGTGGCCGACACCATTGGCGTGGGTACCCCGGTCAAGGTGCAACGCGCCTTGGAGGCTACTTTGCAGTACTACACCGTGGATCAGGTCTCCGGCCACTTTCACGATACCTATGGCATGGCGCTGGCCAACACGCTGGCCTCGCTGGAGCTGGGTATCTGGCACTTTGATACCTCGGTGGCCGGCTTGGGCGGCTGTCCTTATGCCAAGGGGGCCACCGGCAATGTGGCGACCGAAGACGTGGTCTACATGCTGCACGGCATGGGCATAGCGACAGGTATCGACCTCGACAAGCTGATCGACGCTGGCAAGTTCATCAGCGACTTTCTGGGCCGCAAGCCGCATTCGCGGGCAGCCAATGCGCTGCTTACCAAACGCCTCGGCTAACCAAAAAGTATGTGTGGAGCTGAATTGACTGAATTACCTGAAGGCGTGCAGCGCGTAGCGGCTGCATTGCAAGAAAAAAATCATCCCCATGGCCCTGTGATGCTCGATGGTGCTGCGCGAACCGCTCAGCAGGCCGCAGACGCGCTAAGCGTGGCTGTGGGCCAGATTGCCAAGAGCATCATCTTCAAGCGGGTGGCTGATGAGACGGCTGTGCTGGTCGTGACCTCGGGCGACCGTCGTGTGGACGAAGCCAAGGTGGCCGCGCTGGTGGGGCCGCTGGCGCGGGCGAACGCGGCGTTTGTGAAGGAGCGCACCGGCTTTTCTATTGGCGGGGTGAGCCCGGTGGCGCATGCCATGCCCGGCGTCACTTTGATTGATCGCGAGCTATTCCGGTTCGAGCAGGTGTGGGCCGCAGCCGGCCACCCGCATGGGGTCTTCCAGTTGCATCCGCAAGATCTGGTTGCGCTGACCGGCGCTCCTGTGGCCGACGTGGTGGAGGCACCGGACGAAGAAAACGTTCTGGATACTTTGGTGCGTGAAAATGCTATCAAAACGCTAGCTGCCCGCGCAGTATCCGTGAGCGCCATGGCCGAAAACATCCCAAGTCCCTGTGTGAATGTGTGTCGCATGGACACGGGCAGCGGCCTGTGCGAAGGGTGCTTCCGCACCATTGAAGACATACGCGAGTGGGGCCGCAGTGATGACGCTGCCAAGAAGGTGATGTGGAGCCAGATCACCGAACGCCTGCGCCAGACGCACCCGGAAGCCTTTGTTTAAGCCGACCCAACACCCCCAAGCCTGAAAAATCACCCACGCCCGGAGCCCGCATGAAGCAAATCACGTTTTATCTGGATTTCATCTCTCCTTACGCCTATCTGGCGTTTGAGGAGTTGCCGGCTGCCCTGATGGGCCTGAGCTACAGCGTGCACTACAAGCCGGTGTTTTTGGGCGGTTTGCTCAAGCACAACGCGGTGCTGGGCCCGGCCGAGGTGCCGCCCAAGCGCAACTGGATCTACCGCCACGTGCAGTGGCTGGCGCAGCGACAAGGGGTGGAGCTGGCCTTTCCCGCCGCACATCCTTTCAATCCGCTGGGGCTACTGCGGCTGGCCATTGCTACCCAGGCCCAAGGCTTGCCCAATCGCTATGTGTGCGAGACCTTGTTCAGACAGGTGTGGACGGGTGGTGCGGATGCGGCGGATACAGCGCGGCTTCAGGCGGTTACTGCCTTGCTGGCTCCCGGGCGCGAACCGGGTGACGACAGCGTGAAAGCCCAACTCAAAGCCCACAGCGACGATGCTATTGCGCAAGGCGTATTCGGCGTGCCGAGCTTTGAAGTGGACGGCAAAGTGTTCTGGGGTCTGGATGCTTTGCCCATGCTGCGTGCTTACCTCGAAGGCGACGCTTGGTTTGCTGACAACGAGGCTGACAAACGCTGGAATGCAGTGCAAGCCATTCCCTCGGGTATACCCTCCCGTACAACCTGATTTGCCGTTATGTGAAATGACCCTGCAGGGTTAAGCCCTATTTTGTCAGAGGGGCGTCAGTTTCGCGCAAGCCAGCGTTGGTTTCGCGTCAGAGCAGGGTCAGTGGGTACTCCAAGAATACGTCCAAGCCTTCATGTCGGGGGCTGAACATAATCATTGGAGACACAACATGGCAAACGCAGCCCCACGGCCGATGTCTGCGGAAGAGAAGAAAGTTATCTTCGCTTCCTCACTCGGTACCGTTTTTGAGTGGTACGACTTTTACCTGTACGGTTCTTTGGCAGCCATCATTGCCAAGCAGTTCTTCAGCGGTCTGGACGAAGGCTCCGCCTTCATCTTCGCGCTGTTGGCGTTTGCTGCCGGCTTCATCGTGCGCCCCTTCGGCGCGCTGGTGTTCGGCCGCTTGGGCGACATGATCGGCCGCAAGTACACCTTCCTGGTGACCATCCTGATCATGGGCTTGTCCACGTTCATCGTGGGCCTGTTGCCCAATTACGCTGCCATCGGTGTGGCTGCTCCCGTCATCCTGATCGTGCTGCGCCTGTTGCAAGGCTTGGCATTGGGTGGTGAGTACGGCGGTGCTGCCACCTACGTGGCTGAGCACGCTCCCATGGGCAAACGCGGTGCATACACTGCCTGGATCCAGACCACTGCGACATTGGGCTTGTTCCTGTCCCTGATGGTGATTCTGGGTACACGTACCGCCATCGGCGAAGAAGCGTTCGCTGATTGGGGCTGGCGCGTTCCGTTCCTGGTGTCCGTGATCATGCTGGGAATCTCGGTGTACATCCGCTTGAGCATGAACGAGTCTCCTGCTTTCACCAAAATGAAGGCTGAAGGCAAGACATCCAAGGCACCTTTGTCCGAGTCTTTCGGTCAGTGGAAAAACCTGAAGATCGTGATCTTGGCCCTGTTCGGTTTGGTGATGGGACAGGCCGTGATCTGGTACTCCGGCCAGTTCTACGCGCTGTTCTTCCTGACCCAGGCCCTGAAAGTAGATGGCCCTACTGCCAACATCATGGTGGCGATCTCCCTGATCATCGGCACACCATTCTTCATCGTGTTCGGTTCGCTGTCCGACAAGTTCGGTCGCAAGCCCATCATATTGGCAGGTTGCTTGTTGGGTGCTTTGACCTACTTCCCCGTGTTTGAAGCGCTGACCAAGGCAGCTAACCCTGACCTGTACGCAGCACAACAGTCCGCCAAAGTGACTGTGACCGCCGACCCTGCAGAGTGCTCGTTCCAGTTCAACCCCACTGGTACCAAGAAGTTCACATCTGGTTGCGACATTGCCAAGCAACGTCTGGCCGGTGCCTCCGTGTCCTACGAGAACATCGTGGCACCAGCCGGTACCCCCGCTGTGATCAAGGTGGGTGAGACTGTGGTGAACGTGAAGTACAGCCCTGAAGACATCGCTGCGGCCAAGGCCAAGGCTGAAGCCAAGCTGGCTGAAGTTTCTGCCGCCAACCCAGTGGACGAAAAAGCAGTGGCTGCCGCCAAGAAGTCTGTGGCTGACCTCAGCAACGAGAAGACTGCCGGCGCAACCTTGCTGGCCGCAAACCTGGGCGCAGCGCTCAAGGCCGCAAACTACCCTGCCAAGGCTGACATGGCCAAGTTCGACAAGGTCAAGGTTGTGATCATCCTCACTTACCTGGTGTTGTTGGTGACCATGGTGTACGGTCCTATTGCTGCCATGCTGGTGGAAATGTTCCCGACCCGTATCCGTTACACCTCCATGAGCTTGCCCTACCACATCGGTAACGGCTGGTTCGGTGGCTTGATGCCTACGACAGCGTTTGCTATCGTTGCGCAGACCGGTAACATGTACAACGGCCTGTGGTATCCGGTCATCATTGCATCGGCTACTGTGGTCATCGGTGCACTGTTCATCAAGGAAACCAAAGACGTTGACATCTACGCCAACGACTGATTTTTGCGAGTGAAGTGAGTTAACGCCCCGGCCGGATACGCCGGGGCAATTTCCAGGCTCTCCGCTCCGGAGGGCTTTTTTTTTGAAAGAAGTGGTATGTGGAAAATTGCTGTGGGTTTTGCGTTGTTCGCCGGTTTGGCGCTGTTCATCCTGAGCAAGGGTGGCGATATTGATATGAGTGGTGAGAAGCACGGCGCGGACGCGATGCATACCGAAGCCCCTGCTGCCGCACCTGCCACTTCTGCTCCGGCCGCTGCTCCAGCAGCCAGCGCTGCGAAGTAAAAAGCGCCCGGATAGGGAAAACGAGGGGGCCTGAGGGCCCCTTTCGCATGGGTTCGCCGGAGTTGCGGTCCTAAAATCCGTTTCATGAAATTCACAAAAACGGAAGTTGGACAAAAAGCGTTCAAGGAGCGGTCGACTTTGTTCTCGGCTCGCCAGCGGTCGGCGTTCATTCTGTTTGACGGCCAGAAGACGGCGGAGCAGGTGCTGGTCTCCACGGCCGGCATGGGGGTCACCCAGGCCGATGTGGATTACATGGTGGAGCAAGGATTTCTGGCCCCTGTGGCAGGGCAGGTGAGCGCGACGGTTCCTGCGCTTGCGGTCGCCTCCGTCGATGCAGTGGAGCAGGCCGAGCAGAGCGCTGCAGTGCCTGAACCTGTGAGCAATCGTAGCGCCCAGGAGCGCTACAGCGATGCCAAACCGATTGCGACCAAGCTCACAGCGAGCCTTGGTTTGCGTGGATTCATGCTGAACCTTGCGGTTGAGTCGGCCGCGGGATATGAGGATCTTCTCACCCTGCTCCCCAAGATCCAGGATGCCTTGGGTACCAAAGCCTGCCGCGAATTGGAGCGTGCACTCAAAGGGTAATCAAGCCTGCCTAGAATGTCTCTCCCCACCGCAGAGAGCATTCACCATGACCCAGGGCACCATCCGCATTCGCGGGGCGCGACAGCACAATCTCAAGAACCTTGATCTGGACATCCGCACGGGTGAGTTGACCGTGGTCACCGGGCCTAGTGGGTCAGGTAAATCCAGTCTGGTGTTTGACACGCTGTACGCCGAGGGCCAGCGGCGCTACGTGGAAACCTTCAGTGCGTATGCGCGCCAGTTTCTGGACCGCATGGACAAGCCTGCGGTCGACAAGGTGGAGGGCGTGCCCCCCGCGATTGCGATTGACCAGACCAACCCGGTGCGCTCGAGTCGGTCTACTGTGGGCACGATGACGGAGCTCAACGACCACCTCAAGCTCCTGTTTTCCCGGGCGGGCAGCCTGTTTGACAAAGACACCGCGCTGCCGGTCCAGCACGACACCCCTGAAACGATTTACACCACGCTGCTGCAGCGCGCTGCGGCCGAAGGCAACCCGCGCCTGGTGCTGACCTTTCCTGTAGAGCTGCCCGGTAACGCCACCCCCGACGAAGTAACCCAGTGGCTCAGCGCCAGCGGCTTCACCCGGGTGCAGGCGGAGCGCGAGGTTTCCACCGTCAATGGGGTGCGCAAAGTACTGGATGTAGTGGCGGACCGCTTCCGCATTGATGGCGTGGAAAAAGCGCGGGTGCTGGAAGCCATTGAGACATCATTGAAGCGCGGCAGTGGGCGTTTGAATACTTATGTATTAAAAGAGGCTGTAGCCCAGGTAGATAGTGCGCCCGTAGCTCCTGAAACCATAGCAAATTTGGTCCCTGAGATCTGGCGCTTTTCGACCGGCTTGCACTGCCCGCAGAGCGACATTCGATACACCGACCCGATTGCGTCGATGTTCAGCTTCAACTCCGCCGTGGGCGCTTGCGACGCCTGCCGTGGTTTCGGGCGGGTGGTGGGGGTGGACTATGGCTTGGTCATCCCTAACGACAAACTCACCCTGCGCGCGGGTGCCGTCAAGCCCATGCAGACGCCCGCCTGGCAGGAGTGCCAGGACGACCTGATGCGCCACGCCGAGGCCAGCGGCATTCCGCGCGACACGCCTTGGTACAAGCTGACGCAGGAGCAAAAAAACTGGGTGCTCAAGGGCTCGCCGAACTGGAACGGCAAGTGGAACCAGCATTGGTTCGGCGTGGACCGCTTCTTTGAATACCTGGAGACCAAGGCCTACAAGATGCACATCCGTGTGCTCTTGTCCAAGTACCGCAGCTACACCACCTGCCCGACCTGCAATGGCTCGCGCTTGAAGACCGAGAGCCTGCTGTGGCGCATAGGCACCAAGGACCAGGCCGACATGGCGCTGGAACCGGCCAAGCGCTTTATGCCCAAGGGCGTGAAGTGGTCTCGTGAACAGCTGGAAGCGCTGCCCGGCTTGTCACTACACGATTTGATGCTGATGCCTTTGGATCGGCTCAAGCGGTTTTTTGATGCCTTGCAGGCGGATTTGGGAGTCTTTGGCGGGGGGGCGGAGTCAGGTGTACCGGCAGTGGCCTCATCAACTCGCTTTGCGAGTAGCAAATCGGCCCCTTCCGGCACCCCAGACTCCGCTTCGCGGTCGCAAGATGTTACTCCGGAGAAAACTGCGCCTACCGCTTCAGAGGCCGAGCACAAAACCCTCAAGCTCTTGTTTGAAGAGGTGGGCACCCGCCTTAAGTACCTGTGCGACGTGGGCATTGGCTACCTCACGCTGGACCGCCAGAGCCGCACACTGAGTGGCGGCGAGGTGCAGCGCATCAACCTCACTACCGCGTTGGGCACCTCGTTGGTGAACACCCTGTTCGTGTTGGATGAACCCAGCATCGGACTGCACCCGCGAGACATGAACCGCATCATCGTGGCCATGCAGCGCCTGCGCGATGCAGGTAACACGTTGGTGGTGGTGGAGCATGACCCGGCGGTAATGCTGGCTGCCGACCGCATGATCGACATGGGCCCCGGCCCGGGTGAGAAGGGTGGTCAGATTGTGTTTGACGGCACCACCGAGGCCCTCAAGGGCGCAGACACCATGACCGGCGCTTACCTGGGCGGCCGCAAGCAGGTGGGTATGGGCTTCAAGCGCATGGTCGCGCCCAACCACCCGCGCCTGATCCTCGAAGGCGTCACCGAGCACAACCTCAAAAATGTGTCGGTGGAGATTCCGCTGCAGCGCCTCGTGTGCGTCACCGGTGTGTCCGGCTCCGGCAAGTCCACACTGATTCAAGACGTGCTGGCCCCCGCCTTGTTGCGCCACTTCGGCAAAGCCACCGAAACCCCAGGCGCCCACACCAGTCTGCTGGGTGCGGAGCAGCTCAGCGACATGGTGTTTGTGGATCAGTCGCCCATCGGCAAAACGGCACGTTCCAACCCGGTGAGCTATGTGGGCGCGTGGGACGCAATTCGCGAGTTGTTCGCGGGCGCCGCCTTGTCCAAGGAGCGCAGCTACACCGCCGCCAAGTTCAGCTTCAACAGCGGCGATGGCCGTTGCCCCACCTGCGGTGGCTCGGGCTTTGAGCACGTGGAAATGCAGTTCCTGAGCGACGTGTATTTGCGTTGCCCGGACTGCGACGGCAAGCGCTACCGCCCCGAAATTCTGGAAGTGACGATTGAGCGCAAGGGTCGCCATGTGAACGTGGCTGATGTATTGGGCCTCACCGTGAGCGAAGCTGCGGATCTGTTCAGCGCCGACCGCGAAGTCATCCGCGTGCTGCAACCCATTGTGGATGTGGGGCTGGAATATGTGAAGTTGGGCCAGCCGGTGCCTACGCTCTCGGGTGGTGAGGCGCAGCGCCTCAAGCTCGCGGGCTTTTTGGCCGAGGCGGCCAAGAGCGCTAGCTCCAGCAAGCAGTTCCTTGCACGCAAGGGTTCACTGTTCATGCTGGACGAGCCGACCACCGGTCTGCACTTTGAAGACATCGCCAAGCTGATGCGCGCGCTGCGCAAGTTGCTGGACGCTGGCCATTCGCTGGTGGTGATTGAGCACAACCTGGATGTGATCCGCGCCTCGGACTGGTTGATTGATCTCGGCCCCGAGGGCGGGGATGCGGGCGGGCAGGTGGTGGCGTATGGCACGCCGGAAGACTTGCTTTTGCATGCCACGTCGCACACGGGCAAGGCACTGCGGGAGTACGCGGCAGCGATGGGCGTGATTCATGAGGTGGCGGAGTCGTCGGCTACGTTTACTTCTGTTGCTGCGGCGGACGGGCTCACTCCGGGCGCCTCATACGCTCGCGCTGCGAGCTCGAAATCGGCTTCCGGCGCAAGCCCATCCACCTCCGGTGCCGGGATGGTCGACACGTCGAATTCCATTCGTATAGTTAATGCGAAGGAGCACAACCTCAAGTCTTTGTCGGTGGATATTCCACGCGGCAAGTTCAGTGTGGTGACTGGCGTGTCGGGGTCCGGCAAATCGACTCTGGCGTTTGATATTTTGTTCAATGAAGGGCAGCGGCGTTACCTCGAATCCTTGAACGCTTATGCGCGCTCCATCGTGCAACCTGCAGGTCGGCCTGAAGTGGACGCGGTCTATGGCATTCCGCCCACGGTGGCGATTGAGCAGCGCCTCTCGCGCGGCGGGCGCAAGTCCACGGTGGGCACCACCACCGAGGTGTGGCATTTTTTGCGCTTGTTGTACGTGAAGCTCGGCACGCAGCATTGCTTCAGAGACGGCGCGGCAGTGGAGCCGCAGTCCGCAGACAGCATTGCGGCCCAGTTGCTCAAGTACTATCGGGGTCAGCACATCGGGCTGCTGGCCCCACTGGTGCAGGGGCGCAAGGGCGTGTACACCGAGCTGGCCGATTGGGCCCGGCCCAAGGGTTTCACGCACCTGCGGGTGGACGGAAACTTCTTGCCCACCAGTGGTTTCCCGCGGATTGACCGTTTCAAGGAACACAACATCGAGCTGCCCGTGGCCAGCCTGGATGTGACACCAGCCAACGAGTCCGCACTCCGCACGGCGCTGGCTGACGCGCTCACCCATGGCAAGGGTGTGGTCTATGTACTGAGCGACATTGGCAGCTTGCGAGAGGTGATGGCGGCTGGCGAGTCGGCGGCTGGTGTGGGCAAGGTGCAGGTTTTTTCCACCAAGCGCGCCTGCCCGGTGTGCGCAACCTCGTATGCCGAGCTGGATCCGCGCCTGTTCTCGTACAACAGCAAGCACGGCTGGTGCCCGGACTGCGTGGGCACAGGCGTGGCGCTCACCAAAGAGCAGCGGAAGGTGTTTGACGACTCGGTCAAGGACGACGACAACAAAGGCCGCGAGCAGACTTTTGCCGAGGCTGACATTGAAGACCTGCACGACAAAGCCTGCGCCACTTGCAACGGCACGCGCCTGAATGCCACGGCGCGCAACGTCAAGTTCGCGGGCGTGGGCATTACCGACATTGCGCGCCTCTCGGTGACTGATGTGCGCCAGTGGGTGCAGACCCTGCAAGTGGCCGGCGGCATGACGACCCGCGAAGGCGACATCGCTCGCGACCTCGTGCCCGAGATCCGCAGCCGCCTTGAGTTTTTGGAAGAAGTAGGCCTAGGCTACCTCACGCTGGACCGCGGCGCCCCCACTCTTAGTGGCGGCGAGGCGCAGCGCATCCGCCTGGCAGCCCAACTGGGTAGCAATCTGCAGGGCGTGTGTTACGTGCTGGATGAGCCGACCATTGGTTTGCATGCGCGTGACAACAAGATCTTGCTGGGTGCCTTGCAGAGCTTGAGTGACAAGGGCAATACGCTGGTGGTGGTCGAGCATGACGAAGACACCATTCGCCATGCGGACCATATCATCGACATCGGGCCGAGTGCAGGCAAACGCGGTGGGCGGCTGGTGGCGCAGGGTTCGATCGCTGATGTCCAGAACGCTCCCGAGTCACAGACGGGGCGGTATTTGTTGCATGCGATGAAGCACCCCTTGGCTTTGCGCCGTGGGATGGTGTCGTTTGTTGAGACATTGGCGCTGGACGCGGCGGAGGCGCTTACGCCGGGCGCCTCATACGCTCGCGTTGCGAGCTCGAAATCGGCTTCCGGCGCAAGCGCCTCCACCGCTGGTGGTGGTAAGCCCGCGAAGAAGCTGAGTGCCAAAGCACAGAAAGCCGCTGTGGAGGCGGCACGCATTCTGGACAGCGCTTCCGCGAACACCGAACTCGCTGAACGCACCAAAGTTGCCGCCGAATACGCCGCGCTGGCAGATCGGCGCACCGCCCAAATGTCTGTCGCAGCCGCGGGTAGCCCGGCAGCGGGTGACGATTTGGAGCTCGCAAAGCGAGCGTATGAGGAGCCCGTTGCCGGGCTGCCCGTAGCGAGCTCAGCAGACACACCAGCGTACAAGCCAAAAATCGACTGGCTCACCGTCAACAACGCCACCATGCACAACCTGCAAGGCGTGACCGCCCATGTGCCGCTCAAACGCCTGGTGGCTATCACCGGCGTCAGTGGCTCGGGTAAGTCCACCCTAGCACGCGACGTGCTGCTGGCCAACGTGCAAACCGCCGTGCATAAGCGCAGCACCAAAGCCGGTCGCGATGCCTTGGATGCTGGCGAGAAGATCGATTGGCTCGGCTGCGAAGGCGTAACCGGCTATGAATCCATAGACCGCGTGCTCGAAGTGGACCAAACGCCCATCGGCAAAACACCGCGCTCCTGCCCGGCCACTTACATCGGCTTCTGGGACACCATCCGCAAGCTCTTTGCCGACACTCTGGAAGCCAAGGCGCGCGGCTATGCGTCTAACCGCTTCAGTTTCAACACCGGCGAAGGCCGCTGCCCGAGCTGCGAAGGGCAGGGCATGCGCACCATCGGCATGAGCTTCTTGCCCGATGTGAAAGTGGTGTGCGAAACCTGTAAGGGCGCGCGCTTCAATCCCGAAACACTGGCCGTCACCTGGCGCGGCAAGAACATCGGCGATGTGCTGCAAATGGAAGTCGATGAAGCGGTGGACTTCTTCGCGGCCATGCCCGTCATTGCGCATCCGCTACAGCTGCTCAAAGACGTGGGCTTGGGCTACCTGACGCTGGGCCAGCCGTCACCGACGCTGAGCGGCGGCGAGGCACAACGGATCAAGCTGGTTACGGAACTGGCCAAGGTGCGCGACGACGTAGGCAAGCGCGGCAACAAAGTGCCGCACACTCTCTACGTGCTGGACGAGCCCACGGTGGGCCTGCACATGGCCGATGTGGAAAAGCTCATTCATGTACTGCACCGCCTGGTCAACGGCGGCCACAGCGTGGTGGTGATTGAGCATGACCTCGATGTGATTGCCGAAGCCGACTGGGTGCTGGACCTTGGGCCTGAGGGCGGCAACGGCGGAGGCCGCGTGGTAGCGGCCACCACGCCGGAAGACGTGGTCAAGTTAGGTACCCACACGGGCAAAGCCTTGGAGGCCGTGCTCGCGCGGTGAGTGGCATTGCGGGTGAAATAAACCGAAACAAATCGCAACCGCCTTGATACCCTGTGTCAGGGCTGCGGCGGCACCATCACGGTCATATTCCAACTACCCGACAGGGTTCAGAAAGACCGTGATGACCAACTTTTTCCTCCGCAGCCACGCCAAACGTACGCTTATCGGTGCAGTCACCGCCCTGGTGCTTGTCGGCGGGCTTGCCGCCTGCGGCCACCGTTCGCATGATTACGGTACCAACATGAGTGCCGAGCAATACGCTGCCAAGCGCGACAAGATGGTCGATAAAGTGGGCAGCAAACTCGAGTTGAACGCTGACCAGAAGAAGCTGCTGGCTGTCGTGGGCGACAAAATGTTTGAGCAACGTGCAGCCCTTATCGGCCAGACTACGGATCCGCGTGCTGAAGTGAAGGCCCTCGTGGCCGGCGACAAGTTTGATGCCACCCGCGCCCAAACGCTGATCAATGAAAAAACCGCCGCCATCCAAACCAAGAGCCCCGAAGTCATTGCCGCGATGGCCAACTTCTACAACAGCCTGAACACGACCCAGCAACAAAAGGTGCGCGAGTACCTGGATGGTCGTGGTCGCTGGTTCAGCCGGGGCTGAGCGTCATGGCGCCCGCAACCCTGAGCGCCATTGCGGCGCCGCT
Source organism: Comamonadaceae bacterium (assembly GCA_027488985.1). Lineage (GTDB taxonomy): Bacteria > Pseudomonadota > Gammaproteobacteria > Burkholderiales > Burkholderiaceae_C > Allorhodoferax > Allorhodoferax aquaticus. The sequence goes on along the minus strand of JAIYAR010000006.1, from coordinate 125,660 downwards.
ACGCGCCTACGGAGCGGTGGTGCTGGAAGGCTACGAGGAGCCCCACGCCGAAGTCATGGCTCTGGTATGGGGCCCGCGTTTCGACCGCGAGCACGCCCTGCGTCTGCTGGAGCGCCGCCCGGGGTACGTGCCCCAGGTGCTACACGATGTGCAAAGAGCCGCCGACCTGTTTGACCGGCTGGCCGATGCCGAGCGCGACCGCGTGCGAAGCCTGATTCAACGCCACCGCAGCCGGCTTTCCGGGTGTGACAATAGGCAGGCAACCCACTGAAGCCTATGCACCGCATTCTGCTCATCGATGACGACACCCAGCTTGGCGGCCCTCTGGCCGCCTACTTCTCTCGCTTCGACATGGCGCTGGAGCACTGCCTGCGCCCAAGTGACGGGCTGGCGCGGCTGGCGCAGGGCGGCATCGATGCGGCCATTCTCGATGTGATGCTGCCCGAGATGGATGGTTTTGCCTTGTGCCGCGCTATCCGCAAAGACAGTGACCTGCCCATCGTCATGCTCACCGCACGCGGTGAGGTGATGGACCGGGTGGTGGGCCTGGAGCTGGGTGCAGATGACTATGTGCCCAAACCTTTTGAGCCACGCGAGCTGGTGGCCCGGGTGCAAACCGTGTTGCGCCGACGCGCACCCGCCTCGCCCAAGGCTACTGCGGCCGACCCCAACCTCCTGTACTTTCAGGGCCTGCGCATTGACGTCGCCACCCGCACCGTGCAGCGCAACGGCGATGCGGTAGACCTCACAGGCACCGAGTTCGATTTGCTGCTCCTGCTGGCTCGCGCGCCGGGCAAGGTGTTCAGTCGGGACGACATTTTGAATCAGCTGCGTGGCCATGAGGCCGAGCTCTACACCCGCGCAGTGGACATTGTGGTCAGCCGCCTGCGCAAAAAGCTGGAGCCGCTGGACTGCATCAAGACTTTGCGCAACGCGGGCTACACGCTGGCGCTGGCCCCATTGGCCACATCGGCAGGAAGTGCCGCATGAGCATGTGGGCCGATTGGTGGCGCGTCTGCCGGGGCTGGCCGGGTGTGCGGGATTTCATCCGCGCCCAGCGCCAGGCCAAGCACGCCCTCGTGCACTCACTGCGCGTGCGGCTCATTGCCATGTTTGTGCTGCTGGCGCTTGCCATGGCCTCTACCTTCATGTTCGGCATGCAGGCAGCGCTCAGCATCGGCTGGCGCGATGCGGCCAAGCCGCTGGTGGCCGACTACATCGACAAATTAGCTAAGGAAATCGGTGACCCGCCTGACATAGAGCGCGCCCGCGCCATCACCCAGCGCCTTCCCTTGAGCGTGCGCATCAGCGGTCCGCAGATCAACTGGCGCAGCAACCCCGACCAGCCCGACAAACAACACGACTGGAAGGACGACGAACCGCGGGAGGCCGAGAGCCCTCGCTTCTATGTGCGCAACACGGCCGACGGGCACCTCATCCAATTCGGGGTGAGTGTGCAGGCTTGGCACGATCGGCCCCGCTTTATCGGCTGGATCACGTTGTTCACCCTTCTGGTGCTCACCACGCTGGCCTATGTGCGGGTGCGCCGCATGTTGCGCCCGCTGGACGATATCCGCGCCGGCGCCCTACGTTTCGGGGCGGGCGAATTCGGGCAGGCCATCCCTGTGCGCCGCTCCCACCACCCTGATGAGCTGGGCGAACTGGCTGCCACCATCAACACCATGGGCGCCGACATCCACCAGATGTTGGAGGCCAAGCGCACCTTGCTGCTGGCCATCAGCCACGAGCTGCGCAGCCCTTTGACCCGTGCCCGCCTGAACACCGAACTGCTGCCTGAGACGGCCGATGTGCAGCCCGGCCGCGATGCGCTCTTGCGCGATCTGGCCCTCATGCGCGACTTGGTCACCGACTTGCTGGAAAGCGAACGCCTGGCCAGCCCGCATGCTGCTCTCCACCGCGAGGCGGTAGACGTGTGCACATTGGTGGAAGACGTGGTCTGCGAGCTGCAAACTGCGCATGCCACCGCGGAAGCTGATGCTGGCCCGTTGATTGACATGCAGCTGCCCACGGCCTTGCCCCGCCTGCAGCTGGACCCGACCCGCATCCGGTTGTTGGTGCGCAACCTGTTGGATAACGCCTTGCGCCACAGCGCGGGGGCGTCTGTCGCGCCGCAAATCACTGTGCAATGGACGAACGGGCAGTTGTCGATCGCCGTGCGCGACTTCGGCACCGGTGTGGAGGAGAACCAGTTGCCCAACCTGGGCCAGCCCTTCTTCCGGCCGGATGCGGCCCGCACCCGCGAAGGTGGTGGCGTGGGCTTGGGCCTCTACCTGTGCCGCCTGGTGGCGCAGGCGCATGGCGGCAGCTTTGCGGTGCGCAATGCGCAGCCGGGCCTGGTGATTGAAATCGCTCTGCCAGCCGCTACAGTGTGAGCTGCCGCGCCGGGCGGACAATTTTTGCCCTAGCGCTCTCATAACTTCACTATATTTTTGATAGCTGCTCGCGCCTATTCGGCGAGTGCTGGAGCCTGATTTGACTACCAAAACTCTCGTATTGCTCCCCGGCTTGATGTGTGATGCCGCTGTGTGGGCGCCGCAGGTGCAAGCCCTGTCGGCCAGCCACCACTGCATGGTGATGGACTGGGGCCTGACCGATTCGCTCACCGCCATGGCGCAGCAGGTGCTCGTCGCCGCCCCTGCCACTTTTGCCCTGGCAGGCCACAGCATGGGTGGGCGCGTGGCCCTGGAGGTGATGCGCCTGGCCCCCGAGCGGGTAGAGCGCCTGGCCTTGCTGGACACCGGTATTCACCCCTTGGCCGAAGGCGAAGCCGGCGCCAAAGAAAGTGCCGGCCGCATGGCCCTGCTGTCGCACGCGCAGCGCGCCGGCATGCGGGCCATGGGCACCATGTGGGCCCGCCCCATGGTGCACCCTGCCGTGGTGGGTGGCCCGGTGTTCGAGCAAGTGCTCGCCATGCTGGAGCGCAGCAGCCCTGCCCAGTTTGCGGCGCAAATCAATGCGCTACTCGCCCGGCCCGATGCCGCACCGGTGCTTGCCGGCATCACCTGCCCGACGTTGGTGCTCACCGGCCGGCAAGACGCCTGGAGCCCGCCCGAGCAGCACCAGGCCATGGTGGATGCCATGCACGCTGTACGCGCCGAGCTGGTGGTGCTGGAAGACTGCGGCCACATGAGCACGATGGAGCAGCCCGACGCCGTCAACACCACCTTCGCCCGCTGGCTGGCCGCCTGAAAAGTGCCAACTTCGTCGCGGTTCCTGTAATCGTTACAGCACAAAGTTACAGAAACAAGGCCCGGAGCGGTAACAATCTCCCCCTCAGCCGGAAAACCCCGGCCTCCCAACACTGAATCTCACCATGTCGACATTTGAAATTGAAGGCGGCGTGCCCCTGCGAGGCACCATTCGCGCTTCCGGCAACAAAAACGCCATCCTGCCCATGATCGCGGCCTGCATCCTGACGGACCAGGAAGTCATCCTCGACAACGTGCCCGATATCATCGACGTGCGCCACATGCTGGACGTGATCGTCGAAATCGGCGGCAAGGTCGAACGCAGCGGCGAGCGCGTCAGCATCCATGTGGCCAGCGTGCGCACCAGCGAAATCGGCCAGGCCCTGTGCAACAAGGTGCGCACCTCCATCTTGTGTGTGGCCGGCCTCTTGCACCGCACCGGCTCCGCGCGCTTGTTCCCACCGGGGGGCGATGTCATCGGCCGCCGCCGCTTGGACACGCATTTTTACGGCCTGCAAAAGTTGGGCGCCAAGGTCAGCATCAATGGCGTTTACGACTTCACCATGCCCGGCCCGCTGACGGGCGCCGAGCTGTTTTTTGACGAACCGTCCGTCACCGGCACCGAGCACATCCTCATGGCTGCCGCCGTAAGCCGTGGCCACACCCTGATCCGCAATGCTGCGTGCGAGCCGCATGTGCAAGACCTGGCCCACCTGCTCAACGCCATGGGCGCCAAGATCAGCGGCATCGGCACCAACCAGCTCAGCGTGGAAGGCGTGGACTCGCTGCACGGCACCACCTACACCGTGTGCCACGACCACATCGAGGCTGCGTCCTACCTGGCGCTGGCCGCTGCCACCGGTGGCGAAATTACGGTGGAGGGCACCGACAAGCACGCCTACGGCATGTGCCACCGCGTGTTCGAAACCCTGGGTGTCAAGATCGACTTGCACGACAAACACATCTTCCTGTCCGGCAACCAGCGCATGCAGGTCACCCGCGACTTTGACGGCGCCATGCCCGTCATCGGTGACGGCCCCTGGCCCCAGTTCGCCACCGACCAGATGAGCTGCATGATCACGCTCGCCACGCAGGTGGAAGGCAATGTGCTGTTCTTCGAGAAGATGTTCGAGTCGCGCCTGTACTTTGTGGACAAGCTCATCGGCATGGGCGCCGCCGCCGTGGTGTGCGACCCGCACCGCGTGGTCATCAGCGGCAAAAGCCGCCTGCGCGGCACCACCTTGCCCAGCCCCGACATCCGTGCCGGCATGGCCCTCTTGGGCGCCGCCCTGTGCGCCAGCGGCAAGTCCACGGTGCAGAACGCCAACATGATCCAGCGCGGCTACGAAAAGCTGGACGAAAAGCTGCTCGCCCTGGGCGCACGCATCACCCACAAGCCCAACTGAAGACGGCGCGCGCAAGCGTGCTTGCTATCAAATAAGGAGCTGCTTGCGCATACTTTATGGGCGCTAGCAGCCGATTTGAGAGGGATTTGATGAAGCCGTTTCCTGTTCGTCTCACCCCCGGCCAAGACCTGCGCGCCGCGCTGGAAGCCGCAGTCCTCGCCCAGAACTGCCGCGCAGCGTTTGTGCTGTCCGGCATCGGCAGCCTATCTACTGCCGGCATCCGCTTGGCAGGTGCAGCGCAGCCCACGCGGCTGACCGAGAGCATGGAGATCCTCACCCTCTCGGGCACGGTGGCTGCCGGTGGCGACAAGACCGGTTCGCACATGCACATGGCCGTTTCCACCGCCAATGGGCAGGTGCTGGGCGGACATGTGGCGCCGGGTTGCATCGTGCTCACCACTGCAGAGGTGCTGCTGGCTCTGCTGCCAGACTGGCAGTTCACCCGCGAGCCGGACTTGCTCACCGGATACGATGAACTGGTGATCCGCCCGCAGAGCTAATTTGCTACTCATTTGATAGCTGCTTGCGCATATTCGACGTGCGTTAGTGGCCAATTTTTTCCATAGGCCATCATGAAAACCTTCTACAACCACCTCCACGCCCAGCACCAGGGCAAAGTCGAAATGTTCCGTGGCGCGCTGGTGCCGTGCTTCGAGGTCCCGGCCCGTGCTGACCATGTGCTGGCTGAGCTGCAGCGCCGCCAACTGGGGGCGGTGCTGGAGCCGCAAGCCTTTGAAGAGACCGCGCTCACCGCAATCCACAGCCCGCGCTACCTGAACTTTATAGCAACGGCTTGGGACCAGTGGGTGGCGCTGGACCCAGCCAATGTGGACAAGGACATCCTGCCCTCCGTCTGGCCTACACGCACCTTCCGCACCGATATTGAGCCCGACAACTTCGCGGCCAAGGTGGGCCTCTATTCGTACGACGCGGGCACGCCCTTTACCAGCGGTACCTGGGTGGCCTCACGCGCCGGTGCGCATTGCGCATTGAGCGCCGCGCAAGCCGTGCTGGCCGGCGACCGTGCCGCCTTCGCCCTGAGCCGCCCGCCCGGCCACCACGCAGGGGCCGACTTTTTTGGCGGCTACTGCTTCCTGAACAACGCAGCCTTGGCCGCGCAGCACCTGCGCAATGCCGGCATGCACAAGGTGGCAGTGCTGGATGTGGACTACCACCACGGCAATGGCACCCAGGCCATCTTTTACGACCGGCCCGATGTGTACTTCGCCAGCATCCACGGCGACCCGCGCACCGAGTACCCGTTCTACTTGGGCCATGCGGATGAAACCGGCACCGGCGCGGGTTTGGGTGCCAACCTCAACCTGCCGCTGCCCCGTGGCACCGACTACGCCACCTGGGCCCAGGCCCTGGAGACTGCGTTGGCGGGCATTGCCAAGTTTGGCGCAGATGCACTCGTAGTGTCGCTGGGCATGGACACCTTTGAGGGCGACCCGATTTCGGGCTTCAAGCTCAAGACGGACGACTACCTGCGCATCGGCGAGCGCCTGGCGAAAGCCGGCTTGCCGACTGTGTTCATCTTTGAAGGCGGTTACGCCGTGGAGGAGGTGGGGGTGAATGCAGTGAATGTGTTGCAGGGCTTTACCAATCCGTAACACGCACCGGGACGGGCAGTCCGCCCGGAGCGGCTAAGCTTGCGCTTATGACTTTGATGATTCAAATCTGCAGCCCTGTGTGGCTTCAGCGTGGCCTGCGTGCCACGGTGCTCGCGGCAGTCTGTGCCCTGAGTGGCCCTGCCCTGGTGCAGGCACAAGGCACCACCGCCACGCTGGACAACGCCGCATCGACCGAGCGTCTGATCTCCGAGTTTGGTGGGTGGATCGGCAATCACCACGACGCCGACCAGTTGGTAACTACCCTGCGCAGCGGGCGCCCCACCGCCACTGAGGGCGCTGCGAGTGTGGCGCCTGCTACCGGCCCCATGGGCTACGGCGAAGTGCGCTTGGCCCTCAAACTGGCCCAGGGAGCACTGGCGCAACAAGGCGTGTCTTACCCCAATCAGGACCAGTTGCAGGCCGCTCTGCATGGCGGTGTGTTGCGCACTCCGCAGGGCGAACAAGCGATGGATGGCGTCCTGCCCCAGAAGGCCAGGGGCACCGGTTGGGCTGCCATGGCCGATCGGTACGGCCTCTCGACCGAAGACATGCTGCCGCCTCCGGGCAAGGCAGTGACCGTAAAGAGCGCTGCGCCCAAACCCAAACCCAAAGCCAGACCAGGCGCCAAGGTCAAAGCCTCCGCCAAAGGCAAGGCCAAGCCGGTCGCCAAGAAAGCCGCGGGTAAGTCTGCCAAGCCGGCTGCAAAACCTGTCAAGAAAACGACTTCCGGCAAGTGAGCGGAGCAGGCCGCAAGGCCGCTGTTGCGGCTCAGTCCGGATTGCGGCGGGCGCGCAGTAAGGCGGCGAGGCCCACAGCCGCCACCAGAATCAACACCGCCGGAAACGCCACCGTGGCAGACCAGTCAATCAGCGCGCCGCTGATGCCGGAGGCCACCAGCCCGCCCAGGGTGTAGTTCAGCACCAGCACAGCAGTGCAGTTGACGAGAGCGGTGCCTTTTTCGCGCGCGCCGATGTCGGTCATGCACAGGGTGTAGAGGCTACTGCCGGCCGCGCCCAGCAAGAACACTACCGGCCATGCTACCCAGATGGCGTGCTCAACCAGAGGCAGGGCTGCGGCACACACCAGCGCCACGGCAGCCACGGCAACCATCAGGGTACGGCGGCCGCGCACCGGGTCGGCAAACCGGTCTGCTGCCATACCCACCGGAATGGCAGCCAGTGTGCTGCCCAGGCCGCTCACAGAAATCAACAACGCAGCGGCACTGGCGCCCAGACCCATGCTTAGGCCATAGAGCGGCAGGATGGAGGCGAGGCCCAGTTCAAAAAAGCCGCCGATGAAGCCGGCCAGCATCAGGATGGGGTGCTGTTGCACCGCCTGCCACAGGCCGCGCGGGCCGGTGCTCACACTGCCTGTTTCATGCGTGGCGGGGATGGGCGGGATAAACAACGTCCAAAACAGCCCTAAGCTGAGAAGCCCCATCACCAGAAACAGCGCGACATGCCCGGTGCTACCGGCCCAAGCCAGCAGGCTGGGTCCGATGATGAAGGTGGCGCCCACCATGGTGGCGTAGATGCCCATGTAGCGCCCCAGGCGCTCAGGCGGTGAGAACTCGGCAATAAACGCTTCGGCCAGCACCCAGCGCAAGCTGCCGGTCATGCCTGAGACCAGCTCCAGCGCAAACCAGATCCAGATGTTGTCGGTGAAGAAGAAACCGATGGCGGCCCCCAAAGGCGTTGCGGCGGCAATCCACATGGTGCGTCGCCGGCCCCACTTTCGTGTGATCGCGGAGGCAAACGGTGTCACGATGAAGATGCCCAGCCAAGTGGAGGCGGCAAACAGGCTGGCAATCGAGGTGGAAACCTCCCGCTCTTTCAGGAGCAACAGGATCAGCGGCGACAGCATGAAAATGCCCGAGAGCTGGAACAGCGTGGAGGCGAACACCGCCAGCAAACCCATGGGCGAGCCGGGGTGCGCGGTGGTGCCGGTGGTGGGTGCGTTATGCAAAAGAACGTGCTTCCAGAATGGCGCGGGCCACCTCGGCAAAGCCTGCGCCGCGCGCAGAAGGCGTGACGTAGGCCGGCAGGTGGTTAAGCTGGGGCACAAAGCGCGCAATGTTGGCCACGCCCGCGCTGTGGGTGAAGTGCTGGAACATGGCCTGGTCGTTGCCCGAGTCGCCCACAAACACCCACTGGTCCAGCTCGGTGCTCAGGTCGCGGCCCAGCAGCTCGCGGACGATCCAGCACGCGCCGGTCCATTTGTTGAAGTCGCCAAAGCAGCCGTGGATGTGGATGCTGCTCACCGTGGTTTGCATGCCGTGGCTTTGCAGCAGGGCCAGCACGCGTTGCACGGTCTCGGGCGTGTGCTGGGCGAACTCCGCGTAGTCGAAAGCGAGGTCGGTCTCGCGGCCCGCGCTGTCGCGGCTGAGCTCCACGCCCGGCACTTGGGCGCAGACTTGGGCGGCAATGGCGCCCATGCGCAGTCGGTTCGCAGTGCGTACCTCAGTACTTTGCTGGTATCTTTTTGATAGCGCCTCGCGCATATCTGACGAGGGCTGTAAGCCAATTTGGCTTGTAACTGTGCTGGCTGTACCCGGTACGAATGCCACTGCCCCGTTCTCCGCCACCATGGCATCCACCGGCCAGGCCGGACCCTTGGGGCCCGCCATGAAGGGCTCGCACCAGCCGATGGGCCGCCCGGTGATGGGAATCACCGTGAGCCCGGCCGCTTTCAAATCGCCCAGCGCTTGCAGCGCCTCGGGGGCGATGTGGCCGTCGTGGGTGAGGGTATCGTCGATATCGGTGAACACCCCGCGGATGGCACGGCGGCTGTCCACCGGCCATTGCGGCAGGGGTTTCACGTGAGGGCCTCTTGTTTAGCCAGCTGTTTGCAGTGCCAAGCCCGCATGCTCGCGCAGCGGGTGGAAATGGATCTTCGGAAAGCGCTCTTGCGCTAGGCGCACGTCGTAGGGGCTGGTGCACAGGTAAGCAAGCGTGTCTGCCGCGTCCTTGGCCATGCGCATGGGGTAAGCGTTCACAAACTCCTGCAGTTCCTTAGCGCTATCGGCCGTGATCCAGCGGGCGCCGGTGTACTGACTGCTTTCCAGGCGGATGTCAGCGTCGTATTCGCCTTTGAGGCGGTGCTGCACCACTTCAAACTGCAGCTGGCCCACCGCGCCCAGCAGCATGTTGCCGCCCATTTCGGGCTTGAACACCTGAATGGCACCTTCTTCGCCCAACTGGGCCAGGCCCTGCTGCAGCTGCTTGGTGCGCAAGGGATTCTTGAGCACCACAGTCATGAACATTTCGGGCGCAAAGAAGGGCAGGCCGGTGTACATGAGGTTGACGCTGCCATCGGTGATGGTGTCGCCCAGCTGCACGCCGCCGTGGGTGGTAAAGCCCACGATGTCGCCGGCATACGCTTCTTCCACTGCCTCGCGGCGCTGGCTCATGAAAGTCACCACGCTGGTGGGACGCAATTCTTTGGCGGTGCGCATGACTTTGAGCTTCATGCCGGGCGTGTACTTGCCGCTGGCCATGCGCACAAAGGCGATGCGGTCGCGGTGGTTGGCGTCCATATTGGCCTGCACCTTGAAGACCACGCCACTGAAGGCTTCGTCTTCGGGCTGAATCTCTTTGACCACCGGCTGGCGGTTCACCAGCGTGGTGCTAATGCGCTTCTGGGGTGCGGGAGCCAGGTCGACCAGCGCGTCCAGCACTTCCATCACACCGAAGTTGTTCACCCCGGAGCCGAAGAACACGGGCGTCTGTTTGCCCGCCAAAAAGGCTTCGTGGTCCCAGGCGGGGGAGGCGCCGGTGGCGAGCTCCATGCTCTCTACCGCCGTGTCCCACTCGTGGCCAAAGCGGGCTTGCAGCGCGGCCGGGTCGGTCAGGGGCATGGTGTCGAAGTCTTGCGGGCGGCGCTCGCTGCCGGACTCAAACACGGTCATGGCTTGGGTGCGCAAATTTATGATGCCGCCGAACAGCTTGCCTTGGCCCACAGGCCAGGTCATGGGCACGCAAGGCATGCCCAGCTCGCGCTCGATTTCGTCAAGGATGTCCAGCGGCTCGCGCACTTCGCGGTCCATCTTGTTCACAAATGTGATGATGGGCGTATCGCGCTGGCGGCACACTTCAATCAGGCGGCGGGTCTGGGCTTCCACACCGTTGGCCGCGTCAATCACCATCAGCGCCGAGTCCACGGCGGTGAGCACGCGGTAGGTGTCTTCCGAGAAGTCCTTGTGGCCGGGGGTGTCGAGCAGGTTGACCACGTGGTCGCGGTAGGACATCTGCATGACCGAAGAGGCCACCGAGATGCCACGCTGCTTTTCAATTTCCATCCAGTCAGAGGTGGCGTGGCGGCTGGCCTTGCGGGCCTTCACCGAGCCGGCGATCTGGATCGCGCCCGAGAACAGCAAGAGCTTTTCGGTGAGCGTGGTCTTGCCGGCGTCCGGGTGAGAAATGATCGCAAAAGTGCGGCGGCGCTTGGTCTCGGGTGCGTAGGTCACAGGGGGGTCCAGGGTCGGGTGGGCCGCGCATCACAGGCGGGCCGCAGGAGAAGAGGGCGTATTTTACAGAGCTGCCCTGACAGCCGCGCGCGGGGCAGGCCTTAAACTCGCTGCCATAACAAACGAGCCATCCCGGAGACACGCGTGAGCATCAAGCAGTTGGCCCAGGCATTGGGTCTGTCCACTTCCACGGTCAGCAGGGCCTTGAACGGTTACACCGACGTCAATGCCCTGACCCGCACCCGTGTGCAAGAAATGGCAGACGCCATGGGCTACCGCCCCGATGCGGGCGCGCGCCGGCTGGTGCGCGGCAATACCGATGCGATCGGCATTGTGTATTCCGCTGCGGTCGAAAACCTGGGTAACCCGCAGTTTCTGGACATGGCCGATGGTTTGGGCGAGCGCCTGGAGCGCGAGCACCAGGACTTGCTGCTGGCAGTGGCCAAAAATGAAACCGAGCTGGAAATTTACGAACGCCTTTTCAGGGGCGGCCGGGTGGATGCGGTCATCGTGCCCAACACCCGTGTCCAGGACCCGCGCGTGGATTTCCTGCTGGAGAACAACTACCCCTTTGTGGGCTATGGCCGCACTGCCGATTGCGCGCATTACTCCTGGCTGGACTTTGACAACGACCTCGGCAGCCAGCTGGCGGTAGAGCATTTGCTGGCCTTGGGGCACACGCGCATTGCCTATGTGCACGCTCCACTGGAGCTGAATTTCGCCTTTCAACGCCACCGGGGCTACATCAGCACCCTGAAGGCAGCAGGCGTGGAGTGCCCGCCGGGCTATTGCATAGGGGGTGTGAACGACAGGCGCAGCGGCCTGAATGCCGTGGTGCAGGTATTGGCCTTGTCACCCCGGCCGACCGCTGTGCTGGTGGACAACAACCTGGGCGGCGTGGGCCTGATCCGCGGCTTGATGGATGCCAAGCTCCGGGTGGGGCAAGACATCTCGGTGGTGGTGCACGGCGACATTCCGCAGGACACCTTGCTTACTGGCTTGAACGTCACCACGGTGACCCAGCCCACGCCACAAACCACTGGTTTTGCGCTGGCCGAGATGGTGATGAAGGTGCTGCGCGACCCCGAGGGCGGCCCTTATCAACTGCTGCGCCAGCCGGCATTGCAGGTGGGTACCAGCACCGGCCCGGTAGCCTGAAGCCCGGACGCGGTCAGTTGACTTTGACCTAGTGGCTTGGTGCGGCAATCGACACGAGGTTAAAATTCGCATCTTCCGAGGAGCGTTGCAGCCCGCCAAGTGCCTATACCGGCACCGCGAGTGAGGCTCGGAACCCACGATGCGCCCTGCATCGTGTCCCCCAACGGCGCTCACCCACTGGAAATGCGTGCGGTGAGTGGCCTCAAAACCCCCCGTGTGCGCCAGTGGCAATGCAAATCAACGTTTGGAGCACACCATGAGCGCTGTATTGAAACTGGTTAAGAATGCCAAGACCCCCAAGGCTGTGAAGGCCGTCAAAGCGGTTTCCGCTGCGAAGGCCGTAGTGGCCCAATTTGAAGACTTCAAGATCGCCGACCTGAGCTTGGCCGATTGGGGCCGCAAAGAGCTGACCATCGCCGAAACCGAAATGCCCGGCCTGATGGCCATTCGTGAAGAGTTCGCCAAGAGCCAGCCTCTGAAGGGCGCACGCATCACCGGTTCCCTGCACATGACCATCCAGACCGGCGTGCTGGTCGAAACCCTGCAAGCCTTGGGTGCAGATGTGCGTTGGGCTTCTTGCAACATCTTCTCCACCCAGGATCACGCAGCCGCTGCGCTGGTGGCCAAGGGAACACCCGTGTTCGCCCACAAAGGCGAGTCGCTGGAAGAGTACTGGGACTTCACCCATCGCATCTTTGAATTTGGTGGCAAGAAGGGCACTGCGGCCGAAGGCCCGAACATGATTCTGGACGACGGCGGCGATGCCACCTTGTTGATGCACCTGGGCGCTCGCGCTGAGAAGGACATCAAGGTGCTGGCCAAGCCCGGCAGCGAAGAAGAAGTGTGCCTGTTCAATGCCATCAAGGCCAAGCTGAAGGTGGACCCCACCTGGTACAGCCGCCGCCTGAAGAACATCATCGGTGTGACAGAAGAAACCACCACCGGTGTGATGCGTCTGGAAGAAATGTCCGCCAAGGGCACTCTGGCCCTGCGCGCCATCAACGTGAACGACTCGGTGACCAAGAGCAAGTTCGACAACCTGTACGGTTGCCGCGAATCCCTGGTCGACGGTATCAAGCGCGCTACTGACGTGATGATCGCCGGCAAGGTGGCTGTGGTCGCGGGCTACGGTGACGTGGGCAAGGGCTCTGCGCAGGCACTGCGTGCTTTGTCCGCCCAAGTGTGGGTGACAGAAATCGACCCGATCAACGCCCTGCAAGCCGCCATGGAAGGCTACAAGGTCGTGACCATGGAATACGCTGCCGACAAGGCCGACATTTTCGTGACCACCACCGGCAACAAGAACGTGATCACGTACGCGCACATGGATGCGATGAAGGACCAGGCCATCGTCTGCAACATCGGTCACTTTGACAACGAAATCGATGTGGCATCCCTGTCCAAGTGCAAGTGGGAAGAGATCAAGCCCCAGGTGGACCACGTGATCTTCCCCGCCAAGGGCAAGAAGGCTTCCAAGCGCATCATCCTGTTGGCCAAGGGCCGCTTGGTGAACCTGGGTTGCGGTACCGGCCACCCCAGCTTTGTGATGTCCTCCAGCTTTGCGAATCAGACGATCGCCCAGATCGAACTGTTCACCAAGCCCAAGGATTACAAGGCCGGCAAGGTTTATGTGTTGCCCAAGCACTTGGACGAAAAAGTGGCACGTTTGCACCTGAAGAAGGTCGGTGCCATGTTGACCGAACTGACCGACGAGCAGGCTTCGTACATCGGCGTGAGCAAAGCCGGTCCGTACAAGAAAGACACGTACCGCTATTAATTGCACCTCCGAGGCGCCTTTGGCGCCTCCCTCTCAAGGGGGCGACACCTGCGGTCCGGCGAAGCCGGTCCAGCGGTGTCTCTGGCTTTGAGAGGCTGATAACTTTGGATAACGATGCGAATTGATCAACTTTTGGTGCAGCGTGGGCTGGCCAGCACCCGCTCGCAGGCTCAGCGCCTGATTGCGGATGGCGTGGAGTGGCTGAAGATGGAGCTTTCGGGCGAAGTCTGGAAACGTGTAGCCAAAAATGGCGACGAAGTGCCCGATGGCGCCAAGATCCGTTTGCTCGATGATTCCGAAGCGCGTTATGTGTCCCGCGGTGGCCTCAAGCTAGAAGCGGCCCTGAAGAACGTCGGCTTGTCCGTCACCGGACTGCGTTGTCTGGATGTGGGGCAGAGCACCGGTGGCTTCACCGACTGCCTGCTCCAAGCTGGCGCGCAATCGGTGGTGGGTGTGGATGTGGGCAGTGCCCAGCTGCACCCTTCGCTCCGCGACGATACCCGCGTGCTGTGTGTAGAGAGCGTCAATGCCCGCACCTTGTCTGCTTCGGATTTGATAGCTGCTTACGCAGACAGCACGGGCGCTGGTGGCCAATTTGACGTTGAGCCCGATGGCGATGACGGTTGGGATGATGGCGACGACTTCGACGATGAAGACGACTCCCGCCCGCCCGTGGATGCGTCGGACGATGCTGAAGAAGATGCCGTGGAGCTGCCGCCTGAGTTTGCGCCGCCGTTTGACCTGCTGGTCGCTGACCTGTCCTTCATTTCGCAGACCCTGGTGTTGCCTGCTGCAGTTCCCTTGTTGAAAGAGGGCGGCATCATGCTGACCTTGGTGAAGCCGCAGTTTGAGTTGCAGCCTGGTCAGGTGGGTAAAGGCGGTATCGTCAAAGATCCGGCCATGTACCCCATCGTGGAACAGCGATTGCGTGAAACCTGCGCCGATCTGGGGCTCACCGTGACGCATTGGTTCGACTCCGCCATCGAAGGCGGAGACGGGAACCGCGAATTCTTTATTTGTGCCCGCAAGGCGGGCTGAACCCGGTGCCTGCCACGCAGGCACGGGAGACGGAGATGACTATGTCTACCAACCAACGGATTCCATTGAGCCTGGAGTTCTTTCCGCCCAAAACCCAGGAAGGTGCTGAAAAGCTGCGCACCGTGCGCCAGCAGCTCTATGGACTGAAGCCTGAGTTTTGCTCGGTGACTTTCGGTGCAGGCGGCTCCACCCAAGAAGGTACGTTCAACACCGTGCGCGACATCCTGTCGGAGGGCGTGAGCGCGGCGTCCCACTTTTCGTGCGTGGGGGCGACCAAGTCCACTGTGCGCGAGCAGCTGGCCACCTTGAAGGCCATGGGCGTGAAACGATTGGTGGCCTTGCGGGGCGACTTGCCAAGCGGTTACGGTGCTGGCGGCGAGTTCCATTACGCCAGTGACCTGGTGGCATTCATCCGTGCCGAGACGGGCGATGACTTTCACATTGAGGTGGCGGCTTATCCGGAAGTGCACCCTCAAGCCAAGTCGCCGGCGAGCGATTTGCAGGCTTTCGCCACCAAGGTGAGAGCAGGCGCCAATTCAGCGATCACCCAGTATTTTTATAACTCCGACGCTTACTTCCGCTTTCAGGAAGAGGTGGATGCGCTCGGCATCACCGTGCCCGTGGTGCCCGGCATCATGCCCATCACCAGCTCTACCCAGTTGATGCGCTTCTCGGATGCATGTGGTGCGGAGATTCCCCGTTGGATCCGTCTGCGACTGCAGAGCTACGGCGATGATGTGGCCTCCATCAAGGCCTTCGGGCTGGAGGTGGTGACGGACTTGTGCGAACAACTGCGTGCCGGTGGCGCGCCTGCATTGCATTTCTACACCATGAACCAGAGTGCTCCCACTCTGGCTCTGTGCAAAAACTTGGGGCTAGGCGCTTAACGCGCCCAGACCTCAGCCGCCGGAGTCCAGGGTGGACGTCGCGTTGGTGTCCTGACCCAGCAGCTCCACCATCTGGGGCAGCGCATCCTTGAGCGCAGCCTTGAGGGTATGGGGCGGGTTGATCAGAAACATGCCGCTGGCGGGCAAGCCGGGACGAACGACCTCACCCTCGGCATCTTGCGTGAGCTTGCTGGACTTGACGGTCAGCGTGGCGTGCAGCCAAGACTTGCCGGCCTTGTTCGCCATGGTCTTGAGCTTTTTAGGGACGTCGTGGGCTTCCGGGCGTGGAATGATGGGGTACCACACCGCATACGTGCCAGTCGCGAAACGTTGCATGGCATCTGCGACCATGCCGACCACACGGGCGTAGTCGTTTTTGACTTCGTAGCTCGGGTCACACAGCACCAGCGCACGGCGCGACGGTGGTGGCAAAAACTTCTTGAGCCCTTCAAACCCATCTTCCCGCAAAACAGTCACTTGACGACCAGCTTCCAGCTGGGCCACGTTGGCGATCAGTGTTTTTGTATCGGTGGGGTGCAGCTCGAAGAGCTTGAGCTTGTCGCGACCGCTCAGCAGGCTTTGGATGATGAAAGGTGAGCCGGGGTACACCGACCAGTGGTTGCCGGAGTTAAAGCCAGCCACCATGTCGATGTAGTCTTGCAACGCGGGGGCAAACGGCTTTTCAGGCTTGCTGGCAACCAGCTTCAGAAAGCCTTCAGCGGCTTCCTCACTAGTCTTGGCAAAGTCGCCATCCAAGCGGTACAAGCCCGCACCGGCATGGGTGTCAAAGACGTTAAGGGCGGTTTCTTTTTGCGTCATGTGACGCAGCACAGCAAGCAATGTGGTGTGTTTCAGTACGTCGGCATGGTTGCCGGCGTGGAAGGCGTGTCGGTAACTAAACATCCCCTATGATACCCAGCGACCCGGGATGCCTTGTTGTGTCCAGATTGGAACTGCGCTTTACCCGAGCGCTTGCGGGCATAAAAAAGACAGATTTCACCTCATCTCATGGCTGACATCACGACTCTGACCAGTAAACCCAAAGCTCCGGCGACTGGGCATCTGGACGCCCTTGCGCCGGGCACCCGATTGGCTGAGTTCGAAGTCCAAGGGCTGCTGGGCGTCGGCGGTTTCGGCATGGTCTATCGCGGGTATGACCACTCCCTACACCGTGCGGTAGCGATTAAAGAATATATGCCTACCAGCTTGGTGGGGCGTAGTGGCGATATGAGCGTGACCTTGAAATCGGCAGTGGATGCCGTGTCTTTCGAGTCAGGTCTGACCTCGTTCATCGCCGAGGCCCGCCTGTTGGCGCGGTTTGACCATCCCTCTCTGGTGAAGGTGTATCGCTTCTGGGAAGCCAACAATACTGCGTACATGGCCATGCCCTTGTACGAAGGCATCACACTCAAGGAAGCCCGGCGCCGTATGAGTGGCCCCCCTCCGCAGGCTTGGCTGCAGTCGGTGCTATGGTCCGTGTTGGCGGGTTTGAAGGTGCTCCACGACAACAGCACTTTGCACCGCGATGTATCGCCCGATAACATTTTTTTGCAGAACGTCGGACCACCGGTTCTGCTGGATCTGGGCGCTGCCCGCCGTGCGATTCTGGACACCAGTCACAAGCACACTGCGGTGCTCAAGGTGAATTACGCACCGATTGAGCAATATGCCGACGCAAAAGACATGCAGGAAGGCCCTTGGACCGACTTGTATGCCGTAGCTGCCGTCATGCATGGCTGCATTTGCAATGAGCCGCCGTTACCTGCGACTTTCCGGGCTGTGCGGGATCGTATGCCGTCCTTTGCACAAGTCACGCAAACCGCCCAGACCCATTTCGACCAGACATATTCCGACAACTTTGTCCAAGCGATTTCCCATGCATTGGCGATTGAGCCTGCTGAGCGCACCGCCAGCGTAGAGGCGTTTGCCCGCGAAATAGGCATGAAGTCGCCGCCGGATTTGGCGCGGTTTGATTGGCGTAAATCGTTGGGCGATTCGGTGACTTTGAGCGAAAGCAGTGCGGATCATGCTCCGATCACCACAGAGCTCATGACCACGCAGCCGGCATCAGATTTTCAGGATACGGTTTTTCAGCCGAGTGCCTATGACTCATCCCGAACCGTTACCGTAGCGCCGGCTTCCGCTCCAGAACCCAAGTCACGGGCCCCTCGTGAGTCCCGCCAAGTCAAAAAGGGCCTTTCGCGGTGGGTTTTGCTGGTACTGATTGCTTTCATGCTTTCTGCGGTGGGTTGGTTCTTCCAATCGAGTTTTTCGCATTTCGCTCCGCACCAGGCCCCAGAAACAACCGTGGAGCCTGCTGAAAGCGGGGTTAACTCGTCGAGTTCCCCGGCTATCGGGCCAAATGCGATACCGCCGGCAAGCTCCACTCCGCCCAGTGCGGTAGTGAAGCCTTTACCTGCAGACGGGACCCAAGGTGCATCACGCAGTTCTGCAGTCGCCAAAACCGCGTCAAACGGTGCTCAACCGGGTGCCGTTGAGAAGGCGCAGGTTCCAAAGCCCTTGCCGCGTCAGGAAGGCAAGCAGTCGGAGGAAAAGCCGCTTGTCCCGAATGACCCGGTCACTATTTGCGCAGAGGCGAGCATTCTGACGAGAACGATGTGTATCTACAGAGAGTGCCAGAAACCGGAGTTCTATAACTTGCCTGCCTGTGTGGCAGATCGCAAACACTGGGAAGAGAAAAACAAGGCACGGAACTAGGCTTGGGTGAAATACTTGGCGAACTCGCCCGTACTTCATATAATGGAGAGCTTCGCAGCGCATTCGTGGCTCCGCGGCGAAGCTACTCTTCGTATTGTCTCTTGACCTTGCGCCGAGTATTCCCCACCTAAGAGATTCCCACCAGAGGAACGCCGACCGTGGAAAAGAGCCCTCCCAAACCTTCTTTTTTAAGAGAAAACTCATGTCTACATTCAGCGCAAAACCCGCTGAGGTCGTGCACGAGTGGTTTGTGGTTGACGCGACCGATAAGGTCCTCGGACGAGTAGCCAGCGAAGTTGCTCTCCGTTTGCGCGGCAAACACAAGGCCATTTACACGCCTCACGTCGATACCGGTGATTTCATCGTCGTTATCAACGCAGCCCAACTCAAAGTGACTGGCACCAAGTCTTTGGACAAGGTGTACTACCGCCACTCCGGTTACCCCGGCGGTATCACAGCCACTAACTTCCGTGACATGCAATCCAAGCATCCCGGTCGCGCTTTAGAAAAAGCCGTCAAGGGCATGCTGCCTAAGGGTCCCTTGGGCTACGCCATGATCAAGAAGCTCAAGGTGTACGGTGGTGCTGAGCACCCCCACACTGCCCAGCAACCCAAAGTGTTGGAACTGTAAGGAGCTCACATGATTGGTGAATGGAACAATGGAACAGGCCGTCGCAAATCCAGCGTCGCCCGCGTTTTCCTGAAAAAAGGTACTGGCAAGATCACCGTGAACGGTAAAGACATCGAAAACTTCTTCGGTCGTCAAACCTCCATCATGATCTGCAAGCAACCCCTGATGCTGACGAACCACGCTGAAACGTTTGACATCATGGTCAACGTCGCTGGCGGCGGTGAGTCCGGCCAAGCGGGTGCTACCCGTCACGGCATCACACGTGCATTGATCGATTACGACGCGAGCCTTAAGCCCGCACTGAGCCAAGCCGGCTTCGTAACTCGTGACGCGCGTGAAGTGGAACGTAAGAAGGTCGGCTTCCACGGCGCACGTCGTCGTAAGCAGTTCTCCAAGCGTTAATCAGGCTGCAACATTACGTTGCAATCCAGAAGCCGCCCGAGTGCAATCTCAGGCGGCTTTTTTCATTCTGGCTGATAGACTTCGCCCTCCATGAGATTCCGACTATTACGCCGCCGCCTCACCATCAGTGCTCCGCGCATGGCCGTGCGCAGTGCATTGCCTTGGCCCTTCCGCTGGGCCTTGCTGGCCATTGTTTTGGGCTTTTGTTCAGCTATTGGCTTGTGGGCGTTTGAATTCGGCAAGGACATCGCTGGCCTGGAAAAAGGCTCCAAAGACGAATTGATGCAACTGAGGGCCAATACTGCTGCTTTGCAGACGGAAATGCTGACCCTGAAGGCAGAGCGGGACAAAGCCCAATCGATAGCTAACACTGCGGATACCTTGGTAACGGCAGAAAAAGCATCTCAGGAAAAGCTCATCGCACAGGTCAAGCAGTTGGAGGCGGACAACCGCACGCTCCGGGATGACCTCGGTTTTTTTGAGAAGCTCATACCCTCAAGTGGAACCGAAGGTGTGGCGATCCGTGGCCTCCAAGCCGAGCTGACATCTCCGACCACACTAAAATGGCAGGCGCTGGTCATGCAAGCCGGCCGTAATACTCAAGAGTTTGCAGGTCGTTTGGAAATAACTCTTGTGGGCACGGCCAACGGTAAGTCCTGGACCGCTTCGTTGCCTGACGGCTTCATGCCTGTCAAGCTCAAGCAGTACGGGCGTTTGGAAGGGGAGTTTCAGCTTCCCCCTCAAACCGTGGTGAAAAGTGTGTCAGCACGTGTCCTTGAGGGGTCGACAGTCCGCGCGACCCAGACCCTCAAGCTCTAGGTCATCACGAGGTACGCCATGTTTAACAAAAATAAGCAGCCCCCCATCAAAAGTCTGATTGCAGACGGCACCGAAATCCAGGGCAACCTTTCTTTCTCCGATGGCTTGCGCGTAGACGGGACCATTGTCGGTAATGTGTTAGCAGCAGAAGCAGTGACGAGCATTCTGGTGATCTCGGACTCTGCAAGCATTACCGGCGCAATCACTGCCGACCACATCATCATCAATGGCACCGTAAAGGGCCCTATCCATGCCCGGCGCATGTTGGAACTCCAGCCCAAGGCACGGATTGAAGGTGACATTGAATACGCCGCGCTGGAGATGCACCAAGGTGCCCTCATCGCGGGTCAGTTGCGCCCCATGTTGGCCGGCGAAGAAAAACCCACACTGAAATTAGCGGCAAATAACCAGTAAGAGAATTCCCGAGCGAATTCCTGTACTATTTGCCAATTCTTGAATCTGAATGGAGCCGCCATGAGCGCTGTTGCCGAAAACATCCAAACTGAAATGCCCGCCCCGATCCTGTTTACCGACAGTGCAGCGGCCAAAGTGGCTGACTTGATTGCCGAAGAAGGCAACCCTGATTTGAAACTGCGTGTATTCGTGCAGGGCGGCGGTTGCTCCGGCTTTCAATACGGCTTTACCTTTGATGAAATCACCAACGAAGACGACACTACCATGACCAAAAACGGTGTGTCCTTGTTGATTGACGCGATGAGCTACCAGTACTTGGTAGGCGCCGAGATTGACTACAAAGAAGACTTGCAAGGCGCCCAGTTTGTGATCAAGAACCCGAACGCCACGACCACCTGCGGTTGCGGTTCTTCTTTCTCGACCTGAAGTACCATCCCGCCGCGCCCGATAGGTCAGGCGGGGTAGATTGCTCCCAAGATGCGGGCGCCCCTGGCGCCCGTTACTTTTGGAAGGTTGGCCGTTTGACGCAGAATGGCTTGGCGTGCCAGCCATGCGAAGGCCGTAGCCTCTACTTGCAAGGGAGGCAGCCCGAGTTCTTCAGAGCTTTGAACTATGCAGCCGGGTAACAGCATTTGGATGCGTTCCATCAAAAGCCGGTTGTACGCGCCTCCCCCACACACTGCCAAAGACTCGCAACCCGGCATATTCCGGCGCAAGGCATCCGCACAAGCGCGTGCTGTGAGTTCTGTGAGCGTGGTTTGGACATCTGCCGCAGATACAGGGCCATGCCGGTCTTCATGGGTTTTGAGAATGTTCTCAAGCCAAGCAGCGTTGAATAGATCGCGCCCCGTGCTCTTGGGCGGCTGGCGATCCAGAAAGGGCTCGGCTAGCATGCTGTCCAGCAAGTCTGGCAACACGGTGCCGGAGGCTGCCCAAGCTCCACCATCGTCGTAATGCTGTCCGGTATGGCGGTGACACCAGCCGTCCATCAATGCATTGCCCGGGCCGCAGTCGAATCCCAGCACGGGGTTCTCCGCGCTCGCGTGCAGCAGTGTCAGGTTGGAGATGCCGCCGATGTTCAATACCGCCAATCGTTCGCCATGGGGGCTGAAGAATGCCTGGTGAAAAGGTGGCACCAGTGGAGCGCCTTGTCCGCCTGCTGCGACATCCCGACTGCGAAAGTCCGCCACTACGTCCACGCCGCACAGCTCTGCCAAAAGTGCCGGTTGATTCAGCTGGATGGTGTAACCGGTGCCATCGAATTCGCCAGGCCGGTGCCGAACCGTCTGGCCATGTGCTCCGATCGCACGAACAGCGGACGGGGGCAACCCGGTCTCTTGCAGCAGCTTGCCAACCACCGAGGCATACAAGCGGGCCAGCCCATTGGATGCTAATGCGCCACGATGAATTTCGTCGCTGCCGGAGGCGTTAAGTGCCAGAAACTCAGCGCGTAAAGCATCGGGAAATGGGGACGCCTGATGCGCCAGGACGCGCATTCTCACGCTGGAAAAGTCGGCCAGCACACCATCCACGCCATCGAGCGACGTGCCGGACATCAGCCCGATGTAAAGCTCTGACACAGAGTGGCCGTGGCTTACTCAGCCGAGCCTGGAGTCAACTGGGCAGCAGTGGCCAGCTGTGCGCGTACGCCTTGTGCAGCCTTGTCAAACAAGGGCTTGGCAGCAGTCGACACCGGCACCGCTTCGCTCTGGCGCGCGATGGTCAACGGATCATGGTGGACGCCATTGACGCGGAACTCAAAGTGCAAATGGGGTCCTGTGGCCCAGCCCGTGGCGCCTACTGCACCGATGTTCTGGCCTTGCGAAATGCTTTGGCCCTTTTTGACATTGATGCGGCTCAAGTGGGCATACACGGTGGTCTGGTTGTTCCGGTGCTTGACCATCACCACATTGCCGAAACCACCCTGCACACCTGCAAAGTCTACGGTGCCGTCACCCACGCTGCGCACGGGTGTGCCGGTAGCAGCTGCATAGTCCACGCCCAGGTGGGCTCTCCACGTTTGCAAAATGGGGTGAAAGCGCATTTTGAAGCCGCTGGTTACGCGGGAGAATTCCAGCGGAGAGGCCAGAAAGGCGCGGCGCAGGCTTTCGCCGGCCAAGGTGTAGTAACCGCCTTTGCCGGGAGTCACCGAGTCCTTGAACCACATGGCTTGGAAAGGCTTGCCGGCATTCACGAACTCGGCGCTGAGTACCCGCCCCGCGCGCATCGGTTCGCCATCACCTTCCAGGGTTTCATACACCACCGAGAAGCGGTCGCCCTTGCGCAGCGCGCGGTGAAAGTCGATGTCACCCGAAAAAATCTCTGCGATCTGGGTCGCAATCGAATCCGGCAGGCGAGCATCGTCGGTGGCGGCAAACAGCGAGCTGTTGATCACACCACTGGCCAGGCGCGTGTTGGCCACCAAAGGCAGCGTTTCCACTTGAGAGCGGAAGCCACTCACCGTCTTTTCGATGGTCAAGCGTTTGAAGGTTCCGTCATTAACAGGGCTCCAGCGGGCGCTGAGCTTGAGCAATCCTTGACGTTCGTTGACTTCCGCAGTGACGTTGCGGCCGGCGCGGCCAAGTAAGGCAGACTGCGCCTGAGCATCAGCCCGTAAATAAGCGGCAGCCTGCGGGTCAATCACCCCGAGGCGCTTAAGCAGGGTGTCTGCCGTGTCGCTGGAGCGCGTGGTTTCCGAGCGGTAGAGGCGCATCGCCAGCTCACTGATGTCCTCATTGCGAGCTGCAAGCAGATCGCTTTGCATGGTCTCGACCACTGTGCGTACAGGCAGGTCCGAGGCGTCCGGTGCGAAATTGGCCACAGCAAAGGTTGCGCCTGTGCCACCCACCAGCAGGGATGCAATGATGGCGGTTATCCGCTTGGGATACTGCTGCACGAGGGCCGCGGCACGGGCCACGCACTGCTCTACAGCCTGGTTCAGTCCATGCTTCAAATCAAAGACTCCGGTATGGGGGATACGGCCCGACTAAAATCCAGCCGCTGGCAACGCTTGCGTTGCTGAAGGGAGCCGGCAGTATAGCCTTCGCTCCGATCCCGGCCACAAGAAAAACCCTTATGAATCAAGCCTTAAGCCCCCAGTTAGTTGTAAGCGATCGTGTGCGCGAGGCCCTTGCGGTCACCCTGCGCGGTGTGGAAGAACTGCTCCCGCAAGACGAATGGGTGAAAAAGCTCGCCAAGTCGGAAGCCACCGGCAAACCTTTGCGCATCAAGCTGGGGCTGGACCCGACTGCGCCTGACATTCATATCGGTCACACCGTGGTGCTCAACAAGATGCGCCAGTTGCAAGATCTGGGCCACACCGTGATCTTTTTGATCGGTGATTTCACCAGCATGATCGGTGACCCCTCCGGCCGCAACAGCACACGTCCGCCGCTCACCGCCGAGCAGATCAAGGTGAATGCCGAGACCTACTATCGCCAGGCCAGCCTGGTGCTGGACCCGGCCAAAACCGAGATCCGCTACAACAGCGAATGGAGCGACCCACTGGGCGCGCGCGGCATGATTCAGCTGGCCAGCCGCTACACCGTGGCTCGCATGATGGAGCGCAACGACTTCCACGACCGCTTCAAGGCCGGCACCCCCATTGCGGTGCACGAATTCCTCTACCCGCTGATGCAGGGCTACGACTCCGTCGCGCTGGAGAGCGACCTGGAACTGGGCGGTACCGACCAGAAATTCAACTTGCTCATGGGCCGCACCCTACAGGCCGAATACGGCCAGGAGCCCCAGTGCATCTTGACCATGCCGCTGCTCGAAGGGCTGGATGGCGTGGAGAAGATGTCCAAGAGCAAGAACAACTACATCGGCATCTCGGAGGAGCCCAACACCATGTTCGCCAAGGTGTTGTCCATCTCCGACGTGCTGATGTGGAAGTGGTACACCCTTCTCAGCTTCAAGAGCGAGGCAGAAATCGCCGCGCTTAAGGCCGAAGTCGAAGGCGGACGCAACCCCAAAGACGCCAAGGTGGCGCTGGCCAAGGAAATCACCGCGCGCTTCCATAGCGCTGCTGCTGCCGATGCGGCTGAGCAGGACTTCATCAACCGCAGCAAGGGCGGTATCCCCGACCAGATCGACGAAATCACCTTGCCGCTGGGCGAACGTGGCGCTGCAGTGGGCATTGCCGCGCTGCTGAAGTCTGCGAACCTGGCCGCCTCCAGCGGTGAAGGCAACCGTCTGATCGACGGCGGCGGTGTGCGGGTGGACAGCAATGTGGTGAGCGACAAGAGCTTGAAGCTCGGCGCGGGCACCTACGTGCTGCAAGTGGGCAAGCGCAAGTTCGCCCGCGTGACGCTGGCCTGAGTCCGGGTTTAGCGCTTCTCCAGCAAGCGCACCATCTCTGCGTAGCCATAGCTGCGCGCCAGATCCAACGGCGTTTTGCCGTGGCGGTCGGTGAGTTGCAAGTTAGCGCCTGCTTCCACCAAGGCGCTCAGTGTGGCTTGGTGGCGGGCGCCCCCGTTGCCCAGTACGATGGATTCGATGGCTGCGGTCCAGTGCAGATTGTTCACATGGTCCAGCGGGGCGCCGGCAGCAATCAGTTGGCGCACCACGCCGTCGTGGCCCAAGTGGGCGGCGGCAATCAGCGCCGTGCCATCGTAGCGGCTGGTCACCAGTTTGGCACTGGCGCCCAGGCTAAGCAGGGTGCGCAAGGTTTCTTCGTCATCGGCCACCGCCGCGATGGTGACGGCGTCATACCTGTCATTTTCCAAAGCGCCTGTGTCAGCCCCAGCTTGAATCAGCGCACGCACCGCAGCACGCTGTTTGGCAAATGTGGCCACGTGCAGCGGTGTGCGGCCATAGGCATCGCGCTGGTTGACGTCCGCTTTGGCGACCAGCAGTTTCGTGAGGGTGGCCACATCGCCCCGCGCTGCCGCAGCGTGCAAGCCGCGGTAGGCCGCAGTCTCAGCGGCCGTGGGCGCCACCTGTGCCTGAGAGAGCGGTAGCCATGCCATAGCCGCCAGTAGCAGGGCGAACCGAAGGGTCCGGACAAGCCGGGTACTACCGGAGTTTGACATGGTGCTTTTCTTTTTAAATGCTATAAAAACAGGAGCTTCTCGCGCAATATCTATGGGCGCCAGTGGCCCATTTACTTCAAAGAATCCTTGACCTTGTCCAGCGCGATCATGGCGCACTGCTCGTCCAGGTGGCCGCCGGGTGCGCCGCCTACACCGACCGCACCGATGACTTCGTTGCCCACCTTGACCGGCACACCGCCACCCACCAGCAAGAAACCGGGGATGTAGACCAAGTTTGCCGCGGCCGGGTTTTTTTGGGCGCCTTCCATCATGGCCAGGGTGGTGTTTTTGGCGGACGACGAGGTAAAGGCTTTTTCCTGGCTGGCGGCCAGGGTGTGGGGGCCTGCATTGTCAGCGCGTTGTACGGCGCGCACGCTGCCGGCGCGGTCCACCACGGTGGCGGTAACGGCATAGCCATTGGCGGAGCATGCAGCCACGGTGGCGGTGGCAATCTGGTTGGCCAGTTCCAAGGACATGTTGCGCTCGGTGCGCACGGCTTGCGCGCTGGCTGCGCCAGCAACGGTGGAAAGAATCAAAGCGAGGAGGTGGGAAGTACGCATGGAATGCTCCGGATATTGAGGGGTACAAGCGGTTCGATCAACCGTGCAGGTACTGTAAAAATCCGGAGCCGATTTGCCCATGCGTACCGCTACGCCCGTGCCTCCGTAGAACTACGGAGCGCCACGACCTTCAGGCGGCAGTGTCTTCGTCCACCAGTGCGGCGTACTGGCGCACCAGCTGGGCCAGCGCATCAATCTCCAGCTTGGCGAAAAGGTTGGCGCGGTGGGTTTCTATGGTGCGGGGCGACACGTTGAGTGCGCGGCCGATTTCCTTGTTCGTCAGCCCGGACACGATCAGGCCCAGCACCTCGCGCTCGCGCTCGGACAGTTGCGCATAGCGCTGTCGCGTGACGCGGTCAGCCTGGTTGCGTTGGCGGGACTGCACATGCTGACGTACCGCGGTTTGCAGCGCTTCAAGCAGGCGCTCGTCATCCACCGGCTTTTCCAGAAACTCGGCGGCGCCGGATTTGAAGGCGCGGCGGCACATGTCGATGGTGCCGTGCCCGGTGAGCATGATGACGGGCTGGTCCACCTTTTGTTCTTTCAGGGTGTCCAACACCGTCAGCCCGCTGATGCCTGGCATCCGCACATCGAGCACGATGGCGCCAATGCTCTCCCGGTCAAAGGTCTGCAAAAACGTCTGCGGGTCGGCCCACGGCTGCACGCGCAAGCCCACGGTGCTGATCAGCAAGGCCAGACTGCTGCGCACGGCTTCGTCATCGTCGATCAGGTGGATCAGGGGAGAAAGCGGTGCGGTCATGTGGCGAGCGTTGCGAGAGGCATCTGCAGGGTGAACTCGGCGCCTTGGGTTGGCAGATTGGCAGCGCTCAAGTGTGCGCCCATGCCCTGCGCCAAAGATTCGCACAGGCTCAGGCCCAGACCGAGGCCGCCTTCACGCGTGGAAAAGAAGGGCTCAAACACCTTGGTCAATGCGTCCGGCGGGATGCCGGGCCCGGTGTCCTGCACACGCAATACACCGTGGGTGGCGGTGTGGCTGAGCACCAGTTGCAGGGCGCGCTGCGGCGGTGGCACCTGCTCCATGGCTTGCAGCGCGTTGGTCAGCAGGTTATGGATGATTTGCTCCAGCGCCACCGGGTCGGCCTGCACTTCCAATGGGGTGCCGTCCACGGTCAG
Source organism: Comamonadaceae bacterium (assembly GCA_027488985.1). Taxonomy (GTDB): domain Bacteria; phylum Pseudomonadota; class Gammaproteobacteria; order Burkholderiales; family Burkholderiaceae_C; genus Allorhodoferax; species Allorhodoferax aquaticus. The sequence goes on along the minus strand of JAIYAR010000006.1, from coordinate 98,396 downwards.
GGTGGGGGTGCAACGGCTACGCTGCAGTTCGGGCTCCAGCAAGTAGAGCGCGTGTTGGCAGGCCGCGTGCAGGTCCACGCTCTGCACTGCTGCGGCGCTGCCCGGGCGCTCCACCGTGCGGCGCAGGCGCCCCACCACATCAGATGCCCTGCGCGCCTGCTGCACCGCCATCTGCATGGCGCTACGGGCGGCGATCAGATCCGGCTCGGCATCATCCAGCAGACGGCTGGCGGCTTGGGTGTTGGCCAGGATGGCGGTGAGGGGCTGGTTGATTTCATGTGCCATGCCGGCCGCTAACTCGCCCAAGGTATTGAGCCGTGTGCGCTGGCCCACGCGTTGGCGCTCTTCTTCACGGCGTTGCTGGGTGCGTTGCTGCACCAGCATCCGGCCGCGTAGTAATGCCAGTGCAATGGCGCCAGCGCTGATCAACATATACGTCCACGGCAGAGCCGACCAAGGCACATGCAGGCTCGACACAACCTCAAAAGGCTGGCTCTCCGCCGCCAGTACCTTGCGGGCTTCGAAGGTCCAGCCCGCATCTTCCGGGGCAAAAGGGCGACCGGCTTGCACGGTGTAGGTCTTGGCGCCCAGGTCCATGCGCACTTGCACCGGGCTGGTGTCCGGCTTCATGGGCCATTCCGCCCACGGCACCATGTTGCGCAGGGCAATGGTCAGGGCATAGCTGTCCGGCTGTGCGGCCAGCACCAATTGATAAGTGCCCTTTTGCTGGTCCACATCAGCCAGTACTGCGCGCTTGAGGCGCAGGGACTCTGCTTCCGCGCTGGTGAGTTCGGGCGAGGGCCAGGCTTCATTCGCGCCCCGGTGGGCTGCCGCCGCAATCTGGCCATACAGCGCGGGCAGGCGTTGCGCAGGACGATCAGCCGCATTGCCGCCGTGCAGCAGCGCCAGCGTGGCCAGAATGGCATCGTGTTGCACCACCTGCTGGCTGAGCAATCGGTGCACGATGCGGGCGTTGGTGTCGAACACGTCCTGCTGACGCGCCAGCTCGCCGCGCGCGATATACACACCGCTCAACAGCGACAGCGCGACCCAGGCCAGCAGCCACAATCGGAGGCGTTGAAGGTGTGCAAACATGATGATTCATTGTGGCACAGGGGTGCGCGGCACATTGGCCGCAGACAGTTTCGAGAGGTACACGGGATGATGGCTTTGGTACAGCGCGTTCGCCGCGCGCAGGTGGTGGTGGATGGTGCTACGGTAGGCAAGATCGACAAGGGTTTGCTGGTGCTGGTGTGCGCCGAACAGGGTGATGCCGAGGCCCAGGGCGACAAGCTGCTGGCCAAGCTGCTCAAGCTGCGCATCTTCAGCGATGCAGACGGCAAGATGAACCGCAGCGTGCAAGATGTGGACGGCGCAGGCCAGCACGGCGGCCTGCTTCTCGTGAGCCAGTTCACCTTGGCCGCAGACACCTCTGGCGGTAACCGGCCCAGTTTCAAAGGGGCTGCTGCGCCCGATGAGGGGCGGCGTTTGTACGACTACTTTGTGGCCCAAGCTCGCACCGCGCACCCCATCGTGCAGACCGGCATTTTTGCGGCGGACATGCAGGTGGAGCTGGTCAATGACGGGCCGGTGACGATTCCGATGCGGGTGGCGCCTGCTGTCTAGGTGCTATTGATTTCATAGCTGCTTGCGCATATTCCATGGGTGCCAGGGGCTGAAATGGCTTGAGGATTTGCTGGTGCATGCCCGCATCGGGCTGCAAGCACCTGCCGACGTTCGTGTCCCCCGGCCTGCGGCCTCCTCCTTGACCTCACTTTGGCAGGCGCTTGTTGGAAGTCTATAGTTCGCAAACCGCCGATCACCCCTTCAAAGTCATGTACGACCCCATCAAAGACGGCATCGAGAAAGCCTCTGGAGACGTTCGGTACGCCGTGGACCGACCGGCAGAGGAGCTATCGGGGCTGGTGCATTGCTTCTGGGAGTTGAAGACCGAGCGCGTGCTGGCTGAGGACTTTTTGCTTCACGCCATGCCGGACGCTTGCGTGAACATTTTGTTTAATCAGATGGACACCGAGATTGCAGGCGTTACTGCTTTGCGGACGACCTACGAGGTGCTCAATCTGGGGAGGTCGTTTCACTACGTGGGCATCCAACTATTGCCCGGCGTGTGGCAGGGCGACCCGCAAGAAATTGCGCATCAGTTTGTGGGCACCGCCTACGCGGGAGACTTGCCGCTGGTAGCTACCAGTCACGCCATGGCAATGCTCGACTTTTCGGCAAAACAAGACCACATGGCTCAGTTGGTGCGGTGGTTTTTCAACGCCGGTCTGGTGGTGAGCAACCCGGTGACCGAGAAGATCCTTGCGCAACTGGATGACATACGCACCGTGGCCGATATGGCCTCTGCCGCCTGCCTGTCCGCGCGCCAGTTGCAGCGAAACCTCAAGCAAACCACCGGCTTTTCTCCGCATGACCTGCTCAAGGTCTTGCGGATCCAGCAGTCCTTCAAGCGGCACTACCTCGATTTGTATGCGGACCAGTCGCACTACATCCATTCCTTCCGCAAAGTCACGGGCTACACCCCCGCAAAATTCACCGATAAGTTTGATGTCTGATTTACACAATACAGACCGTTGACCGCTCCCTAGACTGAGCACTTCTTCATCAACAAAGGAGTGCCAAATGGCCAAGTCGAATGCAGTGGGGTGGTTTGATATCTACGTCAATGACATGAATCGGGCTGTCAGCTTTTATGAGAGCGTGTTGCAGCAAAAGCTGGAACCCATTGGCGACCCGACGGGGGAAACGCAGATGATGAGCTTTCCCACAGACATGGCCGCATATGGGGCCGGCGGCGCACTGGTCAAGTCACCCTATGCGCGCCCGGGAGCGGGTGGCACATTGGTGTACTTGAGTGTGGAGGACTGCGCAGTAGAAGAGTCACGCGTCGCCAGCGCAGGTGGCAAGGTGATCCGTCCCAAGTTTTCTATCGGCGAGTTCGGTTGGGTGACGTTGCTGGAGGACACGGAGGGCAATATGGTGGGCCTGAGTTCTATGAAGTAGGGGTTTGTAGATCGGCAATCAGTTGCTTAAGCCTGATGAATGCTATTGATTCGGTAGCATGTTGCGCAATATCCATAAGCGCCAGAGGCCGAAAATATCTGCAACAGCTGGGGCATGCCCATATGGCCAAGGCCCCTGCAAGCGAGGGCTCTTGCAGGGGCGGGTCGTGGCCAAATTAAGTTCCGTCCTGATAATTTGCGCATGAAAATCGCACTCGCTATCGCAACCGTAGTTCTCGCCTTGTTGTGGACTGGCTTTATCGGCCTCTCGGCGGCCTTGGCCAGTTGGGTGGCAGGCCAAGGCGTGGACCTGCAAGGTGGGCTTCAGACCATCGCCCAGTGGCCGGTGCCCCCATGGATTGCGCTTTGGACAGACGCAGGCACCGCTGAGGCAGTGCGCGCAACCATCGTGTGGTCCGAGGAAATGCTTGCCGCTGTCATGCCGTGGATCACGCCGCTGCTGGACTGGGTGGCCCCGTTGTTGTGGGTAATCTGGGCTTTCGGCATGGTGGGGCTGGTAGTGTTGGCTGCAGTGGGCTTGCTGCTGATCGGCCGTATGCGCAAGCGCGCAAGGGTTGCGGGTGTGCGTTATGCGGATTAATTGAGGGGCGCAGGTTCGCGTACGCCAAGAACAACCCCTTGGAGTAGCTGCCTTGGGTGTTTTGCGCAGGTCAAGGAGGAGCGCGAAGCGCGGGGGACACGGAGCAAAGCGCCCAAGGCAGCTACTCCGGAGCACACCACCAACAGGGTTCAATAGGGGTTCTTGAACCCCAACCGCGCCATGATCTCGCTCTCGCGCAACTCCATCACTTCGGCGTCTTCGTCCAGCTCGTGGTCCCACCCTTGGGCGTGCAGGGTGCCGTGGACGATCATGTGGGCGTAATGGGCTTCCAGCGTTTTCTTTTGCTCTTTTGCTTCTTTGGCAATCACGGGGGCGCACAGCACCAGGTCGGCGGTGACGGGCTCCTGGGTGTAGTCGAAGGTCAGCACGTTGGTCGCGTAGTCCTTCTGGCGGTATTCGCGGTTCAGCGTTTGGCCTTCTTCGGCATCCACGATGCGCACGGTGATTTCGCCGTCCACTTCCAGGGTGTTGCGGATCCAGCGGATGACTTTGTGGCGCTTGAGCGCGTCGCGGTGTTTGTCGGCGTCTTGGATCTTGCCGAATTGCAGGGAGAGGCTGAGTTCTGGAAGCATGTGGTTCAGTGAATCAAAAAGGGTTAGCTGCTGCGTGCTGTACGGGCCGGAGCGCGGGTCTTGGGCAGGCCCACGCGGGGGAGTTCGAGCTCAGGCTCGGGAATAGCGATTTGTGGCAGGTCTTCCAGCCGCGCGGCCTCGTAGGCATCCACGATGCGGGCGACCAAGGGGTGGCGCACGATGTCGGAGCTGGTCAGGCGGGTGATCGCAATGCCCGGCGTGCGGCGTAGCACACGCTCGGCTTCCACCAGGCCGCTCATCTGCGCTTTGGGCAAATCGATCTGGGTCAGATCGCCGGTGATCACTGTCTTGGTGCCAAAGCCTACACGTGTCAAAAACATCTTCATCTGTTCTGGCGTGGTGTTCTGTGCCTCGTCCAGGATGACAAACGCGTTGTTCAGCGTGCGCCCTCGCATAAAGGCCAGGGGGGCAATTTCCAACTGCTGGCGCTCAAACGCTTTGTGCACTTGGTCGTAGCCCATCAGGTCGTAGAGCGCGTCGTACAGGGGGCGCAGATAAGGATCCACCTTTTGGTTCAGGTCGCCGGGCAGAAAGCCCAGTCGCTCTCCGGCTTCCACCGCGGGGCGGGTCAGCACTATGCGCTGCACTGAGCTGCGCTGCAGGGCGTCCACCGCGGCAGCTACGGCGAGATAGGTTTTGCCGGTACCAGCGGGGCCGATGCCAAACGTGATGTCGAACTCGGCAATGTTGTCCAGGTACAGCGCCTGGTTCTGACTGCGGGGTTTGAGGTCTGCACGGCGGGTGGAAAGGCTGGGGCCCTCGGCGCCCAACTCACCATCGCCGCTGAGCATGAGCTGCACCGTAGAGGCCGCAATCGGCCGGCCGGCAATCTCGTACAGGGCCTGCAGCATCTCCATCGCGCGCTGGGCTTTGGCCTTGGCGCCCTCTACCTTGAACTGTTCATGCCGGTGGGCGATTTTGACTTCCAGCTCGCGCTCGATGGTGCGCAGGTGTTCGTCGGTGGGGCCGCACAGGTGCGAGAGGCGCGTGTTGTTCAGCGGGGTGAAGATGTGTTTGAGAATCAAGCTGATAATCCGGCAAAGCAGAGGACTGCGAAGGGGCGCCACAGAGGCGCTACCCCTGCATTGTCCCCAATTTGATCCGAACCGTGGCCTCGCTGGCCATCCACCACCCCAGAACCCCGGACTCCGCACCATGATCGGCAAACTCACAGGCATCGTCAGCGACAAAAACCCACCGCAAGTCATCATCGACTGCGGCGGTGTGGGTTACGAGGTGCAAGTGCCCATGAGCACCTTTTACAACCTGCCGGCTGATGGCCACAAGGTCACGCTGCTCACCCACTTTGTGGTGCGCGAAGACGCGCAAATCCTCTACGGTTTTGCCACCAGCACTGAGCGCGAGGCCTTCCGCGAGTTGATCAAGATCTCCGGTGTGGGGCCGCGTACGGCCTTGTCGGTACTCTCAGGCATGGACGTTGGTGATTTGGCACAAGCGGTCACACTTCAAGAGGCAGGCCGCCTGATCAAGGTGCCGGGCATCGGCAAGAAAACGGCTGAGCGATTGCTGCTGGAGCTCAAGGGCAAGCTGGGTGCAGACCTCGGTGCGCCCATGGGCGCCGCGGGCGATGCGCAGTCCGACATCCTGCAAGCGCTGCTGGCCCTGGGCTACAGCGACAAGGAAGCAGCAGCCGCCCTCAAGGCCTTGCCCAAGGACGTGGGTGTCAGCGACGGTATCAAGCTGGCGCTGAAGTCTTTGGCTAAATAGGCCACTAGCGCACGTCAGATTTGCGCAGGAAGCTACATTTTTTGTAGCGATTTAGGCCAGGTCAGGTGCGGGTTTGCGATAGGTGGGTGTGCTTTGCCGTCTGGCTACCATGCAGTCAGGCCCGTAGAGGCCGTGTCTGTTGACGTACTCCACCAGAGAGGATTCGCCCCATGAAAAAAACTGTGTGCTTTAGTGTGTTGGCCTTGGGCCTCTTGTCAGGCAACGCATGGGCCGCCAAAGACTGCGAACAGCTCAAAACCGAAGTGGCCGCCAAAGCCGAGTCTCATGGGGCCAAGAACTTCACTCTGGACGTGGTGGATCGCGATGCCGACAGCGGTAAGAAGCGCGTGGTCGGCACCTGTGAAGCCGGCAAAAAGAAGATCGTCTACACCCGCAACTGACGGAGCATTCGGCGGGCGTCCACCCGCGCTTTGTTCCTTAAGGCTTATTGCGCGTCGCGTACCGGCCGGGCGTTGAGTGCTTGCACCGGGCGGGCATTCATGGGGTACAGCTGGGTGAACAAGCGCAGCTGGTTGCGGCTGATAGTCATGGGCTGCTTGAGCACCATCCACAAAACGCCCTCGGTACAGGGTGGCGTGGTCAGTGAGCCCATGAACTGGTAGTAGCGCTGGTCCGAAGGCAGCAGCTCGTTCATGTTGACCAACTCACGCGGCATGCGTACGCGGTCGCCGGAGTCCAGGGGCATGTAGGTCCACACCTTGTCGATCAGCGGGTTGGGCGCAGTGCCGGGGTCCAGCAGCACCGCCACTACGGCCAACTGGCCTTCGTCGTTCTTGTGCACCAGGTGCGCCACCATCGAAAAGCGCTTGTAGTTCACCGACTCTTCCGAGGGTGTGTGGAAGTGGAATTGAAGCAACCGGTAACGCGAGCCGCGTACGGTGATGCTGTTGTCGCCCTGTACATCAACCTGAATGGTGTGGCCATTGTTTACCACCGTGCCGTTGCTGGGCGTGTAATTGAACTGCACCGGCTCCGCCGGACCTTGCAGGGTATTGCCCTCTTCGATGTTGATGGGCGACTGGCGTTTGCCGATAGCGCAGAGATTGAAGTCGGGCTTGAGCTTGCCCCAGGCTTGGGGGCCATTCTCACCTTCGTAGGCCCAATGGACGTCACCCCCATGCGCATCAGCTCCCGGAGCCGCACCCGCTATCTGTGCAGTTCCACCGTGGCCGGCCAATGCAGCTGCGCGCGCCTGGATGTACTGGCGGCTGCTCATGTTGGAGTTGGAACTCCCCCCGCTGTTTTTACTGCTGACTGCAGGGGTGGAGGTGCCCCCGGGTACCTTGGACACGTTGATCAGCAACTTCTTTTTGCCTGCCACTTCGGTACCAAGGGCCTCGCGAAGCTGGTTACCCACCTCTTTGGGGTTGGAGGCGCTGGTGGCTGAAATCTCGCCGAGCACCTCTTTCTTGGCCGCTTTGGCGGTGGGCTTGGGGGCAGGCTCCACATCATTGGCCCATGCCGGTGCGCAGCACAGCGCGGCCAGAAGCAAGGCGTTCAGGGCCTTGGGGCGCAGGCGCTGCGCGGCAGAGGTGGGGCGGATGGGCATGGCGGGCGCTGCCTTTCAAGCAAACACAGATGCGAATGTCCGGCAGGCTACGGGGCACGCCAGAAAGGGATAAGGTGCTTATCGGCAGTGTGCCGCCTTCTCTTGAGCGCAGCAAGCTGCACGCTATAGTGGGCACCCCGCTGGAGTTTCTTGTTTTTTCTGCTTGGATAGGCCGCTGCTGTGAGCATTCAGACCGACGATTTTGCTGTTCCCCCGCCGCCCGCACCCCGCGTGGTGTCGGCCGCGCCCGTGTCCAACAGCGAAGAGGCCATCGAACGCGCCCTGCGCCCCAAGTTGCTCGACGAGTATGTGGGCCAGGCCAAGGTACGCGAACAGCTGGAAATTTTTATCGGAGCCGCCAAAAAGCGGGACGAGGCGCTGGACCACGTGCTGCTGTTCGGCCCGCCCGGCCTGGGCAAAACGACGCTCTCCCACATCATTGCCCACGAGCTGGGTGTGAATTTGCGCCAGACCTCCGGCCCGGTGCTGGAGAAGCCCAAGGACTTGGCCGCGCTATTGACCAACCTGGAAAAGAACGACGTTCTTTTTATCGATGAAATCCACCGCCTGTCTGCGGTGGTCGAAGAAATCTTGTACCCCGCGCTGGAGGACTACAAGATCGACATCATGATCGGCGGAGGTCCGGCCGCCCGCTCCATCAAGCTCGATTTGCAGCCCTTCACGCTGGTGGGCGCCACCACCCGTGCCGGCATGCTGACCAACCCGCTGCGCGACCGCTTCGGCATCGTGGCGCGGCTGGAGTTTTACACGAATGAAGAGCTGGCACGCATCGTCAAACGCAGTGCGGGCCTCTTGGGTGTGCCCATGGACGAGGATGGCGGTTTCGAGATCGCCCGCCGCTCGCGCGGCACACCGCGCATCGCCAACCGCCTGCTGCGCCGCGTGCGCGACTACGCCGAGGTGAAGGGCAACGGCAAGATCACGCTGGATATAGCCAACCGCGCGCTGGCCATGCTGGATGTGGACCCGCAAGGCTTTGACCTGATGGACCGCAAGCTGTTGGAGGCGGTGATTCACCGCTTCGACGGCGGCCCCGTGGGGCTGGACAACATAGCTGCCAGCATCGGCGAAGAGCGCGAAACCATTGAAGACGTGATCGAGCCCTACCTGATCCAGCAGGGTTACTTGCAGCGTACTCCGCGCGGTCGCATTGCAACCCTGGCCGCTTACCGGCATCTGGGGGTCACCGCGCCTGCGGGGCCTGCGGTGGATTTGTTGGGCGACTAGTTTTTGTGTTGGTTTAGATGATTTATCGCGCTGATATAGATGGCCTGAGAGCTGTTTCCATTCTCCTGATCCTGACCTACCACGTCAGTAACTCGGTGATGCCGGGCGGCTTTGTAGGAGTAGATGTTTTTTTTGTCATTTCCGGGTATCTGATAACCCGCTTGATTTCTGCTGCCTTGGAGGCTCAATCTTTCTCCTTTGTAGATTTTTACGCTCGAAGGGTGCGGAGAATATTCCCTGCTGTTCTCTTGGTACTGGTGAGTACGCTGGCAGTCGGCTGGAATAGTTTGTTCGCCCATGAGTTCATGATGCTGGGCAAACATGTGGCTGCCAGTGCCGGTTTTGTCTCCAACATCGTGTATCAGTTTGAAGGTGGCTACTTCGATCTCAAATCAGTTGAAAAGCCACTTCTTCATCTTTGGTCTTTAGCCATCGAAGAGCAGTTCTATTTCGTGTGGCCTTTGGTTCTGTGGACGGCGTGGCGATTGGGCTCGACAGTTGGAGGGGGCGACAAAAAGCGACTACTTGCGGTCATATCCGGTGTGGGTGCCCTGTCATTGTTACTGTCAGCAATTCTTTCTTGGGGCTACCCACAGTACGTGTTCTATTTTTTGCCGACCAGAGCCTGGGAATTGTGTGCAGGTGCGTTGTTGGTCGCTTTGCCTCCGGTATCGGGCCGATTCAATAAGGGGCTGTGTGCAACTGTCGGGTTGGCGATGATCGGTTCAGCCGCCGTATTTTTCAGTCATGACCTTCTCTACCCCGGATGGGCGGCCTTTATCCCGGTCCTTGGTGCGATGGCGGTCATCGCAGCCGGACCGCATACATGGGTAAATCACAATGTATTGTCGTCACCGCTATTGGTCCATTTGGGCAAGTGGAGTTTTTCTATCTATCTGTGGCATTGGCCACTTTTGTACTTTGTCCGTACTTTGGGCTGGGAAGTCATGTTTCCTTGGAGCCCATGGGCCGTTGTTCCGGTAAGCATTCTTCTTGCTGCCTTGACATTTCAATTGATTGAAGAGCCGGCAAAGCGATTGCCGCTGAGGGCGGGCGCGGCGGGGCTGATGATTTGCATGGCCCTGACCGGCTTTGTGGGATGGAATATTTTTGTGCGCCATGGTTTGGATTTTCGCGAGCGGATGGTGATCGAAAACATAGGTGGCGTACCTGCAGAGTCTTCTGAGGGGTGTCTGGTACGGTTCGAAAAGTACAAGCCGAAGTTCTGCAGAATTCAAGATGAGCAGCGGCCGATCGATGTGATTTTGCTGGGTGACAGCATGGGACACAACGCCTTTCCAGGCATGGCTCAGGCCTATGCCGAAGCCGGGAAAAATCTGGCGATGGTGGGATGGCCCGGAGTGGCTCCGCTGCTTTTGGAGGCATCACAGTTGAATTCTTATGAGGATGATGTTGGGCTGCGCCTCAACTCCCTCCTGCAGGATGTTGGTGCAGACGTGAATGGACCTCAAGTTGTTTTTGCTTTCAGGTTGCCACATGAAATGCAACCGGATATCGCTGAGCGCTTGGAACCCACCCTCGATTACTTTGTCAATAACGGGCGACGGAAAGTGCTGTATGTGCTGGAGCCGCCATCGCTACCGTTTGCACCCATTTTGTGTGTGGGGATGCCGCCCCTTCGTCCCCAGATTGAGAAGGCATGCGAGTTGCCGGTGAGTGAGCTCAGTGCTACCTATACCGACGACAGAGTGAAAGTAATGGAGATGCTTCGACAGCGGGACATCTCCATATTTGACGCTCATGAGACCTTGTGCGATTCAAGCACTTGCAAGCTTACGCTTGATGGTCACATCATCTATAGAACAACGCGATACTTGACGGAAGAGGGATCACGCCACGTCTATGGACGGTTTTTGAGTCAAGTCAAAAAACCCTGAGTTCCCATTGGCACTCATTTTTTTATCGCCTCAACACTGCTGTGCACGATCAGCAACTGCGCCGCAAAGTAAGTCACCAAAATCCAGAATGAGGCCAGCGGCACTGGCATCAGGAACTTGTTGACTGCGATCAACGCGTCACTCGCCATGAAGATGCAGGCACCCAATGCCACGCGCCCCGCGGCGGTATCGCCCAATGTGCTGACCCGTCCCAAGGCTTGGGACGTCATCAGGCATATCACTGTGATGTATGCCGCTACGGCGATTTGCAGGCCCACGTCGGGCAAGTGGCTCCACAGCAAGGCATAGACCCCGGCGCCGAAGGCGAGCACCGCTTGCAATGCGCGGCGGTTGGCAAACCAGGGTGCATCCTGCCGGAACAGAGCGATGTAGAAGGCGTGTGCTACCAGAAACGCTGCCAGCCCAGGGATAAAGTAGTCGCCCGGCAGCATCAAGAACACATCACCCGCCAATGAAAACACCAACGAAGCCAGTAGCAGTGCGGTAGATTGTGAGTGTTTTTGGCCATTGGCGCTCATGGAATATGCGCGAGTCGCTACGAAAATAATAGCAAGTGTCATGACCAGCGGCTTGGCGAGCAGGTGGCCGGGCAGCAGATCTACTGCGCTCAGACTTGCCCAAACGGCAGCTTCTACTGCCAGCACCTCCAGCATGGCGAGGCCATGTTGCATGAAGCGGCCCACTGCCCATACCGAGGCAAACAAACCAGTCGCATAGAGCGCAGCATCGGTAAAGCTCAGGCTGTCTGCGATCCACAAAAATGCAGCCACAGCACCCAGCAAGCCCAAAAACTGCAAGCCGGCAAACCACTGTTGGGCGGTGGTCAAGGGCGGGTTGAAGGTCTGCACCTGCTCGAGGCGGAATGGGGGCTTGGGGTGTGCAGCGGCCAAGTCTGCCGGTTGCCAGCCCGGCGGCATGAACCAGACCCTCAGCTTGTCGATCCAGCGGCGGGTAGCCCAGCTGTCTTTGGCCAGACCCCAGTACACCTCGGCATTCGCCCATACCGGGTCCCAGCTGTTGAGCGCGCCGCGGGTGCCGTAAACGCAAGGCTCATCTTCTTCGCGGAAGGTGCCGAACATGCGGTCCCACACCATGAGGATGCCGCCATAGTTTTTGTCGATGTAAGGGTCGTTCACCGCATGGTGCACCCGGTGGTTGCTGGGTGAGCAAAACACGCGGTCAAACCAGCCTAGTTTGCCCACCTGCTCGGTGTGCACCCAGAACTGGTAAAGCAGGTCGATCAGCGCCACGATGCCGAAAATCAGTGGTGGAACCCCGGCTATTGCCATGGGCAGGTAAAACACCCAGCCGAAAAATGCCCCGCTGCTGGTCTGGCGCAGCGCGGTCGAGAGGTTGTAGTGCTGGCTTTGGTGGTGCACCACATGGGCCGCCCAGAACAAGGCCACCACGTGGCCGGCGCGGTGCAGCCAGTAGTAGCAAAAATCGTAAAACACCAAGGCCAGCACCACGCCGTACCAGGTGCTCCAGAAAGCGAGGTCGGGGTACAAAGCCACTGCATTGAACACTGCGGCATAAATGCCCACGGTGAGCACTTTGGTCAGCACGCCCGCCACCTGGCTCAGGATGCCGAGGCTGATGCTGTTGATGGCGTCGTTCAGCCGGAATGCACGTGTGACGGGCACGCGTGCCGAGGCGCGGCGGCTCCACGCAAATTCCAAAGCGATAAGGAGAAAGAAAACCGGGGTGGCGAAAACGATGATTTTGCTCATGCCGCATTTTTGCCGAGCAAGCGCTTGGTGCCGATCGGGGGAACCCTAGTCCGCGCTGGAGGGGCGCGTCTATTTCCGGCCACGAAAATCGCGCCACTGCACCCGGGTGAACCAGCCGGCGACAACGCTGAGCACTCCGTAGAAGGCCAACAGACTCCAATCCACTGCGGGGAAATCCCATGCAAAACCGATAACGGCAGATACGCTGATCAAAAAGAGCAATCCGGAGAGCAGCGACCAGATCAGCGCCAAGAAGCGCTCTACGCCCGTCTTGACGTTCTCCATGGTGTGCCGGGTTTCCTGCCAGGCATCAGCCGCATCGGCCAGTGGGCTTTGTGCTTGGGCCTCCAGTGCTTCGGCCACATTGCCTTGTTGGACCAATGCTGCAAAATCACCTTGTTGCGGGCGGCTTGCCCGCTTGTGCCACCACAGACCGATGAACACTGCAGCGATGACCGCGACGATGAGGCCGGCATACAGCAGTTGGTCTTGCCAAGGGACTGAGCCGGCGTGCAGCACGTAATGAAGCATGGCGGAATCCGTTAGTGCCTCAGGCGGTGGTTTCGTCCAGCAAGTCGTCTTCCAGATGGCGCGCATCGCCCCAACCTACCAGGCTCAGGCCATCCGGCGTCCACAGCAGCCGGTTGATGGCCGCGTTGCCCAAGTGCCAAGTGCGCGGAGCATGCAGCTCCTGCCGGGTGGCTAAGCGGTAGAGCATGTCCATCACACCTCCGTGGGCCACCAGCACGATGTGTTCGCCGGGATGTCGGGAGGCAATGTCGTCCACCGTGGTCTGCACACGCGCCATCAGCTCGGTCGGGGTTTCTCCGCCCGGCGGGGCGAAGTGGGGGTCGCGCTGCTTCCATCTGCGTGACTCGTCAGGCCACTTCTCGGCAATGTCAGCCCAAGTTTCGCCCTCAAAGGTACCAAAACCACGCTCACGCAGACCGGTGTGCAATTGCACTTCGCGTGCTGTCGGGCGGGCCGTGTGGCGCGCAATGGCCTGCGCGGTGGTGTGGGCGCGTTGCAGGTCGCTGCTGTAAATCCGGTCTATCGCTTCCTCCGCCAAAGCCTTGCCCACGCGCTCGGCTTGCCAGAGACCGCGCTCGTTCAAGCCAATGTCGAGTTGGCCTTGGATGCGGGTGTCTACATTCCAGGCGGTTTCGCCGTGGCGCACGGCGATGATGCGGGTTACGGGCATTCAGGGGTTCTCTTTTCCGGGGGCGGGCAGCTCCACCACCACACGCCTGTTGCCGGGGTTGGGGTAGTCCTTGAGCGCGGCTTCCAGCATGGGCGGTACGAGGTTCAGGGTGTCGCGCCAGGGGCCGTCAAAGATGGCGGTCGTCTCATAGGCTACTTGGCTGGTGCTGCTGTCGCGCAGGGTCAGGTGCACGCGGTGGCGGAACCAGGGCACTTCAATGTCCGGCATCACAGGCCATTCTTCGTACAACTTGCCATCGGCTCCCCGCACCAGGCGGGGGCGGGGCGGGCGGTAGTGCGGGTTGCGGATGTTGTCTACGCCCAAGCCGACTTGCGCCAGATAGCGGCCTGAAGTGTCATTGCGGTTCAGGCCCACGCGTTCCAAGGCTTCTTGCGCCATGCTCTCCAGCGTGTCCTGTAAGCCCAGGTTTTGTTGCTGCGAGGGCAGGCGTTCAAACCGGAATTCCGCATTGCTGGCCGGCAGCGTCGCGCCGGCAAAACTTTGCACATCGCTGTCGATCATGCGCGGCATGGAGCAGCCGGTCAGGCCAACCAAGGCTGCCAGAGCAGCCCATCGTGCTAGCGTGTGAAAGAGGTGAGGCATGGTGCGCTTCTCGGGTGTCAATCTAGGGCAGTGCTTTACAGGTTTACGACTTGCACACCGGGCAGCCCGGAAAGGCTGGGCAGGGTGGGGGCGGGCAGGTCTTCGGCGTCAAAGGCCTTGTCGCCATTCTCGTCAGCAATGCCGGTGGGACGGATGCTTTTGAAGTCGTGCTTGGTGTGGTCCATCAGGTGCGACGGCACCACGTTTTGCAGCGCAGTGAACATGGTTTCCGCACGGCCGGGGTATTGCTTTTCCCAGTCGCGCAGCATGTTGCCGATCTGCACCCGTTGCAGGTTGGTCTGGCTGCCGCACAGAGAGCAAGGGATGATGGGGAACTCGCGATGTGCGGCCCAGCGGATCAGGTCTTTCTCTGCCACATAGGCCAGCGGGCGGATGACCACAAACTCACCGTTGTCGCTGGTGAGCTTGGGCGGCATGCCTTTGAGCTTGCCACCAAAGAACATGTTCAGAAAGAAGGTCTGCAACATGTCGTCGCGGTGGTGGCCCAGCGCGAGTTTGTTGCACTTGAGCTTGCGCGCCACGTTGTACAAGATGCCCCGGCGCAGACGGCTGCACAGGCTGCACATGGTCTTGCCTTCGGGGATGTTGCGCTTGACGATGGAGTAGGTGTCCTGCGTCTCGATGTGGAACTCCACACCCAGCTTGGCCAGGTACTCGGGCAGGATGTGGTCAGGGAAGCCGGGTTGCTTCTGGTCGAGGTTGACCGCCACGATCTCGAAGTTGATGGGTGCGCGCTGCTGCATCTTGAGCAGGATATCGAGCATGCCGTAGCTGTCTTTGCCGCCGGACATGCAGACCATCACGCGGTCGCCTTCTTCAATCATGTTGAAGTCGATGATGGCCTGGCCCATCTGGCGGCACAGGCGCTTTTCCAGCTTGTGGGTTTCGCGCTCGATCTTGAGTTCTTTGTTGCGGTTCGCAGCGGCGTCTGCCGCTTCGGTGGTGGTGTCTTCTTCAACCCATGTAGCGTTCATGCTTCTCTCCTTGTTGCGTTGGTGCTATGGCGGGGTGGCTTACCACTGCCCGGCTTCCATGCGGATGGCAACTTCACAGTCTTCAAAAATTTCCAGTTTCGCGATCTTGACGCGCACGCCCAGCACGCCGGGCAGCTGCATTAGCCGGTGGGCCAGCTTGCCGATCAGCGTTTCCAGCAGGTTCACGTGCTCGGCCGTGCATTCGCTAATGATGATCTGGCGCACCTTGCGGTAGTCCAGCACGTGGTTGATGTCGTCGTCATGCGGCAGCAGGGGCTGTGTGCCCAGGCTCAGCTCGGCGTCCACCTGGATGGGCTGGGGTGCGACTTTCTCCGACTCCAGGATGCCGAGGTTGGCGTCAAAGCGCAGGCCCGTGAGGGTCAGGGTTTGGTGACCGGTAGTGGCCTTCATGTGGTTATCAGGCATTGGCGTCTTTCATGCGGAAGACTTCGACGCCCACGCCCGCACAGTCGGGGTACACGTCAGGTTTTTGGGTAGACAGGCGTACGGCGCGCACCCGCGGGTGGGCCAGCAGTTGTTGCACCAGTTCGTCGCACAGGGTTTCCTGCAGTTCGACATGGCCACGCGCAATGCGGCGGGCAATGAGTTCGCGCACAAAGTCGTAGTCCACCACTTCGGCCAAACTGTCAGAAACAGGCGTGCTGCCCTCATAGGGCACGAACAATTCCACATTGAAAATCAAGCGCTGTGACACGCCTTTTTCAAAGTCATGGGCGCCTATGTGAACTTGCACTTCGTGGTCCCGCAAAAAAAGGCGACGGCATTCCAGTGCCAGGGTCACCAAGGGATCGTGGCTCATGGGGTGTCTTTCACAGAAGGGGTTTCCACGGCAAACATCACATCGCGGGCCAACGGGACCAAATGTTGGCCGTTGTCCACACACAAGGTGCTACCAGTGATGCAGGGGTTCTCGGCCAAAAACAGGCAGGTTGCAGCGACTTGGCCGGGGTCTATGGGTTCGCGCAACAGGTTGACGCGCGCGGCCTTGTCGAAGTTGTCCTGGGTTTGCGGGCCGCTCAAAAACATCAGGCCAGGGGCCACACCACACACGCGTACGGCCGGGGCCAGCGCCTGGGCTTGCAATGCAACTGCCCGTTCCAGCGCCAGCTTGCTGACGGTGTAGGAAAAATAGTCGGGGTTGAGGTTGAACACCTTCTGGTCCAGCACATGGATGATGCTGTGCGCGCCCGGGGTAGCGTCCGCACCCAGGCTGTTAGCCATCCAGCGCGAGAGGGACAAGGGGGCCATGAGGTTGACTTCCAGCTGCTGGCGCGCGCCTTCGGTGTCGATGGCGTCGCCACTGTCGGGCTCAAAGCTGGAGGCGTTGTTCACCAGGCAGTGCAGCGGGCCGGACTTGGCGGCAATTTCTGCAATCACGGCCTGGCGGCTGCCTTCATTTGACAGGTCCGCATGGATAGCGTGGGCCTCATGCCCTTGGGCGCGCAGTCCTGCGCACAGCGCTTCGGCCGCCTCAGCGCTGCGTTGGTAATGGCACCACACCTCCCACCCCGCCGCGGCAAAACGGGCGCAGAGGAGTGCACCCAAACGATGGGCACCACCGGTGACAAGTACGCGCTTCAACACAATTGCATCCTGAAAAAGGGAGGGGGCGTGGGGGGAAAGATAATCCTTGGCTTTACGCAACACGAGACCCATGCCCATGTCCACGACGGAGAGTATTCCGGCCAACTTGACCCGAATTATCGCGGATGCCATCGAAAAGGCGGGCGGATGGATTGGATTTGACACTTTTATGGCCCTGGCTTTGTATGCGCCGGGTTGGGGCTACTACGCCAACGGATCCACCAAATTCGGCCAGATGCCCCAAGGGCTGGTGGGTGAAGCAGGGGTCGAAGGTGCCGGCAGCGACTTTGTTACGGCCCCCGAAATCAGCCCGCTATTCGGCCCGGCGCTGGCTCGCCAGGTAGCGCAGGTGCTGGAGACCACAGGCACCGACGAGGTCTGGGAGTTCGGCGCAGGCACCGGGGCACTGGCGTTGCAGTTGCTAGACGCTTTGGGCGACCGGGTGCGCTCTTACACGATTGTGGATCTGTCAGATTCCCTGAAAGCACGCCAGCGTGAGCGTTTGGCGGCCCACCTCGGCAAGGTGCAATGGGCAAGCGCGTTGCCAGACCGGATACGCGGCGTGGTGGTGGGCAATGAGGTGCTTGACGCCATGCCGGTGCAGTTGTTGGCCCGCGTGGGCAGGATCTGGCACGAGCGCGGTGTGGCCATGGCGAAGGGCCAATTGGTCTGGGCCGACAAGCCCACTGCCTTGCGCCCGCCTGTTGAGATTGATGGCGAACATGACTACCTGACGGAGATCCACCCCCAAGGCGAAGCTTTTGTTCGCACTCTGGCCGACCACCTGAAGTTAGGCGCTGCTTTCCTGCTGGACTATGGTTTCCCGGAGAGTGAGTACTACCATGTACAGCGCTCCGGTGGCACGGTCATGTGCCACCGCGCCCACAAGGCGGACGCTGACCCCTTGAGTGATGTGGGCCTCAAAGACATTACTGCGCACGTGAACTTCACCGGTATTGCGGTGGCCGCGCAGGACGCGGGATTGGACGTGTTGGGCTACACCAACCAAGCTCACTTCCTGATGAATTGCGGCTTGGTGGAGGCCATGCAGTCTGAGTCCTTGCAGTCGCGGGTCGCAGCGCAGAAGTTGCTCATGGAGCACGAAATGGGGGAGTTGTTCAAGGTCGTGGCGTTGGGGCGCGGTGTGGAGGCATCTCTTTTGGGTTTTGCCCGCGGGGACCGAACGCACAGGCTTTGAAGGGAAACCTTGATCTGCCGCAAACGTCGGCGGAAAGGGCAAGCGCCACCCCGAGTTGCAGGCTACAATCTAAATGCGAATTGTTGCTATTTGTGTTTTGGTTGGTATTTTTCCCTCCGGATTTCTTCTTTAAGCCTGATTCATGAAACGTTCTTTCCTGACTTCTTTGTCCCGTTTGGTATCGGTAGCCGTCACCACGGCCGCCTTGGGTGTCAGCGCCCAAGCCCAATCACCTTCTGTAGAGGGCATTCTGGTTTACAACGCGCAACATGCCAGCCTGACACAAGCCTGGGCTGAAGCCTTCACCAAAGAAACCGGAATCAAGGTGACCTTGCGCCAAGGCAGCGACACCGAGTTGGGTAACCAGCTGCTGCAAGAGGGAGCCGCGTCCCCAGCAGACGTGTTCCTGACAGAAAACTCTCCTGCCATGACCCTGGTGGACGGTGCAGGTTTATTCACACCGCTAGACCCCGCCGCCATCAACCAGGTGGCTCCTGCCTACCGGACGGCCCATGGGCGTTGGGTCGGCATTGCGGCGCGCAGCACGGTATTTGTTTACAAGAAAACAAAATTCTCCAAAGACCAGTTGCCCAAGTCCATCATGGACCTTGCCAAGCCTGAGTGGAAAGGGCGTTGGGCCGCTACACCTGCGGGCGCAGATTTCCAAGCCATCGTGAGCGCCATCCTGGAGCTCAAGGGCGAGGCGGCAACCTTGGCCTGGCTCAAAGGCATGAAAGAAAACGTGGTGCCTTTCAAAGGCAACAGCCTTGCCATGAAGGCGGTCAACGCGGGTCAGGTCGACAGCGCAGTGATTTATCACTATTACTACTACGGCGACATGGCCAAGACCGGTGAGAACAGCGAGAAGGTCGGCCAGCATTATTTCCGCAATGAAGACCCGGGTGCCTTCGTCAGCATCTCCGGTGGGGGCGTGCTGGCCTCCAGCAAGCACAAGGCGGAGGCCCAAGCCTTTGTGAAATGGATCACAGGTAAAGGCGGCCAAGAAATTTTGCGCACAGGCACGTCGTTCGAATATGCCGTTGGCCAAGGTGCTGCTTCTCACCGCAGCCTTGTGCCTTTGGCGGATTTGCAGTCTCCCAAGGTAGAGCCCGCCAAACTCAACAGCCGCAAAGTGTCCGACCTGATGACTCAGGCCGGCTTGTTGTGAATACCCCGTGACCTCTATCGCGCTGCGTGTCCCGGCGCCCTTGGCTGGCCCTGCACGCCAGGGGCGTTTGTCTTGGGTAGCGCTGGCAGCGTTGTTTGTGTCTTTGTTTGCCCTGTTGCCACTGGGGTTTGTCGCGTGGGTGGCTTTCCAGAGTGGTTGGCAAACCGTGGCGGCCTTGGTCTTCCGTCCCCGGGTTGGTGAGTTGCTGATCAATACCGCGATGTTGGTCGCATTCACCGTACCACTGACCATCCTGCTCTCGCTGGCTTTGGCTTGGTTGACCGAGCGGTCGGATGTGCCCGGTGCGCGCTGGTGGTCGTGGTTGGCGGCTGCGCCCTTGGCGGTTCCGGCATTCGTGCACAGCTACGCATGGATCAGTGTGGCGCCCGGCATGCACGGTCTGTGGGCGGCGGTGCTGATCTCGCTGGTGGCGTATTTCCCGTTTGTGTATTTGCCCATCGCGGCCGCATTGCGCCGTCTGGACCCGGCCATGGAAGACGCGGCGGCTTCGCTGGGTTATGGCCCTTGGGCCGTCTTTGTCAAAGTGGTGCTCCCGCAGCTGCGGCTCGCCATCTGGGGCGGCGCGCTCTTGGTGGGGCTGCATTTGCTGGCGGAATACGGATTGTTTGTGACCATCCGCTTCGATACCTTCACTACTGCCATCGTGGACCAGTTCCAGTCCACTTACAACGGCCCGGCCGCCAACATGCTGGCTGGGGTGTTGGTGTTGTGCTGCTTTGTGTTGCTGGGAATGGAAGCCGGCACCCGCGGACGGGAGCGTTATGCGCGGGTGGGCGCGGGTTCAGCCCGACAAGTGCCGGTTCGAGCCTTGGGCCGCTGGACTTCACTGTGCCTGCTTCTGCCTGCGATGACGGCCTTGTTGTCACTGGGCGTGCCGCTAGTCACCTTGATCCGCTGGCTGTGGGCAGGCGGCACAGAGGTGTGGAACTTCAAGGAGCTGGCTCCGGCCCTGTGGCAAACATTGCTGCTGGCAGGATTGGGGGCCTTGCTCACCACGGCGGCTGCTTTGCCCATGGCCTGGCTGTCCATCCGCTCGCCCGGCAAAGTGCAGCGTTGGGTGGAGGGTGCCAATTACCTGACCGGCGCACTGCCCGGCATCGTGGTGGCGCTGGCTTTGGTCACTATCACCGTGCGGGTGGCGCTGCCGCTGTACCAGACAGTGTTCACCGTATTGCTGGCCTATGCGCTCATGTTTTTGCCGCGCGCGCTGGTGAGCCTGCGCGCCGGCATTGCCCAAGCGCCCATGGAGCTGGAGCAAGCCGCACGCAGCCTTGGGCGCACACCCTTGCAGGTCCTATGGCAGATCACCATGCGCTTGGCCGCACCCGGGGCAGCATCGGGTTATGCCATGGTGTTCTTGGCCATTACCACTGAACTCACGGCCACCTTGTTGCTGGCCCCCAATGGCACGCAGACGCTGGCGACCGCTTTTTGGTCCCACAGCTCGGAAATCGACTATGCCGGCGCCGCGCCTTATGCGCTGCTGATGGTGCTGATGTCGCTCCCGCTGACCTGGATGCTTTACCTCCAATCTCGACGCATGGCGGGACGATGACGACTCTTGAATTGCACGGTGTGCACAAATCGTATGGAAATGTGGCGGCCCTCAAGGGCATTCAGCTTAGCGTGCCGCGCGGCAGCCGCACCGCGATCGTGGGACCCTCGGGCTCCGGCAAGACCAGCCTGTTGCGCATCATTGCCGGCTTTGAGGCGCCGGACGCAGGGCGCGTGGTGTTGCAGGGTGATGTGCTCGCGGATGGCCCGGCCATTGTGCCTGCCCACCAACGTGGCATCGGCTACGTGCCGCAGGACGGAGCGCTGTTTCCACATTTGAGCGTGGCGGACAACGTGGGCTTCGGGCTGGACAAATGGGCACCTGACCGCAAGGCGCGCATTGGTGAACTGATGGACATGGTTTCTCTGGACCGCGCCATGCTGCAACGTCGCCCACATGAGCTTTCCGGAGGACAGCAGCAGCGCGTGGCTCTGGCGCGTGCATTGGCGCAGCGGCCCAAGCTGATGCTTCTAGACGAGCCGTTTTCTGCGTTGGACACGGGCCTGCGTGCGTCTACGCGCAAGGCGGTTGCCCAGCTCTTGCAAGACGCGGGCATCACCACCATCCTGGTCACGCATGATCAAGCCGAAGCCTTGTCTTTTGCAGACCAGGTCGCCGTGATGCGTAGCGGTTTGCTCGCGCAGGTGGGCACGCCACTGGACTTGTATCTGCGCCCGAATGATCCGGTCACGGCCAGCTTTTTGGGTGATGCGGTGGTGTTGGATGCCAATCTGTCGGCTGGTTGGGCAGACTGCGTTTTGGGCCGCTTGCCAACGCAAGACCATCTGCGTACTGGAGCGGGCCGGATTATGTTGCGCCCCGAACAGCTCTCAGTAAGTGCATGGCCTCCAGAGCCAACGCCTGCAGGAGCTGGACAGCCCTGCGTAGGCACGGTGGTTGAAGCCGACTTCTGTGGTGCTGTGTGCGAATTGGTCGTTCAGCTGGACAGCTGCAGCAGCGGTGAAAAAGTGCATGTACACAGCGCGGGCTTGGAAGCGCCTGCCGTGGGCGCACGGGTGTTGGTTTCGGCCCGCGGAGCTGCCCACGTGTTTCCCGCATTCTGATATCCCGCGGTAACAACCCCGTAACACCAGCAGGGAGTTGCGGGGTAGGATCGGCGCGCCGCATTAAAGATTGTGTAACCATGCAAACCACCTTGCGAACCGAGACTATCGAACGCAGCATGCGCCCCTGGGGTTGGTACGAGACCCTCTCTGAGGTTCCGGGGAGCAAAATCAAGCGTATCGGTGTGTACCCTGGGCAGCAACTCAGTTTGCAAAAGCACTCTCAGCGTGCGGAGCATTGGGTGGTCACTGAAGGGGTCGCACGTGTGACACTGGACGACCGCCAGTTTGATCTGAAGCCTGGTGAATACTGCGACATTGCTATCGGGCAGGTGCACCGGCTGACCAACCTCACCGACCACCCCGTAGAGATTGTGGAAGTACAGTTCGGTAGTTTCCTGAGTGAGGACGATATCGTGCGCCTCCAGGACGACTACGGTCGAAACTGAACCCCAACATTTGTTAGTTTCCTGAATTGAGAGCGACTGCAGCATGGCATTGACCCACGACATTGAATTGAACATCGCCCCCGGCAGCGCCCCCGTCGCTTGTGTCGACATTGGCGGCACCAAGGTGGCAGTCAATATTGCCGATGCGGCCGGCGTGCGGGGCAAAGTCTCCGAACCTACTGCCAAAGAGGGCAATAACGACGCGCTCGCCCGCCAGATCATCCGCATGGTCGGCGAAAGCTGTGCACTGGCTGGTGTTGCAGTGGCTGACATCGGTGCGGTTGGCGTGGCCACTTGCGGACCTTTTGTGATGAACCACGGTCTGGTGGAACTGGCGGGGCCGAATATCTGCGGTGGTCTCGCCGGCAAGGCGCGTGGTTTACCCAACGACTGGGCCACTGCATTACTGGAAGCCCCATTGAAGGCAGCTTTTCCCAACGTGCGAGTGGAGAACGATGGCGTGGGTGCTCTGGAGGCTGAGCGTCGATGGGGCGCGCTGCAGGGTGTGGCGAATTGCGCCTACGTGACTTGGAGTACCGGGATCGGCATGGGCTTGTGTGTGGATGGCCACATCCTGCGTGGCAAGAATGGCAACGCAGGCCACGCGGGCCACACTTTTGTGAATTCCAACAATGACGCGCTATGCGGCTGTGGCAACGTGGGTGACGTGGAAGGTCTGGTGGCAGGCAACGCCATTCCGCGTCGTTTCGGAGCGCAGGGTTTTTCTGATGCTGCTACGCTTTTTATAGCTGCTCGCGCAGGTAATACGGGCGCTGTGGCTATTGTGGATGATCTTTGCGATGTGATGGGCCGCACCTTGTACAACATGGTTGCGACCCTGGATCTGCAGCGCATCAGCGTGGGCGGCAGTGTGTTCTGGCACAACCGCGACTACCTCTTGCCCAAACTTCAATCCGCATTGAAGGGCAAGTTGCCCGCCCTGACCGATGGCGTGGAGATCGTGCCGGCGGGCCTGGGTGAGAAAGTGGGCGACTACGCCGCCCTGGCTCTGGTAGTGGGCTAAGCGACGCAGGTGCGGCGCTCAGCCCACGGGTTCAGGGCTTGAACTTCAGTGCCAACACCTTGTTCGCCACACACAGCCCCTGCGGCTTGCCGCCCTCGGACGAGAAGCGGTAATGGATGCCGCCATACACACGTGACATGGCTGCCTCGTCCGCGGCTGCTTTGAAGCTCTTGAAGGTACGAGGGCCCCAGCCGCGATCGTTGTGGGTGTTATCAATAAACTCTGTGTTTGCACCAAACACTTTGCTAAGCACTGCTTGCGCTGAGCTCGACTGCACTGCGTGACCCGAAGGATGGTCAGGGAACGGTGGGGTCGGCAACAAGGTGGGCGCCCAATTGCTGTCGATGACCAACTGGATGTAGGTCACCGGGCGGAGCACGTTCAGCGAATACTTGGTGGCCCATGCAGCGACAAAGGAGTCGGACATCGCCATGTTCAGGCGTGCAAACGTTTCTGCTGCCGTCCCGAGGTCGGCCTTGCGTGCCCTGAGCAAGTCGTTGGTGATGAAGGTCCAATGCCCGGCGGGTGTCGGTGTTTTGCCGGCATCGTCGGCCCAATACAGCGCAAACTGCCTCTGTTCCTGGGTCACTGTTTTGGCAATTTGATAGACCTCCATTCCGTCCTTGTAGAAGGCGGAGCCTTGGTCCTCAGAGTAGGTGGGCGGCGGCAGCGCTGGGCACTCGGCAGCCGTCTTCATCACAAAGGGCCGGTTTTGGCCCCAGTAAGGTAACAGCGGCGCGGCAAAGGCGGGAGGCGTCGCCGTCCATTTGCCGGTTCCACTGGGAGGAACATAAATCGCGCGCGAGCGCCGAACCGGGCCCCAAGCCTCGTGCCCTCCATCGGTACGGGCCCACGTCATGATGGCCATGGCCATCAGTTTGCCGAAGGTCTCGGAGCGGTTGGTGATGTCTGCAGTGATGGTGTTGGGGTCAAAGTCCTGCGTGTACTTCAGTGGCAGGCTGCGCTCCAGCAAGTCAATGCGGGCCTTGTTTTCTGCGGTGGCGGTAGGGAACATCATGCGCACCATGGTTGCCATGGAGGCGTTCGCCACAGTGGGCCAGTGCAGGGGTTCGTCCGGCTGTGCCCAGGGCAGCGAGCTCAGGTCGTTCAGCTGGCCGGCAAGGCTTTGGTAGCCCGGCATGCCAGGTACGACCGACTCATACAGGCTCAGGCTGATATAGGCCATGGCGCGTGCCGCCACCGGTGGGCTGAAGCCCGGCGTCTGTTGGATGAGCTGCAGTGTGAGTGCATACCAGTCATACGCCACTCCTGAGCTGAAGGCCGATGCCGGCTTGGCAGCAACGGGGGTTTCCGGTTGCGCTGAAGCGGGCAGAGCGGCGCCAGTCAAGCAGGCTGCCGCTGCCACGGTCAGCAAGCCAGATGACAAGCGGGATAGGTTGAAAAGGGTGTTCATGTTCATGGTGCCTTCCAGCGGCTGATGCCGGCTTCTTTGTCGACAAGGTAGAAGTCGTCGGCGGTAACGCTCTGCCATTCGCTCCACCCGCTACCGGGCCACTGCACGCGAAATTTGGCAGCGTTGGATTGACCCAGTCCGAAATGCATCCACCCCAAGTGTCCGCTGGCGTGTCCGCCGCCGATGGTGAGTTCTTCGCGCGTGATCTTGTCGCCCTGCTCCACTTCCACCCAAGCGCCTATGGCGTCGCGGTTACCGCCGCTTTGCTTCAGGCGCAGTTGTAGCCAATGGCCCATAGGCGCAGGTTTTGCCGCAGTACCCGCACCCACATGGCGCCAGAGTTGGGCCTTGTCCCAACGGTTGACGACCACCATATCGAGCAGACCGTCGCCATTCAAATCGGCCATCATTCCGCCCCGGCCGCGCTTGTAGCTGGCTACGTTGGCGAGCTGGCCGGCTTCGAAAAAGCGACCGTCGGTTTGCTGGAGCAGCAAGTTGTTAGGGTCCAGGGTTGCAAAGCCGGGCATGGTGGACACATTGCCTTTGACCACGAACAAGTCCGCCATGCCATCGTTGTTGGCATCAGCAAACTGCGCATGCCACGCGGTAGAAGGGTAAATGTCGCCACCCACATACGGCCGGTGCGCGGTGATACCGCGTTTGTAGGCCTGGTCGATGTAACTTGGGCGCGAGGCGTCTCCTTCGAGCTTCTGGAACTTGTTGTCCGCCATGCTGGTGAGGAACACATCGGGGAAACCGTCACGGTCCACATCGTGGCTGGCAATACCCATGCCCCAAATTTGCAATTGCTTCCAGCCTTCTTCGGTGGTGTACTGCTGGGCAGGCTTGCCGGGTGCCACTTTCCACAATTGCTCCTGGCCGCCCTGGTAGTACTCGCGGTCATTGCTCACCCGCAACGAAGCCTGGCCGCTGCGGTTCCAGTCAGAAAACAGCATGGACAAAGCGCAGTAACTGGGCTTGAGCAATTCGGGCGCTGCATACTTTTTGCCGGATTCGTCAGCGCGCAAGAGCCAGCCCGGGGTACACGTGCCCCACGGAAAGTCTGGCCGGCTGCGGTCGTAATACGTGCCGAACGCCAAAGTGGGCATGGACTGGCCTTTCTCCCAGGTAGCGGAGAAGGCGGTGTGCCAGTCATTGTTGTTGGGGATGTTCCAGGTGCTATTGGCACGCTCAAACTTGCAGGCGCCCAAGCCTTTGAAGACCTCAACTTCGCCTACGCGCAGCACGACCAGATCGGCGTTGCCGTCTGCATCAATGTCGATGGGATAGGCTCCGGTAGCCAGGGTCAGCTCCAGACCTGAGCGCTCTTCCTGCAGCTTGAGCTGGCCGCCGCGGCTGCTCTTGTTACGATAAAACTTGGCCTTGTTCTGGCCACCGGTGACATACAACTCGGGCAAGCCGTCGTTGTCGCAGTCAAAAACCGCCACACCGCCTCCGACCATGAACTCATCCTGGCCTTCAAAGCGGCTCTGCAGTCCGGCAATATCGGTCTCTTCGACAAACCGCGGAATGGGCGGGTTAGGGGCGGAAGGTTTACCGCTGGCATCGGCGGCACGGGCGAGCTGAATCACTGGCAACGCAAGGCCGGCAATGATTGCCCAGGGAACAACCTTTATCTTCATCATTCAGCTCCTCAGATGGTGACCCATG
The DNA here is from genome assembly GCA_027488985.1 of Comamonadaceae bacterium. Taxonomy (GTDB): domain Bacteria; phylum Pseudomonadota; class Gammaproteobacteria; order Burkholderiales; family Burkholderiaceae_C; genus Allorhodoferax; species Allorhodoferax aquaticus. Next base: position 71,995 of record JAIYAR010000006.1, on the reverse strand, counting down.
CACCGGTTTTCTCAGACTCAAACAAAGCATCAATCACCCGCATATTGCGAATGGCGTCTTCCACGCCGTAAGGCAGGCTGATCTCGCCGCGCACGACGCGCGAAAACGCGTCGCCTTGCAAGGTGTATTGGTTGCAGGCGGGGATAGTTTCCGTGGTGGTGGATTGCCCATCGAGGCAGGTGCCGTCGTCGGAATACACCTCGCAGGAGCCGCCCAGGGGCGCATTGAAAGGAATCTGGATCTCAATGCGCTTCTTGGTTCCGCATATCTGTACACGTTGGTAGGGCACGGATTGTGTGGAGACCGTGAAGTCCAGGCGCCGGCCCTCGCCAAAGTCCACCAATGCGCTGACCATGCGGTCGGTCTTGAACTCCGGGTCCCGGTCTATGAGCGCGATAACGCGACGCGGCTCAGCACCAAACAAAAAGCGCCCTGTAACGACGGGATAGCAGCCAATGTCGTATAGCGCGCCACCGCCGATGTCAGCCTGGTTGCGGATGTTGCCCGGGTCGCGGTTGAAATAGGAAAAGTACGTTTGTACCGCGCGCAGGTCACCCAATTCGCCGCTTTGCACCCGCTCGCGCACCGCAATCCATTGCGGGTGAAAGCGCACCATGAAAGCCTCCATGATGTGCACTCTGCCGGCGACTTCGCGCAGTTCGGCGGCCTGCGTAGCGGTGAGGGCCGCCGGCTTCTCGCACAGCACATGCTTGCCGGCCCGGGCTGCCGCCAGGGTCAGAGGCACGTGCTGGTCGTTAGGCAGGGGGTTGTAAATGGCCTCTATTTCAGGGTCGGCCAACAACTCCTCATAGCTGCCGTACGCTTGGGGGATGCCTAGCTTGTCGGCCCAAGCGCGGCCTTTTTCCAGATTGCGCGAGGCGATGGCGCGTATTTCGCAATGTTCGCCTTGTTGCATGGCCGGGATGACTTTTTCCCAACCGATCCTGGCGGTGCTGAGCACGCCCCAAACGACTTTCTTCATGGCGAGATCGATCAGATAAAAGAGTTCAGCAGGTTCTCGAGGTGTTCCTGACGGCCTGAGACCGGACGAACGTCTGTATTGCGCGCCAGTACATGGTTGGCCACGTCGTCCAGGGTATGTTTGCCATCGAACATGTCTTTGCCGAAACCGCTGTTCCAGCCTGCGTAGCGATCTTCGGTGTGCTTGGCAAAGCGACCGTCCTGAATCATGGCCTCGGCAATGAGCAAGGCGCGTGCGGTCACGTCCATGCCACCGATATGGCCGTAGAACATGTCTTCCGGGTCGATAGATTGACGGCGTACCTTGCTGTCAAAGTTCACGCCACCGGTGGTGAAGCCGCCACCTTTGACGATGAGGTACATGGCCAGTGCGGTCTCGGGAATGTTGTTGGGGAACTGGTCTGTATCCCACTGGCATTGCATGTCGCCGCGGTTCATGTCGATGGAGCCGAAGATGCCCAAGTCAACGGCACTGGCGATTTCGTGCTCAAAACTGTGCCCGGCCAGGGTGGCGTGGTTAGCCTCGATGTTGACCTTGATCTCTTTGTCCAGCCCGTGCTTGAGCAGGAAGCCGTGCACGGTGGCGACGTCGAAGTCGTACTGGTGCTTGGAGGGCTCGCGCGGCTTGGGTTCGAGCAGGATGGCGCCCTGGAATCCGATTTTGTGTTTGTAGTCCACCACCATGTGCAGGAAGCGGCCCATCTGGTCGAGTTCGTGGCCCATCTTGGTGTTGAGCAGGGTCTCGTAGCCTTCACGGCCGCCCCACAGCACGTAGTTGGCGCCGCCGAGTTTGAGTGTGGCATCCATGGCTTCTTTCACCTGAAGGGCGCCCATGGCAAAAATCTCGGGGTCTGGGTTGGTCGCCGCGCCACCCATGAAACGGCGGTGGCTGAAGAGGTTGGCGGTGCCCCACAGCAGCTTCATGCCCGTCTCTTGTTGTTTGGCAGCCAGGTAGTCGACCATGGCGTGCAGGTTGGACACACTCTCACGCGGTGTGGCTCCTTCAGGGGCTACGTCACGGTCGTGGAAGCAATAAAAAGGCGCACCCAGCTTGCTGAAAAATTCAAAGGCCACGTCGGCCTTGGCCTTTGCGGCAGCCATGGGGTCCGCAATCCGCTGCCAGGGACGCTCGAAAGTGCCGTCGTAGCCAAAGGGGTCAAAACCGTTCCAGCAGAAGCTGTGCCAGTAGCACACCGCAAAACGCAGGTGGTCTTCCATGCGCTTGCCCAGCACCAAGCGGTCTTTGTCGTACCACTTGAAAGCCAGTGGGTTCTGGGATTGGGGACCTTCAAAGGCGATGGTCGGGATGGCGTTGAAGTAGCTGCTCATGGTTCGAATCCTATGGTTAATGAATCAATGAATGTTCTTGAGGGCTTGGTACAAGGCGCTGAAGCGCGCGTAGCGTGGGGCCAGGCGGGCTTGTTCAGCTGCGTCAGGTTGGTAAATCTTGTCGATGGCGGGCGGAACGCACACCATTGCTTCGCTGGCACCGGTAGCCAGCCAGGCCAGTCGCGCTGCACCTAAAGCACCGCCTGCAGTGGATTCCGCATGCGTGACTATTTCGATGTTCAGCGAGGAGGCCAGCTGTTGTGCCCAAAAGGCACTGCGCGCGCCGCCACCTACTAGCGAGAGCCTGCTCACCGTGCTGCCCGCCTGTTGAAGTGCTTTGAGTCCATCAGTCAAACCGAAGCTCACACCCTCGATGACGGCATAGGCCAGGGCGGCTTGATCGGTGCCTCCGCTCAGGCCATGGAAGCTGCCACGAATACGTGCGTCGTTGTGGGGTGTGCGTTCGCCACTCAAGTAAGGCAAAAACAGCGGTGCTTCAGCTTGCTGTGCGGCGCTGAGTTGGCTGGCCAGGGCTTCAAGTGCACCAGCAGATGCCACGCCTAAAGCACCGGCCGCCCACTGGAGGCAGCTCGCGGCTGAGAGCATTACGCTCATCTGGTGCCAGCGTCCCGGGATGGCGTGGCAAAACGCGTGGGTCGCGCTGGCAGCGTTAGGTTGGTAGCTCGGCGTCACAACAAACAGCACGCCGCTAGTACCCAGCGACAAGAAGCCTTGCCCTGCTTGCACCGCACCCATGCCGATAGCGCTGGACGCGTTGTCGCCCGCGCCGCCTGCCACCACAATACCGGGCCGTAAACCCAGCAGCTTTGCCGCGCTGGCGCTCAAGACGCCACCCGACGCGCTTCCCTCGGCAAGGCGCGGCATGTGCGATTCGCTGAGTCCGGTCAGGGCCAGCAATTCCCGCGACCAGGTACGTTTTGCCACATCGAGCCACATGGTGCCGCTGGCGTCAGAGAGGTCGGTAATGTATTCGCCGGTGAGCAAAAGACGGACATAGTCTTTGGGCAGCAGCACTTTGGCAACTTCGGAAAACACCTCCGGCTCGTGAGTGGCCAGCCAACGCAGCTTGGGCGCAGTGAAGCCCGGCATGGCCAGACTGCCGGCGAGCTGTGGCAGTGCGGGCAGCTCGGCCATCAGGTCCAGGCATTCGGCAGCACTGCGCACGTCGTTCCACAAAATGGCCGGGCGCAAAACAGCATCGTCTTTGTCCAGCAACACCGCGCCATGCATCTGACCTGACAGGCCGATAGCCGACACGGCGGCGTAGGCCTCCGGATGGCGTGTGCGCAGGGCGGCTAGGGCTGTTTGGGTACCAGTCCACCAGCTTTCGGGGGATTGCTCACTGTGGCCTGGAGCCGGACGGGATACCTCGAGAGCGGCGCCGGCAACGCCGATGACTTCGTGAGTCTCACTCAATAGAAGAGTCTTTACCTCGGAGGTGCCGATATCAATGCCTAAGAACATGGGGGCTTTCAGGAGCGGGCCGGGGCTGGCGCACCGGCGGGGTGGAGGGTTTTGCGACCTGCGCAGTGGGCTTGCCGGTGGTGGACTCGATGCTGGCGCCCAGCAGCATGGGACGCAGGAAACGGTGCAACACCAGCGCCGCAGCACCCACGGCTGCAGCCTGCAGGCCGTATCGTGCTGGGCGCACTTGAGGAGCCGGCAAGCCTGCCCCCTGGGCATAGGTCAAAAGGGTGTGCCGCGCAGTTTCTACCAACGAAGGGTTATTGACGCAAGAACGGCCTCCCAGCACAAGCACACGGGGGTTGAACATTGCGTCGAGGTTTTGTATCAATACACCGAGATACTGCCCGGCGGCTTGTACATCAGCCTTTTTGCGAAGGAAGCGCGAACCGATAAAGGTCTCGGCACAGCCGTTGCGTCCGCATGAACACAGTGGGCCATTGATCTGCAAAATGGTGTGCCCGATTTCACCCGCGGTGCCTACTGAGCCGGTAAACAGACGGTCATTGAGCACAATGCCAGCGCCGACACCGACATCACAATTGATAAAGATGAGGGGGTCCTCGCCGTCAAAGGTGCCGAATTCATATTCGCTTAGGGCGGCGGCATCCGCATCGTTTTGGAGATGGATTTGGGTGGCAGGAAGTCCTGCCGCGCAGAAGGCTTCGGCAATCATGGGGAGAAAGGCCACGTTGCGCCATTCCAGATTCGGAGCCAGTCGCACGATGCCGGACTCGTCATTGATAGCACCGGGCAGGCAAATGCCCACGCCACAAAGCAGTAGCCCATCGGACTGCAGCTGTTTGAACAGCTTCTGCACCATTTTTGCGACCTGGGTGCATACGCGCTGGGGCTGCCGATTAGTGAGTGGCGCCTCTGTCTGGGAGATGATTTTCCCTTGGATGGTCACACAGACCAGCCGCAAGCACTCCACCGCGATTTCAATGCCTATCAGCACGCGGGTGCTGCTTTCAACATGCAAAGGTGTGGAAGGGCGGCCCATTCCCTGGGCTGCTACCGTAGAGTCAGATTCCACCAGCCAGTGCTCGTCGATCAGTTCGCGAACCAACCCGCTGACAGTGGATTTGGTCAACCCGCTCATGCTCGCCAGCCGGGCGCGAGATAGCCCGGGGCTTACGAGCATCAATCGCAGCAGAACACTGCGATTGATGCGTCTGAGGAGCTGCAAATCGCCCGTCGTTTTCATGGCAAATGCCGGTGGATGCAGCAGCGCAGATTAGCGCGGGCTGCGATCGGTTTCAGGTTTTCCGTCAGGTTTCTTGCCAAGAATGATCATGCCCAGCACTTCGTCTTCTGTGACGTCCTGAGTGCGATACGTGCCGACCACTTTCCCGTTCTTCATCACAGCCAGCCGGTCACTCAGTGCGAACACGTCGTGCATGTCGTGACTGATAAGGAAAATGCCCACACCTTCGGCTTTGAGCTGCTCAATCAGCTTGGCCACCATGGCGGTTTCCTCGGGGCCCAGGGCGGCCGTGGGTTCGTCCATGATGAGGATTTGCGCGTTGAAGTAGATGGCGCGCGAAATCGCCACGACCTGACGCTGCCCACCCGAGAGCCGGCGCACCGGGGTGTGGTAATTCTTGAAGTTTTTGTTCAAGCGTTGAAACACCTTGCGCGCATCGGCATCCATGCGATGGTCGTCCAGCGTATTCCAGGCGGTCAGCAGTTCGCGCCCGAGGAACAGGTTGGCTACCGAGTCCAGGTTGTCGGCCAGCGCCAAGGTCTGGTAGATGGATTCAATGCCTGCGGCCTGCGCATCCGCAGGGGTGCGAATGTTGGCCTTGGTGCCGTTGATGATCACGTCACCGCTGTCGATGGGGTAAGCGCCTGCCAACATCTTCATCAGCGTGGACTTGCCCGCACCGTTGTGCCCCAGCACTGCGACCACTTCGCCCGGGTAGAGGTTGATGCTGACGTTCTCCACAGCGTGCACACCGCCGAAGGACTTGTTGATGTTGCGCATTTCCACCAAACATTTGTTGGGGTCCACCGCAGCTTTGTTTTTTTGGGCTTCCATGTTGGCGCTCACAGCACTTCTCCAGTCCATTTGCGATAGGCCACATCGAACACCACTGCCGCAATCAGCACCTGACCGATGATGACGTAGCGCGTACCGATGGACACATCCAGCAGCAACATGCCGCTGTCAATACATTGCATGATCAGAGCGCCCAACACGGAGCCCAGAATCGTGCCGCTGCCACCTGCGAGTGCGGTACCGCCGATCACGGTGGCGGCGATCACCAGCAACTCGAGGTTGTTACCCAGTGAGTTGGTGCCGGCATTCAGGCGGGAGATGGCCACAATCGCTGCCACAGTAGTGAGCACCGCCAGCAGGAGGAACAACATCATGGTTACGCGCTTCACAGGAATGCCGACCAACGCCGCGGCGTCCGGGTTGCCGCCCATGGCGAACACATAGCGGCCGAATCGTGTGCGGTGCACGATAAATGCCATAAGCAATGCCACCGCGCCCCAGATCAGTACGGGAATTGGAACGCCTTGAGCATCGTCTTTTCCGGGGATCTGGTAGGAGTTCATGATTGCCACAAAACCCATCACCAGAACGATCGGAATCAAGGACAGCACAATGTCCATGCCCAGGGAATTGGTAGGTACGTCGTAGCGCTGTTTCGAGCGGCGTTTGGCCAGCATGGACAAGACAATGCCCAGCGAAATCACACCGCCCAGAATCCAGCTCGCTGAGGTGCCGATGCCGCCATTAAAGCCACCGCCCAATGTCAGGAAGAAAGGATCCGACAATGGTTGTGTTTTGCCATCCGCGACCAGATATGCAGCGCCGCGGAAAGACATCAAGCCACCCAAAGTGACCACAAAGGACGGAACGCCCACATAGGCAGTCAATGCACCTTGGTAAACGGCCACCACAATACAGGCAGCCAAACCGGCCAGACAGGCGCTAGGCCACGACCAGTTCAGGGTGTACATCAAAAAGGCGATAAGTACACCCACAAAACCCATCACGGAACCGACCGACAGGTCGATGTGACGGGCCACAATGATCAGCACCATGACGGTCGCCAGGATGCCGACCACCGCCGTCTGTTGTGCGATGTTGTAAAGATTTTCGGCAGAGAAAAATATGCCGTCGGACAGAACATTAAAAATAATGGTGGTGACCACCAACACTGCGGTCATCAGCACCATGCGCCAATCGATGGCCGAATGCTTCAAGTTTTTTAAGGCTTGATTCATTGACTTCCCCTAACGAAACCGAAAACGGAGTTCCAAAAAGACACCGCGGGCACCAAGCACATGCCCGGCCCGCGGTGAGTGACTAACGTGAGTTAGAAAAAACGCTTACTTGCAGGCAGCCACTTTGGAAGCGTCTGCACCCTTGCAGAGCACGTCTTTCTTGATGTAGCCGGCCTTCAGAACCACATCCAGGTTGGCTTGGGTCACAGGAATTGGCTTCAGGAAGATGGACTTCAGTGTCGTCTTCTTGGGGCCGCCGGCCCAATCAGCAGCGCCGGTCACAGGCTTGCCGGAACCCAGTTCAACAGCAGCCTTGGCAGCAGCGGTACCGAGGTCAGCAGAGTTCTTCCACACGGACACAGTCTGGGTGCCCAGAGCCACGCGGTTCAGCGCAGCGTGGTCACCGTCCTGGCCGGAAACGGGGATGCCTTGCAGGCCCTTGGCTGTCAGGGCAGCCACTACACCGCCGGCCATGCCGTCGTTTTGTGCCACAACCGCGTCGACCTTGTTGCCGTTCTTGGTCAGGATCTGTTCCATGTTTTTCTGGGCGTTCTGGGGGTTCCAGCCGGCGGTGAATTCTTCACCGACGATCTTCACGTCACCGCTCTTGATTGCGGCTTCCAGAACTTCGCCTTGGCCTTCACGCAGGAAGTTGGCGTTGTTGTCACCTGGATCACCCTTGATGATGGCGTAGTTGCCCTTGGGTTTGACAGCCAGGATGGCGCGGGCGGTCATGCGGCCCACTTCTTTGTTGTCGAAAGTGATGTAAGTGGTGCCGGGAGCTTCGAACAGGCGGTCATAGGCAATCACTGGGATCTTCAACTGGGCAGCTTTGTTCACAGCAGGCAGGATCGCGTCTTTGTCGCGGGCCAGAATGATCAGAACCTTGGCGCCTTTGGCGATCAGGCTGTCAATGTCAGTCAGTTGCTTTTCTGTGGAGGAGCCAGCGTCAGACATGATGTACTTGGCACCAGACTTGGCCAGCTCAGCCTTGATGGCGGCTTCGTCGGTCTTCCAGCGTTCTTCCTGGTAGGCGTCGAAGCTCACACCGACGGTCAATTGGGCAAAAGAGGAACCTGCTGCCATGGCCAGAGCCAGTGCGGTAAGTTGACGTTGAAATTTCATACTTGTCTCCAGTTGTAAAAGGCCCGGAATGGGCATCAAGTTAAATTGCCTGCTGCAATCCGCAGCTTCACCACAACGCTTTATCGAGCAAGGGGTTGACCGCTTCCTGCCTTGCTACTAGGTGTTCTGCACCATTTAGTTCGGAAGGAAAACCAAGTATCACTGATTGAAGTCGGCCGGGCACTAGGGAAAACGATGAGTAATCGGCAAGTAACTTCTCAGGGGAGCTGAGGGGCAAGCATCCACTCATGCGCGGGGTCGTTTTTGAAGACCCAGAAGCGGTTGGGGCCCGCCATGACGTTCAGGTAATACAGGTCGTAACCATGGGGCGCCACCACCGGGTGGTAACCCTTGGGCACCATGACCACGTCGTGGTTCTCCACCGCACAGGCCTCGTCCAGAGTCCTGTCGTCGGTGTACACCCGCTGGAAGGCAAAGCCTTGCGGTGGATTCAGCCGGTGGTAGTAGGTTTCCTCCAACTGCGTTTCTACCGGGGGTTGTTCCAGGTCGTGTTTGTGCGGCGGGTAACTGGAGGAGTGGCCCGCGGGTGTGATGACTTCCACGACCAGCAAATGGGCCGCTGTGGGGTCGTCGTGCGGAAGGATGTCGCAGACGTAGCGGGTGTTGCTGCCCTTGCCCCGGGTGCTGCGGCGCATGGTTGCGGGATCCAGGACCCGTACCGATCGTGCTGCGTTGTCGCATGGGGCGGTGCAAAGGGCGAGTTCTGCGTCGGTGCTTGCAAGCACCTGGACCTGCTTACCGCTTGGCACATACACCGCTGCGGGTGACTGCGCGTCAAACACGCTGCTGCGCGTGCCCAACGGACCATAGCTCACTCCATCCACCGTCACGGTGACTGTGCCGGTGAGTACCACTAGGCACAATTCCCGGGAACCGGTGGCCATGGCCTCGGATTCCTGCGCATTCAGGCGCAGTGCCTTGAAACCCACAAAAGTCCAGCCCGCCCGTTCCGGGGTGACGGACACAATCTCGCGTCCGCTGGGGGCGGCTTTGGCAAGCAGGGGGCTGACCATGTCAGGCTCCTTGGCTCAGGCGTTGGACGATGCCAGAGAGCGTGTCAAAGCCCTTCTTGGCATATTGGTAGCTGGGTGCGACGGCGGGGTCTTGCTCGGCCTCCACCACCAGCCAGCCTTCGTAGCCGGATTGTTTGAGTGCGGTCAGAACGGCGTCGAAGTCAATTACCCCGTCGCCCGGCACGGTGAAAGTGCCGTTGATCACGCCATTCAAAAAGCTCCAGCCGTCGTTGCGGGCCTGTGTGATCACGGCGGGTCGCACATCCTTGCAGTGCACGTGCACCACGCGGTCCAGGTGCTTTGACAGAACCGAGTGGGGGTTGGTTGCGCCGCCGTAAAAGGCGTGACCGGTGTCAAACAGCAGGCCGACCGATTGCGCGTCGGTCACTTGCATGAGGTGGTCGATGTCGGCGGGAGACTCCACATAGGCGCCCATGTGGTGGTGGTAGGCCAGTGTGATGCCGTAGGTGGCTTGCAAGTGAGAGCCGAAAGCATTGAGGCGCTGGCCGTAGGCCTCCCACTGGGCGTCCGACTGAAAACGCGGGCGCTTGGCCAGTGGGGTATCGATGTTTCCTTGGATGGTGCCGGCGCATTCGCCATAGACCACTACTTTGACCTGGTTGTACTGAAGGCGGCTCATGTGTGCCTTGCATCGCTCTACCTCAGCGGCTACCGCATCGGCATCGCTCTGGCCTGCCGGCACCTCGGCCAGAAAGCCGGAATACCAGCCTGACACACAGGCCAATCCGTATTCGTCCAGTTTGGCCTTGAGTCCCGGGCCGTCCTTGGGGAACTTGTTGCCCAGCTCGAAACCGGCATAGCCGATTTCCTTGCCCTCGGAGAGTGCAGTTTCCAAAGGAGTTTCTCCGCCCAGCGAGGGCAGGTCGTCATTCATCCAGCTGATCGGGTTGATGCCGATTCGTACATTCCAGCTCATGGTGGGTCCTTCTGATTTAGAGAATTTGGGTTTTCTTGGATTCGGTGTAACGCGCAAATGCAGCGTTCACCTCGGCTCGCTCGGAGACTTCGGGAATAGCCACTTCCCACCAGCAGCCGCCGTCGTCCGTGGTACGGGTGTGGGTGGTGTCGATGACCAGAACTTGGGTCCTGGTCGCCGCACGTGCCCGCACCATGGCGGTCTTGAGTTCGGCCACATTGGCCACATGCACCGCATCTGCGCCCATGCTGCGGGCGTGCATCGCAAAGTCGATCTGGCTGGGGTTGCCACCTTCGGGGATGCAGTCATCGAGCATGTTGTTGAAACGCGGGCTGCCTGACGCGAGTTGCAGCCGCTGAATGCAGCCATAACCTCGGTTGTCCAGCACCACGATGATGAGCTTCTTGCCCAGCATCACCGAAGTGGCGATTTCAGAGTTCATCATCATGTAGGAGCCGTCGCCGACCATCACGATGACCTCTTGTTCAGGCCTCGCCATCTTGATGCCCAGACCGCCTGCAATCTCGTATCCCATGCAGGAGAAGCCGTACTCCATGTGGTAGTTGCCTGGCCGTGCCGCACGCCAAAGCTTGTGAAGCTCTGCGGGCAAGGTACCTGCAGCGCAAACAGCGACGTCATGGCTGGGGCTGTCTTGGGGCGCCGGTGCGGAGTCACGCACCGCGCCAATGACTTCGGCGTCGTAGGGCAGGGTGTCCGTCGGCACGCGGGTGGTCAGCTCGGTAACGCGTTGTACCCAGGCGGCCGCAAGTGTTTGCGCCCGCGTAGTCCATGCAACTTCGGCTCTCCAGCCGGACACTGCGGCGCTCAATTGCGCCAAGCCCGTGCGTGCGTCGGCCACAAATGGCGTACAGTGTTGCTTGCCGGCATCGAAGCTCTGCACGTTCAGGCTCAGAATCCGTGCCTGCGCAAACAGGCTGTGTGATCCGGTGGTGAAGTCTTGCAGCCGGGTGCCCACGGCCAGCACCAGGTCTGCGTTGGCGGCTATCTCGTTGGCAGCGGGTGAGCCGGTCACTCCCACAGCCCCCAGATTCAGCGGGTGGTCCCAAGGAAGGCTACTCTTGCCTGCTTGCGACTCCACGACCGGCACTCCATGTGCCTCGGCAAATTGGCGAAGGGCATCCCAGGCCTGGCTGTAAAGCACACCACCACCCGCGACGATGACAGGGCGTTGGGCCCCGCGAATCAGGGTCGCGGCACGCGCGAGCTCACCAGCGTCGGGGGCAGGGCGGCGTATGCGCAGCATTTCGGGCTCCAGAAAGCTCTCAGGGCAGTCAAACGCGAAAGTCTGTACATCCTGCGGCAGCGACAGGCACACTGGCCCGCACTGTGCAGGGTCCGTCATCACCTGCACGGCGCGAGGCAGTGCAGTGAGGATTTGCTGGGGCGCGGTAATGCGGTCGAAGTAGCGCGTCACAGGCCTGAAGGCATCGTTCACGCTCAGGTCCCCTTGTGAAAAATCCTCCAACTGCTGGAGCACCGGGTCCGGTGCGCGGGTGGTGAAGCTGTCGCCCGGCAGCAGAAGCACCGGCAGGCGGTTCACATGGGCCAGGGCCGCTGCAGTCACAAGGTTGGTGGCGCCTGGTCCGATGGAGGTGGTGACCGCCATGATGCGCTGGCGGAAGTGGGCCTTGCTGTAGGCGATCGCCGCGTGGGCCATGGCCTGCTCGTTGTGCGCGCGGTAGGTGGTGATCTGTTCGCGGCCTGCCCAAAGGGCTTCGCCCAAGCCCGCCACATTGCCATGTCCGAAGATGGAAAAAACACCGCCGCAGTAGGGCACCACACTGCCGTCTGCCTGTTCAATGCGCAGGGCAGCGAGGTGGCGCACCAGCGCCTGCGTAGTCGTGAGTCGTATGGTTTTCATGCGGCGACCTTGGTGGCAGTGGCGGCAGGCTGCTGCTTGCCATGGCGTGTGCGCCAGGCTTGCACGAGCTGCGAAAAGTTGGTCGCCACTTCGGCGATCAGGGTCGCGTCGTCGATCTGGTTTTTCAACCAGCGCTGTGAGGCACTGACCCACAAACTGCGCCCGACCATGAAACCTTTGACCAGCGGGTTGGTGGCCTGCGCAAAGCTGTCTGCCAACACTTGCAGGGGTTGGTTCAGGCCCAGAATGACAGCGCCGCGGCAATGCGGGTCACGCTCGTTGACGAGCTGGCTCAGGGCTGCCCAGCCCTCGGCCTGCATGGGTGCGAGCTTCCACCACTCGGGCTTGACGCCGATGTTGTAGAAGCGCTTGACCGCACGCAGTACCGCAGCGTCTTGTGTGCCTGCGGGTGTCATGGATGGTGGGCAAATGATTTCCAGCAGCAGTTCATTGCCGCTTTGGCGGGTGGCTTCCCAGAGTTCAAGCACCTTTTGCTCCTGCTCCAGGCGCAGGGCAAAGGCGTCGTCGGGATGGTAGTGCACCAGGCACTTCACCACCTGCTCGGTGGGCCAGTGAATGAGTGCGCTGCCGATCGAGCGTGTACCGTCAAAGCGCAATGGTCGCGAGCCGGGCAACTCGACGGGCCTGCCTACCCACCAGCCGCGGCCGGTGGCGCTGGCCAGCGCCTCGGCGCCATAGCTGCTGCCGTCAATCAGGACGCCCATCTGGCCTTGCAGTTGGTGGCTGCGCTCGACTTGTTCCGCCGCTTGCACCAACAGGCGTTTGAGCGCGGGAATGCGTGATTCAGGCGCGCCGGCTTCGCGGGCCAGATCAAAAAACTGGCTGCGATGGTCAAAGGCCATCACACAGAGCTCGCCCCATCGGGCGCGTTGTGCAGTGACGCGGTGCAGGTGGGCGAGTTGGTTGTCGGCGTCGACTTGGGGGTTACGGCTGCCGCCAAACCAGTGCGCCAGCTCGGCGGGTGTGGGCATGGCGGCCGAGCACGCGTGGCGCGAGACCACGATGGCGCCGCAGGCGTTTGCCACCCGGGTGGACTCCGCCCAGTCTTTGCCTTGCAACAGGCTCGCCATGAGGCCGGACAAAAATGCGTCACCCGCGCCCAGCACATTCAGCACCTCAACCCGCTCACCCTGGTAGGTGGTGGCGAGGTTGATGTCGTCAGGAATTGCACCTTCAATGACGCAGCAACCCAGAGCGCCGCGTTTGACAACCAGTGTGGCTGCGCTCACAGCACGCACTGCGCGCAGGCTGGCCACGATGTCGCCAGCGACCCCCCCGGCAATGTAGAACTCTTCTTCGGTGCCGACCAGCAGGTCAAATTCCGGCAGCACTTCCTGGAGCTGGCGGGTTACGTCCGCGTCGGCCACATAGCGGTTCTCGCCGGCACCGCGCGAGGTCAGGCCCCAGAGAACGGGGCGGTAGTCAATGTCCAGCACCCGTACTACGCCATGGGCTTTGGCGTGGGCCAAGGCGGTTTGCGCGGCTTTGCGCGTTCCGGGGGTGGAAAGGTGGGTGCCGGTAATGGCCAGCGCACGGCACCCGGCAATGAAGTCGCCGTCAATCTGCTGGGCGTCCAGCGCCATGTCGGCACAGTTCTCGCGCACAAAGAGCAAGGGGAAGGTGTCGCGGTCTTTGATACCCAGCAGCACCAGTGCGGTCAGGCGCTCGGGGTCGATCTGCACCTGGCTGGTGTCGCAACCCTCTTGCTCCAGGGTCTGTAACAGGTAGCGGCCCATCTGCTCGTTGCCCACGCGCGAAATCATGGCGCTTTTCAGACCCAGCCGTGCCACGCCGAAGGCCAGGTTCGCCGAGCTGCCGCCCAGGTATTTGGCCATGCTGCGTGCGTCTTCGAGCTTGCTGCCGAACTGCTCTGCATACAGGTCTACCGCAAGCCGGCCCAGACAGGCCAGGTCCACCTTACGACCAGCGGGAAAGGCCAGCGCCGGCATCAAAACACCACCGCCTTGCCGCTGGCAGCGCTCTCGGCGGCAGCGTCGGCCAACACTTGGGCGCGCACGCCGTCTTCTACCGTGGTCTTGAAGCTGCCACCGTTTTGCAACTGCGTGAAGAAGTGTTCGATCTCCAGGCGGTAAGCGTTGGCGTATCGCTGCAGGAAGAAGGCTTCGGGGTTGTCGTAGTGGGTGTTTGCTGCGCCGGCCTGGGTAACTTCGGTAGGGCGGTGGTTGCCGCATTGCAGCATCCCCAGTGAGCCGATGACTTCAAAGCGCTGGTCGTAACCGTAGGCGGCACGGCGCGTGGTGTTGATCTGGCACAGGCGGCCCTTTCGGGTCTTGATGGTCACGGCAGTGCAGTCCATGTCGCCGGCTTCACCGATAGCGGGATCGGTCAGGCAGGAACCGCTGGCGCTCAGCCAGGCCGCCTCGTCGCCGTCGCCGCACAAGATCCAGCGGAACACGTCGAAGTCGTGGATCAGCATGTCGCGGAAAATTCCGCCGGAATTCCTGATGTAGTCCACCGGTGGGGCGCCGGGGTCGCGGCTGGTGATGACCAGCATTTCGGGGTTGCCGATGTCGCCGCGTTCCAAGCGTGCTTTGGCTTCGTTAAAGGTGGGGTCAAAGCGGCGCTGAAAGCCGATCATGCAAGCCACGTTGGCGCGCGCCACCGCATCGGCGCAGGCGCGCGCCCGCTGGGCGGACAGGTCTACCGGCTTCTCGCAAAAGATGTGCTTGCCGGCCTGCGCCGCGCGGGTGATGAGATCGCTGTGGGTGGTAGTGGGGCTGCCGATGACCACGGCGTCAATGCTGGCGTCGGCAAAAATGCCTTCAACGCTGTCGACGCGCGCTCCGTGCAGTGCAGCAAGATCGGCGCAAGCGGCGGGAACAGGGTCGCTCACAGCCACCAGCGAGATGCCGGGCATGGCGGCCAGGTTCGCGGCATGGATGCGGCCGATGCGACCGGCGCCGAAGAGGGCTACTTTTTTCATAGGGTGCTTTCTGGAAGTGTCAAACCGCATTGACGCGGGTGGGTTGGTAATCGAGTTCGAGCCGGTAGGCCAGGGCGAGAAACAGGCTCTGGGCCACGGCCATGGTGTTCGTCAGCGCCCGGAAACCGAACACGCTGGTCTCCTGCACCTGCAGGGCAGAGGCAGAGAAACGGGCGAGCGGGCTCAGGCTGCTGTCAATGATGGAGATGATGCGTGCGCCCTTGGCGTGGGCCTGGCGGACGATGCTGACGGTTTCTTCGGCGTAGGGCGCAAAGGAGATGGCGATCATCACGTCCCCCGCTTGCAGGCCGCGCAGTTGGCCGTCTTGCATGCTCCCGTTGGCGGTGATGTGTTGCACCCGTTTATCGGTGTGTTGCAGCGCGTAGGCCAGATAGGTCGACACGGGGTACGAGCGGCGCGAGGCCATGAGCCAGATGGTTTGCGCCTCGGCCAGCAGGCCTACTGCGTCGTCAAAGGCCTGCGCCTTCAATGCTGCGGGCAGCTCCTGCATGCCGGCCATGCTGCTTTCCACCAGGGCGAGGGCAATGTCGGCGCTGCTCAGGTTGCGCGCCCCGGACTCCATGGCCTGCCGGATGCGGGTTTGGTAACTGCGGGCCGGCGAAATTTGTTGGGCCAGCCGGTCGCGAAATACGCGCTGCAGGGCCGTGTAGCCCTCAAACCCGAAATGCTTGGCGAAGCGCACCACCGCAGATGGCTGCACTCCGCAGTGTTGTGCCACCTCTTGGACTGACTGGATGCCCAGGTGTGCGCGGTGCTGTTCCACGTGGCTGGCAATGAGTTTGAGCTGCCGGCTCAGGCGGTCATAGTCGCGTGCGATGGCCTGCAGAAGCGCTTCTTCCGTGGTCGGGGTAGCGGCGGGCAATGGGGCAATGCGCATAATTTTTAGAAAAAATTTACTGAATACATTGTAAACAGAATAAATATTCTAAAAAGCCCCTTGGAGATGAAATCTGCGTTTAACTTTCGGTAATCGGGGATAGCCCCGAGGCAATGGCCTCAGCGCGGGCGGTTTGGATGAATTGGCCAATCTTTGGGCCGGTAGCGCCCGCCGCTATCGCTTGAGCAGCTATGGAATCTGTAGCAACTGCCAGCGCCAGGTCCAGCGCCTGCCCCAACCGCTGGGCTTGGGAGTAGGGCGCATCCTGCAGCCCGAGGCGTCCTTGGGCATCGCACTGGCAGGCCAGCAAGACGGCGCGAAAGCGCTCGGGTTTGCGGATGGCGTCGCAGCGCTCCAAGAGGCGCAGCAGAGCGGCGGCATTGAGCGAGCCGCTCCGGTGGATGTTGCCGTGCTCGCGGGCCACCACGTCAGCCAGCTCGGCGCAGTCGTTGGGCACGCGCAGGCGCTGGCCCACAGCCTTGAGTAGGCGTGCGCTGCGTTCTTCATGGCCGATGTGGCGGGGCAGCACGTCCGCTGGCGTGGTGCCCTTGCCGAGGTCGTGGCCCAGGCATGCAAAGCGCACGGCCAGCGGCGCACCCAGCTGGGCGGCGCGGTCCAGCACCAGCATGACGTGCACGCCCGTATCCACCTCGGGGTGATGCTCGGGGCTTTGAGGCACGCCCCAGAGCCGGTCCAGCTCAGGCAGCAAGCGCTTCAGGGCGCCACAGCTGCGCAGCACCTCGAACATGCGGGAGGGGCGGGCCTCCAACAGGCCCTTGGCAAGCTCTTGCCACACGCGCTCGGGCACCAGGTGGTCCACCTCGCCGTCTTCCACCATGGTTTGCATCAGGGCGGTTGTCTCGGGCGCCACGGTGAAGTCGGTAAACCGCGCCGCAAACCGGGCCACGCGCAGGATGCGCACCGGGTCTTCGCGGAAAGCGGGGGTTACATGGCGCAGCACACGCATCTGCAGGTCGGCCTGCCCGCCGAAGGGGTCAATCAGGTCTTTGGCATCAAATATGCCATTGGCGCCCGTGGAATATGCGCGAGCAGCTATGGAATTGATAGTAAGGTCGCGCCTCGCAAGGTCTTCTTCTAGCGTCACATCGGGTGCCGCGTGCACCGCAAACCCGCGGTAGCCGGGCGCGGTTTTGCGCTCGGTGCGGGCCAGCGCATATTCCTCCTGGGTGCGGGGATGCAAAAACACCGGGAAGTCTTTGCCCACTGCAATAAAGCCCGCATCCAGCATCTGCTGCGGGCTGCTGCCCACGACCACCCAGTCGCGGTCTTTGACCTCCAAGCCCAACAGCGCGTCGCGCACCGCACCCCCCACCAGAAAGGTGCCAGTGTTGTGGGCGGTGGCGGGTGTAGCTGCGGGCATGGAGCGCGGGTTTAGGCCGTGGCTTAACGTTGCAAGCGGTAAGGCTCTTCAAAGTCGAGAAAGTCTTTCTCGGCCAATGCGCCAGTGATCCAGTCCTGCACGCCGGGCAGGGCCAGCACGCGGGACACATAGGCCCCCACCACCGGGCTCACCGGCAGGCCGTAGGTCTTGAGGCGGGCGCAGACGGGCGCGAAGTACGCATCCGCTACCGAGAACTGGCCGAACAACATGGGGCCACCGTATTGGCCCAGCAGCTCTTCCCACATGGCGCTGATGCGGGCCACATCGTCGCGCACCGCGGGTTTGTCGCGCCAGATAAGGGCGCCGGTTTCGAGCAGGGTGGCTTCGATGTTCATGGGGCAGTTGCTGCGCAGGCCGGTGAAGCCGGAGTGCATTTCGGCGCACACGCTTCGGGCCCTCGCGCGGGCGGCCTTGTCGGCGGGCCAGAGCTGAAGGTTGGGGAATTCTTCGGCGACGTATTCAGCAATGGCCAGCGTGTCCCAGACCGCGAGGTCACCATCAACGAGCAACGGCACTTTACCGGTGGGGCTGAGTTTGGAGAGCGTGGTTTTGAATTGCGACTGGCTGTCGAACGAGTCAAAGCGCACCATGACTTCCTCGAAATCGATGCCGGCCTGCTTCAAGAGCACCCAAGGGCGCATGGACCACGAAGAATAATTTTTGTTGCCGATGTAAAGCTTGATCATGCGCAATCCTTGGTCAAAACGTCATGCTAGCACCGCCTTCAGGGGCTAGGCGCGCCGCATGCCCGGTCCTATACTGGGTCCAAGGACTCGGGCACTGCACGCACGCAGACATAACGAGAGGGACGACACCATGGCGCACATCACAAGCTCCTGCCGGCGCACCGCGCTGGGCCTGATCGTTTTTTGCCTGTCCACGCTGCACTGCGCGGTGGGGGCACAAGCCATTCGCTTTGCGCCGGAAAAAGATTACGCCCCCTTTATCAGCGCTGGTCCGGCCGGGAAGGTGCAAGGACTGTCCATGGATGTGCTGGACATTCTCAAGCCCCGCTTGGGGGCCGATGTGCAAGTGCTTCCGCCAGACAACCTGGCTAACATTCTCTTGGCGGCACGACGCGGCGAGGTGGATCTGATCTCCTCTTTGCGCCCGACCCTGGAGCGGGCCGAGTTTCTGGCCTTCACGGAGCCTTATGTCAAAGTGCCCGCCGTGCTGGTCGTGAAACAGGGGCCGGTGCCTCCCACCTTGAAAGACCTCGTTGGCCGTTCGGTCGCCGTAGGGAAAGGCTATGCCGTGGAAAGCTTTGTGCGCGCCAACTACCCGCAAGTACGCTGGGTGGCGCTGCCCGATGATGTGACTGCGCTGCAGAGTCTGATGCGCGGTGAGGTTGATGGCGTGGTGGCCGACGTGGCCAGCGTGAGCGACGCCACCCGCCACAGCGGCATACGCGGCGTGCAGGTGATGGAGTCGTTGCCCTTTGAGTATGAGTTGAGCTTTGCCTACCGCAAGGAGCTGCCGGCTCTGGGTGAGGCCTTGAATGCCGGCCTCAAGGAAATCACACCCGCTACCCGGCAAGCCCTGATACGCCGCTGGATAGACACAAGCACCCTGACGTATGAAGACCCTCGCCTGACGTGGGTGCGCAAACTGGCAATGGTGCTTTCGGTGCTGGCCTTGGTCATGGTGGGAGTGTGGCGTTTGCGCAGCAAACGCACGTCGGACAGGGGTGCAGATGGGCTTTGACGTAATGCCGTCTATTTCTCTCCCCCCCGCCCAGCGCAGCGGGCGCTGGATAGCGGTATGGGCCGTGGTCTGCGGGCTGGCAGGCCTGCTGTCGCTCATGGTCTCGGACGCGCGGCCGGGGCAGGTCATCATCTGGCTGGCGAACCCGGTGGGTGCAGTGGCCTTGCTGCGCTTGCAGCGCAAACAATGGCCTGTGATGTTGGCTGCAATGTTGGCCTCCCTCTGGATCGCGCACATGCTGTATGCGTGGGGCGCCGGGCCTGAAGTCAAAAGCACGCACGGCCCGCTTTCCCTGTTGGTACATGCCGGCTTGGGTGTGCCTGTGCATCTCCTGGAGATGGTGCTGTCTACGTTCATGCTGAGTCGTATCGTGTCGTTGGAGCGTGCGGGTGACCATGCGGCGGTGCAGGCCATGGTGTTGCTGCGCGCTGCACTTTTCCCCGCTGCAGTGCTTGCGCCACTCGGTGGTGTGGCATGGCTGGCGACCGTGGGGGGTGATTGGCCCTTGTTGACCCTGAACTGGTTTACCGGGCATGTGATTGGCACAGTCGCTGCCCTGCCATTGGCACTGGCCGTTTCCACCAAGCGGCCGAGGTTGGCGTGGGCGCAGGTGACTGAGCCCCTGGCTTTGGGCATGTTGTTCGGCTGTCTGGCGGTGACTTTGTGGGCAGGCACCAGTCTGCCCAAACCTTTTGTCATGATGGTGGTGCCCATGGTGTGGATGGCCGCGCGCACCAGTCTGGTGGCTGCGTTTACCGCCAATGTGCTCATTGCTGCCAGCATGGCAGCGCTTATCCGTTACGGGGTGTTGCTGCCCCCGCCAACATCCAGCTGGTGGGGCGATGCCTTGTTCTATTTATCCGTCTTGGCCACGCTTTTGCCCGGCCTGTTTCTGGCGGTGATGTCTGAGGGGCAACGTCTGGCCTTGAAAGTGTTGGCAGATAGCGAGGCCCGGGCCAAAGACCTGTACTTTCAAACACCGGCCATGCTGCACTCGATTGATGCCAGCGGCCGTATCGTGCAGGTGAGCAAGCTGTGGCTGGATACCCTTGGCTATGCGGAGTCGGAGGTGTTGGGCCGGCACGTGACGGACTTCATGGCAGCGTCGTCGGCACGCCACGCCCGTGATGTCGTGATTCCAGCAGCCGTGCGTGACGGACGGTGCGACAACATTGAGTACCAGTTGTGCAAGCGTGATGGCAGTTTGTGCGATGTGCTGCTGTCTGCCGTCTGGGAGTACGACGCGGACCACAAGCCCCTGCGCAGCTTGGCCGTTTTGCAGGATGTGACGGAGAAGAAGCGCCTTGAAGCCCGCAGTCACTTTGCAGAACACGACCCTTTGACCGGACTGCCCAACCGCGTGTTGTTACAAGACCGGCTCAAGATGCTGTGCGCCCATCATCAGCGTCATGCCGGCGTGTTTGCGGTGGGCTTTCTGGATCTGGATCATTTCAAAGACATCAACGACACCCATGGCCACGAGGCGGGCGATGTGCTGCTCAAAGAAGTGGCTCGCAGGTTACAAACCTCGCTGAGGGCTGCGGACACGGTATGCCGCCTCGGTGGCGATGAATTCGTCATGCTTTTCAGCACGGTAGATGCGAGGGCGGAGCTACAGGCCTTGGCCGCCAAACTGATGGCCGCAATTGCGGTACCTTGCAAACTGGGTGAGGGGGCAGATGCACCGGTGGTACAGGTGTCCGGCAGTTTGGGGTTGGCGGTTTTTCCGGCTCACGGGGTGGATCCCCAGTCCTTGCTCACCCATGCAGACCAGGCCATGTATGCGGCCAAACGGGGTGGTCGCAATCGCTGCGAGTTTTACCGCAACGAAGCCTGAGCCGCAAACCCGTGCATCAAGGCAGGTCCAGCCCCGCTTCCGGGCCAGCCGCGTCCCGAGGGCCCACACTGCCCAACCTGGCTTTCAGCGATTGTGGTTGTCCCGTGATCAGGGCCGCATAGAGGGTGGTGTTGGCCAGCACTTTTTTCACATAGTCGCGGGTTTCGGTGAACGGCACGTTTTCCGCCCAAATGGCGCCTTCCCATACGGGGCCGCCGGTCTGGCCGCGCCAGATGCGTGGCCTTCCGGGGCCGGCGTTGTAGGCCGCTGCGGCCATGGGCATGGAGCCGTTGAAGCTGTCGAGCACCAGTTTCAGGTAGCCGGTACCAATGGCGATGTTGGTGTCCCGGTCAGTGATCTGGTGGCTCTGGAAGTCGGTCAGACCGATTTTCTTGGCAGTCCATTTGGCTGTGGCGGGCATGACCTGCATCAGGCCGGCGGCGCCCACGACCGATTTGGCGTCAGTAATAAAACGGCTTTCCTGACGGATCAGGCCGTACACGTAGGCAGGATCCAGGCCGATAGTCTGGGTTCGGGCCAGTACTGCTGACTTGTGGGGCATGGGGAAGCGCTGTTCGCTGTCCACCAATCCTTTGGTGCGCTCACTGGTATTGATGCATCGATCCCAGACTTCGGCCTTGCAAGCGAGGTCGGCAGCGGCCAGCAATGCACGGTCATCCAGACCACCGCGGTTGTGCAGGTTGGTGCTGTAGTTCCATTCGCGCACTCCATCGCTGCGCAGACCGATGGCAATCGCATGCAGGGCACGAGCCAGGCCGGGATTCTTTTTGGCCTGGTCTTTTTCTTCCGCGGTCAAAGGCGCAGGTTTGGGGGGCACCACAATCCGCTGGCCCAGTTCTTCAAGTGCCAGCATTTCGTAAAAACCTTTGGTGCCTGCGATGGATTCGAGCAGGGTCTGACTCTCCATCTTCGCGGCTTCCACATTGGTGCGCTGTGCCAACGCACGGGCACGCCAGTACACCCAAGTCGGGTCGTTACGCAAAGATTCGGGCATGGCTGCAATGGCATCCGCGACCTGGCTCCAGCGCCCGCCGCGCAGTGCGGCACGCGCGGCCCAGACCAGGTGGTCGTCATGCATCTGGCTGAATTGACCTTTGGCAAAGTACGCCGGCGCCTCGTCCGAGAGCCTCTGGGCGGCCCGTTTGCCGATCACGCCCCATATCCAGCTGCGCTCCTCTTGGGTGAGCTGAGCCTTCCAGCGCAGTTTGTCGACTTCGGCCGCTGCAGACTCCGGGTCGGAGTAGGCCAGGCGGATCAATGCCAGCGATACAAATTCACGCGTTTGCGGGCGCAGCGCGGTCACTTTGTCGTTCAGGTATTTCGCGGGGCTGCTGTAAATAGTGTTGACGGTCTTGACGTAATCGGTGTCCAGCGCCGCCACGGCCTGGGTAGCCACTCGCAAGCGGTCGTTTTCCATGCCGAGGCGCGCGCGGACCCAGACACTGTGTGCGCTGAGCTTTTTGTCTTTCGCGAGTTGGGTCGCCAGACCGCCGCAGGCATCGTCGGCTTCCTTTTGGCCCCACCACACGGGCTCCAGTGCACCGGCGACATCTGCATTGCGGGCGCTGTAGTCCGCCCACAGTGCGTAGCAACGCACGGACTTGTCGTCATTCATGCGGTAGAGCGGGTATTCGCGGCCGAAGGTGTCCCAGTCGCGGTTTCTGCCCAGGTGGAGCAGCCACTCAGCACGCAGGCGGTCTTCCTGGTAGGTGCCGTTGTAGCGGTTCAGAAAGTCCTGGATTTCCGATTTGCCGGCTTCGTCAAGGCGGGCTGAAAGTTCCCAATAGGCGGCCCAGGGTTCCAGAATGTAGCCACGCATCGAGGGCAAGGCGGCGCTCAGGCGCTTACGGTCCCGGTTTTTGTAGGCCTGGGACAGGTCCAGAATGGTCTCATCAAGACGGGCGACATCGCGCCCTTGGGCGAAAGCTGACTGTGTGGACGTGGACATCAGGGCGCCGCAAAGGGCCAGTGATGTCAGAATGGCTGAAAACTGCATGTGGGGATTATGGACAACTCGGACGACAGCAAAGCTGCACAAAAGAAAGCCCTTCGCAAGACCCTGTTGGATCAACGTCTGGCGATGCCAGATCGACTACAACGGGCCGATCATTTACAACGCGTCATGCGAATCTGGCTGGTAGGCAGGCCGGATGCGGTGATCGGCGCCTATTGGCCGATCAAAGGCGAGTTCGACCCTTTGCCTGCCTTGCACCGATGGAAAGAAGACGGCGAGCTGATCGACCAGCCACAGCCCCGCCGCATCGGCTTGCCGGTGGTGAACCGCGCGCACAAGACCATGACCTTCCACGCCTGGTATCCCGGCTGCCCGATGGAAGAGGATGCCTATGGCATCCCCAAGCCCAAAGATACCGAGCTGATCGTACCTACCCTATTGTTCGTGCCTTGCGTGGGCTATGGCCCTGGTGGCTACCGCTTGGGCTATGGCGGCGGTTTTTATGACCGCATGCTGGCCAGTCTGAGCCCGAAGCCCTTCACGGTGGGCTTGGGTTTCGGTTCCGGGTTTGTGGATGATTTTGAGCCTGAGGCGCACGACATGCCTCTGGATGCCATCCTCAACGACCACGGGGTAGTTTGGCCTGTCTAGCGGGAGCTGGCTTGCGGGCGGCGAGCGCAGCCTGCCATGCGAGGCGTGCCCAGTCTTGCATCAAGGCCGGTGATTCCATGGCGTCTGCTGGGGCGCTGTAGTAATTCATGCCGCGCGCTACACCTTTGGTGGTGTAAATGAAACGTTTGCAGCCTCCGGCTTCAAAAGTGGCGCGGTTGTCTGCGCTGGCTTTGAGCCAGAGGGTATCGCCATCCCCCAGGTCTGCGATCACAGCCACTGTCAAGCCATCGCAACTGATGCCCCAACCGCCAAACATGCGCTTGGCGCGGCAGGGGCCGAGGCTGGACAGCAGTTCGCAGCAGTAGTCGGCAAATCCGGAGTCAGTGTTGCTCATGCTGGTTCAGCGTTGCATCAGGGCGCGTACATCGCTTTCGTACCCTGCCAGAGTCTGTTGAAGCTTGGAGCGTTGGGCTGCACTGGTGTTGTTGTGCAGCTCAGCAGCAGATTCGCAAAAATGGCTGCGGGCCCGTTCGGTGTATTGCACAAATGCAGCGTCGGGTGATTGCAAACTGCGCACCAGTAGCGCCCGCATTTCGGCCTGCACCTGAATATCGCTGGGTGTACCGGCTTTCAGCCCGCGCAGGGTCTGCAATGCGTCTTTCTGCCGGCGCAATACCTCTTTGTACTGGGTGGCTGGATCAAAGGGAGAACTTTCCAGCTGACCGCGCAACATGGCTTTCTGGTTGTCGGTGAGCCGGCCGTAGAACCCTTCGGTTCGCTCGATCGCAGTCTTCAGGCGCCGTTCAAGGCGGTCTTGGGGTGGGCCATCCAACCATTCTTCCCGCCACTCCGTGTTGCGTTTTTCCCAGGCGCGCGCCAAGTGGTCCAGCTGGGCGTTACTCAATGTGGGAGCCAAAGCGATCGCGGTGAGCGTGGCCCGGTCCAGCACGGCTTGGAATCTGCCTTCGAGGTAACGCGAAAGCTGGCACACCTGATCGGCCGCCACTGGTTGAGGCACTGCAGCGTGGAGGTTTTTGAGCATTTCTGCCATGGCGGGCAGCTCTTCTTTGCGGTGCCATACCTGCAAGGCATTCAGGTCACTGCGCACACGCACGCTTTGCGGGCTATCGAGGTCCAGAAAGCCATCCAACCACCAATAGGTGAGTTCGGGAGCATTGTTGTAGGCCAGTCGGACCGCGCCGCACCCTGTCAGGGCCAGACCTGCTACCAGCAGGCTGATAATGGCGCACCAGCGCCGGGCAGTAGCCCCCGCGAGAACCAACGTTCCAGATTTCAACAAAGGCATGGCATTGACTTCCAATCCCCATCTCTCAAGTGGCACACCGGCACAGACTCCGGTGGATGTGGTCATTATGGCGGCGGGCAAAGGTACCCGCATGCGGAGCAAGATTCCGAAGGTATTGCAGCGCTTGGCAGGGCGCCCCTTGCTGCAACACGTGGTGGAAACCGCAGCCGACCTGCAAGCCCGCAACGTGGTGGTCATTACTGGCCATGGTGCTATGGAAGTAGAAGCAGCTTGCGCAGCATTTACGGGGGCTACAGCTGATTTTGTCTTGAATTTTGTGCGTCAGGAACCGCAGTTAGGCACCGGCCACGCGGTACAGCAAGCTGTGCCGGTGTTGCCCGATGATGGCGTGGTGGTGGTGCTGTCGGGCGATGTGCCCTTGACACAGTCGGACACCCTGTTTCACCTCATTCAGGCTTGTGGCGGTGACAAGCTGGCCCTGTTGACGCTGGAGCAAAACAACCCTGCCGGTTACGGGCGCATTGTGCGGGCTGCCGGTGGTGCTGTGCAGGCCATCGTGGAGCACAAAGACGCGTCTGAGGCTCAGCGCGCGATCACCGAGATTTACAGCGGCATCATGGCCGTGCCGGCAGCGCACTTGAAAACCTGGTTGGCACGCTTGGACAACAAGAACGCCCAAGGCGAGTACTACCTCACCGAGGTGGTGAAGTTTGCCGTGGCAGATGGTGTGGCGGTGGTAGGCCACAAGATTTCTGATCCGGTGCAAGTAGCCGGTGTGAACAGCCCGGTGCAGCTGGCCGAGCTGGAGCGTGCCTATCAGTTGCAGCAAGCGCACCGATTGATGGAAGAAGGCGTGCGGCTTGCCGACCCCGCGCGCTTGGATGTGCGTGGTGACCTCTTGTGCGCACACGACGTCAACATCGATGTGAATTGTGTGTTTTCGGGCCATGTGAGTGTGGGCGAAGGAGTGTCCATCGGCGCGAACTGTGTGATTGCCAACTGCGTGATAGAGGCCGGCGCAGTGATTCACCCTTTTACGCACATTGATGGCGAAAAGCTGGGCGTGACTGTGGGTGCTGGCGCCTTGATCGGCCCCTTCGCCCGCTTGCGCCCCGGCGCCAAGTTAGGCGCGGAAGTGCATATCGGCAACTTTGTCGAGGTGAAAAATTCCACTCTCGCTGCCGGCGCCAAAGCCAATCACCTGGCCTACCTGGGCGACGCCACGGTGGGCGAGAGGGTGAACTATGGCGCTGGCAGCATCACCGCCAACTATGACGGTGCCAACAAACACCGCACTGTCATTGAGGCCGATGTGCATGTGGGCAGCAATTGCGTGCTGGTGGCGCCGGTCACCATTGGCGCCGGAGGCACCATAGGCGGCGGATCCACCATTACCAAGAGCACCGAAGCCGGTGCCTTGAGTGTGGCGCGTGGCAAACAGGTGAGCATCGCCAACTGGAGCCGGCCAGCAAAGAAAACCAAAGCCTGAGAGGTGAACATGCCCACCAGCGAGCACGAGTTGCAGCAACGTATCCAGCAGCTGGAGGCTGAACTCAACGCCAGCCGCGCTGAGCTGCAAGAGTTCACCTACACCGTTTCCCACGACTTGCGGGCACCACTGCGGCACCTGGTCTCGTTTGCGCGTTTGCTGGAGGAAGAAGCCGGCGCGCAGCTTACCGGCGAAAGTGCTGACTTTCTGCGCACCATCACCGCATCTGCCGATCAGATGGGCCACATGTTGGACGCGTTGACTGCCTTGTCCCGCTTGGTTGGTGTGCAGGCTGAGCCGGAACCGCTGGCCTTGGCGCCGCTTGTGAATGATTGTTTACTTGAGGCGGAATCCAGCTCTGCGGACCACCCGGTAGTCGTCAACGTGCAGGTGCATGACTCACTGGAGGTGTTGGCCGATGCAGCGATCGTCCGGCAAGCGCTGGCGCAGGTTCTGGGGAATGCTTTCAAATTCACCGGCAAAGTGGCCGATCCGGTCATTGCGCTGATTGCCCGTGAAACTCCGGACGGGGCGATAGAACTCCGAGTGGAAGACAACGGGGCAGGTTTCAACCCGGCCATGCAGGGCAAACTGTTCAAGGTGTTCGGCCGTTTGCATCCGGCCAAGCAGTTTCCCGGACTGGGCGTGGGCCTGCTGACGGCCCAGCGCCTGCTAGCCAAGGTGGGCGCGACGATCAGGCTACTGCCCAAAGACGAAGGCGGCGCTATAGCGACGCTCACTTTCGTACCCGCAAAAAAATAGCCCGGCGGTGCCGGGCTGGTGCGGTTTGCGATTACGGCTCGTCGGCCGTAATGCCGATTACCACTTCTTGATTTTGTCCAGGTCAGCGTAAGCGTCAGCGCTGGTGGACTTGCTGTCAGCGGCCTTGGCGGCAACGGCTTGCTTTTCAGCAGTCTTGGCATCGGCAGCCGCGTCAGCAGCGAAAGCTTGACCGGCCAACAGAGTGCCGAGAACCAGGGTGATGGCAGCAAAAGTAGTCTTGTTCATGATGAAGTTCCTTTCAAAGTTGAAGATTCCGCTCGGGCGGGTTTCAGTCCGTCTGAACAGCATCGATGGAGCGTTTATTTCGTTTGCGTCTCGTCGATGGGATGAACTGTAAAATTTCTCAAAATAAAGATAAACTATCAAAACAGAACTTCAATGTTGCTAATTTAGAAACAATCGAGCGCTCATTGAGTGAAGGAAAGTCTTATGGACCGGTTGCAATCCATGCGGGTGTTTCAGCGAGTCATTGATGAGGGCGGTTTTGCAGCTGCTGCACGGGCCTTGGATATGTCGCCGGCAGTCGTGACGAGGTTGGTGGCTGATCTCGAAGAACATTTGGGGACGCGTTTGGTCCACCGTTCGACGCGGAAAGTCTCATTGAGCGAAGCCGGCGAGGCCTATCTGGCCAGGGTGCGCGCGATACTTCAAGACATTGACGAGGCTGATGCCCTCGCCAACCTGCATACGCAGGAACTTGCGGGCGAACTGCATGTGTTGGCAACGCCGGTGCTGGCCACCTACCTGTTGGCGCCATTGCTGGCAGGTTTCCGGGCCAAGTACCCCAAAATCACGCTGCACATTCAGGTGGAGTCGTTTGAGGAGCCCTCGGTCGAGGAGCATGACGTGACGCTTTTTGCGGCGGACGAAGCGTATGACGGCACCATTGTTGCCCGGAAAATTGCCACCACGCACGGCATCCTCGTGGCTGCGCCGTCGTATCTGCAGCGCAAGGGCGTACCGCAAACACCGGAAGATCTGCCCATACACGATTGCCTTGAGCTCTCGGGCAGCATTGCCCGCCACAAGCGCTGGCATCTGCGCAACGAGTTGAATCCGAAAGAAACTGTGGACCTGAACCTCACGCCGGTGATCAGTTCCAACCACATTGAAACCCTGATTGCCGCCACGTTGGATGGTGTGGGCATCACACCTTGCACCGTGGAGTTGGTGGGGCCACTGCTTGCGACAGGTGAGTTGGTGCGTGTGCTCGCGCCTTGGGTCGCGGGGCAGGTGCACTTGTACGCTGCATTGCCCAGCCGACAGTATTTGCCGCGTCGTACCCGGGTGTTTTTGGATTACCTCACAGAACAAACAGCTTTGATGCTGGCCGACGCACAAGCGGTATGTGGCGGCATGAGCGACTTGCGTTAGCGCAGTGGCAGTTCTGCACCGAATTTGCTGCGTTTGACGCTGAAAAACGCCTTCACATTGCGGACGTTGGCATCGCTGGTAAACAGCCTCTGCGTGAGTGCCTGATAGTCCGGCATGTCATTGGCATGCACCACCAGGCAAAAGTCAGGGCCGGGTGATACGCGGTAGCACTGTTGCACGCTGAAATCCCCTGAAACCCGGGCTTCAAATGCTTCCAGCGCGCTGGTGTCCTGCCGGTCCAGTGTGATTTCCACAATCGCGGTTAGCCCGTGACCTGTGACCTCTGCTACACGTTGGGGGTTCAGGATGGCGACGTGCCTTTCAATCAAACCAGCTTCATGCAAGCGCTTGACACGTCGCAGACATGTAGGCGGCGAGGTATGCACACGCTCTGCCAAGGCCTGGTTGCTCAGGCTGGCATCTGCTTGCAATATCTCGAGCAGTTGGATGTCAGTAGCATCAAGTTCCATTGAGTCAAATAAAGGATATTTTTGGAATTATATTTCATAACTTTCATTAAGTGAAATAATAATCTAAAAATCATAAAAATATCGTCCAAAAATTTCTTTCAAAAGTTCTACCATTCAGTCCATTGTTTGACTTGGAGACTGTCTATGTGTGGCATCGTCGGCGCGGTTTCTACCCGCAACATTGTTCCGGTATTGGTTCAGGGCTTGGAGCGCCTGGAGTACCGGGGGTATGACTCGTGTGGTGTGGCGGTCTATGCGCAAGACGATGCGAACAATGGGGGAACTCCATTCCATGGATTGCAACGTGCCCGTAGCACCTCCCGAGTGGCGGAACTGATCGAGCAGGTGGCAGCGGGCGGCGTGCAAGGGCGTCTGGGTATTGCCCATACCCGTTGGGCCACGCATGGTGCTCCGGTGGTGCACAACGCTCACCCTCATTTCAGCCACGGTCCCGGCGCAGACGCGGAACACAAGCCCGGACGGATTGCATTGGTCCACAACGGAATCATTGAAAACCACGATGAACTGCGACTGGCCCTGAAAGGCAAAGGCTATGTGTTTCACAGCCAGACCGATACCGAAGTCATCGCCCATCTGATCGACAGCATTTATGACGGCGACTTGTTCGAGGCAGTCAAGGCCGCAGTGTTGCAGTTGCACGGCGCGTACGCGATTGCAGTGTTTTGTAAAGACGAACCGCACCGGCTGGTCGGTGCGCGTGCAGGTTCTCCGTTGATTTTGGGAGTGGGCAAAGACGGTCAGGAACACTTCCTGGCCAGTGACGCCATGGCGCTTGCGGGTGTAACGGACCAGATCGTTTACCTCGAAGAGGGTGATGTGGTGGACTTGCAGTTGGGCAAATATTGGCTGGTAGACAAAGCACATAACGCGGTAGCTTCTGCGCAACGGCCGGTAAAAACCGTGCTGGCCCACAGCGGCGCAGCAGAACTGGGCCCCTACCGCCACTACATGCAGAAAGAGATATTCGAGCAGCCCCGCGCGATCGCCGATACGCTGGAAGGTGTAGAAGGCATCGTTCCCGAGCTGTTTGATCAGCAAGCCAACCATGCTCCCGGTGCGAATGCGGCGCGCGTGTTCAAGCAGATTGATAGCGTACTCATCCTGGCTTGTGGAACCAGCTTCTACAGCGGGTGCGCGGCCAAATACTGGATCGAGAGCATCGCCAAAGTTCCGTGCAATGTGGAGGTAGCGAGTGAGTACCGTTACCGCGATTCAGTGCCGAACCCGAACACTCTGGTCGTCACCATTACCCAGAGTGGTGAGACGGCCGACACCCTGGCTGCATTGCGACACGCCCAGTCTTTAGGCATGCAGCATACGCTGACGATCTGCAATGTGGCGACCAGTGCCATGGTGCGTGAGTGCAGCCTGGCGTATGTGACACGTGCGGGTGTAGAGATTGGCGTGGCATCCACCAAGGCGTTTACTACTCAGCTGGCAGGCTTGTTCCTTTTGACTTTGTGCCTGGCCCAAGCCAAAGGCCGCCTGAGTGATGCGGAAGAAGCGCGTCACCTCAAAGCCATGCGCCATTTGCCTGCCGCACTGCAAGCGGTGCTGGCTCTGGAGCCGCAAGTGATGGCATGGGCGGAAGACTTCGCCAAAAAAGAAAATGCACTTTTTCTGGGTCGTGGCCTGCACTACCCGATCGCGATGGAAGGTGCGCTCAAGCTCAAGGAGATCACCTATATCCATGCTGAAGCCTATGCCGCCGGTGAGCTCAAGCACGGCCCTTTGGCCTTGGTGACCAGCGAAATGCCGGTGGTCACGGTGGCGCCCAATGACGCACTGTTGGAAAAACTCAAGAGCAATATGCACGAGGTGCGCGCTCGTGGCGGCGTGCTGTATGTATTGGCTGATGCGGATACCAAGATTGAGAGTGGCGAAGGTTTGCATGTGATCCGCATGCCGGAGCACTATGGAGAGCTCTCTCCTTTGCTCCACGTAGTGCCCCTGCAATTGCTGTCGTACCACACAGCCTGCGCCCGTGGGACCGATGTAGACAAGCCACGCAATTTGGCAAAGAGCGTGACGGTCGAATAGGCTGGCACATGCGGTTTTTCGGAATCGCCGGCCACTCAGGCATGGGCAAGACCACCCTGCTTGAGCGGCTGGTCCCCGAACTCACGGGACGGGGATTGCGGGTCTCATTGATCAAGCACAGCCATAAGGACATAGAAATTGACCGACCCGGAAAAGACTCTTTCCGGCTGCGGGAGGCCGGCTGCTCAGAGGTCTTGCTGTTGGGGCGTGAACGCTGGGCACTGATGCATGAACTGCGGGGGCGCGTAGAGCCTTCGCTGGACTATCTGCTGGATCGCATGCAGGCCTGTGACCTGGTACTGGTGGAGGGCTTCAAGCATGGGGAGTTCCCCAAACTGGAGGTCTGGCGGGCCAGCGAAGGAAAGGCGACGTTGTGGCCCGCATGGCCCGGCGTTATTGCTGTTGCCAGTGATGTCGCATCGCACCCCGCAGGCGTGCCTTATTTGGACTTAAGTGATGTCCGTCAGGTTGCCGATTTTGTTCTCGCCCACGCAGCACATCGCGCGCCCAAAGAATCGTTTGCGTCTTAAATCGCAAGTGCAGCGTCTGTTGGCGGCAGGCCTCTGGCTTGCAGCGACTGGAATGCTTCGGAAACTGAGTGAAACACCTGGCCGGACAGGCCGGTCCACAGGGTGGTGTGCATCAACCGGTCTTGCACCGGACCTTTGACTTCTGCGAAGTGCAGCCGGATACCCCGCTCTTGCAGGTCACGGTTAATGTCTGCGAGTACTTCCATCGCGGAGGTATCGATCCGATTTACAGCGGTCATTACCAACACAACATCCTCAATCTGCACTGAATTACCCAGCTCTTGGCCCAGTCGGGCTTCGACCGCTTGCAGGTTGCCAAAGAACAGACTCTCGTCGATTCGCAAAAAAACCGCGTGCTGCAAGGTCTCAGTCTCGTAGCGCTCCACATTCCGGAAGGTAGACGTACCCGGCAAACGTCCGAGTACTGCAATGTGCGGTGCGCTCGAGCGCCACAACAGTGTCGCCAAGGACAGCCCGATGCCCAAGGCAATCCCGGAGTCCAAGCCCAGCAGGAGTACCCCCAGAGCTGTACCCAACCACGCTATGGCATCTGCACGGTCGTAACTCCACGCTTGGCGCAGGGCGTGCACATCAATCATTCCCCAAGCTGCCACCACAATGCTGGCTGCCAACACCGCCAAGGGGAGTTTGGCGAGCCATTCGGTGCCCATAAGTACCAGTACCACCATGGAAAGACCGGAGACCACCCCGGCCAGTGGCGTTTGTGCGCCGGCGGCTACGTTGATAGCAGAGCGGGATAGGCCCCCGCCTACCGGCATGCCGCCGCTGAAAGCGGCCGCAATGTTGGCAGTGCCCAAGCCGATCAGCTCCCGGTTCGCATCGATACGCTCGCGCCGCTTGACCGCAAGTGCCTGGGCCATGGTGATGCATTGCACCATGCCGATGAAGGAAATCAGCAAGGTGGGGCCAGCCAATGCCCGCAAAGATTCCATGTCCGGAAGGTTGAGCACTTGAGCCATACCGTCCAAACGGATGGACCCTACTACTGTCACCGCATGCTTCGCATCCAATTCCAAGTCGGCGACTGCCACGGTGGTCACCAGCAACACCAACAAGGGAGAAAGGCGCATCCAGACCGGCCAGCGCTTCAGGCCCAGTCTCGCAGCAGTCAAGGCAGCGATAGAAGCCACGCCCAGGATGAAGGTGACAGGGTTGGTGTTGGGAATCTGCTGGACGAGCAGACGCAATGTCTGCCCGGTGGAGTTCCCATGAACATCCACACCGAGAATGAATTTCGTCTGGCTCACCATGATCAACACAGCCGACCCGGCGACAAACCCGCTGACCACCGGACGGCTCAAAAGCTGGGACAGAAAGCCCAGCCGCGCCAGGCCGCATGCCACGATTACCAGGCCCGATAACAAACTCAGCCAAGTGGCAAGCTGCAAGTAATGGGCCGAACCGGGTTCGGCAATCGGGCTCAACACGCTGTAAGTCATGATGGCCGTGATGGCAACCGGCCCCACCGCTTGCACCATGCTGCTTCCGAGCAAGGCGTAGGCAATAGTCGGAAGAATGCTCACATAGAGCCCGGCTTGTGGAGGCAAACCTGCCAGCAGGGCATAGGCCAGACTTTGAGGAATAACCAGCACAGTCAGTACCAAGCCGGCGATGACGTCGTCCCGCAGATGGCGGCGGGGGTAGTGTTGAATCCAGTGCGGTATCAAGGCCATGCCCGATGCTAACCGGCATGAGCAGCCGAGCGCATTTTGGTAACACAATGCAAATGCGTCAGCCTCGGCGGGGCCCGGTACGTTGTTGACCTAGCTTGTTTTTCAAAGGATATTCATGCGCGCTTTTGTTCCATTGGCTGCTGGCAGCTTGTTGCTGTGTCTGTTATCCCCCTTGCACGCCCAGTTGTTGGAGCAGCGCAGTGCACTCTCGGACCAACAGGAGGTGGCTGTCACTATCTACAACGAGAACCTCGCTTTGGTGAAGGATGTCCGGAGAATTCCCTTCAAGAGCGGACCGGTGTCTTTGGCGTTCAGAGACGTCAGCGCAAGAATGCGACCCGAAACTGCCCTGTTGCGCAGCCTCACCGCTCCCGGTGCATTGCGCGTGCAGGAGCAGAATTTCGACTTTGATCTGCTGACCCCGCAGAAGATGTTGGAAAAATATGTAGGCAAAACGGTCAGGGTTGTGCGCACGAATTCCGCTACAGGGCAGGAGACCACCGAGACAGCTACCGTACTGTCCGCGAACAACGGGGTGGTGCTGAAAATTGGTGACCGTATAGAAACCGGGGTTCCCGGTCGACTGGTGTTTGATGATGTACCGCCCAATCTGCGTGATCGCCCGACCTTGGTGATGTCGCTCAACAACAGCGGGACCGCCCTGCAAGACGTGGAGTTGAGCTACCTCACGGGCGGACTGTCCTGGAAAGCAGATTACGTTCTCGAACTCAATGCCGCTGATGACGCGCTGGATGTATCCGGCTGGGTCACATTGACCAATACCAGTGGTACCTCTTACCGCAACGCCAAGCTACAGCTGGTTGCGGGTGATGTGAACCAAGTGGCTCCAGAGGTGACGTTGCGGGGACGCGCAGTCATGATGGCGGCGCCCGCCATGGAGAAGGCGGATGTCAACATGACTGAGGAGTCCTTGTTTGAATACCACCTCTACACACTGGACAGGCCCACCACCATCGCCGAAAACCAGACCAAGCAGGTGGCACTGCTGTCTGCCACTGGGGTACCGGCACGCAAGGACATGGTGCTCGTGGGGACTGACTATTACTACCATGGCCCTTCCGGGGATTTGGGGAAAAAACTCAAGGTCAGTGTTTTCCTGGAGTTTGACAACAAAGAGAGTGCCCGCTTGGGCATGCCGCTTCCCAAAGGGGTTGTCCGCGTCTACAAAAAAGATAGCGCCGGCAATGCCCAGTTCATCGGGGAAGACCGCGTCGATCACACGCCCAAAAATGAAAAAGTCCGGCTCAAACTCGGCAATGCATTTGATGTGACCGCAGACAAAAAGCAGACTGACTTCAAGCGCCTGCCGAATGCGGGCAAATATGGTTTTGTGTCAGAAAGTGCCTATGAACTGGTGCTTAAGAATGCCAAAAAAGAGGCAGTTACCGTCACTGTGCAAGAGCCCATTCCTGGAGATTGGCAGATCGTGAGTGCCAGTCAGCCACACACCAAAGCATCGTCCAATACGGCTGTCTGGAAAGTGACAGTTCCACCCGAGGGCAAAGCAGTTTTGACCTACCGGGCTCTGGTGCGGTATTGACCTGAGGCGCGCTTTGTCCTGATACTGAGTACCACTCTTTTTCAGGACACTGTGTATGAAGTCCCTCAGTATTGCCCTCAAACTCTGGTTGCCGGCGATTTCGGTCAGTGTGGCGTTGGTAGCCATGGCCAGCGGTTCGGCCATCCGGACAATCCGCTCGCAGGCGCTCACGGTTGCCGAGCAAGCGGAGCAGCAGAGCAAGTTGGAAATGAGTGCACGCTGGTATGGCTTGGCCCAAGCCCAAGCCTTGCGCGGCATAGGTTCGGCTTTGTCGACCGATGCCGCCGCATCCCGGTTCCTGGTCGCGGGCCGGGAAGCCAGCGCACGCGAAGAGGCGCAATTGGAGTCTGACCTTGCGCGATTGATGCAAAGCCCGGCCGAGCGCGCAGCGCTAGACGCTGTCAAAGCGAAGGCGCAATCCCTGAAGGCGGCCATCGCCAAAGCGGAAACCCTGCGAGCCGGAGGCGACATTGCAGCGGTGCTGGCCGAAATCCAGTCCACCACGCAGCCGGAGCTCAACGCGTTTCTCGCAGCCCAACAAGCGATGGTCAAGCTTACAGAGGAGGGCGCCACAGCATTAAGGGACAAGGCAGGCGCCGAGCGGATGCGCACCGTGTGGTCGGTTGCCGGGATCATGGCTTTGATCGTGGTTCTGATCTCCATCGGCACGCGCATGTTGCAACGCAACGTATGTGATCCGCTGGACGAGGTGGTCCGGGTGGCAAAAGCCATTGGCGAAGGCAATTTGAGCGTGCGTATTCATACTGAACGCAAAGATGAAATGGGCGATGTGCTCCGTTCTCTAGCCCATATGGCTCATTCATTGGCGGAATTGGTGGGGCAGGTCCACCGTTCTGCCGGCAGCATCACCGTCGCTAGCTCTGAGATTGCTCACGGCAATCAGGACTTGTCCAATCGCACCGAAACAACGGCCTACAACCTCCAGAGGGCCGCCTCGTCGATGGCCCGCCTGAATGGTTCAGTGCAGCAATCCGCAGAGGCTGCCCGCCAGGCGAACGCCATGGCAGGTTCTGCTTACTCTGTGGCCGAAACCGGCGGTAACTCGGTCTCCCAGGTGGTGAGCACCATGCACGCGATTCACGGATCCTCGCGAAAAATTGTGGACATCATCGGGGTGATTGACGGCATTGCCTTTCAAACGAACATCCTGGCCCTGAATGCCGCCGTGGAAGCCGCCCGCGCAGGTGAACAAGGGCGCGGCTTTGCGGTGGTGGCCAGTGAAGTGCGCGCGCTGGCCGGGCGCAGCGCAGAAGCTGCCAAAGAAATCAAGGCGCTGATCGGCAGCTCTGTCGAAAACGTGGAGCACGGCTCGCAGTTGGTCGACGGCGCAGGACAAACCATTCAGGGCGTGGTGACTGCTGTGGAAAAGGTCAGTGGGATCATTGCGGAAATCACCGCATCCAGTGCAGAGCAAAGCCAGGACATGCATGAAGTCAGCGCTGCCGTCAGTGAATTGGAGCAAATGACCCAGCAAAACGCCGCACTGGTTGAGCAAAGTGCGGCGGCGGCGGCTTCATTGCGGGAGCAGGCAGCATTGCTGGAGCAGCTGGTGGGGCAGTTCACCCTGCCGGCCTCAGAAATTGGTTCTGTCGGTCCGGGTACCGCATTACTCGGCTTTCAGAAGGCCTGATCAGCCCTAGGCACCCCTGTGCAATGCAGGGCTTGCACCGACTTGGTGCGCCCCAAAACCCTTGGGGCAAGGAATTGGCGACGATTTTCTGAAAAATTTTAGAAAAAGGCCTAAATAACCCCCTAAATCTGCCGTTAAGAAACGTACGTCAACTCCTAAAAGTAACCGGAGGGGCCGAAAAGCCTACCCAAAATGCAACTGCCAACCATTGAACGAACTCCGAATATGCGCCCCGCCGGCGCAGACGCGGTCTCGTCTGGGGCAAATAGGGTTATCCCAGTTGCTCCGGTCAACCCGTCAGTTAACGCCACCACGTCTATCGAGTCCACGCCGGACGTGATTGACAAGGTGAATCCAGCACTCAAGCCCCAATCCAGCGGCGAGACACCTTACCAAAGCGTGTCTGACCCGACGCAAAAGGGCTCCGATGCTGCGGTTCCCAAGGACTGGACTATTCATCGGCCAGAGAAGGAAAAAGTGGAGGACCCTCCGCCCAAGCCTATCTCGCAGGTTCTGATGGACCACCTCAAGACGATGTGGACGGCCAGTGCCAGCGCGGTGCAGATCGAGCAGGTCAAAAACCAGGTGACTACTCCACAGCCGGTTTCTCCGTCTGAGGTTCCCGGACAGTACGCCAAGGAAGCCCTGGTCTATACGCCCAACAAGGTCAAAAAGACCGAAAGCATGTAATCCCGCTACCCTCGGCGGTAGCCAGCGGGCAGCAGCCCGCGCGTCTGGTGCTCTAACATTGCGGTCATGCATACCTCCGCACTCGTACTTTTTTCCGGCGGCCAGGACTCCACGACTTGCCTGGCGCACGCTTTGGCGCGCTACGAGCGCGTAGAAACCATCGCTTTCGACTACCGCCAACGCCATAACGTGGAGTTGGAAGCGCGACTGAACGTGCTGCGTGAGATCAAAGCCCGCTTTCCGCAGTGGGCGGCCAAGTTAGGCGAAGACCATTTGCTGGATCTTGCGGTGCTGGGTGAAGTGAGTGAGACCTCCCTCACACGGGACACGGCGTTCAAGATGGAGGCCAATGGCCTGCCCAACACTTTTGTGCCCGGCCGCAACTTGTTGTTCATGACGCTGGCAGCGGCCTTGGCCTACCGCCGCGGCTTGCAAGTGATCGTGACCGGGGTTTGCGAAACAGACTTTTCCGGTTACCCCGACTGCCGTGACGACACCATGAAGGCGCTGCAGTTGGCCCTGTCGCTGGGAATGGACCAACGGTTCCTGATCGAGACTCCCCTCATGTGGATCAACAAAGCTCAGACCTGGGAACTGGCCCGCGAGCTAGGCGAGCGCTCCGGCGTGCCCGGCGGTGGGCAGGCATTGGTGGATCTGGTGGTGGAGCACACCCACACCTGCTACCTGGGCGACCGCAATCACCGTCACGCTTGGGGCTATGGCTGCGGCACCTGCCCGGCCTGCGAGCTGCGGGCCAAGGGTTATGCCGGCTTTGTGGATAAGGTAAACAGCGCTGCTGCCTGAGTCGCGGTACGTTCGGATTCGTCTGTAAGGCTCCGGGGTTCCAGCACCCAGCGCTGGTTGTGAAACGCGGCTACGCCCGGCCTGTGGGCAATCGACACCAAAGCCCCGCCCCGCTCGGCCACCAGGTCGCACAGGCGCTGGTAGAGCGCGGCTTCAGCCGCTTCGTCCAACGCGCTGGTGGCCTCATCTGCAAACAGCCATTGCGGTTTCTTGAGCAGCACACGGGCGATGGCCAAGCGCTGTTGTTCGCCGCCCGAGAGTTTCTGGCTCCAAGCGTCCACCGTGTTGAGCGCATCTGCCAGATGCGGCAGCAGCGCGTCGCGCAGAACTTGCTGCAACTCGGCATCGGTGTAGCGGGTGGCCGCCTCGGGATAGGCCAAGGCGTCGCGCAGCGGCCCGTTTGGGAAGTAAGCCCGCTGGGGCAAAAACATGCTGTCCGCGGGCAAATCCACAGCGCCTTGCGAGTAGGGCCAGATGCCGGCCAGCGTGCGGAACAGTGTGGACTTGCCGCTCCCTGAAGGGCCTTGCAGCAGAATGCGGTCGCCCGGCTGCGCATGCAGGCGGGTGTGCTCCAGCAGCGTGGTGCCGTTGGGCAGTGCAATGCGCAGAGGTTCAGTATCCAATTGCACCGAATTTGCTATAGATTTGGTAGCTGCTTGCGCATATTTCACGTGGGCTATGGCCTTAAATGACTCTTCAAAACTGGTCAGGCGGTCTGTCGTTGCGCGCCAACTGGCCAGACTGCTGTAAGTGTCCACAAACCAGCTTAGCGAGCCTTGCACCTGGCCGAAGGCGCCCGAAATTTGGGTGAGTTGCCCCAGCTGAATGGCACCGCTGAAAAAACGTGGGGCGGCCACGACGAACGGAAACACCACCGCAGCCTGCCCGAAGAAGCTGGTGAACCAGATCAAGCCTTTCTGCGCCTTGATGAGCGCTAGGTTGTTGGCCAGCACCCGGCTGAATCGTTGGGCCATTTGCTCGCGGACGATGGTTTCGCCCCGGTCCAGCGCGATGGATTCGCTGTATTCACGGGCGCGCACCATGTGGTGGCGGAAGTCCGCCTCCACCCGCTGTTGCTCGAAGTTCAGCGGAATCTGCTTGCGGCCTATGTAATGGGTAATTACGCTACCCACCGCGCAGTACAGCACGGCCATCCACACCATGAAGCCGGGAATCGAGTATTCCTGCCCCGCCAAGGTGAATGCAAAGGCCCCTGAGAGCGACCACAAAATGCCCACAAAACTCACCAAAGTGACCACCGAGTTCAGCAGGCCCATGCTCAGCGAAATGGTGTAGCTGGTGAACTGGTTGATGTCTTCCTGAATGCGCTGGTCCGGGTTGTCGGGATTGGCGCCGTGGGCATGGGCGGAGGGTGCAAAGCGCGCCAATTCCAGGCGGTAGAAGGCCTGGTGCGACATCCACTTGTGCAGGTAGTGGTCGGTCATCCACGCGCGCCAGCGCATTTCCAGCAGCTGCGTGAGGTAGAACTTGTAGACCGCGATGACGATAAAGCCGAAGGCCAGATACGTGAAGCGGCCCAGTTGCTCCCAGAAGACGGCGGCGTTCTTTTCTTGCAGCGAGTCGTAGAACAGCCGGTTCCAGTCATTGAAGACTACCGCCATGTATACCAGCGCAAGGTTGAGCGCCACGATGGCCGCCAGCATGCCGCGGGCCTTCCACTTGTCTTCCGACGAAAAGTACGGTGTGGACAAGGCCACGGCGCGAAGAATGAATGCTTTGAACGCCGCCCATTTGGCGGACGCGGATGCCACAAATGCCATGCAAAAAGTCTCGGTAGGTAGTCGGGGCTTGCCGTGCGGAATGCACAAGGCCTGAAGCAAGCGAGATATTA
Organism: Comamonadaceae bacterium; assembly: GCA_027488985.1. Classification (GTDB taxonomy): domain Bacteria; phylum Pseudomonadota; class Gammaproteobacteria; order Burkholderiales; family Burkholderiaceae_C; genus Allorhodoferax; species Allorhodoferax aquaticus. Next base: position 32,363 of record JAIYAR010000006.1, on the reverse strand, counting down.
GCGCCCGGCCTGCGCCGCCGCTGCCTTAAAGGCTTTGGAAACCGCTCTGGTGTGCGTCAGCAGCCGGTGCATCGGTGCTGATATCCGCATCGTGGGAATCGCTGGCCGGCTGGTTGGCACGCACCATTTCTGCCGCACGGTGGTAGCCCACCACCGCCAGCCGGCGCCAGGCTTCAGCGTTGGCGGATAAGGATTGCTCAACGCCTGTGTGCACATGCGACGCATCTCCGCTGCTTGGCCGGGCAGGAGGTGTGGGTGGAATGCGTGCATACGACATGACAAGCAGGATAGACCTGCGCGCCCGGCGTGTCAGTCGGTTTTACATTGGTTTACCAAAGTGGCACTTTTCGATACAGGTGCGATAGTCCCTTTCAAGCCCGCATCAAGGCATCCAAGGCCGTGTCGTGTGGATACCCTGGAAACAATCTGGACAAAGCAGCCCCGGAGAGCCCGTACGTCCCGCCAATCACTTGCGCAAGCACCGACCGAAAATCATGGTGTACCGGCAGATCACGGCCCTGATTCAGTTTTTGTGGTGCGAGTCCGTCCCATCGGCCATGCCAGCGGCCGCCCAGTACCTTGCTGCCGAGTAACCACAAAGTGTTTCCATGGCCGTGGTCGGTTCCACGGGTGCCGTTTTCCGCGCTGGTCCTGCCAAACTCACTCACGACCAGCACGATGTCTCTGGGCCTTGAGAACTCTTTGCGCAGCACGACCAGCGCCTTAGCGAGATTGGCAAAATTGTTGGCCAGCGGGCCGGTTGCGGCCCCTTGGTTGGCGTGCGTGTCCCAGCCGCCTGCAGAGAGAAACCCGATCTGTAGTCTGGGGTTTTGGCGCATCAGGGTACTGAGGTTTTGGGCATCCTGAGGCAGGCCTTTTGTTGAGCCGGCCCCATTGTCAGCGGCAACCATCTCCTGCATCGAGTCTGACGGGGCTGCCTGGAGCATCTGGGCCGTTTCCACGCGGCTTCGGGCTCCAGCCCGGAAGGCTTGGGAGATCGCGTCTTCACCCCCATAGAGTTGCATGACCGCATCACGGGTCCGGTCGTTTCCCAGTGCGCCCTGCCGGGTCGCTGCCTGCCCATTGGGGACGCGTTGCACGGCATGCGGACCGGCGAGTATGAGCGGATTGGATTCTCCTACTCCAATCGCACCCACCTGACGTTGACTTGCCAAGGTATTGAGCCAGCCCGGCGCTGCACTGCTTTTCCCCGGGATACCCGTTTCCCAATGGTGTTGGGCTTCAAAGTGTGAGCGTGTTGGATCCGGGGAGCCTGCGCATGGGATGGCTGCTAAGACCCCTTGTTGCCAGAACGGCAGGAGTGGTGCCAAGGCTGGATGCAAGCCAAAAGTGCCATCCAATGGAAGCACGCAGTCCGTTGCGCTTCCTGGCGCAGGGATCGCGATATGGGGGCGCAATGTGTAGTAATGATGATCAGCGTATGGCACCAATGCCGAAAGGCCGTCGTACGCACCGCGAAGAAAGACGACGACCAGACGTCCGGGCGAGGAGCCGGCGTCGGCAGTTTGCGCCCACACCCCCGCACTGGTGGCGCCCCATGCCCCACTGGTTATCAGGGCTCCTAGACGCAAAAGATCGCGACGATCGGGGCTGTGAGCCGAGTGGGTGGGCATTGTCGATGAAGTAAGGGTCATAGGGGTACTTCCGCGTGGAGGGCTACTTCCGCATGAAGTCGGGGCTAGCTAGCAGGAGGCCTGATGTCAAACCCGGTGACTCCCGTGCAATCCGCTCCAAGGTCGTGTTGGAAACATAGTTCGAAAGAAAACGTGTGTCGGCTTGTCGTGCAAGGGCCAGTGCAAAGTCGGCGCGTCGGGTTAGTGCTTCCGGGACCATCCAGGTGGCGGCATCAAAGGGGTAGCCGTCGGGCGTCTGCCATCCATGCACCGGCTGCCCGGCATTTGCCAGAAAGCCGCCAGCCAGAAGGAGGTGTCGCGTATCGTGCCCGCTCGCTGTAGCGGCCAATGCCGAGCAGGCAAAGTCCATGGGAGTCTTGAAAAGCGAATTGTTGCTGGCCCAGAAATCGGGGTGGGACAGCAGGGTGCGCATGACGATCTTCAGGTCTCCGCCGGATTCCAGGAAACGGTTGGCAAGGGCGCGGACGACGGACTCAGAGGGTTGGTCTGCAATAAAGAATTCCGCCAGTCGCCGGCTGATGCGCTGGGCCGTTTGGGGGTGGCGGGCCAGCATGCGCAGAGCGGCAATGCCTTCTTGCTCACCATCTGCCCACTTGCTCCCGCCATACGCTTGTCCGAGCAGTGTTTTGGGCCCTGCATCGTGAACCCGGCTGGCAAAGTGAAAGCCGTTGGCCGACTTGGGATTGACCGTCCACCCCGTGAGAATTCGGGCGAGTTCTCGTACATCTTTCTGTGCATAGCCACCGTGAACGCCCAAGGTGTGCAGCTCCAGCAGCTCGCGGGCATAGTTTTCATTGAGACCTCGCGAGCGTGTTCCGACGGTTCCATCGGCCACGCTCTGGGCTTGATCCAAATACAACAACATAGCCGGGTGCCGGGCACTAGCCAGAAGCAGATCTTCAAATTTGCCCAAAGCGTGCGTCCTGGCGACGTGCACGGCATAGTGCCCTGCAAAAGGACGCACGGCCCCTTTTCCGTTGAACACATTGAAGTGGTTGAACCAGAACTCGGTCAGCCGCGCCAGCAAAGGGACTTCGCGCTCTGGCTCGCTACAGCTGCTCAAGCGCCAAGCTGCAGCTTGAAGGACCACGCTACGGCTAAAGGACTCCGAGTCGCCGGTCAGAAGCTCTCGTTTGTCGGTTTTTTGTTTCGATGCAGTATCTGCCTTGCGTTGCTCTCTGGTCTGCCGTTCCATACGTGCCCGCGCAAACAACTCTGGCAAGGGTTCGTTGAAGTCCTTCCACTCCGGGTTGATATGAGGCGGGCTTTGGCTGGCGATGTATGCAACTTGAACCTGCCCCATGGCCCAGTTCCTCGCGCCTCCATGTGCTTCTACCTGGGCTGCGAGCCAAGGCGTCGGCCCATACCCCACACGCGACATGGCGCGCCACGCATCTGCCGTGGCTTGTGGCAGGTTACTTTGGCTTTGTTGTGTTTGAGCGTTTAAAACGGATACGCCACTCCAGAGTGGAACAGTGCCCAGCACTTGCATCCAGCGCCTGCGTGTCCAGCCCTCTACTTGGCTGGCTGCTGCCTTTTCGGACATGGTTGACTCCTCGGTTCTTCACTCCAACGAAAGTGTGCTTCACGTAGTTGACGCTTCCCCAAGGGTCGGACCGAGCTTTACATTGATTTACCCGCGCTTTGCCTAATTGCGCACGCCACTGGCCACATGGCCGCTGGGCACATGGCGGGCTGCAGATTCGATGTGGCCGGTCTGGTCGTCAAAGAAGAAGTCCGGCTCAAATTCGCGAAGGAACTCGCCTTTATCCAGGCCGCCTAGGAACATGGCTTCGTCGACTTCAATGTTCCAGTCCATCAGGGTGCGAATGGCGCGTTCGTGCGCGGGCGCACTGCGGGCGGTGACCAGCGCCGTGCGGATGCGCATGTGCGGAATGGCGGCCTGTTGCATGCGGTGCAGGGCGACCAGCAGGGGCTTGAAGGGGCCGTCGGGCAGGGGTTGGCCGACCTTGTCCATCTCGTGTTTCTGGAATGCAGTCAGGCCGCCGCTCTGGTACACCTGCTCGGCCTCATCGCTGAAGAGAACTGCGTCGCCGTCAAAGGCAATGCGAACTTCGGCAGGGTGTGCGTCGCTGGCATGTGCACTGTGGGGGTATACCTGTGCAGCAGGCACGCCGGCTGCCAGGGCGTCGCGCACGTCTTTCAGGTGGGTGCTCAAAAACAGGTTGGCCCGCAAGGGCTTGAGATAGCGCCATGGCGACTCGCCTCGGGTGAACGAGCAGCGAATGATGGGCAGCGCATAGTGCGCCGCACTGCGCATGACGCGCAGGCCGCTGACGGGGTCGTTGCGCGAGAGGATGACCACCTCGACCCGCTGCGACGGGGTTTCGTTGAAGGCCAGCAGCTTTTTCACCAGCGAAAAGGCAACCCCCGGCTTGGCAGGCACATCCAGCCGCTCGCGCTGGAGCTGCATGTAGGCGTGGTCGTCGGTTTGCTCGAAGACCTGGTTCTCTTCTTCAAAGTCAAACAGGGCGCGGCTGGAGATGGCGACCACCAGCTTGCCGTCGAGCGTTAGTCCCATGGGGAATCCTCACTTAGCGTTCACGATGCCCTTGAAGTCATAGGGCACCACAATGGTTTGTACTTTGCCGTTGGCCACACCTTCGGCGATCTTGAGGTTGGCCATGGCATTCATGTAGCCGATGGCGCCTGCATTGGCGTTCAGGGCGGCAATGCGCTCAGCCTCTTTCTTGGCGGTTTGCACTTCCACTTCTTTGGTCTTGAGTTCATTTTGGGCGCGCACCAGTTCATTGGCGCTTTGCACGATCACATCGGCCGGCGTGATGGCGCGCACTTGCACTTGAGACACGGTGATCTTGTCACCGAGTTTCTCGTCCGTGAGGGTCTTGATGATGTTCTCGCGGATCTGCTGCTCCATCAACGGCCGGTTGTCCGCCATCTTGAGCGATTCATAGCCGCGCGCCGCTTTGTAGGCGGCGTTGCGTGCGCTCAAAGCCACATAGTTCTGCATCAACAGAATGTCGCCGCCTTTTTCAGAAAACCCGTGAAAGGTCCGATTCTTGGTGGTCCACAGCTCCGATACGGCTGTGGGGTTCACGTTGTAAACCACCGTCATGTCAAAGTCTTTGATGGTGGAGTTGTCTGAGGCCAGGGGTGTCATGTTGTCCACGCCAACCGCAACATCTTGAATCTTGAAGGTCAGGATTTCGCCGATGATGGTCTGGTTGAACGAGCCCGGTAGCCGCTCTGTCGGATCTACGGTTTTGTCGAAGTTGATGCGCAAACCCACTTCGCCGGACTCAATGCGGGTACAGCCGCTGAGGGTGAGCAGGCCGGCGATGAGTGCGAGGGAAAGAGTCAGAGAACGCAGTGGCACGGGACCTCCTTTTATTGAACGAGCTGATTGAGTTGGATGATGGGCATCAGCACCGCGAGCACGATCAGCATGACCACCAAGCCCATGACCACGATGAGCAAAGGCTCCAGCAGCGTTGCCAATTGCAGGGCGCGACGTTGCACCTCGGTGCGCAACTGCAGCGCCGCGCGATCCAGCATGTGGGGCAGGCGGCCGGTTTGTTCGCCCAGGCGGGCGAACATGCTCAAAAGGGCCGGAAAGCGCTGGTTGCGCGCCAGGGCACTGGCCAGCGGCGCGCCTTCACGCACCAGGGTGAGCGCCTCAAGAGCGTCGTCGCGCATGGCGCGGTTACTCAGGGTTTCGGCGGCGGCTTGCAAAGCTTTGAGGATGGGCACGCCAGCAGCTGCCAACATGGCCAGGGTGCTGGCGAAACGCGCTGCGTTGTAGCTGCGGGACATGCGGCCCAGCACCGGCAGGCGCAGCCATGCGGCATCCACTTTGGAGCGAAAAGCGGCTCCAGCCCAAGCGATACGTGCGCAAGCAGCTCCTGAAATAATAGCAATAAACGCGACCAGCCCATAGCTGCGCACGGCGTCACTGATGGCCAGCATGATTCGGGTGAGCAAAGGCAGGGCTTGTTTGGAGCCTGCGAACACGTTGGCAATTTGCGGCACCACATAGGCCAGCAAAAACAGCACGATGACCAGCGCAACCACGCTCACGATGGCCGGGTAAAGCGCTGCACCCATGAGCTTGGAGGACAGGTTTTGCTGCTCTTCCAGATCATCGGCCAGCCGCTCCAGCACCAGACCCAATTGGCCGCTTTGCTCTCCTGCGCTGACCACGGCCACATAGATGTCAGTGAACTCTTTGGGGTGCTGGGCCAATGCCGTGCCCAAGGGCTTGCCGCCGTTCACCTCGGAGCGGATGGTGGCCACCACATCGCGTTGTGACGGCGTTTCGGCTTCTTCCGCCAGTGAGCTCAGGGCGCGTTCCAGGGGCAGGCCGGCACATACCAGTCCTGCCAACTGGCGGGTCCATATAGTCCGCTGGTTCTTGCTGAATGCGCGCCGGCCCCAGCCACTGCGGCTGGCTGTGCTGCCATCCGGCTTGTCGCCACTGAGTGCTTGCACGCTGAGCGGCACCAGCTGCTGCGCCCGCAACAGTGAGCGCGCTGATTTGGCCGCATCAGCCTCCACCACGCCGCTGCGGGTCTTGCCATCGGCATCAAGGGCTTGGTAGGAGAAGGCGGGCATGTCGCAATGGTAGCGGGGCGCCGGACGCCACGGGTTTTCCACCATGACAAAAACACGGCTTACGCACATACTCCGATAAAAGCACGACCGTGCTATTTTGATGGGTGCCCTACGACACAAGCAGCAGGCAATCCGTCACCCGCGACAGCGCCCCCACCCCAGAGGTCGCACCGGTTCTTCTGATCCATTGACATCCCTTCAACACCATCGACCCTTAGAGGTCCCGAGGAGACAAACATGAAGCGAATCGTGATGGGCTGGCTTGCCGCGTGCGCGCTGGCTATCGGCCTACTTCCATCGGCAGCGCAGGCTGCCGGCTATACCCAGACCAAGTACCCCATCGTGCTGGTGCATGGCTTGTTCGGCTTTGACAACATCGGACCGGTCGAATATTTCTACGGCATTCCATCTGCATTGCGCGCCGATGGGGCCAAGGTGTATGTGGTGCAGGTCGCCGCCGCCAATAGCACTGAAGTGCGTGGGGAACAGTTGTTGAGCCAAGTACGCCAGATACTCGCAGCCACGGGTGCCGCCAAGGTGAACCTCATGGGGCACAGCCATGGCGCCCCCACCTCCCGCTACGTCGCCTCCGTGCGTCCGGACTTGGTGGCGTCTGTTACCAGCATAGGTGGCGTCAACAAAGGGTCTGCCGTTGCAGACGTGCTGTTGGGTGTGGCACCTCCCGGAAGTCTGCAAAACACTGCATTGGTATCCGTGACCAACGGGCTGGCTTCCATCATCAACTTCCTGTCGGGCGGCAGCGGTCTGTCCCAGAATGCGCTGGCAGCAGCCCAATCCCTGAGCACTACCGGCACCTTGAAGTTCAATGCCCGGCATCCGCAAGGTGTGCCCACCTCCGCGTGTGGTGAAGGTGCCTACAGCGTGAACGGAGTAGCCTATTACTCATGGAGCGGTGCGAAGCCATATTCCAACCTCTTGGACCCGGTCGACCCCGCCCTTGCACTCACTTCCCTGGCTTTCCTGGGTGCCAAAAATGATGGCCTGGTCAGCAGCTGCTCCTCCCGCCTGGGCCGCGTAATTCGGGATGACTACGCTTTCAATCACCTCGATGAAGTGAATCAAACCGTAGGTTTGACCAACTTGTTTGAGACCAATCCTGTCACCCTTTTCCGACAGCAGGCCAACCGCCTGCGCAACGCCGGTTTGTGATGACGCTGCGCTGGAACAAGCGCACAGGCTTGGTGACGATCACGTTGCTGGGCCTGCTGGGTCTTGCCTTTTGGATGGGGTCGGTACCTGTCGAACCTGCTCTTTCGAAGTCGCCTGCGCCTGAAAGCGGACAACAGGCGCTTTCGTTGTCGGGTACGGCGCCGGATGGTTTGATGGCTTTGCAGGCGGGCTTACTGAACCCTTTGCCTGGTTCGTGCCGCGAGGCCGGTTGCAGCACGCTGGCCTATGGCGAGCTCAAGCGACTTTTTGACTACTACCTGAGCACGGTCGGCGAGCAGACCATTGATGCCATCACGCTTCAAATCCGGCAGGTGTTGGCCCAAAACCTCCAGCCCGGCCAGTTGCCACAGGCCAAGCGATTGCTCGACCGTTACATCGCCTTCAAGGCTGCATTACTGCAGCTGGAGCAAGAGTTTGCGAAAAAGCCCGAGGTAGAGCGCAGCTTGCGCACCCGATTCCTCGCGATGCAAGGTTTGCGGGACCGCTACTTCAATGCAGAAGAAGCACAGGCCATGTTCGGGCTCGAAGATGCCAACGACTTGGACGCATTGGCGCGACTGGAAATTACGCAGGACACAAAGCTCAGCGCGGAAGAAAAACGCTCCCGTTTGGCTGCACTCGATCAACAGATGCCACGGGCGCTGCGCGAAGACCGCGAGGCTCCGCGCGCGCTGATCCGGTTGGATGCGCAGATTGCAGCCTTGCGAACACAAGGGGCCGGTGACGATGAGATATTCCGTGCCCGCGCCAAGGCTCTGGACACCGCAGCGGCGGGCCGCTTGGCTGAACTGGACCAGGACGAGCGCCAATGGCGACAGCGCATAGAAAGTTATCTGGCTGATCGGACTCGCGCCTTGCAGCAGCTGGCAGACGCACCGGAGTCTGAAAAGCAAGCGGCCGTGGCTAACTTGCAGCAGGCCCGATTCAATGAACTGGAGCGCAAGCGACTGGCAGCTTACGAACCCTGAAGGGCAGGGCTTTTCAGTCCCGCACCACCCGCACCAGTTCTTCGCGGCTGGTCAAGCCGCTACTGACCAGTCGTTCGCCATCGTCCCGCAAGGGCAGCATGCCTTGCGCAAGCGCTGCGCTGCGGATGTCGGCCTCTGAGGCGTTATGGTGAATGAGCTCGGCAATCGCGTCGTCGGCCACCAGCAACTCAAATACTCCGGTGCGGCCTAGGTAGCCCGTGTGACCGCACTGTTCACAACCCTTGCCTGCGCAGGATTTACAAAGCTTGCGCACCAGCCGTTGGGCCAGTACGCCGCGCAGAGATGAGCTCAACAGAAAGGGTTCCACACCCATGTCTATCAGGCGCGTCACCGCGCTGGCGGAGTCATTGGTGTGCAGTGTCGCCAGCACCAGGTGGCCGGTGAGCGAGGCTTGAATGGCAATTTGCGCCGTCTCGAAGTCGCGGATTTCGCCAATCATGATCACGTCCGGGTCCTGTCGCAGGATGGCGCGCAGGGCCTTGGCAAAGGTCAGTTCAATTTTGGGATTGACCTGCGTCTGCCCCACGCCCGGCAGCTCGTATTCGATGGGGTCTTCCACCGTCATGATGTTCTGGCGTGCCGCATCCAGCCGGCCCAGAGAGGCATACAGCGTGGTGGACTTGCCCGAACCTGTGGGGCCTGTCACCAGAATGATGCCGTGTGGCTGAGCAATCAGACCCTCAAAGCGGCGCAGCACATCTCCCTGCATGCCCACGGCCTCCAAGCTGCGCTGGTCCTGACTTTTGTCCAAGAGACGCAGCACCGCGCGTTCACCGTGGGCGCTGGGCAGGGTGCTGACACGCACATCCACGGCGCGGGTCCCGATGCGAAGTGAAATTCGTCCATCCTGCGGCAGGCGCTTTTCCGAGATATCGAGGTCAGCCATGATCTTGAGGCGCGAAATCAAAGCCGCATGCAGTGCACGGTGGGCTTGTACGACTTCGCGCAAAGTGCCGTCCACCCGGAAGCGCACCGACGAATTACGCTCGTAAGGTTCGATATGGATGTCACTCGCACCATCACGTGCAGCCTGGGTGAGCAGCGCATTGAGCATGCGGATGATGGGGGCGTCATCCGCAGTTTCCAGCAGGTCTTCGACGGCGGGGAGCTCTTGCATCATGCGGCTCAGGTCCGCTTCACCTTGCACCTCGTTCATCACCGTGGCCGCGCTCGATTCACCCTGGGCGTAGGCCACGCTGATACGCTGGGTGAGCTCTGCGGCGTCCTGGGTTTGCAAGTTCTCGATGCGGTACTTGCGCATCACTTCCGAGATGGCAGACGGCGGCGTGGCGGTGTGCACCCACAAGCACAAGCGGCTGTTGTCGTCTTCCAGCAGCAACTGCTGGGTGCGCGCGAAGGCGTAGGGCAGCGGGTAGCGCATGGGCCGGGACTATTGCGCGGGCGCTACCGGCGGCACAGGCGTCGCAGCGGCCGGTTTGGCGGGCAGTCCGGGCAACACGGGTGCTTCATTGATGGGCACCAGGCTGCTGGCCTCGGGCTGACCGCTTTGCTGGTTGCTGCGCATCTGCTCATAGCGTTCGTTGGACAGTGCCTGGGTGGCCGCAGCATCGCGCACCACCATGGGCCGCAGAAACACCATCAGATTGGTCTTTTTGCGGCTGCGCGATTCGCTCTTGAAGAGATTCCCGAAAATCGGCACATCCGCCAGCCCGGGCACTTTTTCCTGGTTACCGGCGTACTCATCCTGCAGCAGGCCACCCAGTACGACCACGGCCCCATCTTCCACCAGCACATTGGACTCAATGGTGCGTTTGTTGGTCGTGGGGCCATTGGTAGCGTTGGCGGTGGAGGCCAGCACGCTGGAGACCTCCTGGAAGATTGCCAGCTTGACCGTACCGTTTTCGCTGATCTGGGGCTTGACCTTGAGCGTCAGACCCACGTCCTTGCGCTCAATGGTCTGGAAGGGGTTCACACTGCCAGTGCTCGCACCGGTATTGGTGAATTGGCCGGTCACAAAGGGCACGTTCTGCCCGATGACGATCTTGGCCTCTTCGTTGTCCAGGGTCAGCAAGTTGGGGGTGGAGAGCACATTGCCGCTGCCGGACTCTTCCAGAAAGCGTGCCAGGAAGCCCAGCACGTACACCCCGTTGGTCTTGTTGGCCAGACCGAAGTTGGCGCCCCGGGTGGGAGACACTGTGCCGGCCGCGCCTTGGGTGGCCAAGCTGATGATATTTTTACCCCCGCTACCGAAGTTGGTGCCCAGGAGCCCGATCACGCCGTCCCCGGCATTGCCTAAAGCGCCCTGCCACTGGATGCCGAACTCGGCGGCCTTGTCGGCGCTGACCTCGGCAATCAGGCTTTCCACAAATACCTGCGCGCGGCGAGCGTCCAACTTGTCGATGACGGCGCGCAGCTGCCGGTACTGCGGCTCGCTGGCGGTGATGATGAGGGAATTGGTAGCTGGGTCAGCCTGGATCTGTCCGCCGGTGCTGGGTGCCGCTGGCGCACCCAAAGTGGCGCCCGCAGCCGCCGCTGCAGGAGAAGGCGCAGTGCTGCTGCCTGTGGATGCGCCAGATACTCCAGTCGCGCTCATGGCTGCCCTGAGCGTGGTGGCCAGCTGGGTGGCGTTGGCGTTTTTCAGATAGACCACATAAATGTTGCCGGCCGCGCCATTGGCGCTGACTACCGGTTGGTCCAACTTGTCGATCAGGTTGCGGGCCAAGGCCAAGCGGGCCTGGTTGGCAGCGCGCACGATCAGGGTGTTGCTGCGCGGCTCGGCAACCACCGTGGTTCTGAATCCCGCATCGGGCGCTGCGCCACCACCACCGGTACCTGCGCTTTCAATCAGACGCAGCACCAGGGGTGCGAGGTCGGTGGCGCTAGCGTTTTTGAGGGCGATGACTTCCACATCTGTGGCGTTGGGCACATCCAGCGCTGCCACGATGCGGGCCAGTCGCCGCAGGTTGTCTGCATAGTCGGTGATCACCAGCGAATTGGTCGCCGGGTTCACGTTGATGGGGTTGTTGGGGTTGATCAACGGGCGCAGCACTGCGACCAGATTGTTTGCGTTCTCAAACTGCAGCTTGATGATCTGGGTGACCAGCTGGTTGCCCGGTGTGTTGGCGGTGCCGGCCTCGGTGGACGACACGTTGCCCCCAATCAACTTGGCGTCTGCCTCTGGCACCACTTTGTCCAGGCCCTCCACTTGCACCACGGTGTAGCCCATGGTGCGCAGGACCGCCAGAAAGTGGTTGTAAGCGCGGGCAGGCGACATGGGGCTGTCCGACACCAAGGTCATGGTGCCTTTGACGCGGGGGTCCACCACCACATTGCGTCCGGTGAGGGTGGCCATGGTGCGGGCCACTGCTTCGATCTCGGCGTTGCTGAAGTTCAGGGTGATCGGTTCGCCGCGTTTGGCGGCCGAGGTGCCTGCATTTGTTTGCGCCCACACTTTGGAGCTCAATAGGCCACTTGCGCCCGTGCACAGTGCGCCAGCAGCTATCAATTGAATAGCAATACTGGTGATGCGCCGTTGCGGGGGCTGATGTTGTTGTGGCATTCCTTAACCCAGGTGAATCAGAGACTGTGCGCCTTGGCGCTGCCCGATGATATTCAGCAAATTGGAAAGTGCATCTTCCCGGCCTTCAGCTGCGGTGGCTTCTCCGTCAAAAACAACACGCTGGTTCCGGATGGCGCCGCTTCCCCGCAGCTGCAAAGCCCCTTCCAGGGTGCTCAAGGTCAGGACCGGGCTATCGGCGCCTTGCAAGGCAAATCGGTAGCTCCCGATGGGCTTCAAGGTCGACAAGCTGGTGCTCACGCCGAGTGCATCGAGCTGCAGTCCGCCCCGGATTTGCGCCCCTTCTGTGCTGCGTCGTACCGACAAGGCGCTGGAGCTGAGTTCCAGCCGGCCTTGAGGCTGCAAAGTGTTCCATGGGGTTCCCAGCCCGGTCAGTAAAGCGGCTGGAATCCGCAGTGGCCGGTGGGGTGGCAGATCATCGGTTTGCAGCGATACGCCTTGCAGGTCGGTGCTGATGCCCCAGGCCCATGGCTGGCTTAGGCAGCAGTCTGCACGCCAATGCGCGCGCAGGCCGGGCTGCTGGTTGATCCAAGCGGGGCGCAAAGTCCACTCGAGTCGGCCGGGGAGGGCGGTGCCCCCTTGCGCGTCGCTCTGGAATGTCAACTGTCCACTGCCATTCCACAGAGTGCCACGGGCGTTGTGAAGCTGGACAGGCGAGCCTGCCCGGTCCAAAGCGGCAGCGAGCCAGCGTGCAGGTGCAAACACCAGGGCACCTGCCAGCAGGCCCAGTGCGGCGCCTCCGACGGCCCAAGCCCAGGGGGTGCGGCTTTTTTGCGTGCGCGTATTGCCTGCCCGCAAGGTGAGGGTCGGCAGTGGTGAGCGCAAACGCAGCGATTTGGCAGCCATGGTGTCAGCCGCCCGGCAGGTTGAACTGCAAAGTGCCACTCCAGGCACTGCCCTCACGGCTCAACTTGGCCTGAGCGGGCACCAGGCGCGCCTCGCTGCGCGCCCGGGCCAGCCACTGGGCTAACACGGCGGCGTCCACGCCTTTGAGGGTAACGGTGGCCTGCTGCCCAACGACGACCAGATTGGCTTTGACGCCCAGGCTCGCCACAGAGTTTTGCAATGCTGCTTGAGCTGCCCGGCTGTCGACAGCGGGTTGACTTTGGAGGCTTTGTGCACGGGCCTGCAACGCTTGCATGGACTGCAATTGCGCATCCAGAGTGCCACGCTGAGCCGCGTAGGCTTTGACAGTGCGTAAGGCCGGCGCGATGCCCAGTGTCCAGAGCAAGGCACCCAGCACCAGCACGGTAGCCAAGGTCAGCAAACGCTGTTCGCGGGCCGGTCGCTGTGCCCACCAGCGTGCGGCGGCAATGGGTGGTGCGTCGCTGCGGCTCATGGGCTGATTACTAGGGTGTTGCCATCCAGACGGGTGCGGTAGCCACGGGCTTGCAGCCCGTCGCGCAGGCCTTGGGTGGCATCAGGGTCCGTATTCATGCCGCTCAAGCGCAGTTCGCCTGCTACAAATTCAATAGCTGATGGCGCATTGCTGGTAAGCGATAGCATGCCAAAAGCTTCCAGCATACGCTCCAGATCGCGCGCTTGTGCCTGGCCACTGCTTTGTCCTAAAGCGTCAACGGCGCGTTGCATTTGCAGCGGAGCATCCACCACCACCGTGGTGTTAGGAAAGGTGCTGAGCAGCACGTTTTGGATAGCGTCGCGCTGGCTGCTCAGGGCTTGGCGGGCTTGCCACGCTTGTGCGTTCAGCCCTACCACCTGCACGGTGCACAGGAATGCAAAAGCCCAACGGGCAGGCCGCCAGGCCGGAGCCTGCAACAGCGTGAGTGCAGCGTCACCTGCGCGGCGCAGAACGGCGTTGCGGCTGGCGAATTCGCCTTGGGCGAGGTTCCAGTCGGTATCCGTGCTGTCTTGCAGGCGTTGGGCGCGGTGCTGCACGGTGGCTTCACGGTGCAGCAGTTGCTCGGCCAGAGCGGCGCAGGCGGGCTCAGCCCAGACGGCGGCGCTCACAGGCCAGCCGGTCGGGGCCGCGCCGGTGCCCGTATTGCCATGGCGCAGGGTGCGGCGGTGTACGCCCTCGCTGTTGGCCCAGACCATCTCGGCGGCTTCTGCGTCACCGGTGAGCCACAGTTTGGGTTGGGTATCGGCACTGCTGGAGGGAGTCCATTCGGGCACGATGCGGTGCACGGTATGCCCGGCCCGGGTTAGCACTTCCAAAGTATCTTGGAGCCAAGCGCGCTGACAGGCAGCCACCCACAGAGCGCCGGTTCCGATCGCAGAGGCTTGCAGGGCCAAGTGCAGTTGTGCGGGCTCATCAAGCAGCTGGTCTTCCAACAACCCCTCCAGCGCGGCGCGCAGTTTGGTCGGGTTGCGGGCTTGTCCGTTACGCCCCAGGAGACCCTGTGGAAGGCTCACCCGGTGCCAGGACAAGGCAGCGCCCGGCACGATGAGAACCGTATCGCCGTTGCCTGTTGCCGTTGGAACGCCGGCGCTTTGCTGGGTGGACTGGGGAGCATCGCTTCGCACCCACTCCCACGCCGTGCCCTCTGGGGCATGAGGTGGTGGGGGCATGACAAGGAGGGGGCGCATGGTGCTTTCATTGTACGGAGGCATTCAGGGGCGCCTCGCGTTCTTTCCAGAGGGGTTTCACCAGCAAACCCTCGCGTTGCACCACTGTGCGCTCTTGCGTGGTCAGTGTGCCCATGCGAAGCCGCACACGCACTTCAAAGAAGCGCGAGTTCACGCTATGCAGGTTCTCGCTGAATGTGCTCTCTGCCTGGCCGATGGCGCTTGCCGCATCTGCCACGCTACGGAACGGGTTCTTGGCCCGCGTGTCGATCAACTTTTGGGCATTGCCGGCATCCAGCCCTTGGGTAATGGCTTGCAGCACCAGCAGGGGCGCAGTGTTGAGGTTGACGGTGGTGCGGTCCGGCAACACAACGACGTAGGGCCGCAGCAGCAAGACAGAGCGTGCAGAAAGGCCCAGCCAGCGCAACTGATCCAGGCTGCGTGGAATGAGAGGAATGCCATTGGTTGGGCGTGCAGCGGCGGTAGTAGCTTTGCGGGTGTTGTTGGCTGCCGCGGCACTGCCTTCGGGGGGCTCCAGTCCAGTCCGCAAATTTGTTACCAGTAGTTGCAATTCCGCTTGGGGAATCTGTAGTGCGTCAAACAAGCGGCCAAAGGCGCGCAGGGTCGGGCCGTGGGTTTGCTGATCCAGCATCAGGTTGGTCACGTTCAGGCGGGACTGCAGGTCGGTGATGTTGCCGGAAAGGTAGGCGTTTTGCAGCGCATCGCTGGCCAGTGGCTCATCGCCTACGGCGCCGTTGGCGAGGAAGGTGCTGAGCTTGGCTTCCTGCAAGGTGATGGCCCAGGGCTCGCCAGGGTGATCCACCGCGCCGGAGCGGGCATCCTCGCGCAGGATGAGGCGGGCCCAGTCGGTGGTGCCGTGCAGGATCCAGTTGGCCTGGACCCTAGCTCGCTCCGCCGCTTCGAGGTCGTACGCCCGTGCCTGCTGCCACAACGCGGCGGTGCTGAGTGTGGCTACCAGCGCCATCAGGAGCAAAGCGGTAAGGATGGCTGCGCCGTGCTGTTTTCGGGCGTCCGGTTGGAGTTGGGGCCACCGTCTCATTGAACCGCCCCTGTCAAGGTGTTGCGGGCCCAGTCGCGCACCACCGTACCCGCCAGTGGCTGGCGGGGGGGTAATGTCAGCACCAATCGAACGCCGTCGGGGATAGCGGAGCTGTCTTGTGCGCCCGCGCTGGAGAGCGGATTGCTCCAGGCTCCGCCACGAAAAAAGAACAATTGCCAACCCTCGAGCGCCACTACCGAGACTTCACGCTGGCGCAAGCCGGTTTCTCGGGCGCTAGTCTGGCTCATGGCGATGTTGGTGCTCTCCATATTGCCTTGCGCACCTTGGGTCCAGGCTGCCGCTGCGGCCCAAGCGGCCTGCCAAGCCTCCCTGGTTTGTACCGGTCCCGATTGCCAGCGCAGCCAGCGGGCCTGGCCCTCACGCTCGGCGCGGGTCCAGGCGACGACGATGGCGCCGTCTCCGTCCTGCACGCTGCGGCGCGTGAGTCGCAGGGCACGTCCATCCCACTCCAAGCTGCGGGTTTGGGGGAGCTCCAGTACCGCGTCCAAGTCGGCAGTCCATTGGTTGAGGCCGGCCTCGGTGGTGAGGACCGCATCGTTATGGCTGCGGTTGACCTCCATAGCCTGTTGCATGCCGCCTAGCGCCTGCCAGCCCATGGTGGCCATCAAAGCCATCACTGCCAGCGCGACCATCAGTTCGATGAGCGTGAAGCCCCGCGTTGCGGCACTGCGGGTATTGGAGTGGGGGGATTGGCGCATCAGTACCGGCCCACCACGGTGCTCAATTGCAGCAGGGCGGTGCCTGACTGGGCCACGCGCGCTTCCACCCGCCTGAAGTTCGGGTTGGGCGTGGCCTGCACCAACAGGCGCAGCTCCATCGTCTGCCCGCCTTGGGCGCATTCCTGGGTGTTGTCGCTCACGTCTGGCAATTGGCGGCTAAGGCGGATCTGTACCAGTGCGTTCTCGGCGCAGAGCTGGGCCAGCACCCGGCTGCTTTGGCGTTCGGTGCTGCGCGTCATGGTGGCGCTGGCACGCAATCCGGCGATCAGGGTCACGGCCACAATGGCTAGCGCTACTAACACTTCAATCAGGGTGAAGCCACTGCGGCGAGTTAAGGGATTGCCAGTGTTCATGGCGGGGCGTTTCGGACTTCAAAAGCACGCAGGCCGTCGGTGCTGATCCAGCGACTGCGGTCCGGGGCTTCGCGGCTCCAGAGGCGCAGACTTTGCGGGCCGATCACGGGCTCGGGGCCAAGTTGCAGCGGTGCCTCGCTTTGCGCTTGCATGCCGGGTTGCTCCCAGCGTTGAGGGCGGGCGGTGAGGCCATTGGTGAATTCAAAGCCCTCGGTGGTAGTGCGCCACTGCAGAGCCACGCCGCTGGCGCGGGATTCGGCGCGGGCAGATTCCAGCAGGGCCACCAGTCGCTGCGCTTCCCGGTCCAGCTGGCTCTGGGCGCTGTCGCGCAGTGCAAAGACCACCATGGCCGATGCCATGCCCACGATGGCTACGACGATCATCAGCTCCAGCAACGTGAAGCCGTGCTGGCGCGCGGTGCGCCAGAAGAATGGGGGCGCTTTACCAGTTGCCGATGTCGGCATCTTTGCCTTCGCCTCCGGCCTGGCCGTCTGCACCGAAGGACATCACATCCACCTCGCCTTTGAGACCGGGGTTGATATAGAGGTAAGCGCGGTTCCAGGGGTCGGCAGGCAGCTTGTCCAAATAGGGGCGCCAGTTGGGGGGCACAGTGCCGGTGGTGGGCTTGGCGACCAGGGCTTGCAGTCCTTGTTCGGCGGTAGGGAAACGCTGGTTGTCCAGCTTGTAGAGCTTGAGCGCCTGGCTCAGGTTGGCGATGTCCGTTTTGGCGGCGGTAACGCGGGCATCATCCGCACGGTCCAGCACATTCGGCACGATGAGGGCCGCCAGCACTCCGATGATGACCAGCACCACCATCAGTTCAATCAGGGTGAAACCGCGCTGGGTAGCGCGCTGAAGTCGGTGGAGCGGATGCATAAGTTGGTGGATCACTAAAGCCGTGGGGGAGTGGAGGCTTCCATGATAATGCGCCCATGTTGTCCGCTGCGTCTGTCTGGCCTCCGCGATTTGCTGCTTTGGTGTTGTCCATAGCCGCTGCTTTGAGCGTTGCATATTGGGGCTTGCATTGGCAGCTATCTCCCAGCCCGGTCATGAGTGCCGCTGCAACGAATGCGGGCGACTCGCCGGTAGACAGCAATGCCGTTGCCAAAGCGTTGGGAGCTGTTGCAGCCGCCAAAGAAACGGAATCTCTGGTGACTCCGGCCACCGAAGCTTCACGCTTTGTACTTCAAGGAGTGGTGGGTAATGCGAGTGCCGGTAGCGCGCTGATTTCAATAGACGGCAAAACGCCTAAGCCTGTGCGGGTAGGGGATGTGGTGGCCGAGGGCTGGACGCTGCACCTGGTGGAAGGCCGTCGTGCTGTGCTTAGCCGCAATGGCGCGGACCTGGAACTCTCGCTGCCCGCACTGCCCCTACCTGCTACTTTGAATAAAAAAGCGCCCTAGCCCTCATCCTATCTGCGCGGGCAGCTATCATTTTTGTAGAAACATCCGATACACCGGGTTGTGGGTTTCTTCCACATACGGGTAGTTCAGGGTCTGCAAAAACTTGTCAAAGGCTTTGTCGTCCGCCGCCGGCACCTGCAGGCCGACCAGGATGCGACCATAGTCGGCGCCTTGGTTGCGGTAATGGAAGAGGCTGATGTTCCAACCCGGACGCATCAGGCTCAGGAACTTCATCAGCGCGCCCGGCCGCTCGGGGAACACAAAACGCAGCAGCCGCTCGTCTTGCGCCAAACTGGATATGCCGCCCACCATGTGGCGGATGTGCTCTTTGGCCAGCTCGTCGTGCGTCAGGTCCAGGGTCTTGAATCCGTTTTTCTCAAAGTTTTTGGCCACCTTGGCGGATTCACCTTTGCTCTGGGTGGTGAGGCCCACAAACACATGGGCGTTGGCCGCGTCGCTGATGCGGTAGTTAAACTCGGTCACGTTGCGGGTACCGCCCGGCAAGTCGCCAATCAGCTCGCAAAAGCGCTTGAAACTGCCGCGTTCTTCAGGAATGGTGACGGCAAACAATGCTTCCCGCTCTTCACCCACCTCGGCCCGCTCGGCGACAAAGCGCAGGCGATCGAAGTTCATGTTGGCGCCGCACAAGATGGCGGCATAGGTTTCCCCCTTGGTTTTGTGGGTGGCCACATACTGCTTGATGGCGGCCACTGCCAGAGCGCCAGCCGGCTCCACGATGCTGCGGGTATCTACAAAGATGTCCTTGATGGCGGCGCACACGGCGTCGGTGTCCACCGTCACATAGCCGTCGACGAGATCATGGGCGATGCGGAAGGTTTCTTCGCCTACCAGCTTCACGGCGGTGCCGTCGGAAAACAGGCCCACATCAGGCAGCGTGACCCGTTCGTGCGCGCCGACTGACTGGATCATGGCGTTGGAATCATTCATCTGCACGCCGATGACTTTGACGCCCGGTGCCACCGCTTTGATGTAGTTCGCCACCCCCGAGATCAGGCCGCCACCGCCTATGGCCACAAACACCGCATCAATGCCCGGGCCGGTTTTGCTGCCGGTTTTGTGGCCGGACTTGGCGGCCTTGTCGGCCCCCAGCGTCTGCACCTGCCGCATGATTTCCATAGCCACCGTCCCCTGGCCGGCGATGACGTCTGGGTCGTCAAAGGGGTGCACAAAGGTGAGCCCCTCTTTCTTTTGCAGGGCCAGCGCATGGTCGTAGGCATCGGAATAGCTTTCACCGAACAGCACCACTTCTCCGCCGAAGCCGCGCACCGCATCGACCTTGAGCTGGGGCGTGGTGGTGGGCATCACGATGATGGCGCGCACTCCCATGCGGCTGGCAGACAAGGCCACGCCCTGGGCGTGGTTGCCGGCCGAGGCGCAAATCACCCCCTTGGCAATTTGCTCGGCTGGCATCTGGGCCATCTTGTTGTAGGCACCACGTAGTTTAAAGCTGCGTACGGGTTGTTGGTCTTCGCGCTTGAACAGCACCGTGTTGTGCAGGCGCCGGCTGAGAGCCCGGGCGGGTTCCAGTGCTGTCTCCACCGCCACGTCGTATACACGGGCAGTGAGAATTTTCTTCAGGTAATCGGCCGGGGTGAGTGGGGCTGGGGTTTTAAGGGCAGGGGACGGGGTCTTGGTGCTCACAGGGCTACACTCCGGTGGGTGAGATAGGTAGTCATGGCGCTCCGCGCGGAGCGATTCATGGCATTGTAACGATGTAGACAGCAGCCCCGCGCGGGGCTTAGACAGGAAACACACCATGGAATGCACCGTAAGTTGGACCGGCGGCCTTAATACCCGCTCAGGCATGGGCTTTGTGGCCGAGACCGGCAGCGGTCACACATTGATGATGGATGGTGCCCCCGATGCGGCCAAGCCTGAAAACGGTGGCCAGAACCTTGCGCCTCGCCCCTTGGAAACCGTGCTGGCTGGCACCGGTGGATGCACCGCCTATGACGTGGTGCTGATCTTGAAGCGTGGCCGCCATGACGTGCAGGGCTGCACCGTCAAGCTGACCGCCGAGCGCGCCGAAGTGGATCCCAAGGTGTTCACCAAAATCCACATGCAATTCACCGTGACCGGCAAGGGAATCCCTGCCAGCGCTGTGGAGCGCGCCATTGCCATGAGCCACGACAAGTACTGCTCAGCCAGCATCATGCTCGGCAAGACAGCGGAAATCACAACTGGATTCGACCTTATCGAGGTCTAGGCGTCGAATTGCCGGTGCCGTTGGCGCCGGCAACTTGCCGAAATGGGTGTTTAGATGCGTTCTGCGACCGTGGTCATGACTTTGGCTGCTGCGCGCATCAGATCTTTGACGGGCTGGGGCAAGTCGGAAGCTCCGGCACTCTCTGCCTCGTCTGCGTGACGGATTTCATCAATCCGCATCTGTGAAACGATGGCGCGGGATTCGTGATCGCCAACTGGTAATGCCGAAAGGTGGATCTCCAGATGCGCACCGACCTGTCGCTCGGTTTCCACTACGAACCCCAGGCTCCACGCATCGCCCATACGCCCGGCCAAAAGTCCCAGGCCGAATGCACCTGCGTACCAAAGAGGGTTCAGCAACGAGGGACGCGCGCCGAGCTGCTCGAGACGCTGCGCTGTCCATGCCAAGTGGTCGGTTTCTTCCGCGCACGCTTGTGTGAAGTGCTTCCTGAGTGCCGGGTTAGGCGTCGTCAGGGCCTGTGCTGTATACAAAGCCTGCGCGCACACTTCACCGACATGGTTCACGCGCATCAAACCGGCAGCTTTGCGTTTCTCCGAATCAGTCAGCATCGTTTTTTCATGCGGTACCGTCGGGCAAGCTTGCGAAGCACGGGGTGTCGCAAACAGAGTGCGCAATGCGGTATCGGCGGCGTTGAAGAGGGAATCCATACAAATGCTCTGGGTTTGACTGCTGTTCGAGGAAGAAGTCTATCGGGACTGTGAAATATTGCACTTGACGTGGATTAAACGTCTTGTTGCACGTCCACAACGGTAACCCGTAGGAACCCTTATTTTTCTGCCGTTTTCTTTGCCAAAGCTCCCCCGCTCTGGTGCAATAGCTCCAACTTCCTGAACAAGGAGGTTGGCCCGGGGTTCCGAACAATCGGTCCGGAGCTCTATGTTTAACCTTGGAGTATTTCTAATGAAAAAGACTTTGATCGCTTTGGCCGTTCTGGCTGCTTCCGGCGCTTCTTTCGCACAAGTTTCCATCACCGGTAACTACACTTACGGCTACCGCGCTTCTACTGGCGTTGGCGCTACTGTTGCTGCCGCTGGTGGCGACCAAGCTGGTCTGGGTATCGACACTTCCCTGGTGACTTTCACTGCTTCCGAAGACCTCGGCGGCGGCATGACTGCCAAGGCAGTGATGGCTATCGACGGTTTGAACCGCGGTGGCGTGGGCGGCGGTGACTCCAGCTTGGCTCTGGGTGGTTCTTTCGGTACCTTCACATTGGCTACCGGCCGTGGTTCTGACTACCTGTCCGGCGGCACCGCTGGCGTGGGTGGTGTTGGCTTGGACGACAAAGTGTTCTCCCGTTTGGACACTTCTGATTCCATCGGCTACACATCTCCTTCTTTCGGTGGTTTCACCGTTGGCCTGAGCCACTCTGAAGGCGCTACAAGCCGCGCTACTGAAACTGGCGCAACTTCCCCAATCGGCTTGGGCGTTGGTGGCACCGGTACTCCTGTTGGCGCTGACTACCAGCGTAGCACCGGCGTGACCTTGGGTTACGCTGCAGGCCCCTTGGCTGTTAACGGCAACTACACCATCTGGGACCAGCAAGGTACTACTGCCAATAACGGCAAAAACCGCGTTAGCATCCGTGGTGCTTACGACTTCGGCGTTGCCAAGTTGGGCGCTGGTTTCCGTTCCACACAATTCGTGACCGGTACCCGTAACGACTCCTTCCTGGCTGTTGGCGTTCCATTGGGCAAAGTGACTCTGGGTGCTGACTGGGGCAGCCGTACACAAGCTGACCGTGCTGCTGCTGCAGACAACGGTACACGTACAGGTCTGGGCCTGAAGGCTCAGTACGACTTGTCCAAGCGTACTTCTTTGGTCGCTTCCTACGCTCGTTGGGACGGCGTGGTTGGTGCTAACGCAGCTACCTCCGAAACCAACCTGTTGGTTTCCCACTCCTTCTAATTTCTCGCTGGCGTGAGCCAGCTTGAGGTTTGAAACTAAAAACTCACTGCAGAAATGCGGTGAGTTTTTTTTTTGAGCATTCAAATTCACAATGTGGAATGTTTCCACCGTTTGGTGCTAATACAACATTCACGCAAAATCGAACGGTCGATCTATATTTTTCTCGCTGTGTTGCATGACGAAAGTATGAATTTTTGATTCAATAGAACCTACTTCTAGCAAAGGAAGTAAGAAGCGTTGGAAAGGTGCATTGCGTCCTCCGGCGATCGTCTAACCGATATTGAAGAGACAAATCCTATGAAAAAATCACTCATTGCTCTGGCTGCGTTGGCTGCAACAGCCTCGACTTATGCCCAAGTTACCATTACCGGCAACTACACCTACGGTTACAAGCAGACCTCCATCGCTGCCGCCACCACAAACGCGCAAAACATTACCCAAAGCTTGGCAGGCGGTTCCGGTGGCAGCGTCGCTGGTGACTCTGCTGGCTTGGGCATCGATACTTCCCTGGTCACTTTCTCGGCCAAAGAAGACTTGGGTGGCGGCATGAGTGTGGCCGCTGAAATGAGCATCGACGGTTTGAACCGTGGCGGCATCTCTGGTGGCGACTCTTCTTTGAAGTTGACGACTGGTGTCGGTCGCCTGACACTGCAAACCTACAAGCCGGTTGACTACCTGAGTGGTGGTATTTCCGGTGTGGGTGGTGCTGGTTTGGACAACAAAGTGTTTCCAGCCCGTAGCTTGAAAGATGCAGTCGGATTTGACACCAAGCTTGGCCCCGTGTTTATTGGATTTGCGCATTTGGAGCAAGCTTCTGGTAGCGCTGCAGGCGCCGGTACCGGTGTTGGCGCAGGTTTGGGTGTGGGTGGTCAAGGTAATGCAACTACCGTTGGGCAGCGTGCGAATAGCTTGTCCGCTACGTATGTCGGTGGTGCGTTGATCGCCAACATCAATTACTTGGTTTACGACAACCGCAGTGACGCACCGATTGCCAACGTGAACTACAAAGACGTTTTGCGCACCGCCGCTTCCTATAACTTCGGTGCATTCAAGCTTGGTGCCGGTTTCTCTCAACTGACAGTTAATTCCGGCGCTACTATCACTGACGGCTTGGTGTCTGTCTCTGTGCCTGTTTCAGGTGCTCTGACTTTGGGCGCTAACTTCGGTACTGAAACAGCGAATGGCTTCACCGCTGGCGTGTACTCAGCAACTCCCGTTATTCAGCTGCCTGCTGGCGCAGTGGATCAAACCCGCACCGGCTACAGCATTGCGGCAACCTATGCGCTCACCAAGCGCACCAGTCTGATCGCTAACCATGTGAACTGGCAAGCTTTCAACGGTGCCAGCCAGCGTAACAACGAAACCAACTTGTTGGTTTCCCACTCCTTCTAATTTGACGCTGGCTTAGGCCAGTGTTTGACGAAGAAAAAAGCCCCGCTGCAGTGATGCAGCGGGGCTTTTCATTTGGCAGCACCAAGCACGACTAGATTCGTGCCGAGGTTGAAAAACTACGCGTAGCGCTTGTTCCGCAAGTTGTGCTTCATTTCACTCAATAGCGGTTGCAGCTTGCCGCCGCCAATACGCAGCGCGACGCAGGTGGCCAGGATGTCGATGATCATCAGGTGCAAAAGGCGGGAGACCATGGGGCTGTACTTGTCAAAGCCTTCAGGGTGGTCTGCGCTCAGGTGAATGTGGCCGGCGCTCGCGAGTGGTGATCCACTGGCCGTGATCACGATGGTAGTTGCGCCGTTCTTGCGGGCGATGTCGCAGGCGTCCATCAAGTCGCGTGTACGGCCGGAGTTGCTGATCACGACGACGCAGTCGCCTGCACCCAAAATCGAGGCGCTCATGACCTGCATATGGCCATCGCTGTAGGCGGTGGTGTTGATACCCAAGCGGAAAAACTTGTGCTGTGCGTCTTGCGCCACGATGCCCGAATTACCCACGCCAAAGAACTGGATCTGACGTCCCGCGCCATAGGCCTCAACCAAGGCGACTACGGCTTTCTCAATGGCCATGGTGGACGCATCGTTCCGGTAGCGCAAAAAGGCTGCCACGGTGTTGTCGATCACCTTGACCATCACGTCGCCAGTCTTGTCATCCGCGTCCACACTGCGGTGAATAAACGGTACGCCTTCATTCACCGTGCCAGCCAACTTCAGCTTGAAGTCGGAGAGGCCGTCGTAACCCACACTGCGACAGAAGCGCACGACCGTGGGCTTGCTGACGTGGGCACGGTCGGCCAATTCACTCACTGGCAGCTTCGCGAAGGCTCGCGGATCTGCCAGGCAGAGCTTGCCCACGCGCTGTTCAGCGGGAGCCAAGGATGGCAGGGATGCTTTGATTCGATCCAACATGGTCGGTACTTCCAGGTGGACGTAGTGGCCACCTGAGGCAGCCGCTACGTCAGCAGCACATCAAGACTCTTCTGACCAGCAGAAGCCGTCGCGGGCGATCATGGCGCTAGAGGCGCTAGGGCCCCAGGTGCCGGCAGCGTAGAGGCGTGGGCCGGAGGTGTCTGCAGCCCAATGCTCCAGCATGGGCTCGACCCAGCGCCATGCTTCCTCCTGCTCGTCGCTACGGACAAACAGGTTCAAGCGACCGTCGATCACGTCCAGCAATAAGCGCTCATAGGCACCTACTCGTTCAGAGCCGAAGCGCTTGTCGAAGTCCAAGTCCAGCTGCACAGGAGCCAGGCTTTGAGATGCCGACGCACGGCTCTGGCGGTTGTCCTGACCTTGGGCCAGCAAGTGCAGCTCAAGACCGTCCTTGGGCTGCAGATTGATCACCAAGCGGTTGCCTACACCTTCGTTGGAGTTGAAGATGGCGTGGGGCGTGGGGCGGAAGTTGATGACAATGCGTGCATCACGTCCGGACAAGCGCTTGCCGGTGCGGATGTAGAAGGGCACACCGGCCCAACGCCAGTTGGCAATCTCGGTGCGCAGGGCCACAAAGGTTTCGGTGTTGCTTTGCGGGTTGACGCCGGTTTCTTCCCGGTAGCCGGGCACCTTGGCACCACCGCTGGTGCCGGCAGAGTACTGGCCGCGGACCACGTCCTGCTTCAGGGTCTCTTGCGTCCAAGGTTTGAGCGATCGCAGCACTTTGAGCTTCTCATCGCGAATGGCGTCGGCGCCCGCGTTGATGGGCGGCTCCATCGCAATGGCGCACAGAAGTTGCAGCGCGTGGTTCTGCACCATGTCTCGCAGGGCGCCAGTGGTTTCGTAGAACGCACCACGGCTTTCCACACCGAGGTCTTCGGCAATGGTGATCTGAATGTTGGCAATATGCTCACGGCGCCACAGCGGCTCAAACAGGGCATTGCCGAAGCGGATGGCAAACAGGTTTTGTACCGAAGGTTTGCCCAGGTAGTGGTCGATGCGGTAAACCTGCTCTTCTGCGAAGAAGCGACTCACCGTCTGGTTGATGGCGCGGTTGGATGCCAGGTCGTGGCCCAAAGGCTTTTCCAAGACGATGCGCACCTTGGGGCTGTTTAAGCCCGTAGCGGCTAACTGCTCGCACACGTTCGTGAACAGGCTGGGCGCAGTGGCCACGTACATGACGATGCCGTCGGCGTTACGGGCGTTCAGGGTTTCGGCCAAACGGGCATAGTCTTCGGACTTGGACAAGTCCATGCGCACGAATTCGAGGAGGGCAGCGAAGCGGGCAAACTCTTCCGCGCTGGGACGCTTGGCGAGTTCGACTTTTTCAAAGCGGGACTGGATCAGCGCGCGGTACTGGTCATGGCTCAGGTCATCGCGGCCCACCCCGATGATGCGGCCGCCTTCAGGCAAAGTGCCGTGGCGGAAGGCCTGAAACAGGGCGGGCATGAGTTTGCGCCAGGCCAAATCGCCGGTGCCGCCGAACATGACTAAATCAAAGCTCATAAGACTGGGTGTACGTTTAAGAGTTACATGAAAGCTGACGTTGTAATGTAACTTTGTTTCATTGATAATTCAAGGGGACAAACTGCAACTCTTTGCGCGTTTTCCCCTAGTTTTAACCCCCGGCCTCGCGGCCCGAGCCCCATGAACCAACTCGACGCACTCAAACAATTCACCACCGTGGTTGCCGACACCGGTGACTTCAAACAGCTGGACGCATTCAAGCCTCAGGACGCGACCACCAACCCGTCGCTGATTTTGAAAGCGGTGCAGAAGGCCGACTATGCGCCTTTGGTGAAAGACACCGTCAACCAGTTCCGTGGGCGCGCCATGGACGAAATCGTGGATCGATTGCTGGTGCGTTTCGGTTGCGAAATTCTGTCCATCATTCCAGGTCGTGTGTCTACCGAAGTGGATGCCCGCTTGAGCTTTGACACTGCTGCCACGGTGGCCCGTGGTGAGCGCTTGATTGAGCTCTACCAAGCGCAAGGTATTCACTCCGATCGCGTGCTCATCAAAGTCGCGTCTACTTGGGAAGGCATCAAGGCCGCCGAGCAGTTGGAGCGCAAGGGCATCCACACCAACCTGACCTTGTTGTTCGCGTTTTGCCAAGCCGTGGCCTGTGGTCAAGCCAAGGTGCAGCTGATTTCCCCGTTTGTGGGCCGTATTTACGACTGGTACAAAAAGAACGCTGGCGCGGCGTGGGTGGAAGCCGACAACGCTGAACTGAACGACCCTGGTGTGAAGTCCGTGGCACAGATTTACAACTACTACAAGAAGTTCGGGATCGCCACCGAGGTAATGGGTGCGAGCTTCCGCAACGTGGGCCAGATCACTGCGCTGGCTGGCTGCGACCTGCTGACCATCAGCCCCGACCTGTTGGCCCAGATGGCCGCCTCCGACACGTCCGTGATCCAACATCTGAAAGCGGATACTGCCAAGGCTGCCGACATCGAACACGTGAGCTACGACGAAGCCGGTTTCCGTTTGGCGCTGAACAACGACGCCATGGCGACCGAAAAGTTGGCCGAGGGCATCCGTGCCTTCTGCGTGGACGCCGTCAAGCTCGAACAGCTGCTGCTGGCAGCGTAAGTGAAAGAGGATTTGGCGACCATGGCACGTATCCGTTGTGACCGCACGCCCGCCTGGGCCCAACTGCAAGCCGCGTATCAGGCCACAGGCCAGGCGCTCGATGTGCGTGAGGCTTTCAAGGCCGACGCACAGCGCTTCAGCCGATTCAGTCAAGAGGCGCCCTATGTGTTTGCGGACTTGTCCAAAAACCGTATCGACGCTGCAACCGAGGGCTTGCTGATGGATCTGGCGCGCCAAAGTGGTGTGCTTGAACACCGCGACGCCATGTTCGCCGGTCAAAAGATCAACAACACCGAGCAGCGCGAGGTGTGGCATGTTTTGTTGCGAAATCCGCCTTCAGCGCCTGTAGAATATGCGGGAGCAGCTCCTGAATTCATAGCGGGTGAGCAGGCCAAGGTGCACGCCACGCTGGACGCGATGCTGGCCTACGCCGAGCAGCTGCGCGCAGATGCGGCCATCACCGACGTGGTGAACATCGGCATAGGCGGTTCGGACCTCGGCCCGCAAATGGCGGTGCTGGCCTTGGACGGATTCGCAGACAGTGGCAAGCGCCTGCACTTTGTGAGCAATGTGGACGGCCACGAACTCGCCGCCAAGCTGCCGCACTTGAAGCCGGAAAACACCGTCTTCCTGATTGCCAGCAAGACCTTCACCACCATCGAGACCATGACCAATGCGGCTTCCGCCAAGGCCTGGTTTCTGGCGCAGGGCGGCTCCGGCATCGCGCGCCACTTCGCGGCATTGACGACCAACGTGGCCGCAGCCAATGCGTTTGGCATCACCACCACCTTCGGGTTTTGGGACTGGGTGGGCGGGCGCTACTCCATGTGGTCCGCCATCGGCTTGCCGATTGCCGTTGCCATCGGCGCCCAAGGTTTCCGCGACTTTCTCGCCGGTGCCCACGCCATGGACGAGCACTTCCGCACCGCGCCGCTGGAAAGCAACCTGCCGGTGCGTCTCGGTCTGTTGGACGTGTGGTACCGCAACTTCCACGGTTTCACCAGCCGCAGCATTGCGCCTTATCACAGTGCGCTGCGGCGCGTGCCCGCCTACTTGCAACAGCTGGAGATGGAAAGCAACGGCAAGCGGGTGGATGCGTCCGGAGAAGCATTGCCTTTTGACACCTGCCCGGTGCTCTGGGGCGAGCCCGGCACCAATGGCCAACATGCCTATTTTCAGATGCTGCATCAGGGCACCGACGTAGTGCCCGTGGAGTTCATCGCCGTCAAGAAGGCTCGCCACGACTTGAAGGGCCACCACCCCATGTTGCTGGCCAACGTGCTGGCGCAGGCGCAGGCACTCATGCAGGGCAAAGTGGATGCGGGCGGCCACAAGCATTTCACCGGCAACCGCCCCAGTACCTTCCTGCTGCTGGACGACCTGACGCCTGCTTCATTGGGCGCGCTGATTGCGCTGCAGGAGCACCGCGTGTTTGTCAGCGGGAGTCTGTGGGGCATTAACAGTTTTGACCAGTGGGGCGTGGAGCTGGGCAAGGTGTTGGCCAAGGGCATTGAGCCGCGCTTGGCGTCAGGGGATGTGTCTGGGTTGGATGGTTCTACGGCGGGGTTGTTGGCGCGTTTGCGGGGCTGACTTACGTGGAGGGCGGCACTGCGGGACATTGCGGCGGGCTCATTCTGCCAAATGCGCAGAAATCGCCCGCCGCAACATCCCGCAGTGCCGCTTCGCTTTCATGGCATTGACAACGATCCGATCGCAGCAAGCCCGCAACCTGCACCTCGCAGTGCAGGGCTTGCTGCAAGCGCCCACGAGTTCCGCCAAGCCAGGTGACATAGCCGCTTGCATTCAGCGTATGGCGTTGCTGCAGATCGACACCATCCACGTCGTCTCGCGCAGCCCGTATCTGGTCCTGCATTCCCGCTTGGGTGATTACCCGCGCGAATGGCTGGAGGAGGCCTTGGCTTCCGGCCAGATATTTGAGACCTGGGCGCATGAGGCTTGCTTTGCGCCCATGGAAGACTTGTACCTCCACCGCGCCTACAACCGTTTGACTCGCCGCCACTGGGGTCTTGCCAAGGCGGACAAAACGCACGCGGCACAACGCCCCCACCTCGACAAACTGCTGGAGCACATACGCACCCATGGACCCGTGAAGTCGTCGGACTTTGAACGGCCCGAGGGCAAGGGCGGCGCATGGTGGGGTTGGAAGGACGAGAAGCGCTGGCTGGAGGCATTGTTCGGGTTGGGTGAGCTGATGATTGCGCGGCGCGATAACTTTCACCGTGTCTATGACCTCAGCGAGCGCGTTGCACCACAGTTGTTGCAACCCGTGCCGGAATGGGCCCCTGCGGAACTCGATACTGCGCTTATTGAAAAAGCGATTGCTGCGTTGGGCATCTCCCAAGCGCGCTGGGTGAATGACTACTTTCGTACTAAGCCGCGCCTCAAAGACCCAGACCTTGATGCGCTGGTGGAACAGGGCAGGGTGCTGCGTGTTGAGGTGCAAGGATGGGAAGCGCCTGCCTATGTACATGCCAGCAACTCAGCGCTACTGAAAAAGGCCATAGCCGGCCGCTTGGAAGCCACGCACACCACGTTGTTGTCGCCCTTTGACCCGGTGGTGTGGGACCGGGAGCGGGCTTCCACCTTTTTTGATTTCGATTACCGGCTGGAGTGCTACACGCCCGAGGAAAAGCGTGTTTATGGTTACTTCGTGCTGCCCATTCTGTGTCGCGGAGAACTCATTGGCCGGTTGGACGCCAAGGCGCACCGGGCGGAAGGTGTGTTTGAAGTGCGGGCGCTCCATGTGCAACCCGGCATGGCGTGGACCGCTGCACAGATGGCCGATGTGGCGCAGGCTATCCAGCGCAGTGCCGATTGGCACGGTACCCCCAAAGTGCGCATCACCCGCACCTCGCCTGCGAGGATGGGCGCCGCATTGCGGCGCTTTCTCAAAGCGCCCAAGTTGGGCTGACCCAGGCTAGGTTCCTGCGATAACCCTGCACGTTCTCAGGATATGCAGGAGTCATTTGCACTAATTGGTTTCGTTTGAGACTATTCAGTTTTAAATCAAACTCAGGAGATTGCACATGGTCACTCGGCGCGACTTTTTTGTGGGCGGCGGAGCCGCACTGGCTGCCTATGCCGCTGGTTCGTTCATGCCTCTGGGGGCCCAATCGGCGCCGAACTTCGGAGCACCCAGCGTGGTGCAGGTCGGATTCCGCAAGCAAAAGCTCGGGGATTTTGAGGTCATCGCACTCAACGACGGCGTGACCCGTCGCCCATTGGCTGCCGAGTTCGTCCGTAATGCGCCTTTGGGTGAAGTGCAAGAACTGCTCCGTTCGCAAAACTTGCCCACTGACTACCTGGATGTGCCTTACACCGCTTTCCTGGTGATTGCAGGCAATCGCAAGGTACTCATGGACACCGGTTTTTCAGACAACGGTGGCCCGACCACCGGCCGCTTGCTGGCCAACCTGAACGCAGCCGGATACAAAGCCGAGGACATTGATACGGTGATCCTGAGCCACTTCCATGGCGACCACATCCTTGGTGTGCGCAATAAGGCGGGCCAGTTGGTTTTCCCCAATGCCAAGATCATGGTTCCCACCGTGGAGCATGCCTTCTGGATGGATGATGCGCGCATGGCCGCAGCACCTGACGCCATGAAGGGTGCCTTCCAGACCGTACGCCGGATGCTGGGTGGCTTGAACGACACCCAGATGATCAAGTTTGAAGCCGGTACCGAAGTAGTGCCAGGCATCAAGAGCGTTGCAGCTTACGGCCACACCCCGGGCCATACCCTGTTTATGGTGGAGAGCAAGGGAGAGAAGTTCGCCTACGTGGCCGATATCACCAACGTGCCCCAACTGTTTGCACGCAACCCCGATTGGGCGGTGCAGTTCGACATGAATGCTGAAGAGGCCCGTCTGGCGCGCCGCAAGGTCTTTGACATGATCGTGGCGGACAAGGTCATGGCGGGTGGCTTCCACTTCCCATTCCCGGCTTTCGGCCGCGTGGAAAAGCTGGGTAACGGCTTCGAGTTCAAGCCTGTCGCCTGATTCCCCGGCAACCCAACGAAGAGCCCCGCTGGCGCTATGCTGGCGGGGCTTTTTTTATCGGGATAGCAAGATGAATGTGGTGTTTGATTTTGGCGCGGTGTTGTTCACCTGGCGACCGGTGGATTTGATGATGGAGTGCTTTCCGCAGCGTGCGGCTACCCGCGCGGAGGCAGGGCATTTGGCCCATGAGGTGTTCGGCCACGCCGAATGGCAGGCCTTTGACCGCGGCACTGTTTCCATGCCCGATGTCATTGCGCAGGTAGCCCGGCGTGTGGGGTTGGACGCCACAGTGTTGGGCACGCTGGTAGAAAGCATAGGCGACCGACTTACGCCCATGCCCGAGTCCGTGGCGTTGTTTCATCAGCTGGTGGCCTTGCGTGCACAGAGGGCGGCCGCTGGTGGCGAGCCGTTGTGCCTCTACTACCTCTCCAATATGCCCGTGCCCTATGCACGCACACTGGAGCGCATGAACCCGTTCTTGGAAGAGTTCGACGGCGGCATTTTTTCAGGCGACGAGCTGCTGATCAAACCCGAACCCGCCATCTACCAGTGCCTCCAAACGCGCTACGCCTTGGAGCCCGCCAAGACGGTCTTTCTGGACGACCTGCTCCCCAACATCCAGGCCGCGCAGGCCGAAGGCTGGCACGGCATCCACTTCCACAATGCACAGCAAGCCACCCAAGAGCTGCAAGCCCTGGGTTTAGGCGAAATCAGCCTCTAGCGCCCATGGAATATTCGCAAGCAGCTATCAAAAGCATAGCGAATAAGACGTAAAAAAGCCCCGCAAGGCAAAACCGAGCGGGGCTTTTTACTGGGTTTTTGCCGTAGCGCGAACCAACGCAACTACGACGCAGCATGAGGGTGCAGGGCAAGGCGCAAACGCGCTGACAGTACCTCTGGTACGGCAAGCGTTTGCAACGCCGCCATGCGCCCTCAGGCCAGGAGAGCTTACATGCCCATGCCGCCCATACCGCCCATTCCACCCATATCAGGCATACCGCCGGCGCCGGACTCTTCCTTCGGAGCTTCAGACACCATGCACTCGGTGGTGAGCATCAGGGAAGCCACGGAAGCAGCGTTCTGCAGGGCAGTACGTGTCACCTTGGTGGGGTCCAGAATACCCATTTCGATCATGTCGCCGTAGGTGTCGTTGGCAGCGTTGAAGCCGTA
>JAIYAR010000012.1 GCA_027488985.1 Comamonadaceae bacterium | reverse complement strand
TGATCTGTTTGACCGCTTCGATCTTAAATTCTTCGGGAAATCTCTTCTGACTCATATCACCTCCTATTAGGCCTCACGTTTGAGGCTCAGAGGTGTCTACATACTCCGGGGCGATTCACATTGGTTCACCAGCTTGCATCACGCCCGAGTTGTCGTGGAAGCATGGAGAAAGGAATACAACGAAGTCAGAACACTAAGCAGCCTTGCGCGCATACCTACGGCAGAGTTCGCAGAGTTGCATCGCCAGCGCGCTGGTGATGCAACTCAAACCTGAACCACCACGCGAATCAATTAGCCTTTTGAACAGGACTCCCGCATTATGGGTAGTACCCCGGCTGGGGCATGTCAGTTAATTCAATCTAACGTCTCGAATTCTTTTCTATATGAAGTTAAGTACGACAGATAGCACCAGCAAGAAAGCCATGAAAAGATTGAAGATTCGGAGGCTACTGGGAGTCTTTAATATTTGAGAAAGGCGACTTCCAAAAAGGGTCCAACTTGCAACGGAAAGAAAAGCAACGAAGAAGAACACGATGCACAGAGTGAGAACTCGCAAGTAACCGCTAGTACTCATGGTGCTGAAACTGGCTATAGCTGAAAGTGCAATTACCCACGCTTTCGGATTCACCCATTGAAATAGTGCAGCTTGCAGGAATGACAATGGTCTGGACTGGCTTGAAACTTCGCTAGACGAGTTCGAGTTTGCCAGGAGATAAGCGAGGTATAAAAGATAAATCGTACCCAATATATTCATTAACCTTTGAATTTTGGGAAGCAGTTCGACCACTAAGTCCGCTCCGACTCCTACAAATATCAGCATCACTGGAAAACCTAATGATATGCCAAGCATATGCGGCAAAGTTCTCTTAAACCCAAAGTTAGCGCCCGACGCAGCAACCATCATGTTGTTAGGTCCTGGCGAGATCGACATTGAGACTGCGAATGTTGCAACTGCTAGAAGATTGGTGTGGTCCATGTGTGCTTCAGAAACTTGAAAGTTGTTGACATCGACTATTGTGTTTTGTGTCTATTCATAAGTAAAATTCATTATTCTTTTGCTTTGCTTCAAAAACTTTGAATCCAGACAGCACTCCCACCCTCGACACTAACTTGCTGCGAACGTTCCTAGCCATAGTTGCAGAGGGCAGCTTTGCCGCTGCGGCAAGCCGGATATGCAGAACTCAGTCAGCTGTGACTATGCAAATTCAGAGGCTTGAGCAAACGGTTGGACATAGGCTCTTAGAGCGTTCTGGACGCTCTGTCGTGCCTACCAAGAAGGGTGATGTACTGTTGTGCTACGCGCGGCAAATTATGAAATTGCAATCTGATGCAATGAGCCAACTTGCGAGCATCCCATTGAGCGGTAAAGTTCGCTTCGGAACCCCTGATGATTATGCGTATCGGATCCTGCCGAGAATTCTTAGCTTTATCGCAACCGAATATCCACAAATTGAAGTTGAAGTGCAATGCGAGACTAGCTCACGCTTAGTCAGACTGCTTGAAGATGGCGACGTAGACTTTGCATTGATTACCCGGACCAGCGGCCGACCGATGGGTGACCTGCTAAGAAAGGAGCCGGTTGTTTGGGCTACAGCGCCGACACTGGAAACCAAGTTCATCGAGCAGATTCCCCTGGCTGTATTTCAGGCGGATTGTTTGATGCGACAGATTGTTACAACGGCATTGGAGCAGGCAGGACGCAAATACCGGATCGCATATAGCAGTCCGCACTTGTCAGCATTGCTTGCAGTGGCGGGTGCTGGTTTAGCCGTAGCTGCGCTGCCTGAAAGTAGTGTCCCGGCAAATCTAAAAGTACTGGGTTACGCCCAGGGTTTTCCAAAGTTGCCGACTTTGGAACTAGGCATTGTTATGGCCCCATCTAATCAGAACCCACTTGTGAATGCAATGGCCGCAGCGGCACGTGCTGCCCTACCGATTTCAGGCCCTATCGGAAACTAATCGGTTGGCCCGGACTGTAAAGATTCGATCGGCACCAACAACGCGAATTTGTGAATCTTCTCCACCTGGATATTTACCTCACTCGCCATAATCTTCGGACCATGCTTTATCGACAGCGCCGGAATTCAGACAGGCGTGCTGAAGTCCTGCGCGAAAAGAAATTGCAAGGCCGTACATTGTTGGAAGCAAGGTCGTCGGGACAGTTCTGGAGTTTGTTGATACATTAACGACAAGAAAACCTAGACCGACATTCGGTGCTAGTTGCAAATTTTACCGGCTATTAATATCAGGCAATTTATATAATGTCTTCGTTTGAATTATCTGCGCTGGAAAAATTGCGCGATTTCGCAAATACTTGGCACGTACCTAACGATACCCGTATACCTGTCGATGAGCTTCAAAGTTTGCTCGCGGGCGAACTTGTATCAATTGAAATATCGAATTATTTGAAGTTTGACGGCGTTCCAAAATCAGTAATAGCCCTCCGAGATGACCTGCGTGCTGCAATTGAGAAGCCGACAAAGGTTGCTGACTATTTAAATACCTGGCTCGATAAAACGGCACTTAGGTTTTTAATTGTGCCAGTTGCAGACACTACAAAACCACAAATTGTTCCCAACAATGCTGAATTTATCGAAATAATAATGTCAATGGTTGTTGATTCAATTTCAACTGGTGAATTTCGCAAACTCAAATGTTGTCCTGACTGCAAATGGTGCTTTATCGACAATTCAAAAAATCAAACGAAACGTTGGTGTAGTATGGGAAAAGGAAGTCAGTCTGGTCGTGCATGTGGAACCATTGCCAAAGTTGGAAATTTTCGATCAAGGCAAAGAAATGCTATCGGTGCACCTTAGTTTACTATTGCATGGGTATCTGCCCCAGTTCCCTGATTCTACTTTTCCCGTCTTGGGTAATGTGATTGATAAAATCTAGGGTCAATATCACCCCCAAAATTCCAACTGCGCCAAACGTCAACCAAATCTCATACTTATCGCCTCTAATTGATAGCCAACTACCAGCATAGTATCCAAGTGAACCAGCAATTGCTCCTGCAGCACTAAGTACCCCGAAATAAGTTCCTTGACTACTCCTGTCTGAGAATGCGGATGTCGCAACTTCAAGTGCAGGCAATATTATTGTTTCTACAATTGTGTATCCGGCTACAAATAGTAGGAACCATAACAATGAATTTGTAAACACCATGCTCGCGAAGAGAGATGCAGCACTTATATATGCGATAGTTAGCAGGCTAAGTGGGGAGGTTCGAGTTAGCCATTTCCTAGCCAGAATCATAAAGATGACACCAACAACTCCGTTCACAATATAGATAATTGCTGAGCTATCTGCATCTCCCAATCTGGACAGGTACAAAGGAAAAGTCACATATAGCTGGGGAAAGAGGAAATACCAAGGTAGGCAGACAATCACTAGTCGTCGAAAGTCCGAGTTTTGAAGTGCATTCCCCAATCCATCAAATAGATTCTTACTTTGCGACCTTGCGATAGGCGTGTCCTCTAAGTAATAAACGCGGCATGAGAGGATAAAGAAAGTAGCTGCTCCAATTGCGAGGCTGGTAGTGATGCTAATTTGACTCGCAAGTGTGCCCGCCAATGGTCCCAAAATCACTCCCAGGTTTAACATTTGGTTGTTAGCAGTAAAAACCCCGGCACGTTGATCGGAAGATTCTTGCCCAAATATCCCGAAAAGAGATACTTCATAGATCGCTACCCCGGCGCCGCCCAAGCATGCAGAAACTACCAGAAGAGCAAATTCATCATTGACGGCTATTCCTGCCAGACCCATACCCCTCAGATACAGCCCGATAGCCATGCACAATTTCATGCCGTACTTATCCGCAAATGGCCCTGCAACTATTGGCAACGCTTGCGCACAAACCAAATTCGCGGCCATAACTGTGCCAATCTCAATTGGACTCAATTGGATCTCCTTAGCTAGATAAATCGCAAGTAATGGCACTGACATGAAATGTGAGAAATTCATATAGAACTGCCCCCAAAGCAAACCACGAATGCGTGACGAGAACTCGCTCAAGTTGAGTAGCGAATTGAACATGTGCACTTTTCCTTTCTCAATGAGCTGATTGTAACCATCAATAGAAATTTGATGGTTACAGAAAAAGTTGCTGAGATTTCGTAATCTGTTGCATCTCGCGGAATGAGCTCGGTAGAGGGTGCAGTGAACTCCGAGGAGAGGCAAAGCGGGCGATAGAGGCATGTCCATCGCATATTCCAGCCCAATTCAGCCACCCATTCCAATCTAGAGTGGGCCACTTGTCCCGGTCCAACCCTACCAGCAACCGCAAATGGCATGCACCGTTGGTCGTCCGATTCTGGCCAGGAACGGCTAATGACGAGTGATTGATTTCAGGCGGCCCGATGTCATTTCAACGCAGTAGGAGTTTCGAGCGGTTCACCCATCTGGGGGATGTTCAGGTTATATGCGGATAGTCAAACTGCTGCAGTTGCGGTTATTGGATACATCATCTCCAGACGTGCGATATGTCTGTAATTGCAGTAAGGAATACAAGAGATGGCTCAATGCACCGCACCAGTTCGTGGACACAGTTCGTCTTCGTCTGCGGCGGCCCGTCCCGCATGTCGATACCGTTACGGCCGAGGCTATGGCGGTGGGTACAGCAGCCCCCCCTACCCTTCGTATTCGTCCTCAGCGTCGAGTGGGAGCTCCAGCGGGAGCAGTAGTGGCCTATCAAGCGGCGGTTCCCGCCCAAGTTGGTCGCGCGTTTGCTCAACTGTCTTGTACACCCCTGCACAGGTGCAATCCCTCACGCCAGTCCGTGAGGCTGTTGAAAGAATGCCTGTACAACAGCCGGATCTGCGCGACTGATTCTTGTGTCACGCATGGACTGACCAGCAAGGTGCAGCCAAGGACCTAGACGATGCGCTCAGGACTGCAGATGTCAGAACATGGTTCAGTGAATTGGACCTTGGCCTTGGCGTGCCTATGATGCGGGCCATTGACCGGGGATTGGCGAATTCGCGCATCGGTCTTGTGTTGGTCACGCCAAACTTCATCAAGGGCCACCCAAATCAGGGCGTAGCCGAAAAGGAACTCTCCGCCTCGCTCGCTGGCAATCGTTTGGTGCCCATCGTGCACGAGACAACCTTTGACGAATTGCGGAACGTGAGTCCTTTGCTTGCCTCCCGGACTGGCCTAGATACAAAGGAAGACACAATGGCCCGCGGTCGCCCAAAAGATCGCTGAGTTGGTAAGGATCTGGACTTAGCACAGCAAGAAAGCACGTGAGGGTTTACGGTCGCGAGCCGAGACACAGCAACTTGAGCAATAGCCGACATCAAGCGCGTTCAAAGATTTGAACGTGCCACCACATTCGATGACCAAGACCATTTGCGCACAAAGGCTATCGCCAAGACAGGAGTGAATTCACTACCTTCTGCAGCAGATCATTAGCGTTTGCTGCAGCGACTGCACCTGGAAGCGCGATATCACCGTGAAGCATGAAAACAGGCTTGCCCCATTTCAAACCCATTGCCATCTCAGAAAGGGTACCCATGTTGCCGCCGATGGCTACAAGGCAAACACCGCTGCGCGCTACGATTGCATTGCGTAGTTCGCCCATGCCGGTTGGCACCGCAACGCTTAGCCATTCGTTGGCATTGCGGGCGTCCTCCTCCGGCAGTATGCCGATAGAGATGCCGCCACCTTCCGAGGCGCCTCGAGCGGCGGCGGCCATCACGCCGCCCCGACCGCCGCAGACGATTGCCATCCCTGCTCCGGCCAAATGGCGGGCGACGAACTGCGCTGCGTCGCACTCGCGAGCACTTCCGTCCCCAGGTCCGATTAAGGCAACCGGCTGACGATGGCGATGGCTGCTTTTCTGTCTCTGCGCCAGTAGCGCAAGCGACTCAATGACCGGCGCCGATGGCACCGCTTTCACGCTTTCGTGTGACGACATCTCCCACTCCCATTACGATCACACACACCACCGTTAGCACCAGCGAAAGCGCCGCCGCCAGCGGAAAATCCGCCCCCCCGTCGCTGACCTGCGATAGCAACATCAAAGGGAGAATGTTCAACTGGGTCCCGACTAGGGCCAGCGCAGTTCCATAGGTGCCCATTGCCAGCGCAGCCACAACGCAAGCGTTGGCAAGCACGGATGGAGCCACCTCGGGTACGACTGTGTCCCAGAAAGCACGCGCGCGCGACGCGCCCAGTGTGCGCGCAGCCAATGTCGGACGAAGGTCCAGGTTGGCGAACACTGGGTATAGTGAAAGCGCCACGCGCGGAATCAAGTAATAGGCGTAAGCAAAGCCCAAGCCTGTGACACTGTAGATCCAACTGCCGACCGTGGCCGGATCCGCACCGAAGTCCGCGAGCAATTGGGTAACGAAGCCGGCGCGTCCGAACGCGAGGATGAAGCCGTAGGCAATCACTAGGCCGGAGAAGGCTAGCGGCAGACCAAGCAGCGTCATCATCCATTGACGGCGGTGAACCGGTTGCCTCGCGAGTTCGATGGCGATGCACGTTCCCACGACAGCTGACACCGTGCCTGCCGCTACACCTAGCAGCAACGTGTTTCGCAGCGCGCCGAGGAACAGCGGTTGGCCGAACAGACGAGCGAACGCGCTTCCACCATGCGCAAACGCTTCTGGTAGCAGTGCCGCTAACGGTGCCGCGAAAAACAACACCATAAAGATCCAAGCCGGCCAGGCACCGAAACGCCGCATGGCCTATTTGCCCACCGTAGCCTGGGCCCAGAGCTGGTCGATTTCGGCCTTTCGCTCGGCGGCCTTCATCACATCTAGCGGACGAACCTGCGGCGCTGGAGGCATCTTGGCCGTCACATCAGCCGGCAGAGTGGTACCAGGAACGGCCGGGCGCACGAAGCCTTGCGCGAACAGCGACTGGCCGATCTCGCTCATAATGAAGTTCAGCCACAGTTTGCCGGCGTTCGGGTTTGGACCATTTTTTACCAGGCTTATGGCATAAGGGGCTGCGACGCTTGCCTCCCTGGGAATCACCACCTCGACCGCATCCCCCATGCCGTCGACATGTTTGGCCTTGAGCCCGTCGTTCTCGTAGCTAATCCATACGGGGATTTCGCCTTTGAGGAATTTGGCATAGGGCGTTGTGCCCTCGACACGCAGCACATTCCCGGCCGTATGCAGTTTGCCGAGGTAGTCTGTGCCGGGCTTTACGTTGTCGACATCGCCGCCGTTGGCGTAGGCCGCCGCGAAGGTCAACACTTGGCCGATGCCGGTGGAGCGCGGATCGAGGTAGACCACCGAACTCTTGAACTCGGGCTTGAGCAGGTCGGCCCAACTGGTGGGCGTTTTTTTCACTAGCTTCTTGTTGACGAGGAATGCAATGTTGAGCGTATGAATGGTGAACCAGCGACCCTCTGATTCGCGAAACACGGCCGGAAGCTTCTCAAAATTCACTGGCTTGAAGGGAGCGACCACGTCCTTCTTTACAGCATCTACCGCGGATGCAGCGAAGTAATACGCTGTGTCGGCTTGCGGGCGGCGGCGGGTTTTGTCGAGAGCGACTACGGTCGCGGCCGATCCAATGTCGTTGTAGGTCAGTTCAATCTCGGGGTAGCGTTTCTTGAATTCGCGGAACAGGGCCTTCCAGTTGGCCCACTCGGGGCCAGTGTCAAAGGAAACGCATAGGCCTTCCTTCTGCGCTTCGCCGTAAAGAGTCTTCTCGCCAGCGTACAGCTCGGGGCCATCAAAGGCGAAAGCCGCGCGCGCGCCGAGCGTGGCGATTGATAACACGGGCAGTACGCCGGCGGCCTGAATCAGTTTTCTGCGTTGCATAGGTTGCTCCTTCATGTGTGAGTTGAAAATAGAGGTCGAAAATTTGACGTGCTCGATGCCAGATCAATCGTCCAAAAGCAGCAGGTGTTCGGGCGCGATGCTGATTGACTCAGATGCTGGCTTGGTTGAATCTGCGAGAAAGGATTGGCTGGCGCCGGGCACTTCAAAGTCGTAGCGGGTCAGGGCACCAAGGAAGCGCTTCGCGCCAGTGCGTCCGATAAGGCGGTTGAGGCTTCCTGGGGGCGGATCGCCCACGATGTGTTCGGGGCGGATCAGTACATGCACGGCCGAGCCAGGTCTGCGAGCGCCGGTTGGCGCGGCGAGCTCTGCAAATCCAAGGTCCACACGGTCGTTGGCACAGACGGTGGCAGGAAGCAAAGTCGACAGACCGACGAACTGGGCTACGGCCCGGTTAGCAGGATGCTCATACAGCTCACGCGGTGCCGCAATCTGCAGCAACCGCCCGTCTTTCATAACAGCGACGCGATCAGCCATGGTGAGCGCTTCTTCCTGGTCGTGTGTCACTAGCAAAGTGGTGGCGTTGAAGCGTTGTTGAATTGCGCGAATTTGGTCGCGCAGGTGGCCGCGGACACTGGCGTCGAGCGCGGACAATGGCTCGTCAAGCAGCAAGGCGCGAGGGTCGATTGCCAATGCGCGCGCCAGTGCGACGCGCTGCTGCTGTCCTCCGGAGAGTTGAGCGATACCTCGCGCCGCATAGTCACTGAGGCCGACAACGTCAAGCAGTTCCTGACAACGTCGAAGTCGTTTTACTGCCGGCACCTTTCGCAGCTTCAGGCCGTAGGCTACGTTCTCCAGTACGTTCAAGTGTGGAAACAACGCATAGCTTTGGAATACCATGCCAATGTTGCGGTGATGCACAGGTGTATTCGAGAGCTCCTCGCCATCGAGTGCAATGCGGCCGCTGTGACCGGTTTCGAGTCCGGCGACAAGCTTGAGCAAGGTTGACTTGCCCGAACCGCTCGGTCCTATCACCGCGACCAGTTCACCACTGCGCACATCCAGCGACACGTCGTGCAGTCCTTGTGTGGTGCCGGGGTAACGATAGCTGACTTGATTCAGGGTGAGGCTCATGGGCGGGATTTGATGATGGAAGATGCAAAGAGGGACGAAGCACCGGCGAGCAGCAGAAGAATCACAGTCGCTGCGCAAGCAAAGCCGGTGGCCCCATAGAAAGCCTGAAGCAGCACAACGGGATAGGTGCGGTTCTGGAAGCTGGTCAGCAGATTCGAGAGGCCGAACTCACCCACAGAAATTGCCGCGACCATCACCAAGCCGCTAATGAGACTTTGGCGCAGGTTGGGAAGTACGACAGTGGTGAATTGGCGCCAATTCGATGCCCCGAGCGTTGCGGCGGCCTGCTCCAGTCTCTCAAGACCGAGGTGGCGCAGATCTCCCAGCAAGGTGTTGGTGAGGTAGGGAAGAGTATGTACGGCATGGGCGGCAATCAGCAGCGGCATCGAGCCCAGCCAGGGCAACCAGTCGCTGTTAAAGACGATGATGTAGCCGAAACCTAGCGTGATGGTCGGCACTGCAATAGGCATGGCACTCACGATGCGCGATGCCAACCTTCCGCCACGACGAGTGCCGTGGTAGAGCGCATATGCCAAAGGCATGGCCAGCACTGTGTTTATCGTGCATGCCGCTAACGCCACCACGAGACTATTGCCGAAAGCCTTGCGGAACGACGGGTCCTGCCACAGCTCAAAGTACCAGCGACCGGTAAGCCCACTTGGAAAAAGGGTGTTTGTCCAGCTGTCACCTGTACTTCCCACCATCAGCAGGGCAATCGGTAGCAGTAAGTAGAGTCCGTAGATCAAGGCGATGCCGCGAATCACGTGAATGTCTCCATTTTTAAACCAGCATACTTTCCGGATTCGCCAGTGTTTTCGTATCATTCGCACTGGCAATACCAATTTTAGGAGGGGGCGAGATGAAGATGGGTGAAAACGGGGTGACGACTATTGACCAAAAGGAAAGTCTTTTTCACCAGTTTGTCATGAAAGTCTGCGTGGTGTACCAATGAAACGTGACTGCCCAACGATCCAGGAACTGCTTGCTTTCGATGCGGTAGCACGGCATGAAAGTGTCACTCTGGCGGCCGGTGCACTCTGTATCACGGCGAGCGCAGTCAGCAAACAGATCGCAGGACTTGAGGCGTTTCTCGGGGGGCGAGAACTCCTACAGCGCAATGGTCGCGGCGTGCAACTCACACCGCAAGGCCAAGTCTATTGGCAGAAGATTGCTGGTGGGCTGCGCGCCATCGAGACTGCCACTTTCGAAGCTCGTTCGGGGGATGCTGGTGCCGGCCTATTGACCCTGGCGAGTGTGCCAACCTTTCTTACCAAATGGCTTATTCCGCGACTGCCTGCATTCAGCAAGAAAAGCCGGCAGGTCACACTGAGCTTCAGCAGGCACTTGGAGCATACGGAAGGCATCCCTGTCGGCGTAGATGCAGCCATACGTTATGGCACCGACAGTTGGCCTGGCGTAGTGTCCGAATACATTGCAGGACGCGAATTCGTACTAATCGTTGCGCGCTCGCTCGTGGAGGAGCGTCACCAGATTTCTCAACCAGCCGATATATTGGGGCACACCCTGCTACATCACGAAGGAGCACCTACGGCATGGCGTCAATGGGCCTCAGAGCATGACATTGCCGAAAACTACACGATGTCGGGACCGCGTTTCGCACAATACTCTTCATTGATCCAGGCTGCCGTCAATGGCCTCGGTATTGGCTTGGTTCCACGCATACTCGTTCAGGCCGAACTGACCGAAGGCGTGCTTCTCACACCCTGTGGTTCGCCGGTGAGCGTCGATCAGGGCCACTATCTTTGCTACCGGCCTGACCGGGTAGCGCTGCCGGGTTTCGCGGCATTTCGCACATGGCTTCTTGAGCAAGGTGCCGAGTCTCGGGGTGCGGAGCCCAGCAGGTGCCCCCCAGCTGTTAGATAATCCGTCTACAGTTGAGAACCTGTCGTTCACCATAGATTCCAACAGCAGCTGACCTGACGGATTT
This sequence comes from Comamonadaceae bacterium, assembly GCA_027488985.1. GTDB lineage: Bacteria > Pseudomonadota > Gammaproteobacteria > Burkholderiales > Burkholderiaceae_C > Allorhodoferax > Allorhodoferax aquaticus. Next base: position 1,129 of record JAIYAR010000012.1, on the reverse strand, counting down.
CTTCGGACCAATCTCAACTTAACTTCTTGGTCTTGATCTTGGTCGATAAATCGTTCTTCAAGCCCGCGATAAACTCAGTCGGTGTCTGTTAGTTCAAACTCGAATGCGGGCGAATTTTATTGTAGTGACACCTCCAGTCCTGAATGATCACGTTGGCTTCCAGGCGATTGCGAGACCACTCCATTGCCAAACATTCATCCCTGAACTTACTGTTGAAGCTTTCATTCGTTCCGTTCTGCCAAGGCTTGCCTGGGTCGCTCAGAACCAATTCCGGTCTTTCAACCTTGGCCCACCGCAACAGCGCAAGACTGACAAATTGAGGACCGCTGTCACTTCGTAAATAGCGTGGTGCACCGTGCACGCTGATGAGTTGGCTGCGCACGTCAACGACTCGCTTGGAATGGATAGAACCTGCCACGTCGATGGCCAAGCACTCCCGTGTGTTCTCATCCACCACCGTCAGGCATTTGAATTGCTGACCATTGGCGCAGGAATCAAACACGATGTCGTAGCACCACACCGGGTTGCGTCTTAGGCCGACATGGGCCGTGGACTGGTTCTGGCAACGCCACGACGACGCGTCTTTCTGGGCGGCACCTGCAAGCCCGCTGCGCTCCAGATCCGACTGCAGCGGTACTTGCTGCTTTCGATGCCCTGGCGTGCCAGAAAATATTGACGTGGCGCGCACCAAAGCGCGGAAAATGACCAGATAGGTCCTTCATAGCCTCAATCAAAGGCGCGTATTTGACTGGGATTCGTAGTTCGCAATGCAGCCCGTAGCGCGCTGCCCTCATCAGCGCACACGCCCGCCACTGGCTCAATCCACGCTGCACTGCGACGTCCCCCCGGCTTCAGTAGCACTGGGCTTTGGAGTCCGGGGTTAATTTAACTGCTTTTGAATAAGTGTTTTGGCGTATGCCGCCGGGGTCATTCCGCCAAGCGATCTCTTTGGTCGCTCCTCGTTGTATTCCCTGCGCCATGCTTCCACGACAACTCGGGCGTGATGCAAGCTGGTGAACCAATGCTCGTTCAGGCATTCATCTCGGAACCGTCCATTGAATGATTCGATGTAAGCGTTTTGGTTTGGCTTGCCGGGTTCGATCAGGAATAGCTGAACACCTCTTGCGTG
>JAIYAR010000020.1 GCA_027488985.1 Comamonadaceae bacterium | reverse complement strand
TCAACTTCTTCTTGCTTGGCTGCGATCAGCGAAGCCTTGAATTATGACACACTTTTTAGTTCGCCGTCAAACTTGACGAACATTTCTTGCTTTTTTTAACGCTGCACTCAACGCTAAAAGAGGCCGGATTGTACCAAAAGAGCCGCCACTAAATCCGGTAACGATCCGAAGAACCTCTGAGGCGGTTCAGTATCGCCGGTGCAATGTCAGACAATGGCAAAACCTCATCTGCGGCCCCTGCCAAGACTGCCTCGCGTGGCATTCCATAAACAATGCAAGTAGCCTCATTTTGAGCATAGTTGTAACTGCCCGCATCCCTCATCTCTTTCATCGCACTCGCACCGTCGCTGCCCATGCCGGTCAGCATGAGCCCAATGGCATTACGACCAACAACTTTCGCCACAGAGTGGAAGAGAACCTCAACCGAAGGCCTATGCCTATTCACGAGCTCACCATCCTCAACCACGCAAACATAGTTGGCTCCGCTTCTGTCCACCCGAAATTGCCGCCCTCCTGGGGCAATATACGCATGTCCCGGAAGAATTCGGGTGCCGTGGGAGGCTTCTTGCACGGTAATCTGACAAAGACTGTTTAGGCGCGCTGCAAAACTGGTGGTGAAGCCGGGCGGCATGTGCTGTGTGATGACAATCCCGGGCGAGTCCGCTGGCAACTTAACAAGTACCTCCTTGATGGCCTCAGTACCACCAGTGGATGCACCAATCGCAATTAGCTTTTCAGTAGAAACTCGACCCAATGAGAACGGCGCAGTAACTCCACTGCTTGTCGACACATCCTCCGCACCTGCAGAATTGGATTTGGTGGCCAGTGCACGCTTCACATGCGCCTTTGAAGCGATCCGAACTTTCTCAACAATGCTGCTTGAGAGCTCCTTGATTCCATCGACAAGACCTATCCTCGGTTTGGCAACAAAGTCGACCGCACCAAGCTCTAATGCACGCATCGTTACGTCCGCGCCACGTTCAGTCAATGTCGAAATCATGACCACCGGCATAGGGCGGAGCCGCATAAGCCTTGCCAAGAACTCAAGGCCATCCATTCTGGGCATCTCGATATCAAGCGTGATGACATCAGGGTCGAGCTCCCTAATCATCTCCCTTGCAATCAACGGATCATTCGCAGCGCCGACACATTCCATATCAGGCTGCTTGTTCAAGATTTCCGTCAATAGACTGCGCACCAAAGCTGAGTCATCCACAACCACGACACGGATTTTCTTCATCGGAAATCAAAACAAATCTACTGAGCCACCAGCATTCGACTTGGCAACCGTCGCAGCATTTCCTCTCCGCTCTTCAACAACCAAGGTTTCTGGATGTGAATGTGCAAGGCGCTTTACTAGGGCTTTACCACTGGTTGGGAAAAAACACACCTTGCGCGGGTGAATATCCAGCACATCCTGAGACACCACTGGAATACGCTCAGTCGACAAGTAATCAAGCACGAATTTGGTGTTTCGCTCCCCAACGTTCATCGTAGTGAAACCCGCCATAACTTGACCACCACCAAAAATCTTAGCCTGCATGGTCTCTCTTCGCGCACCTAACTTCAACATCTCATTAATCAACAATTCCATGGCAAACGAGCCATAGCGACCGGACCCGTCGCCACCGTCCCCGTCAGGAAGCATAAAGTGGTTCATACCGCCAATGCGCGCTTTACCGTCCCATATGCATGCAGCGATGCATGAACCGAGCACAGTCATGATCACGATTTCGTCTGTCGAGACGAAGTACTCACCGGGGAGCACCTTCACGGCATCGTATTGAAAGTGATGATCTGCGTAAAAAAACGAGGCCTCGCCCGGTTTACGAGGTTGGGCCTTTAGCTGATCCACCCTAGAAACGCGCCCGTTAGCCAACACTTTTGCAGCAACCGGAGTTCCAGGTGTACGAGCCAAAGAGCTACTCAAACTTGAAGTATTCATAACCTTGGGTAACGCCGTAAAAATGAGCGCTAAACACGCTCGTAAACTGTTTTGCCTTTGAGAGCGAACAGATCTCTCGAGTCACTGAAGTTTTCTGCATGCCCCACAAACAACAAGCCACCAGGCTTCATGACTTTGTGAATTCGCTCCAAAACTTGCCGCTGGGTCGCTGCATCGAAATAAATCATCACATTTCGACAAAAAACCACATCAAACAACTCACGAAAAGGCCAGTCATTCCTAATCAAGTTCACCATCAAAAACTCAATTTTTTCCCGCAATTCAGGTTTCACACGGGCCATTCCCGCATTACCCGCCTTACCTCTCAGGAAAAAACGCTGTAACCGAGACTGGTCCACGCCCTTGAGTGACTCCGCTCGGTAGATGCCTTGTGCTGCAGCGTGCAACACTTTAGAGTCAATATCGCTTGCAGAAATGGAAAAGTTACGAGAGGAGCCCAAAGCCTCAACCGCAGTCATTGCAATTGAATAAGGCTCTTCACCTGTGGAGGCTGCGCTGCACCAAATCTTGCACGTGCCTGAGATTCGATCAGACTTAAGGTAATCCGCAAGGATCTGGAAATGATGCCCCTCTCGAAAGAATGAGGTCAAGTTAGTAGTGAGCGCATTTACGAACTCTTGCCACTCAGGCCCGTCCGTAGACTCCAGCCAACGCAGATATTCCCTAAAGCTCTGGTAACCCGTTTCCCTCAAACGACGGGACAGCCGGCTGTACACCATGGCGTGTTTGCCATCATGCAAGCTAATCCCTGCTCGTTGGTAAATCAACTTTTGAACGTGCTCGAAATCGGAATTCGTCCAAACAAACTCTCTACCCTGCATGTCATCTGTTGAACTTGAAGTCATCTGCATCTTTCAACAGTGAACGATTGCGTCATGAGGTGATGTGCTCTTTGGTCTTTTATCAATCAGCCATTGATACGAGACCCATCTCAGGCGCAGACATCAATTTTTCAATATCCAAAAGTATCAGCATACGATCACCGATAGACCCCAGCCCCAAAACAGCTGAACTATCGATGACACTTTCGATATCAGGTGCTGCCTTCAGACTTTCAGGCGGCAACTCCATCACATCACTCACTGAATCGACAACGATACCCACAATGCGGTTTCGCAAATTCAAAACGATGACAACTGTAAAGGAGTTGTACTCTGCCTTTGCACAGTTAAACTTCAACCGCATGTCCACGATAGGGACAATAGTTCCGCGCAAATTCACTACCCCTTTGATAAAGCTCGGGGCATTTGCGACGCGGGTGGGAGGCTCATAGCCTCTGATTTCCTGCACTTTGAGGATATCGATTCCGTATTCCTCTTGATCAAGCCGGAACGTTAAGTACTCACGAGCACCGCTGGTGGTGAGATCATTGAGTTTTTCCATCATTCCCATTTGAGTCTCCTAAAGCGGCAAAATCAGTGCCGTGAACGACGGACTAGCGCACCCGTATCGAGGATCAATGCAACCTTACCGTCCCCCAAAATCGTTGCTCCCGATACATTCGGAACCTTCCGGTAATTGGACTCAAGGTTTTTAACTACGACTTGCTGTTGCCCCAACAACTCGTCCACCAACAAAGCTACGCGGCTACCGTCAGCCTCTACGACAACCATGATGTCACTGGACTTTTCAAAGTCGAACCGAGGAATTTGGAACACTTTTTCCAATTCAATGACTGGCATGTATTCGTCTCGCACTTTGACGAGCTGTGAGCCCTGTCCCACTGTGCTTACGGCTTCAGCCTTCACCTGGAAAGACTCAATGACCGACGATAAAGGCAAGATGTAGACCTCTTCTCCAACGCCTACAGACATACCATCCATGATTGCAAGCGTTAACGGCAAACGGACGGACACCTTCATGCCGTAGCCCTCCGCAGAGTCAATGTCTACAGTTCCGTTGAGCGCCGTGATGTTTTTCTTCACAACATCCATACCGACTCCGCGCCCTGATACATCGGTCACCACGGCCGCTGTAGAGAACCCTGGTGCAAAAATAAGCTGCCAGACCTCCGCATCAGACATTTGATCGGACACATCCAACCCTCGTTCACGCGCTTTACTCAGAATTTTTGTCCGTGAAAGGCCTCGCCCATCGTCGCGGACTTCGATGACAATTGATCCGCCTTGGTGGGATGCAGACAATGTAATTGTCCCAGACTCAGACTTACCAGCCGCAATCCGCTCTGCAGGCATCTCAATACCGTGATCGCAACTGTTTCGCACCAAATGGGTGAGGGGATCGGTGATTTTTTCCACCAAACCTTTGTCCAATTCGGTAGCTTCACCCTGCGTGACAAACTCGACTTTTTTGCCGAGCTTACCTGCCAAATCACGCAGCATCCGGGGGAATCGGCTGAATACTATAGACATAGGAATCATGCGAATAGACATCACTGATTCCTGCAAATCTCTCGTATTTCGGTCCAAGTCAGCGAGTCCCGTCAGCAGCTGCTGATAAACGGCGGGATCAAGCGCCCGACTGTTCTGTGCCAGCATCGCTTGGGTAATCACAAGCTCACCGACCAAGTTAATCAACTGGTCAACTTTGCTGATTGCCACTCGAATTGTGGCCGCCTCTGGCTGAGCAACTGCCGCTGTACTCGCTTTCGCAGCCACCTTTGCAACTGGAGCAATCTCTTGAGTGGCTGAGGACACGAGGGGCTGCTCCGAAGACGACTCGGGAGCACCGGGCGAGCCATCGAAGAAGCCAAAACCGGCCTCCGACGAAGGCTTTTGAATTGCAACCGGGGCAGGCGCTCCTGCCGCTCCGTCAAAAAAGCCGAAACTTTGATCAACCTTTGACGCATCCACTTGGAGCTCGATATCAACTTTTTCACGGGAAACATGAAAAGCGAACAAATCAAGAAGCTCTTCGTCAGTTGAAGCTGTTTCTGCATTGAAGACCCGAAACGCCGGCTTGTCAGAAGGTAGTTGCTTGATTTGTCCAAGTCCAGGGATATCCCGGAACAACTCTTGAATCGCGTCAGCTTGCTCAGGTTTATCGAGGGGCCCAATTGTGATCTGCAAGTTACGAGGTCCGGAACCCTTCGCAGGCGTCGCTGCTTTTTGCTGCGGTAGGTCCGTCTTAGGCGCTACAGGTGCTGCAACGGCAGTTTTTTGAACATCCAAGGTCCCGCCGGCAGCCAGAATACTGATCCGCTTTACAAGATCCCCCGTCGGCAATGCCTCCCCCTCGTCTCCCGCCTGATGACGGGCCAGCAGACTACGTGACGCATCCGCAGACTCCAGCAATACGTCAACCATTGCAGCCGTAGGCTGCAGTTCATGACGCCGCAAACGATCCAAAAGGGACTCCATTTGATGCGTCAATTCCGCCACGTCTGCAAAACCGAAGGTGGCAGCGCCGCCTTTCACCGAGTGCGCACAACGAAAGATTCCGTTCAGCTCTTCATCATCGGCGGAATCAAGATTCAAGTTAAGCAGCATCTGCTCCATTTGATCCAGATTCTCACCAGCCTCTTCAAAGAAGATCTGATAGAACTGGCTGAGGTCAAAGTCACCAGCCCCGCCACTGTCTTGATGCGTCTCGGCCATACCTAGCTCCTGTTACTGCATACCAACAACGTCACACCTGAATTCAGCGAATGACTTTCTTAATGACATCCAGCAACTTAGCGGGATCGAAAGGCTTCACCAACCAGCCTGTGGCACCTGCGGCCCTGCCAGCTTGCTTCATCAAATCGCTCGATTCTGTTGTCAACATCAGTATCGGCGTGGTTTTGAATTGAGGGTGCTCCCGAAGTTTTCGGGTCAAACCGAGGCCATCTAGTCTTGGCATATTTTGATCAGTGAGAACCAAATCAAACGTTTGCGTTTGCGCTTTCTCGTAGGCATCTTGACCATCCACAGCTTCCACAACTTGATATCCAGCACCCGTCAAGGTGAAAGACACCATCTTTCGCATGGAGGGGGAATCGTCAACAGCAAGGATTAAAGGCATGAGAGGCTCCGAAAAAAACGCAGGAAAATGTGTTGAAAGTTAGAAAAGCTCAATGGATCCAGCATCCATTTCGTCTTGAGTGACAGGGTTTGGGCGCTCAGGCACCTCTTCCACAAAAGGAACAGCCTCGCCATCTTCGTTACCCATGGACTCCGACGCCAACCGGTAAGCACAGCCTTGAAGTATCTTGGAGGTATGAACAATCAGCTGTGAGGCCATATCCTGAAACTGCAGCTCAGTTACAGCCGCGTGCAGCGCGCTTCGCACCCTGTCTAGCTCATCAGAACTACCGAGAGCTGGAGAAGAAAGGTTCGCGCTGGCGGTTGTAAAGCGCTCCATGAGGTTCTCCATGGTGTGCGCCAAAAGACCGTCGAGCCGGGTCAGATCGTGCACAACAACCAGCAGGGAATCCTGCACCTCGGCGACCAACATCACTGGCAGCTGAACAGCCGGGGCAGCAGGTGGCGTCAACGATGGTTCCATTGTCATTCTTCCTCAGTGCCTGTCTTGTTCGCTATCCTACGCCGGATTCATGAGCTTTGAGTTAATCAAGGAGCGTAGATTAGCAGGATTCACGAATTTTGGGGAAAAATCAATTACTTTGACAGAACAAAAACTTTCGGATCAGCATTGACAACCCATAATGGAACGCATGATAGCCCTGAAACACGAGTCCAATCCAGTGGGTAACCCTGTAAAAGTACTGCACTTAGAGGATTCAGATGCCGACCATCTGTTGGTTAAGCGCGCAATCGCCAAGAACGCGATCGTGGCAACCATTACAAGGGTAGAGGACTGGGATAGTCTGAACATGGCATTGAGAGCGCAAGAATTCGACATCGTGCTCATGGATTACCGTCTGCAAGGTTTCACCGCCCTAGAGGCCTGGGATGCAATTTCTACGCTGCCTGTGCCGCCACCTTGCGTCATCCTATCCGGCGCGATAGGCGAAGCTGCCGCTGTTGCGGCGATACAAACTGGCGTAACGGACTACCTGCACAAAGACAAGCTCGATGAAATCGGGAGAGTCATGCTTAGGGCGATGAAGGTACATCAACTTGCGATCGATCGACAGCGGGCAGCAAAGGCACTCGAAGCTTCAGAGCAACGCATTACCGAGCTTGCTAGACACCTACAAACATCTCTGGAAGAGGAACGTGCGTCCATCGCCAGGGAGATTCACGATGACATCGGTGGCTCTCTGGCTGCGATCAGGCTCGATGTCGCGTGGATAAAGCGCCACTCCCAAGACCACGGAATCCTTGCCCGCTTGGACTCAGTCCAAGAGGTTGTGGGAAAGGCCTTGGCGTCCACCCAAAGGATCATGCGAAACACTCGCCCGGAAATATTGGATCAAGGTTTGAGTGCCAGTGTTCAATGGCTTATTGACGCCCACTCCAAGCGAGTAGGACGCCAAGTTACTGCGCACTGCAACCTCGAGAACGACCGAGGGCTTGCTGATGCCTACCGCTTGACTGCCTACAGGACGGTTCAGGAGTCCCTGACAAACATTAGCAAATATGCCCCGGACGCAGACGTAAGCGTCGACTTATCTGACAGCGGAGATGTGCTTACGGTTGAAGTCACCGACAATGGCCCAGGGTTCAATGTAGGCCAGACTCGAAGTTCGTCCGGATTTGGACTCAAGGGGTTGAGCGAGCGCGCCAAAAACATTGGCGGCTGGTTGGATGTAAGCAGTGTCCCCGGCAAAGGAACCTCCATCACCTTGACGGTGCCGTTACCAGCCAGAACAACGAACTCACAGGTATCCGAAACGGGCGAGCCATGATCCAAGTTGTTTTATGCGATGACCACGCCATGATCAGAAGAGGCATCCGGGACACGCTCTTGGACTCGGGCGGGATTCACATCGCCGGCGAAGCTGGCAATTACCAGGAGCTCAAAGAGACTCTGAAAACCGTTCCTTGTGAAATACTGGTTCTGGATCTCAATCTTCCCGGGCGGAGTGGCTTGGAAGTGCTCGGAGCAGTCAAAGAATCACACCCACACATCAAGACACTCGTGGTATCCATGTTTGCCGAAGACCAATATGCCATCCGTTGCCTGAGAGCTGGTGCGCAGGGCTATTTGAACAAGGCCGGTGATCCCGCTGATTTGGCAAAGGCGGTCCGAACTGTTCATGCAGGCCGGAAATACGTAACACCCGAAGTTTCCGAGATGTTGGTCGAACAGCTAGCATCGCCGAGTACAGAGTCGCTCCATTCCAGACTTTCCGAGCGGGAACTTCAGACCTTGATCAAGATTGCCTCTGGAAAAAAACTGTCAGACATTGCTGAAGAACTCATGTTGAGCCCCAAAACAGTGAGTGTCTACCGGGCGCGGCTACTGGAAAAGCTGGCACTTAGCAACAATGCCGAACTCACTGTGTACGCCATTCGCAACGCCTTGGTTTAAGCGCTAACCTGAAACAAAAAGCCCGATAACCCGCCCCATCAATGCAGTGAAGGGCTGATCCAGCATAGGCAGGGTCACAGCGATCCCAACGATCCCAACCACCAAGGTAATCGGGAAACCAATCGCAAAAATGTTCATCTGGGGAGACACCCGGGAAATGATCCCCAAAGCCATGTTGGTGAAGAGCAAGATGCCCACCATGGGTAACGCAATCCACATTGCGCTAGCGAACAACTCTGCGCCCAACTTCTGTAATTGCATCGCCGCCAAAGCGTCAAGAAAATGGGGCGACACTGGAAAAGCCACAAAGCTCTGGGTGACGGCCATCATCACCATCAGATGACCGTTCATCACCACAAACAGCAGCGACGCGATTTGTGCAAAGAAACGCGCTACTGCGCTTGATTGGGAGTTCATGGAGGGGTCGAAGAACGCGGCAAAGTTCAACCCCATCTGAAAACCAACAACTTCACCCGCGAGCTCTACTGCAGCAAACACCAGCCGAACTGCGAATCCGATCGACAGTCCTATCACCACCTGTTGAATCACAACCGCGAGCGCTGCCGGATCATTGAAGGAAACAACTGGAGCCTCAGGCAGGCTGGCCTGGATAGCCAAGGCAACCAGGAGCGACAAGCCGATTTTGGCTCGCATCGGAAAGGCACGAGAAGAAAGGACCGGCGCGGAGGTAAAGACTGCCAACACCCGCAAAAAAGGCCAAATGATGGGCGAAAGCCACTGAGCAATCTGGGCTTCGTCAAATGAAATCACGACTATCCGCGCTCAAACGACTGATGCAGGGATGGCCTCGAGCATACGGCGAATGTATTCCACCAGCATGGTCAACATCCAAGGGCCTGCAATCGCAAACACAGCGATCACCGCCAACAACTTGGGGACAAAAGCCAATGTCGCTTCGTGAATTTGCGTTACCGCCTGGAACAGACTGACCAGCAATCCCACGATAAGCGCTGCACCCAAAACAGGCGCAGAAACCATAAGAAGCATCAATAGGGCCTCCTGCCCCATGGTCAACACTGTTTGTGCATTCATGACAACGCCCTCAGATCACAAAACTTGCCGCAAGAGAACCGATTAAGAGGTTCCATCCATCGGCCAATACAAACAACATCAACTTGAATGGCAAAGCCACCAGAACAGGCGAAAGCATCATCATGCCCAGCGACATCAAGACGCTGGCCACTACAATGTCGATCACAAGAAAAGGGATGAAGATCATGAAGCCGATCTGGAATGCCGTCTTCAACTCACTGATAACGAAAGCCGGAACCAACACACGTATGGGAGCGGTATCTGCCGTCATATCAGGGGGCAGCTTGGCGAGTTTGGCAAACAAGGAAAAGTCAGACTGCCTCGTCTGCTTGACCATGAAGCTCCTGATCGGGACTTCGGCTTTTTGCAGCGCTTGGTCAAACGTCATCGTGCCCTGCGAGTACGGCTGGTACGCGTCGGCATAAATTCGGTCAAACGTGGGTCCCATGACAAACAAAGTCAAAAAGAGCGACAGGCCCACAATAACTTGATTAGGCGGAGCGGATTGGGTACCCAAGGCCTGCCTCAACAAGGACAAGACAATCACTATCCGGGTAAAGCCCGTCATCATCAACAACACCGCAGGGATGAAGGACAGCGCTGTGAAAAACAGAAGTGTCTGAATGGGAACCGAAAAGTTCACCCCCCCTTCACCGCTCCCTACCAAAAGCGGCAGTTGCCCCGGAGTTTGCGCAGACACCGATGCCGCTCCGAGCAACGCAAAAAAACCGACGCCGAAGGCTGCAAACCGGTTAACGGGGGAACAAGAAAGCATTCTCATCCTAAGAAATCCCACCGGGCACTGTTCGGACCTCTTCTGGCTCGGAGCGCTCCAACGGGGCCTTGGACGTGTGCAGGCATTGAATGCCGCTGGCGCTCACTCCCAAAGTCAGCCACACCCTGTCATGCAAGGGGCCCACCTCTACGGTAACGACCCGCTGGTGCGGGCCCACAGCCACTGCGGAAACAAAGCGGTTTTGCACGCTGATCGACTTCGCTGACGAAGGGACACGCCCTTTCAGCCACCGGATCAAAAAGGGTAGACAAGCCAGCGCAATGAGGAAAAGGATGACGGGTAAAAGTTGCAATGACATCGGCAGCTGCCGTTTAATTTCTGCTGACGCGCTTCAATCGTTCAGACGGGGTAACCACATCGGTCAATCGTATACCGAACTTGTCGTTCACCACGACAACCTCGCCTTGTGCGATCAGGTAACCGTTTACAAGGACATCCATGGGCTCACCGGCGAGCGCATCAAGCTCAACCACGGACCCCTGCCCAAGTTGCAGGATGTGCTTGATGGGTACCTTTGTCCGGCCAAGCTCTACCGACAGCTGGACCGGAATATCAAGCACCATATTGATGTCATTCACATGCGCGTCACCGCCGGATGTGAAAGGCTTGGGCGTATCTCCGGAAAGCGGTCCACCGGGCGCCGAATCCCCGGGCGCGTCACTGGCCTTCTGCTCCAACAGGGCCTCAGCCCAATCGGCCATGCCGTCGTCGGCAGCACCTTGTACTTCGTCGGGTTTATCTTCAGATGCCATTGCGTTCTCCCAACCAGTTTTGGTCATTGCCGCGAAGTGCCTTTTCAATGCGTATCGCGTATTTGGAATTGTGGGTACCGTACTGGCACTCAAAAACAGGCACACCGTCTACGGTTGCCTGAATACGGGGGGCGCGATCCAACTCAATGAAATCGCCTTTCTTCATGCCCAACAACTGTTCCACTGTCGCATCGGCCCGAGCCAACTCTGCAACCAGGGTCACCTCTGCTGCTTGAATTTCGCGGGTCAGCACATTCACCCAACGCCGGTCGACTTCTATTGAGTCGCCTTGAGTAGACGAGTACAAAACGTCACGAATGGGCTCCAAGGTGGAGTACGGGAAACTGAAGTGAATGGCACCGGTGATATCTCCGATTTCCAACTGGAATGAAGTCGAAATCACGATTTCGCTGGGTGTCGCAATGTTTGCAAACTGCGGCTGCATCTCTGAACGCTGGTATTCAAGTTCCAGCGGATAAATGCCTTTCCAAGCTTTCTTGTACTCCGTCGTGATCACATCAACCAAGCGGTTTATGACCCGCTGCTCAGTCGCCGAAAAATCACGCCCTTCGATACGCGTTTGAAATTTGCCAATTCCGCCGTACAGGGTATCGATCACACCAAACACCAGGGCAGGTTCACACACCACCAGCCCGCTACCGCGCAAAGGCCTGATCGCCACGATGTTGAAGTTCGTGGGCACCGCCAGCTCGCGCAAAAAAGCACTGTATCGCTGCACCACGACTGGTCCGACCGAAATCTCAGGACTGCGACGTATAAAGTTAAAGAGACCGACCCGCAAGTTCCGGGCGAAACGCTCGTTCACGATCTCCATCGTAGGCATGCGCCCACGAACGATGCGCTCCTGACTGGAGATGTTGTAGGAGCGTACCTCTCCATGCTCCGCCGCCTCTTCTACGGTCTTCTGGCTTTCACCAGTGACCCCTTCCAGAAGGGCGTCAACTTCTTCCTGAGAAAGAAACGATTCGCTCATAGCAAGCCTATTGCACCCTTACTGGACGATGAAACTGGAGAACAACACACCGGTGACAGGGTACTCCACCTGCACCACTTTTTTCTTTTTCTTCTTGGACGTGGTTTCTTCCTCTTCCTCGCCGCCGCCAAATGGAACGGAAGCGGCCTTCAGGATATCTTCCACCAGCTTTTCCTTGCCCTCCGACTTGAGCAACTCCTCTGCAGTCCGCTGAGATATCAGCATCAACACGCTGCTACGAATAGTCGGCAAATACGCTTTGACGGAGTCGGACGCCTTGGCATCGATCACCTCCAAGGTGATTCCAATCTGGGCAACCCGCTCTCCACCAGGATCTGCAAGATTCACCACCATGGAATCCATGGGCAGGTAAACGGGTGGCGTCTTGGGTGTTGCATGTGCAGCAGCTTTGGGCGGTGGCGCCGCTTCCTCGCCGCCTTCTTCTGCCGCAGCATTCTTTTTGCTGATGAAAAAGAAGGCGCCGCCCCCAGCGAGCACCAGTACTAGCACTACCGCCAAGATGATGATCAACATCTTCTTGCTCTTGGCTGGCGGTTTGGCCGCGTCGGCCGCTTCAGGTTTTGCAGACACGTGGGTACCTCAAATGCGTAATGTTGTGGGGATTATTCCTGCCTGCAGCAGGCCCTAAGCATGAATAAAGGGGATTATTCATTTCCAGCTACCATTTTCACCAATAACAACTACACAAACAGATCTACAGACCGCCCTGTGGTGCCGCCCCCGCGCACACCCGTTGCCACCGGGTCCGCGACCACCTCCACAGACCGCACTTTCCACCCCGGCGGCTTGCCGTTTTGCCCCTGTCGCTGGGAGTCCCCGGAATTCGAAGTCCCCACAGACACGCCTGACAGCATGACCCCTTGTCGGCCAAGGGATTCCTGCAACTCCGCACCTGCGTTAGATAACGCTTCGCGGGTGAGCGCTTCGTCCGATCGGAACACCACGGTGGCTTCCTTGCCCTGCATGGAAATGCTTACCTCCACCGGATTTGCGCCCAGACCATCGACCGTCATTTCAGCCTTTTGCAAATCCTGCCCGACCCAGTAACTCACCTCCTCCGAATACTGACCATCGGCTGCGGCGCTGGCCGAGCTTGCCACGACTCCGTCCACTCCCATCGCCCCCCCGGCTCCCTGGGGAACTGCCAAGGATTGCCCAGCAAGTTCGTTGAAAGTGGTGCGAGATGAGGAGGCAAATTCTTGCGTGCGCTCCCGATTGATGCCAAAGGACAGCGTACTCAGTTCTGGCGACTTCACCATTGAAAGGGTCAATTCCTGAACCGCTTTATGAATACGCTCGGGTACGCCCTCTTTCGCCACCGACTGGCCGGACTGCGACCCGGAGGCTCCCGTTGAGTCCAACAGTGCCGGTTTTGCGGCCTCAGCCGCAGCGTCCAACACCGCCTTCCCTGATTTGGTTTGCGGCAACCCCGCCTTAGACAGACCTGGCTCCAAGCCTGCTTGGGCAAGTAAAGCCGTATCCCGGACCAACCCAACACTGGATTTGCCCGCCCCAGTAGAGGCAACAGGCTGTGCTTCAACCAAAGTGACTGCGGGGACAGACGGTGCCAGTATCGTGACGGGCAATCCCAGTGCCGAAGCATCCGAAGCCATATCGGACGGCAAGCCGTCCAGGGACACCACGAGCCAGTCGGCGGCGCCATCGGGCATAGCAGTCAATGTCGCATCTGTCGCCGGGACAGCCAGCGTGTCTTCGGCACACGCCAACACCGACAGGAAACTGCCAGTGCCACCCGTGCCACTCGCCGCATCTTTGGCATTTTTTTTGTTCGCAGCGGTTTCACTGGATTTGGAAGCCCCTGCAGATGGTGCTTGAGGTGCAATTTCAATGGTCATCGGATTTCACCTTGGGTTCGTTGGGCACGGGTACGTGCAAAGAGTTGCGCTGCCATCTCATCCATGGCTGCCTGTTCCCGACGCTGTGCGACACGCTCAGCCTCCGCACGACGCTTCTTCAGGACACTGTTCAATCCGGAAAGCCGGCTCTCCGCTTTTTGCAATTGCTGCTTCACGCTGTCGACCTGACGTTGCAAATTCGCGATCACACCGTCTTGCATGGAAATGGCTTGCTGAAGTCGCGTGCTGAACTGGTAGTGATGCTTCAACAACTCCACCGACAAGCCCGCGCCGCCGGCTTTTAACAAACGGTTGTCGGTATCGCCCGAATACGATCGCAGCTGCTCCCATTGCGCGACTGCAGACTGCACATTCTGTTGGCTTTGGGCCAATGCGCGAATAACCTCGTCACGCTTGCGCTCAGCCAATGAAATGGCGAGCAGGAGCCCAGAAGAGTCAGCCATTCCATTCACCGAGTTTCAACATTTTCATGGCAGCGCGTCCACTGAAGTGCTCAGCGCCAGTTCGGCCAGACACTGCTCCATCGGAGCGGCTTCCTGCATGTCCTGCTGCAGGAACTGCACCATGCCGGACTGCAAGGCAATAGCCTCGTCCAGTACAGGATCGGAACCCTGCGCATATGCCCCGATTTGTATCAGGTCACGACCCTTCTGGTACTTGGAATACAGGCTGCGGAAACGGCGGGCCTGTTCAAAATGACCGCGGTCCACCACGTTGTGCATTACACGAGAAGCCGACTGCTCCACATCAATCGCTGGGTAATGACCTGATTCCGCCAAAGTGCGCGACAACACGATGTGCCCATCCAGAATCGCCCGGGCTGCATCAGCGATCGGGTCTTGCTGATCGTCCCCTTCGGACAGCACGGTGTAAAAAGCAGTGATAGAGCCTACGCCATGGAGTCCGTTGCCGCTGCGCTCCACCAATTGGGGCAACTTGGCAAAGCAGGATGGTGGATACCCTTTGGTGGCCGGCGGCTCACCGATGGCCAGGGCAATTTCACGCTGTGCCATGGCATAACGTGTCAGCGAATCCATTAACAGCAGCACATGTTTGCCCTGATCGCGGAAGTATTCCGCAATCGCGGTGGCATAGGACGCCCCTTGCATACGCAACAAGGGCGGCGCATCGGCGGGAGCAGCCACCACCACCGATCGCTCTCTGCCATCCGCACCCAGAATATCTTCAATAAACTCTTTGACTTCACGGCCCCGCTCGCCGATCAGACCTACGACGATCACATCCGCCTGGGTGTAGCGGGCCATCATGCCCAGCAATACGCTCTTGCCGACGCCGGAGCCTGCAAACAAGCCCAGCCGCTGCCCACGCCCGACCGTCAACAGTGCATTGATGCTGCGCACACCGGTATCCAAGACTTCACGCACGGGCGCCCTGTCCATGGCATTGATCGGTTTGCGATCCAGCACCCGGGCAGACACATCCGCCAAAGGACCCATCCGGTCCATGGGAAAGCCTTGGGAATCGACCACTCTACCGAGCAATCCATCCCCCAAGGGCAGTCGCAACATGCCTGCCGAGGCGGCATCCGTTGGCACTGCCTTTTCGCCAAATCTCGGTACAGGAACAAAGGCCGCTGCAGCCGCCACACCAGCGCCGCTGGAGAGTCCGTGCACATCGCCCGCAGGCATGAGATAGGCCCGATCGCCTGAGAAACCTACAACCTCAGCAAGCACCGGCTCGCGCGCCTTCATGGTGACCACACACTGGGACCCTACCGGCACACGGATGCCGCTGGCTTCAAGTACAAGACCGGTGAGCTTGGTGAGGGTGCCACGCACTTCCAGGGAGGACTCTTCGCTCACCGCGGCACATGCCTGAGCCAGATAGTCCGCCCATTTGGCCGGCGCAGCAGAAGTGGTGGGCTCAGGCGTTTGCATCCGCATCTTCCCAGCGGGCTTCCAGCCCCAAAGTGGCTACTGTTTTACGCCAGCGCTGCTCTACCGTGCCATCCACCACCGTGCCTGCAGCCTCCACCAGACAGCCCCCGCGGCTTATGGTGGTATCCGGTAGCAGGGTCAGCGAGAGGTTGGAAAACTCCTGCCGCAACACCTCGGACAGCACCTCCATATCGAGGGGATTCATGCGAACGAGCGCCGCCTTGCTATCGATGGCGAGCACGCTCAGTGCCTCACGAATCACCGGCTGCAAGGCATTGGGGTTGCTGGACATTTCATGCCGTAAGACCTGACGGGCTATTTCACATGCCAACTCCAGCACGCCTTGGGCCATGGCCTGCTCCGACTCGGCCAACTGCGCCTGCGCATTGGCAAACAGCCCGGCCATGGCCTCAGCCGCTACCTTGCCTTCATTGGCGATGTAGTCATTGAGTTGACGTTGCCCTTCCAGCGTAGCTTGGGCATGACCTTGCGCGTAACCTTCTGCGTAGCCTTGGGCGTGCCCTTCTGAAAAAGATGACTGTCGCACCAGTGCTTCTTTGGCCTGATCTTCGGCCAGTGCCTGGGCCGCAAGCTTGGCAGCAAATCGCGATGAGGATTTATCCACATCACCAAAGTCCCAATCGGTTACCGAGCCGATTTCCTCGCCCGGGATAAAGCGTGCTTGGTTGCGATTCATCAGACCATGGCGTCGTCGCCACCTCCACCGCCGATCACAATCTGACCCTCGTCCGCCAGGCGGCGCACGATCTTGAGAATTTCTTTCTGTTGTGCTTCCACTTCCGACAAGCGCATGGGGCCACGGGACTCCAAGTCTTCCTTGAGGGTGGCCGCCGCACGGGACGACATGTTGGCCAGAATCTTGTCTTTGAGCTCGGGCTGTGCGCCCTTGAGCGCGACGATGAGCACATCGGAAGACACTTCCTTGAGCACCATCTGGATGGCCTTGTCGTCGAGTTTGTTGAGGTCGTCGAAGACAAACATCTTGTCCATGATCTTCTGAGCCAAGTCTGCATCGTGGCTGCGGATGGACTCGATGACCGTGCCCTCGATGGCAGTACCCATCAAGTTAATCATCTCGGCCGCCGTCTTCACGCCACCCAGAGACGACTTGCGGATCTTGTCTCCGCCGGCGAGTACCTTGAACAGCACTTCATTCAAGTCTTTCAAGGCGGTGGGCTGAATACCTTCCATGGTGGCCACACGCAACATGACTTCGTTGCGCTGGCGCTCGGTCAGGTTCTTCAGCACATCAGCGGCCTGGTCGTAATCCAGGTGCACCAGAATGGCCGCCACGATTTGCGGGTGTTCGTTGCGCAGCAGCTCGGCCACCGACAGCGGGTCCATCCACTTCAGGCTTTCAATGCCGGAGACATCGCCCCCTTGCAAGATGCGGTCAATCAGCAAGGCGGCCTTGTCGTCGCCCAGCGCCAGTTTCAGCACAGAGCGCACGTAGTCGCCTGAATTGGAGACCAGCAAGCTCTGTGAAGCGGCGACCCCGGTGAATTTGTCCACCACCTCGTCCACCTTTTCACGGGTGAGCTGCGTGGTTTTGGCGATCGCCTCGCCCAGGCGCTGCACCTCTTTGGGTGACAGGTGTTTAAAAACCTCGGATGCCTCTGCTTCGCCCAGAGACATCATGAGGATTGCTGCGTCTTGGAGTCCGTCGTCGTTTGCCATGGTGGTATTTTGCGCCGCGCTTTACGCCGGTGCTTCTCCATTCATCCATGCTTTGACGATATTGGCCACAGCCGCGGGGTTGTCGCGGGTCAGCTTGCGCGCATCTTCCAAACGCAACTCGGCGGGAGACGCGTGCTGCGCATCGGTCGTGGTACCCGGGCCTGTGAGCTGCGGGCGCTCCGGTTGGTCGTTTTCTATAGCATCCAACTGCGCCAGCTCTCCGGTTTCCAACGGCTCTGCCGCCGGTGCAGGTTGTGTCAGAGCCTTCATGGCCGGACGGATCACACCCAGCAGGACCAACGCTGCCATGCCCAGGGTACCCAGTGGCCAGGCCAAGCTGCGCGCCAGGTCCTGCACTTCCGGTTGCCGCCAGATGGGCGTGTCGTTCACTTCGGCCTTTTCAGGGGCGAAAGGAGCATTCATCACATTGACGGAGTCACCCCGGTCCTGACTGAAGCCCACGGTTTCACGCACCAGCGCAGTCATCTTTTCCAATTGGGCTTCTGTCAAGGCGACACTGGTGGTCACGCCTTTGGCATCGGTCACCGATTGGTTATTCAACACCACCGCCGCATTGATGCGCTTGATCACGCCTACCGCGCCCTTGGTCACACGGATGGTCTTGTCCACCTCGTAATTGATGATGGACTCTTTCTTGGACGAGTTGTTCGCTGCACCTGCTGCAGTCTGTCCATTGGCCGCCAAGGTCTGCGGTTGGCCATTGATGGGCGCAGCCGGCTGGGCAGGTGGTTGGTTCGTAGTCGCGCCGGGTACGCCAGCTGGCGGCGTTGGCTGCGCACCATTGGTGCTTTCCACCAGTTGCTGGCTGCGCACGGCACTGCTGTCCGGGGTCTGGTTAGGTTTGTGAGACTCGGTGGTGCTCTCGGTTTGAGAAAAATCCAGCTCAGCCGTCACTTGCGCCTTGACGTTTTGCTTGCCCACCAGCGGCTCCAGCATGTCCAGGATGCGGCGGCTATAGAGTTGCTCGATCTGCTGCACATACTGCAGTTGCTCGGCATCCACGCCTGCGCCGGCGTCGGGGTTGGCGGACAGCAGCTTGCCGGTGTCATCTAATACGCTGACGGCGTTCGGATTCATTTCCGGCACGCTGGAGGCTACCAAGTGCACGATGCCTGCCAATTGACCTTTGTCCAGCGCACGACCGGGATGGAGGCTCAGCAGCACAGAGGCCGAGGGCTTTTGCTGCTCCCGGAAAAAACCATTCTGATTAGGCAGTGCCAGGTGCACCCGGGCGCTCGATACGGAAGACAAGGCCTGGATGGAGCGGGTCAGCTCGCCTTCTAGCCCGCGCTGGAAAGTCAGCCGCTCCTGGAACTGGGTCATGCCGAAGCGGTTGGCTTCCATCATTTCGAATCCACTGACCGAACCTTTGGGTAGCCCTTGGGACGCCAGCTTCAGCCGCACGTCATGCACCCGGTCTGCAGGCACCAGAATCGCGCCAGCACCCTCTGTATATTTATAGGGCACGTTCATCGTGGTCAGCTGGGCGATCACTGCACCGCCGTCTTTGTCTGCCAGATTGGAGTACAGCACCCGCCATTCCGCCTGGCGGCCCATAACCAGTCCGACCACGGCAATCGCCACAAACAGTGCAATGCCCAAAGCCAGTCGGATGCGCTGCCCTTGGTCCAGAGCCGTAAGGCGCTGTCCCAGGGTGGGGTTCACAGGAATGGTGGCAACTGCGGGCATGTATTGGTTTCCAGGGCTGAGGCGGGCTTCTCCGCATGAATGGGGCTGATTATTCGACCCACCCTCCAAAACATTAGGGCAATAAGCCCCCGCTTTACCCTCCAATTCAAAAAAATACGCAGACAGGTGCGGGCATAGGATTCGCGGCAACCCAACTTACAGGGAGACCGACATGGATCTCAAGCTCACACCCGTCTCAATGCCCACCTCCATCCGCCCCTCCTCCGGGGTCAAACCGGGTGGAGCCGGCAGCGCCTCCGGCGCCAGCGGTGGCTTTGTCGGCGAACTCAAAAGCGCCCTTGGCACTGTCAGTGCCGCCCAGAACGAGTCCAGCCGTTTGCAACGGGAAGTGCAAATGGAGAACCCCAAGGTCAGCCTGGAAGAGACCATGGTGGCCATCCAGAAGGCGCAAATCGGTTTTCAGGCCACCCTCCATGTGCGCAACCGCATGGTGCAGGCCTACACCGACATCATGAATATGCAAGTGTGATTTATTTACTATTGTTTTGATAGCTACCCGCGCTTATTCCATAAGCGCCAAGTGTCATTTTCACCCTCAAACAAAAGCTGTATATCCAGACAGCCCGCCACCCGGTCTAAACGCTGAAAAGAGGAATATTTCCGGCTTGTGGCCCAACGGGCTCAAGATTTTTTCAGAACTGACGTAATACCGTGGAGAGGCCGTATTGTTGAAGTGGGTGACCCGGGTTACCTGCCATGCGGCCAAGAAATTGCCAGCAGACACTTAATCCGAGAGGCCTACCATGACCACGATCACCATCTCCGGCGGCGACAGCAATCTGACCCTGCCCGGAAACATCGACACGATCATGGGGGGAACAGGGGCGGACACGATCACGATCAGCTCCCAGCTCACGGATGTCAGCAACACCCTGATTGACCTGGGCTCCGGCACCGACAGCCTGACCTTAGGTAACTTTGCCAACACCGGCACCATCGCCAATATCGAATCTGTCACCGGCAACTCCGGGGTGGATACCCTCACCCTGTCTGCCGCCGCTACCGGCGTAACTATCGATCTCGGCGCAGGCAGCGACAAGGTCACTCTGACCACCGGCACCAACACCATCACCCTGAACAACGTCGAAACCGTGGTGGGCGTGGCCGGCGATGACACCGTCACCTTGGGCGGGACCTTCGGGGCTGCCAACGTCAGCCTGGGTAGCGGAGCCGACATACTGACCCTCAACACAGCCGTCACCTCCGGTTCTTTTGACCTGGGATCCGGCACCGACAGCATCACCTTCAGCAACGGTGTGAACTCGGTGAACGTCGCCGGTGCAGAAACCGTCACAGGCGCCGGCGGTGCCGATAGCATCACATTAACCACAGCCATCGCGGCTGCAGGCGTCATTGATCTGCAAGGTGGAACGGACAGCCTGACGCTGGCTGCGGGCGGAAACACCGCCAGTATTTCCAATGTGGAAACCATCACCACCTCCGGGGCCGGTGCGGATGTCATCACCATTGGTGCCGCCCAGGCCAGCGGCAACATCAACCTCGGGGATGGCGCTGACGAAATTACTTTTGCAGGTAGCGGCAACACAGTCACCCTGTCCAACACCGAATCCGTAACCGGTGGAGCCGGTGCCGACGTCCTGACCCTGGGTGCTGCCCAGACCGGCGTCTTCGACCTTGCTGGTGGCACTGATGCACTGACCCTGGCCAACGGCACCAACCTGATCACCGCATCCAACGTGGAGTCCGTGACCGGCGGCACCGGCGATGACACCGTTGCACTGCAAACGGTGGTCAGTGGCGGCAACTTCAACCTCGGCGCAGGAGCGGGCGTCGACACCCTCACCCTAACCGACGGCGCCAACAGCCTGACGGCTACCGGCGTCGAAACCCTGACCGGTGGTACCGGTGCAGACACCATCACCCTGGGCGGCACCGTCACCAGTGGCGTCTACCAGCTGGGCAGCGGTACCGATGCCATCACCCTGGCAAACGGCACCAACAGCCTGACCGCCAGCAATGTGGAAACCGTCACCGGCGGCACCGGTGCAGATACCGTTGTCTTCGGTGCGGCAATCACCGGCGCCACAGCCAACCTCGGCTCGGGCACTGACAGCCTCACCTTGGCGGGTGGTGGCAACACCGTCAGCGCCAGTGGCGTGGAATCCATCACCGGTGGCGGTGGCGACGATGTATTGACCCTCACCGCCTCCATTTCGGGCGCCACTATCGATCTGGCTGCCGGCTCCGACAGCCTCAGCCTGGCCAGCGGCAGCAACACCCTGACTGTGTCCAATGCCGAAACCATCACCGGCGAGGCCAACTCCGACAACATCACCCTCGGCGCGGCCCAAGCCTCAGGCTCCGTGGACCTCGCAGCCGGTGCTGACAGCCTCACGCTGGCCAATGGCACCAACGCTCTCTCCGTCAGCAACGTCGAAAGCCTGACCGGCGGCACCGGCAATGACACGATCACCCTGGAGACCGCTGCCATTTCCGGCAACACGGTCAACCTCGGCGCTGGCACTGACGTGCTGACGCTGGCGGACACTGCAACCAACGTGCTCACCGTCACGGCTGTTGAAAGCCTGATCGGCGGCAGCGGTGCGGACACCATCACCTTCGGCGCAGCAGTGACCGGTGCGACCGTCAACATGGCCAGCGGTTCGGACAGCCTGACCCTCGCCAATGGCACCAACAACCTGACGGCATCCAATATCGAAACCCTGACCGGTGGAACCGGCAATGACACGATCGCCCTGTCCGGCGCTGTGACCGGCGCCACCTTCGCGCTGGGTGCCGGAACGGACACCCTGACCCTGGACACCGCCAACGCCGCAAACACCCTGACAGCCAGTGGCGTGGAAACCATGACCGGCAGCTCGGGAGCTGACGACGTGACCTTCACAGGTGGTGTGACAGGCGGCTCCTATAGCCTGGGCGCAGGTGCCGACAAGCTGACCTTGGGTGGCGCGTCCTCCCTGACCCTCGATGGCACCATAGAATCCCTGGTGGGCAGCTCCGGTGTGGATACCCTCACCATGAGCGCAGCCGTCGCCAGCGGCACCACTTTCGATCTGGGCGCCGGCTCCGACCGTTTGAATCTGGCCGATGGCGGCAACTCTGTCACCCTGAATGCCAGCGTCGAAACGTTGGTGGGCGGCGCAGGGGCCGACGTGATTACGCTCACCCAAAGCGTAATCAACATGCAGATTGATGCGGCAGGCGGCGCCGACGAGCTCACCCTGGCGAGCGGCTCGAACATCCTGCAAGTCTCCAACCTGGAATCCATCACCGGCAATGCGGGTGCCGACCAGATCACACTGCGCACAGCCGTGGCCAACGGTGTGTTCAACCTGGGGGCCGGTACCACCGACCGCATCGTCCTTGCGGACGGAGCCAACAGCCTGACCACGACTGCGGTAGAAACCGTCACGGGTGGAACCGGCGCTGACGCCTTGATCCTGGGGGACACCAGCACCGGGGGCGTGTTCAACCTGGGCGCAGGCACCGACACTCTGACCCTCACAACGGGTGCCAACAGCCTCACTGCTTCCAATATCGAGAGCATCACCGGCGTGGGGGGTGACGACTCCGTGACCTTGGGTGCCGCAACCACGAGCACCGTGATCGATCTGGCCGGCGGCACCGACCAGGTGAATCTGGCTGATGGCACCAACGCCATTACCGCAACCGGTGTGGAAACCATCGTCGGCAATTCCGGCGCTGACACCGTCACGCTGGGTGCAGCCCAAACAGCCGGTGACATAGACCTCGGCGCAGGCACCGCAGACAAACTGCTGCTGGCTTCCGGAGCCAACACCCTTACTGTCAGTGGAGCAGAGAGCGTCTTGGGCAACGGCGGCGCAGACGTCATCACGCTGGGCGCAGGCATTTCCAACGCCATCATCGACCTCGGTGTCGGGGCTGACCAGCTGACCCTGTCCGTGGAAAACCACAACCTCACGGTGTCCAACATCGAAACCCTGACGGGTGGCGTGGGCGACGATGTAGTTACCTTCAACTCCCTGACCGCCGGCTCCGGTGTTTACGACCTCGGCGTAGGTGCCGACCAAGTGATCCTGGGCAACGGCACAGGTGCCAACACCATCACCGTGAGCAACGCCGAGAGCTTCACCGGCAGCTCGGCGGCCGACAATGTGACCTTCGGCGCTGCCGTGGCAGCGGGCACGGTCAACCTCGGTGCCGGCACCGACAGCCTGACCCTGGCTGCTGGCGGCAACACACTGACCGTATCCGGAACCGAAAGCATCACCGGCAACGCAGGCGCCGACAACATCACACTGGCTGCCGCCATCAATGGCGCCACCGTGGACCTGCTGGCAGGCGCTGACCAACTGACCCTGGCCAATGGCACCAACGTGCTGACCGCCACCGGCATCGAATCCATCACCGGTGGCACCGGCGCCGATACCATCACCCTCGGAGCCGGCACCACCAGCGGCACCCTGGACCTGGGTAGTGGCACCGATTTGCTGACCCTCTCAGCCGCAGGTGGCTCGTACACCGTGACCGGCGTGGAAACCACCACCGGTGGTGCAGGCGATGACCAGCTGACCCTGGCCGCTGCAACCAGCGGCGTGACCGTGACTTTGGGCGCCGGCGCAGACACCCTGACCTTGGCCAGCGGTACCAACCAGCTCACTGCAGTCGATGTGGAAACCATCACGGGTGGAGCCGGTGCAGACACACTGGTTTTGACCAACGTTGCCAACACGCTCACCGCAACCGGTATCGAAACCATCACCGGTGGCACTGCGACCGACACCCTGACGCTGACGGACGTGACCAACGCCATGACCGTCTCTTCCATAGAGAGTCTGTCCGGCGGCACACTGGACGACAGCATCACCTTGGGTGCCGCCGTAACGGGCGCCAACTTTGACCTGAAAGCAGGCATCGATATCTTGCGCCTGTCCAGCGGCACCAACAGCCTGACAGCTGCCAACGTAGAGAGCGTAGTAGGCGGCGGTGGCACCGACACCCTGACCTTGGCAGGCAATGGCAGCACCATTACAGCGTCTGCGGTGGAAACGATTGTCGGCAGCACCGGTGATGACGCCGTAACGCTCAGCACCACCGTAAGCGGCGGCAGCTTTGATTTGGGAACCGGCACCGACACTTTGAATCTGGCCAACGGCGGCAACACACTGACCGTCAGCGGCACCATTGAAACCGTGGTCGGCGGCTCCGGCAACGACCTGATCACCGTCGGCAGCGCTGTCACAGGCCTCACTTACGACCTGGGCGCAGGTACCGGCGACCGTTTGGCCCTCTCCAGCGCAGGTGCCAACGCCATCACCGCGGTCGGCGTGGAAACCGTGGCCGGCGGCAGTGCCAACGACACAGTCACCTTTACAGCCGCTGTATCGGGTACGAGCATCGACCTGGGTGCGGGCACCCAGGACAAGATCATCCTGGCAGATGGAGCCAACACTCTGTCCCTAAACGCGACCGTGGAAACAGTGGTCGGCGGCACATTGGCCGACGCCATCACGCTAACCACCGCTGTGACAGGCGGCATCTACCAGCTGGGCTCGGGCACTGACACCCTCACACTGACCAGCATTTCCGCCAACTCGCTCACCGCGAGCGACATTGAAACTATCACGGGCGCCAACGGCGACGACACCATCACTTTGGCGACCGCCATCACTGCCGGCGTGATCAATCTGAATGCCGGCAACGACAGCCTGACCCTGGCCAACGGCACCAACAGCCTCACAGCCACCGCTGTCGAGACCATCACCGGCGGCACCGGTGACGACAGTGTCACGCTGGGCACCTCAGTCAGTGGAGGCACTATTTCGCTGGGTTCCGGCACCGACATCCTGACCCTGGCCGGCGGTGTGGGCTCTACCCTGACTCTGGACACCACGGTAGAAACAGTGGTGGGTAGCGCAGGCAATGACACCATTTCGCTAAGCGGCACGGTTACCAGCGGTAGCTATGACCTCGGCGCAGGCGCGGGCGACCGACTGGCCCTGTTCAATGGCAACAACGTACTCACGCTGGGTAGCAGCATCGAAAGCCTCACTGCGGGCTCCGGTGATGACACCATCGTCTTGAATGCCGGTGTGGCCAACATGCGCCTGGACCTCGGCTCCGGCACAGACAGCCTGACCCTGGCCAATGCGTCCAACAGCGTCACGTTGTCGAATGTGGAATCTGTCACCGGTAACTCGGGCGTTGACCAGGTTACTCTGGCCACCAACCTGACCGGTGGTCAAATCAACCTCGGCGCAGGAACGGCCGACAAGGTCACTCTGGCCAACGGCACCAACAGCCTGACAGCCACCGGAGTGGAAACCATCGCCGGCGGCACCGGCACCGACACCCTGACACTGGGCGACGCCAGCACCGCCGGTCAAATCGACCTGGGTGCCGGCACGGACGTGCTGAATCTGGGCAACTTCGCCAACACCCTGACCGTCAAGAACACAGAGTCGATCGTCGGTAACGCCGGCGCTGACACCGTGGCACTGGGCAACAGTGTCAGCGGCGTTCAGGTCGATTTGGCAGGTGGCACAGACATCCTGACCCTGTTCGATGCGCCGAACAACCTGACCATCACCAACGTCGAAACCATCATCGGTGACTCAGGCGCGGACACTGTGACCCTGTCGACCAACGTCGCCAGCCTCGACGCCAACCTGGGCGCAGGCGCTGACACGCTGGTACTCGCAGCAGGCAACAACACCGTGAGTGCAACCGGTGTCGAAACCATCACCGGCAACACGGGCAATGACGTCATTAGCTATGGCGCGGGCGTCACCGGTGGTGTCGTTAACCTGGCCGCAGGCACTGGCGACTCCCTGACCCTGTTCAACGAAGACAACACACTCACACTGACAGGCGTAGAGACCGTGGTCGGCGACTCCGGCGCAGACACTATCACCCTGACAGACACAGCCGCGGTAAGTGTCAACCTGGGCGCAGGTACCGATACCCTGAACCTGGCAAATGGCGCCAATGCCCTGACCATCAGCAACGTCGAAACCCTGAACGGCGGCACCGGTGCTGACTCAGTCACTTTCGGTAGCGCACTGACCGGCACGACGGTAAATCTCGGATCAGGCACCGACAGCCTGACCTTGGCAGACGGCACCAACACTGTCACCGCACAAAACGTCGAGTCCATCACCGGCGGCACTGGCAATGACACGCTGACTTTGGCTGCTGCCACATCCGGCGTAACCATCAACCTCGCAGCCGGCAATGACGCTTTGATTCTGGCGAACGGCGTCAACTCCTTGAGCGTGAGCAATGTAGAGTCCATCACGGGCGGTACCGGGGCCGATGCCATCACCCTGGGCGCCGGCAGTTCTTCCGGCACCGTCGACTTGGGCAGTGGCGCGGACGTCCTGACGCTGTCCAACAGCGATGGTGTTTTCACCGTCACCAATATCGAAACCCTGACCGGTGGCACCGGCGCTGACACCGTCACCCTGGGCGCCAGCGTCACCGGCGCGCTGATCAACCTGGGCAGCGGTACTGACAACCTGACCCTGGCCAACGGCACCAACAGTCTGACCGTGAGCGGTGTGGAATCACTGACCGGAGACGCTGGCGCAGACACGGTCACCTTGGGCGCTGCCACCACAACGGCCAATTTCGACCTGGCCAGTGGCAGCGACCGCCTGGTGCTCGCCAATGGAACCAATGCCATCACTGCAGCCAATGTGGAATCCATCACCGGTGGAACAGGTGCCGACACATTGACCCTGACCAACATTGCCAACACACTTTCACTCTCCGGCATTGAGAGCGTCGTAGGCGGCACCTTGGCAGATGCCCTGACCTTGGGCGCTGCGGTCACCAACGCCGTCTTCGACCTGGGCAGCGGAACCGACACCCTGACACTCTCCGGCGCAGCCGCTAACTCGCTCACGGCCACCGGCATAGAAACCATCACAGGTGGAAGCGCTGCGGACACGGTGGTGCTGGGTGCAGCCATCAGTGGCGCCAGCATCGACCTGGGCTCAGGTGCAGACAGCTTGACGCTTGCCGCAGGCGGAACCACGCTCAGCGTCAGCAACGTGGAGACCATTCTCGCCACGGGCAGCGGGGATGACAGCATCACCCTGGCCACCAGCGTGAGCGGTGGCTCGATCGACCTCGGTGCGGGTGCAGACACCCTGACCCTCGGTGCTTCGGGCAACAGCCTGACCCTCGCCGCCTCCGTGGAAAGCCTCATCGGCGGTGCAGGCGACGACATCGTTACTCTGGGTGGTGCCGTCGTTGGACAAACCTACGACCTGGGTGCGGGCTCCGGAGACAAACTGATTCTCTCCAGTGCGGGCGCCAACACCGTTACGGTCAATAACATTGAGACCGTTGCTGGCAGCGGCTCCGTCAACGACACCGTGACATTCACCGCCGCAGTCAGCGGCATCTCCGTGGACCTGGGCGGAGGTACCGACCGCGTGATCCTGGCGGACGGAGCCAACACCTTGTCGCTGAACGCCACCGTCGAAACGGTGACCGGCGGCACCTTGGCCGACAACATCACACTGACTGCCGCAGCCAGCGGTACGGTCTACAACCTGGGCGCAGGCACGGACCGCTTGACTCTGGCCAACGGCGCCAACACCGTCACCACCAGTGAGGTGGAGAGCATCATTGGCGGTACGGGTGCAGATGATGTGACCCTGTCCACCGTAACCACCAATCTGGTGCTTGATCTGGGCGGAGGCACCACAGACAAACTGACGCTGGCCAACGGTGCCAACACGGTATCTGCCAGCAATGTGGAAACCATTGTGGGTAACGCAGGGGCCGATGTGGTTACCCTGACCTCGGTGGTAAGCAACGGCAGCATTGATCTCGCAGCCGGCGCCGACCAGCTGATCCTGGCCAACGGCAGCAACAACCTGACCGCCACCGGCGTGGAGACGCTCACCGGCGGTACCGGAGCAGACACTATTACGCTGGGTGCAGCCCAAAGCAGCGGTGTATTCAACCTCGGGGCCGGCGTAGACCGTCTGACGCTGTCTGGTGCTGCGGCAAACCTCTTGAGTCTGGACGCCAGCGTGGAACAGGTCATCGGCGGTGCCGCGGCCGACACGCTTACGCTGACCCAGGCGGTTTCCGGCGCGGTGTATGACTTGGCTGCGGGCGCTGATACTCTGACACTGGCCAACGGCACCAACTTGCTCACCGCCTCCAACGTGGAGTCGGTCACCGGTAACGCTGGCGACGACAACGTCACCTTGGGCGCTGCCATCAATGGCGCAAACATGGACCTTGCAGCCGGTAACGACACCGTTCAACTCTCCGGCGCGGGCAACAACAACGTAACGCTTTCCAACGTGGAATCGGTGCTTGGCAATGGCAGCAACGATGTGGTCACCCTGACCACTGCGCTGTCCGGCGGCACCGTCAACCTGGCCGGCTCCAACGATAGCGACCGCCTGCAACTGGCCGATGGCGGCAACGTCGCCACCATTAACAACGTCGAATCCCTCACCGGTGGCAACGGTAACGACGTCATCACCATGACCAACGCCAGCCCGTTCAATGCGGTGGTGGACCTTGGCGCCGGCACCGGTGACAAGGTCACGCTGGCCACAGGCGGAAACACACTGACACTGACCAACGTAGAGTCTGTGGAAGGCAACGCAGGCGCCGACGTCATCACCTTTGGCGCCGCTGTCGCGGGCGCGCAATTGGACCTGGGCACCGGCGTGGACAAGCTGTTCCTCGCTGCGGGTGGCAACACGGTCACCGCAACCAATCTGGAGAGCATCACGGGTGGGGCCGGTGCGGATGTCATCACTTTGCTGTCCACCGTCACAGCGGGTAACTTTGACCTCGGCGCGGGCGCAGATGCCATCACCCTGGCCGATGGCACCAACAGCCTGACCGCCAGCAACACGGTAGAAACCATCACCGGCGGATCAGGTGCAGATACCGTGACCTTTACCGGCGGCGTGAGTACCGGCGCATTCAACCTCGGTGGCGGGGCAGATACCCTTATCCTGGCCAATGCCGCCAACAGCTTCACCGTGAGCAGCAACATCGAAAGCGTGTTGGGCAACTCCGGTGCGGACACCCTGACACTGGATGGCGCTGTCACCGGCAATACTTACGACTTGGGTGCCGGCGCTGACCGCCTGACTCTTTCCGGCCTGGGTGCCAACACGTTGACCTTGAACGGATCCATCGAGTCGCTGGCGGGCAGTTCCGCCGCAGACACCATCGTGCTGACCACCGCTGTGAGTGGCCATGTCTATGACCTGGGCACAGGCAATGACCAACTGAACCTGGCCGACGGTGCAAACACCCTGACCGTGGGCGGCATCGAGTCCATTGTGGGCGGCACGGGTGCCGATACCCTGACCCTGAGCGCAGCCCAGACCAGTGGAGCGTTTGACCTCGGGGCCGGTGCGGACCGCGTCAGCCTCTTCAATGCCAACAACACCCTCTCCCTGGGCAACGTCGAGACCATCGTGGGCAACGCCGGCGACGATCTGATCACCTTGACGACCGCCATATCCGGTGGCTCGGTGAGTTTGGGCGCGGGGGCCGACGTCTTGACTCTGGCCAACTTCAACAACAGCTTGTCGATAGATGCAGCCATCGAAAGCCTGGTGGGTGGCACGGCAAACGACAGCGTTACGTTGACCGCCTTGGCAGCCGGCAATGCCTATGATCTGGGCTCCGGCACAGATACCTTGGTATTGCTGGCCACAGGCAGCGGTGCAAACACGATCACCCTGTCCAACATCGAATCCGTCAAAGGCGGGTCGGGTGCAGATAACGTGACTCTCGCCACCACCCTGACCGGCGCCGTACTGGACTTGGGATCTGGCGCCGACGTGCTCACCCTGGCCAACGGCACCAACACTTTGACTGTTTCCGGCGCAGAGACCATCACCGGTAACTCCGGTGATGACAACGTAACCTTGGGCGCCGCAGTTTCGGGTGGCACCATTGTGTTGGGCTCTGGCACTGACACACTGACCCTGGCCAATGCCGCCAACACCCTCACGGTGGGGGCCGATATCGAAACCCTGATCGGCAACTCGGGCGCAGATGTCATCGCCCTGTCTGCGGCTGTCACTGGCCGCACTTACGACTTGGGCGCAGGCAGCGATCGACTGGTACTGGCCAACGGCACCAACACCATCACCGCAGCCAACATCGAAACGGTCACCGGCGGCACGGGCAATGACACCGTCACTTTGACGGCAGCAAGCTCCGGCGGATCTTTCGATCTGGGCAGCGGCACCGACATCCTGAGCCTGGCGAACTTCAACAACACCTTGACATTGAGCAGCACCGTAGAAACTGTGAACGGTGGTACGGCCGATGACACTATCGCGCTGAGCACCACAGTGACCGGTGGCGTCTACAACCTGGGCTCCGGAACCGATACCCTGACCCTGCTGGCAACTGGCTCTGGAGCCAACACGGTGACGTTGGGCGATGTGGAATCGGTACTGGGTGCTTCCGGCGCTGACAGCGTCACCCTCACCACCCAAACCACTTCAGGCATCTTCAACCTGGGCTCCGGCGCTGACGTGTTGACGCTGGGCAACTTCAATAACACCCTGACCGCCTCCGGCGTGGAAACCATCACCGGAAACAACGGCAACGACACCGTCACGCTCGGCCTCGGGCTTTCGGGTACTACCAGCATTGTGCTGGGCGGCGGCACCGACATCCTGAACCTCGCCAATGCGGCCACCACCCTGACACTGGGCAGTGACATTGAAACCGTGGTGGGGAATGCTGCGGCTGACGTGATCACCCTCAACGGGGCAGTCAACGGCAATACCTACAACCTGGGCAGTGGCGCGGACGTCTTGACACTTGCAGGAGCCGGCAACACGGTCACCATCAGTGGCGTAGAAAGCTTGAGTGGCAGCACCGGGGCGGACTTGGTAACTCTCACGACCGCACAATCTTCCGGTGTCTATGACCTCGGCTCGGGTGCCGACGTGCTGACCTTGGCGACCGGCATCAACACTCTCACGGTGCGCAATACCGAGAGCATCATCGGAACTTCAGGCGTCAACACCATCACCTTGGGCACCGTGATTACCAACGGCGTGTTTGACCTGGGTGCGGGCCTCGACAAACTGATTCTGGCCAATGGCACCAACAGTGCCACCCTCTCGAACATTGAGACCATTACCGGCGGCACCGGGGCAGACACCTTGACACTGGCGACAGCGGCATCCGGCCTGAGCATTGACCTGGGCTCCGGCGCTGACGTTCTGCAACTGGGCAGCTTTGCCAACGTCTTGTCGATTGGCAACTCTGTCGAAACCTTGTTGGGCGGCAGCCTGGTGGATACCGTCACGCTCACCGCAGCGGTATCCGCAGGCACTATCAACTTGGGCGATGGCAGCGACAAACTGGTGCTATTCAGCGGAGCGAACACCCTGACAGTGACCAATGTGGAAACCTTGGTCGCCAATGCAGGTGCCGACTTCATCACCCTAGGCAATAGCGTCACGGGTCAGACTTTCGATCTGGCAGGCGGTATCGACAAACTCACTTTGTCGGCATCCGGCGCCAACTCCTTGACCGCCAGCAATATCGAGACCATCGTGGGATTGGGCGCCGACGATACGGTGACCTTGTCCAGCGCGGTAAGCGGAGCCAACATCTCCCTGGGCGCAGGTACGGACATCCTGTCGCTTGCAACGTCGGGCACCAACACACTGACCTTGAATACCGACATTGAAACCCTGGTGGCGGGTGGTGCGAACGACGTGATCACCCTCAGCGCAGCTGTCGCCTCACGCAGCTTTGACCTCGGAGCGGGCCTGGACCAGATGACCCTGGTAGGCGCCAGCAACACCGTAACCCTTGCCAACGTGGAAACCATCACCGGTGGCACCGGTGCGGATACGGTCACCATCTCTACCAACACCACCGCGGCCATCATCAACCTCGGTTCAGGCGCAGACTCTCTGACACTGACTGCCAGTTCCGGCACCAACACCTTGACCGTCTCCAACGCCGAGACGATTACAGCAGGTGCCACGGACGATCTGGTGGTGATGGGAACAAGCCTGACCGGTGCAGTGATCGACCTGGGAACCGGCAATAACCGACTGACCCTGGCCACCGCGGCAAATACGTTCACGCTGTCCAATGTGGAAAGCGTGATCGGCGGAGCCTCCGATGACCGGATCACTTTCCTGACACAGAGCACAGCCGGTAATTTCAACCTCGGCAGCGGCACGGTAGACACATTGACTCTGGGTAACTTCGACAACACGCTTACCGCCACAGGTGTGGAAACCGTGATGGGTAACGCTGGGGCCGACGACATCACTTTGGGCAATGCCGCAGCAGGCGGATCGTTCAACCTGGGCGCTGGCACCGACGTACTGCGGCTGTTCAACGGGGTCAACAACATCACCTTGACGAACTCGGTGGAAACCGTCATCGGCAACTCCGCTTCGGACGTGATTACTCTGAACACCAATGGCGCCACAGGCAACACGTACAGTCTCGGCGCCGGCGCTGATGCAGTGACCTTCGGCAATTTCACCAACGTGGCAACGCTGGCCAACGTAGAAACCATCACCGGCAACTCTGGTGCAGACACCATCACGCTGACGACCCAGGCAGTAGGCAACCTGATCAACCTGAGCTCCGGCACAGACATCCTGAATCTCGCCAACTTCGCTAACAGCGCCAGCATTGCAGGGGTTGAGACCCTGAATGGCAACGCTGCTGCCGACACCATTACCCTGACTGCAGCCCAGACTGCCGGCATCTACAACCTGGGCGCTGGCACTGACAAGCTGATTCTGGCAAGCACCGGGGCCAACACCTTGACTGTGGTTAACGTGGAAAGCGTATTGGGCTCTGGTGCCGTCGACACTCTGACCTTCACCGCTGGATTGACCGGTAATGTCATCGACCTCGGCGCACTGGGTGACAAGCTCATCCTCAGCAATGATGGCAATGACTTCACCGCGTCCAACGTCGAAACCATTTTGGGGGGCACCGGCAACGATATCGTGACCTTCGGGGCTGCGATCACAGGAGCGACCAGCTTGACCGGCGGGGATGGCGTCGATGAATTGCGCCTCTTCAATGCAGCCAACACATTCAGCTTGGGCGACGGCACGATTGAAACCGTGACCGGCAATGCTGCAGCGGATGTCATCACCCTGACCGCTGCAGTCAATGGCACCACTTACAACCTGGCCGGCGGTGCGGATACGCTGAACTTGGGCAACTTCACCAACAGCTTCACCGCATCAGGGGTGGAAACGATCACCGGCAATTCTGGTGCCGACACAGTCACGCTGACTACCACACTCTCCGGTGGTCTGATCAACCTCGCCGGCGGCAGCGACACCCTGAACCTGTCCACCGGGGTGAACAACTTCTCCGTGGCCGGTGTGGAGAACCTCAATGGCGGCAGCGGTAGCGACCGTATCACCTACACCACGGCCATCACCGGAGCCACTGTGGACCTGGGTGGTGCGAGCGACACTCTGACCCTGGCGACCAGTGGCACCAACCAGCTGACCATCAGCGGTGTGGAGACTTTGGTTGCTTCAGGTGGTAACGACGACATCACTCTGGGCGAAGCTGCCAGCTCTCTGACCTTCAACCTCGGTACAGGCGCTGACAAACTGACCTTGTCGGGCAGCGGCGCCAACAACGTGACGGCGATCGGTATCGAAAGCATCATCGGCGGAGCGGCAGATGACACCATCACCCTGGCTCTGGCGACTGTGGGCTCCACGCTGAACGGTGCGGCCGGGGACGACAATTTGATCGGCAGCAACGGCGCAGACATCCTGATCGGTGGCAGTGGCGCGGACCGCTTTGTCTTCCGCGACACACTGCAGTCCAGTGTGACGGTGGCAGATACCGTGAACGACTTCGTGGTCGGTCAGGACAAACTCGTGTTTGAAGGCCTTGGAAACGGTACCTTCAGCATTGTGAGTAGCTTCAGTAATA
Organism: Comamonadaceae bacterium; assembly: GCA_027488985.1. Lineage (GTDB taxonomy): Bacteria > Pseudomonadota > Gammaproteobacteria > Burkholderiales > Burkholderiaceae_C > Allorhodoferax > Allorhodoferax aquaticus. Next base: position 994 of record JAIYAR010000020.1, on the reverse strand, counting down.
CGGGTAATGCACAGGCTACTTGGGCCTATAACGGTGGAACCTCTACCGGTACACTGCTTATCGACTCCGATGGCAACGGCGCAGCCGACATGAAGCTCACCTTGCTGGGAAGTTCCGCGGCGGCGCTCAGCGCCTCCGATTTCCAATGGACCTAAACACGCTCAATGGCCGGACGGCAACCGAAACAGGAATCGAATGAACTGTTTTCCCGGGCCCTGTCACTGCAAAGTGCGGGGCTTGGTGATGCCGCCCGTCAGGCTTATGAGGAGCTGCTCCATCAGGACCCACGACATACCAATGCCCTGAACAATCTGGGAATTCTCTTCAACGGCGCCGGTCAGCCTGCAAAGGCCTTGCAGCTGTTCGACCGTTTGGTTGTCCAAACTCCCGGCGAAGCACGGGCTCATGCGAACCGGGGCGTCGCACTCAAAGCCTTGGGTCGGAATACGGAGGCTCGCGATGCGTACCATGCAGCACTTGCAGCGGATGCCGATTTCCACTCAGCCCACAACAATCTTGGCAATCTTTTCTACAGTGAGGGTGCGTTTGGCGAGGCACTGACGCATTTTGAAATGGCCTGCGTCCAGCAGCCGCAGCTCACTGAGTACCGCTTCATGCTGGCCAAATGCTTGCTGGAATTGCAGCAGATGGAACGCGCACGTGGCGAGCTGACCCTGGTGCTGCGCGCCAAACCGGACGATGCAGATGCCTGGGGTACTTTGGCAAAGCTGTGGACTGAGCGGCATTGCATGCCAGAAGCTCTGGCCTGTTTCGAGCAAGGCATCGCGGTACGTCCGGACTACGCAGGCCTGATCTACAACCGCGGCCTGGCAAGGCTGCTCGCCGGTGACCTGCCCGGCGGCTTTGCCGACTACGAGCGCCGCTTTGACGTACCGGACTTCCCCTCCAAGCGCCTGCAATCCCCCAAGCCCCTCTGGCAAGGCCAGCCCTTGCCCGAGCAGACCCTGCTCATCCACGCCGAGCAAGGCTTGGG
>JAIYAR010000008.1 GCA_027488985.1 Comamonadaceae bacterium | reverse complement strand
GCTTCCGCTTCCCGCAGGAAGCCAATGATTTGTTCATCGGTAAATCTCTTCTTCACATCCAATCTCCTCTTGCATGGGATTGGACTCCAAGCTTTGGCGCTACTCAAATCCGGGGGGACGTCGCAGTGACACAAGCGCTGGCCCGAGTACTTGACTCCGCGTTCAGGGAGTCGCCGGGCTCTGTTGTGGACAACTGCCGAGACGCCATGCAGGCGATCCTCTCGTCATGGCTGGCCCAGAACGGATCTTCCGACGCCGTGATTGGAAACGAGCTCGCCAAGGTCGCCGCTGCGGTAGAAGCAACTCCGCATGAAAGAATTTGCGCCGGCAACTTGGGCAAAGTGTGCGCAAAACTTCATAGCCGGAACAAGAGCAACGCGCAGCGTCAAAAGGGATACCGTCCCATCGTTGAGGAAGACGCGGAGCTCGCACTACAAGCATTGGGATTCACCTTGCGAGACCTTGGTTGGTCGAAGAATTAGTCGCTTATTAGCCAGAGCATGTTGAAACCGAAGGGGGCTCGCACATTGATGATTTGTGGTTGTCAATTCGTCAGCGCTAACTTCTTACCCCTTAAGGTTGAATATCGTGCACATCAAGCTATTGGATCGAATTAGCTTTCGACCCAATACGGAATTCGGTAGGTTCAGATTCACTGCCTGATAGCAGACATCCAGGACTGGCCCGCTAGGCGGGTACGATGGACAGCCGATATGCGGCGATACCGGACGGTCGTGTCCGATATGCGAATTGGTACTATCGGCCATAAGCCGACGGTGGCGATAGGCATCTTTCGACATTTCGCGTACCGGTCAATGCCGGCTGAAGTCAAAGAACAAATAGACAGGGCGAGGGAATGCGATATTTCAAAAGTGAGGCAGTCAAGCGAAACTACGAGTTAGGCAAATTTCGGCGCAGCCATGGAGAGAAGGCGCGTCGCGCCAAGAGGCGCCGCCAGGGCCTTCCCGCGTTCATTGATCCCCGAATTTTCAGGGACAATATTGCGCCCAGGGTCGGTTGGCTGTGGGAAGAATTCTTTGTGCCGAAAGTCCTGGACCTCGTGACTCAGAGCGAGCAAACCTTGCGTTTTTTCAACGACTTTTCCGCAATGGTCAGGTCTCACAAGAATGTAAAGCTAGTCTTCGAGGACACTGCAGAAATCAGTTCCGAATGCCTTGTCTATCTGGTCGCTCAAATACATAAATTGCGATTGCAGTACGGCGGAAATTCCGTTACGGGCACCTATCCAAAGTCAAAGAAGGTTGAGCGGCTGATGACAGATAGCGGCTTTTTCAAAGTGCTGAATGTGCGCCCGCGAGAAATAAAGCCTACTGGCAGAAATTCAACGCGATACTTGGAATGTCTGACTGACACGAAGCCTAGTGGCCCAAAGATCAAATCCATGCGGCAGAGCCTTCTCGGCGACGATCTTCAAATGCCTAAGGTCGTCAAGATGAAGGTTTTTCGAGCACTTTCAGAGGCCATGCTAAACGTGAGCCAGCACGCCTACCAGGCCAAGAAGGGAACTCGCGCGCGGCGAATTAAGGGCCGGTGGTGGCTGGGGGCGCAGCTAAGCCGTAAGACTAACAGCTTTACACTGACCTTCTATGATGCGGGTGCGGGCATCCCCAAGACCCTACCCCGAAAGTACCCGATGGAGATGATCCGACAGTGGCTTTCCGTCCTACCTGGCGTGAGGCCGGATGATGCTCAAATGATCAAAGCCGCCGTGGAGCTTGGGCGCAGCCAGACTGAGAAGTCGCATCGCGGCAAAGGGCTCATGGACATCCACAAGCTGATCCAGCAGGTCGGTGAGGGCTGCTTGACAATCTACAGTAGGCAAGGCCGGTACAGATACGAGAATGCAAACGCTACCAGCAAAAATGATAAGTTTGCAATCGAAGGAACCTTGATTAAATGGGACTTACCTCTAAATAAGGCAGTCGAAGAGCTATGGGGTGATGCCCCCGATGAAGCGGAGTTAGCGTTGTGAAAAATTTCAATATTGCCAAGCAGTTTTCCGAATTCCCAACCGGCAGGTATTACGCCGATACCGACGTAAGCGGGCAGCGTTTTAGAGAAGAATTTTTGCTCAAATTTATAGAGACGGGAGAAAAGTACAAACTCAATATGGACGACGTGGAAGGCTATGGGTCTTCGTTTTTAGAAGAGGCATTTGGCGGCCTTGTGCGAGCGGGTATTTCTGAAAAGAAATTTCTCGACTCCTTCGAATTCGTGTGTGAGGATGACCCGACGATCTTGACCGAGCTCCTTGGGTATGTGCATGACGAACAGGTCAAGGCCGAAGCTGTTCGGGCGCGTAAGGGATGAGCCTCGAAACGCTCAAAACGCTATGGGCTGCTTTAGACATGAACTTTGTCTGGGGCGCCGTAACGGGCACTGCTGGCACAAAGGTCTTGAGCCTTTACTATGACCATTACATAAAGTCGCACTCCGAGCGGAAGAAGCAGTTGAAGGATTTGCTGGAACGTGACTTGGACGTCCTGATCAAAGCTATCGACCCGCTCCAGCAGATGGCCCTTGATTACTATGCACTTCCATCTGCCCAAGGTGCAGAGCTGTCAAAAAAGATACTGAATGAATTTGGACGCCTTGGTCGGAATCAAAAGGCACTTAACGCGAGACTGGCCGAGCACAAAAAGAAGTTGAAGCTCGACGAACATTTTCTGATTTCCTACCGCAAGGCGGTCACACTGAGTCTTGATGTTCAGCGCGCCCAGCCGTTGCTTATCAACTCGCCAGTCGTGAATCACATCAATGATTCGGCCGAGTCGCTGTTCACCGAGCTTTCTCGCATTCGCTATTCGCTGATTTAAGAGCGAGAGGAATTCAGGCTGTTGCCGCCGACCGAAAATTGACAGTCTGAAATCAAAAGTGCCGATCCAAAATTGACAGGGGTGTTCCACTGTCCTGCTGAAACTTTCAGCAGGGGTTTTACAGGTGATCACCATGGACATGATTGGCAAGGTGCGGCGCATGAAGATGCGCGACCAACTCTTCGACGGAGAGATATGCAGACGAACCGGGTTGTCTCGAAACACGGTCAAGAAGTGGCTCAAGGCCCCCGGCGACATTACCCCGAAGTACCAACGCAAGAAGCTTGAAGGCAAGCTCACACCGTTTGAGCCGGTGCTGGAGCAAGTCTTGCGTACAGACGCCCACAGGCCCAAGCACGCGCGGCGCAGCGGCAAAGCACTGTTTGCCCAGATCCAGGCCCAGGGGTATCGGGGTGGCTACAGCGCAGTGACCGACTTCATTCGCGCCTGGCGTGTGGAAAGCGCCAAAGACCCCAGCCGAGCATTCGTACCCCTGAACTTCGAGCTTGGTGAGGCATTCCAGTTTGACTGGAGTGAGGAAGGGCTACTGGTCGGCGGCGTTTTTTACAGAATGCAGGTGGCCCATCTCAAGCTCTGTGCCAGCCGAGCCTTCTGGTTGGTGGCCTACCCAGGACAAGGGCACGAGATGCTGTTCGATGCACACACCCGCTCGTTCCAAGCGCTCGGTGGTGTGGCCCGACGCGGCATCTACGACAACATGAAGACCGCGGTGGACAAGGTCAAGAAGGGCAAGGGCCGCATCGTCAATGCACGTTTCTCGGCAATGTGCAGCCACTACCTGTTTGACCCGGACTTCTGCAACGTGACATCGGGCTGGGAGAAGGGCGTGGTGGAGAAGAACGTCCAAGACAGCCGCCGGCGCATCTGGATCGAGGCAGGTACCCGCCGCTTCGGATCGTTCGCTGAACTCAATGCCTGGCTCGGAGAGCGCTGCCGTTCAATATGGTCGGACACAGTGCATCCGATCCATAAGCAGTTCACAGTGGCCGAGATGCTGGAGTTGGAGCGTCCTCACCTCATGTCCATGCCCGTACTGTTTGATGGCTATGTGGAGAAGCCTGCACGGGTCAGCAGTACCTGTTTGGTCTCGGTGGCGCGCAACCGTTACTCCGTGCCCTGCGAGTGGGCAGGCCACTTGGTGAGTACACGGCTGTACCCCAACCGGGTAGACATTGCCTGTGCGCAGACCATCATTGCCAGTCACGCCCGCACACCAGGTAGTGGACAGACGACCTATGACTGGCAGCACTACATCGAACTGGTGCAACGCAAGCCCGGAGCGTTGAGAAACGGTGCCCCGTTCCTGGACCTGCCAGAGCCTTTGCAACGCCTGCGCAGATCCCTCCTGCGTCACCCCGGAGGCGATCGCACCATGGCGCAGGTGCTGGCCACGGTTCCACAGGCTGGCTTGGATGCTGTACTGGTGGCGGTGGATTTGGTGCTGGAAGGGGCCACACCCAATGGCAGTGTCAGTGCCGAGCATGTACGCAATGTGCTGGCACGACTCAATGCGCCGCCTTTGCCGGAATACGCGCAGACCTCACTGCAACTCACCCACCTGCCCACCGCAGATACGGCGCGCTACGACCGCCTACGCCCGATCCATAACGATGACCAAGGAGTAATCCATGTCTGAGACCCAACGTGATGTACATAGTGAACTCAAGGCATTGCGCTTGAGCGGGATGGCCAGCGCCTGGGCTGACCTTATGGAACAAGATGGTGGTGCATCGATTCAAAGTTCACGCTGGCTGATCGAACACCTGCTGCAGGCCGAAGATGTGGACCGACACATGCGCTCCATCGCCCATCAGATGAAGGCTGCACGCTTCCCCATTCACCGCGACCTGGCAGGTTTTGACTTCGATGTCTCACCCGTGGACAAGGTGTTGATCAAGAAGTTGGCGGACCTGAGCTTCACGGAAGATGCACAGAACGTCGTCCTGATTGGTGGCCCTGGCACCGGCAAAACTCACTTGGCAACGGCGTTGGGAATCAATGGCCTGACACACCATTCCAAACGCGTGCGGTTCTATTCGACGGTGGATCTGGTCAATTCATTGGAGCAGGAGAAGGCCAAGGGCAATCCGGGGCGCATCGCCATGAGTTTGATGCGTATGGATCTGGTCATTCTGGATGAGCTGGGTTACTTGCCATTCAGCCAAGCGGGAGGGGCCTTGCTGTTTCACCTGTTGTCCAAGCTGTATGAGCACACCAGTGTCCTGATCACCACCAATCTGACGTTTGCAGAGTGGTCTGCTGTGTTCGGGGATGCCAAGCTGACCACGGCTTTGTTAGACCGGCTGACGCATCACTGCCATATCGTGGAGACCGGCAATGAGTCCTACCGATTCCGACACAGCTCCAAGGAGGCTAAGGGAAAGATCAAATCCAGGGAGATGAATCGTAGATCCACGACCAGTCAGGAGGTGGCCAGCGCGTAAGGGGCTATAGTTATCCACAGCCAGTACCTCAAATGCTGGCTACAAGCCCCCTGTCAAAATTCAATCGGCACGCACTGTCAAGATTCAATCGGCGCCAACACTAACTCCGTCAAGTCTTTGGGTTTTGGTGTCGTCTGCGATGTTTGTCGTCGCTTCATGGATGCTGAGGCCTCTCGGCCCAGTAGTTGGTTCTTCCAGTTGTACAAGGTTGGCCTGCACACGCCCACAGATT
>JAIYAR010000004.1 GCA_027488985.1 Comamonadaceae bacterium | reverse complement strand
GTTTTGAATAACTCTCGCGGTGTCTGAAAAGATACCAACTGAAGCAATATGAGGTGAAATATGCCACGTCGTCGCGAAGTCCCTAAACGTGAAATCCTGCCGGATCCCAAGTTCGGCAACGTCGAGCTGTCCAAATTCATGAACGTGATCATGGAAGGCGGCAAAAAAGCAGTTGCAGAGCGCATCATTTACGGAGCACTCGAGCTGATCGCCAAAAAGCACCCAGATAAGGATGCTCTGGAAGCGTTTACCGTTGCAATCAACAACGTCAAGCCCATGGTGGAAGTGAAATCCCGCCGCGTGGGTGGTGCCAACTACCAAGTGCCTGTTGAAGTGCGTCCCGTCCGTCGCTTGGCTTTGTCCATGCGCTGGATCAAGGAAGCCGCTCGCAAGCGTGGTGAAAAGTCTATGGCTCAGCGCCTGGCCAACGAAATGTTGGAAGCCACTGAAGGCCGTGGCGGCGCCATGAAGAAGCGTGACGAAGTGCACCGTATGGCTGAAGCCAACAAGGCCTTCTCTCACTTCCGTTTCTAAGCAACGGAAATCGCGGCTTTCAGAGCTTGGCAGGTCCGGGCAGCGCAATGGCGCTGTCATGTGGGCTGGCCATACTCTGAAAGTCGTTTGTCTTGCTGCATTGTGCGGCAGACCCTCTCAAGAATTTGATCAACCAAGGATCCATCATGGCTCGCACTACCCCCATTGAGCGCTACCGCAATATCGGTATTTCTGCGCACATTGACGCCGGCAAAACCACCACGACCGAGCGTATTCTTTTCTATACCGGCGTGAACCACAAAATCGGCGAAGTGCACGATGGCGCGGCCACGATGGACTGGATGGAGCAAGAGCAAGAGCGTGGTATCACCATTACCTCCGCGGCTACAACTTGCTTCTGGAAGGGCATGGACTCTTCCTTCGCTGAGCACCGCATCAACATCATTGACACCCCCGGGCACGTGGACTTCACGATTGAAGTGGAGCGTTCCATGCGCGTGCTGGACGGCGCCTGCATGGTTTACTGCGCAGTGGGTGGCGTGCAGCCCCAGTCTGAAACCGTTTGGCGTCAGGCTAACAAGTACAAAGTGCCACGTTTGGCCTTCGTGAACAAGATGGACCGTACCGGTGCCAACTTCTTCAAGGTCGTGGACCAGATGAAGCTGCGCTTGAAGGCCAGCCCTGTGCCTATCGTGATCCCAATCGGTGCCGAAGAAAACTTCACCGGTGTGGTTGATCTGCGCAAGATGAAAGCCATCATCTGGGACGAAGCTTCCCAGGGTATGAAGTTCACCTTTGAGGAGATCCCCGCAGAACTCGTGGAAACCGCCAAAGAATGGCGCGAAAAGATGGTCGAAGCGGCTGCTGAAGCATCTGAAGACCTGATGAACAAGTACCTGGAAGAAGGTGAACTGTCCGAAGAGGAAATCACTGCCGGTCTGCGCGCGCGCACCATTGCTGGTGAAATCCAGCCCATGTTGTGCGGTACTGCGTTCAAGAACAAGGGTGTGCAGCGCATGTTGGACGCCGTGATTGAACTGATGCCTTCTCCTCTGGACGTGAAGGCCATCAAGGGCTTTGACGAAGACGAAAAAGAAGTCACCCGCAAGGCCGACGACAACGAAAAGTTTGCTGCTTTGGCTTTCAAGCTGATGACCGATCCGTTTGTGGGTCAGTTGACATTCGTTCGCGTGTACTCCGGCGTGCTGAAAAAAGGCGACACCGTTTATAACGCTGTGCGCGGCAAGAAAGAGCGTATCGGCCGTATCGTGCAGATGCACGCTAACAACCGCGAAGAAGTGGACGAAATCCGCGCCGGCGACATCGCTGCTTGTGTCGGCTTGAAGGATGTGACCACAGGTGAAACCTTGTGCGACCCCGCAGCCGTGATCACTCTGGAGCGCATGGTGTTCCCTGACTCTGTGATCCGTCAAGCCGTCGAGCCGAAGACCAAGGCTGACCAGGAAAAAATGGGTATCGCTTTGAGCCGTCTGGCTGCAGAGGATCCATCTTTCCGCGTGCAGACCGACGAAGAATCCGGCCAGACCATCATCGGTGGTCAGGGTGAGTTGCATTTGGAAATTATCGTAGACCGCATGAAGCGCGAATTCGGCGTGGAAGCTAACGTGGGCAAGCCCCAAGTTGCTTACCGCGAAACCATTCGCAAGAGCGTGTCCGATGTCGAAGGTAAGTTCGTTCGTCAGTCCGGTGGTAAGGGTCAATACGGTCACGTCGTGTTTACCGTTGAGCCGAACGAAGCCGGCAAGGGCTTTGAATTCGTTGACGCGATCAAGGGTGGTGTGGTTCCCCGTGAATACATCCCTGCAGTGGAAAAGGGCGTGATTGAAGCGCTGACCCAAGGCGTGATGGCGGGCTATCCCGTGGTGGATGTCAAGGTGACTTTGACCTTCGGTTCGTACCACGACGTGGACTCCAACGAAAACGCGTTCAAGATGGCCGCTATCTTCGGTTTCAAGGAAGGTTGCCGCAAGGCCAACCCCGTGATTCTGGAGCCCATGATGGCCGTGGAGGTGGAAACACCTGAAGACTACGCCGGCAACGTGATGGGCGATTTGTCCTCACGCCGCGGTATGGTGCAAGGTATGGACGACATGGTTGGCGGTGGCAAAGCAATCAAGGCTGAAGTTCCATTGTCCGAAATGTTCGGCTACTCCACATCGCTGCGTTCGATGTCGCAAGGTCGTGCAACCTACACGATGGAATTCAAACACTACGCGGAAGCCCCACGTAACGTGTCTGAAGCCATCATGGCAGCTCGCGCGAAGTAATTTTTGTTGTCTGCGACGGTGTGCCGCCCTGTTCCCGTGCGGGGCGAATCAGCAACATCGTGCAGACGTAAAACCAACACACGGGATTAGCTCTTTGGAGAATTGAAACATGGCAAAAGAAAAATTCACCCGTACCAAGCCCCACGTGAACGTGGGCACGATTGGTCACGTGGACCACGGCAAGACAACCCTGACAGCTGCTATCACCACCGTGTTGGCTGCAAAGT
>JAIYAR010000017.1 GCA_027488985.1 Comamonadaceae bacterium | reverse complement strand
ACTTCGGTCATGGTTTCACCGGCTTTGTCTACCAGGCTGCTTCCTTGCTCTACCCGCTCTACGCTGGCGTTGATCAGGCTCTTGATTTCTTTGGCGGCCTCGGCAGACCGTCCTGCGAGGGACCGGACTTCAGAAGCAACAACTGCAAAGCCCCGGCCTTGTTCTCCGGCGCGTGCAGCTTCTACCGCTGCATTCAGGGCCAGGATGTTGGTTTGGAAGGCGATGCCGTCAATGACGCTGATGATGTCTGCGATCTTGCGGCTGGACTCATTAATGCCTTTCATGGTCTCTACGACTTGGCCAACCACTTCTCCACCTTGGATAGCCACGGTAGAGGCATTCATGGCGAGTTGGTTGGCTTGACGGGCGGAGTCGGCGTTTTGTTTGACGGTGGAGCCGAGTTCTTCCATGGAAGCTGCGGTTTCTTCCAGGGCGCTGGCTTGTTGTTCGGTGCGGGCGGAGAGGTCGTTGTTGCCTTGGGCGATTTCTGCACTGGCGGTGGCGACGGATTCGGAGCCCTGCCGGACGTTGGAGACCACGGTCACTAACTGGGATCGCATGCGGTCCAGGCTCGTCAGGAGCTGGCTCATTTCGTCACTGCCTTGCACCTGCACCCGGTGGGTCAAGTCGCCTTCGGCAATGCTTTGGGCGACCGCGACAGCCTGGTTCACCGGGTCAATCACACTGCGTGGGATCAGCCAAATCAGTGCGCCCCCCACCAGCAAGCTCACGACCAAGGCAGCCACCATGGCCTGCTCCGCGGTACTCACTTTGTCAGCCACCAGGGTGGCGGCGCCCGCTGTACCCTTGAGGTTGAACTGCAGAATAGCCTCCATGGCGTCATAGGCCTTGCGAAAGGCCACAGGCCCTTTCACCGAGTACTCCTGTCGCAGGAGGTTCAGCACGTTGTCGTCACCCATGGCGTCTTCCACCGCATCGCTGCTGCTTTTGGCAATGGCGAAGTAGGCGTCGCGCTTGGCCTGGTAATCGGCATACAAGGCCTTCTCGGCGTCGCCTTGCGCGGCGTTCTCGTCCGAGTAGGTCAGCAGTGTGGCTGCGTATACCTCCGTGGCCTTGGCCAAATCGGATTCCAGTTCCTGAATCTTCTTTTTGAAACTCACCGCATCCAAGCTGCCTTGGACTGCCAAGCGGTCATTGGTCACCAAGTAGTGCTCAGACAGATGGCCTTTCATTCGCCCCAGATTTTCGATAGCGGGTATCCAGGAAGTAGCAACCTCGCCGGCCTCGTACTTGACCGAGATGTTCTGGTAGAGCGAATTGGCAGCACTCAGAACTGCCAGGAGCAAGATGAGGGCCAATCCGGCGGTGATGCGGGCGCGAATGCCAAGGCGGTTCAAGTTCATGGATTTCCTTTGTGGCCGGCGCTTCCAACGCGCAACTTATTGGATTTGAGAGGCAATTTACGTAATTTCGACCAAAACGACAAGAACTGAACCGGACTTGTGGTTAAAAGGTCTCCCAATCGTCATCGCCTCCGGCAGGCGTTGTCCGGCTGACCGGCTTGGGCAACGAAGCGGCAGGCGGCGTCGCGCGCTGTGGCGGTCGTGCCGGCAAAGTGGAAACCGGTGTGGCCCGCACCGCAGGCGCGCGTGTTGGCGCCAATAGGGGCTTGGGGGTGACCTTGGGAGGCTGCGTGACGAACGCCGCAGCGCGGTGCACGGGTTCACTGCCCGCAAGTTTGAAGATGGACACCACCTCCACCAGATCACCCGACTGGGACTTGAGGCTGCTGGCGGCGGCAGCCATCTCTTCGACCAGCGCGGCGTTTTGCTGTGTGGCCTGGTCCATATTCTTGACCGCCTCTCCAACTTGCAGCACGCCGTTGGTTTGCTCGGTGCTTGCCGCGTTGATCTCACCCATGATGTCAGTGGCACGGCGGATGCTGCTGACCACCTCGTCCATGGTCTGGCCGGCCTGATCGACCAATGCCGTACCTTGCTCCACACGCTCCACACTGGCGTTAATGAGCATCTTGATTTCCTTGGCAGCTTCAGCGCTGCGGCCGGCCAATGACCGGACCTCGCTGGCTACCACCGCAAAACCGCGCCCCTGTTCACCGGCACGTGCGGCTTCTACTGCCGCGTTGAGGGCCAGGATGTTGGTTTGGAAGGCAATGCCATCAATGACGCTGATGATGTCGCTGATTTTCCGGCTGGCTTCATTGATGCCACGCATGGTGTTGACCACCTCACCCACCACGGCACCGCCGCGCTGAGCCACCTCAGACGCTTGGGCCGCCATCTGGTTAGCCTGGCGGGCGCCATCGGCATTTTGTTTGACCGTGGAACCCAGCTGCTCCATGCTGGCAGCGGTCTGCTCCAAGGCACTGGCTTGTTGCTCGGTACGTGCAGACAAGTCATGGTTGCCTTGCGCGATTTCTGCGCTGGCGGTGGACACGCTCTCTGCCCCTTTGCGCACACTCACCACCACTCGGGCCAGGCTCTCCTGCATGCTTTTTAGCTGCGCCATCATGCTCTCGGTGTCACCGGGCGCCAACATGATGGGCACGCTCAAATCGCCCTGCGCCACGCTGCGGGCGAGCGCCGCTGCGGTAGAGGGCTCGGTACCGAGTTGACGGGTGATGGACCTGGTGACCAGCCAGCCCAGCAACACTGCCAAGCCGATGCACAAGAGATTGACCACCACCAGCGTCGTACGGGTTTGGGAATAACTGGATTGGGCGGCCTCGAAGGCGTCGCGGTTATTGGACTGCTGCAGCGCGGTGTTTTCTTCCAGTGCCACCTGCCAAGCGGTGACGGCGGGACCGGCTTCTTTGAACAGCAGGTCAATCGCTTCTGCCTGCTTCCCGGCCTGCGTGAGTGCGAGCACCTGGTCGTTCAACGGGCGGGCCTTGTTTCGGGCGGCCTCGATCTGGGCTTGTGCTTCTTTGTCGTTTCCGGTGGCGGGCATAGAGACCAACTGCTGCCAGGCTTTGTCGTACTTGGCGCGGGAGGCCGCGATCAGCTCTTGCCCTTCAGCGATCTGCTTGGCATCGGTCAGCAGCATCAGACTGCGCATGACCCGCACCACGACATGGATCGCTTCGGACATCTCGGTGCTCTGCTGGATCTTGACGTTGTTTTGCGTCTGCATATCCTCCATCGCGCGATTCATGGCAGACATGCGATTGAAGGTAAACGAGGCCGACAACACCATGGCCACCAGCACCACACCGAAAGCCCACGCTAGCCGCGCAGACACCTTCATTTGACTGAAATTCATTCGACAACTCCTTGGTACCCGTCAGCACAGTGATTGGCTGACGTCAAAACATGCTAACCCGCTTTGCTGCAGTGCAATGCGTGAAATTGCCGTGCTTTATTCAAGCCGTCAGAAGCTTTCCCACTCGTCTTCCTGGCCTGATGACTTCGCGGGTGCGGGCGGCTTGGGGGTGCTGGGGGCTAAACGGGGCGCCGTCTTGGCAAGTGCGGGGCGGGTCGCAGGGGCAATGGCCTGCTTGGAGGCCACCGGCAGCGCTGGCCTGCGCGCAGCGGGGGCTTCCAAACTGGCTGATGTGCTTGCCACCTGCTGGCCTGCAGCCAACTTGAATACAGACACCACGTGCACCAGCTCTGTCGCCTGGCTTTTGAGGCTGCTCGCAGCGGCGGCCATTTCTTCGACCAGAGCGGCGTTCTGTTGCGTGGTCTGGTCCATGGAGGTGATGGCCTCACCCACCTGCGCCACGCCGGCACTTTGCTCGTTGCTGGCTGCGCTGATCTCGCCCATGATGTCTGTCACGCGACGGATGCTGCTGACCACCTCGGTCATGGTTTCGCCCGCCTTGTCGACCAGGGCCGTGCCCTGCTCCACCCGCTCCACGCTGGCGTTGATCAGACTCTTGATTTCCTTGGCCGCTTCCGCGCTGCGGCCTGCCAGTGAGCGGACTTCTGAAGCCACCACCGCAAAGCCACGACCCTGCTCCCCTGCGCGTGCGGCTTCCACCGCCGCATTCAAAGCCAGGATGTTGGTCTGGAAGGCGATGCCGTCGATCACACTGATGATGTCGCTGATCTTGCGGCTGGCTTCGTTAATACCTTTCATGGTGTCGACCACCTGGCCCACCACCTCGCCGCCTTGTACCGCCACCGTGGAGGCATTCATGGCCAACTGGTTGGCCTGGCGGGCGTTGTCGGCGTTTTGCTTTACGGCCGCATTCAGCTCTTCCATGCTGGCAGCCGTTTGCTCCAGCGCGCTGGCCTGGTGCTCGGTGCGTGCGCTCAAGTCGTTGTTGCCCTGGGCAATCTCGGCACTGGCGTTGGACACGCTGTCCGAGCCATTGCGCACCCGGGCTACAACCTTGATGAGTCCGTCCTGCATGGCCTGCATGGCCTGCAAGAGCTTGCCTACCTCGTCTTTGCTGCTGCTGGTGATGCGTCCTGTCAGATCGCCGGATGCCACATTGGTGGCTACCGACAGCGCCTCTTCCAGAGGCTTGGTGATAGAGCGGGTAATGAAAGTCGCGGCCAGCACTGCGATCGCGATCCCCACTATTAGAGACGCCAGCAACACGTAGCGTGCTGTGGCATAGGCTTTTTCAGCGTCCTGAGCAGATGCATCCGCCGCCTGTTGGTTCAGCAGGATCAAGTTGTCCAGAACCTTGCCCGAGCGGTCGAACATGGCTTTGGACTCCGCATCCAACAACATGGCCGCGCCAGCCGCGTCATTGCGCCGCGAGTAATCTTTGATCTCCTTGTGCGCTTCCATGTACAAACGGCGGAATTTGTTGAATTCCTCATAGCCCTTGCGCTCCTCGTCGCTGCTGATCAGCGGCTCATAGCGGGTCTTGGTTTCCTGGATCTTGGCCTGGGTGCTGTCCAGCAGTTTCTCCAAGTCCTGCTTGGTGCCCTCTTCGATGGCCAGCGCATGCTGAATCTCGATGATGCGGAACTCGGCAATCAAAGTATTGAGCTTGTTCGTCTCCTGGACGCTGGGCAGGGCATTGTTGGCGATCTGCTGGGTAGCAACGCGCAAGACATTGAGCTCCACGAATGCCAGCACCACCACCGCCACCATCACCGCGATCAAAAGCGCAAAGCCTGCGTACAGACGTGTGCTGATTTTCAAGTTGCCCATGTGCGTCTCCAGAGGTTCAAGGCAAAGCAAGCCCGGGTGACTCACTTTAACTTAAAAATTAATTTTTTATGCTATTCGGTAAAAACAGTCAAAACGCCTGTGTAACCGTACACATGGTCTGCAGCTATCTCGCCTGCAGCGAAAAAACCGACCAGCGGCACATCGCCCAAAGCGCGGCGCACTATCTGCATTTCGGCACTTGCGCCGCCAAAGTGAGGACCGCCGCGGCCGGAACAGCTCACATACACCGCCCCGGCAATACGCCGGGCCGGATGGGGCGCGGCCTGCGCCTCGTCCGCTTGCAGCGCTACGGCCAACTCCAGACTTAACTCCTGGGGCTCCAGCTCTTCGCGGATTTCTGCGCAAATGCGCACCAGGTCCGCCCTTGCCGCCTCGCGGTTACGTTGACAAAACGCCAGCTGGGCTCCGGGCTGCACCAGTTCGGCAACTGCAATGCCGCGCCGCCCGGGGTCCAAACCGATGATGTGGCGCACCGTGACCTCACTGCCGAGGTTGCCGGTGTGTCGCACCATGGCAGGAGCAGATGTTTGCGCGGGCTCTGCCAACGCAACCAGCGTGGCACGCACAACTTCAAGCGCCTCTTGCGGCTGATCCAGGGAAATGTGCAGATCACGCAGCATGACATCCAGCGCGGGCTCACCGTCCAGAGCGACCACTACGTTGTGCTCAGCGTCTGTCACCGTACGCGCTTTGGACACCGGGCTGCACCCTTGGGTCACGCGAGAGACGATGCCTACCTCTTCGGTGAATGCCACCCCACTCAAGCCTCCGGAAAAGACGCCACTGGCAGACCCATGGCCGCTGAGGTTTCCATCGGCCGCCACCGCGAACTGCGCACTTTGGCCCCGGCTGCTGGTCAAGCCCCCGAACAGGTAGCCCGCGCTGGTGCGACCGGCCATTTCGCGGATCAGCTCTGCCAGCTCAATGGTGTTCCCATCTGCGTGGACAAGCGCGGTGTGGGCTTCAAAGCCCAAACCCAAAGGCGCCACCCCGGAGAACACCCGGTACTGGTGGGAGGGCAACTCCATCAGCATGACCGCCATCGCAGGTTCGTCGAAATATTCGACGTTGTTACTGGCGATGCCGATTCCGACCGTGCCGGACCAATCAGTCACCAAAGGCAACTCACCGCTCAAGTGCTCCAGGATGTCTTTGGCGTGCGGTGCGTAATGGTCAGTGATGTACAGCAAGGCTAGGGTGGGGTTAGCGGCATAGTCCGGCAAAGCAATCTGGGCCCGCAACTGGGCGAGCACCAAGGCAGCAGCCATCGGCCACTGCGGATGCGTGGCATGGGCGTAGGGAAACAAGCGCATGGAAGGTGGCGGCTGTGCCGTCCGGATCTGGGTGGGGCGCTATCGGCCGGTCGACTTCTTGGCTGGCGCTTTGCGGGGCGCGGCCCGCTTGGTCACGGCCTTTTTGGTGGCGGCCTTTGCCGTCTTGAAGGCGTCTTTGGCCAAGCCAGTGGCCATGTTCTTGGTGATGTCAGCGGCGGTTTTGGTGGTCGCCTCTTTCAAGGCGCTGGCGGCAATGTTCTGAAACTGCTGGGTCAGAGAGCCCCAAAGCTGGAGCGGATCGACAAGCGAGGGCGCAGCCGAAGTTTTGGCAGCCTTGTCATCTGCCTTGCCGGTTGCTACATCGCTAATGGTCTTGGCGGTCGCGGCCGCTTTTTCAGTGGCTTTCTGCACCCCGGTGTAGACCGAGTCCGCAGCCTTCAGCTTGAGCGCATTCGCCATGTCACCGATGTTGAAGTTCATGCCCTTCAAGGTGGCCAAGGTCATTTTCTGGACCTCCAGCGCCTGGATGGTGGCACCCAGCGCGCGAGAGTTTTGCTCCAGCCAGAAGTGCACGTTCTTGAGCTCTTCAATCCGCTTGTCCAGCTCTTCCACATTGAGTGTAGGAGCCACCCAGTTGCCCAGGTTGGGCATCTGGGGAATGCTGGTGCTGGCGCCTTTGGCCAGGTTCTGCAAAAAGTCAAAACCGGGCACAAACTTGCCAAAACCGGAGGTGTCTGAATCGCTCATAGTGGCTCCTTGGAGGCTTGCACACCAAGCCCTGCGCAAAGCTTACTCCAAGCCGCGGTGCCTGAGGAGCGGGTTAGCGCAGGATTTCCGGATTAGTGCTTGTGCTCGCCAGAGGCGGCGGCCCCCTTCGGCGCGACCTGCGACACCGGTACTTTGAGCTCCTTTTTGGTTTCCACGCCTTTCGCGTCTTTGAACACGAGTGTGAGCGGGATGGTGGTGTCTTTTTGCAGGGGTAGCTTCAAATCCATCAACATCACGTGGTATCCGCCTGGCTTGAGATCCACCGCTTTTCCAGCCGGCAAGTCCAACCCTGGGATGGCGCGCATTTTCATGACATCGCCCTCCATCTTCATCTCGTGCACCTCGGCAACACCCGCCACAGGCGAGCTCACGCCCACCAGTTTGGATGCAGAGGGGGCAGTGAGTGTCATAAAGGCACCGGTGGCCTTTTGGCCCTGCACCGTGGCGCGAGCCCAGGCGTTTTGCACGTCCACGGTTTGGGCAAAAGCACCCGAAGCCATCACGGAGAGTCCGGCAGCCAAGGCGGCGGACAAGGTCCAACGGGAAAAAGTCATGAAATGCTCCTCGTAAAAATCAGTGGGCGTGTCCGGCGGCTTGTACATCAAGCACATCCAGACGCGCGGCGGGGGATGTCAGGCCGTGCGCATCCTGACCGGCAGCGGGGATTTCGATCCAGGCGTTACTGCCCTTCTCGCAACCCTGCACAACCTTGAACCACAAGGCGCCGGGCTTTTTGGGTGTCGTACCACGGAAGGTGAACTCGTCGGCGAAAGCATCGGGGAGTGCATTTTCAGCCCCCTTGGCGGTCCAGGTGATTTCCTGAACGCCTTCGGTGTATTTGGTGCCGTGCGATTCATAGGGCTGTTCCAGTTTGCCGATTTTGGTGCTCACGTTCCACCCCGCTTTCACCAAGGGCTGGGCGCCATTGAAGCCTGCAGGAATTGTGACGGTGATGGATGTGGTGGATGCTCCAGCGCAGCCATGACCGACCCGGAGCACGCCCCGGTAGCCCGCACCGGCCGCGGCGGCCTGATCCTGCAGGGTTACATGAGAAAAAGCAGATCCAGCGCTCATGGATAGTGCGCAAGCAGCTACAAAATAAGTAGCAAAACGATGCATAGATACCTCGGTAAATGTGCCCTGCCTCGACCTATGGGCGCGACAGGACTGAACAACAGCAAAAGGGAGAAAAACAGGCAAGTGGCGCAAAGCTCCGGCAATGACCGGAGTTGCACATCAGCCGGGGCAAAAGATCAGCGGGATGCGCTGAACCCAGCTCTCAGAACAAGGCCGGGGGGCCGCGCGCAGAGGGTGCTTCTGCGATACCGGCAACCAGGAGTGCCGGTCGCGCAAGCGGCCCGGCGGAGCGGACCGCGGCGGGCAAGTCGGGGGAGAAAGCCGGCACCGGTGCTGCGCCGGAGGGGAGGCACATCACACAATCCAGCGTGTGGGTGGCCATGCCCAAGGGCAGTCCTTCCGCGGGGTCAGTGGTGGCGTCCGACACCCATTGGACGTTGCCTGCGGTCGTGCAGATCAAGGTCAAGCCCTGGGGATGGACCACAGGTGCCGCGACCGCCACCCCGATGGACAAAACAAACCACACCAACATCCAACGGACGATGGAGCGTGCTTCGCGCAGGGTTTGGAGGAAGGCCATGGAGCGCGATTATGGACCAGCGCCCATTCCGGAGGGTCTCACACACTAGGGAATACTTGATCAGCGTCAAAGACTTTTCCACCAGCAGGCAGACCATGGAAAGTCCACCTATCCGGAAAACACCATGACACACACTGACCTTCACAGCTACCAAACATCGTTGCTGCAGCAGCGGGAAGCTCTGCGCACCCGGCTGAACCAGCTGCGCGGCGGCGAACCCACCCGGGCACTGGCATCCGCCGCTCACTTTGCCGGACATGAAGACAGCCAGGCGCAAACCAACACCGCACGTGACTTGGAGTTCGCGCTGGATGAGCATGACAAGGCCGAGCTGCGACGCATTGACGCCGCGCTGCACCGGCTGGAGCTGGGCACGTACGGCCATTGCGTGGCCTGCGGCACCACCATCCCCGAGGCCCGGTTGCGCGCCACCCCGGATGCCGAACGCTGCATTGATTGCCAAAGCTCCCTTGAGGGCGCCTGAATCAACCCGTTCAAACGCCGGGGGGCTGGTATTCTCGGGCGCTGTTTCGACCACGCCGGCACCACCGGCGTTACGCGCCATGATGAATTACACCTTCGCCTCTGCGACCATCCTGCTGATCCTGATTACCGACCCGATTGGCAATATTCCAATATTTGCCAACGCGCTCAAACATGTGGCGCCTGAGCGCCGGCCCAAGGTGATCCTGCGGGAAATCCTGATCGCATTCACCTTGCTGTTGACCTTCATGTTTGTGGGCGAGAGCTTTTTGCGGGTGATGAACCTGAGCGAGCTATCGCTCCAAATCGGCGGCGGTGTGATTCTGTTTTTGATCGCGCTGCGCATGGTGTTCCCGCCGGCGTCCACCGCAGAGGCCGAAATCAAAACCGAGCCTCTGATTGTTCCCTTGGCCATTCCAGCGGTGGCGGGCCCCTCTGCACTGGCGACCGTACTGTTGCTGGTATCCCAGCAGCCCGACCGCCGAATGGAGTGGATAGGCGCGCTGTGCGTCACCATGCTGGTCAGCGCGGTGGTGCTGGTGTCGGCAGAACGCATTCAACGCATCATCGGCGACCGGCTGGTGGTCGCCGCCGAGCGGCTGATGGGCTTGGTGCTGGTGTCCGTGGCGATTGAGATGATGCTGCGCGGCATCAAGACTTTTGTGCAGCAGGTGGCGGCTGCCACCTGACGCTGCCGCTTAAGTCGTCAGCCCCAGTCCGCGGGCGTGGTGACGCAGGTGGTCGTCCATGAAGGTGCTGATGAAGTAGTAGCCATGGTCGTAGCCTGCATGGCGACGCAGCGTGAGCGGCTGCCCGGCCTTGGCGCAGGCCGCCTCCAGCAGGTGCGGGTGCAACTGCTCTTCCAAAAACTTGTCCGCCAGCCCCTGGTCCACCAGGATGCCGCCAGGGAAAGGCGCTCTAGTTTGCGCCTCCATCAAGGCCACCGAGTCATGAGCCGCCCACAGGCTCTCGTCCTGACCGAAATACCCGGTGAACGCCTTTTTGCCCCAAGGACATTGCATGGGCGCACAAATGGGTGCAAAGGCAGATAGCGTCTGAAACACTCCGGCATGCCGCTGGCCCAAGGTCAGCGCTCCGTGTCCGCCCATGGAGTGGCCGAATAGACCGAGTCGGGCCGCATCCACTGGCAGGTCGCGCGCAATGTGCGGCAACAGTTCTTTGACCAGATAGCTCTCCATGCACCAGTGCCCGCTCCAGGGCGCCTGCGTCGCATCAAGGTAAAAGCCTGCGCCCACCCCGAAGTCCCAATGGTCCGCCTCGCCCACCAGCCCTGCACCACGCGGACTAGTGTCCGGGGTAATGAGCGCCAATCCCAGCTGTGCGGCCAAGCGCTGGGCACCCGCCTTGAAGGCAAAGGTTTCTTCAGTACAGGTCAAGCCGGCCAGGTACACCAGCGCAGGCACTGGGCCCACGGACGCCTCCGGCGGCAAGTACACCCCGAAGCGCATGGGCAGGCCGATTTCCTCGGACATGTGTTTGTAAAAACGTTGCACACCACCAAAGCAAGCGTGCTCGCTTTGCAATTCAAATGAGGAATCAGACATAATTTGCTATCAAAAACAGAGCTGCTCGCGCAATGAATACGGGCGCCAAGTGCAATTTAAGTGGAAAGACCGGATGCAGGCTCCGCCTCGGGGGCAGAGGAGACCGGTGTCCCACGGGACCGCACGTCCAGCGGCACCACTTCCTGGTGGATCGCGCCGAACACGCTGCCTCCGTCCCGACCTTTGACTTCGATGCGGATGGTGTCACCGAACTTCATGTACTCAGTGCTGGGCTGGCCGTCCTGCAAGGTTTCCATGGCACGCTTTTCGGCAATACAGCTGTAGCCATTGGGCCATTCCGTGCGGTTTTTGCGGGCCACGCCTTTGTTGCTGACGGTGCCGGAACCGATGATGGAGCC
This sequence comes from Comamonadaceae bacterium, assembly GCA_027488985.1. Taxonomy (GTDB): domain Bacteria; phylum Pseudomonadota; class Gammaproteobacteria; order Burkholderiales; family Burkholderiaceae_C; genus Allorhodoferax; species Allorhodoferax aquaticus. The sequence continues at coordinate 106,059 of JAIYAR010000017.1, read as the reverse complement.
GGCCCGCAAGCGGCGGGTTTTGGCCGCATGAGCAATCAATTGACCGAAGTGGAAGTGCATGTCGCTTCCGGCCTCGCACATGCCGACCTTGCGGCCATTCCAAATACATTGCACTGGCAGGTGCACCCGACCCCGCGCCCAGGCCTCGCCCAGCTCGTCGGGCGTGACGACCACCGGTGCAAACGCGGTGGCAGGTTTGCTCTGCACAATGCCGAAGCCCTTGGCCAACTCATCCGTAATCAAATTACGCAGGGTCACGTCATTGACCAATGCCAGCAGGCGCACAGCATCCAACGCGCGGTCCGACGCGCAGCCCATGGGCACGTCGCCAGTGATGACCGCCAACTCGGCCTCGAAGTCCACGCCCCAAGCCTCGCTGGCGCACACAATCTCTGCGTTGGGTCCGGCAAGGTCATCGCTGCCACCCTGGTACATCAAGGGGTCCGATTGGGCGCTTTCAGGCATCTCAGCACCCCGTGCCTGACGCACCAGCTCCACGTGGTTGAGGTACGCGGAACCATCCAGCCATTGGTAAGCGCGCGGCAAGGGAGCCATGCATTGGGCAGGATCGAATGGAAACGCATGCCGCGCCCGCCCCTGATTGAGCTGGTTGTAAATGTCTTGCAGCGCTGGGGAGAGGTAGTTCCAGTCGTCCAGCACCTGCTGCAGGCGGTTGGCGATGTGGGTGGCGTAGTGCGCCTGGCTCAGATCCCGGGAGACAACGACCAATTGGCCATCGCGGGAACCGTCCTGATAGGTTGCGAGTTTCATGCCGGCATTTTCGCTGGGTTTCGGCGCCAGACGGTTGCAAGTGTCTACCGTACACTGGCCTTTTGCGTTCTATGGAACATGCCAGCGGCTTTATCCGGGACTCCCTTGCGCCCATCCTTGACCCTTCAGTCCCTGCGAAGCTTTATGGCGGTGCTGGCGGCGGTGCTCGCCTTGCATTGGTGGCTGCTGGGCGGTTTTCGGCTTGGGCTATGGCCAGGTGATTCCGATACCGCTGGTGAAACGGTAGCCCCCCTAAACACCCGCATGATTCCGGCCCCGCAGGACGCTCCGGCACTACAACCGCCGCCCATTTCGTCGGCACAGGAGCCCACCACCCCTGCGGTGAAATCCGTTCCCACGCAACCTACCGAGACAGCAGAGGGCGGATCGGTACAGCCGGCATTGGTGCCTGAGTCGCCATCGTCCGGCACTGCCGCAGACCCTGCGCCCGAAGGCAACCCCGCCACAGAAAGCGCGACGCTTGCACCACTGGCAGAGCCGTCGCCCCCGGTCGCAGAGCAAGTCACCAGCAGCGAAAGATTGCCCCGGTTTGCCTTTCCGCCACCGGTGGTCTTGAATTACGACGTGTTCGGACTGACAGATGGTCAGCAAAACGTGGTGGGCGCGGCCATTACCTGGAAGCACGACGGAGAGAACTACCAGGCCAGCCTGGTGGTGACCAAGTTCTTGATCAACTTGCGCCAATGGACCAGCAAAGGCGCGCTGACAGCCGCGGGCCTTGCACCGGTGCGCTTTGGGGAGAAAGGCTTTCGCCGTGCCGAGGTTGCGTCCCACTTCGTGCGCGAAGAGGGCAGGGTGATCTTCAGCGCCAACTCGGCACCAGCCCCCTTGTTGCCGGGCGCGCAGGACAATTTGAGCGTGTTCATGCAACTGGCCAGTCTCTGGGCGGGTGAGCCCAACCGGCTGACCGCCGGGGACACTCTTTCATTCCAGTCCGTAGGCCCCCGACAGGCCGAAACCTGGACCTTTGTGGTGTCTCCCGAAGAACGCATTACGGTGCCGGGCGGGAACATGCAGGCCATCAAGCTGACTCGCGAGGCGACCGGTGACTACAGCACCAAAGCGGAAATCTGGCTCGCCCCGCAGCTGGCCTACCTGCCCGCCCACATCCGGCTATCTGAACCCAACGGCAATGTGCTGGACATGGTGTGGACGGACAGCCAAATCCCCAAATAAGCATGACAGAGAGAAGCTACCTTCGTCTGATAAAACTACTTGCAGCATGGGCAATGGCTTTCGCCTTTACCTGCTCGCCGCTGGCCGCACAAACGGCAGCCACGGATGTCGCCAATACCTACAAAGCGCCGGCCCCGGTGCGCATGGCCTATGACGTAGACGGCGTCATCTCTTCCGCGTACACCGGCACAGCCGAATTGGTGTGGTCCCACGACGGCAAGAACTACCAGTCGCAATTACTGATCCGCAAATTCGGCCTCACCCTTCAGGCGTGGACCAGCCAAGGCACCTTGACGGAGCGCGGCCTGGAACCTGACAAATTCACCAGCAAACGCCTGGGGCAATCTGAAATCAATGCACGCTTTCAGCGCAGCGCCGGACGGATTTCCTTCAGCGAGGGAACCTCCGATGCACTATTGCAAGTCGGCGCCCAGGACCAGCTGAGTGTGTTTATGCAACTGGCCAGCTTGCTGGCGGGCAACAGCGCACAGGGTGCTGCAGGGAAAAGCATCAGCCTGCAGGCCATCGGGGACCGCTATGCGGAGCAATGGACGTTCAAAGCGGGCGCTCCGGAAATGGTCAAACTTGCCAACGGGCCTGTATCGGCCATCAAGTTCACGCATGAACCCAGTGCAGAACGCAAGCAAAGACTGGAGCTCTGGTACGCACCGAATTTGCAGTTTTTGCCGGTTCGCATCCGCATTACGGAATCCAACGGCGATTACCTGGATTTAGTGTGGGCAAATAGCCAAAACCGTTGAGCTTTGCACAGACACGCATTTTTGCTGCTACTCTTGAATCGGTGCAGATGGCATCTATTTACGGATCATCTCTCTGAAATCACCTATGCATACGCTCTACGAATCCGATTCTTTCTCCGTCACCCACATGCTCGCCAACGGCGAATCTGAGGATCAGGCACCGGAAAAAACCGAGCGCTATCCTCTGGGGGTACCCAGCCTGGCCCGCCACGGCTTTGAAATCGTGGACAAACGCTCCAACAAAGAGGTGTACTTGGACGGTTCCTGGGCCGAACTCTTTCAGCAACACATCATGGCCTGGCAAGTGAATACTCCGACCCAGGAAGAGGTAGAAGACACGCTGGAACAGTACGCCGAGCTCGCGCAGACGCCTGTCCAGGTGCACTGAACGGGCAAGCGGTCCACGGCCCGCCCCTGTTGCGCGGAACTGCGACAATCGGGGGATGAGCCAGACTTACATCCTTACGTTTTCCTGCCCCGACCGCTTGGGGCTTGTCCACGCTGTTTCGGGTTTTTTGCTGGAACGCGGTGGCAACATTGAAGAAGCAGCCCAGTACAACGACCACGACACGGGTCTGTTTTTCATGCGGGTGCAATTCAGCTGCAGCCAGCTGAGCCACGGCGAGCTGAAGTCCCAACTGGGCACTTTTGCCGAACCTCTCAAACTCCAATGGAACCTGCAGACCATGGCGCAGCCCATGCGCACGGTCATCATGGTCAGCAAGGAAGGCCATTGCCTAAATGACTTGCTATTCCGGTGGAAGAGCGGCTTGCTGCCCCTGGACATCCGGGCCATCGTGTCCAACCACCGCGAGTTTTATCAGCTCGCCGCCAGCTACAACGTGCCCTTCCACCATATTCCGGTGACTGCAGCCACGAAAGAGCAGGCCGAAGCCAAGCAATTGGAAATCATTGAAGCAGAAGGGGCCGAGCTGGTGGTATTGGCCCGCTACATGCAAATCCTGAGCGACAACATGTGCCGGCAACTCAACGGCCGCGCCATCAACATCCATCACAGCTTCCTGCCCAGTTTCAAAGGTGCCAAGCCTTACTACCAAGCGCATGACCGCGGTGTGAAGTTGATTGGCGCCACCGCCCATTACGTGACGGCAGACCTGGATGAGGGCCCCATCATTGAGCAGGACGTGGCCCGCGTGGACCACAGCCGTACCGTGGAAGACCTGACCACGCTGGGCCGAGACACCGAAAGCCAGGTGCTGGCGCGCGCCGTCAAGTGGCATAGCGAACACCGCGTGCTCTTGAATGGCCACAAGACCGTGATATTCCGGTAAGCAGTCCCCGGATGCAAAAACGGCGGCCATTGGCCGCCGTTTTTTTTGATACTTTGGGTGGGCTTAACTGCGCAAGTGGAAGCGCCCGACCAACTGATCCAGCGACTGCGCCTGTTCATCCAAGGATTGCGCTGCGGCAGCGGCTTCTTCCACCAGTGCAGCGTTCTGCTGGGTGCTGTCGTCCAGCTGGGTAACCGCCCGGTTGATCTCTTCAATCCCATGACTTTGTTGGGCCGAGGCACCGGAAATCTCTTCCATCACGGCGCTGGTTTGTTGAACCGTACCCGCCATTTCACTGATGGTCTGGCCGGCTTTGCTGGCCAGCTCCGCACCTTCTTTGACTTGGCGAGTGGACTCTTCAATCAGTGCATTAATCTCACGGGCAGCCTTGGCACTGCGTTCCGCGAGCGATCGCACCTCTTGCGCCACTACCGCGAACCCACGCCCCTGCTCACCGGCGTGCGCCGCTTCAACCGCCGCATTGAGCGCCAAGATGTTGGTCTGAAACGCGATGCCTTCAATCACGCTTATGTTGCCGTGAATGGCTTGGGTGCTCTTGCTGATCTTCTCCATGGTGCTGACCACATCAGCGACCACTTCACCTCCCAATCGGGCCGAGCGGCTGGCATTGCCGGAGAGTTGTGCTGCCTCGGCAGCGCTTTCGGCATAGCGCCTTGTCAATGACGCCATTTGCTCCACATTGGTGCTTGTTTTTTCCAGAGAGGCGCTTTGTTGCTCAGTACGCTGTGATAAGTCCAGGTTCCCCATAGAAATCTCGCGTGAGGCATTTGCGACTTGCTTGGAGCTATCCGCGATGTCGCGCATGGTCTCCGACAACTTCATCTGCATGTCACGCAAGGAGTACAGCAGGCTGTCATTGTCTTTGGGTGCGAGCTGGATTTGCATCGTCAGATCGCCATCTGCAATACGGCTGGCAATGGACTTGGCGTAGGCCGGCTCACCGCCTAATTGACGGGAGAGGCGCCCCGTAACCCAAGCGCTAATCACCAGGGACAGAATCAACAGCAGCACCATGATGCCGACCACCCACATCTGGGAGGATTGGTAAATCTGACCTGCATTTTCAATGGTTGCCTTGGCAGACTGCGCACGCTGTTCCACCAAGGCATCCACCAGCTTTTCCAGCTTACGGGTGTCATTGAGAAGCCGGGCGTCCTCTGTCGGCACATCAGTGCTCATCTGCATCAGGTCCAGAGGTTGCTCTTTAACGAGGGTGATGTAAGCACGCTGGCGCTTGGACCAACTTGCCATACCGTCGATCAATTGCTGGCTGGTCGCGGTGGTTTCCTCGGAATCAGACAGCCCTTTGATAACGTCCAAGCGCTTTCCGATATCAGACAGACTGGATTCAATGGCTGCACCGAGCGTATTGCGTTCTGCAGCCGTAGTGGCCGTCAGCAACTGGGTCTGTGCCCGGCTGGCACGCAAGATCAGGCCGCGCGCCTCTTCGGCTGCTTGGCCGGCTGCGTATTCCTGCTCGTAAATGGCCTTGGTCGACGCATTCAAGCGTCCCATTTGGAACAAGGAAAAGACTCCAATGACCACTGCGCCCAACAACACGCTGGCGAATGCGAGCCACAAGCTGGAGCGCACAGTCATATTTTCCAGCGCAGTGATGCGGGTGCGCTGATACGGCGCGGGCTCAGGGGTGCCACTCTCTCCAATGACGGAAACGGGTAATTCGTTCACGATGGCAACGTTGTTCATACTTTCCCTCTTTGGGGTTCCAAAAACTCAGGATACTGAAATTCAGAGCTGTTTGCTCAACTAAATACCCATGCTTTCACCCAGTTGTACGGGTTTGGCGGGCGACCATTCGGGGTTGAAGTTCAGCGCATCTTTGCGAAATAGCAAAACGACAGTAGAGCCAAGCAAGAAACGGCCCATCTCATCGCCCTTCTTGAGAACCACATTGCCTGGCTCGTAGTGCCACTCTGTCACCTGTGGCAAGCGCGGGGGATTCACCACGCCATGCCAGGTGGTCGCCATACTGCCGACCACAGTGGCACCGACCAAAGTCAACACAAACTCACCATGGGGCGAATCGAACACGCAGACCACCCGCTCGTTGCGCGCAAACAGGCCCGGCACGCCGCGGGCGGTCGTGGGGTTGACTGAAAACAGATCGCCCGGCACATAAATCATGCGGCGCAATTCACCGTCACAGGGCATGTGGATGCGGTGATAGTCGCGCGGGCTGAGGTAAATCGTGGCAAAGGTGCCGTTGTCGAACTGGGCTGCCAACTGAGCATCGCCTCCCACCAATGCAGTGCTGCTGTAGTGGTGACCCTTGGCTTGAAAAATTTGATCTTGGTCTATCGCACCGAACTGGCTGATGGCTCCATCCACGGGGCACACAAAAGGCACATTGGCCAGCGGACGGACACCGGGTTTCAAGGCCCGGGTAAAAAACTCATTGAATGTGGGATAGGCCGCGGGATCAGGGTTGGCCGCTTCGGCCATGTTCACCTTGTACTTCCCGATGAACCAGCGGATTAGCGCCGCGGTGGCTTTGCCGCCCCGTGCACCGGCAATCACCCCCGCAAAGGCGGTCAGTGCTTTTTTGGGGAGAAGGTATTGCGGGAGTACAGCAAGGGCGTCGGACACAGGGGGGCTCCCGAGAGAAAAAGAGGGCCATTCTACTGACGCTTCCTTTTCTCCGTAGAGCGTTTCCCCCTATGAGTCGGAAGCAGCGCCTAAGTATCCCGAATCGGGGCCGAAAAGATAAACGCCCCTAACTAGCCTCTCAAGAGTCAGCTGTGAATCCGATCCTTTTAATCAAGGGCCCCCAGGTGTCGAACTCTGATTTTTGCCAGCGGGCTTGCTCTTCAGGCGTGGAGCCGCGGGGAATCAAGCCAACGAGCGCCAGGCTATCGATGACCGATTTTTCTTTCAAGGCTGCGTTGATCGCCGTATTGGCGGCCATCACCACTGGCTTCGGAGTATTTGCAGGCGCATAGAAACCGAACCACTCTTCGGTCGTCAGCTCCGGGAAGCCCTGCTCGGCAAAAGTGGGAACCTCGGGGGCGTAGGGCGAGCGGTTGGGGCCGGAGGTTGCCAGAATGCGCAACTTGCCAGCCTTGTAATTGGCCAGGTAGTCGCCGTGCGGCGTCACCATGGCGGCCACCTGCCCCCCCACCAGATCGGTAACCCCGGGCACCGAGCCGCGATACGGCACATGCCGGAGGTCCACCCCGCTATTGATGCCCAGCAAAGCGCCAATGAAATGCGGTGTGGAGCCCGCACCGGGCGAACCGTAACTCGCGTCTTTGGGGTTGGCCTTGGCCCACGCCAGGAAATCCTTCACTGTCCGGACATTGGCAGGCACCATGGGGCCCACCGCCAGGCCGTGGTGCATGATGGCCGCGATGGAGACAGGGGCAAAGTCCTTGTCGGTGTACGGCATCTTGTTGAAGATGTGCGGATAGTTAGCAAGCGCTGACACCTGCGAAAGTGCCAGCACCGAGCCATCGGCCGGCGCGCTTTTGAGGGCCTCGAGGGCGATACGACCGCCAGCGCCGGGCTTGTTTTCAACAATGCCTGCGTTTTTGCTGAAGGCCGTACCCGCCCACTTTTCCGCGACCCGGCGCGCCACGGTATCACCGGAACTGCCCGGCGGGAAGCCGAAGTACACCTTGACTTGGTCTACCTGCGCTTGCGCAGTGAGTGGATACAGCGCGCCCAAAACAGCGCTGCTGCCCAAGGCCTGGATGAGTTGCCTGCGAGTGAACATGGTTGTCTCCTATTTTTAATTGGCAGGTTGCACAGGGAAAGAAATGCTGCTGAGTTAGCGCGGCGCCATGCGCAGCGCGCCATCGAGCCGGATCACCTCTCCATTGAGGTGCCCATTGGTCACGATGTGGCAAGCCAGTTCAGCGAACTCTTGCGGCTTGCCCAAACGGGGCGGGAAGGGGATGCTGGCCGCAAGAGATTGCTGCACGGCTTCCGGCAACTCCTTCATCAAAGGGGTGGCGAACAAGCCGGGGGCCACCGTGCACACCCGAATCGCGTGCTGCGCGAGGTCTCGAGCCATGGGCAGGGTCATGCCGACCAGACCGCCCTTGGATGCGCTGTAGGCCTGCTGACCCACTTGGCCGTCAAACGCTGCGACCGATGCCGTGAACATCATCACGCCACGCTCGCCGTTGTCCAGCGGCGCCAGCTTGCTGCAGGCGGCTGCGAACAAACGGCTGATGTTGTAAGCGCCGATGAGGTTGATAGACACCACGCGCGCAAAGTCGTCCAAGGGTGCTGCAGTTCCATCCCGCTGCACCACGCGCTTGGCGCTGCCGATGCCGGCCACGTTCATCAGGATGCGCGCGGCACCCAAGGAGCGTTCGGATGCATCCAAAGCAGCTTGCACACTGTCGGTCTGCGTGATGTCGCAACGCAGCGCGATGGCGCGGTCTTCCCCGAACTCTGCCCTGATCGCGGACGCCACAGCTCCTGCTTGTGCCTCGTTGATGTCCAGCACGGCGACTTTTGCGCCCAGTCTGGCCAGCTCGCGGGCAGTCGCCTCACCCAAACCCGATGCTGCACCGGTCACCAGTGCGGTTTGTCCTTGAAGTTGCATGTCTTTTTCCTGGGCTGAGGCGCACTCAGGCCGTGGGTTTGATGATGAAAGGCAGGGCGTCGTCGTGCAGCCCCTCGACCAAGGTATGGCGGTGTTTCAACACAGCCCGTTGGTTCAGCGAGCCCTTGTCGGTGATCTCGCCCTTTTCGGCGGACGGAGGCTCCACCATCAGCAGTGCGCGGGCGATGCGGCTGGCACTGCCTGTGGCTTCGCGGGCCAGTTGGTCTACAACGGCTTCTATGCGCTGGCGCACTGCAGCGCTCTGCACCACTTCAGCCCAAGGCGCATCCGCTGGAAGATTCGCTACGTCGCGGCAAGCTGCAGACAAAAACAGCAGCGCCCCGACTTCTTTGCGGTTCAGTCCGGTAATCACCGCGTCCTGGATGTAGGGCGCGCCCGACACCACGATCTTGGCGCGCATGGGACCCACGCTGACGAAGGTACCCGTAGAAAGCTTGAAATCCTCCGCGATCCGGCCATCAAAGCGCAGGCCACGGTGGATATCAGACTCGGAAATCCACTTCACCGCGTCGCCAGTGCAGAGGTAACCTTCCTCATCAAATGCGTCCCGGGTGGCGGCCTCGGTGCGCCAATAGCCGGGGGTCACGTTGGGCCCGCGGTAGCGCACTTCGGTTTTTCCACCCACCTCCACCAGCTTGAGCGTCATACCCGGCACTGGAACGCCGATGTCCCCGGACGCCACATCCGGGCTGTTCACGAACATGGCAGAGGGCGAAGACTCGGTCATGCCCAACCCGGTGGCCATCACAATGCGCTCGCCGATGGCGGACTCCTGGATAGTGTGCAGCTTGTCCCACACGGGTTGAGACAACCCTGCACCGGAATAGAAGAACACCTTCAGGCGCGACAGCAGGGTCGTGCGCAATGTCGCATCCGACTCCATGGCCGACGCAATCATCTCGAAGCCCGTGGGCACATTGAAGTACACCGTCGGCGCGATCTCTCGCAGGTTGCGCAGCGTCTCGCCAATAAGCGCCGCAGTGGGCTTGCCGTCATCGATGTACAGCGTGCCACCGTGTTGCAGGGTGAGCCCGAAGTTGTGGTTGCCACCAAACGTGTGGTTCCAAGGCAGCCAGTCCACCAACACCGGCGGCGCTTCGGCAAACACGGGCAGCGACAGGGATATCTGCTGCAGGTTGGCACACCACATACGCTGTGTGTTGATGACCGGCTTGGGCAGCTTGGTCGAGCCGCTGGTGAACAAAAACTTCACGATGGTGCCCGGGCCGGTGGCATGCATGGCAGCTTCCACGACAGGCGTGGCCGGTGCGGCCAACAGGGACGCATAGGAAGTTGCCTCCCGGCCTTGCATCTGCCCGGCTGCAGCTACCACTTCCACATCCAGCCCGACCGTGGCGGCTACGCCTGCGCCATAGCGAGATGCATCTGCCACAAAGACCAGCCCCGGCGTCAGGGTGTCCATCACATGGCGCAGTTTTTCGTAGTCCTGGCTCACGGTGGCATAGGCCGGGGACACCGGGCAGTAGGGCACGCCGGCATACAGGCAGCCCAGCGCCATCATGGCGTGCTCGAGGCTGTTTTCGCTCAGGATGACGACTGGCCGTTCGGGGCTCAAGCCCCGGTCTAACAGTGCCTGCCCGATGCTGCGGGCGCTTTCCAGCGCCTGGGCATAGGTGATGTGTAGCCATTCGCCGGTCGTGCCGTCCGGCAACTGCCGGCGACGGGCTAAGAACGCCTGGTCCGGCGTGATCTCTGCCCAATGCACGAGGTAATCAGCGATCCGGCGGGCATAGGCACCCAATGCCAGATCGGCCTGCAGATAGCGGACGCCGGGCGCGCCGTCGGTGACGGTGATGCGGGTGACGCCGAATTTGGTCTCGCGGTAACGCGGGGTGGGGAGTTGCATGTCGCTCATGGCCTCAGTCCTGCTTGCGCACCTTGGCGGCGCGACCTTCCAAAAAGTCGTTCAGGCGGGTCTTGGCTTCCGGTGCGCTTTGGGCAATAGCGGCCATCATGGCTTCGGTGAACAGCCCTTGGTCGGCCGGTTGCTCGGCGATGCGCGGCAAGGCGTGCATCAAGGCGTAGTTCGTCAGCGGTGCGTTTTGCGCTACGCGCACCGCCAGCTCCAGCGCCTTGTCAAAGGCAGCCCCTTCGGGCACCAGGTATTGCGCAAGACCAATGCGCTCGCCATCCTGCGCGTTGTACACACGGCCGGTGAGCATCATGTCGGTCATGCGGGCCGCACCGATCAATTTGGGAATGCGCACCGCACCGCCGCCGCCCACAAAAATGCCGCGGGAACCCTCCGGCAAGGCATAGAACGCAGAAGCATCGGCCACGCGAATGTGGCAAGCGCTTGCCAACTCCAAGCCTCCGCCCACCACAGCACCTTGCAGAGCTGCGATCACAGGAACGGGGCCGTATTGCACACGCTCCAGCGCGGCGTGCCACATGCGGGAATGGTGCAAGCCCTGGCCGGCGTCCCGCTCTTTGAGTTCACTCAAGTCCAGGCCTGCACAGAAATGCGGGCCCTCGCCGGCGATCACCGCGGCGCGCACGCCTTCGGGCATGTTTTCGAACAGATCACGCAGCGCGAGGATGAGTCCGTCGTTCAGTGCATTGCGCTTGGCGCCGCGAGTAAGGCGGATCACCGCCACTTCTTGTTCCGCACCGAGGCGTTCGAAATGGATATCGGGGTGTTGCGTAAAAGTTTTCATAATGGCGCAATTTTGGTTATAGTTAATAACCAAATCAAGTGACCTGAAAACTCTTTTTCTAGGTAGTTTCCCTCAGCCCCTTCCCCGGAAGACCGCAATGAGGGAGGCTGCCTCCGTGCGTCCAAAGACAACCCACAGGAGACAACCATGGACTACAAAAACCTGCGCGCCATCGATATCCACACCCACGCGGAAGTGAGTTGCTGGAACCCGTTTGACAACTACGGCGAGGAATACGACCGCGCCGCCGACAAGTACTTCAAAAACGGGCGACGCCCCACGATTGCAGAAACCGTGGCGTATTACCGGGAACAGAAAATCGGCTTGGTCATGTTCACCGTGGACGCGGAGTCCAAAATGGGCCGCCGCCGCATTCCCAACGAAGAGATTGCCGAAGCCGCCAAAGCCAACAGCGACATGATGACGGCCTTTGCCAGCATCGACCCGCACAAAGGCAAGATGGGCGCGCGCGAGGCGCGCAAGCTGATCGAGGAGCACGGCATCAAGGGCTTCAAGTTCCACCCCACGGTGCAGGCCTACCACCCCTACGACAAAATGGCCTGGCCCATTTACGAGGTGATTGCCGAATACGGCATGCCCGCCATTTTTCACACCGGCCACAGTGGCATCGGCAGCGGCATGCGCTGCGGCGGCGGACTGCGACTCGAATACAGCAACCCGATGCACCTGGACGATGTAGCCATCGACTTCCCGGACATGCAAATCGTCATGGCCCACCCCAGCTTCCCCTGGCAAGATGAGGCCTTGAGCGTAGCCACCCACAAGCCCAATGTCTGGATCGACTTATCGGGCTGGAGCCCCAAATACTTTCCCAAGCAACTGGTGCAATACGCCAACACCCTACTCAAAGACCGCGTCTTGTTCGGCTCGGATTACCCGCTCATCACCCCGGAGCGGTGGATGAAAGACTTCCAGGAAGCAGGCTTCAAGCCCGAGGTGATGCCCGGCATCGTGAAAGACAACGCGGTGCGTTTGCTGCGCCTGGACCCGACGGCGGTAGCCGGCGAGTAAAGCGCCGCTCAGTCGACCGGGGTGTAGACCTTTTGCAGCAGGCGGATCAGGGTTTTGCGCTCTGCATCCGTCAAACGGGAGGTGGCGTCCATCTCCAGGTCGAATGCGGTTTTCTCGGCTTGCACCATCAGCTCCATACCTTGGGGCGTGAGGTGCACCCCCATGGCCCGGCCGTCGCTCGGGTGGGGCAAACGCTCAATCAGGCCCCGCCGCTCCAAGGCAGCTATCAAACCCACGAGGTTGGGCGGCAGCACGTTGAGCGCTGCGCACAGCTGGCGGGAGGTGATGCCCGGATTGTGGGCTACCAAGGAGAGCACCGAGAAATCCACCACCTTCAGGTCGTAGGGCGCCATGCGCACCATGAAGGTCTCGATGATCGCGAGTGACGCGCGCCGGGCGTTGTAGCCCACCAGCGTGCGCAAATAACTAGTGTCCACAGGCTCTACCGGACCAGCCTCAGGGAGGTCAACTTTGCGCACGCGCGCCGATGCCGACTTGAGCTTGGCGGCAGGTGATTTGGTAGGTAAAGCGGTTTTTTTCAAAAGATTAAGAGCCAAATCAAGCTTCTGCGCTTAGAAAATATGGGTAGAAAGCTATCAAAAAAGTAGCGTTCAAGATAGCCCCTAGGAGCGCTTTTCATTGAGGAACGTATTGAATCCTAACGGCTGAACCTTGCCGCCAGCTGGCTGAGCAGCGATGTGGCTCACCGTGAAGGATGGATAGGCGGGGGGTATCAGTGGCATCATCCCCGCCATGAGTGCCTCCCGCATCCCCCCGATTCAGTGCCTGTTGACCTTTGAGGCCTTGGCGCGCCTGCGCTCGGTCACCCTGGCGGCAGAAGAGCTGTTTGTCACACCCAGCGCGGTGAGCCACCGGGTGCGGCAGCTGGAGCAAATCATTGGCACGAAGTTGTTTGGCCGAGCCGACTTTTCGCTGACCACGGAGGGCAGCGAGTACCTGGCCCATGTGCGCGAGGGGCTGGCCATCCTGCAGAAGTTTCCTAGTGCCTCGGCCGCGCCGGGCAAGCGCAAGTTGCGGCTGGCGGTCACGCCCACATTTTCGCGCTCCATCCTCATTCCGCGCCTGCGCCAGTTCACCGATGCCTACCCCGAAATTGACCTGACGCTGCAAGTGTCCATACCCCTGCTGGATGTGGTGGCCGAGGACGCCGACCTGATGGTGCGCTTTGGCCCCGGGCGCTATGCCGACATGGAGCACGTGTGCCTGATGAAGGACGAAGTGACGCCACTGGCTTCGCCCGCTTTTGTGCGCGAGCACGGGCCCTTCGATACCCCGCACGACCTGCAAAACCTGCCTCTGCTGCGCAGCCCGCTGGAGCCCTGGCGCACCTGGTTTGCGGCCAACGGGCTGGACTGGCCCGAGCCTGTGGAGGGCTCGCAGTTCAATGACATTGGCTTGATGTGTGATGGCGCGGCCGCCGGCATGGGCGTCGGCCTGATCCGCCTGAAGCTGGGCGCGCCCTGGCTGGAATCCGGCGCGCTGGTGCGGTTGCATGACAACAACGCGCCAAGCCCCCACGCCCACTACCTGTGCTGGCGCACCGGCGCCATGGACCGCTGGGAAGTGACAGCGTTTGCGGACTGGTTGAAAAAAGCAGTGCTATAGGCTGCCTACAGTTCGGACACCAGTTTGGCTGCGCGCAACCCCGAAAGATAGGCGCCATGGACCGTGGCACGGTATTTTTCACTGGTGTGTTCGCCAGCCAAGATCAATGAAGAGCTTACCGGCTTGGCCAATTGCGAAAAGTCTGCGGAGCTTGCCCCTTTGGCATTGAACGAATAGGCACCGAGCGCTAGGGGGTCTGCACTCCAGCGTGTGCACAAAATGGCCTTCGGTTCCTGCGCCTTCGCCCCAAACATGGTCCGGAGCGCTTTGGTTGCTTCGGCTTTCACCTGCGCATCCGACAAGGCTTCCACTGTAAACCCTGCATTGCCCATGCAGATACCTACCAAGCAATTGATGTCGCTAAAGGTGCGGTAGTTCAGCCAATACGCCATTAGGCCGCGTTGCGGTGCGTGGTATCCAAAGTACTGCACATCCTCCGGCCAAAAAGGCTTATCAAAGCTACAGAACACTTTGTTCACACTTCCTACGCCGATGCGGGCGATAGAAGCCTGCTGGGCACTTGGCAATGCAGGCTGAAAAGTCACCTTGCCAGACTTCAACACCCCCAACGGCAAGGTGCACACCGCCGCCTGACCATTGAAGACGCCTTTGTCGGTTACTACCGACACAGCAGAGGCACTGTGGTCTACCCTAACTACCTGGGTGCCAAGCAGTATCTGCACGCCCGCTTGTTTTGCCTGCTGCGCTAGCCACAAAGGTATTGCGTCATACCCGGCAGGGAAAATAACATCATCTCCGGGGAATTTCTCATCCCCAGCCCAGTGCAACGCCGATAACTTTTCGAGAGGTCCCCCCGCATCAAACTCAACATATGCCGTCAAGGGATACTGGATGTAGGGATCCGCCAACGCACCAGCGTCAAATTGACGAATGACGTCGAACAGTGACTGGTCGCTCCCTGCATGTTCCTCGCCCCAGGACTCCACCTTGGCAAGCAAGGCTTTGAATTTGCCGTCTCCCCGCGAACCAAACTGCTCCTTGCTGACATCCTGCCCCGTCGAGTCAAACACCCTCACCGAGTCGTCTTTGGTTAAATAGGTCTTGGAATTGGCCTTCGAGGCCAACTCAGTGACAGGGTTTCCTCCGTCGGGCCCGTGAATCCATCCAGCACCCGTATCGCAAGGGAAACCAAGCTCCTTTCGGTCGGTAACAACCCGGCCTCCGACCCGATCCCGAGCCTCCAGAACCGTCACTTGATGGCCCGCAGCAGCAAGCTGCACGGCAGCGCCCAAGCCGGCAACGCCGGCGCCGATCACAATAATGGACTTAGGTTTTTGTGCCTTTGCCACGGGCCAAGACCACGCGAAACCACCCGCCGTTGCAGCCAAAAAGGATCGACGTTGCACCATGCTGTACCCCTTGTAATCGAAGATAAACGGACCGTTGGCCAATGACCAACAGAGCCACTCATTCCATTACATACCAGACTCGCGAAATATTCACGGACAGCTGAAAAATGTTTCAACCTCCACATCGTCTCGAAAGCCCTATAGTTAGCAACGTTCCCAACCCATGCCATGCAAGCCACTGATGTAAACACCACGGACCCCGTCCAAAAAGCAGCGCTTCTCAAGCAACTTTTAAATGGGTTCAAGCCTTACCTGGCACCGCATTCGCTGCTGTACCAGACAGAAGACACCACGCCCTACGAGTGCGATGGCCTGACCGCTTACCGCCAGCGCCCCTTGTTGGTGGCCCTGCCGGAAACTGAGGAGCAAGTGGCGGCAGTGCTGCGGGTGTGCCATGGCTTGAATGTGCCGGTGGTGGCGCGCGGCGCGGGCACCGGCTTGTCTGGCGGTGCCATGCCCCATGCCATGGGGGTAACGCTATCTCTTGCCAAGTTCAACAAAATCCTGAAGGTGGACAAGCGCAGCCGCACGGCGGTGGTGCAGTGCGGCGTGCGCAACCTGGCCATCAGCGAAGCGGCAGCGCCCTACGGGCTGTATTACGCGCCGGACCCCAGCAGCCAGATTGCCTGCACGATTGGCGGCAACGTGGCCGAGAACTCCGGCGGTGTGCACTGCCTGAAATACGGCCTGACGTTGCACAACGTGCTCAAGGTGCGCGGCTTCACCATGGAAGGCGAGCCCATCGTGTTTGGTGGTGACGCGCTCGACGCCCCCGGCTACGACCTGATGAGCGTGGTGGTCGGCAGTGAGGGCATGCTGGCCGTGACCACCGAGGTCACCGTCAAGCTGGTGCCCAAGCCCCAGCTCGCCCGCTGCATCATGGCCAGCTTTGACGACTTGCGCAAAGCGGGCGATGCGGTGGCTGCGGTGATCGCCGCCGGCATCATCCCCGCCGGGCTGGAGATGATGGACAAGCCCATGACTGCCGCGGTGGAAGACTTTGTGCATGCGGGCTACGACCTGAGCGCCGAGGCCATTCTGCTGTGCGAAAGCGACGGTACACCCGAAGAAGTGGAAGAGGAAATCGGCCGCATGAGCGAAGTGCTGCGCGCGGCCGGTGCCACCGGCATTGCGGTGAGCAACAGCGAGGCAGAACGCCTACGCTTTTGGAGCGGGCGCAAAAACGCGTTCCCCGCCAGCGGCCGCATCAGCCCTGACTACATGTGCATGGACAGCACCATTCCCCGTGCGCGGCTGGCCGACATCCTGCTGGCGATTGCAGAGATGGAGAAGAAGTACCAGCTGCGCTGCGCCAACGTGTTCCATGCCGGCGACGGCAACCTGCACCCGCTGATCTTGTTTGATGCGAACGACCCCGACCAGCTGCACCGCTGCGAGCTGTTTGGTGCCGAAATTCTGGAAACCAGCGTGGCCATGGGCGGCACCGTGACCGGCGAGCATGGCGTGGGCGTGGAAAAGCTCAACAGCATGTGCGTGCAGTTCAGCGCGCAGGAGAACGCCCAGATGTTCGCCCTTAAAGAGGCGTTCGACCCCAAGAGCCTGCTCAACCCCGGCAAGGTCATCCCCACCCTGCACCGCTGCGCGGAGTACGGCAAGGAACTGGTGCGCGGCGGCAAGATTAAGCATCCGGACCTGCCCCGGTTCTGATAATTCTGGGTGAGGGTGACAGCTGGAGCAAACAGGCCTGCTGCGGGACTCGGTTTCTGTCAGTTCCCGTTCCTATAATGATTTGGTCTTGCTTGAGACGCTTTTCAAACTTTTTGGGAGTAACACCCGTGAATAAACCAGTTCTCGCAATAGTAATGGCCGCAGCGTTGATGACAGGTTGCGCAAACCAACGTTTCAACGTTGCAGGTGAGCTGTCCGCCACTCCCTCTGCCAAGTCGGAAGACAGTCAGACCTTCTTCGTGAGCGGCATCGGGCAGAAGCAAACCGTGAACGCATCACAAGTTTGCGGTGGGGCTGCCAAGGTGGAAGGCGTTGCAGTGGAGCAATCCGCAACTGACGTGCTGTTTGGCATGATCACCCTCGGCATCTACACCCCCCGCACTGCACGGGTGTATTGCAAGTAAATCAAAGCCACTCCAAAAAAGCCCCTTTCGCAGGGGCTTTTTTTTAGAACTTCGAACTGATCACAAAATTGACCGTACCGGACTCTCCCACAAAAGCCTGGTACTGGAATGACTGCCCCGCTGCCGTGGTGTACACCGAGCGCCACTGGGCCATCAGATTTTTGCTGTTGGGGTCGTAGGCCAGCTCCAAGGGGCTGCTGCTAAACGAAGTGAGCGAGACACCGAGCTTTTTCCGGGCACCATCATGCCGGGTGTCAAACGCGACCAGCGTGTTTTGCAGGGAAGCTTCGATAGCTTTGCGGTCCGAGACAGACTTCGCCAGCAGGCTGCGATCTGACTGGTTGAGTGATGGCGCTGCGCCGGATGGCAGGCGATTGAGCGAAATCAGCTCTTGCGCGCACACGGGCCCCGCCAGCACGGCACAGCTGAGGGATGCGAAGGCTAGGGCTTTCATGGCGCACTCCTGACACACTCGAGAATCCACTGTGGCACAAGCCTGCCGGCTTGAAAAGCAGAAATAGCCAGCTTTCTGCAACAGTTTGTAGCCGCCGTACGCCCTTTGCCGAGCGGTTTCTTCGGGTTTCTGGCGAATACATTATCCCGGTGGCCTTTATTCAGGTATGTTCGCCCCTGTCACAACAGCCCAAGCGCCCATGGTCCCCCCACGTTTCTGGATTGACCAACCCATCCGCACCATGGCGTCCGCTGCGGCATGTGTGATTTTTCTGGTCGTGTGCGCTTTGGGGATGGGCGTCCTCACGGTACAAGTGTCCCAGAAGCTGGATGAAACGCACCAGGCGGCTTTCCGGATCCAGGACGAAGTCAGTATCGAAGCAGAGCAACTGTTGCTGCGCCTGGAATTGGAAGACGGCATTGAATGTGACAGCGCCAACCTTCGCAAGCTGCACGCCTTCCTGTTTGAGTACCGCTACTTCAGAGAAATCGGCCTGCTGAACGGGTCAAACGCGCTCGTGTGTTCGACCAGTCACGGCCTGCTGCTCACACCGGTGCCGACTTCGGGCGAGAGTGTTCTGTTCGAAGACGGCACCCTGACCCGCTACCAAGTGCCTGTTGACATCACGCAAGGACGGGTCAGGGCCTCCACGATTCAGCGCGGTCGATTCCACCTAGTCGTGGAGCCTTATGTGCTCGATCTGTTGACCAATCAGGTGGACGTCATGTGGTATCGCAAGGGCGAACGCCGCGGCGTAGCCCATGTGGCGGAATGGGTGTCCTCCGATGATCTCCAACTCTTCAAGCGTTATTTCCTGCGCGACCCGGAAGGGAGCAACACGCGCTGGACCCAGCACGGGATTCTGGTGACTTCAGCCAAGCCGGATGGCGCCTATACCCTGCAGACCCGTTTGACTTGGACTACCTTGCTGGCTACGCAGGAGGTGTTTGTCGGAGCGCTTGTCCTTATTGCGCTGTCCGTATCGGTTCTGGGTTATTTGACGCTGCTTCCTTACCTGCGCAAGCGAAATGACCTTGAAGGCCGGATACACAAGCTGTGCAAGCCACAACATGTGGTTTGCATGTACCAACCCTTGCTGGACCTGCGTAGTCGTGAAATAGTGGGCTGCGAGGTGTTGATGCGCTTGAAGGACGGGCACCATTTAATCATGCCGGACGAGGCAATACCCGCCATCATCGCCCGCCAGCTGACATGGCAACTCGACCGTGCCGTGAGCCGCAAGGCACTCGATGAATTGCTGTCGCATTTGCCTGCGGACCGGCCATTCCGGGTGGCCTTCAATTTTTTCCCGGACAGCATCCGTGCTTCGGTGCTGTCGGAACACTTGCGCCCCAAGGATCAACCGGACATTCCGCCTCACATCACCCTGGATCTGGAAATCACTGAATACAACATGTCCGAATCCCTGGTGACCGAGGTACGCAAACTGCGACACGCCGGATTCCACATCTCGATTGACGACTTTGGTACCGGATTCTCCAACCTGAAGTTGCTGAGCGACCTGCACCCGGAAACCCTGAAGATCGACCGATCTTTTGTCATGGACATGGAAAAGCGCTCCTTGCGCTCCAGCCTGATTCCGGAGATGGTGCTGCTCGCCCGCGCTGTGGGTGCCAAAGTGCTGGCCGAAGGCGTCGAGAACGCGGAGCAAGCCCGCCTGTTGCAAGACATGGGGGTCGACTACGCCCAAGGCTACTTCTTCGGCAAGCCAATGCCGATTGCGGACCTGATGACCTTTTTAGGCGCCTACCAACCCGGCCCCGATACGGTAACGAAGACCGAAATCGCCACCGCCACCGCCACCGCTTAGTTCATGCCAGAATAGGGCTCTAGCGCCCATGAAATATGCGCAAGCAGCTATGAAATAGATAGCAAAATTAAAGCAGGAAACCACGTACCGACTGACCTGCATTCCGTTGCAGCCAGTTGGTAGCTGCATAGTGGGTGCTGGCGTCCGTTACATGCAAGGTGTAGGCATGGCGCGAAACCGCAGAGCGGTTGGGCGCGCTGTAGTGCGGCAACAAGCCATGGAATACCACCAGCGCACCTGCCTTCACCTCGAGAGGAATTGCATTCACATTGCTGGCAGGCCACGGAGTGGCATCGAGCTTGTTCATGGTGACCACATCACCATGGCGCTCAAAACGCTCTCGCAGTACACCGCGGGGACCACGGTGACCACCGGGCTCGGTCCACAGGCAACCGTTGGACAGGGTGGCGTCTTCCAGGGCGAACCAGAAGGTGGTCACGCTGATGGGCGTGGTGTCAAAAAAGGTGGCGTCCTGGTGCCAGCCCACTTCACCGCCGATACCGGGCTGCTTGAAGATGTACATGGACTGCCAAACCTGGGGACGGATGAGCCCCACATCCGCCGCGACCTCCGCCAGTGCCGGGCCATGCGAAAAAGCCTCAAACACCGGGTCTTGGTCGTGCATGGCGTGGCCGATTTTGTTGATCGACAGGGCTTTGGCTTGGCGCAGCTCACCATCGGGACCGAACGCCTCCTCTTCGAAAAAGCAGCTGATGCGATCCGCTGAGTCCAGGAAGTAGCGATCCACCTTGCGCACCTGGTCATTGGTGGTGAAGATGGTTTTGCTCTCATTGGGGTCAAAGGCTTCGACGATGGCCTCTGCCCGTGCGCGCAAGGCGGCGATCTCGGCAGCAGACTTGAAATCCGGCAGGATGATGTAGCCGTCCTGTACGTAACGGGTTTTCTGTTCAGGTGTCAGCATGGGCTATGCAAATGTTGGCAGTGGCAATAGCGTTTCAGTATAGACAGCCGCGACGCCGATATACC
Organism: Comamonadaceae bacterium; assembly: GCA_027488985.1. GTDB lineage: Bacteria > Pseudomonadota > Gammaproteobacteria > Burkholderiales > Burkholderiaceae_C > Allorhodoferax > Allorhodoferax aquaticus. The sequence goes on along the minus strand of JAIYAR010000017.1, from coordinate 85,352 downwards.
CAAATTCGGCTACGCTCTGGCGCAGGAGAGACACCCCCTTGAACCTCACACCCCTGATCCAACTCACCCGTGGCGGCACGCCCGAATGTTTGCACTTCGGCGCAGTCGCCGTGACCGACCGTACCGGCAGGCTCAAAGCTTTTGCCGGCGACCCGCATCTGGTGACCTTCACCCGTTCCACGCTCAAGGCCTTGCAAGCTTTGCCTTTTGTCGAAGCCGGCGGGCCTGCACAGTTCGGCTTCAACCAAGCCGAGAACGCGCTGCTCTGCGCCAGCCATAACGGCGAAGCCATGCACGTGGATGCCGCCAACAGCATGTTGACCAAGGCCGGGCACAGCTACAAAACCTTGCGATGCGGCTGCCATGTGCCGCTGCTGTTCAGCTATTTTGACAAGGGCGCCCCCGAAGGCGCCACTTACACCGAGGCCCACAACAACTGCAGCGGCAAGCATGCGGGTTTTGTGGCGTATTGCGAGCAGCACGGCCTGCCGCTGGACGACTACACCGCACCGGACCACCCTTTGCAGCAGGCCATCGCCCGCGATGTGGCGCGCGCTGTGGGAATGGATGTACAAGACATGCCACGCGGCATCGACGGCTGCTCCGCACCCAATTTCGCCATGCCCCTCTCCAAGCTGGCACGCGGTTATGCACGTCTGGCCAGTGGCGCACAAGACCCTGAGTTTGGTGCCAGCTTTGGCCTGCTGAGCGAAGCCATGACCGCCTACCCTGAGATGGTGAGCGGTACCGGCCGCAACGACCTGGACTTTATGCGCGTGGGCCGGGGCGACTGGGTCAGCAAAGTCGGCGCCGACGGGGTGCAGGTGGTCGGCAGCAAAAGCCGTGGCGAGGCTTTTGCCCTCAAGATCATTGACGGTAACAAACCCGCCCTGTTTGCCGCCAGCGTCGAGGTGCTGGACCAACTGGGTTGGCTGGACGATGCGCAACGCGCCGCCCTAAAGCCCTGGCGAGCCGCCGAAATCCGCAACGCACGCGGCCTGCTGGTGGGCGAACGTCTTCCTGTATTTCAGTTGCAAACACCATGAACCACAAGATCAGCCTGATAGGCGCCCCTACGGACATCGGCGCGGGCAGCCGCGGCGCCAGCATGGGCCCGGAAGCCCTGCGCGTGGCCAACATCACCAGCGTGCTGCAAAGCCATGGCCTGGAAGTGTTGGACAAGGGGAACCTGAGCGGCCCGAGTAACCCGTGGCAACCTCCGGTTAACGGCTACCGCCACCTGCCCGAAGTGACTGCCTGGAACCGCAGCCTGCATGAAGCGGTGTACGCCGAGCTGCAGGACGGCCGCCTGCCCATCGTGCTGGGTGGGGACCACTGCCTGGGCATAGGGTCCATCAGCGCAGTGGCACGCCACTGCCGCGATACCGGCAAAAAACTGCGGGTGCTGTGGCTGGACGCCCATGCCGACTTCAACACCAACACACTCACCCCCAGCGGCAACATCCACGGCATGCCGGTGGCCTGCCTCTGTGGCTTCGGACCGCAGGAGCTGGTCGAGATTGGCGGGCAGGTGCCGGCCATCAGCCCCAAGTGGGTGCGCCAGATCGGCATCCGAAGTGTGGACGAGGGCGAAAAGCGCTTTGTGCATGAGCAGGACCTTGAGGTCTTTGACATGCGTTACATCGACGAAATGGGTATGCGCTCCGCCATGGAATTGGCCTTGGCGCTTATCGACAGCAACACCCATTTGCATGTGAGCTTTGACGTGGACTTTCTGGACCCCGACATCGCACCCGGCGTGGGTACCACCGTACGCGGTGGCCCCACTTACCGCGAAGCGCAGCTGTGCATGGAGATGATTGCCGACACCGGCCGCATGGCCAGCCTCGATGTGTTTGAGCTCAACCCCGCGCTGGATGAGCGCAATCGCACAGCGGAAGTAGCGGTCGACTTGATCGAGTCGCTGTTCGGAAAGAGCACCTTAATGCGCAAATAGCCGGGTCGCTGATCACCATAGAACCTGATTTGTTTTCATTTTTTTCACCATTCCGTTATGACCACCCTTGGAACCCCCCTGTCGCCCAACGCCACCAAAGTCATGCTGCTAGGCAGCGGAGAACTGGGCAAAGAGGTATTGATCGCCTTGCAACGCCTGGGCGTGGAATCCATTGCGGTGGACCGCTATGACAACGCACCCGGCCAGCAAGTCGCCCACCATGCACGCACCATCACCATGAGCGACCCGGCCCAGCTCAAGGCGCTGGTGGAAGCGGAGCGCCCGATGCTGGTCGTCCCCGAGATTGAAGCCATTGCCACCCCCATGCTGGAGGAGCTGGAGGCCGCTGGCACCGTCCGCGTGATTCCGACTGCACGTGCAGCACGCCTGACCATGGACCGCGAAGGTATCCGCCGCCTTGCAGCGGAAACACTGGGCTTGCCCACCAGCCCCTACCAATTCTGCGACTCGCTGGCTGAACTCCAGGCAGCGATTGAGGGTGTGAATGGCAAGCCAGGCATCGGCTACCCCTGCATCGTCAAGCCGGTAATGAGCAGCTCCGGCAAGGGCCAAAGCAAGATTAACGGCCCGGCTGACGTACAAAAAGCATGGGACTACGCCATGGCTGGCGGCCGCGTCAGCCATGGTCGAGTGATCGTGGAAGGCTTCATCGATTTCGACTACGAAATCACCCAATTGACCGTACGCTCTGTGGGCGCGGAAGGAAACATCGTGACCGGTTTTTGCGATCCTATCGGCCACATTCAGGTCAGCGGCGACTATGTGGAAAGCTGGCAACCCATGGCGATGCACCCTGCCGCGTTGGAGCGTGCGCGTGAGGTGTCCAAAGCGGTGACCGACAACCTTGGTGGCCAGGGCTTGTTCGGTGTGGAGTTGTTTGTGAAGGGCAACCAGGTGTGGTTCAGCGAAGTGAGCCCACGCCCGCATGACACCGGTCTCGTCACTTTGTGCACACAGCACCAAAGTGAGTTTGAACTACACGCACGCGCCATACTGGGCTTGCCGGTGGACACTTCTTTACGCAACCCGGGCGCCAGCGCTGTCATTTACGGTGGCGTGGATGCAAAGGGCATTGTGTTTGATGGTGTGGAAGAAGCCCTGCGTGTGCCCAACACTGACCTGCGCCTGTTCGGCAAACCCGAGAGCTTTACCAAGCGACGCATGGGTGTGGCCTTGGCCCGCGCGACCGATACCGACACGGCGCGTACCAACGCGAAGCTGGCAGCCTCCAAGGTCAAGCCCCGCGCGGCATAACGCCGCTCAGGCAGGCAGCGGTATGGCGCGGGTTTCGCCATGCCGCAACAACCACACGCGATCTTGCGCCAGCCCTTGAGCCTGCAGCGCAGCGGCCAGATCGTGTGGCGGTTGGTCAAAGGCTTCTTGAGTAAGCATGAAGGTGCCCCAGTGCACACCCATTGCCAGCGGCGCATCCAGATCCAGCAGCATCTGCACCGCATCGGTCGGGTTCACATGCATGGGTTTCATGAAGTCACGTGGCAGATAAGCGCCTATGGGCAAAGCCACAAAGTCCATGGCGCCTATGCGCTGGCGTATGTCTTTGAAGTCCTTGCTGTAGCCGGTATCGCCGGGGAATAGGAAGCGCCACGGCTGAGCCCCGGGACGTGACCACTCCAGGCAATATCCGCCCCACAACGATGCATTGGTATCCCAGGGTGTGCGCCGGCTCCAATGCTGCGATGGCGTGAAGTGCAGCTTGACCTTGTGGGGCATGTCCACGGACTGCCACCAATCCAACTCGGTCACGTTGGCAATACCCCGGCGATCAAACCAGGCTTTCAGGCCCTTGGGCACCAGAAAATCAGGGGTCTGGCCCGCAGCCAACAGGCGCGTGATCGTGGCATGGCACAAGTGGTCGTAATGGTTGTGCGAAATAAGCACCAGATCAATGGGCGGCAATTGCTCAGGGCTGAGGGGAGCACGCACTCTGCGGCGTGCGCCGAACTTGCCCATGGGGCCGGCAAAATCGGCGAGGGTCGGATCCATCAACACATTGAGTCCGGCCACTTGCAACAGAACAGTCACATGACCCAGCCAGGTCACGCGAGGCGCATCCTGCCGCTGCAGCAGCCGCGCGTGATCAACAGGCACCGACCAGGCCTTTTCAAAGCCGGCATACCCGTCTGCGGGTTCAGCCTTGGGCTTGAAATCACCTCTCAGCGAGCGCCAGACCATCTCGTACCACGGGAAATTACCGATCACCACCCCGGGATCGGAGTTGGCGAACCGGTGTGCAGGACGGAGTTCAGAGGACATAGCGCGACCAGAAACAATGGACGCACTGATCATGCCTCAGCCGGAAAAGACCGGGAGACATAAGGGCAGATCAGGCCTGTTGCCGCTTATTGGTGAAACACCGAAACCGTCTGTACCAGCTCTTGGGCCTGGCTACGCAAGCTGCCGGCTGCCGCTGCCATCTCTTCCACCAGCGCCGCGTTCTGTTGTGTCGCCTGGTCCATCTCCGTGACCGCTTCACTGACCTCGCTGACGCCTTGGGCCTGAGCGGTACTGGCGGCGCTGATCTCACTCATGATGTCGGTCACACGGCGGATGCTGGTCACGACTTCCGTCATGGTCTCCCCTGCATGGTTCACCAGTGCGCTGCCTTGTTCCACGCGCTCAACACTGGCGTTGATGAGGGTCTTGATTTCCTTTGCGGCTTCTGCGCTTCGGCCAGCGAGTGAGCGGACCTCGCTTGCCACCACGGCAAAGCCACGGCCTTGCTCGCCGGCACGTGCGGCCTCCACCGCCGCATTCAAGGCAAGGATATTGGTCTGAAAAGCGATGCCGTCGATCACGCTGATGATGTCGCTGATCTTTCGGCTGGCTTCGTTGATGCCCTGCATGGTCTGGACCACTTGGCTCACCACTTCGCCACCCTTGGTGGCGGTGGTACTGGCCGTCATGGCCAGTTGGTTGGCCTCCCGCGCATTTTCTGCGGACTGTTGGACCGCACTGGTCAGCTGGGTCATGCTGCTGGAGGTACGCTGCAAATTGGCAGCCGTCTGCTCTGTCCGGTTGCTCAAGTCTTGGTTGCCGCTGGCGATTTCAGAGCAAGCCACCTCGATGCTTGCAGAGTTGCTGCGCACCGCTGCGACCGCGACTTCCATTCGGGCCAAGGTCTCGCGCAACATGTCACCGCCTTTGGTGGTGGTTTTTACGTCATGGACATTCAGGTCAATGGTGGCATCACGATTGACTTGAGCCACGAGCACCCGCAACTCGTCCCCCTCACGGGCAGCACGCGCCATGTTGATCGCCATGACCGACTCCACACTCGTCTGGATGATGACGTAAACCGCATGGATCACGATACGACCGAAGTCGGGCTCGCTGATGCAATACAAGCCGAAACCTGCCGCCTGCAGTCGGTCAAAGGCCACGTGGTGAACTGCGAACAAAACGGCTCCGAACACTATGACGCGCCAATCGCGGTAGGTCAAAAAGAGTGCGAGTGACACGAACACACCGAAGTGCATCTCTTCCATGCCACGCGCCAACTGAATGTGCAGCGCAACGAAAGCCACCAGAATAAATGCCAACACAAAGCGGCTCAACACGGTGTAACGAGCAACAGCAAATACGCCGATCGCGGCTCCCAGCAGCACTACCGTGGCGCCTATGGCCAATCCGCTGTCCACAAAGGAAAAGCCCAAAATTACAGCCGCTACCGCGGAGAGGACGATATAGCTGAGGAGAACGCGATCTCCCAGCATGGCAAGAGCTTCAGTACTGGTGCGGGTTCGAGCATTGGCCATGGCTCATCCTTACATTTTTAATGAATTAAATAAATTTAACCCCTGCAGTGCTCAATGATTCATCGAATGAGACCTGCAAATCCAAGGCTTTTCGCACGCCCGCGCCTAATAAATTTCACACATCACGCTGCGTCAGCGAGCGCTCCTTCGGGTAAAGTGAAAATATCACTCTGTCCACGACTGTGACTCCTCCAAAACCCTTCATCCATGACGCCAAGCCCCCAACCGGTGGCGAAACTCGTTTCGATGAGAACGACGCAAGTCTGTGGAAACTTGCTTTGGAAGGCTCCGGAGCCGGCGCATGGGACTGGAACATGCAAACCGGTGAGCAGTTCCACTCCCACCGGTGGCAGGAGATGCTGGGTTACAGCTACGGTGAGATTGAGGCACACAACCGCAGTTTTGTGCAGCGCATTCACCCGGAAGACCGAGAGCGAGTGGAGCGCTCATTCAACCTGTACCTTGAAGGCAAGACCGAGATCTATTCCACCGAATTGCGGCTACTCTGCAAAGATGGCAGTTGGAAGTGGATTCTGACCAGTGGCATGGTGGTGCGCAGAGACAACGCGGGCAAACCCTTGCGGATGATCGGCACCCACGTCGACATTGAAGAGCGAAAGCAAGCGGAGACGCTGCTCCAACAGAGTGAAGAGCGCTGGAAGCTCGCCATGGAGAGCACCGGAGACGGAATCTGGGACTGGCATGTCCAGGAAGGCAGAGAGTTTTTTTCCAAGCGTCTGCTGGAAATGTACGGGTTTACCGAAGAAGAGCTCCAGCAGAACCCTGATGCGCTGGACAGCCGCACCCACCCGGACGATCTCGCGCAGATGCTCAATGACCGGCAGTCCCATTTCGACGGGATCACACCGACCTACCGCAACGAACACCGGGTGCGCTGCAAAGACGGTACCTGGAAATGGATATTGACCCGTGGCATGGTGGTGAGCCGGGATGCGACAGGCAAGCCCCTGCGTATGGTGGGTACGCACACCGACATCACGTCCAGCAAACAAGCCGAGGCGCTTGTCCGCCAGCAAGCGTATTTCGACCCGCTCACCGGCCTGCCCAACCGGCGCATGCTGCGCGACCGCATCGAGCAGGAAATCAAACGCAACCGGCGTGATGGCAAAAAAATGGCCGTCTTGTTTATTGACCTTGACCATTTCAAGGAAGTGAATGACACGATGGGGCACGATGCGGGAGACTTGCTCCTCGTAGAGGCGGCAAGCCGACTGCGCGCATGTGTCAGAGAACACGACACCGTTGCGCGAATGGGTGGCGACGAGTTCACTCTTCTGATTACAGAGCTGGAGACCGGCGAGCATCTGGAGCCGCTGCTCCAAAAACTGTTGGTCACCCTCTCCAGCCCTTTTGCACTGCACCGGGAACGGGTTTTTGTATCGGCCAGCATTGGCGTCACGATCTGTCCGGAGGACGGTACCGAAGTAGAAACCCTGTACAAAAACGCAGATCAGGCCATGTACGAGGCCAAGGGCGCCGGCCGCAACCGTTACAGTTTTTTCACCCCGGCCCTGCATGAAGCTGCCGTGCAACGCGCCAGAATCACCAATGACTTGCACGAGGCTCTGACCGGCCAACAGTTTGAGCTGCACTACCAGCCGATAGTCGACCTCCGCAATGGGGAGGTCCGCAAAGCGGAGGCACTATTGCGCTGGCGGCATCCCACAAGAGGGATGATCAGCCCGGCAGACTTCATTCCGATCGCTGAAGCCAGCGACTTGATCGTTGACATCGGCGAGTGGGTGTTCACTGCTGTCACGCAACAACTACAAATCTGGCGCACCGGTTTGCATCCGCATTTCCAGGTCAGCATGAACAGCTCGCCAGTGCAATTCCGCCGCCGGTGCCCTGCAGAAGCCTCGTGGGTCCAGCGTTTGGAGGCCATGGGTCTTCCGGGGATGAGCTTGGTTGTCGAAATTACCGAAGGCCTACTGCTCGAAACCAATGAGGCAGTGTCTGCGCAATTGCTGGAGTGGCGTGACTCAGGCATTCAGGTCGCGCTCGACGACTTCGGAACCGGGTACTCCTCACTCGCCTACCTGCAGAAACTGGACATCGACTTCATCAAGATAGACCAGTCGTTTGTGCAGGGGCTGGAGCCCGGGGGCACCCAATTTGTACTATGCAAAGCGATGGTGGTGATGGCCCACGCGTTGGGACTGCGGGTCGTGGCGGAAGGTGTGGAAACTGCGCAGCAGCGCGATCTACTCATTGAAGCCGGCTGCGACTTTGCGCAAGGCTATTTTTTCTCTCGACCATTACCGGCAAGCCAACTGCAAGCCTTGCTGTCGGACCCAGGTTTAGGTGGGCGCTGGGTTCCGGCGACTACACTCCAAGGCATGCAACTGCTTGTGATTGATGACCACCCCATCGTGCGCCAAGGCATGGTAGCGGCCCTGCGTCAACTGCAAGAAGGAGTTGAAATTCTGGAAGCTGGCGACGGTGCACGCGGGCTGGAGCTCCTGGAAGCGCATCCACGGATCAAAGCGGTCTTGGTGGACCTGGAGATGGTGCCATTGGGAGGCATCCCGACCATACGCCAGATCAGACAGATACAGCCTGCCTTACCGGTTCTGGTGGTATCCGGGTCTGAAGACCCCGCAGACTTCCATGCCGCCATGGAAGCCGGTGCCGATGGGTATTGCCCCAAATCTGCAGGCTTGCGCACCATGCGCCACGCCTTGCGGCAGGTGCTGGGCGGAACACCGTATGTCCCGGACTTCATGGAAGCCGCGCGCGAGTGAATCGGCCCGAGGAGCGGGCATTGGACCCGAAAAAGCAGAAACTGCTGAGCCACTTTGGTTCCGCGGTAGCGTCGTCGAGTCTGCTCTATGCGGGCTTTAACTGGCTGATGGGCTTTTACCCCGGCATCTGGATCATGGTGGGTAACGGCGCATTGCTGATGGCCAACCAACTCTGGTTATCGCGCCTACGCAACCAGCACCACTACAACCGACTGGCCATGGCGCAAACCGCCATTTGCTTTGCGGCGGTGGTAGGAGTGACCTATTTCTCAGGGGGCGTTCAGTCTCCGGTCATCGTATGGATTGCACTGGCCCCGATTGCGGCCACGCTGCTTTTCGGTTTTACCGCAAAAACGGTTTTCTGGCTCAGCATGACACTGGCCGCCGTTGTGACGTTCGGGGTTATGCCATCCCTGGGCCTCACACCACCAGTGCGTTACAACGTGGAGCTGACACACGTGTTTTTCAGCAACAGCCTCTTTGGCTTCGTGCTCCTGCTCTTTGTACTCACCCAGATTTTCGAGAGCACGAAAAATCAGGCTTTGCTGGAGTCCGAGTCGCGCAACCGTGAACTACAAATTGCCAACGAGCGGGTCGAGGCAGCGTATGTCGCCAAATCCCGCTTTCTGGCGGCCGCCAGCCATGACTTGCGCCAGCCCGCCCACGCTTTGGGCATGTTCGTCGCTCGGCTGAGCCAGATTCATTCCGAGCGGAATGCGGGTACGCAGGACCGGGAAGGGGGCGCTGCGCTGGTGCAAGGCGTAACGGCGTCCGCACAGGCGCTGCAGGAACTGCTGGACGTCTTGTTTGACTACTCGCGGCTCGAATCCAATGCGTCGGGCAACGCGCTTCGGCCGGTATGCGTCAATGACATCTTTGAACAGCTCCGACTGCTGTTCTCCAATACGGCTGTCTCCAAGGGTCTGCACTTGCGCATCCGCCCCACGCCACTCTGGGTCAAGAGCGACCCGGTGTTGTTGCAGCGCGTGTTGCTGAATCTGGTTAGCAATGCCTTGGAATACACGCCCCGCGGTACCGTGCTGGTAAGCTGCAGACCAGGCGGGCAAGGGGGGCAGGCACACATTCAGGTGTGGGACAGCGGCATAGGAATTGACCAGTCGCTGCACCAAACCGTATTCGAGGAATTCTTCCAGGTTGAAAATCCGGAGCGTGATCGGGCCAAAGGGCTGGGCCTCGGCCTGAGTATGGTGGATCGCTCCTGCCGATTGCTCGGGCACCCCTTGGCCTTGCGTTCCAGTCTGGGCTGCGGCACCCGCATTACTGTGACGGCAACAACCACCCTCGCCCGCCCGGAAGCTACCGCTATTGCACTGGCAGACGAGCAGTCCGCCACAGGCGACGTGCAAGACAGCAAGATCTGGCTGATCGAGGACAACCTGCTAGGCGGGCAGGCCCTGCAAGGTTTGCTGGAATCCTGGGGGTGCCGGGCCCGCCTGTTTGAAGATGCCGCCCAAGCTCTCGACGCCGCCCAATCCGGCGACGCACCGGACTTCATCATCAGTGACTTCCGCCTGCGCAACAAACAAAACGGGATAGGCGCCATATTGGCTTTGCGCGAACAATTGGGGCGTGAGGTGCCGGCCTGCCTCATTACCGGAGACCTCGAAGAAGACGTTAAGCACCAAGCCCATCGGGCCGGTCTCGTCTTGCTGAAAAAGCCTCTCCAACCTGCCAAGTTGCGCAGCTTGCTGAGGCGGAGCTTGAGAATCCACACCGCTTGAGCACGCGCGAGCGGTTTTTCTCGCCGCCATTGTTGGTTTTATGCCGCGCTTATGGCAGCGCAGTACGCTATCCGCTCAACGGTCACTGGGCTTGCAGCTTGCGTTCATAAAATCAACAGAATTGAGATCACTTTTAGAGTGCAGCAAGGGGGATGAATGAGAGTCGCAAGAACTTGGCTGCTGGCGGGGTTGATGCCCCTCTGTGTGACAGCACACGCTGAGATTGATGACACCATCGTCAAGGCCATGGCAGACACACTGGCCGGCAAGCCCGCCGAGGCGTTTGATCGCCTTGTCGCCTTGGAGGAGAGGCGCGCAGGCGACGCGGATTTCGACTTGGCACTCGGTATTGCAGCCAATCGGACCAAGCAATTCAGTCGTGCGATTTTTGCGTTAGAGCGGGTTCTGCTGGTTCAACCCGATAACAGGCAAGCCAGTACCGAATTGGCGCGCGCCCTGTATGCGGTCGGGCAAAGCGCCCAGGCAAGAGAAGTATTGAGCCGCGCGCGCGCAGAGGGTGCGCCGGTTGAGGTGTCGAGCACCATGGATCAGTTCCTGCAGTCCCTGGACAAGGTGGACGCCAAAGGTCGCAGGAACTTCAAGGCGTACCTTGAGGGCTCTTTTGGCATGGACACCAACGTCAACGGCGCGCCGGATGAAAACACCGTAGCTGTCCCGGCCTTCGGAGGGTCTGTGGTGTCGCTCAACGCAGATGGCCTCAAACAGCGCGCCAACTTTGCCACCGTCCGCACCGGCATTTCCACCCGTCACGCGCTGACACACGCATGGTCCTTGTATGGCAGGGCCAGCGCAGGCCTGCGGGCCCATGAGAACAGCACAAACCAGTTCGATACTCGCAGCTATGCATTGCTGGGCGGCGTCAGTTACCGCCATGAGAAGAGCGAGTTCAGCCTGGGCTGGCAGGCTGTTAATGAAGAGCTCTATAGCAATGCATTCCGTCAACAAGGCGGGCTTTTGGGTGAGTGGGTGTACCGACTGGACGGTTTCCGGCAGTTCGGCACTTTTGTTCAGCTCGGCGAGTTGCGCTATGCCAGCCAATCGGTGCGCGACATGAAGCGCCAAGTGATCGGCAGTACCTACGTTCAGGTGTTCCCCTCCGGGGTAACGGCATACGGCGGCCTGTATGTGGGCAACGAACGCCCTTTTGCCGCAGACCAGAATGTTCTGGGGCACAACCTGGGCGGCGTGCGACTGGGTGCACAAATGGCTTGGACATCCACCCTCGCCGGTTTCGCAGGCTGGGGCTTCGAAAACCGAACATATGGTGGAGACGACAGTCTGTTCCAGGCCACCCGTAACGACAAGCAGAACATGTTTGACATCGGACTTTCCTGGGTGCCGGCGCCCCAATGGCGGATCACCCCACTGCTCACCTGGGTCCGGAGCGACTCGACCATCAGCATCAACACCTACGCCAAGACCAGCGCATCCATCGCTGTGCGGCGTGATTTCTGACACTGCGACGAGGAAACGTAATTATGCGAACTCTACTTTCCCCACGCGCACTGGCCTGCCTCACAGTCCTGGTCCTGCTTGGCAGCGTGTCGCTCGATGGCCATGCAGCGGCGGGGGTCGCGCAATTCACTTTTGGTGAAGTCCAGGTGCAGCGGTCCGGCAAGAACACCCCACTTGCCAAAGGCGACTCTGTTGAAAGCGGTGACGTGCTTAGCACAGGTCCCCAAGGGCGCGCGCAGGTGAAGTTCACCGACGGTGGCGTCATGTCCCTCAGCCCCGATAGCCAGTTGGTCATTCAGCGTTATGTAGACGCCAAAGACGGCTCTCAGGACACTTTTCTGGTGAACTTTGTACGCGGAGGCTTGCGGGCCATTACCGGACTGATTGGCAAGCGCAACCGGGACAACTACAAAGTGCAAACCTCCGCCTCGACCATCGGTATCCGGGGGTCGGGCTTCAGCAGTGTCTACAACCCGGATGGGTCGGTAAGCGTCTCTGGGGAGCTCGATGAAATTGAGGTCTGCAACCGGGCCGGTTGTGTGGGCTTGGGCGTGGGTCAAACCGTAGTTGTGCAGGACAACAACACCCTGCCCCGCGAGACAGCCCCCCTGGCCAGCCTTGAATTGCCGGATTTACGGCAGTCCATCACGATCAGTGGGAACAATGTTTCTAGTGTGGGAAAAGCATCCATCGTGCCCGCTGCTGTCACTTCTAACCCGACACCTAGTCCAACGCCTAACCCTAACCCTAACCCTAACCCTAACCCTAACCCAACTGCGCCAATTTAGTGAATGCTTTTTCGAATCCGAAATGCCTCTTGTTGATTGACGAGGTGCATCCAACCCGCAGCTTAGGTGTGACGGAACATTCAATGGAAACTCGCCAGCAGCGCCGCATTTCCCCCTGCCGCAGTGGTGTTCACCGTCACAGTTTGCTCGGCGCAGAAGCGGTACAGGTAGTGCGGGCCACCGGCTTTGGGGCCGGTGCCTGACAAACCTTCGCCACCGAAGGGCTGCACACCCACCACCGCGCCAATCATGTTGCGGTTGATGTAGATGTTGCCCACGTGCGCAGCAGCGGCCAGTGCTTGGGCCCGGCTGTCGATGCGGGTCTGGATGCCCAGCGTCAGGCCGTAGCCCAGGGCGTTGATCTGGTGGATCACGTCCTCGGGGTTGCTGGTATCCCCCGTGCCCCAGCGCACCACTTGCAGCACGGGGCCGAAGATTTCGGCCTTCACTTGCGCGATGCTTTCCACCTCAAACGCATGGGGCGCGATCAGGTTAGCTATGAGCGGACGCGACAACGCGTTTTGCTCCGTGTCCCCCGCCCGCGTTGCGGGCTCCTCCTTGACCTGCGCAAAACGCGTTGCCGCGCCCGCTCCGACCAGCACCTTTGACTCATTTTTCAGGCGACTGATATGGCGTTGGATGTTGTCAAACGCCTCGCGGTCAATCACCGGTCCGAGGTCGGTTGCCAAGTCCGCCGGGTTGCCAATGCGCAGCTCTTGGGCGGCGCCCTGCAGCATCTCGATAACGCCATCGGCAATCGCGCTGTGCACCACCAGCAAGCGCAGCGCGGAGCAGCGTTGGCCGGCGGACCGGAAGGCGCTCATCACCACAGCGTCCACCACCTGCTCGGGCAGCGCGCTGCTGTCGACCAGCATGGCGTTTATGCCGCCGGTCTCGGCAATCAGCGGGACGATAGGGCCGTCTTTGGCGGCCAGCGCGCGCTGGATGATTTTGGCCACTTGGGTGGAGCCGGTGAACACCACACCGGCCACGCCGGGCTGAGCGACGAGTGCTGCGCCTACGGTCTCGCCAGCGCCGTGCAAGAGCTGCAGCGCATCTGCAGGCACACCGGCCGCGACCATCAAATCCACGGCGGCTTTTGCCACTCCGGGCGTTTGCTCAGCCGGCTTGGCCAGCACAGTGTTGCCGGTAGCCAGTGCGGCAGCGACCTGGCCCATGAAGATGGCCAGCGGGAAGTTCCACGGGCTGATGCACACCCACACGCCTCGTGACGTGAGACGCAAGGTGTTAGTTTCGCCGGTCACGCCATACTGGAAACCCACTTGCGCGTTAGCGACGACAGGGCACGAAATGGGCTGCATGATGCGCTGCGCCTCGTCGGCGTAGTAGCGCAAAAAGTCCACCGCCTCACGCACTTCGCTGACCGCGTCGCCCCAGGTCTTGAAGGCTTCTTTCACCAAGAGCGCGCAGAACTGCGGCATGGCGATTTGCAGCGCATCAGCCGCGCGGCGCAGGGTGGCAGCGCGCTCTTCCACCGGCACTTTGCTCCACTTTTGATAGCTGCTCGCGCAGCTTGCATAAGCGCCGGGGATGTTTTTGACATCAAACTCCGGCACCACTGGCACGGGCGCGGTCTGCAACGCGGCCAGCAGTGGATCGCGCATGTCGGCTACCGTCAGGTCCAGCCCGGTGCTGTTGGCGCGGCTGCCGGGGTGCTTGCCGAACAGGTCGGCCGGCAACGGCAGGCTGGGGTGTGGCTCCAGGCGCAAAGGCGAAATCAGCAGTTCACTCATGCCCACCGACTCGTCGGCAAGTTGGTGCACAAAGCTGGAATTGGCGCCGTTCTCGAGCAGGCGGCGCACGAGGTAGGCCAGCAAATCTTTGTGGGCGCCCACCGGGGCGTAGACGCGGCAAGCGACCAAGGGGTTTTTGAGCACTTCGCGGAAGATGCCCTCGCCCATGCCGTGCAGGCGCTGCAGCTCAAAGGGCGCGCCCGTTTTGGCGCCCATTTGCAGGATGGCGGCGATAGTGCCGGCGTTGTGGCCGGCGAACTGGGGGTAAATCGCATCGGGCACCGCCAGCAGCGCACGGGCGCAGGCCAGGTAGGACACATCGGTGTGGTGCTTGTGGGTGAACACGGGGTAGTGCGGCAGGCCCAGCTCTTGGGCGCGCTTGACTTCGGCATCCCAATAAGCGCCTTTGACCAGGCGGCACATCAGCTTGATTTTGTATTTGCGGGCCAGCAGAGTGATGTGCTCGATCAACTCCTGCGCACGGGTCTGGTAAGCCTGCATGGCCAGCCCCAGTCCGGCCCACTGCGGGCAGTGCGCAGCCACTTTCACCAGCAGAGCCTCCAGAACTTCGAGTGACAGCTCCAGGCGGTCCACCTCTTCAGCGTCGATGGTGAGGTTGATGTTGGCGGCAGCCGCGGCCTCGCACAGCGTCCAGACGCGGGGCACCAACTCGTCCAAGACTGCTTGCCGGTGTGCGTCTTCATAGCGGGGGTACAGGGCGCTGAGCTTGATGGAAATGCCATCGTTTTCGGCCAAAGCGCCCGTCTTGTTTGCGCGAGCAGCTATGAATTCAATAGCATCCGCATAGCTCTTGAGGTAGCGCAGCGCGTCCTTGTCGGTGCGGGCGCCTTCGCCCAGCATGTCGTAGCTGAAGCGCACATTGGCCTTTTTGCGAGACACATCGGCCTCTTTCATCGCCTCCGGCATGGTCTGCCCGAGCACAAACTGACGGCCCAGCAGCTGCACCGCGCGCAAGGTGGCGGCCACCACGGTGCGGGCGCCGAGCTTGGCCATCAAGCCGGGCTCGTTCTGAGCATCCGGCAAAAAGTGTTTCGACAGGGCAATGGCGGTGCTGGACAGGCGGGAGAGCACCTTGTCGCCGCTGGCCTCAAAGTCAGCGCGGCCCAGTTGGTCGGTGGTGAGCGCAATCGCGGTTTCGGCATCCGGCACGCGCAGCAGCGCCTCAGCTAGGCGCATCAGGGCCAAGCCCTCAGCACTGGAAATGGGGTATTCCTTGAGCAGGCTTTCCATCGCCCAGAAGGGTGGTGGGTTGTCACGAACAGCTTGCACCCAAGGCTCGGCGCTACGGGCGGCTTGGGCCCAGTCGAGCGCGCCTTCCAACACCTGCAAACGGTGGGAGACGATATGGTCTTCCGCGCGATAGGGCGTGGGCAAACGGGGTGGGACGGGGGTGAACGCGGTAGAACGGGTGGACTGGGACATAGCGACTCCTGCACAAGGCAACGAAATGATATGTCCCTATTCTTTCGGTGCTTGAGCTGAATTTTTCACTATATTTTTACCCATAGATAGTGAATTCAATATCCCTTCGCCTTTCCCAGCTACTCACCGCTCAACTTCGAAAGCATGCAATACAAATTAGATTAATTATTGCGTTTTTGTATTAATTTCGGCAAAATCGTGCTTTCAAACATGGGCTTTGTTTTCAGGTTTGCCGAGCTTGTTTCGGAATTACTTGAATACGACGTTTTCTATTGCTACTCATCGTGGGCTGCCCGTGAACTAGTGTCTAGGGGCGTCTGAATGAGGCGACATTGCTCCTTTTCAAATTCGTTTGAATCAGCATCGCGCCGTTATGATTCGTTCAAATTAACCCGCTTAATAAAGGGGATTTCGTGAGCAAGACGACGTTGGCCGGCGACGCCGGGTTTGGTTCCTTCTTTCGTTACCACGGCTGGCTGTCCCCGGGCGTAAGGTTATTCCGCAGCCTGAGTTTTCCCGCCAAGTCGGCTTGGATTGCGGTCATGTTCCTGCTTCCCATCTTGCTGCTGCTGGCGGATATCTGGGGCAATACCCGGGCCCAAATTGCATCCACACGGCACGAGCTGCAGGGTGTGGCCTATGTCAAACCCCTGCACGAACTTATACGCCTAGCGCAGTTGCGCCGGCTGCAAGTCATCACTAAATCCCCTGAACTCAGTACTAGTCAGACGGCAGTGACCCAGGGGTTCGGCAAATTACTTGCGGCAGACAAAGAACTGGGCAAGTTCCTGGATACGGCGCAAGGACTGGCAAAAGCCGAGAAACTGCACCAAGCACTGTTGGCCAACCCGATTGGCAAAGACGATGAAGCCAGCTTCGAGGCCCACGACGAATTCATCGATGCCTTGCTGGCGCTGGGTGAACACGTCTCCGACACCTCCGAACTCGCCCTGGACCCTCAGCTGGAAACCTTCCACCTGATGAACTACGCGGTGCTATTCGGCCCGCAACAAATGGAAAACGTGTCGGAACTCTCGGTACTCGGATGGACGACTTTGAAGGCAGGCAAGAAAACCGAGTACTCGCGGGAGCGGATTGACGAGAACTTCGGCATCCTGCGCTTCGTGGACAACATAGTTGAAAACGCCTACATCCGCGCCACCGGCGGCACCCCCGAAGCCGACGCGAAATACGGCATGAAAGCCAATGATGACGCCTACGATGCCTTTCAGGACGCAAGCCGTAAACAAGTGGTGAGTGAGACTCTTTCGGGGGATGCTGACGCCTATCTCAAACTCGGCTCTTCCGCGCTGGACGCAGAGCGCCAACTGAATGAAAAAATGATGCTGCAGCTGGAACTGCGCTTGGGCGAGCGGATCGTGGAACTTGAAAAAGAGCTATGGAAAGACATAGCGCTGTCCGGCTTTTTTGTCGCTGTTGCCTTCTACATGCTGTTGGCGTTTTACAAGGTGATGATGGGCGGTCTGCGCGAGGTCACAGGCCACTTGGAGCAAATCACCAAGGGCAACCTGGTGACTGCGCCCACCCCATGGGGCAAGGACGAAGCCGCCCACCTCATGATCACACTGCGGGACATGGAAGCCAGCCTGCGCGTGATCGTGCGCAACACCCTCGACGGAGCGGGCAATGTGAATACCGCGAGCGAAGAGATTGCCTCGGCCTCGCAAGACCTGTCCCGCCGCACCGAAGCCAGCGCCGCTGCGCTGGAACAAACCGCAGCCACCATGACGCAAATCTCCGAGACTGTGCAGCGCACCTCGGACACCGTGGCAGGCGCAGCCGAGATCGTTCGCTCGAACGCCCAGTCTGCCAAGCGCGGTGGTGAAGTGATCTCGCAGGTGGTGAGCACCATGCAGGGCATCAATGCCTCGTCAAATAAGATTGCCGACATCATCAGCGTGATTGACGGCATCGCCTTTCAGACCAACATCCTGGCCCTGAATGCTGCGGTAGAAGCCGCGCGCGCCGGAGAGCAGGGTCGTGGTTTTGCGGTGGTAGCCAGTGAAGTGCGATCGCTGGCCGGGCGTAGCGCCGAAGCAGCCAAAGAAATCAAGAGCCTGATCAATGCCAGCATCGAGCAGGTGGAACGTGGCACCCAGGTGGTGGGTGAAGCAGGTAGTGCGATTGAAGACATCGTCAACAACGCAGGTCGCATCGATACGCTGATGACCGAAATCGCCAATGCCACCAAGGAGCAATCACTCGGGGTGAACCAGGTGGGCGCTGCCGTGCACGACCTGGACCAGAACACCCAGCAAAACGCTGCGCTGGTAGAGGAGACCGCTGCGGCGGCATCTGCCCTGTCTGACCAGGCAACGCGCCTGGCGGAAGAGGTGTCGTTCTTCAAGCTGAAGTAAGCTCAGGGTGTGAATGAACACACCGAACTCGACCGCATTGACCTGCGCATCCTGAGCTTCCTGCAAGCCGACGGGCGCATTGCCAACCTGAAGCTAGCGGAGGCGGTGGGGCTCTCACCCACTGCCGTACTCGCCCGCGTACAAAAGCTCAGCAAGGAAGGCTACATATTGGGTTATGAGGCCCGACTGAACCCGCTCAAGCTGGGCGCGGGGATGATGGTGTTTGTCGAGGTGCTACTGGACCGCACCACACCTAATGTCTTTGAGGCATTCAAAGCCGCCGTGCAAGTGCACTCCGAAATCATGGAGTGCCACATGGTGGCTGGTGGCTTTGATTACCTGCTCAAAACTCGCATGGCCGATATGGCCGCCTACCGGCACTTTGCCGGCACCGTGCTCTGGCAACTGCCCGGCGTGCGCGAGACCCGCACCTACGCGGTGATGGAAGAAGTGAAAAACACCACCCATCTCAAGTTGTAACAAGCGCCACGGCTGTTACAACTATTCAGGGAGAATGACAGGATGCTTAACCGACGTCATTTCACCCTCGCCGCCGGCGCTACAGCGCTGACCGGCTTCCCCGCAGTCCATGCCCAGTCCGACAAAATCGTGCTCGGCCAGTCTGCCGCTTTCACCGGCCCCGCTGCCCAACTCGGCATCCAGCTCCACGCGGGCGCCAAGCTGTATTTCGATCAGCTCAACGCCCAAGGCGGTATCGGCGGTCGCAGTGTGGAGATCCGCAAGCTGGACGACGGGTACGAACCGGGCCGCTGCGAAGAAAACACCCGCAAACTGCTGGAAGAAGAGGTCACCGCCCTGTTCGCTTTTGTAGGCACCCCCACCAGTGCCGTAGCCTTGCCGCTGGCCACCAAGGCCCGGGTCCCTTTCATTGCCCCGTTTACCGGTGCCATGGCGCTGCGCAACCCGTTCAACCGCTTCGCCTTCCATGTGCGCGCCTCGTACAACGACGAGACTGCCCTCATCGTCAAGCAGCTACACAACGTGGGCATTACCAAAGTGGCCGTGTTCTACCAGAACGACGCCTACGGCAAAGCCGGCTTGGACGGCGTGCAGGCTGCTCTGACGGCCCTGAACCTCAAGCCCGTGGCACTTGCCACCGTGGAGCGCAATTCAGTCGACGTGGCCAAAGCGGTAGAGACTCTCAACGCGGCGGCCCCCGAAGCGGTGGTGCAAATCACGGCCTACAAGTCCAGCGCGGCGTACATCCGTGCGGCCCGCAAGGCTGGCTACGGCGGCGGGTTTTACAACGTGTCCTTCGTGGGCACCCAAGCTTTGGCCGACGAACTGGGCAAGGACGGCGCCGGCGTGGTGGTGTCCCAAGTAGTGCCCTCGCCCTATGTGGGCAACAAACCAATTTCCCGCGAGTTTGCCGAAGCAGTGCGCAAGACCAACGGCGCGGTACAAGCCAACTTTTCCAGCATGGAGGGCTACATTGCCGCCAAAGTGGTGGCTGAGGCCCTGCGCCGCAGTGGTGGCAAGGGCGGGGCAGATGCGCTGGTTGCCGCCATGGAAAGCATCAACGGCCAGCCATTCGGCGGCTTCAACGTGAACTTTTCCCGCTCTGACCATGCAGCATCCACCTTTGTGGAGATGTCCATGCTGACCGGCGACGGCCGAGTGCGGACTTAAGCAGTCGCCGGGGTTGGGCGGGCCCCGAAAATCGCGCTGCCCACCCGCACCATGGTGCTGCCGCCGGCAATCGCCGCATCCAGGTCACCACTCATGCCCATGGAGAGCGTATCGAGCGGCAGCCCTTGCGCCACGATGGCATCAAATACGGACTTGGCGCTCATGAATACTGCGCGAGCAGCTATAAAATCAGGAGCAGGCTCCGGGATGCACATGATGCCCCGGAGCTGCAGGCGCGGCAGTTCCGCCACCGCCTGTGCCAGCGCCACCGCTTCTTGCGGGCTGACGCCGGACTTGGTGGGGCCACCGTCCACATTCACCTGGATGCACACCTGCAAAGGCGGCAAGTGCGGCGGGCGTTGGTCGCTCAGGCGCTGGGCAATTTTGAGCCGGTCCACCGTTTGGACCCACTGAAAATGCTCGGCCACCAGGCGGGTCTTGTTGCTCTGGATAGGGCCTATGCAGTGCCACTCAATGGGCAGGGCGCTGAGCGCAGTGATCTTGTCGACCGCTTCCTGGATGTAGTTTTCGCCGAAGGCGCGCTGCCCGGCATCAAACGCCTGCTGCACAGCCTCAGGCCCGAAGGTCTTGGAAACAGCCAGCAGGCGCACACTGTCCACCGGCCGTCCGGACTGGGTGCACGCTTGCGCAATACGCTGTGCAACAGCGTGGAGATTGTCGGCAATCATCGTCATAATCTCCCGAGCGTAACAAACCTGCCATTCGCCTAGAGAGGACTCCGTGGACATTACCCAGCTGCTCGCATTTAGCGTCAAAAACAAAGCGTCTGACTTGCACCTCTCGGCAGGCCTGCCGCCGATGATCCGGGTGCATGGCGATGTGCGCCGCATCAACGTTGAACCCCTGGACCACAAGCAGGTTCACGCCATGGTGTACGACATCATGAACGACACCCAGCGCAAGATGTACGAAGAGTTTCTGGAGATCGACTTCTCGTTCGAGATCGATGGCCTGGCCCGCTTCCGCGTCAACGCCTTCAACCACAACCGCGGTGCGGGTGCAGTGTTCCGGACGATTCCAAGCAAAATCCTCTCGCTGGAACAGCTCAACGCCCCGCGCATCTTTGCCGATCTGGCCTTGAAACCCCGCGGTCTGGTACTGGTGACCGGCCCCACCGGTTCCGGCAAGTCCACCACTCTGGCTGCGATGGTGAACTTCCTGAACGAGACCGAGTTCGGCCACATCCTGACGGTGGAAGACCCGATCGAATTCGTGCACGAATCCAAAAAATGCCTGGTCAACCAGCGCGAAGTCGGCCCCCACACCCTGAGCTTTGCGGCCGCCCTGAAGTCCGCGCTGCGGGAAGACCCGGACGCGATTCTGGTGGGTGAAATGCGCGATCTGGAAACCATCCGCCTGGCCATGACGGCCGCCGAAACCGGGCACTTGGTGTTCGGCACTCTGCACACCTCAAGTGCCGCCAAAACGATTGACCGGATCATTGACGTGTTCCCGTCCGAAGAAAAAGAAATGGTGCGGGCCATGTTGTCCGAGTCACTGCAAGCCGTAATTTCACAAACCTTGTGCAAAACCAAAGACGGCCAGGGCCGCGTGGCCGCGCATGAAATCATGCTGGGCACCAGCGCCATCCGCAACCTGATCCGCGAGGCCAAGGTGGCGCAGATGTATTCCGCCATCCAGACCGGCAATAGCGTGGGCATGCAGACCCTGGACCAGAACCTTACCGAACTGGTCAAGCGCAACATGATCAGTGCAGCTGAAGCACGCAGCAAAGCCAAGATTCCTGAGAACTTCCCAGGCTAGACAGAAAGGTAGGTGTTCTGATGGAACGCGATCAAGCCACGAAATTTATCAACGATCTGCTTAAGCTGATGGTCAGCCGCAATGGCAGCGACTTGTTCATCACCGCCGAGTTTCCGCCCGCCATCAAGGTGGATGGCAAGGTCACCAAGGTGTCGCCCCAGCCACTGAATGCGGCGCACACCATGGCGCTGGCGCGTTCCATCATGAACGACAAGCAGATCGCCGAGTTCGAACGCTCCAAGGAGAGCAATTTCGCCATTGCACCTGCTGCCATCGGCCGCTTCCGGGTGAATGCCTTTATCCAGCAGGGCAAGGTCGGCATGGTGCTTCGGGTGATCCCGCAGGTGCTGCCCACGATTGACGGTTTGGGTGTGCCGCCGGTGCTCAAGGACATTGTGCAATCCAAGCGCGGGCTGTGCATTCTGGTGGGGGCAACCGGCTCCGGCAAGTCCACCACGCTGGCTGCCATGGTGGACTGGCGCAATGAAAACTCCTATGGCCACATCATCACCATTGAAGATCCGGTGGAGTTCGTGCACGCCCACAAGAACTGCGTGATCACCCAACGCGAAGTCGGGTTGGACACAGACAGCTGGGAAGCCGCCCTGAAAAACACCCTGCGCCAGGCGCCGGATGTGATCCTGATGGGCGAGATCCGCGACCGCGAAACCATGGAGCACGCGATTGCATTTTCGGAAACCGGTCACTTGTGCTTGGCCACCCTGCACGCCAACAGCGCCAACCAGGCCCTGGACCGCGTGATCAACTTTTTCCCCGAAGAGCGTCGCAGCCAGTTGCTGATGGACTTGTCGCTTAACCTGCGGGCCATGGTGTCCCAACGACTTATCCCCAAGCAAGACGGCAAGGGCCGCGTTGCTGCGGTGGAAGTGATGATCAACTCCCCACTGATCTCCGACCTGATCTTCAAGGGCGAAGTCTCGGAAGTGAAAGAGATCATGAAAAAGAGCCGCCAAGCAGGCATGCAAACTTTCGACCAGGCCCTGTTCGATCTGTACGAAGGCCACGCCATCACCTATGAAGATGCGCTGCGCAATGCCGACTCGCTCAACGACCTGCGCCTGCAGATCAAGCTCAACAGCCACCGTGGCAAGTCTCACGACTTGTCGGCCGGTACTGAAAACTTTGCCATCATGTGACCATGCCCAATATCAACGACAAAACCTACGAACCCTCCCCCGCTTACTCAGTTGCCTTTCTAGGCTTGGGCGTCATGGGCTACCCCATGGCCGGGCACCTGGCTCGCGCAGGTCACCAGGTCGCGGTCTACAACCGTACCGCTACCAAATCCATAGCATGGTGCGAAGAATTTGCGAGCGCCAGCAGCCAACTGGGCGCCCATTCGCACGCAGCCACCCCGCGTGAGGCTGTGCTAAACGCCGACATTGTGTTTTGCTGCGTCGGTAACGATGCGGATTTGCGCAGCGTTGTTTTGGGTGCAGATGGCGCTTTTGCGGGCATGAAATCCGGAGCTATTTTTGTGGATCACACCACCGCTTCTGCCGACGTGGCGCGGGAGTTAAGCGCAGTGGCCCAGGCGCGTGGCTTGCAGTTCATCGATGCCCCTGTCTCCGGTGGACAGGCGGGTGCGCAAAACGGCATGCTCACCGTCATGTGCGGTGGCGACGCGACTGCCTTTGAAGCGGTCAAGCCGGTGGCCATGGCGTTTTCCCGTGCGTTCACACTCTTAGGTGACAGCGGCTCAGGCCAGCTGGCCAAAATGGTGAACCAGATCTGCATTGCAGGATTGGTGCAAGGATTGTCAGAAGCGGTGGCTTTCGGTCAGCGTGCCGGGCTGGACATGAGCCAGGTGTTGGATGTCATCGGCAAAGGCGCGGCGCAAAGCTGGCAGATGGACAACCGCGGCAAGACGATGGTGGCAGACAAGTTTGATTTCGGTTTTGCCGTGGACTGGATGCGCAAGGACTTGGGTCTGGTGCTGGACGAAGCCAAGCGCAATGGCGCCCGCCTGCCAGTGACGGCGCTGGTCGACCAGTTCTATGCCGACGTGCAACTCATGGGTGGCAACCGCTGGGACACCAGCAGCCTGATCAAGCGGCTGAAGTAAGCCGCACCCTCAAAAGCAAACGGCCTGCACCTGCAGGCCGTTTGCTTTTGAGGGTGCGGAGAGACTTATTTCTTGGCAGGTTGCGGAGCAGGCTGCTGCGGCAAAGTGCGTGCCAGCTCTTCTTCAGAAATGATTTCCAGAATACGCACCACACGCTGTACGCCGCTGGTGTTGCTGATGATGTCGGTGGCGCGCTTGGCCTCGCGTGCGGTCACGCGGCCCATCACATAGACCGTTCCACGCTCTGTGGTCAACTTGAAGGCGCTGGCGAACAGGTCTTTGGCGTCCACCAGGGCCGCTTTGGCACGGCCGGTCACCAGCGAATCAGACGAACGCTGGGTCAGGGTGGAGTTACCCATCACATCGAGCTCGTTGACGATGTTGCGCACGTTGTCGACACCGGACACAATTTTCTCAACCAGCTGCTTGTCCTGCAGATTGGGCACTTCGCCCGTCAAAAGCACCTGGCGGTTGTAGCTGGTCACGTTCACGTGCACACGCTCACCGAGGTTTTCGCGGATGCGGCTGGAGGCGCGCAATTCAATGCCTTCATCCTCCACCAGGCTACCGGAAGTGCGGCGGTCGGTAGCAACCAAGCCAGTGCCCACAACAGCGCCACCCACCAAAAGGGGGAAGCAGCCGCTCAGGCTGGAGGCGAGCAAGGTACCGATGACGATACGGGAGATGATTTTTTTCATGATTGGGTTTCCTGTTCACCGAGGAGTTGGGCGTCGACTGCATCACAAATACAGTGGAGCGCCAGAATATGGACTTCTTGAATACGGGCCGTGCGGTCGTGAGGCACAGAAATGTGCACGTCGGTGTCCCGCAGCACTTGGGCCATCTTGCCGCCGCCTTTGCCTGTGAGCCCGACCACCACCATTTCGCGCTCGTGCGCGGCTTCAATCGCTGCAAGCACGTTGGCAGAGTTGCCACTGGTCGAAATAGCCAGCAACACATCACCCGGTGCACCCAAGGCGCGCACCTGCCGGGAGAAGATCACGTTGAAGTCGTAATCGTTGGCAATGGCAGTGATGATGGAAGTGTCGGTGGTCAGCGCAATGGCGCCCAGCTCGGGCCGTTCACGTTCGAAGCGACCTACAAATTCTGCAGCGAAGTGTTGGGCATCAGCTGCCGAGCCACCGTTGCCGCAGGCCAGCACTTTGCCGCCACTGGTGACACAGGCCAGCATGGCTTGCACAGCGTCTGCGATGGGCTTACTCAAGCCCTGCGCGGATTGGTATTTGAGGTCCGCGCTGTCGATAAAGTGTTGTTGTATACGTTGTTCCAGCATGGGCGGCATGATACCGTGCCCCCCAGAAGCCCTTGTTACAGCGCGCTTAAGGGTTGTATCAGGATGCGTCAAACGCCCCGCGCAACCATTCCACTGCATCACCATCGATCACCACCACATCAAACCGGCAGGGCGGCATGGTGCGCAAATTCAACAAATAGTGCCTGGCAGCAAAGATGATGCGCCGCTGCTTCACATACCCGATGCTGGCTGCGGCGCCGCCATGGTCGGTGCGGTTGCGCTTGCGCACCTCCACAAAGACCAGGGTCCCGTCTTTGTCGCGCAGGATAAGGTCGATTTCACCGCCACCGCGCCCCGGCGTCCGATAATTGCGCGCAACGAATTGCAGCCCTTTGGCTTGCAAAAAACCCAAGGCCTGCTCTTCTGCCGCGTCACCGACCTGTTTGGTGGTGGCACGGGCCGGTCGTGATGGAAGTAAGCCCATATGAGTGCGTCTTTTTCTTCAGCCATCCAGGCCGCCAAGGAGGCGGCTGGTGAGCAGCATTATCCGCAAGGCTGCCTCTATGTGGTCGCCACGCCCATTGGGAATCTGGCCGACATCACCCTGCGCGCCCTGCATGTGCTGGGGCTTGTCGATTGCATCGCCTGTGAAGACACACGCCACACCCAGCAGATGTTGCGCGCCTATGGCATCGACAAAGCGGGCTCAGGCCTGCTGGCCGTGCACCAGCACAACGAAACCGAAGCCGCGCAGACGGTGATCGCCCGCCTGCAGGAGGGCCAACGCGTAGCCTATGTGAGCGACGCCGGCACACCCGGCGTGAGCGACCCCGGCGCACGGCTGGTGGCGCAAGTGCGCTCGCATGGTTTGCGCGCTATTCCCCTGCCGGGGGCCAGCAGCGTGGTGACCGCCATTTCAGTGGCCGGACTGGTCGCTGCAGGCGAAGGCCATGGCGGTTTTGTTTTCCGGGGGTTTCTGTCTTCCAAGGCCACCGAGCGCGCGAACGAGGTGGCGGGGATAGCCGCGCAGCCCGACGCGGTGGTTTTGCTCGAGGCGCCACACCGGCTGGAAGCGCTGGCCAAAGCGCTTGCACCTCTGGGCGCACGCAAAGTCACGGTAGGCCGGGAGCTGACCAAGCAGTTTGAAGAGGTGGCCACTGTGGATGCGAGCGAGTTCAGCGCCTGGTTAGCCGCAGATACCAACCGCTTGCGCGGCGAGTTCGCGCTGGTCATTCACCCTGCGGCCGCAGCCGCCAGCACGGCGGATGACCGCGTGCTAAGCCTGCTGCTAGAGCAACTACCACTCAAATCGGCAGTGAAGCTAGCAGCAGACATCACCGGCGAACCGCGCAACGCCCTGTACGAGCGCGCCTTGCTGCTCAAGCAGGGCTCTGGCAGCGAAGACTAGGCCGTAGCAGCCTGCCAGGCCTGCACATAAGCGCTGGCACGCTCGTAGACCTGCGCCGCTGTGACACCCGGTGCAAACAACTGACTGCCGATACCGAAGCCGGTGGCGCCGGCGTTGACCCAAGGCCCCATGCTCTCGGGAGTAATGCCACCCACGGGCCACAAGTCTGTGCCGCTGGGCACAACAGACTTGAGCGCCTTCAAGCCGCCATGCCCCAGCGACTCTGCGGGGAACAGCTTCAATGCGTGCGCGCCGGCTGCCAAGGCAGCAAAGGCCTCGGTGGGGGTGGCCACACCGGGGGCTGCCAGCATGCCCAACTCCACTGCGCGGCGGATCACAGCCGGTTCGCAATTGGGCGAAACCATCAAGCGGCCACCCGCTGCATGCACGGCTTCCACATGGGCCACAGTCAACATGGTTCCACCGCCAATCAGAGCGTCAGCGCCCAATCCACCTGCGAGAGCAGCTATACATTCGATAGCGCCGAGTCGATTCAGCGGCACTTCGAGAGTACGGAACCCAGCCCCATACAAGGCCTGTCCAATATCCAGTGCTTCTTCAGGCTTGAGCCCACGCAGTATGGCAATCAAGGGCAATTGGCGGGCTTGCGCCAACAAGGGAAAAACGGAAGTCATCAAGCGCTCCAATGGGAATGAATGTGTTGCACCGCTGCGATAAAGGCCTGGCGGGCATCCAGAATGTCAAAGCGGCAGCTCAGGCGCGCAGCCGCTTTTTGATACAGCTCCGCAAGCTGGGGGGAACCGATCAGCTGGAAGGTGGGGACTTCCCCCGTATCCACACCGAGCACATCTTTCAGCTCGGTGCCGATCAGGACGCCGCTCAGATAGGACGCCGTGGACTGAGCCGGCATGTCTTTGCTGACCACACGTGCCCTGGCACTGAACAACACATGGCTCAGCGCATGGGTACCTGCCGCGTCCACACCTGCTGCAAACGCTGCGTCGTCCCACTCTGTCTGTCCGCCGGCTGCAGCGGCCAGCGTGCCCTGTTTGCGCAGCAAGTCGTAGAGTTCGCCAGTCATGTAAGTACGCAGTTTGCGCACCACGCCGTCTTGCAGCAGCACCCATTTGCTGTGGGTGCCGGGCAGCACAAACCAACCCGATGTGTGCCCCAAAGCCCACGCGCCCAGAAGTTGCGTTTCCTCTCCGCGCATCACGTCCGGCACGCCCGCCGAGTTGCGGATGCAATAGCCCGGCAAGAGCAACACGGGCGCGGCGGCAGGTGCATCCGATACGCGAAACGCGTGTTCCGCCAGCGCATGCAGCGGTACCGAGGCATCCACATACGGCACTTCGTGCCAGCCCAGTGCACTGCCCACCATGCCCGAGGCAACCACCAGCGAAGGCGTGGTGTTGAGTTGATCAATCGCAGCAACCAATGCCTGCGGAAAGCGGCCTTTGCACCCCATGGCGCCATCGCTATCGCTCATGTCGCTCAAGCATTCGCCGTATGGGGTGATGGCATAGGCGCGGCGGTGGGTGGTCC
This sequence comes from Comamonadaceae bacterium, assembly GCA_027488985.1. Lineage (GTDB taxonomy): Bacteria > Pseudomonadota > Gammaproteobacteria > Burkholderiales > Burkholderiaceae_C > Allorhodoferax > Allorhodoferax aquaticus. Next base: position 57,562 of record JAIYAR010000017.1, on the reverse strand, counting down.
CCCAATCCACACCGACAATGGACGCTGAAGTATTCAAAGACATTGGAAGTTTCGCCTGTGTTGAGCCCCCGATTTAAACATATGATGATTCAACCGGTTTCCGGCGCATACTCTCGCCACCATGAACAGCCCATTTGCAGCGCCCCACACCACCTACACCGGCAGAAAACTCCATGGACAAGTCGTTCAGGAACTGGGGCGTCGTGTCGTCGGCGGGCATTACCCTGCGGACAGAGTGCTGCCTAACGAAGAACTGTTGTGCCAGGAGCTCGCTGTCAGCCGCACCGCTTTGCGCGAAGCAGTAAAGGTGCTCGCAGCCAAGGGGCTGCTGGAAGCCCGGCCACGCATCGGTACGCGTGTGCGCACCAAAGACCAATGGAATTTGCTGGACCCGGACATTCTGGCCTGGCGCTGCGCCACCGGTGTGGATGCGGATTTTTTGCGCCACCTCACAGAGCTGCGCGAGATCATTGAACCCTCAGCGGCAGCGCTCGCCGCCACCAGCCGCAGCCCGGAGCAGCTGGAAGCCATTGCGCAAGCCCTGCGCACCATGGAGACGGCCACCTCCATCGCGCAGTGGGTTCAGGCAGATCTGGAATTCCACACCGCGGTTCTCAAAGCCACCAATAACCCGTTGCTGATGCCTTTGGCAGCCATCATCGGCAGCGCGCTGGAGTCTTTGCTGGGCGTGACGGCACGCACGTCAGACAACTTCAAACAAGCCTTGCCGGACCACCAGAAAGTGTTCGATGCCATCCGCCTGCAGGAGCCGCAAAACGCGCTGCATCGCATGGCGGGCATGTTGTCTGATACCCGCAGCTTGATCCGCGCAACCATCCAGCCGGACGCTTAGGGCTACTTTTGGCAGTTTATTTGTATGATGAATAGACCTACAATGGCGCATTTTTAACCCTTTGGAAGCCTATGAAGCCGGAATCACTCTCCCACTTCGCGCAGTACCCCAGCCTGAAAGGTCGTAGAGTCTTCGTGACCGGCGGCAGCTCCGGCATCGGCGGCGACATCGTGATCGCCTTTGCGCGCCAGGGCGCGCAAGTCGCTTTTACCGGCCGCAATGCAGAGGCGGCTCAACAAGTCATTGATGCAGCCAAAGCGCTCGGACCCGAACCCCTGTTTTTGCAGAGTGATGCGGCAGACGTGGATGCTTTGAAAGCGGCCATTGCCACGGCGGCAGCGCGTTTTGGCGATATCACGGTGCTGGTGAACAACGTGGCGAATGACCAGCGTCATGAGCTCTCAGAGGTTACGGCCGACGATTTCGATTGGTGTGTCTCTGTCAATCTGCGGCCCCACTTCTTTGCGGCACAGGCCGTGGTCGAAGGCATGAAGCGCTCAGGCGGCGGTGCCATCGTGAACCTGGGCTCTACCAGCTGGAAAATCAAGGGCAAGGGCTACCCCGTGTACGCCACCTGCAAATCTGCCACCGTGGGGCTGACCCGCAGCCTGGCGCGCGAGCTGGGCGAATTCAATATCCGGGTGAACACGCTCACTCCGGGTTGGATCATGACGGACAAGCAGCTGGCCATGTGGGTGGACGAAGCCGGCGAACGTGCCATGAAAGAGAACCATTGCCTACCGGGGCGCATCCTTGGCGCGGACGTCGCCAACATGGCGCTGTTTTTGTCGGCGGCTGACAGCGGCATGGTGACTGCGCAGGACTTTGTGGTGGACGCGGGATGGACCTGATGCATACGCCCCCTACCCCTGTCTGGCCGGCAGACTTGCTGCTGGGCGAAGGTCCCTTGTGGCACGCACCCAGCAAGCGGTTTTTCTTTGTGGACATCCACGGATGTGCGGTTCACGCTTGGATGCCTTCCACTGATCTTCGCCAGAGCTGGAAGATGCCTGAGCGCGTGGGCTGGCTGATTCCCCGTAAAGACGGCGATGGCTTCATGGCCGGCTTTCAGAGCGGTATCGTCCGGCTTTGGCTAGAGCCATCGGTACGCTGGGAGCCGGTAGCCCAACCCCATGCAGACCAACCCTCAGTGCGGCTGAACGACGCCAAGGCGGATGCCTGCGGCCGGATCTGGGCCGGGTCCATGGACAACGACGACCCCGGTCGTCGCAAAGGGCAGTTGGCAAGGCTCAGTGCGGATGGCACTTGCGATATCTTTGAAAAAGACATCTACATCGCCAATGGCCCCGCCATTGCAGCGGATGCCTCTTGGATGCTGCACACCGACAGCTTCCTGAACACGGTGTACCGCTATCGCATGGATGCGCAAGGCAATCTCACTGAGAAAACCGTGTGGCGTGTGTTCACCGACCAGGAAGGCACTCCTGACGGTATGACATTGGACGCCTCAGGGAACGTCTGGATTGCATTCTGGGGCGGCGCTTGCATACGCCTCTTCACACCGGAAGGTGAATGCCTGCAAACCATTGCGATGCCGGCCACACAGATCACGAGCATCAGCTTCGGCGGCGAAGACCTGAAGACCATGTTGGTTACCTCCGCCCGCGTTGGACTGAGCGATGCGGTCCTGGCCGAATACCCGCTCTCCGGCAGCGTGTTTACCTTGCAAACAAACGCAACCGGAGTGCTACCGCTCGCCTTTGGTTAAGACGTATCGGCTCGCAAGCGTCGGCGGCTGTCCCGGGCATTGGGCAGCCAGCCGCGCCACACCCAGCGGGCCAGCAACAAAAGTCCGCGGATCCACTCGTCAATGGCATAAGCCAGCCAGATACCTGGCAGGCCGAACAAACGCCCCAACCAGAACGAACCCACACCAAGCACCAGCACCAACGAAGCCACACTGGACGCTGCTGGAAAGATGGCATCGCCGGTCGCACGCAGGGCACCATTCAAAATCAGGTTGAATACACGACCGGTTTCCAGAAGCAGCGAAAGCCAGAGCAAGGTTTGTGCAGCCTCGATCACGGCGGCGTCCTTGGTGAAGGCCCGCATCAGCCAGGGGGCGCCAAGGGCCGCAAGCAGAGCCAGTGAGCCGGATGCGAGTAAGCCGTTGCGCACGGCTTTGCGTACCAGCCCATTTGCCTCCCGCAAGTCGCCCGCACCGATCAAACGCCCAACCATGATTTCGCAGGCCCATCCAATGGCCATGCTGGTGAGCAGCACGTATTTCAGAAGCTGCAAGGTGTAGGAGTGGGTAGCCAAGGCGGTCACACCCAGACGGGCGGTGGCGGCTACCGACACCATAAAGGCTGCGCGGTAGGTCATCTCGACCCCGGCGCCGGGAACACCTACACGCAGCACCGGGGCCAGGTCCTTCCACGAAAAGGCCCACCAATCCCGCGTGGCAGGGATCAGTTGCATGCGTACCCGCCAGAACCACAGGTGCAACACCAAGCCCAACGCGCGGCTGATTAACATGGCAATCGCATAGCCCTCCAAGCCCATGCCGTCCCATTCGCCCCAGCCCCGCATGATCAGAAACGCCAAACCCAAATGGGAGGCATGCATCACGACCATGATGCGCAAAGAATCCTTGGCAAACAAATGCGCGCGCAGAACCGCAGCCATGCTCAGGTTGTAGGCATCCAGCAGAAGTGCTGGTGCGAACCATTGCAGATACGGGGCAGCCAGGACCGCTACCTCCTTCGGGGCATTGAGCCATTCCAGCGCTTGGTCATTCCCGGCGACTACCAACACCATGATCGACGCGCCTACCCAAGTACTGGCGCCCAATGCCAACAGCGCGGCCCGCCGGGCTGCAGCAAGTTGGGCAGCACCCAGATACTGTGTCACCATCACCCCAAGCCCAATGGCCAGCACCCGGAATGCAACGCTGAGGGTTTCAAGAATCTGGTTGACCAGGCCGAAGGCCCCGGCCGCAACATCGGACTCGTGGGATGCCAGCCACAAGCCCCCCATGGCCACCGTCATGCCCAAAAGAAATTCGCCGAGCAAAGGCCCGGCGATCGTATTCAGCCGCAACCGGGGTGGAGTACTCATGAGAGCACTGTACCCCTGTTAGCGTTCAGCATGTTGCTCAGGCTGCACCCAAAAATGCACCGCCCCATGCGGGAAGTGCGAGCACTGCGGCCTGCAGATGAACTTGTGCCAGGCCACTTCCATCCACCAGACTCAAGGACGAGAACTCCGCGGGTACAGACCACTGGACGGGCTCAGGGCTGAAGTTGAAGACACACAAAGTCGTCTCACCCCCAAAGCGACGTACATAGGCCAGCACCTGCGGATGTGCTTCGAGCACTTCCAAGGCGCCAGATACCAAGCTGGGGCGGGTCTTGCGCCAGCGCAGCAGCTGACGGTAAAAATGCAGGAGCGAACCGGCATCCTTCAGCTGGGCATCTGCAGTCAAGGCCTGGTGGGTGGCAGCCACCGGCAACCATGGCTTTGTGCCGGACGCTGTCGAAGAAAAGCCAAGGTCCGGTGCGCCGGCTGTCCACGGCATGGGCGTGCGACAACCATCGCGGCCTTTGAACTCCGGCCACATGGTGATGCCATAGGGGTCTTGCAGGTCTTCAAATGCGATGTCTGCTTCAGGCAAGCCGAGTTCATCACCCTGGTAGATGCACGGCGAGCCGCGCAGGGACATTTGCAAGGCTGCGCCCAAGCGCAACAGCGCAGGAGCTGCAGTAGAAGAAGTGCTACCCCAACGGGTAGCCACACGCACCACGTCATGATTGGAAAGGGCCCAGCAGGGCCAACCACCGGGCGCCACTTCTTCAAAGCGTTTCACAAAGCTGCGGAAGTGGGCTGCGGAATGGGCCGTTCCCAGCAGATCGAAGCAATAGGCCATATGCAGCTTGTCGCCACCACTGGTGTACTCGGCGACGCGCGCGAGACCATCGTCGTCCCCGATTTCTCCAACCATCGTGGTGTTGGGGTATTCGTCCAGCAAAGCGCGCAGACGCCGCAGAAAAGCCAGATTTTCCGGCTGGCTCTTGTCGTGCTGGTGCCATTGCCAGCCATAAGGATTCACGGCGTTCACCGCCGGGTCTTCGCCGTCAGGGCGCCCACGCGCAGGGTTGTCACGCAACTGGGCGTCGTGGAAGTAAAAGTTGGCGGTGTCCAGGCGATAGCCATCGACACCCAATTCCAGCCAGAACTTCACGGTCGCCAACAAAGCATCCTGCACTTCAGGGTTGTGGAAGTTCAGGTCCGGCTGGCTGGTCAGGAAGTTGTGCATGTAGTACTGGCAACGGCGGGTGTCCCACTGCCATGCACTGCCACCGAAAATGGACAGCCAGTTGTTGGGAGGTGTGCCGTCGTTCTTGGCATCCGCCCAGATGTACCAATCCGCCTTGGGGTTGTTCAGGCTGGAGCGGCTTTCCACAAACCAGGGGTGCTGGTCGGAGCTGTGGGAAAGCACCTGATCAATCATGACCTTGAGGCCCAGTGCATGTGCACGATCCACCAGCTTCTTGAAGTCCGCTATGGAGCCGAACATGGGGTCGACGTCACAGTAGTCGCTGACGTCATAACCGAAGTCCTTCATCGGGCTTTTGAAGAAAGGCGACAGCCAAATGCCATCCGCCCCCAAGTCAGCCACGTAGTCCAGCTTGGCAGTGATGCCATCCAGATCGCCGATGCCATCGCCATTGCTGTCTGCATAGCTACGGGGGTAGATCTGATAGATCACTCCACCGCGCCACCAGTTGTCGTTGGATACCTTTGCCATAGTTGAAATTTCCCTTGAATAAAAACGGCGAACCTGCTCGCGCAAATTCGCCAGAATGTGATGACTCCGGATTTACTTGACCGAGCCGGACAACAGGCCGCGCACAAAGAAGCGCTGCAAGGAGAAGAAGACCGCAACCGGCACCGCAATGGAAACGAACGCACTGGCAGTCAGAATTTCCCAGCTCTCACCGCGCGATCCCAGCAAATCGTTGAGCTTGATGGTCAGCACGACTTGATCCGGCGCTTTGCCCAGGAAGACCAGCGCAATCAGAAAGTCGTTCCACACCCACAGGAACTGGAAGATCGCAAAGCTCGCCAATGCGGGAATGGACAAGGGCAGCACGATGCCGGTAAAGATCTGGAAGTGCGAGGCGCCATCCATGCGCGCGCTTTCAATAATGTCGCGCGGCAGTGAGGCAATGTAATTGCGCAACAGATAGATCGCCAGCGGCAGGCCGAACGCCGAGTGTGCCATCCACACGCCGAGGTAGGACTTGGACTCCGTGCCAAAAACTTCCCCCAGCTGGTTGTACAAACGCAGCAGAGGAATCAGCGACATCTGCAAAGGCACCACCAGCAAGCCCACCACCACAATGAACAGGAACTTCCGACCGGGAAACTCCATCCAGCTGAAGGCATAGGCGGCGAACGCTGCAATCAGGATAGGAATGAAAGTCGCTGGAATGGTGACTTTGAAGGTATTCAGGAATGCTTGCCCTACGCCCTCGCCCGCAATCACTTTTTCATAGTTCTGCGTCATGAAGACAGGTGGAGATTCAGCGACGTAAAACACGCGGACGCCCCGGTCCTTGTCGTAGGCTTGGCTGAGCTCCAAGCGATAGTTTCCGTCGGCTTGTACGGTCAGTGTTCCGTCCGGCTTGCCGTCTTCCTCGTCAAAGATCTGTCCATCGGTCACCTCAACAGGAGTACCCACCGCAAACTCGTTCGGATTGGAGGATTTGAGGGAAAACTGCTTTATCTTGATACCACCGCCTTCCGCGAACAAGCGACCACTGATGACATAGCGGTCGCCCTCTTTCACCAGGCTTTGCGCGCCCGCGGTACGTCGCATATCGGCGCGTGTCTGGGTGGAGAGTGCAGTCCACCAGCCGCTAGACACCAGCTGTGTCTTTTCGCGGAAGCTCGACACCAACAGGCCGAATGTCGGCAACACCCACATCAGCACGATGACCAGCAACAAGCCCTGCGCCATCAACGAAGGGAGAGAGAAATACTTTTTCATCGCTGTGCCTCCTCGGTGCGGAAGCGGCGGATATTGAATGCCATCACCGGTACCACTGCAAACATCAAAACCATCGCCAGGGTGGAACTGCGGCCGTAGTCGCCGCCGCCACGGAACATCCAGTCGTACATCAGGTTGCCCAGCACGCTGGTATCCCATTGGCCACCGGTCATCGCCATGACGATGTCGAACACCTTGAGAACCGTGATGGTGATGGTGGTCCAGACCACCAGTATGGTGGACATGACTTGAGGCACCATGATCTCGAAGAAGATCTGGAGCTCACTCGCTCCGTCGATACGGGCAGCCTCAATGGTTTCATTGGGAACTCCGCGCAAAGCGGCGGAAAGTATCACCATGGCAAAGCCCGTCTGAATCCAGATCAGGATCGCCATCAGGAAGAAGTTGTTCCAAAAGGGAATCGTCACCCAGGCCTGCGGTTGAAAACCCATGCCCATGACGATGGCGTTCAAGATACCGATCTGATCCGACTCGGGGCCGCGGAAGTCATAGACAAACTTCCAAATTACGCTGGCACCCACAAAGCTGATCGCCATGGGCATAAACACCATGGATTTGGCAAAACCGCCCCACCACACGCGATCCGCCAGCACGGCCACCACCAGGCCCAGCGCCGTGGCTGCAGCAGGAACCACCAGCAGCCACATGAAGTTGTTGCGGATGGTCAGCAAAAAATTCTGGTCTACGAACACCCAACGGAAGTTGGCGAGTCCGACGAACTGCTCTCCGGTTGCGTCATAAAAACTCAAGCGAAAAGTCTCAAACAAGGGGTACACGAGGTACGTGCCCAACAGCAGCAGGGCTGGGGCGATAAACAACCAGGGGCGCACACTGGTGCGTAACATGTCACGGCTGTTCTTGCTGCCGATAGGCAGGTGAACAATTTTGTCCAACACAAAGTTGGAGCCGGCGAAGTACAGCAGGCAGAACGCAATGCTGACCAATACAGCGGATATGGTCTGGATAACTTGATCAGTCATGGGATCAATGCTTTTGCGTGTGGCGAAAGAAATTTCAAAAGGGCCGGCAGCCTAAGCCGCCGGCCTGAAGACGTGCTGTGAAGCGACGTCAGAGGAGATACTTACTTGATAGCGTCCCAGCTCTTCTGGATTTCGTCAGCCACATCCTTGGCAGACGCGCCGCCGGAGTAATTGACCATGCCCTTCCAGAAGCTGCCAGCGCCGACTGCGCCGGGCATCAGGTCGGAACCGTCAAAGCGGAAGGTCGTGGCGTTTTGCAGGATCTCGCCTTGCTTCTTCAGCGAGGCTGTCTTGTACTTGGCCAGGTCCACACCCTTGTGCGGTGTCAGGAAGCCGCCTTCAGCCATCCAGATTTCATGCGACTGGGGGTGCTGCAGGTACTCCATGAAAGCACGAGCGCCCTTGCTGTCTTTGGTGATGGTTAAGATCGTGCCGCCACCGAGAACAGGGTTGCCGAGCTTTTTGCTGCTGTAAGAAGGGAAGTAGAAGAAGTCCGCTTCATCAGACTTGCCTTCGGGGAAGAACGCAGGAATGAAGGAAGCTTGACGGTGCATGTAGCACTTGGGTGGGGAACCGAACAGACCTTTGGGGCTGTCCTTGAAGCTCACGGTAGCCACTGCCTTGGCGCCGCCGTCCACATAGGCGTCGTTCTTGGCGAACCAGCCGTACGCTTCAATCGCTTCGATCACGCGCTTGTCGTTGAACTTCATCTTGTTGCTGACCCACTGGTCATACACCTCGGGGGTCTGCGTGCGCAACATCATGTCTTCCACCCAGTCGGTGGCAGGCCAGCCGGTGGCAGCGTCAGAACCCAGACCGATACACCATGGCTTGCCGCCGTCGGCTGCAATCTTCTTTGTCAGGGCTTGCAGCTCTTCCATGGTCTTGGGCACTTTGTAGCCCTTTTCCTTGAAGTTCTCAGGGATGTACCAGACCAGGCTCTTCACGTTCACGTTGTAGAACATGCCGTAGAACTCTTTCTTGCCAGCCTTGTTGGCGTAGGTGCCCAGATCAGCCCATGAGCTGCCGGCGGCATAGTTCTTTTTGACCCATTCCTGAGCCTTGGCGCCCAGTGGCTTCAAGCCGTCAATCGCTGCCATGTTGGCGGCCAGACCAGGCTGAGGAAACACGGAAATGTTGGTGGGCGAGCCTGCCTTGATGTCGATCACGATCTGCTGCTCGGAGCTTTGTGAGCAGGAGTGCTTCACGGTCGCGCCGGTGGCTTTTTCAAAGTTCGCGATCACTTTCTTGAACATGCCTTCTTCGGCACCCGTCCAGGGGCAGGTGATGCTGATGACTTCACCCTTCAGATCCGGCCCTTTGTAATCCGCAGCCATCGCCGGAGCGGCAACTGCACCCAACACCAGAGCGGATGCTCCGGCAATCATGGTCTTCTTCATCATCGTCTTCTCCTCTTGGTGCACCGCGGCCCATCCGCGATACGTTAAAAAAACTGGTGGCCTCAGTCGACGCGCTTGCCGTCGGCGTTGAACTTGTAGAGATGCTCCGGAGCAAATCCCAGAGAAATGGCAGCTCCGGGCTGCAGACCCAGCGTGCCATCCATGCGGGCAGTAATGTCACCGAATGCACCGGCGCTGACGTAAGCAAAGGTCTCATTACCTAGCTGCTCGGAGTGCTTCAGGGTGCCTTGAATAGGTCCACCTTCGGTCACCTTCAGGTGTTCGGGGCGCAAACCGATAGTCGCCACGTTATGGCGTGCTGCGAGCTCACCACCCAGAAAGTTCATTTGGGGAGACCCGATAAACCCGGCCACAAACAAGCTGGCAGGTTTGTTGTACAGGTCCAGAGGTTTACCCACCTGCTCCACTCGGCCTTTGTTGAGCACCACGATCTTGTCGGCGAGAGTCATGGCCTCCACTTGGTCGTGCGTTACGTAAATCATGGTGGCCCCAAGGCGACGGTGCAGGGTTGCCAGCTCAACGCGCATTTTGGTACGCAGCGCTGCGTCGAGGTTCGACAAAGGCTCGTCGAACAAGAACACCTTGGGGTCCCGCACGATGGCACGGCCGATGGCCACGCGTTGACGTTGACCGCCGGACAGCGCCTTGGGCAGGCGGTCCAGGTATTCGGTCAACTGAAGGATGTCCGAGGCTTCGCGCACGCGGCGTTCGATCTCAGCTTTTGGCGTCTTGGCGATCTTCAGGGCGAAGGCCATGTTGTCGAACACCGTTTTGTGGGGGTAGAGCGCGTAGCTCTGGAACACCATGGCCACACCGCGCTCGGACGGCCCCAGATCGTTGACACGCCCGCCGCCAATATTGAGGTCACCACCGGAAATTTCTTCCAGGCCCGCAATCATGCGCAGCAAAGTAGTCTTGCCGCATCCGGACGGACCCACAAACACGGCGAACTCGCCAGGCTCGATGTCGAGGTCGATGCCGTGGATGACATCGGCTTTGCCGTAGTTTTTGATGATTCCGCGCAGGCGGACATCAGACTGACTCATAAAAATGCTCCTGACGGGGTGCGCTGCCGGTTGGTGGCTGCGACAAGATTTCATGGATCGTAATTAAATTACCTTCCAATTCACCTCGGGAAAACCCTTGAATTTAGCATTTTCCGGCGCTTTATTTGCAAAATCAAAACCGGTTTTGTACAAAGAGCTAACGCCGGTGGAAAACCCGCAGGAATCAAGTCCGGGTTGGCAATAAAGTTACCTAGCAGTTACGTTTTGACAACGTTTTCAAGATTCTGCCACGGCCACGACAAAATTTCAGCCATTCGTTGCACGACCCATCGAGATTGGGCTTCGTTGAGCACGCACGGCTCAGTACGTAATCCGCTGTAACAACGCACGATCACGTCTTGCTCTGTCACGCCCAGCTTGAACTGAAGGTCAGCTGCGGTCGGCGCCAGCATGTTGGCCATGTCTTCGCAAAGCTCGTAATCCGCAAGCACCTGCGTCCATGGTGCGGTGGGCTTGCTGCGCCCGGTAGGCACATACAGTTGCAAAAAGGAGGGGGGAATCTCGATTTGGGGGGCGTGATCGGTCATGAGCCATTGTGGCTCAGGGCCCTTCCCCGCGTTGTTGGCCGGGCAGCTTACAAAAAGCGCTGACCCAGGCGCTCGACATGGAGCAGCACGCCCTCGCAGGCGTCCTCGACGAGGTCCAGGACGGTCTCGAAGCCCGCGTCACCACCGTAGTAGGGGTCAGGCACCACCGGTGCATCGTGGCGCCTGCAAAACTCGGTCAGGCGTCGCACTTTGTGACCGGCATAGGGCGGACAAAGCGCCTGCACCAAAGCGAGATTGTCCCAGTCCATCACCAGGATCAGGTCGGCACGTGCAAAGTCGTCATCCACCATCTGTCGGGCCCGCAAGTCGGAAAAGTCATAGCCTCTGCGGCGGGCGTGTGTCTGACTGCGGGCGTCGGGTGCTTCGCCGGGGTGGTAGTTGTGGGTGCCGGCCGAGTCCACTTGAACACGTGCGCTCCAACCCCGCGCAGCCACCTTTTGGCGCATCACCCCATGGGCGGTCGGGCTGCGGCAGATGTTGCCCATGCACACGAACAGAATGAGGAAAGGAGAATCAGCTTTCTGCATAAAAAAACGCCTCTAGCGCTCGCCAAATATGCGCAAGCAGCTCCTTTTTTGATAGCAATCAAGACACGGGCGGCAGCAGACCGGCGGCACGCAGCTTGTCTTTCTTGCTGGGCCGGCGACCTTTCACCCCACCGGCGGCCTGATCAACACTTACTGCAGGCAACGCCTGATCCGGCTCAAAGCCCGGAACCGTCTCGCGCTTTACCTGAAGGCCATTGCGTTTTTCGATCAAGGCGAAATGCGCAGCCGTATCTGCGCTCACAAAACTCACCGCCATGCCTGCTTGGCCAGCGCGGGCGGTTCGCCCGATGCGATGCACATAGTCCGTGGCAGAACGCGGCAAATCAAAGTTGACAACCACCGGTAAGCCCGCGATGTCCACGCCACGGGCAGCCACATCCGTAGCGACGACCACCTGAACCACGCTGGCTTTGAAGTCGGACAGCACTTGGGTGCGCTTGCCTTGGCTCAGCTGCGCATGAAAGGGCTCCGCCTGCAAACCCGCCCTGCGGAGCTTGTCGGCCACCATTTCAGCCGCGTACTTGGTAGCCACGAACACCAACACTCGCGGCCACACCTCAAGCGCCACCAAATGGCGCAACAATTGGGTCCGCCTCGGAGCGTCCACGGTAATCGCACGCTGGGTAATGTCGGGGGGAGCCTGCTCTTCGTGCTGGATCGTGACCTCTACCGGATTGCGCAAGCGGGACTCGGCAAGACGCCGCACACCTGCACTGTAGGTCGCAGAGAACAGCAGGCTCTGATGCTGCTCGGGCAACAAGGCATCGATACGGTCCAGCTCTTCTGCAAACCCCAGATCGAGCATGCGGTCGGCCTCGTCCAGAACCAGGCACTGAATGTGTTGCAGCTGGAGGGCGTTGTGGTCCACCAAGTCCAGCAAGCGGCCGGTCGTGGCCACGACAATATCCGTTCCACCGCGCAGGGCCATTAACTGGGGGTTAATGGACACGCCACCGAACACCACCGAGATCTTGGCAGGCAGACCTGCCCCACGGGCCAGCGTACTGAGCACGCCACCTACCTGTACCGCCAGCTCGCGGGTCGGCACCAACACCAGGGACTGAGGGCGACGTGCCCCGGACGTGGAAGACGGAACCCAACGCTGTAACACGGCCAAGGCAAAGGCGGCCGTCTTGCCGGAGCCGGTTTGGGCGCACACCAAAACGTCACGGCCTGCTACCGCGGGAGGAATGGCTCCCGATTGAACTGGTGTGGGTGTTGAAAACTGCTGCTGCGCCATGGCAGTAGCGAGGGCCGGTGTCAGGCCCAGTGAGGAAAACGGCATAAAGGGTTACTCAGTGGCAGCCACGGCGGCATGAGCCCCCGCAGCCGTTCAAGCGGCAGGGCCGCGTTTGGGTTGGGCGGGTGCGTGGATGAACTGGCCGCTGCGGTTCAAACGGGTGGCCAGGGCATCCAGATAACCCAAGAGGCGCTCGGCCTGCAAGGGCTTTTGGTAGAGAGTGACCCAGTTGGGCAAGCGGCCGTCTTCGTCGACTTCTTTGCGGGTCAATCCCGTCAACACAATCACTTCAATGGATTGGTAGGCCGACTCTTGCGCCATGGCATTGATGAGGTGGTACCCGTCGAACGGAGTCATCATCAAATCGGTGACCACCAGATCGGGGCGCTGACGCTCCAACTGGATAAGTGCCTGAGAGGCATCGCTGGCTACGGTCAGTGCTACGTCGTGACCGCCGCGGGCCAACAGGGCCTGAAAGTAAGCCACCTGGACGGGGTCATCCTCTGCGAGCAGCACGCGCATGGGGCGCGCACCTGATTCTGTCGGAGATGTAGTGCCGCGGGATTGAACCAGTTTGTCAATCGCGTTACGGAAAATCCTGCGGTGCCCGCCCGGTGTGACCCATGCCTCGAGCTCACCGCTGATGACCATCTTTTGCACGGAGGTGGTGGACAGGCCCAAAATGCGGGCTGCTTGCTGGGTGGTCAGGACATCGCTGCTGTTGGTCATGGTGGGGCTGCTGTTGGAGTTCACTTACCCATGCTGATCTTTAAATCTCTCAGTTTTGGGGCTTCCATTGCATTTTATGCAACTCCACGGCGAATCAGCGGCCTGATCTAGAGCTTTAGACCTTCATTTACAAATTTTAAAACGGGCGAAGTGTGATTTTCTACACACATGCCTGCAACGAGACAAATTCTCAATGCCATTCTTTTTTGTCCAGAGGTCCCGTGATCAAGCCGAGGTCTCCGGGTGCAGTAAGTGCAAACTCAGCCTCTGGCTCGCTGATCTGTATGGGTTTTTCGAGACAGACCTTAAATCCGGATGGAATATGTTGCGAAAGGTTTGGATTCAGCCAAAAACTGGAAACCAACGGATCCACTGGTTTACGGGATTGAGACATGATTTTCATTCGTTAAATTCAAGTAATTTGAAATATAACGATTTATCATAATTTGTCAACCAAAGAACAGACCGGGAATCACCTTCTATCTTTTCCTGTAAGGTGACATCCTCCAATAGACCCTCTGCAGTTACACCAAGGCCCGCAACTCCTGGGCCGCATCCTGCAACACTGGCAAGAAGGTGTGCAGGAAGTCGTCTTGGCTCCAGCGGTGGGGCGCGGCGACCACATTCAGGGCCCCCACCACTTGCCCCCTCGCGTTGCGCAGGGGTACCGCCAGCGCTTGGACCCCCAACTCGTGCTCCTGATTGGCGAGGCTGTAGTCTTGCTGGCGAGCTTCATCAATACGGCGCAGGAGCATCGTGGTATCGGTGATCGTGGCTGCAGTCAGTCGACGAAGCGGGTGCTTGCCGATCCACTCCGACAAATCCGCCGCACTCAGCCCGGCCAGCAGCACGCGACCTGTGGATGTGGCATGCGCTGGCAAACGGGCGCCAAGGTGGAGGCCGTACGCCAGCACTTGGGCTTTGCCGCTGGCCGAGCTGCGCCAGTCATTGCCGCTGCGGGCCACGATGACCACCTCACTCCCGTCCAACACCACCGCCGAAAAAGACTCTTGCGTCTGCGCTGCCAGCCGGTTCAACGTGGGCTGCACCGCCCGCGGAAAACGGGCCGATGACAGGTACGTTCCAGAAAAACGCAGCACCTTGCTGGACAACCAGTAATAGCTGCCATCGGTCTCCAGATACCCGAGTGCAGCCAGTGTCAACAAGTGCCGCCGTGCGGCAGCACGCGTGATGCCCGCCTTCTCCGCCGCAAGGCTCGCGTTCAATCGCTGGCGCTCGGTATCAAAACTTTCCAGCACAGCCATTCCTTTGGCCATGCCGGCAATGAGGTCTGCCTTGGCAATCGGTAGCTTGTGTTCTAGGTTTGCGCGTGTGGACATTTGAAGTACGAGTGATTTTTGCGCGATATACGCACATCGATTCTGATGATCGCACAAACTCCTCGGATCCCTGATGACATCCGGGTACCCGGTCTCTACGCTCTCCCCATCTGAATCAAGGAGATAGCATGCGCACCCAAGTCGCCATCATCGGAGCAGGACCATCTGGCCTTTTGTTGGGCCAACTGCTCCACAAGGCAGGCATAGACAACGTCATTGTGGAGCGCCAGAGCGCCGATTACGTGCTGTCGCGAATCCGAGCGGGTGTGCTGGAACAAGTCACCACTGACTTGCTGGTAGAGGCCGGTGTAGGCAAACGCATGCAGCAGGAAGGCCTGCCCCACACCGGCTTTGACCTGCTGTTCGGCGGTGAACGTCATCGCATTGACCTCCACAAGCTCACGGGGGGGCAGCAGGTCATGGTGTACGGACAAACCGAAGTCACCCGCGATTTGATGGAAGCCCGGAAAGCCGCCGGCCAGGTAACTGTTTATCAGGCGTCTGATGTGTCAGTCCACGACTATGACACCCCTCGGCCTCAGGTGCGCTACCAGCAAGACGGTGCATGGCACACGCTGGACTGCGACTTCATCGCAGGATGCGACGGGTTTCACGGCGTTTGCCGTGCCAGCGTGCCTGAAGGTGCTGTCACCGAATATGAAAAGGTCTATCCCTTCGGGTGGCTGGGTTTGCTGTCGGACACACCACCGGTGCACCATGAACTGATTTACGCCAACAGTACGCGGGGCTTCGCTCTGTGCTCACAACGCAGCGCAACCCGCAGCCGCTACTACCTGCAGGTTCCCCTGACGGAGAAGGTGGAGAACTGGTCTGACGACGCTTTCTGGCACGAACTCCGACAACGCCTGGACCCCGGCGCCCGAGAGTCCCTGGTCACCGGCCCGTCCATAGAAAAAAGTATCGCGCCGCTTCGCAGTTTTGTGGCGGAGCCCATGCGTTTTGGCCGCATGTTCCTCGCTGGAGACGCAGCCCACATTGTTCCGCCTACCGGGGCTAAAGGCCTGAATCTGGCAGCGACCGATGTGAAGTACCTCTCCAGCGCTTTTATTGAACATTACGCCGAACGCTCTGATGCGGGCATAGACCATTACTCGCAACGTTGCCTGCAGCGCATTTGGAAGGGTGAGCGCTTCTCCTGGTGGTTTACCAGTTTGATGCACCGGTTTCCGGATGGCGGCGCCATCGGACAAAAGCTGCAAGATGCAGAGTTGGCTTATCTGGTGCAGTCCACCGCGGCGTCGACAGCATTGGCTGAAAACTATGTCGGACTAGCGCTCTGACGCAGCGGCGCGGCCGGCGGAATTCACCCTCCGCTTGTAAGCCGACACGGACTGGGTTAGGCTGAGCTCCCATGCAGGGGGAGAAGATTGAGCATGCCTGAACAGAGTCCGATTCCCGGCGAAGTGCTGGACCGCATTTCCATCGCACGTCAGCCTATTGTTAATGCGGAGCGCTTGGTGCTCGCCTATGAGCTCTTCAATCGTTCAGCGGTGGCTTCGGGGCATTCGCAGGCGAGCGACGTCGCATTGGCACTCCATGCGGTCGCTCAAAGCGCCGCGCCGTTTTCGACCGGCCTCCATGACGTATTCATCCACTCGGTGCACAACGGCCTTGCCGGCCCGCAGTGGGACTTTCTCACTCCCTCAAAAACCGTCATTGAGATTAGTCCGGCACCCCAACACGCTGCAGACTTTATCAACGCCCAAGTGCCTGCTTTGCAGGCCCTGAAGGCTCGCGGTTTCAGGCTGGCCTTCAAACACAGCGTAATCGCGCCGGTGTACAAGCCCTGGCAGAGCCTGGCGGACTTCGTCAAGATCAACGCTTCCAATACCGATCCATCGCAATTCAAGCCCCTGGTAAGCGCGGCCCGCAGCCGGACATCTGCCAGCCTGATTGCCGAAAAAGTGGAGAACGCTGACCAGTTTGACGGTATGCGGGGTTTGGGGGTCGAAGAGTTTCAGGGCTACTGGTTCTCGATTCCGGAAACCGTGCAATCGAACGTCCTCACTCCCGCGCAAGCTACGGCCATTCAGTTGTTTAACCTGGTCACTGCCGAAGCTGCGATCGAGGACGTAGAGACCGTACTCAAAAAAGACGCCGCTCTTGGAGTCAGCCTGTTACGCATCATCAATGCGGCAGCCTCAGGGATGCGACAGAAAGTAACTTCGCTGCGGCAGGCCATCATGCTGTTGGGTTATGGCCGCTTGGTCCGCTGGGCTGCCATGCTGCTCACCAACACCCATGATCACGTCAATGTGCAAGGCACGGCGGCAGTGGTTCGGGGCCGGATGATGGAGTTGCTGGCTCAGAACAGCATGGATTCCGAGGAGAGCGGCGCTGCCTTTCTGGTCGGCCTGCTTTCACAAATCGACGTACTGCTCGGCCAACCTATGGCGGATTTGGTGCAGCAACTGGCTTTGGACGACACGGTGTCACACGCACTGCTCACGGGCGAAGGCAAGTTCGGTGCAATGTTGGCGCTGGTCTGCGCCTGCGAATCGGACGATGAAGCCGCCTTTTCAGCCGCCTTCAGCCGGCTGCCGTTTTCGCTGCGCCAAATCAACATGGCCCATATGGAAGCCTTGGTGTGGGCGGACAGCTTGGCTGCTTAGCGTTGATTTGAACCCGGAGGGAGAGAAAAGATTGGTGCGGCTGGCGGGGATCGAACCCACGACCCTTGGCTTCGGAGGCCAAATGTCTATTGCCACCACCACTCTGAAAAGCACCTAACTTGTTGATACACCTAGGAAAAGCTCGGCAACCGTCGGCAATCTTCGGAAACCAATTCACCATTTTTTGGACCGTTTTCTGTACCAAAACATGGGTGGTGCGGCTGGCGGGGATCGAACCCACGACCCTCGGCTTCGGAGGCCGATACTCTATCCACTGAGCTACAGCCGCATCGGCGGTTATTGTACCGCGCGCCCATGCGGCATTCAGCTTGACCAATCGTTACCAATGCCTGCGCTTGGGTCCCACCCCGCCTCAAAGTTCGAGACAACATCAAAAATGCTGTCGACGGCGTAGATGGTCAGGTCCACCCCGTAAGGATTGCCCCCGACATCAACTCCGCTAATGCCGCCCAGCATTGGCAACCCGGTTGCCGGATTCAGGTTAGGGGCGGCGGGGGGCATGTCCCCGCCGAAAAGCCAGTTCCAAATTCCCATACGCTCAGTCCTCTCCCGGCATCATCACGGTAATGACCGGCTCTGCCGCATCGCCAAGGCCGATATGCATGTGCAATGTGACCTTGCGCGGCATGCGCCCCTTCCCACCGCGTGGCACGCGGTACAGGGAGAAGTCCACGGTGCTGCCCTGCGCGCGACGTGCAGCCAGGTGCGCCATCCACAGCACATCCCACAGCCGCCCGGTCTCGTCTTGATGTGTTTGACGACTGCTATCGAGGTCGACCCACTCTACGCAATCAGACCAGGCTGCACTGGTCAGTGCCACGGGCACAGTGAAACCGGCCTCTTTTGCCATGGTTGACACGTCAACGAGCACGCCTTCTGAAATTGCCTGCGCTCGGCTGCAGCCGCAGATGACAGGCCCGAACAGGGACACGTCATCTGCGGACTCATTCGGGGCTGTGGTTGCGGTAGTTTGGTTTTCCATGCGGTTCTCCATTTAGGGTTAGGTTGCAAAGCGCGCTTGCAACGTTGCCCGTTGGCGAAACCGGGGGTAGAAAATGGCCAGCGCCATGCTGACGGAGGGGGTTCACCCGGGCTGCACGAAGGAAGCTAGGGGATACCGTCAGGATGGGTCAGAGACTTTACGCTTGCCAGACGCGAGGGGGAGTCCCCTTAGATGGGTTGATGACTTCATCGTTGCCTTAGCAAGGATGTGAGCCTCGGGGGCGCCAACGCAGGCGGCGGGGGTATGTGCGTACGAACGTCGAGCATGTCGAGTGGTTCGTACGCGCATTCCCCCTGGAGGGCAATTGCAATAGGGAGCGTTACCGAATGGCCAGGACCTTAGGCCTGGTGTGCACAGCACATAGAGCCCGGTCGGCCTAACAGGCCGAATTGCCCAAGTGACCTACTTATTTAGACGAGATAAGCTCAATCCCCAACTCGCCATAAAACTCTGCAATTCCTTTTTCAGCAGGCAGCCCGCGATGCCACATTTGCTCCAGTGCATCAGCAAAAGCGACTAATTGGTGCCGCGATAAGTCGCGAAGATTATCAATAAGCGGTGCAATTTCCGAATCACCATACTCATCCAAATCGATATCAAGCTCCCAGCAAATTGAACTTGCCATTGTCCGAATGCGCTCAGGAGATAGTAAATCACCTCGAAAGCAGTTTAAGCATAACTCGATATCTGCCACGGAAAAAACTCCATTAAGACTATGTCGAGATTTCTCAAGCAACCAGTTAAACCTTGCGAGCCCCATGACTGCAGCACCATCTTCAGCAAGACCCCTTTCCTCGTTTGTATGCGACTTCAAATATTCTTTCGTGTAGGCAGTTGAATATTTAAGCTCATCAAAATACCGATAATTTTTTTGACTTGAATAGAGCGATTTCTCCACACCAGCACTTACCAAAGCAGAATCATTCATGATATTTGTAACAACAATTCGTGCGCCAAGCTCACGAAGCATTGCCATAACTTTCTTTCTATATTGAATTTAAAAAGTATCCAGAGAGAATGAAAATTAGGCTTTCTAATCTCCATCCACTCCATCTACCGCCAAATCAACTCCATTTCTGGAATTGATTCAAAAAATTAGGATTGCATTTATTACCAATCGATAATGCAATTTTAAATCTTCAAGACAGAAAAGAAAATAAGGAAAATAAAATAAAGTCAACAACAATATCTAAAAACTTGTTCTTTAGCGATTATTGATTTGAGAACAAGTTTTTAAGTTGCCGGCATACAACAAATAAGAATGCCCGCTCAGCTGCGTGACTTTTATGACCTCTATTTCATACATCGACACGATGAATTCATAGAAGAGAATCGCCCCGTGCAAGAGCGAAATCGCGATGAACCTGGTGGGCGCTATACGCCCACGTCGCTTGAAAAGCCTGTGCAAAAAAGCAAGGCATACTGAAGATTCAACCTACTAGGCAGGTCAAATAAACGTCCCCTAGCGAGTCAGCCTATGCAATAAATCTGCTGTAGCCAATCCAAGCGCTCTACCCAGAAGAGGAGGCACGGCATTGCCAACCTGTGTGTACTGAGGAACTTCAAAGCTACGCATTTTCCCGCCGGTCGTAACTTTTGAACGGAACTCAAAGTTATCAGGGAATGATTGGATTCGAGCCATTTCACGAACTGTCAGTGTTCGCTGCTGCTCTTTGTGGTAGTGGCAAGCATCGTCAGGAATAGACAATGCGGCTGGTGCAGGTTGGTCAGCTACAAGCGCTTTTTGGGTCTGCTTCTTTGTCGAATGGGCATCCAAAAAGGCCAAGAATTGTTTCTTACCTTTAAATCTTGCGAACACTTTTGCCTCCGTGAGGTACTCAAATTCCGCGAGCTTTGCCCATGCCTCTGCATCCAGATCGTGAGTCTCTCCCTTGAGCACAGAGAGGACCTTTTTGCGAACATCCCCCTCGACCATCTGTAAGACTTGATACAGACGAAAACGCCTTTTGACTTGGTCGTTATTGGTACGAAGCACGTGATTGCTAATCTTCCTTCGAGGCAAAACTGATGCGAACGTGCGCGCCAACCCTTCTGCGAACTTAGAACTTTTTGCACCACCTTCGCGTAGGTCGTCGATGGCATCGCTGACAGTTACGTATTTCTTTGTTGCCACCAAATGTGCCAAGAATGAGTTCTCGAACAGTTCTCTGTCTGCTGCTCTGGCGATGTCCCGATACATCAAGGCGTCTAACTCAACATCTTCCCCATGTCTCGTTCTGTGAAAGAACTCGACTGGCTGACGAAACAGCTCAACTTCAGCAGGGTTGAGCGAAACCTCAAGCTGAGCAAATACATCTTCCCTCAGACCAAGAAGAATGAACCGCGGTCGATTTTGTGGAACACCCGCAACTTTGGCATTCACGTGCAAACACAATGGGATGTAGCCAATAGCTGTAAATGCTTTTGCCAATTCAAACCAAGCATAAAAACTCTTACCAAACTTGTCTTTGAAGGGTCGCAGAATACCCGTAACGTTCTCAAGCAAGACCAATTTAGGCTGCACAGTTCGGACGAACTTGGCGAACTCCCAAGGCAATGAATTTTTATCGGACTCAAGTTGCCTCAGCCCAGCCATAGAGAAACTTTGGCAGGGTGGCCCTCCTGAAACTAAATCTACCTCCCCCGCTCCGAATCCGTTACGAATCGCCTCAGCCGCTTCAGGCCTTTGGCTGAGCCAATTGTTCAATTCAACAATGCTGCCAACAACTAAACTTCCGTGAAGATTTTGACCGTCAGGGGAAATGTCGGTACTTCCATTCCCCACTGCAGGAAAGTCTCTTGGGTCTTCCCGTAAGCGACTTTTTAGGTCCGTTGCTGGATACTGACTGCTAAGCCAAAGGGTCTTCTTGACGGTTTTCTTTGCGTGGTCCGCTGCGTGGCTGAGGTCTTCATTGAAAAAGTTGAATGCGTATGACTCAGCGGCCATTGGAGAGAGCTCGTTGGCCATTACCAAATCAAAACCCACTGATTTAAGGCCAAGAGACAGCCCCCCACAGCCCGCGAAAAGCTCGATGTACTTCACGAAACACGCCTAAAAGTTTGAACTGAGCGAATTCTAGGGAGGAACGAATGCAAAGTCCAGGCCCATGTCTCTGATGGGTCGCAAGGCCGTGTTAAATTTAACAAATCCTAAAGACTTACGACTGAATATGCTCGAACTGACAGACAGACCTTTGGAGCCAGTGATTGCTGCTCTAGCACAACTCGGAGTAACGGCAGGCTATCTTGTACCCACGCCAACAGGGCTAGATAAATCAATTCTGGATGCTCACGCCGGGCTGAGGGACTATCTGAGACTTTCAAAATTTCATGACTACCAGCAGCAAGAACAAGGGACTACTGGAAAAAGGATAGTCAAAGGTTTCTTTGTAAACCATTCTGGTCTGGAGCCGACACAAGTGTCCCTATACAGACCTGATTCCAAAAACGGGGATCCAAGAATCTGGGTGTACGGGCTAAAAGAGCGTGTTTTGCCAGGGAATTTGCTGGGAATTTTCGCTTTCGGTGCGGAACTGTATGTTGCAAATCTAAGTGACCCGCGAATCCTATCTCCCGATGGACAGCTGTCCCACCACCTTCTCAGCGTAGTTAACAACATCGTGAAGGCATCCAGGCTAGTGGCCGACGAGCTCTTAGACAAGCTCCGAGGAATTGCAAGTCAGGGCTGGATACCTACCATGCGTGCGGGCCCAACCGGTGTCGGTTACACACTGGAGTCTAAGTTAGGCATCAAGGCCAACAGTAGTAAAGCGCCAGATTACAAGGGTATCGAGATTAAAGCGGGAAGGTCAAAGCCCAGCGGACAGACCAGCAGGACAACCTTATTTTCAAAAACCCCTGATTGGAAGCGCAGCACGATTAGGAATGGGCTCGGGCTGTTGGATACCTACGGGTATCACAAGGATGGCCGCTTGCAGCTATATGGCTCACTTAACGACAAACCCAATCCACAAGGGCATTACCTAGATGTGCCCACAGATGAAAGCGTTCTGAATTCCATGCATGTTGACCTTGCAACAGGCAACGCTGAGAAGGTTCTGCTTTGGGATATGGAACAGCTCCGAAAATCCTTAGCAAAAAAGCACAAGGAGACTTTTTGGGTCAAGGCACTTAGCAGGAAAAGCTCAAGCGGAGTTGAAGAGTTCCAGTACACAGACGTTATCCACACTCAAGGACCTTTACTCGCAAATGTTGCTGATATGTTCCGACTAGGTCGGATTGAATTGGATTATTTGCTACACGAGGAGTTTGGAAAGAAAGGTCGCAGGAGAGCGCGGGACCATGGATATCTGTTCAAGATGTGGCAAACAAATCTTTCCAGCTTGTTCCCGCCTGCGCAAACCTACCCGATTCCTTGACTTTAAGGTGCACCGGTATCCCGGGAACCACCGCAACATGACGGTGGGATAAGCGACAGGCGTCGCGCAATCCCTGGCATCGCTCGTCTGCCCACAGACGACGGGGACAGGTTGGGGGAGCCAGGCCCGAGCTGCGTTCCAAGCAGCGACCGCGCCCCAGCGCGGACGGGTAGGCGCACGGTGAGCACAGCCGAACCTGCGTCGAAGCCTGGGGGCGATAGCCCCGCCCCCCGGTCTAGAGGCCGGGGCAAGGGGTAAAGAGTCGTCAGACCGGCGCGACCGCGACGCGCTGAGGGGCGGCCTTGTGCCGCCGCCGATAGCGGCTTTTCCCCTTGCCCCGGCATCGCAGATGCAGAGGGGGCGCGGTATTGAGCCGTGAGCCGCCCCTAGGCGGCTAGCGACCGGCGACTCGTCCAGAGGCGGAAAGGGCGCGATAGGCGGACTCCCTTGTGTCTGCACGGCAGACACAAGGCCATCCCATGTGGCGGCTGTGATGCGTAGCTATACACAGCAGGAGCACAAGGGTGTGCTCCACAACCAACACATGGAGACACCTATGTCCAATTACTCTCTTTCCCTCTTCGCCCAAGCTGCACTTGCCCCTTCCACCGATAACGGGGCCGAGACAACGCCTCTGGACAAACGAATCATCGGTGAGCGCAATCGCCTCACGCTGTGCCGCTATCTGCACCGTTTTGGCTGGCTTACCAGTAGGATGCTCGCACGGCTAGTCTGGGGTGATGCATCGCAATCCTGGCCTATGGCCAGGCGCACACTCAAAGCCCTGCAGGATGACGGCATGGTCATTAAGCGAGCGCTGCCCCAAGGAGGCGATGCGTACTTACTCTCTGCCAAAGGAGCCCGCTTCCTCAACGAACACGAAGGTCTGGACGCCAGCAGCGGACATAGCCTTGCGCTTGGCAATCCAGTGCACCGTGCGTGCAGCAACTGGTATCTCATAGATGCCCTACGCAACGGCTGGCAAGTCATTACTGAGCATGAGATTTCGACCGACCGCAGCCCGGTGCGGGTACTCGATGGCAAGCAACCCGACGGCATCCTTTTGGGTGAGGGCGAGGCGGTGTGGGTTGAGTGCGAGAACGCCTGGAAGTCCACCAGCGCGCGCAAGTCCGTAGTGGCCTTCTGCAGCCGACATCTTGACCAGGACAATATGACCATGATTACCCCGGACTACCCCCTGCGTCAGGTCGCCGTGGTGGCCACGAACATGGACGCCTTACGACATATCGCGTCCAGCTTTCAGCAAGCCTTCCGAGACCAGAGCATCCGCGAAGGTCAGTTGCAAATGGTCAACGTCGCCCTGCTGCCGATTTCCAAGAGCTTGGTGCCCAGTGAACAGGTAGACGGCAATTTGTGGGCGGACGTCCTGCTGCCTGTGATGTAACGGAGCACGGGGTACGGCAAAGGGTGGCATCGGCCACCCTTTTTCGCTTTTGCGCAGCGATGCAAACCACGCCTGTGCACTGACATCCATTCCCAGAGCTGAGATTTGCTCCGTTTTCAGTTCGCGCGGATCGCGCGCGAACCTGCCGAAGCACTCCCGAGCCCCTCCAGAGGCTTAGACCCTTTTAGTCACACCCATACGTATTCTTTTTTTAAAAGAGCTCTTACATCACGTTAAGAGTTTTCGATTGGATGTTGGTGAAGTTCTGAGCGAAGGCAAAACACCCCCCTACCCGCGTAGTGCCGCAGGGGGACGTGGTTTGCCTTGAAATTTGGACGCTGGAGCCAGCCCGTCGTTTCAGGCGCAACGGTGGGATGCGTCCCCGCGTTGCACAGCATGACTTATGGGCGGTTCGCATCCGTCCCCGTCCTGCCTCTTGCTGTACCACCCGGCAGTGCGCCCATGACTCCCGCTTGGCGCGATATGTACGGCGCGGGGTGTTGAGCCCTCTCCACGTACGCAAGCGTATAGGCACTCCATATAAAAACGCTGCCCGTTCTTGGGCAGTTTCAAGGTATTTGTATTTCAGATCTCGCACGCGAGATCAACTTTCTTCGTCCTTTTCGCTGGTTTTCTGAAAAGGCTAAACCCACTGGCTTTACGACTCAGCCCGGCACAACGCGCCGTCATGAGTCTTACAAGTTTTTGCTGTCGCAATTCGCTTTTGTACGTCGTCGCCGGGCTTCAACCCGGAGACGTTCATGCAAACCAACTGTGCACAAGCCAGCACTTCTACCACCCCCACATCCCACCGCGTTATTGAGCTTTTCGCTGGCGTGGGCGGTTTTCACTTCGGCCTAGAGCAGGCCAACCAGCAACGCCAGGCCAAAGGCCTGCCGCGTGCCTTCAATGTCGTATACGCAAACCAATGGGAACCCAAAGGCAAGCACCAGCACGCCGCCCGCGTCTACGAGGCCCGGTTCGGTCTGGCACCTGTGTGCCGCGACCTCATGGAAGTGTTGGAAGACAGCACGGAAATGTCACGCATCAATGCTTCAGCCCCCACCATGCTGGTGGCGGGCTTCCCATGTCAGGATTACAGCGTTGCCAAGCCCAGCAGCAAAAGCGAGGGCATCGAGGGAAAGAAGGGAGTGATGTGGTGGGGCATTCACCGCATTCTGCAGGCCCGCATTGCAGCCGGTCAACCCGTGCAGCAGGTTCTGCTGGAGAACGTGGACCGACTCCTTAGCAGCCCATCCACTTGCCCTGGCCGCGACTTTTCCATCATCTTGGCGAGTCTGCAGTCCCTCGGTTACGCCGTGTCGTGGCAAGTGGTAAACAGTGGCGAGTATGGGTTCGCCCAACGGCGTAAGCGGCTCTTTATCGTGGCGGTGCATCAAAGCACGCCGCAGTTCCAGCGCTTGAAGCAAGCCACAATTGGCGACCTGTCGGGGCTGCTGGTAGGTGGAACACCTTTGGCCCAGGCGCTGCCGGTGCTACTGGCCCATGCTGTGACCAGCTTTGAGCTGGGCGGGGATATCTTTGCGGCACAAGAGGCGTATCAGGCCTCCGCAGGCGGCAAGTCACAGTTTGCAAACGCTGGCTTGTGCATTGACGGGCGGGTCTACACGGGCAAGGTTCGTTCCGTGGAGCTGCAGGACTGTACCCCTTTCACTGGGTATCCCCTGCCGCTCACGTTGGGCGACGTGATAGCGGAAACCCGCGACGTGCCCGAGAACTTTTATATCCCCGACACGACCATTGCGCTATGGGAGTACGCCAAGGGTGCCAAATCCGTACCCCGCGTTAGCTCGTCCGGCTTCGCCTACCACTTTACCGAGGGGGCCATGGCGTTCCCCGATGCGTTAGAACGACCATCACGCACCATCATCACCAGCGAGGGCGGCACGTCGGTTTCGCGCACAAAGCACGTTGTGCGGGCTGCGGACGGTCGGCTGCGCCGTTTGGTGCCCGAAGAGCTGGAAGCTTTGAGCGGGTTCCCCCGTGGATTCACCCGATTGGACGGAGTGAATGACATCGCCCGCGCCCGTCTGATAGGCAACGCGCTGATTACCGGGGTAGTTACGCGCATTGCATTGGCCATAGCTTCCGAGTCAGGCAATTGAGCCTAAACAATGGGGCATCACGCAGGTGATGACAATGCATCATCAAGACAAAAGGCCCCTCGGGGCCTTTTCTTGTTGCTGTCGCGGTTTCCACGATCAGATTGATGCGCTTTATTTAGTGTCGCTTGCGCTGCTTGGACGACGCGATGAAGTCATGCACCGCTTGTGCGGCCCAAAGCCGCTTCCCACCCAACCAAATTGGCGAGGGTACGCGGTGCGCCTCGATGTAGGTGTAGAGAGTACGAACGCTGATTCGCATCAGCGCCGCAAGTTCAGTTGCTGTTAAGTAAGTCATGAAATGCACTGTTGAAGTTGTGATTTCATGTCTAGCGTGCAGACTTTATATTTTTTGCCTACAAAAGGCCTCAATGCTCAATATTGCGACGAGCTACTCCCTTATTTGCAATCGTGGCTGCAAGCTTTGAAGCACTCGGTTGAAAGTAGTGCTTCTGCAGGGTTTTGACCTCGGTATGGCCCGAGAAAAGCGTCAGCTGTTCCAACGTGAGTCCGTGGACGTCATGTAGCCAGGACAGTGCCTCTCTTCTGGCATCGTGTACGCGTACATTTTTTACCCCAGCGGCCTCGGCAGCACGTCCGAACGCCTGAGTCAACGAGGCTTCCTTAAAGTCGAAAATCGCCCCTTTTGATGCAACAGCTATGGTTTGCAGCAACTCTAGCGCTTCCGGCACCAGCGGCACGTCTCGCTCAACCGTTTTGGTTTTGCGCTTCTTCCGCATCTGACCAGGGCGGGATGGGTCGGCTTCCATTGGGGCGCGCAGCAAAACCGTACGCCCAGACCAATCAATGTCTTCGCATCGCAACGAAATCACTTCGGTTCGGCGCAGCGACGTGTAAATGCACAGCAAGATGGCTGCTCGCTTCTTGGCACACGCCATCTTTCCCAATATGCATGCCAATTCCGTGTCACTGATGCGGCGCTTGCGTGGCTCTCCAGGGGATGGCAGCTCGATGCAGAGCAACGGATGGGAGCTGACATATGCGCCAATTTGCTCGCGTCGGATGTCATCACGTTTTGCAAAGGCCTTTAGTGCTTGACGGAACAGCTTCAATTCATGACGCACTGAGCCACTGCATGGCAAATCAACAGGACACGCTGTCGGAACTATGGGCACGCCCCTAGAGCGACGTGTTCGATTACGCTGGTACTCCCTGTTTTTGCTTGCATAAGAAGCCGTTTTTGAGCGCCCATGCCCCAATTCCCCACTGAGGCGGGCTGCAATGTAGGTCTTGATGGTGGCTGTCGTGATTCCGGAAATGGCTACATCACCGAAATATTGTTTCAATCGGCGCGTGCGGCTGAAATATCCGGCACTCAACTCCTTGCCTTCGTTTTCCATGTATGAGTCGAGAACGTCAAAGGTATAAATTTCATCCCCTGCTGACCTGACCTTGGCGGCGGCGGCCTCACTCGGCACCTCTTCTCCCTCAATCAAGGCCTCCAGCCCAAGCGCTTTTGCAGACTCACGACTTAGGGACGTGCTGGGGAGGCGCCCTTCATCACTCAGCTTTTTATGTAACGCGTGCAGACGCTCAAGTTGCTGACAGCCCCAACTTAAGGCGTTGAGTTCGTTATCGAAAGTACGGGTTAGTGCGAAAAACGGGTGAACACGGGCACGCACGCGAAAAGAGCCTGGGCTACGCTCTTCGATATCAAGCCCTGGGATTTGGATAGCAGACACTGAAACTCCAATTGGTAAGGAGTTAGGTCTAGTCAAAGGGTTTTAGCCTCAGCCCGTCATTTGGACCAAATTACCGGGGTGAAGTGGCCACTACCGCGGGAAGCCGCTTGGGCAAAGGCTGCGTTTATCTTGAAGATAATCTTCGGAGGCCAATACTCTATCCACTGAGCTACAGCCGCATCCGAGCGGGATTGTAGGTGTTTTCAAAGGGGCGACCGCTATAATCGCCAGCAGATTGAAAGCCCCCGATTAATTTGAGGACACACATGAGCGACAACAGCCACGCCACCGGGCACGAAGAAGACCACACCGGCCCTATCAAGACGCCCAAGCAGCTGCTGTTGGCATCCTTTTTTTCCTTTGTGATTCCAATTTTTGTGATCATCGGCCTCGTGTACTACGTCACCTCCGGGAACAAGCCGGCCGCGGGCTCGGTCAACATGGAAAAGGCCATTGCAGAGCGGATCCAAAAAGTAGGCTCTGTCGAAATCCGTGATGCCAATCGCGAAATGAAGTCGGGTGAAGATGCTTACAAAGCCCAGTGCATGGCCTGCCACGCTGCCGGTGCAGCCGGTGCACCCAAATTCGGCGATACCGCTGCATGGGCTCCCCGGGTCAAGACCGGCTTTGAAGCGTTGTACAACTCGGCAATCAAAGGCAAGGGCGCGATGGGTGCCCAAGGCGGCGGAGACCTGGCGGACTACGAGATTGCACGCGCTGTTGTGTTCATGGCGAATGCGGCTGGCGGCAAATTTACGGAACCTGCCAAGCCCGCTGCAGAAGCAAAGTAATCACATCCCCGCTCCTGAAAAAGCCGACATTTTGTCGGCTTTTTTGTCTCTGGCGCCCATAGATACTGCGCGGAAGGCTATGTTTTTGATAGCAAAATCAGGTTTTGTTGGCAGTCAACGCAGGACTGCGAACAAAACCGAATTGCGATTCCAGCGTGGCGGCTGAGACTTCTTGAGGTGACCAGACGCCTTGTTCCACCAGCATCGCTGCGCGCTCCATGTCGGCTGTGTGAATAAGGCCAATGCCCTGTGGCGCCGACAGATAGAGAAGGCCCGACTCATCGAGGTAGCTGGCTTGAACGGAGGTTGGCGTGCCTGTATGGGCATGGACAAGCCCGCCGTCTTCTATGCGCCAGATCCATGGCGTGTATTGGAGTTCAACGTACACACGCTGCGGCCCGTTCTGGAAAAACCAGCGCCCTTTGGGATCTGCGCCGTAATTGCGCTGAATGAAGTCAATCAACTTTTCGTGCTGCAAGCGGCTGCCCTTGGCGCCGGGTTTACCGCTGTTGAATGCGCCGACAGCCTGCGCCGCATCATCGCGGAGATACCAGTCGCCACGGCCGTCCAGTCCCAGCCAACCAAAGCAATCTGGCACATTCGGCCACTTGGCCATGGCCTGCTTGACGATGTCATCCATGGACAGGCCGATCCGATGAAACCAAATCTCTAAGCAGCCACGATCCCACGGCGTCCGGCATGGTGCGCACATGGCCGGGCACCCGACCATGCGGGAAACCGACATGCCCGCCGTGTGCGGGCTGCCACAGCGTCACATGCGCACCGACATCGGCCTGTGACGGCAAGCACCACGCCGGCACAAAAGGATCATTGCGTGCGTTCACCACCAAGGCGGGGATACGAATCCGGTGGAGGTGGGGCTTCGCCGAGGCGCGTGCCCAATAGTCTTCCGTGCTTTTGAAGCCATGTAGCGGTGCTGTGAAGAGATTGTCGAACTCATACAGGTCGCGGGCGGCTAGCAAAGCCTCTCCGTCAAACAGTCCCGGAAACTGCTCCAGTTTCTGAATCGCTTTGGGCACCATGGTCTTGAGGAACATGCGGGTGTAGACCAGGCGGTTGAATCCCTTGCCTATGGCGTATCCGCCGGCTGCGAGGTCGATCGGCGAACACACTGCGGCCACGGCATGTGCCGTTGCCTGCGCGGTTTCTCCGGCCTCTTGGGCCCAGCGCAACAGCGCATTGCCCCCAAGTGAAACACCTACTGCCACCAGCGGTCCGCGGTGGCGATTGCGGAACTGCTGAAGAATCCAGCCGATCTCTTCATGGTCACCCGAGTGATAGGCACGCGGTGCACGATTGATTTCGCCACTGCAACCGCGAAAGTGCGGTACCGCATAGGCCATGTTCCTGGAGCTGGCGAAATCGGCGAATGCTTCAGAGTAGTGACTGCGGGAGGTCCCCTCCAGTCCATGAAACAGGACCAGCAAAGGTGCGCCGTCGTGGGTATTGGTGTTTTCCAGCCAGTCCACATCGATGAAGTCCTGATCAGTCGTCGTCCATCGCTCCCGCCGGTAGGTCGGATGCGGACCAAATACCCGGCGTGAGTAAAGGGCCGGCCAGATGGTTTGCAGGTTTCCACCGGGCAGCCAAGCGGGCGCTACATAATTCATAGCTGTTCGCGCACTATCCATAAGGGCCAAATTCACTTTTAATGCAGCACCTGGGGTGTTTGCAGCGACGAACTGGCGTCTTCAGGCGTGCCGGGGCTTGCGTGGTGCACGACCAGGCGCCAGCCTTGTGCGGTCTTGTGATACACGTTGGTAGCAATCACATGGGCACTTCCCGGGCCTTCGGGGGTCAGGATGTCCACCTTCTCCAGTA
Source organism: Comamonadaceae bacterium (assembly GCA_027488985.1). Lineage (GTDB taxonomy): Bacteria > Pseudomonadota > Gammaproteobacteria > Burkholderiales > Burkholderiaceae_C > Allorhodoferax > Allorhodoferax aquaticus. The sequence continues at coordinate 26,899 of JAIYAR010000017.1, read as the reverse complement.
CATGGTGCACGGCACTGGCCAGCGAATCTACCCTGCGTATGTGTTCGGGTCGCACATGCACGGCACCGCCCTGGGCAAACATGGCTTCAAACGCCGCGCGTATCGCCCCCGCACCGCAGAGCCTGGCGCCGCCCGGGTGGATGCATGCAATCTCATCCTCGTCAGCCCAGCAAGCCATGAGCTGATCGATATCGCCCCGCTGCAGGGCTTCATAGAAGGCGGCTTCCACTTCGTCGGGGGTGCCGCCCATGACGGCGTGTAATGTGGCTTTGTGTCTTGGCATGCGCGCATTCTCCCGCATCTGTGCCCCTTGTGCAGTGCGTCAGAGGTAGGATGCGGGATTGCTTACTGGTGGAGGCATTTTGATGCAACTGAATTCATTCCCTGTTTTCCGGCGATTTCTGCGCTGCCTTGCACTGGTCAGCGTCTTGGCGTGCTCAGCAGCCCTGACAGGCTGTGGCTACAACGATTTTCAACGCCTGGATGAGCAGACGCGTGCTGCATGGAGCGAGGTACTGAACCAATACCAGCGTCGCGCGGACTTGGTACCCAACATTGTGGCGACCGTGAAAGGCGAGGCCGCGTTTGAGCAGGACACATTGATCAAAGTGGTAGAGGCCCGCGCCAAGGCTACGTCGATGCAAGTGAGCCCTGAGACGCTGAGCAACCCTGACGCATTTGCCAAGTTCCAGAAGGCACAGGGTGATCTTGGAGGTGCGTTGAGCCGCTTGATGGTCGTGAGCGAGCAGTATCCGAATCTCAAAGCCAACCAAGGCTTCAGCGACCTACGCGTCCAACTCGAAGGTACTGAAAACCGCATCACTGTGGCGCGCAATCGTTACATTCAAGCCGTGCAGGATTACAACGTGCTGGCACGCAGCTTTCCCAGCAATTTGACGGCCATGCTGTTCAGCTACCAGCCCAAACCTGCCTTCACGGTGGCGAACGAGGCAGTGATCAGCGCGCCCCCCACAGTGGACTTTGAGAAGAAGTAGCAAGCTGTGGCATTCTCTTGGAGGAAACTTCGCACGGCTTTCCGACTGGGCCTGCTCGGGCTGTGTTTATTCATACCCTTTGCAACGGTCGGCCAGACATTGCTTCAGGTGCCTGAGCTATCGGGCCGCGTGATCGACAACACCGGCACCTTGAGCGCGGCAGAGCGCTCGGTGTTGGAAGAGAAGCTTGCTGAGCTCGAGTCCGCATCCGGCAGTCAAGTCGTGGTGTTGATGGTCAACACCACCGCTCCGGAAGACATTGCTGCCTTTGCGAACCGGGTCGGCAACACTTGGAAGATCGGGCGCCGTGAAGTGGGCGACGGTCTTATCGTCCTGGTTGCCAAAGAGGACCGCAAGATTCGCATAGAAGTCGCCAAGACCTTGGAAGGTGCTGTGCCCGACCTGATGGCCAGCCGAGTGATCAGCCAATCCATTGCGCCCCGGTTCAAGCAGGGTGAGTTTTTTTCCGGCTTAGATGCGGGCGTCGACCAGTTGTCCGTGTTGATTCGCAATGAAGGGCTACCCGCGCCAGCATCCGACAAACCATCCGGCTTGCAAGACAACGGTTTTCAATGGCTGGATCTTGGTGTTTTCCTTTTCTTTGCGTCTGCGGTTGCAGGAAGCATGGTGCGCCGGGTTTTCGGCACAAGGGCTGGCTCCTTACTTGTTGGGCTTGCGTGCCTGGGAATCGTGTATTTTGTGACACGGACGTGGTGGCTTGCGGGTCTTGCGGGCGTCGCGGGTTGGGTCATGACGCTCCTGAGCGCTGCCGGGCGTAACGCTGTGGGGGGTGGCTCTCATCCAACTGGTGGCGTTGGCAACCATTTGTCTTGGGGCGGCAGCTCCAGTAGTGGTGGATTCCGCTCCGGGGGCGGTGGTAATTTCGGGGGCGGCGGCGCCTCGGGGGGTTGGTAATGGTCCCGCAGATTTTGCGATGGTTGAGGCACCGGTGGGCCGATGACGCTGCACAACAATTGCCGAAGAACCTCGGCGATCGTATCGTCCGGCTGATTGCCGATCATGAGCGCACGCATAACGGTGAGGTGCGGGTATGCATTGAATCCGGATTGCCCGCGGACTACCTTCTGGCAGCTGAGACCATGCCTGAATTGTTGCGGCGGCGCGCCCTCTCACAATTCTCTGACTTAGGGATATGGGACACAGAGCACAACAATGGCGTTTTGATTTACCTCTGCCTTGCCGAACGTGCTATCGAGGTGGTCGCAGATCGCGGAATTCATCAACGGGTTCCAGAGGCGCTTTGGTCGTCGATCGTCAGCAGACTCAGTTCGCACCTTCATAGCGGAGAGTGGGAAGCGGGTATTGAGGAAGCAATTCTTGCGGTCAGTGGCGTACTGTCTCAGCATTTCCCACTGGTTCCCGGACAGACCAATCCGAATGAGCTGGCGGATCAACCCGTCATCCTGTAGTTTGCAGAAACAACAAAGCCACCCGTAGGTGGCTTTGTGAGGTTGTTAAGCCAAAAGCTTATTTCTTCCTGAGGAACTTGCGGGCCGCCGAGATCTCTGCGGCCATCACCGCGATTTCCGATTGAATACGGGCAATGTCGATTTCGCTCTTGGCATTCTTCAAGGCTTCTTCCGCAGCAGCTTTAGCAGCATTGGATTTTTCCTCGTCCAGGTCTTTACCGCGAATAGCGGTGTCAGACAACACGGTCACGCAGTGAGGCTGCACTTCCAGTAAGCCGCCGGCCACGAACACAAACTCTTCGCTGCCATCGGCCTTCTGAATGCGCACCGAGCCGGGCTTGATGCGCGTGATCAGGGGCGTGTGGCGGGGCTTGATACCCAGCTCGCCAGCCTCACCGGGAAGCGCCACGAAGACGGCTTCACCGGAGAAGATGGACTCTTCTGCACTGACCACATCAACGTGGATGGTGTTCATGACTTAGACCTTCTTGGCTTTTTCGAACGCTTCGTCGATGGTACCGACCATGTAGAACGCTTGTTCTGGCAGGTGGTCGCATTCGCCGGCAACGATCATTTTGAAACCACGAATGGTTTCAGCCAATGTCACGTATTTGCCAGGAGAGCCGGTGAACACTTCAGCCACGTGGAAAGGCTGGGACAGGAAACGCTGGATCTTACGAGCGCGTGCCACTGTCAGCTTGTCTTCGGGGGCCAATTCGTCCATACCCAGAATCGCGATGATGTCGCGCAATTCTTTGTAGCGCTGCAGAGTACCTTGCACTGCGCGGGCAGTGTTGTAGTGCTCTTCACCCACCACATTGGGGTCCAACTGGCGGCTGGTGGAGTCCAGAGGATCCACAGCAGGGTAGATACCCAAAGAAGCGATGTCACGGGACAACACCACGGTGGAATCCAAGTGAGCGAAGGTGGTCGCTGGAGATGGATCGGTCAAGTCATCGGCAGGCACGTAAACGGCCTGGATGGAAGTGATGGAACCCACTTTGGTAGAAGTAATACGCTCTTGCAGACGGCCCATTTCTTCAGCAAGGGTAGGCTGGTAGCCCACAGCAGAAGGCATACGACCCAACAGAGCGGACACTTCGGTACCGGCCAAGGTGTAACGGTAGATGTTGTCCACGAAGAACAGCACGTCACGGCCTTCGTCACGGAAGGACTCCGCAATGGTCAAACCGGTCAAAGCCACGCGCAAACGGTTGCCTGGTGGCTCGTTCATCTGGCCGTATACCATCGCCACTTTGGACTTGGGCAGGTCTTCCAGATTCACAACGCCGGAGTCAGCCATTTCGTGATAGAAGTCGTTACCTTCACGGGTACGCTCACCCACACCGGCAAACACGGACAAGCCGCTGTGTGCCTTGGCGATGTTGTTGATCAGTTCCATCATGTTCACGGTCTTGCCCACACCGGCACCACCGAACAAACCGACCTTACCGCCCTTGGCAAACGGGCATACCAAGTCAATCACCTTGATGCCGGTTTCCAGCAACTCTTGCGATGGGCTCAGCTCATCGTAAGTAGGCGCCTTACGGTGGATGGATGCTGTGAGCTCGGAAGCCACAGGACCACGTTCGTCGATGGGCGCACCCAGCACGTCCATGATACGACCCAGCGTGGCTTGGCCCACGGGGACCATGATGGGCTTCTCGGTATTGGACACGATCATGCCGCGGCGAAGGCCGTCGGAAGATCCCAAAGCGATGGTACGGACGATGCCGTCACCCAGCTGCTGCTGAACTTCCAGCGTCAGGGTGGAGCCTTCCATTTTCAGCGCGTCATAAATGCCGGGCATCTTGTCACGTGGGAACTCAACGTCCACCACCGCGCCAATACACTGAACAATTTTTCCCTGGACTTGGGAGTTAGCTTGAGCCATTTTTCGCTCCAAAAATTAAATCTTTAACAAAAACTCGGATGCTTCCGTGCGGTACGGTTTACACCGCCGCGGCACCGGCCACGATTTCCGACAACTCTTTGGTAATGGCGGCTTGACGGGTCTTGTTGTAGACCAGCTTCAGTTCACCAATCACGCTTCCCGCGTTGTCCGTCGCAGCCTTCATGGCCACCATGCGCGCCGATTGCTCAGACGCCATGTTTTCGGCCACAGCCTGGTACACCAGTGCCTCGACGTAACGGGTCAACAGATCGTCAATCACCGCTTGCGCATCGGGTTCGTAGATGTAATCCCAAGCGTGGTTGGAACCACTGGCTTGAGATTCAGCTTCCATCTGCGCAGCAGACAGAGGCAACAACTGCTGAACCACAGGTTCCTGCTTCATGGTGTTGATGAACTTGGTGTAGCACAGGTACACCGCATTCACTTCACCCTTGACATATGCATCCAGCAATACCTTGACTGGCCCGATGAGCTTGTCGAGGTGGGGCGTATCGCCCAACTGGGTTGCGTGCGAAACCACTTTGGCGCCCACACGGTTCAAGAAACCCAAGCCCTTGTTACCGATTGCCACTGCATGCGCCGAAACACCTGCAGCCTGCAAATCGCGCAGCTTGCCGGTCACGGAACGTAGCACGTTGGTGTTCATACCACCGCACAGACCCTTGTCTGTGGTCACGACGATAAACCCAGAGGTCTTTGCGTCGTTGGTCTGCATGAATGCGTGCGTGTATTCCGGATTGGCCTTGCCGAGGTTGGTAGCAATATTGCGAATCTTGTCGCTATACGGACGGGCAGCCCGCATCCGGTCCTGCGCTTTGCGCATTTTGGATGCGGCCACCATTTCCATGGCCTTGGTGATCTTCTTGGTGTTTTCCACCGATTTGATCTTGCCGCGTATTTCCTTACCTGCTGCCATACAAGGCTCCTTGGGTCATCAGGTCGGAATTAGGCGAAAGACTTCTTGAACGCAGCAATTGCGGCATTCAACTCAGCTTCAGCATCCTTGTCCATAGCCTTGTCTGCTTCCAGCTTGGCCAACAAGGCAGCGTGCTTGTCCTTCAGGAAAGCATGCAGGCCGTGTTCGAACGCCAGTACCTTCTTCACTTCGATGTCGTCCATGAAACCCTTGTTCACGGCAAACAGCGTCGCGCCCATCAGGCTGATGGTCAGGGGGCTGTACTGGGCTTGCTTCAGCAATTCAGTCACGCGCGCACCACGGTCCAGCTGCTTGCGGGTCGCTTCGTCCAGATCGGAGGCGAACTGCGCGAACGCAGCCAACTCTCGGTACTGGGCCAAGTCGGTACGGATACCACCGGACAGGTTCTTTACCAGCTTGGTTTGCGCTGCACCACCGACGCGGGACACGGAGATACCGGCGTTGATAGCGGGGCGGATACCGGCGTTGAACAGCGAGGTTTCCAAGAAGATCTGACCGTCAGTGATGGAAATCACGTTGGTAGGAACGAAAGCTGAAACGTCACCTGCTTGGGTTTCGATGATTGGCAACGCGGTCAAAGAACCGGTCTTGCCCTTCACGGCGCCCTTGGTGAAGGCTTCCACGTAGTCAGCGTTCACGCGAGCTGCGCGTTCCAGCAAACGGCTGTGGAGATAGAACACATCGCCGGGGTAGGCTTCGCGGCCCGGAGGACGACGCAACAACAAGGAAACCTGGCGATAGGCCACTGCTTGCTTGGACAAGTCGTCGTACACGATCAGAGCGTCTTCGCCACGGTCACGGAAGTACTCGCCCATGGTGCAGCCGGAGTAGGCAGACACGTACTGCATCGCAGCAGATTCAGAGGCGGTAGCAGCCACCACGATGGTGTACTCCATGGCACCGGCTTGTTCCAAAGCGCGCACCACGTTCTTGACAGAAGAAGCCTTCTGACCGATCGCAACGTACACGCAGGTCATGTTCTGACCCTTCTGGTTGATGATCGCGTCAATCGCTACGGCGGTCTTGCCGGTCTGACGGTCACCGATGATCAATTCGCGCTGACCACGGCCGACGGGAACCATGGAGTCGATAGACTTCAGGCCGGTCTGCATAGGCTGGCTCACGGATTCGCGGGCGATCACACCAGGTGCCACCTTTTCGATCACGTCAGTCATCTTGGCGTTGATAGGGCCTTTGCCGTCGATAGGCTGACCCAGCGCGTTGACCACGCGGCCACGCAACTCGGGACCCACGGGCACTTCCAGAATACGTCCTGTGCACTTCACAGTGTCGCCTTCGGAGATGTGCTCGTACTCACCCAAGATCACGGAACCTACGGAATCACGTTCCAGGTTCAAGGCCAGACCGTAGGTGGGCAAGCCATCGCTACCGGCGGGGAATTCCAACATTTCGCCCTGCATCACGTCGGACAGACCGTGTATGCGGCAGATACCGTCGGTCACAGAAACCACGGTACCCTGGTTGCGGATGTCTGCGCTTGCGGACAAACCGTCAATGCGGCTCTTGATCAATTCAGAAATTTCTGCGGGATTGAGTTGCATGACTCTTTCCTTCTTTCTTTGGTTGGGCTGACAGCGAAAGGCAAGGCCTTACGCTGAAAGAGCCACTTTCATTTGTTCTAGACGGGCCTTGACGGATGTGTCAAGAACTTCGTCACCCACCACCACGCGGATCCCGCCGATCAATTCAGCGTCCAACTCAACGGAAAGGTTGAGTTTGCGGCCGAAACGCTTCTCGAGAGAAGCGGCGACTTCCGCCAATGCAGCTGCATCGATCGGGAAGGCGCTGTACACAACGGCATCAGAAAAGCCGCCTTGGGCGTTCTTCAGTGCACGGAACTGGGCTGCGATTTCCGGCAACGCTGCGAGGCGTCCGTTATCGATCACAGTGCGCAGGAAGTTCTTTCCCTGCTCAGGCAATGCAGCCTTGATAACTCCTGCAACCAAGTCAAAAACTTGAGTGTTGGAGCTATTAGGGTTGCCGGCGAATTGCTGCAGTTGACTGTTGCGCGCAACTTCAGCAAGTTCGTCCAGCCACACAGCTGCAGCGCTCAAGTCCGCTTGCGTAGCCTTGAACAAAGCTTCGGCATAAGGCCTGGCGATGGTGGCAAGTTCAGCCATGTGATTCCCTTACAGCTCAGTCTTCAGGCGGGACAGCAAATCTGCGTGCACGCCAGCATTGACTTCCTTGCGCAGGATCTGCTCAGCACCTTTGACGGCAAGAGCGGCGACCTGTTCACGCAAAGCGTCCCGAGCCTTCACGGACTGCTGCTCGGCTTCAGCCTTTGCAGCGGCAATGATGCGGTTGCCTTCCTCCACGGCGCGAGCCTTGGCTTCTTCGACAATCGTCTGGGCACGGCGCTCGGCATCAGCCAAGCGGGTTGCAGTTTCGTTGCGTGATGTGGCCAATTCGGCTTCCACGCGCTTGTTGGCATTGGCGAGTTCCGCCTTGGCCTTGTCGGCGGCAGCAAGGCCGTCGGCGATCTTCTGTGCCCGCTCGTCCAGCGCTTTTGTGATCGGGGGCCACACGAATTTCATCGTGAACCACACCAGGATCGCAAAAACGATAGCCTGCAGGAACAGGGTAGCGTTAATGTTCACGGTTTGATTCCTTCTCTAACGTGAAGGGGCCGTTTATTAGCGCAGAACGAAGGGGTTAGCGAATGCGAACAGCAGAGCGATAGCAACACCGATCAGGAACGCAGCGTCAATCAGACCAGCCAAGATGAACATCTTGGTTTGCAGTTCGTTCATCAGTTCAGGTTGACGAGCAGAAGATTCCAGGAACTTGCCACCCATCAGTGCGATACCGATAGATGCGCCGATAGCGCCCAGACCAACGATCAAACCGCAAGCCAGTGCCACGAGGCCGAGAATGTTTTCCATGAGAAGCTCCTAAAAGTTAGTGGAAAAGAAAAAGAAAAACGAAACAGGGAAAAAGTTACATCAATGTGCGTCGTGCGCTTGACCGGTGTAGATCAGCGTCAACATCATAAAGATGAAGGCTTGCAAGGTGATCACGAGGATGTGGAACAGTGTCCACACGGTTCCGGCGACGATGTGACCAATGGCCAAACCAACACCAGTTGCCGACAGCGCCCAGCCGCCACCCATCAGGGCAATCAACATGAACACCAACTCACCTGCAAACATGTTGCCGAACAACCGCATGCCATGGGACACGGTTTTGGCAAGGTATTCGATCATCTGCATCAGGAAGTTCACAGGGTAAAGAGCCCAGTGGTCCCCAAACGGAGCAGCAATCAGTTCGTGCGCCCAGCCACCCAGACCCTTGATCTTGATGTTGTAAACCAAGCAAACAAACAAAACAGAGCAGGACAAGCCCAATGTGGTCGATAAATCAGCGGTGGGAACGACGCGCATGTAGTCCTTGAAGCCCAAGGCCGGACCGGCGCTGTGCCAGATCGCGGGAATCAAATCGACCGGCAGCATGTCCATAGCGTTCATCAGGAAAATCCAGACAAACACGGTCAAAGCCAAAGGAGAAATGAGTTTGCGGCTGGTGGCGTTGTGAATCACACCCTTGGCCTGGTTCTCCACCATCTCAGACAGAATTTCTACAGCTGCCTGGAAACGACCTGGAACCCCGGAAGTTGCCTTGCGGGCTGCATTCCACAAGAGAAAACATCCCAAAACACCCAAGACCACCGAGAAGAAAACGGAGTCCAAGTTGAACAAACTGAAATCAACAATGCTCGTTTGCTTGACGCTCTCGAAGTCAAAGTTTTTCTGCAAATGTTGCAAGTGGTGCTGAATGTACTCACCAGCAGATGGGGCATGGGTTTCAGGGTTTTCAGAAGCCATATGTCACCAAAATTCAAAGGTTTACAGCGGAATGCTGGTGCCTGGATTGCAGCCACGCGGCCACCCAATACACCTTCATCGTCACCACGAAGCCAGCCACTAGGGCCAGCCAATTCAGCAAGGGAACCAGCTTCGGAGCCGCCAGCAGCATTGCCACTGTCAGAACCACCTTCACCACTTCCCACACCACAAAACTCAAAAAGGCCGCCCCTGAATCCTTCAGCAGTGCTTGCCTGCGCAATCCGCGGGCAAGGACCATTGCCGGAACAATCACTGCCAGCGCTCCGTATGCAGCAGACACTCCTGCCGCACGCCCGAAGCCCCAACCCGCAATCACTGCAACCAACAAAGCGGTTGCAATCTGCATACCGATAACCCGCCACGCGGATACCGGAGGGTTGCGCTGACGCCATTGCCGGGCCTCTTCAGCCGTCAAGGGCTTGAACTCTTCATCTGCCACCCCATCTGGGTTGTCAGACTCTGCGGAAACAGTGGCTGCGTGCGTGTTTGTCATAGTCAAATTCGCGCTCAGACTGGTACCCAGTTCAATGCACAGCCTTCGATTATACGTAGAAACCCGCCGCTCCCGACGAATCAACGAAAACCCCACAACATCAGCCCTCCGTAAGGAAGTCTGCCCATGCGGGATGCGCAGCGGTACGACGAAAGCGATAATCCATTGTTGAGGCTGCTTGCCGCTTTGTTACAGGCTTTGATGACCGCTCTGTGACATTCACGGCGAGACCACCTATTTGAAAGGCACCCCCATGGCCACCCCACCGACACCCGGCAACTTTCCGGAAATTCCTCGCACCGAATCCTTGATCGAGTACCCGTCCCAATTCCCCATCAAGGTGATGGGGCATAAGGTGGATGGATTGGTGCATGCCATCACCATGATCGCCAAGGAATTTGACCCGAGCTTTGACGCGTCCACCATCGAATTGCGCGAGAGCAAGGGCGGCAATTACCTCGGCGTGACCATCACCATCACCGCCACCAGCCGCGAGCAACTCGATGAGCTGTACCGCACCTTGAGCACGCACCCCATGGTGAAAGTGGTGCTGTAAAGCGGTGGACATCGACCTCCAGCAGCGTGGCCAGTTGGACTATGTGCCAACCTATGAAGCCATGCAAAGCTTTACCAACGAAAGAGACATGGGGCCCACGTCACAGGTGCGCGACCAGCTATGGATTTGTGAGCACCCTCCCGTTTTCACACAAGGCCTTGCAGGAAAGCCGGAGCACATTTTTATGCCCGGCGACATTCCGGTGGTGCAGACCAACCGGGGCGGACAGGTGACTTACCACGGCCCCGGGCAGGTGATGGGCTACCCCATGATTGATCTCAAGCGCGCAGGCTATTTCGTCAAAGAATACGTGTACCGCATTGAAGAGGCGGTGATCAAAACGCTGTTCCATTTTGGTGTGACCGGGCACCGCGTTTCAGGTGCGCCCGGCATTTACGTGCGACTGGACGACCCCACCGGGCACGCGCCCTTGGCGCAACGCCCACAGCATGGCGCCGCCAACCGCTCTGACCCGGATTTCACGGGGCTGGGCAAGATCTCGGCATTGGGCATCAAGGTCAGCCGTAACTGCACGTACCACGGCGTCGCACTGAATGTGGCCATGGACCTGGAACCCTTCTCACGTATCAACCCTTGCGGCTACGCCAAGCTGCAAACGGTGGACCTTTCTACAATCGGGGTCCAAGTCAGCTGGCAGGAAGCCGCTGATGTGTTGGGCCACAAGCTCGCCACTTACCTTGCACCCTGAGGGTGCCACCGGGGCGACTGCCTCCTTGAACTTACGCCACACCATGAGCCAAAGCGACACCACCCGCGAAACCAGCACCGCCAACCCCACTGTGCGCGAAGCCCAGTCGACCGCGGACTACAACCCCTTGGCCAAGCAAAAGGCCCAGGCGAAGTTGGCGCGCATTCCGGTCAAGGTGCAGCAGGGTGAAGTGCTGAAAAAGCCGGACTGGATTCGCGTCAAAGCCGGCAGCCCGACGACCCGCTTCTACGAGATCAAGGAAACACTGCGCGCCAACAAGCTGGTCACCGTGTGCGAAGAAGCCAGCTGCCCCAACATCGGCGAATGCTTCGGCAAGGGCACAGCCACCTTCATGATCATGGGCGACAAGTGCACCCGCCGCTGCCCTTTCTGCGATGTGGGCCATGGCCGCCCAGACCCGCTAGATGTGAACGAGCCCGACAACCTAGCCAAGACGATTGCCCAGCTCAAGCTCAATTATGTGGTGATCACCAGCGTGGACCGCGACGACCTGCGCGACGGCGGTGCCGGCCACTTCGTGGAGTGCATCCGCAAAACGCGCGAACTGTCTCCCAAGACGCAAATCGAAGTGCTGGTGCCCGACTTCCGGGGCCGCGACGACCGGGCACTGGAAATCCTGAAAGCCGCGCCACCGGATGTGATGAACCACAACCTGGAAACCATTCCCCGCCTCTATAAGGAAGCGCGCCCTGGTTCGGATTACCAGTTCTCGCTGAACCTGCTCAAAAAGTTCAAGGCACTCTTCCCCGACGTGCCGACCAAGAGCGGCTTGATGGTTGGGCTGGGCGAGACCGACGAGGAAATTCTGGAAGTGATGCGCGACATGCGCGCCCACAACATCGAGATGCTGACCATCGGCCAATACCTCGCGCCTTCCACCAGCCATCTGCCGGTGCGCCGCTATGTGCACCCCGACACCTTCAAGATGTTCGAAGAAGAGGCCTACAAAATGGGCTTCAAACACGCGGCGGTCGGCGCCATGGTGCGCTCCAGTTACCACGCAGACGTTCAAGCCGGTCACGCAATGAGCGCACCCGCTGCCTGAACCCAAAGCGCTATCAATTTAATAGCTGCTCGCGCACACGCACCGTGCGCCAGCAGCTATTTTTGCTTCAAGGCTTGGCGTAGCCACTCTCCACCCAAGCCACTGCGCTGGCACGGTTAAGCTTGTAGGCAGGTGACACCTTGACCTGCGCCAACAGATCGTCGCCTTCGTCACGGGCCGTCAGTGTGGCGCTGGGGTTTTCGTCATCGGGTTCTATGTCCAGATAGACCCTCACCCGACCTTCACCGGCCGCCACTTCCAGACTCTGATGCAGGCTGGCGTGCAATTGTTGTTCGCTGCGGCGCACGAATTCGCGCGCCGTTTTCACCAAAGTCAAAAAAGCACTCTGGTCTAGCGGCTTGGGGTTCTTTTTGTCACGCCCCATGGTCCAGGGGCCGACCAGCGCGGGCTCCGAGGCACCGTCGGCCGTCATCGCGACCGCCCATCCATCGTCGTCTTCGTTTTTCACTACCCGTGCTGTCCAGCCGTCGCTGATCCAGAGACGCGGCTCCTGGGTCTTCATGTCGGATTCGTTCAAGTTCATGGCGTGGAGTATGCAGGGAGACCGACTCCAAGCCCCGTGACATCGCGAGAAATCGGGGCATTCCGCTTCTGAATTTAAGCGCATAAAAAATGAACAACAATAGCGATCCCCAGTTGTCAACTTCACCCATCCAACACACCATGTACCACGCAGCCTCTGACCGATACGACGGACGTGTTCCTTACCGCACTTGCGGCAAAAGCGGCCTCAAACTTCCAGCGGTGTCGCTGGGCCTGTGGCACAACTTCGGTGATGCCACACCATTCCAGACTCAGCGCGACATGCTGCGTACCGCCTTCGATTTGGGCATCACCCACTTCGACCTGGCCAACAACTACGGCCCGCCCTACGGCAGCGCAGAAACCAATTTCGGCGAACACCTGCGCCGCGACTTTCTACCCTACCGCGATGAGCTGATCATCTCCAGCAAGGCCGGTTACGACATGTGGCCCGGCCCTTATGGACAGGGCGGCGGTTCGCGCAAATACGTGCTTGCCAGCTTGGACCAGAGCTTGAAGCGCATGGGCCTGGAGTACGTGGACATCTTCTACAGCCACCGTTTTGACCCTGACACCCCCCTGGAAGAAACCATGGGCGCGCTGGCCACCGCTGTGCAACAGGGCAAGGCCCTCTACGCCGGCATCAGCAGCTACTCCGGCACCAAAACCCGCGAAGCGGCTGCCATTTTGAAAAGCATGGGCGTGCCCATGCTGATTCACCAGCCCTCCTACAGCCTGTTGAACCGCTGGATCGAGGAAGACCTGCTGGACGCGCTGGATGAAACCGGCATGGGCTGCATCGCCTTCAGCGCGCTGGCCCAGGGATTGCTGACCCACAAATACCTCAACGGTGTGCCCGCAGACGCGCGCATCAACCGCCCCGGCGGCGGCTCCTTTAAGCAAGACCACCTGAACGAGCAAAACCTCAAGCATGTGCGCGCCCTCAACGAGATCGCCCTGGCCCGCGGCCAGAGCCTCGCCCAAATGGCCACCGCATGGGTACTGCGCGATGCGCGCGTGACCTCCGCGCTGATTGGCGCCAGCAAGCCCGAGCAGATCGTGGATTTGGTGGGTGCGATGAGCAATCTCACCTTCAGTGCAGAAGAGCTGGCTGCCATCGACAGCCACGCGGTGGACGGTGGCATCAACCTGTGGAAGCGCCCATCCACCGACCAGCGCCTTGCCTGAGCCGGCTACGCCAGACAGCGAGTACCGAGCGGCTAAGCTTGCGGGCATGAATGCATCCCTTCTTGCTTTAGCTGCTATCGCCCTCTGGGGCAGCCTGGCCCCTTTGGGCGTCTCTTTGGGCCATGTGCCGCCCTTTCTGCTCACAGGGGTGGGCTTGGTCATCGGCAGTGTGATCGGCCTAGTGCTGTCACGCGGCCGGGTGAGTGCATGGAAGGTGCCCGCCGCCACCCTCGCGCTAGGGGTTTATGGCCTGTTCGGATTTCACTTTTTGCTCTTTATCGCCCTGCGCTATGCGCCGCCGGTGCAAGCCAATCTAGTGAACTACCTTTGGCCACTGGGCATTGTGTTGATGGCCCCGCTATTTCTGCCCGGCATGCGCTTGCGCGCTCTGCACGTGGCAGCGGCGTTATTGGGTTTTGCCGGAGCGGCACTGGCCATTCTGGGCGGCCGTGATGCGGGCAGCGACATGGGCGGGTGGGCCTGGGGTTACCTACCAGCCATGGCGTCGGCATTCGTCTGGGCGAGCTATTCGTTGATGACGCGGCGAGTGCCGCCCTTCCCGAATGCGGCCATCGGCTTGTTCGGGCTGGTGTCGGGGCTGCTCTCACTGCTGTGCCACGTGCTCTTGGAGCCATCCGTCACGCTGAGTGCACACGATTGGCAACTGCTGGCGGCACTGGGCTTAGGCCCTTTGGGCGGCGCGTTTTACCTGTGGGATGCAGCGCTCAAGCGTGGGGATGCGCGCACGATCGGCGTCTTGTCTTTTCTGACACCACTGCTTTCAACCCTGGGCTTGCTTTGGATGCGGGGCGAATGGCCGAGTGTCACCATCGCATTGGCCGCCGCCATGATCGTAGGGGCCGCTGTACTGGGTTCACGCGCCAAGCCATAAACTTTTTAGCAGAACAGCCTCTGGCGCTCATGGAATCTGCGCGAGAAGCTATACAAATGATAGCGCCGCGCTTCGCCTAGGTGTAACCAGCTGCCATCTCGAGTGCCGGATCTTCGGCTGAGCGGACCCGCTGGGCCCAAGCGGCCAACTTGCTCGTGTCCGAGCGCAAAATCTCTTGCTTGACGGCCAGAATTTGCGCGGGATGCATGGAAAAGCTGCGCAGCCCCAAGCCCAAGAGCAGGCGGGTCAGGGTTACGTCGCCGGCCATCTCACCGCACACGCTTACATCTTTGCCCTGAGCACGGCACTCGGCAATGGTGTCGGCCACCAGCCGCAGCACCGCCGGGTGCAAGGGGTCGTACAGATGAGCTACCGACTCATCGGCGCGGTCAATCGCCAGCGTGTACTGGATCAAATCGTTGGTGCCGATGGAAAGGAAGTCGAAATACTTCAGGAACAGCTGCAGACTCAAGGCCGCAGCGGGAATCTCAATCATGGCGCCCAGCTGCACAGGACCATAGGCCAAGCCACGGCGATCTAGTTGGGCCCGTGCCTGGTCCACATGCGCCAGCGTCTGCCGGATTTCGCTGGCATGGGCGAGCATGGGAATCAGCAAACGCACTTTGCCATGGGCCGCGGCCCGCAAAATCGCACGCAACTGGGTCAGAAACATGGCCGGGTCTGCGAGGCTCCAGCGGATCGCCCGCAGGCCGAGTGCGGGGTTCAGGTGCGCGTCATCGCGCACCGATTCGTCCAGCGGCTTGTCGGCGCCTACGTCCACGGTGCGGATGGTGACCGGCAGGCCTTGCATGCCTTCGACCGCTTTTTTGTAGGCCTGGTACTGCTCCTCCTCGTCCGGCAACTTCCCGTGCCGCCCCATGAACAGGAATTCGCTGCGGAACAGACCTACGCCGAGTGCGCCGGCCTTGAGCGCGTGCTGCGCGTCTTCCGGCATTTCGATATTGGCCAGCAACTGGATTTTTTCTTCATCCATGGTGACTGCCGGGGTGTGCAGCAAGCGCTGCAAGCGCCCGCGCTCCAGCTCGCCCTGGCGTTGCTTGAAACCGTACTCTGCCAGGATGATGGGGGACGGATCCACAATGACCACGCCAGCGTCGCCGTCGATGATGACCCAATCGTCCTGACGCACCAATTGGCTGCAGGTGCGGGCCCCCACTACCGCGGGGATGTCCATGCTGCGCGCCACGATGGCGGTGTGCGAGGTCTTGCCACCCACATCCGTAATGAAGCCGGCAAACACGCTTTGTTTGAATTGCAGCATGTCGGCGGGCGACAGATCATGTGCGATCAGCACCAGCGGCACATCGACGGTGTCGTCCAACAGCAGGTCCTGTTGCGCGCCCTTGCGGCCGCTGCGTTGGGCGGGCTGAACCACGGGTGACTGCGTGCCTTTCATGGCACGGAGCACGCGTTCGCAGATTTGCTCCATGTCCGCCTTGCGTTCGCGCAGGTAGGCGTCTTCCATTTCATCGAAATGGCGGGCAATGATCTCGAGCTGGGTGGTGAGCGCCCATTCAGCGTTGTAAAGACGCTCGGTGATCCAGTGCTTGACGCCGCTGACCAGCTCCTCGTCCTGCAGCAACATCAGGTGCACATCGAGCAATGCGGCCAGCTCCGTGGGAGCCTCTTTGGGCCCCATGCGGCTGATGCTGGCTTGCAGCCGCGCAATTTCTTCAACTACGGCGTCTCGCCCTGCCCGTACACGTGCGATTTCGGCGTCCACCTCGTCATGCTGGATGAAGTAGTGCGCCACATCCACGCGGCTCGACGCCACCAGGACGGCACGCCCGATGGCGATACCCCTGGAGACGGCCAGACCGTGGATAGAGAATGTCATTCGCCTTCGCCGAACTTGTCGTTGATGAGTGCCAACAGCGCTTCCATGGCTTCCTGTTCGCGCTCACCGTTGGTTTCCAGTGTGATCTCAGAGCCGATGCCCGCTGCCAGCATCATGACGCCCATGATGCTTTTGGCATTCACCCGCCGTTCTCCGCGGGACATCCAGACCTCGCACGGGAAACTCCCCGCCAGTTTGGTGAACTTGGCGGAAGCGCGTGCGTGCAGGCCCAGTTTATTGACTATGGTCGTGTTGGTGCTGATCATGGGATTTGCGATGTTGGTTCTGAGGCGCAGTGACGGCGACTTGCATGATGCTCTGGGTGCCGCCGGCGAGAGCCCGGGTGACGAGAACGTCCAAAGGTTCGTTGCGGTAATTCACCGTACGCAGCAGCATGGGCAGGTTCACACCGGCCACCAGTTTGGACATGTGGCCATCCACCACCTTTTGCGCCACGTTACAAGGTGTTGCACCGAACACATCGGTCAGTACGAGCGCCTGAGGGGCATCCAAGCGGCTCAGCAGCGCTTTGGCGGCTGCCTGCGTGATCTCGGGGTTTTCGCTGGCCGGCACATCCAAGGCCACCACGCCGTCTGCAGCGTCGGGGTAGACATGCAACACGCAGGCTCGTAGCGCGCTGGCCAGAGGTGCATGGGCGATGATGAGGATGCCAATGTTCATAGATGCTCGGAGAGGGCTTTGATTATGGCGCCTTTGCCCGACATGCCACCAGATAGGACGCTACACAGGCGAGGCCGTAAACACCGAACGCAGCCTGATAGGCCGCCATCTCTGTCATGCCCGCTGACTTGAATGCATCCAACAGCAGGCCGATTCCCCATTGCACCGCAAAAACGCCCGCGAAGATCACGAGGTTGTAGGCTGAAAGTGCGCGGCCTGCCAGTTCGGAGCGGAATGCCATGCCCACGGCTGGCTGGGCCAGCGCGACGACCGTGGTGGCTACACAATACAAGGAAAAAATGATTGAAGCCCAAGCGGAATATGCGGGAGTAGCTACTATTAATGTAGCAAGCAAGACAAACGTCAGAGGCGTCCAACGTCGGATCAGGATTTCAGCCGCATAACCTTTACGGGCAAGCCAAGGGTTGGCCATACCCCACACCCAGTAAGCCACCAGCATCGCCACATTGAGCCAGAACAGGCCGGTGGCAGCCTCTGAAGCGGTATAGCCCGCCACCTTGGTCATCCACGGACCGGCCCACAAGGTTTGCATGGCGACAAGGCCGCCGTAATTGAAGAAACCCAATGGCGCCAGCGCTCTGAAGTAGGGATTGCGCCATACCTCGGTGTACCCTGTGTCGGCTGCGACTGCCACGCTGCCTTCGGGCGATTTCATGACCCACGCCGGCACTTGCCAGGCAATGACCGCCATGCTGATTGCAACCAGAGCGGCCAGCAGCATAAAAATGCCACGCCATCCGATGGCTGGCAGCAGCCATTGAACCGGCAAGGTGGAGGCGACCATACCGAAAGCGCCCACCATCAACATCCATGAGTTCGCGCGCATGAGGTGCTCCGGCGCATACCAACGCCGATAGCCGGTCAGTGGCGCCATCAGGCAGGCACACACGCCCACGCCGCACAGGATTCGAGCGAGCAGCAGGCCTTGGAACCCGTCTGCCATGGCAAAGGCCATGCATCCGGCGAGTGCGGCGCCCAGAAAAGCCAGTTCGACTTTGCGCGGGCCATGGCGGTCCAGCCACCGGCCCAGTGGGAGTTGCATGGCCGCAAAACCCAGAAAGTAACCGCCGGCGAGCAGACCGAGGTCGGCAGAGCGCAGTTGGAATTCAGCTACCAGGGTCGGTGCAATGGTTGCGGTGATCGCACGAATCAAGGCCGACAGAAAGTAGGCCAGCGCAAAAGCTATGAATACTGCGATGGCCCGATTGCGCGTTAGAAGGTTCATGGGGTCTGCAAATCTTCCAGAAAAGGTTCCGTCATGGCCTCAGTGAGCGTTTCAGCGTACACGGCAAGGTGATATACATTACTCCCCCGACTGATCCAAGTAAGTCTGGCCTGAATGGGTTGCCCATTCGGATTCTTTCCGTTGGCGCGAAACGATAGGGGGTTGGCAGACCACGCCGGTGCTTTCCAAGCCTCGTTTTTGCTGTTGCCCGCGCTGAGAGCTTGCATCGCAAACGCTTGCCATTGGGTGATTACTTTGGCGGCAGCCTCTGCATCTGTAGCCTGAACATGGCTGATGGCGAATAGTGCTCCACCTGCCTCACAGCCCATCATCTGCAAATCAAGCGAATTTGCACCCAGCGGTACCGGACGCGTCGCGGTGTCGGGTTTGCAAGGAAGCTGCGCCTTCAGATCCTGCAGTTGGACTTGACGCCAGTTCAATGCCGGCGAGCACGCTTGCAACACCCCCATGAGGAAAAGAGCTCCGGCGAGAGCCGACAGCAGTCTCCAACGCCTCATTTCAGCGCGCCGAACACTTTGGTCAAGATGCTGCTGCCGTAGGCCACCGGGTTCTGGCGGATCTTCTTTTCTTCTTCCGAGATCATGAAATACAGGCCATCGAGCGTCTTGCCCGTGACGTACTGCTGGATGTTGGCATCTTCTTTCTTCATCAGGCCCAATTCAGACGCTCTTCCGGCCAGTTGGTTGTACTTGTCCGCCATCCCAACCTTGGAAGTGGCTTGTGTCACGATGGGCAGAAACTTGACGGTGAGCGTTGCACGCGTCTTCTCAGCAAAGAATTGACTGACTGCAGTATCGCCTCCACCGAGTATCCCCTTGGCATCTTGAACGGTCATGCCTTGCACCGCCTTGGTCATGACATCTTTCGCCATTGGCACAGCTGCTTCTGCCCCCCTGTTCATAGAGGTCACCAGTTCATCCACCCGAGCGCCCTGACCAAAGGTACGTAAGAGCTTGGCGGCATCCTCGAGATAGGAGGGCAATGCGATGCGAACTTTTTCGTTTCCGAGGAATCCATCCACAGCGCCTAGCTGCGATATGGCAGCTGACGCACCTTTTTCGAGTGCTGCCTTCAAACCCTTGGTGGCATCAGTGTTGGTTAAATCCGCCAATGTCAGTGCATGGGCATGGCTGTAAACCACGCTGACCCAAAGGCCCGCTGCACCTAGTGAGAAAGAATTAAACTGGCGACGATCCATGGGAACTTCCTGCGTATGAAAAAACATTGGGTGATGGGCAGCATCGTAGCGGCTTGCGTCGTAGGCGTAGCCGCTTTTTTGACCACCAGCAAACATGATGCACCTGCGTCCACCTTCGTTCTGCTTAATGGCAGCCAGTTGCAGACCAAGGATTTGCTCGGTCGAGTCACCCTGGTGAATTTTTGGGCTACGAGCTGCACAACGTGCGTAGCCGAGATGCCACAAATGGTGGAGACCTACGAGAAGTACAAGGACAAAGGCTACGGCATGGTGGCCGTTGCCATGGCCTACGATCCGCCGAGCTACGTCGTCAATTTTGCGCAGACGCGCAAGTTGCCTTTTGACGTCGCTATTGACAACACCGGCGCTGTCGCAAAATCCTGGGGTGAGGTCACCCTGACGCCCACCAGTTATCTCGTGGACAAGCGCGGTGAGATTGTGAAGCGCTATGTCGGTCAGCCGGACTTTGCTGAACTGCACCGCTTGATTGAAAAGCTGCTTTCGGAAAGTTGACGCTCAAGCCATGCGGAGGCGCCCTGCCGTTTTGGTGTGCATTCGCGTCGCAGAGGTCTACCTATCGGGGGTGATACAGTAAGGTTGCGCATTTAGTGCAACTCCCCAGTCTCCATGTCCCTTGCCATGTCAGCGCCTTCGTCTTTGCCCTGCACAGTGATTCGCTCCGCCGAAACCACGGCTGATATTTCGGTTGTTCGAGAATTGTTCGAGGAGTACGCCAGCAATCTGGGCGTCGATCTTTGTTTCCAGAACTTCTCGGAGGAATTGAGCGGCCTTCCTGGTGAGTACGAGGCGAACAGAGGTGCTTTGCTCGTGGCGGAAGTCGACGGTGCTTGGGCCGGGTGTTGCGCCCTCAAGCCATTGGACACCTCGGACTACCCCAATGCGGCTGAGATGAAACGACTGTATGTGAGACCGGCGTACAGAGGTCTGGGGGTCGGACGGCTCCTCGCTGAGGCCATCATGGATTCGGCCAGGTCAAAAGGGTATGACACCATCCTGCTTGACACTTTGGACGATATGGAAACCGCTCGTGCCCTCTACGCTGAACTCGGTTTCGAAGAAGTGCCCCCCTACTATTTCAACCCGATAGCAGGGGCGCACTATTTGAAGGCAGAGCTCTAAGCACTGCCTTGGGTTATCAAGCCTTGGCTTGGGCCAACAATGTGCCAGCGTCGCTCACTTCAAATTTGCCTGCAGCTTCCACATTCAGGGTCGCCACTTTGCCGTCCTTTACCAACATGGAGTAGCGATTGCTACGCAAACCGAGGCCCTTGCCAGTCAAGTCCAAGGTAAGGCCGGTAGCTTTGGCGAACGCTGCATCACCATCGCCCAGCATGCGAACCTTGGTGCCCGTCTTCTGGTCGCGGGCCCAAGCGCCCATCACGAAAGCATCGTTCACGCTGACACACCAGATCTCATCCACACCTGCCGCCTTGAAGGCTTCAGCGCTCTCCACATAACCGGGAACGTGCTTCGCAGAGCAGGTAGGCGTGAAGGCGCCGGGAAGGGCAAACAACGCGATCGTCTTGCCAGCGGTAGCCTTTGCAACATCCACGGGGTTCGGGCCAATGCTGCAGCCTTCGCCTTCCACTTCGGAATACTCCATCAACGTGGTTGCTGGAAGAGTGTCGCCAACTTGAATCATGTTTGCTCCTTATGCAATGTGTAAGTACCAATGAAAACGGCCCACATTGTGGGCCGTTTCCTATTCAACTGCTGTCAATAAGTCGTAAAGACTTAAACCGCAGCTGCCTTTTCCACCAAGCGGGTAGCAACCCAATTCTTGGTTTTGGAAATGGGCTTGCTCTCAGTGATCTCGATCACATCGCCCAACTTGTACTCGCCCTTTTCATCATGGGCGTGGTATTTGCTGGTCTTTGCAACGATCTTGCCGTAGAGCTCGTGCTTCACACGGCGCTCGATCAGCACGGTCACTGTCTTAGCACGCTTATCGCTGACCACCTTGCCAATCAAGGTGCGCTTGAGGGATTTTTTAGCTTCCGTCATTTATCGCTCCTTATTTGGCGGATTTTTCAGCGCTTTGCTTCTCGACAAGAATAGTCTTGGCGCGGGCAATGTCACGGCGCGCAGTGCGCACCGAAGCGGTGTTGTTGATCTGTTGTGTGGCTTTTTGCATACGCAGGCCAAAGTGGGCTTTTTGCAGCTCTTTGACTTCCGTTTCAAGGCCAGCAACGTCTTTTTGGCGCAGTTCAGCAGCTTTCGTCATTTCGATATCTCCTGAATTACTGGCCGATCATGCGGCTGACAAATGTAGTACGCAAAGGCAGCTTTGCAGCAGCCAAACGGAAAGCTTCGCGAGCGAGTTCTTCGGGCACGCCGACGATCTCGAAAACGATCTTGCCGGGCTGAATTTCAGCCACGTAGTACTCGGGGTTACCTTTACCGTTACCCATACGCACTTCAGCAGGCTTCTGGGAAATCGGCTTGTCAGGGAACACGCGGATCCAGATACGGCCGCCACGCTTCACGTGACGGGAAATTGCACGGCGTGCAGCTTCGATCTGGCGAGCCGTCAGACGGCCGCGGTCAGTACATTTCAGACCGAAGTCACCGAAGGCAACCGAGCTTCCGCGGGTTGCGATACCGGTGTTACGGCCCTTTTGCTCTTTGCGGTATTTCCGGCGAGCGGGTTGCAACATGATTATTCTCCTTTACCGTCAGCTGCTGCAGCTGGCGCGGCGACTTTGCGAACGCGCTTAACGGCGGGTTTAGCGTCAGCACCGAGTGCTTCAGCGGGTTTGTCGCTGCCATCAGCAGGAGCGGCGTTGCCACCTGCGGGACGACGTGCACCACGAGGAGCAGCGCCTGGGCGTGCACCACGATCGTCACGGCGGGGACCGCGTGGACGACGCTCTTCTTCTGCACGAGGCTCAACGGCTGCTGGCAGATCGTTGCGTCCCAAGGTATCACCCTTGTAGACCCAAACTTTCACGCCAATGATGCCGTATGTTGTCTTGGCTTCAGATGTACCGTAGTCGATATCAGCACGCAGTGTGTGCAAAGGCACGCGGCCTTCACGGTACCACTCGGTACGTGCAATTTCGATACCGTTCAAACGGCCAGACGACATGATCTTGATGCCCAGAGCGCCCAAACGCATAGCGTTTTGCATGGCACGCTTCATGGCGCGACGGAACATGATGCGCTTTTCGAGCTGTTGGGTGATGCTGTCAGCAATCAGCTTTGCATCGATTTCAGGCTTGCGCACTTCTTCGATGTTCACTGCCACTGGCACGCCCAATTGCTTGCCCAGGTCACGCTTCAAGTTTTCGATGTCTTCACCCTTCTTGCCGATCACCACGCCCGGACGCGCCGAGAAAATGGTGATACGTGCGTTCTTGGCAGGGCGCTCGATCAGGATGCGAGACACAGAGGCGTTCTTGAGCTTGGCCTTCAGGTATTCACGAACCTTGATGTCTTCCGACAACATGCCGGCGAAATCACGGTTGCTTGCGTACCAGCGAGAAGACCAGTTACGGCTGATCGCCAAACGAAAGCCGGTTGGGTGGATTTTTTGTCCCATATCTTCCTGGCCTCTTTCAGTTTCCAACCGTCACGTACACATGGCACGTGGGCTTGCGGATTTGATTGCCACGGCCCTTTGCACGGGCTGTGAAGCGACGCAAAGAAGCACCTTGCTCAACGTAGATGGTTTTCACCTTCAATTCGTCGATGTCAGCGCCGTCGTTGTGTTCAGCATTGGCAATAGCGGACTCCAGAACCTTCTTGATGATCACAGCAGCTTTTTTCTGTGTGAATTGCAAGATGTTCAGAGCTTGATCAACTTTCTTGCCACGGATCAGGTCCGCGACCAGACGACCCTTGTCAACAGACAAACGGACGCCACGAAGGGTTGCACGAGTTTCCATGGTCACCTCCTTATTTCTTCTGGACTTTTTTGTCCGCAGGGTGACCCTTGAAAGTACGTGTGAGCGCGAACTCACCCAACTTGTGGCCAACCATTTGATCGGTGATATAGACAGGCACGTGCTGCTTGCCGTTGTGAACGGCGATGGTCAAGCCGATGAATTCGGGCAGGATCATGGAGCGACGGGACCAAGTCTTAATCGGCTTCTTGTCCTTGGTTGCCACGGCCTTTTCGGTCTTGGCAATCAGGTGATGGTCGACGAAAGGACCTTTTTTCAGTGAACGAGTCATTTACCTACCCCTTACTTCTTGCGACGCGACACGATCATGACCTGCGTGCGCTTGTTGTTACGGGTACGGTAGCCCTTGGTCAGATTACCCCAAGGATCGACTGCATGACGGCCTTCACCGGTCTTGCCTTCACCACCACCGTGCGGGTGGTCAACAGGGTTCATCACCACACCACGGACGGTTGGGCGGATACCCATCCAACGTTTCACACCGGCCTTGCCCAACTGGCGCAGGCTGTGCTCTTCGTTGGCCACTTGACCGATGGTCGCGCGGCAGTCGATGTGGATCTTGCGGACTTCACCGGAACGCACACGCACCTGGGCGTATGTACCTTCACGAGCCAACAGTGTGGCGGAAGTACCGGCAGAGCGGATGATCTGAGCACCCTTGCCCACTTGCAACTCTACGCAATGGATTATGGAACCCACTGGAATGTTGCGGATAGGCAATGTGTTGCCAACGCGGATAGGAGCTTCGGAACCGTTTTGAATGGTTGCGCCGACTTCCAAGCCACGTGGAGCGATGATGTACTTGCGTTCGCCGTCTGCGTAGCACACCAATGCGATGTGTGCGGAGCGGTTTGGATCGTACTCAATGCGTTCGACTTTCGCGGGGATGCCATCCTTGTTACGGACGAAATCCACTACGCGGTAGTGATGCTTGTGACCACCACCCTTGTGACGGGTAGTGATGTGGCCGTTGTTGTTACGGCCGGCTTGCTGGAACTGGGGTTCCAACAAAGCTGCATGAGGCGCACCCTTGTACAGGTGGTCACGCGAAATCTTCACCACGCCACGACGGCCTGGAGAAGTTGGTTTCATTTTAATGACAGCCATGATTACGCAGCCTCCCCGCCGAGGTTCAGCTCTTGACCGGGCTTCAGGGTCACGTAGGCTTTGCGAACATTGTCGCGACGGCCAACAGACTTACCGAAACGCTTGGTCTTGCCCTTGGTGTTCACCACAGAAACGCCTTTTACCTCGACCTTGAACATCAATTCCACTGCGGCCTTGATTTCATACTTGGTAGCGTCTTGCAGCACCTTGAAAGTCACAGCATTGCTCTTTTCAGCAACCATGGTGGCCTTTTCGGACACGATGGGGGCGACGAGCACTTGCATCAAACGACCTTCGTCGAATTTGGTCAGATTGGGACCGTGGCTCATGCAAACATCTCCTTGAGTGTGTCCATGGCAGCCTTAGTCACCAACACCTTGCGGTAGTGGACCAAAGACAGGGGGTCAGCATAACGGGGCTCGACCACCAGAACATTCACCAGGTTACGGGATGCCAGATACAGGTTTTCATCAACCTCATCAGCGATCACCAACACGGATTCCAGATTCATTGCCTTGAACTTTGCAGCCAAAGCCTTGGTCTTGGGAGACTCCACTTTCAGGGAATCCACCACGGCCAGACGGCCTTCGCGCACCAGCTGAGACAAGATGGATGCCATGCCTGCGCGGTACATCTTCTTGTTGATCTTCTGGCCGAAGTTTTCATCAGGCATGTTCGGGAAAATACGACCGCCGCCGCGCCACAGTGGCGAGGAGGTCATACCAGCGCGAGCGCGACCGGTTCCCTTTTGCTTGAAAGGCTTCTTGGTGCTGTGCTTGACTTGTTCACGGTCTTTCTGAGCACGTGTACCTTGACGGGCGTTAGCCTGGAAGGCCACAACCACTTGGTGCACCAGATCTTCGTTGTAGTCACGACCAAATACGGCTTCTGGAGCATCGTACTTGGAAGTTGCCTGACCTTGTTCATTCAGGAGTTCGACTTGCATCAGTTCGCTCCTTTAGAGGCTTTGGCTTTGACAGCTGGACGAACAGTCACGAAGCCACCCTTGGATCCAGGGATAGCACCCTTGATCAACAGGAGTTGGCGAGCTTCGTCGACACGGATAACGTCCAGGTTTTGAGTCGTCACGGTGGCATCGCCCAAGTGACCGGTCATGCGCTTTCCGGGGAAAACGCGACCTGGATCTTGAGCCATACCGATAGAGCCGGGCACATTGTGCGAGCGGCTGTTACCGTGGGATGCGCGCTGGGAAGACATGTTGTGGCGCTTGATGGTGCCGGCGTAGCCTTTACCAATCGAAGTACCCTGCACGTCCACCTTTTGACCCACAGAAAACACGTCGGTCACAGGCACAGTAGCGCCTGTTGCGTATTTCGCAGCGGATTCAGCAGTCACGCGGAATTCTTGGATGATTTCGCCGGCTTCGACACCAGCTTTGGCCAAGTGGCCAGCAACGGGCTTGGTGATACGCGAAGCTTTGCGTGCACCGAATGTGACCTGCAAGGCCACATAGCCGTCGTTCTCTTGGGTTTTCACCTGTGTCACACGGTTGTTGGACACATCCACCACGGTAACGGGAACTGCGTCCCCGTCGTCCGTGAATAGACGCATCATGCCAACTTTGCGACCCAGCAACCCTAAGTGATTGCTAAGACTCATTGTTTTCTCCGTAACTTCCACCCATAGCAACTTCAATTGGCTGCTGTGTTTTGATGATGAAAGACTGTTAATAAAACTCCGCCCCAAAGCCATCGGCCTCAGAGCAGAGCCAGCGAGTATAGCCGGCGTTAGCGTTTTGTGCAAGCCCCAACCCACTCACATTAATGGCTCGGCATTTTCACGCCGGGCCGGACTGCTTATTGCAGTTTGATTTCCACGTCTACGCCAGCAGGCAGGTCGAGCTTCATCAAAGCATCCACGGTTTTATCCGTTGGATCCACGATGTCCATCAAACGCTGGTGGGTGCGGATTTCAAACTGGTCACGACTTGCCTTGTTCACGTGAGGTGAACGCAGAATGTCGAAGCGCTTCATGCGTGTTGGCAAAGGCACAGGACCCTTGACAATCGCGCCGGTGCGCTTAGCAGTGTCAACAATTTCAGCTGCCGATTGATCGATCAGCTTGTAGTCAAACGCCTTCAGGCGAATGCGGATTTTTTGCTTGGCGGCCATCGTAATTCCTTAATGTGCGAATTACGCGATGATTTTGGCAACCACGCCGGCGCCCACGGTACGACCGCCTTCGCGAATTGCGAAACGCAGGCCTTCTTCCATGGCGATGGGGTTGATCAATTTCACTGTGATGGACACGT
>JAIYAR010000011.1 GCA_027488985.1 Comamonadaceae bacterium | reverse complement strand
TTCTTTGGCCGATTGAAGACCGAGTTGTTCTATCCGAGGAGTTGGCAGGATGTCTCTGTTGATCAATTCATTGGAACTGTGGATGCCTATATCCGCTGGTACAACGAGAAGAGGATCAAGATATCCTTGGGCTCAATGAGTCCGGTCGAGTACCGGCAAAGCCTTGGAATTTGCGTTTAACCAGTCCAAGTTTTACGCCGCACCCCCAGACTGTCAAATTTCGGTCGGCGGCAACAGTCCAAGGGATCTCGATGCAGGGAACTAGCAAGAATGTCATTTAGAATTGTCCCTAGCCAAATTTGGGGAGCAATATCCTCGTCAAGAGAAAACCACTGTGGATTGAAATCGGGCCACATGGCTTTTGGGAGCGCGCAACCCTCGGTGTAAGGCTTTGTGAAACCTTCGATCATCGGGTCATCGGAATCGGCTTTCAAATACTTAGAAAGACGATGAACAAATTGAGCTATGGTTTCTCGGTCCTCGGAAGACCGGGTCCGAATATCCAGCGCTCCAAATCGCCTGCTAAACTCTTCGAGTGTTCAAGGTGTACCGGAGGAAAAAATATTCGCACCTATTGCGATGAATGGAGTGCCGCTTGCAATACGCTCTAGGACCTCTATCTCACTTGGGTTGTGTACTCTTTTGACAGATTGAATCGCATAGGCCGGCGTTTTTCTATTCGTTGCAAAAGCTATTCGTCGCAGGATCTCGTCTCACGGCATCAAAAGAACCTTGAGCTGCGTCATAGTCGGCAGCGCCAGCGCCATCCAGTAGTAGACGTAATACCAAGCGTTCGGGTCGGCCAGCGCCGCAGCTCCAACGGTGATCTGCACCTCCGGGAAGAACGGATAGGTGCGGGGGGTACCTGCGTTGACTGTCAGCACGACGTTCTGGCGCTCGGATGGGCTCAGTCCTTCGATGAGCAGGCCTGCGCCGTCGATGGACGTGATAACTACCTTGCCCGCCGCGATGCGCGGTGTACCAGAGGCGGCCGTTACGGTGGGGCCCTGATTGCGTCAAGTAGATGCTGAAAACTGAAACTTTCCTGGGTGGAGGTGCTTGGCTTGTATTCCAATCCAATCCAACCTGGGTAATTCGCTCGGCGCAGCTCGTTCATCAAGAAGGGCCAGTTGATCTCGCCCGTGCCCGGCTCATGCCTACCGGGCACATCGGCAATCTGCACATGACCAAAGTAGCGGGCATTCGAACGGACCTTGACTGCCAGATTTCCTTGTTCAACCTGCGCGTGATAAACATCCCACATCACCGCGAGCTTCTGCGTACTGACGGAGTCGATTACTTTGATCGACTGCTCCAGCGTTGACAGGAAGTAGCCCGGACGGTCGACTCTGTTGAGCGGCTCTATAAGCAGCTTTAGCGGCATTTCTTTAGCCTGTTCACAGGCGTATGCGAGATTTTCCAGGTAAGTTTGTCGACACCTGGCTGAGACTTTGGCTCGCTCCTCGGTGTCTTCTGAGGTCGGCATGATGCCTGCCATTACATGAACATTCTTAGAACCCAAAATGCCGGCATAGTGAAGTGCAAGATCTAACGTCTGCTTGAACTGGGTTCGGCGATCCGGGTCGATCGATAGCCCCCACTCTCCTATTGGGGCGTTGCCAGGCGGCGTGTTCAGAACGACGCACTCAAGATTGGCAGAACGCAACGCATGGCGCACATCTTCAGGAGGATATTCATAAGGAAACCAGAACTCTACGGCCTTGAATCCTGCGGTAGCGGCAGCTTCAAAACGTAGTAAGAACGGCAGTTCAGTAAACAGCATCGACAGGTTGGCGGAAAGGCCTTTCATTGCGTGCTCCTCGCCGGAGTGCCGGCCTGAGTTGCTAGAAACTCATCTATTAGCTCGTCGGCAGTGCCATTCGGATGCAATCCAAACGCCTCGGCCCGCGTCGCGCAGAAACTCGCCGGCCATGTTTCGACGATACTTTGAACCACTGGATCGGCATGAAACTTGACCAGATTGACAACGTGGGAGCCGACAACCCGCTTGAGAGCATCAAGCAGATCGCCCACC
Source organism: Comamonadaceae bacterium (assembly GCA_027488985.1). Classification (GTDB taxonomy): domain Bacteria; phylum Pseudomonadota; class Gammaproteobacteria; order Burkholderiales; family Burkholderiaceae_C; genus Allorhodoferax; species Allorhodoferax aquaticus. The sequence goes on along the minus strand of JAIYAR010000011.1, from coordinate 6,238 downwards.
GTCAACGACAGAGCGGGCAGGTTCATCGCTTCATTGGCGCCCCAGATGTCGATCGGCGTCTCGGCGGCGCGCACGAGACCGTGAATCGTCCGCGATGGCGAGCTCACCGCGAAGCGCGTGGACACGCTGACCGGACAGTTCGCAGTCAACCCTCGCAAAGGTTCTCTCACAATCGAGCTAAGGAATGACGATGCTGCGCCGTTCGCTTTTCCTGGCCGCACGACTACGGTCATCAAGCGTAGGCTTCGAGCGTCCAAAAATCGCCTTCGCGCATAGTCCGAAACCAAATGTTCGCATATGAGCTTCTGGTGGCCGTAGCTTGTCAGTGGCGCGGCCAATGTCGAGTCACCAATTACTGTGTTGGCCGAATTTTGAGTTGTGACGCCATAGACTGCCAACGAGCTTGCATAGATAAGGCGGCATGCAGGGCTTAGCTTGCGGCAGGCGTTAAGCAGGCCGCGTGTCACGTCCACATTGGCCCGCATGCCGAGATCGAAGTCGGCTTCGCATTCGCTGCTTACCGCCGCTGCGAGATGGAACACGACATCGGCCTCGTGCAGCGCAGCCTCAAGCCTGCTGTCGGAGTCCGCCAGGGCTTGATACAGATCGAGGCATACCGATCTGACGCGAGAATCCGCAGCGAGGTATGGGGGGGGCGGAAGCTGGTCCAAGATGACGAGTTCAACAATGGCCTCAGGCACATGTGATCTGTAAGTCAGCCCTGCAGACAGCAAGTTGATAGCGAGCTTCGTGCCGATGAATCCGGCACCGCCGGTGATGACAATCTTCATGTTCTTGTTCTTGTATGTTTTATATGTTCCAGGATCGCGCCTGGAAGACCTGACGAAGCTCTGCCACCTGTGTGTCGGACAAGGGCGAGCACGCGAAATGCCGGGTCAGAAGCATCAGCCGCGCAGTCTCTTCTAATTCGTCCAAGCAGTGCGTCAGTGCATTCAGTTCTTGTCCCCACAAAACTGGACCCAGCCGTTCGAGCATGACGCCCTGCGTTTTCCGAACCCAAGGCACCACAAGGTCCAATAGGTCCGGATCGCCCGGCCGGTGGTAAGGAATCACCGGAACTGGCCCAACTTTCATCACAACGTAGGGTGTGATGGGATTGACCACTGATGCGGCTGGAGGGAGATCCATCAGGCTCAGTGCGACCAAGTGCGTGCTGTGCGTGTGGAGAACGGCATTTATTTCCGGATCCTCGGCATAGATGCGCTGATGCAGCGCAAGCGTCTTTGACGCCGGTCGCGGACCGCATTGTTGCCCACCCGAGTCGATGCGCACGAGATCCAGAGGTTCGAGTTCGCCAAGGCACGCGTCAGATGCCGTGATGATGATGTTGGTGCCCACACGAACGCTCATGTTTCCGGCTGTGGCGTGTACCAGACCTCGGCTGAACAGCCGGCGTCCGACACGGCACATCAGCTCACGCGCCTGCTCATCGGTCACGTCGTGACCTCAAAGGCATTGGTGAACATTTCGTCCGCGCCGAAGTTTCCTGACTTCAGTGCGATGTGGATGCCGGTTCCTTGGGATTCGCTCCAGCCGTGGCACCACGGGACCCCGGGTTCGATCTGCGACCCTACGTCCAATCGCCTGATGCCCAGCGCCTCAATGCAGGCGCCGGAGGTTTCTCCGCCCGCGACAAGCAGTCGACCGACGCCTCGGGCAACGAGGCCGACGGCGATAGACGCCAAGGCGCGCTCCACAATTTCCCCAGACTGCAGCGAACCAAATCTCTCATGCAGCGCTGCTTGTGCGGTCTGCGCAGGATCTGAGTAGACGAGCAGTGGTTTGGGAGACAGCGTGGCGGACGCCTTCTCCAGGATTAGTTCAATGGTGCTCGAAGGGTCGCGGATCAAGGCGTCGTTGATCGGAAATGCAAGGTGGCCCTGCGCGATGAAACATTCGATCTGCCGTCGCGTTGTCCGGGAGCAACTTCCGGAAACGATCGCAGACGCTCCGCGGACGCCTGGCAATGCATACGATTTCGCATGGTCCGCCAAGCCGAGGCCGCGGGCCAGGTGCGCAGCGAGCCCGGAACTCGCCACGACCATGCGATGGGACGAGACGACACTACCAATAGCCTCAAGATCGCAGTCTTCGACAGCATCGAGAACGACATACCCAGCGCCCTGGCGTTGGTTGGCCTCGACCCCCGTCACTATCGCCGCTTCGCCAGCTCGGACAGTCTGAAGATCGATTTGGCCCACAATGGCGTTGCATTGGGCCCCCATCAGACTCACCAGGTTGCTCTGCGTCATCGGCGTGAGGGGGTGATGTCGCATGCCGGTGTCCGACAAGAGGGCGTCGCCAACGAAAAGGTGGCCCTTGTAGACCGTTCGATCGTTCTCGGGGAACGCAATGACGATGCTCGTGATGCCAGCCTCGGTCGTTGCTCGGAGCGCATCCGCCACCGGCCCGATGTTGCCGGAAGGTGTCGAGTCAAAGGTGGAGCAGACCTTGAAGTAGAGGTAAGTGGCGCCGCTGCTCCGAAGCCAATTGGCTGCGCGCAACGACAGTTCGACAGCTCTTTCTACCGGGAGCGTGCGCGACTTCAATGCAACCACGATGGCATCGCACGCGTCTGTCATCGGCGATCGTGGGACATCGGTAAACAGTGCGACGCGCAACCCCGCTCTGGCAAAGTTGTTGGCCAGATCCGTGGCACCCGTCAAATCGTCGGCAATGCAGCCGATCCTTGACATCACGCACCGGCCTCGGCGAAACGCAGGATTTCCGAAGCCACACGATGGGCGGCCTCCCGCTGGGGGAAATGACCGACGCCGTCCAGCAGCACACGCTCGTACCGCTCGCGGAAAAATGCCTCTTTCCCGGCCGATGAGTCGGGATGGTTGCAGGTGTCCGCTGCGCCGTGGATGACCAAGGTAGGCGTTGAGAGGATGGGCGCAGGGAACAACCTGGCCTCGTCAGCAGCGCACTCGGCATAGGCTGGTGCATGTCCCCAGCGCTGGCGATATGAGTGCAAGACCACCTCTGCCCAGTCCGGGTTTTCAAAGGCCGCAGCAGTGACATCGAACTCCGCCGGGTCGTACCAGCCTGATGGCGACCAGGTATCCCACATCATTTTGGTGAAAGCGTGCCGGTCGGTTTGGACGGCGCGCTCACCGCGAGGCGTTGCCATCAACCAGTGGTACCAGTAGTTGCGTGCCTGGCCGTAGCTAAGCACTTGGTTCGGATCGTTCGTTCCGTACCCCACGGACAGCATGCAAATGTGGCTTGCGACTCGGGGAGACAGCCCCACAGCGTTGGCAACCGCGCGGGCCCCCCAATCGTGCCCGACGAGCACGGGATGTTCGATGTGCATTGCCTCCAAAAACTCAAGCAGGTCGCGCCCGAGTACGGACAGTTGTCCGCTTCTGGGTGTCGCTGTAGAACGGAAGCGGGTTCCCGCAAAGCCGCGCAGTGCGGGTGCCACGACTCGCCATCCTCTTTTGACCAACGGGGCTGCGACCTGGGACCAAGTTCTAGGCGCATCCGGCCACCCGTGCACCAGCACCGCCGTGCGAGTTCCCTGAGGGTTCCAGAGGAGGTACTCGATGTCGAGGGCGGGCGTTGACGTGATCAGCGTCTGCGGATTAGCTTCGGTAGTGTGAGTCGGTGTCTGCATGCGCCAAAAGATAGGCGAAGCGGTCGCTTTAATTGTTGATTAATCAGAGTATATTCATCACATTATTTGTCGAATAGGCTTGCCAGCCGCTTGGAAGAGATATGAACCTTGATATGCAATTGCTGCGCTCCTTTGCCATGGTCGTCGAGGAGGGCGCGTTCGCTGGTGCCGCCGACCGACTTCACGTCACGCCGTCGGCAATCAGTGGGCACATCAAGCGGCTCGAACAGTTCGTCGGAAAGCAACTGATCCGCCGGACAACGAGGCGGCTCCACCTGACCGACGATGGCGAGTTGCTCCACGAGTACGCTCGAACCTTGGTCGGTTTAGAGCAAGAGGTTCTGAACCGGCTTCGAAAGGGACCGGAGATTCCTCGTTTGCGCATCGGCGCAACGGAAGACTTTGCGGGCTCGTGGCTGCCTCGCGTTCTGCGCGAGTTCAAACGTGCGAATCCAGTGGGCAAGCTGGAACTGCGGGTGGGCCTTACTTCCGAGCTCGTGCGTCAACTCGACCGTGGCCGACTGGACCTGGTGTTTGGAAAGCACTGTGCCGACGAGGAGCGCGCTGGTGAATTATTGTGGGAGGAGTCGCTCATTTGGGCCTATGCGAGCACGGACGGCAGCCCCTTACCGAGCGTTGTGCCGCTCGCTGTTTTCCCGGATAACTGCGTCTATAGGAGAGCCGCTACCGAGTCACTCAGCGGCGCCGGGCTCCCCTGGGTGGTCGTGGTCGAAACTGCGAGTATGGCTGGGTGCCTTGCGGCCGCTGAAGCCGGACTTGCCGTAACGGTAATTGCGCAGAGCCAGTTGCGGCCTGGATTGGCCGTTATGGATTCAAAAGAAGGACTGCCACCACTGCCGCTGGTCCGGTTCTACGTGTATGTTCGAAAGCCCGGCGCGGCAACCGATAGCCTCGTCCGAGCCGTGAGGGCTGCCGGTTCACGACATCGATTTGCAGGCACCCGAAGCCTCTAGCGCCCGACAGGTCATGTGGGGTTTGCGGCTGTCTGACTCAGTTACGCACCTTGCCTTGCGAGTCGATCACACTCAAGGCGATAAACGCTGATCCGACGCGGCCCTCGATAAAGTGTGTGCGAAAGCCGCCCACGGATACGTTGTCCAATCCGTCCAAGGATTTCTTGAGCCGATCGCGATTCGGTTCGCGCGGTATGCGGCGCAAAGCTTCAGTAAGTACCCGTGCCGCAATTTAGCCCTCAAGCAAGTAGACATTGGGCGTTCCTGCGTTGGCGGCAGCAGCATCAGCGTACATCTCGTGGACCACGGGAACCTCTGCATTTCCACTCTTAGGGACTACCCGGGTGACTATCAAACCCGCCCCAGATGGTCCCAGCAAGTCGGCCAGCAAGCCTTCGCCGGTGTTGGAAAAGGCGTAGATGGGTCCCCGAAAACCTTTTTCGCGGAGGTCTCGCACTCCACGTGCGGCAATCTGCGGGCCGCCAATCATCAATATCGACTCGGGCCGGGCTGCAAGCAGCCGCTCAATGTTAGCGCCCGCTGGGATGCCTACCAAGGCGGCCTTGGCCACCAAGTTTGCCCCAAGGCCGGTCATGGTGCGCTCCGCCGCATCCAATGCGGACAGTGACTCGCCATCAGACGCGTAAAGGACAGCAAGCCTGCGCGCACTGAGCGTTTCCGCGTACCGCGTGATTGCCGCAGCCTCCTCCGAATAGCCCGGCCGGATCCAATACGGATAGGCGTTTCAACCACATGGAGGCTGGATAGCCAACTGGACGGTGCCGTTCCTGCAAAGACAGTGACTATTTCGCACCATGCTCCGCACTTAAATTCCATCGCTCAGGAATACAAAGGAGACATCCTGTGCTGCTGCTACGCATCTGATCTCAGCAGATACATGGGCAAAACAAAATTATGGATTCATGGACATGTTCACGAGTCAGCTGAATATCAACTGAATGGAACCAGGGTGGTGAGCAATCCGCGGGAGTACCGACTCAGGAGTGGGAAAGAGCAGAACCCACGGTTTGAGATGCAGTTTCTGATGGACGCCTGACATCGGGTTGGCTTGGTACCAGAAGCGATGACACAGTAACTTACGTGTGGCGTCCTCGCCATGGCGGCTATAGAGGGGGAGGGCTGAATGTCACTCGGGATTGACACTAGGCACCATACGAGTTGCCAATTAATACTTATTTAAAAAGTGACTGATGTGTCGGCCTAGGAAAGACAATCGCTATATAGCCAAATGTCTACCGAATTGCTCAGTTGAAGTAGGTCCGTAGTGTCAACGCCAAGTTCTTGTAGGGATATCGAAAAAAACGAGAAATGTAGGAATTCGCTTGTTCGAGGACACGGGCTGTTGGCGCCGATGGAATCTTGACAGTGGGGGGTGCGGACAAAATCTTGGACTACCTGGAGGTAGTTCATGTATTCATACGAAGAGAGAATTCGGGCGGTCAAGCTCTACATCAAACACGGTAAACGTACCGGACCGACCATTGGGCAGTTGGGCTATCCGACAAAGAATTCACTCAAGGGTTGGTATCGAGAGTACGAACGGAATCGGGACTTGCAGGTTGTGTACACCCGATCCAGGGTGAAGTACACGGCTGAACAAATC
>JAIYAR010000019.1 GCA_027488985.1 Comamonadaceae bacterium | reverse complement strand
GAACGTGAAGCTTTCGCAGCACTTGTCCAAGATGGAAAGTATGTCTTTGGGATGCCAGTTCATAGGGGCTTGAGGCGGATAACGTAATTTAAACCGCAAAGTGCTGCGGAAAAAAGTAGTAGAGTGATCTATAGAAATACCGACAGACTTCACAGTCTGCCAACCTCGATTTTGGCGATTCAATCAGGCCCTGAATATCCACCATTCGGGTGATTTTCTGAATGTCAGCTTCCGCTGCATTCCGGCTCTCCAACATTACCTGATTCAACGCCTAGACCGAACTGTCTCACTGCATAGTGGACATTCAAGTCGCTATCAAATAGATAGCTGTTCGCGCAACATTCTTGGGCCCCGGAGGCCGATTTCACCCCAAAACTCAAGCGCATTAGTGCTCGGGTGCCTCGGCAGCAGCCCGGCTCTCATGTGCCGTGAGCCACGCCCCCGCCGCGCCGCACACTGCAATCAGCCCCATACCGGCCAGCGTCCAGTGATCGGGCACGTGGGAGAACATCAGCCAACCGCCCAACATGGCAAACGCGATTTGGGCATACATGTAGGGCATAAGCACTGCAGCCGGTGCGCGTTTGAAGGCCTGGATGAAGATGAAGTGGCCCAAACTCCCCATGAAGCCCATCAACAGCAGCCCGCCCCATACCGCTGGCGAAGTGATGGGCGCCCATGCAAAGGGCAATGCCACCGAAGCGACCAGCGCTCCGGTCCAGCCGGTGTAGAACTGCATGGTCATCGGGTCTTCGGTGCGTGCCATGCGGCTGGTGAGCAGCTGAAAGCCCGCATTGGCCAGCACAACACCCACAGGAAACAGCAGTGCCCAATTGAAGTCCGCCCCCTTGGGCCGAACGATAGCCAAGGTACCGGCAAACCCGCCGGCTACGAGCAACAAGCGCAGTCGCGACACTTTTTCTTGCAGCATGCGAGCTGCCAGCAGCGTCACGATGAGCGGGGTGAGCAATACGATGGCCGTGAACTCACCCACCGGCATGTGCTTGAGGCTCAAGAAGGCGAATACGCTAGTTGCCAGCAACAAGCCCCCGCGCAGCAGATGCAAACCCAAATGCTCGGTATGCAACAAGGCGCGCCCTTGGCGGGGCAGCTCAATGGCCGTGGTGGCCACGGCCTGAAATGCATAACGAAAGAACATGGCCACCATCACCGGGGCGCTGAGCGACACCCATTTGGTGGTGGTGTCCAGGGTGGCAAAACAGGCCATGGCCAAGACGGCCAGGCCTATGCCTTTGAGTACCTGTTGCGGTGTTTGCTCAGACATCAGAAGGGCATTTTGGGCATGCCTTTCATGCCCCCCAGCCGCTTCATCATCTTCATCATGCCGCCGCCCTTCATCTTCTTCATCATCTCTTGCATTTGCTCAAACTCCTTGAGCATGCGGTTGACTTCCTGCACATGCACACCAGCGCCAGCGGCGATACGGCGCTTGCGCGTGGCCTTGATGAGCTCGGGCTTGCGGCGCTCCAGCGGCGTCATGCTGTGGATGATGCCTTCCTTGCGCTTGATATCTTTCTCGGCTTTGTCCATGTCCACCTGACCGGCCTTGGCGGCCATGGCGGCGGGCAGCTTGTCCATCAGGCTGGAGAGGCCGCCCATCTGCTTCATTTGCTGGATCTGGGCCAAAAAGTCGTTCAGGTCGAACCCGCCGCCGCTCTTGACCTTGTCAGCCAGCTTCTTGGCAGCCTCGATGTCCACACCGGCGGTAACCTGCTCCACCAGCGCAACAATATCGCCCATGCCCAGGATGCGACCGGCATGGCGCTCGGCGTCAAACACCTCCAGCCCGTCGAGCTTTTCGCTGGTACCTGCGAATTTAATAGGGGCGCCGGTGATCTGGCGCACAGAGAGCGCGGCGCCACCGCGCGAATCGCCATCGGTCTTGGTGAGGATGATGCCTGTCAGCGGCAACGCCTCCTTGAAGGCCTTGGCTGTGTTGACCGCGTCCTGACCCTGCATGGCGTCCACCACAAACAGGGTTTCGACCGGGTTCAACGCGGCGTGCAGGTTTTTGATTTCCAGCATCAAGGCTTCGTCAATCGCCAAGCGACCTGCGGTATCGACCAGCAACACATCAAAGAAATGCTTTTTGGCGTAATCCAGCGCAGCACGGCCGATGTCGACCGGGTTTTGGTCCGGCGTGGAGGGGAACCACTCGGCACCGGCCTGCGCCGTCACCGTCTTCAACTGCTCAATCGCGGCGGGGCGGTACACGTCGCCAGAGACCGTAAGCACTTTCTTTTTGCGCTTTTCGATCAGATGCTTGGCGAGCTTGGCGGTGGTGGTGGTTTTACCGGCACCTTGCAAACCGGCCATCAAGATAACCGCGGGCGGCTGGGCGGCGAGGTTGATGTCGCTCACGCCTTCGCCCATGGTGGCGGCCAACTCGCGGTTCACGATACTCACCAGCACCTGGCCGGGCTGCAATGAGCCCAGCACCTCTTGGCCCAGTGCTTTTTCTTTCACCCTTGCAATGAAGTCGCGCACCACCGGCAGGGCCACGTCGGCCTCCAGCAAGGCCATGCGCACTTCGCGAAGCATGTCGGTGACGTTGGACTCGGTGATGCGTCCCTGGCCTCGCAGGTCTTTAACGAGGCGGGAAAGTTTGTCGGTAAGAGCGGAGGCCATATTGAAGTATTCCGGCAGGCGCAACCTGCGGTGTGAGCCGGACAGTGCCGGCAGGGAGCAAAACGCTAAACTGTGCACATGATTTTAGCCAGTGCGTCTTCCACCAGCTTAGCCTTGTCGGTTTTGGCGGCCTGCGCGTATGCGTGGCCTGCCTTGCGGGCTACCTACTTGTCGCCTGCCGCAGCCCGCGGATGGGTCGCACTGGCGTGGTTTCTGCACGGTGCGGTGCTCGCCTGGGGACTGCTGCTGCCACCCACGAAATTCGGTTTTGCGCCGGCTCTGTCGATGACGGCTTGGGTAGTGGCAGCGGTGTACGCGATTGAGAGCCAGATTTACCCCCAATTGCAAACCCGCTGGGCCCTGTCTGCAGTGGGCGCCGTGGCTGTCATTTTGGCCTGCATTTTTCCGGGATCGCCGCTATCCAGCAGCGCATCCATATGGCTGCCCACGCACCTGGCCTTCGGTGTTGCAAGCTATGGGCTGTTTGGCACCGCCGTCGTGCATGCATGGCTCATGGGGCGTGCAGAGGCCCGCATCCGCCAGGCAGCTGATCCGCACAGCGGCTTGCCCTTGTTGACACTGGAGCGACTCACCTACCGGTTTGTGGGTGCAGGCTTTGTATTACTGACGGCCACCCTGGTGATGGGTTATGTGTTCGGCGATGTGGTGTACGGCCAAGGCCATGCCTGGCACTGGGATCACAAGACAGTGTTTTCCGTGCTGTCGTGGGCCACCTTCGCCATCTTGCTGTTGGGCCGGGCGCGCTTCGGCTGGCGAGGCAAACGCGCTGTGGCCGTGCTGTACACAGGCTCCGTGCTGCTGCTGCTGGGCTATGTGGGTTCCCGCTTTGTCTTGGAAGTCCTGTTGGGGCGATCGGCGTGAAGTATCTGATCTGGCTGCTGATTGCATTGGTGGTGATTTGGACGTGGCGAAGCCGGTCTGCCAAATCCCAATCGGACTCTCAAGACGCTGAGACACCAGTGACGGAGCCCTCAAACACCATCGAGATGCTGGTTTGCGCCCATTGCGGAGTTCACTTTCCCGCCAATGATGTGGTGACGGGTGCCAAAGGCCGTTATTGCAGCACGCAGCATCGCGACCTGCACGAGAACTGATGGCTCAAGACCACGCGGAACACTCCTGGTTCGGAGCATCGGCGCTGGAGGCACTTCCCGGCCCGGCAGACGATCAAGGCGACTTCAACCGCCTGTGGCAGGCCTTCATGACAGCGCGTCTGGTTTTGGGCGTGGTGCTGGTAGTGCTGCAGCTCACCCTGTATGTGACGGGCTCGTCCCAGAGCAAGACCTTGCTGGCGGTATGCGTGGCCTATTTTCTTGGCACGCTGGTGACCCGATTGCATTTGCGGCCACGCCGCTTGGGGGGTGCGTTTAACCGGTCATGGGGCGTGCTGATCGGCATCGACGTGCTGGCCTTCTCTGCCCTGCAATGGCTGCACGGCAGCAACCTGAATTACACCCCCTTGTTTGCGTTACCGGTACTGCTGGCATCGGTACTGGGTTCCCTGCGCCTCGCGCTGGGAACGGCAGCAGGGGTCACCATGTTGCTGTTGGGCGGCGCGGCCTGGACCCAAGTGCACAGCGAGCTGGACAATCCGGCTTCTTTTGTTCAGGCCGGTTTGAGCGGAGTGGGTTACTTCGCAATTGCTTTTTTGGCGAATCAGTTGGCCACCCGCCTGGCCAACGAAGGCAAGCGCGCCCGACAGAGCCAGTTGGCGGCCACCATCCAGCGCGAGGTGAATGAACTGGTGATCGAGGCCATGCCGGAGGGCATCATGATCGTGGATCAGGGCGGCATGGTGCGCGCGGCCAATCCCGCTGCGCGCGAGCTTCTGGGGGATGAATACGTACTTCGGTCCGCCATGTTTGACCTCAAGGCTGATCCGGCCTGGAGGCCTTTGCTGCACCTCAGTCGCTTGAGTTTGGGAAGCGGCCAGAACCAGGAAGCGGAAGTGTCTCTGCATCACGGTGGTAGTGGCCCCCTCAAGGTACTGGCACGCACCCGGCTTGCTGCGCCGCAAGGCATCGGGGAAGACAGCCTGTGCGTTTTGTTTTTGCAGGATCAGCGGCAAGCAGAGGCTCGCCTCAGGACGGAAAAGCTGGCCAGCATGGGCCGCATGTCTACCGCCGTGGCTCACGAGATCCGGAATCCGTTGGCCGCCATCGCCCAGGCAAATGCTTTGTTGGCCGAAGATTTACAAGACCCCAGGCAGCTGCGGCTCACCGCGATGGTCGGGCAGAACGCCAAGCGGCTGGAAAAAATTGTGGATGACATCCTGAATGTGGCTCGGGCGCGCGGCGCGTCTTTCGGGGAGCGGGACGCCTTGCATGGCTTGAGCGAAGCAGTCCATGCCATTGCCACGGACTGGGCTCAGCAGCACAGCCAGGCCGGTTTGATCGGATTCGATATCGACCCGTCTGTACATTCCACTCGGTTTGATCTCGACCATTTGCGACAGGTCATGGTGAATCTGCTGGACAATGCGCACCGTTATGCGAGCCGGAATTCAGAGGCTATCCAGATCGCCGTCATTTACGGGGAAGAGAACGCCTATGTCTCTGTCTGGAGTGATGGCGCCCGCATGGATCAGACCGTGGAGAGACATTTGTTTGAGCCCTTTTTCTCATCGGAGAGCCGCTCCAGCGGTTTGGGCTTGTACATCTCGCGCGAGCTGTGTGAACGGCATGGTGCGACCCTGACCTACCAGCGCAACGCGAGAATCCGCAATGGTCAATTGCATGAGGGCAATGAGTTCATGCTGACGTTGTCACGATTGACGCCTTCTTCCGACGATGCAGACCACACCACCCCATGGCAAGCCTCCCTGTACTGACCCCCGCGCAAATACTGGTAGTCGATGACGAACCGGACCTGCGTACGCTCTACGAGCTGACCCTGCTGCGCGAGGGGCATCAAGTGGATACCGCAGGCTCTGTGCAGGAAGCCAATGAAGCCCTGCAGCAGCGTCGTTATGACCTTGTCATTACCGACATGCGACTCCCGGACGGAATGGGCATCGATCTGCTGAAGAGCCTGCGCAGCCGCAGCAACAGAGAGCGATGCATTGTGATTACAGCTTACGGCTCTGCCGAGAACGCTGTCGAATCCCTCAAAGCAGGGGCTTTTGACTATCTGACCAAGCCGGTGGACCTTAAGCAGTTCCGCACTGCGATTGCATCTGCATTGCTGGACAAACGCGATGCCTCTCCCCAAACCGGCGGCAACCCTTTGTCCAACTTGCGGCCCTCGTCCGACCAAGGCCAGGATGCCAACTCGGCGCTTGCACAAATGGCGGGGCAGTCACCCGCCATGTTGGCTGTGAAGGAGCGCATTGCCAAAGTAGCCCGCAGCATGGCACCGGTCTTGATACGCGGGGAATCCGGCACAGGCAAGGAACTGGCGGCGCGTGCTTTGCATGCAAATAGTCACCGGGCACAGGGTCCGTGGGTCGCAGTAAATTGCAGCGCGATACCGGAAGCCCTGCTGGAAGCCGAGTTTTTCGGAGCGCGCAAGGGTGCCTACACCGGAGCGACCCAGGACAGAACCGGCTTCTTCCAGGCAGCTCACGGCGGAACCCTGTTCCTGGACGAAATAGGCGATCTGCCCTTAGCCATGCAATCCAAGCTGTTGCGAGCCATCCAGGAGCGAAAGATCCGGCCCCTCGGGAGCAATGTGGAAGAGCCCGTCGATGTGCGCCTGATCAGCGCCACGCACAAAGATCTGGCAGCCGAAGTTGCTGCCAATACGTTCCGGCAGGACTTGTATTACCGCCTGAATGTCATTGATATCCTCTTGCCACCTCTGCGCGAGCGCAAGGAAGATTTGGAAGCCTTGTGCCAAGCCATCTTGCAGCGCATTTGCGCGGAGATGGGCACTCCAGTGCCCGCGCTTTCTGTGACCATGCTCGCCCAACTTACGGCACACCCCCTGAAAGGGAATGTTCGCGAGCTGGAGAACCTGTTGCACAGAGCAATGGCGTTGTCCGATAGCGCGTTACTGGAAATGGATCTTCCTTATAGCGACTCAACTCCGGGTCCCTTGGAGTATCAAGCCCTGCCTGTGCGTGCGCAACCAGCGCCCGACCAAGGGGCAGGACTTCCACGCCCGTTGGAGCAAGCTGTCGCGCCCGTTGTTGCACCGGAGATACCCGCTGACCTGCAGGGCCACCTTGATGCGCAGGAACGGGACATTCTGATTCGTACGCTCAAAGAGACACGATTCAACCGGACTGCTGCGGCCAATCGTCTTGGGATCAGCTTGCGGCAGATACGCTACCGCATGGATCGACTACGTATCGATGTACCAGGGGACGAGGATGGCAAACCTTCCTGAGCCCCCCCGCGAGGGGCGAGCCGCCTGGCAGTCCGGCTGGTGGATTGAGGCGCAACGTATCAACTCGCCCAACTTCGGAGTACGCCCCGCAGATGCCACTGTCGACTTGGTGGTGCTGCACTCTATTTCCTTACCGCCGGGTATATACGGCGGCAACGAGGTCCAACAGCTTTTCACCAATACGCTGGACTGGGATGCACACCCTTACTTCCAAAGCATCCGGGGCATGGAGGTATCGAGCCACTTCTTTATCAGCCGGCAGGGCATTGTTAGGCAGTTTGTGAGCTGCGATGACCGCGCATGGCACGCTGGACGGTCCCAGTACCGTGGGCGTGTCGAATGCAATGATGACTCCATCGGCATTGAGCTTGAAGGCACGGACCACGATGTATTTACGGCTTCGCAATATGAAAGCCTGCATAGAGTGTGTGCGGCTATCGCTCAGAACTACAACATTCGGTTTATTGCCGGGCATGAGCACATTGCGCCAGGGAGAAAAACTGACCCGGGTCCGGGATTAGCGTGGTCGGAACTGAAAACTTGGAAAACCATTAAGGACTGGCAGTTTCCGGTTTGAGTGCGCCGAAACGACATGCAAGGGCTTGGAAGCCCAGGACGAAAAATAAATTTCCTTGGCACTCGCCGTTATCCCCAAGGCACACATCCAAGCCCGACGCTGACTTGCAAGCAAAAAGCGTCTGGGAACCGCACCAAGCTTCGGTTTTCTCGTCCGAGTATTGAAAAATCAAGGCTTTGCCGTGGCCTGACTCCCCCACACAAAACAGGCTTTGCTGCTGTCGGTGCATACGACCAGCGCGATTGGCAGATACACTACCGGTAGTGGCTTGTCACCACCCCAGACCCCAGATATAGTGTGTCCTGATTGTTGCGCTTGGACATTTGGCGTCACCGTGACAACCAAGGCAGCCACCGGACTCTACAAAAAAACATCGATCTAGACGAGGAAATCATGCAATCCATTTCTACTGCTGTACCCACCGCTACAGCACCCCTCTTGTCCCCTGTTCCCGGCGTGGAATCTACAGCCTCCAACACTTTTGCGCACTACCAGATCATTCGACGCAATGGCGCTGTCGTGCCCTTTGAGCCGAACAAGATTGCAGTTGCCATGATGAAAGCATTCCTCGCTGTGCACGGCACTCAGGGAGCAGCTTCTGCCAGCGTTCGCGAAACAGTGGATGGTCTAACGCAACAAGTCATTCGCGCCTTGGTGCGTTCCCGTCCTGGCGGCGGCACCTTCCATATTGAAGATGTGCAAGACCAAGTGGAATTGGGTCTGATGCGTGGTGGCCACCATGAGATTGCCCGAGCCTATGTGTTGTACCGCGAACGCCGCACCCAGGAACGCGCCAAGCAAGTGGCGACCGAAGCGCCTGCGGCGCAAGTCATCCACGTCATCGACAACGGGCAGCGCGTGCCTCTGGATCTGGCACAACTGCAATCCCGCATTGAAACTGCATGTTCAGGCCTGGGCGCTGACGTCAAGGCCGCTCCCATCATGGCTGAAACCATGCGCAACCTGTATGACGGCGTGCCATTGGATGAGGTTTACAAAGCGGCCATTCTGGCGGCTCGTACCTTGATTGAGAAAGATCCGGACTACACCTACGCCACCGCACGCTTGCTGTTCCACACGATCTCCCGCGAAGTGTTGGGTCGCGATGTGGCACAAGCTGACATGCAGGAGGCCTATGCCGACTACTTCCCCGGCTTTATCAAGCGCGGCATTTCCGCAGAACTCTTAGACGAAAAGCTCCAGCAGTTCGACCTGAAGCGTTTGGGCAACGCGCTCAAAGCTAGCCGCGATTTGCAATTCGACTACCTGGGTCTGCAAACCCTGTATGACCGCTATTTTTTGCATGAAGGCAAGACTCGCATTGAATTGCCACAAGCATTTTTCATGCGTGTAGCAATGGGCCTGTCTTTGAATGAAATTGACCGGGAGGCCCGCGCAATCGAGTTTTATGAAGTCCTGTCCAGCTTTGACTTCATGTCCAGCACGCCCACCTTGTTCAATAGCGGAACCTTGCGTTCCCAATTGTCCAGCTGCTACTTGACCACCGTGCCTGACGATTTGGACGGGATCTACGAATCTATCAAGGAAAACGCACTCCTTTCCAAATTTGCAGGCGGCTTGGGCAATGACTGGACACGCGTACGTGCACTGGGCTCCCACATCAAGGGCACCAATGGCGAATCGCAAGGCGTTGTGCCTTTCTTGAAAGTGGTGAACGACACTGCCGTGGCAGTGAACCAAGGCGGCAAGCGCAAAGGTGCGGTATGCACTTACTTGGAAACATGGCACTTGGACATTGAGGAGTTCCTGGAGCTGCGCAAAAACACGGGCGATGACCGTCGTCGCACCCACGACATGAACACTGCGAATTGGATTCCTGACTTGTTCATGCGCCGTGTGATGGAAAAGGGCACTTGGACGCTGTTCTCTCCGTCCAACGTACCCGATCTGCACGACCTGTTCGGTGCTGAATTTGAGAAGGCGTACGTCGCTTACGAAGAGAAGGCTGCTCGCGGCGAGATCAAGCCATCCCGCACCGTGCAAGCCAGCGATTTGTGGCGCAAGATGTTGACGATGCTGTTCGAAACCGGACATCCTTGGATCACATTCAAGGACGCCTGCAACGTGCGCTCCCCACAACAGCATGCAGGCGTGGTGCACTCCTCCAACCTGTGCACCGAAATCACACTGAACACCTCTGACACCGAAACCGCTGTGTGCAACCTGGGCTCTGTGAACCTGCTGCAACACTTGAAGGACGGAGCACTCGACCACGACAAGCTCAAGCGCACGATCTCGATCGCCATGCGCATGCTAGACAACGTAATCGACATCAACTACTACGCAGTGAAGAAGGCACGTGACTCGAACATGCGCCACCGCCCTGTCGGTTTGGGTCTGATGGCGTTCCAAGACAGTTTGTACGAGCTGCGTATTCCCTACGCCAGCGATGCGGCTGTCGAGTTCGCAGACCAGTCCATGGAAGCGATCAGCTACTACGCCTATTGGGCTTCTACCGAGCTGGCACGTGAACGCGGCAAGTACAACAGTTACAAGGGCAGTTTGTGGGATAAAGGCGTGTTGCCGCCCGACACCCTGGACATGCTGGCCAACGCCCGTGGCGGCTATGTAGAAGTGGATCGCTCCTCCACACTGGACTGGAACGCATTGCGCAACAAGATCGCCGCAGACGGCATGCGCAACTCCAACTGCGTGGCTATAGCACCGACCGCAACCATTTCCAACATCATTGGCGTGGACGCGTCTATCGAACCCTGCTTCGGCAACTTGTCGGTCAAGTCCAACCTGTCAGGCGAATTCACCGTCATCAACAGCTACCTAGTGCGAGACCTGAAACGCCTCGGCTTGTGGGACGATGTGATGGTCATGGACCTGAAGCATTTCGATGGTTCCCTGAGCCCGATCGATCGCGTGCCGCAAGAAATCAAGCAGCTTTATGCCACCGCCTTCGAAGTGGAGACCCGCTGGTTGGTGGAAGCTGCGGCACGTCGCCAGAAGTGGATTGACCAAGCGCAGTCTCTCAACATCTACATGGCGGGTGCTTCCGGCAAGAAGCTGGACGAGACCTACAAACTGGCTTGGTTGCGTGGACTGAAAACCACCTACTACCTCCGCACGATGTCTGCGACACACGCTGAAAAATCGACCGTCACAGCGGGACGTTTGAATGCGGTGTCTTCCGGCAACGATGCGCAAGGCTCCACCAAAATGTCCAGTGCATTAGAGGCTGCTGCCGCAGCCGCACAAGCCCAGATGGAGTTGGCCAGCAATGCTGCAACCGACATCAAATTCTGTGGTGTGGACGACCCGACCTGCGAGTCCTGCCAGTGATTTCAATAGCATCGCGATGCAAATTGCGATGCTATTGAACAACACAAATTTTCAGTGAATTGCGTGATTACTTTTCAATTCAATTCACTGCTCACATAATCTGCAAACTGGAATTACCTATGTTGTCCTGGGACGAAGAAGTCAAGCCCGCATCGCCGTTGAATTACGCGCGCAATCCGTCTGGAAATGACGCTGTAGCGCAGGCACCGGTGTCTTCTGTATTCGCTGCTCAAACATCGGTTGCAACACAGGTAACCGCAACGCCCGTAGTCAAACCTGTTGCAGGCGGACATCGCGTCAAAGCATCCGACAAGCGCATCATCAACGGCCAAACCGACGTCAATCAGTTGGTCCCTTTCAAATACAAATGGGCCTGGGAAAAGTATCTCGCCACTTGCGCCAATCATTGGATGCCTCAAGAGGTCAACATGACGCGTGACATCGCGTTGTGGAAGGACCCGAACGGACTCACCGAAGATGAGCGTCGCATTGTTAAACGCAACCTCGGCTTCTTTGTGACAGCGGACTCTTTGGCTGCCAACAACATTGTGTTGGGCACCTATCGCCACATCACAGCTCCTGAGTGCCGCCAGTTCCTGTTGCGTCAGGCATTTGAAGAGGCAATTCATACCCACGCGTATCAGTACATCGTGGAATCCCTCGGTCTGGACGAGAGCGAAATCTTCAACGCGTACAACGAAGTTCAATCGATCCGTGACAAAGATGAGTTTCTGATTCCCTTCATTGAAGCGATCATGGACCCCAACTTCCACACAGGTACGCCTGAAAGCGACCAGGTGCTGCTGAAGTCCCTGATTGTGTTCGCGTGCCTGATGGAAGGTTTGTTCTTCTATGTGGGCTTCACCCAGATCCTCGCTTTGGGCCGCCAAAACAAAATGACCGGTGCTGCTGAGCAGTACCAATACATTCTTCGTGATGAGTCGATGCACTGCAATTTCGGCATCGACCTGATCAACCAGCTCAAGTTGGAAAATCCGCATCTATGGACGCCGGAATTCAAGGCAGAGATCAAGGCACTGTTTGAGAAGGCTGTGGAACTTGAATACCGTTATGCCGAAGACACCATGCCTCGCGGCGTGCTTGGCATGAACGCCTCGATGTTCAAGGGCTACTTGCGCTATATCGCAAATCGCCGGGCCACTCAAATAGGCCTGGAACCGCTCTTCCCGAACGAGGAAAACCCGTTCCCATGGATGAGTGAAATGATTGACCTGAAGAAGGAACGCAACTTCTTCGAAACGCGTGTTATCGAGTACCAGTCCGGCGGCGCGCTGTCCTGGGATTAACCGACTCGTTATGCCGTTCCAGTTTTCGCCCCTGTTCTGCTGCTGTTCGTTCAGTGCAATGGGTGGGCGACACCGAGTTCATGCCTCTGGGAATGCGCCCAGTGGCATGAATCACTTTCTGCCAGATACGCAGCGGAAAGTGCTTCTTGCACCTTGATCAAGGAGAACATGATGGCAACTGCAAAAAAACCGGCCGCTAAGAAGGCCGCTCCCGCGAAGAAAGCTGCTCCTGCTAAAAAGGCAGTGGTAGCGAAGAAAGCCGCTCCCGCCAAGAAGGCCGCAGCTCCTGCTAAAAAAGCAGCCGCTACTGCCAAAAAGGCCGTAGCAGCGAAGAAAGCCGCTCCCGCCAAGAAGGCCGCAGCTCCTGCTAAAAAAGCAGCAGCTCCTGCTAAAAAGGCCGTAGCAGCGAAGAAAGCCGCTCCCGCCAAGAAGGCCGCAGCTCCTGCTAAAAAAGCAGCAGCTCCTGCCAAAAAAGCCGTAGCAGCAAAGAAAGCCGCTCCCGCCAAGAAGGCTGCTGCAGCAAAGAAAGCCGCTCCCGCCAAGAAGGCTGCACCTGCTGCCAAGAAGCCTGCGGCCAAAAAGGCTGCTAAGGCACCTGCTGCCAAGCCTGCCGCTGCCCCTGCAGCACAGACCACGTTGAATCCTCAAGCTGCGTGGCCATTCCCTACTTCCAGCAAGCCCTAAACGACCTGTTTGAAGTAGAAAAGCCCGGCGCCATAGGCTCCGGGCTTTTTTATTGCTAGTACACGAGGGTCAGGGGTAAAACGCCAACAGACGATATCCGGACACGCGCTCCGCAGAGTTTCCTGCCTTTACGGATATGGGCAAAACTACTGAAAACTCGGCTCCTGGCTCCAAGGTATTCGCCTTGAATCCAATGTCTTGGGGCTTTAAAACGCGGCGTATCAGACTCTGGTCTTGCATATCGGTCAGCGTCAACTCCAAAGCCGGCGGAGCAAGAGGGACAGGGCCATTGTTCTTTAAAGCAACGTTAAGGCGGTACACATCGGTACGCACCTTTGTGAACGACGAGCTATCAATCACCACCGCTTCTATATTGCGCAAAGGTCTCAAGCTGCATTCCATCAGTTCACACAAGGTCTCAAGCGCAGGAACCATGGCCGGCTCAAAGGCTGCCCACCGATCTCGCTCATGGATGGCAACTTGTACTGCCAGAGCCCCGACCAAAAGAAAGCCCGATAGACCCAGCATGACACGTACACCTGTTTTGTGCCAGACGCTAGGGCCACGCGTTTTGCGCATAAATGAAGGCTGTTTTCCTTCATCTTTCTCCGCGACTTTCACATGGGCTTGGGTATAGCGGGGAGCCGGGCCGGACAATGCCTCCATCGGCGGTTCTGCGGGCGCCTCAAGTGGAGGTGTCTCGTGATCCACACCGGGAGTTTGCGCAAGTGTTTTGGGGCTCTGGGAAAGGAAATCATCCAATCCAGGTTCAGAGTGGACCATCTCCCGTTTATCAACCTGAGGAGATTCGACACGATCATAACCATCGTTGACCGCAGCGTCTGAATTCACCGGAGTGAACGGGGTTTCGACTGAGACACTACCCGAATGAGGAGTCTTGTCAGACGCGAATCGCAAGGATGCAGCCCAGTCAGGATCGGGGCTGGTGGTGGCTACAGGTTCACGCGGTGGCTCCGGCTCCAGTGACACGGGTACTGGCTCGGAATGAAGGTTCGCATTGGCATCGAACACCTCATCACACTGACCACACCTCACCCAGCCATCAGAAATACGCAACTGGTCCGGCACGACCTTGAACATCGTGGAGCATGCCGGGCATTGGGTAATCAGACTCATTGCCTCACATTGTAGTGGGCGCAATCACCAGTCTTAGACCGTGGAGGTCATCAAAATCCAACCGTCTTCGGTGTCAGCGACAGACAACATGCAATACGGCGCGTAAGCCGCTTTCAGCTCATCAGCCTGTCGCTCAAGTATCCCGGCAAGGACCAAATGTCCGCCGCTTTTCACATGGGCACACAACAGAGGTGCAAGCACCTTCAAGGGGGTCGCCAGGATGTTGGCGAGGACGACATCGAAGTCGCCTTTTGCAGCGTCGGGCAGCCCGGATACCAGACTGACGAGATTTGCCTCTGCATTCAGCACTGTGGAGTCCACTGCGGCTTGATCGATATCCACAGCGATCACTTCTGTTGCGCCGAATTTGGCAGCACCAATGGCCAGAATTCCTGATCCACAGCCATAGTCCAGCACGCGGCCGGATCCACCATTGCGCGCAATCCAACGCAAGCACATGCGTGTGGTGGGGTGCGTACCCGTGCCGAATGCGAGCCCCGGATCCAGACGGATCACCTCTTTGGCCTGAGCCGGCGGCTCGTGCCAGGTCGGCACGATCCAGAACTCTGGGGTAATCTCCACTGGCGCAAACTGCGACTGGGTCAATCGCACCCAATCCTGGTCTTCCAGTACTTCGATACCCAGAATACGGCAGCCCTCGAAGAAGTCTTGGGCAGACAGCAACTGGGCGGCCTCGTCAGCCTGGGCACGATCCGCAAACAAAGCGATCACGCGGGAACGCTGCCACCCGTCTTTGGGTGGCGGCATTCCGGGTTCGCCGAACAGGGCCTGCTCGGCGTCTGTTTGGGCATCAGCATCTTCCACGCTGACACTCAGCGCATCCAACGCGTCCAGCGCATCACTCAGGTTTTCGACCCGGTCTTCGGGACACATCAAACGCAATTCAAACATGCAACGCCTTATCGCTTGTGTTGTTCCAACCAATGCTCAAGGTAGTGGATGTTGGTTCCACCGTCCATGAACTTGGCATCCACCATCAACTCGCGGTGCAAAGGGATGTTGGTACTGATACCTTCGACAACAGTCTCTGCCAATGCAGTTCGCATGCGTGCCATGGCCTGCTCGCGGGTATCGCCGTGAACAATGATCTTGCCGATCATGGAGTCGTAGTTCGGGGGCACAAAGTAGTTGGTGTACACATGTGAATCCACACGCACGCCGGGGCCGCCAGGGGCGTGCCACATGGTGACACGTCCTGGGGACGGGGTGAATTTGTATGGATCTTCTGCATTCACACGGCACTCGATCGCATGACCACGCACCTCGATCTGGCGCTGCGTGAAAGGAAGTTTTTCGCCGGCAGCCACCATGATCTGGGTCTTGACGATGTCAATGCCCGTAACCATTTCGGTCACCGGATGCTCCACCTGTACGCGGGTATTCATTTCGATGAAATAGAACTCGCCGTCTTCGTACAAGAACTCGAAAGTGCCCGCTCCGCGGTAGCCGATCTTCTTGCAGGCAGCCACGCAACGCTCGCCGATACGCTCGATCAGCTTGCGGTTGATGCCCGGAGCGGGTGACTCTTCCAGCACCTTCTGGTGGCGACGTTGCATAGAGCAATCGCGTTCACCCAAGTACACCGCGTTCTTGTGCTTATCCGCCAGGATCTGGATTTCAATGTGCCGGGGGTTCTGGAGAAATTTCTCCATGTACACCGCCGGATTGTTGAACGCCGCACCGGCTTCGGCCTTGGTCATCTGCACTGCGTTGACCAGTGCTGCCTCGGTGTGCACCACACGCATGCCGCGACCACCGCCACCGCCGGCGGCCTTGATGATTACCGGGTAGCCAATGGCCTTGGCAATGCGCTTCATCGCCACCGGATCATCCGGCAGCTCGCCTTCAGAGCCGGGCACGCAGGGCACGCCCGCGCGGATCATGGCCTGCTTGGCCGACACCTTGTCCCCCATGATGCGGATGGACTCGGGTGTAGGACCGATGAACTGGAAACCGCTCTTCTCCACGCGCTCAGCGAAGTCCGCGTTTTCGCTCAAAAAGCCGTAGCCGGGGTGAATGGCTTCCGCATCGGTCACTTCCGCGGCCGAAATGATGGCCGGCATATTGAGGTAGCTCAGACCGGACGGCGCCGGGCCGATACACACCGCTTCTTCTGCCAGCTTTACATACTTGGCTTCGCGGTCCGCCTCGGAATAAACCATGACGGCCTTGATACCCAACTCTCGGCAGGCGCGCTGGATACGCAGCGCAATCTCGCCCCGGTTGGCGACCAGAATTTTCTTGAACATGGGTGCTGCGTCTTATTCGATGATGAACAGGGGTTGGCCGTATTCCACAGCCTGACCGTTCTCACACAAAATCTGCGTCACCGTACCGGACTTGTCGGCTTCGATCTCGTTCAGGATCTTCATCGCTTCAATAATGCAGATGGTGTCGCCTTCCTTGATGGAGTCACCAATTTCCACGAAAGGCTTCGCGCCCGGGGCAGAGGAACGATAGAAGGTCCCCACCATAGGGGACTTTACGGTGTGGCCGGCAGGCGCGGCGGCTTCTGCGGGAGTGGGAGCGGGCGCTGGGGCTGCGGCGGCCGCTGCTGCCGGAGCAGGCGCTGCATAAACGGGAGCAGGCGCATAGCCCTGAACCATTGCACCACCACCCTTGACGATACGGACCTTGCCTTCGGCCTCGGTAATTTCCAGTTCCGACACATTGGAATCAGACACCAGATCGATCAGGGTTTTGAGTTTGCGTAAATCCATGGAATCTCCAACAACCGACATTAGTAAAGCGGCGAATTTACAGCAAATTGCCGCCAAAAAACCATATCTCCACCCAAAAGAAAGGAAAAGACTGGAAAAATGTCCAAACACAATCGCCCCGGAGGGGCTTGAGACAGCGGATTCAGACCGAATCCGCTAGGTAGGAACCTCTATTTTACCGCAGCCCAAGCGACCAGGTCCGACTCGGTCACCCGCCCCATCTTTCGCTGCGCGATAGAGCCGTCTGAAGCCACCAACACCGAAAACGGCAAGCCTCCGGTAATGTTGCCTAGCGCCCGCCCGAGGTCTGCACCAGACAAACCGGCCATTGCGACCGGGAAACTCAAGGGCAGCTTCTTGAGAAATGGCACAACGGCCTCTTTGCGGTCAATGGCAAGCCCTAGCACCTGCACACCACGGCTGCCCTGCTCCTTAAAGAAACTCTCCAGTAGGGGTAGCTCGTCGACGCAGGGCGGGCACCACGTCGCCCAGAAGTTAATCAAGACAGGCCGACCTTTGAGTCCTGCCATGGCCAACGTGGTGTCCTGCGGGGTTTGCCACTCCTGCGCCCAAAAGCCCGGCACAGGGTCAGCCACCGCCGCAGCGGAATTTTTGTCATGACGAATCGACAACCCCAGCCCTGCGGCACCCGCCAAACCGGCGACAACACCCCAGAGCACCGTGCGCCGCCGCGCAGGTGGAGTTTCGGCTAAATCTTTACTATCTGTCACGAACATCTCCCAACAGCTTTTTAACTGCCGCCAAGTTACCCCGCGGCGCCCTGCCCTTGCCATCCTGCTGCAAGGCACCCCGCATGTCATCGAGGTCGTTAATCAACAAATGCACGCCCACATGCTCGCCCAAGGGCAGGCACATCGCGTGAATGCTCAGAGCGTCCACCATATCCCCTTGCAGTCCGGGCACAGAGCGCACCTCAAAGCGAACTCCCTTGTCAATCAGGCTGATCTCCGCTGATTTGGGGTCATCACAAAACAATTGCAAATAAATGTCGGACCGCCGCGTGGCTGTGCCGCGCCACACAGCGCCGCCCAAGTGGGGCCGATACGCTTCCAAGCGCTGCATCCATTGCAATGCGAGCTCACGCAAGGCCTGCAACTCCTCTGCTTGGCTCTCTGCACAGAAGATGGCAATGTACTCCTCGACCGCAGCCTCCACCTGATCGTTATCCGGCAGCGCGGAGCGGGGCGGTACGCCCAACTGCTTGACCGCGCGGCGCTTGGCCGGACCGTATTCCAGCCCCTCTTCCACTACCAAACGCGCCGCCGTGGCCGCGATTTCTTTTTTCAAATCATCCATAGACCAATTGTGCCCGCCCGCAGAAAGCCCCGTGATCCGGTGATTCGCTCCGAAATTGATAGCTGCCCGCGCATACTCTGCGCGCGCCAAAGGCACAATTCATACATAAATTTGGCCACTGGAGTGCCCCGTAGAATACCGGCCATGCATATTCATATTCTGGGCATTTGCGGCACCTTCATGGGTGGCCTGGCCGCGCTGGCACGTGAAGCCGGCCACAAAGTAACCGGCTGCGATGCCGGCGTTTACCCCCCCATGAGCGACCAGCTCCGGGCCCTGGGCATCGAACTGATCGAAGGTTTCGGCGCTGAACAAATGGCCTTGCAGCCTGACATGTACGTCATCGGCAACGTCGTCAGCCGCGCGCGACTCGCTGACGGAACGCCCAAATTCCCGCTCATGGAAGCCATTCTCGACGCGGGCGCCCCTTACACCAGCGGCCCCCAATGGCTGGCTGAACATGTGCTCCAAGGCCGACACGTGTTGGCAGTCGCCGGCACCCACGGCAAAACCACCACCACCAGCATGCTGGCCTGGGTGCTGGAGTACGCAGGGCTGCAACCGGGATTCCTGGTAGGCGGCGTCCCTTTGAACTTCGGAGTATCGGCAAGACTGGATGGTGGGGCGTCTGCGCCCTCTGCGCAGGTCAAGGAGGAGCCCGCGCAGCGGGCGGGGGACACGGAGCAGAGGGCGCAGACGCCCCTCCACCCCGCCTCCGAAGCGAAACTCTTCGTAATCGAAGCCGACGAATACGACACCGCCTTCTTCGACAAGCGCAGCAAATTCGTGCACTACCGCCCGCGCACTGCCATCCTGAACAACCTGGAATTCGACCACGCCGACATCTTTGTCGACCTGGCCGCCATCGAACGGCAGTTCCACCACCTGGTGCGCACCGTGCCCGGTACCGGCCGCGTGATCGTGAACGGGCTGGAAGACAGCCTCACCCGGGTGCTACACCAAGGCTGCTGGAGCGAACAACGCAGCTTCGGCGCCGCCGTGAGCGACTTTTATGCAGTCGGCGAGCCCAACGACTTTGCCGTCCACCACCACGGCCGCGAAGTCGCGCGGGTGCAGTGGGCCTTGGGCGGCGTGCACAACCAGCTCAATGCGCTGGCAGCCATCGCCGCCGCCGAGCATGTGGGCGTGTCGCCCGCAGTCGCCGCAGAAGCCTTGGGCCAGTTCGTAAACGTAAAGCGCCGCATGGAAGTGCGCGCACACGCCCCACTGGCAGGACAACCGGGCAGCGCACCCGTCACCATTTACGATGACTTTGCCCACCACCCCACTGCCATCCGCACCACGGTCAACGGCCTGCGCCGCCAAGTCGGTAGCGGGCGCATCCTGGCCGTGTTCGAGCCGCGCTCCAACACCATGAAGCTAGGCGCCATGAAAGCCCAATTGCCCTGGAGCCTGGAAGAAGCCGACCTCGCCTTTTGCCACAGAGGTGGCTTGGGCTGGGACGCGGCCGAAGCGCTGGCCCCCATGGGCGCACGAGCGCACGTGGGCGACACCATTGAGGCCGTGCTGGCCCAATTGGCCGCCGCCCTACAGCCGGGCGACCACGTGCTGTGCATGAGCAATGGTGGCTTCGGCGGCATCCACGCCAAACTCGCCAACTTGCTACAAACTTCATAGCTGCTCGCGCAATATCTGCTAGAGCTAGCGCCATATTTGACCCTAAACCCCATGCAAACCGATCCGAACTTTCAACTCCGCCTCCCGGAAGGCGCCCAATTCACCGACCTGAAGCTGCGCCGCTGCGACGCCGAAGCGATTGACATGGACATGGACCTCGTCGAGCGCATCTGCCAACTCAACCAGTGGAACTTGGCCAAGGTGCGCGAGAACCCCGGCCCGGTGATCAGCACCATCCTGAGCGTCTGGTACAAAACCCACTTGGCCGCTGGCGGCACGCCGGACGCGGTGATGGAGTCGCTGCGGGCCCCTGCTCCGCTGCAATAAGGCACAAAAAAGCGGGCACTCAGGCCCGCTCGGTAATGTAAGCCGGAGCCATCACTCCGGCTTTTTTTGGCGCCATCAGGCTGCACGGCGCGCCTTGACGGCGGCAGACAGCACTTCCAGTGACTCCACCGAATCGTCCCAGCCCAGGCAGGCATCGGTAATGCTCTTGCCGTATTCCAAGGCAGTTGCGTCGTCCTTGCCGGGGGTGAACTTCTGGGCTCCGGCGTTCAGGTGGCTTTCCACCATCACGCCAAAGACGCTGCGCGAACCACCGCTGATCTGGCCGGCAATGTCTTTGGCCACATCCAGCTGCTTTTCGTGCTGCTTGCTGCTATTGGCGTGGCTGCAATCCACCATCAGGGTCTGAGGCAGCTTGGCTTTGGCGAGGTCCGCACAGGCGGCGGCCACATTGGCGGCATCGTAGTTGGGCGCCTTGCCGCCGCGCAGGATGACGTGGCAGTCAGGGTTGCCGTTGGTTTGCACAATCGCCACTTGGCCGTTTTTGTGCACCGACAAGAAGTGGTGGCCACCGGCTGCAGCTTGAATAGCGTCGGTTGCGATCTTGATATTGCCGTCCGTGCCGTTCTTGAAGCCGATGGGCGCGGAGATGCCGGAGGCCAACTCGCGGTGCACCTGGCTCTCGGTGGTACGTGCGCCAATAGCGCCCCAGGAAATCAGGTCGCCGAGGTATTGAGGGGAAATGACGTCCAAGAACTCGCTGCCCGCAGGCACGCCCAAGCGGTTGATCTCGATCAGCAACTGGCGTGCAATGCGCAGGCCTTCGTCAATGCGGTAGCTCTCGTCCAGGTAGGGGTCATTGATCAGGCCCTTCCAGCCCACGGTAGTGCGGGGCTTCTCGAAGTACACGCGCATCACGATTTCCAGCGTGTCTTTGTACTTCTCGCGCTCGACTTTCAGACGACGGGCGTAGTCCAGCGCGGCGGCAGGGTCATGGATGGAGCAGGGTCCGATGATGACCAGCAGACGATCGTCCTTGCCGGCCATGATGTTGTGGATCGTGGCACGGGTGTCCGAAATCAGGGTTTCGGTCGCGCTGCCGCGAATGGGGAAAAAGCGGATAAGGTGCTCTGGAGGGGGCAACACGGTGATGTCCTTGATGCGTTCGTCGTCGGTTTTACTGGTGCGGTCGGCGGGCTGGGCTTGTCCGTACCACTCACCGGTTGCAGAGGCTTTAGCGTTCATATCAGGTCTCCAGAGTCCAAGTTACTAATAAAACAGGTTGAAAAAGGCATAAAAAAACCGCCGGGGGTGCCGGCGGTTTTTAGGAAGATTCAGGACGTTTCTTTTGGGTACGTTCAGATCTCTCGACCGCCGGATGCGCGTGAGAACCAAAAGTAGCTAAAGAAGAAACGTGCGGAATGCATGGGGTTCAATGTAGCACAGGTTTCTGACAGCGGCTTACGCCACTGGTTAGGCAGTTCCACCTACGGTCAAACCGTCGATGCGCAGCGTGGGCTGACCCACACCCACCGGCACGCTCTGGCCCTCTTTGCCGCAGGTGCCCACGCCGGGGTCCAGCTTCATGTCGTTACCAATCATCGAGACGCGCTTCAGGCACTCGGGGCCGCTGCCCACCAGCGTCGCGCCCTTGACGGGGTATTGGATCTTGCCGTTTTCCACCCAATAGGCTTCGCTGGCCGAAAACACAAATTTGCCGCTGGTGATGTCCACCTGGCCGCCACCGAAGTTGGGGGCGTACAAGCCTTTTTTGATGCTGGCGATGATTTCTTCCGGCGCCTTGTCGCCACCCAGCATGTAGGTGTTGGTCATGCGGGGCATGGGCAGGTGGGCATAGCTCTCGCGGCGGCCGTTGCCGGTGGGCTTCACGCCCATCAAGCGGGCGTTCATGCTGTCCTGGATGTAGCCCTTCAAGATGCCGTCTTCAATCAACACATTGCGCTGGCTGGGGTTGCCTTCGTCATCCACGTTGAGCGAGCCACGGCGGTCGGCAATGGTGCCGTCGTCCAGGACCGTCACGCCCTTGGCGGCGACGCGCTGGCCGATCCGGCCGCTGAAGGCGCTACTGCCCTTGCGGTTGAAGTCGCCCTCCAGCCCGTGGCCGATGGCTTCGTGCAAAAGAATGCCGGGCCAGCCGGCACCCAACACCACGGTCATCTCGCCGGCAGGTGCGGGGCGGGCATCAAGGTTGGTCAGCGCGGCGTGCACGGCCTGGTCCACATAATCTTCAATTTGCGCATCGGTGAAATAGGCCAGCCCGAAGCGGCCACCGCCGCCGCTAGAGCCTACTTCGCGGCGGCCCTTTTGCTCGGCAATCACGGTCACGCTCAGGCGCACCAGCGGACGCACATCGGCGGCCAGCGTGCCGTCGGCACGGGCGACCATTACCACGTCGTATTCGGCGGCCAGGCCGGCCATCACCTGGATGATGCGCGGGTCTTTGGCTCGGGCCAGCTTCTCCACCTTGCCCAGCAACTCCACCTTGGCGGTGCTGTCCAGGGTAGCAATCGGGTCCAGACCGGCGTACAGCTTGCGGCCGCCCGCTATCTTTGGGGTAGCAGTCTTCACACGTTTCGTCTGGGCTGCAGCCGAAATGGTGCGCACAGTGCGGGCGGCATCCAGCAGACTGGCTTCGGAAATATCGTCGGAATATGCGAAGGCAGTTTTCTCGCCGCTTACCGCGCGAACGCCCACACCCTGGTCGATGCTGAAGGAGCCGGTTTTGACGATGCCCTCTTCCAGGCTCCAGCCCTCGGAACGGGTGTATTGGAAGTACAGGTCCGCCTCGTCCACCTGGTGCGCCTTGATTTCGTTCAGCGCGCGGGTGAGATGACTCTCATCCAGCCCGAAAGGCGTAAGCAACAGGGATTTGGCCGTGGCCAAGCGTTCGATAGTGGGTTCGCGGGAGATCATCCGGCCATTTTAGGCCGCTGCAAGAACTCCAGCAGAGCTGCGTCGTCCAGCCCTTCCAAACCTGCGGCTACTGCGGCCGCAAACACGGCAGAAGCCTGAACACCCAGGGGGCCGGAAAAGCCGACTTGTGCGGAGGCCTCCAGCGCGAGTCGCGTGTCTTTGGCCAGCAAGGTCATGTGGGCGCGCGGAGCCAGATCGCCCGCAATGGCGCGGCGCATGCGATCGCTACCGATCCAGCTCTGGCCACTAGACTGCTCAATCACATCCAGCGTGCGGCTCTGGTCCAGCCCCAAACGTGCGGCCAGCGCCATGGCTTCGGCAGCACCCACCAGATTGATACCCGCCAACAGGTTGTTGACCAGCTTGGTGCGCGCACCATCGCCCGGCCGGTCGCTGATATGAAACACCTTGACCGACAAGGCTTGCAGCAAAGGCTGGCAGCGTTCCCATGCCGTAGTGGGGCCCGCCACCATCAGGCTCATGCTGCCCTCCCTCGCGCGGGCGGGGCCGCCTGACATGGGGGCATCCAGCGCGAGTACACCGGTCGTCGCCAGCTGCGCGGCAATGCTTTCCACATCCTGCGGGCCGATGGTCGGACACAAGATCACCACATGCCCGGCAGGCAGATGCGGAGCCAGCCCTCCGGGGCCGAACAGCACTTCACGGGTCTGGTTGGCATCCACCACGCAAATGATAGTTGCTATGGATTCAGTAGCTGCCCGCGCAATATCTGCGGGCGCTAGAGCACCAAAAAGCAGCAAACCCTGCACCTTGCTCGCATCGATGTCATGTACCCAAGGTGTCCAGCCCAGTGCGCACAGGCGCTGCGCCATGGCCCCGCCCATATTGCCGACGCCGATCACGGTCACCGGCAAGGGACCGCTCATGACTGGACCAGGCGCTTGGAGTTGGAGATGGACATCAGGATGCCCAGTGCCAGCCCCAACGTCACCATCGCGGTGCCGCCATAACTAATGAAAGGCAAAGGCACACCCACCACCGGCAGGATGCCGCTGACCATGCCCATGTTTACAAAGGCGTAGGTGAAAAAGATCATGGTGGCGGCACCTGCCAGCAAGCGCGAAAACAGGGTGGGTGCCTCCAGGGCAATCGCCAAGCCGCGCATCACCAGAAAAATGAAGGCGCAGATCAGAAGCGTGGTGCCAATGAGGCCGAATTCCTCCGAAAAGGCGGCAAAAATGAAGTCGGTCGTCCGTTCGGGGATGAACTCCAAGTGGGTCTGCGTCCCTTTCATAAAGCCCATACCGGTGATACCGCCGGAGCCGATGGCGATCATGCCCTGAATGATGTGAAAACCCTTGCCCAAAGGGTCCTTGGTGGGATCCAGCAAGGTACAAATGCGCTGCTGCTGGTAATCGTGCAGTACCGACCAGCGCACGCCTTCTGCACATAACTGGGGCTCGAAAATAACCAGCAGCACAATGCCCAAGACACCCAGGACAAGAGGCGGAATCACCAACTTCCAACTCATGCCCGCAAAAAAGATCACCGCCATACCTGCGGCCAACACCAGCAAGGAGGTCCCCAGATCCGGCTGCTTCATGATCAGGCCCACCGGCACGGCCAGCAAGGCCCCGGCCACCACAAAGTCGAGCGGCCGCAACTGCCCTTCGCGCTTCTGGAACCACCAGGCCAGCATCAGGGGCATCGCGATCTTCATGATTTCACTGGGCTGAATCACCACCCCTACGTTTACCCAGCGCTTGGCGCCCTTTTTGGTGATGCCGAACACGGCCACCGCAATCAGCAGGGCCACACCCACGGTGTAGAGCGGCACAGCAATCAGCATCAGGCGCTGCGGAGGGACTTGCGCCACCACAAACATGATGGTGGCAGCGATCAGCATGTTGCGGGCATGGTCCTCGAAACGCGTGCCATGGTCAAACCCCGAGGAATACATGGTCAGGAGCCCGGCGCACGCCAGCATGAACACTGCAAAGGCCAGCGGCCCGTCAAACCCCGAAAACCAGGGCGCAATGCGCTGGCGCATGGGGACTTTTCCGAATTGGTACGACATGGGGCGTGATTATCCCTAAGCGGTTGATTCCCCCGGAAAATTTGCAGACGCTTGAGCCCTTGGAAAGCGGAAAGTAATGCCGGCCAGAATCAATCCGAAAGCCATGGACGCGTAATACAGCAGTGCAACATCCCCCAATCCTGCATTCGTTCGCATCCGCAAAAGGTCCAGCAATCCGACGCAGGCGCTTAGCAAAACCGCTCCGGCCAGCAAGCGGCCGGCGGTATTGCCACTGCTGCTCATGCTCTGTTTTGCAAAGCCCACACTGAAAGCCAGCAGGGTCAGCCCCAGCACGGCATACCAAATCGTTACAAACGCGGGGCGCCCGCCGATGAGCCCCCAGGGAATAACGACCGTTCCTGCAAGGAGCAGGGCGATCAACCAGCGCTGGAAAGAGGCAGCCCAAGGCTCCTTGTGCCACTTGGCGACCACCATGCAAATGTAGGCACAAGAACAACCCCATACACCCAGCGCAAGCACCGGCACGGTGCCCCACAAAGGCCAAGGCAACGGAGGCGTCTCCCAAATCGAGTCCGTCACCCGCAGGGACCAACACATAAGCGCCACAACCCCGAACACCATGATCGACCGGCGACTCCTATCCATCGGCTCCCGCCTGCCCAAGCACCACAGCACGATGCCGATCACCGCCAAACAGGCATGCCCGGCAGCGATGGCGCCGGGCACCCACACTTTCCACAGGCGGTACTCTTCAAAAAGGGCGAGCACCCGACTCCACTCATCGATGACCACTGCGCTCACCCCCGCCTTTCGGCCGCCGTCAGCACGCAACTGGATGCGAAGAACGTTGTGCGGCTTGATCAGTTTCGCATCCACAGACAAAAGCCGCGGAGATTTTCCGGTGTCCTGCCCGCCGGGCACCAGGAGATCACCATCCCGCCCGATATCCACGCCATTCAAGGACACCACATAGGCCGACCCCAACTTCGGAAAATAAATGCCCAGCGGACCCTGCGGCAACTGCTTGTCCATGAATTCGAATTCCAGTACCGCTGAACCTGCCTTTCCGGGGTATTGGAGATCCCACCGGAAGGGCAAGGTCACGATGTCCCGCGACACCTTGCCATCGATCGTGGCGGAAATGGTGGCATTCTCAAATTGCAGATCAGCCGCATACAAAAGCGGGCTGGTACACAGCAACAGCAGTGCCAGGACAGCCGCGCGGCGCATCAGTACCCGAAGGCCGAGCAAGACAAATGCGGATAGACAGTTCAAGGAATGAGCCCGTAAAAAACTGCAGTTGACAGCCGTCGAACGCTGGTGTCCGGCAGTTGCACTCAGCACATCATAGAGGCAGCAAAAGTAAGCAGCCAGCCCGTACTATCCCCCCATGACTACGACCCACCTCCTTTACCTTCACGGTTTCCGCTCGTCGCCTCATTCGCACAAAGCACAGGCCATGGCAGCATTCATGGCACAGCATCACCCGCAAGTGCATTGGTGGTGCCCGCAGTTGCCACCTTCTCCAAAGGCTGCCATGCAGTTAATGTTGAACGGTATTGCGGATTGGCCGCGCGACAGCATGGCGGTGGTCGGCTCCTCGCTGGGTGGGTTTTATGCCACCCACATTGCCGAGGCCACAGGATGTCGGGCCATGTTGATCAACCCGGCAGTGGACCCTGCACGGGACTTGAGCAAATACATAGGCGAGAACCGCCAATGGCATGCGCCGGAGGAGAGCTTCTATTTTTTGCCGGAGTATGTGGACCAGCTGCGCACCCTGCAAGTCGGCGAATTGCACCACCCGCAGCGCTACCGCGCCCTCCTGGCCAAAGGGGATGAGGTACTGGACTGGCGCGAAATGCATGCCCGCTACGGCCACACGCAGGTCACCCTGCTGGAAGGCGGGGACCATGCCCTGACCGGTTTTGAGGAACACCTGCCGGATTTCGCCAAGTTTATGGGTCTTCCCCCGAACAATTGAGGGGTTGAAGCCCCTGCATCCGGAGCGGGCAGTTTTGCGGGGACAATCTCCCCCTATGTTTGTACTGTTTGAAGAAGCCGGAAAATTCATGGCCGGCCGTGTCCTGTCCGAGGCGGAAGCCTCTGCGCAGGTGGAGCTGGATTCCGGCAAGCGCGTCAAGGTCAAGGGCGCCAACATCCTGATCAAATTTGAAAAGCCCGCTCCGGCGGAGTTTGTGGCCGCCGCCCAAGCGCAAGCGGCCGGCATCGAGCTGGAAATGGCCTATGAGTTCGCGCCCGACGAGGAATTCGGCTTTGCGGACCTGGCTAAAGATTACTTTTCGGCCCAAGCCAGCCAGGCGGAGCAAGCGGGCATGCTGTTCAAGCTGTTTGACACCCCGCACTACTTCCGCCGTGCGGGCAAAGGTCGCTTCAAAAAGGCGCCTGCCGAAATCATTCAGCAAGCGCTCGCTGCCATCGAAAAGAAACGCCTGATTGCCGAGCAAATCAACCAATGGGCACAAGAACTGGCGGCAGGCAACTGCCCCCAGTCCATCAAAGACCAGCTCTACAAGATCCTGTTCAAGCCGGACAAAAACGCTCCCGAGTACAAAGCCGTGGTCGAAGCCAGCCGCGCCACCCACATTGCGCCGCTGGAGCTGCTGCAAAAGGCCGGCGCCATCGCCTCGCCCTACCTGTTCCACTGGAAGCGCTTTTTGCTGGAGAACTTCCCCAAGGGCACCGGCTTTCCCGCGATCAGCGCGCCGGCCATTGCGGACGAGTTGCCCGTGGCGGCCGTGCAGGCTTTTTCGATTGACGATTCGCAAACCACAGAAATTGATGATGCCCTGAGCGTGCAGGGCCTGGGGTCCGGCACCGTGACGGTGGGCATCCACATCGCCGCGCCCGGCCTGGCCGTGCAGCCCGGCAGCCCGGTGGACGTGCTGGGCCGTGCCCGCCTGTCCACGGTGTACATGCCCGGCTACAAGGTCACCATGCTGCCCGATGACGTGGTGCAGACCTACACGCTGATGGAGGGGAGGGACTGCCCGTCCGTTTCGCTCTATGTCACCTTCCATGAAGAGACGCTGGAAATCCAAAGCAGCGAAACCAAGCTGGAGCGCGTGCCGATTGCCCACAACCTGCGCCACGACCAACTCGACAGCGTGGTCACCGAGCAGTGGCTGACGGATGCATCGTTTAGCCGTGAAAATGACACGCAGCCCGCAGCAGGTCTGCGCGAGCAGCTATCATTTTTGCACCGATTGGCGCGCGACCTGAAAGCCAAGCGCGAAATCGTGCGCGGCAAACCCGAGACCTTCAACCGCCCGGACTACAACTTCCGCCTGCAAGGCAATGACGGCGCGGAGCCGCAAGGCGACGAGACCGTGCTCATCAGCATCCGCCAGCGCGGTGCCCCGCTGGATCTGATCGTGGCCGAAGCCATGATTCTGGCCAACAGCACCTGGGGCAGCTGGCTCGCCGAGATGGGCGTGCCCGGCATTTACCGCAGCCAGGCGTCGCTGGCACCGGGCGTCAAAGTGCGGATGGGTACCAAGGCCTTGCCGCATGCGGGTATCGGTGTCAAAGCGTATTCGTGGGCGACCTCGCCACTGCGCCGCTACACCGACCTGGTCAACCAGTGGCAGATCATTGCCTGTGCACGCCATGGCAAGACGGCGGCACTGGTGGCTCCGTTCAAACCCAAGGACGCGGAGCTGTTCGCCATCATCTCCTCGTTTGATGCGGCTTACAGCGCCTATAACGGCTACCAGGGCGCCATGGAGCGTTTCTGGACCATGCGATACGCGCAGCAACACGGAATCACCGAGCTCACCGCCAGCCTGTTCAAAGACGGCATAGTGCGCGCGGACGACATCCCGCTGGTGCTGCCGGTTTTGGGTGCGCAAGGACTGCCCCGCCACGCCAAGGTGCGGGTCAAGCTGGGGGAGATGGATCTCATCACCCTGGATGTTCAAGGCACGGTGCTGGAGCGTCTGGATGCTCCGATGGAAGCCGACAACCAGGACGAAGAGGACGACAGCGACGACGAGGTGGCCGGCCCGATCGCGATTGCGGTGGATGTGAATGAAGCCCCGGATGCCGGCGGCGATAATCCCACCCCGTGACGCTCCCCAAACTCACCACACTTCAATGGGCCCTGGGTGTATCCATCGCGATACACGGGGTGCTGCTGACAGTGCGCTTTGTGGATCCGGAGGCTTTCAACCGCGTGTTTGAAGACAAGCCACTGGAAGTCATCTTGGTCAATGCCAAGAGCACCGAGAAGCCTGACAAAGCGCAGGCCATCGCCCAGACCAATATGGCAGGTGGCGGCGATGTGGAAAAAGGCCGCGCCACCAGCCCGCTGCCTCCGTCCGCGCTGACGGATATCGGCGACTCGCTGGAAGAAGAAAGCGCCCGCAAGCTCCAAAGCCTGCAGGAGCAGCAGAACCTGTTGCTCGCGCAGGTGAAGAACCAGCTCGCCGCCCTGCCCCCACCCGACCCCAGCAAGCTGGCCGACAAGGCCGAAGCCGCCGAGCGGGAAGAAAAGCGCAAACAGCTCATCAAGCTGCTGGCAGAGATTGAGCGCCGCATCAACATGGAAAACTCACGGCCCAAAAAGCGGTATGTGAGCCCAGCCGTGCGTGAAGAGGTGTATGCGGTGTACTACGACCAGCTGCGCCAGTCCATCGAAGAAAAAGGCACCGAGAACTTTCCGCAAAGCGGCGGAAAAAAACTCTACGGCGAGCTGACCATGATCGTCACCATCAACTTCGATGGCCGTGTACTCGACACCGAAGTCGTGCAGAGCTCCGGCAATCCGGTGCTCGACAAGCGGGCGCAGGCTATAGCACGGTCTGCAGGCCCCTTCGGCAATTTCAATGCCGCCATGCGCCGCCAGGCCGACCAGATTCTGGTGGTGTCCCGCTTTAAATTCACCCGCGAAGAGACGCTGGAAGCCAAGGTCTCGTCCTCGAACTCACAATGAAGCAGGTGCTGCGTTTGGTCGTGCTGTGCGCGCTGGGTTTTGTAGCGCTGCAGTTGTACTTTGTAGGCCGCATTGCCGCCATGGTGGTCGTTGACCCGCAGTCCACCGCCTTTGAGCGCTCCGAGGCTTACCGGGTCACCACCGAAACCGGCGCCTTGCGCTGGCGGCAGGAATGGATGCCGTATGACCGAATCTCTGACAACCTGAAGCGCGCCGTCATTGCCTCGGAGGACGATGGTTTCAGCCAGCATGATGGCGTCGACTGGGATGCCCTGGAAAAAGCCTGGGCCAAAAACGCCAAGGCGGAGCAGCGTGCCGAGCAGCGCAAAACGACCAAACCACCCAAGATTGTGGGTGGCTCCACCATTACCCAGCAGCTGGCCAAGAACCTGTTTTTGTCGGGCGAGCGCACCCTGTTGCGCAAGGGGCAGGAGTTTGTACTCACCATGTTGTTGGAACACTTGCTGAGCAAGCAGCGCATCCTGGAGATTTATCTCAACAGTGTGGAATGGGGTGAAGGCGTGTTCGGTGCAGAGGCCGCTGCCCAGCACTATTTCC
The DNA here is from genome assembly GCA_027488985.1 of Comamonadaceae bacterium. Classification (GTDB taxonomy): domain Bacteria; phylum Pseudomonadota; class Gammaproteobacteria; order Burkholderiales; family Burkholderiaceae_C; genus Allorhodoferax; species Allorhodoferax aquaticus. Next base: position 36,173 of record JAIYAR010000019.1, on the reverse strand, counting down.
GCAAGCCCGCCAGCAAGCTCAGCGCCTACGAGGCGGCCCGTTTGGCGGTGATGTTGCCGCGCCCCAAGTTTTTTGAGAAGACACCCAATTCGGGCTACCTAAGCAGCCGCGCCGGCACCATCGTGGCGCGGATGCCGGATGCGCAACTGCCCTAAGTCTTGTTTGACCTGCGGTGCTGTTGCACTTGCCAGCAACGGAGCAGGGGTGAGTCCCGCCGCTTGTGTCCCCCGGCCTACGGCCTCCTCCTTGACCTCGCTTTGGGACTCACCCCTGCTCCACTGCTGGATTAAGCTGCTTTCCCGCATTTTTGACTTCGCGTAACAGCACCACCGGAAGCGGTGGTCGGGGTGTTCTGCATAGTGAGGTCAAGGAGGAGCCCGCACAGCGGGCGGGGGACACGAACAGTGCAGAGCACCCCGGACACCGCTTCCAGCGCCAACCAACCACCTCGGTTGACAGTCACAGCAAACACCAGAAGCGACATATCTGCTCTGTATCATCCCCGCCATGCTTGCCAAGTTGATGAGTTACTTTCTGTTGGGCCTGATTCGGTTTCTCACCGGTGCCCAAGCGCGCTGGCACGGATGCCCGCCCAAGGCCGAACAGCGCATTTATTTTGCCAACCACCAGAGCCATGCCGATCTGGTCATGATCTGGGCAGCACTTCCCAAAGAGCTGCGCCACATTACCCGCGCCATCGCCGCGAAAGACTACTGGACCAAATCGCCCTTCAGGCAATGGCTCACCACGGAGGTGTTCCATGTGATCTACGTTTCGCGGGACCGCAGTTCTGAGGAAGACCCTTTGGAGCCGCTGATCGAGGCACTGGCCAATGGCGACTCCATCATCCTGTTCCCCGAGGGCACTCGTGGCCACACAGGAGAGCCACAGCCGTTCAAGGCCGGCCTCTACAACCTGGCCACCCGCTTCCCGAACGTGGTACTGGTCCCGGCGTGGATCAACAATGTGCAACACGTGCTGCCCAAAGGCGAAGTGGTGCCTGTGCCGGTGCTCTGCTCGGTAACTTTTGGCGCGCCCATGCAAGTGGGTGAAGGCGAAGAGCGTCGTGCTTTTCTGGACAGGGCGCGCAGCGCGGTCGTAGCGCTGCGGGACGTGTAAGACAGTTATGTATTTCTATCTCAAGAATCTCGGCCCGACACAGCAGGTCGGCGCACTTTTCCTCATCGTGTTCGGTTTGCTGCTGCTATCCAGCATCGTGGCATTTGTTCTGTCTCTGCGGGAGTACGGGGACGATGCCGCCGGCGAGCGCCGGCGGGGCGAACTGAAGAATCTGGACGGCATCATCCGCACCAGTTGGTTCATGGTGTTTGTGTTCTGGATCGGCTGGCTCAGCGGCCCGCTGGTGGCACTCACCCTGTTTGCCGGAGTGTCGTTTTTTGCGCTGCGTGAGTTCATGACGCTCTCCCCCACCCGGTTAGGCGACCACCGCAGTCTGGTACTGGCGTTTTTTGTCGTGCTGCCCCTGCAGTACTGGCTGGTAGCGACCGAGCACTTCGACATGTTTGCGGTGTTTATCCCGGTCTATGTGTTTCTGGCCTTGCCGGTGGCCAGCGCACTGGCCAACGACCCGCTGCGCTTCCTGGAACGCAATGCCAAACTGCAATGGGGCATCATGGTGTGCATCTATGGCATGAGCCATGTGCCGGCGTTGTTGATGCTCAAGTTCCCGGGCTATGACAACAAGAATGCATTCATGGTGTTCTTCCTGGTGCTGGTCGTGCAGCTATGCATGACGGTGCAACACCTCGTCTCCCGCAAACTCAAACTACCCCCGACCGCCCCCGCCATCAGCCAGAGCTTCAACTGGCCCAGTTGGTGGATAGGCGTGTTTGTGGCCAGCCTGTTCGGGGCGCTTTTGGCCGGCATTACGCCCTGGGTGCCGGGCACCGCATTTGCGTTTTCTTTCATTGCGTGTGTGGCCGGCTCCATGGGACACTTTGTGATGAAGGCGCTCAAGCGCGACCGCGGAATTCCCAGTTGGGGCGGACCGGTACGCTCAGTGACGGGCGCCGGTGGCCTGCTGGACCGGGTGGACGCCCTGTGCTTTGCGGCACCGGTGTTTTTCCACTCCGCCCGGTGGTACTTTGACCTCTAGCGCTCATCAGTGTTGCGCGGGCAGCTCCTAATTTCATAGCATGCGAATTCTTGGCATTGACCCCGGCTTACGCACCACGGGCTTCGGCGTGGTGGACGTGGTGGGTGCCGACGTGCGCTATGTAGCCAGCGGGACCATACGCACCGAGCATCTGGATACCCGCGCTTTGCCAGCGCGCCTGAAGATTCTGTTCGATGGCATCGGTGAGGTGGTGGAGCGCTACCAGCCCACCTGCGCCTCGGTGGAAATTGTGTTCGTCAACGTCAACCCGCAATCCACCCTGCTGCTGGGCCAGGCCCGCGGCGCTCTGGTGACGGCACTGGTCTGCGCCAACCTGCCGGTGGCCGAATACACTGCGCTGCAAATGAAGCAGGCCGTTGCCGGCCACGGCCGCGCCCACAAGGATCAGGTTCAAGAGATGGTGAAACGCCTGCTGCATTTGCCGGGGCTACCCGGCCCCGACGCGGCGGACGCGCTGGGCCTCGCCATTACACACGCCCACGCAGGAAAGTCCATGGCCTTGTTGGCTGGAGCCAACGGAGTCGGCGGCAACGGAAAAATCCGCTACCGCGACGGTCGCAGTCAATAGAATTTGGTGCACCCGCCTGATTGTCCGCCTTGCTGATGCGTATGAAACCCCAGTCTCTCTATGTTTGCGCCATTGCCCTTTGGGTATTGGGCTGGGCGGGAGCTGCGCAGGCGCAAAGACTCTCGGCCTACACAGAGGAATGGCCGCCGTACAACTTTGAAGAAGCCGGTAAAGTCAAAGGCATTGCTACCGACATGCTCAGGGCCATCTGCACGGATGCCCGTTTGACCTGCAATGTCCGCGTAGTCCCTTGGGCCCGGGGTTATAAGATCGTCAGCAATACACCCAATACGGTTCTGTTCACCACCGCACGCAAGGCATCCAGGGAGAAGGAGTTTTTGTGGGTTGGCCCCATACTTCCCCGCAGCACTTGGGTGTATGTGCACTCCGGCGGTGACAAAGCTGCTCAGGGAGTTCGGGACCTCACGCAATTGCGCTTCGGTATCGTGCGGGACGAAGCTGCCCAACAGGACCTGACCCAAGCCGGCGTTCCGGCCCAGGCCATGGTGGAAGACAGCTCCAACGCTACGGTTCTCCGCTTAATGCTGGCGGGTGCAGTGGACGCGATGGTGGATACCGAAGTGGGAATGGCGTGGAATCTGCGCGATGCCGGGTTACCGGCTTCAGCAGTGACCAAAGTTTCCAAACTCAGCGAGGATGGGGCTTACTATTTCGCTCTCAATCTGCAAACGGACCCGGCAGTGGTGCAACGTATGCAGGCTTCACTCGACAAGTTGCGCCGTTTGGGCCGCTTGGAAACACTTTCCAAAGCCTACAGCACCGGACTCTGAGTCGCTCAGGCCCTGGTGTCCAGCAAGGCACCAGCCATTTTGTCCTGGGTCTTGAACACGGCCAGATTGGCAATAAAGCTATTTTTGGCCTGCAACTGTGTCACGACATCCTGCTCCAGGGCATTACCCGTGGTGCTGGCCTCACGCACGCTGGTGGTTACTCCGCCGCCACTCTGCGCCGACTGTACGGTTCCCTGGCGCTTGAAACCTTCAGTCGCGAGGTTGGCCACGTTGTGGGCGCTCGCGTTCAGGCTGGTTTGTGCCGCATTCAAGCCGGACAAAGCGATGGAGGAAATGGAGTTCATGGGCAGCTGCCTCGGGTTACTTCCCGACGGATTCGGGATGCTCCATTATCGGCAGCAGTACGGCACAGGCAAGTGCAGACCGGATAAACGGCAGGGTTACCAGGCGCGCGCGGGCTGGGCAAAGCCCTGCGGAGCTTGCTTGACATCTTCAAAGGTAACGACTTCCCAAGCTTCCGGGTGGGCCTGGAGTTCGCGCAACAACTTGTTGTTCAGGGCGTGCCCGGAGCGACGGGCGCTGTAGGCAGCCAACAGGGGTTTGCCGACGATATACAAGTCGCCAATGGCATCCAGAATTTTGTGCTTCACGAACTCGTCGTCGTAACGCAGGCCGTCGGCATTCAGGACCTTGTAGTCGTCCATCACGATGGCGTTGTCCAAACCGCCGCCCAAGGCCAAGCCGTTGGAGCGCATCATTTCGACATCTTTGGTGAAGCCGAAGGTACGTGCACGGGCAATATCGCGTGAGTAGCTGTCCGTGCTGAGATCAAACTCCACCTTCTGGCCGGTCGAATCCACGGCGGGGTGGTTGAAGTCGATCTCGAAACTCAATTTGTAGCCGTGGTACGGGTCCAGGCGGGCCCATTTTTCATTGGCGCCTTCGCCCTCGCGGACCTCGACCGGGCGGGTCAGACGGATAAAGCGCCGGGGGGCGTTTTGCAACTCGATACCTGCTGTTTGCAACAGAAACACGAAGGATGCCGCAGAGCCATCGAGGATGGGCACCTCTTCAGCCGTGATGTCGACAAACAGGTTGTCGACGCCCAGACCGGCACAGGCCGACATCAAGTGCTCGACGGTATGAACCTTGGCGTTACCGCAGGACAGGGTAGAGGCCAGGCGCGTATCCGTCACCGATTCGGCAGACACCACGATGTCCGGCGCATTCGGCAAGTCCACCCGCCTGAAGACGATTCCCGTATCCGGAGCAGCAGGGCGCAAAGTGATCTCGACACGCTGGCCGCTATGCAGGCCCACGCCAACGGCGCGGGTCAGGGATTTGAGAGTTCGTTGTTTCAGCACAGGTCTATTGTAAAAGTAGCGCAAAAATGCCTTCAAGGTGCGCGTATTTCGCTAGGAACACCGTGGAACCGGCTAAGCCGGGCCACAGGTGTTGCCCCCTGCAAGGGGGAAAGCGGCCACACGCAGTGGGCAAGCCGGGGGGTGTGCCAGTTTCCCCGCCGGGCCACCCCCAGGGGAAACGCGCCCCCTTGGGGGGGCAGCGACCCGCCCAGCGGCGGAGCGTGGGGGAAGAATCAATCTGCCTGCTTGCGCAAGAAAGCAGGGATCTCGTAGTCATCCATGCCACCGCTGGACAGCGCATCCACCTTGGCCGCCGCCTGCGTGCGGTTGGTACGCCACACGCTGGGGGTTGCCATGCTGCCGTAGTCAGGCTGTGCCACGGCTGCACCGGCGTTGCCCATGGATGCGGTAGTCCCTGCAGGGCTGGCAATGGTGTTCAGGGTCGGCACATGGAAAGGCACGTTGTCGGTACCGGTACGCAGCACTTGCAGCGGAGGCGCAGTGCGGCGGGCACCGCCTTGGCGGCTCAGTCCGGTAGCGATCACGGTCACGCGAATTTCGTCGCCCAACTTCTCGTCGTTGGCGGTGCCGTAGATCACATGCGCGTCGGGAGATGCGCAGGCACGGATGGTCTCCATGGCCATCTTGGATTCCTTCAGCTTCAAGGAACCCTTGCAGGCGGAGATCAACACCAGCACGCCCTTGGCGCCGGACAAGTCCACGCCTTCCAGCAGCGGGCACGCCACGGCTTGCTCAGCAGCAATGCGGGCACGGTCCGGGCCGCTGGCAGTGGCCGTACCCATCATGGCTTTGCCGGGCTCACCCATCACGGTGCGAACGTCTTCAAAGTCGGCGTTGATTTCGCCCTTGACGTTGATGATCTCAGCGATACCACCCACGGCGTTTTTCAGCACGTCGTTGGCATGGGCAAAGGCTTCGTCCTGGGAGACATCGTCGTCCAGCACTTCCAGCAGCTTTTCGTTGAGCACCACGATCAGCGAGTCCACATTGGCTTCCAGCTCGGCCAGACCGGAGTCCGCATTGCTCATGCGGCGGCCGCCTTCAAAGTCAAAAGGCTTGGTCACCACGCCCACGGTCAGGATGCCCATTTCTTTGGCCACTTTGGCAATCACAGGGGCTGCGCCGGTACCGGTGCCGCCGCCCATGCCTGCAGTGATGAAGAGCATGTGTGCGCCTTCGATGGCCTGACGGATGTCGGCCTCTGCCTGCACAGCCGCCTCACGGCCCTTGTCGGGCTTGCTGCCGGCACCCAGGCCGGTTCCACCGAGCTGGATGGTCTTGTGAGCAGAGCTGCGGCTCAGAGCCTGCGCGTCAGTATTGGCGCAGATGAATTCCACGCCACCTACCGAGGTTGTGATCATGTGCTCAACAGCGTTGCCGCCGCCGCCGCCCACGCCGATGACCTTGATTTGGGTGCCTTGGTTGAAGGCTTCTTCTTCGATCATTTCGATGCTCATGTTGTTACTCCTTGAATTGCAATCTTTAAATGTGGGTGAACCGGGTGACCGTCAGGGCTCAGGCTGCCATGGCAAACCTGCCTGCCAACAAGATGTCGGCGAGGAGGCGGGTAGCGCTTTCTGCTTCCGGCTTGGGAGCGGGATGGCTGGTGAGGAGGTTCCACACCACGTCATCACTGACTCCGAAGCGGCACAGCAGGATGTCGCTGTCTGCAATGCTGGCTTTCTGGCTTTCTGACAAGGTCTTGATAATTTCTGCTGCGTCCTCAGACATTCCCAGGATCTTCACCGCCGACTTCAGGTCCTGGCGGATGAGGCTCTGGGCCATGTTCAAGTAGGCCATGTTTGCTTCGCGAATTTCAGCCTTAACTTGGGCTTTCATATTTGTTATCTCCTTCGATCCAATATTTCTTCGACGATGTATTTCCAACGATCTTTTGCAAACATTGCCTACCGGCTATGAAGGCGGGTCCAGGCCTCGATGGACGACGACCCGGATGAGCCCCCAGCAGCTGCGCGGGAGCTGATTCAACACAGAGGAATTCAGTTGCGTGTGAGACATGATCAGAAGTTCCCTACAAACCAGTCCTTGACGGAACTGAACGCTGATTTCATGGTGCCGGACTTCTGCGCGACCTTGTAGCCGCGCATACGGGCAATGCGAGCCTCCTCCAGTAGGCCCATCACCGTGGCGGCACGGGGTTGCGCCACCATGTCGGCCAAAGCACTGTTGTATTTGGGGATGCCGCGGCGCACGGGCTTGAGGAAGATGTCCTCACCCAGCTCCACCATGCCGGGCATGATGCAGCTGCCTCCGGTAAGCACGATGCCGCTGGACAGCACTTCTTCATAGCCGGACTCGCGCATCACCTGGTTCACCAAGGAGAAGATTTCCTCCACCCGCGGTTCAATCACACCGGCCAGGGCCTGACGACTCAGCATGCGGGGGCCACGGTCACCCAAACCGGGCACCTCGACCTGCGTCTCGGGATCCACCAGCAACTGCTTGGCGTGGCCGGACTCGACCTTGATGTCTTCTGCGTCCTTGGTGGGCGTGCGCAAGGCCATGGCGATGTCGCTGGTGATCAGGTCACCCGCAATCGGGATCACGGCGGTGTGGCGGATGGCCCCGTTGGTGAAGATGGCCACGTCGGTCGTGCCAGCGCCAATATCCACCAACGCCACCCCGAGTTCGCGCTCGTCTTCGGTCAGTACCGACAGGCTGCTGGCCAGCGGGTTGAGCATCAGCTGTTCGACTTCCAGGCCGCATCGGCGTACGCACTTGATGATGTTCTCCGCCGCACTCTGGGCACCGGTCACGATATGCACCTTGGCTTCGAGGCGAATGCCGCTCATGCCGATGGGCTCGCGCACATCCTGGCCGTCGATGATGAATTCTTGGGGCTCCACCAGCAGCAGGCGCTGGTCGGTCGAGATGTTGATGGCCTTGGCCGTTTCAACCACACGGGCCACATCAGCCTGCGTCACTTCGCGGTCCTTCACCGCCACCATGCCGCTGCTGTTGATGCCGCGGATATGACTACCGGTGATGCCGGTGTACACCCGGGTGATCTTGCAGTCGGCCATCAGCTCGGCTTCTTTGAGGGCCTGCTGGATGCTGGCGACTGTGGCATCAATATTGACCACCACGCCGCGCTTGAGCCCATTGCTTGGCGCCACGCCGAATCCAGCCAGCTTGAGCTCGCCACCGGGCATGACTTCAGCAACCACTGCCATCACCTTGGCAGTGCCGATGTCCAGCCCGACGACAAGATCTTTGTATTCTTTAGCCATAGTTGTACCCTGCTTCGTTTCCGCTATTTCTTGGTGCTGTCCGCTGCCAGCGTGGTAACGCCACGCAGCTTGACCGCGTATCCGTTGGCGTGCCGCAAGTCCGCTGATTCGACGGAGCCCGGGGCCCGGCCGTAGCGTGTGGTGACCTGCGTCAGCGTTCTCAAAAACCGTTGAAGGCGCTCAGTGACTTCCTCAGGCGTTCCACGCCCGAGCTCAATCACGGCGCCACCATCCAGACGTGCGCTCCAGCTGCCACGACCTGACAAATCCAGCTGCTCCAGTGGCAATTCCATGCCGGCAAACAATGGGGTCAACGTGCGGTACATGGTCAGCACATCGCTGCTTTGCCCATTGGGCCCGCTGAGCTTGGGCAGTACGTCCTGCTCTACCTCGCCCACGTTGGCTTCAAACACTTCGCCAAAGCTGTTGAGCAGGCGCAGTTCCGGCTCGGCACCCCAATAGGCCACCGCCACATGCTCCTGCAAGTCCACCCGCAAGCGGTTCGGGAACTCGCGGCGCACCACCGCATGGCGCACCCACGGCACCGCCTCGAAAGCGGAACGCACCCGCGCCAGATCGACCGAGAAGAAAGTGCCATTCAAACCGGGTGCCACATTGGCACGCAGCGTGAGCGGGCTGTTGTGGTTCATGTCGCCGGTCACCGTGATGCCTTGGATGGCAAACATGGGCAAACGCCCCAGCCAGCGGCCACCCGTCACCACTGCGAGGACGACAAAAGCCATAAACAGGAGCACAGCGGTCCCGTTCATGAGCTTGACGTCCAGCGGAGTAGCGACAGAGGAGTTCACGCGTCAGCCTTCCCGTCTGTGGCGGTGCTTTGCAGCAGGCGCACACACAGTTCTTCGTAGCTGATGCCGGCTGCACGCGCAGACATGGGCACCAGGGAGTGGCCAGTCATGCCCGGTGAGGTGTTGATTTCCAGCAAGTAGGGTGTGCGGGTGCTCGCATCAATCATCACATCCGCCCGTGCCCAGCCGCGGCAGCCCAGCACCTGGTAGGCCCTACACACCAGCGCCTGGATGGCCTCCTCTTCGCCGGCAGGCAAGCCCGCGGGGACCAGGTATTGGGTGGTATCGGTGAAGTACTTATTCTGGTAGTCGTAGTTGCCCTCAGGCGCCACGATACGGATCACCGGCAGCGCCTCCGGCGCGGAGCTCGGGCCCCACACCGGGCAGGTGACTTCGTCGCCGGCAATGAACTGCTCGCACAGCACATGGCTGTCGTGTTTGGAGGCCAGCGCATAGGCGGCATCGCACTGGTCGGCCGTCATCACCTTGGTGAAGCCGATGGAGGAACCTTCGCGTGCGGGCTTCACGATCATGGGTGCGCCCAGCGCTGCGAACGCAGCCTGGGTTTCGGCGGCGCTTTTGACTTGCTGCCATGCGGGGGTCGACAAGCTTTCAAAACGCCAGATGCGCTTGGTCATGACCTTGTCCATGGAGATGCTGGAAGCCATCACGCCGGAGCCGGTGTAAGGAATACCCAGCAATTCGAGCGCGCCCTGCACGGTGCCGTCTTCGCCGAAGCGGCCGTGCAGCGCGATGAAGCAGCGATCAAAGCCTTCGCGCTTGAGTTCATCCAGCGCGCGTTCAGAAGGATCGAAGGCATGGGCGTCCACGCCTTGCGAAAGCAGTGCCTTGAGTACGCCACTTCCCGACATCAGCGACACCTCGCGCTCCGCTGAGGCGCCGCCCATCAGCACAGCCACCTTCCCGAGATTCAGATTATTTTGTCTCATAGCGCCCGTCCCTGCTGCGCGAGCAGCTCCTTATTTTGTAGCAGTTCAACAATTTTTCCGGGCACGGCGCCAATCGATCCTGCACCCATGCACATCAGCACATCGCCATCGCGCGCGTTGTCGATGGCGGCTTGAGGCATGGCGGCGATGTCGTCCACAAACAGGGGCTCCACCTTGCCGCCAATGCGCAGGGCACGCGCGAGGGACCGGCCGTCTGCCGCCACGATGGGCGCTTCACCGGCGGCATACACCTCCGCCAGCAGCACCGCATCGGCACCGGCGCCAATGACTTTCACAAAATCTTCAAAGCAATCCCGTGTGCGGGTGTAGCGATGCGGCTGGAAAGCCAAGACCAGACGCCGCCCGGGAAAGGCGCCGCGTGCGGCAGCCAGGGTGGCGGCCATCTCGACGGGGTGGTGGCCGTAGTCATCTATCACCGTGACGGTACCGCCCTGCGGTAAAGCGAGATCTCCATAGCGCTGGAAGCGGCGGCCCACGCCCTTGAACTCGGCCAGCGCCTTGACGACGGCCGCATCCGGAATGTTCAGCTCCACCGCCACCGCAATGGCAGAAAGCGCGTTGAGCACGTTGTGCAAGCCGGGCAAATTCAGCACCACCTCCATGTCGGGAAGCACCACACCGTTGCGGCGTTGCACGGTGAAGTGCATCTGGCCGCCCACCGCACGCACATTCACGGCGCGCACTTCGGCATCTTCGTTGAAGCCGTAGCTGGTGATCGGGCAGGTGACCTGCTCACAGATGTCACGCACGGCGGCGTCGTCGGTGCAAAGAATCGCCGCGCCATAGAAGGGCATGCGGTGCAGGAAGTCAACAAAGGCTTTCTTGAGCTTGCCGAAATCGTGCCCGTAGGTTTCCATGTGATCGGCGTCGATGTTGGTCACCACCGCCATCACGGGAAGGAGGTTCAGGAAGGACGCATCCGACTCATCCGCCTCGACCACGATGTGGTCGCCACTTCCCAAACGCGCATTCGCGCCTGCGCTGTTGAGGCGGCCACCGATCACAAAAGTAGGGTCCAAACCGGCTTCCGCCAACACGCTGGCCACCAGGCTGGTGGTCGTGGTTTTGCCGTGGGTACCGGCGATTGCAATGCCCTGCTTCAGGCGCATGAGCTCAGCGAGCATCAACGCACGGGGGACGATGGGGATCTTCATTTCGCGGGCGCGGATGACCTCCGGGTTATAGGACTGCACCGCCGTGGAGGTGACCACGGCATCGGCACCGGTCACGTTCTCTGCCGCATGGCCCACATACGTCTTGATGCCCAAGGCAGCCAGGCGGCGGGTGGTAGCGTTGTCAGCCAAGTCGGAGCCCGAGATCACGTAGCCGAGGTTGCTCAGCACTTCGGCAATGCCGGACATTCCGGATCCGCCCACACCGACGAAATGAATGTGTTTGACTGCGTGCTTCATTTCGCAAGCTCCTCGCAGGCGGCCACCACAGCTTCGGTGGCGTGTAGTTGTTGCATCTTTTTGGCTCCCAGCGCCCGCTGCATCAGCGCGGGCCGCTCTGTTTTCAATAGCATTTCCGCCAGCGCTTCGGGGGTCAGGGTGGCTTGCGGCAAAAGCCAGCCACCGCCCTGATCGACCAGAAAGCGGGCATTGAAGGTCTGGTGGTCATCCACCGCCGAAGGGAATGGCACAAACGCCGCCGCAGCGCCCACGGCGGCCAATTCGGTCACCGTGCTGGCGCCGGCACGGCAAATGACCAGATCCGCATCGGCAAAAGCCTGCGCGGTGTTGTCAATGAATGGCGTGAGCTTGGCCTGCACGCCGGCAGCGGCATAGTTGGCCCGCAGTTCATCAATTTGTTTTTCTCCGGCTTGGTGGGTCACCAGCGGGCGCTGGGATTCAGGGATCAGTGCCAGGGCCTGAGGGACTACCGTATTCAGTGCGCGAGCACCCAGGCTACCACCCACGACCAGCACTTTGAGCGGGCCGCTTCGGCCGGCAAACCGCACTTCCGGAGCGGGCAGATTCAAGAATTCAGCGCGCAAAGGGTTACCTACCCATTCCGCCTTGGGCATGACTCTGGGGAAGGCTGCAAATACGCGGTCGGCCACGCCGGCCAGCACCTTGTTGGCCATGCCGGCGACCGAGTTCTGCTCATGCAGCACCAAAGGCTTTCCGCACAGCACGCCCATCATGCCGCCAGGGAAAGTGATGTAGCCGCCCAGGCCCACCAGCACGTCAGGCTTCACGCGGCGCACCACTTGCAGGCTTTGCCAGAAGGCACGCAGCAACTTGAGCGGCAAGAACACCAAGGTGGTGAGACCCTTGCCGCGCACGCCGCCAAACTCCACCAACTCCAGCGGAATGCCGCGGGTCGGCACGATGCGACTCTCCATGCTGGCGGGGGCACCCAGCCAGTGCACGCGCCAGCCCTTGTCCCGCAGGGCTTGAGCCACGGCCAGTCCCGGGAAGATGTGCCCGCCCGTACCGCCGGCCATGATGAGAGCGACTTTTTGCGTCATACCCGCCCCCCATGCATCAACTGGCGGTTCTCGTAGTCCACACGCAAAACCACGGCAATGGCGACGAGGTTGATCAGGATGGCGGAGCCGCCGTAGCTCATGAGGGGTAGGGTCAGACCCTTGGTGGGCAAGGCGCCCAGGTTCACACCCATGTTGATAAAGGCCTGAAAGCCCATCCACACGCCAACACCCTGCGCTACCAGGCCGGCAAACACGCGGTCCAGCGCAATGGCTTGGCGGCCGATGTGCATGATCCGGCGGGTCATCCAGAGGAACAGACCGATCACGGTGACTACACCGACAAGGCCGAACTCTTCCCCGATGACCGCAAGCAAAAAGTCGGTGTGAGCTTCGGGCAACCAGTGCAGTTTTTCCACGCTGCCACCCAAACCAACACCGAAGATCTCGCCCCGGCCAATAGCAATCAAGGAGTGCGAGAGCTGGTAGCCCTTGCCCATGGAATATTTTTCGTTCCACGGATCAAGGTAGGCAAAGATACGCTCCCGACGCCATTCCGAGAAAGCGATCATCAGCCCGAAGGCCACCACGATCACCGCTGCAATCAAGAAGAACATCCGGGCGTTAACTCCGCCCAAAAAGAGAATGCCCATAGCGATCACGGCAATCACCATGAAAGCCCCCATATCAGGCTCGGCCAGCAGCAGTAAGCCGATGACCGCCACGGCCACCGCCATGGGTGCCACGGCGCGAAAGAAGTGCTCTTTCACCTCCATTTTGCGGACCATGTAATCCGACGCGTACAGCAGGACCGCGAACTTGGCCAATTCGGAGGGCTGGAAGTTCATGGCGCCCAGCGAGATCCAACGCTTGGCGCCATTGACACCACGGCCTATGCCCAGCACCAGAATCAACAACACCAAAGAAATAACAAACAACCAGGGCGCCAGACGCTCCCAGGTCTGGATGGGTATCTGGAAGGCGATCAGTGCAGCCACGAAAGCGACCGTCATCGACATGGCGTGGCGAATCACAAAATGGGTATGGCTGTAGAAAACAAACTTGGGGTTGTCCGGCATCGCGATAGATGCGGAATACACCATCACCAAGCCCCACAGCATTAAGGCCACAGTGACCCAGACCAAGGGCTGATCGAACCCCTTGACCTGTGCAGGAGTGGTGCTGGCCGAGAAAGAACCCCGCCCGCCCAGGCGCACAGGCAATGCACCGGCCGCCTCGGCTTCCCGGGGAGCAAACCATCCTGCGAGGGCTTTGGGCACGAACTTCATGCCAACTGCTCCAGTTCGGTGCCGTTTGACAAGGCCAGTTCTTTCACCGCATCGCAGAACACCTGCGCACGGTGCTCATAGTTCTTGAACATGTCGAAACTGGCGCACGCGGGGGACATGAGCACCGCGTCACCTGCGTGGGCCTTGGCGTTAGCCAGTGTGACGGCGGCGGCCATGCTGTCAGCATCCACCAAGGGGATACCGGTCTGCTCCAAGGCAGAACGGATCAGCGGGGCATCCCGGCCGATCAGCACCACGGCGCGGACATAGCGCTCTACCGGGGCAGCCAAAGGCGCGAAGTCCTGCCCTTTGCCTTCGCCCCCCAGAATGACGACTATACGGCGGTCGGCGCCCAGGCCCTGCAGAGCTGCCACGGTGGCTCCGACATTGGTGCCCTTGCTATCGTCGAAGAACTCGACGTCATTGATGATGCCGACAGGCTCCACGCGATGCGGCTCCCCACGGTACTCGCGCAGACCGTACAGGATGGGTCCCAGCGCACAACCGGCACTAGCACAAAGCGCCAATGCAGCCAGTGCATTGCTGGCGTTATGGCGGCCGCGGATGCGAAGGGCGTCGGCCGGCATCAGGCGCTGGATGTGGATTTCTTCCTCTTCGTCCTTGCGGCGCTTGCGGGTTTCGTCGGCTTCCAGTGCACGCACCAGCCAGACCATGCCGTTGACATCTTCAATACCAAAGTCACCGGGGCGTTGGGGCATGTTGGTGCCGAAGGAGATGTAGGCGCGCTCTTGCGGCTTCTGCAGCCGCACGCGCACCGGCTCCGGGCGCATCGCCATGACGGTTGCGTCTTCTCGGTTCAGCACCATCATGCCGCGCTGGCCGAAGATGCGGGCCTTGGCGCCGGCGTAGGCTTGCATGCTGCCATGCCAATCGAGGTGATCCTGAGTGACATTGAGCACGACAGCGGCGGTAGGCTCAAAGCTCCCGGCAGCATCCAGCTGGAAGCTGGAGAGCTCCAGCACCCAGACATCAGGCAGCGTGTCGGCTTGCAAATGCTGAGTCAGCGTGTCCAACAGCGTGGGACCGATATTGCCGGCCACCGCAACAGTCGTGCCCGCATGGGCAATCAGTTGCCCGGTCAGCGAGGTAACGGTGGTTTTTCCGTTGGTACCGGTAATTGCCAGCACCGCTGGCTGATAAGCACGCACAGCACGCAGCGCTTCCAACGCCATGGAATACAAGCTCAATTCGCCACCAACACTGATGGAACCTGCGCCAGCAGCTCCTAAAACAGGAGCAATTTCCTCTGGACTCAAACCGGGCGACCGGTACACGGCGTGCAGTTCGCGCCCTTCCACCAGAGATGCGTCAAACGGACCCGCTACGAACTGCACCTGCGGCAGCTCCTGCTGCAAGACGGCCAACTGAGGCGGGACGTCGCGGGTATCAGCCACGGTTACATTGGCTGCCCCGGTCAGCACGCACCAGCGGGCCATCGCGAGGCCGGAGGCGCCCAGCCCCAGAATCAATACGTTCCGGCCGGCCAGCGGTGCAAACACTTGCCCGCTCACCGGTACTTCTTCAGGCATTGCCTCTTGGGCTGCTGCTTTTGCATCAGCCGCTTCTACCTCTGCGGCTTCTGTTTTTTCCGCCTCGGTTTCCGCAAAGATGCGGGCGACAAACTCAGCAGCATCCTTGGCAGCAGTCAGGGTGGTTGGCAAAGCTCTGGTGCCGGCCTGTGGAGGAGCAACGGGCATGGGCACCGGAGCGGGCAGCTCTACGGGAACGCTTTCACTATCCGCTGCAGTCACTAACGGCTGAACCTCCTGCTCCACAGGTGCGTGTTGCACCACACCGGCATCAATAACCGGTGTCTGCAGGGGTTCAGGCGGAAGGTGCTGCTCGGGCGTGTTCATCGCAGTTTCAGGGTAGACAGGCCGACCAGACAGAGCAGCATGGTGATGATCCAGAAACGGACCACGACCTGGGTCTCTTTCCAGCCTGACTTTTCAAAATGGTGGTGCAGCGGCGCCATCTTGAGCAGGCGACGGCCTTCGCCGTACTTCTTTTTGGTGTACTTGAACCAAGTGACCTGCAACATGACCGACAGGGCTTCGGCCACGAAGATGCCGCCCATGATGGCCAGCACAATTTCCTGGCGCACGATGACGGCGATGGTGCCCAAGGCAGCGCCCAGTGCCAAGGCACCGACATCGCCCATGAAGACCTGCGCCGGGTGCGTGTTGAACCACAAAAATGCCAGACCGGCACCGGCCATGGCCGAGCAGAAAATCAACAACTCGCCGGAGCCGGGAATGTAGGGAAACAACAGGTACTTGGAGAACACCGAGCTGCCGGTCACATAAGCGAACACGCCCAGCGCAGAGCCCACCATCACCACCGGCATGATGGCCAAGCCGTCCAGACCATCGGTCAGGTTCACCGCATTGCTGGAGCCCACAATGACCAGATAGGTCATGACCACAAAGCCCAGCACCCCAAGGGGGTAGCTCACTTCTTTGATAAACGGAAGCAACAGGCCTGCTTTGGGCGGCAGGTTCACATCAAATCCCGAGCCCACCCAATTGAAAAACAGCTCCAGCACACGCAAGTTTGAGCTCTCGGAGATGCTGAACACCAGGTACAGCGCGGCCAGCAAACCGATGACGCTTTGCCAGAAGTACTTTTCTCGGGAGCGCATGCCCTCGGGGTCTTTGTGTACCACCTTGCGCCAATCGTCGGCCCAGCCGATGGCACCGAAGCCCAGAGTCACAATCAGCACGATCCAGACAAAGCGGTTGGACAGGTCGGCCCACAGCAGTGTGGAGGTGGCAATGCACAAGAGGATGAGAACACCACCCATGGTGGGGGTGCCGCTTTTGGCCAGGTGGGTTTCCATGCCGTATCCGCGGATCGGCTGCCCGATCTTCAAGGCTCGCAAACGACGGATCACCGCCGGACCCGCGGCCAAACCGATCAGCAACGCAGTCAGCGCAGCCATCACGGCACGGAAGGTGAGGTACTGAAATACCCGGAACACGCCGAACTCGGGCGACAAACTTTGCAGCCATTGGGCCAGGCTCAGCAGCATGAAACTTCTCCAAACATTTTAGGCATGGCCCGCTACCTCCTGCGCGGGGCGGGCCGACAGGGCCTCCACCACACGTTCCATGCGCATGAAGCGCGAGCCTTTGACGAGTACGCTGGCCACCACGGGCACCAAGGCCAAGGCAGCGGCGTTCAGGTCGGCCACATCCTTGAAATGGCGGGCGCCCGGCATCTCCTGCACCGCATGAGCACTTGAATCTCCCAGCGCCAAGACATGCTCAATACCTGTATCGCGCGCATAACGACCCGCCTCTGCGTGAAAGGCGGGACCTTGCTCGCCTACTTCGCCCATGTCACCCATCACCAGCAAGCGCGGGCCCGGCAAATCTGCCAGCACATCGATGGCGGCGCGCATGGAATCCGGATTGGCGTTGTAGGTGTCGTCCACCAGGGTGAAGTCGAGTGCGCCATGGCGGACGTGCATCGCGCGGCAGCGGCCCTTGACGGGCACAAAGGCCTCCAGCCCACGCTCGACAGTCGCAGGAGGTACGCCGGCAGCCAGTGCACAGGCGGCGGCGGCCAAAGAATTTTTGACGTTATGGCGACCGGCAATGGCCAGACCGTAACGCAGTTCCCCTTGAGGGGTACCGGCGACTACCTGCCAGGCACCGTCCTGCCAACGTGCGCTGCGCACCACGCAATTTGCGCCGGAATCAGTGCGAGCAAAGGTCGATACGACGCGGCCTGCGGACAGGTCGCGCCATAGAGCAGCGTAATCGTCGTCCGCCGGGAACACCGCTGTGCCCTCTTCAGGCAATGAAGTCAGTACGCTGCCGTTTTCACGCGCGACCGCTTCTATGGTGTGCATGAACTCCAAGTGCTCACGCTGTGCGTTATTCACCAGCGCGACGGTGGGCTGGGCCATCGCAGCGAGCACGGCAATTTCACCAGGGTGGTTCATGCCCAGTTCCACCACGGCGATGCGGTGTTGCGCCCGCATGCGCAACAGTGTCAAAGGCACACCGATGTCGTTGTTGAAGTTGCCTACCGTGGCCAGCGCCGCACTATCCGGTGCATAGGTATGCAGGATGCTGGCAATCATTTGCGTGACGGTGGTTTTGCCGTTGCTGCCGGTCACGGCAATTACTGGCAACTCAAACTGAGCACGCCATCCAGTGGCTAACGCAGCCAACGCCAGCTTGCTGTTTGCCACTTCAATGCGCGGGAGCCCGGAGGGATAGGCGCTGGCCGGCAGACCTGCATGGCACAACACTGCGGCGGCCCCCTTGGTCAATGCCTCGTGCAACATGTCGTTGGCATCGAAGCGCTCTCCTTGGAGCGCGACAAAGAGGTCTCCAGACTCAATCGTCCGGGTGTCGGTGTGCACGCGGTGGATGGGCGTGGCTCCGTCACCCACCAGGGCAGCACCGGGTATCAACTCCGCGGCATGGGCCAGGGTCATCATGGCGCTCATGGCTGTGACTCCTGCATGGAGCTGCGCAAAGTCAAGGCATTACGAGCGTGCACCATGTCGGAGAATGGAGTTTTCACGCCGGCAATTTCCTGGGTTTCCTCATGGCCTTTTCCGGCAAGAAGAATGACGTCTTTGGCATCTGCAGTACGGATCGCATCGGCAATTGCCATGGCACGATCCACTTGGACATCGACGTGAGGGCACTCCACCATGCCCAACAGAATCTGCGCCATGATGCCCTCCGGTTTTTCGCTGCGGGGGTTGTCACTGGTCACCACCGCATGCTCCGATTGCGACGCAGCGACCGCTCCCATCAGGGGGCGCTTGGAGGCATCGCGGTCGCCGCCACAGCCAAATACACACCAGAGCTTGCCTCCGCGCGCACGCGCGACGGGCTGCAGCGCGCGCAAGGCCTGAGACAGAGCGTCAGGCGTATGGGCATAGTCCACAGCCACCAAGGGCGCTGACTCTCCGCCCACACACTCCATACGGCCCGGAACCGGCAGTAAGGTCTCGCAGGCCTGTACAGCAGCGTGCAGAGCTATGCCTAACGTGCGCATGGCTGCAATCACACCCAACAGATTGGACACGTTGTAGCTGCCGATGACATGCGACTGCAGACGCACCGATTGCGCGCCTTCCACCACATCAAACGCGAGCCCTTGCGCCGCATGCATCACGCCGCGCGCCACCAAGCGTGCATCGCGTTGCACGGCGACTGTCCATACATCTATGGAGCCGGACGCAAGTTCTGCGGCCAGTTCAACGCCCTTGTCATCGTCCACATTCACGACTGCGGCCTTCAACCCCTCCCACGAGAACAGCGCACGCTTGGCGGCCCAGTAAGCCGCCATGTTGCCGTGGTAGTCCAGATGGTCCTGCGTGAAATTGGTAAAGATGGCGGTATGAATGACCGTGCCGGTCAAGCGAAGTTCTTCAATGCCAATGGAAGAGGCCTCCATCGCACATGCCTTGAGCCCCTGGGCCACGAAAGATCGCAGCGTTTTTTGCAAGAGAACCGGATCGGGGGTCGTAAAGCCAGTGGCGGTCAGTGCGGGTGGGCAGCCCACGCCCAACGTGCCGATGACACCGCATGGCAAGGCCTGTGCGCCCTCCACTTGGCCCAGCGCCTGCGCCAACCACCAGGCGGTACTGGTTTTTCCATTGGTGCCGGTCACCGCCATCAGCGCCAACTCGCGGGAAGGCATGCCGTAGAAGGCAGCGGCAATAGGCCCTGATCCGGCCTTGAGGCCTGCGTAGAAGCCGGTGCGCTCACCATCCAAAGTGAAAGCTTCCGCACCGGACTGCTCAACCAGACAGGCGGCAGCACCTTGGGATAGCGCGGATGCGACAAAGCGCCTCGGGTCGGTCGCCGCACCCGGCCAGGCGACAAACGCCTCTTGGCGAACGACTTCGCGGCTGTCGGTCGTGAGGCCTTGCACGCCGCAGGCGCGCAGCCACTCCACGGCTTGGACTGGGGTTGTGAAGGTTGCCATCAGAAGCTTTCCTCCACCGCATTCGCCACGATGTGTGGTTGCACCGCCATATCGGGCTGCACACCCAACATGCGCAAGGTTTGCTGTACGGTTTCACTGAATACCGGCGCAGCCACTTCACCGCCGTAATACTTGCCGGCGCTGGGCTCATCCAGCATGACGCCCACGATGATGCGTGGCTGCTCGATGGGCGCCATGCCCACAAACCAGCTGCGGTACTTGCGGTTGCCGTCGCTGCCGTAACCCTTGCCGATTTGCTTGTAGGCCGTACCGGACTTGCCACCCACGGAGTAGCCGATGGTCTGGGCCTTGGGCGCTGTGCCCCCGGGGCCGGCTGCCATCTTTAGCATGTGCCGGATCTTGGCGGCGGTTTGCTCGGAGAACACCGGAACCCCGACGGCGGGTTGGCTGGACTTCAGTAAGGTCGCAGGAATGATTTGGCCGCCGTGTGAAAAGACGGTGTACGAGCGCACCATTTGAAATAGCGATGCCGACATGCCATAGCCATAAGAAATGGTGGCTTGCTCAATAGGCCGCCACGACTTGTAAGGACGCAAGCGACCAGACACCACCCCCGGAAACTCAATCTGCGGTTTTTGGCCGAAACCGGCCTGGGAGAAGGTTTGCCACATCTCGCTCGCAGGCATTTGCATGGCCAGCTTGGTGGTTCCCACGTTGCTGGATACTTGGATAACCTGCTCTACCGTCAAAGCGCCATGGGGGTGCGAGTCGCGGATCGTTGCGCCAGTGATGGTCACCGTGCCGGGCGCCGTATCAATCAATGTCGCAGGCTTGACGCGACCGGTATCCAAAGCGAGGCCTACGGTGAACGGCTTCATGACCGAACCGGGCTCAAAAGTGTCCGTCAGAGCGCGGTTACGCAGCTGTTCCCCGGTCAGGTTTTGGCGCTTGTCAGGCACGTAGCTAGGGTAATTGGCGAGTGCCAGTACTTCACCAGTAATGGCATCCAAAACCACCACGCTGCCCGCTTTCGCTTTGTTGGTGACTACGGCATCCCGCAGCTTCTGGTAGGCGAAGAACTGCACCTTGCTGTCGATGCTGAGCTGCAGGTCTCGGCCCGGGACGGGAGGAACCATTTCACCTACATCTTCCACGGCGCGACCCAACCGGTCCTTGATCACATGGCGCATCCCCGGCCGGCCGAGCAGCTCCTTGTTGAACATGAGCTCTACGCCTTCCTGACCGTTGTCTTCCACATTGGTGAAGCCCACGATGTGCGCTGCCGCTTCTCCTTCAGGGTATTGGCGTTTGTATTCTTTGCGCTGATAGATGCCTTTGATGTTCAGCGCGGCAATCTTTTTGGCGATGTCCGCATCTACCTGGCGTTTGATCCAAACGAAAGACTTGTCTTCGTCCTGCAGCTTCTTGGAAATGTCGGCTGCGGGCATATTCAGCAATTTGGCTAACTGGGCTAGCTGTCCCTTTTCGAGCTCCACGTCTTCGGGGATCGCCCATATGCTGGGCGCAGGAACGCTGGAGCCCAGAATCAGACCATTGCGATCGAGGATGCGGCCGCGATCCGCCGGCAAGTCAATCGTGCGCGCAAATCGCACCTCGCCTTGGCGCTGAAAGAAGTCATTGGCATACACCTGGATGTAGGCGGCGCGCACTACCAAGCCTGTAAAGCCCATGGCAATCGCACCCACCACGAACTTGCTTCGCCAGACCGGAGTGCGGCTGGCCAACAAAGGGCTGGAGGTGTATTGAATGCCTCGGCGTGTCACTGCGCGCCCTTCGTGCCGGGTGAAACGGCAGATGTGCCTGCTTGGGGCGCAGGTGCGCTGTAGGTGACGTAGCTCGTGATCGCAGGTGTGACCTGGCGCATCTGGAGCTTCTCGCGCGCGAGCTGCTCCACACGTGCCGAGGTAGCCTGCTCTCGCTTGGCAACCTGCAGACGACCGAACTCGGTTTCAAGCCGACGCGAATCCGCTCGAGCTTTGTCCAACTCGGTGAACAAACGGCGGGACTCATATTGAATGCCCACCAAATATAGAGCACTGAAGACAATCGCTACCAACAGAACGAGGTTGATGCGCATCATGCCGGCATCCTTTGCGCCACACGCAAAATTGCACTACGCGCGCGGGGGTTGGCAGCAACCTCTTCCGCACTCGGCTTGATACGCCCCAAGGCCTTGAGTTTCATGACCTTGGGGGCCGCAAACGGCGCCCTGCGGTCATACTCTTCCTTGGAATGCTTGGCAATAAATTGCTTGACGATGCGGTCTTCCAAGGAATGAAAGCTGATCACGGCCAACCGGCCGCCAGGCTGGAGGACGTCCAGACTGGCATCTAACGCCTGTTGCAGCTCCTCAAGCTCGGCGTTGATGAAAATCCGAAAAGCCTGAAATGTGCGCGTTGCAGGGTTCTGGCCCGGCTCGCGGGTTTTGACCGTGTCAGCCACGAGTTGGGCCAACTCGGAGGTGGTTGAAATTGGGCCCCGTTCCTGTCGGCGAGCAACAATCGCCTTTGCAATTGACCCAGCAAACCGTTCTTCACCATATTCACGTATCACCTCCGCGATTTGATTGATATCGGCTGTTTCCAGCCACTGGGCCACACTCTCTCCGCGCGTGGTGTCCATGCGCATATCCAATGGTCCTTCGAAGCGGAAGCTGAAGCCCCGCTCCGGACTGTCTATCTGTGGGGAGCTCACCCCCAGGTCCATCAGCACGCCACCCACACTGGCGGACGGCAAAACGCCAAGGTTCGAAAAACCTTCGTGACGAATA
The DNA here is from genome assembly GCA_027488985.1 of Comamonadaceae bacterium. Lineage (GTDB taxonomy): Bacteria > Pseudomonadota > Gammaproteobacteria > Burkholderiales > Burkholderiaceae_C > Allorhodoferax > Allorhodoferax aquaticus. Next base: position 13,849 of record JAIYAR010000019.1, on the reverse strand, counting down.
GAGAAACGGGGGTCTGTAATCAGCGCCGCTTGAACCACCGCCTCAGGATCACGGTCAAAAGCGATCAGCCGACCGGAGGCTTCCAAGCGCGAAAGAATGCTGCGAGAGTGACCGCCACGACCGAAGGTGGCATCCACATACGTTGCCTGCGCAGCCGCATCAAAGGAAGTGCCGCCATCACTGAACAAGGCATCTACCGCTTCGTTCAACAATACGGTGGTATGGGTCCGAGGAGCTTCCACCGTGTGGCCTTAAAAAGAGAAGTCCTTGAAGACGTCGGGCATTTCACCTTGCATCGCCTTCGCCTCTTGTTCGTCGTACGTGGCCTTGTCCCACAACTCAAAGTGGTTGCCCATGCCCAACAGCATGGTGTCTTTGGCGATTCCGGCAGATTCGCGCAACTCGGGAGAAATCAGTACGCGACCGGTGCCATCCATCTCCACATCCATCGCGTTGCCCAGAAAAATCCGCTTCCACCATTGAGCGGACATCGGCAAGGCAGCAATACGTTCGCGGAATTTCTCCCATTCAGGACGGGGAAACACCATCAGGCAGCCGTGGGGGTGCTTGGTGATTGTGAGCTGTCCGGCAGCCGTCGCGCTCAAGACGTCACGATGCCGCGTCGGCACCGACAGGCGACCCTTGGCATCAAGACTGAGAGACGAAGCCCCTTGGAACACGAAAAAACACCTTTTTGCTGCTGCGGTAGGAAAACAGCAATTTCGCGGCACTTTTCACCACTAAATTGCACTTTTTTGCACTGTATCAGCAAAACTTGCGTTCGCAAGAGGGCTTGCGTGAAAATTTTCCAATGAAATCAAGGACTTAGCCGCGTTTTCGAAGGCTCGACGGCCTTAAAAACCGTTCTAAATTAAGCACTTAGCAGAGGCTCTGAAAGTGATGCTTGAAGCAACAACCGTTTATCCGGTCAGGACTAGCTCACAGGATGAATCGGGACAAATCTTCGTCTTGACTCAAGGCGGCCAGACGCTGATCTACATAGGCGGCGTCAATGTGCACCGTTTGTCCGGCCAAGGACGTCGCATCGAAACTCACCTCATCCAGCAATCGCTCCATCACGGTAGACAAGCGACGGGCTCCGATATTCTCCGTGCGCTCGTTCACATCGAAAGCAATCTGGGCCAGGCGGGTGATGCCATCCTCAGAGAACTGCAGCTGCACGTTTTCTGTTGCCAACAAAGCTTGGTATTGCTTGATCAGTGATGCATGTGTCTGGGTCAATATGGCCTCGAAGTCTTGGACTGAGAGCGACTGCAGCTCCACGCGAATAGGAAAGCGCCCCTGCAACTCCGGAATCAAGTCGCTGGGCTTGCTCAAATGGAAAGCGCCGGAGGCCACAAAGAGAATGTGATCCGTCTTCACCATTCCGTATTTGGTGGACACGGTGGTGCCTTCCACCAACGGCAGCAGATCGCGCTGAACACCTTGGCGGGAGACCTCAGCGCCACTACCCTCACTTCGGGAGGTGACCTTGTCGATCTCGTCGATGAAGACAATGCCATTCTGTTCCAGCATCTGAATGGCCTGGGTCTTGACCTGCTCTTCATTGACCAGCTTGGCCGCTTCTTCATCTACTAGCCGCTTGACCGCATCTTCTATGCGCAGCTTTCGGGTCTGCTTTTTGCCCTGCCCCATCTGCCCGAACAAGCCGCGAATCTGTTCGGTCATCTCTTCCATGCCGGCAGGCCCCATGACCTCCAGACTGGGCGCGGACGCAGCTACGTCCAACTCAATTTCCCGGTCAGCCAGCTGGCCCTCACGCAGCTTCTTGCGAAAAGCCTGGCGTGTGGGACTTTCCGGAGTTTCAGTAGCAGCAAGAGAGCCAAACTCTGTGCGCGGCATTGGAATCAGGATGTCCAGGATGCGATCTTCCGCTGCATCCTCTGCGCGCGCGCGGACCTTGGCCTTTTCTGTTTCTCGGGTTTGTTTGACTGCAATCTCTGCAAGGTCGCGGATGATGGCGTCCACGTCTTTGCCCACGTAGCCAACCTCGGTGAACTTGGTAGCCTCCACCTTGATGAAAGGTGCATCAGCCAAGCGGGCCAAACGCCTGGCAATCTCGGTCTTGCCCACGCCGGTGGGGCCAATCATCAGAATGTTTTTAGGGGTGATTTCTGTACGGAGGTTGCCTTCCACCATTTGGCGGCGCCACCGGTTTCGCAAAGCTATGGCGACGGCGCGCTTGGCCTGTGCCTGTCCGACGATGTGTTTATCCAGTTCGGCAACAATGCCTTGGGGCGTGAGTGTTTGCATAAAGATCAGAAGCGGGAACCGAGCTTAGAGGGTCTCAATCGTGTGGTTCATGTTCGTGTAAATGCACAACTCGCCGGCAATTTCCAGCGAGCGCTTCACGATGTCCGCAGCAGACAAGTCCGAATGGTTGAGCAAGGCCACTGCAGCCGCTTGCGCATAGGCCCCACCGGAGCCGATCGTCACAATCCCGTTTTCCGGCTCCAGCACATCCCCGTTGCCGGTGATGATCAGCGAAGCATCCTTGTCGGCCACCGCCAACATCGCCTCCAGCTTGCGCAAGACGCGATCAGTGCGCCAATCCTTGGTGAGCTCAATGGCCGCACGCACCAGATGGCCTTGATGCTTTTCAAGCTTGGCTTCAAAACGTTCGAACAAAGTAAATGCGTCGGCCGTAGCGCCCGCAAAACCGGCCAATACCTTGCCGTGGTAGAGCTTGCGCACCTTGCGGGCGGTGCCCTTGATCACAATATTGCCAAGTGTCACTTGCCCGTCGCCACCAATGGCCACTTGCATACCGGTTGGGGTCTGGCGACGCACGCTAATGATGGTCGTTCCGTGAAATTGTTCCATGACGGATAAATGAGGATGGTTGCAACAAAAGCAAGTCGGGCACGTGCCGACCTGCTACGTTCGCCTCAGAGCGAACGGGGAATGACGCGCGCGTGCTCGCTGATGCCGATCACGTTGAAGAACGCGGCAACAAGCCGATGCACATCCTGGAATTGAACGATACAGCCCTCAGCTTGGCGCATAGCCACCCAATTGAGGATGCTTCCGGCAGCAGAAAAATCGACACGAACAAGATAGCGGCAAGACACGGCGATGCCGTTTGACGCATCCCGGGCACCGTCAATCCCTGCAAGAATCGTCATGGCATCACCCACCACATCACCCCGCAATTCCTGGCTGGAAACAGTGACTGAGTCCAGCCCCATGGGCACCGTGGCAATAAAGTCCGCCGTGGATTTTGCGACCGCTGGCCCTGACCAACTTGCGTAATCACATTGCGCTGCCTCCCAAGCGGGTGGCGACACTTCGTAGGTCACGCAGTAGTCCAATGCCACGAGTTCGAACTCATCCAGCATTTGCATAGCCCGCAATGCATTCAACTGCACGCTCCACCAACCGGAGTCCACCGTGCGGTCGCCGGAGGGAGCCAATTTTTTCAGTGCCTGCAGCAACATGTCCGCCCCTGCAAACCGGAGGGAAACGGGTTCGTTGCACAAGCTGGAGAACAATCCCGCTAGCAAAGGCATGGCCTCCGCCTCTATGCGTTGCAACCGCCCCCATGCAAGGGTCCAGGGCATGGCATGCGTGGACAGGACCAAACGCAGCGACTCCATGCCATCTGCCGTGAGAACGGCTGGGCAGTCCCACATGGCACCTTCCGCACCAAATTCTCCCTCGACAGCTTCCGGAACAAAGGGGGCAGCTGCAGTAGTGTCCATGCCATGGTTCGAATCAAGCTGCATCGTTTCCCAGCCTGGCACGCGGCCGTTCCACAGGTGCGCATACTCGACGGTTGCCCAGTCAAAGCGCTCACGATTTTGTGTTGCGCGGTAGAAGTCCATCAGCGCAGCAGCCCAGTTGAAGGACACCTCAGCATCCGGTTGCCGCCTGCTAAGCGCCTGAATCAGTCCGGCTTCTGCACCCGCATCATCCCCATTTGCAAAACGAATCGCCGCCTCCTCCAGTTCCGGGTCGGTCGTCATGTCCGCGACCTCCATCGCAAAGAGCTTGGAGGTCGAAAAACTCAACTCGGATGCATCGGCAGTGATGTGAGTGACCGGTCCCTTAACAATGGGTGGCAATGGCACATGGGACGACATGGGCGGCATGCCAGACCCCATTTCCGTAGGCGCATATTCGGTCTGGGGAGCCACTTGTGATTGAGCCGGAGCTCGGAGCGCTGTGGATGCGGTCACTTCAAAGGACGATGGCAATGAAACCGGCGAGGCTTCTGCAACCTGAGCCCCGGAATCCATCACACCGGACCGGGATGCTTCAGGTGTTGCTACTGGTGCAGGGGATGAGCCTTGCAATGCGGCGGCTTCCTGTTTGCCCTTCCACCACTGCTTGGACATCTGCGCTTCGATTTCGTCGATTTTTTTCAAGGTCACTGCGCGACCATCGGGATCGGTTGGGATACTGCTTTGAAAAAAAGAAGGACGCGCCAAGTTGGCCGCTGCAGATGGATCCCGGTTTCGAAGCTTGCGCAACTGATCGAATTCACGTTTGCGAACGAAATCATTTTGCCGCTTGCGCTCGATCATGGCCTTCAAGGCCTGCTTGTCGTAGCTGCTATCGGGCTCGGTTTCTGGACGCGACAACTCCGACCAGTCTTTGGTCGGATTGCGAACGAACATCGCCACCTTGGAAAGGAGTCCGGGTCGTTCGTCTTTGGTTGCCATATCAGAGGAGGTTTACAAGGCTGTCTGGCGACTTAATCGCCAAACATTTTCTGCTTGAGCTCGCGGCGCTGCTGCGCTTCCAGCGACAAGGTCGCCGTGGGTCGCGCCAACAAGCGCCCAACTCCGATCGGCTCACCGGTTTCGTCGCAATAGCCATAGTCGCCGGCATCGATCCGGGAGATTGACTGCTCGATTTTCTTCAACAGTTTGCGCTCGCGATCACGGGTCCGCAATTCAAGTGCGTGCTCTTCTTCGATCGTGGCTCGATCAGCCGGATCGGGCACCACGGAAGTATCTTCGCGCAAGTGTTCAGTGGTTTCCCCTGCACTCGTCAGGATGTCGCGCTTGAGGCTTGAGAGCTTGAGGCGGAAATACGCCAGTTGCATCTCGTTCATGTACTCCGAGTCAGGCATGGCCAACAACTCGGCATCCGTCAATTCATTGACCGTTTTGCTTTTCCAGTTGTTGGCTAATTTAGCGTCTTTTTTCACGATGGCAGGTATCACAGGAGCAATGACTGGGGCAGACATGGTTTGGTTATAGCTGGCTTTTGCAGCAGTGGAAGCCACTGTTTGTGCCATCGAGGGGACCGTAAGCGACGCCAAACGCGACGATGGCCTTCCCGCCTTTGCTGGAGTCGGCACGACAGTGGCGGCAACCGGTGTTACCCGTACAGGTGCTACTGGAGTCTCCTTTACGGCAACTACGGGCTTGGCAACAGCCTTTTCCGTTACTGGCTTAGTTTTGCTGACGACCACAGCAGCAGCTTTTTCGGCCGTTTTGGGGGCGGCCTTAGCGGGCGTTTTGGTGGCGATTTTTGTTGGTGTTTTCACAGGTGCAGGAACCACGGTTTTGACAGCGGTTTTGCTGCTCGGTTTGGTAGCGACAGGGGCTTTGGCCGCTGCTTTCGCAGTGGTTTTGGCAGGAGGTTTGGCTGCAACTGCCTTTGCAGCAACTTTGGCGGGGTCGGCTTTTTTCGCCCCCGATTTGGTCTTGCCGGGGGCTTCTTTCCCCTTGCTATCTTTCCCGGATTTCGCTTTCACTTCTTGTCTCCTGGCAGGTTCGGCCTGCGCATGGTCGCTGGTGGCTGCAGTCGCTTTGCGCCCTTTCACGGGCTTGTCAGAGCGGGTTTCTTCGGCGCGCGAGTGTACAGGCTTACCCGTTGGAAAACCCATTAGTTGCAAAAGCGAGACAAACATAGCGCTCCCTGCCCTCTCATCTATCGGCCATCACACCAAGGACTGCTCCATGCCCTGCAAGAAGATGTCTTTGGGCAAATCAATGCCGATAAACACCATTTTGCTCATGCGCACTTCTCCCTCAGCCCATGCAGGCCCCAGATCGCTGCCCATTAGCTGGTGCACGCCCTGGAAAATCACCTTGCGCTCCGTACCCTTCATATAGAGCACCCCTTTGTAACGCAGCATGCGCGGGCCATAGATGTTGACGATAGCTCCCAGAAAATCTTCCAGCTTGGCGGGGTCAAACGGACGATCTGCCTTGAAGACAAAGCTTTTCACGTCGTCTTCATGATGGTGGTGGTGCCCGTGGGTCGCGTGGTCGTGAGCATGGGACGGGTGATCACAGTGCTCACCATGCTCATGGTCATGGTGGTGGTGATCGTCATCTTTCAGAAAATCCGGATCGATATCGAGCTTGGCATTCAGGTTGAAGCCGCGCAGGTCAAACACCTCTTTGATCGCAACATCGCCGAAGTGCACCGCCTTTTGGGGCGCACGCGGATTCATGTGCTTGATGCGGTGCATCAGGGCATCCAGCTCTTCCTTGGACACCAAATCCGATTTGCTGATGAAGATTTGGTCTGCAAAACCGATCTGGCGGCGCGCCTCCTGGCGGTCATTGAGCTGCTGCACCGCGTGCTTGGCATCTACCAAGGTCAGAATAGAGTCCAGCAAGTAGGTCTCTGCGATCTCATCGTCCATAAAGAAAGTCTGAGCCACCGGGCCGGGATCGGCCACACCGGTGGTTTCAATCACGACGCGCTCAAAGTCCAGCTCGCCCTTGCGCTTTTTCTCTGCCAAGTCTTTCAGCGTGGTGCGCAAGTCTTCGCGGATGGTGCAGCACACACAGCCATTGCTCATCTGGATGATCTGCTCATTGGTATCGCTCACGAGAATATCGCTGTCGATGTTCTCTTCCCCGAACTCGTTTTCAATGACTGCGATCTTCTGGCCGTGGGCCTCGGCCAGCACGCGCTTGAGCAAGGTGGTTTTGCCGGAACCCAAAAAGCCGGTCAGGATGGTGGCGGGAATCAAGCTCATCGTTCAATTTCCAAAAATGGTGCAGTGCAAAAGAAGCAACTAGGGAGTGTAGTCAGCAATTCAAGGTTTTCCGTGACTTCTCTAGCGACGCATCACTACCAGTCCTTTGAGGTACTCCCCCTCCGGGAAGGCAATCGTCATCGGATGGTCCGGAGCTCCCCCCATGCGTTCGGTGATAAAGCCATCCACGCCGGCATCAGAACCTGCTCCGGCAATGATTTTGTGGAACAAGTCCGCACTGATGCCACCGGAACAGCTGTAGGTGAACAGGACCCCGCCCGGCTCCAGCAACTTGAAGGCCAATCGGTTGATGTCTTTGTACGCCCTCGCCGCACGCTCGGCATGCGCCACGGTCGGTGCGAATTTGGGCGGATCCAGAATGATGGCGTCAAAGGTGCGCCCCTCAGCGGCGAAAGCGCGCAGTGAGGCATTCACATCCGCGTCCATGAAAGTGGCGCGCGCTGCATCAAAGCCATTCAGCGCCACATTGGCCTTGGCTTTTTCGATGGCCGGGCCGCTGGAATCGATCGAGGTCACGTGCCCGGCGCCGCCCGCCAAGGCCGCCACCGAGAATCCACCGGTGTAGCAATAGCAGTTCAGCACGCGCTGGAAACCCAGGCGGCGTGTGTACTGGGCAAACTTGTGGCGGCTGTCGCGCTGGTCCAGATAAAAGCCGGTTTTATGGCCTTCGGCAATGTTCAGCGCCAGTTTCCAGTCATGCTCGCGCAGCACCAAATCCGTAGCCCCTTCGCCACGCAGCCAGCCGGTAGCTTCGGGCAGCCCTTCCAATGCGCGGCTGCTGGCATCCGACCGCTCGTAGAGCTTGGTCAGACCGGTGGCACTGATAAGGGCATCAGCAATCGCGGGCTTCCACTTCTCCACCCCGGCCGAGGTGAACTGCGCCACCAGCGTGTCGCCGTAGCGATCGACGATCAGGCCGGGCAATCCATCGGACTCGCCGTGGATCAGACGCACGCCGTCGCTTTTGATGTCAAAGCGGGCTCTGGCGCTTATGGCTTTTGCGCAAGCAGCTACAAAAAAGCTAGCATCGATGCGCTGCGTTTCATCAAAACTCCAGACCCGCGCCCGGATTTTGGACTGCGGGCTGAACGCCGCCCACCCCAGAAATGCGCCCTCAGCCGACTCGACGCGAACCGTCTCCCCAGTGTCGCCGCCGCCTTTGGCGATGGCGGACTCGAAAATCCAGGGGTGGTGGCGCAACAAGGAGCGCTCTTTGCCGGCGCGCAGTCGAATGGTTTTCATGGGGGCTATTGTCGCTTGGAGGTACGGGCGGACAGTAAGCCTATACAGGCCGGCCCGAAAAACAAAAAAGGCCAGCTAGCTGCTGACCTTTTTTGAGACCCTTGAGGGTGAATTTGGAGCGGGAAAAGAGTCTCGAACTCTCGACCTCAACCTTGGCAAGGTTGCGCTCTACCAACTGAGCTATTCCCGCGTTACAAGCCCATGATTATATACCGCGTTTTGGCAATTTTTAAGAAACTCAAAACTTTTTGCGAAAACGATGAAGCGGCTCATGCTGCCCCTCAGGGCGGCCGCTTGAGTTTGGCACGCGGATGCGCAGCGTCGTAGGCCTTGGCCAGATGTTGAAAGTCCAACCGGGTATAGACCTGTGTGGTGGTTATGTTGGCGTGGCCCAGCAGCTCTTGCACCCCGCGCAAATCGCCACTGCTTTGCAGGACGTGGCTGGCAAACGAGTGGCGCAGCATGTGCGGGTGCACCGGCACATTCAGGCCCGCCAACTGGCTGCGCCGCTTGAGCCGCTGCCACACACTTTGTGCGGTGAGGCGCGTGCCGTTGCGGCCGGTAAAGAGCGCGGAGGCTGCATTGGCGGCTGCGGCGTCCACAGGTGCCGCTGTCGCGGTACCCGAAGGCCCGCGCAACTCCAACCAACGCTGCAAGGCCTGCATCGCCGTGGCGCCCACCGGAACACTTCGACGTTTGGAACCTTTGCCCAGCACATGGGCCTCTGCGGCCTGCATGTCGATCCAGCCCTTGGCGTCCTTCCCGGCCACCACATCCAAGCCCACCAACTCTCCGACGCGCAGGCCGCTTCCATAGAGCAGTTCGACGATGGCGGCATCACGGGCTTCCAGCCACGCGTTGTCATCACTCTCAAAATCGGCAAACTGCACCGCGTCATCCACCGCCAAGGCTTTAGGCAAGGGTTTGGGCGCCTTGGGCGAGCGAACATCCTGCACCGGGTTGCTGCTCACCGCGCCTTCGCGGCCCAGCCAGGCAAAGAAGCCTCGCCAACCCGAAAGAATGAGCGCGATACCGCGCCCACTGCGCCCGGCGCTGTGCATCTGGGCTACCCAGCGGCGGATGTGGTGATTTTTGACGTCTCTCAAGCCTACGCCGGCACGGGTGGCATGCTCAGACAGCCGCCCCAGATCGAGCGAATACAGCTCCACCGTACGCGCAGCCAAGCGCTTTTCGACGCGAACGAACTCCAGGTATTTCTCCACCAGTGCCGAGTCGTCCGCAGTCATGGCGGCTAAGGAAAGACTTAGCGCAGGCGGGACAGCGCCGCGCTGGCGATCTCGCCGATGCGTGCCAGGAAGTCCGTACCCATGCCGCTATTGAAGCGCTGGGCGTCGCTCGAGGCCAGCACCAGCATGCCGAAGGCGGGCGCCTGACTGCCGGCCATGCCACTGCGCAGGGGAATCAGCGCCAGCGAGCTGACCGTGCCCGGCTCTTCCAGCCAGCTCACGGCTTCGAAGCCGGTATTCAGGCCGCAGAAAGGCTCATTCAAAGAAGTGGCGAATACCTTGGCATCTTCACTGACCTCCTGAGCCGCCGGCAGCGCAGCAAAACCCTCGGCCACGCCCCAGACTCGCAAGCCGACTTGCGGCACGGCGAACTGGTCTTTGATTTCGCGCACGATCTCTACCGGCAACTCTGCAGGGTTGATGGTGAGGAACAGCGAGCGCGCCCAGCGCAGGATCTTGTCGGACAGCATCACGTTCTCATTGCCGTGGCGGATCATTTCCATGATGCGCTGCTCCAGCAACTTGATCTTTTCCCGCAGCATCTCGGCCTGGCGTTCCTGCAGACTCACCGCGCGGTGGCTGTGCGGGCTGGTGAACTGCACTGTGGCCAGCAACTCCGCATGGCGCTGAAAGAAGTCGGGGTTGTTCACCAGGTAGTTGGCGATGTCGTCTTCTGTGATGGGATTGCCCAAGGCTTGGTTCAGAGGTGGAGTCATGGTCTGCGGGTTCAGGTTATTCGGGTAAATCAATTTCGCCACGGAAGACAGTAGTGGCGGGGCCGGTCATGAAAACAGAGGCGCCCATGCCGTCCCAGGCAATGGTCAGCACGCCGCCACGGGTCTGCACATCCACACGTGCGTCCAGCAGGCCGAGACGGATACCGGCCACCACGGCCGCGCAGGCGCCTGTGCCACAGGCCAGCGTCTCACCCACACCGCGCTCGTACACACGCAAGCGCACTTGGCTGCGGCTCACCACCTGCAGAAAGCCGACGTTCACACCTTGGGTGAAACGCGGGTTGGCCTGCACTTGCGGGCCCAGTTCCGCGACGGGCGCAGCATCCACATCCGCCACCAGCGTGACCGCGTGGGGGTTGCCCATGGATACAGTTGCTACCAAAAGAGGAGCTGCTTGCGCAGATTCCACGAGCGCCAGGGGCCAACTCCCCCATGAACCCATGGTTTGCAGGCTCAAGCCGCTGTCGTCAAAAGGAATATCTGCCGGGGTAAACACCGGGGCGCCCATGTCCACCGTCACCCGGCCGTCGGGGGTGAGCAGCGGCTCAATCACGCCCTTCATGGTTTTGACGCGGATGCGGTCTTTGCCGGTCAGACCCTGGTCGCGCACAAAGCGGGCGAAGCAGCGGGAGCCATTGCCGCACTGCTCAACCTCGTTGCCATCGGCGTTGTGGATCACGTATTCGAAGTCGATGCCGTCGGCAGGCGAGGGGCGCACGGTGAGAATCTGGTCGGCACCCACGCCAAAGTGGCGATCGCCCAGAAAGCGGTAATGCGCAGGGGTCAAACCCAAGCGACCCTTGGTTTCGTCGAGCACCACGAAGTCGTTGCCCGCGCCCTGCATTTTGGTGAACTGGATTCGCATCCGTTCATTATCCCCGTTTGGCTGCACAATCCGCCGCATGGCCAGACCCACCCACCTTCTGCCCGGCGAACTCTCGCCGGCCGCCGCCTCGCTCCTTGATGCCTGGCAAACCGACAGACCCGTGCCCCTGATGCGCCATGTGCTGCGCCTCACGGCCCCCAACCCCGGCGTGATGACAGGCCCCGGCACCAACAGCTACCTGGTGGGCGAACCCGCCACGGGCTATACCGTCATTGACCCTGGTCCTGCTGACCCCGACCACCTGCAGCGCCTGTGGCAGGCCGCCGCGTTTGAAGACGGAAGCGGCGGCAACATCCTGCGCATTGTGTGTACCCATTCGCATCCCGACCACTCGCCCGGTGCGGCACCACTGCAGGCCCTGTGCCAGGGCGGCCCGCCGATTCTGGGCTTACCTTCGGCGCCCACCGCACGCGCCGCAAGCGAGTTCACCCCGGACCGACCGCTACAAAATAGAGAGCTGCTTGCGCATATGCTGCCTGCGCCAGAGGTCGAAAACGCTCTTAAACCTGTACACACCCTGCAGGTAATTTACACCCCCGGCCATGCGGCCAATCACGTCTGCCTGCTGCTGGAAGAAGACGGTCTGCTCTTCAGTGGCGACCACATCTTGAACGGCAGCACCACGGTCATCGACCCGCCGGACGGCAATATGCGGGACTATCTGGATTCGCTGGACGCCCTCGCCGCTGCCTGCAGCGACTACCGAGTCCAATACATCCTGCCGGCCCACGGCCATGTGATCGACGGCGCGAGCGAGGCGATTGCCAAGCTCAAGGCGCACCGCCTGGCGCGCGAAGCAAAAATTGCGGCTGTCATGCAAGCCAACCCTCAAGGCAGCTTGGACGACTGGCTGCCCCTGGCCTACGACGACGTAGACCCGCGCATCTGGCCTGTGGCCAAACGCTCCCTGCTAGCCCATGTAGAACGCATTTACGCACTGGACAATCCAGGCGCGCGACATAACAAAGAAGGCCAAGCATGAGCACATCCGACGCCAAGCCCCCACGCCCCATACTGACCAAGCCCGTCAAACCGACGCGCGCTGCGGCACCGGCGAGAGCACCCGCATCCGCCCCCCAGCCACAGCGCGCAGCCAGCGCGACCCGGACACCCTCGGGATCGCGTGACCCCTCTTCATTGCGGCGTCCGGGGGCAGTCCATCGTCCAGGCCCTAACGCGGCGGCCCCGTCGCCCGCGCCATCGACCAAGAAGCCTCGTTTGCGCAAGCCACGCAAAGAGCCCGTCGTAGAAGCACCGGCAGCCACTGCCACCGGCGAACGCCTGTCCAAACGCGTCATGGCCCTCAAAGACTGCTCCCGCAAAGAGGCCGAGCAATACATCGAAGGCGGCTGGGTGCAGGTTAATGGGGTGGTGGTGGAAGAACCCCAGCACCGGGTGGACCGGGAGACCATCACCCTGGACCCCAACGCCAGCCTGATGGAACTCACGCCGGTCACCCTGCTGCTGAACAAGCCGGCCGGCCACACCGACGGACTGGAAGAACTGCCACCGGTGCGCGCCGATGCCCCGGCACGCACTGGCGCACCGGGACGCAAAGCGCCTCCGGCGAATGCCCGTGCGCTACTGACCCCTGCCAACCATTGGGAAGGTGACCCGACTGACACCCGCGTGCTCAAACGCCACTTCAACCACCTGGAGGCGGATGTAGAGCTGGAAACCGGCGCTACCGGCCTGGTGGTCTTCACCCAGGACTGGCGCACCACCCGCAAGCTCACCGAGGACATGTCCACCATGGAACATGAGTTTCTGGTCGAGGTGAAAGGGGAGGTGGAGCCTGATGCGCTCAAGCCTATCGGCTACGCGCTCAAGGACGAGCGCTTGGACCTGCCTCAGGTGAAAGTCAGTGTGAACAGCACCACCCCGGAGTCCAGCCGCCTGCGCTTTGCCATCAAGGGCTCACACCCAGGACTGATTGCCTTTCTATGCGAAAAAGCCGGGCTGCAGATTCTGGGAATGAAACGCATACGGCTGGGGCGTGTTGCGCTGTCCGACCTGCCGGTCGGGCAATGGCGGTATCTGGCGGGCTGGGAGAAGTTTTGAGAGCGCGTCAGCTAGCGATGTAGCTCTGCAACTGGCTGATCGTCTGTTCGTGGTCCTTGATGATGTCGTCCATCAGGTCACGGATGGACACCATGCCCAGCACCTTGGAACCATCCACCACCGGCAAGTGGCGGATCTTTTTCTGACTCATGAGGGCCATGCACTCCTGGGTACGCGTCTTGGGGCCGACCACCAAGACCTGGGAGGTCATGATGTCTTTCACCTTGGTGTCTTTGGAAGAACGGCCGGCCAGAGCGATTTTGCGGGTGTAATCCCGCTCCGAGAAGATGCCGATCAGCTTGTCTCCGTCCATCACCATGAGCGCGCCGACGTTGCAGTCCGCCAGCATTTCGAGCGCCTGGTAGACGCTGTCATCCGGGTTCAAGCTCCAGACAGAGCCCCCGTGTTTCTCCAACAGTTCCAGAATCGGTCGCATAAAGCCTCCGCCAAACACACTGTGAAGACTCGACCATACAACAAATAAAGTGTGAAGCCCACCGATAAGCCGGATTCTGTGCATGGGGTTTCCCCCACGTGACCACCATTACTCTGGGCCGCCGGTCACCCGGACGGCTCGATGCTACCTACCCGCACACTCCGGGGGCCCCGTCAACGTGTGCCTACTTGGTATTGCTGCGCGTAGAGATTGCCCGTTTCACCCGAACTGAATCGGCTCGTCTCTGTTGCT
>JAIYAR010000014.1 GCA_027488985.1 Comamonadaceae bacterium | reverse complement strand
GGCGGGGACGCAACTCATCTATCCGGTGAAGACGCGAAAGCTCAAGCGCCGACGAGTGTCGAGCGTCTGGTTGTGTGTCGAGCACCGTGGCCGGATCTGGATGACTCGCAGGCCTGATTCGGGCATCTGGGCCGGCCTGTGGAGCCTGCCCGAGTTGCCAACGACCGATGCGCTGGCCGCACTGACTGCCGAATGGCCTGGTGACGGCCAGCATGGTGACACCATCCAGCACACCCTCACTCACCGCGATCTTGAGATTCAACCTGTGCGTTGGCGCCTGCCCGATGCCACCGACGCCGATCGATGTGTCGAGGCACTGGCTATTGCAGAAGAGAGCGTGCGCTGGTTCAGCGTTGACGAAGCGATGGCTGCAGGCATCCCGGCGCCGCTGCGTCGGTGGTTGATCGCCACGTCGGTCGCGTCGTCGGATCTCTAGCCCGGTTCGAGACACGCCTTTGCGGCGTGCGACGTCGCGTCGGTCGGCGCGCACCACATTCAATCGCGGGCGTCGAGTTCGCGATGCCGGATGAGGGTGGCGGTCTGTCCGCCGAATCGCTTGGCGAGTTGCTCGACGAGGTACACCGACCGATGCTGGCCGCCCGTGCATCCGATCGCGACAGTGAGATAGCTGCGCTGGTCGTTGCGGAACGCCGGCAGCCATCGCGAAATGAAGATCTCGATCTGAGAGAGCATCTCGCGCACTTCGGGCTGGGCATCGAGATACTCGGCCACGGGTGCGTCGCGACCGTCTTGCGGACGCAGCTCGCGCATGTAGTGCGGGTTCGGCAGCACCCGCACATCGAACACGAAGTCGGCGTCGAGTGGCACGCCGTGCTTGTACGCAAACGACTCGAACACCAGCGTCAACCGTTGACTGCCCGCGCGCACGAGATCGCGCATCCACTGGCGCAACAGAGCCGGGCGCAACTGGCTGGTGTCCACCACTGTCGAAACGGCACGCAGTTCGGACAGCAAACCGCGCTCGAGCTCGATCGAATCGATCAGCGCACGGTGAACGCCCGCTTCCGTCTGCGGCGCATGACCCGCCTGCGACAGCGGGTGGGGTCGACGTGTCTCGGAGAAGCGCCGAACCAGCGCGTCGGTGCTCGCATCGAGGAACACCGAGCGGATCAGCACACCGTCGCCACGCAAGCGTTCGAGCAGCGGAAGCAGATGCGGCAGTGATCCCGCACTGCGCACGTCCACCGCGACCGCCACCCGGTGATCCTGTCGGCGGTTCTCGAGTTGCAAAAACGCGGGCAGCAGTTCAGGAGGCAGGTTGTCGATGCAGAAGAAGCCGGCGTCCTCCAGTGCATGCAGCGCGATCGACTTGCCCGAGCCCGAGATGCCCGTCACGAGCACGACCTCGCGAAGGTGCATCGCAGCGGCGTCTGTCGGGTTGGCTGGGGTCATCGGGGGTGAACTGCTCATGATCCGCTGTCGGCCTGTGATGCCCACGACGTTCCGCCGATCGACAGCATTTCCTGGGCGTGAGCGAGGCTCGTGCCCGACAGACGCTCGCCGGCCAGCATGCGTGCGATCTCGGCCACGCGTGCTTCGCCAGTGACCAGCCGCAGATCGCTGCGGGGCAGCCCACCATCGGTCGATTTGGAGACCAGATGGTGATGGTCGGCACAGGCCGCCACCTGCGGCAGGTGCGTGACGGCCAGCACCTGCCGCTGAGTGCCGAGCTGCTTCATCAAGCGGCCGACCGTTTCGGCCACGGCGCCGCCCACACCGGCATCGATCTCGTCGAAGATGAGCGTGCTGGCTGCACCGTCGTGTGCCTGTACCTGGCAGGTGGTGACCGCGATGGCAAGCGCAAGCCTCGACAACTCTCCCCCAGAGGCCACCTTGTTCAATGGGCGAGGCGTGCTTCCAGCGTGCCCCGCGACGAGGAACTCTGCTGCCTCCATGCCGAACGACTGCGGTGCGTCTTGCGGGACCAGAGCCACTTCGAACCGCCCACCGACCATGCCGAGTTGCTGCATGGTCTGCGTGACGGCAGCGCCGAGCCGACTCGCCGCGGCGACCCGGGCAGCGGACACGCCCGAGGCGATTGCGGTGTAGACGCTCAGCGACTCAGCGACTTGCAGGCACAGGGTGTCGAGGTCTGCAGCGGCATCGAGCGCGCTCAGCTCACTCTTCCACTGGGCAAGCATCGCGGGCAATTCTGCGGGGGCACGGCGGTAGCGTCGAGCCAGTGACATCCAGGCCGACAGGCGTTCGTCGAGCTCCGCGAGCCTCTTCGGGTCGGTGTCGGTGTGGTCGACGAAGCGCGACAGGGTGTGAGCCGCGTCCTGCAACTGCGACTGCGCGCCAAGCAGCACGTCGACCACTGCGGCGAGTTCGCCATCCATCTCGGCGGCCGATCGCAGCCGCTCGATCGCTCGACTGGCCAACGCCTGGGCGTTGTCTTCTGCATCGCTGATGGCGTCGAGCGCGTCGCGGGCCGCCTGCAGCAGGGTGTCGACATTCGCGTGGCGGGTGTGCTCGGCGTTCAGGTCGGCCCACTCATCCGGGCCAGGCGCGAGCTTGCCGAGCTCACCGATCTGCCACGCCAGCCTCTCTCGCTCGCGTTCGAGTTCGGCCTGCTGACCTTGCGCGCGCTCCAGAGACTCCGTCGCCGCTCGCCACTGCGACCATGCGCTCGTCAATGTCTGGCCGTCGATGCCGGCGTAGTCGTCCAGCAGCGCACGCACCGAAGCGCTGCGCGTCAGGCTTTGCCAGGCGTGCTGTCCGTGGATGTCGACGAGGTGATCCGCCACATCGCGCAGTTGGGCGATGGTCGCAACACTGCCATTGACCCACGCGCGGCTCTTGCCCTGAGCGTCGATGCTGCGACGCAGCAGCAGGGTCTCACCGCGTTCAAAGCCTGCTTCGTCGAGCCATGGCGTCAGGCTGTTCGGGCTGTCGAACTCGGCGGTGATGTCGCTGCGCAGCGCGCCTTCGCGGACCACGCCCGGGTCACCGCGCGCTCCCAGTGCCAGTTGCAAGGCGTCGATCAGGATCGATTTGCCAGCCCCGGTCTCGCCCGTCAGTACCGAGAACCCGCCGTGCAGTTCGACCTCGAGTTCGCGGACGATGACGAAGTCTCGCAAGACCAGCCGCCGCAACATCAGCGCACTCCGGCATTCCAGTGGAGCTTGCGGCGCAGCGTGGCGTAGTAGCTCCAGCCCGGCGGGTGCAGAAACCTCGCCTGGTAGGCCGCACGCCGGACGGTGATGCGATCACCGTGAAGCAGGCTCGCGAGGCTGTGCATATCGAAGTTCACGCTCGCGTCGCGGCCCGCCACGATCTCGACGCTGATCTCGCCGGAGTCAGGCAGCACGATCGGACGGTTGGATAAATCGTGCGGCGCGATGGGCACGAACACCCAGCCCGAAATGCCGTGATGAAGGATGGGCCCGCCGGCCGAAAGTGCATACGCGGTCGAGCCGGTGGGTGAGGCGATGATCAGTCCGTCGGCACGCAGATTGGCCACGAACTCATTGCCAATGTCGACCTTGAGCTCGACCATGCTTGAGGTCGCGCCGCGGCTGACCACGACGTCGTTGAGTGCGAAGGCCTCGAAGATGATGCGTCCGTCGCGCTGCACGCCGCCTTCGAGCATGCTGCGCTGCTCTTCCTCGTAGTTGCCGGCGATCATCGGCGCGAGGGCGTCGGTGAACTCGTCGATGGGCACGTCGGTGATGAAGCCGAGCCGGCCTTGGTTGATGCCCACCAGAGGGATGTCGAAGCGGGCCATCTGCCGGGCGATGCCGAGCATCGTGCCGTCGCCGCCGATGACCACCGCCAGATCACAGCGTTGGCCCAATTCGGCGATGGTGAAAGCGCCGTGGTCGGTGATGCCGGTGTTGAGAGCGGTCTCCTGATCGAGCGAGACCTCGAGGCCCTGTCGGATGAGGAAGCGAGCCACCGCGTCGATGACGTGACGGCTGCCCAACGCGTTGTACTTGCCGACCAGCGCTGCATGTTGGAACCGCCTTTTCATGCGGAATTACACCACAGCGTTTTCGAGGAACCACGCTTGAAATGGGGTCCGAAAGAGGCCCCGACCTAGAATGAAAAATCATGGACGAACGCGCGCGGACACTGCTCAAGACACTGGTCGAACGCTACATCGCTGACGGGCAGCCCGTGGGTTCGCGAACGCTGTCCAAGGCGTCGGGGTTGGAGTTGTCGCCGGCCACGATCCGCAACGTGATGGCCGACCTGGAAGAACTCGGCCTGATCGCCAGTCCGCATACCAGTGCCGGTCGCATCCCGACGGCTCGCGGCTATCGCATGTTCGTCGACACCATGATCACCGCGCAGTCGCTGTCGATGGACGACGCGGCCATGCGGGAAACGCAGCTGCAGGCTGACCAGCCTCAGCGCGTGATTGCCAATGCAGCGCAGTTGCTCTCGAGCCTGTCGAGCTTCGTCGGTGTGATCACCGCGCCGCGCAAGGCGAGCGTGTTCCATCACATCGAGTTCATGCGACTGAGCGAGCGTCGGGTTCTGGTCATCCTGGTCGCGCCCGATGGCGATGTGCAGAACCGAGTCATCTTCACCGCCAAGGACTACACGCCAGCGCAGTTGCAGGAGGCCAGCAACTTCCTCACCGCGAACTACGCAGGGCTCACACTGGAAGCAGTGCGCGAGCGTCTGAAGACCGAAGTCGACGACCTGCGCGGCGAGATCGCCACCCTGATGCAGGCCGCGGTGCAGGCTGGAACCGACGCGGTCGCCGACAGCCAGGAACAGGTCGTGATTTCGGGCGAGCGCAACCTTCTCACCGTTCAGGACTTCTCCAGTGACATGGGCTCGCTGCGCAAACTGTTCGACCTGTTCGAGCAGAAGACACAACTCATGCGCCTGCTCGAGGTGAGCAGTCGTGCTGAAGGCGTGCGCATCTACATCGGCGGCGAGAGCCGCGTCGTTCCTTTCGAGGAACTGTCGGTCGTGTCCGCTCCGTACGAAGTCGATGGCGTGGTCGTTGGCACGCTGGGGGTGATCGGGCCCACTCGCATGGCCTACGACCGGATGATCCAGATCGTCGACATCACGTCGAGGTTGGTCAGCAACGCACTGAGCACGCGCTGAGCGCTAGTGCGGGCCCGCTTCCCTGGGTGCAGAGAAGCCACGTGACAGAATCTTCAGCGTGGGGCCGTTAGCTCAGTTGGTTAGAGCAGAGGACTCATAATCCTTTGGTCGTTGGTTCAAGTCCAACACGGCCTACCAAAGCGCTCATCGCACAGCAGAACTCGCTGCTGCTGTGGCCCTCTTCGCTGCGAGCCACCGATTGAATCGCCAGCCGAGCAGGACACCGAGGACAACGGCGTAGATGGCCACCTCGCTGAAGTCGTTTTTCGCCGAACGCATCCAGAAAAAGTGGAGCAGACCGAGACCTGCGATGGCGTAAACCGCGCGGTGCAATGCCTGCCAGCGGCTCGATCCCATCCACTTGATCGCGCGGTTGAATGAGGTCGCCGCAAGCGGCGTGAGCAACACCAGGGCCAAGGTGCCGACCAGGATGAACGGTCGCTTGGCAATGTCTCTGACGATTGCATCAAGGGCAAACGACTGGTCGAGCCACGCGTAGCTCAGGAAATGTGACACCGCGTAGAAGTAGGTGAACAGCCCGAGCATGCGACGAAAGCGCGCCAGCGGTGGCAGGTTGAACCACTGTCGCAGCGGCGAGATGGCCAGCGTCAGGCAGAGAAATCTCAGGGTCCAGTCGCCGGTGGCACGAATCAGCGCTTCGGCAGGGTTCGCGCCCAAAGTGTTGGCCCAGGCGCCGTAGAAGAGCCATGCAAAAGGCATCAGACACAAGACAAACAGCACCGGCTTGACCGCTGGATGCAGCCATCTCGAGCGCGGACGCGATGCAACGCCTGGGGCGCGAGTCGTCGATCCCAGGTTCATCGCTGGGCGGTCGGCGTGCGCAGCAGTCGAGGCGGTTGCATCCATGGGAAGTTCATGCGGCACTGTGGCTCAGAAGAACTTCTTCAGGTCCATGCCGGCATACAACTGTCCGACCTGGGCTTCGTAGCCGTTGAACATCAGCGTGGCACGCTTCTTCTGGAACAGGCCGTCCTCGCCGATGCGACGCTCGGTCGCCTGGCTCCAGCGCGGGTGATCGACATTCGGGTTCACGTTGGAATAGAAGCCGTACTCGCTGCTCGCCGCCTTGTTCCAGCTGGTTCTCGGCTCTTTCTCGACGAAGCGAATGCGCACGATCGATTTGCCGCTCTTGAATCCGTACTTCCACGGCACGACGGCGCGCACCGGGGCACCGTTCTGGTTGGGCAGCACTTCGCCGTAGATGCCGAAAGTCAGCAGCGCAAGCGGGTGCATGGCTTCATCCATCCGCAAGCCTTCGATGTACGGCCACTCGAGCACGCGAGATCCCACGCCGGGCATCATGCTGCGGTCGGCAAGCGTCGTGAATTCGACGTACTTGGCGTTGCCGGTCGGCTCGACACGCTTGATGAGTTCGGCCAATGAGTAGCCCACCCATGGGATCACCATGGACCAGCCCTCAACGCATCGCATGCGGTAGACACGCTCTTCCATGGCGCTCAGCTTGAGCAGTTCGTCGATGTCGTAGACCTTCGGCTTCTTGATCTCGCCTTCGACGCTCACGGTCCAGGGTCGGGTCTTCAACGTTCCCGCGTTGCGTGCCGGGTCGGACTTATCGGTGCCGAACTCGTAGTAGTTGTTGTAGCTGGTGGCGTCGGCGTAGGGCGTCAGCTTCTCGAGCGTCATGGCTCCTGCGACAGAGCTGCGCGCGCCAGGCAAAGCGGTCAGCTTGCCGGGGCGGGACACTTCTGCGAGGGCATCGCGCGAGGCCCATGTGGCCAGTGCGATGCCGCCCGCTCCAGCCGCCAGTGAGCGCAACATCTCTCGTCGCCCTTCATACAACCGCCGTGGCGTGATCTCGCTACCTGCGAGGTGGACGTATCCGCGATCCTTGAGGAAGTGCATCGTGAGCTCCTGGCGGGTGACGCGTGGTCACCGAACGTCGATGAAGAAAGGTGTGAAGTGACGAGAGACCCGCTGACTGCAACCCAGGTTCCGACCGTCTCGTGACTCTATGTCGCTGCGCTGGGCACGCTCCTTACAGCCATTCGCCAGATGGTGATTCAAGCCACACGCTGATGATCAGGACCGGAAGTGGCTTCTACCCCTGTTGGCCCGAGGGGAAGAAATGCGAGAAGCACCAAAAGAAAAGCCGGTCGGTGACCGGCTTTTTTGCTCCGTGCCAGCGTGCACCTCAGTGCATGCCAGCGATGTAATCGGCCAGCGCCTTGATTTCGAGATCGTTGAGCTTGGCAGCGATCCCGGTCATCTGTGCGCTGTTCTGTCTCACGCCCCCGCGGAAGGCAGTGAGCTGCGCTTCGGTGTACTCGGCGTGTTGGCCACCCATGCGTGGGTACAGGGCGGGAATGCCGGCGCCAGTCGGGCCGTGACAGCCGGAACACGCTGGGATGCTTCGTTCGGCAATGCCCCCGCGGTAGATCTTCTCGCCAAGCGCGACCAGTTGTGGCTGCTTGGCAAAGCCCGGCTTGGCACTCTTGGAGGCATAGAAGGCGGCCACGTTGCGCATGTCCTGTTCGCTCAGCGTGGCGGCGAAGCCCTGCATGATCGCGTTTGCCCGCTTGCCCGACTTGAACTCGATGAGCTGCTTGACAAGGTACTCGGGGTGCTGCCCCTGCAGGATCGGCTGGGACGGGCTGCCCCGCGATCCATCAACGCTGTGGCACGCAGTGCACACCGCAGCCGTTGCGGCGCCCTTGGCGAGGTCAGGCTTGGGCGTTGCCGGAGGCTCGTTCGCTTGCGAGGCAAGAGAAGTCAGCGCAGCCAGAACACTGAACAGCAGAGCAGTCGCAAACTTCATGTCGAGGTGCCAAAGAAGCATTTGAAGACTGGAATTCTACAATTCGAGGATTTGGTGGACGGCATGACGGAACATTCCATAGACGTCCCAGCGGACAAGCTTATTGCCGCACAAACGCGCCAGGCTCTGGCATGGACGCACACAGCGCGATTTCTGACGACAGCGAGTCAGCTGCGCGAGCTTCCCCAGACGGAGTTGCCCGAAATCGCGTTCGTTGGCCGTTCCAACGCTGGCAAGTCCACTGCGATCAACACACTGGCGCAGCAGAAGCGTCTGGCCTTCGCTTCCAAGACCCCGGGCCGCACGCAGCATATCAACCTCTTCGAGGTGGGCCCCAAGATGGCACCTGATGCGCTTTTCGCGGACTTGCCTGGCTACGGTTATGCGGCGGTGGCGCGCGACGCCAAGTTGCGCTGGCAGCAGGTCATGGCGGACTACCTCGAGGTCCGTCGCAGCCTCAGCGGTCTGGTGTTGATGGTCGATTCGCGGCTCGGGTTCACCGATCTCGACCGGCAGTTGCTGTCGTTCGTCGCTCCGCGTTTAGGCAACGGTTGCGTGCGCCTTCTGGTGCTGCTCACCAAGTCCGACAAGCTCAACCGCAGCGAGGCCACCGCAGCGCTCGCGTCGGCACAGCAGGTTCTGGGAGAAATCACGACCGAACAGGCTGACGTCAGCGTTGCGCCTTTCTCGGCGCTGAAGAAAAGTGGTGTCGAGGAGGCGGCCATGCTGCTCTACGCATGGGCCCACAGGCCATGACGAACCGAGTGGGCCGCCCTCAGGGCCTTCCCAGGTACAGATAGATGCCTGCCTGACCGCGGGGCGCGTACGTGGCCCCGAGATACAGCGGGCCGAGTGCGGTATCTGCACCTACGAACAGGCTCGTGCCAACTCGCAGATCCGTGAGCGACGCCTCGCTCGCCTGCGCCCAAGCGTTGCCCGCTTCGAGTGAGCCACCGAGGAACACTCCACGTGTCAGCAGCGGCGAATCAGAGATGCGCCGATAGGCCGTCAGTCGGCCGAACAGCACATGGCTGCCTGCCAGTTGGTTGTATCGATAGCCCGACAGATTCTGGAAGCCGCCGAGACGGTAGCTGTAGCGCTCCAGCCCGGTCAACTCCTCGCCGCCCGCACTTCGCACACTCATGTAGGCGTTAGTGGTGAATCCGCCCCAAGTCTTCGCGCCGGTCGCTTCCAACTCGACCCGGGTGAATCCATCTCGACCGTCTGTGCCGGAAACCGATCGCTGGCCAACGATCGCTTCGCCGGCGGCGCGGTATCCGCGCTGCGGAAAATTGACGTAGTCGAGCTGGTCAACCACAGCGCTGATTCGCAAACCGATTTCATGCACACGCAGATCCGTGGTCGGGCCGGTGAAGTCGGCCGAGATCAGCTCCGGGTGGTTCGCAATGCCGAGGTACTGGGCTCCCACCCGCAATTCGCCGAACTCTCCCCATGGCTGCCCCAGATCCAGGCCAAGCTTGATGGACTTTTCGTCGAAGCGACCCTGTTCGCGGTCACTGTCGGGTTCATACAAGGTGATCTGCGTGCGCTTGAAGTCGGCGCCGGCGGCGATGAACCAGTCGCGGCTCAGGCCGATCGACCAGTTGAGAGGCACGTAGACCTCGCTGAACAATCGCAGTGTGTCTCCTACTTGAATGAAGTTTCGCCATTCGGTGCCGGCCTGATCGAGCCATCGACGGGTGTGGCTGAACTTGATGTTGAAGGCCGAACTGCCTCGGAAGTCGGTGAACAGGTCCAGGCCGACTCGAAAGTAGTTCGGGCCCCATGGCTTGTCTTCGAGGACGTAGACGAGCCCATCGCCTTCGGGTTCATTGATGAGTCGAAAGTCGGAACGTGAATAGTCGCCGCTGGCTGCAAGACGTCGTGCGTCGCGTTCAGCCTTTTCCTGATCGAACAACTGACCGGGTGCCAGTTCGAGTTGGTCCGCCAATCGCTCTGGATTGGTCACCTGCGTGGTTTCGAAGCGGATGAAAGCGATCGTGGTGGGAGGCCGCGACAGACTGCCGAGCGATGCTTTCCACGCCGCATAGTCCTCGGGCGAGAGGGCCAGACCTGAGAGCTTCGTCAGTGCTGGTCTCACACCAGCCTCGCCCTGATCGATGAACTCTCGAGTGCGATTGAAGTCGCCGGATGAGAGTTGCCCCAACGTTGGCGTGATGAGCACGTCGACATCACTGAGCATCGCCAGACTGCGCTGCACGTTCTGCTCGGTGAGGATGCTCACCATCTGGCTGGTCAGACCACCGAGTGAACTCAAGGCTTCGCGGCCCGACAGTGGCGTACCGATGTTGACAGCGATCACGATGTCGGCACCCATCTGTCGCGCGACATCGATCGGCAGGTTGTCGACCAGGCCGCCATCTCCGAGGATGCGGCCGTTGGCTTCCGTCGGCGCGAAGACCCCGGGCACGCTCATGCTGGAACGCAGCGCCAGAGCCAGATCGCCCGAATCGAGGATCACGGGCTGCCCGGTTTCCATGTCGGTGGCCACCGCGCGGAACGGGATCGGCAGTCTGGAAAAGTCGCGAACGGCCAGGGCGGGCAGCGAGTACCTGCGCAGCAGTGTTTCGAGGCCCTGTCCTGACAGTGCGCCAAGCGGTGCTCGCAGCTCGCCATCACGCATGCCGAACTCGAGCGCGGGGGAGAGCTGGAAGTCGAGATCCTTGCGGCGCTGTGGCAGCAGCGGCCGCTCGACGCGGCTCGCGAAGATCTCGTTCCACTTGACCTTGAGCAGTTCTTCTTCGAGCTTGGTGGCGTCCATGCCCGTTGCGTACAGGCCCCCAACGATCGCCCCCATGGAGGTGCCGGCGATCAGATCGATGGGAATGCGCTCGCGCTCTAGAACCTTCAGCACGCCCACATGGGCCAGACCGCGGGCACCGCCGCCCGACAGCACCAGGCCGATGCGAGGGCGCTGAGGTCGGGATTCAGAGCCTGTTGCCGTTGGCGCCGGGCCATCTGCAGCGGCCGATGCCGGTTCGGCCCAAGTCGCTGCTGCCAGCAAAGCGATCGTCCCGTATCTGCCCAGCCACTGCCAATGGAAACTCATGCCAAATTGTGCTGGACGCCATGCCGACGATGGCGTGTTGAAGTTCAACGCTCAGCGCGAAGCAGTCATTGAGGCGGTGTCAAGCTCACTCATGACGCGCTGGACTGCGCGGGAGACCAGTGACGTTCCGCCAAGCGGAGTGACCAGTCCCTCCCGCCACAGTCGTTCCAGGGAATGTCGCTCGATCGAGTGGGTGCGTTCGGGCGTGTCGCTCGCGAACACATGAAAGCGCCCAGAGGGGCTGCGCCAGAGCAACTGAACGTGCCTCCAGCGCCCACTCAGGAACCATCGGAATGAGGCGCCTGGGGTCATCTCCTTCACCAGCCTGATGGCGGCGGAGGCCACCTGGAGCTCATCGCTCATCAGATCTGCAGGCACGGTGTCCATGGATGACACATCGATCAGTGAATCCGAAAACGATTGCACCGGCTGCGCCCCAGCGTCCATCGCTCCGTCTGCGTGCAACTGGCGCACGAATCCGAGTGACGCTTCGTCCTTGTCGCCGCTGCGATGGCCGGCACGCAAGGCTTCGGTGTGCACTGCCATGAGGTCGTCGAGCACTCCTTGCCGATCCGCCTCGGGCATGTTCACCAGCGCCATCCCTTCCCGCAGACGCTGGAGCAATCCGGGCAACAGTTGGAGCAGGCGAGTCCGGCTGTCGGGGTGATCCGGCACCCGCAAGGTCCACAGCAGTTCGTCGACCGCAGAAAGGCTGCCGACCGTGCGCGGATCTTCCGCACCAAAACGCAGAATGGACTCGGCGACCACGCGGGCCCAGTCGTGCGTCATGAAGCTTCGAACGCGATCTGTCGTCTTGACCTGGCGAACCTGTTCGCCGAGTTGCTGCCGCAATGCCTGTTCGAGATCGTCGCGCCGCTCGGTCGCGATCAAGGCCTGAATCGACGGCTGCGCACGCTCCTGTTGTTGCTCGAGCTCATGCTGCAGGTGCAACTCAAGACGGCTGACTGCCTGAAGAAACTGCTGCGAGTCCTGCTGCGACGCTGATGCGATGTCAGAACTCAATTCCTCACAGAAGCCGTGCAAACGGCTTGCTCGTGGGTCACCAGCTTGCGGCCATGCCTGACCGGCCGCAGCCATGCGATTCATCAGCAGCCACACCGGGTGCTGATCGCTGCGCAGCATGGACCCATCTCGCAGTGCCACCCTGAGTGCCGCCACCTGCAACCGAGCGATCACCGGCCGCAGTGGCGCAGCCAACTGTTGGTCCGTCAGCATCGCTTCGAACAGCCTCGACAGCAAATCGACGACATGGCGGTCGATCGCATCGTCGACATGCGGCATCAGGGTGCTCGCATGCTGGCGCAGCGACGCAGGCACCACCGGCGCATTGATGTCAGACATGACCCCGTCGGACGACAGGCCTCGCGTCTGGAGCAGCAATTCGATGTGCTGGAGTGCCTGCTCCAGGGCGGCCGACAGGATCTCGGGATCTTGCGACCTCGCCGCAGGCTCTTGCGAAGTCGACCTGTTCGGTTGCGCCGTGCTGGGCTCGCCTTGCGCGGCACCAGTGCCGCTGCGCGGGATGCGCGACAGCAACCGGCTCACACTGTCCCCGGCGATGCCTTCCCCGGACCCGGAGGACTGCCCGACCGCCGTCGAACTCACTGCCGTGGGCAGGAGCACCACCGTCTTGTAGACGCTCTGCTCGATCCCTTGAGACTCCAGTCGTGTGCATGCACCGGCCCATGCCAGCTTCAGCAAGCCGGCGATCACCGAAGCGGCAGTGCGCATCAAGGTGCTGCGTTGCAAAGGTGAGCGACTCACCGTGCAAGTCGACTCCCAAAGAGCGCGTGCGTAGGTGGATGCACGCATCGGGTTCGATTCGGGGCTGACTCGATCGAGGCCGACCAGGGTCGAGGTGAAGGTGGCGAGTTCGCGAAGTTCCCACTCCGCCGCACTGTCGATGAGTTGGGTGGCGCGCGAAATCTCGATATCCGACTCGACCAGCGTGTCGTCCATCAAGGTGAGCGTGTCGTGCTCGGCAGAGGGTGCGAAGCCGGGGAGGTCGTCTATTCCATTCGCCTCAGCCAAGGCAAGGCGCCGCAGGCTATCAACAAAGGTGCGCTGGAAGTTCGCTCGTCCCTGTTGCAGAAGCTCTGCCAGTTCTCGGCGAGCGAGACGGTCGAGAGACGCGTTGGCTTTCGGGTCCTGCAGCTTGGCGAGCGTCGCAACGAGCGTGCGATCGATCAGCTCTTGGGATCGATCCAGCTCGTCTTCGACGAAACGCAACAGCAAGCTTGAAATCGACATGGCAGCAGGTTCCCATCAGGGTGGCCGATTATTGGAGCATCGGTCGCCTTTGCCCGTCGCACTGCACCGGTTTGATCAATGAAAAAGGGCTGCCGAAGCAGCCCTTTTTGCAGCGCTTTGTCTGGATCGAGTGGACCCGGACTCAGCACGGGGATCACATGTCCATGCCGCCCATGCCACCCATGCCGCCCATGCCACCAGGCATACCGCCTGCTCCGGCCTCGTCCTTCGGGGTCTCGGCCACCATGCATTCGGTGGTCAGCATCAGAGACGCCACCGAGGCCGCGTTCTGCAGAGCAGTGCGGGTGACCTTGGTGGGGTCGAGGATGCCCATCTCGATCATGTCGCCGTAGGTCCCATTGGCCGCGTTGTAGCCGTAGTTGCCCTTGCCGGCGAGAACAGCAGCCACGACCACGCTCGGCTCGTCACCGGCGTTTTGCGTGATGATGCGGATGGGCTCTTCGATCGCGCGGAGAACCAGCTTGATGCCCGCATCCTGATCAGCGTTGTCACCCTTGATGACGCCAGCCGACTGCTTGGCGCGAAGCAGTGCCACGCCGCCACCGGCCACGATGCCCTCTTCGACAGCAGCGCGAGTGGCGTGCAGCGCGTCCTCGACGCGAGCCTTCTTTTCCTTCATCTCTACTTCAGTGGCTGCGCCCACCTTGATGACGGCAACGCCACCGGCCAGCTTGGCCACGCGCTCTTGCAGCTTTTCACGGTCGTAGTCGCTGGTGGCTTCTTCGATCTGGATGCGAACCTGCTTGACGCGGGCCTCGATGTCGGCCGCTGCGCCATTGCCGTCGATGATGGTCGTGTTTTCCTTGCCCACTTCGACGCGCTTGGCTTGACCGAGGTCGGCCAAGGTGACCTTCTCCAGCGTCAGGCCAACTTCTTCGGCGATGACCTTGCCACCGGTCAGGATGGCGATGTCTTCCAGCATGGCTTTACGGCGATCGCCGAAACCAGGCGCCTTGACGGCCACCACCTTCAGGATGCCGCGGATGGTGTTCACCACCAAAGTTGCCAGGGCTTCGCCATCGACATCTTCAGCAATGATCAACAAAGGACGGCCAGCCTTGGCGACTTGTTCCAGGGTAGGAAGGAGGTCACGGATGTTGCTGATCTTCTTGTCGAACAACAGCACGAATGGGTTGTCCAGCAAGGCAGCTTGCTTTTCGGGGTTGTTGATGAAGTAGGGGGACAGGTAGCCGCGGTCGAACTGCATACCTTCAACGACATCGAGTTCGTTCTGCAGGGACTTACCGTCTTCCACAGTGATCACGCCTTCTTTGCCCACTTTGTCCATCGCGTTGGCAATGATTTCGCCAATGCTGTGGTCGCTGTTGGCAGAGATGGAGCCGACTTGGGCGATTTCTTTGGAAGTGGTGGTGGCCTTGGAAGCCTTCTTCAGCTCGGCGATCAAAGCAGTCACTGCCTTGTCGATACCGCGCTTCAGGTCCATGGGGTTCATGCCGGCGGCAACGTACTTCATGCCTTCGCGAACGATGGCTTGAGCCAAAACGGTAGCGGTAGTAGTACCGTCACCTGCGTTGTCAGAAGTCTTGGAAGCCACTTCCTTGACCATCTGCGCGCCCATGTTTTGCAGCTTGTCTTTGAGTTCGATTTCCTTGGCCACGGACACACCGTCCTTGGTCACGGTAGGGGCGCCGAAAGAGCGCTCCAACACCACGTTACGGCCCTTGGGGCCCAAAGTCACTTTGACCGCGTTGGCCAAAATGTTCACGCCTTCAACCATGCGTGCGCGGGCTTCGCCGCCGAAAATTACGTCTTTTGCTGCCATGTTTGGCTCCTAAGATTTAAGTAAAAAGGACTGCCAGCGCGCATCAAATAAGCGCCACCAGCTATGAATTCAGTAGCGGTTCAGCTTAGGCTTCGACGACTGCGAACAGGTCGTCTTCCTTCATGACCAGCAGCTCGTCGCCGTCGACCTTGACGGTCTGGCCGGAGTACTTGCCGAACAACACGCGGTCGCCGACTTTCACGGTCAGGGCCTTGGTTTCGCCCTTGTCATTGGTCTTGCCGGGGCCGACAGCCAATACTTCACCTTGATCTGGCTTTTCAGCAGCGGCATCAGGAATGTAGATACCGGAAGCGGTGCGGGTTTCGTTTTCGACGCGCTTCACAATCACGCGGTCTGCCAAAGGGCGCAGTTTCATGAAAAATCTCCTAAATTTGGAAACAAGGAACACCAGGCGCTGCCAAAAGCGGCAACGTCCTGAGAACTAACCCGGCGGTGCTGTTAGCACTCGATGCCAGTGAGTGCTAATGATAAGGGCATTTCCGGCAGTTTCAAGGAGAGACCGATGTCAAAAAGGGAGATAGAAAAGTGAAAGGCCCATCCACCGGCTTCATGAGCCTTAAAAACCTGGACGACTTTCAGGTCTGGCCCATCAAGCACCGCCATTGGTCTTTTGAGATCGTGGAGGACGAGGCGCACGATGTCTGGGTCAGTACCCGGGATCTGCGTTCCTTCTACTTCCGTCTTCCTAAAGACGATGCCCTGAAGGTGAGTTACCAGCGCACCTCGCTGTTCGCCAAGGATGTCAAAACCCTCTATCTCTCCGAACGCACCATGCGCTTGGAGCTGGCAAAGAGCAAGGCGTATTCCGAGCACACCGATGTGCTCAGGTTTTTGGACTGGTTTGATCGCAATGTGAGCCAGGTGGCCGCCAGGAAGCGCGGCAACAGAAAGCTGGATGACACCAATGCGCTGCGGGACGAAGAGGCGAAGCAGCTCAACGTCGGCCCTATTCCTTTGGCATTGGCTCCCAGCCACTTGGACGCTTCGACCTTGCCCATGGAGCTGGGGGAGCGCTGGCGCCTGGACCAGGGCACCGACACGCCTCAAAAAGTTTTCCGGTCCGAAGCGCTGCCTGTCCGCACCACGTGGGGAGGCTGGAGCAAGGAGCAGGCTGCACACGCCTGGCACTATCTGTTTTCCTTTTTCAAGGGGGAAAAAAACCTGTTTCTGACCTTTGGCTTGTGCATGTTGCTGGCCGGCATTCCGGGCTGGGTGGAAGCCATCTTGCTCCCCGAGTCCCTGGACTGGACCCGCGACTACGGCCGGGTCATCTGGTCCATGGTTGCCATGATGCCCATCGCATTGCTTGCGGCCATCGGCATCGCTATTGCCCTCACCCGCAGCGCTTTGGCCAGCTTCAAGAAGCCCGGTGGCGTGCTGTGGGGTGGAACTTTCTACTTCCTCACCATTGGCTTGGCGCCGGTCACTGTCACCAATTTCTGGAATCCATCCGCCATGGAAAACTGGTGGGGCATGGTCACCGGAAGCCTGAAGCCTGCCGAGGTTTATGCGGATTCCCATTTAGGCAGGATCGTCGTCCGCGGTGAGTTCAACTATGGAAGCGCCGAAGCCTTGCAGTTGGTGCTGGACCGCAACCCCAAACTCACCCTGATTGAGATCGAGAGTCCCGGTGGCTTTGTGATTGAAGGGCTGCGCATGGCCCGGATGATCGTGGACCGCAAGATGGACACGGTCTCCATGGAAGGCTGCTACAGCGCTTGCACTCTGCTGCTTGCCGGTGGCGTGGATCGTTATCTGGGGCTGAAAGTGGAGGTGGGCTTCCACCGCTCCGGCACCCGCTACGGCCCCGTATCCAGAGGATGGACTGCGGCGGATTACAAGATGGCTGAGTTCTGGCAAAGTCGCGGCGTATCGCCCCAATTCATCCAACAAGCCCTGAAGCCGTCGTTCCGGGAAATATGGACACCCATTCACGGCGAGATGTATGGGGCAGGCTTTGCCACTCTGAAGTGGGCCGAGCGGAAAAGCGGCTACTGAGGGGTGTCGCCTCATGAGGGTGCCGGTTGAAAAATCAATTTGTTGGATTTGGTAGCCTCCCTTATAGTCTGCGCCTTTAGCGCTTTATGCGCGGGCAAACCTGCCGAGAGGCCGGGACGCAAAGCCTCCGGTCCTCCCTGTACAGCAGGCGGATAGCGGGGTTGCTTTCAGCAGCTACGGCTGTGGAAATGGCGTCTTGCCCTCCGGATGCAGAGTACTGGAGTCCACACCATGAAACAAACCAAGCCCTTTGGACGGGCCTATACCCCCGCTGCAGAAGCGCCGGGTGCACCGGGTCAGGGCCCGGACACTCCCTTGCCCCCTCAGTCTGATACACCGGCCGCAGACAATGGTGCCCAAGCAGGGTCAAGTGCAGATCTTTTCAGTTTGGGTGCCGGCACGCTGACGCAGGATGTGGAGCAGTCCCTCGCACCCTGGCGTCAAAAGCTCCAAGGGTTTGCCGTGATGTCCGGCACGGCCGTGACGCTGTTGGTGGTCTTTGTGTTGATGCGCGACAGCATGGCACTGGCCAATTTGTTGCAGCAGGTCACCACCGAAGAAACGGTGATGGTCTGCAAAGAGGGCAAGATGGTCTACCCGGACTACAGCATCCTCGACCGCCTGATGAATAACGGCCGCTTTCTCTGCACGGAATGGAAGGTGCAGCGCGGATTCCTGACGCTGCCGCGCCAATAGCCTCGCCGGGAAAGCCTGTTTACAGACCTACCGTGGGTTGCATCTGGGCTGGGTGCAGGTAGCGCCAGCGCCCGATCCAGCAGGCCAATATCAGGGATACGAGGCCGCAAACAGATACCAGCAGCATGGGGGTTTGCCAATTTCCGCCATAGGCTCCGAACATGGCGGCTTTGACCGCCTGCACCACCCAGGTCATGGGCAGCCAAGGGCTGACCAGTTCATAGAGGCCGCCACTCAGCTCTACAGGCAGCACACCACCGGATGCTGAGAGTTGCACGGCCAGAAAAACCATGGCAAACACCTTGCCCGCATCACCCAGCGCGCGGGTGAGCAGCATCACAATCATCAGGAATGAGAGCGCAGCCCCTACCAGGCACAAGGAAAAGGCGGCCAAATCGAAGACGCGGACTTGCAAGCCCCATTGCACCGTCAAGCCCAGCACCAGCGCCTGCAATAGCACAACCACCAGCGGCACACTGATTTTCCCGATGAATTTGGCCGGTCGGGAGAAGCGCTTGGCATAGCGGGACATCACCCGGATGTGGATCAAAAATGCAGCCACCCCCGCGCCCAGCCAGAGTGCTGCAGGTATCACATTGGGCGCAAAGCCGCTGCCGCTGTTGCCGACCATGGCATCCACTTCGACAATGGGCTTTACCGAGTTGGCCAGCCCTTCCGGACTCCCCTCAGGCGCTTCCACCGTTGCCGGCAAGGATTGGGCGAGCAGGTCCAAGCCGCCGGAGAGACTTTGTGTTCCGCCCTTGAGCTTTTGCAATCCATCTGCAAGTGCCCCGGCACCTTGGCTGACCTGGGTGCTGCCAGCACCCAGTTCGTCGAGCTGGCTGTCTTCGGGCAATTTGGTCACTGCCTGGCGGATGGCGCCACTCATGGTGCGCATTCCGTTGGTGAGGGTGCCTACTCCGGCAGCCACCCGATTGGCACCGTCAGCCAGTTTTTTCTGCCCGTCATTGGCTTCGCGAATGCCCTCGTCCAATTGGGTCATTCCTCCCGCCAACTGTCCCACGCCCTCTTTGACGCGGGATGAAACCAGCAAGCTGTCATCCGCTTCGGTTTTGAAGGCCAGCACACCTTCACGCAGCTTTTGGCTGCCGCCCTGGAGCTCCTCCATACCTTTGCCCAGATCGGCGTGTCCTGCAGCCAGGGCATCAGCCCCGGACTTCAAACTATTGAGATCCGCATTGCGGGGACGCTTGGAGTCGAGGGTGCGCAATCCGCCACCCAGCTGCTTGAAGCCGTCAGTGAATTGTTCGACGCCGTTGTGCAGCTTTACCGACCCGTTGGACAAGGCCCGGCCTGCAGCGGCAGCCTGGACAGCACCGTTGTTCAGATCTTTCGCCCCGTCGCGAAGCTGGTTCACGCCCGCACGCAGCCGGTTCACACTGCGTTGTGAGCCGGCGGCATTGGTCAGCACCATGCTCCAGCGCCGTTCATTCAGGCTTTCGTTAACCTCGTGCCCCAGTTCGTTGGCAAACTGCTTGGCAATCGCAGCCGTCTGGTAGTTGTTGCCCTCGGAGGTGTAGATCACCAGTTTGCCGCCACCGGGCATGGCCCCGGGAATGGCGTTGGAGCTGAAATCTTTGGGAATGATGAGCGCAAACGCCACTTTGCCCATGCGCACATCCTGGCGGGCTTGTTCGGCTTCTTCGTAGTTCACATAGCCGAAGCGCGCGCTGTGCTCCAAGCGCATGATGACTTGAGCGCCCGTGTTGAACATGTGGTCCCGGTACTCCACCCCTTCATCCAGATTCACCACTGCGACCCGCAGCGCGCTGGTGTGAGATGTGGGGTCCCATACGCTTGTGAGGTAGATGGCCGCATACACCGAGGGCAAAAGCGCCACCACCAGCACCGCCAGCAGCATCTTGGGGTGCCGGAGGATGATCTTCAGTTCCTGGCGCGCGACATACGCTGTTTCCGACAAGAAGCTCATGGTCCGGGCGGCTTTCCAGCGGGCGCTGTGTCAGCGCCCCGGGCAGGGGGCGGTGCCCAAGCATGGGGAGGCACGGTTTTGGGGTGAGCCGGATCCGCGATGTACTGCGGCGACATGATCTGCACTCCGAAGGTGTTGAACACATCCTGGATATTGGCATGCAGGGCGCTCAACACCAGTGCGCGAGGGCGGGGCTCTTCCGGTACCGCTTGGCACACCAACCGGTAAACGGGATACCAGTCCGACAAAGCAGTCTGGAAGACTTGCGGTGGTGGGTCCACCAGAATGCCTTCTGTGCGCACCGCCGCATCAATCAGCATGGCGTGCACCTGGCGCCATGGGGTGTCATAGCCGATGGTGACGGTGGTGTCCACCACATAGCCTGCGCCTTGGACCGCGCGCGAGTAGTTTTTGGTGGTGCCTGCCAGGATGCTGGTGTTGGAGATCGTGAGTTCCTCACCCAAACCGGTGCGGATGCGGGTGGCAAACATGCCCATATCCGTCACGGTGCCCTCTTGCTCTGCCAGCCGCACGTATTCGCCTTTGCGATACACCCGGCCGTAGGTCAGTATCAAGCCGCTGGCAGCCTGGCCGACCAGGTTGGAAGCCCCCAATGAAATCATCAGGCCCACCAACACCGACAAGCCTTTGAAGGCTTCGGTACCGGACCCCGGCAAATAGGGGTAAGCCATGGCGAGTGCGAACAGCCACACCAGCACCTTGGCAATGCGGCGGGTGGGTACTGCCACATCGGCGTCCAGCCAGGCCAGCGTGTGTTCACCTTCGAGAACCCGCTCAAAAAAGTTATCCAGACCGCCTGTGAGCAGGCGCGCAAGGTAAAAGATCACGGCCGCAGTAAACAGGCCCGGTACCGCACCCACCACTGCGTTGCCTGCGCTGCTGGCAAAGTCCAGCAAATACCCGTTGAGCGCTTCGCCCCACGCTCGGGTGAACGGAAAACGCCGCAACACAAAACTCAACCATTCATAAACCACCAGGAACAGCATCAGCCGCACCACCAGTGTGATGCCACCGCGCACGACGGTTACCACCCGATTGCGGTTCACCAGGGCGATGCCTCCAACCTGCAGTTTGGCGGCGTGCTCCGCGGAGAGTTGCATCAACTTGCGGCTTAACACCGAGCGGATCTGCCGCAGCGTCAGCCACAGGCCTGCGGCTATTGCCGTCGCCGCAAGCGACCAGGCCAGCGCCTTCAGCATGGCATCGAGGTCCCGGCTCTCCTTGCTCTGGGCAATTGCCTTTTCCAAGGCGGCCTGGGCAAGCGCTGCTGTGGCGTCCAGCGTTTCTTGTTGGCTGCGGTCGACCTCTGCCTCGGTGACCACAAACGTGGTGGCCCCGTCGATCTGGATCATCACGCCCATGGAATCCGGTTTGCGCGAAACGCGGTGCGGGCCGTCCTTCTCCAGCTGGTCTTTCAGGCGGGCCTGCCCGCGGAGGGCGCGATCCGCAGCAGACACCCCGCCCAATTCACCCCGGAAGGTGATCAGAGACCGGTTGAAAAAGCGCAGCGTGCCGGTGCTTGGGGCGACTTGGGCCGCCGCAGTGCTAACTGAGGCGTCCGGCAAAGCGCCCCGGGCCTGCGCCAAGCCAGGCAGGCACTGCAGGAAAGCGAAGCAACAAGCCAGTATGAATTTCATGGGTTGGTGTGGTCCGAGTCACAGCCACTATACCCACTTCAAGCCCTGCAACATTCCCCGGAATGTGCCTTTAGGGTGTAACTTGGAGGTAACGGGCCACATGCCGGCGGTCCGTCCAGTCTTTGAGCCAGTTCAGGGTGCGGCCGGTGGCGCTGTAGCTGCCCCAGCTGGCAACCGCTTGCTGGCTGCCACCGAACAAAAAGTGCAGCGCGTGGGACGTATCCCGCACCGCATGCAGGCTGGCACCCGTAGTGGCTGCCGGCAGGTTGTGGACCAGGGCCTCGCTCTCGTCATGCACGGAGAACACTTGGCTGTGGCTGGTGCTGCGCTGGTAGGCGTCGATGGCGACTTGACCCTGGCCATTCAAGGCCAGCCCGCTGTCGGCCAGCCACCCGGGCGACTGGGACTCAAGCGCGATCAGGGGCACATCGCAGGCCAGGTGCGCGCCGCACCCAAGGTGCACCGACTCTGCCGTCATGCCCACGGCCACGTCTTGTAATACGGTGATGCGCTGGGCCTTCATGGCGGCCACTAGACGGGCATGCACCGGGCTATCCAGTTCCACGCCGCCTTCCCCGGGTTTAACCACCAGGGTCACGGCACTGGAGGGCAGGCGTTGGCGCACGGCCAGCGCCAATTCGAGGGCGGCTGTATGGTCGCCAACGACGGTTACTCGCAGCGCTTTGCTGCTGGCCAGCTCACAGACGCGGGGCCAGAGCAGGGAGAAAGTCTCCAGCGGGTGGGCAAACAGGCCGAATTCGCGGGCGCCGGGAATGTCGCGTTCAATCTGCTCGCGGTTTTGCACCGGCCCGGTGTTGATGGACAACCAGTCGTAATGCTGGCTGCTGCCGTCATCGAGTTGCAGTGTTTGGCTTTTTGCATCCAGCGATTTGACGCTGCGCTGCAACCAGCGGATGCCGGCGCGCCGCACCAGCGGCTCCAGCGGAATGGCGCATTCGTCCTGGGTGTAACGGCCGGCCACAAAGCCGGGCAGCATGCCGGGGTAAATGGTGCGGGGAAAGGGGGCCACCAGAATGATGCGCATCTCCGGCAGCGGCTTGGCCGCCAGTGCCGAGAGCACTTGCAGATTGGCCATGCCGCCACCCAGCAACACCAGCTGGCGGGGCTGGTAGCCGCGCGCGTCTGCCGCGTGGGCGGAGTCCACATCCTGCTTGATATGCGCAGCCAGAGCTTTCATGCCGCTATTGTTCCACGATTGGGGAGAGTTTGACAAATAAATCAGCCTCCAGCGCTCGCCGTATATGCGCGAGCAGCTATGGAAAGCATAGCGTTTTCCCTGCCTCAGGTCGCTACTCCGGCTAGGGTTTCACAAGAGAAAGTCCTTTGATGAAGGCCAGACTACTGCCACCGGTGTTGTCGCTGTCTGCCCCGACCACAACTGCCAGCAGAGGCGGCACGGTCGTCGCCTCCTCACCGAAGGCCCGCAGAAAGTCGGCATCCAGGTCGCGTCCATGGCTGACCCAGGTTCCGGGCCGCGCCGGGCCTTGGTCGAGCACGATAAAGCGCAGGCGTTTGCTGTACACGTTGTTCACCACCATGCCCGGCGCCAACAGGCGGTCCCAGACGTAGCACAGCGTGGCACCAGGCAGGTTCTCGCCGCTGAGCGTGCGTGCCAGGCGCAGCAGGTTGCGCTCCACGAAGGGGATGTTGGCAAGAGGCAGATCGAACATGGCGCAGACCTTGAGCGCTACGTCGTCTCCTTCCTTGCGCTGCAGGTCTGCGTTGGCCAGTCCCTCGTCCAGCCGCCACTGCCATTGCAAGCGGTTCTCGCGGGTGCCGGCGGCCAGCGCGTGGCTCAGGGTGCTGTAGCTTTTGTCACTGCGCAGGCGCAGCACGGACTCCGCGCCTTGCAGCACGATGTCGGGTGCGATCAGCGGCACCTTGCCTCCAGGCAAGCCCACCGCCCGCCACGGCGCGGGTGGCGTGCCGGGGCCGCTTGCTTCCAGCGGTGTGAGCGGCGTTGCGCCTGTGGGTTGGGCCGATGCCACGAACAAGGTGAGCGACGCAGATAGAGCAAGAAAAGTGGCTCTGAAGCCCATGGAATATGCGCGAGAAGCTACTCTTTTCATAGCGGTCGCACCTCGATGGTGACAGGCAGTTCGTCGGCAGGTAATGCACGCACACGGCCAATGGCGCAGGCTTTTGTGTATCCCTGCGCTCGCAGTGCGCGCAAGCAGTCATCTGCTGCTGAGGCGGGCACGGACGCCAAGAGTCCACCGGCGGTTTGGGGGTCCACCAGCAGCGGC
The DNA here is from genome assembly GCA_027488985.1 of Comamonadaceae bacterium. GTDB lineage: Bacteria > Pseudomonadota > Gammaproteobacteria > Burkholderiales > Burkholderiaceae_C > Allorhodoferax > Allorhodoferax aquaticus. The sequence goes on along the minus strand of JAIYAR010000014.1, from coordinate 228,553 downwards.
CAGAGTGGGTGGCCCATGGCCTGTGCGGCGTTTTGCACTACGTGCTGTTGGCGCGCATTGGCGCTGTGCAGGGAGCTCAGCAGGCCTTGCTGCACACACTCCAACGCGCCGTCCAGCAGGGGCAGGGCGGCGGCATCCAGCACGACTTGCACGCCACTGGGGCGGGCCATTTCTACCGTGTGGCCGATGAGGCCGAAGCCTGTCAGGTCGGTACAGGCAGTGGCGCCAAAGCTGCGCAGGGACTGCGCGGCGGCCTGGTTGCTTTGCACCATGCTTTGCAGGGCGGCTTGCACCCAGCGGCCTTTGGCGGCTGCACGACCATGCGCGGCAAACAGGGCGCCGGTGCCAATCGGCTTGGTCAGCAGCAGCACATCGCCGGCTTGCATGCCGCCTTTGCGCAGCACACTACTTATCTGGCCTTGGTCGTCCACGTCCACCAAGCCATTCACTGCAAAGCCCAGCGCCAGCTCCGCGCCTTCGCCGCTGTGCCCGCCGATCAGCGTGCAGCCTGCGGCGTTCAGCACCTCCACCGCGCCCTGCATCATCTGGCGCAGGGTGGCTTCCACCTGCCGGTCCACGCCGGGGGGCACGGTGGCGATAGCGGTCGCGGTGTGCGGCTGCGCGCCCATGGCAAACAAGTCGCCCAGTGCATGGTTGGCGGCAATGCGGCCGGACACATACGGGTCGTCTACAAAGGCACGGAAAAAGTCCACGCTGTGCACCAGTGCTTTGCCGGTTGGCACGCGCACGACGGCAGCGTCGTCCGGGCTGTCCAAGCCCAGCAGCACATCGGGGTTGGGTTGCACCCACAGGTTTTGCAGCGCGCGGGAGAGCACACTGGCCCCCACCTTGGCACCACAGCCTCCGCAGCGCATGGCGACTGCGGCTTGGGCCTGTTGGGCTTCATCAGCGTTAAGCTGAATGAATGCGTTGGATGAAGTGGTTGGAGCCATGCCAGAGAGGCCCGCCAACCCATCTACACCCTGCACGCTGAAGCGCTGCATAAAGCGGCGGTCTATCGAGTCCTTCCAGCGCCACACCCAGGCACCGGCAAACCCGAGCGCGCCGCGCGATGCCACGGCAAACTTGTCACCGGTGCTGATCAGGGCCAGCCAGTGGCGCTGCGGGCGGTAGGGTTGCAGGGGCTGGCCTTGCACTGCGCGCTGCAGGTTGATGGCCAGCGGCATGCCCATGCGCACGGCGAACACACCTGCCTTTTCCAACGCAAAGTTTTCCATGGCGGCCACATCACCCGCAGCAAATACACGCGGGTCGGTGATGCTTTGCAGCGTGTCGTACAAGCGTATGCAGCGGTTGTCTGTCAGGGCCAAGCCGGTGCCCTGCAGCCAGGTGCCGCCACCGGCTTGGGTGACCCAAAGCACCTCGTCGGCGTCAAACCATTCGCCTTGCGCGCTGCGCAGCCGGCCCGACTGAACTTCCGCCACAGGCGTTTGCAAGTGCATCTGCACGCCGCGTTCGGCCAGCACTTGGGTAAAGCGCCTCTGTACACCCGCGTTGTGGGTGGGCAGCAAGCCGTCCGATGTAAACAAGTGGAATTTTGGCGCCAAGTCCGCGCGCCTGGCGGCTTGTGTCTCGGCGCTCAGCCGGTACTGCATCGCCAGGCACAACTCCACACCGCCCGCCCCACCGCCCACGATGGCTATCGTCAGCGGCCGCGTAGCGTGCGCCACCTTGTCGAGCAAGTGCAGCCAGCGCTGGTTGAAGCCGGTGATGGGTTTGACCGGCACCGCGTATTCAGTGGCGCCCGATGTGCGCATCTGCGGCGTGGAGCCGGTGTTGATGGAGACCACGTCGTAATCGATGTCCGGCCGGCCGCGCAGTTGCACCGTGCGCGTCTCGCGATCCAAACCCATCACTTCGGCCTGGATAAACCGCGCACCGGTGGCCGTGCACAGGCGGCACAGGTCGATGTGCACATCGTCATAGCCGTAGTGCCCTGCTACATAGCCGGGCAACATGCCTGAGTAGGGCGTGTGCGCATCCGTGCAAATCAGGGTAATGCGCACGCCGGGCAGTGGGTGCATGGCGAAGTAGCGCAGCGCCACCACATGACTGTGGCCGCCACCCACCAACACAATGTCTCTAACGATGGGTGTGGCAGGCGCTTGCATAGACCCCAATTCAGCCGCGCTTCCAGTCGTGGAACTTGCGTACCCACTCCAAGAGCTTGTGGGGCTGGTGCGCACGCTTCCATTCGCCAGCGGCGTATTTGTTGGCTTCGGCCAGTGTGGGGTAGGTGTGGATGGTGCCCAGAATCTTGTTCAGGCCCAGCCCGTGTTTCATGGCCAGCACGTACTCGGCCAGCAGGTCGCCCGCGTGGGTTCCGACGATGGTTACGCCCAGAATCTTGTCTTTGCCCGGCACGGTCAGCACTTTCACAAAGCCGTGGGCCTCGCTGTCCGCAATCGCGCGGTCCAGGTCGTCGATGCTGTACTTGGTCACTTCATAGGCAATGCCTTGCTCTTTGGCGTCTTGCTCGTTCAAGCCTACGCGTGCCACCTCGGGGTCAATGAAGGTGGCCCAAGGGATGACCGAGTAGTCGGCCTTGAATTTCTTAAAGTCCCCGAACAGCGCGTTCACCGCTGCATACCAGGCCTGATGCGCGGCAGTGTGGGTGAACTGGTAAGGCCCGGCCACATCGCCCGCCGCAAAAATGTTGGGGTAAATGGTCTGCAGGTATTCGTTGGTTTGCACCGTCTTGTGGGTGGGGATGCCCAGCTCTTCCAAACCGTAGCCGCTGAGGCGCGCAGTGCGGCCCACGGCGCACAGCAGTTGGTCGAATGCAATGCGCTTTTCTACGCCAGCGTGTTCCACCACCAGCACTTTTTCGCCATCCACCATCTCGCAGCGCAGGGCCTTGTGGCTGGTCAGCAGGTCCACGCCATCGGCGCGCAGGGCGTTGGCGGCCAGCTCAGACACTTCCACGTCTTCCCTCGCCATGATGCGCGGTGCCATTTCCACCTGGGTCACGGCAGAGCCCAGGCGTGCAAAGCTTTGCGCCAGTTCACAACCAATCGGCCCGCCGCCCAGCACCACCAGACGCCGTGGCACTTCGTCCAGCTTGGCGAATTCGTCCCACAGCGTGTCGCTGGTCACATAGCCCACCTCGTCCAGACCCGGCAGGGGCGGGACGAAGGGGCGCGCGCCTGCGGCGATGACGATGCTGCGGGTAGTCAATGTTTGCTTGCCCCCGTCGTTGAGGGCAATCTCCACCGTCCACGGGTTGATGATCTTGGCGTAGCCCTGCAACACCTCCACACCCAGGCCGGTATAGCGCTCCACGCTGTCATGCGGCTCTATGGCGGCAATCACGTCATGGATGCGCTGCATCACTGCTTTGAATGAAAACAGGTTCTGGCGCCCGTTGGATGTGCGCGGGGTGCTATGCAAACCATAGCGGTCTGCGTGCTGCATCTGGTGGGCCAGCTTGGCGCTTTTGATCAGCGCTTTGCTGGGCACGCAGCCGTAGTTGAGGCAATCGCCGCCCATTTTGTGGGCCTCCACCAGCGTGACCTTGGCTTTGACCGCAGCGGCGATGTAGGCCGACACCAGCCCGCCCGCACCACCACCGATGACGATGAGGTTGCGGTCAAAGGTTTGCGGGCGCGCCGCGTTCCAGCGTGCGTAGACCTTGCGTTGTTGAATGAAGTTCATAAGCGCCTTTGCAACGAGAGGAAACACACCGAGCAGCACAAACGCGCCCAGCAGCTGGGGGCTGGCAATGTCCTTGAGCGACTGCAGCTCTGCCAGCCGGGTGCCTGCGTTCACGTACACCGCCGTGCCGGCCAGCATGCCGAGTTGACTTACCCAGTAAAAGGTGCGGGTGCGCATGGTGGTCAGGCCCATGGCGAGGTTGATGACAAAAAACGGCACTACCGGAATCAGCCGCAGGCTGAACAGGTAGAGCGCGCCGTCCCGCACCACGCCCTGATTGATGTCCGCCAGCCGCGCGCCGAAGCGGGCCTGCACCACATCGCGCAGCACAAAGCGCGCTGCCAGGAACGACACCGTGGCCCCGATGCTGGACGCAAACGACACCAGTAACAGCCCCCAGCCCAGTCCGAACACGCCGCCGCCGGCCAGCGTGAGAATGACCGCACCCGGTAGCGAGAGTGATGCCACCACCACATAGATGGCGAAATAGGCAGCCCGCAAGGCCCAGGGATTGGCGGCGTACTGCGCGGCCAACGCGTCCTGACTCCGGCGCAAGGCATCCAAGCTCAAGAAGCGTCCCAGATCCAACATCACAAACGCGGCAATGGCAAAGGCCGCGATGGCCAGCACCAGTAATTTGGAGGCTTTCATGCCTGCCCTTTCAAGAAAAAGCACGCCAACCCCACCAGATGCGGGTGGCGGTCGTGATGGCACAAAGAACCGCGAAGGTGTAGGCCAGCACATCGAAATGCGCAGGCCACAGGCACATGGCCACAAAAAAGGCCAATGTTTCGGTGGCTTCGGTGAGCCCGCCTAGAAAGTAAAACGACTTGTCGGGGTAGGCCAGGTTGTCCATGCCACGTTTGGCGGCCAGGGCGGCGAACGCCAGAAAGCTGCTGCCAGTGCCGATGAACGCGGCAAGAAGCGCCGCTGCGGGCAAAGCGTGGTCCACCGGATTGGCCACTGCAAAGGCCAGCGGGATGCTGGCGTAGAACACAAAGTCGAGCGAGATGTCGAGGAAGCCGCCTGCGTCTGTGGGTTGCGTTTCACGCGCCACAGCGCCATCCAAGCCGTCCAGCAATCTGGAGGCCAAAAGGGCGATAGCGCCCATGGAGTATGCGCCAGTAGCTACCAAAATTGCAGCGAGCATGCCGACGGCAAAGCCCGCCAGGGTTACCGCGTTGGCGCCAATGCCTGCGCGTACCAGCAAGCGGGCGATGGCTTGCAGGGGCGGACGCAAGAGCGGCGTGGCGAAACGGTCCAGCATGGCGGGTCAGGGCAGCAGGTCGGCCACACCGTCCCACACCTCAGGGGCGAGTCGGCCTTCAAAGCGCTTGAGCACCTTGCCCTTGCTGTCGATCAGCAAAGTCAGTGGCAGCCGCACACCAGTGGGCAATTCACCCTCCATGCGCACCGAGAGCAAGCCTTTGGCATTCATTTGGGTTTGCCCCACCAACTTTTCGTAGGCAAGCCAGTCATCGGCCTTGCGGTCCAGATTGACGAGCAGCAGGCTGAAGGGCTTGGTTTTCCAGCCCGCGAGGTTGGCGCGCAGCTCAGGCAGGCTGTCGCGGCAGACGGCGCAGTTGCTGTTCCAGAAAAAAGCCACGGTCACCGTACCTTCCGTGGTCCGGTTGCTGAACCGCTGGCCGTTGGCGTAGCTGGCAGTCACGGCAAAGGCATCACCTGGTGCCAGCCCGCTTCCGGGAGCCTGCGCATAAGCACCGGTCAGGAGTCCCGCCCACAGTCCGGAAACAACAAGCCAAGTCCGGAAGACGCTGCTGGAGTGAAAGGCGGTCATATGGATCATGGGGCGAGTCTATAGCGGGGCGGGAATGCCCTGCTGAAAATCCATTGGTCGCCCACCGGTGGGGTTTCTTACATCTCACCCAGTTGGGTCAGCAGTCCTGCGTCAGCCACGTCGGCCGAATCATGGGTCACCAGCAGCGCGGGGATGCCGCGCTTGCGCACCAGCCCGAACACCAGCGCACGCATGCGTTCTCGGAGGGCAGCGTCGAGTTTGGAGAAGGGCTCGTCCAGCAACAAGGCTTGAGGGTGTGCCAGCAATGCGCGGGCCAGCGATGCGCGGGCACGCTGTCCGCCGGAAAGGCGTGCAGGGTCTGCCTGTGCAAAGTCCTGCATTTCCACATCGGCCAGTGCCTGTTGTACCGCGGCTTCACGAGCCGCTGCGGGCCCGGCCGGTACTGCGAAAAGCAGGTTCTCGCGTACGGTCATATGGGCAAAGAGCAGGTCGTCCTGAAAAAGAATGCCGACCCGGCGGGCCTGCACAGGCAGTATGTCTATCTGCCGCCCCTGTAAATGCACTGTGCCCCGCCATTGCATGCCGGGTGGCAGCGTGCCACATACTGCCGCGAGCACGCTGCTTTTGCCGCATCCGCTGGGGCCCATCAGGGTGTGGACGGTCCCGGGGGCTATCTCCAGGTGCAGCTGTCGTACCAGAACGCCTGCCGGGCTGGAGAGTTCTTCAATATGGATCTGCAAGCTCATGGTGCGATGCGGATGGTGCCGTCGGTGTCGATCGTCAGAGGGATGGCCAAGAGCGACTCTCCTTCGCAGTCACCCGCGGTGCATAGCCCGTCGCTCCAGCGGTAGTGGGCGTAGTGGACATTGCAGGTCAGTCGCACATGGGGTTGGAACTTCAGCAGTTCCTGCCTCGCGGCCAGCGGCACCCCGAAGTGGGCGCAACGGTTCACGTAGGCCTTCACGTCAGAACCGCTTCGCAGCAAAAGGTAGCGGAATACTGCGGTTTCGGTGCTGGGTGCGGCGCCATCACCCTCAGGCACAGGCCAAGTCAGCATGGTGGCACTGCCGTCTTGAAGCACATCACGCTGGCCCAGCACAGTGCCGGCGGTCGGTGCATGGGCCACCTCGTGCCAGTGTCGGAGTTCGGCCGGGGAGGCAGTTGATGGCGTGGGGGATGACATGGGTTTATTGTGCCGCCGCAGTCCAGCGCCGGGGGCGGCCCCACCAAGCGGCCACACCGAAAACCAGCATGGGCAAGCACCATTGCAGCCAGGCAAAGGCGGCGGTCAAGGCGCGCTGCCCGCCTGATGCCAGCGTTACTGCTTCGGTAGTGACGGTCTGGAAGCGCCCGGCACCGACATACAAGGTAGGCAGGTATTGCGCCACGCTGACCGCAAAACCTACGGCTGCAGCCGCCGCGAGTGCGCTGCGGAGCAAGGGCCACTTCACGCGCCACAGGAATGCTGCCCGGCTACGCCCGAGTGCCGCGCTGACCTGTTGCAGCCGTGGGTCGAACCCGAGGTAGGGCCCTTGCAGTGCGATCAAGACATAGGGGATCGCGCACAGGGTGTGGGTCAGCCAGAGCCCGGCTGCCTGGCCGTCCAACCCCCAGGCGAGGCTCAGCCGGTGCAGGCCCACCACCCACAGCACCGCAGGCAAAACCAAAGGCAGCATCCACAGCGGCCGCATGCGTTGCTGCCAGTGTGCAGGCGCACATTCCAGCCATGCCACGACCCAGACCAGGGCCGCCACGGCACTGCCGATTCCCAGAGCGAGGGTGGTCCAGACAGTGTGGATACTGAGCAGCACGCCGCTCCAAGCCATGAGTGTCCATACCTCCGGCAAGAGCTGCGGGAAGGGCCAGGGCCCTGAGAGGCTGCCCAAGGCCAAAGCCCCGAGCACCAGGGCATACACCCCCATCAAGCCAACCATGAGCCGGCTGCCAGTGTCGGGGCGGCGGGGTTCAGGGGCGGATTCACCGCGCGTCACACCTCTCACCCGGCGCTGGCGCCACAGGGGCCAAGCACGTAACAGGGCAAAAGTGCCCACGCAGAGCATCAACACGCCTGTGAGTAACCATGCCGCGCTGGCGCCCTGGCTATTGGTGGCCGGGTCTGCATCCTGCAGCCATTGCCACGTCAGCATGGCGAGGGTTGGCGGGGTGTTAGGACCGATGACCAATGCCATGTCCACTACCGTCAGGCTGTAGGCCAGCACGGCCAGCAGGGGGGCAGTGAGGTGGCGCGCCACCTGTGGCCAAACGATGCGCCACCAGGCCTGTGCTTCGCTATACCCCCAGGTGGCTCCCAAGTGCAGTGAATGACGCAGCTGTGTGCGGACGCCGGGTTGCTGCAGATACGCCGCAGCGGCCCATAACAAAAATGGTACTTCCTTGGCGACCAGCACCGCAATCAGGCCCAGGCCCCAAGGATCCTGGGTGGTGGGCCAATCGGGGGGCATCTCCAGCCCGCTCGGCCAAGGTGAAACGAGACGGAGCAGCCAGCCACTCGGGGCGAGCAGAGCCACGGCACCGATCGCAAATGCTGCGTGCGGTACCGATAGCAGGGGCGACAGCCAGCGTGTTCCCCGTTGCAGTGCGCGCCCGGAGTCTTCGACAGCGAGCCAGCGGCCCAGAATGCAGGCGGTAATGCCGGTGGAGATCAGGGTGGACGTCAGACCGGTCCACAAGGTCAGGCTCAGGGCGGGCCAGGTTTGGGGGTGCTGCCAGAGCGCAGCCCAAGCGGGAGCGTGGGCCAAGTCGGCCAGTGTGCTGAACAGGGCCCAGAGCAGGGGGGCACCCGCCACCAAAGCGATGGCAACTGGAAAAAGCGCGTGAAGCGGGCGCAAGAAGGGCATGGTCGCATCGTAATCAATGCCCCTAGGCCACTTTACGTGCGGGCATAAAAAATGCCCGACCGGCTTGCGCCGGTCGGGCTTTGGGTCACGCGGGGCATTGCGCCCCGTTTACCGCGTTCAGCTGACTTGTTGAATACCAGCCAGTACCCAACCACCGCTGCCCTGGCGGGCCTTGGTCAGATGCCAGATTTCGTCAAACGTTTCGTCGTCCGATCCTGCGCCGAAGCGGATGAAGCCGGTGAACTTGACACTCACCACGTAGCGCTGGGCTTCTTCAGCCACCTCAAGCACCGTGGTGTCAATGCGGACGACCTCGCCGGGCTGACCGGATCCATCGCGCTCGGCAAAATCCATTTTGATTTCGGCAAACATTTCAGGCGTGGTGAATTCACGGATGTCATCGAGGTTGCCTGCGTCATACGCAGCTTGCAAGCGGATGAAATTCACTTTCGCGTTGCGCTCGAAACTTGCGCGATCGAAGTCAGCCGGAATCGCGGGTGCAGCAGTCTGCACACCCAAGCCAGAACCGATCAAGGAGCCCGAGGACGAGCCACCCACATTGGAAGCTGCAGGTGTAGCCATCTTGAACGCCTGGTTCGAGTTGCCCGTGCCGGCTGCAGCGCCTGCAGGCATCAGTCCGCCCGCGCCGGCCGTGCCGCCCTGGCGAGCCATGACCCGTTTGCGCATGATGAATCCGATGACCGCCATGATGGCAAAGGCCACCAGGGCCATGGTCATCATGGAGGCAAGTTCATCGCCGAAACCGAAGTGGGATGCCAATGCAGCAATACCCAGGCCTGCGGCCAAGCCGGCCACAGGTCCCATCCAAGAGCGCGAAGGTGCCGCTGCCGCCGCACCGGTGCCCGCAGCAGGGGCTGCGTTTTGTGCGGTGGGTGCCTTGTCCGGCGTCGCTTGGCGCTGAGTCCCCATTGACTTGCCGCCGCCCAATCGCTTGGCCGCTTCGGCGTCCATGGAAACGCCGGCTATGCCCATCGAGAACACAACCGCCAGAACGGAAAGAAGTCTTTTCATGTTGATCTCCTGAAAAATTAAAGACAAACGGAGAGTAAGGTCGAAAAGAGCAATGAAAAACCAGCGTATATGAGAATCAAGTTCAGTAAATTCCTGAATATCTCAGGCAAGTCCCTGAAGCACCCGCTGCACCAGAGGGTGCTGTACCTTCTTCTCGGTACCAACTGCAAAGAAGTGCTCGGTTACGCCGTCACAGCTGGCCAGACGTTTGACGCCGTAGTTTGCAAGCAGGTCCTCCTCGGCCCATTCTGCTGCCGGAAAAATGCCCATGCCGCTGGCGCCGAAGGTATTCAGCAGCGCACTGTCTTCAAACTCGCCCACGATGCGCGGCCTTACGCCCTGTTGCTCAAACCAATGGTCCAGCCGTGTACGCACCGCGGTGTGGTCGGTTGGTAGCAATACCGGTGTATCAGCCAGGCATTGCGGGAAATTGTGAGTGGCTTTTCTCACCAAGGCAGGTGTGCCATACCACGCCATGGGCGATTGCCCCATCGCATGGCTGTACAGTTTGATATTGGGGTTGGCAGGCGCGGGGCGGTCCGAAAACACCACATCCAAGCGGTGCAAAGCCAAGTCCCCCAGCAAATCATCCAACTCTCCCTCATGGCAGATCAGTCGCAAGGTTGGCTCTCCGATCACCGGTTGCAACAGTCGCCGTGCGACCAGCTTGGGAAGACCATCTGATATGCCGATGGCCAAGCGCATGGACGGTGCACTTGCCGACTCGCGGACGCGGTCCGGCAGGTTCTCTCCAATTAGAAAGATCTGGTCGGCCATCTGCATGGCTGTGATGCCTGCGTCTGTGAGCACCAGTCCTCGCCCTGCTGGCTTGAGCAAGGCATAGCCCAGTGAACGCTCCAGTTCCCTCACCTGGGCGCTCACAGTTTGGACCGCCATGTCCAGCTTATCGGCTGCGCGGGACATACCACCCTCTTTGGCCACGACCCAGAAGTAGTACAGGTGCTTGTAGTTGAACGAGGTACTCATATTCAGATTAAAAAGGAATTTAATTGAGAAATTATCTGCTTTTTACGCAATGATGGGCGGGCTAAGGTCGGGGCTTGTTCATCGCACGGAGAGTTTTCATGCAAGTCATTTTCGAATCCCGGCACGCATCCACCGGAGCCTCGCGGGACGAGGCCCTGCAACGTGTGCGCTTTGTGTTGCGTCGCTTGGGGGCCGTCGTGCCTCGTGCCAAGGTGATGTTTACCGACATCAATGGCCCACGCGGTGGCGTCGACAAACACTGCCTGCTGGAGGTGAAAACCGAGAAGTCCGGCGTACTGGTGATTTCATCCTTGGCCAGCGATTGGCGCAGCGCCCTTGATGAAGGCCTCGAGCGCCTGGTGCGCGCTTTGACGCGCATCTTGCAACGTCAGCACAAGCCGATGCGCGGCCGCCTGCTCAAGCCGGAAACGGAGCTGCTGTGATGGAAACAGATTTCCTGACGCCGGGATGGATTGGTTTGGCCTTGTCGTTGCCGGTGATGTATGCCGCCTGGCATGAGTACGCTGCCCGCAATCTGCGTGATGCCAAGTTACTGGCTGGAGTTGGCGCAGGCGGCTTGCTGCTGTCTGTCGTCGGAATTGCGTTGTGATCTTCTAGGAGCCTGATATGAAATGCCCCCATTGCACTGACAGCACTCTCGTGATGACCGAGCGCCAGGGTGTTGAGATTGACTATTGCCCGTCTTGCCGCGGAATCTGGCTCGATCGTGGAGAGCTCGATAAATTGCTGGACAAGGCGTCTGGCCCTCAAGTCGCGGCTGTGGCGCCACGCATGCCGACTGCACCCCGCCACCGCGATTTCGAGGATTCCGATTTTCACGAGCACAAGCGCTACCCGCAGAGCCGCAAGAAATCGTGGCTGCACGAGATTTTTGATTGACGGAGATGTGAGTGCTGTCTATTGCGGAAGGCGGTACACCAGTACTTTGAGCGCGCGCTCCGGCTCGACATCCGCAAATGCTGCCGGGTTGGGCAAGCGCTGCACGAATTCAAGGGAAGGCGCTTGCTCTTGCATGTGGCCTTTCAGGAAGGCCGTGTCCAGCTCAGGTGCATTCAGGCACACCAGCGCGTGGCCGCCCGGGGCAAGCAACTCGGGCAAGCGGCGCACCAGGCGCGCGTAGTCCTTGGTGGCAACAAAGCTGCCTTTCTGGTAACTGGGCGGGTCCAGCACCACGAGGTCGTAGGGGCCGCTGCGGGTGATCTTGCCCCAGGTTTTGAAAATGTCGTGCCCCAGAAAACTCACACCGCTCTCCATGCCATTGAGCCGGTGGTTTTGCTGGCCGGTGGCCAGCGCACCTTGGCTCATGTCCACATTCATCACATGCCGCGCACCGGCCTGCAAGGCCACCACCGAGAACGAACAGGTGTAGGCAAACAGATTCAGCACCCGGAAGGCATAGGTCTTGGGGTGGGCGGCCACGTACTCGCGTACCCAGCGCCTGCCCTCTGCCATGTCCAGAAACAGGCCGTGGTTCTGCCCCCGCAGCACATGCACCTTGTACCGGGTGCCTGACTCCGTCACCACATGGGGCTCAGGCACAGCCCCCGACATCAACCGGGTATCCGCCAGCCCATCGGCGCGGCACTGGAAGACCCAGTTAAGCGCCTGCGAAGGGGCTAGCGTGCTCCAGCGCGCAGACAAAGCGGCACCCACCGTGGCTAACTCATCCTCGCTCACCGGTTTGAAGCTGGTGAGCACCAGCACCGGCGGGTACCAGTCCAGCGACCATTGCTCGCATCCGGGGTGCAGGCCGCCCCGGCCATGAAACAGGCGACAGGCGTCGGGGGTGGAAATGTCCATCGAAGCGATGGCGTGGAGCAGGGCTTGCAAAGTGAAGGGCCTTCAGTGGATGACTAGGCTGGAAGTGTATGCATCGCAGCCCTAATGAAAATGCCTATGGCAGGTATTAGGCAATCCAATTGGTGATTTCGATAGCTAAAACCTAAACTGCAATGCAACCCGATTTACCAACCGCAACAGGAGACCTGTATGACCACAGAAGCCAAGTGCCCCTTTCCCCACGCAGGCCGCAGCCACACGCAAGCCGCTGCGCCATCAAACGCTGATTGGTGGCCCAACCAGCTGAAATTGGGCATCCTGCACCAGCACGCGCCGGCCTCCAACCCCATGGGTGAAGACTTCAACTACGCAGAAGAATTCAAAACGCTCGATCTCGACGCCGTGGTGCAAGACCTGACCGCGCTGATGACCGATTCGCAAGACTGGTGGCCTGCTGACTGGGGCCACTACGGCGGCCTGATGGTGCGCATGGCCTGGCACTCGGCCGGTACCTACCGCACGGCGGACGGCCGTGGTGGCGCCGGCTCCGGCAGCCAGCGCTTTGCCCCGCTCAACAGCTGGCCGGACAACGGCAACCTCGACAAAGCCCGCCGCCTGCTCTGGCCCATCAAGCAAAAATACGGCCGCAAGCTTTCCTGGGCGGATTTGATGATCCTGGCCGGCAACGTGGCACTCGAATCCATGGGCTTCAAAACCTTCGGCTTTGCCGGTGGTCGTGAAGACATCTGGGAACCCGAACAAGACATTTACTGGGGCGCTGAAAAAGCATGGCTCGCCACCAGCGACAAGGAAAACAGCCGCTACAGCGGTGACCGCAAGCTCGAGAGCCCGCTGGCCGCTGTGCAAATGGGCCTGATCTACGTGAACCCCGAAGGTCCGGACGGCAAGCCCGACCCCGTGGCCAGCGGCCGCGATGTACGCGAAACCTTTGCCCGCATGGCGATGAACGACGAAGAAACCGTGGCCCTCGTAGCCGGCGGTCACACCTTCGGCAAAGCCCACGGCGCAGGCGACCCCACCTTGGTAGGCCCTGAGCCGGAAGCGGCAGGCATTGAAGAGCAAGGCTTCGGCTGGATCAACAAGTTGGGCAGCGGCAAGGGCGTGTACACCACTACCAGCGGCATCGAAGGCGCGTGGAAGCCCAACCCCACCACTTGGGACAACGGCTACTTCGACATGCTCTTTGGCTACGAGTGGGCGCTGACCAAGAGCCCTGCCGGTGCGCACCAGTGGGTCGCCCAAAACGTGAAGCCGGAACACATGATTCCCGATGCGCATGACGCCTCCAGAAAACACCCGCCCATGATGACCACGGCCGACATGTCCCTGCGCATGGACCCTGCGTACGAAAAGATTTCGCGCCGCTTCCACCAGAACCCGGCCGAGTTTGCCGACGCGTTTGCTCGCGCCTGGTTCAAGCTCACCCACCGCGACATGGGGCCCCGCGCCCGTTACTTGGGCAAACTGGTACCCGCCGAAGTGCTGAGCTGGCAGGACCCTATCCCCGCAGTGGACCATGCACTGGTGGACGCTGCCGATGTGGCCGCGCTCAAAGCCCAAGTGCTGGCTTCAGGCCTGAACATCTCTGAGCTGGTGAGTACCGCGTGGGCCTCTGCCTCCACCTTCCGTGGCAGTGACAAGCGCGGCGGCGCCAATGGAGCCCGCATCCGATTGGCCCCCGCCAAAGACTGGGCGGCCAACCAGCCGGCGCAGCTGGCCAAGGTGTTGGGCAAGCTTGAAGCGATTCAGCAAGCCTTCAATGCCGCGCAAACCGGCGGCAAGAAGATTTCACTGGCAGATTTGATTGTGTTGGCAGGTAGCGCCGCGGTGGAAGCTGCGGCTCAGAAGGCCGGTCAAGCGGTAACCGTGCCGTTTGCTCCCGGCCGTATGGATGCCTCGCAAGAGCACACCGATGTGGAGTCCTACAAGGTGCTGGAGCCGGTGGCCGATGGCTTCCGAAACTATACCCACAAGGGGCTTGAAGGCGTGGCGGCAGAGCTGTTGCTCGACAAGGCTCAGCTGCTCACCCTGAGCGCACCCGAAATGACGGTGCTGGTCGGTGGCCTGCGTACCCTGAACGCCAATGTGGGCCAAGCGCAGCATGGTGTTTTCACCACCCGTCCTGAAACCTTGAGCAACGACTTTTTTGTCAACCTGCTCGACATGCGTACGAAGTGGAGCAAGGCGACTGAGGCCGGCGTACTCGAGGGCCGTGACCGCCAAACCGGTGCTTTGAAGTGGACCGGCACCGTGGTGGATTTGGTATTCGGTTCGAACTCGCAGCTGCGTGCGCTGGCCGAGGTATACGCAACCAATGACGCGCAAGCCAAGTTTGTGCGCGACTTTGTGGCCGCATGGACCAAGGTGATGAACCTCGACCGCTTCGACCTCGTGTGAGCTAACTGTTGGTGATTGCCGCTACCCATGGGTGGCGGTTTACAACCCCGCTGTGTCTCCGGTAAGCCGGTGATGCAGCGGGGGTTTTTGCATCAGCCGGTAGTGGGTACGCGCAGATCGTCCAGGTAGTCTGCGGCAATGTTGACGCTGCATTCCTTGCCGATGGCCGTGTAGTGCTGCGCGAGCCATTGGTGAGCCGATGCGCGACCCAAGTCCCGCAGCGTATGGATGAGCTTGGCGTCGGTGTCAGACTTGGTGGAGGCCGGGTAGCCTTCCAGGACGTTGCCGCCATCGATGCGGTGCATGAGCACATTCTTGTAACGCGCCGGGTCCAGCTTGCCTTCGGCCAGCAGGCGCTTCACAAAATCGATAGCGCGCATCTCGGCAATCAGCGCCGAATTGAAGGTGATTTCGTTGAGCCGATCCAAAATGCCAGCCGCCGTGGTGGGCAGCTTGTGCCGCTCTATGGGGTTGATCTGCACCAACATCACGTCCGGGCTTTTGCATTCGTAAATCAGCGGGTGAATGGCGGGGTTGCCGGCGTAGCCGCCATCCCAGTAGTGCTCGCCTTCAATTTCTACCGCCTGAAATACCGTGGGCAGGCAGGCCGAGGCCATCACCGCATCTGCCGTGAGCCGTGGGCCAGAAAAAATCTCTGCCTTTCCGGTGCGCACCTTCGTGGCGACCACAAACACCTTGAGTGGCCCGTAGGCCGCCAAGCGTACAAAGTCCACCTGCCGCTCCAGGAACTTGCGCAAGGGGTTGATGTCCAGCGGGTTGCTCTGGTAAGGCGAAACGGACTGCGTCCAGAAGCTGGTCACTGCGTCTGACAGCATCTGGCTGGGCGAGGCTTCGCCGGTCAGGGCAGAGAGGCCGCCAAACAGCAAGTCAAACGGCACCTTGTGGGCTCCGGCCAATGAATTGCCCAGTGCCCCCATGGTGACCACGCCTTCCCAGAAATCTTCCAGTGACTGGCGGGCGCTCTCTCTGGCGGCCTCGCGTGATTTGCCCTCGGCCTGTGCAAAGCCGTGCGCAAGCGCCACTGCATTCATGGCGCCGGCACTGGTGCCGCTGATGCCCTCAAAATCCAGCCGGCCGTCTTCCAGCAGTGCGTCCAGAACGCCCCAAGTGAACGCGCCGTGTGAGCCACCACCTTGCAAGGCGAGGTTGATCAAAGGCGGCGTCGTAGTGGCGCGGACGGGGTTGGTCATGGCACAAGCTTAGGGCAAGGTGGCATACAGGCAGCTGACGGTTTGGGTTGGCCTTTTCCCGGTGGTACCCCCTTGCTCCGAAAATATGCTCAAAAGTGAAATGAGCGGTTGTGGAATATGCGCGAGCAGCTATAAAAAAAGGAGCGGGTTGAGTGTGGACTATCGCACCAAATACTATCCGGTCATTTCCATCCCGTGCGCAAAAAACAGGAGCATGGCCAGCGCAGCACCGGGCTGTACCCGCGAGGCAATTTCGGCGGGGTTGGCATCAAACAGGTGCCCGGCAGCGCCTGCGTCCTGCACATCAGCATGGGACAAATCGCGTAAACCCATGGTCCAGGCCCCGAACTGCCGCTCTGCAATCGTTTGCCGGGAGAGTAGAAAAACAGACCGGTGTCGCGTGTCCATTTCGATGGATTGGAAGGTTTTTTGCACCTCGGTTTCTTCACCCTCCAGCACCTGCAAGATGTAGCCATTGGCGTGCAAGAGCATGCCGGTAACGCTGCGCAGCGCATTGACGCGCCGGGCGGTTTCAAGAATCGGTGCTATCACGTCCAGGCCGCCGTGTACCAGCGTGCTGGTGTAAATCCATTGAGTCAATGCCATCGGGAAGCCTCTTGGTTAAAGGTAGCGGCCGTACCGTAAAGCCAATGGTTGAGCCCGTATGTGTCCTAACGCACATAGAGGGGTATTCGCAGCCGGCGTGCAGGGCGCTGCGAAGTCATAATTCCCCTGGAAGAAACGTATTGACCCACACCATGACCGACCACGCCGAACTCATCGCCACCTTCCGCAGGGCAGAGGCTGACGCCGCCCACAAAACGGGGCTGATCAAAGTGGTGGAAAAAAAGGGGCCCAAAGCCATTCAGGCAGCGGTGGATACCGCTGCCAAGGCAGTGAAGCGCAGGGACTCGTTTGCCAAGAAGCTGCAGGCTTTGGGCGTAAAGCTGGATTCACTGTGAAATAGGGCTCTAGCGCTCGTGGAATATGCGCAAAGAGCTCCTAAATACATAGCGCATGGCCCCTCGCACTGGCGTCATGCCGCACCCAGAACCCCATCCCTGAAGTCGCTGAGCGCCTGATAGATCTCCTGCTGCGAGTTCATCACAAAGGGGCCATATTGCACGATGGGCTCTTTCAAGGGCTTGCCGGCAATCAGCAGGAATTTGGTGTCCGCGCTGGCGTTCATCGTCACGCCATCGCTGGCCGCATCGTTGCTGAAGATGGCCATGCGCTGAGCGGGCACAGTCTTTTCGCCGACCTGTACTTCGCCACGGTACACATAGATGAATGCGTTGTGGGTCGTGGGCAGAGGTTGGCTGAATGTGCTGCCGGCAGGCATGTGCACATCGAGGTACAGCGGCTGGGTTTTCTCGCGCTGCACCGCGCCCGCGGTGCCGTGGCTCTCACCGGCAATCACGGTCAACTGCACGCCTTGGCCGGTCGTAACTTTGGGCAGGTCGGTCGCCTGGATGTCGCGGTACCACGGTGCGCCCATCTTTTCGCTGCTGTGCAGGTTCAGCCAGAGCTGAAAGCCTTCCATGCGGCCTTCGGTCTGTTGCGGAATTTCAGAGTGAATCACGCCGCGCGCCGCGGTCATCCACTGCACGCCACCGTCTGTGACCAGGCCTTCGTGGCCTGCGCTGTCGCGGTGGCGCATGCGGCCGCTAAGCATGTAAGACACGGTTTCAAACCCGCGGTGCGGATGCTCGGGGAAGCCGGCAATGTAGTCATCCGGGTTGTCGCTGCCGAAGGCGTCCAGCATCAGGAAAGGGTCCAGGCGGTGCTGCAGATTCTGGGTCAGCACGCGGGTGAGCTTGACGCCTGCGCCATCCGAAGTGGCTTGCCCTGCCACCAGGCGCTCGATGGCGCGGGGGTGTTGAACTGTCATGGTGATCTCCTTGGGGTTGAACGGACGGACAGGCCGCAATGGCGGCCTGTGGTTGATGCGCTGTGTGCGAGGGGCTGGTCTTTATGCGCGGCGAGCGTCCAGGCTCCAACCGCCGGCGCCGTTGGCGGCCAAGGCCAACAAGCCACCGACCACTGCCACGTTCTTGAAAAACAGCAGTTGCACCACGAAGGCTTGGTCAGCAGGCACAGCCCAGAAAGCGTGGAAGAAGAAGCTGGCCACCAGCGTGAACGCTGCCAGCACCAGCGCTGCGATGCGGGTGCCGAGGCCGGCGATCAGCGCCACGCTGCCGACGATTTCAACGAGCAGTGCCAACACAGCCCCGACGGCGGGCAATGGCAAACCGACGGAGGCGATATATCCCACGGTGCCTTCAAAGCCGGTCAGCTTGCTGATGCCGGCAGGCAAAAACAGGGCAGCCAAGAGCACGCGACCTGCGAGGTTGAGTGCGTTTTGAGCGGTAGTAGAAATGTTGCTAGAGGACATGATGGTTTCCTTTCAAAAGGGAAGTTGTTTGCGATGGGTGAACTGTATTCCTCATTAATCAACCTGAAAATCCCATAAAATGGATATGATTGTTGTCACTATGGAACAATCAAACACGCTCCACCCGACTACCATCGACCCAAATGACCTGCTCATCTTTGCCCGCGTGGCGGAGCTGGGCAGCTTCAGTCGTGCGGCCGACAAGGTGGGGCTGCCCAAGTCCAGTGTGTCGCGCCGGCTCGCGGCCTTGGAGCAGCGCTTGGGCGAGCGCCTGTTACTGCGCACCACCCGACGCCAGACGCTGACCGAGTTCGGCCAGCAACTGCTGGAGCACGCCAAACAAGTAGTGCTGGAGGTGGAGGCTGTGGCCGCCTTGAGCGAGCGCCGTCAGGCCACACCCACCGGGCGATTGCGCGTCTCCATGCCGGCCGACATTGCCAATTTGTTGCTGGCCGATATGTTGGGCGCGTTTGTGGCCATGTACCCCGACATTTCGCTGGACCTGGATTTATCCGCCCGCCGGGTGGACTTGCTCGGTGAAGGATTTGACGTGGCGGTGCGCATCGGAGCCTTGCCCGACGACAGCCTGCTCGCTGCAAGACGCTTGAGCCTTATGTCGACGGGGGTGTATGCCTCGCCCCACTACCTGGCTGAACATGGCACGCCCCTAGTGCCGCAAGACCTGCTGCAGCACCAAGCGGTTCGCTTGCTGGGTGGCAACGGGGAGCCCATGTCTTGGCGCTTGGTGAACGGTGAGCAGGAGTGGACGGCTGTGCCGCCGGGTCGCTTTGCGGCCAACGCGCCGGACCTGCTGTTGCGCACGGTGCTGGCGGGCACCGGCATTGGCGCAGTGCCCGATGTATTTGCCCAAGCCGATGTGCGTCGCAATGCGCTGGTGCGCATCCTGCCCGATTGGTGTTTTCCCCGCATGCCGATATCCGCTGTCTTCCCCGGCCGCAAACTCATGCCGCCCAAGACGCGGGTGTTTATTGAGATGCTGCATGCGGCATTGGGAGACCCACATGCTGCCTGAAACCTTGGCCAGCCCGGCCGAACTCCGGGCTCACGCGCTGTCTGAACTGCATAAGTACATGGCGGGCTTTCCCGCTGAGGCCGCAGGCCTGAAGGCCATTGCTGATCTGCTGGGCGACACCTCAGCAGACCCGTTTTCACGCGCCAACATGCAAGGTCACATTACCACCAGCGGGTTGGTGTACGACCGGAATGCAGACAAGGTGCTTCTGATCCACCACCGCACTCTGAACCGCTGGCTACAGCCCGGCGGCCACCACGAAGGTCTGGACCGACTGGACGTGTCTGCTGCGAGGGAAGTGGAGGAAGAGACGGGCGTGAACGTGCGCTCGCCGAATGCCCAAAGCCTTGATGCGCCGCTGATCGACATCGATAGCCATGCAATTCCCGCCAACCCCGCCAAAGGCGAGGGCGCTCACGTGCACCATGACTTTTTGTACCTGTTCCGTGGCGATGAATCCGCCCCATTGAGCCCTCAGTGGGAAGAGGTGCATGGGGTGCGCTGGGTGGCGCTTGAGGCGTTGTTGTCGCTGCCGAGTGCCCGCTTTGGCAGGCTGATGAGCAAGCTTCAGCGTGGGCTCTGATTACTCGTAAACTTTCGAAGAGTGTGCCGCTGACGCTGGTGGAATATGCGCGAGCAGCTCCTAAATCAATAGCGTATCAATACGGGTGAACCGCACCCGCCCACGCCAGCCCGGCGGCTACACCGCCAAAGCGGTTGCCTTCCACCAACGTGGCTTCGGGCATGGCTTGGCGCAGCGCTGCTATCAGCGTGCGCAGGGCGGACGAACCACCGGTCAGGTACACCACGTCCACAGCCTGCAGGCCGGCGGCGGTCACGCAGTCCTGGGCGCATTGCACCACCTGCGCGAGCGATGCATGCAGGGCGGCTTCCATGTTCGCCGCGTCCACGGTGGGGGCCAGGCTACGGTCCAGAAAGTCCAGCTCTACGACGGAGCTGTCGCCGCTGATGGAGCAGGCGATCTTGGCAGCTTCCACGCTGGCCAGCATGCGGTGACCGTGTTGCTCTTCCAGCGCGTCCATCAGGCGGCGGTGCAGGGTCTGGTCGGTGTAGTCGGTCCACAGCTCTTTGGCAAAGTGCATGGACTTGCGCGTGTACGCCTGGTGGATCAGGTGCCAGGTGCTCAGGTCAAAAAACACGCTGTTGGGCACAATGCGCCCGCCGGTGCCCACATGCTTGTAGCCTAAATAGGGCATCACAGTGGCCAGGTCCAGCAGGCGGTCAAAGTCCGTGCCGCCAATATGCACCCCGGTAGTGGCCAGAATGTCTGCCGAGCGGTCGCCCACCGCACTGCGCTCAGGGTTGAGGCGGATGACGGTGAAGTCCGAGGTGCCGCCGCCAATGTCCACCACCAGAGCCGTAGTCTCTTTGGTTACGCGTTGCTCGTAGTCCAGCGCGGCGGCAATGGGTTCGAGCTGGTAGGCAATGTGGGTGAAGCCCGCCTCCACCGCGGCGCGGCCCAGTGTCTCTTGGGCCAGCTGGTCACGCTCGGCATCGTCGTCCACAAAGTGCACCGGGCGGCCCAGCATGGCGTGGGTCAGGGGCTGGCCCACATGGGCTTCGCAGCGGCGCTTGAGCTCTTTGAAGAACAGCACCACGATGTCAAAGAAGCGGATGCTCTTGTCGCCGACGGCGGTGTACTCGTCCATCAGGCGGCTGCCCATCAGGCTTTTGAGCGAGCGTAGCAAGCGCCCTTCGGTGCCATTCAGGTAGGCCTGCATGGCTTCTGCGCCATAGAGCACGGTATGCGTTTCGCTGGCAAAAAATAGCGCGGTCGGCATCTCGGCCTTGGCGTCGTCCAGCGGGATGACCTGCAAGGCGCCATGCGCGTCAATCAATGCGCAGGCGGAATTCGATGTGCCGAAATCAATGCCCAGCACCAGGGGGCGAGCAGTCTCCATCAAGCGGGCAGCACCTGCTTCAAGAAGGCGGCTATGTCAGCCACTTCGCGCGGGTGCACGCTGTGCGGCATGGGGTAGGTGTGCCACTGCACCTGGTGGCCGAGGGACGCCAGGGCATCGCGCGAGTCTTCGCCGCGTTTCAAGATCACCACCGGGTCCTGGGTGCCGTGCGCCATGAAGATGGGAGTGTTGGCGTTGGCGACGTTGCGCTCGGTGGCAAAGCGGTCTGCCAGCGGCAGGTAGCCCGACAAGGCCATGACGCCTGCAATTTGGTGTGGCAAGCGCAGCGCGGTGTGCAGCGCCATGGCGCAGCCTTGGCTAAAGCCCGCCAGCACGATGCGCTCATACGGAATGCCACGCGCCACTTCTCGCTCCACCAGCGCCGCAATAGCCGCCTCGGAGCGCTGAATGCCCGCTGCATCCTGCTTGCTCACCAGGTCCATGCCATACAGGTCGTACCAGCCCGGCATCACGTAGCCACCGTTAATGGTGATGGGGATGCTGGGTGCCTGCGGAAACACAAAACGGATGGGCTGGCAGCCTTCCAAGTTCAGCTCGGGCACCAAACCTGCAAAGTCATCGCTGGTGGCGCCCAGCCCGTGCATCCAGATGACGGCAGCTGTGGGCTTGGGGGCGGATTCGAGTTCGATGCAAGAGAGCAGGGCAGTCATGGCGCGGGATTGGGTAGACGATTGGAGGAGACGGGTTTATACCTGAGTTGCACCGGTTATCGTCAGGGCATGTCTTCACACCGTTTTCATAACGTGCTTCCATTGCTGGCAGTTTTGGGTTCTGTTACCGCTTTGGGGCTGGGCACGTCGATTGCCAAGCAGCTGTTTCCTGTAGTCGGTTCCTTGGGCACCACCGCCCTGCGCGTGGGCTTTTCAGCACTGCTGCTCTTGCTGATCTGGCGGCCCTGGCGCTGGGTGCTGGCACCGGCAGACCGCATGTCACTGCTGCGTTACGGGGTGGCGCTGGGGCTGATGAATTTGCTGTTTTACATGTCGCTGCGCACCATTCCGTTTGGCATTGCGGTGGCGATTGAGTTTTCGGGGCCTTTGGCGGTGGCGCTCTATTCGTCGCGCAAGTCGGTGGATTTTGTGTGGCTGGTACTGGCGATTGCGGGGCTGGGATTGCTGCTGCCCTTGGGCGGCGATGTGCAGGCGCTGGACCTGACTGGTGTGCTCTATGCCTTGGCAGCCGCCGTGTTTTGGGGTGCGTACATTGTGTTTGGTAAGCGCCTGGGCCACTTGCATGCGGGCCACTCGGTGGCGCTGGGGCTTACGGTGGCTGCGATCACCGTGGTGCCCTTCGGCATCTGGCACGCCGGTGCGGCTCTGCTGGATCCACACGTTTTATGGATCGGGCTGGTGGTGGCGGCAATTTCCAGTGCCATTCCTATCTCTCTGGAGATGATGGCCCTCAAGCGCCTGCCGCAAGAGGCTTTCGGCATCATGACCAGCATGGAGCCCGCGGTTGCAGCCTTGCTGGGCTTAGTGATGTTGAACGAGCAGCTCAGCGCTCCGCAGTTGTGGGCGATCGTGTTCATCATGGGCGCAGCAGCAGGCAGCACGCTGACTGCCAAGCGCGAGCCGCCGGCAGTGGCTGCAGGGCTGGTGCAGTAAGCGTGCCTTACTTTGGCAGCCAGCCCAGCCCGTGCGCGTGCAGGCTTTGCACATACAAGCGGTCTTTGGTTTCGGTAATTGCCGTGGTTTCGGGATAGTTGCCGCTCGGGTCTTGCAGGTCGGCTACTACTTTGCCGTCTTCGGTGAAGGCGATCACGTGGCCGTAGGCCTTGGGGATGGGCCACAGCACACGTGGCAAACGCAAGGTGAGGCTGCGCAACCAGGGCTTGCCGGCCATGTTGTCGACGGTCGGGTTGCGGGGCTTGGCAAAGCCCAGCCATATTTTTCCGTCCAGGCCGCGCATCAGGTTGTCGGGGTAGCCGGGCAGGTTGTCCAGCAACACTAGGGCTTGCGCATGGGCTTGGGTGCCTGGCGTGCGCACATCGAGCGCATTGGCATTCACCGCAATCTTCCAGACCCTGTATTTGCCGGTCTCGTTCACAAACAAGGACTGTTCGTCCGCACTGAGTGCGACGCCATTGGCAAAACTCAAGCCGCTGGCGACCAGGCGCGTGACTTTGGTGGCGGGGTCATATTCCAGAACGCGGCCGGTGCTGGCTTGCTCCAGGATGTCGAGCACGCTGGCCTCGAAGGTACCGCCCCAGTCTTTGGGTGCGAAGCGGGTGGATGCATCGCTGAAATACATCTTGCCGTTTTTGGCAACGACCACTGCATCCGCATAGCGGATCGGGTCTCCGTTCACTGTATCGGTGAGCACGGTGACCTTCGCATCCGGCGCGATGGACAGCAGCCCTTTGACTGCATCCGCTGCAATCAGGTTGCCCTGCGCATCAAAGTCAAAGCCCAGCACCCGGCCGCCGGTGTTGGCAAACACCTGCTGCGCGGTGCCATCGGCCTCCATGCGCAAGATGTTGCCGCTAGCTACGGTGGTGTAGAGCTTGCCGTCGCGGCCGAACTGGATGTGCTCAGGGCCCACCTCGCCTTGCAAGTCAATCATCTGCAAGTTACCAAGCCGTGTGTTAACTGCGTGCGGGCCGGTGTAGCCCGGAGCAGCGGGAGCATTCCAAACCACGGGGCTGACGGGCACTGGCCACAGCAACAGGTACAGCAGCACCAGCCCGAAGGAGGCGGCAACGAATGGAGCAATTTTTCTCAAGGCGTGTTTCCCGATTAGGAGCGCCTATTCTGAGTGAGGCTGCTAGCCCTTGTTGTCGCGTGCGCGAACCTGCGCTTCGAGCTGGATGATCTGCTTTTCGAGCTGACTGCTGCGCTGGTGATGGTGCATGACCTGGTCGCGCCGGTCCAGGGCGGCTCTCGCAGCACGGTCAAACCAGGGCTTCCAGAGGGCAGGCACTTTGGGTGGGCGTTTGATGTTGGGGCCCTCGGCGTTCTGTACGTAATCGGCTAACTGCAGGGCAGGCAAGGTGAACTGCCGGCTGAGCCACAGTGCAGTGCCTGCGGCCGCCAACAAGCCCAGCAAACCGGTGACCAGCATGGGCATCAGTTTGCGCAGAGTGTGACTGGCCACCACGCCGGAGGGCGCATAAATCACCAGGCTGAACGGCGAGCCGCGCAGGGAATAACGTAGCCAGCCTGCTTCGGTGGTGTAAGGGCCGGACGGCGGGGGGCTTGCCTTGGTGTCGCTGCTGGCGAGTACACGCCCTTCTTTGTCGATCACCCAGGCCTGTCCCATGGCCAGTGGGCGCTGTTGCATCACGGTGGCAAGGGCCTCCAGGCTCAGGTCGGTGCCCATCGCCCCCACAAAGGCTTCACCCACATACACCGGGGCCAACGCTGAAACGACAGTGATTTTCTTGAAGGGGTCGGTGTGCGGCGCAGACCACACCGGTTCCTTTTGCGGGTTGCGGGCGGGCCCCGCAGCATCCAAGCCTGCGGCATCCCACAGCACTGGCAGGGCTGCACCCATGTCGGCTTTGCCGGTGGCGATTAGCACTTCGTCCCGCGCCTGGGCCGGATACACCCAGCGCCAGCGCTTCTGGGCGTCAAAAAAGTAGCTCCAGGCCAGGCGCTGCTGCTGGCTGTGTGCAGCCACCGCTTGGCCCAGCGCACCCAGTGGCGCATTGAGTTCGCGCCGGTAGTCGCTGCCCGCGGCAGGGTTGGTGTGAACGGCACCCATGTCTTTTGCCAAGTCTTGCGGCATGCGGTCCCATGGGGCATCCCGGAGCGGCGCGAGGTTGCGGCGCTCCAGCCGTTCTGCGAGGCTGCTGTCATTAAAGAGGGGTTGGCGCAGGTTGCGCTCCGCACTCTGGCGCATGCCCATGGCGTGCAGGCGTGCAGCATCGAGCGTGTCATTCAGAGCGAGCTGTAGTTGTTCGCCTTGTGCACTCAGGGCCCAGGTGAGAGCCGCTTTCTGGCGGCTGTACAGGCTCCAGCTGCCCAGCACCAGTACCAAGGCCAGGCCGCCCAGCACAAGGGCCAAGCTCAGATGGTGTTTGCGTGTGAGCCCTCGGGCGTTGAGCGCGGGCGCTTCAGGTGCGGGTGCTGTGTTTTGCATGGCTGGCATTGTGGGCCCGGCCACAGTGTGCGCGAGCCCGCAATTCGCGAACGGTCAGCTTCTCGCGCTGGCCGGTTCAGCCGGCTTTGGCATTGGGTGCCACTTTGCGACTGAGCTCTGCCAGTGCGGCTCGCCCGGCCACATATCCGGCCTGGATCAGGTCTTTGCGTGCGCCGAAGTCGGTGCTGCTAAAGCGCGAGGTGTCAGGCCGGATGAGGAAATCGGCTTCCTTGGCTTCGAGGTTGGTGAGTGCTCGGCCCATGATCTCGAAAGATTGGAGGATGACTTCATACAGGCCGTTGCCCACGTTGTTTTGCGGTTTGGTGCCCACGTCGACAGCAATCACCTGCGTGGCACCCAAAGCCCGCGCAAAGCGCACAGGCAGTGGGCTCACCAGACCACCGTCCACCAACTCGTTGCCGCCCACCTGTGCAGGCACAAATACGCCGGGTATGGCGCTGGAGGCGCGCACCGCTTGGCCGGTGTCGCCCGAGCGGAGCAACACGGCCTCGCCACTGTGCAGGTTGGTAGCCACTGCGCCGAAGGTGAGCTTGAGCTTTTCAATGGGTTGTTGGCGCACGTATTCGTTCACCAGCCTTTGCAGTGCTTCGCCGGCAAACATGCCGCGTTTGTTGGCGGAGTTAAGGTCTGCCACATCGATGTCACGCACCTTGAGGGCCACTTCTTCCATCTGCCAAGGGCTGTAGCCTGCAGCATAGAAGGCGCCTACCAGTGAACCCGCGCTGGTACCCACCACCACATCCGCCTTGTAGCCGCTTTCTTCCAGCGCTTTGAGCACACCGATGTGCGAAAAGCCCCGGGCTGAACCGCCGCCCAACACAAGACCCAATTTGCCGCCGCGTTTGGGTGCTGTTTGCGCACCGACAGTGCCTGCCACTGTGGCTGCTGAGGCTGCCGCCAAGCTCTTGACCAGTGTGGAATTGAACGCGCGGCGTTGCATGGTGTTGCGCTCCATCATTGCGCCATCACCGGTTGGATCAGGCCCTTGTCCATCATGGCCTTCAGCCGATCCCATGCGTTCTCAAACGCGTTGGGCGCTTCGCCACGGGTAATGTTCTCTACCTTTTCTTCCAGGATCACCACCTCTACACGGCGGTTGAGTTTGCGGCCCTCGTCGGTCGCGTTGGAGGCGACCGGGCGCTTGAAGGAAAAGCCGCTGGTGCTCAGGCGCTTGGCGTCTACGCCTTGGGCCAGCAGCGCTTCGCGCACGCTGCGGGCGCGGGCTTCTGAGAGCTCCTGGTTCAGGCCTTCGTTGCCGACGTTATCGGTGTGCCCTTCGAGCACTACGTTTTTGTCCGTCTTGGTGTTGATGAGCAGTGCCACGCGTTGCATGTAGGCCGCGGATTCAGTGGCGTTCAGGCTGGATTTACCGGATTCAAACAAGGCCGCGCTGGGCAAGAAGATTTGTACGCCGCGATCGGACTGCGCAATCGGCAAGGTCGGGCCGCTGTATACCGGCACTACGGGCGCCACAGGGGCTTGTTGGCAGGCGGTGAGGCTTGCGCCTGCAAGGGTGATGAAGGCAAGGGTGGCGCCTAGGTGCGCCACGCGTGAAGACCGGGTGAAAAATGACATGCAAACAGATCCAAAGTAATGGCCGCCAACCGGCCAGCCCGCATTGAACGGGCAGAGCTTAAGATCTGTCTACCGGATTGCTTGTTGCGATTGAAATAGTCCGCTTTTGTGCGAACTATTTCTCACCCCGCGTAGCGCTTGGTCCACTCTTTTTCTAGCGCATCGACCCAGCTGCCGTGCGGCTCGGGGATGGCGGGCGCAGGCTTTTCTACCTGGCCTGGCAGAGGCTTGGCAGAGAACGCAGCGCGCTCGGTGGCACTGAGCTTGTCCAGCGCGAGCACGGTCGGGTCGCCCCACACGGTGATATCAGCCTTGCGGGCCTGGGCTTCGGCGCTGAGCAAAAAGTTGGCAAATACCTGGGCGCCCTCTTTGGCGCTGGCGTTCACAGGGATGGCGACAAAGTGCGTGTTGCCGATGGTTCCGCTACTGAATTGATAGCTGGTGACGCTTGCAGGAAGGCGCTTTGCGGCAATTTCGTTCGCAGCGTCGTTGGGGTTGAAGGTGAGGGCCAGAGCCACTTCACCATCGGCCAGCATCTGACGAATGGCTTCGGCATTGTTGGGAAACTGCTTGCCGCCGCGCCACAGGTGCGGGTGCATCTGGTCCAGCGCTGCCCACAGGGGGGCGGTGGCCTTGGCGAATGCGTCAGGAGTGACTGGTTTGTAGAGCGCGTCGCGGTTCGCGTTCACGTCCATCAGCACTTGCTTCAGGAAGGTGGTGCCGTGGAAGTTAGGCGGGCGCGGGTAGGTCACGCGGCCGGGGTTGGCTTTGGCAAAGGCTTGCAGCTCTGCGAGGTTCTGTGGCGGCTTGGGTGTGCGCTTGCTGTCGACCATGAAGGTCAGCTGCGCCATGCCCCAGGGTGCCTCGAGGCCGTCGGTGGGCTCTGCAAAGTCCAAGCGCGTGGTGGGCTTGCCTTGCACGTCCACTTTGGCGTACGACGGCAGGCTTTCGGCAAAGGGCCCGAAGAGCAGGCCCTCGCGTTTCATGGTCAAAAAGTTTTCACCGTTGATCCACACCAGATCCACGCTGCCATTGGTTTTGCCGGCGGCTTTTTCGTTGCGCACCCGCTTGATCATGTCCGGCGCATCGGCAATCTTGACGTGCTGCACGGTCACGCCAAAGCGCTTTTGCGCCTCGCCCGCGGCCCACTGGATATACGCGTTGATGGTCTCCGAGCCGCCCCAGGCGTTGAAGTAAACGGTCTGCCCTTTGGCCTTGGCCGCTATGGCCGACCAGGCGGGGGTGGGTTGGGCCAAGACGGGAAGCGCTACTGATGCTGCAGAGGCGGCAAGAAGTTGACGGCGGTTTGGGTTCATGGTTTGTCGAAGCTTTGTTTGCTCGTAGCTGTTTGGTTTAGTCGATCCTGAAGGGCGCTTCTTACATAGGTTTATCAGACTTCGACTGAGGTGAGTATTCTTTTCGTGGGAATCGACTGCCCTCGAATCCCCGGTCTTCGAGCTCGAAATCCGTCCTCACTAGCTGCCTAAGGTTTTGAGCCTCAATGGATTCACCATAAACAGGAGTGCCCCAAAACGACTTGTCAATTCGTGCGGGCTCAAACTCAGCAATAACCAAAGCTTCACCACCTGTGTGGGTGATGAGTTCAACGCAGTTGCTGCGGTTCTCCGGCCAAGTAAGGAACGATGAAACTGCTCTGAAGTCTTGAACGCGATAGCTGGCGCAATGTGATTTGCCAAATACATTGATCGTTTTGATGGTGATAAGTTTTGTTTTTGCGTTTAGGTCCAAGTACCCCTGTGCACGCACCCATTCCCAGTAACTTAACAGAAGCCAAAAAGCACAACTCATCCCAATGGCCAACAAGTGTTCTTTTTGCGCAGAGCCAGTGCGCAATGCGTCGGCCAAAAAGAAGGCTGGCAACACCCACATAGTGAAAGTGCCAAGTCTCACTACTTTTTGAGGAATCCGCATCAGAAGACTCTTCGGCTAAACCACCAAGGCGGTCGCAAATTCCCGGGCGTTGAAAGTCTCCAGCTCATCGAGCTTTTCGCCCACGCCGATGAAGTACACCGGAATGGGCCGCTCGCGGGCGATAGCTGCCAGCACGCCGCCCTTGGCGGTGCCGTCCAGCTTGGTGACGATCAGGCCGGTGAGGCCCAGCGCGTCGTCAAAGGCCTTGACCTGCATGACAGCGTTCTGACCGGTGTTGCCGTCGATGACCAGCAGCACTTCATGCGGTGCGGTACCGTCTGCCTTGGCAATCACCCGTTTGATTTTTTTCAGCTCCTCCATCAGGTGCAGCTGGGTGGGGAGGCGGCCTGCAGTATCGATGAGCACCACATCTTTGCCGCGTGCCTTGCCGGCGGTAACTGCATCAAAACTCACGGCGGCGGGGTCGCCGCCTTCCTGGCTCACTATCTCCACGGTGTTGCGGTCTGCCCAGACCGTGAGCTGTTCTCGCGCTGCCGCCCGGAACGTGTCGGCCGCTGCCAGCAATACGCTGGCGTTGCTGTCGGCCAAATGTTTGGTCAACTTGCCGATGCTGGTGGTTTTGCCTGCACCGTTCACACCTGCCACCATGACGACGGTGGGTGTGTGCTCGCCGATCACCAGCGGCTTTTGCAAGGGCTGCAGCAGCTCGGTCAGGGTGGCAATCAGTGCATTTTTCAGGGCTACCGGGTGGGTAATGCCACTGGCAGCCGCTTTACGACGCAGGTCAGCCAACACAAATTCGGTGGCGGCCACACCTGCATCCGACATCAGAAGAGCGCTTTCCAAGTCCTCATACAGTGCTTCGTCAATGACGTTACCGCCGAACACACCGGAAATGTTGGTGGCAGTCTTTCCCAGGCCCGCCTTGAGTTTGTCCAGCCATTTCTGGCGCTCGGGGGGCGGCGACGCAGGATCCGGGATGTCGATGGGGATGACCAGCGCACTGCCGATCAGTGAGGCGGGTTCAGCGGAGGCGCTTGCAGGCACAGGGGCCAAAGGCGCGGCCGCTAGAGCCTCAGGGGCTGGATTGGAAGAAGAAAGGAATTTCTTTTTGAAAAAACTGAACATGAGGGTGTTTCTAGAATCACAGCATTCTATGAAACACCCATTTCACTTCCCGGGCCTCTTGTGGGCTTCCCCGGTTTCCAGGTTGGTGCTGGCCACTTTCCTTCCCATTCTTGCTTTGTTCCCGCTGCCTGGATCGGCTGCCGAGGTGCGAACCGCGCGTCCCGCCACACTGGCGCAGCAGTTCACTTTGAAGAATGGCATGACCCTTATCGTCAAGCCCGACCGGCGCGCACCGACAGCGGTGCATATGGTGTGGGTGCGCGTGGGCTCTATGGACGAGGTGGATGGCACTAGCGGCGTAGCCCACGTGCTGGAGCACATGATGTTCAAGGGCACGCCTACAGTGAAGGCCGGCGATTTTTCGCGCAAGGTCGCCGCCCTTGGCGGCCGCGAAAACGCATTCACCAGCAAGGACTACACCGGCTACTTCCAGCAGATTCCCTCAGCCAAGCTGGAGGATGTGATGCGTCTGGAGTCCGACCGCTTTGCCAACAACACCTGGACGGACGAGGTGTTTGCCAAAGAGCTGGAGGTAGTGAAGGAAGAGCGCCGCCTGCGCACCGAAGACAAGCCCCACGCCCGCCTGCACGAGGCTATGGATGGGGTGATTTACCAGGCCGACCCCTACCGCCGCCCCATCGTGGGCTGGATGAGCGACCTGGAGAGCCTGACTGCCGAAGACGCCCGCGCCTTCTACCGCCGCTGGTACACACCCGCCAATGCTGCCGTGATCGTGGCGGGGGATGTCGATGTGGACGCCGTCCGTCTGCTAGCCGAAAAGTACTACGGCAGTTTGCCGGTGTACGCCGAGCCAGCGCGTAAGCCGCGCACCGAACCGGAGCAAACCGGCCTGCGCCGCTTGGACTTCAAGGCACCTGCCGAGCAGGCCTATGTGGCGTTGGCTTTCAAGGTGCCAGGTCTCAAGCCAGCCGGCTTGCCAATGACAGCGGCAGCCCCCACTGACGCTACCAGTGACGATGCACTGGCGCTGACGGTGCTGTCGGCAGTCCTGTCCGGCTACGACGGTGCCCGTCTGCCGCGCGCGCTTACGCTATCGGATCAGCCGGTGGCTGACAGCGCGGGCGCCTACTACGGACTCACCGCGCGTGGCCCGCAGCTCTTTACTTTGTATGGCGTTCCGGCTGTCGGCAAAACGGCCGCCGAAGTGGAGGCGGCCCTGCGAGCCCAGGTGGTGCTGGTGGCCAAAGACGGTGTGACCGAGGCTGAGCTAAGTCGTGTCAAAAACCGTTGGGTGGCCGGGGAGGTTTACAAGCAGGACAGCGTGTTCAACCAGGCCCGCTTGCTGGGTGTGAGCTGGATCAACGGCTTTCCTCTGGGGGCCGACCAGCTGTTGCTGGAGCGCTTGCGCAAAGTGACCGCCGCGCAGGTGCAGTCGGTCGCTGCCAAGTACTTTGGTGATGACGCGCTGACTGTGGCCACCTTGCTGCCCCAGCCCGTGGACAGCACCCGCAAGCCCCGCGTTCCAGCGGCGGGTATTCGCCATTGAACAGCGCCAAAGGTTTATGACCCCATGATTACTCCTAAATTTATAGCTGCTCGCGCAATATTGACGGGCGCTATGGCCATTTTCGGCATGCAAACGGGGTGGGCGGGTATCCCCATCCAGCACTGGACGCAGCCCAGCGGTGTGCGGGTGTATCTGGTTGAGAGTCCCGCCATTCCCATGGTGGATGTGCAGATCGACCTGGATGCTGGCGCCCGCCGCGACCCTGTCGACAAGCCCGGATTGGCCAACCTGATGGCTGCCAGCACCGCCAACGGCGTGCGCGCCAGCAGTGCCGGCCCCGCGCTGGACGAGCACCAGCTCAGCGAAGCCTGGGCGGACTTGGGCGCGTCTTTCGGTGGCAGTGCCAGTGCCGACCGCATGAGCTTTGGCCTGCGCTCCCTGACCTACCCGGACCTGCTGGACAAAGCCGTGGCGCTGGCTTCCCGCCAGTTGGGCGAGCCCTCGTTCCCGGAGGCGCCATGGTTGCGAGACCGGCCCAAGATGATTGCCAGCCTCAAGGAAGCCAACACCCGCCCCGCCACACTGGCCGGGCGTGCGTTCAACCAAGCTGTGTACGGCAGCCACCCCTACGGCCGCGAGACCACCGAGGCCAGCCTGTTGCGCACCAACGTAGAAGACTTGCGCGCCCTGCATGCCAAGGTGCTGCGTGCTTGCGCGGCTCAGGTGAGCATCGTAGGCGCGCTCAATCGTGCGCAGGCGGATGCCTTGGTAACCAAGTTGCTGGCCCGGGTGCCGCAAGGTGGCTGCACGGCCCAGCCAGCGGTGCCCGAGGTGGCAGCGCTGGCGGCAGCGAGTGAGACGCGCATTCCGTTTGCATCGGCCCAAGCGCATGTGTTGGTAGGGCAGCCGGGCTATCTGCGCAAGGACCCCGACTTCTTCGCGCTCACGGTGGGCAACCACATCCTGGGTGGGGGCGGCTTTACCGCCCGACTCACCGAAGAGGTGCGTGAAAAGCGGGGGCTCACCTACAGCGTGTACAGCTACTTTGCGCCCGGTATGCATGCGGGCGCTTTCACCATCGGCCTCCAAACACGGCCTGACCAGGCGGAGCAAGCACTGACTTTGGTCCGCGAGGTGGTAACCAAGTTTGTCGAAGAGGGACCCTCCGAGAAAGAGCTACAAGCCGCCAAAGACAACCTGATAGGCGGCTTTGCGCTGCGTATCGACAGCAACAAAAAGCTGCTCGACAACGTAGCCAACATCGCCTGGAACGGCCTGCCGCTGGACTATCTGGACACATGGACGCTGCAGGTGGAGCGCCTGACCGTGGCCGACGTCCGTGCCGCCATGGCCCGCAAACTGCAGCCGGCGCGCATGGCCACGGTGGTACTGGGCGCACCTGAGCCAGCCCGTTGAGAGGGGTGCATTCAGTTAAGCTCCCAGCATGAACGCCAAAGCTACCTCCACTCGCAGCGCCGCTGCTGCGCCCAAGCGCCCCGCGCGGCCTCGCGCTGGCCAAAGCCACGAAATCCGCATCATCGGCGGGCTCTGGAAGCGCACCAAGCTCAAAGTAGCCGACAAGCCCGGCCTGCGCCCCACACCAGACCGCGTGCGAGAGACCGTATTCAACTGGCTGGGGCAGGACATGAGCGGTCTGCGATGCCTGGATGCCTTTGCCGGCACCGGTGCACTCGGCTTTGAGGCCGCATCCCGTGGCGCGAAAGACGTGCTCATCATCGAGCAGGACGGCACCCTGATCGACCAGCTCAAAAAAACCCAAGCTCAACTTGAAGCCAGCGCCGTACATGTGCAGCGTGGAGATGGCGTGGCCGCTATCCGTCAGGCAGCCCCTGGCAGCCTGGATGTGATCTTCATTGACCCCCCGTTTGACGCGCCGCTCTTCGAACCTGCCCTGGGCGCCTGTGCCCGCGCGCTGGCGCCGGATGGCTGGGTGTACCTCGAGTCGCCCACTGCCTATACCGATGAGACCTTGAGCGCTGTCGGGCTGAGTGTCCACCGGCACCTCAAGGCTGGGGCGGTGCATGCACACCTGCTCAAGCATACGCCCACATAATTTCTGTTAACGCCCAGCCGGCCATTTCACACGCAACTGCCATGCCCCAACCCGTCATTGCCGTATTTCCGGGAACCTTTGACCCCATCACCTTGGGGCACCAGGACCTGATCCGCCGTTCTTCCCGCATGTTCAGTACGGTGATCGTGGCCGTGGCCGTGGCCCACCACAAGAAAACCATGTTCAGCCTGGAAGAGCGGTTGGAAATGGTGCGCGAAGTGTTCCAGCCACTCGATAACGTGCAGGTGGAAAGTTTTACCGGCCTGGTGCGCGACTTTGCCGTCGCTCACGGTGCCCGCGCGATGGTGCGCGGCGTGCGCTCGGTGACTGACTTTGACTACGAAGCCCAACTGGCCGGCATGAACAAAGCGCTGGCCCCGGAGGTGGAAACCGTGTTTATGACGCCGGATTCGCGTTTCCAATTCATTTCGAGTACGCTGGTCCGGGAAATCGGCACGTTGAAGGGAGACGTCAACGCCTTTGTCGCGCCCGTGGTGCATGCCCGTTTGATGGGGAAACTCAATCCTTAATTGCTTCAGGAGGTCACCATGCGAGTTCTGTTACCGGTAGATGGTTCGGAGTTGTCGATGGGGGCTGTGCACCTTGCACTGCGCATGCACGGGGATGGCATGCGCTTGGAGGTGGTTCTGGCCAATGTGCAAGAGCCGGCTACGCTTTACGAGCTGTTGGTGATGCACGACCCCGAGGCGGTGGATCGCATGAGTGCACAAGCGGGGTTGGACGCCTTGGCGCCTGCCCGTGTTTTGCTTGATGCCGCAGGTTTGCCGTATGAGTGCGAAGTAGCCAAAGGTGATCCGGCCCACACCTTGGTTGAAATTTCAGAGCGCTTTGGTTGCGACATGGTGATCATGGGTGCGAGCGGCATGAGTGGCTTGCGCAGTGCCATGCTGGGTTCTGTTTCCAATGAAGTGCTGCATGCCAGTGGGGTGCCGGTGGTGATTGTGAAACCCGACCTATCGGAAGCGTGATTCCGACCCGCAGGCGATAATCAGGCCATGGAGCGTGTACTGCTGTGGCACTGTTAATTACCGACGAATGCATCAATTGCGATGTGTGTGAACCCGAGTGCCCGAATGAGGCCATCTACTTGGGCGAGCAGATCTATGAGATTGACCCGCACAAATGCACGGAGTGCGTAGGCCACTTCGATGAGCCGCAGTGCGTGCAGGTGTGTCCGGTAGCGTGTATTCCTGTGAATCCGGGCTTCGTGGAAAGCAAGGAAACGCTGATGCAGAAATACCTGCGTTTGCAGGTTGCAGCGGGCAAAGCCGGCTAACCCTTTTCAACCGCCAAACTCAGCTCAAGGTTTGCTGACAGGTGCAGGCTTGGCGGTAAAAAACTCAGGCGGTTTTTTGTTCTTCAGCGGGGCTGGTGTGGCGTTGGCTGATGCGCCTTTGGCCGCACGGGCCTTTTCCTCTTCCATGGCCTTCAGGTCGGCCTGGTGGCGTTTTTGGGCTTCTGCTTCCTGGGCCAGCCGGTCTTTTTCCAGCGCTTTGGCCGCTTCGACCTGGCGCCGGTTTTCTTTGTCTATGGCTTGCTTGCGTGCCGCAGCATTCGCAGCGTTAGGGGAATTCGTATCCAGCGTCTTGCCGCCGCCACACGGTGTTTGGCTGTAGGTGTTACCGCATCGATAGACTTTTTGTGCGCTAGCGCCCGTGGATACTGCGAAAACAGCTGCGAAAAATGTAGCAAACAGTACAGGGCTTCGCATGGCAGATCTCCGAAGTGACGGTAGGGGATTCAGGCTACGGGCGGTGCAGTGGGGGCCACAGTGGCTGATTCATCAGGCAGCGCATTGCTTATTCCCGCAGAGGTAGGTGCCGGTGCTCGGGGCGGCTTGGGGCGGGGCGGCTTACTGGTATGGATCAGCATGGTGGCTTTGTCCATCTCGCTGGCGAGTAGATGAGGCAGAGCTTTGAGCGAGCGGTCAATGCTTTGGTCGATCGCAATGCGGTGATCCAGCGAGGGTTTTTTCAGCACCCAGTGCACTACTTCTGATTTCACGCCTGGATGACCTACACCAAGGCGCAGTCGCCAGTAGTCGCCGGTGCCGAGCTGGGCATGGATATCGCGCAATCCGTTATGTCCGGCGTGACTGCCGCCGAACTTGAGCTTGGCTTCACCCGGCACTACATCCAACTCGTCATGCGCCACCAAAATTTCTTGCGGCTTGATTTTGAAGAAGCGGGCCAAGGCACCTACGGACTTGCCCGACAGGTTCATAAAAGTTTGCGGCTCCAGCAGCCAGACGGTTTCACCCTTGATGCTGGTGCGGGCGACCAGACCGTGGTAACCGCGGTCCATCGCCAGGTTGACTTTGAGTTCACGCGCCAATGCGTCCACCCACCAGAAGCCGGCGTTGTGGCGGGTGCCGTCGTATTCGGGGCCGGGGTTGCCCAGGCCGACAAACAGTTTGATCATGCGGAAAATTATGGCCTACAAATTACTTGGGGCTGTAGCCCCAAAAGCAAAACGGCCCACCGAAGTGGGCCGTCTCGAGGCAATTAACGCAGTGCGCTAATTACTTCTTGCCTTTTTTGCCCTTGGCATCAGCAGCAGGAGCGGC
The DNA here is from genome assembly GCA_027488985.1 of Comamonadaceae bacterium. Taxonomy (GTDB): domain Bacteria; phylum Pseudomonadota; class Gammaproteobacteria; order Burkholderiales; family Burkholderiaceae_C; genus Allorhodoferax; species Allorhodoferax aquaticus. Next base: position 192,616 of record JAIYAR010000014.1, on the reverse strand, counting down.
AACAGGAGCTGCCACTTCTTCCACTGGAGCCACGACGGACACAACCACGGGGTTAGGCTTGCCATGGGTCACAGCAACGGTGCCCTTGGGCAGAACCAGGTCATTCACGTGCAGGGACTTGCCCTTTTCCAGGCCGCTCAGGTCCACAGCGATGAACTCGGGCAGGTCGGCTGGCAAGCAAGCCACTTCCAGTTCAGTGATGACGTGGTTGATCAAGCAAGCGTCTGTCTTCACGGCAGGAGAGTTTTCCTGGCCGCTGAAGTGCAAAGGCACGCGCATGCTCAGCTTGGTGTTGGCTTCGACGCGTTGGAAGTCGATGTGCAGAACCAATTGCTTGAAGGGGTGCATTTGCACGTCACGCAACAGGACCTTGCTTTCCACGCCGTTGAATTCCATGTCCAGGATGGTGGAGTGGAAGGCTTCTTTCTTGAGGGCATGCCACAGAGCGTTGTGGTCAAGCTCGATCAAGAGGGGTTCGCCAGTACCGCCGTAAACGATAGCGGGTGTACGACCAGTGATGCGGAGACGGCGGCTCGCACCCGTGCCCTGCTTAGCGCGCTCAAAAGCGACAAATTTCATATCTAACTCCAAAAAAGAGTCCACCGCGACCAGTGTGACTCCGACAGTAAAAGACGCCACAGGCACGTTGCCGGCGGCGTCTGCTTTTTGTTCCGAGTGATTACTCGGTGAACAAACTCATGACCGAATCTCCCTTGGCGATACGCTGGATCGTGTCGGCGATCAGCGGGGCCACGGAGAGTTGGCGGATCTTGCTGCACTGCGCGGCGGCAGCGCTCAAAGGAATGGTGTTGGTCACCACGACTTCGTCGAGAGCATCGCCACCAGCGATACGCTCAATTGCCGGGCCGGAGAAGATGGGGTGTGTGCAATAGGCATACACCTTCTTCGCGCCGCGGGCCTTCAAAACTTCAGCAGCTTTCACCAAGGTGCCTGCTGTGTCGATCATGTCGTCCATGATCACGCAATTGCGGCCTTCGATTTCACCGATCACGTGCATCACTTCCGACACGTTAGCCTTGGGGCGACGCTTGTCGATGATGGCCATGTCGCAGTTCAACTGCTTGGCCAGCGCACGGGCACGCACCACGCCGCCCACGTCAGGCGACACCACGATCAAATCGCTGTAATTCTTCTGGCGCAAATCGCCCAGCAGCACGGGGGACGCATAAATGTTGTCCACCGGAATATCAAAGAAGCCCTGGATCTGGTCAGCGTGCAAATCCATCGTCAGCACGCGGTCTACACCCACGGCTTGCAGCATGTTGGCCACCACCTTGGCAGTGATAGGCACACGGGCAGAGCGGGGGCGACGGTCCTGGCGGGCATAACCAAAGTAAGGAATCACTGCGCTGATACGTTCTGCAGAGGCGCGCTTGAGCGCATCCACCATGATCAGCAGTTCCATCAGGTTTTCGTTGGTGGGCGCGCAGGTGCTTTGAACCACAAACACATCACGGGCACGCACGTTCTGGTTGATTTCGACAGTGACTTCACCGTCAGAAAAGCGGCCGACACTGGCTGCGCCCAAAGAAATGCCGAGGTGCTTCGCAATGTCTTCAGCCATGCCGGGGTTGGCATTGCCAGTGAAAACCATGAAGTCAGGAGCGGTAAATGCCTGCATGTGGGGTGGTCCAGCGAAGAGATTGGGTTTATGTCGTCACAGATCGCATGCTGCATCGGGACCGGCCCGAACAGCAATTTGGCAGGGGAAGAAGGATTCGAACCTTCGCATGCTGGAATCAAAATCCAGTGCCTTAACCAACTTGGCGACTCCCCTACACGGGTTGATAGCTAAACACTACCCACCGATAAACCGTCGCTGGGTGCCCATCCCTGAAGGGGGTGAACATCCAAACTGCTGCATACCTTGACTTCAAAGTTGCTAGGCACATCATCCAGATCGGCGTCTTGGTTGAGGTGCGCAAACACTGCGCTTCCTGAACCAGTCATCCTGCCGCTTAAGCCTTTGGAACCTAACCACTGAAGGGCTTGATTAACCTCGGGGCATAGCGTCTGGGCTATGGCCTGCAAGTCGTTCCGGGTTTGACTTAAAGTCTTATCGAAAGTGTGTGCAGCGAAGCCATAGATTGTAGCGCACTCCGAGTCCCGTTTCAAGTTCGGATCAGAAAAAATTCGTTTTGTTTCCAATCCGGCGTCTGGTTTGACGACCAGCCATCGAGAAACCGGTATGTCTATAGGCGTTAGCTTTTCGCCAATTCCTTCTACCCACGCATTGCGTCCGCCCAAAAAGAAAGGTACGTCGGCGCCTAGTGCCAAGCCGATACGGGACAGGGCCTCCAAGGGTAACTTAAGGTTCCAAAGTCGATTGAGTGCGAGCAGAGTAGAGGCGGCGTCTGACGAGCCGCCTCCCATGCCTGCCTGAGCGGGGATGGACTTGTGAATGCCGATGTGTACGCCGGAAGTGCACCCGGTGGCATGCTGTAGTGCGCGCGCCGCACGGACCACGAGGTCATCTTGAGGCAGGGCCCAAGTCAGGTCTTCCCGGCTGATTCGTCCATCGCTGCGTTGGCTGAAATGCAGGGTGTCGCACCAGTCGATCAGCATGAAGGGCGATTGCAGCAAGTGGTAGCCATCGTCGCGACGGCCCACGATATGGAGAAACAGGTTGAGCTTGGCGGGGGCGGGAATGTCGTAGAGCGACTGCATGTCGCGATTATCAATGCTGCGTCGGGTCCGGGTCAGCGTTGCAGCACGATGCGCAATTCCACGGCGGGCAAGTCACCTGCGGTACGCGCCGCTTGCAGGCGACCTTGGTCCAGCCGGCTCAGGTCCACCGTCCAGCCGGGTACCTCAGTCGCTTGGCCATTCAACCAGTCAAACAAGGCGCGCACTGGCAGCTCAGCCCCGGTGGCCTGTTGCGCCAAGGCGGCCAAGGAGTCGAATTGGCGGGTTTCTCCATCCGCTACCAAGGTGGCAACGCCCGGCGCCCATTGCAGGCGCGCGGCGGTGGTGCCCAAGGGGGTGAAGAACACCAGAAGTCCGTTTTGCGGGCTACCACCCAGTTCAAAGTCGGCGCTGAAGGCCTGAATCGGATCGCTCTGGACCTTGAGCGCCAGCCGACCGTTCCACTGGGCTTCTGCAGGAAAAGCGACATTAGCCCCCGTCCTGTGTGCGCAACCAGCTATCAAAAATGTAGCAACCAGTAACAGGGCGCTGCCTGTTCTGACGAACCCCCTGCGCGTCATAGCGAAGGATTCAGGCGCTTGATGGTCTCCAGCAGTGTCTCATTGTCTTTCTGCTGCGTAAGTCCTTCTTTCCAAATCTTGGCAGCTGCCTCACGTTGCCCCAAAACCCACAACACCTCGCCCAGGTGCGCAGCAATTTCAGCATCCTGCCGGCTCGCATAGGCTTGCTCCAACAGGCGTTTGGCTTCGGCCAGATTGCCGCTACGGAACTCCACCCATGCAAGGCTGTCCACGATAAAGGGATCGCCGGGCGCAAACTCCAGCGCCTTTTGGATCAGCTGGCGCGCTTCCGGCAAACGTATGTTGCGATCTGCCAGCGAATAGCCCAGCGCGTTGTAGGCATGGTGGTAATCCGGCGCCTTGCTGATCAGCTGGCGCAGCAAACGCTCCATTTCGTCGATACGGCCCAGTTTTTCGGCGACCATGGCTTGCTCATAGGCGAGGGTGGTGTCGTCCGGATACATCTTTACGGCCTTGCCCAGCAGGGCGTAGGCCTCGTCCATCTTTTTGTACTCCCGTAACAGCTGGACTTCTGTGGTCAGTTTGGTGCGGGCGTCGTCAGCCTGCAGCTCTGGCGAAGTGCGGATCACGGTGAGCGCCTCTTGCAGCTGGCCTTGACGGGCCAGCAACATGGCCCGGCGGGTGTTCACCCGCAAAACGTCTTGGGGACTTTTGATGCGCTGCAGGTAGGCATTGGCCTCGTCGACTTTGCCGTTCTGCTCGGCAATTTGGGCCAGCAGCAAGTAGGCCTGCACCGCGCCGCGGCCGGTTTCTGACTCGTCATTACCGGCTTGCTCCCCGGGTAGCAGGCTCAGGTATTTCTTCAATGAGGTCTCTGCCTGGGTGTTTCCACGGTCCTGCAGTTCCAGGTTACCCCGAAGCAGCCATGCCTCCGCAAAATCCGGCTTCTGGGTGTTGAGCAATTTCATTTGCGTCAGCGCTTCAGGCAGCCTTTGAGCGCCGATGAGCGCGCGCCCGTAGGCCATGCGCAACTCAGGTACCACTGCAGCGCCGCTGAGGTACTTGCGCACTACGGCTTCGGCCTCTGGCAACTTGGCATCCATCAAACTCAGTGCCAGTACAGCGGGCTCTTCGGCACTGCTGTCCAAGGCTGAGCCGCGTTGGGCCGCATCCAAGGCGCCCGCCCTATTGCCTGCCCCGTAGCGCATCACGCCCACCGCAGCCCAAGCCGCCGGGCCATAGGCGGTGGTGGGCAACTCGGCCGCCAGTGCTTGCTCGACTACAGCCGCCGCGAGTGCTTTGTCATTGACCCGCGGGAAGTAGCGTGGAATCTGGTTGATGGCGGCTACCCGCTCCTTGCCCGTCAAGCCCTGAAGTTCACGTTTGAGCGGCTCCGGAACGTCCGCCAGACGGTTGGTGCCTATCAATATCAGCACCACATAGCGATTGGGCTCTCGGGATGTCGGGTGGGCGCGCTGCCAGGCACGTGCTGCTTCGATGGCGAACTCCGCACTCCGCGCCCGCAAACCGAGTTCGACGGCACGCTCGTAGAGTTTTGCCGAGCCCGAGCGTCGGGCAGCATCGATCGTGAGGGAAAACGCGTTGGCCTCGTCACCATCCAGTGCGCTCATCTCCGCTTGCAGGATCTGGTACATCAGCCGTGCGTCCAAGTCCGAGTTGACAACGACCGGCGCCGGTTTCGCGGCCATGGCAGGGGCGAATGGGGCGAGTCCGGCGAGCAGGGCGGCCAGGGCAATGAGGCGTGGAGTACGGTGCATCGGACCATAATAATCCAACCCCCAATACCGAGAGCGCACATGCCTGAATTGCCCGAAGTCGAAGTGACCCGCCGGAGTTTTGCCGACCGCATCACCGGCGCCACCATTCAGGGCGTGCGCATGGGCAAACCCCTGCGCTGGCCCCTGCAATGTGAGCCTGCCCAGCTGGCCGGCATGCGGGTGCGCGGCGTGCGACGCCGGGGAAAGTATTTGCTGATCGACCTGAGCGACGGTTTGCTGCTGGTGCACCTGGGCATGTCGGGCTCGGTCATCTTCGACCGCCACTTGCCGCCCGCCGGCGTGCATGACCACTTTGACATGGTGACGGACCTGGGCACCCTGCGCCTGCACGACCCCCGCCGCTTCGGAGCGGTGGTGTTTGCGGCAGGCGAGTCCGATCCTGTCGCGCAAAAGCTGCTGGGCCATCTGGGTGTGGAGCCTCTGGGCGATGGTTTTGACCCCGCCGCCTTTCTGGCCGGCCTGCGTCAGCGCAAAGCTCCTATCAAGCAAGTGTTGCTGGCAGGCGAGGTGGTGGTCGGCGTGGGCAATATCTATGCTTCCGAAGCCTTGTTTCTGGCCGGCATACGACCCACCAGCCCGGCCAACAGCATCAGCAAACCAAGGGTGGGCAAGCTCCATGCGGCGGTCAAAGACGTGCTCAGCCGTGCGGTAGAGAAGGGCGGCAGCACCCTGCGGGATTTTTCCAATGCCAACGGCGAGAGCGGGTACTTCCAGCTGGAGGCCAATGTCTACGGCCGCGAAGGCGCGCCTTGTCGTGTGTGCGCCACACCGGTACGTGCCATCCGGCAGGGTCAGCGCTCTACGTACTACTGCATAGTTTGCCAGAAGCGCTAACAGAGGGGCGCGGTGCTATATTGGCCGATTCCTCGGGGGACTACGTGGCTACTTCATTCAACGATCAGTTTGACCAACACGGTACATGGCGGCGCGAATTCGCCCTGCGCCTGAAGTTACTGGCGGAATGGCTCAAAGACCACGAGTTGCTGGACGCTGGAGTCGAAGAGCGCCTGCTGCGCCTTGAAAACCAGTTGCGCTCTGACAAGGTGATGGTGGCTTTTGTGGCCGAGTTCTCGCGCGGCAAGTCCGAGATGATCAACGCCCTGTTCTTCGCAGGGTACGGCCGGCGCATCATGCCCGCCAGCGCAGGCCGCACCACCATGTGCCCCACCGAGATGGGCTACGACGCCGATGTCCCCCCCTGTCTGCGCCTGCTTCCCATAGAGACCCGCCTGCAACCCCAGGCTCTGATGGAGTGGCGCATGGCCCCCGAAAAGTGGGCGCGCATCGACCTCGATGTGAACAACCCCATGCAGCTGGCCAAGGCTCTGGAAAAAGTGGCGGAAACCCGCAAGGTCACACAAGACGAAGCCCGTGCCCTGGGCTTCTGGCATGCCCAAGCCCCCGAAGACAACCCCATGGTGGATGCGCAGGGCATGGTGGAGGTGCCGCGCTGGCGCCACGCGCTTATCAACATCGCCCATCCGTTGCTCAAGCAGGGGCTGGTGATTTTGGACACGCCGGGGCTGAACGCCATCGGCGCCGAGCCCGAGCTGACCGTCAGCCTGATTCCGCAGGCCCACGCAGTGGTGTTCATGCTGGGTGCGGACACCGGTGTCACCAAGTCCGATTTGTCCATCTGGCGCGAGCATCTGATCACCGAGTCCACCGACCCTGATGCGCGCCTGGTGGTGCTCAACAAGATCGATACGCTGTGGGACGCCCTCAGCACCCCGGCCCAGATCCAGACCCAGATCGACCGCCAGCGCACCAGCACCGCCGACATTCTGGGCATTCCCAAGGAGCGGGTGATTGCGGTCTCTGCCCAGAAGGGGCTTGTCGCCAAGGTCACCGAAGACGATGTGCTGCTGCGCCAGAGCTGCCTGCCGGTGCTTGAAGACGTGCTGGGCCACGGCATGATGGGCAAGCGCCAGAAAATTCTGGCCTCGGCCATGAAAGGCGGGATCACTGACCTGCGTGGCGAGACCGGCCGCGTCATCAACATCCGCAAGCGCGACCTCACCGAGCAAATGCTTGAGCTGCAAAGCCTGCAGGGCAAAAACGCCAACGTCATCAAGCACATGCGCAACCGCATCTCGCAAGAGCAGGCGGAGTTTGACCAGGGCGGCGCCAAGATCCACGCCGTGCGCTCGGTGCACCTGCGCCTGCTGCGCGATGTGTTCAACATCCTGGGCGCTTCGGTGCTCAAGAAGGAAATGGCCTTGCTCAGCGACACCTTGCTGCAAAAAGGCCTGAAGCTGGGCGTCAAGCGCGCCTACAGCGAAACCTTTGACCGCTTGCGCGGCAACCTGCAGCGGGTGCAAAGCCTGTGCGCCGAAATCCAGAGCATGCTGGAGGCCAGCTTTACCTCGCTGAATGCCGAATACGGCTTCTCCCTGCAGCCGCCGGTGGAGCCCGACATGGCCCGCTTCTCTGCAGATTTGGACACCGTAGAGCGCAACCACTTGCAGTACCTCGGCCTGGGCAATGCCTTCAAGCTGGCCCAGCCCGAGTTTGCCGACCGCCTGGTGCGCGCGCTCTCCACCCGCCTGCGCAACATCCATGAGGCCGCGCTAGCCGATGTGGAGCTGTGGAGCAAATCGGCCGCTGCTCAGCTGGACGCCCAGCTGCGTGAACGCCGCCGCAACTTCGCCCGCCGTATCGAGGCGATTGACCGCATCTCGCAAGCCGCCGGTGGTCTGGAAGACCGCATCGGCGAGATCAACCAGCAGAGCAACGCCCTCAACGAGCTGGACGCCAAACTCATGGAGCTCACCTCCTACCTCGTGGCCGCCCAGCAAAGCGCCAAACCGGCTACCAAAGTCGACGTGGAACTGGTCTGAGCGTGGCGGAGACGAGTTTCGCCACCGCCGTGGTGCGCTGGCAGGCCCAGCACGGCCGCAATAGCCTGCCCTGGCAAAACACCCAAGACCCGTACCGCGTGTGGCTGTCAGAAATCATGCTGCAGCAAACGCAGGTGGCCACCGTCATCGGCTACTTCGACCGCTTTCTGGCCCGCTGCCCCACGGTGGCAGACCTGGCCGCCGCCAGCAGTGACGAGGTCATGGGCCTCTGGAGTGGCTTGGGCTACTACAGCCGCGCCCGCAACCTGCACCGCTGCGCCCAGCTGGTCATGGAGCTGCATCGCGGCGCCTTCCCGCGCGATGCGGCCACGCTGGTCACTTTGCCCGGCATAGGCCGCTCCACCGCTGCGGCGATTGCGTCGCTGTGTTTTAACGAGCGCGTCGCCATCATGGACGCCAACGTGAAGCGGGTACTCACCCGCGTGCTGGGCTTTGATGCGGACTTGGCCTCAACGACCAACGAGCGCGTCTTGTGGGATCGTGCCACCGCCTTGTTGCCCACCGAGGCTGAAGTGGCCTCCGAGGGCCCGCGGGTGATGCCGCGCTATACACAAGGCATGATGGATTTGGGCGCCTCGCTGTGCAGCCCCAAAAAGCCCAGCTGCCTTCTCTGCCCGGTAAACAGCCAGTGCGCCGCTGCCAAGGCGGGTGACGCCGAGCGCTACCCGGTGCGAACCCGCAAGCTCAGGCGCAGCAGCCAGAGCCTGTGGCTGCTGTGGTTGCAGCGGGATGACGGTGCCGTGTGGCTCAGCAAGCGCCCCACACCCGGTGTGTGGGCGGGCTTGCAGTGCTTCCCGCTGTTTGAGAACGAAGATGCCTTGCGGGCTGCGCTGCCGCCCGCGTTTGCTGCCGACTTGCGGTTTTTGCCTGTAGTGACCCATGTGCTCACGCATAAAGACCTATTTATGCATCCAGCGCAGGTGGAATGTGCGCGAGCAGCTACTGATTTGATAGCAAATGGTTTGGGCGATGGCGCCTGGTTCACGCCGGCAGAGTGGGCATCGGCTGGCTTGCCGGCGCCGGTGCGAAAGCTGTTGGAAGGCTAATCTCGCCGCCGTGGGGGCTAGTTCAGTCCCTTGCGTCCATCTCGCGGTGCCGCTTCAGCGTCACCCATTCGCCACTGAAGCGCTTGGCCAGTTGTTCCACCAGGTACACCGAGCGGTGCTGCCCGCCGGTGCAGCCTATGGCCACAGTCACGTAGCTGCGGTGGTCGCGGGCCAGGGCGTCCAGCCAGCTTTCCAGGAAATGGGCGATGTGGTGCTGCATCAGCTCCACCGCTTCCTGCGCTTTCAGGAAGTCGATCACCGGCTGGTCGCGCCCAGTCAGGTGCTTGAGCTCGGGGTCGTAATGCGGGTTGGGCAGCATGCGCACGTCGAACATGTAGTCCGCATCGGTGGGCACGCCGCGCTTGAACGCAAAGGACTCAAACACTAGCGTCAGCTGTCCGCCAGGGGCGGCAATCATGGCCTTCACGTAGCCTTGCAGCTGCGAGGGGCGGATGATGCTGCTGTCGATCACATGGGCCTGCTCGCGCAGGTCGGCCAGCAGCTCGCGCTCCAGCTCAATGGCGTCCACCAATGCGCGGCGCTCATCGCGCTCACCGTGGTCTGAGCTGTTTTGTGACAACGGGTGCTTGCGCCGCGTTTCGGAATAGCGGCGCACCAGCGTGTCGGTGGTAGCGTCCAAAAACAAAGGCTTCACCACCACGCCCAGCGCGCGCACGGAAGCCAGCTGCTGGGGCACCAAGGGCAGGGAGGTGGCACTGCGCACATCCATGGCAATGGCCACGCGCTGCGCGTTGTGCTGGCGTTCCAGCTCCACAAAGGGCAGCAGCAGCTCGGGCGGCAGGTTGTCCACGCAATAGAAGCCTGCGTCTTCCAGCGCGTTGAGTGCCACCGACTTGCCCGAGCCGGACATGCCGGTAATAAGCACAATCTCCATGGGCACTGACGAAGGGGGGGGCATGTCGCTCATTTACAGGCCTGAATCCAGCATTTCTTTGGCATGCGCCAGCGTAGTGCCCGAAAGCTTTTCCCCACCCAGCATACGGGCAATTTCGGCCACGCGCTGTTCGCCGCCCACCGGGGCCACGGTGCTCAGGGTGGCGCTGCCTTGCAGCTGCTTGGACACCACCAAATGGTGGTGCGCGCAGGCGGCTACCTGGGGCAGGTGCGTCACGGCCAGCACTTGGCGGTCGCTGCCCAGCTGCTGCATTAGGCGGCCCACGGTTTCGGCCACTGCGCCGCCTACGCCGGAATCCACCTCGTCAAATATCAATGTCTGTGCGGTGCCCAAGCGGCTGGTGGTCACCGCAATGGCCAGCGCCATGCGCGACAACTCGCCGCCTGACGCCACCTTGCCGACCGGGCGCGGCGTGCTGCCGGCATGACCGGCGGCCAGAAACTGCACGTCTTCCAAGCCGCTGGCTTGGGGCTGGGCCAAGGGCTCCAGCGCCACCTCGAACCGGCCGCCCTGCATGCCCAGCCCTTGCATGGCTTGGGTGATGCTCTGTGCCAGCAGGGGCGCGGCCTTGGCGCGTTGCTTGGAGAGGGCTTTGGCCTCCGCCATGAAGGCGGCCTGGGCTTTGCGCTCTTTGGATTGCAGGCCGTCCAGGTCGGCAGCGGCGTCCAGCTGGGCCAGCTCGGTCTTCCAGCTCGCCCACAGCTCGGCCAGCTCTTCGGGCGGGCGCTTGTAGCGGCGCGCCAGGCTCACCCAGAGCGACATGCGCTCGTCCAGCTCGGCCAAGCGCTCGGGGTCCAACTCAGCGCGGCGGGCATAGCTGCGCAGGCTGTGCACCGTGTCTTCTATCTGCGCGACGCTGGAGTTAAGCGCCTCAATGGCGTCTTTGAATTCGGCTTCCAGGTGCGACTGGGCTTGCAGCAGCTGTAGCGCGGCGTGCAACGGGGCTAGGGCGTTGGTGTCGTCGTCTTCCAGCAGGTTGACAGCGCCTTGGGCCGCGTCAATCAGCGCCTGCCCGTTGGCCAAGCGGCTGTGGCTTGCGTTGAGCTCGGGCCACTCGTCGGTGCCGGGGTTGAGCTTGTCGACCTCGCCAATTTGCCAGGCCAAGCGCTCGCGCTCGCGCTGCAGGCTGTCTTGTGCGGCTTGGGCTTGGGCAAGGGCTTGTTGGGTCTGGCGCCAGGCGGCCCACAGGCTGCCCAGAGCGCTGGTGTCCACCTTGGCATAGGCGTCCAGCAGGCCGCGCACGGCCTCGGGTCGGGTCAGGCTTTGCCAGGCGTGCTGGCCGTGAATGTCCAGCAGTTGCTCGCCAATGGTGCGAAGCTGCTGCGCAGTGGCGGGGCTGCCATTCACCCAAGCGCGGCTTTTGCCTTGCGTGTCCACGGTGCGGCGTAGCAGCAGGGTGTCGCCACTCTCAAATCCTGCTTCGTCCAGCACGGCTTGCAGGCCCGGTGCGTTGTCAAACTCAGCGCTCACATCGGTGCGGGCCGCGCCTTCGCGGATCACGCCGGTGTCGGCGCGCGCGCCGGTGACCAGTTGCAGCGCATCAATCAGGATGGATTTTCCCGCGCCGGTTTCACCTGTCAGCACCGAAAAGCCGGATTCGAGGTCCAGCTCCAGCTCGCTGACGATCACAAAGTCTCTGAGAACAATTCGCTTGAGTGCCATGTGTTCACTTTTGGTGGCGCTTACGCCACCCCTTCATTCCAATGCATCTTCTGGCGCAGAGTGTCAAAGTAGGTCCAGCCCTTTGGGTGCAAAAAGCGCACCTTGTGCTTTGAGCGAGTCACCTCAATGCGGTCGCCATGCATCAGGCTGGCCAGGCTCTGCATGTCAAAGTTGGCGCTGGCGTCGCGGCCTGCTACGATTTCGATAGCTATCCGCGCACTATCGGCGAGCGCTATCGGCCTATTTGACAATGTATGGGGCGCAATCGGCACCATCACCCAAGCGGCTATGGATGGGTGCAACAGCGGCCCACCGGCAGACATAGCGTAGGCGGTCGAGCCGGTTGGCGAGGCGATGATCAGCCCGTCCGCCCGCTGGTTGGCCACAAAGTGCCCGTCCACCTCCACCCGCAACTCCACCATGCCCGAGGTGGCGCCGCGGTTGACCACCACGTCGTTCATGGCTTCGGCCTCAAACACGCAGTGGCCGTCGCGCATCACGCGGGCGCGCATCAGGGCGCGGTCGTCCACCTCGTAGTGGCCGGCCAGCATGGGGGCCAGCGTGGTTTTGTACTGTTCGAAGCGGATGTCGGTAATAAACCCCAGCCGCCCGGAGTTGATGCCGATCAGCGGCACCTGGTAGCGCGCCAGTTGGCGGCCTATGCCCAGCATGGTGCCGTCGCCACCCACCACCAGGGCCAAGTCGCAATGGGTACCAATGCCGTCCACATCCATCGTGGTGTAGTTGCTCAAGCCCGTGTTGGCCGCGGTGTCGGCCTCGATCACCACCTCACAGCCCTGGTCCATCAAATAATGGGCAATCTCGTCCAGCGATTTGCGGGACGAGGCCCCCGCAGCGCTGGTGCCGGTGGTTTGGTACTTGCCGATCAGAGCGACATGCCTAAATTGGGACAACATGCGCAAATTAGACACTAAATAGGTTACTAAAATGACCGGCATGCTCGATGAACGTTCCAAGATGTTGATGAAGGCGCTCGTAGAGCGCTATATCGCCGATGGACAGCCCGTCGGCAGCCGCACGCTCTCCAAAGAGTCCGGCCTCGACCTCTCGCCCGCCACCATCCGCAACGTCATGTCGGACCTGGAAGACCTGGGCCTCATCGTCAGCCCCCACACCTCTGCCGGGCGCATACCCACCGCGCGCGGCTACCGCCTGTTTGTGGACACCATGCTCACCGTGCAGCAGGGCCACATGGCGGCGCACAGCCTGGCTCCCGACCAGCCGCAAAAAGTCATCAGCAACGCGGCCAACCTGCTTTCCAACCTGTCGCAGTTTGTAGGTGTGGTGATTGCGCCGCGCCGCACATCGGCCTTCCGGCATATTGAGTTTTTGCGCCTCTCGGAGCGGCGGCTGCTGGTCATCATCGTGGCGCCCGATGGCGATGTGCAAAACCGCGTCATCTACACCGAGGTGGACTACACCCAGAGCCAGCTGGCCGAGGCGGCCAACTTTCTCAACAGCAACTACATGGGGCTGGAGATCGAGCAAGTTCGCATGCGCCTGCAAGGGGAGGTGGAAAGCCTGCGCGGCGAAATTGCCGCCCTCATGCAAGCGGCGGTGAATGCGAGCTCGGAAGTGATCTCCGAGGCGCAAGACGAAGTGGTGATCTCCGGCGAGCGCAACCTTCTGTCGGTGTCTGACTTTTCGAGCGACATGGGCCACCTGCGCCGCGCATTTGAGCTGTTTGAGCAAAAGGCCCAGCTCATGCGCCTGCTGGACGTGACCGGCCAGGCCGAAGGCGTGCGCATCTTCATCGGGGGCGAGAGCCAGGTGGTGCCGTTTGAAGACCTGTCCATCGTCAGCAGCCCCTACGAGGTAGACGGCAAAGTGGTCGGCACGCTGGGCGTGATCGGCCCCACCCGCATGGCGTATGACCGCATGATCCAGATCGTGGATATCACCTCCAAACTGGTGAGCAACGCCCTGAGCCACCACAAATAGCCCCCTGCGGCCGGCTACAATCTGCGGTTCGGTTGGGGCGTTAGCTCAGTTGGTTAGAGCAGAGGACTCATAATCCTTTGGTCGAGTGTTCAAGTCACTCACGCCCTACCATTCCCTGTGCCGCATAAATAATGCGGATAATGCTACAAAATTAGTAGCATTCACCCCGGAAAATAAACTGTTGTTTTTTGGATGTAACGGCGGATGTAAGCGAGTTTTCTGAATCCGGCCCCGAGCCATCAACAAAAAACCCAGCGGCTTTGGCTGGGTTTCGTGGGGTTAGCGCATCCTTAGCGCTAGTGGCGATAGCAGCCCTTAAGTCTGGGTAGCCTCTCCCAGCTCAATAATCGCGGCCCCTATGTCGTTCTGACTCTTTCTGATGGTCTTCGCAGCCTTTGTAAGCAGTCTTGCCATTACGTCCCGGTTGATTGGCGTGTCTGCGAGTAAGGCCATGGCCACCGCTTCTACAGTATCTGCAGCCATGTTCAGGTGATGGTTTCCATCTTCGTCGCTCAACTGGTCAAGATGGCGCCAAACGTTGGCGAATTTGGCTTCGGGTGTTTGCGTGATGTGCATATGGGCTCCTCTGAGTGAAGAACCAAGTCTGCCGATTTTCGGTTTAGCAGTGGCTTCATTTTGTGTTCCCAAATTGCTAAACGTTACTTGCACTGGGGCTTGGGGCTGAAGCAGGACTATGGGCTTGTGTTGGAGGCACCCTATTTCCTCCATTTGCTCCTTGCGATGCTTTTCGAGCTCTTCCATCATTTCGGTCAGGAATGGGGTGAAGCAGTGTCTTCTGGTCATTGTTTGCTCCAAATGCAATTGTGCTCATTCTGAAATGAGCAATCAGTCACAGGCCTCAGTGCTCCGTCTCAAGCTCCCAGCTGCATTCGTTGCCACTGCGTCCTTGCTGGTACAGGATGCAATGCTGGTCGTTTGTGATGTCAAAGCGCACTATGCTGGCATTTCCATCGACGCTAACGTTGAACACAATCTGACGTGGTGCTGGTATCTTGCGCTCCGTGTAGTAGCTCACTGCGCCGGCAGGTATCTTGATGCCGGCCCGGATTAGTAGCTCTCGCACTCCAAACATTGCCATGTACCTCCCTTTGTCTGGTGATGAACTTATCCCAAAAAGTTAGCTTCGAAAAAGTGCATTAAGTTTCGTCATTCTTTAGTTGACTAGCTTCTGTGCTGGAGGTTGAACTTACCTCCGACTCTGGTGCCTGCGCAGTCCGGAGCTCGTCCGCATACGATCTCAGTGCCATCTCTATTAACGAACGCTCCAACTCTTCGCCGGGCCGTGCAGGCTCTCTCGTTGGCTGCACCGGATTCTGCTTTAGCCACTCTTTCGAGATTTCCACCGCAAGGTCTTTAGGTTCAGCGGACTCAGCATTTGCTAAGGCACTTTCCGTGCTTTGTGACTCTTGCCTCCGCAGCTTGTCGTAGCTGTTCCAAGTCACGACGCCTGCTCCGCCTCCGAATATCGTCTCCCCGGGTTTAAGTGCTCTAACGATTGCGACCATTTCTTGTTCTCCTCAAATAAACATCAAACTCATTGGTTCGGCAGTGCGTAATCCATTTCGCAATCATTCAGCCTCCACCAACTGCCCGTCGACGAGCACTTCGCGCCGGGTGTTTAGGTGACAGTTCGGGTCTTCGTCCGGCTTCTCATAGAACACCCTTGCGCGGTCCCCCAACTCTTCCTTTAGCTGTACCGCAAGATCGATTCCTAATTTATGGAACCCATTCCAGTCATAGGGCCGGCGGCCGTTGTGTTCAGTGCTTTGGAAAGCATTGCGTTCGTACACAAGTTGCCATTCGGTCAATCTGGTCATCAATCTTTTGGATATGCCCCGTTGCAGCGCTGCTGCTGCTTTGGAATACGGGCCACCTGTTAAAGCATGGGTTCCCTCCGTGTTGACCCACAAAAATGTTTGCCCGTACTCGGGCCAAATTGTGAAGTGAGGCTTTGGCGCCTCTGCCCTTTCTGTCATGCGCTTACCTCCCGTTGTTATAGGTCTCGATGCACGCTTGCATTGTTTGGCGATGTATCGCCAACACAGGCTCGATACTTCCCTTGCTGTCTCTCTGATAACCGCCGGCCAAGTTCCATACTAGGGGAGTCTTGCGCCTTGAGCATGCAGACATGATTTTTTCGTCGCGAATGGCCATGTCGCGAATATCCAAAAGGCCGGCACCTAGAGGGTCGTTAACGTGCATGTCTGCCCCAGCTTGAAAAATCACTAGGTCGGGACTCGCCTCAAGCAATAGGTCATCGATTTGATGAACGATTTTCATGCACTCATGTCTAGTCTCATAGCTCTTGCTTGCAGTCACATGGGTAATCCAATCCAACTCAAGGCGCTCAATGATGTCGTCGGTTCCGTTACCTTGGTGAGCATCAAAGTCGAGGATCAATACGCGCTTAGCTAAGTTTGCGTTGTGTGCCGTGATGGCTGCAACAGCAAGCCCGTTAAACGTACAAAAGCCCTCGGAAAACGCATAGCCAGCATGGTGAAAGCCCGAGGTAGGGGAGACCGCTACACCGCCGTGCTTCAGCACATGTTCACAAGCAGCCACCAGGGAACCTATGGTGTACAGAAGTGAGTGCGCTACCTCTGGAATCTGATTTCCAAATCCATTTGCCTCTTCGCACGCCATGACCCTTCGGACATGCTGAGGAGAGTGCGCCTCGTAAAGGGTTTGCTCAGTTATCGGCTCGAAGCTCTGAATGGCGATGGAAGCCGCAATGGAGGGCCTAGAAAACCAGTCAGCTACGGCTTTTTTGGGTTTATCGGCAGACGGTGAATAGGACGAGTTGACGCTGCAACTCATTTCCGGCCGAAAGAAAATAGGAATTTTCATGGTGCCTCCCAGCGTAAGTAAACACAGCGGTTCACCAGTAGGAGTACCGCCCCTTTAGCAACATTTTTTACTCGCTTGCAAGAAAGACAAACAAATCAGCGAGACGCAAACTCAGTCGGCTTGCGTGTGTATAGATTACCGCATTTTGGGGAAGTTGGAAAACCACTTTGTTGTGTTTTTGAAGCCTCTCAACTTAGGGATTCCGATGCAAATGACCAATCACAGCGGTATCCGCAGATAAAGTTACTTTGGACTTGCCGGTTGCCGACACTGCGTTTAGTGTCTTCTACAGGCTGAAAGCGGGTGCAACGGAATGTGAATTGCGCTCTCCAAAGCGGTCGTGTGATTCGACGTAGACTTTCGCCATATGAATGCCCAGTTCAAGACGAAAAGGACGCTTAAAGAATTCATCGCGCTTGCGCAACAGGTGCATGGTCAAAAGTACGACTATTCCGCAGCCATATACATAAATAGTCCAACTCCACTTCAGATACTCTGCCCAGAGCACGGTGCGTTTACGCAGTCACCAAGCAACCATCTGGCTGGAAAGGGTTGTCGAAAGTGCGCATCCAAAGCAGCGGGTGATAGGCATCGCAAGTCTGGTGATAAGTTCGTAGATGAGGCTCGAAAGGTGCATGGGGACCTATACGACTATTCTGAATGTGACTACAAGACCGCCCGTTTGAAGGTGGCTATACGGTGCCAGGTCCATGGGCTATTTGAGCAAGTCCCCTATGTGCACTTGAAAGGGGCTGGCTGCCCGACCTGTGGGAAGGAAGCCATCGGAAACGCACACCGCACATCTCAGCAAGAATTTGTTGCACAGGGGATAGCGAAATACGGGGAAAAATTTGACTATTCCCAGGTTCATTATGTGAATGCATGGACTCATGTGCTTATAGGATGCCCCGCTCATGGCCCATTCAGCCAGACACCAGTGGCACATCTTCACAACGCAACATACGGTTGCCCTAAATGCGCTAGTGATGACGCAAGCAATAGGCTGAAAGGACCGAGAGCTCCACGTCCACAAGACCGCAGCAACACTGCCGAGTTCATAGACCGTGCCACGGCGAAGCACAGTGGTAAGTACGACTACTCCCTGGTTGAATACGCCACATCTAAGGATAAAGTGACCATCCTTTGCAAGGTGCATGGGGCTTTTCAGCAGGATGCTAGTGGGCACCTTTCCGGTAGAGGCTGCCCAAAGTGTGGCGATGAGCGCATTGCGGCATCTCAGCGCCAATCAGTCGAGTCATTCATAGCGCGTGCGAGAGCCGTTCATGGAGATAAATTCGACTACTCAAAGGTTGAATACAAGACCGCAAGATTGCCTGTCACGATAGTTTGCCCCGTGCATGGTGAGTTCCAACAGCCACCAGGTGGGCATCTGAGTCAGGGTTGCAGAAAATGTGCGGATGATGATTTGCCGGGAGCATATTCAATGAAAGTGCTGTCGCGTGACCCAGTGCTGGCGACTCGACCTGCCATCTTGTACTACCTACTGTTTGAGTCCAATACTGGTGAGAGGTTCTTCAAAGTAGGCATCACCCTAAAGTCGATAAAACAGCGGTTCGCAGGATATGGTGCAGCAGGCTACACCTACACCGTCCTTGGGGAAAAGAAGCTGACTCTCATTGATGCATTCAAAGTCGAGCAGACTTTGGTCAATTCTCATGTGAAGGCTAACCACTACAGGCCTCTACGTGGAAATAGGGAACTAAGTACAAAATTTGGTGGCAGGAAGGAATGCTTCAGCGTTGCACTCCCACAAAGTCTTGTGAATTTGTTTGATTGCCCGGCCTAGTTGATATCTTGTGAACGGGACCTCGCGTTACCTTGCCGTTCGTGGCCGTCTGCAAACGCTGCAAAGCTGGGGCTCCAACAGGCTGATAGCAGTCATGCTGCTGAACCTGTCGGCGCAGCTCGCTCAAGCATTGAGCGAACCCAAGGATTCGTCGCGAGCAGTCTAGCCTGAGCCAAAGGCCAGCCTGGCGCGGTTTCAATTAGATGCAGAACTGACCAAGCTAAGCCAAAGCAACTGGATTCATCGGATGGGAAAACCGACAGAAGAGCAAGTGCCTCTTCATCTGTGAGGGGCGATTCGACTTGCGCCAGCGCAGTTTCGAATGCCTGCACGCGAGTGACTTCGGCCAACGCCTCAACGGGAAGTTGACCCAAATCTACGACCTGACTGATTCCCACGCGCATGAACTACTTTCATAAAGAGACAAACTCCCCAGTCTGCCTACCCCGATTTTGACGATTCAACTAGACCCTAAATATTCCCAATTCAAGCAAATTTTTTAATGTCGGCTACCGCTGCAGAAGAGCATTAGGCATTTCCGTGATGCGTAATCGAAAGCTCAAGGGTCTCACCAGCGATGTCCACAAACAACCGTGTTCCGTCCGTGAACTCTAGCAACACCTCTGTAGGACGGTGTCGAACTACCGCCGCAACGACTTTTCCTCGGAGTAGTGTCGAGGCCTTTTCCGACTCCTCACCGAGGTGTTTGATTTTGTCCGTCATATTCAGTGATTGCGTGGAACCTATTAAAGACCGCTATCGCGGTGAAGCCAATTGTTATTCCCGGGTTGAGCGGTGTAAATCACCCGATTGGATGAGCCCTTGGAATGTCGGCTTCCGCTGCACAGCAGATGTCAGCCCAAGTCATCGCCACCGTGACATTTCTAGGTAACGGTTAGGTTGTGAAAGATCAGAACCAGCGCATCCTTGACCTTCGAAGATATCTGCCAAGTGGACATGTCCGACCTTCGTTTGCCTCGCGCGTGCGCGCGTAAGGCCTCGAAAAATTCAATCAGTCGCCATTGCCGGGCATAGTGAGTCTCTCTGGGTCAGCCGCGCGCAGTATTTCGCACAGTTCATGCGAAGTCCGCCCTCTGCGCATCATCTCCGCCAGCACCTCCCTCAGTTCGGCTGTCTCAGCTATAGCGGCTCGCTGATGCTTCTGGAAAACCACCTGAGCTGCCAAAGTGGAAAGCTGAGGTGATAGTGGCTTCAGTGGGTTTTTCGCCATCCTGGGCCCTCCAGATAGGCTAGAGGGTCCGCCGGAAAGTTGTCACCCTCAAATTGAAACGCCTCACGGTCTCTCGTCACTGCATCGTCATCAGTGACCAACGGCTCGTCGCCGGGCTCGCTTTTTTCTTCTACGTTGTCGAGCTCAACCGTCCGCCCCTCGACTCCACTCTCCCTCGATAGACCCAGCCCCAGCCACTCCAAACAGACCCCAGAGAGTTCAATCCCTACACAAGAGAGGGATTGAGTTTTTTGGCCCCCAGTTTGGAACCGACCTTCAATCCCTTTAGGGTTTGAAGTAACGGTTTCCATTAGTGCTTCCTTAGCCTCAATCCCTATAGGGTTTGCGCGTGTGGGGCTGGGTTCAATCCCTTTAGGGTTTGACCTGCGCAAGTGCAGTGTCTCGCGCTCTTTCTTCGCTCCCTTGCCCGGACCTTGGAAAATCTCGTGCATTGTTTTCGTCGGCTTTGCTGGTGCGTCTTTCAGCTCCAGCCCGTAGGCGGTCAAAAACGGCCCAGCATCGCGCTCAATGGCCCGTCTGATGCTTTCCCATGCCGGGCTGCTCAAAAGCGCTCTATCGTGGTTTTTGATGTTTTGCAACACCATCGCCACAGCATCCGCCTTGCGGGCTCCCTTCAGGCGTTCCGGCATCCTCAGTCCATACTTGCCTGCCACAGCTTCCTGAAAATCGTCCCTCATGGCCTTGTAGGCATCCTGCTGAAGCAGCTTGTGCCCCACCCACTCCCCGGCTTGTATTGGCGCAATCAGAGCGTGACAGTGGGGAACGGCTTGATCCAGATGCACATCCGCGCTCAATATGTTCTCGTCTCCGAACCTGCCAGCGCACCAAGCCACGCATGCAGCGAAGTATTCCGCCCGTCCAATCTCGGACTCAGCCGGCAAACTAAACACCACTTCAATCGCCTGTGTGTAGTCCTTGCGCTTGGGCCGGAAACCTACTGCGCGCGCTCGGCCTTGTGCCAAAACCATTACCCCATCCGAATCTCTCGCGCCTGCAATCGTGTAGTTTCGCTCGCTGCGTGAGGCATCCACCCCTCCAACGTCCGCAGCCCACTCGCAGTGTTCTCTCAGCTCCCTCTTGTTGTGCTTCGCCGCCGTCTCCAGAGACTGCGGCTTACGCCCGTTGCATTTCGATAGGCCGATGCTTTTTGCCGCCATGAAATAGTCGCCGATCATTCGCGCGCACCTCCCTTGCGTCTCAGGGTTTCG
This sequence comes from Comamonadaceae bacterium, assembly GCA_027488985.1. Classification (GTDB taxonomy): domain Bacteria; phylum Pseudomonadota; class Gammaproteobacteria; order Burkholderiales; family Burkholderiaceae_C; genus Allorhodoferax; species Allorhodoferax aquaticus. The sequence goes on along the minus strand of JAIYAR010000014.1, from coordinate 172,047 downwards.
GGCGCTTTGCGCAATGCTTCCCGGGCTCGCTCTACCTCTCCGCAATAAGCTTTCGCGCCTTGGCTATTGGCTTTTTCAATCAGGGCGCTTGTCAGCCAGTATCTGCTTACCTCCGTCACTCTCCCGTCTCTTGTCGCTACTTGTTCATCAGTTCCTTGGATGTCCCACTCGTACTCTTTTCGCAGTCTGTAAATGACACCCGCCAATCTGGTCGTGCTTGCTTCGTATACGGCATCAAGGCTCGATATGCGGTCCCGCATAAGTAGGCGCTTCAGCACCTCCGCAATTACCGTATCTCGCTTTTTTGGGAAGACACCAATAAAACCCACGTTGTCTAGGGCGCTCGGTAACGGCTTGCTGTTATCGGGCGTTTCCATTTATGCCACCCCCAGCAGCTTGCGAATCGCATCTGTAGGCCACGCTAAACGGCCGTTGATGCGGATAGGGCGGATAGGCCCTGCAGTCTCATACACAGCCCATATGCGCAATGTTTGCGGCTTGCGGTCTAGGTAGTGAGCGGCGGCGTTGGTTGTCACTGTGGGGTTGGTGACTTGTTCCAATGGGGTGAACGCGGTTTGCATTGCCATGATTAACTATTCCAAGTGCACCGAAAAAGTTCGGCGATATGGATTAGTTGGCTTGCATATTCATGCAGTCACCTATGCAGGCGGCTGCAACTTCACTGCCATAGAGAGAACACCAATCAAATGCAGTCGCTTTTTATTGCCCTCCGTCCCTGGCTGCATTTGCTCTGCGCCTTTGGGCGGCTTTAACGTCAATTGAAAATGACTGTCTTTTGACTCCCTCAATCTCTGCCAGTCTCCCTACGCCATCAGGCAGTCGCAGTAATGCGGCTTTGGTCAGCATTTCTAAACCGTCTTCAATGCAAGCCTGTAAACGGCGGTCTTGCCTTTGCTCTTTTGTTTCCGCTTGCGGCGCTGGTTGCGCGGTGTCTGCTACTGGCGGGGCTGGTTCAATGCGCGGCGGTGGGGCTGGTGACAGTGCGTCCTGTAGCTTTTTGTCCCAATGCTCCGCACGTTTGGCCTGATATTCGTCGCTCAGTTCTTTGATGCCAGCCCACATTTCCCGCTGTTCTACCTGCCCTCCGTTCAATTCGGCTTCAATCTCAGGGTCGTTGTCCACAACAATGCGACCGTTTATCTCACGCACCCGAGTGCCATCAATCTTTTTCACCATTGCCACCCCTTCGCGGTGTCACTTCATTAGGTGCCTCTGCCTGTCGGTGAAGGTGTCCGACTTTTCGCCAACGGTAATTAGTCGCAGGCTAGGCAGTGGCAAAACTTATCAGGCGTTCACCACTCGCAATGCAGGTTTGTCGTTCTGTGCGGTATCCGCCTCGAAGGCAATTCCCCCTTGCTCTAATATCCACGCCTCAATCTTTTCGTGGTGGAGGCGCAGAAGGTCAAGAGGGCGCACGGTGTAATGCTTCTCAGCGGTGGCGCTTGGCTTGTGTCCCATCAACTGCGCCACAACCCCTGCGGGTATTTCCAGCCACTCTGTGAGGCTCTTGAACGAACGGCGCAGACCGTGCAAGGTCAGCCCATTGATGGCGGCTACAGCGCAGGCTGCCGTGTGTGCGTGGTTGGGTTCTGTGATGTGACCAGCCTTGCTGGTTGCGCTTGAAAACACAAACTGGTTGCGCCGGGGTAGGGTGGTAAGCAGGCTGCGGATATATGGCGTCAATGGAATGACGCGCTGCCCCTCAACCTTGTCTCGGATAGTCAATCCGGCCCACTTGGTATTCACATCCTCCCAGCGCAGGGTAACTATCTCATTCGGTCTTGCACCCGTTAGCAGCATGGTTTGGAGGTAAGCGGAAATGACCGGGTTCCCGATGTTGCGCACAGCCTCAAACCATACGGCCAATTGTTCGCGCTGCAATGCGTCTGACTTAGTGCCAGCTTTGCCTAGAGTCTCGCGAGTCTTTTTTGTCTTGGCTGGGTTGCCATTTAGCAGGTCGGAATATTCCGGTTGCTCCGCGCACCAACTCAAAAAAACTTTCAACATACGCCATGCCAGCCTCGCGGAAGTGGGGCGCGTCTTTGCTTCCTTTGCTGCCCATGCTTCTACTGTGGCGGCGGTCAGGTCGCGCAATGGTGTTGCCATCAGTCTGTGCAACGGGCCTGCCTCAGTAATGCCAGTGCCGCGCTTGTAGGGCACTCCACCCGCCGCAGCTTTACGAATGTGGTCAACGTAGTGCAGTGTCCCCCAGTGTGGGCGGCGCTCTTCCACGTACAAGGCCCAAACTTCGCCTACGGTTACACCTTCAGTTTTGGCGGCGTTGCGCTTGGCAACGTCTGCGGCGGTCTTTTCTGCTTTCACCTCTCGCGGGTCGCGTCCATCGTCAATCTGGCGCTGCAGTTCCCGTGCCTTTGCTTGCGCGTCCGGTATGGCCCATGCGTCTGGGCTACCGATGGTGATACGGATGGTCTTGCCTTGGTATCGCCCCTGAAACACGTAGGAGGGTTTCCCGGCGGGTGTCGCTCGTACCCCTAACCCTTGTTGTGTCGCGTCCCACAGGAAGGCTTGCGGCCTGTCTGGAGGGCACTTATGACCAGCCACCCGTGGCGCTGTGAAGACTACTTTTGCCATGTTGACTCCCTAGATTGCTTACATCCTGTCTCGATGTAACGGAGGATGTAAGCAAATTCGACTGAAAACCCCAAACAACTTTCAACACTTAACTGGTTGCAATCACAGTGATAATTGCTTTAAGTTGTTGATTTGTATTGAGTCTATGGGGTTCAATCAACAAAGGCAAATGCTTTAATTCCGCGACTCATAATCCTTTGGTCGAGTGTTCAAGTCACTCACGCCCTACCATTCAAACAAAGCAAAAAGCCCGTGCGTCTCGCGACCCACAGGCTTTTTTCATTCCGCGCTGAAGCAATCAGCGCATCAGCACTTCATTGCTGAAACACCACCGCTTCCAGCTTCATCCCCTTGATCTTCTCGGCCGCAGCATCGGCCAGGGCCTTGCTCAGGTAGGGGCCCACGCGTACGCGGGTGAGGGGGCCTTTTTTGCTCTTCACCACATCGGTGAATACGGGCAGCTCGGCCTTCTCCAGGGTGCGGAAGGCGTTGGTGCCGTTGGTGGGCACGGCAAACAAACCTACGTTGATATAGAAGCCGGGTACCAGGTCGCCGCCGCTGGACTTGGGTGCGGCTGCTTTGGCGCTGCCTTGGGGTGCAGCGGTTTTTTCTTTGCCTTTGCCCTTGGCGGGTGCTTTGGCGGCCATGGCGGGTTCGGGTGGCGCCATCACCGGGGTGGACTTCATGGCCGGCTGGGGCTCCAGGGGTGCGGTCTCCGTGGTGCTCACGGGCACGGGGGCCGGGCTGGGCTTGGGCGCTTCTTCCACCACCACAGGCGGTGCGGGTGGAGGCGCTACAGGTTGTGCAGCAGGCTGGGGAGGTGCGTCGTCAGAACCCCACGTCAGTGCCTTGGGCCAGATGGAGCAACCGGAAAGCGCGCTGGCCAGCAGGCCGGCGGCCAGCAAGGTGCGGCCGGTGCGCAGAGGGTGAGGGGCCATGGGCAGATGGGGCACAGAAGACATAGGACTGCTGCTTTCTCGTTAAAACGGGGTCATGGGGTGACTGCTGCACCGCATGCACGGGGCGTGCCGGCGCGATCCTCAAAATGTACTGTATGTAAAGCATGGTTCCACCGTCTGCGTGCAGCTTGACCCAGCGCAACACCTGCGGCCGCCAGCGGCCTACGCTGGAGGTGTTGTTCAACACACAGAAAGAAGCACCATGTCGCATTACCACGCAGTTGTCTGGTTGGATCATTCGGAGGCGCATGTCATGCACATTGCGCCGGACGATGTGGAGGCCTCCATCGTGCGGCCCAAGCACCCGCATTCGCATGTGCACGCCAAGAGCGGCGTGGTGGGCTCGGGCAAGGCAGCCGAAGACAAGCAGTACTTCCACGCCATTGCCGAGGCGCTCAAAGGCGCTGAAGAAATTCTGGTGGTGGGCCCGGCCCAAGCCAAGCTGCAACTCATCAAGCACTTGCACAGCCACGACCCGCAGGTGGGCAACAAAGTGGTGGGTGTGGAAAGTATTGACCACCCCACCGACGCGCAGCTGGTGGCTTACGCACGCAAGTACTTCATCGCCAAAGACCCGATGCTGGCTTGAAGCCCTGCCGCACCGACGCGGCCCACCCGCCCCCCTAGAATGGCCGCGCACCATGGTGGTGGTTGGCATAAAGGGGTAGGCATGAAAGCGCTTCGCATAGTCGGGTGGGTGGTTCTGGCGGTGGTGGGCCTGTTGGCCGTGGCAGTGGGCGCCTTGTTTGCGCTGTTTGACGGCGACAAGATCAAGGCCGAAATCAGCCGTACCGTGCTGGAGCAAAAGCAGCGCACGCTGGTGATTGCCGGCAAGCCCCAGCTCTCGGTGTGGCCGGATGTGGGCATTCAGCTTGACGGCGTCACCCTCTCGGAACGGGGGAGCAGCACCGAGTTTGCGGCCCTTCAGTCGGCCCGCGTATCGGTGGGGGTGATGCCGCTGCTGAGCAAACAAGTGCAGGTGCGTGCCTTGGACGTAACCGGCCTCAAGGCCACCCTCATCAAGCGCAAAGACGGCAGCCTGAACATTGCCGACCTGCTTGGCGACCCAAGCGCCCAGCCCGCACCAGCCAATGCACCTGCGCAGCCGGCAGAGCCCCTCAAAATTGACGTGGCCGCCATTCGCATTGCCGACGCTCAGCTCACCTGGCGCGACGAGCAGGCCGGCAGCACCACCAGCATCAACAATCTGAGCCTGTCCACTGGCCATGTGCAGGCGGACACGGGCGCCAAAACGGCCAACATCGAAAAACTGAGCCTCGCCATCAAGGGTCAAGCCGGGGCCGATGGTTTTAGCCTCGCGCTGGACGCACCCAAGTTGGCTTTGTTGCCCGCCCGCTCCAGCGGCGAGGCAGTCACGCTTAGTGCGGGTATGCAGGGCGGTGGCCGCAGTGCACTGCTGAAGCTGGTGCTCAGCGGGGTGGAGGGCAATGCCGACGCCATCCGCATTAGCAAGCTCACCGGCAGCCTGGACCTGGCCCACCCCGACATGCCCATGAAGCAGCTCAACCTGCCACTGAATGGCAGCCTGCAAGTGAACCTGGCACAGCAAAGCGCGGCCTTGGCGCTGGCTACCAAGTTTGATGAATCTAACATCGCGACCAAACTCAACGTGGCCAAGTTCGCACCCCTGTCGCTGGGCTTTGACCTGGACATTGACCAGCTGAACGTGGACAAATACCTGCCGCCTAAACCTGCTGGCGAGGCACCTGCCAAAGAGGCTGCGGGCAAAGAGGCGCCCATCAACTTGGCTGCACTCAAAGGGCCCACGGTGCAGGGCAACATCCGCATCGGCAGCCTGCAGGTGGCCAAGCTCAAGCTGGCGCAAATCAACGCCAAGCTGGCGCTGGCCGGTGGCAAGCTCGATGTGGCGCCTATGAGCATGAAGCTCTATGAAGGCAGCACCAGCGGCAGCGTGTCGGCAAACGCCAACGGCAACCAGATCGCCCTGCGCCAGAACCTGCAGGGCGTGAGCATCAACCCGCTGATGAAAGACTTGCTGGACAAAGACATGCTCGAAGGCCGCGGCAACATCACGCTTGACGTAAACACCCGCGGCGAGACGGTGAGTGCCTTCAAAAAAGCACTGGGCGGCAGGGCGGCGCTGGCGTTGAAAGACGGCGCCATCAAGGGCATCAACCTTGCGCAAAGCCTGCGCGATGTAAAAGCCAAGCTCGGCCAGGCCGACACCACCCAGGCGGCCAATGCGAGCCAGAAGACCGATTTCTCGGAACTGACCGCCAGCTTCAACATCGCCAACGGCGTGGCCCGCAACGACGACCTGAGCATGAAGTCCCCCTTTATCCGGCTGGGTGGTGCAGGCGATATCGATGTGGGTGCCGGCCAGGTGAATTACCTGGCCAAGGCCACGGTGGTGGCAAGCGGCGAAGGGCAGGGTGGCAAAGACGCCAACCAGCTCAAAGGCTTGACCGTGCCGGTGCGCCTGAGCGGCCCGTTTGAGGCGCTGAGCTACAAAATCGAGTTCGGCGCCATGCTGGAAGAAGCCACCAAAGCCAAGGTGGAAGAGAAAAAGCAGGAGATCAAAACCAAGGTTGAAGATGCCGTGAAAGACAAGGCCAAAGACCTGTTCAAGGGCTTGCTGGGCAAGTGAGGAGCGCGCAGTGGGGTTGTTTTGCTCCTGATTCAGGAGCTGCTTGCGCATGTTCCATGGGCGCTAGGAGTTGATTTGGCACTCAACCCCGAGTGTTCAGGCTTTGGCCTTGGGCTTGCGCTGGCGCTCGATCAGCAGGGTGCGGCAGCTGCCGTTGATGACGCGCAGCTCGGCTAGGGTAGCGTCGATCTGGGCGCGCTTTTTCTCCAGCTCGGTGATTTCGTTGTCGGTACGGGTGATCACGTACTGCAGCTGCTGGGCGCGGCCTTCGCCGTGGTCGCCATATAAATCCAGATAGGTTTTGATCTCTGAGAGCGGCGAGCCGATGGCCTTGGCCCGCAGGATCAGGGCCAGCCGTGCCCGGTCGCGCCGGGTGTAGACGCGGGCGCCGTTCACCCGGCGGGGGGCGAGCAGGCCCTTGTCTTCATAAAAGCGCAGCGCCCGCAGGGTGATGCCGAACTCCCGGCACAGCTCGGTGATGCCGAAGAGTTCGGTGGTGCCCTCGTCGCGGTGGGAGTCGACAAACGCTTGCGCGTCGGTCAGTGCGTCGGACGCTGTGTCTTTTAAGGCCATGCGCAGGGTCAGATCACGCGTTGCAGGCGCATGGCCACACCCATGTCGCCGCTGACCTTGAGCTTGCCGGCCATGAAGCCGGTGGCGGGCTCTAGGTCGCCGTCCAGCATGGCTTGCAGGTTGTCCAGGGTGATGCCGACGGTGCAGTCTGTATCAGTGTCGGTGTTGCTCACGGTGTTGGGCGTGCTGCTGCCGTCGATGACGATGACGCCGTCAGCGCCCATGTCGAACTTCAGGGTGGCGTTGAGACCGCTGTCGTCGCCCACTTTGGCGCGGATGGCTTGGGTTGCGGATTCGAGGGACATGTTGTGTTCTCCGGTGTCGGGTAAATCGAATGGACCGTGGCGAATGGTAGTGGCCGAGCATAACGTAAGGCATAGTGAAAACACCTATACGGCAACTGGTTGACGTTAACGTAACCCTGGCCTCTAATGCGTCAAGCAACTCAGAAAGTCCAGACCTATGCCTGCCCTGCGTTCCAAGATCAACCCGCGCTCCGATGCCTTTGCCGCTAACGCCCAGCGTATGCAGGGCCTGCTGGCCGAGGTGCAGCGCTTGCAGGACATGGTGATTGCCGAGTCGGAAAGCAAGCGCGAAAAGTTTGAGAAGCGTGGCCAGCTGCTGCCGCGCGAACGTGTGGCCCGCCTGCTGGACCGCAACTCGCCGTTCCTGGAGCTGAGCCGCTTGGCAGGCCTCAACATGCATGACGACGATGGCAAAAAGGCAGTGCTGGGCGGCGGCTCCATCATCGGCATCGGCACCGTGGCGGGCAAGCGCTGCCTGATTTCGGTGAACGACAGCGCGGTCAAAGGCGGCACCGTGGCACCCATGGGCCTCAAGAAAGCGCTGCGCGCCCAGGAGGTGGCCTTGCAAAACAAGCTGCCGGTGATTTACCTGGTGGAGAGTGGCGGCGCCAACCTGATGTACCAGTCGGAAATCTTTGTGGAAGGCGGGCGCAGCTTTGCCAACCAGGCGCGCATGTCGGCAGCAGGCATTCCGCAGATCTCGGTGGTGCATGGCTCCAGCACGGCGGGCGGTGCGTATCTGCCGGGTTTGTCGGACTACGTGGTGCTGGTGCGCGGGCGCAGCAGCATCTATCTGGCTGGCCCTCCACTGGTGAAGGCCGCCATCGGCGAGGACTGCACCGACGACGAGCTGGGCGGCGCCGAGACGCATGCGCAAGTCACCGGCCTGGGTGAGTACCTCACCGAGGACGACGCCCACGCCATCGCCCTGACTCGCGAGCTGATGGACAAGATCAACTGGGACACTGCACCACACGCTCCAGCCCAGGGCGCCGGCTTTGCCGCCCCGCTGTTTGACGAGCAGGAACTGATGGGCATCGTCCCCGCCGATGAGCGCGAGCCCTACGACGTGCGCGAGGTGATTGCACGGTTGGTGGATGGTTCAGACTTTCTGGAATTCAAGGCTGGCTATGCCCCCGAGATGATGTGCGGCCACGCCCGCATCGAGGGGCGGCTGGTGGGCATTCTGGGTAATAACGGGCCAATCCAGCCTGCGGGCTCTACCAAGGCGGCGCAGTTTATCCAGCTGTGCGACCAGAGTGGCACGCCGCTGCTGTTTTTGCAGAACACCACCGGCTATATGGTGGGCTCGGTGGCCGAGCGCAATGGCGCCATCAAGCATGGCAGCAAGATGATTCAGGCGGTGGCCAACGCTCGGGTACCCAAGTTCACCGTGGTGCTGGGCGGCTCGTATGGCGCGGGCAACTACGGCATGTGCGGGCGCGGATTTGACCCGAATTTCATCTTCAGCTGGCCCACCGCGCGCACCGCGGTCATGGGTGGAGCGCAAGCCGCCAAGGTAATGGACATCGTGAACCGCGCCAAGGTGGAGCGTATGGGCATGGAGGCGAATGACGAAGCGCTCAAAGCCATGTCCGACGGGCTGCGCCTGCGGCTGGACAAAGAGAGTGCGGCCCTCTTTGGTACCGCCCGCTTGTGGGACGACGGAATCATCGACCCGCGCGACACCCGCCGCATTCTGGGCCTGTGCCTGGCGCTTGCTGCCGAGGCTGCCACCCGCAAGCTGAACGCCAACACTTTTGGTGTGGCCCGCCTCTGAGCGCGGCTGACTGACTTACTCATTACAACGACCCGAGGACACCCCATGAAATTCACCTCCGAGCACACCCAGATTGCCGACACGGTGCGCAAATTTGTGGCCAACGAGATCAACCCCTTCACCGCGGAGTGGGAAAAAGCGGGCATCTTCCCGGCGCGCGAGCTGTTCAAGAAGATGGGCGAACTCGGGCTGCTGGGCATCAAGTACCCCACCGAGTTCGGTGGCATGGGGCTGGACTTCAGCTATTCCATGGTGATGGCCGAGGCGCTGGGCGACTGCAATGTGGGCGGCGTGCCCATGGCCATCGGCGTGCAGACCGACATGTGCACTCCGGCATTGGCCCGCTTCGGCAGCGACGAACTGCGCAACCAGTACCTAGCGCCGGCGATTGCGGGTGACATGGTCGGGTGCATCGGCGTAAGCGAGGTAACCGGCGGCTCGGATGTGGCAGCCCTCAAAACCACAGCCCGCAAAGATGGCGGTGACTACGTGATCAACGGCTCCAAGATGTGGATCACCAACGGCATGCAGGCCGACTGGTGCTGCCTGCTTGCGAACACCAGTGAAGGCGCGGTGCACAAGAACAAGTCGCTCATCATCGTGCCCATGGATGCGCCGGGCATCACCCGCCAGAAGATCGAAAAGATCGGCATGCACAGCAGCGATACGGCGCAGCTGTTTTTTGACAACGTGCGGGTGCCTCAGCGCAACCTGATCGGCCAGGAGGGCATGGGCTTCATGCTGCAGATGCTGCAGTTCCAGGAGGAGCGGCTCTACGGCGCGGCCAGCAGCCTGCGCTCGCTGGACAACCTGATCAACCTCACCATCGACTACACCCGCCAGCGCAAGACCTTCGGGCAGCCCATCCTTAACAACCAGGTGGTGCACTTCCGCTTGGCCGAGCTGCGCACCGAGGTGGAGTGCCTGCGCGCACTCACCTACCGCGCGGTGGAGCAGTATGTGAGCGGCAAGGATGTGACCAAGCTGGCCTCCATGGCCAAGCTCAAGGCGGGCCGCCTGAGCCGCGAGGTGACGGACAGCTGCCTTCAGTACTGGGGTGGCATGGGCTTCACCGCCGACAACCCGATCTCGCAGGCCTACCGCGACAGCCGCCTTATCTCGATTGGCGGCGGGGCGGACGAAATCATGCTGGGCATCATCTGCAAGCTCGAAGGCACCTTGCCCGGCAAGGCCGCGTGAGCTATGCAGGTTTCTGAGTCAAATAGCCCGATAGCGCCCATGGATAGTGCGCAAGCAGCTCCTGAAAAAGGAGCAAATACGCTTGCGCCAAGCTACGGGCATATCCGCGCAGAGCAGGTGGGGGCGGTGTTGCACATCACCCTGAACCGGCCTGAGGCGCGTAACGCTATGTCCCTGCAAATGGTGGCCGAGCTGCAACAAGCTTTGCAGGCGGCTGAGGCCACTGCAGGGAGTGAAGGCGCTGTGCGCGTGGTGGTTTTGCGCGGCGCAGGCGGGCACTTCTGCGCGGGTGCGGATCTCAAAGACATGGCTGGCGCCCGCATGCGCTCCATGCAACGCGAGGCTGGCGCGCCCGACTCGATTGCCGAAGTGAACGCTGCCTTCGGCCGCCTGTGCGTGGCCTACGCCCAGACCCCGCTGGCCTTGGTAGCCGTGCTGGAAGGCACGGTCATGGGTGGCGGCTTCGGCCTGGCCTGTGTGGCCGACGTGGCGCTGGCGGACGACAGTGCTTCGTTCCGCCTGCCCGAGACGTCGCTGGGCGTGGTGCCCGCGCAGATCGCACCGTTTCTGGTCGAGCGCTTGGGCTATTCGCAGGCCAAACGCTTGGCCGTGACCGGCGGGCGCTTGGACGCCGCTGCCGCGCATCGCTTGGGCTTGGTTCATGAGCTGTGCAGTGCTGACGACCTGCACCAGGCACTGAACCGCGTGCTCTCCGACATATTGGCCTGCGCCCCCGGCGCCCTCGCCGCCACCAAAGCCTTGATGCAGCAAGCGCGCTTTAGCCCGGCTGCTGATCTGGTGGAGCAAGCCGCCGCCGTATTCGCAAATTCAGCGCAAAGCGCCGAGGGCCTAGAGGGCATGACCTCATTCCTACAAAAACGCAAACCAACTTGGGCCGTGATATGAATTTATGGTCAACCAACAAAGCCACTCCAAGCCTGTGGGGTGATGCGCTTTGCGTAGGTCAAGGAGGAGCCCGCAAAGCGGGCGGGGGACACGGAGCAAAGCGCATTGCCCCGCAGGCGCCACAGCGGGAGGACGCATGATCTTCAGCAAAATTCTGATCGCCAACCGCGGTGAAATTGCTTGCCGCGTCATCCGCACCGCCCGCAAACTAGGCTACCAAACCGTGGCCGTCTACAGCGATGCCGACCGCGACGCACCCCATGTGGCCCTTGCCGATGAGGCCGTGCACATCGGCCCTTCACCGGCCGCCGAGTCGTACCTCAGGGTCGACGCCATTCTGGAAGCGGCTCACAGAACCGGCGCAAACGCTTTGCACCCCGGCTATGGCTTCTTGAGCGAGAACGCTGCGTTCGCTAAGGCCTGTGCCGATGCGGGTGTGGTGTTCATCGGCCCGCCGCCGGACGCCATCACCGCCATGGGCGACAAGGCCTTGGCCAAGCAGCGCATGTCGCAAGCCGGCGTGCCCTGCGCACCGGGCTACCTGGGAGCGGACCAGAGCGACGCGGTGTTGACGCAGGAGGCGCACAAACTGGGCTACCCGCTGCTGGTGAAAGCCGTGGCCGGCGGCGGTGGACGCGGCATGCGACTGATCCGCAGCGACGCCGAACTGCAGCCCGGTTTGGAGGGCGCCCGACGTGAAGCCATCAGCGCATTCGGCAATGGCACGCTGATGTTGGAGCGCCTCATAGACAACGGCCGCCACATCGAAATACAAGTGTTCGCAGATGCGCACGGCAACGCGGTGTATTTGGGTGAGCGCGACTGCACGGCCCAGAGACGCCGGCAAAAGGTGATTGAAGAAGCGCCGTCCCCGGTGGTCAGCCCTGCCATGCGCGAGGCCATGGGCCGCGATGCAGTGGCCGCTGCTTTGGCGGTGGGCTACCGCGGAGCGGGCACGGTGGAGTTCATTGTGGATGAGCACCTCAAACACTACTTTTTGGAGATGAACACGCGTCTGCAGGTGGAGCATCCGGTTACCGAATGCATCACCGGTTTCGACCTGGTGGAGTGGCAGCTGCAAGTAGCAGCGGGCGAGCCCTTGCCCGCGCGGCAGGAGGACATCCGCCTCAGCGGCCATGCCATTGAGGCACGCCTGTATGTCGAAGACCCGTACACCGGCTTTGCGCCGCAGACCGGCACCGTGGCCTATTGGCAGCCTGATCGTGCGTTGCAGCCCGGCGTGCGGATCGACGATGGCATTCGGCAAGGGAGTGTGGTTTCGCCGTTCTACGACCCGATGGTGGCCAAAGTCATCGTGCACGGGCGTGACCGTAGCGACGCCATTCGCCGCCTGCGTGCAGCATTGGCGAACGCACCTCTGCTCGGTTTGAAGAACAACGGTCGTTTCCTGAGCGATTTGGTGGATCACCCCGCCTTCCGCGAAGCGCGTATGACCACCACGCTGATCGACCAGTGGCTGGAGCAGGGCGAGCCGCTGCTGCAAGCCCCGGTGCCTTCCATGGCGGCCTGGCAAGTTGCTGCCTTGGCGTTGGCGCAGCAGCAATGCAGCAGCTGGCGGGCCAACAGTGTGTCGGCCTACAGCGTGCGGTTGCAGTGCGGTGAAGTGGTGCGCACCGTGCGCATCAGCAGCGATGGTCTAGGCTTGACCACCATCACGATGGATGGGGTGACAGCGCAGGCCCGCGTCATCGCTTGGCAAGACGCAGTTTTGCGTCTGGAGCTGGATGGTGTGGCGCAGACCGCCATTGCCGTGTTCGCTGCGGGTGCATGGCATGTGGCGCATGCGGGCTACAGCCATGTGTTCAGCGAGGTGTCGGCCTTCCCCGATGCGGATGCTTTGAAAGATGCCAGCCGTGCACTATCGCCTGTGGCCGGCAAGGTCACGCAGGTGCTGGTGGCGCCGGGCGATGCGGTTAGAGAGGGCCAGCAACTTGTCTGCGTGGAGGCTATGAAGATGGAAATGTGGCTCTGTGCCGAACAGGCGGGCCAAGTGCAGGCGGTACACGCTCTTACGGGCGAGCAGGTGGAAGCCGGCGCGGTGCTGGTGGAGCTGAGCCTCGGGGCGGATGTGGCCCCCACTGAAACACACTGAGGAATCCCATGGACAAAGCCATATTGACCTGCGCCTTGACCGGCGTGTTGACCAACCCCAAGCAGCACCCCGTACCTGTCACGCCCGCCCAGATGGCGGCTGAAGCGCGCGATGCTTTCAATGCCGGCGCCAGCATCATGCACATCCATATGCGCATGCAGGAAGACGGCCTTGGGCACATGCCCAGTTGGGACCCGGATGTAGCCGAAAGCATTGTGAATGCCATCCGCGAGGCCTGCCCGGGCGTGATCATCAACCTGACCACCGGCGTGGTGGGCAAAGACATCAGCGGCCCCTTGAACTGCATACGCCGCGTCAAGCCTGAAATTGCCGCCTGCAACGCGGGCAGTCTGAATTACCTCAAGCTCAAGGAAGACGGCAGCTGGGCCTGGCCGCCCATGGTATTTGATAACCCGGTGGCCAAGGTGCAGCAGTTTCTCGATGTGATGCAGGAGTGCGGCACCCACCCCGAGTTCGAGTGCTTTGATGTGGGCATCGTCCGGTCGGTGACCATGTATCTGAAGAACGGCATGCTCAAGCCCGACATGGGCAGGGCGGAATACAACCTGGTGATGGGCGTGGCTTCCGGCATGCCCTGCGATGCGGACCTGCTTTCACTCTTGCCGAAGTACATGGCGTCCGACAGCGTATGGCAAACCACCTTGATTGGCCGCACCGAGATCTGGCCGGTGCACCAGAAGACTGCCGATCTGGGAGGCATGTTGCGGACCGGTCTCGAAGATACTTTCTATTTGCCCGACGGTACGCGCGCCACTGGCAATGGTGTGCTCATCGAAGCGCTAGCAGCGTGTGCCCAGCGTGCAGGACGAACAATTGCAAATCCTTCCGAGGCGAGAGCTATTTTGGGTCTGCGGGCAGGTTAAACTACATCCATCTCGAACGCCGAGAAATGGACGTTTGAAAAGTTTCTCCGGAATTTCCGGATAGCACGAAAAAAAGCGTGCTAGAATACGAAGCTTAGCGGCTGTAGCTCAGCTGGATAGAGTACTTGGCTACGAACCAAGGGGTCGTGGGTTCGATTCCTGCCAGCCGCACCAAAAAGTAAAGGTCTGCAATCGCAAGGTTGCAGACCTTTTTCTTATTCTGATTCCCCAATAGGCACATCCATGAGCAAGGCTTTTACCAAAGAGTCCGATGGTGCAGACGACGATGAGCTGCAACTGCCTGCGCTGCCGGCCGGCGGCAAAAACTACATCACCCCCCAAGGCTTCGCTACGCTACGCGATGAGTTGCTCGACCTGATCGACAACGAGCGCCCCAAAATTGTCGACATCGTGCACTGGGCTGCCAGCAATGGCGACCGCTCGGAAAACGGCGATTATCTTTATGGCAAAAAACGCCTGCGCGAAATCGACCGTCGCATCCGTTTCCTGACCAAGCGTCTGGAGATTGCGGAAGTGACAGACCCCTCTCTGCATCATGGCAACCAACAGATTTTCTTCGGTGCCACCGTGACCTATGTGGACGACCAGGATGTGGAGCGCACCATCACCATCAAAGGTATTGACGAGGCCAACAGTGCGGCGGGCGAGGTGAGCTGGATTTCGCCCATTGCGCGCACCTTGCTCAAAGCACGCGAAGGCGACGAGCTCAAATTGGTTATGCCTGACCGGGTGTGCGCCATCGAGGTACTGCGGGTGCAGTACCCATCACCCAAGTCCGCCTGAACAGCCTGGATAAAAACGCTTACCCGGCGCTATTGCTGGTGCGCTGAGCACGCAACACTGAGGGCGTGCGGTGCAGATTGCGTAAAGCAATCTCCATATGGGCTTTGTCGCGTACGCCAACGATCAAGCGCATGTCGGACGCGTCGCGCACACCGTCTTGACCCATGTCGATGTGAATGATGTCGGCCTCTGCAGAAGCCAGCGCCGCGGCTACCTTGGCCAGTACTCCTTTGCCATTCGTGACAGTCACCACAATACCGGTCTCAAATGCGCGCACCGGTTCATCGGACCATTCAACGCCAATAAAGCGCTCGCTGTCTTTGTGTCGGAGCTTCTTCGCCACACCGCACTCAGCCATGTGCACCACCAGACCTTCTCCACGGCCTAGGTAGCCAACGATGGCGTCTCCGGGTATGGGGCGGCAACAAGGAGCAAATTGCACAGATGCATTCTCACTGCCATCCAGGGTGATGGAGCTGAGAGAGTTGGATTCGTGCGCGGTGAAGCGCTCGCGGGTAAGAAGCAAGGCGTCAGGTCGTTCGCCTGCATCGCTCAACAAGTTGACCATGCGCTTGGCCACGATGTTGGCAATCCGTTTGCCAAGGCCTATGTCGGTGAGCAGCTCTTGTTTTGTCTTGTTGCCGGTAAAGCGCAGAAGCTTGTCCCAGAGGGGGGCGTACGCCTGGTTATCCTCCGGAAAGCTCTCGATGCCCTCCGCCCGCAGCGCTTGCGCAAGCAGCTTGGCACCCAGTCCTTCAGACTCATTTTGTGCCATGGTTTTCAAATGGTGGCGGATTTTGGAGCGGGCACGGCCTGTGCGCACAAATCCAAGCCATGCCGGGTTCGGAGTAGATACCGGTGCAGTCACTACCTCGACTACATCGCCGTTTTTAAGCTCAGTACGCAATGGCACTTGTTCGCCGTTGATGCGAGCGGCAGTCGTGCGATCCCCGATATTGCTGTGGATGGCATAGGCAAAGTCCACCACGGTGGCGCCACGGGGGAGTGCCATGATCTGGCTTTTGGGCGTGAAAACGTACACCGCGTCGGGAAAGAGGTCCACTTTGACGTGGTCCCAAAACTCCGCCGCGTCTCGGGTCTCGTCCTGGATATCCAATAAGGATTGCAGCCACTTGGTGCCCAGCCGGTCGGCTGTGCCGTCTTCCGGGTTGTTGACCTTGTAGAGCCAGTGGGCTGCCACCCCGGACTCAGCCACCAGATGCATGGCCTCTGTCCGCATTTGAAATTCGATGTTGATGCCGGCCGGACCTACCAGGGTGGTGTGCAAGGATTGATAGCCATTGACCTTGGCAATCGCAATATGGTCTTTGAACTTACCAGGTACCGGTTTGTAGAGCTGATGTAAAAGCCCTAAGGCCGTATAGCAGTCGGTGATGTTGGGCACCAGCACGCGGAAGCCGTAGATATCTGTGACCTGGGCAAAGCTCAGGTGTTTTTTATCCATCTTCTGGTAGATGGAATACAGCGTTTTTTCGCGCCCCGCAATGCGGATGGGCATCTTCGCTTCAGTGAAAACTCCTTCAACTTCCTTTTGCACTTTTTGAATCAAATCGCGCCGTCTGCTTCGCGCTTTGGAGACTGCCTTGGCCAAAATGGCATATCGCCAGGGGCTGAGGTGTTGGAACGACAGGTCCTGTAGCTCTCGGTAGGTTTGATTCAGGCCCAACCGGTGAGCAATGGGAGCGTATATATCCAAGGTCTCGGACGAGATCCGGCTCCACTTGCTGCGCGGCACATCCGAAAGGGTCCGCATATTGTGCGAACGGTCGGCAAGCTTGATCAAGATAACCCGCACGTCGCGCGCCATGGCCAGCAGCATCTTGCGGAACGATTCAGCCTGGTTTTCTTCGCGGGTGTTGAACTGCAGTTTGTCGAGCTTGGTCAGGCCGTCCACCAATTCGGCTACCGGGGAACCGAACTTTTCGATCAGCTCAATTTTGGTAATGCCACAGTCTTCGAGTGCATCGTGCAGCAAGGCTGCCATCAGGGCTTGGGCGTCGAGTTTCCATTCGGCACATTGCGCCGCTACGGCAATCGGGTGGGTGATGTAGGGCTCCCCGTTGTTGCGGAGTTGCCCCAAATGTGCCTCGTCGGCAAACCGGTAGGCAAGGCGCACCTGCTCCACATCGCTGCTGTTCAAGTAGTCCAGTTTGGCTGTCAATCCGGCAAAACTGGCTGCAGCAGCATTGACCGCAGCCACAGGAGAGCCGGGTTTGGCCGATTTGCCGCTATTCGAAGTGCTTGGAGGTGTTTGAATAAGGCTGCCCATGGTGTAAATGTAGCGTGGCTGGGGGGCTTGTGTGCCGGAAACGAAAAAAGCACCGCAAGCGGTGCTTTTCGCATAAGCAGGCTGAATTTACAGCGGTACTTTTTTGAGCATTTCCAAGCCGACTTTACCGGCAGCAATCTCGCGCAGCGCGGTGACGCCGGGCTTGTTCTTGCTTTCGATTTTTGGGGTGTGGCCTTGGCTCAACATGCGGGCACGGTAAGTGGCAGCCAGAACCAATTGGAAACGGTTAGGAATCTGCTCGAGGCAGTCTTCAACAGTGATGCGGGCCATGGAATTCTCCGGAAAGCTAGAGGATGTTCAACGCTTGAAATGTTTCAGCACGCGCGCGACGCTGGGCTGAAATCTTGAGTCGCTGAGAGTGGACAATGGCTTTCAGATCGAAAAGCGCACGGTCAAACAACTCGTTGATTATAACGAAGTCGAACTTTCCAACCTGGGCAACTTCCAATTGCGCGTTTTTCATGCGCATATCGATGATTTCGGAACTGTCTTCCCCACGGCGTTCCAAACGGGAGCGCAGCTCTTCCCAGCTCGGAGGCAGGATGAAGATGCAGACCGCGTTGGCAAACACATTCTTGATCTGCACGGCACCCTGGAAGTCGATTTCAAGAATGACATCAGCGCCCATGGCCATGCGGTCTTCGATCGCCTTTTTGGAGGTGCCATAACGATTGGCATGCACGTGTGCCCATTCCACAAAGGCATCTGCCTCCACCATGGCGTCGAATTCCTGCTGGGAGACAAAGAAATACTCGCGGCCATGCTTTTCCTGGCCACGGGGGGGACGCGTGGTGTGTGAAACGGAGGGTTGCAGGCGGGAGTCCAGCTCCAACAAGGCCTTGCACAAGCTGGACTTACCGGCCCCGCTGGGGGCTGCGACGACAAAGAGGTTTCCGGGGTAGTCCATTGACTGAGGCTCCGTGATGCGGTGTCTAAAGTCGCCTTATTCTATGTTCTGGACCTGCTCCCGCATTTGTTCGACCAAAACCTTCATGTCCACAGAGATGTGGGTCAGTTCCAACGCGGCAGATTTGGAGCCCAAGGTGTTCGCTTCCCGGTGCAGCTCCTGAATCAGGAAATCCAGGCGCTTGCCGATCTCTCCGCCTTTTTTGATCAGCCGCTCCAGCTCGTCCAAGTGGGAGTTCAGTCTGGTGATCTCTTCGGCCACATCAATGCGGATGGCAAACGCAGTGGCTTCGGTGAGTGCCCGGTCTTGGGCAGCTTCCGGCAGTGTGGCGCCTTCTGTCAGGGCCATGGCCTCTTTCCAGCGTTCCATGAAGCGCAGGCGCTGCTGTTCCACCAATTTGGGCACCAAGGGCCCGGCCTGCTCGGCCAGTGTGCGCAACTGGGCAATGTGGCCCAACAACATGGTGGCAAGACGGGCTCCCTCGCGCTGGCGGGCGCTCAGCAGTTCTTTCAATACCTTTTCAGCCAAAGGCATGACATCGGCGCTCCAGTCACGGCTAGTGCCTTGCTCGGCAGCGGCCAGGCGGATCACGTCGGCCACGCTCAGGGGGTTGGCTGTGGGTAGCCAGGCCCGGATGCTGTCCTGGGTGGCGTTGAGCTTTTGCAGCAGTTTGGGGGTGGGGTCCGGGATGTTAGTGGCGCTGGTGGTCTCTACCGAAGCACGCACTTCCACTTTGCCGCGTTTGAGTTTGCCGCCCAGTAGCTCGCGCAAGGCGGGTTCAAACTGGCGCAAGTCTTCGGGCAGGCGGAATGTGAGGTCCAGGAAACGGCTATTGACCGAGCGGACCTCCAGACCGAGCTGGGTGACGGGTTGTGTCCGGGATTCGCCCTCGGGGGCGGTGGTGGCTGTGCTGTGCTGTGCACTGGCATAGCCGGTCATGCTGTAAACTGGCATCAAGGGCTTTCGCGGCGATGGAAACGGCCCCGAGAATAACCCGTTTCAAACGAACCTCACGAGCATTCCCACTGCCCCTATGTCAAAGGTCAAGCCAGCGCCTCTTCCTCCGGACACCATCATCGGCGGCTACCGCATCATCCGCAAGGTTGCGGCCGGCGGTTTCGGCTTGGTGTACCTGGCATTGGATTCCGAAGGCCAGCAGGTGGCAGTCAAGGAATACCTTCCCTCTTCATTGGCTACCCGTGCTCCCGGCGAACTGCTGCCCCAGGTGCAGTCTGAAAAGCTGTCGCTTTACCGGCTGGGCCTGAAAAGCTTTTTTGAAGAAGGCCGCTCGCTCGCGCAAATCTCTCACCCGTCAGTGGTGAGCGTGTTGAACTTTTTTCGCGAGAATGAAACCGTTTACATGGTCATGAACTACCTGGAAGGCGCTGCCCTTCAGGATTTCATCGTGACCGCACGGGACCAGAAAAAAAGCAAGGTATTCCGCGAGTCCACCATTCGCTCACTGTTTGATGAGATCCTGCGCGGATTGCGCATCGTGCACCAGCACAAGATGCTTCACTTGGATATCAAGCCGGCCAACATTTTCATCACCGACGACAACCGCTCCGTATTGATTGACTTCGGTGCCGCGCGCGAAGTGCTGAGCAAAGAAGGTAATTTCATCCGCCCGATGTACACCCCCGGCTTTGCCGCCCCTGAGATGTACCGTCGCGACGCTTCCATGGGGCCGTGGACGGATATTTACGCCATCGGTGCGTGCATCTATGCCTGTATGCAGGGCTATCCGCCCAACGAAGCGCCCCAGCGCTTGGACAAAGACCGGATCACCACATCTTTGGCACGGCTGCGCGGCGTGTACTCTGACAACCTGATTGAGGTGGTGGAGTGGTGCATGTCCCTCGACCCCTTGTCGCGCCCGCAATCCGTTTTTGCCTTGCAAAAAGAGTTGTCGCGCGAGGGAGAGCGTCGCTACACCAAGCTCACGGTAACCGAAAAAGTGCGCATGCAGTTTGACTCCATGGTGTCCGAGACCAAGAAGACCGTCATGGGTGGCGCGACCGCACCGGCTGCCGGCAAGGCCAAATGAAGTTTTCCGTCTTCCAGATCAGCCGCAAAGGCGGTCGTGAAAAAAACGAAGACCGCATGGGCTACTGCTACACCAAGTCGTCCGGTCTGTTTTTGCTTGCGGATGGAATGGGCGGACATCCCGAGGGCGAGGTTGCGTCCCAAATGGCATTGCAGGTGATCTCTGCGCTGTACCAGAAGGAAGCCCATCCCGAGCTGATGGATGTGCGTGATTTTTTCAACAAAGCCATTCTGGCTGCCCATCGCCAGATCCTGCGATACGCCGCTGAACGCAATCTGCCGGATACACCGCGCACCACCCTGGTGGCAGTCGTGTTGCAAGCGGGCTCGGCCCATTGGGTGCACTGCGGGGATTCGAGGCTGTACTTTGTGCGCCAAGGTGAATTACTGGCACGCACCCGCGACCATTCTTATTCGGAGCAGCGTGAAATGGACCGGCCTAGCGGTGCGCCCGTCGGCTTCAACCGCAATGTGCTTTTCACTTGCCTGGGTTCGCCGACTCGTCCGGTGTTTGATGTGACCGGGCCGGTGCCCTTGCACCAGGGCGACCGCATCATGCTGTGCTCGGATGGCTTGTGGGGACCGCTGCAGGACAGTGACATCGTGTACCACCTGTCGCAAAAGCCCGTGGGCGATTCCGCGCCTGACTTGGTGGAGCAAGCCATGCTCAAGGGCGGGCCGCATTGCGATAACGTGACCGTGATCGCGATGGAGTGGGAGACGCCGGACAGCTTCGAGTCCACCAAGGGCACGATTTCGACAGACAGCATCAGCGAAGGCGTGTTTGCCTCCACAGTCCAAGCCGCGTGGGCGGACTCAGAAGTGGATGACTTGGACGACGCGGCCATTGAACGTTCGATCGCCGAGATTAACGAGGCCATCCGCCGCTCGGCTGCCCGCAAGCTTTGACCGCTTCTCCGGCCTGCCCGGACCTATGAGGAACGACCCATGACAGCATTTGTCCGCCAAGGCGCCCGCGCCGCCGATGCACTGCGCCCGGTGCGCATCACCCGCCACTACACCATGCACGCCGAGGGCTCGGTGTTGATTGAGTTCGGCAATACCAAGGTGCTGTGCACCGCTTCGGTCGAAGAAAAAGTGCCTCCGCACAAACGCGGCAGCGGTGAAGGTTGGGTCACTGCCGAATATGGCATGTTGCCCCGCGCCACGCATAGCCGCAGCGACCGGGAGGCCGCACGCGGCAAGCAAACCGGCCGTACCCAAGAGATTCAGCGGTTGATCGGTCGCTCGCTGCGCGCAGTGTTCGACCTGAAAAAACTGGGTGAGCGCACCATCCAGCTCGATTGCGATGTGATCCAGGCGGACGGCGGCACCCGGACCGCAGCCATCACCGGCGCCTTTGTGGCTGCGCAAGACGCGGTCAATGGTTTGCTGGCCTCCGGCAAGATTGCTGAGACACCCATCATTGCGGCTGTGGCCGCCATCAGCGTCGGAATTGTGGAAGGTACGCCCTTGTTGGACCTGGAGTACACCGAAGATTCGGCTTGCGATACCGACATGAATGTGGTGATGACCGGTGCCGGCCACTTTGTAGAAGTGCAAGGCACGGCCGAAGGCGTGGCCTTTACCCGCGCCGAGATGGACCAACTGCTGACCTTGGCCGAAAAAGGCGTGGGTGAACTCATGCTGTTGCAGCATCAAGCACTATCAAAATAATAGCTGCTCGCGCATATTCCGCGGGCGCCAGAGACCTATTTCTTATGAAGATTGTTCTTGCATCCAATAACCAGGGCAAGCTCGCCGAGCTCAATGCCATGTTTGCTCCGTTGGGTTGTGAGCTGGTGCGCCAGGGCGACCTGGGCGTGCCCGAGTCGCCCGAGCCGTTTCGCACTTTTATTGAAAACGCACTGGCCAAGGCGCGCAACGCAGCCCAGCACACCGGCTTGCCCGCGCTGGCCGATGACGCCGGTTTGTGTGTGGACGCCTTTGGCGGATTGCCGGGCGTGGATACGGCCTATTACGCCACCCAGTTCGGCTACGCCAAAGGGGACGACAACAACGTCACAGCCCTGCTGGAACAAATGAAGAACGTGACTAACCGCCGAGCTGCGCTGGTCAGCACCCTGGTGGCGGTGCGCAGTGTGGACGACCCTGAGCCGTTGATTGCCGTGGGCCGTGTGGTCGGGCAGATTGCGTCCGAGCCGGTGGGCAGCAACGGATTCGGCTTCGACCCGGTGATGTGGATCCCCGAGTTCCGCCAGACCTTTGCCCAGCTGCCGGTGGAAGTGAAAAACGCCCATAGCCACCGCGGCCGCGCGGCTGCGACCATGGCGGCCCTGATCCGCACGAACTGGCTTGGGGCCTGAGCCGCATGATTCCGATCACGCCTGTTGCAGAGGGCGCTGCCGCGGTACAGCGCGACATTCAGCACTACATGCGCCCGGGCAGCTTGCAGTTCAGCGCGCTGCCTCCTTTGTCTTTGTATGTGCACCTGCCGTGGTGCATCAAGAAGTGCCCTTACTGTGACTTCAACTCTCACGAGCAAGCCAAAGACGGCGTGCAAGAACAGCGTTACATCGACGCGGTCATTGCCGACCTGGAGGCCGCTCTGCCCCTAATCTGGGGGCGCAACATCCACAGCATCTTCATCGGCGGCGGCACGCCCAGCCTGTTTTCGCCCGAGTCCATAGACCGCTTGTTGGGCGATATCCGTGCCCGGCTGCGGCTGGAGGCGGACTGCGAAATCACCATGGAGGCCAACCCCGGCACCTTTGAAAAAGACCGGTTCAAGGCTTTCCGGGGCGCGGGCGTGACGCGGCTGTCCATCGGGGTGCAAAGCTTTAACGATACCCATCTGAAAGCCTTGGGCCGGGTGCATGACCGCGCGCAGGCCCTAGCCGCGGTGGAAGAGGCGGCTGCCTCGTTCGACACCTTCAACCTCGACATCATGTACGCCCTGCCGGGGCAGACGCAGGCGCAGCTCGATGAAGACCTGGCCACCGCACTGCAATTCCAGCCGCCGCACATCTCGATTTATCACCTGACCATCGAGCCCAATACCTACTTCGCCAAGTTCCCGCCGCAGATCCCCGAAGACGACACGGCCTACGCGATGTTGGACCGCATTACCGAAGCCACCGCTGCGGCCGGGATGGACCGGTATGAGGTGTCAGCCTATGCGCGCCAAGGTCACCGCTGTTTTCACAACGTCAACTACTGGCAGTTTGGCGACTATCTGGGCATAGGCGCTGGCGCGCACAGCAAACTCAGCTTTGCGCACCGGGTGGTGCGGCAGGTGCGCTTTCGTGACCCGGCCCGCTACATGGAGCAGGCGCTGGCCGGCCATGCGGTGGCGCAAGACGAGGAAGTGGCCCGCGCCGATTTGCCATTTGAGTACATGCTCAATGCCTTGCGCCTGCGCAATGGCTTCGGGTTGCGCGACTTTACCGAGCGCACCGGTCTGGCCATTACCGCCATCCAAAAGGGGCTGGAGGAGGCTGAGCGCAAAGGCCTGATCGTGCGGGACTTTGCCCGCGTGCGCCCTACGGTCAAAGGCTTCGACTTTTTGAGTGACTTGCAGGAAATTTTCCTGTCCAATCCGGACTGAACGGGCTGCGCTGCGGCCCGCCCGGCCATGCAGGGGGACGCCATGTTTTCGGTTTACGGTACAGCAGGGCAGATATTCCGGGGCTCGCTCGAAGAGTTGGGTAAGGTAGCCGGCATGCGCCGCGCTGCACGCACCCGCCGGATCGAAGCGCTGGGGCTGGATGCCCAAGACCATAGCCCTCTGCGCTTTGCCGATGTGCTGAACGCTCCTGCCCATGAAGCGCCTGCCACCGACATCGCGCACCGGACGGCATTGGCGGCGTATGGCGAGGTTCGCAAACCCGCGCAAACCCGGCAGCCATTGACCCGGGTGGCCGACATCATGAGCTTGGAGGTGGTGACGGTCCCGGACACCTTAACCATTGAAGGCGCCTGGGCGCTGCTCAACCAACACGGCATTGCACAGGCTCCCGTGGTGTCAGCGGAGGGCGTTCTGGTGGGGCTGCTTACCCGCGCGGAGTTGACCCGCGCAGAGCATCTGCCCCAAGCCGATGCACATGCATTGGTGTGGCGAGCCTTTCTGGCCCAGAGCGTGCAGGACGTGATGTGGACCCCGGTACCCAGCGTGGCTGCGGATACCGACATCCGCCGGCTTGCGCGCGTGCTGTTGGATACCGGCTTGCCCGGTTTACCGGTGGTCGATGAGGCGGGTGCGGTGCGCGGCTTTGTGTCCCGATCTGACATCTTGCGGGCTGTCGTAGCCGACCCGCCGCTGGACTTGTGGACTTGAACGTTCAGCAGCCGTTTACAGCTTGCCTTGGGGCTCCATGTGGTCGCGGTGGGCCAAAGCCGGGAACAGCTTGAACCACAAACCTGCAACCAGCATGGTGCCGATGCCGCCCACTACCACTGAGCTCACCGGACCCCACATTGCCGCAGTGGCGCCCGATTCGAATTCGCCCAGCTGGTTGGACGCGCCGATGAAAATGGAATTCACTGCGGCCACGCGCCCGCGCATCTCATCGGGCGTTTCCAATTGCACCAAGGTATTGCGGGTGACCACGCTGATGCAGTCTGCTGCACCTGTCACGGTGAGCGCGAACATGGACAGCCAGAATGATTCGGACAGGCCGAACAGCACGGTGGCCAGCCCGAACACTGCCACGGCACTCAGCAGCCGCTTGCCCACATGCCGGCGCAAGGGCCAGCGGGTGATCACCAGTGACATGGCGAGCGCGCCCACTGCAGGGGCCGCCCGCAAAAAGCCCAAGCCGGTGGGTCCGGTGTGCAGGATGTCGCGCGCATAAATCGGCAGCAAGGCAGTGGCGCCGCCGAGCAGCACCGCAAACAAGTCCAGCGAGCTGGCGCCCAGCAGCAACTTGCGCTCCCACACAAAGCGCACGCCGGCAAACAGGGTGGACCAGTTGGCAGCCAAGTTGGAAGGCTTGTGCTGGTAGTGCACGGCCAGAATCAAGCCAGTGGCCAGCAACATCAGCGCGGTACAGCAGACATACACGTTGGTAGGTCCCAGCGCGTAGAGCAGCCCGCCCAACGCAGGCCCGCTGATGACCGCGATCTCCATGCCGGTGGAGCTCAGTGCCACCGCGCGCCCGAGCAAGTTAGTGGGCACCAGCAGCGCTACCAGGGCTTGCTGCGCCGGCATCTGGAAGGCGCGGGCCAGACCCAGCACGACGGAGATGAGCAGGATGAGTTCACGGGATGCATAGTTTCCCAGGGTGGCGCTCAGCAACGTGATCGCCACGCCGGCCTGCAAGGCCATGCAGGCCGCAAAGATACGGCCACGGTGCAGGCGGTCGGCCACATGCCCGGCGGGCAGCGTCATCACGAGCGCTGGCACAAATTGGAACAGTCCCACGAGTCCGAGGTCCCAGGCACTGGAGGTCAGGTCGTACATATGCCACGCAACCGCCACCATCAGCATCTGGTTGCCCATGATGCCGGCAATGCGGGCAAACCAGTAACGGACGAAGGCTTGGTGCTTGAACAGCGCCGAGAGAGGGGGAAGGGATGCGTCGGTGGTCATGAGGCGGCGGTGTGCCGCCTGAGCACTGCGCCAAAGAGGTATTTGGCGGAAGCTGTGAGATTCGAACTCACGGAGGGGATAAACCCTCGCCGGTTTTCAAGACCGGTGCCTTAAACCGCTCGGCCAAGCTTCCAGAGCTGCGTATTCTAGCCGGCCTTGAGCATGCCTTTGGTTTCGATGAACGCAATCACCTCTTTCAAGCCGGTCAGGTCTTTGAGGTTGGTCATGGCAAAGGGCTTCATGCCCTTGGGGGTGTTGCGCATGCGCTCGGTGTCAGCGCGCATCACATCCAGGTTGGCGCCTACGTGGGGGGCCAAGTCGGTTTTGTTGATGACGAACAAGTCGCTCTTGGTGATGCCTGGGCCACCTTTGCGGGGAATCTTCTCGCCGGCAGCCACATCAATCACGTAGATGGTCAGGTCACTCAGCTCGGGGCTGAAGGTGGCTGCCAGGTTGTCGCCACCGCTCTCCACAAACACGATGTCGGCGTTGGGAAAGTCCACCAACATGCGGTCAATGGCCTCCAGGTTGATGGAGCAGTCTTCGCGGATGGCGGTGTGCGGGCAGCCGCCGGTTTCCACTCCCATGATGCGCTCGGCCGCCAATGCACCGCTCACGGTGAGCAGGCGCTGGTCTTCCTTGGTGTAAATATCGTTGGTGATGGCGACCAGGTCGTACTGATCGCGCATGGCCTTGCACAGCATTTCCAGCAGGGTGGTTTTGCCGGAGCCTACGGGGCCGCCTATGCCCACGCGCAGCGGGGGGAGGGTCTTGGTGCGGTTGGCGATGTGGTGAAGTGCAGACATGGTGTTTACTATCAAAAAGTGAGCTGCTTGCGCAATATCAACGGGCGCTAGGAGCGGAAAAGCCTTGAATACTGCACCTCATGCTGGCTGCTCAGGATGGCCAGCATAGGGCTGAAGGCTTGGCGGGTGTCGTCGCTCACGCTCAGGGCGTAATCGACGGCGGAAGGAACCTCGGCGGTCAGCGCGGACAGGATGCGCTGCCCGGCACTTTGGCCCAGCGGCACGGCCTTGATGGCGGCCTGCATCATGTTCTCGGCCCAGCCGAATGCAAACGCCAGCAGGCACTCGCGCAATGGGGCCTGTGTAGCGCTGGCCGCCAGCGCAAATGCAATGGGGTAGGTCGGTTCTTGCGAAGCGAGCAGGGCAATCTGCGCGGGCGTGGCCGTGGTGTGGTTCTTCAACCATTCGAGCAGGCTCTTGCCCATTTGCTCTGTCTGGGAGCGCAACTCGGCGCTCTCCCGGGTTTGCAGCACCCAGGCGTTGAGTTCGGCGATGCGGTGCTGGTCGTCTGCGCGCCAGGCGGCAATGGCCTGGGCCACCGCAGGCAGCTCGGAGCGAGCCAGCGTCATGTGCAGTTGATCGACCAGCCAGACCGATGCTTCACTTTCTGTAGCAGCTCGCTCAGTATCCACGGCGGCTTCCAGGCATTCCGAGTATGAAAAGCCGCCAATGGGCAAGGCCGGGGAGGCCAGCCACATGAGCTGCATCAGGCTACTGTCGAGCATGGCGTTTGGGGTTTACTGATCGCCGTGGTGGTGGTCATGGTCGTGACCATGGTTGCAATCCGGGCCATGCACATGCGGTTTGACTTGCACTGCCACGGGAATGCCGCGCAGGGTACCTGCAGGCTTGGGCGCGTGGTCATGGTTGTGGCCGGCATGGGAATGGCTGTGGTCATGCCCATCGTCGTCGTGATCGTGTCCATGATGATGGCCGCCTTGGTGGCCACCGGTGGCATAGGCGCCGTTCTCGGGCTCAAACGCTTCGTCTACCGCATTCACGATCAGGTGCATGGCGCGCAGCATGTCGGCCAGCACGTGATCGGGCTCAATCTTCAGGTGGTCGGGCTGCAGCTCAATAGGCACATGGCGGTTGCCCAAGTGGTAGGCCGCGCGGATCAGGTCGAAGGGCGTGCCGTGGTTGCGGCAGTGGGTGATCTTCAGCACCGCTTGCGGCGCGGCTTGGGCTACTATGAGCGATCCGTCTTCGGCCACCAGCACATCGCCACCGCGCACCACGGTGCCACGGGGCAGAAACACGCCGATCTGGCGGCCTGCGGAGTCGGTGGCGTCAAAACGGCTTTTCTGGCGCACGTCCCAGTCCAGCTCGACGGTGGCAGCGCGCTTGACGAGGACCGGGGCCAGGCCTTGGCCCTGGGGGATGCATTTGGAGACTTGGAGCATAAGAATTCAGGTGTTCTGGTAGATGGCCGCATTGTGGCGCAGGGGCGCCATACCCCTCAGGTCAGGGCTTTGGTCATGAACCTGCTGTAAGGGTCTAACTGGTAGTCGGCAAACGGGCCGCAATCTACAAAACCTTCACTCTCATAGAGACTGTGGGCCGGGAAGAACGGTGCGTTGGTGCCGGTTTCCAGGCTGATGTGCTGCACACCCTGAGCCCGGGCAGCAGCTTCGATATGGCGCAGCAGTGCGCGCGCAACTCCTTTGCGTTCATGGCCCGCGGCGGTGCGCATGGACTTGAGCTCTGCATGCGTGGCACTGTGCGTTTTGAGCGCGCCGCAACCCATCAGTGCATTACCGTCCCACGCCGTCCAAAAGGTGATAGACGGGTGGCGCAAGGCTTCCAAATCGAGGGCGTGCACGCTCTCAGGTGGCGAGTGCTGGTGCATCGCATCCAAGTGCACTTGCAGCAGGGCGGCAATGGCCGGTCCTTGCAGGTCATCGATGCGAATCTCCATAGCGTGCATGATGCGGCTTCAGAACAAAAAGTAGCGCTGTGCCATGGGCAGCTTGACTGCCGGCTCACACGTCAGTAACTGGCCGTCAGCGCGCACGCTGTAGGTTTGCGCATCGATCTCCATGGTGGGCAAGTAGCTGTTGTGGATCATGTGCTGCTTGCGCACGCCGCGGATGTTTTTCACCGCAGCCACATTCTTCGCAAGGCCAAAGCGTTCTTTGATGCCGGCGTTCAAGCCCGCTTGCGACAAGAACGTGAACGAACCTTTGTGCAGCGCGCTTCCGAAGCTGCCGAACATGGGGCGGTAATGCACAGGCTGCGGTGTGGGGATGGATGCATTGGGGTCGCCCATGGCGGCATGGGCGATAAAGCCACCCTTCAAGATCAGCGCGGGTTTGACACCGAAGAAGGCGGGTTTGTAGATCACCAGGTCGGCCCACTTGCCCACTTCGATGCTGCCGACTTCGTGGCTGATGCCGTGCGAAATCGCAGGGTTGATGGTGTACTTCGCGACGTAACGCTTGGCGCGGAAGTTGTCGTTCCGTGAGGAGTCCTCTGGTAGCGAGCCGCGCTGTGACTTCATCTTGTCGGCCGTCTGCCAGGTGCGGATGATGACTTCGCCCACGCGGCCCATGGCCTGGCTGTCGCTGCTCATCATGGAAATCGCGCCCATGTCGTGCAGGATGTCTTCAGCCGCAATGGTCTCCTTGCGGATGCGGCTTTCGGCAAAAGCCAGGTCTTCAGCGATGCCTGCGTCCAGGTGGTGGCAAACCATCAGCATGTCCACATGCTCGTCCAGCGTGTTCTGGGTGTAGGGCATGGTGGGGTTGGTGGAGCTGGGCAAAAAGTTCGCCTGACCTACCACCTTCAGGATGTCAGGGGCGTGGCCGCCACCCGCACCTTCGGTGTGGAAGGCGCACAGGCCACGGCCTTTGGTGGCCTCAATCGTGTTCTCGACAAAGCCGGATTCGTTCAGCGTGTCAGAGTGCAGGGCTACCTGAATTTCGGTTTCGTCCGCTACATCCAGGCAGTTGCTGATGGCAGCCGGCGTGCTGCCCCAGTCTTCATGGAGTTTCAGGCCGATCACACCGGCGTTGATCTGCTCATGCAGTGCGCCGGGCAGGCTGGCGTTGCCCTTGCCGAAAAAGCCGAGGTTCATGGGGAAGGCATCGGCTGCTTGCAGCATGCGCTCGATGTTCCATGGGCCGGGGGTGCAGGTGGTGGCAAAGGTGCCGGTGGCAGGCCCCGTGCCGCCGCCCATCATGGTGGTCACGCCGCTGGAGAGTGCTTCTTCAATCTGCTGCGGGCAGATGAAGTGAATATGGCAGTCGATGCCGCCTGCGGTGACGATGTTGCCCTCGCAGCTGATGATTTCTGTGCCCGGCCCGATGATGATGTCCACTCCCGGCTGAGTGTCAGGGTTGCCGGCCTTGCCGATGGCCACAATGCGCCCGCCCTTCAAGCCGATGTCGGCCTTGACGATGCCCCAGTGGTCCAGGATGAGTGCATTGGTGAGCACACAGTCTACAGCGCCTTCAGCGCGGGTGCGTTGCGATTGCGCCATGCCATCACGGATGGTTTTGCCGCCGCCGAACTTCACTTCTTCGCCGTAACTTCCGGCAGTCAGGGTGTAGTCTTTTTCAACCTCGATGATCAAGCCGGTATCTGCCAGGCGCACGCGGTCGCCAGTGGTGGGGCCGAAGATTTCCGCGTACGCGCGGCGTCCGATGGTTGCCATGTTCAAAGACTCCCTTGGGTCAGGCCGCGAAAGCCGTAAATCATTCTGTCGCCGGCAATCTTCACCAGTTCGACGGTGCGTTGTTGGCCGGGCTCAAAGCGCACGGCCGAGCCGGAGGCGATGTTCAGGCGCATGCCTTGCGCCACCGCACGGTCAAAGCCGAGTGCGCCATTGGTTTCGGCAAAGTGGTAGTGCGAGCCGACCTGGATGGGCCGGTCCGACTGGTTTTGCACCACCACCGTCACGGTGCGGCGGCCGGTGTTGAGCAGGTGTTCGCCGTCGTCAAGAAGGAGTTCGCCGGGGATCATGGGGCTGTCCTTCATGCCAGTTGCATCAACAAGGCCACGCCGGAAGCCGCAACAGCCGCGCCGGTGGCGCGGGTAGCCCACACGTTGGCAGCACGCAAGGTCCAGCCCAATGCCACGCCAGTCAGGTGCAGCGCAATGGTGGTGGCAAACATGCCTGCAACCGCAGCAAATGCGTTGCCGGTTGCCGCCAGTTCGGCGCCGTGCGCCAACCCGTGGAACACTGCAAAGCCACCTACCAGCGCCATGGATGCTGCAGCGTTCATCCCTTGGCGGGTCAGCACCAGCAGGCCCAGCGCCAGCACCGAGGCCGCCACCATAGGCTCCACAACCACACCGCCCAGTCCTTGCAGGCCCAATAAAGCGCCCAGCACCAGCATGTTGGCAAAGGCCAGCGGTCCCCAGAGCAGGGCAGGTCCGGCGCGGCGTGCCGATACGGCGCTCCAGACACCCACCGCCAGCATGGCCAGCAGGTGGTCCAGGCCGCCCAAGGGGTGCAGAAGGCCGGTCATGAAGCTGCCATGGCTGTGCAGTTCGGTGCCAATATGAGCACTGGCGCTGGTAGATACTGCGCCAGCTGCTATCAAAAGAAGAGCGGATTTCGAAATTTTGGACATGGCGTTCTCTGGAGGGTTGTGTTCAAACGATAGGTTGGTGCACGGTGACGAGCTTGGTGCCGTCAGGGAAGGTGGCCTCCACCTGGATGTCGGGGATCATTTCTGCAATGCCGTCCATCACATCGGCGCGGGTCAACACGGCGCGGCCTTCGCTCATCAGTTGGGCCACGGTTTTGCCGTCGCGCGCGCCTTCCATCACGGAGCAACTGATCAGGGCCACGGCCTCCGGGTAATTGAGCTTGAGGCCACGGGCTTTGCGGCGTTCCGCCAGCAATCCGGCGGTAAACAGCATGAGCTTGTCTTTTTCACGAGGGGTCAGTTCCATGGTCGGTCCGGTATGTCTGCAGATGGTGCATCCTAAGCAAGCCCCGTGCCCTGTGGTGGTGCCATACGCCAAAGGCCGCAGGCCGGTGGCATGGAAACTGCACCCCGCCAGCTGTGCCCATCGACCTCCCGCTCCCACCGCCGCCCGAAGCACCTGCCCAGCGGGTGGTCAAAATCCGTCGCGACTACAACAACTGGGTCGCCAGCGAGACCATGGAGGATTACGCCCTGCGCTTCACACCGCAGCGCTTTCGCAAGTGGTCGGAATGGCGAGTGGCCAACACGGCTTTCGGCGCGGCTTCTTTCCTGATTCTGGAAGCCGTGGGCGCTACCCTGCTGGTGCAATACGGCTTTGTAAATGCCTTCTGGGCAATCCTGATGACTGGGCTGGTGATCTTTCTGGCCGGTCTGCCCATCAGTGTGTATGCCGCCCGCTACGGGGTGGACATGGATTTACTCACCCGGGGCGCGGGCTTTGGCTACATCGGCTCGACGCTCACTTCGCTGATCTATGCGTCGTTCACGTTCATCTTCTTTGCGCTGGAGGCGGCCGTCATGGCCTATGCGCTGGAGTTGGCCCTGGATATTCCGCCCACTTGGGGTTACCTGATTTGTGCGGTGGTGGTGATTCCGCTGGTCACTCATGGCGTGTCCACTATCAGCCGCTTGCAAATCTGGACGCAACCGCTCTGGCTGATCATGCTGATCGTGCCGTTCGGCTTTGTTTTGGTGCGTGACCCGCAGGCTTTTGCGGGCATCACGCACTACGCTGGTGAGAAGGGCGTTGGCGGTGTGTTTGATTTGCACCTCTTTGGTGCTGCGTTGACGGTGGGCATTGCCCTGATTACCCAGATGGGGGAGCAAGCGGACTATTTGCGCTTCATGCCCCAGCGAACCGCGACGAATCGGGTCTCCTGGTGGGCTGGCGTTCTGGTGGGCGGGCCGGGTTGGGTGGTTCTCGGCGTCATCAAAATGCTCGGAGGTGCTTTTTTGGCATACCTGGCCATTCAGGCCAGCGTGCCGACCGACCGGGCGGTGGACCCTAACCAGATGTATCTCGCCGCGTACGAATACGTCTTCCCGACTTTGGGCTGGGCCGTGGCGGCCACAGCGCTGTTCGTGGTGATCTCCCAGCTCAAAATTAATGTCACCAACGCCTATGCCGGCTCGCTGGCCTGGAGCAACTTTTTCTCGCGCCTCACGCACAGCCACCCCGGGCGGGTGGTGTGGGTGTTGTTCAACAGCGTGATCGCCTTCATGCTGATGGAGATGAATGTGTTCCAGGCGCTGGGCGAGGTGCTGGGCTTGTATTCCAACATCGCCATCGCCTGGATCATGGCTGTGGTGG
This sequence comes from Comamonadaceae bacterium, assembly GCA_027488985.1. GTDB lineage: Bacteria > Pseudomonadota > Gammaproteobacteria > Burkholderiales > Burkholderiaceae_C > Allorhodoferax > Allorhodoferax aquaticus. Next base: position 139,411 of record JAIYAR010000014.1, on the reverse strand, counting down.
CTGATCTGGTCATCAACAAGCCCCTGGGCCTCTCTCCCAAAGGCATTGAGTTCAAGCGGGCGCATCTGTACGACATCAACCCGGTGGGGGTGGGCGCCATGGCAATGGCGTCACTGCTATCCATTCTGGCTTACCTCGGCCTCTTCGGGGAACTGGCCAAGGCTTTCTCGGCGGTGGTGGCCCTGGTCACGGCCATGGTGACCTCGCCCTTGATTGCGTGGCTCACCAAAGGCAAGTATTACTTGGCAAGAAAGCAAGATATCACGGCCGCGCAGGGCAGCTACGTTCGGCTACAAGCCCGCCAGTGTGTGATATGCGAGCGCGAATACGAAGGGCCGGACATGGCCCATTGCCCAGCGTATCAGGGTTCGATTTGCTCGCTGTGCTGCACCCTGGATGCGCGCTGTGGCGACATGTGCAAACCGCATGCGAACCTGGCCACCCAATGGTCCGCCGCCTTGCGCTGGCTGTTGCCCAAAAGAGTGTGGCCGTTTCTGGATACCGGGCTGGGGCATTTCCTGCTGCTGATGCTGGTCATCCTGCCGCTACTGGCCACCGTGTTTGCGATGTTTTACAAGCAGGAGATGGGCACCATGTCGGCATGGGCGGATCAGCGCTTTGCGGTGGAAGCAGCGCTGCGCTCAGGGTTCAGTAAAACCTTTGCAGCGCTGTTGTTGATGTCCGGCATCGTGGCCTGGTGGCTGGTGCTGGCGCACAAGAGCCGGCAGGTGGCGCAAGAAGAGTCCAACCGCCAGAGTCATTTGCTCCTGCAGGAAATTGAGTCTCACCGCCTGACGGACATTGCCCTGCAGGAGGCCAAGCGCGTGGCCGAGCAGGCCCGCCAAGCTGCGGAGGCGGCCAACCAGGCCAAGAGCCGTTACATCAGCGCCATCAGCCATGAGCTGCGCACGCCACTCAACAGCATTCTGGGTTACGCACAGCTCATGGGCGAGGACGCGGCCATTCCACCCCACCGCAAGCAGGCGGTGAGCGTGATCAAACGGGGTGGCGAACACTTGTTGTCTCTGATTGAAGGCACGCTGGACATGGCCCACATCGAGAGTGGCAAGCTCACGCTCAATGTGAAGCCCATGCAGTTCGCCAACGGCATGGCGGAATTGGCCGGCATGTTTGAGTTGCAGGCGGCTGCCAAGGGGCTGCAGTTTCAGTTTGAGGTGCAAGGCGCGGTGCCGGAGTGGGTAAGGGCGGACGAAAAGCGCCTGCGGCAGATCTGCATCAACCTGCTGGGCAATGCCATCAAGTTCACCGCCACAGGTAGTGTGCGCCTGGTGCTGCGCTATGCGCGGGAAATGGCGCACATCGAAATCCATGACACCGGCCCCGGCATGCCCGCGCAGGAGTTGGACCGCATCTTCGAGCCCTTCACTCGCGGATCGACTGCGGCATCGGGGGCAGCCGTGACGTCGGGCGGCTCGGGCCTGGGCTTGACGATTGCCAAGATGCTCACCGACCTCATGGGCGGCGAGTTGTCAGCAACCAGTGTGCTCGGCCGGGGCTCGGTGTTCAAGGTGCGCTTGTTCCTGCCGGATTTGCACATGCCCGCCGCCAGCGCACAGCAAGTGCCCCCCCACAGCAAGCCGCGCGTGGCCTATGCCGGAGCCCGCCGTAAAGTGCTGGTGGTGGACAACGAAGAGGCGGACCGCGAGCTGCTGGTGAGCCTGTTGGAGCCCCTGGGCTTTGAAGTGCGCACCGCTGGCAGTGGCCACGACTGCCTGGACCTGCTGGCCGCCGGACTGCAGCCTGATGTGGTGTTGCTGGATCTCGCCATGCCGGGCATTGACGGTTGGGAGACGCTGCGCCGCATCCGGGGGAACCCGGCACTGGGTGGCAGCGAGCCGCAGGTGGCCATCGTGTCTGCCAATGCGTTTGACCGGGGGCTGGACAACGGGCTGGGCCTGCCGCCGGAAGATTTCATCGTCAAACCCGTGCGCCACAGCGAGTTACTGGACTGGCTGGAGCGCCGGCTGGAGTTGGTGTGGGTGGACAAGCCGGCGGCGGAGATTTTGTTGCAAGCTGTCCCCCGTGCAGCTCAGGGAATGGAGCCTGCTGCGGCCGGAGTCTTGCCAGCCAGCGCCTGCCGCGCCTTGCTGGAGGTGGCGAGCCTCGGCTACTACCGGGGCGTTTTGAACCAGCTGGAGAGCCTGCTGGTGGATTACCCTGATTGTGCGGCGTTCATTGCGCAGCAAGAGGCGTTGGCCCGCCAGTACCAGTTTGAAACCATGGCCGAACAATTGCAGAAAGTGATCGATGCAAGCCCCGCTGATGAACTCCGTTGACCCGAGTGATGCCGCCCGCTTGGACGGTACGCTGGACCGTGCCAACAGCGATGTGGTGCTCATCGTGGACGATGTGCCCGATAACCTTTCAGTGCTGCACGACGCGCTGGATGAATCCGGCTACACGGTGTTGATCGCCACCTCTGGCGAGGCTGCCCTGATGCGCGCCATGCAGGCTTTGCCCGATGTGATTTTGCTGGACGCCATGATGCCCGGCATGGATGGTTTTGAAGTCGCCCGCCGCCTCAAGGCAGCACCCCAGACGACGCACATTCCCATCATTTTCATGACGGGGCTTACCGAGACCGAATATTTGGTGGCAGCACTGGAGAGCGGTGGGGTGGACTATGTGACCAAGCCCATCAAGCCCAAGGAAGTGCTGGCCCGCATGGGTGTGCATCTGGCCGGCGCGCGCGAACGGCGTCAGACCCGCAATGCGCTGGATGCCTTCGGTTACGCCACCATCACCGTGCGCGCTGCCGATGGCTGCCTGATGTGGCAAACGCCCTTGGCACGTGAGCTGCTGGAGCGCTATTGCGGCACCCAGGCGCCCAACACGCCGCCCGAAGTTTTAGGTTGGTTGCAGGCCTGCCTGCAGACGGTAGCCCGCGGGGACGAGCCGGCCAAGCTGAGCCTGGAACGCGGCCCCAAGCGCTTGACCTTCCGCCTGCACCAACAGATCGGCGACAGCGATGCCGGTGGCGATTGGTTGATCGTGATGCGCGAGGTGTCAGACACCGCCGTCATTGAAGCCATGAGCTTATCTTTCAAGCTCACCGCCCGCGAGGCGGAAGTGCTCTACTGGGTGGTCAAGGGCAAGACCAACAAAGACATCGGCGACATTCTGGGCAGCAGCCCCATGACCGTTAAGAAACACCTTGAGCGGGTGTTTGTGAAGCTGGGCGTGGAGACCCGCACGGCAGCTGCCGGGATGGCGATGAGCCGCATCCGGCAATTGCACCCGCAGTTTGAGGGTTAGGGCCGGCGAGCCTATTGCGTCTCTGGCAGCCTGCGACAATGGCTGCATGAGTACCGATACGCCCCCGCCCGCACCGGCCAAGCAGGCCAACAACCCACTGCATGGCAAGACGCTGGAGGCCATCGTGACGGAACTTGCTGACTACTACGGCTGGGACGGCTTGGGCGAGCGCATCCCGGTGCGCTGCTTTACCTTTGAGCCCAGCGTGGGTTCCAGCCTCAAGTTTCTGCGCAAAACCCCCTGGGCCCGCGACAAGGTCGAGAGTCTGTACCTCTACATGTTGCGGGAAATACGTCGGTCAGTGCGCTAAGTCACACCGTTTGTCGCTCAAAGCGATTTTTTCAAACGGGGCGGGGAACTTAATCGTTCACTATTTTTGAATCAAGTCATCAATTAGATTCAAAAATCAGCAATTCAGGGCCCCCTAGACTTTAGGGCATGGCATCTAACCACACTTCCTCCTTCGACGCTGGCACCAAGCGCTATAGCCTTACGGCCATCGTGTTGCACTGGGTGTTGGGTCTGGCACTGCTCGGCATTTTTGCAGTCGGCTTGTACATGACCGACCTGCCTTTTTCTCCCACCCGACTGAAGCTGTACAACTGGCACAAGTGGGCAGGCATCACCATCCTCGTGCTGTCAGCTTTGCGCCTGCTGTGGCGCTTGACCCACCGCCCGCCTGAACTCCCGGGCAAGATTTCTGCGGCCATGCCTGCGTGGCAACACTGGGCCCACCACGGTACCCACCACGCGCTCTATGCCTTGTTTTTCCTGGTTCCCCTGATCGGATGGGCGTATAGCTCGGCATCCGGTTTCCCGATCGTTGTGTTCGGCGTGTTGCCACTGCCTGACTTTGTGCCGGTCGACAAGGCCTTGGCAGAAATGATCAAGCCCTTTCATGAACTTAGTGCGTTTGCCTTGATCGGACTGGCCGGTCTGCACATTGCTGCCGCACTCAAGCACCAGTGGATAGACCGCGATGGCCTGATCAACCGCATGTTGCCCGGCCGCGATTGAACTCCCTTTTGGCCCGATTTTTTGATTGGATTTGACATGTTGGTTTCCCGCGTATTTCTGTCCACTGCCATTGCAGCATCTGCATTCATGGGGGTGTCCGCTTTTGCTCAGCAAAAGCTGGTGCCCGCCCAGAGCGAAATCGTGTTCGTGAGCAAGCAGATGGGCGTGCCGGTGGAAGGTCGCTTCAAGAAGTTCGATGCGCAAATTGCGTTCGACCCTGCCAAGCCTGACGCCAGCAAGATCGCGTTCACCGTCGACATCGCCAGCGCCACCCTGGGTGTGCACGAGACCGATGCCGAGCTGCCTCGCCCCAACTGGTTCAACACCGCCAAGTTCCCGCAAGCAACCTTCCAGTCCACTGCCGTCAAAGGCTTGGGTGGCGGCAAGTTTGAAGTGAGCGGCAAACTGGCCATCAAAGGCAACAGCCGCGACGTAGTGGTGCCCGTGGCTTTGGCCCAGAGCGGTGCCACCACCACGGTGACCGGCACCTTCCCGCTCAAGCGCTTGGCCTTCAAGATCGGCGAGAACGAATGGGCTGACACCTCCATGGTCGCTGACGATGTGCAGGTCAAGTTCAAGCTGGCATTGACCGGCGTGGGCAAGATTTGAGTTTTTCCGGATAGTCTTTTTTCAACCAACCCGTAAATCAGGAGTTTTTCATGCGTACTTCCCTCATCGCTGCCGCCTTGGCACTGTCCGCTTTCGCCGGTGCTGCCAGCGCCCAATCCGCGACCTACGCGATTGACTCTTCACACACTTTCTCCAGCTTTTCGTACAACCACTTCGGTCTGTCCATTCAGCAAAGCCGCTTCAATACCACCACTGGTACAGTCGCCTTTGACAAGGCTGGCAAGACCGGTGCAGTGGATGTAGTGATTGACATGAAGACCGTGGAAACTGGCTCCACAGCCTTCAACGGTCACATTCAGGGCGAAGACTTCTTGGACACCGCCAAGTTCCCTACCGCCACTTTCAAGTCCACCAAAGTGGTGTTTGAGGGTGACAAGCCTGCTGCTGTCGAAGGTAACCTGACCATCAAGGGCACCACCAAGCCTGTGACCCTGAAGCTCACCAACTTCGTGTCTACCGCGCACCCGATGAACAAAAAAGAAGTTATCGGCGCCAATGCCACCACTACCATCAAGCGCAGCGAATTCGGCGCAGGCAAGTTCGCACCTGCAGTGGCCGACGACGTCACCATCACCATCGCTCTGGAAGCGATCAAGCAGTAATTGCAACAGTGGAGCTGCGCAGCGCGCAGCCCCCGGTAAGGCCGGCCACCAGGCCGGCTTTTTTTATGCCAGTTCAGGTGCTTGCGCCCGATTTCTGTGCGCGAATAGCTATTGTTTTTATAGCGTTTTCTTCCCGGAGTTTGCTTTCTCATGTCGGCTGAATCTGTTTCCAACACCCCGGTACTCCTTGCGCGCGGCTTGCGCTGCAGCGTGGGACCGCACACCTTGTGGGGCCCTTTGGATGTGCAGTTGCAGTCGGGTGTGACGCTGGTGACCGGCGGGGAAGGGCGGGGCAAGAGCAGCCTGTTGCGCATGTTGGCCGGCGATTTGGCGGTAGCAGGCAGCAGCTTGCAACTGGCCGGTACCAGCTTGCAAAGTCAGCCGGGGTTGTACCGCCAAAAAGCTTTCTGGATGGATGCGCGCACCAGCGCTTGGGACCAAACCCCTACAGAGCAGTTTTTGAAGCAAAGCCGGCGCGAGTGGCCGCAGTGGAATGCGGCGCTGTGTGCCGAGCTCGTGTCTGCCCTCGGGCTGGAGGAGCATCTGCCCAAACCCATGTACATGTTGTCAACCGGCTCCAAACGCAAAGTGTGGATCACTGCCGCATGTGCCAGCGGTGCAGAACTGACCTGCCTGGATGAGCCTTTTGCCGCCCTGGACCGTGCCTCCATCCGTACGATTACCGAGTTGCTGCAGGATGCGGCAACGCACAGCCCACGCGCCTGGGTAGTGGCAGATTACGAGGCGCCCGCCGGTGTACTGCTCGTTGCCACTATCGACTTGGGCCAGTGAGACCGGCATGCACCATCGAACACCCGCTTGAACAGGAGAGCATCATGTCTGAACGTTTGCCAACCTACTTTATTTCCCACGGTGGGGGCCCATGGCCTTGGATGGCGGATATGCGCCAGATGCTGGCCAGTCTGGATACGGCGCTGGCCGACATGCCCCGTCAGATCGGCCGTACGCCCAAAGCCATTCTCATGGTCACCGCCCACTGGGAAGAACGGGCGTTCACGCTGGGCTCCAACCCTGCGCCGGGCATGGTGTACGACTATGGTGGTTTTCCTGCACACACGTATTCGGTGGTCTACCCCGCGCCGGGCGCGCCGGAATTGGCAGTGCGGGTCCAAAGCCTTTTGCAGGCCGCCGACCTGCCAGTAGCCTTGGACCCCCAGCGCGGCTACGACCACGGCACCTTTGTCCCTCTGGCGGTGATGTATCCGGACGCCAAGGTTCCTGTATTGCAGATGTCTTTGCGGGCGGGCCTGGACCCTGCCGAGCACATTGCCCTCGGCCGCGCCCTGGCGCCTTTGCGGGATGAAGATGTGCTGATTGTGGGCAGCGGCTTGAGCTACCACAACCTGCGCAATTTCGGTCCCGGAGGCACCGCTCCGTCCAAAGCCTTTGACCAGTGGTTACAGGGCACCCTCTCTGCCATGCCGGCGGTGCGTGCTGAGGCACTGGTGAATTGGGAATCCGCACCGGCTGCCCGTATCTGCCATCCGCGCGAGGAGCATTTGCTTCCCTTGATGGTGGCAGTCGGTGCTGCGTATGAAGACGCTGCCGCCTGCGTTTACCACGACGAAGCGGTGTTCGGGGGTGTCACCGCGTCCAGCTTCCGCTTCGGGGAAGCCGCTGCGGCTTAAGCGACACCGGTACTGCTCAGGCGGTTTCTTCCACGTCGGCTATTTCAGCATTGGCGGCCACGTTCCTGACTCTCAGGGTGGTGCTTGCTTTCGTCTTTCGGCTTGCTGCGGCGCGCGGAGCCGGTGTGGGCGCGGTCTTTCCCTGACGGTCCAACAGGCTCAAGGCCAGACCACAAACATCGGCGATGCGGCCCAGCTCCTGATTCTTGTCTGAGAGCATCTGGTGTTGTTGAATCAGCGTTTTCACCGGTGGTCCGCCAGCGGCCGAGGCTGTGCCTTTTTCCAACTGGCTCTCGATGAGTCGCAGCTTCATTTCATTGTTGAACATGATGTGCTTGGCATCAGACATACGGTCCTTGATGCGTTTGCGGATCACCCCCAGCCAGTCCAGGTCCTGGTCCACGACGGCGCCCAATTGGCCCAGTATCAGGGACGTGGCGGCTCGCCGCAGCTCGGGTACCGGGCTGTCCGAGGCATGGTTCGGTGTGGATGTCATAGGCGGGGCTCCAACTTGCGATTTACACAGTTTTGTGTGAAGCGCCCGATGGTAGGCCCCTGATGCACGAACTCAAGGGCAACTGTTCGAGGGTGAACATTTGCGCCTGAATTGCTACCGCTTTGTGTGACTTTGTTGACATGAACCGGCCGCCGGAGGCTTCCATGCGCTGGGCATAAACCCGGCAATTGGCGTGGCTCCGCGGAGATGCGAACGCACGCCAGTGGTCGGACCCGATCAGTAGCTGTTGGTATCCCGGTTTTTGAGCTGCATGAAAGGGGGCTGGCGCCCCACGGCTTCCTCCAGCATCACAAGTTCAAGGTCACGGTGGTTGATCACGGGGGCCGGCTCCACGACCGTCTTGCCGGGCTGCTTGCCGATGTAGAGCGGGGCGTCGTGGTACTGGGTGGTCAGGGTGCGTGCCTGGCTGACATCAGCCAGCGGCTGGATATCAGCTGTGCCATAGCACAGGCAGAAATACAGACGGGACTCCTCGGTCTCCATGTAGCACGCGGTACCGCGGATTCCAATGGTGGCGGCGGGGGTCTCCAGGCGTTTGCGCCCCGGACCGAAGACCGCCAGTACCTTCCCGGTGATCAGCCGCAACACGTTTACCGCACCATCCTGCAGAAACTGGATGGAGCTGTTTTCACGCATCAGGTAAGCGTTGTCTGCCATCACATACAAGACTTCGCTGTTGGCGCCGGTGATTATGTTGTCGCCGGGAAGCACAGGCTGGTCCACCTTAGCGGGCGCGCCGTTGAGGCGCACATCCCCTTTGATGCGACGCACTCCCGATTTGAGGGGGTGCTGCCCCATCGCCAGTGCGTTGGTCAGGGAAGCCATGCTTCCCCATGCGAAGGTTTTTGAGATAAATCGGCGTCTGGTGCTCATGGAATATGCGCGAATAGCTACTGAATTGATAGCAATGTGCCCTCCCTGGCAGGCACCCGTGTTGGGTCAGCAATGTATCGGCTTTTGAACTAAGCGTCCAGTTTTGCGCTGAAGGCTATCCGGCGGGCGTACGCCACTCAGCGTATTTCGGTTCGGGGCAGCCAAACCTACAGTCACTCCATCGCATCACAAAGCCTCTTTCGAGATTGTTTTGCGAGAAGCGAGATGGATTTTTTTAACCCCCCGGAGAAGCCCACATGCAACGTCGTTTTTCTTTGAAGGCACTCACCGCTGCCGTCGCTCTCACCACCTTGTCGGCTGTGCCCGCAATGGCTGCTGACACCATCAAGGTCGGTATCCTGCACAGCCTGTCCGGCACCATGGCCATTTCTGAAACCGTGTTGAAAGACACCGTGTTGATGGCGATTGACGAAATCAACGCCAAGGGTGGCGTGCTCGGCAAAAAATTGGAACCCGTGGTCGTGGACCCCGCTTCCAACTGGCCCCTGTTTGCTGAAAAGACCAAGCAGTTGCTGACCCAGGACAAAGTCTCCGTCATCTTCGGTTGCTGGACTTCCGTATCCCGCAAATCCGTACTGCCTGTGGTGGAAGAGCTGAACGGCCTGTTGTTCTACCCCGTGCAATACGAAGGTGAAGAGCTGTCCAAAAACGTGTTCTACACCGGTGCTGCTCCCAACCAGCAAGCGATCCCTGCAGTCGACTACCTGATGAGCAAAGAAGGCGGCGGCGCCAAGCGTTGGGTTTTGTTGGGTACTGACTATGTGTACCCCCGCACGACCAACAAGATCCTGCGCGCTTACCTGAAATCCAAGGGCGTGAAAGAGTCTGACATTGACGAAAAATACACCCCCTTCGGCCACAGCGATTACCAAACCATCGTGGCTGACATCAAGAAGTTCTCTGCCGGCGGCAAGACAGCTGTGGTGTCCACCATCAACGGTGACTCCAACGTGCCCTTCTACAAGGAACTGGGCAATGCAGGCTTGAAGGCCAAAGACGTGCCGGTAGTTGCCTTCTCGGTGGGCGAAGAAGAGCTGCGCGGTGTAGATACCAAGCCTCTGGTGGGCCATTTGGCTGCCTGGAACTACTTCCAGTCCATCAAAAACCCGACCAACACCGAGTTCATCAAGAAGTGGTCTGACTACGCCAAGGCCAAGGGTATTGCCGGCCACAAAGACAAGCCTTTGACCAACGACCCGATGGAAGCCACCTACATCGGTATCAACATGTGGAAGCAAGCGGTTGAGAAAGCCAAGTCCACCGACGTGGACAAGGTGATCGCTGCGATGGCTGGCCAGACCTTCAAGGCACCGAGCGGCATCGTGTCCAAGATGGATGAAAAGAACCACCACTTGCACAAGTCGGTGTTTATCGGCGAAATCAAGGCCGATGGCCAGTTCAACGTGGTCTGGAAGACTCCTGGCCCCGTAAAGGCCAAGCCATGGTCTCCTTACATCGAAGGCAACGACAAGAAGCCTGATGAGCCCGCAAAGAAATAAGGCGAAGGCAGGGAGAGGCTAGTTTTTAGCCGGAGCCGCCACAGCCTTGAAAAGGGCGTGGCGGCTTGTTGTTTTTACCCCGGAGAGATTGGCGTATGCCAAAACGAATACTTCAATGGCTGATGATTGCTATGCTTTTAATAGCTGCTCGCGCACATGCGCTGAGCGCTGAAGAGGCAAAAGGCATTGCATCCGGCGAGAGCGATGCCCGTGTAGCGGCACTGCAAAAAGCGGTGGAAAACGCCGACGAGCGCACAGTGCGCTTTCTCCAAGCTTTGTCTGACGATGCGGTGAAGCTGGTCGGCAATGTGCCGGTGATCATGGTGGACGGTAAAGGCGTGGATCCGGTAACCCAAGCCGAAGTAGCAGTGCCCGATACCGCTGAAGACGTCATGAACAACAACCGCATGCGAGGCGAGTTGGACAACGCGCTGGCCGCGGTCAAGCTCTTGTCGCCCGACGTGGCGGTGCGCCGGGCTGCGATCAACACGCTGAACGGTCAGGTGGATGCGGGGCAACTGCCCTTGCTGGAAAAGGCGATTGCCACCGAGGCAGTGCCCGATTTGAAGGAGAAACTCCAACAATTGCGGGCCGCAGCGCTGCTGGGTAGCGAAGACCCTGCCAAGCGCCTGGAAGCCGCTACACAGCTGGGCGACAGCGCACAGGCAGCCACCAAGACTTTGCTGGTAGAGCGCCTGCAAGTCGAGACCGATGGCGCTGTGAAAGCTGCCTTGCAAAAGAGCCTGGGTGCCGTGGAAGCCCGTCTTGCATGGGGTGACCGCTTGGGTGCCATTTTCAGTGGCATCAGCCTGGGTTCTATCCTGCTGTTAGTGGCGCTGGGTCTTGCCATTACTTACGGCTTGATGGGCGTGATCAATATGGCCCACGGTGAGCTGATGATGATCGGCGCTTACGCCACTTATATGGTCCAGGTGATGTTCCAGAAATACCTGCCCGGCGCCTTCGACTGGTACCTGCTGGCCGCAGTGCCGGTGGCGTTCATGACCTCCGCGCTGGTGGGCGCTGCACTCGAGCGCAGCGTGATCCGGTTCCTGTACGGCCGACCGTTGGAGACTTTGTTGGCGACCTGGGGTATCAGTCTGATGCTGATGCAGCTGGTGCGCACCCTGTTCGGCGCGCAGAACGTCGGCGTGGAAAACCCGAGCTGGATGAGCGGCGGCGTAAAGCTGCTGGGCAACCTTTCACTGCCCTACAACCGCTTGATCATCGTCGCCTTTGCAGTAGCTGTGTTGGCGGGTGTGTGGTTCCTGATTGAGAAAACACGCTTGGGTTTGTTTGTGCGCGGCGTGACGCAGAACCGCCCGATTGCCAGCTGCATGGGCGTGAACACGGCGCGCATTGATACCTACGCCTTTGCACTGGGTTCCGGCATTGCCGGTTTGGCCGGTTGCGCTCTCAGCCAAGTGGGTAACGTGGGCCCGGACTTGGGCCAGGGCTACATCGTGGATTCGTTCATGGTGGTGGTGCTGGGCGGCGTGGGTCAATTGGCCGGCACCGTCTATGCCGCGATGGGCTTGGGCATCTTGAACAAGTTCCTGGAGGGCTGGACTGGTGCGGTACTGGCCAAGATCGCTGTGCTGGTTTTCATCATTGTCTTTATCCAGAAGCGTCCGCAAGGCATCTTTGCCATGAAGGGCCGGAGCGCAGAAGCATGAGCAACATCTCCTTACCCACTCCACAACCTTTGCTCACTCGTGCCGGCTGGGCCGCATGGTTGGCTGCGCTGATCATTTTGTGCGCCCTGGTGCCTGTACTGAACCTGATGGTGCCCGAAGGCAGCGCCTTTCACTTGAGCGACTTTGCCGTGGCACTAACGGCCAAGATCATGTGTTACTCCATTTGCGCACTCGCCATGGGCTTGATCTGGGGCTACACCGGCATCCTGAGTCTGGGCCACGGCCTGTTTTTCGCCTTGGGCGGCTATGCCATGGGCATGTACCTGATGCGGCAGATCGGGCTGGACGGTAACTACAAAAGCGCTTTGCCGGACTTCATGGTGTTTCTGGACTGGAAAGAGCTGCCATGGCACTGGGCGCTGTCTGGCAGCTTCGGCGCCACGCTGTTTTTGGTAGTGGCCGTGCCGGGGCTTGTGGCCTTTGTGTTTGGCTACTTTGCTTTCCGCTCACGCATCAAGGGGGTGTATTTCTCCATCATTACCCAGGCGATGACGTTTGCGGCCATGTTGCTCTTCTTCCGCAATGAAACCGGCTTCGGCGGCAATAACGGTTTCACGGATTTCAAGCGGATTCTGGATATTCCGATTGCCACCACCAGCATGCGCATGACCCTGTTCGTCATGACCTCCGTGACTTTGCTGATGTTCTTTTTGATGGCGCGTTGGCTGGTGGGCAGCAAGTTCGGCCGCGTGTTGCAGGCGGTGCGGGATGCGGAAAGTCGCGTCATGTTCAGCGGCTACTCCACCCTGGGCTACAAGCTCACCATCTGGACTATCTCTGCCATGATGTGCGGCGTAGCCGGTGCACTGTATGTGCCACAGGTCGGCATCATCAACCCCAGCGAAATGAGCCCAGCCAATTCGATCGAGATTGCCATCTGGGCCGCGGTGGGTGGGCGCGCAACGCTGATCGGCCCCATAGTGGGAGCCTTCATCGTCAACGGTGCGAAGAGCTGGCTTACCGTGACCTACCCTGAGTTCTGGCTGTATTTCCTCGGTGCGCTGTTCATCGGCGTTACCCTGTTCCTGCCCGATGGCGTGGTGGGCTTGATCAAGAAGTTGAAGGGAGGGAAAGCATGACTCCCGATCTATTAGAGCAAGGGGCGCGCCGCGTCGAAGCGCGCTTGGCCGCATTGGCCGAGCAAACGGCTCAGACCGAGTCCGGCGGTCGCACGGCAGGTTTCGGCCGATTGGCCAACCAAGGCGAGGTGGATGTGACCCACGGGCGCATTCTCTACCTGGAAGATGTGAATGTGAGTTTTGACGGCTTCAAGGCCATCAATAACCTGTCGCTGGACATTGCGCCCGGAGAGCTGCGCTGCATCATCGGACCCAATGGCGCGGGCAAGACCACGATGATGGACATCATCACCGGCAAGACCCGGCCGGACAGCGGTACCGTGTACTTCGGAAGCACCATCGACCTGCTGCGCTACAAAGAGTCCGAGATCGCACAGCTGGGCATTGGCCGCAAGTTTCAGAAGCCCACGGTGTTCGAGCAACTCTCGGTGTTTGAAAACCTTGAACTGGCCTTGAAGACCGACAAGGGCGTCAAAGCTTCCATGTTCTTCAAGCTGGATTCTGCGCAGCGGGACCGCCTGGCAGACATCCTGCACACCATTCACCTCGCAGACAGCGTGGGGCGTCTCGCCGGCAACCTGAGCCACGGCCAGAAACAGTGGCTGGAGATCGGTATGTTGCTGATGCAGGACCCCAAGCTCCTGCTGCTGGATGAGCCGGTCGCCGGAATGACGGATGAGGAAACCGAGCGCACCGCTGAGCTGTTTTTGAGCCTCAAGGGCAAACACTCACTGATGGTGGTGGAGCACGACATGAGCTTTATCCGCACCATCAGTGACATCGTCACCGTGCTGTGCGACGGCTCGGTGTTGGCCCAAGGCACGCTGGACCAAGTGCAGGCGGATGAGCGTGTGATTGAAGTTTATTTGGGCCGTTGAGGTTGAATCACCATGCTTGAAGTAAAAAATATCAACCAGTACTACGGTGGCTCCCACATTCTGCGGGACGTGAGCTTGGAGGCCGAGGTCGGCAAGGTCAAGGTCATTCTGGGCCGCAATGGTGTGGGCAAGACCACGCTGCTGAAATCGCTGATGGGGCTGGTGCCCATCAAGTCCGGCACCATCTCTATGGGCGGCAAAGAAATTCACAAGCTCACGCCCTACGAGCGCGCCCGTTTGGGTATCGGCTTTGTGCCCCAGGGCCGCGAGATTTTTGCGCGCCTCACCGTAGAAGAAAACCTCCGTATGGGTTTGGCTTACAAGCCTGCCGGCACACCGATCCCGGCTGAGCTGTTCGAGTTGTTTCCGGTGCTCCAGCAAATGTTGCACCGTCGGGGCGGTGACTTGTCCGGCGGGCAACAGCAACAATTGGCCATTGCGCGTGCGCTGGCCGCTGGCCCCAAGGTGCTGATCCTCGATGAGCCTACCGAAGGAATCCAGCCCAGCATCATCAAGGACATCGGCCGCGTGATCCGCATGCTTGCAGACCGGGGTAACATGGCCATTCTGCTGGTGGAGCAGTACTACGACTTTGCCCAGGAGTTGGCGGACAACTACATCGTGATGGAGCGTGGCGCCGTGCTCGCGCGCGGCATGGGCCAGAACATGGAAGTCGACGGAGTACGCAGCCTCGTGGCTATCTAGACGCCGGGGAGTAACTCTTCCTCCGGCGGGAGAGCGGCCGGCGGTGGTTCGCTCAGACGGCTGGTTTCCGATGCTGCCCGTTTGCCGGTGCGCAGGGCCAGTCCTCCGGCCTGCCGCTTCTGCTCGCCCAGTGACGCGCGGTTGACCAAGGGCCCGCAGCGTGCTTTGAGCTGTTGCACCATCTCCTGCAGCTCTGGCGCGCCTTTGACTTTGGCGCTGTGCTTTTGCAGTAGCTGGTAGGCGTTGTCGATCAGCCGCGAGTTCAGCGTGTCGCGACCATGCAAGATCAGATTCTTGACGGCATTCGTCGGGTCGCCTGCCAAGCTGAGTGCCATGGCGGTTTCTGCGAACTCCAGGACCTGGGATTGCGCCAGCCGCAGCCGGTCCGCGTATGGGGGGTGCGAAATTGCACTGGCGGCCAGAAGCTCGGTCAATGAGCGATTGCTACAGAAGCGCCGTCCTATGACATCGATGGTCTCTTCCAATTCGTTGAGTTGAATCGCTTTGGCCGAAAGCTGGGCCATGAGCGCCACCAGATTGCTGGCAGACTCAAAATCAAACTGCGGTTCCCGCACCGTCTTGGCCATCTCGCGCACGGCGTCGACAGAGCGGGCAAACTGGTGTTGCTGAATGAGGTTGAGCGCTTCCACGATAGCTGCAAGGCGCTTGAGGCGCGCATTTCCGTCATCTCTGTCGATCAGACGCAAAAAGTCGTCGTAGCAGCGTTGCAGGCCCTTGCGATCCGCGGTACCCAGTCGGGTAAAGGCCAGCAACACCAGCGTCTGGGCGTCAAACATCTTGGAATCCAAACCCAGGCGCGTCGTTTTGTCGAGCAGCTTCTCGGCTTCTTCGTGGTCGCCTGAGTAATAGGTCATCATGGCCAGGTTCTGTACCCGGCTGATGGAGGCCGGCGTCAGGGTGGCGGCCATTTTGTAGGTGTCCAGTGCCTTGTCAAAACGGCCCAACTCGAACTGGGCCCTGCCCATCACATCGTAAGCGTCTGCGTAGTTGGCGTCTTCACCGATCAATTTCTCCAGGGTCGACATGGATTGGTTGATCTGCCCTGCTTCAAGCTGGGAGCGTGCCACGCCCAGTTTGGCCCACGGCAGGGTTTTGGCATCTACCACGGCCTTGTAGAGTGTTTGTGCTTCGATGGGGCGCCCCAGCCGCAAGAGCAGTTCAGCTCCGACGCGCGCGGCGTAGAGCCAGAACTGACCGCGGGATTCAAAGCGCTCAAGACAAAGGCCCGCTGCTTCTTCGAATTTTTCTTCTTCGATGGCCGTGAAAATACTTTGTAAAGACACTTTTCGTGCCCGCGCCGCAACCAGCCGCTCCCCCAGTTGAGTGGCCTTGTGGGGCTTGAGCATGTAGCCGTCCAGTGCAGATTCGGCCGCTTCTGCCACTTTGGCGTAGGTGGCTTCGCCGGTGATCATGATGAACACCGTGGAGAAGGGAAGCAGCTGGTTGCGTCGAAGATCGTCCAGCAGATCTTGCCCGGACATTGCATCTGTCGGGAAGTGCTGTTCGCACAACACGAAATCAAAAATGCGGAATTCCAGTTGGCGGCGGGCGTCCACTGCGCGCGCCGCTTGGGCCACACTGGCGACCCCGAAATCCCGCAGCTGCGACACCAGAATCGAGCGCGAGGTCGGATTACCGTCCACCACCAGGGCGGAGCAGGTTGTGAAATCCGAATCAAGGGTGGCCATTGCGTCCATTATGGTGGCGCTGCAGGGCCGTGAAAACAGGAATTACATGGCCCAGATACGTGGGTCCTGCCCGGTCAGCCCCCAAGCATGCGCGCGCCACTGATTGCGCACGGCCCGCAAGAGTTGCATGGCGGGTTCTACGGTGGGAGCCAACACACGGAGTAGAAGCGTGCGAGAGTTCGGGTTGGTAGCGCCGGCAGTTGTCGCCAGAGTGTGGTCTTTGAGACTGGCTCGCGCGATGTCCAGCAAGGCTTCTTTGTCAGCGCGGCTCCAGGGCGTTCCGCTGGCAAAAAACAGGGTTGCCAGGCAGCGATAACCGTCCAGCCCGGTGGGACCGTTCATGAGCCGTTGGTCATCTGCGCGCAAGGTGCCACGCTCCAGCCAGACGCCGGGTACCTCCAGATGCTGTTCAAGGCTACCTCTCAAAAAAGGCAGTTGTGCATGGGGCAGGCCGAGCGCGGTTAGGTCCCAACCCAGACATTGGGCTCCGGGCGCCAACTGCAGCTGCAGGCGGTTCACTGCATGGCATCCGTCGTAGCAAATGGCCTCCAGTGGCAGCCACTCAAGGCGCGCGCCTTCTTCCAACTTGAGACTGGTTTCCTGGGTCGCCACCGGGCCGTCGGAGCGGTAGAAGCGGGTGGCGCCAGGTGTGGTGATAAGGCCGTGTGCCCCGGTGCCCACCGAGATATCCAGACTCAGGGTGTCTCCTCCCACCAACCCCCCTGGCGGATGCACCAGCACGTTGTGGCAAATGCCATCGCCCTCCGGGTAGAGGCTTTGCAGAATGCGCAGCGGGCCGCTGTGCTCGTAGCGGGCTACACAGCGTTCTGCTTCGAGCCGGTAATCCAGTTGTAAACGTGCGTGCCAAACCATGGCTCAGGTGTCGTGTGCGTTGGCCGCGCTTCAGCGTTGCCAGAAGTGTTGATGCAAAGCCGCAATAGCCTCTTCGACAGCGGGCACCGGTCCGATGACCGTGACTTGCTTCTGGCCTGCGGCCAGCACGGTGCGGCTGGGCAGGTCCATGGTGGGGTTTTCTTGGTGGTTGCCGGTGAGCTCCAGCAGGCGCCGCTCGGTCATGCCGAACACCAGGGTGCCGATGTTCGCCCAGTACTGCGTGCCCGCGCACATGGCGCAGGGCTCCACGGTCGTAACCAGGGTGCAGTGCCACAGGTACTCCGGCGTGAAGTTGGTAGCCGCAGTACGTGCCAGGGTGGATTCGGCATGGTTCACCGTATCCACATTGCCTTGCTCCGCCAATATGGTGTCCCCATCCGGCGCCACGAGAATGGCGCCGAATGGATGTTTGCCCAAGGCAAGCGCGCGTTCGGCCACTGCGTTGGCACGCAGCAGGTGGCGGGCAGCTTGCTCTAGGGTCATCATGTGTTCTGCGAGCCGCGGTGCGCCCAGCCGGTGGTGTGCTTTTCTATCGCGCTGAACAGCTCGTACATCACCATGGCCATCGCGCCCACTACGACCAGACCAGCAAACGCCAGGCCCATTTGCATGGCGGAGCCAGCACTGATGAGCAGGTAGCCGATTCCTTCGTTGGCGGCTGTCATCTCCGACACCGTGGTACCCACAAACGCCAGAGTAATGGCGACTTTGAGAGAACCATAGAAGTACGGCATGGATCGGGGCAGTCCTACCTTCACCAGTACATCCCATCGTTTGGCGCCCAGCACGCGCAAAACGTCTTCCAGCTCCGGCTCCAGCGTGGCCAGGCCGGTGGCGATGTTCACCATGATGGGGAAGAAGCTGATGAGAAAGGCCGTCAGGATCGCCGGGCCCACGCCGATGCCAAACCACACCACCAGAATCGGCACAAACGCCGCTTTGGGCAGCGCGTTAAACGCTGTCATGAGCGGGTATACCGCGGCATAGGCTAGGCGGGAACTGCCAATCACAAAGCCCAGCAACACGCCCACCACAATGGCAATGCCGAAGCCCGCCATGGTCACCCAGAAAGTGCGCCATGCGTGGCCGGCGATGATGCCTTTGAACTCCCAGAACTGGGTCCAGATGCGGGCCGGGCTGGGGAAGACGAACTCCGATACTTCAAACACGCTGCACAACAGTTGCCACAGCAGAATGAAAACCACCAGCAGCACCCAGGGAGCCCAGGTCTCGATTTGTTTTTTGCTCATGACCTGCCTTATTGGGTGATCGCACCGGAAGCTGCAGGCGCAGTGGAGCGCATGGCCCCGATGTGCCCGCGCAGCTCATGCACGATGTCGGTGAACTCTTTGGTGTAGGTGATCTCCAAGTCGCGCGGGCGCGGCAGGTCGATCTCGCGCTTCACCACAAAGCGGCCGGGGCTCTTGCTCATCACATAGACCGTGTCGGCAAGAAAGACTGATTCGCGCAGGTCGTGCGTGACCAGAATCACGTTGAACTGTTGCTCGGTCCACAAATCCCGCAAGATGCACCACAGCTCTTCACGGGTGAAGGCATCCAGAGCGCCGAAAGGCTCGTCCAGCAACAGCATTTTGGGTTCATGGATCAGCGCGCGGCAAATACTTGCCCGCTGTTGCATGCCACCCGAGAGCTGCCAAGGGAACTTGTCTTCGTAACCACCCAAACCCACTTTCTGCAGCAGCTTGCGCGCACGCTCTTCGTATTCTTTGCGCTTGGCTTTGAAGTTGCTGCGGTAGGGCTCCACGATTTCAAGGGGTAGCAGCACGTTGTCGACCGTGGTGCGCCAGGGCAACAGGGACGGCGCCTGGAATGCCATGCCGGAAATCTTCAGAGGCCCGGTCACGGGCTGGTTGTCGATCAGGATGCTGCCCTTGGAGGGCATTTTCAGACCGGTGGTCAACTTCATGAAGGTGGACTTGCCACAGCCGGACGGGCCGACGATGGCAATGAACTCTCCCTTGCGCACCTGCAGGTCGATGGCTTCGACCGCAAAGTGGTTCTGCTTCAGCAGCTCATCGTTGTAAGCCAGCCAGACATCCTGGAAATCTACGAACCAGGGCGATGCGGACGCTTCGTGGGGCGCACTCATGCTTACTTCTTCGGCAGTACGTTCAGCTCGGCCTTGGAGGGCAGAAAGCTACCGTTCCACACCACTTCGGGGTTGACGCGGGTTTTCGTGTTGAAAGCATCCGACACTTGGGACGCCATCAGCGACAGGCGTGGACCGTTGACCTGGCCGAAACCTTCTGCGCGAGCGTTGGCGCTATTGATGGAGGAATCGATCGCCATCTTCAGGCGGCGGGTTTCCAGCTCAGCGTTGATGATGCCGTCACGTGCCTTTACATCGCCTACAGCAGCAGTCGGGTTGCCGATCACGTCTTTCATGCCCTTGGCAAAGGCGGCCAGGAATGCTTTGACTGCTGCGGGGTTCTCCTTGATCATTTTGGGCGAGGCGATGATGGCGTTGCCATACAGCTTCACACCGAAATCTGGGTAGGGCAGGACCACGATGTCTTCGGCCTTGACGCCGCGTGCTTCGAGGTTGAGTACCGAGGTGAAAGTGAAGCCGGTGATCGCATCAATGTCGCCACGGGCGAGCATAGTTTCACGCAGGGGTGGGTCCATGGCGGTCCATTGCACGCCACTGATATTGTTCGCCTTGGCAAAAATAGGGAAAGCACGGCGGCCAGCGTCAAACACGGGCGCTCCCAGCTTCTTGCCGTTCAGGTCAGCAGGCGTCTTTATGCCGGACTTTTTGAGCGCCATTACCGAGGCAGGCGTATCGTTGTAAACCATCATCACCGCCACCGGCTTGTTGGGCGCGTCGGGGTTGTTGGCGTGGAACTCCATCAGCGCCGCCAGGTCGGCAAATCCCATGTCGTAAGCGCCCGAAGCCACACGGGTCACCGTGCCGCCGGAGCCGTTGCCTGCGTCAATGGTGACATCCAGCTTGGCGTCTTTGAAATAGCCCTTGGCTGCCGGGGTCAGAAACAGCGCAGCAGGCCCTTCAAAACGCCAGTCCAGCTGGAACTTGATCGGCGTGCTTTGGGCCATCGCGGAACCGGCAGCCACTGTGGTAGCAGCAAATGCGATGGCGTGGAGAAACTGGCGTTTTTTCATGGTAGCTCCTACAAGGGGTTAAATGAACTGGATCAAGCAAGAAAGATGCCCAAAGGTGGGGCGTGTATACAAAGCAGCCGGCCTTATTCTCTTGCGCTCCATTTGCACGCGAGGCAGTAGATACCCTTTACCGCCGACCCGAGTGCTCGTTGCATGGGTGTCGACCGGAAAGAGGGCCCTGTGTTTGTTTTGCAGCAGTTTGTTTCAATGCGCATCGGCTTGCTTGGCGGCATGTATCACCGCAGCGTCATCCTGCCGGGTGCCATTGAAGTAGACGTTCAGGAGTACCGCACTGACCGAGGCCAGCAGGATCCCGGACTCGATCAAAGGGTGGATGTTGTGCGGCATCCATTGCAGGAATTTCGGCGCAATCAGGGGGATCATTCCGAAGCCGATCGAGATGGCCACGATGAACAGGTTATTGCGGTTTTTTTGATAATCCACCGACGCCAGAATGCGAATGCCGGTGGCCGCGACCATGCCGAACATCACCAGACCTGCTCCACCCAGTACAAAGGTGGGCAAGGACTCCACTAGGGCCGCCATTTTGGGCACCAAGCCCAGAAGAATCAGTATCACGCCGCCAGCCACGCAGACAAAACGGCTCTTCACGCCCGTGACGCCAACCAAACCAACGTTTTGCGAGAAGCTGGTGTATGGGAAGGTATTGAAAATGCCACCGATCAGGGTGCCCAAACCATCGGTGCGAAGACCGGCTGTCAACATCTTTTGATCGACCTTTTTGGATGTCATGTCCCCCAATGCGAGGAACATGCCGGTGGACTCAATCATCACCACAATCATCACCAATGTCATGGTCAAAATCAGAATGGGGTCGAACACCGGCGTAGCAATTTCAAAGGGCAGCACCAAATCAAGCCAGCCGGCCTTGGCCACGCGACCAAAGTCCATCAGGCCGGCGGCAGTGGCAACCACGCCCCCCACGATGATGCCGAGTAACACCGAGATGTTGGCCACAAAGCCCTTGGCATATTTGGCAATCAACAGAATGGAAATCAGCACGATGGCGGCAATGGCGATGTGCGGGAGCTGCGCATACAGAGGGTTGGGCACCGTACCCACGATATTGAGTCCGGCTGGTACCGGTGGGATGGCGCCGGAACCGGCAGCTTGTTTTGCTGCATCCAGCCACGCCAGATGTTCCGGGTTGGGAATGCTGGGAGCGGTGGGGCCGAAAGGGTTGCCGAAAATCCAGTTGATGCCCACGCGCATCAGGCTGATGCCGATCACGGCAATGATGGTTCCTGTGACCACCGGCGGGAAAAAGCGCAGCATGCGGCTGATTACCGGTGCAATCAGGATGGACACCACCCCAGCGCCAATGATGGCTCCGAATATCAAACCAGCACCTTGAGGGCCGGGGTTGCTATTGGCCATGGCCACCATGGGCGCGACGGATGCGAACGTAACGCCCATCATGACGGGAAGCTTGATACCGAACCACTGCGTGGCCCCCAGTGATTGGATCAAGGTCACGATGCCGCAGCAAAACAGGTCGGCAGATATCAGCATGGCCACTTGCTCGGGGCTCAGCTTGAGGGCGCGACCCACGATCAGTGGCACCGCGACGGCGCCCGCGTACATCACCAAGACATGCTGAAGGCCCAAGGCCGTAAGTTTGCCTGCGGGCAGGACTTCATCCACCGGATGGACGTTCTGTGACATAGCGAATTCTCCGAATGAGGGCGTCTCTGCGGTAAGGCATCGACTGTTCTACAGGCTTGAAAACTGTATACACATTTTGTATACAAAATTTTCAGGCCCTTAGCGGGGAAACCCTCGACCCGGGAAAACAGCGAGTCTCAGTGGGGCTGCAGCAAGTCCAGCAGTGTTCGCGCTACCACCTTGGTGGCCTTGCGCAGGTCGTCCAAACTCACACGTTCATCGGCGCGTTTCGCATGTGATTCCAGCACGGTGCGCGGGCCGGCGCCGTAAATGACGCCGGGGATGCCGCGCTCGGAAAACAGGCGCACATCGGTGTAAAGCGGCGTGCCCATGGCAGGGATGGGTTCGCCGAACAAGGCTTCGCCGTGTTTTTGCAGTGCATCCACGAGTGGCTTGTTGCCTGCCAAAGGACGCATCGAGTTGGCCAGCAGCAGGCGCTTGATGTCTACCTCAATGCCCGGTGCCTGCGCAGTTGCGTCGGCAATCACTTTGCGGATGGAGGCTTCTACCTCCATGGGGTTTTCCTCGGGGATCATGCGACGGTCGAGCTTGAAGACCACTTTGCCGGGGACCACATTGGTGTTGGTACCTCCTTCAATGCGGCCCACGTTCATGTAAGGGTGGTTGATGCCGTCCACATCCGACGTGACCTGTTTGTAGAGCGTGTTCTGGGCGTACAGTGCGTTCAGGATGTGCACCGCGCCTTGCAGGGCGTCCACTCCGGACTCGGGAATGGCCGCGTGCGCCATCTTGCCGTGCACCGTCACCTCCATTTGCAGGCAGCCGTTGTGTGCGGTGATGACCTGGTAAGAAAAGCCTGCCGCCAGCAGCAGATCTGGCTTGGTGAGGCCCTTTTCCAACAACCAGCCGGGGCCGAGTTCGCCGCCGAATTCTTCGTCGTAGGTGAACAGCAGTTCCACACCGCCCTTCAGCGGCAGGCCGAGCGATTCGAGGGCTCGCACCGCAAAGGTGTAGCTGGAGAAATCGCTCTTGCTCACGGCGGTGGCGCGGCCGTACATGTTGCCGTCGGCGATCTCACCGCCGTAGGGGTCATGGGTCCAGCCTTCGCCGGGGGGCACCACGTCGCCGTGGGCATTCAGTCCGATCGTCAGGCCACCGGCAGCATAGGGGCGGCGCACCACCAGGTTGGTGATGCTTTGCATGCCGGCAGCCTGCACTTCGCTGGCAGGCACGCTGTGTTTTTCGGCCTGCAGGCCCATGTCGGCCAGCAGCTCGGCGGTACGGTCTGCGTGCGGTGCGTTGTTGCCGGGCGGGGTGTCGGTGGGCACGCGCACCAGTTCTTGCAGAAAGCGCACCTGCTCGTCAAAGTGCGCGTCAATCCAGGTGTCGAGATGTTCGTAGGGGGTGGTCATGTGAGGTCAAACGTTCAGGCCGCGTGGGCCAGTTGGTGCAGCAGATGGCTGAACGCATCTACCGCGAGTTGCATGTCGTCGCTGGTGGTGGATTCCAGCGGGTTGTGGCTGATGCCGGAATTCAGGCCACGCACAAACAGCATGGCCTGCGGCAGGATGGTGTGCAGCTTCATTGCGTCGTGTCCGGCGCCGCTGGGCATGCGGTGCAGGGGGACGCCCAGTGCGGTCACTGCAGCTTCCCAGCGCTGCTGCCATTCGGGCGCGCTGGGTGCTGCGCTGGCTTGCATGGTGCGGGTGAGGCTGTGGTGTAGGCCGCGTCGCTCGCAGATCAGGCGCAGGCCGGTGAGTACCTTGGCCTCCAGTGCATCGCGCTGCGAGTCCGACGGAGCACGCAAATCCAGCGAGAAGGTGCAGCGCCCCGGCACCACATTGATAGAGCCATTGGGCACTTGCAGCTGCCCCACGGTGCCCACTGAGTCGCCGTCCTGGGTGGCGCAGTGCTCCACCAGCAAGATCAGCTCGGCCACAGCAGCCGCGGCGTCGCGGCGCTGGCCCATAGGCGTGGTGCCTGCGTGGCTGGCCATGCCGGTGATCTCGCCCACGTATCGCACGCTGGCGTTGATGGAGGTGACCACGCCCAGCGGAATGTCCTGCGCGTTGAGCACTGGGCCTTGCTCGATATGGACCTCCACAAAGCCTTGGTAGTCGGCAGGGTTGCGGCGGATGGCGCCAATAGCGTTCACGTCCAACCCCGCTTTCGCCATGGCGTCGCGCATGGAAACACCATCTGCGTCCGTCTGGTCCAGCCAAGCGGGGTCAAAGTCGCCGGTGAGTGCGCCCGAGCCCAGAAAGGTGGCCTTGTAGCGCTGGCCCTCTTCTTCGGCAAAGGCCACTACTTCCAGCGCATACGGCAGGCGCTGGCCTTGGGCCTTGAGTGCTTGCACGCAAGCCAGGGGCACGTAAATGCCCAGCCGGCCGTCGTACTTGCCGCCGTTGCGCACCGTGTCATAGTGGCTGCCGGTGAGCAGGGTTTTAGATAAAACAGGGCTCTGGCGCACGTCGGATGTGCGCGGGTAGCTATCACTTTCATAGCGTCCCACTACGTTGCCCACTGCGTCAATGGCGGCGCTGTCGCAGCCGGCGGCCAGCATGTCGGCCTGGATCTGGCGGGCGCAGGCCAGGTGCGCATCCGTCAGGTAGGTGACGGTGAGTTGGCCGGTGCCCACAAAGGCGGCATCCGTGTGCTGCGCCAGCGCTTCTTGCCAGTCCCACACCTGATGGCCTTGCACCGGGGTGTAGCCGAACTTGTCGTTGAGGCGGATCTCGGCAATACGGTGCACATTGCGCAGGCACTCGGCCAGCTCAAAGTCCGGGTGACCCTGCACGCGGCGCTCCAGCGTGGCGATGATCTCTGCTTTTAACAGGCCTGTACCGCGTGGTCCACGTACTGCAAGGATGAAGGGAAAACCGAAGCGCGCGTTGTATTCCGCATTCAGGCGCTGAATTTTGTCGAACTCGGCGGGCGTGCAATGCGTGAGCCCAGCCTTGCTTTGCTCATTGGTGCTCTCGGCGGTGAGGCTTTGGTCAACCATGGCCTTGCCGGCCAGCTCAGGGTGGGCTCGCAAGAGCGCGAGCTGGGGCTCGCGCCCTGCAGCGGCCACCACTTGCACCATGCAATGCTTGAAGCAAGCCAGCGACACAAAGGGCCGCTGTTGCAGGGCAGTTTCCACAATCCAAGGAGAGTGCTCGTACAAGCCGTCCAGCAGGCGTGCCGCCTCGGTCAGCGGCAGGGTGTTAAGTTGATCCAGCGTGAGTAGAGAAGATGGGGTGCTCATGGCTCAGCCTCGGTAGGGGTGCGTGGCTCTCCAGTGCCGCGCGATGTCGATGCGTCGTGTTACCCACACTTTGTCGTGCCGCCCAATGTGGTCAAGAAAGCGCTGCAGTGCGGTGATGCGGCCCGGGCGGCCGAGCAGGCGGCAATGCATGCCGATACTCATCATCTTGGGGGCATTCAGGCCGTCGGGGTCGCCTTCGGCGTAGAGCGCGTCAAAGGTATCTTTCATGTATTGGAAGAACGGGTCTGCGTGCGAGTAGCCCTGGGGCAGGGCAAAGCGCATGTCGTTGCAATCCAGCGTGTAGGGTACGATGAGCTGGGGCACCACACTGCCGTCGGTCTTTTGTACCTTCATCCAGAAGGGCAGGTCGTCGCCGTAATAGTCGCTGTCGTACTCAAAGCCGCCGTAGTCGGCGACCAGACGGCGGGTGCGCGGGCTGTCACGGCCGGTGTACCAGCCTAAGGCTCGCTCGCCGGTCAGCTTTTTGATGGCCGCCATGCCCAGTTGCATGTGCTCTCGCTCTTGCGCTTCATCCATGTTCTGGTAATGGATCCAGCGATGGCCATGGCAGGCAATCTCATGGCCCAACTCCACCAGGCGGCGAGTCAGCTCGGGGTAGCGCTCCAGTGCCATACCGACACCGAATACCGTCAGCGGCAGGCCACGTTGCTCGAACTCGCGCAAGATGCGCCACACGCCGGCGCGTGAGCCGTATTCGTAAATGCCTTCCATGCTGATGTGGCGGTCCGGATAGCTGGCTGGGTTGAACATTTCTGATAGGAACTGCTCGGAGCCTGCGTCTCCGTGCAGCACGCTGTTTTCGCCGCCTTCTTCGTAGTTGAGGACGAATTGCACGGCCACGCGGGCCTGGCCAGGCCACTGGGCGTGGGGCACATGTTCGCCATACCCCACCAGATCACGGGGGTAGGTGTGGGTGGTGTCGTAGGTGTGATTCATGTGGATTCGTCAGGGGGCAAAGTCAGGCCGGCTTCTACATGTTGAAGGTGCTCGTCCATCAACCGCAGGGCCAGAGTTTCATTGCGGGCCTCTAGGGCATCTACCAGCGCCGCATGCTCCTCGTGCGAGTGGGCTGCTGAGGCGCTCGATTGGTACATCAACGTGATCAGCGAACAGCGCGAGAGCAGGTCCATCAACATGAGTGCAAGCACCTCATTGCCCAACAACTGCGCCATGCAGACATGGAAGTCGCCCAGCAATTCAGTGCGGTTGCTGATGCTGCCGCCGTGTACGGCATTTTGCTCTTCGGCGATATGTTGGCGCAGCGCATCAATGTGTTCAGGGTTGGCTGCAGCGATGAACGCACGGACCATGCCTGCCTCCAGCATGCGGCGCACCGCAAATACCTGGCGGGCTTCGGCCACGGAAGGGGCTGCTACAAAGGCTCCGCGTGCCGGCTCCATGCGGATCAGGCGGTTGCGCGAGAGCTGGAACAAGGCCTGCCGGATCAGCGTACGGGACACGCCGAACTGGTCCGCAAGCTTTTGCTCTGCCAGTTTGGCGCCGGGGGTGAGCTGGTGGTCCACGATGGCGGCGGTGATGGCCTCCACGATGAAACCGGTCGTTGTGGTTTCCATCAGGTCATGATACCGAGATTGCGCAAAAGTGTATACACTTTGTGTTTTTAGTAAAAAGGTAAGCGCCATGGGCTTGAGCACGCACGTACTGGACACCATGCACGGCACCCCTGCAGCGGGCATGTCGGTGGCGCTTTACACCACGCAGGGCGAGACTGCAACGCTAGTGAAAAGCTTTGTGCTGAATGCAGACGGCCGCAATCCGGACGGCCCGCTCTATGACAACGCAAGCCTGCAAAAAGGCACTTACAGGCTGGTGTTTGATGTGGCCGGCTACTTCAAAGCCCGCGGCGTGACCTTGCCGGAGCCGAACTTTTTGAACCGCGTGGCGCTGGATTTCGGTGTGGCGCATACCGACCAGCACTACCACGTGCCTTTGCTGGTCAGCCCGTGGAGCTACTCCACCTACCGCGGTTCTTAGTCTTTAGAGTTGGCCTTCAGTTAGGGTATCCAATTGAAAACGTCCGCTCTTATGCCAGAGCCAAGTGTCGGTGTAGGTCACACGGCCCATGCGCACTGGTGCAGGGTAGGGGGCAGCCGCTCGCACCGAGCGTTCGATGTCGGCCATGACTTCCGGGGCGTGGCTGGGCGCACGCATCCAGCGGATGTCGGTCACATGCCCCATTCGGTCAATATCGACCTGCAACACGCCCACTGCATACAGAAGGGGAGGCAGCTTGCCGGTAAAGATGCGCCCCGAGTTCCTGGCGTACAGGTGGCCCGCCGCGTCGCGACGGTAATCCCGGGGAGTTACTGCCTGGGACAAGAGCGCAGGCTGGGGTTCTGGGGGCGTTGCCACAGGAGCGGGGGGGGGCGCCGGTGCGACCACCACAGCGGGTGCCTGGGCAGGGGCTTGGGGCGCAGGTTTGTTGACACTGCACCCGCCCATGGCCAGCAGGGTCAGGCAAATCAACAGGCGGGCGTTGCTCCAACGGTGGGCAAGGTGCTCTTGGGCTCGGGCGTGCATGGCGTGTCTCCTTGTTTTTTCGCGCCGGTGTACTGTGCCCGAAAATATGCGGTGGTGGCAACGGTGCGAAGCAGAAAAGGTATCCGTTTGTGAGCAGTCTCCAGGAACTCTTGAATACTTTGATGCACGGGCCGGCGGTGCTGGTCACCGTGACGGCGACCCGCGGCTCAGTACCTCGGGATGCGGGCGCCTGGCTTGCTGTTTCTTCCGGTGGTTTTGTCGGAACCATAGGTGGTGGCCGTCTGGAGCAAGACGCCTTGGCACTTGCAGAGGAGATTTTGAAGTCCCACCTCGCGGGTCAACAAACACCTGAATTGGAGCGGCGATTTGCTCTCGGCCCCAGTCTGGGGCAGTGCTGTGGCGGGGAGGTGCATCTGCGCTTTGAGCTGGTGCAGGCGGGCGATGCGCTCGCCTTGCAGACGCGTTTAGCTCCCCTGCACTGGCCTCTGGCCCTGTTCGGGGGGGGGCATGTGGGCCAGGCACTGGTGCTGGTTCTGGAGCGTTTGCCTTTTGATGTGACTTGGGTGGACAGCCGGGACGGCGTGTTTCCTGAGCAGGTGCCAGCGAATGTGCGGTGTGAGCACTCCGATCCGGTACAAGCATCAGTCGCTGATTTGCCCGCGGGCGCCCGGGTATTGATCATGAGTTTCAGCCATGCCGAGGACCTGGACATCGTGGCTGCATGCTTGAATCGCCAGCGCGAACGGGGAGATTTACCGTACATCGGGCTGATCGGTAGCCATACCAAATGGGCGACCTTCCGCCGCCGCTTGGCTGAGCGTGGCTTTACTGAGGCCGAGCTGGCGCATATCACCTGCCCCATCGGCGTGCCGGTGGTCAAAGACAAGCGGCCTGAAATCATTGCGGTCGCAGTGGCGGCCCAACTATTGCAAGTGGCGGACGATATGGTGCACACCCACGTTCCTTGCGCTGCCGGTTGATTGAAATATTGAGGAGAATTTTGGATGGAAAGCTATTTACTGGACTGGGCCAACCTGCTGCTACGTTGGGTGCACGTTATCACCGCCATCGCGTGGATCGGGTCGTCGTTTTACTTCGTGTTTCTCGATAGCAGCCTGACCCCACCCGAAGATGAGGACCTCAAAAAGCAAGGCGTCAGTGGCGAGTTGTGGGCTGTACATGGCGGTGGCTTTTATCACCCGGTCAAATTTGCAGGTGCGCCACCCAAACTGCCGGGCAATTTGCATTGGTTTTACTGGGAAAGCTACAGCACCTGGCTGACCGGCTTTTCGCTGTTCACTATCTCTTACTTGTGGAGCGCCGGTACCTATTTGATCGACAAGTCGGTGATGGCTTGGCATCCCCATGCGGCGATTGCAGTGGCCTTGTCATTTCTCGTAGTGTTCTGGTTGGCTTACGACGCGATTTGCCGCATCTTCGGGCAGCGCAAAAATGGCGACGCAATCGTGGGCGCGCTGGTTGCTGTGTTGGTGTGTGTAGCCTCTTACCTGGCGTGCCACTGGTTTGCCGGCAGGGCTGCCTTCTTGTTAGTGGGTGCCATGATGGCCACGGCGATGAGTGCCAACGTATTCTTCTGGATCATCCCCGGTCAGCGCACCATGGTGGCAGATATTGCGGCTGGTCGGGCAGTGGACCCCATACACGGCAAGCGTGGCAAACAGCGCAGCGTGCACAACACCTATTTCACCTTGCCAGTGCTGTTTGCGATGCTGAGCAACCACTACAGCTTCACCTACAGCCACCCGCAAAACTGGCTGGTGCTGATCATGATGATGTTTGCAGGAGCGGCCATCCGTCAGTTCTTTGTGCTGCGCCACGGCTACAAACTTGGACGCAATGCGCACCCTTGGCCCTACGCCGCGGCAGGTGTGGTGGTCATCATCGGGATGATCGTGTGGCTCAAGCCGGCCCCTCCATCGCCTGCTATAAATTCAGGAGCTGATTCCGCTCAATCCACGGGAGCTAGCAGCAATGTTCGCTATCAAGAGTTGAAGCCTGTGCTCGAGCAGCGCTGCTATATGTGCCACGGTGAGGCGGTTCAAATGAAGAATGTGCGATTGGATTCTCCGCAAGCCCTGGCAAGCCACGCGCAGGCGGTTTACCAGCAGGTGGTGGTCACTCGCGCGATGCCGATGAATAACTCTACGCAAATCACCGAGGCTGAGCGTGAGGTGATCAAACGCTGGTTCGAGTCAGGAGCCAAAACGGACTGATGGAGGGTGAATCCTGTCGACTCCTTCTTGATCTGTCTAAAGCGAGCCCACAGATCATTTCTTTGGGTACTCGACAACCAATAAAGTCTCAGAAGTAAAAAAGCCCGCACTAGGCGGGCTTTTTCAACAAGGCAAGCTTGAATTACTTCAGCTTGATTTCCTTGTAGTCGACGTGCTTGCGAGCAACGGGATCAAATTTCTTGATCAACATTTTCTCGGGCATGGTCTTCTTGTTCTTGTCGGTCGTGTAGAAGTGACCGGTACCAGCTGTGGATTCCAGCTTGATTTTTTCGCGTCCGCCTTTGGTTGCCATGGTGTTGCTCCTTATGCCTGGCCACGTGCGCGCAGGTCTGCGAGCACAACATCGATACCCTTTTTGTCGATCAGGCGCAAACCTGCATTCGAAATCCGCAGGCGAACCCAGCGGTTTTCAGTTTCGACCCAGAAACGGCGATATTGCAGGTTCGGCAGGAACCGGCGCTTGGTTTTGTTGTTGGCGTGGGAAACGTTGTTTCCGACCATGGGGCCTTTGCCCGTTACTTCACATACGCGTGCCATGTGGACACTCCGATTGATACGGCCAGTGCAAAAGTGCGCCGGCCTCACCTCGCCAAGAGAAAGGGTGGCGGTATCCCCCCGCCGATGACTCGGCGGAACTTGCCAAACCCCTTGGGAAAGGGCGGCCCCTCACGGGGCGAATTCAGCAAAGCCTTAAATTATAGCGGTTCCAGCCGGATCTGCCAATTCTCCTATTCTTGCTGCTCGAGAAAGCGTTGTGCGTCGAGTGCGGCCATGCAACCGGTGCCGGCGCTGGTGATCGCTTGGCGGTACACGTGATCCTGCACATCGCCAGCAGCAAAGACCCCGGGAATACTTGTTTGAGTGGCAAAACCTTTGAGACCACTTTGGGTCACGATGTAGCCATTTTCAAGCTCCAGCTGGCCCTGGAAAATTTCGGTGTTCGGTGCATGGCCGATCGCGATGAAACAGCCCTTGAGGGTCACGTCTTCAGTGGAGCCGTCGTGGACGCTTTTGAGGCGGATCCCGGTGACGCCGGATGCATCGCCCAAGACCTCTTCCAAGGTCTTGAATGTTTTGAGTTCGATCTTTCCTGCGGCGACCTTCTCCATGAGCTTATCCACCAGAATGGGTTCTGCCTTGAACTTGTCCCGGCGGTGCACCAGATATACCTTGCTGGCGATGTTGGAAAGGTAAAGTGCCTCTTCCACTGCAGTATTGCCGCCACCCACGACGCAGCAGATTTCATTGCGGTAGAAGAAGCCATCGCATGTTGCGCAGCCGGACACACCGCGCCCCATAAATGCCGACTCGGAGGGTAGCCCCAAGTACTTGGCAGACGCGCCAGTTGCAATGATCAAAGAGTCACAGGTGTAAGAGTCTGTGTCACCTTTCAGGGTGAAAGGGCGCTTGGTCAGGTCGACCGCATTGATGTGGTCAAAGATGATCTCTGTCTTGAAGCGCTCTGCGTGTTCCTGAAAGCGCTGCATCAGCTCAGGGCCTTGAACGCCGTGGACGTCGGCTGGCCAGTTGTCTACCTCGGTGGTGGTCATAAGCTGGCCGCCCTGTGCAATACCGGTAACCAAAACCGGGTTCAGGTTGGCGCGAGCCGCATAGACGGCGGCGGTGTAGCCGGCAGGGCCGGAGCCCAGGATCAGAACCTTGGCGTGTTTGGTATTGGACATGATGTAACCTTCTTCTACGAAAATCGTGGACCGAGCCGTGTACAGTTCGGTAGGGCAGGAACCATATATGGTTGCTGTTGGGGGATCTGCAAGGCCGCTGGCAGCCGGACCCCTGATTGTAAGAACCAACACATCAGCAAGCAGGAAGCCCAAACAATGGCAATGTTGAGCAACCAGGATTTGATTCGAAGGGTGCCCCTTTTCGCCAATCTGACGCAGGAACAAGTACAGGACTTGGCTGCAAACGTCAGCAAGCGCAAAATCAAAAAGGGTGAAGAGGTGGTCCGACAGGGACAAACCACCAACGCACTGTTTCTGATTCTGTCGGGGCGATCACATGTTGTCATGACTGACAGCAAGGGCAAAGAAGTGATTCTGGCGACTTTGAAGGCTGGCGACTACATCGGCGAGATGAGCTTGATAGACAACGAAGCACACTCCGCCACGGTGCAAGCCGAAACCCAGATGGATGTATTGGTGCTCGGTCGAGAAGATTTCACCCGCTGTGTGAACCATAACGCAGCCATTGCGTCAGCTGTGATGCGGGGCTTGGTGCAGCGTCTGCGTGCCGCAGACCAGAAAATCGTCTCGCTGGCCCTGGTGGGGGTCTATGGCCGCGTAGCCAACGTGCTGCTGGATATTGCGGAGCCGGTGGGCAATGGCGAGATGCTGATCCGGGAGAAAGTATCCCGTTCGGATCTTTCCAAGATGGTGGGTGCTTCCCGCGAAATGGTCAGCCGCGTAATGAAGGATTTTGAAGATCAGGGCTTCATCAAGACCAACAAGGATGGTGGTATCCGGGTGTGGGAGCGCCGCTCCAAACCCCGCTGACGCCATTCACGCATCCCTTGGGCTGCGTGCCATGACATGACCTATTCACTACATACTCTCCATTCACCTACCCGGAAGACGCCGCCGGAACCCGCACCAGGCCTGAGCCGCTTTGCCAATGAAATCATTCTGGTTGCGGGCTTTGTATTGCTCGCGCTTTGGCTGATTGCTTTACTCAGCCATTCAGCAAGCGATGCGGCGTGGTCGACTTCGGGCTCTGGAGCGCCAACCCGCAACCACGTGGGGCGTTTGGGAGCCTTATGGTCGGACCTTAGTTACTTCTTGTTTGGCTTCTCGGTCTGGTGGTGCGTGGCCGCTGCCGGACGTGTTTGGCTGTCTTTATTGGCGCAGCGCCTTCGAGGCGACGTGGATATGGACGCTCCGGTCGCCACCAGCCATCGTCAACAGCGTTTGCTCTTCTGGGGTGGTCTTTTCCTGTTGATGTATGCCAGCACCTCGCTGGAATGGGCCCGCCTTTATCGCTTGGAACTGATGTTGCCAGGGGCCAGCGGCGGTGCCATGGGGCAGTTATTGGGTCCATGGAGCGTGCGCTGGATGGGCTTTGCCGGCTCGGGATTGGTGGCGATTGTGTTGGGGCTGATCGGCTTGTCGTGGGTGTTCAATTTTTCGTGGCCCCGAGTGGCAGAGCGTATCGGCGGTTTCTTGTATTCATTGGTCGAGTCCCGGCGTGAGAAGAAAGAAGAAGCCCAGGACCGTGAGTTGGGTCAATTGGCCGTGCGTGAGCGCGAAGAGGTTTTCCTGGAAGAGCGCGGTGATGAGCTCATTGTTCACCCGCCGCCTGCGCCTGTGGTCATTGAGCCCGTGATGGTGGAGCTGCCCCCTAGCGTTCGCGTGGCCAAAGAGCGCCAGAAACCCTTGTTTGTCGAAATGCCGGATAGCAAATTGCCGCAAGTGGCGCTGCTGGACGATCCCCAATTGCGGCAGGAAACGGTGTCTCCGGAAACGCTGGAGATGACCAGCCGCATGATCGAAAAGAAGTTGAAAGACTTCGGCGTCGAGGTGCGTGTGGTGCTGGCCCAGCCGGGCCCGGTCATTACCCGTTACGAGATTGAACCGGCCACAGGCGTCAAGGGCTCGCAGATTGTGGGCTTGGCCAAGGATTTGGCACGTAGCTTGAGCTTGGTCTCCATCCGGGTGGTGGAGACCATCCCCGGCAAAAACTACATGGCGCTGGAGTTGCCCAACGCCAAACGCCAGAGCATCCGTCTCTCCGAAATTCTGGGTTCGCAGGTCTATAACGAAGCCAAGTCCATGCTCACCATGGGTCTGGGTAAAGACATCATCGGCAACCCCATTGTGGCGGATTTGGCCAAGATGCCGCACGTGCTGGTAGCGGGGACCACCGGATCGGGCAAGTCAGTGGGCATCAACGCCATGATCCTGTCCTTGTTGTACAAGGCGGAGGCGCGTGATGTGCGGCTGCTGATGATTGACCCCAAGATGCTGGAAATGTCGGTGTACGAAGGCATTCCGCACTTGCTGGCCCCCGTGGTCACTGACATGAAGCAGGCCGCGCACGGCCTCAACTGGTGCGTGGCCGAGATGGAAAAGCGCTACAAGCTCATGAGCAAGATGGGTGTGCGTAACCTGGCAGGCTTCAACACCAAAATCGACGAAGCCAAGGCCAAAGGCGAATTCATTTACAACCCCTTTGGTCTCACGCCGGAAAGCCCTGAGCCCCTGCAGCGTTTGCCACACATCGTGGTCATCATCGATGAGCTGGCCGACTTGATGATGGTAGTGGGCAAGAAGATTGAAGAGCTGATTGCCCGCCTGGCCCAGAAGGCGCGTGCGGCCGGCATTCATTTGATTTTGGCAACCCAGCGACCCAGCGTCGACGTGATTACCGGCCTGATTAAGGCCAACATCCCGACCCGGATTGCCTTCTCGGTAGGGTCCAAAATTGACAGCCGTACGATTCTGGATCAGATGGGTGCCGAAGCCCTGTTGGGTATGGGTGACATGTTGTACATGGCCAGCGGCACCGGGTATCCGGTGCGTGTGCATGGCGCGTTTGTGAGTGATGACGAGGTGCATCGTGTGGTGAGTTACCTCAAGAGTCAGGGTGAGCCGGACTACATCGAAGGCGTGTTGGAAGGCGGCACTATGGATGGTGAGGATGGCGCTGGTGGCGAGGACGGCGGGGGCGAAAAAGACCCGATGTACGACCAGGCTGTTGAGGTGGTGCTCAAGAACCGCAAGGCCAGCATCTCGCTCGTGCAGCGTCACCTGAAGATCGGTTACAACCGTGCCGCACGTCTGGT
The DNA here is from genome assembly GCA_027488985.1 of Comamonadaceae bacterium. Taxonomy (GTDB): domain Bacteria; phylum Pseudomonadota; class Gammaproteobacteria; order Burkholderiales; family Burkholderiaceae_C; genus Allorhodoferax; species Allorhodoferax aquaticus. The sequence goes on along the minus strand of JAIYAR010000014.1, from coordinate 104,754 downwards.
GGAAGATATGGAGAAGGCTGGTCTGGTCAGTGCCATGAGCGGCAGTGGTCAGCGCGACATTTTGGTTCCCAGTCGCAATGAATAAGGTTTCAATGAAACGTTTCGCTACTTTTTTCATAGCTGCTTGCGCAATATCTGCGGGCGCTACAGGCCTGAATGATCTTGAATCCTTTATCAAGGGCGTCAGGTCCGGCAAGGCGGAATTCAGCCAGGTGGTGACTGCGCCCGCCAAAGAAGGTCAGGTCGCGCGCACCAAAGTGTCCAGCGGCACCTTTGAATTTCTGCGCCCCGGGCGATTCAAGTTCACTTACAAGAAGCCCTTTGAGCAAACCATCGTTGCCGATGGCCAGACGCTGTGGCTCTATGACGTGGATCTGAATCAGGTTACTGCTCGCAAGCAGGCTCAAGCCCTTGGCTCCACGCCAGCCGCACTGATTGCTTCATCGGCCGACATCAAGGCTCTGCAGGTGGATTTCAGTCTCGCTGACTCACCTGACAAAGATGGCCTGCAGTGGGTCCAGGGCGCACCCAAAGCTAAAGACAGCCAGCTGCAAACAGTACGTGTCGGATTCCGGCAAGGAAAACTCGAAATACTTGAAATAGTTGACACTTTCGGCCAGAAATCAGTGCTGACGTTCAACGGATTCCAGAGCAACCCCGTTACGGACCCTGAACTATTCCAGTTCAAGCCGCCCGCTGGGGCGGATGTTGTCCGTCAATAGACGGTGTATCGGGGTCAGCCGCCACGTGTTGGCTTGGCCTCCATCTGAGGGAGATTGCGTATGAATACAGAAGTTATCTGGGATTTCTTGACGACCCAAGGGGCTGATTTCGGCCTGAAATTGCTGGGCGCTTTGGCAGCTTGGATCATCGGCCGCTGGCTGATCAGTATGGCTCTGCGCCTTCTGGGTGCGGGTCTGCAGCGTGGTGGCAAGGTGGACCTGACGCTGTCCAACTACCTGACCTCCATCATCTCGGTGTTGCTCAACATTGTGTTGATCCTCGCCATTTTGGACATCTTTGGAGTCAAGACCACCTCTTTTGCTGCTTTGCTGGCGGGTGCTGGTCTGGCGATCGGTACCGCTTGGGGCGGTTTGCTCACCCACTTTGCCGCGGGGGTGTTTATGCAGGTGCTGCGCCCCTATAAGGTCGGCGATTTTGTGACTGCCGGGGGCATCACCGGCACAGTAAAAGAGTTGGGGCTGTTCGGCACCACACTCATCACTCCGGACAACGTAGTCACCATCGTGGGCAATAACACGGTGTTCTCCGGCTCTATCCAGAACTTTAGTGCCTTGCCTCATCGTCGTGTCGACTGCGTGGCCAAAGTGGCTAATGGTGTGGACGTGCAGGATGCCATTGCCCGCTTGCGCGTCGCTGTAGCTGCGATCCCGAACGTCGCTAACTCTCCTGCGCCGGATATTGAAATCCTCCAGTTCACACCGGAAGGTCCTTTGCTGTGCGTGCGTCCCTACACCCACACGGATCACTATTGGCAGGTGTACTTCGACACCCACAAAGCCGTGGTGCAGACCTTCGGCGCTGCAGGATACCCCGTGCCTGAAACGCCGGTGGCGCACCGCAGTCTCTAACTGCCTGAAGGTCTGACGCACACCCGTGGCAAGCTCCCCGCCCAAACACCAGCCGTTGGCTGAACTGCTGCGCCCCAAAACACTGGGCGAAGTGATAGGCCAGCAACATTTGTTGGGGGAGGGCATGGCCCTGCGTCTGGCTTTCGAATCGGGCCAACCGCACAGTTGCATCCTGTGGGGGCCTCCTGGAGTGGGTAAGACTACCATTGCCCGTTTGATGGCCGACGCCTTTGACGCCCAGTTCATCACCATCAGTGCAGTGCTGGGCGGCATTAAGGAAATCCGCGAGGCGGTAGACCAGGCGCTGAGCGCGCGCGATGGCTTGGAGCGGCGTCGCACGATCGTTTTTGTGGACGAGGTGCACCGGTTCAACAAGAGCCAACAGGATGCGTTTCTGCCTCATGTAGAGAGTGGCTTGTTTACCTTCATCGGTGCAACCACCGAGAACCCGTCGTTTGAAGTGAATTCCGCTTTGCTGTCGCGTGCAGCGGTGTACGTGTTGCAGCCTCTGGATGCTGAGAGTTTGAAGCAAATTGTGCTGAAAGCGCAGACGGAATATGCGCTACCAGCTATCGAAATCGTAGCAATTGATCGATTGATTGCTTATTCAGATGGTGATGCACGCCGTCTGCTCAACACACTGGAAACGCTCGCCATTGCTGCCCGCCAGGAGCAAGTACCAGAGATTACGGATGCGTGGCTGCTCAAGGTACTCGGTGAGCGCATGCGGCGCTATGACAAGGGTGGCGAACAGTTCTACGACACCATTTCCGCACTGCACAAAAGCGTGCGGGGATCTGACCCGGACGCGTCACTTTATTGGTTCACCCGTATGTTGGATGGAGGCGCAGACCCGCGATACATGGCCCGCCGCTTCATTCGAATGGCTGCTGAAGACATCGGCTTGGCCGATCCTCGCGCCTTGCGCTTGGCATTGGATGCTGCGGATGTTTATGAGCGCTTGGGTAGCCCCGAGGGTGAGCTGGCATTGGCTGAGTGTGTGGTCTATCTGGCGGTCGCGCCCAAAAGCAACGCGGTGTACAAAGCCTTCAACGAGGCCAAGGCCTTTGTAAAAAAAGATGGCACGCGCCCCGTGCCCATGCATCTGCGAAACGCGCCGACCAAGCTCATGAAAGAGCTGGACTACGGCAAGGGTTATCGCTATGCCCATGACGAGGAGGGCGCCTTTGCAGCGGGTGAACGCTATCTGCCGGATGGCATGCCGGATACCGAGTTCTACCGTCCTGTGGAAAGGGGTTTGGAAATCCGCATTGCAGAGAAGCTGCGGAATTTGAAAGATCGCAATCAGAAGAAAAACTAATAGTGCATGAATTGCGGCACATCTTGCCGAATCGGCATAACACTCAAGGGTAAACCCACCCTGTACCCCCGAGACCCCCAAGCCCGACCTCGCTAGAATCGCGGCACTGCTTTTGGCCTGCACCGCCAGTGAACCTGACGTGGCAGGCTTATTGCTTTCGATGGTCTGACGCTACCAGTGTTAACGGCCACAGCCGTTCGCACACAAGAACAACGGAGTTTTCTATGGATATTTTGATACAGCAGATCATCAATGGTCTGGTGTTGGGTAGCATGTATGCGCTTATCGCGCTCGGCTACACGATGGTGTACGGCATCATCAACTTGATTAACTTTGCCCACGGCGAAGTCGTGATGGTGGGGGCACTCACCAGTTGGACCATCATCGGATTGATGCAAGAGTCCATGCCCGGCACTCCTGGCCCTGTCATCCTTTTGATCGCATTGGTGATCGCATGCGTCGTTGCTGCCGCATTGAACTTTGTGATCGAAAAGGTCGCGTACCGTCCTCTGCGCAATAGCCCCAAACTGGCTCCACTGATTACAGCGATCGGCATGTCCATTCTGTTGCAGACCTTGGCCATGATCATCTGGAAGCCCAACTACAAGTCTTATCCGACTCTGTTGCCCGGCAACCCGATCGATATTGGCGGCGCGGTGATCACCCCTACCCAAGTGATGATTCTGGGTGTCACAGCGGTCTCGCTGGCTGTGTTGATGTGGTTGGTGAACTACACCAAGTTGGGTCGTGCCATGCGTGCCACCGCTGAGAACCCACGCGTTGCTGGCTTGATGGGTGTGAAGCCTGACGTTGTGATCTCCGCCACCTTCATCATCGGCGCCGTGTTGGCGGCGATTGCGGGTGTGATGTATGCATCCAACTACGGTACGGCCCAGCACGCCATGGGCTTCCTGCCCGGTTTGAAGGCCTTTACCGCCGCGGTGTTTGGCGGTATCGGCAACCTGGCCGGCGCTGTGGTGGGCGCCCTCCTGTTGGGTTTGATTGAAGCGATCGGTGCCGGCTACATCGGCGCACTGACGGGCGGCGTATTGGGCAGCCATTACTCCGACATCTTTGCTTTTATCGTGTTGATCATTGTGCTGACTCTGCGTCCTTCCGGTTTGCTGGGTGAGCGCGTTGCGGACCGTGCTTGAGGAGAACCCGCACATGAACCCCCAAAAACGTCTCGTCACCATGCTGCTGGCTGCCGCCGGTTTGCTGATTCTTCCGTTCATCCTGCAGGGCTTCGGCAATGCCTGGGTGCGGATCGCCGACATGGCCCTGCTTTTTGTGTTGCTGGCACTCGGTTTGAATATTGTGGTCGGCTATGCCGGTTTGCTGGACTTGGGCTACGTGGCCTTCTTTGCCATCGGCGCCTACATGTACGGCCTGATGTCCTCGCCGCACCTGATCGAAACTTTCCCCGCCATTGCTGCCATGTTCCCGGATGGAATGCATACCCCGCTATGGGTCGTCATCCCGCTTGCGGCGGCGCTTGCAGGCATTTTTGGTGTGCTGCTGGGTGCTCCTACCTTGCGGTTGCGGGGAGACTATCTCGCCATCGTGACCTTGGGTTTCGGTGAAATCATCCGTGTGTTCATGAACAACCTGGATCACCCGGTCAACATCACGAACGGCCCCAAAGGTATCAACCAGATCGACTCACTGCATTTCTTCGGATTGAACCTGGGCAAGAAATTCATGATCGGGGACTTCGAGGTCGCTTCGGTAACTTTGTACTACTACCTGTTCCTGACATTGGTGGTGGTCAGCGTGATCATCTGCCACCGCTTGGAATTGTCCCGTGTGGGGCGTGCCTGGATGGCCATCCGTGAAGATGAAATTGCGGCCAAAGCGATGGGTATCAACACCCGCAACATGAAGTTGTTGGCCTTTGGTATGGGTGCCACCTTCGGTGGCGTGTCTGGGGCCATGTTTGCCTCCTTCCAAGGCTTCATCTCGCCCGAATCTTTCAGCCTGATGGAGTCGGTGATGATTGTTGCGATGGTCGTGTTGGGTGGTGTGGGTCACCTGCCGGGCGTCATTTTGGGTGCGGTCCTGTTGGCAGCTTTGCCGGAAGTGCTGCGCTATGTGGCCGGCCCTCTTCAAACCATGACCGATGGCCGCCTCGACGCTTCAATCCTCCGCCAGTTGCTGATTGCATTGGCCATGATCAGCGTGATGCTGCTGCGCCCCCGTGGTCTGTGGCCGTCGCCTGAGCACGGCAAGTCCCTGCAAAACGCCAAGAGCTGAACTTTGCGAGAGCCCTGCTGCCCATGTGCGGCGGGGAGCTTCAACTGATTGGAATACCTATGACAGATACAGTATTGAACGTCTCCGGCGTCTCCAAGCGCTTCGGTGGCTTGCAGGCCTTGAGCGATGTGGGCATCAAAATTGAGCGTGGCCAGGTGTATGGCCTGATCGGCCCGAATGGTGCCGGCAAGACGACCTTCTTTAACGTGTTGACCGGCCTCTACACGCCGGACAGCGGCAAGTTTGAACTGGCCGGCAAGCCTTACCAGCCGACTGCGGTGCACACCGTGGCCAAAGCCGGTATCGCCCGCACCTTCCAGAACATCCGCTTGTTTGCTGAAATGACAGCCTTGGAAAACGTGATGGTCGGCCGCCATATCCGTACGCATTCCGGTCTGTTGGGCGCTGTGTTCCGCACCAGCTCCTTCAAGGCGGAAGAAGCAGCGATCGCGCAGCGCGCCCAAGAATTGTTGGACTATGTCGGCATCGGAAAGTTTGCAGACTACAAGGCCCGTACCTTGAGTTACGGCGACCAGCGCCGTCTGGAAATCGCCCGGGCGTTGGCAACCGACCCCCAGCTAATCGCCCTTGACGAGCCAGCAGCCGGTATGAACGCGACTGAGAAAGTCATGTTGCGCGAGCTGATTGACCGCATTCGCAAAGACAACCGCACCATCTTGCTCATCGAGCACGACGTAAAGCTGGTGATGGGCTTGTGCGATCGCGTCACGGTGCTGGACTATGGCAAGCAGATTGCTGAAGGCACCCCTGCGGACGTACAAAAGAACGAAAAAGTGATTGAGGCCTATTTGGGCACGAGCGGCCACTAAGGATTGACAAATGACTACCCAGACTCTGCTCAAAGTAAAAGGCTTGAAAGTGGCTTATGGCGGCATCCAGGCCGTCAAAGGCGTGGATTTCGAAGTGCACGAGGGTGAATTGGTCTCCCTGATCGGCTCCAACGGTGCCGGCAAGACCACCACCATGAAGGCCATTACCGGCACATTGCCTATTAATGCCGGTGATATCGAATACCTCGGCAAAAGCATCAAGGGTCAAGGCCCTTGGGACCTGGTGAAACAAGGCTTGGCCATGGTGCCGGAAGGTCGCGGCGTATTCACCCGCATGACCATTACCGAAAACCTGCAAATGGGTGCCTATATCCGTAGCGACAAAGACGGCATCCTGGCGGACATTGAAAAAATGTTCACCATTTTTCCCCGGCTGCGCGAGCGCAAGGATCAATTGGCCGGGACCATGTCCGGTGGTGAACAGCAGATGCTCGCCATGGGCCGTGCACTGATGAGTCGCCCCAAGGTGCTGTTGCTCGATGAGCCTTCCATGGGTCTGTCTCCCATCATGGTAGACAAGATTTTTGAAGTGGTGAAAGACGTTTACGCCCAAGGCGTAACCGTGTTGTTGGTGGAGCAAAACGCCAGCCGTGCCCTGTCGATCGCCAACCGCGGCTATGTGATGGAGTCCGGCATTGTCACCATGACCGGGAATGCCGCCGACATGCTCACCGACCCCAAGGTGCGCGCCGCCTACCTCGGCGAGTAAGCGATACCGCCGGCGTCCGGATACAAGCTGTTACGCAGCTTTGCAATCCGGATGTAGGAGTCTTTTGCGGGCTCCCCGTTGAAAGTGCATGGAGTTGTTCCATGCCACTTTCACAAGGAGCTTCGTATGAAATACCGTGCTTTTTTCGCTACTGCTACTTTCTTGTTTGCGGGCGTGACGTTTGCGCAAAACGCGCCCGCACCCAAAGACCCCTTGGCCACCCCAAGCATCGACAAGCGGGAAGCGAATCAAGAAAAGCGTATTGCTGAGGGCGCGACAACGGGTGCACTAACGGCCCGTGAAGCCCGCCGCTTGAACCGTGGCGAAGCTCGCATTGACAAAGCCCAAGACCACGCCGAGGCCGATGGCAAAGTAACGCGCCATGAGCGCAAGCAGATTAGCAATATGCAACGCGCCGAAAGCAAGGCGATTCACTTGCAAAAACATGACCGCCAGGTTGACTTGAACCATGACGGCAAGCGGGATCGCAAGGGGTAATCGAAGACTGCCTTGCTAACGCATTCTTGCGGAACTCTAACGCAGTGTCGCGCTAAGCAGGGCATGTGTATTTCAAATCGATGTGGGCCTAGCGCTGGGCAGTAGCCAAGCGCAGTGCAAGGCCCACAAACACCATGCTGGCAACCCTGTTGAGCGTACGCTGGGCCGTATGTGAACGTTTAAAGACCTGGCCGAACCCAGCCGCAAACCACACCACCGCACTGAAGGTCAGCAACGCAGCCAGCATGAACACTGCACCGAGTTGAATGATCTGCAGTGCCATGTCGCCTCGGGTAGGGTCTGCAAACTGGGGCAGGAATGCCAGAAAGAAGATGGCGACTTTGGGGTTGGTGATATTCATCATGACCCCGCGCAGGTAAGTCTGCACGGGCGTCATTGCCGTTCCGGTTGAAGTATCTGCGATGCCCACGGGCGCATGCCAAGCGCCCCATGCCAGATACACAAGGTAGCCAGCGCCCAGCAGCTTCAAGACTGTAAATGCGGTTGCTGAGGTTGCAAACACTGCTGCCAGACCTAGGGCAACCGCCGCGGTGTGAACCAGCAGACCACTACACAAACCCAGCACCACCAAAAGTCCGGCTTTGCGCCCATGCACCGCTGAGTGCAGCAACACAAACACATTGTCCGGCCCCGGCGAGAGGGCTAGCAGCACAGAAGCAGCGAAGAAGGTGAGGGCGGTGTCCAGTGGGAGCATGGTACAGGGCCGCCCGGGGCGACCAGATGAAGATGAGCTCTCATCCTACCGCTACTCACTTTGCATTTAGCCTTTGGCGACTTCGTGGGCGCCCATGATTTCGAGGGCACGCACCAGGGCGGAATGGTCCAGGCCGGCCATATCGTTGGCGGCACATACCTGCATCAGCTGCGCGGCACCTGCAGTCTGGGGCAATGCCAAGCCCATGGCTTTGGCGCCACTCAGGGCAAGGTTCAAGTCTTTCTGGTGCAAGCTGATGCGGAAGCCGGGGTTGAAAGTACGCTTGACCATGCGCTCACCGTGCACTTCCAGAATGCGCGACGCGGCAAAACCGCCCATGAGCGCTTGGCGCACCTTGGCGGGGTCTGCACCGGCCTTGCTCGCAAACAGCAGGGCTTCGCCTACAGCAGCGATGTTGAGCGCCACGATGATCTGGTTGGCCACCTTGGTGGTCTGGCCGTCGCCGTTGCCGCCCACCAACGTGATGTTTTTGCCCATGTGCTGCAGCAGGGGCAGCACGGTGTTGAAGGTGGCTTCTTCGGCCCCTACCATGATGGTCAGGCTGGCGGCCTTGGCGCCGACTTCACCGCCGGAAACCGGGGCATCCATGTATTGGCAGCCCAACGCATTGATCCGTTGCGCAAATGCTTTGGTGTCCATGGGCGAGATGGAGCTCATGTCGACCACCGTCTTGCCAGCACTTAGGCCCTCAGCCACACCGTTGGCACCAAAGAGCACCAGTTCCACGTCGGGGGTGTCGGGCAGCATCAGGAAGACAACGTCGGCTTTTTGCGCCACTTCCTTGGCGCTCGCGCAGGGCTTCCCGCCGGCTTGCAGCAAGGTGTCAGGAACGTCGCCCCGGGTATTCAGGTAGACGGTGTGGCCAGCGGCCAGCAAATGGTTCGCCATGGGTGCGCCCATGATGCCGAGTCCGATAAATCCGAGAGTAGTCATAGCGCTAGTGCAAAGGAGTGGGGAAAAAATAGGCGAGCGAAAGAGACTGGGTGTCAGTGTGTTCTGCGGAGGTCAAGGAGGAGCCCGAAGGGCGGGGGACACGCAGCAGAACGCGCTGCCACCCAGCCTCGGTGTCAGGAGAAGAATTAGCCGAGGTACCGGTCCCGCAAAGCCTGCGTAGCGTTGCGGAACAGCCCCAAGTCGCTGCCCACTGCCACAAAGGTCGCACCCATTTCCATGTAGCGGCGTGCATCGGCCTCTACCGGCGCAAGAATGCCGGTCGGTTTGCCTTGAGCTTTGGCCTGGGTAAACACGCTGGCGATAGCTTCTTGCACTTCAGGGTGGTTGGCGTTACCCAAGTGCCCATAGCCGGCGGCCAGATCTGAGGGGCCTACAAAAATGCAGTCCACACCGGGCACTGCGGCAATTTCAGCGCAGGCTGCCACGGCTTGCCGGCTCTCAATCTGAACCGCTACACACATGTGCCGGTTGGCTTCCTGGAAATAATTCGCCACGGTTCCATAGCGGTTACTGCGCTGCGCGACAGACACACCACGCATCCCCTCGGGCGGATAGCGTGTGGCAGCTACGGCCTGACGGGCTTCCTCCGCGGTTTCTACAAACGGCACGAGGAAGTTGTAGAAGCCGGCATCCAGCAGACGTTTGATTTCGATGGCGTTGTTGCTGGTAGGGCGCACAAAGGGTGCACTCACGCTGTCCTTGAGCGCCATCAGCTGCGGCACAAAGGTGATGACGTCGTTGGGCGAGTGTTCGCCGTCCAGCAGGATCCAGTCAAACCCGGCAACGCCCAGCACTTCAGTGCTGATGGCGCTGGCCAGGGATGCCCAGCAGCCGATCAGGCGTTTGCCGGCCAGCAGGTCTTTCTTGAACTGGTTGGGGAAAGGGCGGTAAGGTGTGGGGTAGCTCATGGCAGGCCTCGGTGGATTCGGGGGGTCAGGTAATAGGGGCGGGGTTGAACAGCACGAGCGAGTTGTGCAATTTCCAGTGTTCAGCCCAGGTCTTCTTGCGGCCGCTGGCCACCTCCAACATGAGGTGGAAGAGCTCCCAGCCCATGTCTTCAATCGTGGCTTCGCCATCGGCAATGCGGCCGGCGTTCACGTCCATCAGGTCATGCCAGCGCCGGGCCAGATCGGTGCGGGTGGCCACCTTGATGACAGGCACCTCGGCCAGTCCGTAGGGGGTACCCCGGCCCGTGGTGAACACATGCAGGTTCATGCCGGCCGCCAGTTGCAAAGTGCCACAGATAAAGTCACTGGCAGGGGTGGCCGCATAGTGCAGACCTTTGTGCTGCAGCTTTTCGCCGGGCGACAACACACCGCTAATAGGCGCGGTGCCGGATTTGATGATGGAGCCCATGGCCTTTTCCACGATGTTGGAGAGGCCGCCGGCTTTGTTGCCCGGAGTCGTGTTGGCGCTGCGGTCGGCTTGCCCGCGGCCCAGGTAGGCGTCGTACCAAGCCATCTCGCGGGCCATGGCATCTGCAATTTCGGGACTGGATGCGCGTGCGGTCATCTGCTCGATGGCATCCCGCACCTCGGTGGTCTCTGAGAACATGACAGTGGCACCGGCGCGTACCAGCAGGTCGGTGCAATAGCCCACCGCAGGGTTGGCTGTCACTCCAGAGAAAGCATCGCTGCCACCGCACTGCACACCTACCACCAGCTCGCTGGCAGGAATGGTTTCGCGGCGGCGTGCATTCAGGCGCTCCAGGTGTGGCACCGCAGATGCCAATACCGAATCGATCATGCTCATGAAGCCCACATGTTTGTCGGCTTGCAGGCACACCACATCCAGCGCCTCGTTGGCTTGCAGGGGGATGGCGCCTGGCGGCAACAAGCGCTCAGGTTGCAGCTTTTCGCAGCCCAGACTGACCACCATTACTTCACCACCGAAGTTGGGGTTCTTCGAAATGTTGCGCAGGGTACGGATGGGAATGATGGCGTCCGGTGCATCAATCGCTACACCGCATCCGTAGCTGTGCTCCAAGCCAATCACATCGTCCACATTCGGGTAGCGCGGAAGCAGCTGCTCTTTAATGCGCTGCACGGCAAAGTCCACCACGCCCGCAACACATTGCACCGTGGTGGTGATAGCCAGAATATTCCGGGTGCCCACGGAACCATCCGCATTGCGGTAACCCTCAAAGGTGTAGCCGGTGAGCGGCTCGGCATTCCATGCCGGCGCAGTCGACTTGGGCAGGTTATCGAGCGCCCGCGCTTCGGGCATGTGGAGCAAGCGCTCATGCACCCAGGCACCGGCAGGTATGTCCTTGAGTGCGTATCCGATGGGTACGTTGTAACGCAACACAGCGGTGTCTTTGGTAATCGCGGTCAAGGCCACTTTGTGGCCCTGGGGCACGCGGTCCACCAGAGTGACGCCCTCGGGCAGAACGGCACCGGCCGGCAGGCCACCGTCGTTGACCACGATGGCCACGTTATCCGCCGCATGCATGCGAATGCTGCGTGGTGAATCCGGTGGAGATGAAGGGTTCGAACTCATGAAGGCTTCAGTCAGCTTTGATGTTGCGGGCGCTGATCAGCTTCTGCCAGCGGGCATATTCGGTCGCCTGGAAACTCGCAAACTGCTCGGGCGTGTTAAGTACCAGCTCAAAGCCCAACTCCAGCAACTTGGGGGCTACGGCAGGGTCTTTGATAGTAGCCACAATGGCATCGAACATTCGCTTCTTGATGTCAGCGGGCAGGCCTTTGGGCGCTGCTACCGCTTGCCAGGAGTTGACGTTGGCTTCCTTGACCCCGCTTTCCTCGAGGGTGGGAACCTCGGGTAGCAAGGGGGAACGTTTGGAACTGGTAATCGCCAGTGCGCGCAGTTTGCCGGCCTTGATTTGGGGCAGCGCTGTGTTGATGTTCATGAAAGAGCAATCCACCTGATTGCCCAGCAGGTCGGTCATCACCGGGCCGCCGCCTTTGTAGGGGACATGCACTCCACTGGTACCGGTCTGTTGCCAGAACAATTCAGCGGTCAGGTGGTCGCTGCTGCCATTGCCGGAGGATGCAAAACTCATTTTGTCCGGGTTGGCCTTCAGGTAGCTGATGACTTCGGGCACCGATTTGCGCGCCGAGGCTGCAGGCACCACCAGCACATTGGGTGCCTGCGCCACGATGGTGATGGGGTCCAGGTCCTTGAGCGCGTCGTAGTTCGCTTTGATCAGGTGTGGAGCAATCACGAACGGCCCGAGGGACGACACCAGAAAGGTGTAGCCGTCTGCAGGCGCTCGCGCGACTTGCGCTGCGCCTATGGTGCCGGTGGCGCCTGCCCTGTTGTCCACGATGAAGCTAAAGCCGGGCCCCAGCTTCTCGGCCAGCTTGGTCGACAGTGCCCGCGCAATCAGGTCGGTAGACCCGCCCGGTGGAAAGGGAACTACCAAAGTGATGGGTTTGGCCGGCCAGGTGTCGGCATGGCTCCAGGTCGGCGTCGTAGCCGCTACCGCCAGCCCGGCTTGCAGAAGTTGTCGGCGTTGCATGGTGTGCTTTCAGTGGTGTGATTAACGACCCAACACGAAGTTGGGGAGCCACAGGGAGAACGCTGGCACATAAGTGACCAGCATCATGCAAGCCAGCAGGGCGCCGTAAAACGGCAGGATGGATCGCATGACTTGACCTATCGAAATGCCACCGATGGCGCAGCCTACGGCCTGGGTGGTCCCCACTGGAGGTGTGTTCAAACCCAGCGCACAGTTGAGCAGAATCACCACACCGAACTGGGTCGGATCCATACCGAATTTCTGTGCAATCGGCAGGAAAATGGGCGTGCAGATCAGCAGCGTGGGCGCCATGTCCAGAAAGGTACCCAGCACGAACAAGGCGATGTTGATCATCAGGAAGATCATCCAGGGGCTCTGGGTAATGGTTCCCATCAATTCGCCGGTGCGCTCGGGCACGTCATACATCGCCAGGAAGTAACCGAAAGCGCTGGAAATTCCGATCAGGAACAACACCACACCCGTCGTCTTGCTGGCTTTTGCACAGGACTTGATGAAGTCATTCCACGACAAAGACCGGTAAGCGACCGCAGTGATCAGAAGCGCCCAAAGTACGGCAGTGGCGGCTGACTCGGTGGCAGTGAACACGCCTGACAAGATGCCTACCAAAATGATGACCACAATCAGCAAGCCCGGAAGCGCGGCGATGAAGCTGTTGAATACCTCACCCCAACCGGGGAATACACCGCGTGTGGGGTAACCCCGCTTGATGGCCACGCCATAGGCAGCAAGCAGGTTCAAGGCGGTTAATAACAGAGCCGGTATCACACAAGCGAGCATCATGTTCAGCACGCTCACCGATGCGATGCCCGCAGTGGCTAGGGTGTACAGAATCAGGTTGTGACTGGTAGGCATTAATGCGCCGACCAAAGAGGCATGGGTCGTTACGTTCACCGCGTAGTCGGTGTCGTAGCCTTCCTTCTTCATCAGGGGAATCATCACCGAGCCCATGGCGGACACGTCGGCCACCGGAGAGCCGGCCACACCGCCGAACAAGGTGCAACCCACCACGTTGGACATGCCCAAACCGCCTCGCACATGGCCCACCAAGCTGTTGGCAAAGCGCACGATGCGGTGTGCAATGCCGCCGTGCAGCATTAACTCACCGGCAAAGATGAAAAACGGAATCGCCAGGAAGGAGAACACCTGCATGCCTCCCACCATCTTCTGGAATACCACGGCCACCGGCAAACCGGCGGTGATGATGGTGGCGACCGACGACAGGCCGACCGCAAAGCCCACCGGCACACCGATGATCAACAGCAAGCCGAAGCTCACACCCAAAACTATCAGTTCCATGCCGGCACCACTTCCTTGCCCTGGATGAGGGCGATTACATGTTCAATCGTAAAAAGCACCACCAATACGCCGGCGATGATGAGTGGCACGTAGTCCATGCTGGAGGGAATGGGCAACATGGGCTTCTGGTCGTTCCACTTGAGGGCGGCCCAGATGTAACCGTTGTAGGCCATCAGTGCACCAAAGGTACCTACCAATACGTGGATCACGATTTCCAGCTTCAGGCGAAGGCGATCAGGCAGCAGGCTGATGATGGAATCCATGCCAATGTGGCCTGCGTCGCGCACGCCGACGGCAACACCCAGCGCGGTGATGTAGAGCACGAGCAGCAAGGCCAAAGCCTCAGCCCAAGTGGGGGTGTCGTTGAACACATAGCGCCCGATGACCTGGTATTGCACGCAGGCGATGAGCACGATGAGGCCCGCTACCGCAAGCATCAGACTGATCTTGGATAGCGTGGCACAGAAGCGGGTGTACATGGTGAGCTCCGGTGAAAAATGAAGACCTCCCGGCCATGAGGCCGGGAGGTGGCACAGACGTGAATTACTTCGTGTCTTGCACGGCCTTCACGAGGCGCTTCATGTCAGGGGTGCTGGCGAACTTGTCGTAGACGGGGCCCATGACGTCCTGGAAGGACTTCTTGTCCACTTCCACGATCTCGACGCCGGCAGCTTTCACCATGTCGAATTCTTTCTTCTCATAGGCCGCCCATGATTGACGGTTGAAAGGCACGGAGGCTTTGGCTGCTGCGCGGATCTGGTCTTGCTCAGCTTTGGGCAGTTTGTCCCAGGCAATTTTGGAGAACAACAACACTTCAGGCGCCATGGAGTGTTCTGTCTTGTTATAGAACTTGGCCGCTTCAAAGTGGCGGCTGCCCGATCCGTAAGAAGGGTAGTTATTTTCAGCAGCGTCAATGATGCCGGTTTTCAGGGCAGTCATCACCTCACCGAAAGGCATCGGGGTGGGGTTGGCACCCATGGCCGCTGTGAGTGCTACCCACAGGTCGGACTGCTGCACACGGATTTTCAGGCCCTTGGTATCGGCCACCGACTTGATGGGTTTCTTGCTGTAGATGGAGCGGGCGCCGGAGTCGTAGTAGGCCAACAGCACGAAGCCTTGAGCTTCGCAGTCTTTCGCGATTTCTTCGCCGATAGGGCCGTCCAGCACTTTGTGCAGGTGATCGACCGAGCGGAACAGGAAGGGCAGCACAGGGATGTTGGTCTTGGCGCAGACCGAGTTCATGGGGCTGATGTTCACGCGCACCATATCCAGAGCGCCGATTTTCACTTGGTCAATGGTTTCTTTTTCGGTGCCCAATGCACCCTTGTTGAATACCTTGATGCTGTGCTTGCCGCCAGAGGCTTTCTTAAGCTCTTCGCTCATGAACTTGACGGCTGTGACGGTGGGGTAGTCATCCGAGTTGTGAATGTCCGCGGACTTGAATTCAGTGGCTTGGGCCGACAGGCTCAATGCAGCCACAGCAGCTGCCAGAAGGGTAGGTACCAGTTTCATGATGTCTCCTCTATGGGATTGGTTGGGGGTTAACGGACGGGAAAACGGGAAAACAAAGGTTCAGGCAAGCCCTGTACGCCTGGCTCCAGGACCAGCAAGGCACCGTCCAGCGTGGCATCGAAGCCGGGTGCAGGGCTGGCAGGGCGGATGGATGTGACAAACAGGTGGCGCAGCTCAGGGCCGCCGAACGCGCACATGGCCGGTTTGCTGACCGGTACGGCGATGGACTGCAGCAATTCGCCTTGGGGGCTGAAGCGATGGATCCGGCCTGCGTCGTTACCGCAGATCCAGTAGCAGCCTTCTGCATCCACAGCCGCGCCATCAGGCCTGCCGGGTAGCGCTTGCATATCGACCCAAGCGGCTTGAGGGCCCCAGGTACCAGTGGCAGCGTCGAAGGAGTGCTTCCAGATCTGTTGGCGGCTGGGGTGTGAATCGGACAAATAGGCGGTGGTGCCATCGGGGCTGAAGGCCATTCCGTTGGGGGTGATGTAACCCTCCAGCACCGGGCCGCGCAAGCCGCTCTCGTCCAGACCATAGATACCACCGGCGGGGCTGGCAAGTCCCATATCGCGGACCATGGTGCCCGCCCAGAAGCGGCCTTGAGAGTCGCAACGCCCATCATTGAAGCGCATGCTTGGCTGCGGATGGTTCACGCTGGCCAACAGGCTGACGTGTGCCACCGGCGGTTCACTCAAGGTGACTTCAAAGATGCCCGTCTCCATCGCCGCTATCAGCGTGCCGCGGTTGCTCATGGCGATGCAGCCCACGCGTTCGGGCAATGTCCACGTGCTTTGGTGGCGATTGACCCAGTTCAGCCGGTGAATGAACGGGCCTTCAATGTCGACCCAGTAAATGCATTGGTTGGCCTCCGACCAAACGGGGCTTTCGCCCACTTTGTCTCGGCTGATGCTGATGGCCTCTACGGCTGGGGTGTGTACAGACACGAAAGCCTCAAGCTGTCTTTTTGGTGGGCAGGTGGGCGGTCATGGGCTCGCCCTGAAACAGGAAGCCGCCGCCCTGGTAGATCACGGCCGGATCAGTCACATCGGGTTCGGGCGTGCGGGCGTAGACAGCCTCGCGGAACGGGTCAGAGCTGTCTTGCGGCACATAGCCCACGTGGCGGGCCGCGCTGTTGTCGTACCAAGTGACGGCGTTATCCGACATGCCGAAGATCGCGGTGTGGCCCAGTACGGGGGTGGTCAGGCATGCAGTCACCAAACGGTGCAGGTCATCAAAGCTCAGCCAGCTGGCCAACATGCGGCGGTCTTTGGGTTCGGCAAAACTGGAGCCGATGCGGACGCACGCGGTCTCGATGCCGTACCGATCAAAGTACATGCGGGACAGGTCTTCACCAAAGGCCTTGCTCACGCCATACAGGCTGTCCGGACGGGCAGGATGGTTCAGGGTGATGGTTTCGCTTTGCTTGTAGTAACCGGTCACGTGATTGGAACTGGCGAACACCACACGCTTCACGCCAAACTTGCGTGCTGCTTCGTACAAGTTGTAAACGCCCAGAATGTTGGCTTGCAGGATGGGCTCGAACGGGCCTTCCACGGATATGCCGCCGAAATGCACGATGGCGTTCACGCCCTTCACCATGGCGTCCACGGCTGCGGCATCTGCCAGGTCTGCCAGCGTCACTTCTTCACCAGCGCGAGCGGGGCCGAAATCGCTCCGGTCGGATAGCCGCAAGACCTCGCAATTGGCCTTCAAACGGTCGCGCATGGCAGTGCCCAAGCCGCCTGCGGCGCCGGTCATCAGCAAAGTGTGGTGTACTTTGATTGTCATGAAATAGAGAGCTGAATTGTCAGTTGTATGTTGTCTGATGTGTTAAATTGTGGTCATCGTCTCAGACCGCGTCAAGGACTTTTCCATGGACCTAGTGCAAACCCCTAGAACAATTGCAGCGTCAAGTGCAACACCGGAGTCGGCCGATGCATTGCGCCCGCGCCGCTCCAAGGGCTTGGTGAATGAGGTGGTCGAAAGTCTGGCTGCCAGCATTCGCGAAGGCGCCATCCAACCCGGCGACAAATTGCCCACAGAGTCGGAAATCATGGGCCGTTTTGAGGTCAGCCGCACTGTGGTGCGTGAAGCCATTTCTCGCCTGCAAGCCAATCGTCTGGTGGAGACCCGTCACGGTGTTGGCACCTTTGCACTGGCACCGCAAAGCAGTGGGAATTTCCAGATCGCTGATGTGGATTTCGCCACCGTCGCCGATGTGATTGCCTTGCTGGAGCTGCGGATTTCTCTGGAAACCGAAGCTGCGGGCCTGGCCGCACAACGTCGGACTGAAGCCAATTTGCAGGCCATGCAGGCCATGCTAGATGCGTTCCAAAAGTCGA
Organism: Comamonadaceae bacterium; assembly: GCA_027488985.1. Lineage (GTDB taxonomy): Bacteria > Pseudomonadota > Gammaproteobacteria > Burkholderiales > Burkholderiaceae_C > Allorhodoferax > Allorhodoferax aquaticus. The sequence goes on along the minus strand of JAIYAR010000014.1, from coordinate 87,188 downwards.
TCGAAGAAGACTCGGATGCGGTGCCTTCCGACTTCAGCTTTCACATGGAAGTCGCCAAATCCACGGGGAATCGCCACTTCGCGGATCTCATGACCTACCTGGGCACCATGATCATTCCACGCACCCGCATCAATACCGCCAGCAGCGCGCCGGAAGGGCGTTTGGCTTACTTGCAGCGCGTGCACGGTGAGCACGAATACATCTTCAACGCGATCCGTAATCAGGACGCTGATGCAGCCCGTGCCGCCATGCGCACTCACCTGGCTAACAGCAAGGACCGATTGAGAAAGTCGCAGATCGACGCGGTTTAGTTGTATGATGTCTTACATGTAGGGGCGCCACCCTTCCTTCCATTTCGAGCGCCCCGCTAAGGAGATTGACCATGACCCCGTCTGAAAAACCCTCTGTGCGCGGCGCCCCTGTGGTGACTGCACTACGCGTCATTCCGGTTGCCGGCCATGACGGCATGCTGATGAACCTGAGCGGTGCCCACGCGCCTTTCTTTACCCGCAACATCGTCATCCTGACCGACAGCAGCGGTAACACCGGTGTGGGCGAAGTGCCCGGCGGCGAGAAGATCCGCCAGACGCTGGAAGATGCTGCCTCTTTGGTGGTGGGCCAATCCATTGGCAACTACAACGCCGTCCTCAACCGCATGCGCGAAGCCTTTGCCGCCCGCGATAGCGAGGGCCGTGGCCTGCAGACCTTTGACCTGCGCGTGGCGATCCACGCAGTGACCGCCGTCGAAAGTGCCTTGCTCGATTTGCTCGGCAAATTCCTGGGCGTGCCGGTGGCCGCCTTGCTGGGCGATGGCCAACAACGCAGCAGCGTAGCGGTGCTGGGCTACCTGTTCTATGTGGGCGACCGCCAGAAGACTGACTTGCCCTACATCAGCGAGCCGGATCAGACAGATGACTGGAAGCGCCTGCGCCACGAAAAAGCGATGGACGCAGACGGCGTGGTGCGCTTGGCCGAGGCTGCGTATGCGCGTTACGGCTTTCAGGACTTCAAGCTCAAAGGCGGTGTGCTGCGCGGCGAAGAAGAAGTAGAGGCCATTCGCGCCTTGCATGCCCGTTTCCCGCAAGCACGCATCACCCTGGACCCGAACGGTGGATGGTTGTTGAATGACGCGGTGCGCCTGTGCCGCGACTTGCATGGCGTGATGGCCTATGCCGAAGACCCCTGCGGTGCAGAAGGCGTGTTCTCCGGCCGCGAGGTGGTGGCCGAGTTCCGCCGCGCCACCGGCCTGCCCACTGCCACCAACATGATTGCCACCGACTGGCGCGAGCTGGCGCATTCGCTGGCCTTGCAGTCCGTGGATATTCCCCTAGCCGATCCGCATTTCTGGACCATGCAGGGCTCGGTGCGGGTGGCGCAGGTCTGCCAGACCTGGGGTCTGACTTGGGGCTCGCATTCCAACAACCACTTTGATGTGTCGCTGGCCATGTTCACCCACGTGGCGGCGGCTGCACCGGGCAAGGTGACTGCCATTGATACCCATTGGATCTGGCAGGACGGCCAGCGCCTGACCACCGACCCCCTGCAGATTGTGGGCGGGCAAATTACCGTGCCCACGACGCCCGGTTTGGGTGTGGAGCTGGACATGGCCAAAGTGGAAAAAGCCCATCAGCGCTACCTCCAGCACGGCTTGGGCGCACGCAACGACGCGATGGCCATGCAGTACCTGATCCCCGGCTGGAAGTTCGACCCCAAGCGCCCCTGCCTCGTGCGTTGAGGCTTGAATTGGCCTCTGGCGCCCGTCGATATTGCGCGTGCAGCTCCTATTTCAGGAGCAAACTCGCGCCATTCAGGTGTGATACTGCGCAGGTGAGGTCAGTGGATGGCAGCCGCAGCCAGCTGCAGCGCCAGCCGGTTGTGGCGCTCCATCAGCGGGCCCAGGTCCACCGTTTCCAATTGGCCCTCGCGCACCACCACTTTGCCGTTGACGACTGTGTAGTCCGCCTGGGGGCTGGCACACAGCAGCAGGCTGCCGACAGGATCGTGCACCGCGCCGCCGGCAAAGCCCAGCGTGTCCAGGTCAAACAGCACCAGGTCCGCACACATGCCCACCGCCAGGTGGCCGATGTCCTTGCGGCCCAGTACTTGTGCGCCGCCCCGGGTGGCTACGCTCAGGGCGTCCCGCGCGGTCATCTCGGCTGGGCCCAAATCGCAGCCGAAGAAGGTGCGGCGTTCGCCAGTGGGCAACACACGCTCCTCGGGCGGCTGCATGGCGCGGCCTACGCGGGCCAGCAGCAAGGCCTGGCGGGCCTCATTCACCATGTGGGCCGCGTCGTTGCTGGCGCTGCCGTCCACACCCAGGCCCACCGGCACGCCGGCGTTCAGCATTTTGCGGATGGGGGCGATGCCGCTGGCCAGGCGCATATTGCTGCACGGGCAGTGGGCCACCCCGGTGCGGCTGGCGGCAAACAGGCTGATGCCCTCGTCTTCCAGCCTCACGCAGTGGGCGTGCCACACGTCCTTACCCAGCCAGCCCAGGTCCTGGGCATATTGGGTGGGGGTGCAGCCGAACCTTTCGCGGCTGTAGGCAAGGTCGTGGTCGTTCTCCGCCAGGTGGGTGTGAAGGCGTACGCCCTGACCCTTGAAGCTGCGGGCCAGCAGGGCGGCTTCGCGCATCAGGTCTCGGCTCACGCTGAACGGGGAGCAGGGCGCCAGCGCCACATTCAGCATGGAGCCCCATCTTGCATCGTGGTGTTGCTCGATCAGCCGTTGGCTTTCTTTGAGAATGAAGTCTTCTTGTTCTACCACCCGGTCCGGAGGCAGGCCGCCTTGGCTCTGGCCCACGCTCATGCTGCCGCGCGTGGCCACAAAGCGCATGCCGATTTCGGCTGCCGCGCCAATGCTGTCGTCCAGTCGCACACCGTTGGGGTAGATGTACAGGTGGTCGCTGCTGGTGGTGCAGCCGCTCATCAGCAGTTCGGCCATGGCGATCTGGGTGCTCACCTGCACCATCTCGGGCGTCAGGCCGGCCCAGATGGGATACAGCCCGCGCAGCCAGCCGAACAGCTCGGCGTTTTGCACACCGGGTATAGCCCGCGTGAGGCTCTGGTACATGTGGTGGTGGGTGTTCACCAGACCGGGGGTGACCAGATGGCGCTTCGCGTCAATCACCTCGTCAGCCTCCAGTGCATGTGGCGGCAGGTCAGCCGTAGCGCCAATGTAGGCGATACGGTTACCCTCGACATAAATCGAAGCGTCGCGCAGCTCGGTGGAGTGTGCCGGGTCAGCGTGGTCGAAAGTCGCGACCGCGCGCGCGTTGTGGATCAGCAAAGTGCCCATGTATGTGTTTCTCCGTCAAACAAGTTTCCCACCGGCAAAGGTGGCTCCTGTCGAGGCCGAATCCCGCTGGCAGGCCAGATTGGCTGCCAGAGGCGAGCACCACGTTGCCGAGCATCCCGGGCTGTGCTGACGCGCTATGCGCCCCTGAATTTTGCCCCATTTACTTTTGCATCAAGCGATGAACATGCCAAGTACTGAAACCCATCCCCAGGCGCCCGCCCATTTCTCCGACATGGCCCCGCGCGAGTTGCTGAGCCAGCTGTACTGGGCTGCGGTGCGCCAGGCGCTGCCAGCCCACACACTAGATGCGTACTTACCTGAGCCGCCCAAGGGGCGCACGCTGGTGCTGGGTGCAGGCAAGGCGGGTGGTGCCATGGCCCATGCGCTGGACGCGCTGTGGCCCCAAGACCTGCCAATGTCGGGTCTGGTCGTTACCCGCTACGACCACACCCCGCCGCTACCGGCAGACGCAGCTCCAGCCCGCATTGAAGTGGTGGAGGCCGCTCATCCGGTGCCGGACGCTGCCGGCTTGGCCGCAGCCCAACGCATCCTGGCCTTGACCCAAGGGCTCACCGAGGACGATTTGGTGATCTGCCTGATCTCCGGTGGTGGCTCTTCCTTGCTGACATTGCCCGCGCAGTGGGATGTGGACGGCGTGCAGGGCGGCATCAGCCTGGAGCTCAAGCAGCGCATCAACAAGCTCTTGCTGGAGAGCGGCGCCAGCATCCAGGAGATGAACTGCGTGCGCAAACACCTGTCCGCCATAAAGGGCGGGCGCCTGGCCGCAGCCTGCTATCCCGCCAAGGTGGTGACGCTGCTGATCAGCGATGTGCCGGGCGACGACCCCAGCGTCATCGCCAGCGGCCCCACCGTGCCGGACCCCACCACCTGCGCAGACGCGCTATCGATTTTGAAGCGCCTCGCGCAGGATGCATCAGCGCTGGAAGCTGATTTTGTGCTCAAGGCACTGGAGTCCGGTGTGTTGGAAACCCCCAAGCCCGGTGATGCCGTGTTCGCCAACAACACGGTCCACCTGATCGCCGCGCCCCAGCAGTCGCTCGAAGCTGCCGCCGACCTAGCCCGCAGTATGGGCCTGCATGCCTACATCCTCAGCGATGAGCTGGAGGGTGAGTCCCGGGAGGTGGGCAAGGTACATGCCGCCTTGGCTCGAACTGCGGCGCTCAAACCGGCTTCCGCCGTGCAACCGTTTGCCAAGCCTTGTGTAATTCTGAGTGGCGGTGAAACCACCGTGACCGTGCGCCCCCGTCGCGCGGGCGCAGCCAAAGGCCGCGGCGGACGAGCCGGAGAGTTCTGCATGGGCCTGGCCCTTGGCCTGCAAGCGCAGCCCAAGGTATGGGCACTGGCCGCCGACACCGATGGCATTGATGGTGTGGAGGACAACGCCGGCGCGCTAGTTACTCCGGAAACCTTGGCGCGCGCAGCGGTAGCCGGCGTTTCCCTGAGCGACTGCCTGGACCGCAATGACGCGGTGGGCTTTTTCCAGCCGCTGGGGGACCTGTTCACCACCGGCCCCACGCACACCAACGTGAACGACTTCCGGGCGATTCTGGTGTTGTAAACGCCGCAAGCCCTGCGGCCGGGCACACAGAAGTTTGATCTGTCTCAAGGCGGCGACTGCCGACGGCGGGCACAGTGAAGTCCATGTTGGCACCTGTACCTACCGCAATTCAATCGCTTTTGAACCACAGCAGCCCCGAACGCCGGGTTGCTGGCAGCGTGTTGCTGCGGCGTGGTGACACGACCGCTGCAGCCTGGTATCTGGAGAGCGGGCGCGTCATCTTCGGGATCAGTGGCACACCAGGCAACCGGGATGAGTTGTTGGAGCACCAGCTCGGCCAAATGCAAGGCCCCGGTTGGGTAGACCCCACGGCCGCCGTGCTGGAAATGCCGGCTGCCATGGATGTGGTGGCCCAGACCGATGTGGTGCTGCGCCGCATTCCCATGAGTGAATTTCAGGCAGCACTGGCCGCCAACCGCCAACTCAGCACCACCATGCTGACCGGTGTAGCTAAAGCGCACCGTGAGCAGACAGAGCTGGCCGTGAGCCGCTTGGCCAAGGGCGCCGAGGCGCGCTGTGCCGAATGGCTGCTGCAACATGCCGAATCCAATGACAAGGGCGGTTGTGCGGTGCAGCTGCAACAGCGCAAACGCTTGATCGCTGCCCAACTGGGCATCGCGCCCGAGACGCTCTCCCGCGTACTGCGCCACCTGCGGGAACGCAGCCTCATCAGCGGCTCAGGCCGTACGGTGAATCTGGTGGACCCCGGCGGTTTGCGTTCGCTGGCCGGGGTGTAGTTCCACCCTGTAGGCGCTCAGTCCTTGAGCGCCTTCAGCACATTCTCCGCAGTCGCCGGTGCCGTGAGCTGCACGGTGGCGCCCGGGCCTTTGGCCTGGGCCACTGCATCTCGCAAGGCTTCAAACACGCTGATGCCCAGCATGAAAGGTGGCTCGCCTACCGCCTTGCTGCCGAACACGTTGTCTTCGCGGTTGGGTTCGTGCCAGAGGTCCACCTTGAAGTGTTCCGGCACATCCGCCGCGGTGGGGATTTTGTAGGTGCTGGGCGCGTGAGTGGCCAGGTAACCCTTGTCGTTCCAGACCAGTTGCTCGGTGGTGAGCCAGCCCATGCCCTGCACAAAGGCGCCTTCAATCTGCCCCACGTCAATGGCGGGGTTGATGCTGCGGCCCACGTCGTGAAGGATGTCCACTTTGAGCACCTTGCTCTCGCCGGTCAGGGTGTCGATCACCACTTCGGTGCACGCTGCACCATAAGCGAAATAGTAGAAGGGCCGGCCCGTCAGCGTCGTCTTGTCGTAGTGGATCTTGGGCGTGCGGTAAAAGCCGTCGCTCCAGAGCTGGATGCGGTTGGCGTAGGCCATTTTCACCACATCGTCAAAGCTGCGGGTGGTGGTGGGCGAGAAGACTTCTCCATGCTTGAAGCGCACGGCCCCCGCGCCGCATCCATCGAGCCCGGCCACAAAGGCGGCCAGGTTGTCGCGTACATTGCGGGCGGCAAACTGGGCCGCGCGGCCGTTCAGGTCGGTGCCTGCACTGGCTGCCGTGGCCGAGGCGTTGGGCACTTTGCTGGTGTCGCTGGCAGTGCTGAGCACCCGGGTGAAGGGAATGCCCAATTCGTCGGCCACGATCTGGGCCACCTTGGTGTTCAGGCCCTGACCCATCTCGGCGCCGCCGTGGTTCACCTGCACGCTGCCGTCGGTGTACACATGCACCAGCGCGCCGGCCTGGTTGAACAGCGTGGCGGTGAAGCTGATGCCGAACTTGACCGGTGTGATGGCGATGCCGCGCTTGAGCACCGGGCTGTCCAGGTTCCATGCCGAAATGGCCTCTACCCGATGCCGATACTGCGCGGAAAGCTCCAATTTTGATAGCAGCGGCTGGAGGATGTTGTCCTCCACCTTCATCTGGTAGTGGGTGGTGTCGCGCCGGATGGGATTGACGGTATCAGTGCCGGGGATGGCCTCATCGCTGTAGAGGTTGCGCTTGCGCACGTCCAGCGGGTCCAGCTTGAGCTCACGGGCGATGTCACCCATCACCGCCTCAATCAGCACCACGCCCTGCGGGCCGCCGAAGCCGCGGAATGCGGTGTGGCTTTGGGTGTTGGTTTTGCAGCGGTAGGAGGTGATGTCCACATCCCGCAGGTAGTAGGCGTTGTCGGTATGGAAGATGGCACGGTCCGCCACCGGGCCGGACAGGTCGGCGCTGAAGCCGCAGTTGACTGCCATTTGCAGTTTTAGGGCGGTCAGGCGGCCGGTATCGTCAAAGCCCACGCTGTATTCATACGCAAAGGGGTGGCGCTTGCCGGTGATCATGAAATCGTCGTCCCGGTCCAGCCGCAGTTTCACGGCGCAGCGGTTTTTGGCCGCCGCAATGGCCGCCCACACGGCCAGGTGGCCGGCTTGCGTTTCCTTGCCGCCAAAGCCGCCACCCATGCGCCGGCACTCCACCTTGACGGCGTGGTTGTCGATGCCCAAGGCGTGGCTCACCCAGTGCTGCACCTCGCCGGGGTGCTGGGTGCTGCTGTAGACCAGCCACTGGTTCTGCTCTTGCGGCAGCACGTAGGCAATCTGGCCTTCCAGGTAAAAATGTTCCTGCCCGCCGACTTCCAGCGTACCGTGCAAGGTATGGGGCGCGCTTTTCAGGGCCGCATCCGCATCACCGCGCCGCACATTGACCGGCGGCAGTACAAAGCTTTGGGCGCGGATGGACTCCTGCACCGACAGGATGGCCGGCAAAGGCTCGATCTCGAGTTGCACTTTGCGGGCAGCATGGCGGGCTTGCATCACCGTTTTGGCGAGCACCACGCCGACCACCTGACCGACGAACTGCACCGTGTCCAAGGCAAACACCGGCTCGTCGCCGGCAAAGGCGGCCAGCATCGGGTCGCCAGGAATGTCCTCGGCCAGCACCACGTCGACCACGCCGGGCATGGCGCGCGCTGTCGTGCTGTCCACGCCCAGCAGCTTTCCGTGCGCATGGGTCGAAAGAATGGGCGCGGCATACAAGGTGCCTCGCACCTCGGGGAGGTCGTCGATGTAGTGCACGGCGCCAGCCACTTGGGCCACGGCGCTTTCATGGAACTGGTTGACGCCGGCAGCCGGGCCGCGGGGTGCGGGTACGGCTGCGGCGACTTCGGGGGAGAGCGTTGGCATGAGCGTTGAATTCATGGGGGAGGCAGTCATGCGGCTTCTCCTGTCAGCACAAAGCTTTCCAGATTGATGGCTGTAAGGCCCTGGCTCTCCAGCCAGTAGCGCTGCAGCAGGTTGCCCAGCACCTCCACCCGGTAGGCACTGCTGGCGCGCATGTCGGAGATCGGACTGAACTCGCCTCTCAAGGTGGCCTGCGCGGTTTTCACCGTGGCGGCGCTCCAGGGCTTGCCCAGCAAGGCTACCTGCGTTTTGAGCGCACGCACCGGCGTGGCGGCCACGCCACCTACCCCGATGCTGGCGTGGGTGATTACACCGCTCTCAATATGCAGGTTCAGCGCGAGGCAGACGGCAGAAATGTCGTCTTCAAAGCGTTTGGAAATTTTGTAGACCTTGGACCGCTCATGGGGCACGGCCTTGGGCACTTTGATCCAGGCCAACACTTCGTCCGGTGCCATCACGTTCTGGCGGTAGCCGGTGTAGAGGTCCTCGAGGCGCAGTTCGCGGTGCACCACTTTCGCCTTGTTGCCTTTGCCGCGCCAGGCCATCAACACCACGCTGGCGCCCAGGGCAATCAGCAGCGGCATGGAGTCCCCGATGGGCGAGCCATTGGCCACGTTGCCGCCCAGCGTGCCCGCGTTGCGCACCGGCAGGCCGGCAAAGCGGCTGGCAAAGGTGGACAGTTGCGGCCGGTCCGCCACCAAAGCGGCGAACGCATCCGTCAGGGTGACAGCAGCGCCTATGGCGATGTGGTGCGGGTACTGCTCCACGCGCCGCAGTTCGGCCACTTGGGTCACATCCAGCACGCGGGGGAAATCTTTGTGCATCTTGGTGACCCATAGGCCCACATCGGTGCAGCCGGCAACGATTTGCGCCTCTGGGTGTTGCGCCCGCGCCGCCAGCAAGTCGGGCAGGGTGGTGGGCGAAATATAAGAAGAATTGGCCTCTGGCGCCCGTCCCTCCTGCGCGAGCCGCTCCAATTTTGATAGCGTTTCGGCTTCGCGCAGGTCCACGGCGGGCTGGCCCAGCATCGTTTGGGCGGCATCCAGGATAGGGCGGTAGCCGGTGCAGCGGCACAAATTGCCACTCAGGGCGTGCAGGGCGTCGTCCCGCGTAATGGGGGCACCGGCATGTGCGTGTTGCCGGTACAGGTCAAACAGGCTCATCACAAAGCCGGGGGTGCAAAAGCCGCATTGGGAACCGTGGCACTGCACCATGGCTTCCTGGGCGGGGTGCAGGCGCCCGTCGTCAGCGGCAATGTCTTCTACTGTCCACAGTGCCTTGCCATTGAGGCTGTGGGCCATCTTGATACAGCTGTTGACCGCTTTGGTCTGCAGTTCGCCGTTGACGGATTCGCCCACGACCACGGTGCAGGCACCGCAGTCGCCTTCGTTACAGCCCTCTTTGGTGCCGGTGCAGTGCAGGTCTTCGCGCAGCACCTCCAGCAGGGTGCGGGTGGGGGGAACATCGTGCAGCGTGACGATTTCGCCGCGGCGTACAAACTTCAGGGGAGTGGTGGTCATGGAGTGTTTCCTCGTGCGGGAGGGTAATCCGGGTGTTGTTCCGTTTCCATACGCATTAGCATATGGGTCCAATTGAACGCTGTGTATGAGAGACCAATCCCTTTTCGACAAGATAGACCTTCATTTGATCAGGGTCCTTCATACCGTGTTAACCGAGCGTAGCGTTTCAAAAGCCGCCATCCGTCTGGGCATGCACCAGCCGGCGGTCAGCGCATCGCTCAAACGCTTGCGGGACTTTGCCGGCGACCCCTTGTTGGTGCGCTCCGGCTCCGGCATGGTGCCCACCGAGACGGCGCTGCGCATGCTTGAGCCCAGTGCCAGCATATTGCGTGCCGCGGAGATGTTGTTCTCTGATGCGCGGGGGTTCGAAGCCGAATCCGCACGCAACACCTTCCGTTTGGCAGCCAGCGACTACCTGGACCCCTTGTTTCTGCCCCGTCTGGTGGCCCAGATCAAGGAAAAGGCGCCGATGGCAGAAATCGACATCCATCCCCTGAGTGGCGCGGCGGATTACCGCACCCAGCTGGCGCAGGGCGATATCGATGTGGTGATCGGCAATTGGCCACAACCCCCGGACGACCTGCACCTTGGCCGTCTTTTCGGGGACGAAGTGGTGTGTCTGGTGTCCAACAAGCACCCGGCCGTGCGCCGTGGCTGGGACCAGACGCAGTGGCTGGAAGCAGAGCACATTGCACCGGGCGCGACCCATCCGGGTGCCAAGGGCGTGATCGATGACCACCTCAGCGTTCTCGGCTTGCAACGGCACATTGTGGCCCGTTGCCCGCATTTCAGCCTGATTCCGGGCATGGTGGCATCAACCTTGCTGGTGTTGACTACCGGCCGTCAGTACTGTGAACGTTTTGTGGACACACTGCCGGTCACCATATTGCCTTGCCCTGTGGAGTTTCCCCGCATGATGTACTACCAGCTCTGGCATGCCCGCACCCACACCAGTGCTTCCAATAAGTGGTTGCGTGAGCGCATCAAATCGGTGGCCGCAGAGCTCCGAAAAGAATAATTAAAGAAGACAACACGCCTGTATGGAATCCACTTCGCCTCCGACTGCCGTGCCGCGGCTGCAACTCACCGGCATCACCAAGGCCTACCCCGGCGTGATCGCCAACAGCGACGTATCGCTCACGGTGCTGCCCGGCCAGACCCATGCAGTGCTGGGCGAAAACGGTGCCGGCAAGTCCACTTTGATGAAGATCATTTATGGCTCCATCAAGCCCGATGCCGGCCAGGTGCTGTTCAACGGCAAGCCCGCCAATATCCGTAACCCCAAAGAGGCGCGGGCCTTGGGCATCAGCATGGTGTTCCAGCACTTCAACCTGTTTGACACCATCACCGTGGCTGAGAACGTGTGGCTGGGTCTGGACAAGGCGCAAAGCCTGGAACAGGTTACCGCCAGCATCACCGCCAAGGCGGCCGAATACGGTCTGGACATCGACCCCAGCCGCCCGGTGCACACCCTGAGCGTGGGCGAGATGCAGCGGGTGGAAATCATCCGTGCCTTGCTGACCAACCCTCAGTTGCTGATTCTGGACGAGCCCACCTCGGTGCTGACACCCCAGGCGGTGGAGAAGCTGTTTGTGGTGCTCAAGAAGCTGGCCTCACAGGGCTGCAGCATTTTGTACATCTCGCACAAATTGCATGAGATCCGTGAGCTGTGCAATGCCTGCACCGTGCTGCGCGGCGGCAAGGTCACCGGTGTGTGCAACCCGGCCGAAGAGTCCAACGCATCCCTGTCCCGCTTGATGATCGGCGCAGAACCACCCCAGTTGGAGCATCGCCCCCAACAAGCCGGCTCTCCGGTGCTCACCGTCAAAAGCCTGAGCCTGGCCCGTGAAGACCAGTTCGGCGTCGACCTGAACGGCATTTCGCTCACGGTCCATGCGGGCGAAGTGGTGGGCATTGCAGGTGTGTCCGGCAATGGCCAGAAAGAACTGCTGTACGCCCTGTCCGGCGAAGACGTGCGCGCGCCCAAGGGCAGCGTCACCATGGGACGGGCGGATGTGTCTTCCCTGCACCCTGGCGGCCGGCGCAAGTTGGGCCTGCACTTTGTGCCCGAAGAACGTTTGGGGCGCGGTGCGGTACCCACACTGAGTCTGGCCCAGAACATGTTGCTGACCCGCACAGAGTCCATCACGGCACCAAAATTTGCCGGCGGCTGGATCCGGGTGCGCCAGTTGGAAGACCATGCCGCGCGCATCATCAAAGCTTTCAACGTCAAGGCCAATGGCCCTACGGCTGCGGCGCGCTCGCTCTCCGGTGGCAATTTGCAGAAGTTCATCGTGGGCCGCGAGATCGATGCAGCGCCCAAGCTGTTCATCGTGTCCCAGCCCACTTGGGGCGTGGACGTGGGGGCGGCGGCACAAATTCGCGGAGAGATTCTGGCGCTGCGCGATGCCGGCTGCGCGGTGCTGGTGGTGAGCGAGGAGCTCGACGAATTGTTTGAGGTCAGCGACCGGCTGCATGTGATTGCACGGGGTCGGCTGTCGCCTTCCGTGCCGGTGGCAGAGGCCACGGTGGAAAAGATCGGGGAGTGGATGAGTGGATTGTGGGAAGGTTCCGGCGCAGCCGCTGCTGTGGAGGTGGCCCATGGCTAAAGCCGGATTGAAACTCGAAGCCCGCCCCCAGCCATCCAAGGCTTGGGGTTACGGCTCGCCGGTGCTGGCGTTGTTTGTAACCGTGCTCATCGGTATTGTGTTGTTCATGGCATTGGGCAAAGACCCCGTGCGGGGCCTGCTGGTGTTCTTCTGGGAGCCCATCAAAAGCGGTTACGCCCTGGGTGAACTGGTGGTCAAAGCCACGCCTTTGCTGGTGATTGCGCTGGGCTTGGCGGTGTGCTTCCGCTCCAACGTGTGGAATATCGGTGCCGAAGGGCAGTACATCATTGGTGCCATTGCGGCGAGCGGCGTTGCCCTTCTGGCAGAGAAGACCACCGGGGGCTGGATTGTGGTGCCCGTGGTGCTGGCCGGCATTGCCGGTGGCATGGTCTGGGCCGGGCTCACCGCGTTCCTGCGCGACAAGTTCAATGCCAACGAAATTCTGGTGAGCCTGATGCTCGTGTACGTGGCGGTGCAAGTGTTGGGCTATCTGGTCTACGGCCCCTGGAAAGACCCCTTGGGCTACAACTTCCCCCAGACCAAAACCTTTGAAGCGGCCACCCGCATCCCCCGCCTGTTTGATGGCTCGCGCATGAGCATCGGCGTATTGTTCGCGCTGGTGGGCGTGGCCGGGGTGTGGATATTCCTGTTCCGTACCCGCGCAGGTTTTGCCCAGCAGGTGGGTGGTTTGGCGCCAGCTGCTTCCCGCTATGCAGGTTTTTCATCCCGCAAGGCCCTGTGGACCGCTTTGCTGGTGTCCGGGGGCATGGCAGGTCTCGCAGGAGCGCTTGAAGTGGCAGGCCCCATCGGGCAGCTGACACCGTATGTGCCCGCCGGTTACGGCTTTGCCGCCATCATCGTGGCTTACGTGGGGCGTCTGCATCCTGTGGGCATGGTGTTCTCGGCGTTGCTCATGAGCATGTTCTACATCGGTGGCGAATTGGCCCAGTCCCGTTTGGGCTTGCCCAAATCGCTCACCGGCGTGTTCCAGGGCCTGTTGTTGTTCAGCCTGCTGGCTTGCGACACCTTGGTGAATTACCGCCTGAAATGGGTCTCCGCCGCAGGAGGTAAAAAATAATGGATGCATACGCTCTGCTGATCGCAGCGACTTTGAATGCCGGAACCGTGCTGGCCATCGCCTCGCTGGGCTTGTTGATCAATGAAAAGGCCGGCATCGTCAACCTGGGTGCCGAAGGCATGATGTTGTGTGCCGCCATCGCCGGGTTTGCGGCCGTGGTGCACACCGGCAGCGATGTGGCGGGCTTTGCGGCCGGCATTGCTGCCGGGGCGGTCATGGCAGCCATTTTCGGGGTGCTGGTGATCTGGCTCAACACCAACCAGTACGCCACCGGCCTAGCGCTCAGCTTGTTCGGTGCAGGTTTCTCGGCATTTGCCGGCATCTCTTATGTGCAGGAAAAGATGCCGGAAAGGCCCAACTTTTCCATCCCCGGTCTGTCCGACATCCCTTTCGTTGGTCCCGCACTCTTCAAGCACCACCCCATGGTGTACCTGACGGTGCTGTTCGCTTTGGGCTTGATCTGGTTTTTGTACCGTACCCGCTCAGGTTTGATTCTGCGTAGCGTGGGCGAGAGCCCGGAGTCTGCCCATGCCCTCGGGTACCCGGTTCGCGCCATCCGCCTGGCGGCAGTGGTGTGCGGCGGCGCCCTGTGCGGTTTAGCGGGTGCTTATATTTCGGTGATTTATACGCCTCTGTGGGTAGAGGGCATGGTGGCCGGCAAAGGCTGGATCGCCTTGGCCCTGACCACTTTCGCTACCTGGCGCCCGGCACGGGTGTTGCTTGGTGCTTACCTGTTCGGGGGCGTGACCATGTTGCAGTTCCACTTGCAAGGTATCGGCGTAGAAGTGCCAAGCCAGTTCTTGACCATGCTGCCCTATATTGCGACCATTGTGGTCTTGGCCCTGATTTCGCGTAATCCGCGTTGGATCCGGATTAATATGCCTGCTTCCATCGGCAAGCCGTTTTATCCGGGCTCGTGATGCGTGATTGTTTCGTTTCCATCCCTCGTTTTTTTATAAGGAAGTGACATGACAGATTTGCAAAAACGTTCCCTGCTCAAGGTAGCGGCCCTCACGGCCGTTGCCGGCGCAGCTTTGGTCGGTTGCGGCAAGAAGGAAGAGCCCGCACCTGCACCCGCACCGGCTCCTGCAGCCTCTGCGCCTGCTCCCAAGCCGGAACCCTTGAAAATCGCTTTTGCGTACGTCGGTCCCGTGGGCGACGGTGGCTGGACCTTTGCACACGACAACGGCCGCAAAGCCCTCGAAAAAGAGTTCGGCGACAAGATCGTCACTTCTTTCGTGGAAAACGTGCCTGAGTCTGCTGACGCCGAGCGCGTGATCCGCGAAATGGCCACCAGCGGCAACAAGCTGATTTTCGGTACCACCTTCGGCTACATGGAGCCCATGCTCAAAGTGGCGCCCGAGTTCAAGGACGTCAAGTTCGAACACGCCACCGGTTACAAGCAAGCCGACAACATGCGCACTTACGACAGCCGCACCTACGAAGGCGCGTACATGGCTGGCGTGATCGCAGGCAAGATGACCAAGTCCAACACCCTGGGCGTGGTGGCTTCGATCCCAATTCCTGAAGTGATCCGCAACATCAACAGCTTCACCTTGGGCGCCCAGAGCAGCAACCCCAAGGTCAAGACCAAAGTGGTGTGGGTGAATGGCTGGTTCGACCCACCCAAGGAAACCGAAGCCGCTACCTCCCTGATCAATGGTGGTGCTGACGTTCTGTTCCAGAACACCGACTCTCCTGCTGTCTTGAAGACCGCCGAAGCCAAGGGCAAGCGCGCCTTCGGTTGGGACTCTGACATGACCGCCTACGGCCCCAAGGCCCACTTGGCCTCCGCCATCATTAACTGGGGTCCTTACTACATCAAGGCTACCAAGGACGCCCTCGAAGGCACTTGGACCGGTAACAGTGCAGTCTGGTGGGGTGTGAAGGAAGGCGCGATCGACATCGTTTCCGTCGCTGAAGACGTGCCTGCCGACACCAAAGCCAAGGTGGAAGAAATCAAGAAGGGCCTGGCCGATGGCACATTCGCTATCTGGAAGGGCCCTCTGAAGGACAACACCGGCAAGGATATCTTGAAGGAAGGCGAAACCGCTGACGACAAGTTCCTCTCCGGCGTGAACTTCTACGTCAAGGGCGTGGAAGGCAAGGTTCCCGGCGCCAAGTAATGGTGACCCGGTAAGCAAAAGGGCCGCCCCGTGCGGCCCTTTTTTGTTCATGTGCGGCTTGCACATGGCATGAGACTGGAAAGCAGACCTTTGAAAGAACATTCACTTTGGCATCCAGTGCTGGCTACGAACAGCCTGACCGACGCACCCCTAGCCGTTACCCTGCTGGAGCAAGAGCTGGTGCTCTGGCGAGATGCTGCGGGACTGGCACATGCGTGGACGGACCAGTGCCCGCACCGTGGCGCCAAACTCTCTTTGGGCCGCGTTTGCGCGGGGCGTTTGGAGTGCCCGTACCACGGCTGGCAGTTCGAAGCAGGCGGCCAATGTGTCCATGTTCCTGCGGTGCCGGCCTTTGTGCCCTCTGCGAGCCATTCAGCCCGAACCCATGCCGTGGTGGAGGCCTATGGTCTGCTGTGGGTGCAGTTGCAGGCTGACGTCTCTGTACCGCTGCCCGCGTTTGTTGCCGAGACGGACACGCAATTGCGCAAAGTGCTGTGTGGCCCGTATGACGTGGCGACCAGTGCGCCACGTATTGTCGAAAACTTTTTGGACATGGCGCACTTCGGCTTCGTGCACGAAGGCTGGTTGGGCATGCGCGAAGCCACCTCCATCGATGATTACCAGGTTGAGCTCACCCCCACCGGCTTGCTGGCCACCCAGTGCCGGGCGTGGCAGCCGCAAAGCAATGTGCACTCCACGGCACCAGCACAGGTGGAATACACCTACGAAGTGGTGGCCCCGTATACCGCTGTGCTGACCAAGGTGCCGGATGCTGCCAGCGTGGCGCTGCAGGGCTTCCGCGAGTCCATTGCTTTGTTCATCTGCCCGACTACACCCGAGACCAGTCGCGTCTGGTTCCGCTTGGCCATGGCGGACTTTGATTCGCCTGACACCAAGTTGCAAGATTTCCAGCACATCATCTTCATGCAGGACAAGCCGGTGCTCGAATCCCAGCGCCCGCGCCGCTTGCCCCTGGATGTGCGTGCCGAAGCGCACACCACTGCCGACAAAGCCTCGTCGGCCTACCGCCGCTTTTTGAAGCAAGAAACAATCACTTTTGGAGTCTGCTGATGACCATCCACCCCACCGTACGCTCCGTTGCTGCCGATCGCATGCCTGCCTTGCTGCGCGCCATGCCCAAAGCCGAGTTGCACATGCACATTGAAGGCTCGCTGGAACCTGAGCTCATGTTTGCCTTGGCCAAGCGCAACAGCGTGCCCCTGCGCTTCCCCAGTGAACAGGCGCTGCGCGACGCCTATGTGTTCAACAACCTGCAAGAGTTTCTGGACATCTACCACGAGGGCACCATGGTGCTGAAGACCGAGCAGGACTTCTACGACATGACCTGCGCGTATCTGGCCAAAGCGCAAACCGACAATGTGCTGCATACCGAAATCTTCTTCGACACCCAAACGCACACTGGCCACGGCTTAAGCGCCGATGTGGTCATCAACGGCCTGTACCGCGCCTGCGCGGATGCGCCTGCCAAGTTCGGCATGACCGCCTCGCTGATCTTGTGTTTCCTGCGCCACCTGAGCGAAGAAGAAGCCTTTGAATGCCTGGAGCAGGCGCTGCCACTGCGCGACAAGATTGTGGGCATAGGCTTGGCATCCAGCGAAGTGGGGCACCCGCCTGAGAAGTTTGCCAAGGTCTATGCCCGCGCCCGCGAGTTGGGCTTCCGGCTGGTGGCGCACGCAGGTGAAGAGGCGCCCCCTGCCTACATCTGGAGCGCTTTGGACGTGCTCAAAGTCGAGCGCATCGACCACGGCGTGCAAGCCATCCACGACGCAGCCCTGATGCAGCGCCTGGCCGCTGACAAGATGCCGCTCACCGTCTGCCCCTTGTCCAACCTGAAGCTGCGCGTGTTCCCCACATTGGCCCAGCACAACATCGGCACCATGCTGGACGCCGGCATCATGGCTACTGTCAATTCCGACGACCCGGCGTACTTTGGCGGCTACCTGAACGAAAACTTCACCCAGACATTTGCCGCCCTGGGCCTGAGCGCCCAGCACGCGTATGCGCTGGCACGCAACAGCTTTGATGCCAGCTTCATCGACGCATCACTGCGCCAGAAGTACGTGCAGCGCTTGGATGAGGTCTTTGAAACGTTTCGCTGAACACCGGCCAATCGCTCGCGCCTGCTCCCGGACGGCGTTTGAGTGCCAAATAGGCCTCTAGCGCGCGTTCTGTCAGCGCGGGCAGCTATCAAATAGATAGTATTTGCGGCGCTGTATACAGTTTGAAGGCCCGCACGGTAAAATCCACGCAGAGGCCCGCTGCTCCGGCGGGCCTTGCCTTTTGTGTTCCGGAGCCATGTAGAGGACTACCATGTACAAAAACCTCGCCGCCACACCTGTGGCCGCTTGTTGTTTCTCCCGCTCTTTCGCTGTGGCTGCGTAACGGCCATGGCATACCAAGTCAAAGAAATTTTCTACACCCTGCAGGGCGAAGGCTCACACGCAGGGCGACCGGCTGTGTTCTGCCGCTTCGCCGGTTGCAACCTGTGGTCCGGCCGGGAGCAAGACCGCGCTACCGCCGTTTGCCAATTTTGCGACACCGACTTTGTGGGTACCAACGGCACGCTGGGCGGCAAGTTCAGCACCGCGCAGGCCTTGGCCGAGCGCATTGCGGCGCAGTGGCCATCAGCCGACACGGCGCACCGTTTTGTGGTGATGACCGGTGGCGAGCCGCTGCTGCAGGTGGACACCGCGCTGATCGAGGCACTGCACGCTTTAGGCTTCCAGATCGCAGTGGAAACCAATGGCACGGTGCTGGCGCCCGCAGGCATTGACTGGATTTGTGTGAGCCCCAAGGCCGGTTCGCAGTGGATCCAGCGCCAGGGCCACGAACTCAAACTGGTGTGGCCGCAGGCCGGCATCACCCTGGAGGAGTGCGAGGCTGCGGACTTCAAGCACCGCTACCTGCAGCCCATGGACAGCCCGCAGCGCGCGGCCAACACCGAGACCTGCATCACCCAGTGCATGCAGCGCCCGGCATGGCGCCTCTCCCTGCAAACCCACAAGATCACAGGCATCCGATGACCCAAGCACCCGCCATCCCGCTCCCCCGCAGCTGCGAGGTCAGCCAGAAGTTCTTCTTTGACGCCGCCCACACCTTGAAGCGCACGGTAGATGACGCTGAAGAAATCGCCGGAAGCCGCCGCATCCATGGTCACACCTACCATGCCGAAGTGACGGTGGCCGGCAGCGCCGATGCAGACACCGGCATGGTGGTGGACCTGGGCCATTTGCGTAACGCCATTCAGGTGCTGCGACCTCAGCTGGACCACCACTTGCTGGACGAAGTGGAAGGCTTGGGCCCCGGCACGCTGGAGAATTTGGCTGCATTCATCTGGCGTGCCATGGCGGCTGAATTTTCGGGCCTGTCACAAGTGCGCGTCTGGCGCGACGGCATTGGCGACAGCTGCACGTTGCGCGCCCACTGATGTTTCAGCGCTTGGTACAGACATTGCTGCTACGCCATATCCTGCGTCTTTGAAGCTCACCACCATGAACGCCTACCGCGCCTCTCTTCTCTGGTTTGCCCCTCGCAGCGAGGGCGTAGCCCGCGCCCTCTATGAGCAGGATGGCCTGTTGGTCGTCGGTCCTGATGCCCAGGGGCGGCAGGTGGTGCAGGCCATCGGTGCGTACAGCACCGTATCCAAGCAGTACCCGCAGGTGCCCGTGCAGCATTTTCCCGGGCGCATCATCGCGCCGGGGTTTATTGACCTGCACATCCACTACCCGCAGATCGACGTGATCGGGTCGCCCGCCAGCGGCTTGTTGCCCTGGCTGGAGAACTACACCTTCCCCACAGAAAATCGCTTCTCCGCGCCCGACCACAGTGCGCAAGCAGCTACGTTTTTTATAGCAGAGCTGCTGCGCAATGGCGTGACCACCGCGCTCACCTTTGCCACTTCGCACCCCGAGTCGGTCAACGCCTTGTTCACCGAGGCGCAAGCCCGGCGCATGCGCCTGATCACCGGGCTGGTGCTGATGGACCGCCATGCCCCGGACTACCTGGTGAACCAGGGACTGGGCAGCGTGAGCGGCACCGAGCAAAGCCTGCGCGATACCGAGTCGCTGATCCAGCGCTGGCACGGCGTGGACCGCCTGGGCTACGCCATCACCCCGCGCTTTGCGCCCACCAGCACCGATGCCCAGTTGCGCGGCGCGGGCGAGTTGGCCCAGCAGTACGGCGACGTATGGATTCAGAGCCATGTGGCCGAGAACAAGGACGAAATCACCTGGGCACGCGAGCTGTTCCCGGCGTCCCGCTCCTACCTCGCCACCTATGACGATTTCGGCTTGATGCGCGAACGCGCCATCTACGCCCACTGCATCCACTTTGATGACGACGACCGCGCCCTGATGCGCGACACCGGCGCGGCCGCGGCCATCAGCCCGACCAGCAACCTGTTCTTGGGCAGCGGCTTCTTCGACTACGAAGGTGCTGACCGCGTGGGCTACCAGTACGGCCTGGCCAGCGATGTGGGGGGCGGCACATCGTTCAGCCCCTTCCACACCATGCTGGCTGCGTATTACGTAGGCCGCGAAGGCCAGACCAAACCCGGCCTCTCGCTCTCGCCCCAGCACTTGTGGTGGCAGCACACGGCGGGAGCCGCAGGCGCCTTGGGGCTGGACGGAGCAAACGGTCGACCCGCAGTGGGCAACCTGCTGCCCGGTTGCGAGGCCGACTTTGTGGTCCTCAACCCCCAAGCCACACCGCTCCTGGCCCGCAAGACGGCCTTGGCCTCTAACCTCGATGAGCTGCTGTTCAGCCTGATCGTGTTGGGCGACGACCGTCTAGTCGAGAAAACGGTGATTTCCCAAGCCATTTAGGCCTCTGGCGCCCGTGGATGTTGCGCGAGCAGCTATCAATTTTGTATCGCGCCAAGATGCAAAATCAATTCTGATGAATTAATTCACAGGTGGTGCATGAGAGATTTTGTTGGTCTATTTGTTTTTTTGGTCCTCGGCCCGTTAATCGGACTTATCGCGTTAGGCGCCCTGAGTCTGTTCGCTTACTCACGCTGGACAAGTAAGCATGTGACCTATAGAAACCTACTCACAGCACTTTGGCCTGCTTTCATGGTCGTTGTAGGATTTCCAATCGCCTTTTCATTGACTGTCGGGATCTTTTTGGGGCCTTTTCTTGGCGGCGGTTTTGTCATTGTCGTGATTTCGTTGACAGCAATAGTGACTTTGGTGTCCTACGTGTTTTTCGCGGTCAAAGGAATTACCGGAGTGAGGCCCAGATAGACTTTCACCCCCCAGTCCACTCAGGTTGGACAGGCTCCGAGCCTTCGCACTGTGGGCACTGACTTGTAGGTGCACTGCACCACCCCCAAGGAATTCATGCATTCAAAAGAAGACGCCACCCCGTTGACACGGTTTCAGGTGGTTTTGGTCGTCCTCGCACTGGCTTGCGGCGGCTTCGGTATAGGCACGGGTGAATTCGCCATCATGGGCTTGTTGCCGGATGTGGCTGCCACGTTTCAGGTCACCACGCCGCAGGCGGGCTACGTCATCAGTGCCTACGCCTTGGGTGTGGTGGTGGGGGCGCCGCTGATTGCGATTGCCGGCGCCAAGGCGTCGCGCCGTTCGCTGTTGCTGATTCTGATGTCGGTGTTCACGGTAGGCAATCTGGCCAGTGCATTGGCGCCGGACTTCCTGAGCTTTACGGTGCTGCGGTTTCTGACCGGGCTGCCACACGGTGCGTATTTCGGCGTTTCGGCGCTGGTGGCTGCCTCGCTGGTACCGGTGCAGATGCGGGCACAGGCGGTGGGCTACGTGATGATGGGCCTCACGGTGGCGACCCTCTTGGGTACGCCGGTGATGGCGTTTTTCGGACAATCCTTGAACTGGCGCGTTTTGTTCCTGTCGGTGGGTGCGATCGGCGCGCTGACCGTCACACTCATCTGGCTTTACCTGCCGCGCGACAAGCCCACCGAGGGCGCGGGTGTCATGCGTGAGCTGGTGGCGTTTACCCATCCCCAAGTTTTGCTGACACTCACCTTGGCGGCAACCGGCTTCGGCGGCATGTTCTCCATCTTTTCGTATATCGCCGGGACCGCTACCGAGGTGGCACACATGCCTGCAGGCATGATTCCGGTGATCATGGCTTTGTTCGGTGTGGGCATGAATGTGGGCAATGTGGTCGGTTCCAAGCTGGCAGACATTGCCTTGATGGGCACCATAGGCGGCATGCTGGTGTTCAACATCGTGGTGATGAGCTTGTTCAGCCTGACAGCAGGCTCACCCTGGATGCTGTGCATCTGCACGTTTTTGATCGGCTGCACTTTCGCCGCCGGCCCGGCCATTCAGACCCGCTTGATGGATGTGGCAGCAGATGGCCAGACACTGGCCGCTGCTTCTTTGCATTCTGCATTCAATGTGGCCAATGCGTTGGGTGCGTGGCTGGGCGGCTTGGTGATTGCCTTTGGTTACGGCTACGCCGCCACCGGCTACGTGGGCGCGGTGCTGTCCTTCTTTGGTTTGTTTGTGTTTGCGGCGTCGGTCATGCTGGAGCGGCGCGATCGTGGGGTCTTGCGCCCCGCCTGATGCGCCGCACCAGGCCGTGGTGAAGGCCTGGAGTCTTGCGGTGCTAGACTGCCCGAAACCACTGCTTGCTATGAAAAACGACTCTCTGATTCACTGGCATTCCATGTTCATGGGCGTGGCGCTTCTGGCCGCAGCCCGTTCCAAAGACGCCCGCAAACGCAACGGCGCGTGCATCGTCGGCCCGGACAACAAGATTTCCGGCGTGGGCTACAACGGCCTGCCGCGTGGTTGCGACGACCACGACGAGCATTACTGGCAGGACGACGACAGCGACCCGCTGAATTCCCGCCACAGCTACATCGTGCATGCCGAGCAGAACGCCATACTGAACTGCACCTCGCTGCCGCTGCATGGCTCCACCATCTACGCAACCCAATACCCGTGCCCGCGGTGCGTGCAGTCCATCATCCAGGTCGGCATCAAGAGGGTGGTGTATCTGGACAAAAAAGCACACCAGGAGCGCGTGAACGCAGCCTCCGAAAAGATGCTCTCTGACGCTGGTGTCGAAATCGAGTCCCTGCAAACTTTGCAACCCGAGTCTGCGGAGTGGTCTGCTGAGCTGGCGCAGTTTATTGAAACCTCCACAACGAACCGTTAACCACTGCGGGCGAAAGACACAACATGAAATGGGAAGGCAACCGCGAGTCCGATAACGTGGAAGACCGCCGTAGTGGCGGTGGCGGGGGCTTCCGTGGCGGCGGAGGCGGTGGACTCGGCCCCTTGGGTGCACTGCTGAGCGGGCGCTTGGGGGTAGGCACCATCGTGATCGCCTTGCTGGGCGGATGGGCGCTGGGTGTCAGCCCCTTGACGATTCTCAGTGCCCTGAGCGGTGGAGCTCCCATCACTCAGGTGCAGCAGGCACCTGCGCAACGCCCGCCAGCCGATGACAAGATGGCCAAGTTTGTGTCCACCGTGCTGGCGGATACTGAAGATGTCTGGGGTGAGGTGTTCACCAAAGGGGGCGGCACTTACCGCAATCCCAAGCTGGTGCTTTTCCGCGGATCTACGCCCACCGCTTGCGGCCAGGGCCAGAGCGCCATGGGGCCCTTTTATTGCCCTGCGGATCAAAAGGTCTATATCGACCTCGGTTTTTACGAGACCCTGCAAAAACAACTGGGCGCGCCGGGTGACTTTGCGCAGGCTTATGTGATCGCCCATGAGGTCGGCCACCACGTACAAAACCTGTTGGGCATCAGCGCCAAGGTACAAGAGGCACGCAGCCGCGCCAGCGAGGCGGAGGGCAACGCTCTGAGTGTGCGCCTCGAGCTGCAGGCCGACTGCTTTGCCGGCGTTTGGGCCCACCACGCCAACAACGCCCGCCAGCTGTTGGAAGAGGGCGATGTGGCGGAGGCCATGAACGCGGCAGCCAAAATCGGTGACGACGCTTTGCAACGCGGCTCCGGGCGAGCGGTGGTG
Source organism: Comamonadaceae bacterium (assembly GCA_027488985.1). GTDB lineage: Bacteria > Pseudomonadota > Gammaproteobacteria > Burkholderiales > Burkholderiaceae_C > Allorhodoferax > Allorhodoferax aquaticus. The sequence continues at coordinate 63,891 of JAIYAR010000014.1, read as the reverse complement.
CCGGAGAGCTTTACCCACGGCAGCAGCGCCCAGCGCCAGCGCTGGTTCGACAAGGGCCTGAAAACCGGCAGCGTCAAGGGCTGTGACACGTTTTCTAACCGCTCTATTTAGGACTAGGGGATAATCGGGGTTTGCCCTGACTTCCTTTGGGCGACCCGCTATCGGATGGATAGCACTCTTTATGGCTATGCCTTACCGATTTGATTACTGAATTGACTCCCACTCCCGTGACCTCCAACGAGCTCACCGCGGACACGCCCACCATGGCTTTTGCCCAGCTGCAGCTGGCCAATCCCCTCGCCCGCGCAGTGGCGGAAATGGGCTACACCACCATGACGCCTATCCAGGCGCAGGCCATCCCCGTCGTGCTAACCGGGAAAGACGTCATGGGCGCCGCCCAGACCGGTACCGGCAAAACTGCCGCATTCGCACTGCCTTTGCTGCAGCGCCTGATGAAGCACGAAAACGCTTCCACTTCCCCCGCCCGCCATCCCGTACGCGCTCTGGTGCTGTTGCCTACCCGCGAGCTGGCCGACCAGGTGGCCCAGCAGGTCAAGTTGTACGCCAAGTACACCAACCTGCGCAGCGCCGTGGTGTTCGGTGGCATGGACATGAAGCCCCAGACCCTGGAGCTCAAAGCCGGTGTGGAAGTGCTGGTGGCGACGCCCGGCCGTTTGCTGGATCACATCGAAGCCAAAAATGCGGTGTTGAACCAGGTGGAATACGTGGTTCTGGACGAAGCCGACCGCATGCTGGACATCGGCTTCCTGCCGGACCTGCAGCGCATCCTGAGCTACCTGCCCAAGACGCGTACCACCTTGCTGTTTTCGGCGACCTTCTCGCCCGAAATCAAGCGATTGGCCAACAGCTACCTGCAAAACCCGATCACGATTGAAGTGGCGCGCTCCAACGCAACAGCTTCCACCGTGGAGCAGCATTTCTACCGCGTCAACGACGACGACAAGCGCCACGCCCTTTTGCAGATCGTGCGCAGCAAAGAAATCAAGCAAGCCTTTGTGTTTGTGAACAGCAAGCTCGGTTGCGCCCGCCTGACTCGCGCCCTGGAGCGCGATGGTCTGCGTGCTGCGGCCCTGCACGGCGACAAGAGCCAGGACGAGCGCCTGAAAGCACTGGAAGCGTTCAAAAAAGGCGAAGTGGACTTGCTCGTCTGTACCGACGTGGCTGCCCGCGGACTGGACATCAAGGACGTGCCTGCGGTTTTCAATATGGACATTCCGTTCAACGCGGAAGACTATGTGCACCGCATCGGCCGTACCGGCCGTGCCGGCGCGTCCGGCCTGGCGGTGAGCTTTGTCGGTGGCGGCAACGATGCGCGCTTGGTGGCGGACATCGAGAAGCTGATCAAGACCAAGATCGAGCTCGAAGCCGTGGAGTTCGACGAAGACCGTCCGGATATTCGCAGCCAGGGTCGCATCAATGATGGCCGCCGCATGTACGCCGAGAACGGCGAGCAAGCCCGGGGCCCGCGTAGCGAAGGCCGCGGCGACAGTCGCGGTGAAGGCCGTGGCCGCAGCCATAGCAATGAGCGCGATGACGCCTACCGCACCCGCGCACCGCGCGAATATGGTCGTCCCGCTCCTGCGCCGCGTGATCCGTTCTTTGACAAGCCCTACGAGCCCAGCGCCCCTGCGGCTGAAGCACCGGCTCCCTCCTGGGAGTCTGCGGCAAAACCTGCCAGCCGCGGCATCTCTGCCAACATCAAGCCCAAGCGCAAAGTTGCGGCTCTGTTCAAGTCCGCCTAAGCTTGAACGCTTCGCTCAGTCCCCGGGCGCTTGGGACTGGGCGCACTTCACTTGCAGTAACTCCGTATCCAGCCCGCCTGATGCAAGGGGTGCGACACGCAGTGCACTGAGGCATCCGCCCCACACGCAACCACTGTCCAAGGCAAAGGCATCGGCGCGGCTTAACCAGCCCAGTGTGGACCAATGGCCGAAGGCCACCGCCTGGCCTGCGGTTTGGCGGTTTGGTGCATCAAACCAGGGCACATAGCCCGCAGGCGCCTCGGCTAGCCCTCCCGAATGTGCGAACTCCATAGTGCCCCCGGGCGTGCAGTAGCGCAGGCGTGTAAGCGCATTGACGATCACCCGCAGCCGCTCTGCGCCTTGCAAGCTGTCATCCCAGGTGTCCGGGCCATTGCCATACATCTGGCGGAAGAAGCCTTCGGCATCCGGACCTTGAAGGGCGGCTTCCACTTCTGTGGCGAGTGCTATGGTTTTGGTAGCTGTCCACGCAGGTAATACCCCGGCGTGAACCATTAGCAGCTCTTTATCGCCCACTTTTTCCAGCAGAGCCAGCTTCTGGTGGTGCAGCCAGTGCAGCAGGGCAGGGGCGTCGTCGGCTTGCAGCAGATTGGTGAGGGTGTCTTTTTTCCCGGGTTTGCGCACCCCATAGCTCACAGCCAAGAGGTGCAGGTCGTGGTTGCCCAGCAGGCAACGGGCGGAGGCGCCGTAGCGCATCAGGCGGCGCAACACTGCAGCTGACTCGGGGCCCCTGTTCACCAGGTCTCCCAGCAGGTACAGGGTGTCGCGGCTGGGGGAGAAATCGATCAGTCGGGTGAGTTGCTCCAGTGCGCTGTCGCAGCCCTGAATATCACCGATAAGGTACATTGCCATGGTCTCGATTCTCGCTTGGCTTTCATGGATTTATTGCTCATTCTTGTCCTTACCCTGCTGAACGGCGTGTTCGCCATGTCCGAGTTGGCGCTCACCGCCAGCCGCAAAGTGCGGCTGCAAACCATGGTGGAGACGGGGGACAAGGGAGCCAAGGCGGCGCTGGCTTTGTTGGACAACCCGACGCAGTTCTTGTCCGTGGTGCAGGTGGGCATTACTTCCATCGGCATGCTCAACGGCATTGTGGGTGAGGCCGCGTTCAGCGACGGCGTGGCGCTGTGGTTGTCTACCCATTTCACCATGTCGCAGCGGGTGGCCGAGGTGTCTGCTACCGCATTGGTGGTGACCGGCATCACCTTTATCACCATCCTGTTCGGCGAGCTGGTGCCCAAGCGCATCGGGCAGCTCTATCCCGAGACGGTTGCGCGTGCACTGGCGATTCCCATGACCTGGGTGGCTACAGGTGCTAAACCCTTTGTCAAGTTGCTGTCCTATGCGACCCATGCAACTTTGCGTATCTTGCGTCTGAACGCCACTGACAACCGCGCAGTTACCGAAGAAGAGATATCTGCCAGCCTCGAAGAAGGTGTGGACGCTGGCATCATCGAAGAGCATGAGCACCAGATGGTGCGCAATGTGTTCCACCTCGACGACCGGCCGCTGACCAGCATGATGCTGCCGCGCGTGGATATTGATTGGATGGAAGCCAGCCTCACCGTGAAGCAAGCGCTGGAGCTGGCGGGCGATACCCGGGATGAGCATGGCCATTCCTGGTATCCGGTGTGCCGGGGCTCGCTGGACAACGTGGTTGGCCTGGTGAGTGTGTCGCGCTTGCTTGCCATGGGACCGGAGTACACCGGCACCATCGACTCTCTGGCAGAGCAAGCCGTTTTTGTACCCGAGACGCTGACCGGCATGGAACTGATTGAGCAGTTCCGCGTCAAGTCGGCACGCATGGTCTTTGTGGTGGATGAATATGGCGTGGTGCAGGGCTTGATGACTCCGCACGACCTGCTGGAAGCCATTACCGGCGAACTCAAGCCCGATGCGCAGGAACAGGCCTGGGCCACCCTGCAAGAAGATGGCCAATGGCTTCTGGATGGCTTGATGCCAGTCGGGGAGCTCAAAGTCCGCCTGGACATTGAACACGAGTTACCCGACGAGGAGCGCGGCCGCTACAACACCTTGGCCGGTTTACTCATGGCGGTAAGCGGTCAGTTACCTCAGCCCGGTGCGCACATCGGCGTGGGCGAGTGGACCTTTGAGGTGGTCACACTGGAGGGCCGTCGCATTGACCAGGTGTTGGCCCGCAAGACCGTGACATCCTGAGCCTTGGGCCTCACAGGCGCCCGGTCAAACGGTAGGCGACCAGCCCTACCAGTTCATTGAGTACCAACTGCCAGTCCGAGACCCCACCTCGTAGTGAGTAGCGGGTCCAGACTGTCACATCCTCCGCCTGGTAGTCCACCGGGTAGGCCGTCACATTCCAACCTGCTTTCTCAAATGTCGCCATAGAGCGCGGCATGTGGGACGCTGACGTCAGCAGCAGCCAAGGTGCCTTGGGATTTACCCCCGGCACCTTGGCGCTGAGCACTGCGTTCTCATAGGTGTTGCGGGACACCGGCTCGTAACGCACCTGCGCGGCAGGAACGCGAAAGCTGTCATAAAACACCCGGGCCCGTTCGGCTTCACTCGGCCCGCCGCCGGTGGGGTCACCCTCGCCACCGGTGTAAAGCAGCGGAAGCTCCGGATGGCGCAAGGCCAGCGCAGCGGACACCGCCAGCCGCTCGCCGGCCTCATTGGTCAGCGGGTGGGCATGGTTCTGGTGCAAGCGGCCTGAGGCCGTCCCTCCGCCCAGCACCACCACACCGGCATAAGACCGCAGATCGGCCGTAGGGCCTATTTCCGGGTACTTCGCTTCCAACTGGCGGATCAGCAACTCCGGCAGAGGCTGCCAGCCCATGAGCGCCAGCAATACCGCTCCGGTTCCCAGAGCCCGCCGCGCAAGGGCAGGCCGGCGGGCAGACAGCACCCAAGCCATCGCCAAACCCAGTAGCAGCCAGGTCAGAGGCTGGGTGAACCATCCGACGATTTTGGAAAAGATGAACATGAAAGCTATGAGTAAGTGTCTTTGATAGAAAAGATTAAGCGTTAATTTTGCATCTCAAATTGCAAATAAATAGAAACTTTGATAACGTTGATATAAATGTTTAAATTCATTTAAAGTCATGAAAAAAACAATTCTTTCGGTTGAAGACACCGCTGGCATTCGTCGCCTCATTCGCATGACGCTCGAATATATGGGCTTTCAGGTTCTGGAGGCGGCCGATGGGGAAGAAGGGCTGTCCATGGCGCGGGAGCACCGGCCTGACCTGGTGCTGATGGATGTGCGCATGCCGGGCGTATCGGGGCTGACGGCCTGTGAGGCCATGCGCTCCGACCCTGAGCTGCGCGCTATACCGGTTGTGATGCTGTCCTCTGCCGGAGGCGCGGACGATATTGCAGCCGGTCTGGAAAGCGGGGCCAAGGCTTACCTGGTCAAACCCTTTCAACCCGTAGAGCTCATAGAGCTGGTCACCCGCCTTATTGAAGAGGCGGACCCCCACTTTGCCGCAACGCCCGGCATCGTCTACTGAGCGAGTCATGCATTTTCTTTCAGCGCATCGAAAAACTGCCGGGCAGGTGCGCTGTGTTGTCTTCCATTGCGCCCAGCTGATCGCTCTACCTCTCACCGAAAGGACCCAACCCCATGGCACTCGTTAAAAAAGCCGTCAGCGCACCCAACGGTGCCGCTGTGGATACATCTTCCGCACGTGCATCTGCCGCCATCACCCGGGAGGCAGAAGCCCAACGCAAGCGCGCCCGCACTCTGGCCAAGCAGCAACAAGCTGCAGAGCGTATTGCCGCAGCGACGACGCAAATGTCATCCGGCATCACCGAAGCCGCCTCTGCCGCCGAAGAACTCAAACGCGCTGCCGATCAGATAGCTACCGGCGCGGAAGAAGCCACAGGCGCCGCGCAAGAGTCACTGGCCGCTTTCAAGCAGGTCGAGGGCGCAGTTGCACGCCAGCTGCAAAACGCCAAAAGCAGCAGCGCACGCGTGGAGTCATCGCAAGCATTGATCTTGAGAACAGGCTCAGAAGTGTCTACCTTGGTGGCGAATGTAGGCGTATCCGCGCAGCGCCAAGCGGCATCTGTCGGTATGGTGGCCGAACTGGAGAAGCAGGCCGCCAACATCGGCGACATTGTGAAAGCCGTGGCTCGTATTGCGGACCAGACCAATCTGTTGGCATTGAACGCAGCCATTGAAGCTGCCCGTGCCGGCCAGCACGGCAAAGGCTTTGCGGTAGTAGCTGATGAAGTGCGCACGCTGGCTGAAACTTCAGAAAAGAGTGCCAAGCAGATTCAGGACCTGGTGGGGCAGATCCAGAACGAGGTGAAGGTCATCGCCGACGGCATTGGTGACTCAGCCAAATCCGTAGAAGAAGAGGTTCGCAACGGCAAGACCATCACCAGCCAGCTCGAGCAGATCCGCAAGGACACGGTCGAGATTGTCTCGGCCATCAGCGAGATTGCCACCGGAGCCCAGCAGTCGGCCACTGCCACTACTCAGGCGCTCAAGGGGTCAGAAGACATCGCTGCTGCCGCTTAAGAGCAATCCGCGGCTGCTGAGGAAGCGGCCAAGACGGTGGCCGAGCAGGCGCAGGCCTTGTCCCAATGCGAGCAGACAGCACAGAGTCTTTCTGAGTTGGCAGAGGATCTGAAGAACTCTACCGATGTGGCGAAGAGCGCAGAGGAAGTGGCTTCTGCTGCAGAGGAGCTCTCTTCCGCTGTGCAGGAAATAAGCCGCTCCGGCTCGCAGATCATGGCGGCCATCGACCAGATCCGCAAAGGTGCCGAGGTTCAATCCGCCGGGACTGAGGAAGCCTCTGCTGCAGTGTCTCAAATCGAGAAGAGCGCGCAGTTGGCCGTCGAGCGCGGCACCAATGGCAGTGCCAAAGTCAAGGCCATACGTGACTTGCTCGCGATCAACAAGACGTCGGTTGATGCGTTGATTGCCAACGTGCTGTCATCGGCCGAGTCCAGCCGCCAGAGCATCCGGCAGGTCAAGGAGCTGGAGCTGGTATCCCGCCGGATCGACAAGATCGTGGACGCCATCACTACCGTTTCCATCCAGACCAACATGCTGGCTGTGAATGGTTCCATCGAGGCCGCGCGTGCCGGTGAATTCGGCAAAGGCTTTGTCGTAGTGGCCACTGACATCCGCAACCTCGCGCAGGACTCCGCGGAAAACGCAGACCGCATCAAGGACCTGGTGAAAGCCGTGCAGGACCAGATTGGCGTGGTCGGCAGAGACCTGGAGGAAATCGTGGCGACAGCGGTCAACGAAGTGGAAAAAGCCAAAGTCACCACCGTGAATCTCCAGACGATTGAAAGTGACATTTCTGTGGTGGAAGGCAATGTGGGTGAGATCCTTGCTGCTGCTACAGAAATAGGAGCAGCTGTCGCACAAGTGAAGCGCGGTGTGGAGCAAATCTCTTCAGCAGCGCAAGAAGCGGCAAAAGCGTCTGAAGAGGCTGCCTCTGCCGCGAAACAACAATCTCAGGGTGCCGAAGAATTGGCCGCTGCCATTGAAGAAATCTCTTCGCTTGCAGACGAGCTCCAAAGCGCCTGAGTGAGGAGACCGCCCCATGAGCACTCCAACAAGCTCCGAGCGCCCCACTACCACGGGCGCGCCGGACGAAGCGGCCAACGCTTCCTCCACCAGGCAATACGTCACCTTTATGGCCGGGGATGAAGTCTTTGCTGTGGAAATGGCACCGGTGCAGGAAATCATCCGCGTGCCGGAGGTGGTGCGCGTGCCCATGGCACCTCACACCCTGGAAGGCTTGGCCAACCTGCGGGGCCACGTGCTACCCATCGTCTCATTGCGGCGTGCACTCGGCTTTGATGAGCGGGTGTCCGACGATTCCTCCCGCGCCGTGGTGATCAATTTCGGCGAGCCCTTGGGGTTTGTGGTCGACAAGGTGTCCAGTGTGGTGGGTGTAGACCCCGGCAAGATCGAAGGTCTGGATGGTGTCGGTTGCACTGTTGATGCGGACCTGCTCTCCGGCATCATCAAGGACGTGGGTGGCCATGCGATGGTGATGGTGCTGAACTTCCAGAAGCTGATCGATCAGGAGTTTGCCCATATAGCCCGCATGCAGCGCGACCAACAAGCTGCGGGCCTGTCTTCTCTGGGGAGCAGCACGGTTGCCAGTCAGGCGGGGGCCAGCGAAGACGAGCTGCATCTTGTGAGCTTCGATGTGGCAAGCCAGGAGTACGCCATTGCCATATCGGATGTTCAGGAGATCGTGCAGATCCCCGACACCATCATCAAAGTACCTCGCTCCCAGAGCCATGTGCTCGGTGTCATGACCCTGCGCAACCGCTTGTTGCCGCTGGTGTCACTGCGCAGCATGTTCGGACTGGATCGCCGTGCTTCTGACGAGGCCAGCCGCATCGTGGTCGTGGCCGTGCAGGGCGCATCGGTCGGTGTGGTGGTGGATAACGTGAACGAAGTGTTGCGCGTGCCCCAGAAGCTGGTGGAACCCATGCCACCACTGTTGGCCCGTGAAGGCGACATGGCCGATATCACTGAGATCTGCAGCATCGATGGCGGCAAGCGCTTGGTCTCCATCATCTCAACCGACAACCTGTTCCGCCACTCTGCCATCAAGGACGTTTTAGCGAATCTGGATGGCGACAGCCAGCGTGCAGCGGATCGTTACAGCAATGCCGGACCGGAAGATGAGCAAGTCGTGGTGTTCCGCTTGGGGACCGAAGAGTTCGGTGTCCCGATCGACAGCGTGCAGGAAATCGTCCGTGTGCCTTCGGAGCTCACGCATGTGCCCAAGGCACCTTCCGCAGTGGAAGGGGTGATCAACCTGCGTGGCCAGGTGCTGCCCGTCATGGATCTGCGCCGGCGCTTGGGGCTGGGCAACGTGGCGCGCAATGACGGGCAGCGTATTGTGGTTTTCATGATCCACAACGTACGCACCGGCTTCATCGTGGATTCGGTGGCCGAGGTTTTGAAGGTACCCCACAGCGCGATTGAGCCGGCACCGCGCATGTCGGAGGCACAGACCAGTCTGCTCGCCCGCATGGCCAATCTGGAAAAACAAAAGCGCATGTTGCAACTTCTGGAGCCGTCGCGCCTGCTGGCGGATACCGATATGCACCAGATGGCTGCATTAAGCGCCTGAGGAAGGAGAGAAGGGCCATGATCAAGCTGCTCATCGTTGACGACTCTGCCCTGATGCGGCGGCAGTTGACGCAGCTATTTCAGAGCGAGGGGGACTTCGAAGTGCGCCAGGCCCGCAACGGGCAGGACGCCATCGAGCAGAACCTGATCTTTGAACCTGATGTGGTGACGCTGGATATCAACATGCCCGAGATGGATGGCATCACCGCGCTCTCGCTCATGATGGCCCACCGCCCTGTGCCGGTGATCATGGTGTCCTCTCTCACCGCGAAAGGCGCTCTGGCCACTTTCGAGGCACTGAATCTGGGTGCGGTGGATTACGTGGCCAAGCCGGGTGGAACGATCTCTTTGTCCCTTGACCAGATTGCCAAAGACATGGTGGCCAAGGTGCGTGCGGCGGCCCGCTCCAAACTGCGCGGGAGTTCTGTTTCCGCTACCAGTGGGCCATCCACCTTGCGTCAGCGCATGGATGCGGACCGTAAGGCTACACAGGAGCGTGCGGCCCACAAAGCGGCAGCCCAACAGGATGGGATTGTCCTGATCGGTGTATCCACCGGTGGGCCCCGTTCCCTGGAAGATGTGCTGCCTTTCTTCCCGGAAGACTTTCCATTACCGGTGTTGGTAGCACAGCACATGCCGGCCAGCTTTACTGCGCCGTTTGCGGCCCGCCTCAACGCGGCGTGCCCCCTGCATGTGTTGGAAGCAGACCACCCCATGCCGGTGGAACGCGGCAAGATTTATGTAGGCAAAGGGGGAGCAGACATGGTGCTCACCAAGCGCGCCAACAAACTGACCGTGATGCCCAAGCCCGAGTCGCCCGAGCACATGTGGCATCCGGCGGTGGACATGCTGGCCCAGACCGCGCTGGCGCATGTGGCGCCGCAAAACATCATCGCTGTGCTGCTTACGGGCATGGGCTACGACGGCGCAGCCGGGTTTGCAGAAATCAAAAAGCGGGGTGGACGGACGATTGCCGAATCCGAAGAAACGGCAGTGGTCTACGGAATGCCCAAAGAACTGGTGCAACGCAATGGCGCCACGGTGGTGCTCCCCATAAACAAAGTGGCCGCCCAGGTGAAAGCCTGGGTGGCCCGAGACTGAGGTACCTGCGATGGGATTGATCAAACAAAGCGCAAACGAGGCGCCTCGCGCAGAAAGCCGGGTCGCCGGGCGGGACTGCGTGAGCCTGTGTGCGCAGCTACGGGACAAGGATCCGGAAGTGCGTCGTTGGGCCGCAAGGGATCTGGTGGATTGCCCCGATTGCTCGCAGGATCTGGTCGATGCTTTGCAGGCCGAGCAAGACGCCTCGGTTCGTGAGGTCATTCTCACCAGCATCACCCGCATCGGTGACGGCATAGCCGTGCAGGGGCTGGTGGCTTGCTTGCGCTCGGAAGAAGCCGACCTGCGCAATGAAGCCATTGAGGCCATGAAGCAGTTACCCGAGGCAGTGGCGCCCATCATGCTGGGCCTTTTGATGGATGAAGATAGTGATGTCCGCATCTTCGCGGTCAATATTCTCGAGTCGTTGCGGCATCCGCAGGTGGAGGCCTGGCTGCTGCAGGTCATCGACATTGACGACCATGTGAATGTTTGTGGCACTGCCGTGGACTTGTTGGGTGAAGTCGGGGGCAGCGTTTCGCTGGCCTCACTCCAGCGCCTCAAGGCACGTTTTGCCGAAGAGCCCTACATCCAATATGCCGCCGATCTCGCGATCAAACGCATTCAAGAGAATTGAGCGCTCTTATGGCAGACGCCACTATCTCAGAAGACGACTTCCAGAAATTCCGGGAGTTCTTCTACCGCAAGACCGGTATCCAGTTCGACATGTCCAAGCGCTACTTTGTGGACAAGCGATTGCTGGAGCGCATGGCCGAGACCGGCAATGCCACGTTCCGCAGTTACTTCACCATGCTGCGTTTCCAGGCGAATGGTACGGAATTGCAAACCCTCACCAACTCCATGACGGTGAACGAAACCTACTTCTTCCGGGAGGAATACCAGTTCAAGTGCCTGGTGAACTCGCTGTTGCCGGATCTTGTATCCCGCAAAAAGGACGATGGGCCGCTGCGCATCTGGGTGTTGCCTTCGTCCAGTGGCGAGGAGCCCTATTCGATTGCGATATACCTGCTGGAGCGTTGGGCCGGTATCAACAAGTACGACGTGGAGATTGTGGCGTCCGACATTGATACGCGCATCCTCGATCAAGCGCGCAAGGGTCTGTATTCGCCGCGCTCGGTAGGGCAGTTGCCCATCAACTACCGGCAGAAGTACTTCAAGCAAGCGGGCGAGGACTTCCAGATTTGCGACGACCTGCGCAGCGCCGTGGAATACACCCGGGTCAACTTGTCGGACCGGGCAGACACCCGTGCTTACCGGAACTTCGATGTGGTGTTCTGCCGCAACCTGCTCATCTATTTCGACGATGTATCGCGCAAGGCGGCAGCCGAAACCTTTTACGACGCGCTCAAACCCGGTGGCTACATCTGTCTGGGCCATTCGGAGTCCATGAGCCGGATTTCCTCGCTCTACAAGGTGCGCAAGTTCCCCGAAGCCATTGTTTACCAGAAGCCTACGGAGTAAGTCCTCATGAAAAAAATACTGGTAATTGATGACGCCGCCACGGTGCGTATGTACCACCGCAATATTCTGGAAAGCGCCGGCTACGAGGTGCAGGAAGCCATCAACGGCATTGAGGCGCTGGAAAAAGCCATGGTCACTGCCTTCGACCTGTACGTGGTCGATGTGAACATGCCCAAGCTGGATGGTTATGGCTTTTTGCGCGAGTTACGCCGCCAGGACATGCCCCAAGTGCCGGCCATCATGGTGTCCACCGAATCCGGTTCCGCTGACCGGCGTCGCGCCTATGCCGCAGGGGCCAATCTGTATCTGGTCAAACCCACGCGGCCGGACCAGTTGGTGGCCCACGTTGCATTGCTGCAAGGGGATGCACTATGAATGATTTGCTTGCACAGTTTTTGTCCGAGGCGCGCGATGCGCTGGAAGGCATTGGCGGCAAGCTCATGGAGCTGGAACGCGCGCCGGAAGACGAAGAGTTGATGACCCAGCTCTTCCGGGTGGTGCACACCCTGAAGGGCAATAGCGGGCTGTTCGATTTCCCCGAAATGAGCCGGGTGCTCCATGCGGGTGAAGACCTGATGGATGCGGTGCGCCACGGCGAAGTAAGGTACTCACAGACCCTGGCGGATCGGCTGCTCGATGCCATGGACTTTGTAGGCCTGTTGTGTGACGGCATTGAGGATGATGTGCCGGTGTCTAATGAGATGGCTGCGGAGGCAGTTCGGCAAGCCAAAGGCCTGCGTGCTCTCATCCATACGGATGCGGGCGAAGACGACACGCTTGCAGAGGCAGAAGTGGTAGAGCCGGCGAATGATGCGTCACACACCCTTCCATTGGCGCAGGGCCTTGCACGGGTGCCTGAGAGTATCCGTATGCAAGCCTGGGAGCAGGCGCAAACCGGTGCGCCGCTGGTGTGGGTGCACTATGTACCTTCTGAAGAGTGCTTCTATCAAGGTGATGATCCCCTGCACCAGGCCAACCAGACTCCCGGCTGGTTGTGGACCGGCATGGCGCCTCGCGCACCATGGCCCGCCATCGCAGAGATGGATGCCTATCGCTGCATGCTGGACTTTGATGTCTTGGCCAGCGCCGAGGTGGCAGAAGTCACGACCCACTATCGCTATGTGCCGGACCAGATTCAAACCGCGGTGGTGACTCCGCTATGGTTGGTCATTCCCCAAGGGGACGCCAATGGCGGGCCCGTGTATGACGACTTTGTGGAAGACGCCATTGGCTTGCTGGATGGCAAGGACTTCAAGGGGCTGGGGCGCGCCGTCGACACCATGCTGGAGTTGTCCAGCCCAGCTTTGTGGTTGTCCTCAGCCTTGCGATGGATGCAGCGTTTGCTGCTGACAAGCGCACCAGATGCCGTGGCATTGCGCCGGCTGATTGACTCCTTGAAGACATTACAGGTGCCGGATTGGTCGGCGGCTGTGGTTTCTTCAGCAGTGGTTGCAGCACCCGCAAAAGTGCCTCCGTTGGGCAACGTACACACCACGGCATTGAAAAACGTGGTGGATGTTCAGCGCGAAGTCCTGAGCCTGCCCGATGATGCTGCATGGCTACCGGGACGCATCAAGGCCGCAGTGGCTTCACTCTCCGGGTGTTTGAAAGCCTTCGGCCGACATGCCGAGATACCTGCGCTGGAAGCGCTTGCCGCTCAGGCCTTGGAAACCCAAACGGCGGCCGGGTTGGCGCAGTGGCTGGACACGGCCTTTCCCGACGAAGGTGCGGCCACATCGGAGGCGCAAGCCCTGGCTGTGTCAGTTCCAGCCACGGCCGTCCCGCAGCAAGTTCCTGCCTTGGCGAAACCTGTGCCGGCTCTTGTGCAGACGGCGCAGGCTACAGCGGCGGCACCCGCTCTATCCCCGCAGGCAGAGATTGACAGGGAACCGAGCGATACGGACGTGCCGGAGGCGGACGTCAAGCTCGGCCGCCGCAGCGAAGAGGCCGGAACCAAGAGCCTCAAAGTGGACCAGGCCAAGATTGACCGGTTGATGAATCTGATCGGTGAGATGGTGGTCGCCAAGAACGCAATGCCTTACTTGGCCAACCGGGCAGAAACCGTATTCGGCGTGCGCGAACTCTCCCGAGAAATCAAGGCTCAGTACGCCACCATCAACCGCATCTCAGAAGAGATGCAGGACGCCATCATGCAGATCCGCATGATGCCGGTGTCCTTTGTATTTCAGCGCTTTCCGCGCCTGGTGCGCGATATTTCGCGGCGCCTGGACAAGCAGGTGAATCTGGAGCTCGAGGGCCAGGAAACTGCTGCCGACAAAAACATCATTGAGTCACTGGGCGATCCGCTGGTGCACATCGTGCGCAACAGCCTGGACCACGGGTTTGAGATGCCCGACGTACGGGTTGCCGCGGGCAAGTCACCGGCCGGTACTTTACGTATCGTCGCGCGCCAGGAAGCTGACCGCGTGATCATCGAGATTAGCGACGACGGCAAAGGCATTGATGCGCAGGCCGTCAAGCTCAAGGCCTACCAGAAGGGCCTGATCGACGAGGCCACCATGGATCGGATCAGCGATCAGGAAGCGGTGAACCTGGTATTCATACCCGGCTTCTCGACCAGCGAGGTCGTGTCAGACCTGTCCGGGCGTGGTGTGGGCATGGATGTGGTGCGCACTGCCATTGAGCAGGTGCACGGCAGTATCGTGCTGGAGAGCACCAAGGGGCAGGGCACCCGCATTCGTCTGTCCTTGCCGCTTTCCATGGCGGTGACCAATGTAATGACGGTGGAGTCCAACCAGCAGATGTTCGGCATCCCTATGGATGCGGTGGTGGAAACCGTGCGGGTTCCCCGCGCGTCGGTGCGCACCATCAAGCAGCGCAAGGCGACCTTGCTGCGAGGCCGTGTGGTGCCACTGCGCGACCTCAATACCGTGCTGGGTCTGGCAGCACCGCCGCTCACGAACGACAGCGATGAATTCGCGGTGCTGGTCGTCAAGGTGGGCGATGAGTCCCTGGGCTTGGTAGTGGACGACTTCCACGAAACCGCGGACATCATTCTCAAGCCCTTGTCGGGGGTGTTGAGCGGCTTGCGGGCCTACTCGGGCTCGGCTCTCATGGGGGATGGTTCTGTACTGATGGTGCTCAACACCAAGGAGATGCTCGGATGACCATCGACTACCGGGACAGTGATGTGGTGTTCACCGACATCGTCGGCGTGGAAGACGCGGAAGTGCTTTTGGCCTGGCTCCAGGCGCACGGCGCTGCACAAGCGGATTTTTCGGGGTGCTCCCACATTCACCCCGCCAATTTGCAAGTTCTGATGGCTGCGCAAGTGCGCGTGGCTGCATGGCCTGCCGCCGGTCCTTTGGACACGGCATTGCGCAGTGCCTTTTCCAACGGATCGTAAGGAGATAGTGATGGCAAAAACAATCATGATCGTCGATGACTCGCTCACGATGACGATGAGCGTGAAGAGCAGTCTGGAGATGAATGGCTTTTCGGTGCAGACGGCTGCGGACGGTGTCCAGGCGCTGACCAAGTTGAAGGGCGGCCTGAAGCCGGACCTGATCATCACCGACATCAATATGCCCAACATGGGCGGCTTGGAGCTTATCCGTCAGGTCAAGGCATTGCCGGGCTACCGCTTCGTGCCTATCCTCACACTCACCACCGAGAGTGATGCGAGCAAGCGCGATGAGGGTAAAAAACTGGGCGCGACCGGCTGGTTGGTCAAGCCGGTGTCCGGGCCCGATCTGGTGAAAGTCGTCAAGCAAGTGGTTCCCGGCGCCTGATTCCAAGCCGGCTCCAGGAGACGTCATGTCCGCCCCCCTTCACCTTAACTCTACGCAGCGGTGGCTTGCCGCCGGTTTGACTGCATCCGGCACCATCGCGCTCGTGTATTGGGCCGCATCGTGGTTACATGCTGCAGGCATGCCGGTCTCGCTGCAAGCCGGCGGTCACGAAGCCGCAGGCCTGGCCGGTGCCACCTTGCTGATTGCTGCCGTGCTCGGAGCCCTGATGCGCCCGGCCATGACCATGCTGTTGAGCCGTGGCGAATCCACAACCAAGGTCGACCGTTTGCCCCCCGACCTTGCGGCCAAAGAGCTCCGACAGGTCGCTCCGTACCTGGATGTTCTGTCGCAGCAACTGGATGGCTCAGTGCAAGACACGGAAGACGGCGTGATGAACGTCATCAAGATCGTGGACTCCGTTTACCAGGTTTCCGGCCAGCAATGGCAGCGTATTCAGGCATCGGAGGCCAATGGTGCCGAGTTGTCCGAGGTCTTGCGTGAAAAGATCCAGGTCGACCAACAGCTGGGCTCCATCCTTGAAATGTTCGTTGCCAACCAAGAGCGCGACATGGAGACCAACATCACGCGTTTGAAGCGCCTGCAAGAAGTCAAAGCGCTGTCTCCTTTGGTGGATGTGATCTCCCACGTGGCACGTCAGACCAACTTTCTGGCGATCAATGCCGCCATTGAAGCGGCCCGTGCCGGGGAGAGCGGCCGGGGCTTTGCCGTGGTGGCCGCAGAGATCCGGGTTTTGTCCAACCGCACTGCCGAGGTGGCCGTCGACATTGCCCGTCGTATCAGTGCAGCGACGGAAGGCATTGATAGTGAACTGCAGAGCGTGGAGACCAATAGCGATCGACACTCAGCCACCGGCAACATGCGCAAGGTCATGGAAGACATTAACGAGATGCATGCCCGTTTTGCCACGGGCTCCGCGAGCCTGCTGGAAATTGTGGAGGGAGTGCGCAGCGGTCACACGGAAATCGTGGACAAGCTCTCGGAAGCGCTAGGGCAGATCCAGTTTCACGACGTCATCCGCCAACGCATCGCCCAGGTGCAAGGTGCCATGCTGGAACTCAACAACCATCTGCAGAACGTGGCCGATCAGATGCATGACAAACCCTGGGATCGTGAAGGCCTGGTTTCGCTCACCCAACAACTGGAGCAACAAGTCTCCCGCTATGTGATGGCCAGCCAACATCTCGCGCACAAGACAGCGACGGGTGTGACGGTCGTGCCGGAAGACGGATTGCCCAAGATCGAGTTGTTTTGAATGAGTGCTGCGCGGATTCTCGTGATCACTAATCGCAAAGGCGGCACCGGCAAAACGTCGATGGCGGTCAACCTCGCCAGCGAATACGCCGCCCGGGGTCGCAAGGTGCTGCTGATCGATCTGGACAGTCAGAGCCACTGCGCCGTGGGCTTGGGCGTGCCCCAGTTGCGTGGCGCAGCCTCCGCCCAAAGCTTTCTGGCCGGCCAGAACACCCTGCGCGAGGCGCTGCGTGTGCAGGTTCTCCCGGGGCTGGACCTGGTGCCTGCCGATCCCCTTTTCAACCACAACGGGTCCGGTGACACCTCGACCGCCTTGGGCGTGGCTTTGGAGGCTGAAGGCTTGTTGCGGGACTACGACCTTGTGTTGTTGGATACGCCGCCTTCGTTGGATGGGTTGCTGCTGAACGCTTTGTGCGCCGCAGACCGCGTGCTGGTGCCATTTGTGCCACATTTTTTGTCAGGGGAAGGGGTGCGCCAGCTTGCGCGGGTGATCTTCCGCGTGGCCAGCCGTGGCATGAACGACAAGCTCAAGGTGCTGGGCTTTGTGCCGGTGATGCTGGACACCCGCATCAGTTTGCATCGGGAGGTGTGCGAAGGGTTGGGGCACCAGTTCGGCCGGAACCGCTTGTTGCCCGGCATCCGCAACGACATCCGGGTGGCAGAAGCCTTTGGGCGAGGCAAACCGGTGCGCCAGCATGCCGCCCATTGCAGGGCGGCACAGGACTATGCGGTGGTGGCCGACGCGATTGAGCGGATGTGGGTTGCCACTTGAATGTTTAAACCTTTTTAATCACCCTTTTATTTGATTAAATTTATAAATTCATTGATAATCAAATAAATGATTCAAAACAATATTTTCATTGCATTGGAACCATCGTGCTACTGGAAAAACAACCCGAATCAGCCCCGGAGATCCAAGCCATGACCATAGAACGCGACGTATTGACCACCCAGCAGGCCGCCAAGCTCTTGGGCTTGTCCACCACTTCGGTCCAGAAGATGGTGATCAACGGCGAGCTGGACGCCTGGATCACCCCGGGCGGGCACCGGCGCATCTTCCGTAGCAGCGTGGAGCAGTTGCTCAATTCCCGTAACGTGGGTCTGGCCGGCGTGACTGGTAACCGCCCATTGCGCATCCTGCTGGTGGAGGACGACCCGGTGCAGATCGCGTTCTTCAAAGCCTTGCTTTCCCGTATCGGCCATACGGTGCAGCTCACCATCATCAACCAGGCCGAGCAGGCCATGGCCCACATCCGCGCCCTGAGACCGGACCTGCTGGTGACCGACCTGGTCATGGAGCCGATGGACGGCTTCACGCTGGTGCAAGCCATAGGCGACGAACCCGGCCTGGAGAACCTGGACGTGATTGCCCTGACCGCCATGACGCCGCAAGAGGTGACCGCGGATGCCCGCTTGCCCACCCGCATCGTGCGCTACCAGAAGCCCTTGAGTGCAGACCGCCTGTGCGGCTATCTGGATGCACTCACTGTCAAGCTGCTGGAGCAGGAGCCGGAGCATGCCTGAAATTGCTATCAAAAGCGTAGCTGCTCGCGCATATTCCATGAGCGCAAAGTGCGTTTTTGATGTGTAACTGAGTACGCAGCCCCCCACACCTCCGGCCATGACAACTTTGTGCTCCAACGCTGCCCACAGCCCGACGCCGGGGCTCCCGGACGCTGCCTCGCTGCTCTGCGAGCAGCCCGAGGTACATGCCGAGGTGGCGCTGTTGCGCGAGCAAGTGCAAGAGATGCAGCGCTGGCTGGATGCCGGCGACCAGGCGCTTTTGCATGTGGCCTCCGACGGCACGCTGATCCCGGCCAATGCGCTCGCGCGCGCCTGGTGGCTACAGGCCAGTGCGCCTGAACAGGCGGACTTGCAGGAGTGGGTCGCTACCGAAGGCAACGCCCGGGCCGAGTGCACGCGGGTTTGGACTCAGGGCGGGCGCAAGGTGCTCGCCATACGACGCAGTGTGCTTTCGGATGGCGGGCAGGCCGTGTACCTGCGCGACGTGACCCAAGCCCATGACATTGACCGCATGAAATCCGACTTCCTGTCGGCCGCCGCGCACGAGCTGCGCACGCCACTGGCCAGCATTTATGGCTTTGCCGAGCTGATGCTCGTGCGCCAACTCGCCCCCGAAAAGCAAACAGAGCTGCTGGGTACGATTCACCGGCAGGCCAAGTCGCTGATCGACCTGATCAACGAGCTGCTGGACCTCTCCCGTATTGAAGCCCGGCAGGGCAAAGACCTCAACATGGTCCCCTGCGTGCTGGCAAGTCTGGTGGAGGCTACTTTGGGTGGCCTGCACTACAAGGCCGAGCGTCACCGGTTGCTGTGTGAACTGCGCCACGGTGAATTCACCGTGATTGCCGACCCGGACAAGACCCGCCAGGCACTGCTCAATGTGCTGTCCAACGCGGTGAAGTATTCCCCCAAGGGCGGCGCCATCACCATCGGCACAATGCTGCGCGGTGTGGGCGGGCAGCCTCAGGTCGGGCTGCAGGTGCGAGACGAGGGCATGGGCATGGACGAAGCCCAATGCCAGCGCGCCTTCGAACGCTTTTACCGCGCTCACCCGCTGGGCGACATCCCGGGTACCGGGCTGGGTCTGAGCCTGGTGCAGGAAATCATGGAACTCCAGGGGGGCGAAGCTACGCTGACAAGCAGCCCCGGCGCCGGTACCACAGTCACTCTCTGGTTGCCGGCGTTGAGCGTAGATGCCGGCGACCCCTTATCGAACCCACGGATGCACTGAAACGCCATGCGCAAAACCCCGAGTAATGATGAACTCATGACCACCCGCGAAGTCGGGGAGGTGCTGGGGGTGGCCGTGCGCACGGTGCAGCTCTGGGTGGAGTCCGGCGTGCTGCCTGCATGGCGTACTGCGGGCGGTCACCGCCGCATTGCGCGCAGTGCGGTGGACCGCCTCACCCGTGAGCGTTCCGACATGTTGGCGCCGGTGGTGCACGGCATCGCCGCTCCCTCTACCCGGCCCTTGCGCCTGCTGGTGGTGGAGGACGATGCTGATTTGCGTCAGCTGTTTTCCATGATGGTGGAGGGCTGGCGCTTCCCGGTGGAGCTCAGCACTGCCAACGACGGTTTTCAGGGCTTGGTGCGCATCGGCCAATGGATGCCAGACATGGTGGTCACCGACCTCAACATGCCGGGCATGAATGGATTTGAGATGGTGCGCTCACTCAAGCTGGCCGGTTCCGACTATGCGGACCTGCAGGTCGTCGCGGTCACGGCCTTGAGTGCCGGAGATGTGGCAGACCGCGGCGGTCTGCCTGAAGGCACCGTGGTCTTCCAAAAGCCGGTGGACTTTGCGGCCATTGAAGACCTGGCCCGCGCCCGCCAAGCCTCTATCCGCTGATCAGCCCCTCGCCAAGGGAATCCACAAACTCGCGGTGGTGCCTTCTCCGAAGGTGCTTTTCAGCATGACGCGCCCTTTGTGCAGCTCGGCAATTTCTTTCACCAGGCTCAGGCCCAAGCCGGTGCCGGGGATGTTGCCTGAGGCATCAGCACGGTAAAAGCGTTCGAATGCACGTTCCAGCTGCTCCGGCGTCATGCCGATGCCCTGGTCGCGCACGTCGATCACGGCGTAGCCCACGCCATCGGCCTCTTCGGTGCGCACCGTCAAAGCTACATCGCCGCCCTTGGGGGAGTACTTGAAGGCGTTGGCCAACAGATTGCTCAGGGCCTGCTGCATCTTTTCGGGATCCATCAAGACTTGCAAATCCGGCAAGCTGCCATGCAGTACCGGGCGGTCCGTGTCTTTGAGCATCAGGCCCTTGATGCAGAACTCCACCATTTCGGCCAGGGGGTGCGGGGTGATCTGCATGTCCAGCCCGCCGCGCGACTCGATGCGTGCGAGGTCAAGCAGTTCGTTGAGCATCTTCACCAACAAGCCGGATTGGCGGTGGATGGTCTGCAGCATGTCGGTCTGCCGCTCAGGTGTGAATTTGCGGCGGGTCAGCAGCTCGGAGAACCCGAAGATGCTCACCATCGGCGTGCGTAGCTCGTGTGCCGCCGCGGTCAGGAACTCGCTCTTCATGCGGTCCACCTGGTCTTCATGCGTGACATCGCGGAAATACATGATGGTTTCCCGGCGACCCGCTTCATTGCGGCGTGACCGGGCCTGCACCACCCGGCGTTGGGGGCGTGCGAGCTGCAGCTTTTCTTCCCAAGATGCGTCGGGCTGGTCGCCCCTCATGACGGGCAGGGGCTGGCTTTCGTCGCACAGGCCGACCAGCTGTTGCTCAAATTGCGAGAGGAACACCGGCGCGTTCCCGTGCTTGCCCAGTCCGGTCATGCGCTCAAACGCCGGGTTGGCAAACACGAGTTGGTCCAGTGCGTCAAACATCACAAAGCCGTCGGGGCTGAGGCTGAAGATGGCATCGAGCTGCGCGCGGCGCTCTGCCATGGCCTCTTCAGCGCGCACCCGTGCCGTGATGTCAGAGACGATGCCCACAAAGTGGGTCAAGGTGCCCTTGTCAGACATCACCGGCGAAAGCGACACCTCTGCAATTTGCATGTTGCCGTCGTCGAGTTCGCGGTAGATGGTCACATTGGCATTGCGGTGCTCGCGCACTGCGGCGGTGAGCTCGCGCACACCGGGGTCATCGGCGTTCTTGCCGCGCAGCAAAGCAAGGCTCTCGCCCAAGATGTCCCAGCGCGGGAGGTTCACAAATTTCTGGAAGGCATCGTTGATGTAAACGATGGGCTGGTGGTCCATCTTGCCGTTGGTAATGAACACCGCGTTGTGGCTGCTGGCAAGGGCCCGCTCGTACAGCTCGGACGTCTCTTGCGCAGCGCGCTCATCCGTCAGGTCGCGCACGATGCAGGCGTAGCGCAGGGTGTTGTCATTCTTCACTTCGCCCAGGCAGATCTCCACCGGGAAAGGCGTTCCATCGGCGCGTGTGCCCATGAAATCATGGCGGGTTACCCGGCTGATGCTCAGAATGTGCTCCATGCCTTGACCGAACATCTCGTGCAGGGCCTGCTCGTTCAGGCCGGGTACACAGCATTCGATGGGCTGGCCCAGCAGTTCGTCCTCTGAGCGCCCGAACATACTGGAGGTGGCGGGGTTGGTCGTACTGACCCTGCCGAACTCATCCAACCCGATGATGGCCTCGGCCGCTGTGCTCACAATCGCTTGCACCCGGTTCACCTGCAAGGCCATGCCGCGGCTGGCCTGGTTGATGGCGGCCTGCAAGCGGCCCACCTCCACACTGGCCTTGGGCAGGTTCACCTCGTCGCCCATGCGCAGGGGAATCTGGGCCGCAAATTCGGTAAGTTCGCGAACAGGCGCCAGCGCCCTGCGAATGATGGTGTGCAGGCAGAACATCACGACCACAGTCAGGACCAGGGCCATCCAGAAGGACTGGAACCACAGGCGTTGCAGATCGGCGTCGCGGTCTTCCAGGCTGTAATCCACCCGCACCCATACGTTATTCAGGGTGTTGTCTTTGTCGACTTCTTGCCAGGCCACATAGCGGTTCTCGTCTTTTCCGCCGGCCGGCAAGCCCATGGCGACTTGCTGTGCCAGGAGGTTGCGGCCGGTGTCCACGTGCACGCCATCACGCGCACGGGTCACTTCCATCAGGTTGCTGCCATCCGGTTTGTAAATACTGATGCGCTCAATGCCGGGGAGTTGCACCGCATCAATGGCATTGGACTGCAGGGTGTTGACACGCTCCGCAATGATGGCTGCCGAGCTGCTGCCCGCCACCATGCGCGCGACGGACGTGGCGTTGGTTTGCGCCACGCGCAGGGTCTCGTTGCCAATGCGGTGGTAGGTGTAAATGCTGTACACCACGGTCAACAACACCATGACGGCCAAGGTAGCCGACATGATGATGGTGCTGATGCTGTAGGGCGGCACTACGCGGCGCCGAACCCTTTGCAACCAATCCGGATGACTCATGGCGCCACGCTTTGTGTTTACGGCACCAGCCGGTCTACGGTGTCGAGCAGTTCAATCGGGCTGAACGGCTTGACGAGGTAGGCATCGCACCCGGCCTCGTGACCCCGTTCGATGTCGGTTTTCTGGCCCCGTGCGGTAAGCAGGATGACCTTGGTATTGCCTGCCAGGGTCGGATCGGCTTTGACCTTTTCGCACACCTGGTAGCCATCCAAAGCGCCGGGCATCATCACGTCCAGCAGGATGAGTTGGGGGCGCAATTTCTGGGCAACCAGCCAAGCGGTTTCCCCGTTGTCGGCTTCATAGAGATCGAAGTCCTCGCTCTCCATGGTCATCATGATGAGTTTGCGGATATCGGGCTGGTCATCCACGATCAGGGCTTTGCGTTTCATGTTGCGTCTTCCTTCTTGCGACGTTGCATCAACTGGGCGAGGTCTGCGGCATAGCGCTGGGCCTGTTCCATATCCAAATTGGCCTGTCCACGCTGGGGTGCACCGGTGGGGAATTCGATCATCACGCGGGTGTCCTCACCATCCACGATCGACATGCGCATATTGCCCCCGTGCAGACCCACGATGCGGTTCACCAGTGGCAACCCCAAGCGGCCATTGGTCTGGGTAGGGCTGCGGGCGGCAAAGAGGTCGCGGGTTTCTAAGCCTTTGTCTTCAGGGGCAATGGCACCCTGGTTGCGCACACTGATCAGCACATGTTCCCCGGTGAGGGTGTAGCCGATCTGTACTGCGCAATCCACACCGCCTTTGACTTCGCGGCGTGAATGGGTCAAGGCGTTGTCAAAGCACTCGTGCAATGCGCGTTTGATCAGGCGGTCGTTGCCGTAAATGGGGGGCAAGGTGCCACTGGGCGGCTTTACTTCAAAGCGCACTTTGGATTGAATGGCTTTGGGTTTTAGGTCTTCCAGTGTTTGGGTCACCAGCGCGCCGAGGTCCATGCGGTCATCCATCATCATGGCCTCCTCGCCGAACACCGCGAGCAGGTCGGCCAGCCGGCGCAGGCGCTCTTTGAGTTCGTCAGCCGCCAGTTCCAAGCGGTTGCCTTCTTCACTCTCAGGCAAAGAACCCAGCAGGCCGGTCAACTTGCGCATGGGCGGGCCTACCTCATCCTGCAAGAGCTCAATGATTTGCTCCAAGCCCATCCGGCTTTGCACGCCCGGCCCCGCCTGTGATTCTTCTTTTTCTTCAGGCATCGCTACAAAGGCAATGTCCAGGCCCGAAGGACCTGCCATGAATTGCCCCTTCAGCTTCTTGCCATCGGCCACGCCCACCTCGGCGGTATAGGGCAGTTTGATTTTGCCTAGCGTGATGGCCTGAGCCAGGTTCTTGATCACGATGCGCCCGCTCATCGCTTCGACCGGCTTGCCCGGATGCAGACGCGCCGCACGGTTGGCAAATGTGGCCACACCGTTGACACCGAACGTAATCATGGGCAGCGGCATGGCGTCAAAGAGCGCATTCACCGACGGTTGATGGAAGTTGGTAGCCATGGTCAGGGTCTCTTGAAGAGGGCTTGTTTTTCGCTAATGTATCAAATTTATCAAAAAATACAAGAAAAATAAAAATAAACGTTTTGAGTGAAGGTGCCGATGTTGATTCTGCAGCAGAAGCCGGCAGTGAAGGCAACTTTGTTGTTTTTGCGATTTTAAATATTTATACCAAATAAGTTGTATTTGGCGTATTATTAACTATCTTTTTAAAAAAGGAGTGATCCCATGCCCTCTATCTTGTCCCGCTGCCTTGCTGTGAGCCTGTCTTCTGTTCTGGTGTTTTGTGCGGCCACCGCACAGGCTTTGGAGCCTGCCAAAGGCAAAGTCATCTTGACCATCAGCGGGAAGGTGGGTGTGAAAAATACGCCTGATGCTGCTGTATTTGACCTGGCGATGCTCGAAAAACTGCCCCAGCAAAAGTTCAGTGCCCAAACCCCTTGGGACAAAAAGCCCATCGCTTTTCAAGGCCCCTTGCTGCGCGATGTGCTCGCAGCTGCGAAAGCCAGTGGCACCACCCTCAAAGCGGCTGCTCTGAATGACTACCAGACCACCATTCCCGCAGACGATGCCGCCAAGTTCGATGTGATCGTGGCTTACAAGATGAATGGCGAACTGATCCCTGTGCGTACCAAAGGCCCACTGTTCATCGTGTACCCGTTCGACAGCAAAGCCGAACTGCGCTCAGCGACCTACTACGAGCGTTCTGCCTGGCAACTCAAATCCCTGACCGTGGAGTAAGCGGCCCCGCAATCCACTATTGAACCAAGGAGCTCCCGTGCTCAAACCGACCACCTTGCAATTCAGACGCTTCTGGCTGTTGCTCGCCACGGTGGTATCGGTCGCGATTGTGGGCTCCGTGATGTGGCAGGCCAATGGTGAACTCGGTGCTGCGCGCAAGCGCCAGGCAGAGTTCACCGAGTCGTTTGTGCCCTCGGTGTACCAGTTGGAGCGGGAGTACTTGCGTTTTTCGCACCAGGTCGACTTGGCGGCGCGTGGCGCCCAGCCTGTTGATCTGGAAGCCCTGGGCTTTGCTTTGGACCTGCTCTACAGCCGTGTAGATGTGGTGGATAACGCTTTTGCTGCGGCAGAATTTCGCCGCACGCAAGAGTTTGTGAGTGCGCGCACCCTGTTGGCAGGCGCACTGCGCAATGCCGACACCACGCTCGCACGCAAGGCCCGTAGCGCCCCCGACTGGATGCCACTGTACTTGGAGCTCCAGGCGCTGGCCCCCGCGATGAATGCGCTCACCATGCGCTCTTCCTTGCTGGTGAGCACGCAGCAGGAGGTCGCGTTGCAACAGCAGGTGCAGAGTGCACTGGCCAAATTGCAATTGATGGGTGGTTTGCTGCTTTTGTTGTTGGCATCGGCGAGCGCCATCGGCGTGCGGCAGGGCCGGGTGGAGCGTGAGCGGGCCCGTCTGGAGCAGCTGCACGACGACATGCAACTCGCCCATGAGAAGGCGGATGCAGCGAATGCAGGCAAGTCGCAGTTCCTGGCCAACATGAGCCACGAGCTGCGTACCCCGCTGAACGGCATGCTAGGCATGCTGAGTTTGCTGGAGTCCACCCCTGTCAATGACCAGCAGGACGACTACATCAAAACCGCCCAGCGCTCGGCCAAGCACCTGCTTAGCCTGCTCAACGACATTCTTGACGCCTCCGCCCTGGAGTCCGGAAAAATGACGCTCAAACCCGAGAGCGTTTGCCTGCCTGCTTTGGTAGAAGACGTGCAGGCCCTGATGCGGCCCGTAGCGCTGGAAAAGCGGCTGGTACTCACCGTGAAGGCCGACAAAGCGCTGCCCCGTTGGGTCACTGCCGATGGCACACGGGTGAAGCAGATCATGCTCAATCTGATCTCTAATGCACTCAAATTCAGCGACAACGGCACGGTGTTGGTCGAAGTGTTTGTGCCAGCCGATGCACCCCCGCTGGAAAATGAATCGGTCCAGATCTGCATTCGCGTCACAGACGAGGGTATGGGCATGTCGGCTGACGTGTTGGCCCGGCTGTTCCAGCGCTTTGAGCAAGGCAATGCCAGCAGTGCCCGCCGCCATGGGGGCAGTGGACTGGGGCTTGAAATTTCCCGCAATCTCGCGCGCCGCATGGGTGGCGATATTCAGGCCACCAGCGTAGAAGGCAAAGGCAGTGTGTTTACCGCCACGCTGAGCTTGCCGGTGAGCACGGCACCCTCGGAACAGACTACCGATGCAGGCACCGCACGCCGCGAACCCGGAACACCGGGGCTGAACCTGGTGGTGGCCGAAGACAACGCCATAAACCGCAAGTACATGGCCGCTTTACTGGGCAACATGGGCCACAACGTGCGTTTTGCGGAACACGGCGGCGTGGCGGTGCAAGAAATCCAGAAAGAGCTTCCAGACCTGGTGCTGATGGACCTGCACATGCCCGATGTAGATGGCCTGCAAGCCACCGAGACCATACGCCGCTTGCCGGCGCCCTATTGCGACCTGCCCATCATTGCGCTCACCGCCGATGTGTTTGAGGAATCCAAGGACCGGGTCCACGCTGCGGGCATGGACGGGTTCCTGTCCAAGCCGGTGAATGTGCATGAGCTGGAAAAACTGCTGGTGCGCCGCTTTGGTACCCGCGGCGCTTCGCTTGCCATGCCGATGGCCAGAGTCGCCGCAAAACCCGCTGCTGTGCAGGCCCCTGCACCTGTAGCTGAGCCTGCTGCTGCCCCTGTGCCCGAGGCAGCCCCGACCTTAGCGTCCGCCGAGCCTACGCCGGAATCCACCACAGCAGCGCCTGTGGCCGCTGAGACCGCACCTGCACCACGCCAGCCGCGCCGGCGCTTCCGCCCGGGCGATGTCGCCGAGCACCTGAACATGGCCATGATCGGCGAGTTGTGTGTGGGTGTGACCTTGCAGGGTTACCAGTCTTTGCTGGATGGCGCCATGCGCAGCGATTCGCAGTGCTACGGTGAGCTGCTGGCTGCACTGGAGCAGGGCAATACCGGCGATTTGCTGGAGCTGGGCCACTCGTTCAAAGGGGTGACTGCGAGCTTGGGGCTGGCTGCGCTTTCGCGGCTGGCGCTCACCATTGAAAAGCAGGGGCACGGCTTCAGTGCCGACGAATGCACGCAGTATGCCGATAGCTTGCGCGAATGCTGGAGCACCACCTATGCCATCTGTGCCCGTATGGGCCTGATTGCTTCGTCCTGAAAGCGGTGGCCTTGTGAGTGCAGTGCTGGCGGGGACGCAGGTACCCACGATTCTGGTGGTGGACGACAGCACCGCGGTGCGCCAGTTGACTGCCGGTGTGCTGCGGCGCGAAGGTTTTGTAGTGTTGGAGGCCGCCGATGGCAGAGAAGGCCTGGATAGCGCGCTGCGTGAACAACCCGATGTGATCTTGTGTGACATCCACATGCCTGTGCTGGACGGTTGGGATTTGGTGCGCGAAGCCCGCGGCAGCGAATCTCTGGCTACCACGCCAGTGCTAATGCTCACCTCGGACAGCGACCGTGTCAGTGTGCGCCGTGCCATGGCCGCCGGCGCTGACGACTACCTCACCAAACCGTGGACGCTGGCTGAACTGCTGTCTGCGGTGTCTTCGCTGCTGGAAAAAGCACGACGGCACAAGGCAGACGCCCAGCGCGCCCAGGAGCATTTGCGCTCTGCCGTGCTCGCCACCATTCCCCACGAGTTGCGCACGCCCATGGTCAGTATTCTGGGATCGACGGAGTTGCTTTTGACCCGCCGCGACCGCTATACACCGGAGCGCGTGCAGGGCATGTTGGAAGACGTACACCGCAGTGCGAAGGCGTTGGCGCGGACCATCAGCCGCATGATGGATTGGGCTGAACTCAGCGCATCGCATACCCATGGCAGCCCGGGCGGGGTCTCCCACCGGCTGGACATCGGGCACGCGGTATCCGAGTTGCTGGCCAGCCAGGCTTTCCGCCAGGAAGTGCAGGCTGTCCTGAAGGTGGCTACCGACTCTGAATCCGGCGTGTTCGCCGGCCATGCGGTTCAAGTGCGGATGGAGCCGGGGCACATTCAGTGCTGGGGCCCTGATTGCCAAAAAATACTCACAGAACTTCTGGTGAATGCCTTGCGATTTTCCAAGCCTGGTCGCCCCGTAGGGGTGACCGGCAAGCCTTTGGGCCACGAATCCTACCAACTCGAAATTGCGAACCTCGGCGTGGCCATGCCCGAGAAATTCATGGCCCAGATCGGCGCGCTCTCACAGGCGGACCGTGAGGTGCATGAGCAGCAGGGAATGGGTCTGGGTCTGGCCATCAGCCAACTGGCGGCACGGCGCAATGGCGCCCTGTTACAGGTGGCACGCTTTGATGGTATGCCCACCGTGATGCGGCTCACCTTCCTGCAGCACGGAGTTGAGCAGAAGAACCTCTTCTAGCGCCCGCAAAATATGCGCGAGCAGCTAGCAAATTTGTAGCAAAAAATTTCTGACTCAGGTCGGCCACATCGGTGCGCTTTGGGCCACCCGGGGGCTGCTGCCCTCGACGACTTGCACGATCACTTTGTGCACCACATAGCCCTCGGGTAAGTCGAGGTAGCCGCGCGTGTTCAGCAGGCGGGACACTTCCACTTTGGGCTTGGCCTCTGCCAACGCGGCAGGTTGGTCCAGCGGCATTTCGCGCAGTTCGCCGTTTTGCTCGCCCACCACCATGAACTGCAATTTGCCTACGAGCTTGCGGCCTTTGTTGCTCAGGCCCAGTTCGTAGCGCAAGCGGTTGGGGTAGCCCGACACCGCGCCAATGCGGAAGGTGTCTATACGCAAGCCCGCCGCGTCTTCCGGGCGCAGGGCTTCCGCAGAAGGTGCCTCAGAGCCCTGTGCCGTGAGGCCGGTTGGCTCGGCTGCTGCTATCGATACGTTGCTATTGGCGTATCCCATTGGTTGCACAACCGGCTGAGAGGATGCGCCCGCATAGCCGCCAAACCAGTACCACGCCAAGGAGTAAGCCGCCAGGATCAGCAACATACGCAAATGCTTGAGGCCCAAGTGCCAGCGTGGCTCTACCGTCCACTCCGCCAGCACCGTAGGTGCAGTCAACCAGCGTGGAAGGTTGGCGATGGCATTCCAGAGATTGCCCGGAGTCAAGGGCTTGCTCGCGTCCGCAGTCATTGTCATGGCGCACCTCCTAGATTAATTGGTATTTACTGATTTTATTGTTTTAATTAATTAAGTGCAAATTTATTGCATAGACAGGAAACTTCAGGGGGACGGTCGACGCTCCACCGACACCGTGGGTACGGCAAAGCGCTCCACAGCCGGGTTGATTCGGGCATGGGCCAACGCACCCCCCACATACACCCGGAATTCGTCGGTTTCCAGTGCTGTCCAGGGTTCATCCACCGTGAGCGGTTCGGTCGCCACCACCACCATGCGGTCGTCGGTGCTGTTCATGGCGCTGAGGTCCATCTCGACATCTACGTCCACCAACCGGGCTTTGGGGAACGGGTGCTGGCGATGGACCTCGTACAAGGAACTGGAGCAATGCACAAAGAGAGCGTCTCCATTGGTCAGGGTGAAGTTGAAGTTGCCGTGCCGGGTGATGGGGGCGATCGCCTCAAACAGGACCTCGGCCACTTCCGTCCACGTCGGCGGGCGCACGCAGTCTTTGAAGGCACGTGACAGCACCTGCATGAGGTAGCAAAACGCACGTTCGCTGTCGGTGCTGCCGATAGGGAAGTAAGGGCCGCTCAACTCTGGGTAGTAATTGCGCAGGTCGCCATTGTTGGCAAAAAACCAGGTCTGCCCCAACCACTCCCGCTGGAAAGGGTGGCAATTCGCAAGTCCCACTTCGCCTTGGGTTGCCTTTCTGATGTGGGCGACCACGGTTTTGCTTTTGATCTCGTAGCTTTTCACAAACGCCGCAAGGGGGGACTCGTAAGCAGGCTTGTCGTCGATAAACAGCCGGCTGCCGGTGGGCTCGTAGAACGCAATGCCCCAGCCATCCACATGATCTGAGGTGTGCCCGCCGCGCTCAGAAAAACCGGTGAACGAAAACTGGATGGATGCAGTGTTGTTGCAATTCATGCTGAGCAGCTGACACATGTCGGAGCGGGGCTTTCTGGAGAGACAAGAAAGACAGAATTTTCCAACCTTGCGCCGGGCATGGAAGTTCTCTTTGTCATGCAAATTGGCAGATTTGTAGTTCGTTCATTCCGGATCTTTAGATGGCGAAATAAAAAAATACTTCCGAAAAAGAAAAAGCCCCTTGTCGTGCGACAAGAGGCTTTGAATTGTTGGTGCCGGAGAGATGAATCGAACACCCGACCTTCTCATTACGAATGAGCTGCTCTACCGACTGAGCTACACCGGCTAACCGAGCCCGAAATGGTATCGGGCAGGGTGAATTAAGCGGCGTGTTCCGCGTGGTAGCGGACTACGCGTTCGACCTCGTTCTTTGAGCCCAGCACCACGCTCACCCGCTGGTGCAATTGGGTCGGCTCGATGTCCAGAATGCGTTCGGTACCAGTGGACGCCGCGCCGCCGGCTTGCTCAATCAGCCAGCCCATGGGGTTGGCTTCGTACATCAGGCGCAGCTTGCCGGGCTTGCCGGGTTCGCGTTTGTCCCAGGGGTACATGAAAATGCCGCCACGGGTCAGGATGCGGTGCACATCGGCCACCATGCTGGCGATCCAGCGCATGTTGAAGTCTTTGCCGCGCGGGCCTTCTTTGCCTTCCAGGCACTCGTCGATATAGCGTTTCACCGGCGCTGCCCAGTGGCGCATATTGCTCATGTTGACGGCGAACTCTTGGGTGTCTTCCGGCACACGCACGTTTTCCTGAGTGAGCACAAAGGAGCCTTGCTCCCGGTCCAGGGTGAACATGTCTACCCCTTCACCCACGGTGAGCACCAGCGTGGTTTGCGGGCCGTAAATGCAGTAACCGGCGGCGACCTGCTGGTGGCCGGCTTGCAGGAAGTCCTGCTCGCTCACGGCCGGGCCTTCAGGTTGCTTGAGCAGCACACTGAAGATGGTGCCGATGCTCACGTTCACATCGATATTGCTCGATCCGTCCAGCGGGTCAAACATCAACAGGTATTCGCCTTGGGGGTAGCGGTTGGGCACGGTGTAGATGCCTTCCATTTCCTCACTGGCCATGGCGGCCAAGTGGCCGCCCCATTCGTTGGCTTCGATCAGCACTTCATTGGCAATGATGTCCAGCTTCTTCTGGATTTCACCCTGCACGTTTTCGCTCTCAGCAGCGCCCAGCACGCCACCGAGGGCGCCTTTGGTCACGGCCAGGCTGATGCTTTTGCAAGCACGTGCCACCACCTCCAGCAGCAGGCGCAACTGGGGCGGAATGGTGCCCTGGCCTCCGGCGTCCTGGCTGCCACGCTGCTTCTCGATGAGATAGCGCGTGAGCGAAATGCGTTGTGTCATGTGAACTCCCTCAGTTTTTGAAAATCAGTCAGCGAGCGCGCGGTCTACGACTTCACGCACGTCATTGCTCAAGTCAGTCTTGGCAGCCACGCGAGCCAGCGCTTCACGCGCAGCGCTACGGTAGGGCTCGGCCAGCTTCTTCCAGCGGTCCAGCGCGCGCGCCAGTCGGGCGGCGACCTGCGGGTTGATGGCATCCAGCTCGATCACGCGGTCGGCCCAGAACACATAACCGGCCGCATCGGCGCGGTGGAAACCACCGGGGTTGGCACTGCAGAAGCTGAAGATCACGCTGCGCGCGCGGTTGGGGTTCTTGAGGTTGAAGTCCGGATGGTTCAGCAGCTGGCGCACGGCGGGCAGCACCTGGCCACCGCGGTCGCTGGTGCCTGCTTGCAGCGCAAACCACTTGTCCAGCACCAGGGCTTCGTCCTTGAACAAGGCATGGAATCGTGAGAGTGCATTGGCAGCCAGTGCGTGACCACTGTTCACCAGGGCTTGCAGGGCGTTGAAACGGTCGGTCATGTTGCCGGCGTCCTTGAAGCGCTGCAGCGTTTTGCCGGGCCAGATCTCGTCGCCGCTATGGGTGGCTGCCAGGCACAGGAAATTGAGCGCCATCCCTGCCAGCGCACGGCGGCCGCTGGAGACCGGGTCGGGGCGGTAGCCGCCGTTGTTCTCGTGCACGGCAAAAGCCCATTCCCAGTCGGCGTGCAGGGCGGTGGCCAGCTGCAGGCGCATGGCTTCGCGCACCGCGTGAATGCGCTGCGGGTCCACCACGTCCAGCTGCTCGGCGATGTAGGTCTCAGAAGGCAGGGTCAGCACCAGTTCCTTGAACGCAGCATCCAGCGTGGGGTGACGCAGCACGGCGCGCATCGCGCCGATGTAAGCATCATTGAGTGGGTTAGCGCTCATGGAATCTACGGGAGCAGCTATGGAATTGATAGCGCTGCGCAGTGCCAAGCGCTGGCCGGCTTCCCAGCGGTTGAACGGGTCCGGGTCATTGGCCAGCAGGACCAGCAACTGGGCATCGGTGTAGTCAAAGTCCAGCACTACCGGTGCGGAGAAGCCGCGCAGTATGGAGGGCACAGGCTCTTCCGCCACGTTCTGGAATGTGATGCTCTGGCTGGCTTCAGTCAGCACCAACAGGTGGCTGTCGCCCACCATCTGGCCGTCCAGCGTCAAGGGCAGGGCAGCGCCGCTGGCAGCACCCACCAGACCTAAGCTCACCGGAATGACTAAGGGCTCTTTGACCGGCTGCCCTGGTGTGGCTGCGCAGCTTTGACTGAAGTGCAGGGTGTAGGTCTGGGCCGCAGCGTCGTACTCGCCGCGGGCTGCCACACGGGGCGTGCCGGCCTGGCTGTACCAGCGCTTGAACTGGGGCAGCAGCTTTTCCAGCGGGGAGTGCGGGTTGGCTTCGGCGATGGATTGCGCGAAGTCATCGCAGGTCACGGCCTGGCCGTCAAAGCGCTCGAAATACAGCTTCATGCCGCGCTCAAAGCCTTTGCGGCTGGTGAGCGTTTGCATCATGCGCACGACCTCGGCACCCTTTTCGTAAATGGTGACGGTGTAGAAGTTGTTGATTTCGATGTAGCTGTCAGGCCGCACCGGGTGTGCCATGGGGCCTGCATCTTCGGGGAACTGGGCGGTGCGCAGCACTCGCACGTCTTCAATGCGTTTGACCGCTCGGGCGCTGGGCTCGGCGCACAAGTCCTGGCTGAACTCCTGGTCGCGGAACACAGTCAGGCCTTCCTTCAGGCTTAGCTGGAACCAGTCGCGGCAAGTGATGCGGTTGCCGGTCCAGTTGTGAAAATACTCATGCCCCACCACGCTCTCGATGTTGGCGTAGTCCACATCGGTCGCAGTGGCCTGGTTCGCCAGCACGTACTTGGTGTTGAAAATGTTCAGGCCCTTGTTCTCCATGGCGCCCATGTTGAAGTCGGAGGTGGCGACGATCATGAAGCGCTCCAGATCCAGCGGCAGGCCGAAGCGGGCTTCGTCCCACGCTACGCTGGCCATCAGGCTGTTCATGGCGTGTTCGGTCTTGTCGAGGTCGCCGGGGCGAACAAACACTTGCAACAAATGGTCTTTGCCTGCGCGGCTGGTGATGCGCTGCTCGCGCGCCACCAGTTGGCCGGCTACCAGCGCAAACAGGTAGCTGGGCTTTTTGTGCGGGTCTACCCACTTCGCAAAGTGGCGGCCGTCTTCCAAGTCGCCACTGTCCACGAGGTTGCCGTTGGACAAAAGCACGGGGTACTTGGCTTTGTCGGCACGCAGGGTGACGGTGTACATGGCCATTACATCCGGCCGGTCCAAGAAGTAGGTGATGCGGCGGAAGCCCTCGGCCTCGCACTGGGTGAAGAAGGAGTCGTTGCTCACATACAAGCCCATGAGCTTGGTGTTCTTCACCGGTACGCAGGTCGTGAAAATTTCCAGCGCGAAAGGCTCGTTACCTTCGGGCAGGTTTTCCAGCACCAGCTGGTTGCCGTCCATCTTGAAGCTGGTGCCCTGGCCGTTGACCAGCACGCGCGCGAGGTTCAGCTCTTCGCCGTCCAGGCGCAGCGGCTGGGCCTGCACGTCGGGGTTGCGGCGCAAGGTCATCTTGTTCAGAACGCGGGTCTTGGAGGGGTCCAGGTCAAAGTTGAGATCGACGGTGTCGATCCAGAATGCAGGGGCGGAATAGTCGCCGCGGTGTATCACGGCGGCAGGGCCCGAGGCCTCACGAAGATGCAACATGGTGGGTCTCCAAAAAACGGGATGTGATCAAAGCGTGGTAATCAGGAACGACGGCCAGCACATGCGGGCCCGTCAGTTCATCAGGATGGTGGCTGCTGGCAATGCCCACAGCGCGCATGCCGGCACGGCGGGCGGCTTCGATGCCTAGCGGCGCGTCTTCAAACACGATGCAGCGCGCAGGCTCCACGCCCATGCGGCGTGCAGCTTCCAGAAAAATGGCCGGCTCGGGCTTGCCCGGCAGGCCCTCGTCACCGCCCACCGTGGTGAGCGGCGCAATCGGCATTTGCAGGTGCTGGTAGGCAAAAGCCTGGTTGTGGCGATCGCCGGCTGTACCTACGCCCAACTTCAGGCCGCGGCCATGGGCCAGATCGAAAAACGCTTTGAACCCCGCCACTTCCGCAAAGATGGGCGAGAAGATTTCACGGTACACCGCTTCCTTCTCGTGCACATGGGCCAAGGCCTCGGCATCGTCCATCTCTTCGTGGTCAAACAGAAGGCGCATGCACTCAATGCCGGTGCGACCGGTAGTCCGGCGCATCAGGTCATCAATGTCCACCTGCAACTGTTTGCGGCGTGCGAACTCCACCCAGCTGTGTTTGTGTGAGGGCATGGAGTCGATCATGGTGCCGTCCATGTCGAAAATAAAGGCCCCCACGCTCCCCACTGCGTGAGGTTCGCTGCCCCCCAAGGGGGCTAATTTTCCTTGGGGCGGCCCTGCGGAAAATTGCGCTTGCGTGAGAAAAGGGGCGCTCATCAAATACCTTGCTTCAGCGACGCTTGGATGAACACATCCAGGTCACCGTCCAGCACCTTTTGGGTCGCCGACACTTCCACGTTGGTGCGCAAGTCCTTGATGCGGCTGTTGTCCAGCACATAAGAGCGGATCTGGTGGCCCCAGCCCACGTCGGTCTTGGTGTCTTCCAGCTTTTGCTGCGCTTCCTGCTGCTTGCGCAACTCGAAGTCATACAAGCGGCTGCGCAGGCGCTTCCAGGCCACATCACGGTTGCTGTGTTGGCTGCGTCCGTCCTGGCACTGCACCACGATGCCGGTGGGAA
This sequence comes from Comamonadaceae bacterium, assembly GCA_027488985.1. GTDB lineage: Bacteria > Pseudomonadota > Gammaproteobacteria > Burkholderiales > Burkholderiaceae_C > Allorhodoferax > Allorhodoferax aquaticus. The sequence continues at coordinate 28,832 of JAIYAR010000014.1, read as the reverse complement.
TGTGGGTCAAACGCACAGCGGAGTCGGTCTTGTTGATGTGCTGACCACCAGCGCCGGACGCGCGGAAGGTGTCGGTGCGCACATCGCTGGGGTTGATCTCGATCTCAATCGAATCATCAATCTCGGGGTACACAAACACCGAGGCAAACGAGGTGTGGCGGCCCCCCGAGCTGTCAAACGGGCTTTTGCGTACCAAGCGATGCACGCCGGTTTCAGTGCGCAGCAGGCCGAAGGCGTATTCACCTTCGATCTTGATGGTGGCGCTCTTGATGCCGGCGGTGTCGCCGTCGGTCAGGTCTTCCACGTTGGCGGTAAAGCCCTTGCGCTCCGCGTACTTCAGGTACTGGCGCAGCAGCATGCTGGCCCAGTCGCAGGCCTCGGTGCCACCGGCGCCGGCCTGGATGTCCAGGAAGCAGGGCAGGGGGTCCGCCGGGTTGTTGAACATGCGGCGGAATTCCAGGCCTTCCACGATCTCAGTGAGCTTGGCGGTTTCTGCTTCAATGGTGATCAGGCTTTCCTCATCGCCTTCTTCCTTGCTCATCTCATACAACTCGGTGTTGTCAGAGAGGTTGCTGGTCAGGTCGTTCAGGGTGACGACCACGCCATCAAGCATCTTCTTTTCTTTGCCCAGCTCCTGGGCCTTCTTGGGGTCGTTCCAGACGGAGGGGTCTTCTAGCGATGCATTGACGGTGCGCAGGCGCTCGGCTTTGGCATCGTAGTCAAAGATACCCCCTGAGTTCCTGGGTCCTGCTCGTCAGGTCTGCCAGGGTGGTGCCGATGAGGTTGGTGCGTTCTGCTTCCATGATGCGGGTCCTGCTTGCTGTGTATATGGTTAACCCGATATTTTAGTTGCCATCACCCCTTTGGGCTTTCACTGGCGAAGGTGACCACGTGGTCCACTTCTGGCCGGATGCCTATCCATTCCCCGATGCGGTGGTCGTGGTGGCTGGGTACATGGGCCATCACCAGCTCGCCGGTGCGCAATTCCAGGGTGTACAGAAACTCATTCCCACGGAATGCCTTGTTGACTATGCGGGCCTGCACCTCGGCCGTATCGTCGTGGACGATGTCGTCCGCCCGCAGCAGGATGTCACAGGGGCCCAGGCTCAGCCGGTCCTGCTCATGCTGGTGGATTCCGTGTAGTTCGCCCAAGGGCGTGACCACGTGTTTGTGGGTGACGCCGTTTTCCTCATGCAACTCTACGCTGGCGGGGGTAAAGACGCCGTGTCCGATGAAGTCGGCCACAAAACGGGTGGCCGGCCGGTGGTAGAGGGTGTAGGCATCCGCCCACTGATGCAGGTGGCCCTGGTGCATCACGCCGATGAGGTCTCCTATGGCAAAGGCCTCCAGCTGGTCGTGGGTCACAAAGAGTGCAGTGGCACCAGCGGCCTTGAGGATGGTGCGCAACTCCTGCGCGAGGCGCTCGCGCAAGTCCACATCCAGGTTGGAGAACGGCTCATCCAGCAGCAAGAGTTTGGGTTGCGGCGCCAATGCCCGCGCCAGCGCCACGCGTTGCTGCTGCCCACCCGATAGCTCATGGGGATAGCGCAAGGCCTGCTCTTCCAGCCCAACCAAGCGCAAAACCTCCAGCACCCGCTCTTGGCGCTCACGGGCTGGCAGGTTGTGAATGCCAAAAGCAATGTTTTTACTCACATCCATGTGAGGGAACAGGGCGTAATCCTGAAACACCATGCCCATCTGCCGGCGCTCGGGTGGCAGTGCCTTGCCGTCGCCACTGACCGTGACGCCGCCGAGGGAGATCCGCCCGGCGTGGGTGGCTTCCAAGCCGGCAATTGCGCGCAGCAAGGTGGTCTTTCCGCAGCCCGAAGGGCCGATCAGCACCCCGATTTCACCGGCACGCAAACCGAAGCTCACGCCCTCCACCGCCAGGGGTTGGGAGGCTTGGTAACGCACACTGAGGTCTTGGAGTTCGAGGTACATGGGCAAAATTGTAGATACTTACAATTCTCATTCAGAGCCGCAGGGTCCCCCGGGCTGTTTATCTTCTCAATTGCCCGCTTGTGCTTGCTCTTTTCTCCGAACCATTGACCTCTGCATTGCGAGCGGTGCCAGCGAAGCTTGCATTGCTCCTGATGGGTGCGCTGGTGTCCCTCCCAGTGCTGGCGCTGGTAGCGGCGGTGCTGCAATGGGATGCCGTGGCTCTGGGGCTTTTGCGTGAAATGGCTGCTACGGTGCTGCCCGAATATGCCGGGACCACGCTGCTTTTGTGCGTGACAGTGGCACTAGGTGTGGGCCTGGTCGGAACTGCCAGCGCCTGTGCCGTGACCTTGTTCGACTTCCCGGGGCGCCGCCAGTGGGAATGGGCCCTGCTGTTGCCCCTGGCCATGCCGGCGTATGTCGTGGCGTACGCCTACACCGACTTTTTACAGTTCAGCGGCCCTGCGCAAACCTGGATGCGCAGCACTTTCGGACTGGAGGGGCGGCTGCTCCCAGAAGTACGTAGCCTGGGGGGCGCGGCCCTTGTTTTCATCTTTACCCTTTACCCCTATGTGTACCTGCTGGTGCGGGTAGCCTTGTTGGAGCGGGCCGCACATTTGATGGATGCCGCCCGCCTGATGGGCGCATCCCTCGGGCGCCGGGTGACATCCATCGCCATCCCGCTGGCGCGGCCCGCCATCATGGCCGGTATCGCTCTGGCGCTGATGGAGACATTGGCGGACTACGGGGTCTCCAGCTATTTCGGCATTCAAACTTTCACTGCTGGCATCTACAAAGCTTGGCTCGTACTGGACAGCCGTATTGCTGCTGCCCAACTGGCCACAGCCCTGCTGGTGATGATGGCCTTGCTGCTCCGTGTGGAAATGCACGCCCGCCGAAAGATGCGTTACGCCAATGTCAAGGGTCGACGAGTACCTGCCCAGCCTGTGGTGCTTCAGGGAAAGCGCGCCTTGATGGCCACGCTGGTCTGTAGCTTGCCCGTGCTACTCGGTTTTGTGTTGCCGGTGGTGTTCATGTTACGACCCTTGTGGCAAGCCTGGGGCTTGGAAGACAGTCCTCTGCCCTGGAGCAGTTTTGTGGGTTGGAGCCTCAACAGCTTCAAGCTCGCCGCCATAACTGCCTTGTTGGCCAGTGCACTGGCCCTCGCCCTGGCGTTTGCCGCGAGGCGCACCCCGACCCGCTTGACCCGCACAGTGGTCAGCCTGGCCGGCATGGGGTATGCGGTGCCGGGTGCGGTCATCGTGGTGGGCTTGCTGATTCCGGTCGGCTGGCTGCAGGCTGCACGGCCGGACTGGCAGGTGGGTTTCTGGATCAGCACCACCGTGATCGGCGTCATCTGGGCCTATCTGGTGCGCTTTACTGCGGTGGCTTTGCATACGGTGCAGAGTGGCTACAACCAACTGCCGGCAACCTTGGATGAAACCGCACGCATGCTGGGCGTGACCGGCTGGAGCCTTTGGTGGCGCGTGCATCGGCCCTTACTGGTGCGCAGCAGCCTGGTCGCGGGGTTGCTGGTGTTTGTGGACGTGATGAAGGAGCTGCCAGCCACTTTGGTGCTGCGGCCCTTTGATCACGACACCTTGGCCGTCGTGGCGTTTCAGCTGGCCAAGGACGAGCGCTTGGGTGAAGCGGCATTGCCCGCCCTGGTGCTGGTCCTGGTGGGTCTGATACCGGTGATCTTTTTGAGTCGCACCCTCAATAAAAAAGCGGCTTGACCGCATTGCGCAGTCAAGCCGCCTGCAGACAGGCTGAAGGGCTTATTTGTAGCCTACGCGGTCCAGCATCTGCTGTACCTTGACCTGGTTCATGCCCACGATGCTGACCGGAATGGTTTCCGATTTGAAGCTACCGCCGCTCATGCTTTCCAGTGCGGGATTGCTGATCTTGATGCCCTTGGCGACGGGCCATTCGTTGTTGCCGTTGGCAAAGTATTCCTGCGCCTGCGGGCTGGCCAGAAACTCGAGGAATTGCTGGGCGTAGGCCGGGTTCTTGGAGTTTTTCGCCATGGCGCCACCGGCAATGTTCACATGGGTGCCCCAGCTGCTTTGGTTGGGGAATACCACGCCGACCTTGTCCATCACCGCACGGTCTTCCGGCTTGTCACTGCGCATCAGGCGGGCGAGGTAGTAGGTGTTGGTCAACGCCACGCCGCATTCGCCGGAGGCTGTTGCCTTGATCTGGTCGGTATCGCCACCCACGGGATTGCGGGCCATGTTGCTGACCAGGCCCTTGAGCCAGGTTTCAGTGGCGGCGCTGCCCAGGTGCTCATTCATGGCACCGAATAGGCTCAGGTTGTAGGGGTGCGAACCGGAGCGCGTGCACAGCAAGCCCTTGTTTTTGGCGTCGGCCAACTCTTCGTAGGTGTCTACGTTGTCTTTGGACACACGTGCCTTGTTGTAAACCACCACGCGGGCGCGGGTACTGAAGCCGAACCAGGAGGTTCCTTCAGCACTGGTTTTGCCACGCAGTTGGGCAGGAATGGCGTCATCCAACACTTTGGATTTCACCGGTGCAAACAGGCCATCCACCTCGGCGCGCCACAGGCGCGATGCGTCCACCAGCAAGATAACGTCAGCGGGCGATGCGGTGCCTTCCGCTTTGAGGCGCTGCAGGATGCCCGCGTCATCAGCGTCCACTCGCTTGATCTGGATGCCCGTGGCCTGGGTGAATGCCGAATACAACTGCACATCACCGGGGTAGTGGCGGGCGGAGTACACATTCAATACCTTGTCCTGCGCATGGAGTGCAGGTGAGCAAACCCCAAAAATGGCAGTGGCGAGCGCAAGGCGGCGGGCAGAAAGCTTTTTCATGTTGGTAAAGTGAAGTGGTTGAGAATCAAAATGAGAGACGTTCTCATTCTATATCCACAAATTCACCCCTCCAAATCAACGGATAAAGCGCTCGATCAGGGCTGCCAGCACCTCCGGTTGGTCGTGGTGCATCATGTGGCCGGCGTCTTCAATGCGGGCGATTTCCACCTGCGGCACCATTTTCAGGCGCTCGTGGTACTCAGCCAGGGTGAACTTGCCTTTCCACCACATGTCCAGGCTGTTGTCAGAGGCCTCTACGGCCAGCACCGGCATGCTCAGGCGCTGATAAATCGCCATTACCTCTTCCACGCGGTAGAGCTGTGCACTGGTGACCTTGTGGGCGGCGTCGCCCAGAATGGACCAGCTACCGTCGGCGTTTTCAGCGGCCCAATGCCGGGCCAGCCATGCGGCTTTGTCGGTCCCCAGGCGCGGGTTGGTTTTCATGAGGCGGCGGGCGACGCCGTCTGCGCTGTCATAGGCCTTGAGCTCCATCTCCCCCGCATGCAGCTTTTTGAGTTCATCCATCCAGGTTGCAAAGCGGCCGGGCGCCTGTGCCGGAATGGTGGCCGGCATGCCGAAGCCCTCCAGGTTCACTAATCTGCGTATGCGCTGGGGCCGCACCCCACCGTAGAGCATGACCACATTGCCACCCATGCTGTGGCCCACCAGGTTCACCTGTTGGTCCGGGGCGTAGTGGTCGAGCAGAAAATCGAGGTCGGCCAGATAGTCGGGCACCCAGTAGTTGTCCGTCTTCGGCACTTTGGTTTTGCCGTAGCCCCGCCAGTCGGGGGCAATGATGTAGTGGTCCTCGCTGAAGGCGTCCACCACAAACTGGTAACTTGCGGCCACATCCATCCAGCCGTGCACCATCACCAAGGGCGTTTTGCCGGGCCCGGGCTCTCCCCAGACTTGCACGTGGTAATCCAGGTTGCGGATGGGAACGAATTCGCTGCGAAAGGGGCGTCGGGCTTGGTACATTGTGCAAATCATAAGGACAGAAGAGGAGACAAGGCATGGCCGTCAGTCAAGGCAGAGACACATCCCGCAAGTCACAACCACCCGCAGGCTACGCAGCCTTGCACAGCCAATTCCGCTGGGAGGTGCCGCAGCACTTCAATATGGCGCAGGTATGCAGCCGCCGCTGGGCAGAAACGCAGGACGCTACAAAAAGAGTAGCTGTCCGCGCATATTCCTCGGGGGCTAGCGACACCATTTATACCTATTCGCAGCTGCAGGAACAGGCAAACCGGCTTTCCAACGCGCTGGTGAAGCTGGGCGTTCAGCGCGGCGATCGTGTAGGCATCGTGCTGCCCCAGCGCTTCGAGACCGCGGTGGCCTACATGGCGGTGTTGCAGCTCGGCGCGGTGGCCATGCCCCTGTCCATGTTGTTCGGGCCAGAGGCGTTGGAGTTCCGCCTGCAGGACAGCGAGGCAGTTGCCGCTATTTGCGATGCCGGCTCACTACCTGCGCTGGCCAGCGTGCGCCTCGCATGTCCCCAATTGCGCGCAGTGCTGGGCGTGGGCCTGCAGGATGCAGATGGCGCCTTGCTGACCGGGCCTCAAGATGCCCGCTTTGAGGCTGCATTACAGGTGCAGCCTGCCACTTTTGAGCTGGTGAGTACTTTGGCTGATGAGCCCGCGGTGCTCATTTACACCAGTGGCACTACCGGCAACCCCAAGGGCGCGCTCATTCCCCACCGTGCGCTCATCGGCAACCTCAGCGGATTTGTGGCCAGCCAGAACTGGTTCGGCTTCGACGGCAAAAAGAACCGCAGCTCCAAGGCCGTGTTCTGGTCGCCGGCCGATTGGGCCTGGACGGGCGGGTTGATGGACGCCTTGCTGCCCACGCTGTACTTCGGCCGCCCCATCGTGGCCTACAACGGACGCTTCAGCCCGCAAACCGCATTGGAGCTGATGCGCGACTGCGGCGTGACCCACACTTTCCTGTTTCCCACTGCCCTCAAAGCCATGATGAAGGCTTATCCGGGAGCCAAGGGCAAGACGGTGCGCAGGCAGTTCAAGCTGCAGCTCGAGGCGATCATGAGCGCGGGGGAGGCGGTGGGCGACGCCGTGTTTGGCTACTGCGAGAGGCAACTGGGTGTCACACCGAACGAGATGTTCGGGCAGACGGAGATGAACTACATCGTGGGCAACTCCAGCCGCCACTGGCCTGCCAAGGGCGGCAGCATGGGCATGGGCTACCCCGGCCACCGGGTGGCGGTGATTGACGAGGCCGGCAACGAATGCCCGGTCGGCGTGCCTGGCGATGTGGCGCTTAACCGTTATGACGTGCACGGCCAACCCGATCCTATTTTCTTTTTGGGCTACTGGAAGAACCAGAAGGCCACCGACGCAAAGTACACCGGCGACTGGTGCCGCACCGGCGACCTCGCAATCCGCGATGTCGAGGGCTACCTCTGGTACCAAGGCCGCAGTGACGATGTTTTCAAGGCGGCGGGCTATCGCATCGGCCCTGGAGAAATCGAGAACTGTCTGGTGAAGCACCCCGCCGTGATCAACGCCGCTGTAGTACCCAAACCCGACGCCGAGCGGGGTGCGCTGGTCAAGGCCTATGTGGTTATTGCTCCTGATTTCATAGCTGCTTGCGCAGAGGATACGGGGGGCAGAGCCCGATTACATGCCCAGCTCACCAAAGATCTGCAAGCGCACGTGAAAGGCCAGTTGGCACCTTACGAGTACCCCAAAGAGATTGAGTTTGTCGACGCATTGCCCATGACCACCACCGGCAAAGTACAGCGCCGCGTGTTGCGCTTGCAAGAAGAGGCTCGCTATGCCGCTGGCCGCGTTTAAGCCTCTGCTGCAGCTACGGTTGGTCCACCGCATTGCCTGTTTGCGCTTTGGCAAGTTCCTGCCTTTGTGGGTGGGGGCGGCGCTGATCTACGCCCTGCGCCCACCGCATTCCTTTTTTGGCCTGACATTGTTTGTAGGCGTCATAGGGAGTGCGTTGTTGTTCGTCGCCTTGGCGGCTTGGGAGCAAACCCTGCGCCGGCAATTCATTCGCGAGGCAGCGCTCCCCCGATTCCTGGGCGCCAAACTCCGCGAGGCGTACCCCCACCTCACGGTCCGTGACACCGAGTTGGTGTTGCACGGCCTGCGTCAGTTTTTCATGGCACACCTGCGCAGCAAGCGCCAGTTTGTAGCCATGCCATCCAAAGTGGTGGACGCAGCGTGGCACGAGTTCATTTTGCACACACGCGGCTACGCGCAGTGGTGCGACGCTGCTTTTGGCAGACTGCTACATCACAGCCCGGCCGAGGTGCTGGGCCGCGACCCCAAGCGCAATACAGGCTTGCGCCGCGCATGGCATTGGGCCTGCAAAGAAGAGAGCATTGACCCGCGTGCACCTACCCGCCTGCCGCTGTTGTTTGCGCTGGACAAGAAGTTCGCCATTGCGGGTGGCTTTACCTATGTACCCGACTGCCGCGAGATTGACCGCCAAAGTGGCTCCGACGCCTACTGCGGCACCAGTTTCGGCGGCGGGGGAGGATGCGGGGGCGGTAGCGATGGATCGCCGGGCGGCGATTTCAGCTTCAGCCCGGACGCTGGCGTCAGCGACGGAGGAGGCGACAGTGGCTGTGGTGGTGGAAGCAGCTGCGGCGGCGGGGACTAAAAGGTTTCCCAGTCGTCATCCGCCGCAGCCTTGGCCGTGACCACCTTGGCTTGTGCCGGTGCAGCAGGCTTTGGCAATGCTTGGGCTGCTTTGGGTGCTGCGGCCGGTGTCGGCTTGGATGCAGGTTTGGCCGGGATGGCACGGCGCTCTGCGGCGCCCAAAGGCAGTTTGGCCGATTCTGTGGAACGGACCTGCGCTTTGCGTGTGCTCTGAGCGCCATCGAGTTTGAAGACGGAAACCGTACTTACCAATTCCGCCGATTGTGATTTCAGGCTGCTCGCAGCCGCGGCAATCTGTTCCACCAAGGCAGCGTTTTGCTGGGTGGCGCGATCCATGTGCGCAACGGCTTCGCCCACCTGTGCCACGCCCAGAGACTGCTCGTTGCTGGCCGAGCTGATCTCGCCCATCATGTCGGTCACTCGGCGGATGGAGGTGACCACCTCGGTCATCGTGGTGCCCGCCTCATTGACCAGGGCCGAGCCCTGTTCCACCCGCTCAACGCTGGCATTGATGAGGGACTTGATTTCCTTGGCAGCCTCCGCGCTGCGGCCGGCAAGAGCCCGCACTTCGGACGCCACCACCGCAAATCCGCGGCCTTGCTCGCCTGCGCGCGCTGCCTCCACGGCGGCATTGAGCGCCAGGATGTTGGTCTGAAACGCAATACCGTCAATGACGGCGATGATGTCCGAGATCCTGCGTGAAGAGTCGTTGATCTCTTTCATGGTGTCCACCACGCGGCCCACCACGTCGCCGCCACGCGCCGCCACGGTGGAAGCACTGGAGGCGAGCTGGTTGGCCTGGAGTGCGTTTTGGGCGTTGTGTTTGACCTGCGCGCTCAGCTCTTCCATGGAAGCGGCGGTCTCCTCGAGAGAGCTGGCCTGTTGCTCGGTGCGTGCGCTCAGGTCGTGGTTGCCTTGGGCAATCTCCGAGCTGGCTGACTCCACATTTTCTGAGCCCTGCCGGACTGTTTGCACCACCTTTGCGAGGCTCTGGCGCATGGACTCCAATGACTGCAGCAGCACTGCAATCTCATCCTTGCCGTTCGCTACCAGTGCGCGGGTCATGTCGCCGGTGGACATTTCCTGAGCCGCCTTCACTGCTTCTTCCACCGGTTTGGTGATGGCACGGGATATCAGGATGGCAAGGGCAGCACCAATCACCAAAGCGGTTACCAATGCACCGATCACTGTGATCTTGCCGGTGGAGACTACCGCTTGGGTTTCACTCCAAACGGTTTCGCTATCCTTGGCGTTGTAGGCCGAGACGATATCCAGTTCTTTCATGGCCGCCTCAAAGGCCTTGCCCACCTGGTCCCGGAACATCTCTTCGGCCATCGAGGCGTTGTTGACGTTGGAAAGCTCCAGCATCTTGGCATCTGCCACTGCCCAATCCGCGAAGTGCTTCTGGAAATTGGCAAGCGCTTTGGCTTCGTCGTCTGAGTCCAGAACCGCACCAGCCCGCGCAATCACTGCTTCCACCGACTTGCGCGACTCTGCGATGCGTTTTTCCTGCTCTTTTTTGACGTTGGGGTCTGAGGTCAACAAATGGAGTGCCTCTGCACGCCGGATGGCACCAAGCATGTTGTTCAAGTCAGATGTGTACTGAACGCTGGGCAAGTTGTTCGTCGCAATCCGCTCTGTTTTGGCAGATAGGTTTGATAGCTCGAAGAGGGCCATAAAGCCCAGTAGTGTGGTCAGGGCCAGCACACTGGCAAAACCCAGCATGAGCTTGGTGCTGATTTTCAGATTTGAGAGATTCATGGTGGTATTGCCTCGCCAACGTTTGGGGTTGCAGAGCCTATAGTTTTTATATCGAACTAATGCTAGCGCTTTGACATGTATTGCAGGCAAGGGTTATCCCTGCAAGGCAGGGCGATGCGTGGGATACTGTTTGCGCTGACATTTTTCCAACCCACTCTTCTTCGGTGTTTCTCATGAATCTTGTGTCTCTTGGTCAAAGCGATTTGCGCGTTACCCCCATTTGCCTCGGCACCATGACTTTCGGTGAGCAGGTGGACGAACCCACCTCCCACGCCATTCTCAGCCGCTCGCTGGAGCGCGGGGTGAACTTCATCGATACGGCAGAGATGTACTCAGTGCCCCCGCGCGCCGAGACCTTTAACCTCACGGAAAAAATCATCGGCAACTGGATCAAGGCCAACCCCGGTGTGCGTGAGCAGCTGGTTATCGCCACCAAGGTGGCCGGCCCCTCGCGCGGCATGCCTTGGGTGCGCAACGGCAGCAGCAACCTCACGGCTGAAGACATTGTGGCCGCGTGTGAAGGCAGCCTGCAGCGCATGAATATCGAGGTCATCGACCTCTACCAGATCCACTGGCCGGTGCGCCATGTGCCCATGTTCGGCGGCATGTACTACAACCCCGCTAATGAAAACGTGGGTGCCAGCGCCATTGAAGAGCAGTTGCGCGCCATGGATACGCTGGTCAAGGCCGGCAAAGTACGCGCCATCGGCTTGTCGAACGAAACTCCGTACGGGGTGCATGAGTTCGTACGTCTTGCCGAGCAGCATGGCCTGCCCCGTATTGCCACAGTGCAAAACAACTATGGCCTCCTGGCTCGCACTGCAGAAAACGGACTGGACGAAACCATGCACCGCCTCGGCGTGTCGCTGCTGCCTTACTCGCCCTTGGCCTTTGGCTTGTTGACCGGCAAGTACGACGACGAAGGCCTGCTGGGCGAAAGCGTCTCGCAGGACTGGCGCCTGCGCAAGTTCGAGTCCACCCGCAAGCAGCGCTGGGGCCGTCCCGATGCGCTCAAAGCCGCCCGCAAATACAACGCGCTGGCCCGCGAATACGGCTTCACGCCCAGCCAGATGGCACTGGCTTTCTGCTACACCAAGTGGCAAGTGGCCAGCACCATCATCGGTGTGCGCACCTTGGAGCAGCTCGATGAAAACATCGACGCCTGGGGCACCGCGCTGCCCGAAGAGCTGCTCAAAAAGATCGACGAAGTTCGCTGGGAAATCCGCGATCCGGCGGTGTAATCCGGCGGGGGGCAAAGGCGTATGAAAATACGCCCCTATGGCCAAAAAAGACCACGTCTCTGAAACCCCCGCCACCCAGTTGCTCAAGGCGAGCAAGGTGGCGTTTACCGAGCACCCCTACGAATACTTGGAGCATGGCGGCGCGCAGCACAGCGCGGCGGTGCTGGGCTTCGACCCGTTCACCGTGGTCAAAACCCTGATCATGCAGGACCAGGATGCCAAGCCCCTTGTGGTGCTGATGCATGGCAACCGCAAGGTGTCCACCAAGAATCTGGCGCGGCAGATCGGCGCCAAATCGGTCGAGCCCTGTGCCCCGGAAGTCGCCAACAAACACAGCGGGTACCTGGTCGGCGGCACTTCCCCCTTCGGTACCCGCAAAACCATGCCGGTGTTCATCGAATTCACCATTCTGGAGTTGCCCCGCATCTGCATCAATGGTGGCCGGCGTGGCTACCTTGTAAGTATTGATCCCCATGTTTGTGTGGAGTTACTGGGCGCCAAGCCTGTACAGTGCGCGCTGGAAGAGTGATTGGAGAACCTGTTTTGAATTCTGTGTTGTATCCCTTGCTGGCCACCGTAGCCGCCTACCTGATCGGGTCTTTGTCGTTTGCCGTCATCGTGAGCCGTGTCATGGGCCTGAACGACCCGCGCACCTACGGCAGCAAAAACCCCGGTGCCACCAATGTGCTGCGCTCCGGCTCCAAAGCCGCAGCGGTAGTGACACTGCTGCTCGATGCCGTCAAAGGCTGGTTGCCGGTGGCCGCCATTCAGTGGTGGGGGCAGCCCTATGGTTTGGGTGAGGGCACCATGGCGCTGGCAGGCTTTGCCGCCTTCATTGGCCACCTCTATCCGGTGTTTTTCAAGTTTGTGGGTGGCAAGGGTGTTGCCACTGCGATGGGTGTTTTGGTGGCCACCAGCGGCTGGTTGGCGCTGGCAACCGGCCTCACCTGGCTGATCGTGGCCTATGCCTTCCGCTATTCGTCTCTGGCGTCTTTGGTAGCTGCCTTGTTCGCGCCGGCGTACTACGCCTTTGGTGATGGTGTGGCGTGGGTGACAGACCGCAACCTGCTGTTGTCGACCGCAGTGATGTCCATCTTCCTGATTTGGCGCCACTCGGAAAACATCTCGCGCCTCGTCAATGGCACGGAGTCCAAGTTGGGCAAAAAAAAAGAAGCGGCCAAGTAAGCCGCAGCCGTCGCAAGGCAGGGTCAGGCCATGCTCAGGGCCTGACTGCCCAGTTGCAAAAGAAAGAAGTGGTTCAGCGGTGTGCGCACCGCCACCGAAGGCAGGGCCGAGCGGATGCGCGGCGGTGTGTCGCCGGTGGCATGCAGACGTGGATTGTTAAGGAACTCTCCATTTGCCTTGCCGATGATCACCACAAAAGGCTGGTTGGCCTTCACGCTGCGCCGCACCACCACGGCCAACTCTTCATTGTCCAGTCGCACGTAAGTACCAGGTGGGCACAGACCCACTGCGCGCACCAGTGCCTGTCCGATCTCATCCACTCCTGCCGTAGCTCGCGCCATTACCGAACGCGCAGACTCAATGGCGCTGCGGCCTGTACGAGAAGCCCGTGGGGAAATCATGGCCGCATACCGGTCCACCACTTTCAAAATGCGGGTCAGGCGCAGGGAGCCACTCGCGTTTTCAGGGGTATCGCGGTCTACAGCTTCGTCGTGGTGGCTCGAGACAATGTCCAGCCAGTTGTCGTCGGCCACACCCAGGTTCGCCAGCATCATGGCGCCCTTGATGGGGTGGGCACGGATGGCGTCCTGCTGGACCTGATTGGGGCGTTCCGTTTGGGTGGCCAATTGGTCTTGCAGCGCCGTCATTGCCACATTCATGGTCAGGGCGGCATGGACCAGGCTGTTGCGTTCCTTCAGGGGCAGCCGCATTTCGCCTGCTACCAAATGGCACAGCACGGCACACACCAGCGCGTGGGATGCGCTGTAGCCCACCGGCGAATTGCTCGCCAGCTGGAACAAGAGGTACAGGCCCACATCAGGGTCACGTTGCAGCAGGCCTTGCATCCAGCGGTCGTACTGCAACACGCGATGCGCAAACTGCTGCGTGGTAGCTGGGCTGCCCAGAATGACGCCGAGGCCAGACTCCAGGTCTGACCACTGGCCCAGCAAATCTTCGTAAGCGTTCTCGTCCTGCACGTTCATGCTGTATGTCAAAAACGCCGTTCCAGCACCATTTGATCGTTGGTGCGATTCATCTGAAAGCGGTTCAGAAAACTGTTGCCCAGCAACACATAAGGCATGGAGGCGGGCGTAATCACTGCGTCTACGCCACCTATAGAGACATCGCCGAGCCGGACGCTATCCAGCGTCATGCGCCAGCCGGGCACTACGCCGTTGGCCGTGTTCATCTGTACGCGGTCTCCGTTTTTGTACTTGAGGCCGATCCGCTCCGCCTCAGAGATGCTCAAAGCCACGGCGGTGGCGCCTGTGTCCACCATGAACCGCACAATGCGCCCATTGATCTGCCCTTCGCTCGTGAAATGCCCGCCGGGCCCTGCCGTGAGCACCACACGGCTTCCGCCGGCAGCCAGTCCGGCATTGCTGCCCACGCTGGCAGGGGCGTCGCCGACCCGCATGGTCATGCGTTTGCCGGCAATTTCGACAACCACCGAGTCGCCTTGCATGGACACCACCTTCACGCCCATGTGCGTGGCGCCTATGGCCACACTCTTGGGAAAGCCGCCGTCCACGATCAGCAGTGCTTTGTCGCCCAGCGTTCCGTTAATGGCTACTGTCTGGCCCCAAACAGCGGGGGCCAGCAGCAGGGCGAACAGAAAGCGGGCGGCGGTGCGCATTAATCGCGGTAGTTGTTGAAGTCCAGAGGAACGTCGGTAATTTCCTTGCGGATCAAACCTTGTGCAGCCTGCAAGTCATCACGCTTTGCGCCGGTGATGCGGACTTTGTCTTCCTGGATCGCAGCTTGCACTTTGATCTTGCTGTCTTTGAGCAAACGCTGGATCTTTTTCGCCAATTCAGATTCGATGCCGTTGCGCACCTTTACGACTTTTTTGACCTTGTCGCCGCCGATTTTTTGCAAATCGCCGAACTCCAAAAAGCGCACATCCACGTTTTGCTTGGTCAGTTTGTTGCGCAGCACGTCGGCAATTTGTTCCAGCTGGAAGTCGGCATCACCGATGAGGGTGATGTCTTTGTCCTTGATTTCAATGCTGGCGGACGTGCCCTTGAAGTCAAAGCGGGTGCCGATTTCTTTGGCAGTGTTTTCTACGCCGTTTTTGACCTTGACCAGGTCGGCTTCGCATACGGTATCAAATGAGGGCATGGGCTCGCTCTAAAAAATGCAATGAGACAATCTGGGAATGGTAGTCGAGAAAAACATTCCCCTGCAGGCCTTTAACACGTTCCATATCGTCGCCAAGGCCCATGCCATGGCCCGAATTACCCATGAACAGGACGTCCGGGACCTCTTGGCCGACCCCGAATGGGCCAATGCACCCAAGTTTGTGTTGGGCGGTGGCAGCAATATTGTGCTGACCGGCGATGTGAAGCCGCTGGTGCTCAAGGTGGAGGTTCGCGGCCTCAAGGTGGTGGGTGAAACGGCCAAAGCAGTCATTGTGGAAGCCGGCGCCGGCGAGAACTGGCACGACTTCGTGACCTGGACGCTGGACCAGAACCTGCCCGGTGTGGAAAACATGGCCCTGATTCCCGGCACCGTAGGCGCCTCGCCGGTACAAAACGTGGGTGCCTATGGCGTGGAGCTGCAAGACCGTTTTGATTCGCTGGACGCCATTGACCTGCAGACCGGGCAAGTCTTCACCCTGAACGCCGCGCAATGCGCCTTCGGCTACCGAGACTCGGTCTTCAAGCACGCCAGCAGCGGGGAGTTGGACGTACACCAACCCTTGGGCCTGAAAGATCGTGCTTTGATTCTGCGGGTGCGCTTTGCTTTGCCCAAGGTGTGGAAGCCGGTGCTGGGCTATGCCGACATCGAACGCAAGATGGCCGAGCACGGCGTGACCGAGCCCACGCCCCGCCAGATATATGACTGGGTGTGCGAAGTGCGCCGCGCCAAGCTGCCGGACCCGGCCGTCATCGGCAATGCCGGGAGTTTTTTCAAGAACCCCACGGTCACCGTCGAGCAGTGCGAAGACATCATCGCCCGCGAGCCCAAGGTCGTGCACTACCGGCTGGACAACGGCTCGGTCAAGCTGGCCGCCGGCTGGCTGATCGACTCTTGTGGCTGGAAGGGGAAAAGCGTAGGCCAGGCCGGCGTTTATGAAAAGCAAGCGCTGGTGCTGGTCAACCGCGGTGCCGGGGTAGACGGCAACGGTGCCACCGGCGGCGAAGTCATGACGCTGGCCAAAGCCATACAAACCAGCGTGTACGAGCGCTTCGGCATCCTGCTGGAGCCTGAGCCGGTGGTTATCTAAACCCCTGGGTTGCAGTCAGAAGCCCGAAGGGGCTACCCTGTCTGCATGAAAAACATATTTGTTCTCGGTGGTACCGGCTTCGTCGGGCGCCACGTGGTCCAGAAACTGGTCAAGCAGGGCTACACCGTCACGGTGGCTACACGGCGCGCCATCAACGCGCGTGAGCTGCAAACTTTGCCCACTGTTACGGTGACGGAGCTCAATGTCCATGACCCCGTGGCCTTGCAGCAAGCGCTGGCCGGGCACGATGCGGCCGTGAACCTGGTCGCCATCCTGCATGGCACCGAGGCCGCCTTCCAGAAAGTGCATGTAGATTTGCCCGCCAACCTGGCCCGTGCCGCGGTGGCTGCCGGTGTGCCGCACGTGGTGCATGTCAGCGCACTGGGCGCCAACCCCCAGCAGCCGGACGCCGCACCCTCGCGCTACCTGCGCAGCAAATCCCGCGGGGAGCTGGCCCTGAGCCATGCGGCCCTCGCTGTGTCGGTGCTGCGCCCCAGCGTCATCTTCGGGGCGGAAGACAAGTTTTTGAACATGTTTGCCAAGCTGCAGCAGGTCTTCCCCTTCATGCCTCTGGCAGGCGCCCATGCGCGCTTTCAGCCGGTCTGGGTGGAGGACGTGGCCACCGCTGTAGTCCGCTTGGTGCAGGCACGCACAGCAGCAGGGTCCACCGGCGTGTGGGAGGCTTGCGGCCCGCAGGTCTACACCCTGGGTGCGTTGGTGCACGGTGCGGGCGTGTGGGCCGGGATTGCCGAAGGGCGCGGTCGCCCGGTGATTCCGCTGCCCGATTGGGCGGGGAGATTGCAAGCTGCCTTGATGCAGCTCGCCCCCGGCGAGCCCCTCATGAGCGGTGACAACCTCGATTCCATGAAAGTGGACAACGTGGCCACTGGCGCCGAGGCCGGCTTGTCAGACCTAGGCATTCAAGCCGCAGCGCTGGAACCCATTGCCATGGACTACCTGCAGCGCGGCCTGCCCGGCCACGGCTTGCTAGGCCTGCGCCGCCGCACCTGACGGCTCTGCAGCCGCAGCAGCCACGCACTTTTGCATGGCCGCTTGCAGCTGGCCGATTTGTACCGGCTTGGTCACAAAGTCGTTCACGCCTGCGGCCAAGGCTTGATCTTTTGCGTCGTTCATCACATCCGCCGTCAGCACAATGATGGGCACCTGTGCAATCGGGCCCGCCATCGCGCGAATGGTGCGGGTGGCGGTCAGGCCATCCATGATGGGCATGTGCAC
This sequence comes from Comamonadaceae bacterium, assembly GCA_027488985.1. GTDB lineage: Bacteria > Pseudomonadota > Gammaproteobacteria > Burkholderiales > Burkholderiaceae_C > Allorhodoferax > Allorhodoferax aquaticus. The sequence goes on along the minus strand of JAIYAR010000014.1, from coordinate 11,782 downwards.
GTCCATCAGCACCAGGTCAAACATTTCGCGCTCGGCAACCTCTACCGCCAGCTGGCCGTTTTCGCAGAAGGTGGCTTTACAACCCATCTTGTCCAGCAAAATTCCAACGAACTTGCGGTTCACCGGGTGGTCTTCGACCACCAGCACGCGCAGCGCGTTCAAGGGGGGCTGCGCATCGGTGGGTGGCGCGCTTGCCTCACTTGCAGGGGCATTTGCAGGCGAAGCCGCTGTTGCAGGTTTGCTGAACGATTGAATGCTCACCGGCGCTCCCGAAGCAGGCGGGGCGGGGCAGGTGGTAAAGGGCAGGTGCAACGTAAACACCGAGCCCTTGCCCAGCGTGCTTTCCACCTCAATAGCGCCACCCATCATGCGGGCCAGGGTCTGCGAAATCTCCAGCCCGAGGCCCGTGCCACCAAACTTGCGGGCCAGCCCGCCGTCTACCTGGTAAAAGCGCTGGAACAGGCGGGACAATACATGGTCATCCATGCCGATGCCGGTGTCTTCCACCAGAAAAGCCAGGCCCGTGTTGCCATCGGTACGGGGGCGGGAAACGATGGTCAGCGTCACACCGCCGTGGTCGGTGAACTTGAGTGCGTTGTTCACTAGGTTGAACAGAATCTGCTTCAGGCGGGTGGCGTCGGCCAGCACCCAGGCAGGCAGCTCGGTCTGCACCACGATGGAGAACTTCAGTTGCTTCTCTGATGCCAGCGGGTGCATCAGCGCGTTCACTTCGTTGAGCAGGGCGGACAACTGCACCGGCTCGGGGTTCAGCGTCATCTTGCCGGACTCGAGAGCCGATACATCCAATATGTCATTCAGCAGTGTCAGCAAGTGGTGGGCTGAGCCCTTGGCCGTTTTGATGTAGTCGGTTTGCGCGGTGGTAAGGGGCGTGCTTTCCAGCAGGCTCATCATGCCCAGCATGCCGTTGAACGGTGTGCGCAGCTCGTGGCTCATGTTGGCCAGGAACTGGCTCTTGCCCCGGTTGGCGGCTTCTGCACGGAAGTGCGCTTCGCGCAGCTCGTGGGTCAGGTCTTCCAGGGCCTGGCGCTCTTGCTCCTGGCGGCGTTGGCGCAGCGCCAGAGCGCCCGCTGCCATCAACAGAAATACCAGCTGCGCCAGGGTGAGGCGGATGATCTGGTTGTTTTGCTCCAGCATGGTCTTGTCCTGGCTTTCCAGCAAGGCAGCCACTTCGGAGTTGGCGGCAAGGCTCAACGCCTGCACATCCACGCCTATGTTGTTGAACGCTGTCAGCAAGGCAGCCAAGTCTTTTTTGTTCAGCGGGTCTGCTGCCATCACCTTGTCGGCCTTGGTGATCAGGTCGTCCAGGTGCGGCATGGCCGTCTGGTACTCGGCACGGTGGGTGATCAAATCAGTGGTCGGGTTGTCCCGCAGAAGGCTCAGACGGCTCAAAAACAGGTCGTAGCGCAGGGTCAAGCTGTCGGCATCGGGCTCTCCGGGGCGAATGACGTTGGCCTCCAGCGTCTGGCGGAAGCGCAAAAACTCCCGCTCAAACTGAAAGACCAGCGCCGTGACCGAGTCCGCACGCAGGTCGTTGGCCCGCTCGATAGCCCGCTTCTGCGTGATCTGCAGCCCCAGCAAAATGGCCATGGCCACTGCCAGCACGCCCGTACCCACGGCGAGCCAAAGCAGATAGCGCTTGTTTTTGCTAGAGCCGTTCAACTTGCGCCCTTATTCGACCGCAATCGACTTCAACTGCCAGGCCGAGCGCTCGTAGTACACGTTGGAGCGCAGCTCTGCCTTGGTATCAAAGGGGTAGACGATGAACAGCGGCCCCTTGGTGCGCACCGGAATGGCCTGGTCGTTCATCTGGTGGGCCACGATCACGTCGAACTTGGCGGCGTCGTCAAACGGAATGCTGGTCTGGTAGTCGTTCAGGGCTGCCGCTTTGAGCGTGGTGCCGCTGGCCTTGGCCGCTGCCAATACGTCGCGCAGCAAAGGGCCTTTGAATTTGATGGGGTTTTTGTCCCAAGGGGTTTTGGTGCTGAAGGTCTGCTGCGGCAGCTTTTCCAGCATGGCCAGATCAAAGGCGGCGCCGTCAGCGCTGTTCTTGTCAGCCACCTTGCCGGTAACCGTCAATATCACCTTGCCCTTGGCGGGCTCCAATGCGAAAGCACACGAGTGTGCTGCCATCCATACACAAGCTGCTGCAATGAGGGGGCGTCTGGCAATGGTCATCCTGAAACTCCTAGTGTGAATGGGTGTGCCGAGTGTAGTCCACGGGCCGTATGTATTTCAATCAAATCGGCATTTTTGGTGGATTCATAAATTGTGGTGCGCCTGTTGACCTTCGGTGGATCCCGCGCAGTATTCCTGAAAAAGGCAAAGCCCGTCAGGCTCCCACCTGACGGGCTTTGTTTTTGGCGCTGAATTGGCTTAGTTGCCCAACTTCAAGAAGTCATCCCCCTTGCCCAGCTCCAGCAACCCGGCGTTGCTGTAGATGCCCAGCTTGGCGCGGGTGTCGGTGATGTCCAGGTTGCGCATGGTGAGTTGGCCGATGCGGTCCAGCGGGCTGAAAGGCGCGTCTTCCACTTTTTCCATGCTCAGGCGCTCGGGCGCGTAGGTCAGGTTGGAGGACTCGGTGTTCAGCAGGCTGTAGTCGTTGCCGCGGCGCAGTTCCATGGTCACGGTGCCGGTCACGGCCTTGGCCACCCAGCGCTGGGCGGTCTCGCGCAGCATGATGGCCTGGCTGTCGAACCAGCGGCCTTGGTACAGCAGGCGGCCCAGCTTGCGGCCGTTTTCGCGGTACTGCTCGATGGTGTCCTCGTTGTGGATGCCGGTGACCAAACGCTCGTAGGCGATGAACAGCAGCGCCAGGCCGGGGGCTTCGTAGATGCCGCGGCTCTTGGCTTCGATGATGCGGTTCTCGATCTGGTCGCTCATGCCCAGGCCGTGGCGGCCGCCGATTTCGTTGGCCTTCAGGATCAGACTCACCAGGTCGTCAAAGCGCTGACCATTCAGGGCGACGGGGCGGCCTTCTTCAAAGGTGACGCTCACTTCTTCGGCCTTGATGACGCAGTCTTCGCGCCAGAAGGGCACGCCCATGATGGGGTTGACGATTTTGATGCCGGAGTTCAAAAACTCCAGGTCTTTGGCTTCGTGGGTGGCGCCCAGCATGTTGCTGTCAGTGGAGTAAGCCTTTTCGGCGCTCATCTTGTAGCCAAAGCCGTTGGCGGTGATGAAGGCGCTCATCTCGGCGCGGCCACCCAACTCATCAATGAACTGCTGGTCCAGCCAGGGCTTGTAGATTTTGAGCGAAGGGTTGGTCAACAGGCCGTAGCGGTAGAAGCGCTCGATGTCGTTGCCCTTGAAGGTTGAGCCGTCGCCCCAGATGTTCACGTCGTCCTGCTTCATGGCAGTCACCAGCATGGTGCCGGTCACGGCGCGGCCCAAGGGCGTGGTGTTGAAGTAGGTCTGGCCAGCGGTGGTGATGTGGAAGGCGCCTGCCTGCAGGGCGGCAATGCCTTCAGCCGCCAGCTGAGGGCGGCAGTCGATCAAACGGGCCTTGATGGCGCCGTATTCCATGGCTTTACGGGGAATTTCGTCGTAGTCCGCTTCGTCGGGCTGGCCGAGGTTGGCGGTGTAGGCGTAGGGCTGGGCGCCCTTTTGCTTCATCCACAAGAGGGCGGCGCTGGTGTCCAGGCCGCCAGAGAAAGCGATGCCGACCTTTTGGCCGACGGGGATGTTTTGCAGGATGGTGTTAGACATGAAATTGGCCTCTAGCCCGCATGGAATTTGCGCGAGCAGCTATGAAATTAGGAGTAAATCGCTCTGCGGTAGAACCGGTGAGTAAGCCGCTGATCAGCCGAAGTGGCAGATGTAGTGGTAAGCCTCAAAGCCCTCAGAAACGCGGATCTGGAACTTGGCGTTGCCGGGCACGTTGAACTTGTCGCCTTCGCCGCTGGTCACCCACACGTCAGAGCCGTCGAGCTTGTAGTCGCAGCTGCCGCCTACGCATTCCATGATTTCAGGGGCGCCGGTGTTGAAGGTGAGGGTGGCGGGCAGGATGACGCCGACCGACTTTTTGGTGCCGTCAGCCAGGGTGAAGCCGTGGCTTACGCACTTGCCGTCGAAGTACACATTGGCTTTGGTGGTGACGGAAACGTTGTCAAAGTGGGTCGTGGTCATGGTCAAACGTGGAAAAGTAAAGAGAAGAGGGCGGCACCTCGTGCGTCAAAGCGCATCAGGGCAAAGGCAAGATTTTAGGCCACCCGGCTTTGAAAGGCCGCGTCCGAGAAGCCCACGGTCACGGTGCCGTCGGCCCACACCACCACCGGCCGCTTGATGACGCTGGCATTGGCCAGCATGAGCTGGGCGGCCGAGGTGGCGTCTACGACGGCGGCTTGGGTGGCTTCGTCCAGCTTGCGCCAGGTGGTGCCTTTGCGGTTCACCAGTGTTTCCCAGCCCACGGCGCGTATCCAGCCGGGCAGCAGGTCGGCGGGTACACCCTGCTTTTTGAAGTCATGAAACTCGTGGGTGACATGGTGCTCGGTCAGCCAGGTGCGGGCCTTTTTCACCGTGTCGCAGTTGGGGATGCCGTAAAGAATGGTCATCCCTCTATTGTGGCAGTGCATTGCGAGTGGGCGACAATGGCGCCCGCTATGGAACACACACCCGCTACCTCCTCCCTGACCGTGCAATCTTCTCTGGCCGACTGGCTGGCCTACATCGAGTCCATGCACCCCAAGGGCATCAACGGCATTGAGCTGGGGCTGGGCAAGGTGCAAGAGGTAGCCAAGCGCCTAGGGCTTCGGTTTGACTGCCCGGTGTTTACCGTGGCGGGCACCAACGGCAAGGGCTCCACCTGCGCCATGCTGGAAAGCATCCTGGGGCAGGCCGGGTACAAGACGGGCGTGTACACCTCGCCGCACTTGGTGCACTTTGAAGAGCGCATGCGGCTGCTGGGCGAGGCGGCGCCTGCTACTAAATTTGTAGCTGCTTTCGCAGAGGTGGAGAGCGACAGGTGCCAAAAAGGCTCTGAGATTGCGCTCACCTACTTTGAATTCACCACGCTGGCCATTTTGTGGGCGCTGTCCCGAGAGGGGCTGGACGCCGTCATTCTGGAAGTCGGCTTGGGCGGGCGGCTGGATGCGGTCAACATCATCGACACCGACTGCGCCATCATTACAAGCATTGACCTGGACCACATGGAGTTGCTGGGCAACGACCGCGAGACGATTGGCCGTGAGAAGGCCGGCATCATGCGTACCGGCCGGGCTGTGGTGGTGAGCGACCCGGTGCCGCCGCAAAGCGTGTTGGACCGCGCGCTGGAGATCGGCGCAGACCTGTGGCAGGTGGGCACGGACTTCAATGTGTCGGGCGACAAGCAGCAGTGGGGCTGGGCCGGGCGCGGGCGCCGCTACAGCGGGCTGGCCTACCCGGCGCTGCGGGGCGCGAACCAGCTGGTCAACGCCGCGGGCGTGTTGGCTGCACTGACCGCCATGCGCGAGCGCCTGCCTGTTACCGCGCAGGCGGTGCGCAACGGCTTGGCTTTTGTAGAGCTGCCCGGGCGCTTCCAGATCATTCCCGGCCAGCCCAGCCTGGTGCTGGACGTGGCGCACAACCCGCACTCGGTGGCGGCGCTGGCGGCCAATCTGGATGCCATGGGCTTCTTCCCCACTACCCATGCCATTTTTGGCGCCATGGCCGACAAGGATTTGGCGCCCATGCTGGCCAAGGTCGGCCCCATGATTGACTGCTGGTATTTCACCGACCTGCCCAGCCCGCGAGCCGCAAGTGGTGCCAGCCTGCAGGCCCAGTGGCAAGCCCAAAACACCCGCAAAGATGCATCGGCCACCGTTCACGCCGACCCCATGCAGGCGCTGGAGGCCGCCATAGCCGCGGCAGACCCCGCTGATAGAATCGTGGTCTTTGGGTCGTTCTACACCGTGGGCGGCGTTCTGCAACAGGGCACACCACGCCTGCAAGCCAAACATCTGAACCCTTAAGTCTTCCGCTCATGGCCTTTTTCAAGTTTCGCAAAGGTGGCGACGAACAGCCCACCCCACCCATCGCGTCAGAGAGCGTAGAGGCCATGCGCAGGCGCGCACGCCACCGTTTGGTGGGTGCTGCCGTGCTGGTGCTGATCGGCGTGGTCGGCTTCCCGCTGCTGTTTGACAGCCAGCCGCGCCCGATTGCGGTGGATATACCGATCGAAATTCCGGACAAAGGCAAGGTACGCCCCCTGGGCGCGCCTGCTTTGCCAGCCGCAGCCCAAGCCAGCGGCGTGGTGATTGAGGAGCGCGAAGAGTCTGCAGCGCCTGCCGCCAGTGTCTCGACACCCAAAACGGCCTTGACCGAAACCAAGACCGCCGCCGTAAAACCTGAGGCCAAGCCGGAACCCAAAGCAGAAACCAAGCCCGAGCCCAAGAAGCCCGATGCAAAGCCTGCCGAGAAGGTGGCAGAGAAGCCTGCGGACAAAACCTCTGCAGCCGCCAAGCCCGATGCCAAGGCCGCAGACGCCGCCAAAGCGCAAGCGTTACTGGAAGGCAAAACTCCAGCGGAGGCCAAACCCGCGGAACCCAAGTCCGACAAAAAGCCAGCTGCCGATACTGGCCGGTTTGTGGTGCAAGTGGGTGCTTACAACGAGCCTGCCAAATTGCAAGAAGCCCGCTCCAAAGTAGAAAAAGCCGGCTTCAAGACCTACACCCAGGTGGTGGGCACCAAAGACAACCAGCGCACGCGTGTGCGCATCGGCCCCTTTGCCACCAAAGCGGATGCCGAAAAAGCGGCCGACAAGATCAAAAAGCTGAGCCTTCCTGCGGCCATTCTGGAACTCTAAAGCGAGCCCGGCATGCCCACCGTGGACTGGATTTTTCTGGCCGTTTTGCTGGTGTCCCTGGTAGTCGGGGCGTGGCGCGGACTGGTGTTTGAGGTGTTGTCTGTACTGAGCTGGGCGGCGGCCTTTGTGCTGGCTCAGTGGTTTGCGCCCGATGTGGCGGCCCACCTCTCGATGTCGGGCGCGGGCGAGCCCATCCGCTATGCCGCCGGTTTCGTCATCGTGTTTGTAGCGTCCATTTTTGCAGGCGGCCTGGTGGCCTTTCTGGTGAAGAAGCTAATCGCAGCCGTGGGCCTGCGGCCGGCTGATCGTTTGTTGGGGGCCGGGTTCGGCCTGGTGCGCGGGGTGCTGCTGCTCTTGGCAGTGACCGTGGTGGTGGGCATGACGCCTATGCGCACCAGCACTTGGTGGGTTGAGGCCACCGGGCCGCAGATCACCGGCGCCGCGCTCAAGGGCCTCAAGCCCCTGCTACCGCAAGATTTCGGCAAGTATTTACCTGAGTGAGTGAAACCCTATGTGTGGAATTGTTGGCGTTGTTAGCAACGCACCCGTCAACCAGCTGATCTACGACGCGCTGTTGCTCTTGCAGCACCGCGGCCAGGACGCAGCCGGCATCGTCACCCAGCAGGATCGCAAGTTCTTCATGCACAAGGCCAAGGGCATGGTGAAAGACGTATTCCGTACGCGCAACATGCGCTCGCTCTTGGGCAATTCCGGCCTTGGCCAGGTGCGTTACCCCACTGCGGGCAATGCCTTCAGCGAAGAAGAGGCACAGCCTTTTTACGTGAATGCGCCTTTCGGCATCGTGCTGGTGCACAACGGCAACCTGACTAACGCCAAGGCGCTGAAGGCTGAGCTATTCAACCTCGACCACCGCCACATCAACACCGAGAGCGACTCCGAAGTCCTGCTCAACGTGCTGGCTCACGAAATCGAAGTGTCCACCCGCGGCTTGCCGCTGCAGCCGCAGGATATTTTTGCCGCTGTGTCCCGCGTGCACCAGCGCATCAAGGGTTCCTATGCGGTGATCTGCCACATCGCCGGCCATGGACTTCTGGCTTTCCGTGACCCCTTCGGGATCCGCCCACTTTGCATCGGTAAAGGCGCAGACGGCACCCACATCGTGGCCAGCGAATCCGTGGTGCTGGAAGGCACCAGCCACCAGTTTGTGCGCGATGTGCAGCCCGGCGAAGCCGTGTTCATCGCGCTGGACGGCACGGTGCACAGCCAGCAGTGCGCGGTGAACCCGCAGCTCATGCCTTGCATTTTTGAGTTTGTGTACCTGGCCCGCCCGGACTCGGTGATGGATGGCATATCGGTGTATCAAGCCCGCTTGAACCTCGGTGAGACCTTGGCCAAGCGCGTGATCTCTACGGTGCCACCGAACGAAATCGATGTGGTCATTCCCATCCCGGAATCCAGCCGCCCCAGCGCTGCGCAGTTGGCCCAGTTGCTGGGCTTGCCCTACCGCGAAGGCTTTGTAAAAAACCGCTACGTGGGCCGCACCTTCATCATGCCGGGGCAGGGCGTGCGCAAAAAATCAGTGCGCCAGAAGCTCAACGTGATTGCCAGCGAGTTCAAGGGTCGCAATGTGCTCTTGGTGGATGACTCCATCGTTCGCGGCACTACTTCCAAGGAAATCGTGCAGATGGCGCGTGACGCCGGCGCCCGCAAGGTCTACCTGGCTAGTGCTGCCCCGCCCGTCCGCTACCCCAACGTGTATGGGATCGACATGCCCACCAGCAGTGAGTTGGTGGCCTACAACCGCACAGTGGACGAGGTGCGCGCCATCATCGGTTGCGACGCGCTGATTTACCAGGATGTGGACGGCATGAAAAAAGCCATCGGCTCTTTGGGCAAAAACCTGGCAGGTTTTGATGCCTCCTGCTTTGACGGCGTGTACGTTACCGGGGACATTTCCTCTGACGACATCGCCCGCCTGAACGAAAACCGCGTTGGCGCTGAAGAAGGTCAGGAGGACACCTCCCGCCTTGCGTTGCCCAACCACGCTGACTGACACCATGAAGCAAAGCCAATTACCCGAAGGCCTGCACAACGATACCCTCGCGGTGCGCGCAGCCCTGGAGCGCAGCCAATACGGCGAAAACTCCGAAGCTCTTTACCTCACCAGCGGCTATGTGCAACACAGCGCAGCTTCCAGCGCCGCGCGTTTTGCCATGGAAGAAGAGGGTTTCACGTATTCCCGCGTGAGTAACCCCACAGTCACCAGCATGGAAATCCGGCTGGCGGCGCTGGAAGGCACAGAGGCGGCTATTGCCACTTCGTCCGGCATGTCAGCCATTCTGTTGCTGGGCATGGCGCTGCTGAAGGCAGGCGACCATGTGATTTGTTCGCAATCGGTGTTCGGCTCGGTCATTCCGATGTTCAGCCGCGAGTTTGCCAAGTTCGGTGTGGAAACCACCTTCGTGTCGCAAACCGACGTCGAAGCCTGGAAGGCGGCAGTGCGCCCCACCACCAAGCTGCTGTTTGCCGAAACGCCGACCAACCCGCTGACAGAGGTGTGCGACATCCAAGCCTTGGCCGATATCGCGCACAGCGCGGGTGCATTTCTGGCCGTGGACAACTGTTTCGCCACGCCGGTGTTGCAGCGCCCGGCGAGCATGGGTGCCGATTTCATCATCCATTCCGGCACCAAGTTTTTGGACGGGCAGGGCCGCGTGATGGCGGGTGCCATTTGCTGCACCCAGAAGCAACGCGACGAAGTGTTTTTGCCTGTGATCCGCACTTGCGGGATGGTGCTCGCACCCTTCAATGCCTGGGTGTTGCTCAAGGGCATGGAAACGCTGGCTCTGCGCGTGAAAGCGCAGTCGGAGACCACGCTGGCGTTGGCCTATTGGCTGGAAGCGCAGCCGCAAGTGGCCCGGGTGTACTACCCCGGCTTGACCAGCCACCCGCAACACGAATTGGCCATGCGTCAGCAGTCCGGCTGCGGTGGCGCGGTGTTGTCCTTTGAAGTGAAAGCACCGGACGTGGATACCGCGCGCAAAAACGCATTCCAAGTGCTCGACAGCATGCAGGTGCTCTCGCTGTGCACCAACCTCGGTGACACCAAAACGCTGGCGGCGCACCCTGCCAGCACTTCGCACGGCCGCTTGTCGGAAGTGCAGCGTCAGGCGGCCGGCATCGGCCAAGGCTTGATTCGCGTGGCCGTGGGCCTGGACCATATCAACGACATCACCGCCGATCTGGCACGTGGTTTGCAAACTATCTAACATGAGCAAAATCCGCACTCGCATTGCCCCTTCGCCGACCGGCTTTCTGCACCTGGGCACGGCCCGCACTGCTTTGTACTCGTGGGCCTATGCCCGCCACTTCGGTGGTGAGTTTGTGCTGCGCATTGAAGACACTGACGTAGCCCGTTCCACCCAGGACTCGGTGGACCAGATTCTGGAATCCATGCGCTGGCTGGGGCTGGAGTACGACGAAGGCCCGGTGTACCAAATGCAGCGCCTGGAGCGCTACAAAGCTGTGGTCGACCAGTTGATCGCAGAAGGCAAGGCTTACTACTGCTACAGCACCCCTGAAGAGCTCGACGCGGTGCGCGAGGCCAAGAAGGCCCGTGGAGAAAAGGCGCTGTACGACGGCACTTGGCGCCCCGCACCCGGCAAAACACTGCCAGCCATTCCTGAAGGTGTGAAGCCCGTGGTGCGCTTTTGCAATCCACAAGAGGGCGACGTGACCTGGAACGATTTGGTCAAAGGTCCGATCACCATCAGTAATCGTGAGATTGATGACCTCATCATCGTGCGCACCGATGGCATTCCGACCTACAACTTTGCGGTGGTGGTGGACGACTGGGATATGCAGATCAGCCACGTGTTCCGTGGCGATGAGCACATCAACAACACGCCTTGGCAGATCAATATCTTTCATGCGCTGGGTGCGCCTTTGCCAGAGTTCGGCCACTGCCCGGTCATTCTGGGTGATGACGGCCAAAAGCTGTCCAAGCGCCGTGGTGCGGTGAGCGTGACCGCCTACGAAGAGGGCGGCTACCTGCCCGAGGCCATGCTCAACTATCTGGCCCGTTTGGGCTGGAGCCATGGCGACGAAGAGTTGTTCAGCCGCGAGCAGCTGGTGAGCTGGTTCGACGGTACTCACCTGAACAAGAGCCCCGCGCAGTGGGACCCCGCCAAGCTGTTGTGGGTCAATGCCCACTACATCAAGCAGGCCGACAACACCCGCCTCGCTAAGTTGGTGGCGGTGCAACTGGCCAAGCTGGGCGTGGAACTGCCCGCAGAAACGGTAGATACCCACTTGCCCCAGCTGTGCGCCTTGCTGAAAGACCGCTGCGACACCACCGTGGCGCTGGCTCAATGGGCGGCGAAGTTTTATGCTGAAGTGCAAGTGGATGCCGCCGAGTTGTCCCAGCATGTGACCGACGCCGTCAAACCCGCCATTTCCACGCTGGTAGAAAAGCTGACCGCGTGCGCGTGGGACAAGGCATCCATTGCTGCCGTCATCAAGGAAGTGTTGGCTGCCCACAGCCTGAAGATGCCGCAACTGGCGATGCCGGTGCGCGTACTGGTCATGGGCACTGCCCAAACGCCTTCCCTGGATGCTGTACTGGAACTCAGCGGTAGAACAAAAGTTTTGGATAGGCTTGCTAAAGCCTGAAAAACTTGTATATAATTTGAGGCTCGGAAGTTGAATGCAAAGCTCGCCAAAAACTAGCGTTGTATTCGGAAAATTGGGGGTATAGCTCAGCTGGGAGAGCGCTTGCATGGCATGCAAGAGGTCAGCGGTTCGATCCCGCTTACCTCCACCAATTCTTCTGAAACGGATACGTTCCAAGGTTTTGACCCTATCGTCTAGAGGCCTAGGACATCACCCTTTCACGGTGAGTACCGGGGTTCGAATCCCCGTAGGGTCGCCAGGTTTTACGGCAAGGTAAACGGCAACAAGTCGGTAACAGCTTCTGCAAAGAAGCGACTTGGTTCTGAGTCGAAAGACACAGAGCGAATGGTT
>JAIYAR010000018.1 GCA_027488985.1 Comamonadaceae bacterium | reverse complement strand
ATTGGCGCTGGCGTACTGGACGGAGGCGGCCTGGGTGAGGTCGCCTGCGCGGGTGACGGTGAAGGTCACGGTGCCGGCAGCCTCATTGATGATCACATCGTTGATGGAGAAGCCTGGACGGTCATCGTTGGCAGTGCCGCCACCGGGCAGGGTGCGGCCATCGTCGACGATGGTACCGGTAGCACTGGAAGTGCCCAAGGTAGCGCCGGAGACATTGGAGAGGGAGACGGTGAAGTCTTCGCTGATCTCGTAGGTCGTATCGTTGGTGATATTGACCGTAATGGTCTTGGTCGTCTCATTGGCCGCAAAGGTCAGAGAGCCGTTGGTTGCGGTGTAGTCGGAGCCTGCAGTGGCAGAGCCATTGGCGGTTGCGAAATCGACGGTGACAGGCAGGTTGGTCGAGCCGGTCTTGGTGACGGTGAAAGTGACGGTGCCGGCGGCCTCATCGATGACCACATTGGAGCCGATGGAGACAGAAGGGCGGTCATCGTTGGAGGTACCGCCGCCGGGCAGGGTACGGCCATCGTCGACGATGGTGGCGACTTGAGAGTTGTCACCGATGGTGGCGTTGGTGGGCGTGCTGATTTGCAGGCTGAAAGACTCGGCACCTTCAAACACCGTGTCATTGGTGATGGGCACGGTGATGGTCTTGGAGGTCTCGTTGGCTGCAAAAGTCAGAGTGCCTGCGGTTGCGGTGTAGTCGCTGCCGGCGGAGGCGGAGCCGTCCACGGTAGTGAAGGCCACGGAGGAAGCCAGATTGGTGGAGCCGGTCTTGGTGACCGTGAAAGTGATGGTGCCTGCGGCCTCATCGACGATGAAGTCCGAGCCCACGTTGAAGACCGGGCGGTCGTCGTTGGCGGTACCGCCGCCGGGCAGAGTGCGCCCGTCATCGACGATGGTGCCCACACCTTGGTTGTCGGTGATGACAGCGCCGACGGCGTTGGAGAGGTTGATGTTGAAAGACTCAGCGCCTTCAAAGACCGAGTCGTTGTTGATGGCAACGGTAATGGTCTGGGTGGCGACGTTGGCGGCGAAGTTCAAGGTGCCTGCGACGGCGGTGTAGTCGTTGCCTGCGCCGGAGGTGGCGGAGTCATTGGCGCTGGCGTACTGGACGGAGGCGGCCTGGGTGAGGTCGCCTGCGCGGGTGACGGTGAAGGTCACGGTGCCGGCAGCCTCATTGATGATCACATCGTTGATGGTTAGCGTCGGTGCGTCGTTGTCAACGATGGTGCCGACACCGGTCACTCCCCCAATAGTCAGAGGAACAGTTTCACTCTGCTCATACAAAAGATCGTCGATCGCCGGAATTGAGACGGTAAAGCTGCTAACCCCACTTGGCACCGTTACAGTGCTTGTAGCGGAGTTATAAGTTACACCGTTACTAAATACTGGCGTTCCATAGTCAGACGACGCTGCTGTGCCACTTCCAATTAAAAGTGAATAAGTAGTCGAAGTGATCGTGCTTCCGGAAAGCGAAACACTGTAGACCAAGGCATTGCCCTCGGTTTGAGTTGGGTTCGATATGCTGTTGACTGTGGGTGCTGGCACCGTGGATAGTTGAGCGCCGAGTTGCGGGAACTCCTCCGAACTATTGTCTGCAGCTCTGTCAATCGATAGCGGCGTTACTGCCTCGCTGATACGCATGACCCGCACAAAGCTGTGCGAGTCACTCGCATCTCCCCCGCTTAAACCCGCAGCTGTCGGATCCAATTCGGCAGAAAGATCTCCTCCGGAGGCAATCACTCTGGCGATGGCTGCAGGACTGCTGTTGAGGTCTTTGAGCGCGGCGTTTGTTGCGTCTTCCGGCGCAAGGCCCAGCAAATTTGCATCAATCAGAAGTTCTCGACCTGATTCGAGGCTGATCTCCCGTCCATTCGGTAGTGCGAGTTCCAGTCGTGTTCCATTCTCGGTAAGGACGACTTGGCCTTCCTGAATCTCATCGCCCAGCTTGATAGCGCGTTTGCTTCCGTCTGGTGAAACCACCCATGCATTACCTTGCAGGATGACAACAACGCCGCGGGCTTGGGCAGAAATTTGGGAAGTAGCCATGTAAAAACTCCAGAGTCAGCAAAACTAGCTGATCAATGTAGTGATTTACATGCCTTTCGCCTATTGGCCTCAAGTACAGGTTGTGTGACGGATTACCGATTACTGTATTCCGTGTACTTTCAATGCGAGCTGCAATCGGTCTGCCACGCCCAGCTTCTCGAAAACGGCACTCAGATGTGCTTTGACTGTCCGTTCTGTGATGTCACATTGCTCTGCGATCGCAAGATTGGATGCGCCGTGAGCCGCCAAACTGGCCACTTCGCGTTCCCGGGCGGTGAGTCCGGTGTCCCAGGATGATTCCGTCTTGATGGGAATGGGCTTTGCTCGGTTTGCAGTTTGAATCAATTGCTGCATCAGGTGCTGGCCGATCCAGACATGCCCCGCCTTGGTGACCTGGTGCACTTGTAGAAGAGTTTCGGGGTCTGAGAACGCATGGCAATATCCCGCGCAGCCTTGGTCCAATGCAGAAATCGCTTCCTCATCTTTCGGGTAAGAGCTCGCAGCGACGATTCGCATTTGCTTGCCATGCAGCAAATCTTTCCATTCGACAGCTCCCCAAGAGGGCACGTCACCTACCTTCAGATCCAGCCAAACCACATCGCCGCTGCGCCGGGCAAGTTGTTTGAGTGCAGCAAAGCTTTCCAATTCGATGGCTGACCTGATCTTCAGCGCGTCCCGCCAATGTTTCAAGAGCCCTTTGTCTTTGCTAACCAGTAACGGGGCATGATTCCTTCTCATCGTTCTGACAATGCCTTCGATTTTGCGCGCAAGATCGGCTTCATCAGGTAAGCCAGCACTGATTTCTTGCCCGTCAGAATGTCTACTTCTGCCACCATGCCTGGAATGATGGGTAGCTTTTGTTGACCTATCGTGGTGGAAAGTGTTCTCACGCGGACCACAAAGAACGCGTTTCCTTTTTCGTCGACAACACTGTCTGCACCTATCTGTTCCAAGGTGGCTTCCAGACCTCCGTAAACCGCAAAGTCATAAGCGGTGAACTTGACCAGGGCTTTCTGGCCAGGACGCAAGAATGCGATATCCCGTGGCAAAACGCGTGCTTCCAGCAAAAGTGCGTCGTCAGAAGGAACCAATTCGATCAGGTCTTTTCCGGGCTGCACCACGCCACCGACTGTGTTAACCCGCAACTGTTTCACAGTGCCATTGACTGGCGACCGGATTTCAGTTTGTTTCACACGATCTTCCAAGGCCGTACTGCCCTCCGACAAGGCGTTCAATTTGGCATTGGTTTCACTCAATTCAGAGCGGGCAATATTCCTGAAAGTAAGTTCCACCTCCTGAATCTTGCGGTTCGATTCAGCAACCGCGGACTCCAGCCTCGGAATATCGGAATTCGCGCTGTCACGCTCCCCACGATAGCGGGCCACATCGCGCTCCAAGCGCAAAAGCTCCACATCAGATACTGCCCCGGTTTTGACCAAGGGGCGGGTCAGCTCCAGCTCTTTCGCCGTTAAGGTGTAGCTCTGCGTCGCTTGTTCGCGGCGGGCCCTCACCGAGATTAACTCTTGGGAGCGTTGTGAAGACTGCTGGCGTGCTACACCTACTGTCGCATCCAGTTCCGCGCGGCGGGACTCATACAAGGCGCGCTCCTGTTCAACGATTTCCGGAGCCTGCTTCAGTACTTCTTCAGGGGGCACAAAGCGGGATCCTTCCGCTAACGCCCGGAGTCGGGCTGCTTTAGCCAGCAATGACAGGTATTGGGACTGGTTCTCCCGAAGGGAGGAAACCATTCGGGTGGGGTCGACCTTGAGAAGCAAGTCGCCAGTTTTTACTACCTGGCCTTCGCGCGCCAATATTTCCGAAACAATGCCGCCGTCCAAGCTTTGCAGGATCTGAATCTGGCGTGACGGAATGACCTTGCCTTCGCCTCGCGTTACCTCGTCCAACTCCGCAAAAGCAGACCAGAGCAAAAGCACCAGCACAGCGAGGGCACTTAGCCAGACGAGAATCCTGGCACCCTGTGGGGTTTGCTCTGCGATGGCCCAGTCTGCATTGGCGTCGAAATCACTGTCCAGTTCTTTCTGCTTACCCATTACGGCGAGCATCAGCTTGTCCAAGGCCCGCGAGCTCGCGGCGTACATTTTTTCCCATACTTTGGGCGTCGGCGTTGTTGCTTGTGCATCAGGCGGAGTCATCAGGAGGCCCTCCCGATCCGGCCACTTTGCAGCGCCTCAACAACTTGCGCTTTGGGGCCATCCGCCACGATCTGTCCGTTATCTATCACGATTAATCGGTCAATCAGCTCCAGCAGCGAGGTCCGGTGCGTGACCAGGATCATGGTTTTGCCGGTCGCAAAGCGCCGTAACCTGCTCTTGAGTGCATCTTCGCTTTGGTGGTCCATGGCACTGCTCGGTTCATCCAAGAGGAGCATGGATGAGTCATTCAGAACCGCACGGGCGATACCTACAGCCTGTCGTTGCCCGCCTGACAAGGACTCTCCACGTTCCCCGATCGTCATGTCGAAGCCCTTGGGATGGCGGTTCGCAAATTCAGAGACGCCAGCTATGTCCGCTGCAGCCAGTATGTCCTGGTCATCCGCGAAAGGGGCTCCCAGCGCAATGTTCTCCTTCAGGGTTCCGTAAAAAAGACTAACGTCCTGAGACACAAAGCCGGCAGCACGACGTAATTCGGCCGGGTCAATCTGACGCGAGTCAATGCCATCGATCAGGATGGCACCTTCGGTCGGTTGGTGCAAGCCGAGTATCAAGCGTTGGATGGTGGACTTGCCGGAGCCGACGCGCCCGATAAACGCCACTTTTTCTCCTGCATGGATTTTGAACGACACCTTGCTGAGCACGGCTTGCTGCTGGCCTGGATAGGTAAAGCTGACGTTCTTGAACTCTATGGTTCCCTGAAAACCTGCGCGGTGCAGATAGGCGGTTTCCTCCGATCGCTCCGGTTCCTGCTTCATGTGGATGTCTACCGAGGCCAGGCCGCTTTTGGCACTGTGGTATTGCAAAAGCAAGCCGGCCACTTGGCCGAATGGCGCCATGGCTCGCCCTGCGAGCATTGACGCCGCGATGATGGCGCCCATGCTGATCTGATTGACCATGAGCAGATACACCCCGACGATGACGCTGGTAACAGACACCAGTTGCTGCATGGCTTGAGCGAAGTTCATGGTGCCGTTGGAGAGCAACTTCAGTTGGGTACCTGTTTGCGCCAGGAAGATGGTGCTTTGTTCCCATTTACGTTGAAAGCTGCTTTCAGCCACCATAAATTTGATGGTCTCTATGCCTACCAGGCTTTCCACCAAAGTGGCATTGCGTTGTGATGTTGCGCGTTGCGAAACCTCAACCAACTCTTGCATCTTGCGTTGTGTGACGAGTGATACTCCCAGCAGCAACACAATACACACCAGAGGCGGAAGAGCCAGCCAAGGTGAAATCCAGATCAACGCCAGAAAAAACACCAATACGAACGGCAGGTCTACCAGGGCGGTGATGGTCGCAGAGGCAACAAAGTCCCTGACAGACTCAAATGCCCGCAGGTTCGCTGCAAATGATCCAACGGAGGCGGGGCGGTCTGACATCTTGAGACCCAGTACGCGTTCCATGATGCGGGCGGACAAGGTCACATCAATCCGCTTGCCTGCTGTATCCAGAATATAGGCACGCATGGTGCGCAGCACCGTGTCAAAGACCATCATCAGCATCACACCGATGGCCAGGACCCACAGCGTTTCCTCTGCCCTGTTGGGGACCACACGGTCATAAACCGTCATGGAAAACATCGGCATGGCCAGCGCAAAAATATTGATCAGCAGGGCGGCGATCAGACTGTCCCTGTAAAGACGCCAGTTTTGAAAGACGACACTCCAAAACCAGTGTTTGGACTTCAGTTCGCCAGTCGCCGGTGTGCGTGGATCGAACTTGAATACAGGACGGACAAAAAAGACGACACCGGCAAACAAGGACTCCAGGGCCTCTTTGCTGATGAGGTCACCCGACTCGCCACTTTCCGGGAACCGCACACGCGCTTGACCGTCTTCGGTCCACTCCAGCAGCAGGCACGCTTGCTTGTCCTGCAACAGCAAAATAACGGGCAACAAACCGGGCCGCAAATCCGTGAGCTTTCGCCTTGCCAGACGGGCGGTCAGTCCGGCCCTGGCAGCTGCGCGTGGCAACAGGGCCGGGGTAATCAGGTTGTTTTCCAGGGGTAGCCCGGCAGACAGGGATTCCTGGGTGGTGGAGATGCCGTACACGCGGGAGATCGAGACCAAGCTATCCAGCAAGGGGTCGAAATGCGTACCGTGTTCACCGATCCGCCAATTGGATGGCTTCGCGCTGGCGGGTCCTGAAGATGGCAAGGTGACTGTCATTTAAAGAATGGATTGATCGCCACCCAGCAGATTGAGCGCGCCGTGCATACGGTTGCGCAACCCTTTGCGTTTGCTGATTTTTTGTTGGGCTGCCACAGGCAGATCGGTGTGCCGAATCACGTTTTTGATGATCAAGGTATCTATCAAGTCTTCCAGCACCCGCACGAACTCGGCATCTGCCTCTCCAAAACCGCTCCGGCCTGTGGTCTCACCGAGAAAGGCAAGAATGTCTGGATGCTCGTCGGCCAAAAGCTCACCGCCAGGTCTCTCCGCGCGGGACAGGGAGGCAATCGATCCATCCTCGTTACGCAACACATGGAACATGGCAGGCCGCTTTCAAATGAGACATTGGGTTGGCTGTGCCACCCCGATGGCTTTGAATGCTAGCATCGCATGGTGAAAACAAGGTGCCAAAAATGCCATGTTTTCCATGAATATTTGTTGTAATTGCGTAGTTCAGCTGTCCGGAAGCGCAGATGCGCGGTGGATGATCCCGCCACCCAGGCACACATCACCGTCATAAAGGACCGCGGATTGGCCGGGTGTAACCGCCCATTGGGCCTCGGGGAACTGCAAAGCAAAATTGTTTAAGCCCACAGGTTCAAACCCGCAGGGCGCGTCGGTTTGGCGGTACCGGGTTTTCGCGGCAGCAGCAATAGGCATAGGTGCCTCTCCGCTGACCCAGGAAGCGTTCAAGGCCTCCAAGCGTTCGGATTGCAGCCAAGGGTGGTCATGCCCTTGCACCACCCATAGCGTGTTGTTAGGCAAATCTTTGCGCGCTACAAACCACGGGGTGTGTTCACCGCCACCTCGCTGGGCGCCTTTGGCTTTGATGCCGCCAATGCCCAGACCCTGGCGCTGCCCCAGCGTGTAGAAGGACAATCCGACATGCTCACCGATGGTGTGGCCCTTGGGGTTCTTGATCGGCCCGGGCTCCTTGGAGATGTACCTGTTCAAAAACTCGCGGAATGGACGTTCGCCGATAAAACAAATTCCAGTGGAATCTTTCTTTTTGGCATTCGGCAGACCGATTTCGTCGGCGATACGGCGCACTTCGGTTTTATGGAGCTCTCCCACAGGGAAGAGCGTTTTGGATAGTTGGGCTTGGTTCAACCGGTGCAGAAAGTAGCTTTGATCTTTGGCAGGATCCAGGCCTTTGAGTAGTTCGTGCTTTCCAGTCCCGTCGTTCAAGCGCACTCTGGCGTAGTGACCGGTGGCTATTTTCTCGGCACCCAGTCGCATGGCGTGGTCCAGAAATGCCTTGAACTTGATTTCCGCATTGCAGAGGATGTCCGGGTTCGGGGTGCGGCCTGCTTGGTATTCGTGCAGGAACTCCGCAAAGACACGATCACGGTATTCGGCCGCAAAGTTGACATGCTCGATTTCAATCCCCAGCACGTCGGCTACGGCCGCGGCATCGACGAAGTCGATGTTGGAGGAGCAGTATTCGCTGTCGTCGTCATCTTCCCAGTTCTTCATGAAGATGCCGATCACCTCATGGCCCTGTTGTTTCAATAGATGGGCGGTGACTGCTGAATCTACGCCTCCGCTCAGGCCGACCACGATACGTTGCTTGCTCATCGCCTGATTTTAGTCGTAGGACCAAATGCCGGCATTCAGAGGTGAATTGGCGATATGCGCTTATGGATTAAGCGCGGATAGCTACTATTTTTGTAGCAAGTTCCAAGGAGCCCAGACGCTCAAATCAGTTTGAATTACCTCCAGGGGGTAGCGCTGACCGCGCAGATAGTCCTCTATGCATTGCAAGAGCAAGGGGCTGCGATGCCGGTCCTGACTGGCACGAATTTCTTCCGGTGTCAGCCAGACGGCCCGGACAATGCCGTGGTCCAACACCCACCCCGCAACTACTTGACCCACGGTGCCGCAAAATGCGAACCGGAGGTAGGTGATGTCATCCGGGCCGGTAGGGCGCTCTCTGACAAACCGCGACAGGTAAATGCCCACCAGTGCCGTGGGCACGAAGGGGTAGGCGGTTTCTTCCAGCACTTCCCTGGCACAACCTTGAGCTGGCGACTCGCCGGGGTCCAAGTGGCCCGCCGGGTTGTTAAGCCGCAAACCTTCCTGTGTGTGCTCCTCCACCAGCAGGAACTTGCCGTCTTGCTCCACCACTGCAGCTACGGTAACGCTGGGTTTCCATCGTTCGGTCATGGTTGATTATGTGTAATTGGCGCAAAAGTCTTTGCCGAAAGCCGCCACTTTAGCCTTACGGAATGCATGGAAACTCATGTAAGCTAACAGACAGCTTGAATTCCAACTCTATAGGAGTGCCCCATGCACATAGGCGTACCCGCTGAAACCCTGGCGGGAGAGACCCGAGTTGCCGTGACCCCGGAGACAGTCAAAAAACTGAAATCCCAAGGGCACACGGTGCGTGTTCAAACCGGTGCCGGCATCGCTGCCAGTGTCACCGATGAGGCCTATGTCGCCGCAGGTGCTGAAATCACCGATGCAGCAGGTGCCTTTGGCAGCGAGTTAGTGCTCAAGGTTCGCACACCGGTAGATGCGGAAGCCGCACTCATGGCGCCCGGCGCCACGCTGGTGGGCATGCTCAATCCGTTTGATGTAGAGGGCCTGCAGCGCCTGGCGGCTGCCAAGCTCAATGCCTATGCCTTGGAAGCTGCGCCCCGCACCACCCGCGCGCAAAGCATGGACGTGCTCTCCAGCCAGGCCAATATTGCCGGCTACAAGGCCGTGATGATGGCCGCTGACAAATACCAACGCTTCTTCCCCATGTTGATGACAGCGGCAGGTACCGTCAAAGCGGCGCGGGTCGTCATCCTTGGCGTCGGCGTGGCCGGTTTGCAGGCCATCGCCACTGCCAAGCGCTTGGGTGCAGTGATTGAAGCCTCAGATGTACGCCCCAGTGTCAAAGAACAGGTCGAATCCCTCGGGGCCAAGTTCATCGACGTCCCTTACGAGACAGATGAAGAAAAAGAAGCCGCAGTCGGCGTGGGCGGCTACGCCAAGCCTATGCCCCAAAGCTGGCTGGACCGCCAGAAGGCAGAGGTTGCCAAGCGCGTGGCGCAGGCCGATGTGGTCATCAGCACCGCGCTGATCCCCGGTCGCGCAGCCCCCACCCTGATTACCGAAGACATGGTCAAGTCCATGAAACCCGGTTCGGTGATTGTGGATATTGCTGCGGGCAAGGGCCCGAACGGTGGTGGCAACTGCCCGCTGTCCGAAGCCGACAAAACCGTGGTCAAACATGGCGTCACCCTGATTGGCGAAACCAACCTGCCAGCGCTGGTAGCAGCGGATGCTTCGTCTCTCTATGCGCGCAACGTGCTGGACTTCCTGAAGTTGATCATCAACAAGGAAGGTGCTTTGCACGTAGACCTGGAAGACGACATCGTGGCAGCCTGCCTGGTGACCCAGGGCGGTGAAGTGCGTCGCAAATAAACCGCGCACTCTTTTTTACGCTTCACTCCATTTACTCACCTCATTGAAGGAGCGACACCATGGAAATGGTTTCCCCCACCATCCTGAACCTGATCATCTTTGTGCTGGCCATTTACGTGGGTTACCACGTGGTCTGGACCGTGACCCCTGCACTGCACACGCCTTTGATGGCCGTGACCAACGCTATTTCCGCCATCGTTATCGTGGGTGCCATGTTGGCCGCGGCGTTGACGGAAACCACCCTGGGCAAATCCATGGGCGTACTGGCCGTAGCCTTGGCGGCTGTCAATGTGTTCGGCGGATTCATGGTGACTCGCCGCATGCTGGAGATGTTCAAGAAGAAAGAGAAGAAAGCCGCCACCGCAGGAGCCAAAGAATGAGCCTCAACCTCGTCACCCTGTTGTATCTCTTTGCTAGCGTCTGCTTTATTCAAGCGCTCAAAGGACTCTCACACCCCACCACCTCCATCCGTGGCAACGTCTTCGGTATGGTGGGTATGGGGGTGGCCGTCTTCACCACTGGTGCCCTGATTTTCAAACTCGCTGGCCAGCTTGGTCAGGATGGCATGACCGGGATGGCCTGGGTACTGGGGGCCTTGCTGGTCGGCGGCACTGCCGGCACCTTGATGGCTAAGCGGGTGGAAATGACCAAGATGCCCGAACTGGTCGCCTTCATGCATAGCATGATCGGTTTGGCTGCCGTGTTCATCGCAGTGGCTGCGGTGGCCGAGCCTTGGGCCTTCAGTATTACCGAAAAAGGCGGCGCCATTCCCGGCGGCAACCGCATTGAACTGGCCCTCGGTGCCTTCATCGGTGCGGTGACCTTCAGCGGCTCGGTGATTGCCTTTGGCAAGTTGTCCGGCAAATACAAGTTCCGCCTGTTCCAAGGCGCACCGGTCACCTTTCCCGGCCAGCACAAGCTCAATCTGGTGCTGGGTCTGGCGTCCGTCTTCTTTGTGTTCGGCTTCTGGCATTCCCAGAGCCCCATGGACTTCGCCTTGATTCTGGCGTTGGGTTTTGTGATGGGTGTTCTCATCATCATCCCCATTGGCGGCGCGGACATGCCCGTGGTGGTGTCCATGCTCAACAGCTACTCCGGCTGGGCGGCAGCGGGCATCGGTTTCAGCTTGAACAACAGCATGTTGATCATTGCCGGCTCCCTGGTTGGGTCCAGCGGCGCCATCTTGAGTTACATCATGTGCAAGGCGATGAACCGCTCGTTCTTCAATGTGATTCTGGGCGGCTTCGGGGGCGATGCTTCTGCTGGTCCGGCGGGTGCTGCGGTGCAACGCACTGTCAAAAGCGGCAGTGCGGATGATGCTGCCTTCGTGCTGGGTAATGCCGAAACCGTGGTGATTGTGCCCGGCTACGGACTGGCAGTGGCCCGCGCACAGCACGCAGTGAAGGAACTGGCAGCCAAACTCACCGAGAAGGGCATCACCGTGAAGTACGCCATCCACCCTGTCGCGGGCCGTATGCCCGGCCACATGAACGTGCTGCTGGCCGAAGCTGAAGTGCCTTATGACCAGGTGTTTGAAATGGAAGACATCAACGGCGAGTTCGGCCAGGCAGATGTGGCCATCATCCTAGGTGCCAACGACGTGGTGAACCCCGCAGCCCACACCAAGGGCAGCCCGATTTACGGCATGCCGATTCTGGAGGCCTACAAGGCCAAGACCATCATCGTGAACAAGCGCTCTATGGCAGCGGGTTATGCCGGTCTGGATAACGAGCTGTTTTATATGGACAAGACCATGATGGTGTTCGGCGACGCGAAGAAGGTCGTTGAGGACATGGGCAAAGCCATCGAATAGAGGCGCAGCCCTAAGGATAGACCGCCTAAGGTAAACACCGTGGGCGGCCTTGTAGGCCTGCATGAAAATAGCAGGCTGCACAAAAATAGACCGGAGACACAAGACATGACTGAACGCGTTTGGCTCGGCAGCTACCCACAAGGTGTGCCTGCTGACATCGACCCTGCCAAATACTCCTCCCTGGTGGCGTTGTTGGAGGAAAGCTTTCGCAAATATGAAAGCCGCGTGGCCTACAACTTTATGGGCAAGGACCTCACCTTCGGTCAAACCGACAGCTTGAGCTTGGCGGTCGCAGCCTACTTGCAGGGCTTAGGTCTGATCAAGGGCGATCGTGTTGCCATCATGATGCCCAATGTGCCCCAGTACCCGATTGCCGTGGCCGCCATCCTGCGCGCCGGGTTTGTGGTGGTGAACGTGAACCCCTTGTACACCGCACGGGAGTTGGAACATCAACTCAAGGACTCCGGTTCCAAGGCCATCATCATCATTGAGAATTTCGCCCACACCTTGGAAAAGTGCATAGCAGCCACGCCTGTCAAACATGTGGTGCTGTGTTCCATGGGCGACCGCTTGGGCCTGCTCAAAGGCACCCTTGTGAACTACGTGGTGCGCAACGTCAAGAAGATGGTGCCTGCCTTCAACCTGCCTCAGGCGGTCCGCTTCAACGAAGCAGTGGCACGCGGTACCAAGGCCCCCTTCAAGAAGCCCGACATCAAGGCCGATGACGTGGCTGTGTTGCAGTACACCGGCGGCACCACAGGCGTTTCCAAAGGCGCCGTGCTCTTGCATCGCAACGTGATTGCTAACACTTTGCAGTCCGAGGCATGGTACGCACCTGCCATGGCCAAGGTGCCGGCGGACCAGCAACCCACCACGGTGTGCGCGCTGCCGCTGTACCACGTCTTCGCCTTCACGGTCGGCATGATGCTGTCTATGCGCACCGGGGGCAAGCTCATCCTGATCCCCAACCCGCGTGATATTCCCGGGGTGCTCAAAGAATTGTCCAAGCACACCATCCACAGCTTTCCTGCCGTCAACACCCTGTTCAACGGCTTGGCCAACCATCCGGACTTCAATACGGTGGACTGGAGTCACCTCAAGGTGGCGGTCGGTGGCGGTACTGCGGTGCAGAGTGCTGTGGCCAAGCTGTGGTTTGACAAAACCGGTTGCCCCATTTGCGAGGGCTATGGCCTGAGCGAAACCTCGCCCACCGTGAGTTGCAACCCCATCACTTCCAACGAGTACACCGGCACCATCGGCGTGCCGTTGCCCAGCACCTATATGAAGCTGTTGGATGACGAGGGTGTGGAAGTGGCCGAAGGCCAGAGTGGTGAAATCGCCATCAAGGGGCCCCAAGTCATGGCAGGCTACTGGCAGCGTCCGGATGAGACGGCCAAGGCCATGACGCCGGATGGCTATTTCAAGACAGGGGATATCGGCGTAGTCGACGCCCGTGGGTTCTTCAAGATTGTGGACCGTAAGAAGGACATGATCTTGGTGAGCGGCTTCAACGTCTTCCCTACCGAGCTTGAAGACGTGGTCGCTCAAATGCCCGGCGTCCTGGAGTGCGCCTGTGTGGGGGTGGTCGATGCCAAGTCCGGCGAAGCCGTCAAGCTTGTGATCGTCAAAAAAGACCCCAACCTCAGCGAAGAGGATGTGCGCGATTTCTGCAAAGAAAACCTGACGGGTTACAAGCAGCCCAAAGTGGTGGAATTCCGCGCTGACCTGCCCAAAACCCCGGTTGGCAAAATTCTCCGGCGTGAACTGCGCGAAAAATGATCTCGGCATTCCCGGAAAGGGGAATCGCCCAAAGACAACGGCGGCCTCCGGGCCGCTTTTTGTTTTGAGGGTATCCCCAAGGGTGCGTGACTTGAAACAGCAACTGACTTTATGAGCCCTGATTCCCCCATCGCCATACTGAGCGCACTCGCTGAAGAACAAGAGGGTTTGCTGGAGCACCTGCAAAATGCTCAGCAGGTGGTGCATGGAGGGCGCGTCTTTTGGACTGGCCGCATGCAAGGCCTCCCGGTGGTGCTGGCGCTTTCGCGTATCGGTAAAGTGGCTGCAGCGACCACGGCTACGGGCTTGATTGCACATTTCGGTGCTACGCATGTGGTGTTTACCGGCGTAGCCGGCGGGGTAGGGCGCGGGGTTCAGGTGGGCGATGTGGTGGTGGGTACCCACTATGTGCAGCACGACATGGATGCATCCCCCCTGTTTCCGCGCTTCGAGATTCCGCTGTGCGGGCAAGCACTTTTTGCCGCAGATGCCTCACTGGCAGCCACCGCCTGCGAAGCCTTCAAACGGGTGCAGCCAGTGTTGCGGACGGAACAGTATCCGGCTCATCTGCACCAGGGGCTGATCGCCAGTGGTGACCGGTTTATCAGCAGCTCTGCCGAAGTGGCAGTCTTGCTGGACGGGTTGGCCGCCTACGGCTACCGCCCCTTGGCAGTGGAGATGGAGGGCGCAGCTGTCGCCCAAGTGTGTGCCGACTACCGCGTTCCCTTCGTGGCCATGCGCACTATCTCAGACCGTGCCGATGACACGGCACACGCAGACTTTCCACAGTTCGTGCGAGAGACGGCAAGCCGTTACGCTCGGGCCTTTGTCATGGAAATACTGAATCTGCTATCAAAAGAGTAGCTGCTTGCGAAGTTTCCATGAGCGCCAGAGCCCTAATTGGCACTTAGCGCAGCCATCCCCGCCTGTGGAAGTACCACATGGGCACTACCGCACTGGCGATCATCAAGGCCAAGGCATACGGGTAGCCCCATGTTTGACGGAGTTCAGGCATGAACTCGAAATTCATGCCATAGACGCTTGCAATCAAGGTCGGCGGCAGCAAAGCCACGCTGGCCACCGAGAAAATCTTGATGGTCTTGTTCTGGTTGATGTTGATGAAACCCACCGTCGCATCCATCAAAAAGTTGATTTTGTCGAACAGGAAGGCCGTGTGAGAGTCCAGCGAATCGATGTCGCGCAGAATCTGTCGCGCCTGCTCGAACTGCTCGGCGTTCAGCATTTTGCTGCGCATCATGAAGCTCACTGCGCGGCGGGTGTCCATGACATTGCGGCGGATTCGGCCGCTCAAGTCTTCGTGGCGGGCAATGGCGCCCAGCGCTTCGCCCGCAATGGCATCCGTCACGTTCCCCGACAGCACCTTTTTACTAACCTTCTCCAGCTCGTCATAGATGCCCTCAAGCGTATCCGCGGAATACTCGGCGTCCGCATCAAAGAGTTTGAGCAAGACTTCTTTGGCGTCTTCAATCAGCCCCGGAGCCCGGCGCGCCCGCATCCGCAGCAGGCGAAACACCGGCACATCTTCATCGTGGATAGAGAACAGCACGCCCTTGCTTTTGAGATCGTCGTTCACCAAGTTCAGGATGAACGCAGCCCGCACGGTTCGGGGCTCGTCGTCGTCGGCAATCAAGAAGTCACTGCGGATGTGCAGATCGCCGTTGTCCTCGGCGTAAAAACGGGCTGACTCTTCAATGTCTTCGTCCATCGCGTCATCCGGGATGGACAGTCCGTAATACTGTTTGACCCAGCGCTTCTCTTCGAGCGTGGGGGATTCCAAGTCCACCCAGATCGGCTGGAACTTGGATAGCTCTTCGAGCGACTCGATCTCTTCCTGGAAGAGTCGACCATTTGCGAGCGTAAAAATGTTGAGCATGGCTCACTCCCAAATAAGTTGGCTGCAGGCGGGAAATGGGTGCTTTCAACCCCGGTGCAGTAGTGGGAGTTGAAAGCTACCGACTAGGGTAGGTTTCCAAGGAGCGTTCTCCAGTAATACAGAAGCGCAAATTATCGCACCGTGCACAGTGATAGAGTGTTCACCTCCCCACCGGTTCGTCCTCTTTTTACTTTCCCATGCCCACTCCAATGAGTCCCGCCCGAGAGCGATGGCTGCTGATCACGCTCGCCGGCATCCAGTTCACCAACATCCTGGACTTCATGATCATGATGCCGCTGGGGCCGGCATTGACCGCGCTGTTTCAAATCAGCGATGCCCAGTTCGGCATGCTGGTCTCGGCATACACGCTGGCCGGTGGTGCTTCCGGATTGCTTGCTTCCACTTACATAGACCGTTTTGATCGCAAGCGTTTGCTACTGGTGTTGTACGGACTTTTTGCTTTGTCAACCTTCGCCTGTGGTGTCGCGCCGACCTACGAAACCTTGCTGCTGGCACGAGTCAGTGCCGGCATCTTCGGTGGCGTGTTGTCTGCCTTGAGCCAGACCATTGTGGGAGACGTGATTCCCTTTGAGCGGCGGGGCCACGCCATGGGCATCGTGATGACCTCATTTTCAGTTTCTACCGTTGCAGGCGTGCCGCTGGGCTTGTTTTTGGCGGCGCACTTCGGCTGGCACATCCCCTTCCTGCTGATCGCGGGGGTGTGCGTTCTGTTTGCTGTGTTTGCATTTCTGACCCTTCCCGCACTGAATGCGCACTTACGGACGCAAGTGCCGGTATCGGCGTGGACGCGGATCTCCGAGGTGCTCAGAGATCGCAACCACCTGCGTGCTTTTGCTTTTTCCGCCTTGCTCATGTTCTCCGGCTTCACGGTGATACCGTACATCACCATCTTCATGCAGTCCAATGTTGGTCTGCGTGCTGATCAGGTGCCTTATGTATACCTGTGCGGGGGGGTGGCGACGCTGATCACTGCGCGCTGGTTCGGGAAGTTGGCGGATAGCTGGGGTAAGTTCCAGACTTTCAGGGCTATCGCCCTAGTGTTTTTGCTGCCCCTGATCGGACTCACCTTGCTGGGCGCAGTCGGTCTCTGGGGTGCTTTGGCGGTCTCGACCCTATTTTTCGTGTGTGGCAGCGGGCGCATGATTCCCGGCATGGCCATGTTGACCTCAGCGGCCAACCCGGCCCTGCGCGGCACATTCATGACCCTGAATGCGTCGGTACAGTCCGCCGCCATGGGACTTGCCGCCCTGGTGGGCGGTTACATCATTAGCCGTGATGCAGCCGGGCTGGTGCAAAACTATTGGGGTGCGGCCCTCATCGGAGCTGTTGCCAGCGTTTTGGCGGTGGTTGTTGGGGGAAGACTCAATCTCCATCAAGCAGCTGGAAAATCATGAAATTTGAAGTCATTTCTTTGCTGCAGTGCATTACAAAAAAGACTTTGCAATTGGTCTGATTCGGGCGCATAGTGGATTCATAAACAGCGCAAATCGTTTAACAAGTTTGAGCGCCGACTGCTAGGTTGCAGAAGGCATTTTCAACCCTGAGAGCAACTGGAGGCTATTTATGAATTTGACGATCAGCGGTCATCACCTGGAAGTTACCCCGGCCCTGCGTAGTTATGTCACGACCAAGCTCGATCGCATCATGCGCCACTTCGATCAAGTGGTAGATGTCAAGGTGCTACTCACCGTTGAAAAGCAGAAGGAAAAGGAACGACGGCAGCGCGCCGAGTGCAACATCCATGTCAAAGGCAGTGACATGTTTGCAGAAAGCGCCCATTCTGACTTGTATGCCGCTGTGGATGATCTGGTTGACAAGCTCGATCGCCAAGTGGTCCGCCACAAGGACCGTTTGCAAAATCACCACCATGAGGCCCCCAAGCGTCTGATGTAGTGTTGCAATAGAGACGACAACACCAAAACCGCCCAGACACGGGCGGTTTTTTTGTGTGCATAATCCGCTCCTTACCATGAACCGCCTAGCGTCTATCCTCCCTCCTTCGCAAGTACTTGCGCAAGTTGATGTCACCAGCAAAAAGCGTGCATTCGAAGAGGCCGGCCTGCTGTTCGAGAACCTGCACGGTCTGAGTCGCGCGCTCGTCACCGACAGTCTTTTTTCCCGTGAACGTTTGGGCTCCACCGGTCTAGGTCATGGAGTGGCCATTCCCCATGGTCGCATCAAGGGCTTGAAGTCTCCTATGGCTGCGGTGTTTCAGTTGGCACACCCCATCGGCTTTGACTCTCCGGATGACGTTCCTGTGAGTTTGCTGATTTTCCTGCTGGTGCCCGAAGCGGCAACCCAGAAACACTTGGAAATCCTGTCGGAAATCGCTGAATTACTTAGTGATTCCGCCTTGCGTGAACAAATCACCACGTGTGCAGACGCGACGCTTTTGCATTCCCTGATTGCCGGATGGCAATCCGCCCGAGTAGCTTAATTTCTCCCACCGCTGTCTGGTGCCGCATTGAAACCCACCGCAGTCAGCGCAGACGCACTTTTTGAGGAATTCAGGGGGCATTTGCGCTGGGAATGGGTTGCCGGGTTAGGGGCCTCGGAGCGCAGATTTGATGAGGTCGCCATCAAGGCAGCGCGCTCCGGCGCCGACTTGGTTGGGTATTTGAATTACATCCATCCCTATCGAGTTCAGATTCTCGGCGAGCGCGAGATCACCTACATCACTAATGCCACCCCGGAAGACTGCGCCCGCCGTATTTCCCGCATCGTGACCTTGGAGCCGCCTGTGCTTGTGCTGGCGGATGGCCAAGTCGCTCCTCAAGCCTTGTTGGCGATGTGCGAGCGAGCACAAATCCCCATGTTTGCGACCAAAGAGTCTTCCGCCTTCGTCATCGATGTTCTTCGGGCCTATCTCTCCAAGCACTTTGCAGACCGCATGTCCATGCACGGTGTGTTCATGGACATCCTCGGGCTGGGCGTTCTGATTACCGGCGAATCAGGCTTGGGCAAAAGTGAACTCGGCTTGGAGTTGATTTCACGTGGAAACGGCTTGGTGGCGGACGATGCCGTAGATCTGTACCGCATCAACCAAACCACGATTGAGGGGCGTTGCCCGGAACTACTTCAAAACCTGCTGGAAGTGCGCGGTATCGGCCTGCTGGATATCCGCGGTATTTTTGGTGAGACAGCGGTGCGCCGCAAAATGCGTCTGAAGTTGATCGTGCATCTCGTTCGCAGGGAAACGCTGGAACGGGATTACGAACGCATTCCCTATGAGCCCCTGACGCAGGATGTGCTGGGCATACCGGTGCGCAAGGTGGTGATTCAGGTGGTGGCTGGCCGGAACATTGCTGTGCTAGTGGAGGCCGCGGTACGCAACACGATTCTGCAGTTGCGCGGTATTGACACTTACCAGGAGTTCGTGGAGCGCCACCGCAAGGCGATGGCCCAAGGCGGCTAATTGCTGCTGTTGCGATGGGGGCAGGCGCCCTTGGTGCAATTGGCGTACAAACTGAGGGCGTGGTCAGAAATTGCAAAGCCCTTGGCTTTGGCAACCGCGTGTTGTCTTTTCTCAATCTCCGCGTCGTAAAACTCTTCGACCCGACCGCAGTCGAGGCAGACCAAATGGTCGTGGTGCTGCCCTTCATTCAACTCGTACACCGCTTTGCCGCTCTCAAAATGGCTGCGGCTCAGAATGCTCGCCTGTTCAAACTGAGTCAATACCCGGTAGACCGTGGCCAAGCCTACATCTGACCGTTCCTGCAACAAGACGCGGAACACATCTTCGGCGGTCATGTGTCGCTGAGTACCTCTTTGAAACACTTCCAAGATCTTGAGGCGTGGGACCGTGGCCTTGAGGCCCGTGTTTTTCAATTCTTCGATATTGCTCATCGGCACATTCCTGGCATGGTCATCAAACAGGCCCGAAAAGGCCTGCCGCTACAATGACCGGATCATATCGTCCTTCAATTTCCATGCCTCTTTTCTCCTTCCGTCGCCTCTCTTCCGTAGCATGGGTCTTCATGGCGGCGGCACTTGCCGCCTGCGGATCGTTGGGTACTTCGGGTGACAAAGTCGCAAGCGCGATCACGCCTTACAAGATTGACATCGTGCAAGGTAATGTGGTGACACGCGAGCAGTTGGCTGTACTAAGGGTTGGAATGCCGCGCGCCATCGCCCAAGATGTGCTGGGAACCCCTTTGTTAACCAGTGTTTTTCATGCCGATCGCTGGGATTATGTGTTCACGCTCAAGCGTCAGGGCAGTGAGCCTCAGGCGCGCAAAGTCGCAGTGTTTTTTGCCAATGACGTGATCAGCCGCATAGAGGCGGATGAGCTGCCGAGTGAAACCGAATTCGTTTCGACGCTCAAAGGCGGAGCCATCAAGGGTCCAATTCCATCGCTCACCGCTTCCGAAGAAGCGCTCAAAAAGTTTCCAGCGCCCAAAAGAGCCGAAGCGCCCGAACCGGCAACGACCCCTGATGGCGCTGCGAAGGTCTACCCGCCTCTGGAACCCGGCGGCCTCTGATTTTTCTTTTCTCTTTTGACCATGACCCACACCATTGCCATTGCTGGCGCCTCCGGCCGCATGGGCCAGATGTTGATTGACGCTGTCCGCGCTGCGGACGATTGCACACTGGCCGGTGCTTTGGACATTGCCGGCAGCCCCTCGCTGGGCTTGGACGCAGGTGCATTTTCTGGACAAGCTACCGGTGTATTGATCACTGCAGATGTGCGCGAAGGCTTGAAAAATAGTCAGGCGCTCATCGACTTCACTCGCCCCGAGGGCACTTTGGCGCACTTGCAGGTATGCCGCGAATTGGGTGTTGCCGCAGTAATCGGCACCACCGGGTTTACCGACGGACAAAAGGCCGAAATCGCCGAGATTGCCAAGTCCATCCCCATCATGATGGCGCCCAACATGAGCGTCGGCGTGAACGTGACCTTGAAGCTGCTGGAAATGGCGGCCAAGGCGCTTTCCACCGGCTATGACATTGAAATCGTGGAAGCCCACCACCGTCACAAGGTAGATGCTCCTTCCGGCACCGCACTCAAGATGGGCGAAGTTATCGCCGATGCGCTCGGCCGTGATTTGAAGGAATGCGCTGTCTATGAGCGCTACGGCGTGACCGGCGAGCGCGACCCCTCCAGCATCGGCTTCGCCACCATCCGCGGAGGAGATATCGTGGGTGACCACACCGTGCTATTCGCTGGCACCGGTGAGCGGATTGAGATCAGCCACAAGTCGTCCAGTCGCGCCACTTATGCCCAAGGTAGCTTGCGCGCTGTGCGTTTCCTCGCCGGTCGTGCGCCGGGGCTGTATGACATGTTTGACGTACTGAATTTGAAATGAGCCCGCTGCAGCTGCTTTTTCAAGGGGATGCGGTTCACACCGCCGTGGCGCTGACGTTGCTGGGCATGTCGATTGCCGCGTGGTTTGTGATTTTCTGGAAAAGCTGGTTGCTGCAGCGCGCGCTGACCGACGTGTCGCGCAGTACCGCGGCCTTTTGGCAAGCGGCAGATGTGAATGCCGCGTTGGCGGCGCTACCCGCATTTGACCGGGAGGGTCTGGTCTTGCCCTTGGTCCAAGCCACGCAGACCCAAGGTGCCGGGACTCTGGCAGCTGCCGGTGACAAGGGCCAACAACTCACCCGCGTCCTGCGTGACGCTTTGCACGGCGTGCTGCAACGTCTGCAGTCCGGTCAGGTGTTGCTGGCTACCGTGGGATCGACCGCCCCCTTTGTGGGACTGTTGGGCACGGTGTGGGGCATCTACCATGCGTTGATTAGCATTACCGGTGGCGGGCAGGTCAGCATCGACAAAATCTCCGGCCCGGTGGGGGAGGCATTGATCATGACGGCGGCCGGTTTGGCCGTGGCGATTCCCGCAGTGTTAGCGTACAACGTGTTCGGCCGTCTGGTCGCCCGTCTGGAGGCCGATCTCGAAGGCTTTGCCCTGGACCTGCGCGAACTGCTGCTGAGCAGCCCCAAGGCGGACTGAATGGCATTCGGCCGCTTGGAACGCCCGTCCGGCGCGCAGCCGATGAGCGAAATCAACATGACGCCGCTGATTGACGTGATGTTGGTGTTGCTGGTGATCTTCATCATCACCGCCCCCCTGATGGTGAGCGCCGTGAAGGTGGATTTGCCACAGGCGCAGGGTACGCAAGCGGCGGATGCTCCCAAATTTATAGCGGTCACCATCGATCCTGCAGGGCAGACCTATGTGAACGATGCGCCCATGGACAAGCCCGCTTTGGCCAATGCCTTGACCGACGCTGCCAAACGCAACCCGAATACCGAAGTCCGTCTGCGCGCCGACTCCACCGTGCCTTACGGCCGCGTGGTGGAGGTCATGGGTTTGGCCCAAAAAGCGGGCTTGAGCCAGATCGGATTTGTAGCCGAACCCGAGGCGTCCGCCTCCCCCTGAACCCCGCGCGCGGTGCAGCGCCTAAAATCGCACCAAGCCTCTCTTCACGGCAGCGTGACCGCTGCCCATTCCCCATGCAAGACAAGTACCAGCACCTCGACGTAGAACAAGCCGCGCAAGCCCATTGGGCACAGCCTTTGTGGAATGGCGATACCGCCTACCGGGTCACCGAAAACGCCGTGGGCGTGGACGGCAAGCCCAAGAAGAAGTTCTACGCCTGCTCCATGCTGCCGTACCCCAGCGGCAAGCTGCACATGGGTCATGTACGCAACTACACCATCAACGACATGCTGGCCCGCTACCTGCGCATGAACGGCCACAACGTGCTCATGCCCATGGGGTGGGATGCGTTCGGGTTGCCTGCCGAAAACGCGGCGCTCAAAAACAGAGTCCCCCCTGCTAAGTGGACCTACGAGAACATTGCGTACATGAAGGGCCAGATGCAGGCCATGGGCCTGGCCATCGACTGGAGCCGTGAAGTCGCCACCTGCGATCCCGATTACTACCAATGGAACCAATGGTTGTTCCTGAAGATGCTGGAAAAAGGCATTGCCTACCGCAAGACCCAAGTCGTGAACTGGGACCCGGTGGACCAGACCGTGTTGGCCAACGAGCAGGTGATCGACGGCAAAGGCTGGCGTACCGGTGCGGTGGTCGAGAAGCGCGAGATCCCCGGCTACTACCTCAAGATCACCGACTACGCGCAAGAGCTGCTGGACCACGTGCAAATGGGTAACGACAAGGCCACGCTCACCGGCTGGCCCGACCGCGTGCGCCTGATGCAGGAAAACTGGATCGGCAAGTCCGAAGGTGTTCGCTTTGCCTTTACCCACGACATCAAGGACGCAAGCGGAGCCCTGATCGGCGACGGCCGCATGTACGTGTTCACCACCCGTGCGGATACCGTAATGGGTGTGACCTTCTGCGCGGTGGCGCCTGAGCACCCTCTGGCTGCACACGCTGCAGCCTCCAACCCCGCGCTGGCCGCCTTTATTGAAGAGTGCAAAACCGGTGGCACCACCGAAGCCGAGCTGGCCACGCAAGAGAAGAAGGGCCTGAACACCGGCTTGTTCGTGACCCACCCGCTGACCGGCGCCCACGTGCCGGTGTGGGTAGGCAACTATGTGTTGATGGGCTATGGCGATGGCGCCGTGATGGGCGTGCCTGCTCACGATGAGCGCGACTTTGCGTTTGCCAAGAAGTACGGTATCGAGATCAAGCAGGTCGTCTCCGCCGAGGGCGAAACCTTCTCGCTGGAGTCTTGGGCTGATTGGTATGGCGACAAGCAGCGCGCCGTGACGGTGAACTCTGGCAAGTACGACGGTTTGGCCTACAAAGCAGCGGTCGATGCAGTGGCTACAGACTTGGCAGCCAAAGGCTTGGGCGAGAAGAAAACCACCTGGCGCCTGCGCGACTGGGGCGTGAGCCGCCAGCGTTATTGGGGCACGCCCATCCCGATCATCCATTGCGATGAACACGGCGCCGTGCCGGTCCCTGAAAAAGACCTGCCCGTGGTGCTGCCGCAGGACTGCGTGCCCGATGGCTCCGGTAACCCGCTGCACAAGCACGAAGGATTCCACGCCGGGGTGGTGTGCCCGGTGTGCGGAAAGGCCGCGCGCCGCGAGACCGATACCATGGACACCTTTGTGGACTCGTCCTGGTACTTCATGCGTTATTGCGATCCGAAGAACCCGGACGCCATGGTGGCCGGCGGTACTGACTACTGGATGCGGGACCAGAATGCCGCTACCGGCGGCAGCGGCATGGACCAATACATCGGAGGTATCGAACACGCCATCCTGCACTTGCTGTACGCCCGCTTCTGGATCAAGGTCATGCGCGACCTGGGGCTGGTCAAGGTGGACGAGCCTTTCACCAAGCTGCTGACCCAAGGCATGGTGCTCAACCACATCTACAGCCGCCGCACCGCCAAGGGCGGCAAGGAATACTTCTGGCCCAAGGATGTGGAGCACGTGCATGACGCAGCCGGCAAGGTAGTGGGCGCCAAGCTGATTGTCCAGGTGGACAGCGCCGACGGTTCGCTGCCGGTGGGGACCGCGATTGACTACGAGGGCGTGGGCACCATGTCCAAGTCCAAGAACAACGGTGTGGACCCGCAGGAGCTGATCGCCAAGTACGGCGCAGACACCGCCCGCATCTACACCATGTTCACCTCGCCGCCCGAGGCCACGCTGGAGTGGAACGACTCGGCGGTGGAAGGCAGCTACCGCTTCCTGCGCCGTGTCTGGAACTTCGGCTACAAGTTGTCTGCTATGGATTCTGTAGCTGCTCGCGCAAGCGTGGCGGGCGCCAAGAGCCTTAATGACGTGGAGTTCGGCAAGGAAGCCAAGGCGCTGCGACTGGAAATGCACACCGTGCTCAAGCAGGTGGACTTTGATTACCAGCGCATGCAATACAACACGGTGGTGTCGGGTGCGATGAAAATGATCAACGCGCTGGAAGGCTTCAAAGCCATGGACAGCGCAGGTGCACAAGTGGCCCTGATCGAAGGTTTCGGCATCCTGCTGCGTTGCCTGTACCCCGCTACGCCACACTTGTCGCACGCCCTGTGGTCCGAGCTGGGCTATGCCTCCGCATTGGGCGATCTGCTGGATGCGCCTTGGCCCCAGGTGGACGCGACAGCCCTGGTGCAAGACGAGATCGAACTGGTGCTTCAGATCAACGGCAAGCTGCGCGGAGCCGTGCGCGTGCCGGCAGGCGCTGACAAGGCCGCCATCGAAGCGGCCGCGCTGGCCAGTGACGTGTTTGTGAGCCATGCTTCAGGCGCCTCTGCCAAGAAGGTCATCGTGGTGCCGGGCCGCCTGGTCAACATCGTCGTCTGAGCACCATGTTGAACCGCCGCAACCTGTTTGCTCTGCCTGCCGCCGCGTTGCTGGGGGGCTGCGGCTTCAAGCTGCGCGGCAAGCAGGCCTATGTGTTTGAGACGATCGCGGTCACTCCCGAAAAGGGGGGCGCGGTCGCATCCGAGCTGAGCCGTTATCTGGGCAGCATGGTGCGCCCGGTGGCGCCTGCTGCGGGTGGCGCTTTGCCGGATGTGATTGTTGACATCCTGGGCGAGACCCGCGAGAAGGTCATCGTTGCGCTGAACGCCTCTGGCCAGGTGCGGGAGTACCAGCTGCGCATCAAGGTGCGCTTTCGCATGCGCAGCTCCAAGGGGCGCGACTTGATCGAGCCGACAGATATCCTGCAGGAGCGGGACATCAGCTTCAACGAATCTGCCGTGCTGGCCAAAGAGGCGGAAGAGGTGCTGCTCTACCGCGACATGCAGTCCGACATCGTGCAGCAGTTGTTGCGCCGGATTGCGGCCGTCAAGACCCTGGAGCCCTGAGCCGTGGCCTTGGACCGGGTGGACCAGACCCTGCTGGAGCTGCTGCAGCGTGACGGGCGCATGAGCGCGCAGGCGCTGTCGGAAGTGGTCAACCTTTCGGCCCGAGCCACTCTGAACCGCATCCACAAGCTGGAAGACGAAGGGCATATTGAAGGCTACCGTGCCTTGTTGGCGCGCCAGTCCATCGGCGAGCATGTGTCGGTGTTTGCCGAGATCGCGCTCAAGGACCAGCGTCAGGCCACGGTGCAGCGCTTCGAGCAGGCCATGGTGGCCTGCCCGGAAGTCATTGCCTGCTATCTGGTGAGTGGTCGCTACGACTACCTGGTGCGCCTGGCCTGCCGCGATCTGGCGCACTACCGCGACCTCACCAACACCTGGATTGATGATGTGGGGCTGGGCATCGACAAGGTGGTTACCAGCACCGAGTTGCAAACCGTCAAAGAGTTCGCCGGTTTCCCATTGATGGTCCGTACCACCCGGTAATCGTTTGCAGGTTGCTTCCGATTCGGAAGTATTTCTGGGGGTGTGCGGCGCTTTGCGCGCTTTGCCATGCGGAGTTCGTCGTTTCATGCCTCTGTGCCTCTCCTAGACTAGACGCAGCAGCCGGCAGTGCAGTAGATGCGGATTCCGCATCCTTCCCCGGCGCTCGGCCCCGAGGAGAACCCCATGACCCGCTATATCGACGTCCACGACATGCAAGCACTGGTGCACCAGCACGGCCTGGCCCCCATGATGTCGGAAATGGCCCAGACCATCCGTGAAGACTTTTTGCGCTGGGACGATTTTGATAAATCCCCCCGCACCGCCAACCACAGCCGCGATGGCGTGATTGAGTTGATGCCCGTGTCGGACAACGCCCTCTACGCGTTCAAGTACGTGAACGGCCACCCCAAGAACCCCTTGCAAGGACTGTCTACCGTGATGGCCTTTGGCGTGCTGGCAGATGTGGCTACCGGTTACCCCGAGCTGCTGAGCGAGCTCACCATCACCACCGCGCTACGTACCGCCGCTACTTCCGCCATGGCGGCCAAGGTCTTGACCCGTCCGGACAGCCAAACCATGGCCCTGATCGGCAATGGGTCGCAGAGCGAGTTCCAGGCGATTGCCTTCATGACGCAGCTGGGTATTACAACGCTGCGCGTGTTTGATGTGGATGCCAAAGCCACCGAAAAACTCGTCGTCAACCTGCGCCCCTACACCGATGCGGGCAAGCTGCACATCGTGCGTTGCGCCTCCACCCGGGAGGCCGTGCGCGGCGCCGACATTGTCACCACCGTCACGGCGGACAAGACCAATGCCACCATCCTGACCGCCGACATGATCGAACCGGGCATGCACCTCAACGCCGTGGGTGGAGATTGCCCCGGCAAGACCGAATTGGAAGCAGCCATTCTGAACCGCGCCAAAGTGTTTGTGGAGTTTGAACCCCAAACCCGTGTGGAAGGCGAGCTGCAGCAGATGCCCGCTGAGTTTGAGACCCATCCACTCTGGAAGGTGCTGGCCGGCACAGCGGCAGGGCGCGACAACGCCGCGCAAGTGACCTTGTTCGACTCGGTGGGTTTTGCGCTGGAAGACCTGTCGGCCCTGCGCTATGTGCATGCCTTGTCCCAGAAGCTGGGCGTGGGCAGCACGGTGCAGCTGGTGCCGGAGATGGCGGACCCCAAGGACCTGTTTGCCTGCGCCACGGCGACCCGTCCTGTTTTGCGCAAAGCAGCATGAACGATCAAGTCCTGCACATCATCGGCGCGGCCGTCGGTGAAGGGGCCAGTGATGGCGGTTGCAAATGGGGCGCTGCTGCGCTCAAAGAGCACGGCATGGCGAGGGGGCTCGCGGACACCGGGCGTAAGGTGACCTGGGGCGACACCATCAACGCACAGCCTATGCTGGCCACCAGCAGGTTGCATGCGATCGAAGTGTTTTCGGACCACCTGTCCATGGCTGTGCAGCAAGTTCTGCGACATGGCCAGCAGCCGCTGGTCGTGGGTGGCGACCACTCCTGCGCCGTCGGCACCTGGAGTGCGGTGGCAGACCATTTGCGCCCGCAAGGCGATTTGGGGCTGATCTGGATTGATGCCCACTTGGACGCCCACACACCGGATACCTCAGACACCCAGGCCCCGCATGGCATGCCCTTGGCAGCACTGTTGGGTCATGGCGCGCCGGGCATGACCGGGCTTTTCGGTTGGAGCGGAAAACTGCGTCCGGAGCATGTGGCCATCATCGGTGCCCGCAGTTATGAGCCCGCCGAGCAGGCACTGCTCGCGCGCTTGGGCGTGCGGGTGATGTACATGCCGGAAGTGCAGGAGCGCGGATTCGCCGCTTGCTTTGCTGAGGCGCAAGCCATTGCACAAAGCGGCACCGCAGGCTGGGGCATCAGTTTTGATTTGGATGGCCTGGACCCGCGGGACGCCCCGGGCACCGGCACGCCGGTGGAGCAGGGCATACGTTTGGCGGACGCCTTGGAAGTACTTGCGGGTTGCCAGCAGCAAGCCGGCTTTGTGGCCATGGAACTCACGGAGTACAACCCTTTGCGCGACTTTGGTGGCCGCACCGCCCAGGCTGCTACCGATCTGGTGTGCGCCGTCTTGGCGCCCGAGCGGGCGACTATGGAACTGGCAGCTTGAACTGCCGGGGAAGTGTGGGAGCCTTGGTTTCAGCGCCGGGCCGCCCCAAGCTGAAACTAGCCCCACGGTTTCATTGGA
This sequence comes from Comamonadaceae bacterium, assembly GCA_027488985.1. Classification (GTDB taxonomy): domain Bacteria; phylum Pseudomonadota; class Gammaproteobacteria; order Burkholderiales; family Burkholderiaceae_C; genus Allorhodoferax; species Allorhodoferax aquaticus. The sequence continues at coordinate 216,453 of JAIYAR010000018.1, read as the reverse complement.
ACCCCTTCGTTAGTTGGGGCAGCGACCCGCGCAGTGGCAGAGCGTGGGGGCCTTAAACTCAAGCTCCTATGCAACTCGCAGCGAACCAACTCAGCAACCACCTGCAGCGCGGGTTTAAGAGCCTGTACACGGTGCATGGCGATGAGCCTTTGTTGCAGCAGGAAGCGCTGGACGCCATTCGCGCCCACGCCCGCACGCAGGGCTACACCGAGCGGACCTCGCACACGGTCGCCGGGGCTCACTTTGACTGGAGCGAGGTGCTGGCCGCGGGTGGCTCCCTGAGTTTGTTTGCAGACAAACAGATTGTGGAAATCCGCATTCCCAGTGGCAAGCCCGGCAAGGATGGCAGTGTCGCTTTGCAGCAGCTGGCGGAAGCGTCGCAGGGCAATGATTCCACCTTGACCATCGTGCTCTTGCCCCGGCTGGACAAGATGACCAAATCCGGCGCCTGGTTTTCTGCGCTGGAGAGCTATGGAATCACCCTCCAGGTGGATCCTGTGGAGCGCAACGCTTTGCCGCAATGGATCGCCCAGCGCCTGAGTGCGCAGGGCCAGCGGGTGGCGGCCGGAGAAGAGGGGCAGCGCACTCTGCAGTTTTTTGCGGATCGGGTGGAAGGTAACTTGTTGGCCGCGCACCAGGAAATCCAGAAGTTGGGTTTGTTGTTTCCCGCCGATGCCCACGGCGGCGTGCTGAGCCTGGAGCAGGTGGAGAGTGCCGTGCTCAATGTGGCACGCTACGACGTATTCAAGTTGTCCGAGGCTGTGCTCGCCGGCCAGGCCGGGCGGGTGCAACGCATGCTGGATGGCCTGCAGGCGGAGGGTGAGGCCGAAGTGCTGGTGCACTACACCCTGGCCGAAGACATCCGCGCCCTCAAGCGCGTGAAAGACGCCATGGGCCAAGGCCGCCCCCTGCCAATGGCGCTGCGCGAAAACCGCATCTGGGGCGCCAAAGAGCGCCTGTTTGAACGCGTACTGCCGAAGCTCTCTGAGCGCACCTTGGCGGAGCTGTTGCAGTCCGCCCATGCGGTGGACGGCATTGTGAAAGGCTTGAAGCAGCCGGATTGGCCCAGCTCCGGCTGGCAGGCGCTACATCGGCTCGCCTTGCAGGTGTGTGCACTATGCGCCGGGCAAACCAAGGCGGCACCCGCAGGCGGTCCACGCCGCTAAGGGACCGATCGGAGACGCATGTGACTGATGCCACCCCTGCCCAGCGGAACGTGCAGCGCCACAACCAGATCTCCATTCGCCTGCACTACCGGCTTGATGCCGATTGGCACCGCTTGGAGGCCCAGCAGTGGAATGAGCGTGGATTTTGTTTTTTCCATACCCATGCGCTGCAGGCCGGCCCGGTCGCCTTCAAACGCAGCTTGCAGCACTTCGAGGGCGAGATCGTCTGGACACGCATTTGCCACGACGAAGCGCAGGTGAGCGAGATGCTGCTCAACGAAGCCATCCACCGCCAGGCAGACCGCTTGTCTTCCCAGCCCGAGATGCAGCAACGCTTGCTGCGCCTGATGCGTGTGCAAGGCATGGTGGAGGCCAAGCAGCGGGTGCTGACCACGCTGGGCGGCATGCCCGAGGCTTCGCTGTGGCAGCAACAGATCAGGCAGCGCATGCAAGAAGCGCTGTTCCAGTCGGGTGTGCGGGTGGCCTCTCCGGCTTGGTCCGCGGTAGTTGCCGATGCGCTGACTTTAGGTGCCGTGGTGCAGGATCTGGAGCGTTGGTCTGGCACCTTGGGTGGCAGTTGAATACCTTTCAATCAGCGTCATCGTTCAGTGACGGCGCCGCGTGCGCTCTATCGCGCATGGCGGCTGGTGAAGGAAAGTGGACGGTTCGCTCAATCCACAGTTTGAACCGGATGGATTCACTCGACTGAGCCTTGGATAGCCAATGGAGCAAGGCATCGGCACGAATATGCATGCTCTTGCCATCCGGGCCTGAACTGGTGCGTTCCGGCTCAATGCGTCCCAGGGTGGCGTCTTTGGGCAGGTGTCGCAATACACGGCGAATGTCTTTAACCCTGAGCCACCGGTGTCCGTCCTCGTCCTCCTTTATGGAGATCGAGATGCTTTTGTACGCGTAGTGCCGCCCTTGAACACTCGCATAGGCATGCGCCCGCATGGCCCCGTAACCCCCTGCAACCCCATCGATTAACACACGCGATACCAGCGCGCCCGCTAGCGGTGCGGCCAGCACAATGCCAAGAAGCCCGGCCAGGTACCCACCCACGATAAGGCTACCGATCGCAAGGGCAATACAGAGGGCCGCAGATTTCATCGTGTTGGCATGGAGCATTGATGAATTCTAGAGAAAGCGGTTGGAATGCCCCGCGCCTAGACATCTGCGAAAATCAGCCCATGAACGCCACCAACACCACCGAATACACCCTGGCCCTTGGTTCACAAGCAAAAGTGGCATCCGCGCTGATGGCGCGTGCGCCGGCAGCTATGAAAAACAGAGCGCTTCGCCGCCTGGCGGAGCTGCTGCGCGAGAACACCCAGGCCTTGCAGGTGGACAACGCCAAGGACATTGAGCGCGCGGTGGCCAATGGACTGTCTGCTCCCATGGTGGATCGCCTGAAACTTACCCCCAAGGTGCTGGAAACCTGCGCCGAAGGTTGCGAGCAACTGGCCGCCATGGCCGATGTGATCGGCGAAATTATCGGCATGAAACAGCAGCCCAGCGGTATCCGCGTGGGCCAGATGCGAGTGCCCATCGGTGTGTTCGGCATGATTTTCGAGAGCCGCCCGAACGTGACCATCGAGGCCGCCAGCCTCTCCATCAAGAGCGGCAACGCCAGCATCTTGCGCGGTGGCTCGGAGGCGATTGACTCCAACAAGGCGCTGGCCAAGCTGGTGCAACAGGCGCTCACTGAGAGCGGTTTGCCTTCAGACGCCGTGCAGCTGGTGCAGACCACCGACCGTGAAGTGGTGGGGCAGTTGATTGCCATGCCACAGTTTGTGGACGTGATCATTCCCCGCGGTGGCAAGGGCCTCATCGAACGCATCAGCCGCGATGCCAAGGTGCCTGTCATCAAGCACCTGGACGGCAATTGCCACACTTATGTGGACGACCCTTGCGACATCGCTATGGCCGTCAAGGTGGCGGACAACGCCAAGACCAACAAGTACAGCCCCTGCAATGCGACTGAGGGTCTGCTGGTGGCACGAGGTGTGGCCGCTGAGTTCCTGCCCTTGATCGGCAAGGTCTACGCCGACAAGGGCGTAGAGATGCGCTGCGACCCCGAGGCGCTGGCTGTTTTGCAAGGAAAATTGCTGCTGGCGCCCGTGGATACTGCGCAAGCAGCTACCGATTCAGGAGCAAAACTGGTGCCTGCTACCGAGCAAGACTGGTACGAGGAGTACCTTGCGCCCATCGTCAGTGTGAAAGTGGTGGCCGGTGTGGACGAGGCCATTGCGCATATCAACCGATACAGCAGCCACCATACCGACGCCATTCTCACCACCAACCACGTGCATGCCCAACGGTTTTTGCGCGAGGTGGATTCCGCCAGCGTGATGGTGAATGCCAGCACCCGCTTTGCCGATGGTTTTGAGTATGGCTTGGGGGCTGAAATCGGTATCAGCACCGACAAATTCCATGCCCGCGGCCCCGTGGGTATTGAAGGTCTCACGTCCCTGAAGTACGTGGTGCTGGGTGAGGGCGAAGTGCGGAAATGAATTGGGAGTAAGCCCTCTACTTCCTGTACTGAGAAACCCTAGTTGTGGAATATTTCCTTGTTTTGGCTGTTTTCCGGGTGTAACTTAGGCGACTAGCAAGACGCTTTACAAAACATGCGCTTCATAAGCGCAGTTGGAACCGGAAAGTCAACAACGTGAGCATCTCGCTTCTCTCCAAACTGGAGAAAATTACCGCCACCCGCGACTTTGTCGCGATCGAGCACAGTCTCTTGCGGGCCATAGGCTCCACAGTCCATGTCGAAGACCTGTCGCTATGGACACTAGATGCCAATCACGAGGTTTCCAAGGTACTGCATTACTACCGCCAGATTGAGGTGCGCGGTGGAAGCATGGGACGCGATACCGAGCAGGTCGATACGGTCTACTCGAACATCGAAGTCCCGGAAGACGTGCGCAGTCTTGCACAAACCGTGGTCCTTAGCCTCAAGCCTGCTGCCCGTCGCACGGAAAGCGGTGGGCTCCAAATGTTTCCCCTGATGGGCTCACTGGGCTTGAGTGGCCTGATCAGCATGCGCCTGAGCAAGCCCATGGGTGAGCATGATCAGGAACTGATCAACGGCATTTTGCGGGTGTACTCCAACTACCATGCACTCCTCGATGAAAGCCAGCGCGACCGCCTGACCGGCTTGTACAACCGCCATGCGATGGACCTGAATATCGACCGGATGTGGTCGGTCCTGGGGAGGGGCGCCAGCCAGGCAGATGCGCGCCGCAGCAGTGTGGTGCAGATGTACGCGCTCGCTGTGATCGACATTGATCACTTCAAGAAAGTGAACGACGATTACGGACACATCCTGGGCGATGAAATTCTGCTGTTGGTCTCGCGATTGATCTCCAGCTGTTTCCGCAAGAGCGACCCTGTGTACCGCTATGGCGGGGAGGAGTTTCTGGTGGTTGCGGGGGCTGAATCAGCGCAAGCGATGCACGCCCTGTTTGAGCGTGTGCGGACCAAAGTCGAGGCGCATTTTTTCCCGCAGGTGGAAAAGGTGACGGTCAGCGTGGGCTACACGATCATTGATCCGTCGCGATCGCCCTCCGAAAACATCGGTCGCGCGGACCGTGCCTTGTACTGTGCCAAAGAAATGGGCCGCAATCAGGTCCAATCCCATGGAGACCTGTTGCAGCGTGGTTTGATCAAAGACATGCGTTACGGATCTACGGAGTTGTTTTAGTCGATTCGGTCATGTTGTAAACTGGTTGGTCACTCCCATATGAAGGTGCACCTCCCCGAAGGTGTGCACCTTCATTCAAAGAAAGCCAACAGCGCATGGTCCCGCATCTCATTACCGCCCTGACCGGGCCCATCAACGAACTGGAGCAGCGAGTGCTGGACTCCATGCCAGCCATCGAGCGCTGGTTCCGCCTCGAGTGGATGGAGCACACGCCCCCGTTTTACACGGCGGTAGACGTACGCAATGCGGGTTTCAAGCTGGCGCCGGTCGACACCAACTTCTTCCCCGGCGGCTGGAACAACCTTACTCCCGCCATGTTGCCGCTGGCTGTGCAGGCCGCCCAAGCCGCGATTGAAAAGATCTGCCCCGAAGCCCGCAATCTGCTGATCGTTCCAGAAAATAACAGCCGCAGCACCTTCTACTTGATGAATCTGGCGCAGTTGCGCCGCATTTTCAACATGGCCGGATTGAATGTGCGCATCGGCTCCATCAGCCCCGACATCAAGAAAAGCACCACCATCGAGCTGCCGGACGGCGAGTCCATCACGCTCGAGCCGGTGGTTCGCTCCAAAGGGCGTTTGGGCGTCAAGGATTTCGATCCTTGCACCATCCTGCTGAACAACGACTTGCGTGCCGGTGTGCCCGGTATCTTGGAAGACCTGCACGAGCAGTACCTGTTGCCCCCCTTGCACGCCAGCTGGACCACCCGTCGCAAGAGCACCCACTTCCGTTGTTATGAAGAAGTCGCAAAGCGCTTCGGCAAGCTTATCGGCGTGGATCACTGGCTGATCACACCCATGTACGAGAAGTACGGCGTGGCGGACTTGCGTACCCCCGAGGGCCTGGCCGCTCTGGCCAGCCGCATCGACGGCATGCTCACCAAAGTAAAAAAGAAGTACAAGGAATACGGCATCAAGGAAAAGCCCTTCCTCGTGATCAAGGCCGATAACCGGACCAGTGGCAATACCATCCTGTCGGTACGGGACACCAAAGATCTCGAAGCCAAGCTGCGCAAAATGGGCGCCGGAGTGGAGGATGCACCCGATCCCCTGGAGCTCATCCTTCAGGAAGGTGTGCTCACCAATGAGCGGATTAACGATGCCGTGGCCGAACCCGTGGTGTACCTGATGGACCGGTATGTGGTCGGAGGCTTCTACCGGATGCATGCAGAGCGCGGGGTGGATGAAAACCTCAGCGCACCCGGCTCCAGCTATGTGCCATTGGCTTTCGCCGAGAGTACGCACTTACCTCAACCCGGGGTGCGCCCGGGTGCAAGTGCCCCGAATCGCTTCTATATGTATGGCGTGATCGGTCGGTTGGCCATGTTGGCCGCCAGTTATGAACTGGAAGCCACCGATCCGGACGCAGAGCGCTACGACTGAGCGCCGTCAAGCCCTGCAACACGTGGGGCGGCGGTCCAGTTGTTGCGCTGCAACAAGACAGCGAAAACCTTGCGATTAGAGAATTAGCCCCTTGCGGCGACCTTTGCGGGGAGCAAAATAGCGATCCCTCAAGGAACGGAACCCGGTGTCCATCGCAGGCCGGGTGTTTTTGTGTCAGCATCCAAATCGTCTCTCGCGGCACTCACCCTCGGTGCCATCGGCGTTGTATACGGCGACATCGGCACCAGCGTGTTGTACGCCTTGAAAGAGGTCTTCGGGTCCGGCCATGTGCCTTTCACCGAAGCCAATGTCTACGGCATCCTTTCCATCTTTTTCTGGACCCTGACGGTCATCGTCTCCATCAAGTACGTGGTGCTGGTGCTGCGCGCCGACAACCATGGTGAAGGCGGGTTGGTGGCCATGTTGGCCCTGGCTTCGCAGTCCGTGAAAGACAAACCGCAGTTGCGTCGGGTATTGCTGCTGTTGGGCATCTTCGGCACCTGCTTGTTCTACGGTGACGGGGTGATTACCCCGGCCATTTCGGTGCTCTCCGCCGTGGAGGGTCTGGAGGTGATTTCCCCGGGCTTCAAGCGTTTTGTGATCCCGCTCACGCTGGTCATTTTGTTTTGCCTGTTTGCCGTGCAAAAGCGGGGCACCGCCGGTATTGGCAAATTCTTCGGTCCGATCACCGTGGTCTGGTTTGTCACGATTGCCGTCCTTGGTGTGAGCCACATCATTGACCAGCCGCGCATCTTGTGGGCGATCAGCCCGCATTACGCCTTGGGCTTTATGTGGAACAACCCCGGCACCACTTTCATCATTCTGGGTGCGGTGGTCCTGTGTGTGACCGGCGGAGAGGCCCTGTATGCCGACATGGGGCATTTCGGGAAAAAACCGATCCGGCTCGCCTGGTTTTCTATCGTCATGCCGGCGCTCACCCTGAACTACTTCGGTCAAGGCGCCTTGCTGCTGGACCACCCGGAAGCTGTCAAAAACCCGTTTTATTTGATGGCGCCTGACTGGGCCCTGGTGCCCTTGGTCGGCCTTGCCACCATGGCGACCGTCATCGCGTCGCAGGCCTTGATCTCGGGCGCGTTCTCCGTGACCAAACAGGTCATCCAATTGGGCTACCTGCCCCGTTTGCGGATTGACCACACCAGCGTTAAAGACACTGGACAGATCTATATGCCCTTTGTGAATTGGGGCTTGTTCGTGGCCATTGTGCTGGCGGTGGTGATGTTCAAGTCATCCAGCAATCTGGCGGCCGCCTACGGTATTGCGGTCTGTACCGACATGCTGATCACGACCATCCTGACGTTCTATGTCATCCGCTACAACTGGAAGTACCCGCTGTGGCTGTGCGTTGGTGCGACGGGATTCTTCTTCGTGGTGGACTTCGCCTTCTGGGCCTCCAATATGCTGAAGCTGTTTGAAGGCGGTTGGTTCCCCCTGGCTATCGGCGGCGCAATCTTTACGCTCATGGTGACCTGGAAGGACGGTCGCCGGATGCTGAACGAAAAGCTGCGTGCCGATTCGCTGGATCTGTCGAGTTTTCTGGAGGCCGTCTTTGTCAGCCCACCGGCTCGCGTTGAAGGAACGGCCGTGTTTTTGACGGCGGACAAAGGCAGTGTGCCTAACGCCCTGCTGCATAACCTGAAACACAACAAGGTGTTGCATGCCAATAATTTGTTTGTGACGGTCAAGAGCCACGAAGTGCCGTGGATCGGATTGGACAAACGCCTGCAGATCGAGTCGCTCGGCCATGATTGCTGGCAGGTCATTATCAATTACGGTTTCAAGAACGACCCCGATGTGCCCAAAGCGCTGGAACAGATGCGTGGCCGCGGTTGCGCACTGGATGCGATGTCCACAAGTTATTTCCTGTCGCGTGACACCGTGGTGCCCACCCTGGGTGAAGGCATGGCGCCATGGCGTGAAAAGTTGTTTGCGCAAATGCACCACAACGCCAGCGCTGCAGCGGACTTTCTGAACCTGCCCAACAACTCCGTGGTGGAGCTGGGCTCCAAGATTGAAATTTAGGCCCCCACGCTCCGCCGCTGCGCGGGGCGCTGCCCCCTGTGGGGGCGTGTTTCACCTTGGGGCGGCCCGGCGGTGACACCTGGCCCCCGTGCTCCGTCGCTGCGCGGGGCGCTGCCCGCATCGCTGACAATGCGGGAATGCGATTTTTCAAAGACCTGAGTCTCTCGGCGTTCACTGCCGGTTTTGTGGCGGTGCTGGTGGGCTTTACCAGCTCGGTGGCGATTGTGTTTCAGGCGGCACTGGCCTTGGGCGCAACGCCCGAGATGGTCGCCTCGTGGATGTGGGCGCTGGGTATCGGCATGGGACTTTGCTCTTTGTTGCCCTCCCTGTGGTGGAAGAAGCCGGTCATGGTCGCATGGAGCACGCCCGGCGCGGCAGTGCTGGCCACCGCGGCGACCGCAGGCGGATTCAACATGGCCGATGGTGTGGGTGCGTTCATGTTGTGCGCGGTACTCATCACCGTGGCTGGAGCCACCGGTTGGTTCGAGCGTGTCATGAACCGCATTCCCCTGGCGCTAGCCTCAGCCTTGCTCGCCGGTGTATTGGCTCGTTTCGGCTTGCAAGGTTTTGCCGCCGCCCAAACCGCATTGCCCTTGGTGACTCTGATGCTGGTGACTTACCTGCTCGGTAAGCGCTTTTTGCCCCGGTATACAGTACCGCTCACTCTGCTGGTAGCTATTATTTTTGTAGCTGCTCGCGCAGAATTTACGGGCGCAAACATCCACTTTGGCTTGACGATGCCGGTATTTGTTGCACCTGCGTTCTCAATGGCGGCATTCATCAGTATGTCTTTGCCTTTGTTTGTCGTGACCATGGCTTCGCAGAACCTCCCTGGCGTCGCGGCTATACAAGCGGCCGGCTTTGCCGACCGTCATGCACAAGGCGGCGATACGGGTATTCCCATCTCCAAAGTCATTACCCTGACCGGGCTGATGACCCTGGTGTTGGCACCTTTCGGGGCTTTCGCGCTGAACCTGAGCGCCATCACCGCTGCCATCTGTATGGGGCCGGAAGCCCACACCAACCCGGCGCGCCGCTACACAGCGGCTGCTTCCTGTGGTGCGATTTATGTGGTGATTGGTCTCTTTGGTGCGGCCATTACCGGTGTGTTGACCGCCTTTCCCAAAGAACTGGTGGCGGCGATAGCCGGGTTGGCCCTCTTGGGCACCATTGGTGGTGCCATGCATTCCGCGTTGCAGGACGAGCGCAACCGTGAAGCGGCACTCATTACTTTTCTGGTCACACTCAGTGGGGTGGTAATTGCCGGTGTGGGTTCCGCCTTTTGGGGCGTGGTGGCGGGGGTGTTTGCACTTTTGGTGCAACATGTAGCCCGCGCGCCGCAAGCCAAGGACTGACCAGTGGGTTTGGCAGGCACGGTGCCTGACAAGCCCCCCCTTTTTGCAAAGAAACAGCATGCACATTCTTTTCGTCGCTGACCCGCTTGAATCCTTCAAGATTTATAAAGACACCACGTTTTCCATGATGCGTGAGGCGCAGAAGCGGGGTCACCGTCTCAGCGTCTGTGAGCCCAAGGACATCATGTGGCAACGGGGGGGCGTGGTAACGGCTTTCGTGCGTGACATCACGCTCACCGGCGAGCCGGATGTGTGGTTTACCGCCGCGCAGAGCAAGCCCGACGAACGGCCCCAGGCGCTCAAGGACTTCGACTGTGTGGTTATGCGCAAGGACCCGCCGTTTGACAGCGAGTTCTTCTACGCGACACATCTGCTGGAGCAAGCGGAGCGCGAGGGTGCCAAAGTATTCAACAAACCTCGCGCCTTGCGCGACCACCCCGAGAAGCTGGCGATCCTGGAGTTTCCCCAGTTCATCGGCCCCACCTTGGTGACCCGCGATGCGGATGATGTACGCCGCTTCCATGCGGAGCACCACGACATCATCTTGAAACCCCTCGATGGCATGGGCGGCATGGGCATCTTTCGGGTGAAAGAAGACGGCCTGAATCTGGGCGGCATCATCGAGACGCTCAATAAGGACGGTGCCCAGACCTTGATGGTGCAGAAGTTCCTGCCCGCGATCAGTGAAGGGGACAAACGGGTGCTGGTCATAGGCGGCAAGCCCGTGCCGTTCTGCCTGGCGCGCATTCCCCAGGGCGGCGAGGTGCGCGGCAACCTGGCAGCCGGCGGAAAGGGCGTGGCCCGGCCGATCACCGACAGTGACCGTGCGATTGCTGTGGCGCTCGGTCCCATCCTCGCCGCACGGGGATTGCTGCTGGTGGGGCTGGACATCATCGGCGACAGCCTGACCGAAATCAACGTCACCAGCCCGACTTGCTTCCAGGAGATCACCGACCAGACCGGGTTTGATGTGCCCGCCATGTTCATGGATGCACTGGAAGCGGCTCAGGCAGCTGACTGAATCTAACGGACAGGGTGGCCTCACACCGCTCACCGGGGGCAATTCTTCACGTTTCCCGGTTTTTTCATGGCCGGGGTGGGTCCATGCTGGTACCAATGGGTTGTTCGGGTCGCAGAATCAGGTGAACATGGTCTGCAGCCCACACAGGTGCCGCGGCATGCCCCCCGGAGAACCAGCCCTATGAACCGTCAAATGACACGTTTTTCTGCCGTCAGCGCCAGCCTTTTGCTGGCATGTGCCGCACATGCGCAAGTACTCGGAACCATTTCCGCTTCCAGCACCCAGATCAAGGTCGGTGAGCCGGTCACCATCACGGCCAATATCGATATCGTCAGTGGGAACTACTGTGGCTTCGTAGTCGGATTCGGCGACGGAACATTCAAAGATGCTGTCAGCGACGTCAACAATCCTGTGCCTTTGGTGATCACCCGCACTTTTGACAAGCCCGGTTCTTACCATGTGACGCTGGGGGGCAAGAATGTTCAGAATCGCCCCAACTGCGGCGGTCCTGAGCGTGCCGTGGACATCACAGTCACAGGCGCAGCGATGGCCGCAACGCCTGCCAAACCCGCAGAGCTGTGCGAAAAACCTTGGAAGATCTCCGGTAAGCCCAATGCCAAAACGGGCGCTTTCACTTGCACCGCCAAGCCGGGAACCACCCTTCCGGCCACCAAGCCGGTTTGTAAGGGCGACTTGAGCTACTTTGAAAACACCAAGAAGGGCCAGTTCGGCTGCAAGCCCTAGAGCCCGGCGAAACTCAACCTGCAGCGGAGGCTGCCAGGGCTGCGGCTTTGGCGGCCTCTTCTGCTTCACGCTGTGCCGCAGCGGCTGCGGCGGCCGCAATCAAGGTGGTTTTGCAAACGGCGCGAGCAAGAGGTCTCCCATCGACAAAAGCCTGTAGCTCTCCGGCCTCCATGGCTACCCAGGCCTCGTTGGTGGTCAGCGGCTCGGTCACCACTATCACCTGCATGTCTTCGGGGCCATTCAAGTGAGAGAGATCCACAGTGACATCGTCATCCTTGAGCTGCACCTCCGGAAACGGGTGTTGCCGCAGCACATAACAAAGTTTGGTGCTTGCATGGGCCCACAGGGCCTGGCCGTTGCTCATGAGAAAGTTGAAGGTCCCGTGCCGGGCAATCCGGGGTACCAGTTCGGCCAAGGTGCTGGTGAGCTCTTCCACGGTGGGCACAGCCGCGTGGGATTTGTTCAGCTCTTGAAGCAGCCAGCAAAAAGCCAACTCGCTATCAGTGTTTCCCACGGGCTTGAAACTGCCGTGCAGGGGAGGGTTGAATTCCTTGAGGTCGCCATTGTGGGCAAACACCCAGTAGCGGCCCCAGAGTTCGCGGGTGAAGGGGTGGCAGTTTTCCAGGGTCACTGCGCCCACCGTGGCCTTGCGCACATGGGCCACCACGTTGTGGCTTTTGATCGGATAGCTCTTCAGCATGGCCGCAATCGGCGAAGTGGACGCACTTTCCTTGTCCACAAAATGCCGCGCCGCCTTGCCGGGTTGGTTGCCCTCGCTCTCGAAGAAGGCGATGCCCCATCCGTCCGAGTGGTGATCGGTGCAGCCGCCGCGCTGCGAAAAACCGGTAAAGCTCAGCGTCAGGCTGGCCGGCAAATGGCTGTTCATTCCAAGCAGTTGGCACATGGAAACAGTTTACTCTGCGGGGTACAAGGTTGGGCAGCGCGACCCGGACGAAATGTGCATGAGCTTATGTGCGTGGCTCCGACCAGAGCTTGCCACCGGTGGACCAGTTTTCGCGCTTCACCTCAGTGATGATGATGTCCACCGCTTCCGGCGAGCAGCCCAAGGTTTCAGCAGTAACGCGGGTCACTTCCTCGACCAGCTTTTTCTTTTGCTCGGGCGAGCGGCCTTCAAACATTTCGACGTGGTACGTGGGCATGGGCTTCCTCAAGTGGGGGCATCGGACGTGCAGATTAGACTGCGGGGTCGACATTTTCCTCTGACTCGTCCCTTGCAAGTTTTGTTCCCCTCTCTCCCGCCAGCGCCTGAGCACCTTGTAGCCCACCGGGTAATGCTGGCGGTGTTGGTGCTGCATGCGGTGCTGGGCGCTGCGATCGGACTCTCGGTAGACGAGGCCCACTACCTGTTGTATGCCGCCCATCCTGCGTTGAGTTACTTCGACCACCCACCCCTGGTGGGCTGGGTACAGATGCCGCTGGTGGCCTTGGATGCACCTGTTGCCTTACTGCGTCTGGTACCGGGCGTTTTCTGGCTGCTCACAGTGTGGGGCGTTCACCGGCTGACACTTCGGCTGTTCGCAGGCCAAGCGCTGGCACCCCGGGCCGCATTGGCCGCTGTGCTGGCACTTGCGTTGGCGCCCTTGTTGCATGTGCTGGGCATAGGCCTGCTGCCTGACACTTTGTTGATGGCGCTCACAGTAGCCCTGATGCACCAGACCTGGACCTTGATGCAGCCCGGCGCGATGACCCGCGCCGCGCCGTGGTGGGTCATGGGCGTGTTGTTGGGTTTGGCGGGCTTGGCGAAGTACACCGCCGCGTTCACCGCGCTGGCGATTGCGGTATGCGTCCTCGGTGCCCAAGGGATCCGGGTTTTACGCCTGCCTGCACTGTGGGGTGGCATGGCCATCGCCGGACTGTTGATTGCGCCTGTTCTCATTTGGAACTCCAGGAACGAATGGATTTCCTTCACCTACCAAATCGCCCACGGCAAGGGTAGTGCGTGGCAACTGTCGCATGTGCTGCGCTTTGTGCTGATGCAGCTATTGGTATTCGGGCCCCTGTTGCTCTTCGCCCTGCCGGGTTGGCGGACTGCCTCGCCCGCTTTGCGCCCCTTGGCTTGGCTGTTTGCCATTCCTTTTGCGATCTTCACGTACATGTCGGGCGGCGGCACCGCGCTGCCGCACTGGACGGCACCGTCCTGGGTGGCGCTTGCGCCTTTTGCAGGTTGGGGGCTGGCGCAACTGTGGCGTGGCACCGCCCGCTGGTGGTCGGTGTCCTTCGCGGCATTGCAAATGCTGGTCTGTACAGGTTTGCTGGGTTTGATGCTCAGTGCAGGGTGGCCTGCCGTGAAGGGCAGCGATGCGGCGGTGGCTCCGCAGCCGAACCCGTTTGCCGACTTGCACGGATGGGACGTGGCGGGTGCCCGTGCCCAAACCCTGGCCGCACAACAAGGGCTAGCCCGGGTCGCTGTGCAGAACTGGACGCTGGGAAGCCGCCTGGGCTGGTATGCACGGCCCCTGCCGGTGTTTGTGCTGGAGAACGGTGATTCCCAATTCAAACTCTGGGTCGGCGATTTGCCCGCAGGCGAAGGTGCCTTGCTGGTGGATTGGTCCCACATGGCTTATGAGCCACCCGTGGGTGCGCACGGGTTTGCATCTTGCACCTTGCTGGAGAACTTGCCGGTGCAGCACTGGGGAATGCCGCTGGCGAGCTTCCGTTTCTACAACTGCCGAGGCTGGTCTGGTGGCACGCCACAGCCACGACTTACACTCGCGCCCGATTCCTGAAACCACATGCCCATGCCTCGCCCCACTACGCCCCACGCACTTGCCAGCCCGGTGTCCGCCCGCAGCTGGTGGTGGCCATTGGTGATTTTTGTTCTGAGCACGCCTCTGTGGCTGCAACTGTGGGAGCCCACGCTCTTCATCACCATCAACCAATGGTGTGCGCCGGTGGCGGCCGAATTCTGGACCGGTTTGTCTTTGTTGGGCAATGGCTGGGGCCTGCTGGCGGTAACGGCCCCATTGCTGGTATTTGCGCCTCGCCTTATGGTGGCTTGGCTGTGTGCGGCTCCCTTTGCCGTGCTGTTTGCTCGCACCGGCAAGTTCTTGATCGAGAGCCCGCGCCCTGCGGCGGTGGTCGACAACGCGCAAATGCGCGTGGTGGGGGAGCTGCTGCATAACGTCTCTATGCCCTCCGGCCATACCCTGACCGCATTCGCGGTCGCTGCGGGCATTTACTTTGCCCTCACGGTGGCCCAACGCCGGCGTCACTGGTGGCTGTTGGTGCTTGCAGCAGGCGCCGGACTCTCCCGCATTGCGGTCGGCGCCCATTGGCCGGGTGACGTGGCGGTGGGAGCGAGTCTGGGCTTGCTCGCCGGTTTGCTAGGACATCAGATCTGGATCCGCTTGCCGGAACAACAGTTTGCGCCGTCCGCGTGGGGGCCGCGCATTGCCGCCGTGCTGGTGGCTTTGTCCATCTTCCATCTGCTCACTGAGCAGTTGGATTTTCCGGAGAACCATGGCGTGCAACTGGTGCTTGCTGTGGTGGCGGGTACGAGTCTGGCGACCTATCTCTGGCGGTTGGTGCAATCCAGGCTTCAAGAGAAATAAGCCTCCAGCGCTCATGAAATATGCGTGAGTAGCTATTTATTTGATAGCTAATGCCCCCGGGAAACGCAAGCTTACTCGTGAGATTCCGTTTTTTTCTGTCATGATCGGTGCACCTTTAGGGGAGTAGCATTCCCGGCGCGCAGGTGCCGGGGTTGCATGTTTCGTCAGTACGTCGCGGGTGGTTCTGTTACCCCGGCCGGAACATGCAGAGGCGCCATCCGGCGCTCTCCCGCAAGACCTACAGGGAATGTTTCAACCATTTCTGGGTCTTGCATATGCAAACAATCGCACCGCTGTGGCTATGGGCCACCTTCGTCGGCATCGTTCTGGTGTCGCTTTTCGTCGACTTCGTCGTCCTCAAAAAACAGGGCGCGCATGACATAGGCGTCAAAGAGGCGCTCAACTGGTCCCTCATCTGGATCGCTTTGAGCTTCCTGTTCAATGGCCTGTTCTGGTGGGCGGTCAAAGACACCACCGGTTCGACCGAAATCGCGAACACCAAGTCGCTGGAGTTTCTGACCGGTTACCTCATCGAGAAATCGCTGGCGGTCGACAACATCTTTGTGTTCTTGCTCATCTTCACCTATTTCGCGGTGCCAACGCACTACCAGAAGCGGGTGCTGATGATCGGCATCATCGGTGCCATCGTGTTGCGCACCATTATGATTTTGGTGGGTGGCTGGTTGCTTGCCGAGTTCCACTGGATTCTGTATGTGTTCGGTGCTTTCCTGATCCTCACCGGTGTGAAGATGTGGTGGGCTGCCGGCCAGGAACCCAGCCTGGATGACAACCCTGCCCTGAAGCTGTTGCGCAAGATCCTGCCCGTGAGCAAGAACTATGACGGCGAGAATTTCTGGACCGTGGAAAACGGCAAAAAGATCGCAACACCCCTGTTCATGGTGATCTGTTTGGTGGCCCTGACGGACGTGATTTTTGCGGTGGACTCCATCCCCGCGATCTTCGCGATCACCAGTGACCCCTTCATTGTGCTGACCAGCAATGTGTTTGCGATCCTGGGTCTGCGTGCCATGTATTTCCTGCTGGCTGCCGTGGCTAACAAGTTCCACCTGTTGAACTACGGTCTGGCTGTGATTCTGGTGTTCATCGGTACCAAGATGTGCCTGATCGATATCTACAAAATCCCTGTGGGCGTTTCCCTGGGCGTGGTGGTGGGTATTCTGGCAACGACCATGTGGCTGAGTGTGCGTACCAGCAAGAACGAAGAGCACGCATGAGTGATCGCCACACGCAGGCGGACCGCCTGCGGGCCGCGGCGGCAGCGCTGCAGGATCAACCCCTGAGCCTGCAGCAGCTGTTCCGGCTGCATGGCCGGGCCGGGCCTGGTGCCTTGCTGGTGGTGCTTGCAGTCCCCTGTCTCTTGCCCGTGCCCGGCGCGGGCATGTTGCTTTCGATGGGCATGGTGATGGTGGCTTGGATGATCTGGCGCTACTACCCGCGCCTGGTCATGCCGCGCAAGGTGGGGCGTTTTCAACTCTCGCCCTCCATGGCACGGCGGGCCTTGAACACCCTGGCGTGGATGTATGAAAAGGCTTCCGCTGTCATGCGAACACGGATGCGCTGGTGGATGCAGCCCGGTCACCGCGTCTGGCTCGCCCCCTTTGTGGCTGCCATGGCCTTGATCATTTTTATGCCTATCCCTTTCGGTAATGTGGTGCCGGCAGCGGCCTTGGTGCTCATCGGCTTGGGGCTGGTGTTTGAAGACGGCTTGGCCATGCTCTCGGGTGTCGTACTGGGCGTGGCTTTGTTGGCGGTCTTGGCCGCCCTTGCCGGCGGGGCTGCCCATTGGGCGCCTGAACTATGGGCAGCTTGGCCGCTGCGGCCGCAATGAGAATGTCGGTTTTTTCCTAGCCCTGGTGGGGGGCTGGCGGGTTCAATCGGTGCTTCAACAACTTCATGGGGGTCTGTCGCAGCAGGCCGATGAGACCGATGCCACATCTTTCTTCCACTCGTCTTTTGCGTGTTTTTTTGTGGGTGCTTGCCGCATTGGGCTTGGCCGTTCCCTAGTACTTCAATACGGTGTACTTTCTGGGCGGCGGCAGCGTCATGCCGGAGGTGTTCTGGCGTGATGCATTTGCCAACTCCCTGACGACCAGCATCACTTTCGATGTTTATCTTGCTGCGCTGGCGTTTTCGGTTTGGGTCGCTACGGACCGTAGTCTGGGTGCCTGGCGCTGGCTCTGCATTGCTGCCTGCTCTGGCCTAGGCCTCGCGTTTGTGATGCCTCTGTACCTGGCCTATCGCTTGCGCGCGGGAGGCGGTTCAAGAGCGTGAGGTTTGGGGGTTGGCAGGATATGCCGCCCCGCCTGCAAAGGCCAGTGTGTTGTGAGAGTGTTTTGTGTACTCTGCTTCATGGCCGGCAGGGGGTGTCCCGCCAGTCGGCGTACATCGCGCCCGAGGTGCGACTGGTCAAAATAGCCATGCTCCATCGCCAGATCTGCGACGGAGCCGCCCGGCTCTGCGAGTGCATCGCCTAGCGCACTGTTCAGGCGCGCAATCAGCGCGAATTGCTTGGGCGACATACCCCAGAGTTTGGCAAAGTGCCGTTCAAGCTGGCGCTGACTCCATGGCATGGATGGATCGCCGGGTGCTCCGGTCAGCGCTGCCGCTTGCAACAAGGCAAGCGCCTGTTGCCTGCGCGTCTCGCAAGAAGACGGTGGTGCGATCTCTTGCCCGGACAAAGCGGAACAGCACCCCGAGTTGTGCCTGATCTTCTGGGGCAGCCAGCACTTCTTGCTCCACCCGAGACCATCGGGGTCCTACCAGACCGGATAGCGGGTACATCGTATTGCTAAGTCCCCGTGCATTGGCAAAGAGCGCTCCCGACGCTTCAGGGCGCACCACAAGACCCACGGCATGCACCTCGCCACTGTGTTGATAGTCTGCAGGCACGGTGCTGGCGCTGATCCAGGCGGATGGCGGCACCGTTTCGCCCCGACATACCACCAGACCCTGCAAACGCACCACCAGCATGCTCGAGATCATGGCGGGAAAGTGTGACTGCGTCAGCGTTGCAGGGGCCTTCACGACGACAGCGGCCTCCAGCCAGGGCTGCAGATCGTGCGGCACCGGCAGCAATTGCGGGATGACGTCTTGCATGGCTCGGCAGCGGGCTCAGTGCCCGGCCAACCTCAGTGCCAAGGCGCTGAGGGCCTGGTAGGCATCGCCACTGGGTGCATCCCATGCGCTCACCACTGCGGCCTGCCGTTGAATGGCGGCCACATCGCCCCGCGCCGCAGGTCCGGTCAAGGCACCGGCGGGCCCCAGGCGGGTGATGTTGTCCACCGCATTGCGCAGTAAGTTGGCGCGCAATTGGGGTATCAGTTCGGCGGGCACGCCGCTGCGGGTCCATGCAGCCTCAGCCACAGACTGCAGCACCGGCAGAAAGTTGGTCGCAAACACTGCCGCTGCGTGGTACAGCACTTTGTCTTCACCCGCTACCCGGAAGCACTGGCCGCCTATGGCTCGGAAAGCGGGCTCCAACACTGCGCAGGCAGTGGCCTCGCCCTCCAGTGCACAAGCAGTTTCTGCAAACTGCTGTACCGCCGCTCTTACGTTCGCAAAACTCAAAATGCAGTGCACACTGGCCGTGCGCCAACCGAGATCTGCCAAGGGCCGCAAGCTGCCTGCGTTCTGGGCTCCGCTGCAGTGAAAGACGGCGGGTTTAGCGTTCCCGGTTTGTTGCGCAGCGGCGAGCGCGCTGGCGACTTCTGCGATCCGTGCGTCCTGCACCGCCACCATCCAAACATCGGCCGGGCGCATGGCCGCCATGGTGGCCACTGCCGAGCCTGCGCCTAGCGCGGTGCAGGCCTCTTGGGCGCTCGCGAGGCTGCTGGTCAGCACATCTTGAATCTCGAACACGCCATGCCGTGCCCACAAGGTGGCCAATGTGCGGCCTACACGGCCGGCACCGATCAGGTTCAGGGTTGTCACGCGCGCTTCACTCCGGGAACGGTGGGCGCCGCTACCATGGCGCCATGAAAAAAATTCTGGTTACAGGCGGCACCGGTGCCGTCGGCAAATACATTGTGGACGATCTGGTGCAGCACGGGTACACCGTGGGCGTGCTGGACTTGGCGGCTCCCGCCCGCGGCGACGTTGTGCATCATGCCGTGGACGTGTTGCAGCTCGACGCGGTGCTGCAGGCCATGACCGGGTATGACGCCGTCATGCATGTGGCGGGCATTCCGCACCCGCTCAACGATCCGGCCAAGCGTGTGTTTGACGTCAACGTGAACGGCACCTTCAATGTGCTGGAAGCTGCCGCCCAGTCCGACATTGACAAAGTGGTGTTCACCTCCAGCGAGTCCACCATGGGCTTTGCCTTTGCCGCGCACCGGCTGGCGCCCCTCTACATTCCGGTGGACGAGGCCCATCCGGCCCGCCCGCAGGACCCGTACGGTCTGAGTAAAGTGGTGAGCGAACAAATCTGCAAGACCTACACCGAGCGCTATGGCATGCGTACTGTGTGTTTGCGCATGCCCTGGGTCTGGCTGCCGGATGACGCGCAGCGCCCCTTCTACCGTTCGCTGGTAGCGGAGTACCCCAACTGGTACAAAAACATCTGGACCTTTGTGGATGCGCGCGATGTGGCCACCGCTCACCGCTTGGCGCTCGAAGTCGATCTGGACAACAAGCACGAAGCCTTTTTCATCACCGGCCCGCACAACTGGACGGGCCGCGATGGTCGTGCGCTGATGGACGAGTTCTGGCCGGAGGTGACGCAGTTCGCACCGGACTTTACAGGCACCGCACCCCTGATTTCGCACGCCAAAGCTGCGAGGCTGTTGGGCTACGCGCCGCAGTTCGGCGTCACAGAGGTACTGGCGTCCTAGAGGAGGCCGCAGGCGCCTGGTGCAGTTGGTGACGGTTGAAGGGTTGTACTTGTCCTGACAGCCACAAGGCCACCCGTACCTCCAATGCATGGGTAGGCAAGTAAGTGGCGGTAGAGGTGTTGAGCGCCAGCACCAGCAGAAGGGGAGCCCATCGGGTGCCCCAGTGGGCCACCTTGAGGGTGTGAAGGCGCTGCACCACGGGCCAGCTCACGGCCAAGCCCAGCAGCCACGCCGCAAACACTTCACTGACGCTGTGGGCGCCCACCATCACCCGGGACACGCCGACACACAGCGCCAAGCCCACGCCCAGCCCAGGTCCCCAGCGCCACGCAGTGTTTCCCGGAAGGCCACGCAACAGTACTGGTAGAACGGCGCCGGCGAGCAAGCCGTGGCCACTGATGCCCGTGAAATCCAGCGTGGCAATACCGATGCCCCAGCCGTAAAACAGGCATTTGCTCACGACGGTGAGCAGCACGGCGCCCGCCATCGCCAGAGCATAGTGGCGCGCCGCCTCGGTTAGGCCACTGCGCCAGAAGCTCCACACCAGCAGTAAAAATGCGGGTAGCAGCAAGCTGGAAGAACCGAGGTGCGTGATCACCCACCACACTGGCGCTACTGCAGGCGCGCCGTTGGCATCGCCGCTCATACGATCATCGGGTCCTGCTCCATGGCCTCGATCTGGTCTTCCAGCATCTGGATCTGGCCCTTCCAGTAGTCGCTGCTGCCGAACCACGGAAAATTCGCCGGAAACGTCGGGTCGCTCCAGCGCCGGGCCAACCAGGCGCTGTAGTGGATCAGGCGCAATGTGCGCAGCGGCTCGATCAACGCCAGCTCGGCCCGGTCGAACTCGCGGAACTGCTCGTAGCCGTCCACCAGCATGCCGAGCTGGCGGGTTTGTTGCTGCCGGTCGCCGCTGAGGAGCATCCAGAGGTCTTGCACTGCGGGACCGGTACGGGCGTCGTCCAGGTCCACAAAATGCGGACCTGGGCCCGCGCTGGCGGCTACGTCGGTCGGCGTCCAGAGGATGTTGCCCGGGTGGCAGTCGCCGTGCAGGCGCAGCTGGCGTATGCCGCTCGTATTGGTCTTGTTTTGGCCTGTAGCGCCCGCCATATCTGCGCGAGCAGCTATCAAATCAATAGCTTGCTGGCAGCGCTCGCTCCACAGGGTTTGCACATCCAGCGGCACCATCTGGTTCGCTAGCAGCCACTGCATGGGCTCTCTGGCGAAGGTTTGCACATCCAAGGCCGGGCGGTGCACAAAGGGACGCTTGGCACCCACCGCATGGATGCGCGCCAGAAAGCGGCCAATCCACTCCAGAACCTCGCCATCGTCCAGCTCGGGCGGGCGGCCACCTCGGCGGGGGCTCACCGAGAAGGCAAAGCCTCCGAAGTGATGAAGCGTCTGGCCATTGAGCACCAATGGTCCTACTGCGGGGATTTCGTCGCCCATTAGTTCGCTGGCAAAGTCGTGCTCCTCCTGAATCTGAGCATCGGTCCAGCGTTCCGGGCGGTAGAACTTGGCCACCACCGGGGCGCCGTCTTCCAGTTGCACTTGGTAGACGCGGTTCTCGTAGGACGAGAGGGCGGTCAGGCGCCCGTCGCCGCGCAGGCCCACGCTTTCCAGCGCGTCCAGCACGATATCGGGAGTGAGAGATTCGAAAGGATGTTGGGCGGAGCCCGCGGTGCTGTGCATGGGGCTATTGTCGCCCGCGGGCCGCAACGGGTCAGTAAATCACTACGCCGCGGATCGACTCGCCGCGCTTCATCAAATCGAAGCCCTTGTTGATGTCTTCCAGCGGCATGGTATGGGTGATGAGGCTGTCGATGTTGATCTTGCCTTCCATGTACCAGTCCACGATCTTGGGCACATCGGTACGGCCGCGTGCGCCGCCGAACGCAGAACCTTTCCACTCCCTGCCGGTGACCAGCTGGAAGGGGCGGGTGGAGATTTCGGCACCCGCCTCGGCCACGCCGATGATGATGCTCTGGCCCCAGCCCTTGTGGGTGCACTCCAGCGCCTGGCGCATGACCTTGGTGTTGCCGATGCACTCAAAGCTGTAGTCCGCGCCGCCATCGGTAAGCTGAACAATCGCGTCCACGATATTGCCGCCAGCCGCCTCAATGTCCTTGGGGTTCAGGAAGTGGGTCATGCCGAAGCTGCGCGCCATGGCCTCGCGGGCCGGGTTCAAGTCCACGCCGATGATCTTGTCGGCGCCCACCATCTTCAGGCCCTGGATCACGTTCAGGCCGATGCCGCCCAGGCCGAATACGACCGCGTTGGCACCGGCTTCCACCTTGGCGGTGAAGATCACCGCGCCTATGCCGGTGGTCACGCCGCAGCCGATGTAGCACACCTTGTCAAAGGGCGCGTCATCCCGGATTTTGGCCAAGCTGATTTCAGGCGCCACGGTGTAGTTGCTGAAGGTGCTGGTACCCATGTAATGAAAGATGGGGTCGCCATTCAGGCTGAAGCGGCTGGTGGCGTCCGGCATCAGGCCCTTGCCCTGGGTGCCGCGGATCAGCTGGCACAAATTGGTTTTGCGGGACAGGCAGAACTTGCACTGGCGGCACTCTGGGGTGTAGAGCGGAATGACGTGGTCGCCCTTTTTAAGGCTGGTCACGCCCGGGCCCACGTCCACCACAATGCCGGCACCTTCGTGGCCCAGGATGGCAGGGAAGATGCCTTCGGGGTCGGCACCGCTCAGGGTGTAGTAGTCGGTGTGGCAGATGCCGGTGGCCTTGATCTCGACGAGTACTTCGCCGAACTTGGGGCCTTGCAGGTCCACGGTTTCAATGGTGAGGGGTTGGTCTGCTTTCCAGGCAACGGCGGCACGTGTTTGCATGAGTGTTTTGGTGTGGTTGAGTTTGCCCTGATGGTAGGGGCATTTCGTCCGCAACACTTCCACAGGGTTTCAGCCCAGCGGGCCGAGGTCGTCCCCATACCCGGACGGGCCGTCGCCATGGGCGTCGGAGTCGGAGTCCGAATAGCCCCCCCCCTCGTGTGCTGCGCCTTTGCCACCCAGGTGCTCGAAGGGCAGAGCTTGCTTCACCAGGATGATGGTGCAGGGTGCTTCCATGGCTACCTTGATGGGCACGGTGGCGACAAAGCGCTGCGTCATCAGGCCGTGGGTAGCAGCGCCCATGACGATCACACTGACGTTGTTGCCGCGTGCATAGTCCAGCAGCGCCTGGGCCACGTCACTGCTCTCCAGCACGTGGCAGGAAATCTGGTGACCCGGGTAGTCCAGCGGCTGCGCCCACTGGCGCAAGGCGTTCAGGTAGCGGCGGTGCACCTGGGTTTCGCTGCGGTCTTCCTCGGATGCGCTGGTCTGGTTGCCTGAGATAACGGTCACACAGGCAAGTCGCGCGCCCGGGCGGGTGCCCAGCGAGCGGGCTACCGCCTGCCGAAGGCTGTACAGGGTGGCATCGGTGGCATCTTTGTGGGGCACCGCCACCATCACGATAGGCACCTCGTCTACCTGCTGTGCGGGTAAGGGGCTGGGCTGGTAGTGCATGCCGGCTGCCTTGATCCAGCGCTTGAAGTGGGTGCTGAAGGGCGTGCCCTCTACGTTGGTGCCCCGGCGGGTGACGTGCACTTGTGTCGGGTGGGCGAGGTCGAAAGCCAAGTGGGCTGCCGACGGGTAGCGCTTTGCAGCCTCAGGCTCCAGGCAGCGCAGCACGACTTCTTGCAGCCAGGCGGGTACGTCCGAGCGGCGTTTGCGCGGTGGCACCGGGTCCATCCACAGGCGTTGGCGTAGGCCGGCATTGGTTTGCGGTTCGCCGAAGGGCAGTTCCTCGGTGCACAGCTGATAGAGCATGACCCCGATGGCAAACACATCGCTGCGCGGGTCACCCCGCACGCCCACGACCTGCTCCGGAGCAATCCAGGCCGGAGAACCCACCGCCTTGCGCAATTGCTCGGCCAGCAGGTCCGGAAAGTGGGCGTGGCAGGACAGCCCGAAGTCCAGCAGCACCGCACTCCCATCCTCGCGGATCAGTACATTGGCGGGCTTCAGGTCGAGGTGCACGGTGTTCTGCTGGTGCAAGGCATGGGCCGCCCGCGCCACCACCGCGCCGAGGCGTGTAATCTCGGCAATGTCCAGGGGCTGCGGACCATCCAGCCAGTGCTGCAGCGTGCGCCCTTGCACATATTCCATCACCAAGTAGGGCACGTTCAGAAGGTCACCGGCAGCTACAAATCGCGGTGTGTGCGGCCCGCTCAGGGCCTGCATGATCTGGCACTCCACTTCGAAGCTGACGATGTTTTCAGCCCCATCCCCCGCAGTCATGCGGGGCACTTTCATGGCCATGTCAAAGCCCGGTCCAACCCGGCCGTCGGCATAGACCACCTGGTATATGTGGGCCATGCCGCCGGAGTGGATGCAGGCTTCTATGCGGAAGCCGTCCAAGTCCTCGCCGGGCTCCAGCAGTTTCATCGGCCTTCCTCCAGGCGTTGGGCGAAGAATTCTGGCAGCCCTGCGCGGCGGATGGCGGCTGCAGCAGCGAAATGGTCGTACGGCACCCGGTGGTAGGTGAGCTGTTGGCGCTCGGTGTCGAGCAGGGTGTACATGGCTTGCGGTTTACCGTCGCGTGGCTGACCGACTGAGCCCACGGTGCTGAGCCACTGCCGGTGTTTGGGGACAGGCACGGCCACACCGGCTTGCGGGTTGAACTTCATCAGTCCGTCGGTGCCCCGGTAATACAGACTCTGCAAATGCACGTGGCCTCCGAACACATAGCGCACATCCGGAAATGCATTAGCAGCATTCAAACTCTCAGAAGCACTGCGCTCGTCGTACACATAGCGCCATAGTTCAGGGGCATCCACACTGGCATGCACCAGCAATACGGTATCCATGTGGTGGGTGAGGGGCAGGTCATCAATCCATTCCCGTTGGCTGTCGTTGAGTTGCCGGTGCGTCCAATCGGCTGTGCTGTCGCCTATGGTTTTCGGCACAGCTGGCGGATTCACGGCCATGTCGTCATGGTTGCCCTTGAGCACAATGGCGCCTTCTTCGGTGAGCAGCATGATGCGCTCCAGCACCTCCGAAGGCTGCGCACCGTAACCGACCATATCCCCCAGAAAAGCGAATCGCTGTGTCTTTTGCGCACGTGCGTGGGCCAGGCAGGCGTCCAGCGCCTGCAGGTTGCCGTGAATGTCGGACAACAAAGCCAATCTCATCCCGTCTCCATCTCTGTTCTTTTCGTATTCTGCGCATCATGCCCTGCCGGGCTGACGGCAAGTTTGCAGAATGGAGGGGCCTGCCTAATTGATGCAGGTCAATGTCTGACCCGGATGACGGTCGTACAGTGATTCCATGCGCAAAGTCAAACTGCACAAACTCGTGATTGGCCGCCGCGGGCTCATTTATTCATTGGGCCTGTGCATGCTCATTCTGGGGATGGGCGGTTTGGGGTTTTGGGCCTTGGAGCCACAGGCAGTGACTTTTTCAGATGGGCTCTGGTTAGCCTTCACAACGGCTGCAACGGTGGGCTATGGCGATATCGTGCCAAGCACGCATGCATCGCGCTTCTTTTCCGTAGTGGTGGTGTTGATGGGGCTGGCAGTGCTTTCGCTGGTTACCGCGTCGGTGGCCGCCATGCTGGTGGAAGTGGAAGAGCGAGCCGTAGACAGTGAGCTGCTGCGCGAGATCCATGCTTTGCGCTTGGAGGTGCGACATTTGCGCGATGAGGTGCACATATCGCGTGCAGATGACGCGCAGCAAAAAGCCGGCAGACCTTAAGGATTGCCGGCTTGGGTTGCTGGTGGCGCTGTAGCGCCGTACAGCATGTCGTGATTAAACGATCGTGATGGTCACTTCGATGTTGCCGCGTGTCGCATTGGAGTACGGGCACACCTCGTGAGCCTTGGCAACCAGGGCTTCTGCAGCAGCTTTGTCCATGCCGGGAATGCTCACCTCTAGTGCCACTTCAATGCCGAAGCCTTGGGGGATCTGGCCGATGCCCACCGACGCGTTGATGCTGGTGTCTGCAGGCAGCGCAATCTTCTGAGTGCCGGCCACAAACTTCATGGCGCCAATGAAGCAAGCGCTATAGCCGGAGGCAAACAGCTGCTCAGGGTTCACGCCGGCACCGGGGCCGCCCATTTCCTTGGGAACGGCCAACTTCAGGTCCAGCAGGCCGTCGGAGGTGCGGGTAGTGCCATCACGGCCGCCGGTGGACTTGGCGTGGGCGGTGTAAATGACTTTTTCGATCTTGTTGACCATGGTGCTTCCTTCAGAAAATGCTGCGACTGCAGCGGGTGGGTAATTGAAAAGTTAGTGATGCCCGGCGCTAATCTGGTCACGCAGGGTTCGGATCTGGCCAGTCAGCGACATGAGCTCCGGGACCGGACAGGCGCTCGCGGCAACGACACAGGCCGGGATGCTGATAGCCCGCGCTTTCAGCGCACGGCCTTCTGCGCTTAGAAATACTTCTACCTTGCGTTCGTCTTGTGCGCTGCGTTGGCGGCTTAACAGGCCGCTGGTTTCCATGCGTTTGAGCAGGGGGGTGAGCGTGCCGGAATCGAGGAACAAGCGCTCGCCCAGCGCTGAGACGCTCATACCGTCGGTTTCCCACAGCACCAGCATCACCAGGTATTGGGGATACGTGAGTTGCAGCGCTTCCAGCAAGGGTTTATACAGCTTGGTCATGGCGAGCGATGCCGAATACAGCGCAAAGCACAGCTGGTTGTCCAGCCGCAAGGCGGCGTCGTTGGCAGGGGGTGTGCGATTGCTTGGCATGGCATGAATTGTAGCGAGCAATTAAATTGCACGCAATTAAACTGAAGAAACCATGGTCACATCGGGGACAAGGGTAAATCGGGTCTTGGCAGGGCGCTGCGCAGTGGCTAAGGTCAAGTTTCACACTGGGACAAGGGGCAATGCATATGTGGGACTACATCATCATCGGCGGCGGATCGGCAGGCTGCGTGCTGGCGGGGCGTTTGAGCGAAGACCCGGAAATTCAAGTAGCGTTATTGGAGGCCGGGCCGGCCGACAAAAGCGTGCTGATCCATTGCCCAGCAGGCATTGCTGCACTCGCCCGTAACGGGCAGGCCAACTGGAAATTGAATACCACCGTGCAGGCAGGCCTGAATGGGCGCCGGGGCTATCAGCCGCGAGGCAAGGTACTAGGGGGGTCCAGTTCGGTCAATGCCATGATCTATATCCGTGGCCAAAAAGAAGACTATGACCACTGGGCTGCAGAAGGCAACCCCGGCTGGAGCTTTGACGAGGTGTTGCCTTACTTCATGAAGGCGGAAGACAACGCCCGTGGCGCGGATGCCTTTCACGGCAAAGGTGGCCCGCTGCATGTGCAGGACCTGACCAGCCCGACCGACTTGGGGCCGGCCTTCATACAAGCCGGCGTAGAGGCGGGCTACACGCACAACAGGGACTTCAACGGCCCAACCCAAGAAGGCGTGGGCATGTACCAGGTGACCCACAAGCATGGTGAGCGTTTCAGTGCCGCCAAGGCCTATCTCACGCCCCACCTCGGTCGCCCGAACCTGCATGTGTTCACCGGCGCGCACACCACTCGCATCCTGACAGAGCGCAAGCGCGCGGTGGGCGTGGAATTCGTGCACGAGGGCGAAACCAAACAACTGCGTGCAAGCCGTGAAGTACTGGTGTGTGCGGGTGCGTTCCAATCACCGCAGATACTGATGCTCTCTGGTATCGGCCCGCACCAGCACTTGCTGGAGCACCGAATCCCGACGGTGCATGACCTGCCCGGTGTAGGACAACATCTCCATGACCACATCGACATTGTGCAGATGGTGCATGCACC
Organism: Comamonadaceae bacterium; assembly: GCA_027488985.1. GTDB lineage: Bacteria > Pseudomonadota > Gammaproteobacteria > Burkholderiales > Burkholderiaceae_C > Allorhodoferax > Allorhodoferax aquaticus. Next base: position 188,824 of record JAIYAR010000018.1, on the reverse strand, counting down.
CAAACTCACCCAAAGTGTGGGCGTCACCCCCGGCGGTATTGCCCGCTTGATCGGTGCCACCTTGGAATGGCGCAAGCAGCGCACAGGCCTGTTAACTACCAACTTCGCCGAAGCCGGCGGCTTTGTGAAGAGCCAAAGCTCCGAGCTAACGCCGGACCTGCAGTTCCACTTCGTGATTGCCAAACTGGTGGACCACGGCCGCGGCACCGTGTTCGGCCATGGGTATTCCTGCCATGTCTGCCTGCTGCGCCCGATGAGTCGGGGCAGCGTCTCCTTGGCCAGCAAAGACCCGATGGATGCGCCTCTGATAGATCCCAACTTTCTGGGCGTACGAGACGACGTCGAACGCTTGATGCGAGGCTTTCGCATCATGCGCAATGTGCTGCAGCAGCCCGCCATGGCGAAACTGGGCGGCAAAGAAGTGCAGGCATCAGCCCAAGCTACCAGCGACCTGGCGGTTGAGCAGTTCATCCGCGACTATGCGGACACGGTCTATCACCCCGTAGGAAGTTGCCGCATGGGCCCGGGCGAGCTGGATGTGGTGGACCATGAACTGCGTGTCCACGGCATGGAGGCTCTGCGCGTGGTGGACGCGTCCATCATGCCGCGCATCGTCAGTGGCAACACCAATGCCCCGACTATCATGATTGCCGAGAAGGCGGCCGACATGATCAAAGCGCAGCAGGGGCGTAACGCCTCCGCCACGGCCGACAACACCTAACCGCCGGAGCTCCCGCCGCGCAGGTAGTCTTGGGCGACCTTACGGCTGTTGACCCGTTTGAGGCCTTCGTTCAAAGCCAGTCGCATGGTTTGCGCCGGGGCGGTGCGGTTGAAGCACACAAACAGCGGAAGCTTGGGCGTGGTGGCGCGCGCGGCAAGCTCCAGTCCCTTGAGTTTGTGGGTGCGCGTCAAGTGCTGAAAAACCTGCAGGTCAATGGACACATAGTCCACCCGACTTGCTTCCAGCTTTCTCAGGCTGAACAAGTCACTGGGCGCGATGTCTGCGGTGACCAGGTCTTGTTCAATCATCCGGCTGAGATCCGGTCCGTTGTCATAGCCATCCACAACGCCGATTCGCTTTCCGTGCAAGTCCGGCCAGTCTCTCCAAGGAGGGGCACTGCCTTTGCGTTGCGCAAGGCCGAATTGAAATGTACCGATGGCATCAGACAGCACACCGTTCGCATCTCTGCATTCCTGTTGCGATGCGGAGTAAAACCCCAAAGGGCCATTGGCTCCACCTTCCATGGCCAGCTTGATGGCGCGCCGCCAAGGGTACACCTTCACACTCAAAGAATGCCCCTGTGACGTCAAAGCTTGCCGGAGAACAACGGACAGGAAACCTTGCTCTGGGATGTTGCCGGAATAGGGGGGCCAATCCAGTGTCAGCAAAGGTGCATCTGCAGCTCTCGCAGCGCCTGCACTCGACGCAGAGGCTGCCACCAGCAAAATCCGCAAGAACCGTTGCAGACGCGACATGGCTATTTGGCAAACCGCTTACGGGTCAGCGCCAACGCGACCCAGAAAGACGCTACCGCATACACCGCCAGCACCGCCAGATGCCGCTCCGCATCCGTGGGCCACTGGTCCATGAACAGCGGCCGTACTAAGGCCACGGCGTTGGACAGGGGCAGCCAGTCTGCCACCACGCGTACGGCCTGCGGCAACTGCTCCAGCGGGAAGAACACGCCGCTCAAAAACATCATGGGCGTGAGGAACAGCGTGAAGTAGTAGGTGAAAAAGTCGTAGCCTTTGGCCAGCGCGTTGAAGATGAGTGCAATGCAACTAAAGGTAATGCCCACGCCCAACAAAATGGGCCAGGCCACCAGCAGCTTGGGGCTGTGGCTGATGCTCAGAGCCAGCATCACGCCCAAGATGGCCGTGACGGTGAACAGCGACTTGAAGGCCGCCCACAGCATTTCGGCCAGCACCACGTTGTCCAGGCTCACCGGCGCGTTCATGATGCCGTCCCACGTCTTTTGCACATGCATGCGACTGAAGGCGGAGTACAGCGCCTCAAACGAGGCGGACTGCATGGCGCTCATGCAAATGGAGCCACTGGCCAGGAACAGGATGTAGGGCACCTGCTGCCCGTTCACCGTGATCTGCCCCACCAGCGCGCCCATGCCGTAGCCGAAGGCGACCAACCACATTAAGGGCTCGGCAATATTGCCCACCAGGCTGGGTATGGCCAGCTTGCGCCAGACCAGCAGGTTGCGCAGAAACACCGGCCAGAAGCGCATCGACAGTTCCGGCGCACGCCAGATGCTCTGGGGCTTAAGAAGGCGGGCGGTTGTGGGGGTGCTCATATCAGGCGTCCTCGCGGATCTGGCGTCCGGTCAATTTCAAGAACAGGTCTTCCAAGTTGGCCGGGCGGTGCAGAGTGCGCAATTGGGGGTAAGAGACCAGCGCCTGCAGCAACTGGGCCGAATCTTGGGTGTAAAAGAAAACAGTCTCACCGCTCACCTCCACCCGTGCTGCCAAGCTGCGCAAGGGGCTGTCCACCAAGGCTTGGGCACCGACGCCGAACACTTCCACCACATCGGGTTCCAGGTGGGCGGCAATCAAGTCGCGCGGAGTGCCCTCGGCAATTTTCTTGCCATGGTCCAGCACCAAAAGCCGGTTGCACAGGCGCTCGGCTTCGTCCATGAAATGGGTGGTGAGCAAAATCGACTTGCCTTGTTGCAGCAGCACCTGCAAGCGCTCCCACATCAGGTGGCGGGCTTGCGGGTCCAGCCCGGTAGTGGGTTCGTCCAGCAGCAGCAGCTTGGGGTCGTTGACCAAGGCGCGGGCCAAGCTGAGGCGGCGGCGCATACCGCCGGACAACTCGCCGGGCTTCGCGTTGGCCTTATGGGTCAGCGCAGCGAACTCCAGCAATTGCGGAATCCGCGCCTTGATGGCAGCGTCATTCATGCCGAAGTAGCGGCCATAGACCAGCAGGTTCTCGGCGCAAGTGAAGTCCGGGTCCAAGGTATCGAACTGGGTGACAACGCCGAGTTGCGCCTTGATGGCCATGGCTTCATGCGGCATTTGCAGGCCCATGGCGGTGATGGTGCCGCCATCAGGCAGGGTGTGGCCCAGGCACATGCGGATGGTCGTCGTCTTGCCCGCGCCATTCGGCCCGATGACGCCCAGGCATTCGCCCGGCGATATGTGGAAGGACAGGTCTTTGACGACCTCAGCATCGCCATAGCGCTTGTGAAGGTGCTCGACCTGGAAAAAGGTGGGGTCTGAGGTTGTCATTATTGAAACGCCACTTCTGCAAAACTGCGCAGCTTGCGGCTGTGTAGCTGATCAATGCCTTGTGAGCGCAGCAGCTCCAAGGCGCGTATGCCGATGCGCAAATGCTGGTCCACCCGCTCGCGGTAGAAATGGTTGGCCATGCCGGGCAGTTTGATTTCGCCGTGCAGCGGTTTGTCGCTCACACAAAGCAAGGTGCCGTAGGGCACCCGGAAACGGAAGCCGTTGGCAGCAATGGTGGCGCTCTCCATATCCAGCGCTACAGCGCGGCTCTGACTGAAGCGGCGCTGGGGCTGGTTGTCGGGCAGCAGTTCCCAGTTGCGGTTGTCGGTGCTCGCCACGGTGCCGGTGCGCATGATGCTTTTGAGCGCGTTGCCGCTCACCTGCGTCACATCCGCTACTGCTTGCTCCAGTGCGACTTGAATCTCGGCCAGCGCCGGAATCGGCACCCACAGCGGCAGCTCTTCGTCCAGCACATGGTCTTCGCGCACATAGCCGTGGGCCAGCACGTAGTCGCCCAGTTGCTGGCTGTTGCGCAGGCCGGCGCAGTGGCCCAGCATGATCCAGGCATGCGGGCGCAGTACGGCAATATGGTCGGTAATGTTCTTGGCGTTGGCAGGGCCCACGCCGATGTTCACCATAGTGATGCCGGCGTTGTCCGCCCGAACCAGGTGGTATCCGGGCATCTGGGGCAGTCGCGGCGGTTCTTTGCCCAAGGCGTCAGCAGCTTCTGGTGGCAAGCCAACCCTGCGGGTAATCATGTTGCCGGGCTCTACAAAGGCGATGTATTCGCTGTCCGGGTCCTGCATGGCTTTGCGGCCCAGGGCAATGAACTCGTCAATATAAAACTGGTAGTTGGTGAACAGTACAAAGTTCTGGAAGTGCTCGGGCCCTGTACCGGTGTAGTGGCGCAGGCGGTGCAGCGAGTAGTCTATGCGCGGGGCAGTGAACAACGACAGCGGCAGGGGCTCGCCGGGGCGTGGCTGGTAAGTGCCATTGGCAATGCCATCGTCCATGGCGGCCAGGTCGGGCAGGTCGAACACATCTCGCATCAGGGTGCGGCGCTCGGCGCTCATCTGGCCTTCCACATGGTCGTGTTCAGCGAAGGAAAAGTGCACCGGAATCGGCTGGTTGCTGGTGGCCACCTCGATCTCGCCGCCGTGGTTTTGCAGCAGTAGACGGAACTGCTCCAGGTAGTAGCGGTGGTACAGGTCAGGCCGGGTCAGCGTGGTCTCGAAGCGGCCAGGGCCGGCCACAAAGCCATAGCTCAGGCAGGCAATGTCGGCCGCCGCCTTGCGTGACACGGTATCGGTGTGAATGCGCACCAGCGGGTAGCAAGCGCGTACATGTCCGCCCAACTCTTCGCCGGCCACAAAGCGCTGCATCGCGTGGCGCAAGTGGCTGATGCTCTGGTCGTAGATTGACTGCACCTGGGCCAGCGCGGCAGCCGGATCGGTAAAGCGGGAAGGGGCAATGAAAGGGGGGAGGCGACTCATGCCCCCATTGTGCCGCTGGAAAAGTCCGGCGCAAGCGTGGGGCGACTGGAGTAGAGTGTGGGGGACAGAATACGAACGCGCCCGGTGACTGATCCCAAAGATTCCCGTTTTTCCGAAACCGGCTTCCCCTCATTGCAGTGGGAGGATGAAGACTTGGACACGCGCCCCCTGCCGCTCAACGAGCGCCCTCTGCAAGCCCGCATTGACCATGAAATGGCCATCATTGCGGAACATCACATCCGCATTGCGCTGGCGATTGAAAAGTTCTGGGGCCACCGGGACTGCGTGGAATACATCCGCACCCTCATCATGAGCGGGGGGTACTCTGACGGAAGTACCAACCGGGTGGGGTTTAAGCCAGACGTGGTTTCCGCACTGATCAATCTGGCGGCGTTGCACCGGATCGAGTAGCGCAGGCCTGGCAGATGCAGGCTTTGCCTCGCGCTTGTGCAGGAATACGGCTCAGAACCTCGGCGCTGAAATCCACCCGGGTGCACCAGCACGGGCCCTGGGGTTGGCCGGTTAGCTTTTCGAGCTCCATGGCACAGCGGTTTCCCTGACCGCACACAGGGCACACTTCGGGGTTGACGTTGGCAGCAGGTGTTGGAAGCATGGAACCCGCAGTGTAGCGAGCCACCAACCGCAACACACAGGAGAACAATTTGGCAGTAGAAATAGAACGCAAGTTTCTGGTGAAGGGCGATGCCTGGCGCAACGACAGTGGCGTGCTGTATCGGCAGGGCTACCTCAATCGGGACAAGTTGCGCACCGTGCGGGTACGCATTGCGGGTGAAGCGGCCTTTCTCACCATCAAGGGCAAAAGCACAGGCGCGACACGGGCGGAGTTTGAGTACTCGATACCTATTGAAGATGCGCAGGCCCTGCTTGCCTTGTGTGATGGCCCGCTGATTGAGAAAACCCGCTACCTCGTGCTGCACGCCGGCCACCGCTGGGAGGTTGACGAGTTTGCCGGAGACAACGCAGGTTTGGTCGTGGCCGAGCTGGAGCTGACATCGGAAGACGAGACCTTCGAGTCACCCTCATGGTTGGGCGCGGAAGTGACGCACGACGCACGCTATTTCAATTCCAACCTGGCCACGCAGCCGTTTTGTGCCTGGTCAAAGTAAGGACCCGGTCCACCCGGGTGGTGCCTCCATGCTTTCTCCACAGAGGGGGTACATTCTCGGCGCCGGCCAGCGAGCCGGTCTATTTGACACAGAAACCGAAGAACCCCGTGCGCCAAACCGAGGTCGACGAACTGAAGAGAAATAGGCTTCTGGCGCTCATGAAATATGCGCGGAAAGCTATAAAAAGCGTAGCAAATTTAGGTTTCCGTGATGCCTACGGCGTAGCGGGCGGCAGTGACATCACCCACTGCGCCATGTGCCGCGCTTGCTCTTCACTGACATGCGGGTGTCGGGGCATCAGGGCCCGGCCCCATTCACCGGAGCCCCCGTTACGTATCTTGCCGGCCAGGTAGTCCACCGCATCCGCGCGGCCTTGGTAGCGCGCCGCCACCTGATTGAATGCAGGGCCGACGTAGCGCCTGTCTACCCCGTGGCAGCGCATGCAGTTGGCGGCGTTGGCCGTGGCCATTCCGGCCGCCAGTGCGACAGCGGGGGAGGTCGGGGAGGCGGGTGCCACAGGGGGGCTGGTGCTCGTCGTTGTAACTTCCGCACTTTGAATCTTTGTGCTTTCCCTGTTGTCAGCCTGCAGCGTGCGCCAGCCCACCGTCAGCATGCCCGCAACGACCACTAGCACCGCCACAATAAGTGCCGCTGCAAGCCAACGCGGGCGCTGGGGTGGAGATTCGTCTTCCGGGTGCATATTTGTGGTCTCTGGTGGTGCGGTGCCGGAGTGTCGCGCGAAAGTCATGGCATCGTGGGGTGCGGGCTTTTTCAAGTCCCGATGTTGCGTCTGGTCTTTCGCGCCGCGACTGGTAGGTCCGGCATGATTACAAAACGTCAACCCTCTCTTGTCCCCCAAGGACGAAAAGTATGAACTGGAATCAGACACATGCATTGGTAACCGGTGGCACGCGAGGTATCGGCCGCGCACTCGTTGCACTCTTGCTGGAGAAGGGCGCTAGGGTGACCGCCACCGGGCGCACCGGTGCCAGCGTTGATCAAGCCAGCCTGGAATGCCCGGGGGCCCGCTGGATCGTGTTTGACCAGTCGGACGAACAGCAACGGGCCGAGCTGGTAGCGCAGATGCAGGGCAAAGGTGTCAATTTGCTGATTCACAACGCAGGCGTTCAGCAGTTGCATGACTTCACCCAAGGAGGCGAGACACTGCAGTTCACTACTGAGTTGGAAACTGCCATCAACTTTGTCGGACCGGTTGAATTAAGCAGGGCCATGTTGCCTCAACTGCGCGAACAGGCGGATGCGCGTATCGTCTTTGTCACTTCCGGGCTGGCACTGGCCCCCAAGCGCAGCAGCCCGGTCTATTGCGCCAACAAGGCCGGGCTGCGCTCTTTCGCCAAGTCGCTGCGCGCCCAATTGCGGCATGCGCAGTGGGGTATCGAAGTAACGGAAGCTTTGCCCCCGCTAGTGGATACCGACATGACCCGCGGCCGCGGCCGCGGGCGCGGGAAGATCACGGCCGAAACCGCAGCACGCCAGATCGTGGCGGGCATCCATGCGGGCAAGTCCGAGATTTATGTAGGAGCCTCCGCCTTGCTGCGTGTCATCACTCGCATCAGCCCTGCCTTGGCAGAGGCGATCATGATCAACCGTTAGTACGGGATGCAAGCCATACGTTCGTTCTTTCTTCGCTTGCTCCGGGTGGCCGAGACCGCACTGTTCCGCCACGGAACCCAGCCGCGCACTCTTTTTTTCCTTGCCGCCTTTTCGACTTTGGATGGGTTCATTCCCATGTTGCCCGCAGAGGCTTTTGTGTTGGCCTTGGGCATCCTGCAGCCTCAGAGGAGCAAACTTATCGTGTTGCTGTTTGCAGTGGCCTCTGGCTTGAGCGCGTTGTTGTTGGCCTTGCTGCTAAGCACGCTGAGTTCGTCGGCTGTTTGGTTGGGGTTGCAGCTTTTGGGCTCGCAATGGGAGCAGGCGTTAACAACCGTTCGGACTTGGGGGCCGGGCAGTCTCATGTTTTTGTCCGCTTTCCCGGACTCTCCGCGTACCACTATTGCTGCACTTGCCTTGAGTGGTGTGGGACCCTTATTGATTGGCCTGATGGTGTTCGGGGGAAAGCTGATCCTGTATGCCGGGCTCCTGGGTTTGGTGCACTACCTTCCATCCAGGCTGGGTAGGTGGCGAAGCGCAGAAGCCTCTTGGAAGCGATGGTTGCAGCGCCGCGCCAGCCGCTTCGTCGCCTACTGCCGTCGAATCCGCTGGCTGGCACGTCACCCGGATCAAGGTCTTTCAACCTCTCAAGATTGATGCCAAATAGGCGCCTCGCGCTCGTGAAATGTGCGCGAGAAGCTATCAAAAATATAGCAACTCACGCCCACTAAGCCATGGAGGCTTACGCAGCCGCCTTCACCTTCAAGCGCCATGCATGCAGCAGCGGCTCGGTGTAGCCGCTTGGCTGGGCCAGGCCCTTGAACACCAGCTCGGTTGCTGCCTGATATGCCGCGCCCTTGAAGTTGCCCACCATGGGGGTGTAGAGCTTGTCGCCAGCGTTTTGCTTGTCCACCTTGGCAGCCATGCGCTGGAAGGTTTCTTCCACTTGAGCCTTGGTGACCACGCCGTGGTGCAACCAGTTGGCCATGTGCTGGCTGCTGATGCGCAGGGTTGCGCGGTCTTCCATGAGGCCGATGTCGTTGATGTCGGGCACCTTGGAGCAGCCCACGCCCTGGTCCACCCAGCGCACCACGTAGCCCAGAATGCCTTGGGCATTGTTGTCCAGCTCGGCTTGCTTCTCGGAGTCTGTCCAGTTCGGGGTGGCTGTCACCGGGATCTGCAGCAGGTTGTCGAGGATGCCGGGGCGAGCTTTCTCGTAATTGGTCTTTTCCAGTTCCTTTTGCACGTCGCTCACCAGCAACTGGTGGTAGTGCAGGGCGTGCAGGGTGGCGCCGGTGGGGCTGGGCACCCAGGCGGTGTTGGCACCGGCCTTGGGGTGGCCGATTTTCTGTTCCATCATGGCCTTCATCAGGTCGGGCATGGCCCACATGCCCTTGCCGATCTGGGCCTTGCCGCGCAGGCCGCTGGACAGGCCTACCAGCACATTGTTCTTCTCATACGCTGCAATCCAGGCGCTGCTCTTCATGTCCGCCTTGCGGATCATGGGGCCGGCCTGCATGGCGGTGTGCATTTCGTCGCCGGTGCGGTCCAGGAAGCCGGTGTTGATGAAGGCCACACGGCTTTGGGCGGCGGCAATGCAGGCCTTCAGGTTCACGCTGGTGCGGCGTTCTTCGTCCATGATGCCCAGCTTGACGGTGCTGTCCGGCAGGCCCAGCACCTGCTCCACGCGGGTGAACAGCTCGGCGGCGAAGGCCACTTCTGCAGGGCCGTGCATTTTGGGTTTGACGATGTAGACCGAGCCCTTGCGCGAGTTGCGGATGGCGTCTTTCTTGGTCTTCTTCAGGTCGTGCAGCGCGATTGTGGTAGTGACCACAGCGTCCATGATGCCTTCGGGGATTTCTTTTGTCGTGCCGTCGGCGGCGGTGTAGGTGATGGCCGGGTTGGTCATCAGGTGGCCCACATTGCGCACAAACATGAGGCTGCGGCCATGCAGCTTGACTTCCTTCTTACCATCCGGCGCGGTGTAGACGCGGTCGCCGTTGAGGCCACGGGTCAGCGTCTTGCCACCCTTGTCAAAGCTCTCGACCAAAGTGCCTTGCAGAATGCCCAGCCAGTTGCCATAGGCCAGCACTTTGTCTTCGGCGTCCACCACGGCCACGGAGTCTTCCAGGTCCAGGATGGTGGAGAGTGCGGCTTCGAGCACCAGGTCGCTCACACCAGCGGCATCGGTCTTGCCGATGGGTGTCGCACGGTTGATGATGATGTCCAGGTGCAGGCCGTTGTGAATCACCAGCACGCTGCTGGGGCTCTTGGCGGTGCCTTGGAATCCCACCAACTGAGACTTGTCAGCCAGCTTGGATGTGCTGCCGTCTTTGAGCGTGACCACCAGCTCGCCACCTTTGATGGCGTAGCCGATGGAGCCAACGTGCGAGCCTTTTTTGAGCGGGGCGCAGCGGTCCAGCACGTGGCGTGCGTATTCAATGACCTTCTTGCCGCGCTTGGGGTTGTAGCCCTTGGGGCCAACCTTCTCTTGGCCCTTCTCTTCGCTGATGACATCAGTGCCATACAGCGCGTCGTACAAAGAGCCCCAGCGGGCGTTGGCAGCGTTGAGTGCGTAGCGGGCGTTCAGTACGGGCACCACCAGCTGCGGGCCGGCTTGGGTGGCCAGCTCTGCGTCGACGTTCTTGGTGGTGATCTTTACCTTCTTGGGGCTCTCGACCAGGTAGCCGATTTTTTCAAGGAATGCCTTGTACGCGGGCATATCGCTGATTGGGCCCGGGTTGGCTTTGTGCCAGGTGTCCAGCTCGGTTTGCAGGCGGTCGCGCTCCGCCAGCAGGGCGATGTTCTTGGGGGCCAGGTCGGCCACGATGGCGTCGAACCCCTTCCAGAACGCCTCGGGCGCAATGCCGGTGCCGGGCAATACTTTGTCCTGGATGAAGCTGTGCAGGCTGGTCGCTACTTGCAGGCGGTGCTCAGCAGTGCGGGGGGTAGTTGTCGTCATGGTGGGCCTTTCAAAGGAAGGGGCGTTCAACAAAGTGAAAACAGGTCGCGCGAGGGAGAATGCCCTCAGGCTATGGATGTACTGTATTCCATCCTTTGCAGATTACTATATGGAAGAATATCAATCGATTTATGACTTTTCAGGATGTAGTTCATGCCCATACGCCATCTGGTGCTGCTGAAGTTCAAAGCCGACACGGCGCCTGCACAAGTGCAGGCCATCGAAGTGGCCTTTGCCGCGTTGGCAAGCAAGATCAGCGCCGTGCAGAGCTTGGATTGGGGAACCAATAACAGCCCTGAGGGCCTGGCCAAAGGCTTTACTCACTGCTTCAACCTCACCTTTGCCGATGAGGCCGCCCGCGCCACCTACCTGCCGCACCCCGATCACTTGGCATTTGTCGAGCAGCTCAAGCCGGCGCTGGACGATGTTCTGGTGCTGGACTACTGCGTTTGAGCGCCCAAATGAACGGGGTGGCTCCAGTTTTTTGCGGCCACTAGTCCGTTCGGATCAGGCGAGATACGCGTTTAGACACCGCGCTGTCATAGGGCATTTCTAGCATGGACCGGTGAGTCCCGGCGGACATGGGGTCCGTGCGGGACGAAGGCATTTTTGTCCTCACAGGTCTCTTCATGCAAATCAAAACCACTGTTTCCGCCATCCTTCTGGCATTGGCTTCTGTCACCGCGTCTGCGCAAACGTTCAGCTTGAACAACTACACCGTCAAGAACACCTACGGACTTGACCAATTGGTGGGCGGAGTTTCCGGTTTGGAAGGCTCTGCGATCACCTATGCCCAAGACCGTGGGACCTTGTTCTTCATCGGCGACGAAGGCAAGGGCGTGATTGAAATGTCACTTGATGGAAAGTCAAAAGGATCCATGGCGTTTACAGGATGGGGTGGCAAAAGCACCAAAGACGGCAATGATTCAGAAGGCTTGGCATATTTGGGCAAGGGTGTACTGGCCGTAGCCGAAGAGCGCCTGCAAAACATCTACCAATTCAACTACACAGCCGGTAGCGCTATCGATTTGGGCAGTGTGCCTTTCGCCTCTGTGGGACCTACGATCGGCAATGTGGGTATTGAGGGACTGAGCTACGACGCACGTAACGGCAGCTATGTCACGGCAAAGCAAGACAACCCGGCAACGCTGAGTATTTTCAATAGCCTGACTTTCCAGGTCGCAGCAACGGCGGATGCTGTCGCTACGACAGCATTTTCAGGCGACAAAAGTTTGTTCGGCCTCACCCAGTTGTCCGATGTGCAAACGCTCTCCATTCTTGGCAACAACAATTTGTTGGTCCTGAGCACTGGTATGAATAAGGGTGACTCACGCGCACTGATCGAAATCGCCATTAGCGGCAGTGGCAGCGGCGCCACCTTCACTGAAGTGAGCCGTTTGGACCTGACCCATATCGCTCCCAATAACGCGATTGAAGGAGTAACGATTGACGAACGCGGCACCATCTACTTGTTGGCAGAGCAAGATCAACGCGATGGCCTGACAGATTTGGAAAAAGGATTGGCCCAGTCGCAACTTATTGTATTGACTGCCCCTGTGCCCGAGCCAGAAACCTACGCCATGTTGCTGGCGGGCTTGGGGCTGATGGGTGCCGTGGCACGCCGTCGTAAGCAAGTGGCGTGAGCAACCGGCTGTTTGCTCCCTATGTGTTTTCCAACTATTCAACTGGCGTACCGATTCATGAAAAATTTTGACAAAGCCGTAGTAGCAGCACTGGTGGCGATCTCCAGCATGACAGCTGCCCAGGCACAAGTTCGCATTACCGAGTGGATGTACAACCCCGCCAATAGCGTGGGTGAGTATGTGGAGTTCACCAACCTCGGCAGCACCGCTGTCGACTTTGGCACGCTCAGCTTCAGTTTTGACGATAGTTCACGCACTGCCGGCTCTACCAGCTTGTCGGCATTCGGTATCGTCCAAGCGGGCGAGTCTGTGGTGTTCACCGAAGCTGCTGAGACCGTGTTTCGCAGCAACTGGGCGCTCTCTAGTGCAGTGAAGGTTATTGGCGGCAATACCAACAATCTGGGCCGGTCCGATGAAATCAATCTCTACAGCGGCGAGACCTTGCTCGACCGATTGACCTACAACGACCAAGGCTCTGGCAGCGTGAAGGGGCCGCGTACCCTAGGTACCAGCGGCCGCCCTGGAAGCTTTGCCGCCATTGGCGCCAATGACGCTGCAAAGTGGGTTCTATCCACTGTTGGTGATGTTGAGCGCTCTTACCGATCTGTCGGTGTCAGTACTGACATCGGCAGCCCCGGCTACACCTCGTTTGCGGCCCCCGTGCCAGAACCTGAAACTTACGCCATGCTGCTCGCTGGCCTGGGCTTGATGGGCGCCGTGGCCCGCCGCAAGCGCGCTGCGTAAGCGATTGTCTCCCGGGGCGTTGTGTCGGCCAAAGTACCGCTTGTTTAACGCCAGTGCCGATGCCGGATGACTCCCCGCTAAGCGCTGTCGATAATTGACGTAAAGTTTGTGGCCTGCCTGTTGCCTTTGGGTGTCAGGCAGGCCACGAATTTTTTGCTCTGCGGATTGCAGGGCCTGGCGTTATTGACAGCACTGCATGACCACCGACACCCGTTCACCCTCAGCACTCCCCCTCGCGGGCATCCGCGTCGTTGAATTCACCCACATGGTCATGGGGCCCACTTGCGGAATGACGCTGGGCGACTTGGGTGCAGACGTCATCAAGGTCGAACCCTTGGCCGGCGACAGCACGCGCAAGCTGCTGGGCAGTGGCGCGGGCTTTTACCCGCTGTTCAACCGAAACAAGAAGAGCATTGCGGTGGACCTCAAAAGCCCGCAGGGCCGCGAGATCGTGCTCAAGCTGATTGCCACCGCCGACATCGTGAGCGAGAACTTCAAAACCGAGACCATGCAGAAGCTGGGCTTGGATTACGCGAGTTTGAGCAAGCTGGACCCGCGCCTTATTTATGTGAGCCACAAAGGCTTTTTGCCCGGCCCCTACGACCACCGCACCGCGCTTGACGAAGTCGTGCAAATGATGGGCGGCCTGGCCTACATGACCGGCCGCCCCGGCGACCCGCTGCGCGCAGGCAGCAGTGTGAACGACATCATGGGCGGCATCTTCGGTGCAGTGGGGGCCATGGCCGCTCTCATGCAGCGCCAGCAAACCGGCAAGGGCCAGGAGGTACAAAGTGCGCTGTTTGAGAACAACATCTTCTTGGTTGCCCAGCACATGATGCAGTTCGCGGTGACCGGCAAGCCCGCCGCGCCCATGCCCGAGCGCATCTCGCCTTGGGGCATTTACGATGTGTTCAGTGTCAAAGACAACGAGCAGATCTTTCTGGCGGTGGTGGGCGACGGGCAGTGGAAAACCTTTTGCGAGGCCTTCGGCTACGCCGACTTGTTTGCCGACCCGCGTGTGACCACCAACAACGACCGCGTGCTGGCACGTAGCTGGCTGATCCCCGAGCTGCGTAACCGTTTGGCGCAATTCAGCCGTGCTGAGCTCTCGCAGCGCTTTGAGCAAGTGGGCCTGCCGTTTGCGCCCATCACCGATCCGCAGCATCTATTTGACGACCCGCACCTGCAAGCCACGGGTGGGCTCGCGCCCATGGAGCTGCCCGATGGTCGCCAGACGCAGGTGCCGCTGTTGCCGCTCATGCTGGATGGCGAGCGCCTGGGCCTGCGGCTGGACCCGCCCAAGCTCGGTGAGCACACCGACGCCCTGCTGCAAAGTCTGGGCTATAGCGCAGACGATGTGGCTGCACTCCATGCGCAAGGCGTAGTGCTATGAAAAAAGTAGCTGCTCGCGCATATTCCACGGCGGCTGGAGGGCTGAAGGGTAGTGCGTTTTACGTAGGTCAAGGAGGAGCCCGCAAAGCGGGCGGGGGACACGGAGTAAAACGCACTACCCTTCAGCCCACGCAGGAGTGCCGAGATTCCACCCGGAGCTAACCATGGACAAGCTCAAGCAACTCGAATCCTTCGTCTCAGTCGCTACCCGAGGCAGCTTGACTGCGGCCGCCAATGCCGAAGGCGTGGCCCCCGCCATCATGGGCCGTCGGCTTGACGCGCTGGAAGAGCGCCTGGGCGTGAAGCTGTTGATCCGCACCACCCGGCGCATCACACTCACGCACGAGGGCAGTGCGTTTCTGGAAGACTGCCAGCGCATCATCGCGGACGTGACTAACGCCGAGGCCAGCGTGAGCGCCGGGGGCGTGAAGGCGGCAGGCCATTTACGCATTACCGCGCCGGCAGGCTTCGGCCGCCGCCATGTCGCGCCGCTGGTGCCCAAGTTCCGAGAGTTGCACCCCGACGTGACGATTTCGCTCAACTTGAGTGACCGCGTGGTGGACATTGCTGGCGAGGGCTTTGACTGCGCAGTGCGCGTGGGCGATATGCCTGATTCGTCGCTGGTGAGCGTGCGCATGGCAGACAACCGACGCTTGTGCGTGGCCACCCCGGCCTACCTCAAGCGCCAGGGCACGCCCAAAACGCCGGCTGACCTGAGCCGCTTCCATTGCCTTACGCTGTCCAGCGACGCATCCCAAACCCGGGGTTGGGCCTTCAAGCTGCCCGCGGCCAAGGGCGAGCGCTCAGACGCGGGTGAGGTGATTTACCTTAAACCTGCCGGTCCGCTGGACTGCAGCGACGGGCAGGTGTTGCACGACTGGTGTCTGGGCGGCTACGGCATCGCATGGCGCAGTACCTGGGAGGTGGAGAACGAAATCGCCGCCGGCCGTTTGGTCGCGGTGCTGGAAGACTACGCCGCACCACCCAACGGCATCTACGCGGTCTTCCCTCAACGCAAACACATGCCCCTGCGTGTGCGCCTGTGGATCGACTTCATCAAGGAGCGCTACAGCGCGCCGGGGTATTGGAACAAGGCCTAAAGGCGCCCTGCTAGCTATTGAATTGATAGCTGCTCGCGCATATTCCACGTGCGCCTGTGGCCCAAAAGATCAAAAGCCGGCCTACCACGGTAGAGCCGGCTTTTTCATGGACGAGACGGGCGAATTACTGGGTGTCGTCTTCCGAAGGCACGTCAAACTCGTCGTCTAGCGTGTCGCTCTCCATCATGGCGATCTCGGCGCACTGCACGCCGTTGAGCTGGTGGCGGTAGGCCAGAAAAGCGTGGCGGGCGTTGGCCTCGTCGTCGCCTTCATCATCAGCTGCGGCAGCGGCCAGATGGTGTTTGGCGGCGGCCTGGAAGTGGTGTGCTGCCATGCGGTGGTAGTCGCCGATGGTCTCAAAGTCTTCGTCCACCAGATCGTCTGCCACGGCGTCGGCTACAGGGGAAGTGTCTTGGGTCATACAGGGCTCGCTTGTTCGTGAAACACGGCAACACGCCGCCTGCACAGAGTGCGCTCCTGTCGTGAACCCTGTGTGACAGGCGCGTGAGACTTTTGCGACGCTGGGTGGCTTAGACCAGACCCCAGTCGCGTCCACCCTTGAACCCGGGGAATATGGTTTTGAGTTGGCTGTCGCTTAAGCCCCACTGGCGCTGGAAGATGCCGCCCAGCACGCTGCGGTATTCGTTCAACACCGCGTAGTCACGGTTCTGGAACAGGGTGGCCGCCGTCATCTGCACCTGCTCGCCGACCACTTGCTTGCCGCGCACTGCGCCACCCAGTACCCACATCACGCTGCCATGGCCATGGTCCGTGCCGCGGTTGCCGTTCTGCCGGAAAGTGCGGCCGAACTCGCTCATGACCACCACCACGGTGTTGCGCCATGCGCTGCCCATTTCTTGAGAAAAAGCCACCAGGCCCTGGCCTAGCTCGTCCAAGCGGCTGGCCAGATAGCCGGTGGCGCCCCCTTGGGCCACGTGGGTGTCCCAGCCGCCCACATCCACAAAGCCCAGTGCGTATTGCTCGCGCATCAGGCGGGCAATGCGGCGGGCCTCCAACTCAAAGCCTTTGGCAGTGATGGCGCCGCGGCTGGCGGCATCCATCTCGGCCGACATTTCGCGCATCACCTGGTCGCGCACCGCAAAGCCGCTTTGCACCGTGCCCTCCAAGCCCGTGCCTTTGTACATGGCAGCAATGATGCTGCTCTGGCGTGTGTCTACCGACGGCTTGCTCAGGTTGCGCAGGCTGGTATTGGGCACTCGCAGGCCCCCTTGCAGGGCGATGGGCAGTTGGTCGGTAAACGCCATGGGCGCTGCAGCTTTGGTGCCTTGCAACTGGGTCGCCAGCCGGTTCAAAAAACCCGAGCCGTACTGGATGCTGCCGTTGTTGAGCTGGCCCAGCTCGATGCTGTCTTGCGTCTCGAAATGGCTGCGCGAGAGGTCGTCGGTGCCGCTGAAAGGCACAAACGCCACCTCGCCTTGCTGGTACAGGGGATAGAGCGATTCGCGCAGGGCCGGGTGCAGGCCCCAGTCGGCGGTAAGGGGCAGGGCGCTGGCCAGGTCGGCGGAGGGTTTGGCAATCGCAATCTCGGGCCGCACTTCGTAATAGAAGCTGCTGCTGGTGGGCACCAGCAGGCTGGCTGCGTCCATGCCGCCGCGCAGGAAGACGAACAAAAACTTGGGCGCCCCGGTACTTGCAGCCGCAGTGGCGGCATGCAGCTGTACGCCGGGAATGCTCAGCGCCGTGGCCGCTGCAGTGGTGTGCAAAGCTTGGCGTAAAAAATGACGACGTTGCATGGCGGACTCCGGTAGGGTGGCCTTGAGCGGGTGGGCGCTTAGCGGCGCATGGATTCGGGTGCTGCGAGCAGGAAGGTATTCCATTCCTGGGGCGAAGTGGCTTGGTCTAGCGCAGCGCGCGTGGCCGGGCTTAGGCTGCCCTGAATGGCCTGGTAGTACAGCGCGTTGGCCAGCTGGGGGAAGGCGGGCTTTTCGGTGGGCTGCGGTCCGTCGGTTTTGAACAGGCCGGCACTGCCTGAGCCGATGGCCTTGGCAATCTCAAAGCGGGTGGTGAGCTGGCCCGCGCTGTCCCAGCCCGAGGCCACCAGGGGGTACCCGTCCGGCGTCTGGCGGCCATACAGCGGCTCCCCCATGCGGTTGATCCAGTTCAGCATGGGGCCGACATTGAGGATCACTTTGTCGTCATAGGCCAGCCGGACTGAGGACACCACATAACGCACCGGGTCCTTGAACTTGGCGGGCGGTGCGTTCACAAACTCAGGCGCAGTGAACAGGGTCTCCAACACTTTGGCGATCTGGCCGTCGGTGGCCTTCCAGGTAGCTGCCATGCGGTCAACCAGGGCCTGGGGCGGGTTGTCCGAGAGCCAGTAGGTAGCCAGCTTGCGACTGACAAAGCGTGCGGTGGACGGGTGGCGGGCCAGCGTGTCCAGCGCGGCGTCCACTTCGCCCAGGCCCTCACCGCTGACGGGGCTGCCCAGCAGGGTTTTGGGGCCCATGTCGTGGCGCTGCGGGTTGAACTCAAACACGCCACGGCGCACGTAAAGGCGGTTGAGCTCTTTGCGCATGTTGGGGTTGCCGGTGTTCATGTTCACACCCACGCCAGTGAGCACGCGGGCCAGTTCCTGCACATCTTTCTGGGTGTAGCCGCCATCTACGCCCAGGGTGTGCAACTCCATCAGTTCTCGCGCAAAGTTTTCGTTGATGCGGCCCGCGGCGTTCTGGTCGTTGTCCAGGTAGCGCAACATGGCCGGGTGGTAGGTCACGGCACCCAGCAGATCGCGGAAGCGCCCCAGGGCGTGCGGCCGCAGGGCGCTGTTCTCATAGTCACCCAGCATAGCGCGCAAGTTGTGCTTATAGAGGTGCACATTGAAGTGGTTCAGCCAGAACCAGGTCATCTGCTCCTGCACCTGGGCCGGGCTGTACAACGCGCGCAGCAGGTGGCGGGTGGCGGATTCGCGTGCCAGGCGGTTGAGCTCTTGCTGGTAGGCCTGCTGGGCGGCTTTCTTCTCCGTATCGTCTTTGAGAGCGTCAGAGCTTCTACGCTGCTGCTCCATCTTGAGTACCAGATCCGACAAGCTGGTCTGGCTGATGGTCATGTTACGCACGGCTTCGCGCGCGGGCTCGGGCAACACAGCGTCCCGGGGCTGGAGTTGCTGTTGCAACCATGCGGCTTGCCCCTGTTGATCGAGTTGGCGGGCAGTGTGGCTGTTGGCGCCCCAGGTCACCCGGTTCAGCCACTGGTAGTTCTGCTGGGTGGCCGGCGCTGCTGCGTTGTTGGATGCCGCGGGTGGCAGCGGGGCACAGGCCTGCATGCCGGCCAGTGCAGCGCATAGCCACAGAGGGGCGAAGGAACGGGCGGAGGGGAGCATGCGTTTCATGCAGCGCATGGTAGCGCTGCACCCCGCGCAGCACCAACTGTTACTTTTGTAAAGCTGTCAGGCTTTACCGAATTCAGCGCCCAATTCACCGGCGCGCTTGTGCGCGGCAAACAGGGCTTTGGCAAACAGGTCTTTGACGCCGCTCTCGTCCATGGACGTGATGGCGGCGTACGTGGTGCCGCCCTTGGAAGTGACTTTGGCGCGCAGGGTTTCCGGCGGCTCGGCCGAAGCGCGGGCCAGCTCGCCCGCGCCGATGAAGGTGGCCACGGCCAGCTGGTAGGCCTGATCACGCTCCAAACCCAGCTTGGTGCCAGCCTCGGTCATGGCTTCCATGAA
Source organism: Comamonadaceae bacterium (assembly GCA_027488985.1). Lineage (GTDB taxonomy): Bacteria > Pseudomonadota > Gammaproteobacteria > Burkholderiales > Burkholderiaceae_C > Allorhodoferax > Allorhodoferax aquaticus. The sequence goes on along the minus strand of JAIYAR010000018.1, from coordinate 169,824 downwards.
ATAGAACATATAGGCCGGGCCGGACCCGCTGATGGCAGTGACTGCGTCGAGTTGCTCCTCAGCTGTGAGCCAAACGGTGGCACCGGTGGTGGCAATCACTTCATTGGCCCAGTCTTTGTCCGCTTGGGTGACCGCCGGGCGGCCATACAACGCAGTGATGCCCTTGCCGATGAGCGCGGGCGTATTGGGCATGGTGCGGATGATGCGTTCGCTGCCCAGCCACTGGGCGATGCTCTGGCTGGTGATACCAGCCGCCACGCTCAGGTACAAGGCATTCTGATTGTGGGCACGCACGGCAGCAGCAGCTTCTTTGAATGTCTGGGGTTTCACGGCCCAGACGATCATGTCGGCACCCGCTAGGAACGGAGCAGCCTCAGCCTGTGGAGCCAAGCCGAAGTCTTTGGCCAAGCGAGCGCGGGCTTCGTCCCAGGGCTCCACCACGTCAATGTCGGCTGCGGAAAAGCCTTGGCGGAGCAGCCCTCCGATGATGGCGCTGGCCATATTGCCGCCGCCTATGAATGCAATGCGCTTGCCCATGGAGTGTCCTGTGCGTTGAAAAGTCAGAGCGCCCGAGTTTAGAGGGTCGTCTGGCGCACCGCGTGCTCCCAACGCTCCATCAGCTCTTTGGCGCGTGCAGGGGGCAGGGTCGGCAGGAAGCGACGTTCGGCCTTCCAAAGGTCAGTCAGCTCGTCAGTGCTGCGGTACACGCCGGTGGTCAGGCCGGCCAGGTAGGCTGCACCCAACGCAGTGGTCTCGGTGATGGCGGGGCGCACCACCGGGATACCCAGCAAATCGGCCTGGAACTGCATGAGCAGATCGTTCACACAGGCGCCACCATCCACCCGTAGTTCAGACACCGCCGCAGCACCCGCGCTCACGGCGTCGCGGCTCATGGCTTGCAACAGCGCTGCACTTTGGAATGCTATGCTTTCGAGAGCAGCTCGCGCAATGTGGGCGAGCGTTGAGCCGCGGGTTAGGCCGGTAATGGAGCCCCGTGCATCGGGTTTCCAATAGGGTGCTCCCAAGCCGGTAAAGGCGGGCACTACGATCACTCCGCCCGAGTCCGGCACGCTTTGCGCCAGGCTTTGCACTTCGCCACTGCCCTGGATGGCATGCAGCCCGTCGCGCAGCCACTGCACCACGGCACCACCCACAAATACGCTGCCTTCCAGCGCAAACTCCGGTTTGGCAGTGACCTGCGCGGCGCTGGTGGTGATGAGGCCGTTTTGCGAGGTTTGAAAGGTTCCGCCGGTGTGCATCAGCATGAAGCAGCCTGTGCCATAGGTGTTTTTCACCATGCCGGCCTTGAAGCAGGCTTGGCCGAACAGCGCGCTTTGCTGGTCACCCGCCACGCCGCCAATGGGAATGGCGTGGCCCAGCAGACCGGGCGCCACTTCACCGAACAGGGAGGCCGAGGGTTGCACAGCTGGCATCAGGCTGGCAGGAATGTCCAGCGCTGCCAGCAGGTCTTCGTCCCACAGGTTGGTGTGCACGTTGAACAGCATGGTGCGCGAGGCATTGCTCACGTCCGTCACGTGTACTTTGCCCTCGGTCAGTTGCCAGATCAGCCAGCTGTCGATGGTGCCGAAGGCCAATTCACCGTTGGCGGCTTGCACGCGCGCGCCGGGTACGTTGTCCAGCAGCCATTTGAGTTTGGTGCCCGAAAAGTAGGCATCCACCAGCAGGCCGGTTTTGGTCTGAATGGTGTCGGCTAGTCCACGCGCACGCAGGTCGGCACAGGTGGGCTCCGCCCGCCGGTCCTGCCAGACGATAGCGTGGTGGATAGGCAGGCCGGTCTTGCGGTTCCACACCACTGTGGTCTCACGCTGGTTGGTAATGCCCACCGCCTTCACCTGTGCCGCGGTGATGCCGGCTTTGGCCAGGGCGTCGCGCGCGGTGGCGAGTTGAATGCGCCAAATCTCCTGTGCGTCGTGCTCTACCCAACCGGGTTGCGGGTAAATCTGTTGCAGCTCCAACTGGGCCATTGCCACGGTTTGGCCAGCCTCGTCAAACACGATGCTGCGTGAGCTGGAGGTGCCCTGGTCGAGGGCGAGCAGGTAGGTCATGGTTGTCTCCTTCTTTTTGTGTAGTGTCAGTCCGCGATCACCAGGCGGGCGCCCGCTTCCTCCAGCAGGGCGGGAAAGGGGGCTGGCGGCATGGCGTCGGTGAATAGGCGGTCAATCTGGGCCAGTTGGCCGACTTCGACCATGGCCGGGCGGTTGAACTTGCTGGTGTCGGCCGCCACCCAGACTTCGCGCGCGTGGCTGATGATGGTTTGGGCTACTTTCACCTCGCGGTAGTCGTAATCTCGCAGCGTGCCATCGGCTTCGATGCCTGAGATGCCGATGACGGCAATGTCCACCTTGAACTGGCGGATGAAGTCCACCGCCGCCTCACCCACGATGCCCTGGTCGCGCCCGCGCACAACGCCCCCCACCACGATGACTTCTGACTGGCTGTTTGCACTCAGGATGCTGGCCACATTCAGGTTGTTGGTGATGACACGCAAACCCGTGTGTTCCAGCAGCGCCCGCGCCACGGCCTCTGTTGTCGTGCCTATGTTCAAGATCAGGGAGCAATCGTTGGGAATGGCTGCCGCAATGGCGCGGGCGATGCGGTTTTTCTCTGGTGCGTTGAGTTGTACCCGTTGCAGGTGGGCAATGTTCTCCACCGTGGAGCTGGGAACCCTTACGCCGCCGTGGAAACGGGTCAGCAAACCTTCGTCCGCCAGTTTTTGTACATCGCGGCGCACAGTTTGCAAGGTCACACCCAGAGACTCCGCCAAGTGCTCTACGGTGACAGAGCCCTTTTCTTGCACGGTGTGAAGCAGTTGAAGTTGGCGAGGGTTGGCGGACATGGGGTGAATCCTTACGGCGTATGCACTATAAACGAATCAAAACGAACCACATAGGTGACAAAGCGAAAAATAACGAATACGATTACTGGCTGAACTCTATTTCATCAGACCTCATGACACCCTACGCCCCCCCATTGCCCACACGCCGGGAAGACCTGCTGAACCGCTTGGCTGAGCCCAAGGTGTACGACATTGCGGTCGTGGGGGGAGGTGCAACAGGCTTGGGAGTTGCATTGGATGCTGCGGCACGCGGCTTCAGTGTGGTGTTGATCGAGTCGCACGACTTTGCCAAAGGTACGTCCTCCCGTGCAACAAAACTTTTGCATGGAGGAGTGCGCTATCTGGCCCAAGGCAACATTTCCCTGGTGCGCGAGGCCCTGCACGAGCGGACGACATTGCTACGCAACGCCCCGCACTTAGCGCAGCCATTGGCTTTTGTCATGCCCTCTTATAAATGGTGGGAAACGCCGTTTTATGGCGCAGGGCTGACTGCGTATGACCTTTTGGCGGGGAAGGCGGGTCTGGGCAAAACCGAGTTTCTGGGAGTCAATGAAACCAAGAAACTGATTCCGCAAGTGGCAAGCGAGGGACTCAAAGGAGGCGTCAAGTACTGGGATGGTCAATTTGATGACGCGCGATTGGCGCTGACTTTGGCGCGTACCGCAGCCGCCAAGGGTGCTTTGGTAGTGAATTACTGCAAAGCAACCCAGCTGCAGTATGAGGCTGGCAAGGTGTGTGGCGTCTTGTGTGAGGACGCCATCGGGGGGCGCAAGTTTTCGATTCAATCGCGATGCGTCGTCAATGCAACCGGGGTTTGGGTAGACGCTTTGCGTGAAAAAGACGGGGAGGCCAATCCCCACGACGGCCGCAGCAAGACCGAACCCATGGTGGCACCCAGCCAAGGTGTACACATTGTGGTGGACAGGGAGTTTCTGGGGGGCGATACGGCTCTGATGGTTCCCAAGACCCAAGACGGACGGGTGCTTTTTGCGGTCCCGTGGCTCGGAAAAGTCATTTTGGGCACCACTGATACCCCGCGTCACGATCTGGACCGGGAGCCGAGGCCCTTCAAGGAAGAGATTGCCTTCATATTAGAAGAGTCCGCCCGCTATCTGAAAAAAGCACCCATCGCCGAGGATATACGGAGCATCTGGGTGGGCTTGCGTCCACTGGTCAAGACCCAAGAGGATGATGGCGAAAACACCAAAGCCATCAGCCGCGAGCACACGGTGCTGGTGAGCCGGAGCGGTTTGGTGACGGTTACCGGCGGAAAGTGGACGACCTATAGGGCCATGGCAGAGGATGTGCTTGCCAAGTGTGCAGAAAAGAATCTGCTGGAATCCCGTGCGGCTGGGTCTACCGTGCATTTGCGCCTGCAAGGTGCAGATGGCGAGGGTGTTCGACAAAACGCTATGTCCATGCCGCAAGGGGCGCAATCCTACGGGTTGGACTATCCGGCGGTACATTCGCTACCCGGTAGTGAGGTGAAGCTGGCGCCGGGCCTGACAGAAGCCATGGTCCGTTTCGCAGCGCGTTATGAATACGCGGTGACGGTTGAGGATGTGCTCGCTCGCAGGGCGCGTGTATTGTTTCTGGATGCCCGCCTTGCGGCCCGTTTGGCGCCCGAAGTGGCCCGAATCCTTCAGGAGGAGACCGGTTTGCCTCCCAAAGATGCGGAATTTATCGCTTTGGCGGCTCAATATACAGAAATTCCTGCATAAAAGTAGTTGACGCCAGAAATGAAGACTGGCACAATAGTGGGCTTCGCTTGAAAAAGCTGAAGGTTCTGCCCAAATAGAAGTCGTGCAAGTGGTTTGTGCGGTGGATAGCGGGCCCAAGACTGACTTGGTTTTGTAGTTGCCAGTGTGGCAAAGCAGCTCCAGGTGCAAGTTGGGAATAATGAAATGATCCAAACTGAATCTCGACTGGAAGTTGCCGACAACACCGGCGCGAAATCCGTTCTCTGCATCAAGGTGCTGGGCGGGTCTAAGCGTCGCTATGCAAGCGTCGGCGACATCATCAAAGTTTCCATCAAAGAAGCTGCTCCCCGTGGACGCGTCAAAAAAGGCGAGGTCTATAGCGCTGTAGTGGTTCGTACTGCCAAGGGCATCCGCCGTGGCGACGGTTCTTTGGTGAAATTCGACGGCAACGCAGCTGTGTTGCTCAACGCCAAGTTGGAGCCTATCGGCACCCGCATCTTCGGACCAGTGACTCGCGAACTGCGCACTGAAAAGTTCATGAAGATCGTGTCCCTGGCTCCTGAAGTTTTGTAAGGACCCGCCATGAACAAGATTCGCAAAGGCGACGAAGTCATCGTTATCGCAGGTCGCGATAAGGGTAAGCGCGGAGTGATCTCCTTGCGCGCTGACGACTCTCACGTAGTCGTCGAGGGCATCAACTTGGTGAAAAAGCACACCAAGCCAAACCCTATGAAGGGCACAACCGGCGGCATCGTTGAAAAGACCATGCCTATTCACCAGTCCAACGTTGCCATCTTCAATGCGGCAACCGGCAAGGCTGACCGTGTTGGTATCAAGGTGCTGGCTGACGGCAAACGCGTTCGCGTTTACAAGTCCAGCGGCGAAGAAATCAAGGTGGCATAAACATGGCACGTCTACAACAACACTACCGCGAAAAAGTGGCGCCTGAGTTGACAGCCAAGTTTGGCTACACCTCGCCCATGCAAGTGCCACGTTTGACCAAGATCACCCTGAACATGGGTGTGAGCGAAGCCGTAGCTGACAAAAAGGTGATGGATCACGCAGTGTCCGACCTGACCAAGATCGCTGGCCAGAAGCCCGTGGTGACCAAGTCCAAGAAAGCTATTGCTGGTTTCAAGATCCGCGAGGGCCAAGCTATTGGTTGCATGGTGACTTTGCGCGGCGTGCAGATGTACGAATTCCTGGATCGTTTCGTGACTGTGGCTCTGCCCCGTGTCCGTGACTTCCGTGGTATTTCTGGTCGCGCTTTTGATGGCCGTGGTAACTACAACATCGGCGTCAAAGAGCAGATCATTTTCCCTGAGATTGAATATGACAAGGTTGATGCCTTGCGCGGCCTCAATATCAGCATCACCACAACGGCAAAGACCGACGAAGAGTGCAAGGCACTGCTCGCTGGCTTCCGTTTCCCGTTCAAGAACTGAGGTGACCTGTGGCTAAAATGGCTTTAATCGAGCGCGAGCTCAAACGTGACAAGTTGGCTGCCAAGTACGCTAAAAAATATGCGGAACTGAAGGCAATCGCAGGTGACGCAAAGCGTTCTGACGAAGAGCGTGCAGCAGCCCGTCTGGGTCTGCAAAAGTTGCCTCGCAACGCAAACCCCACTCGCCAGCGTAACCGCTGCTCCATCACGGGTCGTCCCCGTGGAACGTTCCAGCACTTCGGTCTGGGTCGTGCGAAGATTCGTGAAATGGCTTTTGCCGGAGAAATTCCTGGCATTACCAAGGCCAGCTGGTAAGCGATAGGAGAACCGAACATGAGTATGAGTGATCCCATCGCCGATCTGTTGACACGCATCCGCAATGCACAGATGGTTGCCAAAACAACCGTGTCCGTGCCTTCTTCCAAAGTGAAGATTGCAATTGCACAAGTGTTGAAAGAAGAAGGCTACATCGACGGCTTCAAGGTTTCCACTGAAGACGGCAAGTCTGAGCTGCAAATTGCTTTGAAATATTACGCCGGTCGCCCTGTGATCGAGCGTATTGAGCGCGTAAGCCGTCCTGGCTTGCGTGTTTACCGCGGCAGCGATGCAATTCCTCAAGTCCAAAACGGCTTGGGTGTTGCTATCGTGACTACACCCAAGGGTGTTATGACAGATCGCAAAGCGCGCGCTTCCGGTGTCGGTGGCGAAGTGCTGTGCTACGTCGCTTAACGCTACAGGAGTAAGAAACAATGTCCCGCGTAGGCAAACTCCCCGTCACCGTACCTGCTGGTGTTGAAGTGTCCATTAAGGCTGATCAGATCAGCGTAAAGGGCACTGGCGGCACTCTGCAACTGGCTCAAAACAGCCTGGTGAACATCCAGAACGAAGCTGGCAAGCTCAGCTTCCAACCTGCTAACGATTCCCGTGAAGCTGACGCAATGACTGGCACTATTCGCCAGTTGGTCAACAACATGGTGGTTGGCGTAACTAAGGGCTTTGAGCGCAAGCTGAGCCTGATTGGTGTGGGTTACAAGGCGCAAGCTACAGGCAGCAAGTTGAACTTGGCTGTCGGTTACTCGCACCCTGTGAACCTCGAAATGCCTGCTGGCATTTCTGTGGCCACTCCCACTCCTACTGAAATCTTGATCAAAGGTGCTGACCGCCAACGCGTAGGTCAGATCGCCGCTGAGATCCGTGCGATTCGTCCTCCTGAGCCTTACAAAGGCAAGGGCATCCGTTATTCGGATGAGAAGATCACGATCAAAGAAACGAAGAAGAAATAAGGAGCTGCAACATGTTGACCAAAAAAGAGCAGCGTCTTCGTCGGGCACGTCAGACCCGAATCCGCATTGCAACGCAAGGCGTAGCACGTTTGACCGTTACACGCACAAACCTGCACATCTACGCCAGCGTTATTTCCGGCGACGGTGGCAAGGTGATTGCCTGCGCATCGACTGCTGAAGCAGAAGTTCGCAAGTCCCTGGGTGCAACTGGCAAAGGCGGCAACGTTGCTGCAGCACAGATCATCGGTAAGCGCGTCGCTGAAAAAGCGAAAGCCGCCGGTATCGAAAAAGTGGCGTTTGACCGCTCCGGTTTCGCCTACCACGGTCGCGTCAAGGCGCTGGCGGATGCCGCGCGTGAAGCTGGCTTGCAGTTCTAAGCAGATCGGAAATTAAGATGGCTAAAGTTCAAGCAAAAATGCAAGGTAAGGCCGAGGGTCCTGAGGACGGTCTGCGCGAGAAAATGATCGCGATCAACCGCGTGACCAAAGTCGTGAAGGGTGGCCGCATTCTCGGTTTCGCCGCTCTGACGGTGGTTGGTGACGGTGACGGTCGCATCGGCATGGGCAAAGGTAAATCCAAGGAAGTTCCTGCAGCAGTGCAGAAAGCCATGGAAGAAGCCCGTCGCAACATGATCAAAGTCACTTTGAAGAACGGTTCCATTCACCACAAGGTGATGGGTCACCACGGTGCAGCTAGCGTCATGATGGCGCCAGCTCCAAAGGGTACCGGCATTATTGCTGGTGGTCCTATGCGCGCTGTTTTCGAAGTTCTGGGCATCACAGACATCGTGGCAAAGAGCCATGGTTCTTCCAACCCTTACAACATGGTTCGTGCGACCTTGGATGCTCTGTCTGTGTCTACGACACCTTCAGAAGTTGCAGCTAAGCGTGGCAAGACTGTTGAAGAGATCTTCGCTTAATCGAGGACTTCAAAATGACAACACAACAAACTGTGAAGATCCAATTGGTGCGTAGCCCAATTGGAACGAAAGAGTCCCACCGCGCCACCGTGCGTGGCTTGGGTCTGCGCAAGCTCAACAGCGTGAGCGAATTGCAGGATACACCTGCGGTGCGCGGCATGATTAACAAGATCAGCTACCTGGTCAAGGTGCTTTAAGAGGTTGATGATGGAACTGAATAACATCAAGCCCGCTGAAGGCGCCAAGCACGCCAAGCGTCGCGTCGGCCGTGGTATCGGATCCGGTTTGGGCAAAACAGCCGGCCGTGGTCACAAAGGTCAAAAGTCTCGCTCCGGCGGCTACCATAAAGTTGGCTTTGAGGGCGGTCAGATGCCTATGCATCGTCGTCTGCCAAAGCGCGGCTTCAAGTCGCATTTGCTGAAGTTCAATGCTGAAATCACTTTGACTGCTTTGGAAGCTTTGGGTTTGGCTGAAGTCAATCTCGTAGCTTTGAAGCAAGCTGGTGCAGTTGGTGAACTGGCCAAGGTAGTTAAGGTTATCAATACCGGTGCGATCACTAAACCAGTGAAGCTCAGCGGTATCGGTGCAACTGCTGGTGCTAAAGCTGCTATTGAAGCCGCTGGTGGCGCAGTAGCGTAACTAGTTTTCGAAAGTAAACGAGTGGCTACAACTGCAGCTCAAACAGCCAAGGCAGGCAAGTTCGGCGACCTCCGTCGCCGGCTTGTTTTCCTGTTGTTGGCGCTCGTGGTCTACCGCCTAGGGGCTCATATCCCTGTTCCAGGCATTGATCCGGCACAACTGCAACAATTGTTCAAGGGACAACAAGGCGGCATATTGAGTCTCTTCAATATGTTTTCTGGTGGTGCCTTGTCTCGCTTCACAATTTTTGCGTTGGGCATCATGCCCTATATCTCCGCGTCGATTGTGATGCAGCTGCTGACCTATGTGTTGCCAGCGTTTGAGCAATTGAAAAAAGAGGGAGAGGGTGGGCGTCGCAAGATTACGCAGTACACCCGTTACGGAACATTGGGATTGGCTTTGTTCCAGTCATTGGGCATAGCGGTAGCGCTGGAAGCTTCTGCCGGCTTGGTGATTTCACCGGGGTTCGGCTTCCGGATGACAACCGTTGTGACGCTGACAGCAGGCACCATGTTTTTGATGTGGTTGGGCGAGCAAATTACTGAGCGCGGTCTGGGTAATGGCATTTCCATCCTAATTTTTGGTGGTATTGCTGCAGGACTGCCTAGTGCTGTTGGAGGCTTGTTAGAGCTTGTTCGCACTGGTTCAATGAGTATCATCATTGCGCTTTTGATTGTCGTTGTAGTTGCTTTGGTGACTTACTTTGTGGTGTTCGTTGAGCGAGGACAGCGGAAGATTTTGGTTAACTACGCAAGGCGTCAAGTTGGCAACAAGGTATACGGTGGGCAGTCATCCCATCTACCGTTGAAGCTGAATATGGCAGGCGTAATTCCTCCAATCTTTGCGTCGTCTATCATCCTTTTGCCCGCCACGATCGCAAACTGGTTTAGCACAGGCGATTCGATGCGCTGGTTGAAAGACATCGCAAGTACGTTGAGCCCTGGGCAACCGGTCTACGTGATGTTGTACGCGGCAGCCATTGTGTTCTTTTGTTTCTTCTACACGGCCTTGGTCTTTAACAGCAGAGAAACAGCTGACAATTTGAAGAAGAGTGGCGCGTTCATTCCTGGCATTCGTCCGGGTGACCAAACTGCCAAGTACATTGACAAGATCTTGGTTCGCTTGACCCTTGCTGGAGCGATTTACATCACGTTTGTGTGTTTATTGCCTGAGTTCTTGATTTTGAAGTACAACGTCCCGTTTTACTTCGGTGGAACTTCACTACTGATTATTGTTGTCGTTACCATGGATTTTATGGCCCAAGTCCAGAATTACATGATGTCTCAGCAGTATGAATCGCTACTCAAGAAAGCGAATTTCAAGGCTTCTTGATTCAAGCAAGTCCTAGAGGGAATGTGCGCAGTTTGGTCACCAGGCAGCGCATCGTTTAGATAGCAAGTTAGAGCGCATGTTCCGCGCGAATCAAAGTCGGAACTGAGCGAAGAGTTTTAGGAGAAGAAAATGAAAGTTTCGGCTTCGGTCAAGAAAATTTGCCGCAACTGCAAAATCATCCGACGCAAGGGCGTTGTGCGTGTGATCTGTACAGATCCACGTCACAAGCAGCGTCAGGGTTAATTGCAAGAGTTTTAGAGGACGAAAATGGCACGTATCGCTGGCATCAACATTCCGCCGCACCAACATTCCGAAATCGGCTTGACAGCCATTTTCGGTATCGGACGCACCCGCGCACGCAAGATCTGTGAAGCCTGTGGCATCGCATATTCGAAGAAGGTCAAAGACTTGACTGACTCCGATCTTGAGAAAATCCGCGACCAAATCGCTCAGTTTACAATTGAGGGTGATTTGCGCCGTGAGACCACCATGAACATCAAGCGTTTGATGGACATTGGTTGCTACCGCGGGTTCCGTCACCGCCGCGGCTTGCCGATGCGTGGTCAACGTACTCGCACGAACGCACGTACACGCAAAGGCCCCCGTAAGGCAGCTGCGTCTTTGAAGAAATAATAGGGATTGAGAGACCACTATGGCAAAGGCTCCCGCTAATAACGCAGCACAGCGCGTTCGCAAGAAGGTTCGCAAGAACGTTGCCGACGGCATCGCTCACGTGCACGCTTCGTTTAACAATACAATCATTACCATCACCGATCGCCAAGGCAACGCTTTGTCTTGGGCATCGTCCGGTGGTCAGGGTTTCAAGGGCTCCCGCAAGTCCACTCCGTTTGCTGCCCAGGTAGCATCTGAAGTGGCTGGGCGTGCGGCTCTGGAACAAGGCATCAAGAACCTCGACGTTGAGATCAAGGGCCCAGGCCCAGGTCGCGAGTCCTCGGTTCGCGCCTTGGCTGCACTGGGTATCCGCATCAACATGATTGCTGATGTAACCCCTGTGCCGCACAACGGTTGCCGCCCTCAAAAGCGTCGCCGTATTTAATTTAAACCAAGCCCACCGCCACCAACTTTTGTTGGTGGCTCGCGCGTTTCTACGCGTCAGATGACATAAAAGGAAGATCAAGTGGCACGTTACCTAGGCCCCAAGGCCAAACTTTCCCGCCGCGAAGGCACCGACCTGTTTTTGAAGAGTGCACGTCGCTCTATCGCTGACAAGGCAAAATTTGATTCCAAACCAGGTCAGCACGGCCGCACCTCCGGTGCCCGCACATCTGACTACGGTCTGCAATTGCGCGAGAAACAAAAAGTTAAGCGTATGTATGGTGTGTTGGAGCGCCAGTTCCGCCGTTATTTTGCTGAAGCTGATCGTCGTCGTGGCAATACCGGTGCTAACTTGATGGTTCTGTTGGAATCCCGTCTGGATAACGTTGTGTACCGCATGGGCTTTGCTTCCACACGCGCTGAAGCACGTCAGTTGGTTTCTCACAAGGCCATTACCGTCAATGGCGGATCTGTGAATATCCCCTCTTACTTGGTCAAGGCCGGCGACGTGGTCGCAGTCCGCGAGAAGTCCAAGAAGCAAAACCGTATTGTTGAAGCACTGCAATTGGCCCAACAAGTTGGTTTGCCCGCTTGGGTTGAGGTGAGTGTTGAAAAGGCCGAAGGCACTTTCAAGACCGTTCCAGACCGTGACCAATTCGGCGCTGACATCAACGAATCTCTGATCGTTGAATTGTATTCCCGCTAATCGTTTCGGGTTTTTGTAATCGTTCCTTTGCTGCGGGGCACTGCGGCGAAGGTACTTCACCAGCCTTACCGATGTAACGAGTCGGGGGTATTGAGAGGAAGTTTGCATGCAAAACAATTTGTTGAAGCCTAAGTCGATCAGCGTTGAGCAGCTTGGCCCGAATCGCGCCAAGGTTGCTCTGGAGCCTTTTGAGCGTGGATACGGTCACACACTTGGGAACGCGTTGCGCCGAGTGTTGTTGTCTTCCATGCCCGGCTTTGCTGCGACGGAGGTGACAATTGCCGGCGTGTTGCATGAGTACTCTTCTATCGACGGTGTTCAAGAAGATGTCGTCAACATCCTGTTGAACCTTAAAGGCGTAGTCTTTAAGTTGCACAACCGCGAAGAAGTCACGCTAAGCCTGCGTAAAGACACAGAAGGTGTCGTTACTGCTGCTGACATTCAAACGCCTCATGACGTTGAGATCATCAACCCTGAGCACGTGATTGCTAACTTGTCGCATGGCGGCAAGTTGGATATGCAGATCAAGGTTGAAAAGGGTCGGGGCTATGTACCTGGCAGCATGCGCCGCTATGCAGATGAGCCAAACAAGTCCATCGGCCGCATTGTGCTGGACGCTTCGTTCTCTCCGGTCCGCCGCGTAAGCTACACAGTTGAGAGTGCACGTGTAGAGCAGCGTACTGACTTGGACAAGCTGGTCGTTGAGATTGAGACTAACGGTGCCGTGACAGCAGAAGATGCAGTTCGCGCGTCCGCTAAAATCTTGGTCGAGCAATTGGCAGTGTTTGCACAGTTGGAAGGTAGCGAGCTGGATGCGTTCACAGCACCTGCACCACGTGGCAATACGCAGTTCGATCCGATTCTGTTGCGTCCAGTAGACGAGTTGGAACTCACAGTTCGTTCTGCGAACTGTTTGAAGGCCGAGAACATCTACTACATCGGTGATCTGATCCAGCGTACTGAAAATGAGCTGTTGAAGACGCCTAATCTGGGTCGCAAGTCTCTCAACGAAATCAAGGAAGTGTTGGCCTCCCGCGGGCTGACTTTGGGAATGAAGCTGGAAAGCTGGCCCCCTGCTTCTTTGGAAAAGCGTTAACAAGTATCTGAACCTGTCACAGGGTTCCGTGCCACTGGCAGTACCTGATACGGCTGCCTGTAAATAAAACTGAAGGAAATTAATATGCGTCACGGACACGGTCTTCGTAAACTTAACCGCACTAGCTCACACCGTTTGGCAATGTTGCGCAACATGATGAACTCGTTGATCGAACACGAAGTCATCAAAACCACTGTACCCAAGGCCAAGGAATTGCGCCGTGTAGTGGAGCCTATGATCACTTTGGCCAAAGAAGCTACCGTGGCAAATCGCCGTTTGGCTTTTGATCGGCTGCGTGATCGTGACAGCGTCACTAAGTTGTTCGACGTTTTGGGTCCTCGCTTCAAAGCTCGTCCAGGTGGCTACACACGTATCTTGAAAATGGGTTTCCGTGTTGGTGACAACGCGCCCATGGCATTGGTGGAGTTGGTTGAGCGCTCTGAAGAAGTTTCTGCAACTTCTGAAGAAGTGAAGGCTTAATAGGTTATAATTCAAGTCTTGACGCGGAGTGGAGCAGCCTGGTAGCTCGTTGGGCTCATAACCCAAAGGTCGTTAGTTCAAATCTAGCCTCCGCAACCAATAGACACGTGGATTTCCACGACAAAAAAGGCTCACTTCGGTGAGCTTTTTTTGTTTGTATGTCGTGGTGCCTCTATGGAATCAGTGCTGATGCAACCAAGTGCATGAGCTGCTTCTGAACGACGTCACGTAGGACATTTGAAGAGCAACTTCAGCCCTAAGGATATAGGTCGTCTCAATCTGAATATGGCAAAAGCGCCTTCGCCGCTTCAATCCGGTCCTTGAGCGAATTATTTGGGTCGTTCATAACCCCAGACAGAAAATCTTTTGGGCTTTGAGTGTGGTCATCCGAGGGTGATGAAGGTGTAGCAGCCATGTTCACAAAAGAAGAATTTACGTTGCCCGAGCCATCGTTCTTACTCGCCCCTCTGACGCCACCGTCGGTAGTCAGAAGCGCATAGGCTTTATTCAGCTGATCCTGTTTCACCGATTGAAGTTTTGACAATATGTCGGCTTGCTGATCGGGATTAGGTGGCAGGTCCAGCCATGGCTCATCAGCAAAGATGGCAGCAAGGTCCTGGCTCACAAATGCAGACCAGTTTCCTGAGGTCTCATGCAAAGCAGGAACGCGCATCGCGTGACGACAAATGGAGTTGAGCACGTCTTCCTCATAAGGAAACATGCGAAGCCTTAGAGGTGAAACAGAGCCCAAGAATTTAAGCCTAAGCCCAGCGAGTAGATTGATGGCTTGGCTTGTATCCACTGGTTCAGCAAGGGAAAACCATATTTGGACGCCATCGGTACCCGACACCGCAATCCCAGGTGCAGGCCAATCAAGCTCGGTTTGAACGCCAAACCAAACTGTGGAAAGCACCCTCCAGTCGGCAGGCGACCTTACTTCCATCACCAGCGTGCGAACTAAACCACCTTCACCAATTAGAGCCTCACCGCTGGAGTCTCCAACGAGGTATAGGCGTGATAGTTCGTGTTGCAATCTGGCAGAAAGATTGAAAGATGTTGCGTTCATCCTGCAATGGTAAGCGCCTATGCCCCAGCCACACTGAACGCCAACTGCACGTATAGAGGAATACCGATTACCAGGTTAAGCGGCAGCGTGATGCCCAATGACATGCCGAAATAAAGCGCAGGATTCGCCTCAGGCATCGAATGTTTCAAAACTGCGGGTACAGCAATGTAGGACGCACTCGCCGCCAAGACCATCAAGAGCGCAACGTCTCCAGCCGCCAAACCGCAGTAGTACCCGAGAGCCAATGCCAGACCAGCGTGAAGCACTGGAGCAAACACGGCGTAAGCATAAATCCAAGGGGTCTGACCCTTCAGTTTGGGTAGGTTGCGGGCGGCACTCAAGCCCATGTCGAGCAGGAAAAACGCCAGCATGCCCTTGAACAAGTCTCCGGTAAACGGCTCCATAGCCAGTTTGCCATCCTGCCCAGTCATAAAACCAATCACCATGGATCCCAACAAGAGAAACTGGGCGCCGTCGGTCAGCGACTCATGCAGCACTCCCTTCAAACTGCTTTGCGTCACCAATGGTGGGCTGGGGGTGCCATGTAGGGGCTGCGTCCTGCGGAGTTTTGATGCGACAGCAATAGCAATGATGATTGCGGGTGACTCCATCAAAGCCATGGCAGCCGCCATATGCCCACCAAAGGCATAGCCATGGGACTCCATGAATTGCACCGCCGTAATGAAGGTGACTGCGCTCACAGAGCCGTAGGTGGCCGCTACAGCGGCGGCATCAAAGGGCGCCAGCAGCTTGCGCATGACCAGATACCCGATTCCGGGGATCAAAACAGCAAGCAAAAGCGCGAGTGCCAAGGCCATCGCCACATCGGTGGTGAAGCCTGACTTCGCCAGGGCAAAACCGCCTTTGAGCCCCAAGGCCATCAACAGGTAAAGGGCCAAAAAACGTGAAATCTGGGAAGGAATCTCAAGATTGGATTTCAAAAATCCGGCGAGGGCACCCAAAAGGAAAAAGAGAATGGCGGGGTCAAGAAGTGCTTGCATACGGATGCCCTGTGGAATGTCACGATCCTAAAAACAACTACTCATAAAGTAAAATCAAAAATACTGCAGTGCATCATAGGAAAATAACTATGCACATCACCTTCCGACAATTGCGAACCTTTCTGGCTTTGGCAGAGCAAGGCAGTGTTACAGCCGCTGCCCGTGCCCTGCACGTCACACAGCCGACCGTCTCGATGCAACTCAAGGAGACGACCGACAGCGTCGGACTACCCCTCTACGAGGTAACTGGCAAAAAGCTGCAACTCACGGACGCCGGCCGCGAACTGGAGACCACCGCAAGGGCCATGCTCCACGAATGGGATCTGTTCGAGCAGGGAATAGCAGCCAGGCGTGGACTGACTGCCGGCCGCCTTCGACTGGCCGTGGTGAGCACCGCCAAATACTTCACTCCGCGTCTGCTGGGTGACTTTTGCCGCATGCATCCGGATGTGGAGATATCGCTGGAAGTACTGAACCGCGACGGCGTGGTGCAGCGCTTGCGCGAGAATGTCGACGACCTTTACATCATGTCCAAACCACCAGCAGACATCGATGCGGTTGCCCATGCCTTTCTAGCCAACCCCTTGGTGTTGATTGCGCCCTTGGAGCATCCCTTGGCAAAGCAAAAAAATGTTGCCTTGAGGGACCTGAGCGAAGAGCGTTTCTTGCTTCGCGAAAAAGGATCCGGCACACGTCTCAACACCGATGCCCACTTCGCCACCCACCACTTCGTCCCGCGCATACGTTTGGAAATGGGAAGTAACGAAGCACTCAAGCAAGCCGTCGCGGGCGGCCTGGGGCTCTCCGTCGTCTCGCAGCACGCCTTGGGTCCGGATGTCGCGGGCCAAGGACTTATTGTGCTGGAAGTCAGTGGCTTCCCCATAGTCTCCAACTGGTACACCGTCCATTTGCAGGGCAAGCGCCTGTCGCCCTTGGCAGAGGCTTTCATGGGTTACCTGGAGCGATTCGCAGTCGCAGGGTGATCGGCACAGGCCACCACCTACAATCCAGCCCTTTTGCTCGCGCATCCAGCATGGACATCATCGTTAACGAAGAGCTCAAGGCTTACATCGATCCGCTCACTCCTGAAGAGCATGCCGCGCTGGAACGGAGCATCCTGACTGAAGGATGTCGAGACGCCCTCGTTCTCTGGGGCGATGTGCTGGTGGATGGCCATAACCGCTACGGCATCTGCCAAAAGCACGGCCTGCCATTCAACACCGTGCAGAGCACCCTCTTCAAGTCCATCGACGACGTGCATCTGTGGATGATCGATCAACATCTGGGGCGCCGCAGCGTCTCGGACTTCCAGCGTGGTGTCCTGGCACTGCGCAAACGCGAAATTCTGGCCGTACGCCAACATCACGCCATCGCTGAAGCTGCTGCGAGAGAGCCTGCATCGCCAAGCCTGAACACAGACGCAGTTATCTCGTCCCCCACCACAAACGAGCCGATTTCCCCCAACTTCAAGAGCCGGGAAGACCTCGCCAAAGCAGCGCGCCTGAGCAGCAACCAAGTGGTGATGATCGAAAAGATCCAGAAGCAGGCTGCCCCTGAAGTCGTGGCCGCCGTGAAATCTGGCGTGATCTCTATCAACGCAGCAGCAGCTGTAGCAACCCTGCCCGCAGAAGAGCAAGTTGCGGCAGCAAGCGCAGGCAAAAATGAGCTGAAGCTTGCCGCCAAGCGCGTGCGTGATGCCAAACGGGCAGCCCGCGAAGCCATGGCCGAGCACAGCCTGCCTGCGTCTGCGGCAGATGATGCCGCCATAAATGGCATCGACCCGATAGCCACCGTGGCCGCACTCCAGCAGCGCATTGCAACACTGGAAGCAGAAAATGCGGTCTTGCGCGAGCAGATCACTGAATTGCGCAGCGCATGAGCGGAATTGAGAGACATATAACCCTTGGATCGACATTGATCTACCAAGGAGTGGCCGGATATTGCAAAATGGAATAACTAAGAGTGCGTATCCGCAGTTGCAATAGCGGTTGCAAAGGGCGATAGTCGCACGCAGTGTGATTCAAAAACCGTTCAGGAGACAACACATGAACAAACGCCACTTCCTCCGCGCAACCGCATTGGCCTCGTTGGCAATCGCCGGTTCCAATGTCTTGGCACAAGACAATGTTTTCAAAATCGGCTTGATCCTGCCCATGACGGGACAGCAGGCCACCACCGGCCGCCAGATTGAGGCAGCCGCCAAGCTCTACATGGCCCAGAACGGCGACACCGTTGCCGGCAAAAAAATCCAGCTCATCGTCAAGGACGACACCAGCATTCCTGACGTGACCAAGCGTATGGCGCAAGAGCTGATCGTCAACGACAAGGTCAATGTGCTGGCCGGCTTCGGCATTACTCCCTCCGCCTTGGCAACGGCCCCGCTGGCCACCCAGTCCAAGACCCCTCAGGTGGTGATGGCTGCAGCCACTTCCAGCATCACAGAAGCGTCGCCCTATATCGTGCGCACCAGCTTCACATTGCCACAGGCATCTGTCTCCATTGCTGACTGGGCCCCAAAAAACGGTATCAAGAAAGTTGTAACTTTGGTGTCCGACTACGGCCCCGGTCTGGATGCTGAAAAGTTCTTCAAAGATCGGCTGATATTCAACGGCGGCACCGTGGTTGACAGCCTGCGCGTGCCCATGCGCAACCCGGACTTCGCCCCCTTCCTGCAAAAAGTGCGTGACTTGAAGCCCGATGCCTTGTTTGTGTTTGTGCCTTCTGGCGCCGGTGCAGCTGTCATGAAGCAGTTCCTGGAGCGCGGCATGGACAAGGCCGGCATCAAGCTCATCGGAACCGGCGACATCACCGATGACGACCAATTGAACGACATGGGCGATGGCGCCCTGGGTGTGGTCACTTCCCACCACTACTCGGCAGCCCATCCCTCGGCAGTCAACAAGAAGTTTGTCGAAGCCTTCAAAAAGGCCAACAATAACCTGCGCCCCAACTTCATGGCCGTGGGTGGCTATGACGGCATGCGCGTGATTTACGAAGCGCTCAAGGCCACCAAGGGTCAGGGCGGTGGTGATGCGCTGCTGGCAGCCATGAAGGGCCAGATTTTCGAGAGCCCACGCGGCCCGATCTTCATCGACGCCCAGACCCGCGACGTCGTGCAAAACATCTATCTGCGTAAAGTGGAAAAGAAAGATGGCCAGCTTTATAACGTTGAATTTGATGTGATCAAAGACGTTAAAGACCCCGGCAAAGCCCGTTAATCAACTTACCTGACCGCTGATCATGCGTTGATCAGCGGGCGGCAGTCTGCAGGCAAAAAAGCGATGGCAACCCCCTCGCTTTTTTGTTGCCCGGACTCAGCCGGTTTCCAGTAAATATGACCCGGACTCCCATTTATGTTGACCATTCTCTTTGACGGCATCGCCTACGGCATGTTGTTGTTCATCCTCGCGGTCGGACTCGCCGTCACCATGGGTCTGATGAACTTCGTCAACCTCGCCCATGGCGCCTTCGCCATGGTGGGCGGGTACGTCACCGTGCTGTTGATGCAGCGTCTGGATGTTCCCTTTTTGCTGTGCCTGCCGATTGCGTTTGTCACCTCGGCATTGTTGGGGGCCGTTCTGGAACGAACGCTATATCGCCCGCTGTACAAACGGCCGCACCTGGACCAGGTGATGTTCTCCATCGGCCTGACCTTTATGGCGGTGGCAGCGGTGGACTACTTCGTGGGCTCCACCCAGCAGATCATGCAGTTGCCCGAGTGGCTCAAAGGACGCACCGAAATCGGTGAGGGTGCCTGGATGCTGGGCATGGGCCACTACCGCCTGTTCATCATCGCCGTGTGCGCCGCACTGACTATCGCCCTGCAACACATCCTCACCAAAACCCGTTTCGGAAGCCGCTTGCGCGCCTCGGTGGACGACCAGCGTGTGGCTGCCGGCTTGGGCATCAATGTGAATGTGGTGTTTCTGGCTACCTTTGCAGTGGGTTCCGGCCTTGCCGGTCTGGGCGGTGCGCTGGGTGCGGACGTGCTGGGCATGGACCCCACCTTCCCGCTCAAGTTCATGATCTACTTCTTGATCGTGGTTGCCGTGGGCGGTACCTCCAGCATTACCGGCCCGCTGCTGGCCGCATTGCTCTTGGGCATTGCGGACGTCGCAGGCAAGTACTACATCCCCAAACTCGGCGCCTTCATTGTGTACAGCCTGATGATCATCATCCTGGTATGGCGCCCGCAAGGCCTCTTTGTGCGCAAAGGTGGCAAGGCATGAACACCCCGGATTCTTCCTCCATGAACAACACCAATATCCTGATGCGTGCCGGCCGCTGGCGCTGGTGGGAGCTGCTGCTATGGGCGGTGGCCCTGTCACTGCCCTGGGTCATGAACACCCACGCGCTGATCATCAACGAGATTGCCATCGTCGCCCTGTTCGCCCTGTCCTTGGACATCATCCTCGGGTACACCGGCATCGTGTCGCTAGGCCACGCGGCCTTCTTCGGCATGGGCGCATACACCGCCGCCTTGTTTTCCAAGCACATCAACCCCGACCCCTTGTTCGGCCTAGCGGTAGCCATGGTGGTGTCTACGGTGTTGGGCGCCATTTGCAGTGTGACGGTGCAGCGCGGTACCGACCTGACCCGCCTGATGGTGACCATGGGCGTGGGCCTGATCCTGATGGAGCTGGCCAACAAACTCGACTGGCTCACCGGCGGTGCCGACGGCCTGCAAGGCGTGATGATGGGCCCCTTGCTCGGCCGCTATGAGTTCGACCTGTACGGCAGCACGGCCGCCACCTATTCCATTGTGGTGCTGTTCATCATGTTTGTGTTGGCACGCCGCTTTGTGAACTCGCCTTTCGGCAGCACGCTCAAGGCGATCCACGACAACCGCCTGCGCGCCATGGCCATCGGCATTCCGGTGACCAGCCGTATCGCAGTGGCTTACACCGTGGCGGCCGGTGCTGCCGGCATGGCCGGGGCGCTGCTGGCGCAGACCACCGGCTTTGCCTCTTTGGATGTTTTTGAGTTCCACCGGTCTGCGGACCTGGTGCTTCTGCTGGTCATCGGCGGCGTGGGCTGGTTGTATGGCGGCGTCATCGGTGCCATCGTGTTCAAGGTGTTGCAGGACGCAATATCGAGCATCACCCCCCAGTACTGGACCTTCTGGATCGGCCTTTTCCTCGTGGTGCTCATGCTGGTGGGCCGCGAGCGCGTGGTGCGCCCCTGGACCTGGTTCGGCACATCGTCCTCCAAGAAGAAGGAAGGTGCTGCATGAGCGCCGCCTCTAGCCCCATGAATTCCAACACCGTACTCAGCGCGCAAGGGCTGGTGATGAAGTTCGGCGGCATCACCGCCACCAACAATGTCACCCTCAACCTGCAAAAAGGCGCACGCCATGCGCTCATCGGGCCCAACGGCGCGGGCAAAACCACGCTTATCAACTTGTTGACCGGCGTGCTCCAGCCTACCGAAGGCCGCATCGTGCTCGAGGGCGAAGACATCACGCATTTGGCACCGCACCAGCGTGTGCGTCGCGGAATGGTGCGTACTTTCCAGATCAACCAGCTGTTCGACAGCATGAGCCCGATGCAAACCCTGGCCATGGTGGTCAGCCAGCACAAGGGACTGGGCGGCAAGTGGTGGCAAGCATTGGGGGCAGACCGCAGCGTGGTAGAGCGCTGCGAGCAGCTGCTTGAGCAGTTCCACCTCAGCAGCGTCATGCACCAGGAAACCCGGGTGCTGGCCTACGGCAAGCGCCGCTTGCTGGAGATTGCGATTGCGCTGGCCTGCGAGCCCCGCGTGCTCTTGCTCGACGAGCCGGTGGCCGGTGTGCCTGCCGGCGAGCGCGAAGAGCTGCTGCAAACCGTGGCAGCCCTGCCGGCGGATGTGTCCATCCTTTTGATTGAACATGACATGGATCTGGTCTTCAGCTTTGCAAACCGCATGACGGTGCTGGTCAACGGCACCATGCTCACCGAGGGCAACCCCGAAGAAATTGCCAATGACCCGCAAGTCAAGGCGGTGTACCTCGGCCACGCTGAAGGCGAAGGAGCCCACGCATGACCGAGCTGCTCAAAGTAGAAAATCTGTCTGCCGGTTACGGCGAGGCGGTGGTGTTGCACGACGTGTCGGTGTCCATCAACGAAGGCGAAACGCTGGCGCTGCTGGGGCGTAATGGCACCGGCAAAACCACGTTCATGAATACCCTGGCCGGCGCAACCCGCCAGCATGGCGGCACCATGCGCTTAGGGAGCGCCGACTTGCACAAAATGCCCCAGCACGAGCGGGCGGCCGCCGGCATCGGTTGGGTACCGCAAGAGCGCAATATCTTCAAGTCGCTCACGGTGGACGAAAACCTCACCGCGGTGGCTCGCCCGGCCCGCGCCGGCCGCAAGGCGGCGATGTGGACACCCGAGCGCGTGTACGAGCTCTTTCCTCGGCTGGCCGAGCGCAAGACCAACTTGGGCACCCAGCTCTCCGGTGGCGAGCAGCAAATGCTGGCTGTGGGCCGCGCTCTGGTGCTGAACCCCACGCTCCTGCTGCTCGACGAGCCTTGCGAAGGTCTGGCGCCCATCATCGTGCAAGAGCTGTTGCGCGCCATCCGCCGCATCACCCGCGAAGAGGGCCTCTCTGCCATCATCGTGGAGCAACACCCGCAAGCCATCCTGGCCATCAGCGACACCGCTGCGGTGCTGGACCGTGGCACGGTGGTACACAGTGGCACCGCCCAGAGTTTGCGGGAGCAACCTGAGCTGTTGGATAAGTTGTTGGGTGTGGCTCGCTAAGGGTTGATTTGCTATCAAAAACAGAGCTACTCGCGCATGCTTCATAAGCGCTAGTGGCTCTTTTTATTTCAAAGGAGACAAGCATGAACCGTTTCACACGCCGCAGCGCTCTGGCTGCGATCGCTATGTCCGCGCTGTCAGCAGCGATGCCCGCCATGGCAGACACCTTCCCCAGCAAACCTATCCGCATCGTGGTGCCCTTTGGCGCTGGCGGCGTGGCGGATCTGACCGCTCGCACCGTAGGGCAAAAACTCTCCGAGTCGCTGGGCCAGCCCGTCATCATCGACAACAAGCCCGGAGCCGGTGGTGTGGGCGCGGGTGAGGCGGTAGCCAAGGCTGAGCCGGATGGCCACACGCTATTGCTCATGTCCAACGGTACCGCGGTGAGCGCTGGCCTGTTCAAGAGCTTGCCCTTTGATGCACAGCGTGACTTTGCGCCCGTGTCGACCCTCGGTTTCTTCGACCTCGCAGTGCTGGCCTCTGCCAGCGCGCCTTACAAGAACCTGGGCGAGCTCATGGCCTTTGCCAAGGCCAACCCCGGCAAGCTCAATGTGGGCACCATCAATATCGGCAGTACCCAACATCTCGCGGCTGAGCTCTTCAAGTCGCGCACCGGCCTAGACTTCTTGATCGTGCCCTTCAACGGTACACCCGCGCTCACCAACGCCTTGCGCGGCTCTCAGGTGGATGTGGCCATCGAAATCCTCGGGCCCATGATGGGCCAGGTCAGTTCCAAGGCGGTGGTTCCGTTGGCCATTCTGGGTGACGAGCGCGCTGCCCAGGTGCCAGATGTGCCCACCGTCATGCAAAGTGGCGTTGCCAACTTCGATGTGTCGTCCTGGAATGCCTTGGCGGCTCCCGCCAAAACGCCCAAAGAAGTGATCGCCAGGCTGAACAAAGAAGTGCAAGCCGCTTTGGCTCACCCCGATGTAAAGAAAAAACTGTTCGACTTGAACGTGTCTGCACGTGGATCGACTCCCGAAAAACTGGGCGAGTTGTTGGGCAGCGAAATCAAGCGTTGGGGCGAGGTTATCAACAAGGCCGGTGTGCCGCGCCTGTAAATGTTGCTATTCTTTCAGGAGCTGCTCGCGCAGACTGAATGAGCGCTAGAAGCTGATTTCTTATCAATTCAGGGACGGAAGATGAATCTGGCAACAAGCCGGCTCGGGCTGGTGGGGTACGGCGAAGTCGGGCGCATTTTCAGTGCAGGTTTGCTGCCGCACGTCCACTGCGTCAGTGCATGGGATATCAAGTTTGATGGCGCCTCCGGTGTGGCCATCGGCCACGGTGTGCAGCAGGCGGTCTCCATGCAGGCGTTGTGCGATGCGAGCGATTGGGTGATCAGCGCGGTGACCGCGTCCAACACCCTGGCGGTGGCGCAAGCTGCTGCCCCGCACCTGCGCGCGGGCATGGTGTTTCTGGACCTCAACTCCGCCTCACCCGGCACCAAGCAGCAAGCCGCTGCACTGGTGCAGGCTTCCGGCGCACACTATGTGGAGGCCGGCGTCATGACCTCGGTGCCACCCTACGGCATCCGTGTGCCCATGTTGCTGGGCGGCTCGCAGGCCGCCAGCCTAGCCGCCGCATTGCAGCCGCTGGGCATGGATGCGAAGGCCGTGTCGGCCGACATCGGGGTGGCCTCGGCCATCAAAATGTGCCGCAGCGTCATGATCAAAGGGCTGGAGGCCTTGGTCATCGAGAGCTACACCACCGCCCGTGCGTACGGGGTGGAAGCGCATGTGTTGCCCACATTGGCCGAAACCTTCCCGAGCATCGATTGGGAGAAGCAGGGCGCGTACTTCTTCAGCCGCGTTGCCCAACACGGCCAGCGCCGTGCGGAAGAAATGCGCGAATCCGCCCGCACCGTCGCTGAGGTCGGCTTTGCGCCCACCATGGCCAGCGCTATTGCCGACAAACAGCAGTGGGTGGCTGACCAAGCCCGCGCCGGTACCTTTGACGACATCGCCCCCAACGCCATTTGGCAGGACTACGCCGACGCACTCCTCGCTCGCCGCTCCACCCACTGACAGGTTCTGATGCTTGATATCCTGGCCATCACCGGCCCCATTTACCTGTGTATTGCCATGGGTTACCTCTGTACCCGCATGGGGGTGTTCAGCAAACCTGATTTGCGCGTGCTGGGCAAGTTTGTGCTTAACCTGGCCTTGCCTGCGCTCTTGTTCAATGCAATTGCCCAGCGCCCGCTCGCGGATGTCATGCACCTGGACTACTTGCTGGCGTATGGCCTGGGCTCGGCAGTCATGATGTCGGCGGCATACCTCTGGGCCCGCTACGTGAACCGCAGCACCGGCAGTTATCGCGCCTTCTTCGCCATGGGCACCTCATGCTCCAACAGCGGCTACATGGGTTATCCCGTGGCGCAGCTGGTGCTGGGCAGCATTGCGCCGGTGGCGCTGGCGCTCAACATGCTATTTGAGAACCTCATCAAGCTGCCGGTTTTACTGACCCTGGCCGATAACGCCGATGCCGGTGCCCACCGCCCTTGGGGCACAGTGCTGCGCGACATTGCCCGGGGCTGGGTGCGCACGCCCATGCTGGTGGTGATTCCTTTGGCGCTGCTGGTGTCCGTCATGGGCTGGGCATTGCCAAGCCCTCTGGCCCGCACCATCACGCTGTTCTCTCAGGTGACCACGGGCCTTGCGCTGTTTGTCATTGGCGGTGCGCTCGTAGGCCTGCAGCTCAAGGGCAAGCGCAGGCTGGTGGGGCAAATTACCTTCGGCAAGCTGGTGCTGCACCCGCTTTGCGTGTTTCTCGCGTTCACGTTCCTGGTACCGATTGCCGACCCGCAGCTGCGCACCGCAGCCCTGCTGTTTGCCGCCATGCCCATGCTGGGCGTCTACCCCATCTTGGCGTTGAAGTACGGTCATGAAGAAGTGAGCGCAGCCACCTTGCTGGCCGCCACCGTGGGCTCGTTTTTTACGCTGAATGTGCTGTTGTGGGTGCTAAAGCACTACCCCTTGTGAGCGACCAAAACAGCTGCTGGTCGGGGTAGTCGGTTCCCAGGTAACCCGTTTGCTCGCTTTTGAGGCGTATCGCTGTGGGGGGCGTATGTCTAGAAATCCAAAAAGTCAAACAGCGAGAAATCGATGTCCGGAAACTCCAGCCATGACATATCGAGATCGAACCATGATGTGTCAGCGCTGGTGCTGACTGATGACAACATCTCACCTTTCATCGCGATGTAGTCGCAGTTCTCACCGATGGATCGATGGTAATCATCAAAGTCAGTGTGCGAGTTGAAGCTTGCATGCGACCAGCACCAAAAATCGAGGCCGATGTTCTGCCGCCGATTCGCGCTTTTCACTTCGTCGACGCTGTAGTACCGCTTTCGTCCGTAGTTCTTGAGCAGGTCCGACCCCACGGCTTGCATTTGTTTGCGGCGGTCGGATGGGCTGATGGAACAAGCGGTCATGGGTGGGTCTTCTCCCGCACTGGGCAAAGGGTTGGTGGCCAAAGATTGGCTTCAATTTTCCCCCAATTCCGCCAACGCCCGCCGCCAAGTTTTCTCCCACATGCCTCAGCGAACGCCGGTGAGTCCTTCCCCGCCCACTGCTTTGGTGACGGGGCAGTTGACCACGATGTCGGTGAGCTCGAGCTGAACTTGTCCTGCGTCTTCTGCCGCCAGCAGTTCCTCCTCAGACTTCAATACACGCGCTGCGTGCGGCGCGCGCCATGTGACCAGTACGAGTCGCCATAGCGGGCTGTAGGCACTGTCCGTATTGAGTGCGCCAACCGGACGTGGCGCAGACTGGAAGATGCTGATCTGCTCGTCCGCACTGAACTTGTAGACCCGCTCGAGCACGGACTGTGGTGCGCCTATGGCCTGGCGCAAACGGGGAACGTAGTTCACGCCCATGGCTTTAGCCATGGCGGCATCGGAAATGTCGGTCGTCACGTATTCCACCTGCCTGCCATCGACCCACGCGCGGCTCACAGGCAACACGGTTTCGGTGCGATGTCCCGTGTGGTGGGCGCAACCCGAAACGAGCAGCGCAGTGAGCAATAGCGCGTATCTGTGGTTCAAGTGAGTGCCTTCAATCCGCCTTCACCCGCCCACCGCTGATCACGGGCTTCCAGCGGGCGATTTCTGAGGCGATTAACTTGCCGAAGTTGGCAGGTGTGTCAGGCGTGGCGATGGCGCCTTCTGCATTTAGCCGGCTTTTGAGTTCGGGCGAGTTCAGCGCCTGGTTGATCTGGGCATTGAGCTTGGCCACCACCTCGGCCGGAGTGCCGGCGGGTGCCACTACGCCGTACCACTGGTCGGCCTCAAAGCCGGGGTAGCCACTTTCTGCCACGGTAGGCAGGTCGGGCAGCACGTCCATACGCTTGGGGCTGGAGACCGCGAGCGCGCGCAACTGCCCGTTTTTGATCTGGTTGATCATGGCTGGCGCGCCGGTAAACAGCACCTGGATCTGGCCGCCCACGAGGTCGGTCACAGCGGGGGCGGTGCCGCGATAAGGAATGTGCAGCAGCGAGCTGCCGGTTTGCAGTTTGAAGTACTCCGTAGCCAGGTTGGCTGCGCTTCCGTTGCCGCCTGAGCCATAGTTCAGCTGGCCGGGTTTGGCTTTGGCCAATGCCACCAGTTCTTTCACGTTCTTGGCCGGCACGCCAGGGTGCACCACCAGCACGTTGGGCACGCGCGCCACCCACGCTACCGGCGCGAAGCTCTTGATGGGGTCGTAGGGCAGATTGGGATAGAGCGAAGGGTTGACGGCCAGCGTACCGATGTGGCCCATGAGCAGAGTGTAACCATCGGCCGGTGCTTTAGCCACGCGGTCGGCGCCAATGGAGCCGCCAGCGCCGGGCACGTTCTCGATGACCACCGGTTGGCCCCATGCTTCGTTAAGCTTCTGGCCGATGGCCCGCGCCAAGATGTCGGTGGACCCACCGGGCGTGAAGGGCACCACCAGCCGGATAGGTTTGGCAGGGTAGGTGGCCGCTGTTTGTGCTACTGCGGATTGCGATAGAAAAAGGCCGCTAGCGCATGTGAATACTGCGCAAGCAGCTATCAATTTGGTAGTAATTTTTGTCATTTCTTGGTCTCCTTGTTGTGGTGTTTGACGGCAGTGTGCGGGCAGTGGCGCTGGCAAAGCAAGCTGTGCACGGCATAGCAGCTATGCAAAAACAAGCAGCTTGGCCTATCGGTGAATCGCCTCCAGCACCACTTTGCTCACCACATCCATGGCCTTGCGTTGGGTCTGGGTGGTGGGGCGGCGGGCCGACCACACCAGCATCAGCTGGCTCATGATGCGCGGGCTGTGGATGGACTGCACCGTAAACGTCTCAGGGTTGTCGAAGTTGCTCAGGGTGTAGCTGGGCAGCACAGCGTGGCCCATGCCTTCTTTCACCAGGTTCAGGATGGCGTTGAGCCCGTCCACTTCCAGCAGCACTTCAGGCCGGCGGCCCAGCGCCATCATTTCGCCTTCGAGCAGGATGCGGAAGGCATTGGGCCGGCTGGGCAGGATCAGCGGTAGCGCCGCTACTTCTTTGAGGCTGATGGCGGGTGCCGCTTTGCTTTTGCCTTTTTTGCCGCCGCTAGGGTTGTGCGAGATGAGCGAGAGCTCGTCTTCATCCAGCGTGCTCATTTCCAGATCGGTGCTCTGGCCGGGGTTGTAGAGCACCGCCATGTCGAGGTTGCCCAGGCGCAGGCCTTCGTGCATTTGCACCGAGAAGCCTTCGGTGAGCGTCAGGTGGGCCTGGGGCAGTGCCTCGCGAAAGGCCTTCACCAGCGGCACAGTGATCAGCTTGGAGAGGCTGGGCGGCAGTCCGATGGACACCCGCCCGGCCAGCGCGCCGCGCGCAGCACCCATCTCTTCTCGGGTGAGTTGCACCTGGTGCAGGATGCCGCGGCCGTGCTCCAGCAGCAGCTTGCCGGCTTCGGTGGGCACTGCGCCACGGCCGTTGCGGGTGAGCAGGTTTTGGCGCAGCTCCACCTCCAGCAGGCGGATCTGGCGGCTCAGCGCAGGCTGCGCCACGTCCAGCGAGATGGAGGCGCGGGTAAAGCTGCCCATTTCGGCCACGCGCACAAAGTATTCCAACTGTTTCAAGTCCATAGCAACAAATCCATAGCGGCATTCCGGGATGAGCGAGTTTCTTCTGAGAATAGCTGCGCGTCAATTATGCCGATATGTGATAGCTGCTAGTCGGCCCTTTGGCTTATCAAAGCCCGCCTGCCCGACCAGAATACCCAGAATGCAAAGCCCTGCCTCCCCCTCCCACGCCCCTGCGGGATTGACCCTGAAAGCCATCTCCTCCATGGCCACGCGCCAGGTGTTGACCGAGCTGGCTCAGGTCTATGAGGCCGCCACCGGTGTGCATCTGGCTTTGGAGTCCGTAGGCGGAGTCGACGCCGCCAAGCGGGTGCAAGCGGGCGAGGTGTTCGACATCGTGTTTCTGGCATCGGACGCCATCGACAAGCTATTGGCGGCAGGCCATCTGGCGGCCGGTAGCCGCGTTGACCTGGTGCATTCCGGCGTGGCCGTAGCCGTGAAGGAAGGCGCTGCGGCGCCCGACATCAGCTCCGAGGCTGCTGTGCGCGCAGCCGTGTTGGCCGCATCCACCCTGAGCTATTCCACCGGCCCGAGTGGCGTGGCGCTAGCCAAGTTGTTTGAGCGCTGGGGCATTGCCGACGAGATTCAGAGCCGTATCGTGCAAGCGCCCCCCGGCGTGCCGGTGGGCGCGCTGGTAGCGCGGGGCGAGGTGGCGCTGGGCTTTCAGCAGCTCAGCGAGTTGATCCACGTGCAAGGCATCCGCATCGTCGGGCCCTTGCCCGCTGACATCCAAATCACCACCACCTTTTCTGCGGGCCTCGGCGCCCATAGCAGCCAAGCCGCCGCCGTGCGCGGGTTGCTGGACTACATGGCATCGCCTCAGGCCCACGCAGCCAAGCTGCGCCAGGGCATGGAGCCCGCGTAAGCACACACACTGACAACATCCACGGAGACTTCCATGATCATTGACTGCCACGGCCACTACACCACCGCCCCCAAGGCGCTGGAAAACTGGCGCAACGCCCAGATCGCCAACCTGTCCACGCCCGAACTGGGCCCCAAGGTGGCTGATCTGAAGATCAGCGACGACGAGCTGATCGAAACCATAGAGACCAACCAGCTGCGCCTGATGAAAGAGCGGGGCTCCGACCTCACCATCTTCAGCCCGCGCGCCAGTTTCATGGCCCACCACATCGGCGACTTCAATACCAGCGCCACCTGGGCCGCCATCTGCAACGAGCTGTGCTTCCGCGTGAGCCAGCTGTTTCCCGATCACTTCACCCCCGCCGCCATGCTGCCCCAAAGCCCCGGTGTGGACCCCGCTACCTGTATCCCAGAGCTGGTGAAGTGCGTGGAGCAATATGGCAACGTGGGCATCAACCTGAACCCCGACCCCAGTGGCGGCCACTGGACATCGCCCCCCTTGAGCGACAAGCATTGGTACCCCATTTACGAAAAGATGGTGGAGTACGACATCCCCGCGATGATCCACGTGTCCACCAGCTGCAACGCCTGCTTCCACACCACCGGCGCCCACTACCTGAACGCGGACACCACCGCCTTCATGCAGTGCCTGACCAGCGACCTGTTCAAGCAATTTCCCACGCTCAAGTTCCTGATTCCACACGGCGGCGGCGCAGTGCCTTACCACTGGGGTCGTTTCCGCGGCTTGGCGCAGGAGTTGAAGAAGCCGTTGCTGGAAGAGCATTTGCTCAACAACATTTACTTCGATACCTGCGTGTACCACCAGCCCGGCATTGACTTGCTCAACACCGTGATCCCGGTGAAGAACGTGTTGTTTGCGTCCGAAATGATCGGCGCGGTGCGCGGGATTGACCCGCAGACCGGCCACTACTACGACGACACCAAGCGCTACATCGAAGCGTCCACGATTCTGAGCGCGGACGACCGCCACCAGATTTACGAAGGCAATGCGCGCCGCGTGTTTTCGCGGCTGGATGCGGTTTTGAAGGCCAAGGGGCAGTAACTTGGTTTCGCGCTGCTCTTGGAGGGCTCGGGGTGGCTACGCGTTTTGCTGCGTGTCCCCCGCCCGCTTTGCGGGCTCCTCCTTGACCTCCGCAAAACGCATAGCCACCCCAAGCCTTGCCAGCGTGTTTGGATAGGCGGCTGAATGAAGTCAATTTCGTTCGCAGCGGCAGAGTAGGGGTGAGTGCCGCAGCGAAGTCAAGGAGGAGCCCGCTGGAGCGGGCGGGGGGCATGAGCGGAGGTACTCACCCCTGCTCTGCCGCGGGCCCAGAAGAAACAGAGTCCGGGAAAGATTTAGGAGAACTGAAATGTATGAACTAGGCGTTTGCTACAAAAACATCACCCGCGCAGACCGCGCAGCCGCAGACGGCTTGGCCGCCTTGGGCTCTGCCACCGTGCACGAAGCCATGGGCCGCGTGGGCCTGCTCAAGCCCTATATGCGCCCCATCCAGAGCGGTGTGCAGGTGTCCGGCACCGCAGTGACCGTGCTGTTGCAACCCGGCGACAACTGGATGATGCATGTGGCCGCAGAGCAGATCCAGCCCGGCGACATCGTGGTGGCCACGGTGACTGCGGAGTGCACCGACGGCTTCTTCGGTGACCTGCTGGCGACCAGCTTCCAAGCTCGTGGCGCCCGCGCGTTGATCATCGATGGCGGTGTGCGCGACGTGAAAGAGCTGCAACGCATGGGCTTTCCCGTGTGGAGCAAGGCCATCAGCAGCAAGGGCACCATCAAGGCGACCCTGGGTTCGGTCAACATTCCTATCGTGTGTGCCGGCATGCTGGTCACCCCCGGTGATGTGATCGTGGCGGACGACGACGGCGTGGTGTGCGTGCCCGCAGCCAAAGCTGCTGCCACGTTGGCCGCTGCCCAGAAGCGCGAAAGTTTTGAGGGCGAAAAGCGCGAGAAGCTGGCCGCCGGCGTGCTGGGGCTGGACATGTACAAGATGCGCGAGCCCTTGGCTGCGCTGGGTTTGAAGTACATCGACTGAGAGCCCGCCATGACCAAACCTACTTCGGGTGACTTCACCAAAACTGCTGGCTGGATGGACTGGTACACCGGCCCGTCCACGCCTACCTTCAAGCTGCCCGCAGGCGCTGTCGATGCGCACTGCCATGTGTTCGGCCCCGGTGCTGAGTTCCCCTATGCGCCCGAGCGCAAGTACACGCCGTGTGATGCCTCCAAGCACCAGTTGTTCGCCTTGCGCGACCACCTGGGCTTTGAGAAGAACGTCATCGTGCAAGCCACCTGCCATGGCGCAGACAACCGTGCCATGGTGGATGCGCTGATCGCCAGCAATGGCAAAGCGCGCGGTGTGGCCACCGTCAAGCGCAGCGTCACCGACGAAGAAATCCAGGCCATGCACGACGCCGGTGTGCGCGGTGTGCGCTTTAACTTCGTCAAGCGCCTGGTGGACTTCACGCCCAAGGACGAGCTGATGGAAATTGCCGGCCGTATTGCGAAGTGGGGCTGGCACGTAGTGATTTACTTTGAGGCCGTGGACCTGCCCGAGCTGTGGGATTTTTTCACCGCACTGCCGACCACGGTGGTAGTGGACCACATGGGCCGGCCCGATGTGTCGCTGCCGGTAGACGGCCCGCAATTCGCCTTGTTTGAAAAGTTCATGCGTGAGCACACCAATGTGTGGAGCAAAGTGAGCTGCCCCGAGCGCCTGAGCGTCAGCGGCCCCAAAGCTTTGAACGGCGAGCAACACGCTTACCGTGATGTGATTCCTTTTGCCAAACGCATCGTCGAGCAATTCCCTGACCGTGTGCTCTGGGGCACCGACTGGCCGCACCCCAACCTGAAGGACCACATGCCGGACGATGGTTTGCTGGTGGACTTCATTCCCCACATCGCCACCACCGCCGAACTGCAACGCAAGCTGCTGGTGGATAACCCCAACCGCCTCTATTGGCCTGAAACCCTGAAAGACTGATATGGCACTCGACAAACCCTACCAGGACATCCCCGGCACCATCATTTTTGATGCCGAACAGAGCCGCAAAGGCTACTGGCTCAACCAGTTCTGCATGAGCCTGATGAAGGCCGACAACCGTGCGCGCTTCAAGGTCGACCAACGCGCCTACCTGAACGAATGGCCCATGAGCGAGGAGCAGCGCCAAGCTGTGATCGACATGGACCTGAACCGCGCCATGCAGCTCGGCGGCAATATCTACTTCCTGGCCAAGATCGGCGCTACCCACGGCCGCAGCTTTCAGCAGATGGCCGGAAGCATGACCGGCATGACCGAAGAAGAGTACCGCGCCATGATGTTGGCCGGTGGCCGCTCGGCCGAAGGAAACCGCTATATCGGTGAGGACGGCGACGCCCAGGCCCACCGTCAACCCCAAGGCCAAGCTGGCAAGAAAGAGAGTGCCTGATGGCCCGCATTACCGCATCTGTATTCACATCCCACGTACCCGCCATCGGCGCGGCTATGGACCTCGGCAAGACCCAGGAGGACTACTGGAAGCCTTTGTTTGCGGGTTATGACTTCTCCAAGCAATGGATGAAGGACAACAAGCCTGACGTGATCTTCTTGGTCTACAACGACCACGCCACGGCCTTCAGCCTGGACATGATTCCCACTTTCGCCATCGGTACCGCTGCTGAGTACACACCGGCCGACGAAGGCTTCGGCCCTCGTCCGGTGCCCAAGGTAATAGGTCATCCCGATCTCGCCTCCCACATTGCCCATTCGGTGATCCAGCAAGACTTTGACCTCACCATCGTCAACAAAATGGATGTGGACCACGGCCTGACCGTGCCCCTGAGCCTGATGTGCGGCGAAAAAGACCCGGTGAAGGACAGCTGGCCCTGCCCGGTGATTCCTTTTGCAGTCAACGTGGTGCAGTACCCCGTGCCCAGCGGCCAGCGCTGCTTCAACCTCGGCAAGGCCATACGCAAGGCGGTGGAGAGCTACGACGAAGACCTGAATGTGCACATCTGGGGCACCGGCGGCATGAGCCACCAGTTGCAAGGCGCGCGTGCCGGCCTGATCAACCGTGAGTGGGATAACGCATGGCTGGACCAGATGATTGCTGACCCGGCGGCTTGCGCCGCCACGCCGCATATCGACTATGTGCGCGAAGCCGGCAGCGAAGGCATTGAGCTGGTGATGTGGCTGATCGCCCGCGGCGCCATGTCAGATGTGCCCTACGATGCTACAGATTTAGAAGCAGCCCGCGCACATTCTGTGAGCGTTAAGCACCGTTTTTACCATGTGCCCGCCAGCAACACGGCGGTGGGACATTTGATTCTGGAAAACAACTGATATGACCAAAACTATCAAAGTGGCGTTGGCTGGCGCTGGCGCTTTCGGTGTCAAACACCTGGACGGCATCCAAAACATCGAGGGCGTGGAAGTTATCTCCCTCATTGGCCGTGAGCTGGATAAAACCAAAGAAGTGGCCGCCAAGTACGGCGTAGGTCATGTGACCACCGAGCTGTCTGAAAGCCTGGCAATCCCTGAGCTGGACGCCGTCATCCTCTGTACCCCTACGCAGATGCACGCTGAGCAAACACTGGCTTGCCTGAAGGCCGGTAAGCATGTGCAAGTGGAAATCCCCTTGGCTGATAGCTGGGCGGGTGCCGATGCCGTGGTGGCCGAGCAGAAGAAGACAGGTCTGGTAGCCATGTGCGGACATACCCGCCGCTTCAACCCCAGCCACCAGTATGTGAACCAGCAGATCACGGCCGGCAAGTTCAACATCCAGCAGATGGATGTGCAGACCTACTTTTTCCGCCGCACCAACACCAACGCGCTGGGCCAAGCCAGATCGTGGACTGACCACTTGCTGTGGCACCACGCTGCGCACACTGTGGACTTGTTTGCCTACCAGGCCAATAGCCCCATCGTGCAGGCCAACGCCATTCAGGGGCCCATCCACCCGGTGCTGGGCATCGCCATGGACATGAGCATCCAGCTGCGCGCAGCCAATGGTGCGATTTGCACCTTGTCACTGAGCTTCAACAACGACGGCCCCTTGGGCACCTACTTCCGATACATCGGCGACACCGCAACTTACATTGCTCGTTACGACGACCTGTTCACCGGTAAGGAAGAAAAGATTGATGTAAGTAACGTAGCCGTCAGCATGAACGGCATCGAGCTGCAAGACCGCGAGTTCTTCGCCGCCATCAAGGAAGGCCGTGAACCCAACTCCAGCGTGGGGCGCGTGCTGGACTGCTACCGCGTGTTGCACCAGTTGGAGCGGCAACTGGCGCAACAGCAGTAAAGCGCTGCATAGACAGCGGGCCAGTTTCCAAGGATTTCAGGGCAAGCCCGCTGTTGTGGACTTGCCCTTTTTCATGAGACTTCAGTCTTCCCGCAGGCGGTTGGAGTCGAAACCAACGCGTACGGCGCCCCAGTGACGACCATCGATAAAGATGGGGATGGACAAGTCATTGATGACCTCGCCTGTGTCTCGCATATAGGTCTGGAACAAGAATGGCTTGGTGTTGGCCGCCAGCTTTTTACCTACCGGGTCGTCAAAGATGCGTTTGTGCCTGCACTTGAGCAAGTCCACTTCCGGCTTGCCGGAGGGCGGGTGAGAAAAAGTCTTGTTGTGGGCCGGCGCATAGCCTTTGTTGTCCACCGCGAGAGCGTAAACACAGCCGGGTAACTGAGACAGCACGTTGTCATACAGGGTGGTCAAGGACTCTTCCACAAGTGCATCGTATTGCGTGGTGTAGCGTGGCGGGTTGGACGCAGTTATGAGTTGGAAGTTTTGGTCGAACACATTGACCCCGGATCTCTTCCCGGTAGTTGCCAGTACCTGTCCTGTCTCTTTGCACAGTGTCTGGGTTGCTTTCAGCAACTCGTCAAATACGGTTCCACCCGTGCGGAACTCAGCCAGCACGCCTTGTATGTCTTCGGTGTTGATGCGCAGGTCGTCCACCTGGCGGGCTGATTCGACCATCGCGTCGGAAACTTCCTCTGCAGACGACGCCACACCCTGAATCCGGCTGTTCATGGTGCGGTTGATCTCGGCCAGTTCCTGCATGGAGGTCACGATATCGTTCACCGTACCGGTCAGAGCCCGGAAGTCTTGCACAAAGGTCTCAAATCGGGCCGTGGTGCTGCCGACTTCTTTGACCGAGAGGGATATGTCCGAGCTGATGGCCTTGGTGCCCTCGCTGGTAGTGCTTACCAGTGCAATCATCTCGCGGCTGCGCTCACTGATTTCGGTGGTTTCTGCATTCACTCTCGCAGCAAGCTTGCGCACTTCCTGTGCGACTACGGAGAAGCCTCGCCCGGCCTCTCCCGCGCGTGCAGCCTCGATGGCAGCGTTGAGCGCCAGCAGATTGGTCTGCATGGCAATGCCTTGGATGATGCCGCCGATGTCGCCAATCGCCTGTGCGCCTTTGGCGAGCTGCTCCACCGTGAGCGAGAAGCTCGCCAAGGTTTTTTCCATTTGCAGCATGCGCGCGCGCATGCTCTCCAGCTCGCCCATGGAGCTGACGGCAGCCTGCAGGTTGCTGTCGGAGGTGTTGGAGATGTCGTTGGCGCCAAGCTCCACAGTCTGGGACAGCTGCGTCACCCGGGCGGCTTCTTGCGCCAGCTGGGCTGCTTGGTCCCGCTGATGGCTGGCCTTTTGCGCACTGGTATCCACTTGGCGTTTGAGGTGCGCAGCCGCGATAGCCGTACGTATGCTGCCTGAGCGGGCGCTGACGACCAGCAGACGGGTCCGGTGGAGTAGCTTGCCAGCTGCGCGGGCCAGGGGCGTGATACCCAGGAGGGGAACGTCCAGATCCGCCGCCCCACGGTTGATGGCCTGAATGACACCACGGGTGGTACGTGGCTTGAAAAATAAGGGCATGACAGAGCAACGACTTTGGAATTTGGATTCAAATCATGCCGCAATCGTTTGTAAGCCGGTCGTCAAGTTGACGGGGGTTTACCCTGTCAAACCGCCGAGCGCCGGACACATCCATTCCCGCTGGAAGTAGCTGATAGACGCTCACAATTTGATAGCTGCTTCCGCATATTTGGCAAGCGCTCTGGCTTGGATCTTTGTCGCAATGAATTGCTGCCGTTCTACAATGTGAACCGGTAGCGGTGGTTCGCCGCTGGCATGTGAGAGAAGAGGTGTGTGATGGTTTTTCCGATGGATCCCGATACGGTGTCGCACGGCATTCAGCTGGCGGTGGCGCCGGTGTTTTTGCTCACCGCCGTGTCGGGCATGATTGCTGCCGTGGCCCAGCGACTGGCCCGCATCATTGACCGCGCGCGCAATGTCGAGACCCGTATCAAGCAGGGTACACACCCCTCAGAGGACGCAGACGGTTACGCAGAACTCGCCGAGTTACGAACCCGTGGTTTGCTGGCGAACAGCAGCATTGCGCTGCTGACCTCTTGCGCTTTCCTGATCGGCCTCACCATTGTGGTGTTGTTCCTCGGCGAGACCATCGCCTTTCCCGGCCTGCGCATTTCCATCTTCAGCTTTCTGGGCGGGGTGGTGTGCTTTTTGAGCGCCTTGATCTGTTTCATGGTGGAGACTTTCATTGCCACTCGTCTGCTGAACTTCGGGCGCAAGAAACGTTGAGCTAAGGCGCTGAGTAACCGCGCAGAGATGTGGCGCGAAACTTCCGCGCTGCACTCCATCAGGATTTTTTCACTTCCACTGCGCAGTCGTAAAACGTGGGCGCCCGGCCCATGTCGGTCAGGCGTTGGCTGGTCAGCTCGTTCACATTGGTGCCATCGCGGCCCAACTTGCGCCACCAGATGCCCAGGCCGTTGACCACGCCGGGGCGTGCACGGGCGGACACGCGGGCCACACAGCGGTGGTTGCCGCGGTCGTTGAATACCGTGACCTCATCCCCATCCGCAATGCCGCGCGGAGCAGCATCGGTTTCATGCAGTTCCACCAGGGGTTCGCCTTCGATGTCGCGCAGGCTCTTCACGTTCACAAAGGTGGAGTTCAAGAAGTTGCGTGCGGGCGGCGAGATCATCGCCAGCGGGTATCTCGCATCCGCTCCTGCAGGTTCGTAGTTGGGCAGGTGGTCGGGCAGGCCGTCGTCCCCGCGCGCAGCCAAACGCGCGCTGTAAAACTCGCACCTACCGCTCGGTGTCGGAAAGCCGCCATCGGCAAACGGTGCATCGGCAACGGGCAGGGGCGCATATCCCTGGCTCATTAGCAAGCCAAAGTCCACCTTGTCACCAAAGGCGGTTCGGCAAAGGCTCTCATCCGACTCCGCAAACACGTCTTCGGTGTAGCCCATGCGCTGCGCCAGATCGCGGAAGAACTGGGTATTGGTGCGTGCCTCGCCCAGCGGGGCAATCGAAGGCCGGTTAAGCAGGATGTCGGTGTGGCCGTAGCTGCTGTGCACGTCCCAGTGCTCAAGCTGGGTGGTGGCGGGCAACACGTAGTCCGCGTAGTCGGCGGTGTCGGTCTGGAAATGTTCCAGCACCACGGTAAACAAGTCATCGCGTGCAAAGCCTTGCACCACCTTGGCGGACTCCGGGGCCACCGCGACCGGGTTGCTGTTGTAGACGATGAGGGCTTCAATCGCGGGGCCGAACTCTGCGCTGGCCGGGCGCAGCAGGTCGTCGCCAATGGTGCTCATGTTGATGGTGCGCGGTGTACGGCCCGCTAGCAACTCGGGCCGTTCAAGCGCCATGGTCTGGGTGGGCACATAGCCCGAGCTGGACAGCAACACTCCGCCTGCGCGGTGTCGCCAGGCGCCCACCAACGCAGGCAGGCAGGCAATCGCACGCACCGCGTTGCCGCCGCCACGTACCCGCTGCAGCCCATAGTTCATGCGGATGGCTACCGGCTCGCCTGCTCGTGCGGCTTGGCCGTATTCGCGGGCCAGCGCGCGCACTTCTTCGGCTGTGATGCCACATACCTCTGCGGTGCGCTCCGGCGTCCATAGAAGAGCGCGGTCGCGCAGGCCTTCCCAGCCCAAGGTGTGGCGGGCGATGTAGTCGTGGTCCAGCCAGTCGTGGGTGATCAGCTCATGCATCAGGCCCAGGGCGAGTGCGGCGTCTGTGCCGGGCATCGGGGCGATGTGTTGGTGGCACTTTTCCGCCGTCTCGGAGCGGCGCGGGTCTATGCAGATGATGCGTGCGCCATTGCGTTTGGCAGTTTGCACATAGCGCCAGAAGTGCACATTGCTGGCAATCGAATTGCTGCCCCAGATCAGGATGAGCTTGGCCTCTGCAAAAAACTCCACCTTGGTGCCGACCTTGTTGCCCAGAGTGAAAGTCAATGCTTCCGCGCCGGCCGAGGCGCAGATAGTGCGGTCCAGCCGGGCCGCACCCAGCTTATTGAAAAAGCGGGCAGCCATGCCTTCGCCCTGCACACGCCCCATGGTGCCGGCGTAGCTGTAGGGCTGAATGGCCTGCGGATCGCGGGCTGCAATGGTCTGGAGCTTGTGCGCAATGTCTTTTAGCGCCTCGTCCCAGCTCACGCGCTCAAATTGTCCTGAACCCTTGGAGCCCACGCGTTTGAGCGGGTGCAACAGGCGTTCGGGGTGGTAGGTACGCTCGGTGTAGCGGGACACCTTGGTGCACAGCGCGCCGTTGGTGGCGGGATGGTCCGGATTGCCCTGGACTTTGATGGCCACGCCGTTCTGTACGGTGACCAGCATGGAGCAGGTATCGGGGCAGTCGTGGGGGCAAGCGCCCAGTACTTGGGTGGTGGCTGGGGTGTGGGAGGTCGCGGGGGTGTCTGGGTGCATGTGCAGACTTTACCGAATTGCGTATGCTCTTGCGATATTCGGCGCGGCACAATCCGCCCCTTGCAGAGGACACTTGCCATGAAACTGATCGACCCCATCGTTGCCAACACGCCCGAAATTGCGGCCCTGCGCAAAGACATCCATGCCCACCCGGAGCTGTGCTTCCAAGAGGTGCGCACGGCCGATGTCGTGGCCGCCAAGCTGACAGAGTGGGGCATTCCGATCCACCGCGGCATGGGTACCACCGGGGTGGTGGGCATTGTGAAGGCTGGTACCTCCAGCCGCGCATTGGCCCTGCGCGCCGACATGGATGCCCTGCCCATGCAAGAGTTCAACACCTTTGCCCACGCCAGCAAACATGCCGGCAAGATGCACGCCTGCGGGCACGACGGCCACACCGCCATGCTGCTGGCAGCGGCACAGCACTTTGCCAAACACCGCAACTTTGACGGCACCGTGTACCTCGTGTTCCAGCCCGCCGAAGAGGGCGGCGGTGGCGCCCGCGAGATGATCAAGGACGGCTTGTTTGAGCAGTTTCCAGTGGAGGCAGTGTTCGGCATGCACAACTGGCCGGGTATGGCCGCGGGCACCTTCGCGGCCAGCGCAGGCCCGGTGATGGCGTCCAGCAACGAATTCAAAATCACTATCCGCGGCAAGGGCGGCCATGCGGCCATCCCCCACAACGCCATTGACCCGGTGGTGGTGGCTTGCCAGCTGGTGCAAGGTTTTCAGACCATCATCAGCCGCAATGTGAAGCCGATTGATGCGGGCGTGATCTCGGTCACCATGATCAACGCCGGCGAAGCCACCAACGTCATCCCCGACCGCTGCGAGTTGCAGGGCACTGTGCGCACTTTCTCTATCGAGGTCTTGGACCTGATTGAGCGCCGCATGCGCGAGATGAGCGAGAGCCTTTGCGCCGCGTTCAACACCCGGGTGGAGTTTGCCTTTGTGCGCAACTACCCGCCCACGGTCAATGCGCCCAAAGAGGCCGCGTTTGCCCGTAAAGTCATGGAGAGCATTGTGGGCGCGGACAAGGTCTACACCCAGGAGCCCACCATGGGCGCCGAAGACTTTTCGTTCATGTTGCAAGCCAAACCCGGCTGCTACGCCTTTATCGGTAACGGGGACGGCGATCACCGCACCATGGGCCACGGCGCCGGGCCTTGCACCTTGCACAACCCGAGCTACGACTTCAACGACGAGTTGCTGCCTTTGGGCGCCACTTTTTGGGTGCGCTTGGCTGAAGAGTGGCTCGCTTCTGACATCTGAATTGGCTATCATGGCCCGAGCGATGTAACAAAGGGTAACCATGACACAGTGGAGCGAAATCAACCCGCGCGAACGTTCAGGTGGTTTGCAGGCTGCAGTGCGGCGCCAAACGCGCCCCGGGGAGTTCCGTTACACCTTTGTGCACGAAGAGCTTGAAATTGATGATCCTGCTTTGGATTCCACCGGCCGCTATTTCGCATCGCCAAGGGACTATGGCTTCACCATTCGTGGCTTTGAAGGTGGAAAGACGGCGTGGGCCCGGGATTTTTCCAACGGCACCATGCTCGTAGTCAACGCTGACGCGCAGTCCCATGTGTTGTCGCCCAAAACTCCTTCCCGCATACTTTTCATGTCCACCGAGGGTGCTGTTCTTCAAGACACAGGCGCATCGGTGCGGACCAGCCAGCATGTGCCCGAGTTGGCGACGGTGCGGCTCACCCTGACCGCCACCGTGGATTTGAATGGTTTGTCTCAGGAAATGGCGCGCGCCCAACTGATGCGTTTGGTAGATCGCGCCGTGCTGGGTGCCCAGGGGGCTGCGGGGGATGGCGTCCGGATCTTGGAGCACGCCTTTGATTCGGCGGCGGTGGTCTCCCGCGAAACGCCGGGTTCCAGCAATACCGATTTCTCGCAGTTGCTGGATCTCTAACGCCGCTGCCGGCCTTCAGGCCGCCTGGGCCACGGGGAAGCGGACTTTGGCCATTTGCAGCAGGCCATCAAAAATCAGGTTATCCACCAGCTCAAAAGGGCGCGTCATGCTGGGTGCCATCTTCCAGCCGGCGCCACCGGTCATGATGCAGGCGGGCTCTGCACCGCAGTGGGCGCTCACATGTTGCACCATGCGCTCTACCGCACCGGCAATCGCAAAGGTGCCGCCGCTCGTGAGTGCGTCACTGGTGTTGGTGGGGAATTCACGCACTTCGCCGGTCGGAACGTGCAGGCCGGCCGTGCCGGACTCGAGGGCACGCAACATGATGCCGTGACCCGGGAGGATCAGCCCGCCCAGGAACTTGCCGTCTGTGGCAATGGCTTCCACGGTCACTGCTGTACCCACCATCACCACCACCATGGGGCGGGGTGCGCCCTGACTGAGCATGTGATGGTAGGCCCCGATCATGGCCACCCAGCGGTCTGCACCCAAGCGGGTCGGGTGGTCATAGCCGTTGCGCAAGCCGGCTTCACCCTCACTGGCTACCACCCATTGCGGCACCACGTCCCACGGGTCCATTTGCTCTTGCACACGCCGCTTGACAGCGTCACCGGCAACCACGCAACCTAAAACTTGGGCGGGAGCAGGCATGTCGCGCCACGCACCGTCTGCCAGTTTGTCGATGTTTTCCAAGAACTCTGCACCTTGGGCCAGCAATGCAGCGCCTGGGCGGGGAGACGCGTAGTGCGCCCATTTGAGGCGGGTATTGCCGATGTCCAACGCGAGAAAGGTCATGGTGCCGGGGAGCTGTGTCTCTATGGCTCGCACTCTACCGGATTCAGGCCGCCGCCAAGCCGGATTTGCAGGCAGGCGCTAGGTACTTACCCCCATACAGGCTGTAAGCCGCTGTCAGGCTGCTTGGTTTACAGTTGACGTTTACGTAAACGTCAATTAACCGTCCACTGGTGCCCTATGACCGATCTGTCTGCCGACTTCAAAGCCCTGGCCAACTACCGCCCCACCCACAAGGTGCGCTTTGTCACCGCGGCCAGCCTGTTTGACGGCCACGACGCTGCCATCAACATCATGCGCCGCATCCTCCAAGGGATGGGGGCCGAAGTCATCCACCTGGGCCACAACCGCAGCGTGGACGAGGTGGTGACGGCCGCTTTGCAAGAAGACGTGCAGGGCATTGCCATCAGCTCCTACCAGGGCGGGCATGTGGAGTACTTCAAGTACATGGTGGACCTGCTTAAGAGCCGGGGCGGGGCGCACATCCAGGTGTTTGGCGGCGGCGGCGGCGTCATCGTGCCGCCGGAAATCCGCGAGCTGCATGCCTATGGCGTGTCCCGCATCTACAGCCCGGAAGACGGCCAGCGCATGGGCCTGCAGGGCATGATCGGCGAGATGGTGATGCGCTGCGACAAGGACATCACCGCACTGGCTCCCGCTGATCTGACGGCTATCCAGGGTCACACTGAAGCCAGCTGGCGTGCACTCGCTCAGTTGCTGACCGCGATTGAGGCTTCCAAGCTGAATCCGGCTCTGGCGCAGGAAATACGTGCGCAAGCAGCTATGAAGAAGATAGCAACTATCGGCATCACCGGCACCGGGGGTGCAGGCAAATCCAGCTTGACCGATGAACTGATCCGCCGCCTGCGGCTGGACCAGAACGATGCCTTGCGCGTCGCAGTTATCTCCATAGACCCCAGCCGCCGCAAGAGCGGGGGCGCTCTGCTGGGCGACCGCATTCGCATGAATGCCATCTCCCCATGGCAACAAGGTTCCCGCGTCTTCATGCGCTCGCTGGCGACCCGTGACTTCGGCTCTGAGATCAGCGCCGCGCTGCCCGATGTGATTGCAGCGTGCAAGGTGGCTGGTTTTGATTTGGTGGTGGTGGAAACCTCAGGCATTGGCCAGGGCGACGCGGCCATCGCACCGCTGGTGGATGTGCCCATCTATGTGATGACACCCGAGTTCGGTGCCGCCAGCCAGCTCGAGAAAATCGACATGCTGGACTTTGCCGAGTTCGTGGCCATCAACAAGTTCGACCGCAAAGGTGCCAGCGATGCGCTGCGGGACGTGGCCAAGCAGGTGCAGCGCAACAAGGAAGCCTGGAACACACCCACCGAGCAGATGCCGGTGTTCGGCACCATGGCCGCGCGCTTCAATGACGATGGCGTCACCGCCCTGTACCAGGCCCTGTTGCCGCGTCTCAAGTCACTGGGCGTGCCACTGCATGACGGTAGCTTGCCGCGCGTGAACGTGCGCCACAGCTCCAACCAGACGCCGGTGGTTCCCGCAGCGCGCACCCGCTACCTGGCCGAAATCAGCGATACCGTGCGCGGCTACAAAAAACGCGCCAACGCGCAGGCCCGTCTTGCGCGCGAAATCCAGCAACTGCGTGAGTCCGGCCGTATGCTGCGCGAAGCAAACCCCGACAAGGTGAATGCCGTCACCGCGGTCACGCAACTGGCCGCTGAACGCCAAGAGCGCATGGGTGCCGCAGAGCGCAAGCTGCTGGCCCAGTGGCCCGAGATGCAGAAGGCCTATGCCGGTGACGAGTACGTGGTGAAGATCCGTGACAAGGAAATCCGCACGGCACTGACTACCAAATCCCTCAGCGGCACCACCATCCGCAAAGTGGCTTTGCCTCAGTACGAGGACCATGGCGAAATTCTGAAGTGGCTGATGCTGGACAACGTGCCCGGCAGCTACCCCTACACCGCAGGTACCTTTGCCTTCAAGCGCGAGGGCGAGGACCCGACCCGCATGTTCGCGGGTGAAGGTGATGCCTTCCGCACCAACACCCGCTTCAAGCTGCTGTCCAGCGGCATGGCGGCCAAGCGCCTTTCAACAGCTTTCGACTCGGTCACGCTGTACGGCAACGACCCTGACCCGCGTCCGGACATCTACGGCAAAGTGGGCAACAGCGGCGTGAGCATTGCCACGCTGGACGACATGAAAGTGCTCTATGGCGGGTTTGATTTGTGCAGCCCGAGCACCAGTGTGTCCATGACCATCAACGGCCCTGCGCCGTCGATTCTGGCCATGTTCATGAACACGGCCATCGACCAGAACATCGACAAGTTCAAAGCCGACAATGGCCGGGAACCCACAGATACCGAAGTCGCCAAGATCAAGGAATGGGTGCTGGCCAATGTGCGCGGCACGGTGCAAGCCGACATCTTGAAAGAAGACCAGGGCCAGAACACTTGCATCTTCAGCACCGAGTTCTCGTTGAAGGTAATGGGTGACATTGCCGAGTACTTTGTTCACCACGACGTGCGCAACTTCTACAGCGTGTCCATCAGCGGCTACCACATTGCCGAGGCCGGGGCCAACCCCATCAGCCAGCTGGCATTTACGCTGTCCAACGGCTTTACGTTTGTGGAGGCGTACCTGGCGCGCGGCATGCACATTGACGACTTCGCGCCCAACCTGAGCTTCTTCTTCAGCAACGGTATGGACCCCGAGTACACCGTGATGGGGCGCGTCGCGCGCCGCATCTGGGCCGTGGCCATGAAAGAAAAATACGGTGCCAACGAGCGCAGTCAGAAGCTCAAGTACCACATCCAAACCAGTGGCCGCAGCCTGCACGCACAGGAAATCCAGTTCAACGACATCCGCACCACGCTGCAGGCCTTGATTGCGATTTACGACAACTGCAACAGCCTGCACACCAACGCATTTGACGAGGCCATCACTACGCCCACCGAAGACTCGGTGCGCCGTGCCATGGCCATCCAGCTCATCATCAACCGCGAGTGGGGCCTGGCCAAGAACGAGAACCCCAACCAGGGCGCCTTCATCATCGAGGAGCTGACCGAGCTTGTTGAAGAAGCAGTTCTGAAGGAATTTGAAGCCATTGCCGATCGCGGCGGAGTCCTGGGTGCGATGGAGACCGGCTACCAGCGCGGCAAGATCCAGGACGAGTCCATGCACTACGAGATGCTCAAGCACACCGGCGAGC
Source organism: Comamonadaceae bacterium (assembly GCA_027488985.1). Classification (GTDB taxonomy): domain Bacteria; phylum Pseudomonadota; class Gammaproteobacteria; order Burkholderiales; family Burkholderiaceae_C; genus Allorhodoferax; species Allorhodoferax aquaticus. The sequence goes on along the minus strand of JAIYAR010000018.1, from coordinate 124,922 downwards.
TGCCCATCATCGGCGTGAACACCTTCCGCAATCCGCATGGCGATGCCGTGCTGGACAAGCTGGAACTGGCCCGCAGTACCGACGACGAGAAGCAAAACCAGCTCAAACGCTTGGCCGACTTCCACACTTTGCACGCTGCAGAGTCGCCTGCCATGCTCAAGAAGCTGCAGCAGTCCGTCATTGACAACCAGAACGTGTTTGAGGTGTTGATGGACGCGGTGCGTGTGTGCTCGCTGGGTCAGATCACCAGTGCCTTGTTTGAAGTCGGCGGGCAGTACCGCAGAAATATGTAGACTGCTTGGCAGCTTCTGCCTCGGTTCAAGGGGCTTCAGCCCTTAGGACCCGAGCGCATGAAACTACCCTCTGCCCGCCTTATCTGTTTGTTGCTGATGGGCGCTACCCATGGCGCGCTACAGGCCTTGCCCTTCATTGATGCGCATAGCCAATTTGATGACGATGTTTCCAGAGAGCGCGTGGTCAAGTACCTGGCACGTGCAGGTGTGTCGCAGGTGGTGTTGTCGACACGTGGCAAGGTCACTAGTGGCGAGATGTTGGCCTTCGGCACAGCCTACCCTGACTGCATCGTTCCGGCGGTACGCACCAAAGGTCGAGCTTATGACGAGAACCTTCCGGGCTACCACAAGCAACTCAACGAGCAGCTAAGCCAGCCGGCCTATAAGGGGATGAATGAGATCATCCTTGCACACGCCCCCAAGGGTGATCGGGCACGCGAGGTCTACCTGGACGCAGCCACCCCGCAAGTGCAGGCGGCCATGCAGCAGGCGATAGCCAAAGGCTGGCCGGTGGTTTTGCATTACGAGTTTCGCTGGCTCACCCAGCGCTATGGCTCTGCGGCCCGCGTAAAGCGCATGGAGGAGCTGAACACTCTGCTGCGCAGATATCCGCAACATCCTTTCGCGCTGATTCATATGGCGCAGCTGGACCCGCTTGACGCCGACCGCCTGCTTTCAGCGCATGCGAACGTGGTGTTCCTCACATCGCACGCCAACCCGGTCAAAGTAAGCGAAAGCACACAGCCTTGGACGGACATGTTTGTGGGTGATGAACTCAGCCCCGACTGGAGGGCACTCATGCTGCGATATCCGGACCGGTTCGTATTTGCAATCGACAACGTGTGGCCAGAGGACTGGTCCGAAAAGTATGTGCATCAAGTTGCGTTCTGGCGGCGAGCATTGAGCGGCTTGCCCGACGAGGTTGCCCATGCGGTGGCCCACAAAAATGCGGAACGGCTGTGGAGGCTGCCCCCAGCCACGCCGGAGTCCGGCTGCACTGCACGCAAGTTAAGCAATTTGCCTTAGCAGCCTACTTTTCTACATAGTTGGGGCAGCGCACCCTATTGGGGCGCCTCTGGTGCGTTTATTGCTAGCATGGTGGAAAGCCGTTGGAGCCCGCGTGGGCGGGTGGCTCTGGAGATCGGGCCTTACACATGCTGTCAAAAATTCCGTTGTGGTTGGGGCGCCTGAGTGTCGGGCGCAAGCTCACGCTCATCTATTTGCTGGATTTGACTGCGGTCATATACGTCTCCGGCATCCTGATCCACGAAAAATATCTTGCGATTGACTTTGCCCGCAAGGAAATCGTGGGCGCGAGCTACATCGAAGTGGTGCGCCACAACGTGATGGACGCCATCCTTCTGCCAGCCGACCGTCCCGGGGAAGCCACCTTGCCGCAGCTCGACAAAGCCCGGGCTGCCTATGACGCGGAACTCAATACAGCGGCTGCGTCCCAGCGTCTGCATGAGCTGCTGGTCGAGTCTCGCACCGATACCGAACACGCCCGCATGCTGGAGCAAGCGCGCGACCTGCTCACCATCGTGGGCAACCAGTCCAACCTGATCCTGGACCCGGACCTCGACAGCTATTACGTCATGTCCCTCACCCTACTGCGCTTGCCAGAGCTCCTGCAGGTACTGCTGGACACCCACAACTTCATGGCGAATTGGGGTTTACGGGTACCGGGCTTCAATCCGAATGCGCAATTGCTCACTCTGTTGGGCCGGCTCGACGCGGTGCAACAAGGGCTGGAGTCTGATTACGAACAGACCTGGTTGGCCGGCTCGCCGGAGCTGCGGGCTGCTTTGAAGCCCGGCCGGGAAGCTTTGCGCAGCTCCGTCGCCCAGTTCGCCCGGGCTGTCCACGATGTCAACAACACCACCATCACCCCCGACCAGGCCGCGCGCCTGAACGCCAGCTACCGCAAGGCATTGCAAGACTTGTCGGCGAGCTGGAAGGTAGGCATTGCCCAGCTACAGATCCTGCTGCAAAACCGGGTGGACCAGCTCTTTCAGCGGATGTGGCTGCATTTGGGCACGGCTCTTTTGCTCTTGGGAGGCATTTTGAGCCTGGTCTATCTGGTCGCCAGCCAGATTGCCAAACCTTTGCAGAGCCTGGCCCGCGTTGCGCACGACGTGCGCCGCAAGGCCGACTACAGCCTGCGCGCCGAGTGGCACAGCCGCGATGAGATCGGTCAGCTGTTTGCAGCGTTCAACGGGATGCTCGCCCAGCTGGACCGTGACCGTTTGGTGCAGCAGGAGTTGGCCGCCAGCGCCCGCGCGGCAGAGGCCCAGCGCGAGTTGGTAGAGGCCTTGCCCATTCCGATGGTCGTGACTTCGGTGCCGGACCATCAGGTGCTCCACGTCAATACCCCGGCCCAGCCCTGGCTTGGTGAGCGCACGGACGACCCTTGGCGCCACGGCTTGGAGCCCGGTGTGCGCGCGCGCTTTTTCCAGCGACTGGCAGACTTCGATGCGGTGGATGAATTCGAGGTGCGCTGGCACGGCGGCACGACGCCGTCCTGGGCGGTGCTCTCGGCCCGACGGCTGAACTTCCAGGGGCGCGACGCGGTGCTCACTGCATTCACCCCCATCAACAAGCTCAAGGTGATGGAACAGCGTCTGGAACTGTGGGCCAAGGTCTTCGAGGCGTCCAGCGAGAGCATCATCATCATGGATGGCGCCCGCAAAATCATCAGCGTGAACCAGGCGTTCTGCCGCAGTACCGGCTATGACTTTTACGAAGCGCTGGGTCAGGACTTGAGCTTTGTGATGAGCACGCCCCAAGATACCTTGTGGGCCGACCTCGAAGACCAGAACGACTGGCAGGGCGAAGTGCACTTCTGCAAGCAGAACGGGGAAAACTACCCCGCATGGCTGATGGTGTCCTCGGTGCACAAGAGTGCCACCAGCGGCGAGGTAGTGAATTACATCGGCATTTCCATCGATATCACCGACCGCAAAGCCAAGGAAGAGCGTATCCGCTTCCTGGCCCAACACGATGTTCTGACCGAACTGCCTAACCGCGCCTTGTGCCAGCAGCGCCTGGGCGAGGCGATTGCCAGCGCACGCCACACCGGCGAGAAGGTGGCTGTGTTGTTTATCGATCTGGACCGTTTCAAGCTCATCAACGACACCTTGGGCCATCACATTGGCGATGGCTTGCTGCGCACCGTGGCGCGCCGCCTCAGCAGCGCGGTGCGTTCGGACGATACGGTCAGTCGTCTGGGTGGCGACGAGTTCGTCATCATCCTGCGCCATGTGACCGATCTGCCGGAGCTGACCGCCATGGTCAACGACCGCCTGATTCCAACCATCCGCCAGACCGCCACCGTCGATGGCCATGTGCTCACCGTGTCCTGCAGTGTGGGCGTGGCCTTGTACCCTGAGGACGCGACGGATCAGGACGAGCTGATGCGCCGCGCCGACGCAGCCATGTACGAGGCCAAGTCCGCCGGGCGCGACATGGCGCGCTTCTTCTCGCCCGAGACTGATCAGCGGGTGCTCGCCCGACAGTCCATGGAGACCCAGCTGCGCCAGGCGCTGGCCAATGACGAGTTCAGCTTGCATTACCAGCCGCGTCTCAATGCCCGCACGCGCAAAGTGCAGGGTGCCGAGGCGCTGCTGCGCTGGAAGAACCCGGTGCTAGGGCAGGTGCCTCCGGGGGAGTTCATCCATGTCGCCGAGGAAAGCGGCTTGATCAAACCCATCGGGGCCTGGGTGTTGCGTGAAGCTTGCCGCAACTGGATGGAGATGGAGGCGCAAGGCATCTGCAAGGGGCTGGAGCTGTCGGTCAACCTGTCCGTCGCCCAACTGGCCGACCCTGAGCTGGTGGAGCAGCTCAGCGCTGTGCTGCGCGACACCCATATGCCACCCGCACAACTGGAGCTGGAGCTCACCGAATCCCATCTGATGGACAACCCGGTGGCTGCCCAGCAGCAGGTGGCCGCGCTCAAGGCGCTGGGTGTGAAGGTGGCGATTGACGACTTCGGCACCGGCTATTCCAGCCTGGCCTACCTCAAGCGCTTCGACATCGACAAGCTCAAGGTTGACCAGTCGTTTGTGCTTGGCATGCTGGAAGACAGCGCCGATGCCGCCATCGTGCACGCGGTGATTGCGCTGGGTCACACACTGGGCCTGAAGGTGGTGGCCGAGGGGGTAGAGAACCTGCCCACTGCCCAGACTTTGACCGCTCTGGGCTGTGACGAGCTGCAGGGCTACTGCTTTAGCAGGCCCGTTCCCTTGGCCGAGTGGGTGAGTTACCTGCGCAGCCACGCCCTGCGCGAGGACCGCCGCCGGCCGCCGCTTGCAGGCTAGTTTGCTATTATTTCAGGAGCTGCTCGCGCACATTCGATGGGCGCCAGAGGCCGATTTGGCTTCAATGTCGGCGGTTCAAGCGGTCAGCTTCTGGTGCAGCCAGCGGCACACGGGGCTGTTGGCGTCTTCCAGTCCGTGAATCACGGAGAAGTGGTCAGCGCCATCGATGGCGCTCAGCTCCACCGGGTTGCCCAGACTCACTGCCGCATCGCGGTAGCCGGTGGACTGGCGGGCGAACTCACCGGACTCGGCACCACCCCAGACCACCCAGGTAGGCGTAGGGCACGCGCGCAGGTTGGGCGTGGGGGACTGGCGGCGGATGATGCCCTCATCCAGCTGGATCATGGGTTGCAGGTAGCTGTAGCGCAGGGGTTCCAACTCATAGAGGCCGCTGAACAGCAAGCCGGCCTTGAGCGGGTCGCGAGGCAGACCGTAATCGGTGTCCCATGCGGTTTGCAGGCACATGGCGCCCAGATGGCCACCGGCAGAGTGGCCGCCCACGCCCACGCGGGTTGGGTCGCCGCCGTAGTGTTGGATGTTGCGCAGCGTCCAGGCCACGGCCGCGCGTACCTGGCGGGTGATTTCGTCAATCGTCACAAAGGGCGCCAACGCGTAGTTCACCACCACGGTGGTGATGCCGCTGGCGTGCAGGCCCAGGGCCACGCCATGAAAGTCTTTGCTCTGGAAGGCGCGCCAGTAGCCGCCGTGAATAAACACGAAGACGGGCGCGTTGGGCACGTCTGTCGGAAAGATGTCCAGCGTCTCATGGACCGTTGGGCCAAAGGGGATGCCCGCGTGGTGCTTGAGGGTGCTGCGGGCCTTTTCGGCCTGTGCGGCAAAGTGCTTGCCGGGCGCGGATGGGTCGGGCAGCGCGATAGAGGGGTTGTACTGCGCGTCGATCTGCGCTTGGGTGTCAAAGTCGCGGTAGAGCTTGGGCATGGTGGTAGTCCTTGATGGTTCAAATGCCGACGTAGCGGTGCCAGAGTTCGGGTTGTGCGGCCAGGGTGGTCGAGTCGCCACTCCAGACCGCGCGGCCGCGCTCCATGATGGTGTGGTGGCCGGCCAGGACAATCAGGCGCTGCACATATTTGTCGATGACCAGCACGCTCTGGCCCTGGGCGCGCAGGGTGTCCAGGCAGCGCCAGATGTCTTCACGGATGAGTGGCGCCAGGCCTTCGGTGGCTTCGTCCAGGATCAGCAGGTACGGGTTGGTCATAAGCGCGCGGCCAATGGCCAGCATCTGCTGCTCGCCGCCGGAGAGCTGGTTGCCCATGTTGCGCGCGCGTTGCTTCAGCACCGGGAAGAGGTGGTAAATCCGCTCCAGCGTCCAGGGCTGGGCACTGGCATTGCGGCGCGCGGCAAAGGCAATCAGGTTCTCTTGCACCGTGAGGTTGGGGAAAATCTGCCGCCCCTCGGGAACCAGTGCCACGCCCATGCGGGCGATGCGGTCGGGGCTCAAGCCATCAATGCGCTCGCCCCGGAAACGGATACTGCCGCTGCGTGGTGGTGTCAGCCCCAAAATGCTGCGTACCGTAGTGGTTTTGCCCATGCCGTTGCGGCCCAGCAGGGTGGAGGTGGTGCCTGCCTGGAGCTGCATGTCCAGCCCGAACAGCACTTGGCTATTGCCGTACGCCGTCTCCAGGCCCTGAATGTCGAGCAGGGTCTCGGTGCTCACGGGCGGGCCTCCGGCAAGGCTTCGTCGCCAAGGTAAGCGCGCTTTACGTCGTCGCTCTGGCGGATGGCGTCCGGCTGGCCACTGGCAATCACCCGGCCTGCTACCAGCACCGAGATGGTGTCGGCGAGTTGGAACACAGCGTCCATGTCGTGCTCCACCAGCAACAGTGTGGTCTCGGGGCGCAGCGATTGCAGCAGTGCCACCATGCGCTGGGACTCGTCCGGCCCCATGCCGGCCAGGGGTTCGTCCAGCACCAGTAATTGCGGTCGGCTGGCCAGCGCCAAGCCCACCTCTAACTGCCGTTGCTCGGCATGCGACAAGGCGCCCGCTGTCCGGTGCAACTGGGCCTGCAAGCCCACGCGTGCAGCCACGTCTGCCGCCGCCTGCAAGCGCTGTGTTTCGGCGTGCACCGGGCGCCAGAAGCGCATGCTGCTGCCCGCCACCGCCTGCAGGGCGAGGGCCAGGTTGTCCTGCACACTCAGGCGCAAAAACACGTTGGTGATCTGGTACGAGCGGGCCAGCCCGCGCTTCACCCGGGCGTGCATGGGCAGGCGGGTGATGTCTGTCCCGTTGAGTAACAAGCGCCCAGAATCCGGCTGCAGCGCGCCTGAAATCTGGTGGATGAGCGTGGTCTTGCCTGCGCCATTCGGGCCTATCAGGGCATGGACTTCGCCTTTGTCCACTTGCAGGCTGGCGTGGTCGGTGGCGGTCAGCGCGCCGAAGCGCTTTACCAGCGTGTCGATCTGCAGCAAGGGGGTTGCGCCGGTGGTCATGCCCGACTCCGCGTCCACACGCTTCGCAAGCTGGCCAAGCCACGCGGTGCCAGCAGCACGACAGCCAGCAACATGGCGCCCAGGCCCAGCTGCCAGTGTTCGGTGGTGTGGCCCAGCACTTCTTCGAGCAGCAGGAAAGCGGCAGCACCCAGCACGCCGCCATACAAGTGGCCCACCCCGCCCAGAATCACCATCACCATCAGCATGCCACTCTGGCTCCACTGCATCATGGACGGGCTGACAAAACCGCCTTGGTTGGCCAGCAAGGTGCCGGCCAAGCCGGCCATCGCGCCAGCCAATGTGAAGGCGGTGAGCTGGGTACGCAGCACCGGAAAACCCAGCGCCTGCATGCGCACCGGGTTTTCGCGCAGGCCTTGCAGCACCTGACCGAAGCGCGCGTTCAGCAGGCGCTGGGTGAACAGCAGGCACAGGGTGAGCGCACCGAAGGCGAGGTAATAGAGCACCGTGTCGTCAGGGGCGATGCCGGCCCAGGTGTTGCGCCCGGCCAGCGGCAGGCCGTCGTCCCCGCCGTATGTTTTGAGGGAGACAGCCAGGTAGTACAGCATTTGCGCAAACGCCAGCGTGATCATGATGAAGTACACGCCTTGGGTGCGCAGGCTGATAAAGCCGATCAGGCAGGCCAAGGCTGCGCTCACCAACATGGCAGTGGGCCAGGCAATTGCAGCGGGCACGGTGCCATGCTGCATCAGGATGCCTACGGTGTAGGCGCCCGCGCCCACAAAGGCTGCGTGCCCGAAGCTCACCAAGCCGCCGAAGCCCAGAATCAGGTTCAGGCTGCTCGCCGCAAGGGCAAAAATCGCAATGCGAGTGGCTAGCGTGACGTAGAACTCCGCGTGCAAAGCCGCCGTGATTTGCGGCAGGGCCAGCAGCACCAGAAACACCGGGAGTGCAGCCCGCAGGTGCAGTGTGTGGTGCAGCGAGGTGCGGGCGTTGTTAGAATCAACCATGGGCAGGGAACAGGCCGCGCGGCTTGAAAAACAGCACCGCAGCCATCAACACATAAATCAGGATGGAGGCCACCGCCGGCGCCGCATCGGCCGCCAGCGCTGCGCCGAACAGCGACTCGAACACCATGGGCAGCAAGGTGCGGCCGCCGGAGTCCACCATGCCCACCAGCAGCGCGCCCACCAGTGCACCACGGATAGAGCCGATGCCGCCGATCACGATGACCACAAAGGCCAAAATCAAAATGCTCTCGCCCATGCCCACCTGCACCGCCAGCAGAGGCCCGAGCATGCCGCCGGCCAGCGCGCACAAAGCGGCGCCCAGCCCGAACACCGCGGTGAACAGGCGCTGCACATTGGTGCCCATGGCGAGAGCCATGTCGCGGTTGGAGGCGCCGGCACGCACTTGCATGCCCAGCCGTGTACGCGTCACCAGCAGGTAAAGCAACAGGGCGGTGGCCAAGCCGACCACAATGATGAGCAAGCGGAACGCGGGGTAGAAAAAGCCGGGCAACAACTCCACCGGGCCCGAGAGTGCGGCCGGCGGGTTCAGCGACAGGGGCTGTGAACCCCAAATCATGCGCACGGTTTCATTGCACATGAGCAGGATGGCAAAGGTGCCCAGCACCTGGGTGACGTGGTCCCGCCGGTAGAGCCTGCGCAGCACCGACACTTCCAGCAGCACCCCGAATACGGCAGTACCCGCCACACCCGCAGCCAAACCCCACCAGAACGATCCGCTGGCCTGGGTCGCTGTGGCAATCAGGTAAGCGCCCACCATGTACAGCGAACCATGGGCCAGGTTCACCATGTCCATGATGCCGAAAACCAACGTCAGTCCGGCTGCCAGCAAAAACAGCATCAGGCCGAGCTGCAGGCCGTTTAGGGCCTGCTCCAGCAGCAAAATTCCGCTCATGCGCGCGCGTCAGGCCTTAGAGGCCGGGCATCTTGCAGTTGGCGGCGTAGGCGTCGGCGTGGTTTTTGAACACGGTGCCCAGGGTGCGGTTGGTGACGCGGCCCTTGGCGTCGCGGGTGATGACGCGCAGGTAGTAGTCCTGGATGGGGAAGTGGTTGCTGTTGAACTTGAAGGCGCCACGCACCGAGTCGAACTTGGCGGCTTCCAGCGCCTTTTTGACTGCGGCTTTGTCGTCCAGCTTGCCCTTGCTGTCGCGCACTCCGGCATCCATCAGGCGGGCAGCGTCATAGCCTTGGGCGGCGTACAGGGTGGGCAGGCGACCGTATTCTTTTTCAAACTCGGATACAAACTTCTTGTTGGCCGCGTTGTCCATGTCGTGGCCCCATTGGGACGTGTTAAACATGCCCAGCATGGGCTCGCCCACAGCCTTGATCACGTCCTCATCGCCCGAGAAGCCTGGGCCGAACAGGGTGATGTCTTTGGACAAGCCAGCGCCCACAAATTGCTTGATGAAGTTGATGCCCAGGCCGCCGGGCAGGAAGATGTACACCGCGTCCGGCTTGGTGGCACGCAGCTTGGAGAGCTCGGCGCCGTAGTCCAGCTGGTTGAGTGCTGTGTAAGTTTCAGAGGCGATTTCGCCTTTGTAGAAACGCTTGAAGCCGGTGAGGGCGTCTTTGCCAGCGGGGTAGTTGGGGGCAATCAGTGCCACGCGCTTGAAGCCCTTGTCGGTGACCGTCTTACCCACGGCTTCGTGCATGTTGTCGTTCTGGTACGAGGCACTGAAGAAGTAAGGGCTGCACTGCTCGCCCGCGTACTGCGAGGGGCCAGCGTTAGCGCTGATGTAGAAAGTTTTGGACTGGAAGGTGGGGGTGCCTACAGCCAACATGACGTTGGAGAAAACGATACCGGTCATGAAGTCGACCTTGTCGCGTTTGATCAGGCGATCGGCCGTCTGGCGGCCCACTTCGGGGTTGGCTTGGTCATCGGCCACGATGACCTCAGCAGGGCGGCCGCCGAGCTTGCCGCCGTTCAGTTTCACAGCGAGTTGGAAGCCGTCACGGATGTCCACACCCAAACCAGCTCCGGGGCCGGACAAGGTGCTGAGCAAACCGACGCGAACGGGTTCAGTGGACTGGGCCCAGGCACCTGCCGTTGCGGTAGCCAAAGCGGCGGTCAAAACCAGGCGGGAGGGGGCAAAACGAGGCAGGTGCATTGCAAACTTTCCTTGTGGAGGGTTGGACCGTTTCATTATCGGCCCAACACCCCCGCTTTCCGCTGCACCGTTGCAGAAAGCGCAAGCCTCCGTTCAGTTCAGCAGGTAGCTGTCGGCGTTGGCTTCGAAGTCTTCCGCGTCAATGGCTGCATCAAAAGCGGCGCGGGCGGCCAAGGCTTCCTTGGTGTAAGGAATCAGCGGCTTGTCCAAGGGGCGCAGCTTGTGGCGGCGCAGGCCGCGCAACTGCTGGGAGCGTTCCATGGTTTGCAGAACCAGCTCGGGCTCCATCATCAGGCTGAAGGGGTTGAGTTCGGTAGCAGTGGTTTTCATGGCAGTTCTCCGGTGAAAGTTTGCGCCAGCTGGTTACTTTGGCGCTTGGAGGAACTGTAGCCACCGGCTCCAAAAAATGGAGTCAGACACTGTCTGGAAAACGTGTAGGAATTTCCCTTACAAAGCCGGATAAACCGGCTTCTTTCCCGTCACTACCCAACGTCGTTTTACAGCAGACGTGCTCGCACGCTTTTGCCCTTGACGCGGCCGGCGTTGAGCTTGTTGCAGGCAGCCTGGGCCACATCACGGGCCACACCCACAAAGGTGCAGAACTCGGTGACCTGGATCTTGCCAATCTGCTCACGGGTGAAGGCGGGGCCGCCCTCGTCGTTGGTGAGCGCGCCCAGCACGTCGCCGGGGCGGATTTTTTCCTTGCGGCCGCCGGCAATCTGCACAGTGACCATGGGGGGCAGCAAGCGGCCTGAGCCCGTGGGGGTCAGCTCGTCGAGCTTGTGCCACACCGAGGGCGCGTTCTGGTACTGCTCAATCTTGCCCACCGCGCCCATTTCACGCATGCTGGCCAAGCTCACGGCCAGGCCTTTTACGCCCGCGCGGCCGGTACGGCCAATGCGGTGCACATGCACTTCGGGGTCTGGCGTGATGTCTACGTTGATCACGATGTCCAGCTCTTTCACATCCAGCCCGCGCGATGCCACATCGGTCGCCACCAATACCGAGCAGCTGCGGTTGGCAAACTGCGCCAGCACCTGGTCGCGCTCGCGCTGGTCCAGGTCGCCGTGCAGGGCCTGGGCCACAAAGCCCTCGGCCACCAGTTTGTCCACCAGCTCGTTGGATTGCTGCTTGGTGTTGCAAAACGCAATCATGCTCACCGGGCGGAAATGGTTCAGGATGCTGCTCACCGTGCTGAAGCGGGATTCGCGGTCCACCTCAAAAAAGCGCTGCTCAATGGTGTTGTCGGCCACCGGCGCTTCCACTTTGATCTGCTGCGGGTCTTGCATGAACTGCTTGGCCAGCTTCTCGATGCCTTCGGGGTAGGTGGCCGAGAACAGCAGGGTCTGGCGTTCCTTGGGGCACTGGCGTGCCACGGTCACGATGTCGTCAAAAAAGCCCATGTCCAGCATGCGGTCGGCTTCGTCCAGCACGAGGGTGTTCAGCCCTTCCAGCGTGAGGTACTCGCGCTCCAGCAGGTCCATGATGCGGCCGGGTGTGCCCACCACGATATGTGCGCCGTTTTCCAGTGAAGCGCGTTGGCCGCGTGTGGCCACGCCGCCGCACAGGGTCACGACCTTGATGTTGTCCTGGGCGCGGGCCAGGCGGCGGATTTCCACCGTCACCTGGTCTGCCAGCTCACGGGTGGGGCACAGCACCATGGCTTGCACGGCAAACCAGCGGGGGTTGAGCTTGGCCAGCAGGGGCAAGGCAAAAGCGGCCGTCTTGCCGCTGCCGGTTTTGGCCTGGGCAATCAGGTCTTTGCCGGCCAGGGCCACGGGCAGGCTGGCGGCCTGGATGGGCGTCATGGCATCAAAGCCCAGCTGTTGCAAGTTGGCCAGCGTGGCAGGTGCGAGGGGGAGGGAGGAGAAAGCAGTCATGCCCCGATTATCGGCGGTGCGGTTTGCGTGGGGTTGCTTGATGTAGGTTGGCGCTATTATTTTTGTAGCTGCTTGCGCATGTTCCATGAGCGCCAGGGGCTGGTTTTGTGCTGAATTGCTTATGGGCGGCGTTGGTGCGCGCACGGCAGGCGGCGTGACCCGCGTTCTCCGGCTCGCTTCGCGGGCTGCTGCTTTGGCTTGGCTGGTACGCCTGCTCTGTGGCAACCGCGAGTGCGGCCTGCTCCCGCGGGTCACACCACCTGACTGGGGGATGGGGTGGAATTCAGCTTTAGGCTGATTGCAGTCATAAGGTGCGCTTCGAAGCAGTCGTTAACGTTCGAGTTAACCGGCCCATGTAGGCGTGCGCCGTAGCAGGTCCGGTCGAACGAGTGGTTAGGCCTCACTCGCTCACGCTTGACGCGTCTCTTTGTCTACTACCTAGTCCTCCTGTCCCTCGATGTCACGCCAAGTGACCAGTTCCGGGTCAAAGTTCCTGATGCTCAGCGATGCGAGAAATTCTTTGTAGTTTTCGAGTGACTCGTAGGGGCCGTGCACTCCCTCCATGGCTTTCCAGTGATTGCCGGACCCGTAGTCGATGACATATAGCTTGCCGTTGACGTTGAAACCCGTCACCCAATGATTGGGTGGCCCATATTTGTTTTTGATAAATACGTAACGAGCTTGGTGCTCTGGATTGATCCGGTTCAGCGCATCCTTGGCAAAGCCAGCGGCGTCGCGGCAATACCCACGGCGTTGTTCAAACAGCGCCTCCGGCCTTCTGGTCAGCGCGCCATTTGGACCAACTTGCCGCAGTTGAGCAAGTGCCTGTGCTTGCCTGTTCCGATCAAAGACAAAGTTGGTCTTCAACCACTTCGCAACATCTTCGTAGGTCTTCCATGCCGAAACCTCGGAGTCGTACTTGCTCGCTGCAGCCACGGAAGTCGTTGCAATGAGGGAGCAGAGGGCGAGGGCGATGAGTGGCGCGTTGAACATGTGTCGGTTCCTAAGTGGGGTTGTGCCCGTGAGGCCTAACGTAATGTATGCCGCAGAATCTGCGGGATATTCTGGAGGTCGCGGGATAAACTGGGCGCAAACAGCGCTGGAAAGTCGTTCGCAACATCAATCTTCGAGTTATTCAAGTGCGTTTGAACAGCGATCAAAGTTCCGACAAATCCTGCACTTTGCAGGTAATGGAGTGAGCCACTGATTTCACGATTTTTGCACCTCGGAGCCAGATTGAACATCCCCCAATCGGGTGTTTTTGTGATGGACTGCTTGCCCTGCATTGTGCCCATTCGAAACTGATTCGAGTATCCCCCACACAGGTGATCCCTCCCCTCGAATTCAATTACACACGTATCCCCGGGCCACCTGCCCACCAACCTGCGTGCGAGCAGTGCAGCATGGTTTTCTTGCCGCAAGCAGGATTTTTGGCCTAGACTGCTTGGCATCCCAACGCTGGCAACCGGAGCCTTGCCTATGAATGTCTTGAACCGCAATAACGTCCATGTGACAGGCGAAGGTGACAAAGTGTTGCTTTACGCCCATGGCTTTGGCTGCAACCAACACATGTGGTCAGAGGTGGTGCCGTCCTTTGCCGACGGTTACAGGCAGGTGCTGTTTGACTATGTGGGCAGTGGCCAATCAGATATCACGGCATTTGACCATCGCCGCTACAGCACGCTGAACGGCTATGCCCAGGATGTGCTGGACGTCTGCGACGCTTTGGGCCTGACCTCTGGCGTCACGTATGTGGGTCACTCGGTAAGCAGTTCGATCGGCCTGCTTGCATCGATTGCGCGGCCGGGCTTGTTTGACCGCATGATCATGGTCGGCCCGTCGCCCTGCTTCATGAACCAACCGCCCGATTACGTAGGCGGCTTTGAGCGCACCGATCTGGAAGGCCTGCTCGCCCTGATGGACCAAAACTACATCGGCTGGGCGAACTATTTGACCCCCGTGATCTCGGGTGAAAAAGGGGGCGGGCCGGTGGCCAGCAACCTCTCGGAGAGCTTTTGCTCGACCGATCCGGTGATTGCCCGCATCTTCGCGGAAGCCGCGTTTTATGCCGACAACCGGGCGGACCTGCCCCATGTGAGTTGCCCCAGCCTCATCCTGCAGCACCGCTACGACGCACTGGCACCGGTGGAGGTGGGTGAATACCTGCACCAGCACCTGCGCAACAGCACCTTGCAGGTGCTGGATGTGGTGGGCCACTGCAGCCACATGTCTCACCCGCACTTGGTGGTGGATGCCATGAAAGCGTATCTGGCCACGCCGGTTTGAGCCTCGCGGAACTGCCGAGCCCCCGACTCATGGATCGTCTGGATCTGCTACCCAGCCCGGTACTCGTCACTGACGCCCAAGGCCACATCATCACTGCAAATTTGGATCTCTTGGCCTTAGTAGGTGGCACAGCGGATCAGTGGCGTGGCCGCTACCTGGATTGTCTGCTTCCCGCGCCCAGCCGGATTTTTTTGCAAACCCATGTATGGCCGTTGATGTTGCGTAATGGCACCGTGCATGAGCTGTACCTGCACCTCAATAACGCGTCTGGTGACCGGGTGCCGGTGATGGTGAATGGCCGGCGTGGACATTGGGACGAGCAAGAGTGCATTTTCTGGGTGTTTTTTGTAGCCCTTGAACGGAGCAGGTTTGAAGCAGAGTTGGTGGAGGCGAGGGGCCGCGCGCAACGTCTGGCGACCGAGTTGTCGCATGCCAATGCCGAGCTGCGGTCGATACACCAGCAGTTGTCGCAGCACACCCAAAGCGTCGAATCCCAAAACCGGGAACTCTCTGTCTTGAGCCTGACCGACCCCCTTACCCGGGTGGGTAACCGGCGGGCGCTGGAGCACGCCGTGGAGCAATGGCAATTGCAATCCGAGCTGGGCACGCCGGCGGCATTGTTGATGGTGGACGTAGACCACTTCAAGCGGGTCAACGACACCTGCGGTCACGACGAGGGCGACCGGGTGTTGCAGGAGTTGGCCCGCCAGCTGCAAGCCAGCAAACGTGGCAGCGATGTGGTGGTGCGTTATGGTGGCGAAGAGTTTGCCCTTTGGCTGCCCGGCGCGGGGCCGGATGGGGCCAGCGCCATTGCCCAGCGCGTGCATGCGTTAGTGCAGGACGTGAAGGTCAGCCAGAAGTCGATCACCGTCAGCATCGGGGTGTCATGCGCCCAACAGACGCTGCACCAGGGGCGCGATATGGTGTTCCTCACCCGTTTGTTGCACCAGGCGGATCTGGCCCTGTACCGTGCCAAGTCGGCAGGGCGCAATCGTACGGAATGGCACGAAGGGCCGACCGGACTCTCCTAAAATTTGTGCATGGCGCTGCGGCGCGTAAACAAAGGCTTTTTCATGCGTTCCTGGTGGAGTTTGGCGCTCGTAAGTAGCGCATTGCTGGTGGCTTGCGGCACCAATGTGGTCAACCCTGTGACCGGCCAGACCGAGCGGTCAGCCATGAGTGAAGAGGCCGAGTTGGCCGAGGGGGCCAAAGGGCACCAGCAGGTGCTGCAGGAATACGGTGTGGTCAAGAACCCGGAACTGCAGGCCTATGTGAACGCCTTGGGGCAGAAGCTGGCCGCCCAAAGCCACCGCACGCAGTTGCAATGGCGCTTCACGGTGCTGGACAGCCCCGAGATCAACGCCTTTGCGCTGCCGGGTGGCTATGTGTATGTGACGCGCGGCATCATGGCCTACATGGAGAGCGAGGCCGACTTGGCCGGGGTGATCGGCCATGAGATCGGCCACGTTACCGCCCGCCATGGTGCGCAGCGCGCCACGAGCCAGCAAAACGCGGGCTTGGGCGTGTTTGCTGCCAGCGTTCTGGGCGCGGTGGCAGAGGCCTACGGCGTCACCGGTGCCGGGCAACTGGCAGGTCAGGTGTCGCAAAACGTGGCGGCGGGCTACATCGCGTCTTACGGGCGGGAGCAGGAGTTGCAGGCGGATGGCCTGGGTGCCGAATATCTGTACCGCACCCGCTACGACCCGCGCAACATGATCGACGTCATCAAGGTCCTCAAAAATCAGGAGCTGTTTGCCGTCGACCAGGCCAAGGCTGAAGGGCGCCCCGTGCCTAGCAAGGGCGACTGGCTGGCATCCCACCCGAGCAATGATCAGCGCCTGGAAACCATTACCCGTCTGGCCGCGCAGTACCAGAGCAAGGACCGCTACAACGACGAGGGCCGCGCCCGCTACCTGCAAGCCATCAGCAACATGAACTTCGGCGACAGCCCGGACCAAGGTCTTGTGCGGGGGCGCAATTTCTACCACGAGCCTTTGGGCTTGGCTCTCACCGCGCCTGCCGGCTGGTACATCCAGAACGAGGCCGAGCAACTCGCCTTCATCAACACGGCCCGTGACGCCGCGCTGCTGGTGCGCGTAGTGCCGGCCCAGGCCGGCAAGGCTCCCGCCGACGTGGTGCGCAACCTGCTCAAGCCCACCCAGGGCAGGTTGGAGCCCACCACCATCAATGGCTTGCAGGCCTCGCGCTTTACCGGCGCGCGTGCCAATTCCAATGGCACCACCGTGGCACTGGAAGCCACGGTCATCTCCGGGCCGGGAGACCGGGTGTACCTGCTGCAGTCCACCGCCAAAGATGCCAACGCGCTGGCGCGTTCGCGCGCCGGCCTGCGTGAAGCCGAAGGCAGCTTCCGGGCACTAACCACGGCAGACAAGGCTGCTGCCAGGCCCTGGGTGATCAAGTCTGTGCCTTACCCCAAAGGCGGCTTTGCCGAGCTGGCCCGAACTTCGCCGATTGCCCGACCTGAGCAACAGTTGCGCTTGATCAATGGTTTCTATGGTGGTGGCGAGCCTACGCAGGGGCAAATGGTTAAAGTCGTACTGCCGCAGTAATTCGCTATATTTTTAGTAGCTGCTCGCGCATATTCCATAAGCGCTAACGCCTGAAATCTATATGAATCAACTCTCTATTTCCTCTCACTTCGACTCCGGCGCTATCGAGGTGTTGCGGCTCGACGTGGCGCACGACATTCAGCTGCGCATCCGCCAGGATACGGCGGCAGAATTTGCTCAGTGGTTCCACTTTTGCCTGCATGGAGCGGCCGGCGAGCCGGTGACATTGCGCTTCATGAACGCCAAGCAATGCGCCTACCCCAAGGGCTGGGAGGGCTACCAGGTGGTTTCCAGCGAAGACCGCCAGCACTGGAGCCGCATTGAGACCAGCTATGACGGCGAGGTCATGACTGCGCGCGTCACGCCGCAAACCAACGCTATCTATTTCGCTTACTTCGAGCCTTACTCGTACGAGCAGCATCTGGACCTGCTGGCCTCGGCTGCGGCCTCCTCACTGGTCACGGTCGAGCGACTGGGGACCACTGTGCAAGGGCGCGACATGAGTGTTCTGCGCATTGCCGATGTGCACAGTCTGGTGGCTGAAGAAGACAAGAAAGACGTGTGGGTCATTGCCCGTCAGCACCCTGGTGAGACCATGGCCGAGTGGTTTGTGGAAGGCTTTCTGGAACGTCTGCTGGACGCCGACGACTCCGTCAGCCGGACCCTGCTGCAGCGCTGTAACTTCCATGTGGTGCCCCACATGAACCCGGATGGCGCGGTGCTGGGCAACCTGCGCACCAACGCCGCAGGCGCCAACCTGAACCGTGAGTGGGCAGCCCCCAGCATGGAGCGCTCGCCCGAAGTGGCCCTGGTGCGTCAAGCCATGGAGGCCACCGGCGTGGACTTGTGCCTGGACGTGCATGGTGACGAGGCGCTGCCTTGCAACTTCGTGGTCGGATCCGAAGGCACGCCGGGCTACACCCCGCGCATTGCCGAGCTGGAAGACGATTTCAAGACCGACTGGATGCGCGCCTGCCCCGACTTTCAGGACACGCTCAACTACGGCCGCGTGGCGGCCGGCCAGGCCAATATGTCACTGGCTACCAATTGGATCGCCCAGCGCTTCGGCTGCATGGCTCTGACCATTGAGATGCCCTTCAAGGACAACGCTAATCTGCCCGACCCAACCACAGGCTGGAGCGGCCAGCGCTCCAGAAAGCTGGGGGCGAGCGTGCTGCAGCCCTTGTTGCAGTGGTCGGTCTAAACGTCTGGAGGGCTGGCGGCTTATTTGCCGTTCACGCCCAATAGCTCCACCTCAAACACCAGCGTGGAGTTGGGGGGGATCACTCCACCCGCACCCCGGGCGCCATAAGCAATTTCAGGCGGGCAGGTCAGCTTGGCCTTGCCCCCGGTTTTCATGCGCTGCACACCTTCGGTCCAGCAGGCAATGACTCCGTTGAGCGGGAAGTCAATCGGTTGACCCCGCTTGTAAGAGCTGTCGAATTCACGGCCATCCGGGAAAGTGCCCTTGTAGTGCACCGTAACTTTGTCGGTGGCTTTGGGGCTGGCACCGCTGCCTTCTTTGAGGCTGCGGTAGACCAAGCCGCTGGAGGTGACGACCGCACCTTCTTCCTTGGCGGCAGCTGCAGTAATCGCGTTTTGCGCGAAAGCGCTTTGGGCTAACAAGGCCAGAGTGATACAGGAAAGTTGAATGATGGTTTTCATGGCGGGTGCGTAGGTTGTCGTGAAGTAAGTGTGTTGGTTCCAAAAGCAGTTGCAAAGTTTCCATCATGGAGATGAAGATCGCGCAACGATCACTTTCATTCCCTTGTACTCCATTTTGTCCATGCTTTCATTGCAAGATAAATGCGTTGCTGCAAGTGAAGGCGGCGAGCGCGTGCATCCTGTTGCTCTATTCCGGTAGGCGGGATGCCGGCGGCTATGCGTGAAGGGGCTTTCGCGTATGCCCACCCCCATGATCTCCAGGTCTGAAAAAATAAGCCCATGAAATCTCTATTGCTCGGGCTTCGCGGTCTACTTCTGGTGTCGGTTGCGTGCTTTGCAGCATCCACTGCCTTTGGCGCCGGAGCGGATGCAGTGCTCCGGCCGGGTAGTGTGGTGTTGATCCGTCATGCCCTGGCGCCGGGTGTGGGCGACCCCGAGCGCTTCGCCTTGAATGACTGCAGCACCCAGCGCAACCTCAGTGAGGAGGGGCGTGCGCAAGCGGTGCGTATCGGTCAGTTTTTCCGGCAACGCTCGGTACCGGTGGACGCGGTGTGGTCTTCCCAGTGGTGCCGGACCCGCGACACGGCAGACCTCGCATTTCCGGGTAAGCGCGTCGACAAACCGGCATTCAACTCCTTCTTCGGAGAACCGGACGCCGCGCCCGCTCAAACGCGGGCAGCCCAAGAACTGCTCAATGCCTGGACGGGCAAAGGCTTGCTGGTGGTCGTGACCCACCAGGTCAACATCACTGCCTTATCGGGTGTGGTGCCTGCATCCGGTGAGGCAGTGGTGCTCGGCCGGCGCAACGGCGTCTGGACTGTGACCGGTCGGGTAGCCCCTTAAGAGGCGGGTTGCAGGCTGTATGCGCTGCGCCTAGATGCGTCTGGTGAGCCACACGCCGAGCACGGAGCCGACTTGAATTGCCTTGCACCACCCCTGCACGATCAGGCCCGGCTTGGTCAGCAATTTGTTGTGGGCTTCTTCTAGGTGCTCCCGCTCGTCATTGCGACAATCAGTCAAGAGTTGCCTTAGCGCGTCGGCTTCCGGCCGGTCTGCGAGCAAGTCCAGTTGGCATTTGTAGTGCTGGTCCACAAAAGTTTCGATGGTTGCGACCGTTGCGTACACCGCAGGTCGTCCCACCAGTGCAGGCAAAGCACCCGTGACATAGCCTGCAAATCGCCATATCGGCAACATCCAACTGCGTCTCAGCGGCGGGAGCAAGGCATTCATGACTTCGAGGTGTTCCTGCTCGGTCTGCAGGTGCCGCTGTGCAAACTCTTGGATGGCGGGATCGCGTGTAGCCCAAAGCATGCCGCGATACACCGCTACCGCTCCAGACTCGCCCGCATGGTTGGAGCGCAGATCGGCGACTACATCTGCGGGCAAGTGCCTCATTTCGGTGGCGCGGACCCACTGCTGCAGCCTTGGTCTGAGCCGCAAGAAGCGGACATAGGCCCATTCCAGTAGCGGCGTCACTCCGGGTAGCAGGCCGATGCGCCCCAGCCAGCGCCAGCCCGGCATGGTGAGCCACAACTCTATAAAAGCGGCGGCTCCGCTGAACATGCGTCCATCCGCCATTCGCACGTGAAAGCGGGCCATCAGCCGCGCCTGTTCCTCAGGGGCCAGACCAGTTTGTGCCTCACTCACATCCAGCCATTGCACTGGCCGCAAAGGCTCCAAGGATTGGTACAGCCCGATTTCACGACGGCACAAGGGGCATGCGCCATCAAACATCACGGTCAATGCATCGCACGAAGCGGGAGCTGCATTTTTCTCAACAGGTACAGACATGGGTTCAGCAGAAACAGACCGTCAGAACATGCTGACGCCCGTTTGTAGCGCACGACGGCCAGCCCTGTCGCCAACGCGGGCATCGCCGGGCTTCAGGGTACGCGCCACTCCCAATGGTCTGCGGTAAAGACGGCCCTCCTATGACCGGTGCGTGCCAGTTCCAGCCAGTCCATGTCTTGGACTTGTAGCGTGACGATGGCGAGGTGGTGCTGCGAGCCGCCGGATGTGTTGGATGACGTTTCGTCCATCAACAGATCCCCCGGTGCCTTGGCCGACAAGTAGTCCCCGGCAGCGGGTGTCTGGCTGACCCGGGTCCATACCGCATCCACCTCTGCACCCGTCCGCTGCACCGTTGCCTTGGCTCGTATCCGTAACTGCCAGCTGAGCCGCTTGCTCCAGAACACCAGCGCCACGGAGGGGTGTGCCTCCAATTCTTCGATCTTGGGGCTGCGGCTATCGGTATAGAACTGCAGGGCAGTCTGCCGCGCGTCTGCGTGCCGCAACACCATGGTGCGGGCTTGCGGCAGGGCATCGGCGCCCACCGTGGCAAGCACCGGCGTGCGCCATTCGTGGTGTCGGTCTTGCACTGCGCGCTGCAGTTCGAGCCAGATGCGTTGACGGATGTCCGTGGCGTTCAGGAGAGGGGTGTCCACACAAGGTCCGCTGATTGCGGGGTTGAAACTCGGGCTTTCATGATATCGGCGGGGGCTTGCTGTTGCCGCCGGAGGGGCAAGTCGTCAAATAAAGGAAATTTCAGTTCCGGTGTCATCTCTGCGTGGAACAATAGTTGGTTAGTCGTTGATATCAAAAAAATGACGGCGAGGCCGTTTCCGCAGAGGAACGCCCGTCAAAGTTCAGGGAGTGGTTTTGCATACGACGGGTCATTTGCGGCTGGACGCCGCCACATTGGTATTCGCCACGAGTCTGCTGGCGTTCAGTCTTGCCATCCTCTGCGCTTTGCTTGCGCGGGGTGGAGCTTCCAAACGGCTGGGCTTGCACGAGTGGTCTGCCAGCTTGGCTTTTGCCTCGTTGGCCTTCCTGCTTTTCTACTTCCGTGGCACAGCCCCGTGGGTTTTGACCTACCTGGTCGCGAATACTGCGATGTTGGCGGTCGTCCCACTCACGATGATGGCCTACGCCAAGCTCTTGAAGGTGGAGGCGTCCTCCGGCAGCATCGCGTTGAGCAGCGCAGTCGGCCTGTCCGGCGTGTTGGCCGTCTTCTTCCTGGGGACGGATCCGCAGTTCGGCATCTTTTCCATGTCCATGGCCATCGGCTTCCAGCTCGTACTGGCTGCGCTCATGGTGGCTACGGCACCCGGGCGACACAGCGCGCAGTGGCGCGTGGTGTTAAACATCATTCACGCCTTGAGCGCGCTGGCCTTTTTTGTCAGGGCGGGCATGGCGCTCAACGGACAAGGCATGTTGGTGTCTCCCGTGGCCAACTCATCTGCCCAGATCATGGCTTTGTGCGTGGCCGCTTTGTACTTCACGGTAGCCACCGTGGTGTTCATCGTGATGGTGAGCCAGCGGCAGCAGTATGAAATGAGTGACCGTTTGCGCCGGGATGGCCTGACCGGGCTCTACACCCGCACTGCATTCTTTGAGATGGTCGGCAACAAACGCTGCCAATCGCAAGCCGGAGGCTATGCGCTGGTTTTGATGGATATTGACAACTTCAAACGCATCAACGACAGCTTTGGCCATGCCGGCGGAGACGCAGTGCTGGCACATGCCGCCCGAATGCTGTCGCAGTTGACCCGGTTATCGGACGTTGCGGTGCGCTACGGTGGCGAGGAGTTCTGTGTGCTGCTACGTGCCTGCTCCGCAGAAGAGGCGGGCCGCTTTGCCCAGCGCTTGGTGGAAGAGGCGGGCAGGCAGTCGGTGCGTATGAAAGATGGGCGCAATGTCAGCTTTACGTTTTCGGTGGGCTATGCGTGCGCACCGGCAGGACAAACCAGTCAAGGCGTCGAATCGCTGGAGGCGGTAATCGAACAGGCCGATCAGGCGCTCTATGCCGCCAAGGCAGCGGGGCGCAACCAAGCTCGCCCGGCATCGACCGTTGCCCTGTTAGCGTGTTGAGCCATTTAATTGGTCGGCCAGCCGTTGCCGGAAGGGCTTGATCAGATAGGGCGGCAACCATCGCTCATAGGATGCAGCCAGGGCGGAATCTTCCTGGAATGCTGTTGCCAGTTTGTTGAGTTCAGCAAATGTCTGGTCGGTCTGCGGGCCCTTTGTGCAGCTAAAGCGACCGGCAATCAATGCGTTGTTTTCTGCAATGGGATAGAAATGCAATTTGGTGACTGCGCTGTCGTAATAGACGGCCTCGCCGGGATATGCGAGCGTGTAGTCAAACCGCTTCTTCTGCAGCATGGTGATCAATGATTTGGTCGAGTTGTCCCTGCTCACCTGAATCACTTGGCCGGCGTGGGATTGCACAAGGGGTCGTAGCATCTCATCAATCTTGGTGCCGTAAGTCCTGCTACCCGCGACCCCCGCACGCAAATCGTTTTGCTCCAGGAGGTCTCGCAATCGGACCTCACCCCCTTTGTTGAGAAAGCGCTTGAACTGATCCCGGTCCTTGGCCCTCGTGACCAACCCCACGGGGTACACGTAGCCATAAGGTGCGGTAAAGCGCAAATAGGACTCTCGTTCCGGCGTTTGGGCTGCCATGGCCGAGCAGTACGCGCCGCCGTTTTTGGCAATAAACAGGACCCGTGGCCAAGGCAAAACTTCCTCTTGAATGCGATGCTGCGGCAGTGCCTGTTGCACCTGTTTCAGAAGCAGGTTCATGTAGCCGATGTCCTTGGCGTCCTTGTCGAACATCGTCAACGGCGGGAAGTCCGCACTGAGCCAGGTAATGTCCTCGGCATTGGCCGACGCCCATGGCATCAATGCGCTGATGCAGCACGCTATTGCTGCAGATCTCTTGTTCATGGAGGCTCTATCTTTTTGGGGTATTCAACGACTAGAGTCAGCTTAAACCCAAGTTCTTGTTGCCTTGGCTAGGGACATCACGGAGCGCTGTCCGGCATGCGACTTCCGGACAAGCAAAAAAGCCTTGCCAGTCTTTCGATGGCAAGGCTTTCATTTGTCACAAACAGCTATAAAAAATATAGCTATCTACGCAGTTTTTACAGGGGCTAGAGGCATATATGGCCTCCAACCTATCCTGCCGTTACACCAGCAGCGCATTCACGCGTTTCACATAAGCCGCAGGGTCAGCTGGCAAGCCGCCTTCGGCCAGCAAGGCCTGGTCGAACAGGATGTGGGCCAGGTCGTGGAAGTGCACCGAGCCGTCCAGCTTCTTCACCAACGGGTGGTCAGCGTTCACTTCCAGCACGGGCTTCACTTCGGGCGCGCTCTGGCCGGCTTGCTTGAGCAGGCGGGCCAGTTGGGTGCTCATGCCGTCGTCTTGCACTACCAGGCAGGCGGGGCTGTCGACCAGGCGGGTGGTCACGCGCACGTCGTCGGCTTTGTCTTTGAGTGCTTCTTTTAGCTTGGCCAGCACGGGCTTGAAGGTCTCGGCGGCTTCTTCAGCAGCCTTCTTCTCGTTTTCGTCCTGCAGCTTGCCGAGGTCCACCGCGCCCTTGGCGACGGACTGCATCGGCGTGCCGTCAAAGTCGTGCAAGTAATTCAGGGCCCACTCGTCCACGCGGTCGGTCATCAGGAGCACCTCAATGCCCTTCTTCTTGAACACTTCGAGTTGCGGGCTGTTTTTGGCGGCGGCCAGCGTTTCGGCGGTGATGTAGTAGATGGCCTCTTGGCCTTCTTTCATGCGCGCCTTGTAGTCGGCTAGGCTCACAGTGGCGGTGTCGCTGGTGGTGCTTGCGAAGCGCAGCAGCTTGGCCAGACGGTCCTTGTTGCCAAAGTCTTCGCCCAAGCCTTCTTTGAGCACCGCGCCGAATTCGGCATAGAACTTGGTGTACTTGCCCAGGTTGGCTTCCTGCTCGGCTTTTTCTTCGGCGCTGAGGACGTCTGTCACGCCATCAGCGGCTTCCGCCAGCTTGTCGTTCTTGGCCAGGGTTTCCAGCATGGAGAGAACGCGTTTGGTGTTGCCATCGCGGATGGCTTTTACATCGCGGCTTTCCTGCAGGAGTTCGCGGCTCACGTTCAGGGGCAGGTCGGCGGAGTCCACCACCCCCTTCACAAAGCGCAGGTAGCTGGGCAGCAGGGCCTCGGCGTCGTCCATGATGAACACGCGCTTCACATACAGCTTGAGTCCGCCTTTGTGGTCGCGGTTGTAGAGGTCGTGCGGGGCCTTGGCCGGGATGTACAGCAGCTGGGTGTATTCGGTGCTGCCTTCCACGCGGTTGTGGGTGTGGGCCAGGGGCGCTTCAAAGTCGTGGCTGATTTGCTTGTAAAAGTCGTCGTACTGTTCTTGGGTGACGTCCTTCTTGGCACGGCTCCAGATGGCATTAGCCTTGTTGACGGTTTCCCACTCGCCGGTCTTGACCATGCCACCGGGCTGGCGGCCGCCGTTTTCGTCAGACGGGTTGATCAGCTCGCCGTCTTTCCATTCTTCCTTTTCCATCAGGATGGGCAGGCTGATGTGGTCGGAATACTTGTTGATGATGCCCTTGACCTTCCAGGCCTGGGCGTAGTCCATCGCGTCCTCGCGCAGGTGCAGGATGACGCTGGTGCCGCGCGCTTCGCGCGAGATGGCTTCCACCTCAAAGGCGCCGCCACCGCTGGCGCCGCCGTCGCTCACCCAACGCACGGCTTCATCGGCCTTGAGGCCGGCGCGGCGGGATTCCACAGTGATCTTGTCGGCCACGATGAAGCCGGAGTAGAAGCCCACTCCGAACTGGCCGATCAGGTTGCTGTCGGCCTTCTGGTCGCCGGTCAGCTTGCTCACAAAGTCTTTGGTACCGCTCTTGGCAATCGTGCCCAGGTTGTCGATGGCTTCCTGCATCGACAAGCCAATGCCGTTGTCGGTGATGGTCAGCGTCTTGGCGTCCTTGTCAAAGGTGACCTTGACCTTCAGTTCGGAGTCGTTCTCGTACAAGCCGCTGTTGTTGATGGCCTCAAAGCGCAGCTTGTCGCAGGCGTCAGAAGCATTGGAGATCAACTCGCGCAAAAAAATCTCTTTGTTGGAGTACAGGGAGTGCGTCACCAGGTGCAGCAACTGGGCTACTTCGGCCTGGAAATTCATGGTTTGCTTGGTCATAGTTCAGTCTCTGAGTCTCAAAAAAGCGATGTGTGCCGCAAGTCTTGCTGCCTGCGGCACGGGCAACCCTCAATTATGGGCGACGGGGTGGGTTTCAAGAGGGGCGATCAGCGGCCTGCATTGGCAGGAAGTCGCCCGCGAGCATCGCACCAGCTTGCTGCTGGCCCTCGAAGATGCAGAGCGCCGGGCTTGAGGTCCTGTTGTGACAGGCTCAGGCCAGCCAGTCGATCAACAGCGCGCGCACCACAGGGCTGCTGAGCAGTTCCATGTGGTTGAGGCGGTAAACCACGGCCTGCCGGTTTTTGGGGAAGTGCAATGTGCGTGCGGCATCGTCGTGTCGGCCCAACGCGCTATGTAGGGGCACCAACCCGTCGCCCACCAGGCGCTCGGCCAGCAGGCTGCGCGGTTTGGCCACAGTGGCGGCCACGGTGTAGCAGTCCACTCCCCCGGGCAAGGGCAGGTGGGTGCGCCGGTCGGGCTGGCGGCGGAAGCGGTCTAGGCCTTTCCAGTCAGACTCCAGGGCTAAACCGTAGCGCAGGTCGGTGATGCCGGCACTGCGCAGCTGCCCCAGCTTGGCCAACGGGCGCGAATACGGTGTGCTGCCCAAGACCACATCGACCCAATTGCCCGCCCGCTCCAGCGGCGCCCCGTGGTGGGGCGTGCCCAAAAACACCATGGCCTGGAGCAGGGCTCGCCACGGAGCTGCGTTTGCCTCTGCGGTGGCGCAGGCACTGCGTGCCACCAGCCCGCCCATGCTGTGCACCAGCACGGTGATGCTCTCCACCGCCACAGGCCAGTGGGCCACCAGCTGGCCAAGCTTTTCTGACAACGCTTCACCATTGACCGATATGTGCAAGCCGGTGTTGTAGCGCACAAAAACAGGGGTGTAGCCATGGGCTTCCGCCAGTGCGGCTGCGTGGCTGGTCGCTTGGCCGTCGGCCGCTGCATGTTCCCACTGCAGATCGTTCATGCACAGGCCGTGCAGCACGATCAGCAGCTTGTTGCTCACATCCGTCGGGGCCGGCATCTGGCCGGGCTCCAGTACGGCGCCGTTGAAGCGCAAGCGCATCGGCGTGGCCAGCGGGTTGCCGGTGGCGGCCAAGTGGTCGCCCAGCACGCCGTTCAGTGCAGCCACTACGGCGGCACGTTGGGGGGATTCAGGGGGCTGCGCGCCGGCGGTTTCCAGCAAGGGGGTGAGGGCGCGCAAGGCGGTGTCTGCCGACTTGCCCACCAGGGTGGTAATGCCGCGCACTGCACTGTAGACCCATCCGGTCAGGCCAGTGGCTTGCGGGTGGCTGCCTGTTTGAGTGCTGCTGGTGTCGCCCCGTGCGCCCAGCGTGCCAAGCACAGACTGGTGCACGCCTTCGGCCATTCGAGTGACGCTAAGGGTGGCTTGAGTGGCCAGCTGCGCTGCGCCCCGCAGGTCGGTGGCGATGGCTTTGGCGGAGACCTTGGTGCGGGGCGGTGTGGGCATAGGCGCCTTGTGTTTAAAACTTTTCGTGGGGCTGCAGGTAGCGCCACTGGCCCACCGGCAAGTTGCCCAGCATGACCTTGCCCACGCGCACCCGTTTCAGGCCCACCACCTTCAGGCCGACCAGTTCGCACATGCGGCGGATCTGGCGTTTCTTGCCTTCGGTCAGCACAAAGCGCAGCTGCTCCGGGTTCTGCCATTCCACTTTGGCGGGCTTCAAGCGCTGGTCGTCCAGGCTCAGTCCGTGGCGCAGCAATTGCAGCTTCTCGGGCGGAAACACGCTTTGCACATCGCTGGTGACCGGGTCGTCATCGTCCAGGCGGATCAGCTGCTGGGGCTTACCGCGTCCGGCCAATGCGGGGTAGGTGGCTGCGGGCGAGTTGGCCGCGCCGGGGTTTTCCACGCCGGTGTAGGCCACGCGCACCAGATATTCCTTCTCCATCACCGAGTCTTCGCCGATCAACTGGCGAGCTACGCGGCCGTCTTGTGTCAGCACCAGCAGGCCGGTGGAGTCAATGTCCAGCCGGCCGGCGGGTACCAGGCTCTTGAGCTGGCTGCCGTGGAAGAAGAAGCGCGCGTTGTCATCGCGCCAGCGGTTCTGGGGCTGGATGAGCTTGATGGCGGGCTCGTGCCCGTCTTCCGCCTGCCCACTCACAATGCCCAGGGGTTTGTTGAGCAGGATGGTGACCTGGTTGGCCTGCTGGCCCTGGGCTTGCTTGTCGATCTCGATGCGCACATCGGGCAGCACCTGCATGCCCATCTCGGCCACCTTGCCGTTGACCTTGACCCAACCCTTGGCTATCCACTCGTCTGCTTCCCGGCGCGATGCCATGCCGAGGTCGGCCATGCGTTTGTTCAGCCTCACGGTGCCGCCGGCGCCATGGGCTGCAGTGTTGCTTTGGCCCTGGGGAATGGCGCGGTTGCCTGGCGCGCGGGATGCGACGGGAGGCGGTGCACGGCGTGCGCCGGTGGGGGCTGCTGCCTCCTGGGCGGGCGGTGGCGCGCGGCGCAGGACGGGGCGGGGAGGAGTCTGATCTGTCATGGTGCGGTTGCTATTATTTTGAGAGCTGCTCGCGCACATTCCATGAGCGCTAGAGCCAGATTTTGCTACTAAATGGCCCGGCAGGCCAGCATTAGCGGGGTTTGAGGACCATGTGGTCTTTGTTGAGCGTGATGTCGAACTTGGACAGGAAGGACTGGCCCAGGAGCGCTTCGTCGTCCGCCCCTCCGTGCAGGCCCACACCAATTTTGATGTTGCGTGCGTCCACCGGACCGATGGAAAGGCTCGCCCCCTCTACCACGCGCCCGGGGCGGTCCCCATTGGCGGTGCGGAAAGTGGTAGCGGTGCCACCTGTCAGCTCGGCCTTGCGCGCAAACGCTTCGCTCACCGTGACCAACGACGCGCCGGTATCCACCAGAAACGTGACTTCCACGCCCTGAATGCGGCCCGGGGTGTAGAAGTGCCCGTCCAGGGCGCGCGGGATGATCAGGTCGCCATTGGCCAGCACTTGGGCCTTTTTGGGCTGCAGGTAGACGCTCATGCCGGCGTACAGCAGGCCCATCACCACGCACCAAAAAATGATGAGTGGAATCAGCCCGATCTGGCGGGGCGCTGCAGCGTCCCCATCCCGGTCTTGAGGGCCCATCACCAAGAGTTGGCTGCGTTAGCGATAAAAGGCTTCAACCTTGCCCTTGAGCTTGATCAGCAGGGGCTTGCCTTTGCGGTCCACGGTCTTGCCGGCGGGCACTTTGATCCAGCCTTCGCTGACGCAGTATTCCTCCACGTCCATGCGCTCTTTGTCGTTGAAGCGGATGCCGATGTCGTGCTCGAACACGGCAGCCAAGTGGTGGGGGCTGCGGGGGTCGATAGACAGGTGGTCGGGCAGGGCGGGGCGTTCAATCGTGTTTGTCATGGCCTGTATTTTCTCATCCCCGGACTGTTAGCTTCGCGCTATGCCCGCACTCTCTCTACAAAAGCGGTTGCGGGCAAGGGTTTTGCAAACAGATAGCCTTGGTATTGCCCTATGCCCTGGGTCTGCACCCACTCCAGTTGGGCCGGCGTTTCCACCCCTTCAGCCACGATATGCAGTTGCATCAGCCGGCACATGGACACGATGAGCTCGGCCACCGGGCGGTTGGCCTCGATGTCCTGCACAAAGGTTTTGTCAACCTTCAGCACTTGAATCGGAAAACGGTTCAGGTAGGCCAGGTTGGAGTAGCCGGTGCCGAAGTCGTCCACGCTGATGGAGAAGCCCATGCGCCGCAAATCGTCCAGCGTTTCGTGTGTGTGGGGTGCCACTCCGAGCAGCATGGACTCGGTGAGCTCCAGCTCCAGTCGTGCCGGCTGCGCCGCGGTGGCGGTGACGATGCGGGCCAAGCGGTTCAGCAGCTCCGGGTCCCGGAACTGGCGGGGCGAGAGGTTGACGGAAATCTTCAGGTCCAAGCCTTCACGGGCCCATTGCACTTGCTGCCGCGCAGCCTGCTCGAATACCCAGTCGCCCAAGGCGTTGATCATGCCCGTGCTCTCGCAGGTCGGAATGAAGGCGTCCGGACCTACCAGCCCGCGCTGCGGGTGGTTCCAGCGTATCAGCGCTTCCGCACCGCGCACCTGGCCGGTGGCCACGTCCACGCGCGGCTGGTAATACAGCTCAAACTCCTGGCGGGCCAATGCGTGGCGCAGCTCGGCTTCCAGCTCCATGCGTTGCTGCACCCGAAACGCCATAGGCGACTCGAAAATGTTGAGTGCGTTGCGGCCGCTCTCTTTGGCGCTGTACATGGCCAGGTCGGCGTTGCGTAGCAGGGTGTCGAGTTCCAGCCCGTGCTCCGGGTAAAAGCTCACGCCCACACTGGGTGTGACTATGACTTCGGTGCCTTGTATGTGGATAGGGCGCGCCACCGTGAGGCTGAGGCGTTCGCGTATCTGCTCCACCTCTTCCCGGATATTGGGAGCCACCATCAAGATCAGAAATTCGTCCCCACCGAGGCGGGCGACCATGTCTGAGCTTCGTGTAATGCCGCGCAGACGGTCGGCAACCTGCACCAACAGGTCATCCCCGGCGGCATGGCCCAAGGTGTCATTGATGTCTTTGAAGTGGTCGAGGTCAATATAGATGAGCGCGGCCTGGGCGGCGCCATCGTCCATGACACGAAGGGCATCGGCAAAGCGCTGCATTACATGGCTGCGATTGGGTAGGCCTGTTAGTGCGTCATGCCGCGCAAGAAACTGGGAGTGGTCTTGCGCGTGCTTGATGGCGGTGACATCCATCTCGCTCATCAGCACCGCATTCCGCCCTGTGACTGCGTCCCGGCACTGTCGTACAGAAACCTCATGCCAGCGCAAATTGCGGGTGGTATAGGCCGGCAAGGTCAGGGTGGCTTCGCCGTGCAGCTCCAGCATGGTGAGCATGCGTTCCAAGGCATCGCCGTCCTGAAAGCGTTCAGCCATGCGCATGTTCAGGTTGGGGACAGATTCCCGCGCGGCGGGGTTGCGGTAGAGCACTCCACCTTCCAGGTCGTACAGGGTGATCATGACATCCGTGTGCAACAGGGCTTCGACTGATCGCATGGCCTCGGGCTTGCCAGGTTCGATCACACGACTCTCGCAAAGCATGGCCATACGTCCGTCTGACAGGCGTATGCCGCTGAGCTGCATGTTCATGGAAACCGGCATGCCGGCAGGGTAAATGGTCCACTGCTCGCTGAAGCTGGCTCCGTGCTGAACAAAGTCACTCTGGTATTGCCGCAGCCGTTTGGCGACCGATGCCGACATGTCGGCCGCCATGTCTCGTGAACAGAGCTCATCCAAGCTCGCAGCGCGCCACAGGGTGAGTGCAGCTTCATTGGCCCAATGCACTTCACTGCGGTCAATGTCAAACACCCAAATCGGCAGGCTGATACGCCGCAGCAAAGCGAATTGCTGCTCGCGTAAATTCATCTCCTGAAGGGCGAGTCCATTGCTAATGAGCATGAGACTTGGATCCGCTCAGTGAGCCTAGTAGTGCTACAGCGATCAACATTATTTGCTCCTGATGTAGGCATCATAGTTGTGGCACATGGAATGCCTCAATCAGAAGTGTGCGTTTTCAGCGTCCCCAAAGGGCCTGTTTCTCTCAAAGGTGAGATGTACCCCTCGGGACGCAGGTTTCTACCTGACGCAATCAGTCCAGCTTTACTTGGGTCTTTTGGGGTTCTGATTGGGTAGCACTGATTTGGATGCTTCGCCATGTCGGGATGTCTGAATAGGCATCTGCCTTTTGACTTAACCCATCGTTCATTTTTTTCGCAAAACTTGTTGCCCAAACGGACAATGCATCTATGTATTGTTTCTTTTTTGGATCTGAGAATGCTTGGACTTTGTGCCACGGATTGCGTCCCCATTCAGGTTCGCTCTCTCGTACAAAACCCGCGAGTTCTGGGTTTATCCAGATAGAGAACACGAGCTTCCTCTGGCTTGTCGCGTTTCTTGTCAAGACGATATTCAGGACTGTAGGAGGGACTTCTATTCCCTGTGATTTAAACAGTGCGAAGGCCTCCGCAAGCTTGCCGCCTGGGTTACTCATATAACGAGTGATGTGATTGATCGTCACGCAGTTGTCTTCACGGCCTCCGGACAACTGAAGTTTGAAGAGCATGTCATCGCGTTTACAGGGCTCATCAATCCAATAGCCGCTGCCCGGGCGAAGGTTAGCTCTGACTTCCATACCGGCAACAAACTGCTTTCCTTCTGTTTGGAAAAATCTAGCTGTGCCCAATGGGATTGATGCAGCACTACCACTGCTGTCGTTTCGGATAAGTTCAACCAGTCTCCATTTGCCTTCTCCATTCCAGATTGGGTATCCGCCGATAGTTGCGTTTAGCTCCAGCTTGTCCGCCAAGGCAATTTCTCGGGGTTTGTCATCGATGAACAGTTCAGCGGCCAAGGGAACTTGTTGGACGATGGAAAGTACTGATGCAAACAGAAAAGGTTTGAATTTCATTTGAAAATAAAGCAAAAAAGAAAATCTGAAGGGTCGATTTTCACAGATGGCATCTCCTCGTCCATCCCCCAAAAGAGTGAATCACCGCTGTACCAGAGCTAAAAGCTACCCCTGCCGAGTAAACACCCTGGACCGCAGCGCCTGCAAATCCAGTACGCGCAGGCCACCGTACTCCACCTTGATAAAGCCTTGTGCTTCCAATGCATTCAGCGCTTCATTGACCCGTTGGCGCGAGAGGCCTGCGAGGTACGCCAGCTCCTGTTGGGTAATGCGCAGCACCTCACCGACGCCGGGGTAAAGCACCGGGTTGAACAGCGAGGCGAGACTGCGAGCGACACGGATGTCGGGGTTGGTCATACGGTCGATTTCGCGCGCCGCGATGAACTGGCCCAGCCGCTCGTTGAGCTGGTTCATCACAAAGCGGTTGAAGGCAATCGAGTGGTCGAGCAGCCAATGGAACGTGTCCACATGCAGCCCGGCCACCAGGCTCTTGCGCAGGGCTTGGATGTTGTAGCGGTAGGTCTCGCGCTTGAGGGCCGTGCCTTCACCGAACCAGCCACCAGGTGGCACACCGGTGAAGGTCATGGTCTGGCCTTCAGCGTTATCCGTGCTCATCTTGAGCAGACCATCAATCACCCCGAACCAATAGGTCACCGGCCGCCCCATGCGGCACATGTATTCGCCCGGTGCAGCCTCTGCAATGCGCAGGTCATCCACGGCCCTCTCCCGGTCGGTAGGGGCTAGCAGGTGCAGCCAGGGAATGGCGTCCAGTTCTGCCTCTGTAAGGGGGCGGCGACGCTGGTGGAGCGTGGAGTCGATGGCTTGGGAGATGCGTGTCGTGGGCATGGAGAAAGCTTCGTGTAACTCGCTTGTAAGTTGCCGTTCAGCGAAGGGAAAACACCTACCGAGATTTCGCCAAATTGTCGTCCAAACGACAACCTGACGTCAAATGCAGTCCTACTATTCGCTACATACCAGAGTCCGCTCAGAGCATGCAGCGGGCCATAACGAGGTGACACGCAATGGGTACGCACACGACATTTCCGCAGCTTTTGCTGCAGCACGCGAGCCAGCGCCCGCAGGCCGCTGCCATGCGCGAAAAGGAATACGGCATCTGGCAATCACTGAGCTGGGGTGATCTGGCCGAGATGGTTCAACATCTGGCCGCCGGGCTGCACCAAGCAGGTTTGCAGCGCGGTGACCACATGGTGGTGGTGGGCGCCAACCGCCCCCGCTTGTACGCCACCATGCTGGCCGTACAAAGCCTGGGCGCCGTGCCCATTCCGCTGTACCAGGACGCTGCGGCTCCTGAGTGCGTGTTCCCCATCAACAACGCTGAAGTGCGCTTTGCCTTTGCAGAAGACCAGGAGCAAGTCGACAAGCTGCTGGAGGTGCGCGAGCAGTGCCCGCAGCTTCAGCACATCTACTTTGACGACCCGCGCGGCCTGCGCAATTACGACCAGCCGGGGCTGGCTGGCATGGACGAGTTGCAGGCTGCAGGCAAAGCCTTTGCCGCTATTCACCCGGCGTTCTTCCGGGATGAAGTAGCCAAGATCACCCACACTGACGTGGCCGCTATGTTCTTTACGTCGGGTACCACCGGCAACCCCAAGGGCGTGGTGCATACGCACGATTCATTGCTCAACCGGGCGCGCGCCGGTGCTGATTTCGACAAACTTACCAGTGCTGAAGAGGTGCTGGCCTACATGCCACCCGCATGGATCGGCCAGAACATCTTCAGCTACGCCCAGTGGTTGTCCTGCGGCTATGTGGTGAATTGCCCCGAGAGCAGCGCGACTGCCACCATCGATCTGAAAGAAATTGGCCCGACCTATTACTTTGCGCCGCCCCGGGTGTTTGAGGGCATGCTCACCAGCGTGATGATCCGCATGGAAGATGCGGGCAGCATCAAGCGCAACATGTTCCATTACTTTATGGACGTGGCCAAGCGTGTAGGCCCCGCTTTGATGGATGGGCTGGAAGTGTCGGGTGCAGACCGCGCCTTGTATGCCCTGGGAAATTTGTTTGTGTATGGGCCCTTGCGAAACACCCTGGGCCTCAGCCGCGTGCGCGTGGCCTACACCGCCGGTGAGGCGATCGGCCCGGACCTGTTTACCTTCTACCGCTCCATCGGCATCAACCTCAAGCAGCTGTACGGCTCGACCGAGACTGCAGTGTTTGTGTGCCTGCAGCCGGACAACCAAGCCCGCGCCGACACGGTGGGCATTCCTTGCGAAGGCGTGGAGATCAAAGTGGCTGATAACGGCGAGATCCTGGTCAAGTCGCCCGGCC
Source organism: Comamonadaceae bacterium (assembly GCA_027488985.1). Lineage (GTDB taxonomy): Bacteria > Pseudomonadota > Gammaproteobacteria > Burkholderiales > Burkholderiaceae_C > Allorhodoferax > Allorhodoferax aquaticus. The sequence continues at coordinate 90,673 of JAIYAR010000018.1, read as the reverse complement.
TGCTGAAGGAGTACTACAAGAACCCTGCCGCCACTGCCGAAGTGTTGACGGCCGATGGCTGGTACCACACCAGTGACGCAGGTTTCATTGATTCGCACGGCCATTTGAAGATCATCGACCGCGTCAAAGACGTGGGTCGTCTCAAAGGTGGCGCTTTCAATGACGCGATGTTTGCTCCCAAGTACGTGGAAAACAAACTCAAGTTCTTCCAGCACATCAAGGAAGTGGTGGCTTATGGCGATGGCCGCGAGAAGGTGTGTGTGCTCATCAACATCGACTTTGATGCCGTGGGCAACTGGGCTGAGCGTCGCAACCTGCCTTATGCCGGCTACACCGACTTGGCTCAGAAGCCGCAGGTGTACGACCTGATCAAGGAATGTGTGGAGAAGGTCAATGCCGACCTGAGCGAGGACGCGCTGCTAGCAGGAAGTCAGATCAGCCGCTTCCTGGTGCTGCACAAAGAACTGGACGCGGACGATGGTGAATTGACCCGCACCAACAAAGTCCGTCGCGGCTTTATTGCCGACAAATACCAGGTATTGGTCGATGCGCTGTACGAGGGCAAGACCAGCCAGTTCATCGAGACCGTGGTGAAGTTTGAAGACGGCCGCACCGGCAGCGTCAGCGCCACGCTGCGTATCGAAGACACCAAAACCTTTGCCCCCGTAAAGGCTGCAGCATGAGCGATAAAAAGATCGGCGACGTCATTCTTGATGTCAAAAACATTTCCCTGCGGTTCGGCGGCGTGAAGGCGCTGACCGATATCAGCTTCGATGTGCGCGAGCATGAGATCCGCGCCATCATCGGACCGAACGGTGCGGGTAAGAGCTCGATGCTGAACTGTATCAATGGTGTGTATGCACCTCAGGAAGGTGCCATCACCTTCCGCGGCCAACAGTTCAAACACATGGACAGCCACCAAGTGGCCACCATGGGTATCGGTCGCACCTTTCAGAACCTGGCCTTGTTCAAGGGCATGAGCGTGTTGGACAACATCATGTCCGGGCGCAACCTCAAAATCAAAAGCAATATCCTGATGCAGGCCCTGCGTATCGGCCCGGCAGAGCGGGAAGAGATCCAGCACCGCGAGGCGGTGGAGCGCATCATCGATTTCCTGGAAATCCAGGCCTACCGCAAGACGCCAGTCGGGCAGCTACCTTACGGTCTGCAAAAGCGGGTGGACTTGGGTCGCGCTCTGGCGATGGAACCCCAAGTGCTGTTGCTCGACGAGCCCATGGCCGGCATGAACGTCGAAGAAAAGCAGGACATGTGCCGCTTTGTACTCGACGTAAATGATGAATTCGGTACCACTGTGGTGTTGATTGAGCACGACATGGGCGTGGTCATGGACATCAGCGACCGCGTGGTGGTGCTGGACTACGGCAAAAAAATCGGCGACGGCACCCCGGACGAAGTGCGCAATAACCCCGACGTAATCAGCGCCTACCTCGGCACCAGCCACTGAAGGGAACGAATCATGGGTTTTTTTCTGGAAACACTTTTTGGCGGGCTCATGGCCGGCATGTTGTATGCGTTGGTGGCCCTCGGTTTTGTTCTGATTTTCAAGGCCTCGGGTGTCTTTAATTTTGCGCAAGGAGCCATGGTGCTGTTCGCGGCGCTGGCCATGGCGCGGTTCTCCGTATGGATCCCCCAGTGGCTGGGGCTGGAGAGCAAGTTCTTGGGCAATTTCCTGGCTTTCGTCGTTTCGGCCATGTTGATGTTCATTTTGGCTTGGCTGATCGAGCGATTGGTCTTGCGCCACCTCGTCAACCAAGAAGGTGTGACTTTGCTGATGGCGACTCTGGGCATTACCTATTTCATCGATGGTGCAGGCCAAACCATCTTCGGCAGCGACATCTACAAAATCGATGTAGGCATGCCCAAGGACCCGATCTTCCTGTTTGAGTCGGTCTTTGAAGGCGGCGTGCTCGTCAATCAGGAAGACGTGATTGCCGCGGTAGTCGCCGCTGTCTTGGTCGCTGCACTGTCGCTCTTCTTCCAGAAGACGAGCACCGGCCGTGCGCTGCGCGCTGTAGCAGACGACCATCAGGCAGCACAGAGTATCGGCATTCCGCTGAACCGTATCTGGGTAATCGTGTGGTGTGTCGCAGGCATCACAGCGTTGGTGGCAGGGATCATTTGGGGCTCCAAGCTGGGTGTCCAGTTTTCACTGACAACCGTTGCTTTGCGCGCCCTGCCGGTGATCATTCTGGGCGGACTGACTTCAGTGCCCGGAGCGATCATTGGCGGACTGATCATCGGCGTCGGTGAGAAGTTGTCCGAGGTCTACCTCGGCCCAATGGTGGGCGGTGGTATCGAGATCTGGTTCGCCTATGTGTTGGCGCTGGTATTTCTTTTGTTCAGGCCACAAGGCTTGTTCGGCGAAAAAATCATTGACCGCGTCTAAGGAGCGTCTTCATGTTTTACAGAGAGAACGGTCAGTTCAAAACCAGCTATCGCGCTGACCAGCAAATTTTCCCCATCGTTCAAGACCGTTGGGGGCTCCTGGCCCTGTTGGCAATCGCTGTGTTTGTGGTTCCCTTTGTGGTCGATGAGTACATGTTCCGTGCCATCTTGATTCCATTTTTGATTCTCTCCCTTGCAGCTTTGGGTGTGAACGTGTTGGTGGGGTATTGCGGGCAGATCTCGCTGGGCTCCGGTGCCTTTATGGCGGTGGGAGCCTACATGGCCTACAACACCTATGTCCGTATTGAGGGCGTTCCCTTGATCGTGGCCCTGCTTAGTGGCGGCTTCTTTGCAACCTTAGTCGGGATGTTCTTCGGGATACCGAGCTTGCGGGTTAAAGGCCTGTATTTGGCTGTGGCGACCTTGGCGGCGCAATTTTTCTGTGATTGGGCCTTCTTGCGGATTGGCTGGTTTACCAACAACAATGCCTCGGGTTCGGTGTCGGTATCCAACCTGTCCGTCCTGGGCTGGACGATTGACTCGCCAGTGGACAAATATCTGTTGTGTTTGGCCTTCGTAGTGTTATTCGCCTTAATGACCAAGAACCTGGTGCGCTCTGCGATCGGTCGTGAGTGGATGGCCATACGTGACATGGACGTGGCAGCTGCGGTGATCGGTATTCGCCCGGTGTATGCCAAGCTCAGCGCTTTTGCCGTGAGTTCTTTCATCGTGGGTGTGGCCGGGGCGTTGTGGGGCTTTATCCACCTTGGCTCGTGGGAGCCTGCGGCCTTCTCGATTGATCGCTCTTTTCAGTTGTTGTTCATGGTGATCATCGGCGGCATGGGGTCCATCATGGGGAGCTTCTTCGGCGCCGCATTCATTGTGATCTTGCCCATCTTTTTGAACCAGTTCCTGCCAGCGGTGGGGGACCTCTTCGGCGTGAGCATTTCGACCGCGCTGGTCTCGCACACCGAGTACATGGTGTTCGGTGCCTTGATCGTCTGGTTCCTGATAGTGGAGCCGCACGGGCTGGCCAAACTCTGGTCTATCGGCAAGCAAAAAATGCGTCTTTGGCCTTTCCCGCATTGAGATGTGCAGACATCTCCGTTCTTTGAAAGTCCGGCTTTCCTCTCTCGCTTCAACCAACTTAGGAGACACAACATGAAGCTTCGTCAACTCGCAATCGCCGCCAGTGTGGCTGCCGCCGGGGTGTCCGCTCTGGTGGGTACCTCGTCAGCTTTCGCCCAGGCCAAGGAACAATTTTTTCCTGTGCTGGTGTATCGCACGGGTGCCTATGCGCCGAATGGCGTTCCCTTTGCCAATGGTTATGTGGATTACCTCAAGCTGGTCAACGCCCGCGGCGGCGTCAACGGGGTGAAACTGTCATTTGAAGAGTGTGAGACCGGCTATGCGACCGACCGGGGTGTCGAGTGCTACGAGCGTTTGAAAGGCAAGGGCGCCACGGTGTTCCAGCCACTGTCGACCGGTATCACTTTTGCGCTGACCGAGAAGGCTCCCGCAGACAAGATCCCATTGATTACTGCTGGCTACGGTCGCAGTGAATCGGCTGATGGCGGGGTCTTTAAGTGGAACTTTCCGTTGGCTGGCACCTACTGGGTGGCTGCTGACGTGTTGATTCAGCACATCGCCAAAAAAGAAGGGGGCTATGACAAGCTCAAAGGCAAGAAGATTGCCTTGGTATATCACGACAGCCCATTCGGCAAAGAGCCGATTCCCTTGCTGCAAGAGCGCGCAGCGGCACACGGCTTTACGCTGAGCTTGTTGCCTGTCACCCATCCTGGTGTCGAGCAAAAAGCGACCTGGTTGCAAATCCGTCAGAACCGTCCGGATTACGTGCTGAACTGGGGCTGGGGCGTCATGAATTCCACCGCCCTCAAGGAAGCACAAGCCACCGGCTATCCACGCGACAAGATGTACGGCGTCTGGTGGGCTGGTGCTGAACCCGACGTGAAAGACGTCGGTGAAGGTGCCAAGGGCTACAACGCCGTGATGATGCAGCACGGTGCCGAAACCGGCGCGCCTGTCATCAAAGAGGTCTTGGACAAGCTCCATGGCAAGGGTCAGGGTACCGGACCGAAAGAAGAGGTCGGCCAAGTGCTCTACATGCGCGGAATGATGAGCGCCATGCTGGCTGTGGAAGGCGTGCGCGCTGCCCAGGACCGTTTCGGCAAAGGCAAGGTCATGACCGGAGAGCAAGCACGCTGGGGTTATGAGAACCTGAACCTGACGCAACCCAAGTTGGATGCTTTGGGCTTCAAGGGCGTGATGCGCCCGATTTCTACAAGCTGCCAAGATCACATGGGCGCGGCATGGGCGCGTGTTCACACCTGGAACGGCAAGTCTTTCGACTGGACCTCCGATTGGATGCAGGCTGACGACCAGATCATCAAGCCGATGGTGAAGGCCGCAGCGGACAAGTACGCCGCTGAGAAAAAGCTCACACGCCGCGCGGGTAGCGACTGCCAGTCTTGAAAGCACCCCCGTTGACCGCTCACTGCGTGTAGCGGTCCTCCCCCCTCCAGGGGGCAACACCAGCGGCCCGGCGTAGCCGGTTCCGCGGTGTTTCTGGAAGGGTGGCTTGCTCCGCTTGCCACTCTCCAGATGAAAGCGCCGTGCATCGGGGCTTTCATCTGGTCAAAAAGGCTGAGTTATGGAACCGAAAAACATCGTTCTCAACGTGAATGGCATTGAGGTCATTTACAACCACGTCATTCTGGTGCTCAAGGGGGTTTCCCTTCAGGTGCCCGAAGGCGGCATCGTGGCCATCCTCGGGGGGAATGGGGCGGGCAAAACCACGACGCTGCGTGCCGTCTCCAACCTCCTGGCCGGAGAGCGAGGTGAGGTCACCAAGGGCAGCATTGAGCTGCGCGGTGAGCGCATCGAAAACCTGAGTCCTGCCGATCTAGTGCAGCGCGGAGTAGTGCAGGTCATGGAAGGGCGCCATTGTTTTGCCCACCTAACTATCGAAGAGAACTTGCTGACGGGTGGCTACACCCGCAAGAGCAAGGCCGAGGTAGCGGCCAACCTCGAGAAGGTCTACAACTACTTCCCCCGCCTCAAGACCCGGCGCACCAGCCAGGCCGCCTATACCTCCGGCGGAGAGCAACAGATGTGCGCCATCGGCCGCGCACTGATGGCCAACCCCAGCATGGTTTTGCTCGATGAGCCTTCCATGGGCCTGGCGCCGCAGATCGTGGAAGAAGTGTTCGAGATCGTGAAAGACCTCAACGCGAAAGAAAAGGTCACCTTCTTGCTGGCAGAGCAAAACACCAACATGGCCCTGAAGTACGCCGACTACGGCTACATCATGGAAAGCGGCCGCGTGGTGATGGATGGCGCAGCCGCTGACTTGCGTACCAATGAAGACGTCAAGGAGTTTTACCTCGGCGTGGGGGGCGGTGAGCGCAAGAGCTTCAAAGATGTGAAGAGCTACAAGCGGCGCAAGCGCTGGCTGGCCTGATTCTTTGATAGAAAAAGTGCTTCTGGTGCCCGTTGAATGTGCGCGAGGAGCTCCTGAAATGATAGCAAACAAGCCGACGGAGAGCCTATGACCCCCGCCTACGACGCCCTGGAAATCCGTTCGCAGGCCGAGCGCGATGCTGCCCACCTGGCGGCACTGCCCCGCCAGGTAGCCCACGCGCAGCAACACAGCACGGCGTTTGCTTCCATCCTGCAAGGAGTGGATGCGGCCAGCATCGTCGACCGTGCGGCACTCGCCCGGCTGCCGGTCACCCGAAAGTCCGAGCTGCAGGCGCTGCAACAGGCTGCGCGCCAGCAGGCCGGCAATGTATTCGGTGGCTTTAGTGCCATAGGTTTTGGCAGCGCCATGACCCGCGTGTTTGCTAGTCCGGGCCCTATCTACGAACCTGAGGGTACAGCGCGCGATTACTGGCGCATGGCACGCGCCATCTATGCAGCGGGATTTCGCCCCGGCGAGCTGATTCACAACAGCTTCAGCTACCATTTTGTGCCTGCCGGTTCCATGATGGAAACCGGCGCGCATGCCTTGGGATGTACCGTGTTTCCCGGTGGCACCGGTCAGACCGAGCAGCAGGTTCAGGCCATGGCCGAGTTGCAGCCTGCGGGCTATATCGGTACGCCCAGCTTCCTGAAAATCATTCTGGAAAAGGCGCTGGAAATGGGAGTAGCACTGCCTAGCGTGCGCAAAGCCATGTTCGGCGGCGAAGCGTTTCCGCCCTCTTTGCGCGACTGGTTTACTGCCCACGGGGTGGATGGTTACCAGTGCTACGCCACCGCAGATCTGGGTCTGATTGCCTACGAGACTAGCGCGCGCGAAGGTTTGGTGCTGGACGAGCAGGTGATCGTGGAGATCGTGCGGCCAGGCACTGGCGACCCGGTGCCGGAGGGCGAAGTGGGCGAGCTGGTGGTTACCAGCCTGAACCCCGACTACCCCTTGATCCGGTTCGGCACCGGTGACCTCTCTGCGGTGCTCGCAGGGCAGTGCCCGACCGGCCGCACCAACACCCGCATCAAAGGCTGGATGGGTCGTGCCGACCAAACCACCAAAGTGCGCGGCATGTTTGTGCATCCCAAGCAGGTGGATGAAGTGGCCAAGCGTTTCCCCGAGGTGCACAAGGCCCGGCTGGTGGTCAGTGGTGAAATGGCCAATGACCAAATGACCCTGATGCTGGAGGTGGCGGGCCAGTCCGAAGGCCTTGCACAACGTGTGGCGGATGCCGTTCGTGATGTGACCAAACTGCGTGGTGATGTACAGCTGCTGTCCCCGGGCAGCTTGCCCAATGATGGCAAAGTGATTGAGGACGCCCGCAGCTACCGCTGAGCGTGCGCCACGCCGCCGGAGGGTCTCAGGGTTTTCCCGAGCTGTTGAACACCACAGTTCCCCCGGGGGGCATCTCTCTATAACCTTCGGTCGGCGGGGACCAGAAATCTCATTTTTAATAGCCCCGCAAGCTAGGTGCTTTCCACATGACAGACCCCTGTCGGGCGAGCTAGACTGCATCAACCAATCGGAGACAAACCCATGAAAAAACTACTCGTTGCGACTACTGCCCTGTTTTCCATCACCGCCTTCGCGCAGGCCTATCCTTCCAAACCCATCACTATCGTGGTGCCATTCACTGCCGGTGGCCCTACAGACCGTGTGGCTCGTGATCTGGGCGAAGCGCTGCGCAAACAACTGGGCGATGTCAGCATCATCATTGAAAACACCGCCGGTGCCGGCAGCTCTATCGGGACCAGCAAGGTCGCCAAGGCGGCGCCTGACGGCTACACATTGCTGTTGAACCACATCGCTATGGGCACCATGCCCGGCCTGTTGCGCAACATGCCGTTCAAGGTCGAGTCTGATTTCGAATACCTGGGCATGGTCAATGACGTGCCCATGACCTTGATCGGCAAGCCCGATCTGCCTGCCAAGACTTACAAGGAACTCACTACCTGGATCGGTCAGAACGTCGGCAAGATCAACTTGGGCAACGCTGGCATCGGATCCGCCTCTCACCTGTGCGGTTTGCTGTTCCAGAACGCAGTCAAAGTGGACATGACCACCGTGCCTTACAAGGGTACCGCTCCAGCGATGACCGACCTTATCGGTGGCCAGATTGACCTGATGTGTGACCAGACCACCAACACTACCCAGCAGATCGAAGGTAAAAAGGTCACTGCTTACGCTGTGACTACAGCCAAGCCTTTGACGACCGCTGCTTTGAAGAGCCTGCCCACACTGCAAAGCCAGGGTCTGTCCAACTTCGAAGTGACCATCTGGCACGGCCTGTACGCCCCCAAGGGCACACCGGCAGACGTTCAGACCAAGCTGAATACAGCACTCAAAGCTGCGCTGAAGGATGCGGACTTCATCAAGAAGCAAGAAGCGTTGGGTGCAGTGATTGTGTCTGACAAGCGTGTGGAGCCAGCTGAGCACAAGAAGTTTGTTGCCGCTGAAATTGCCAAGTGGACTCCCATCATCAAAGCCGCCGGCGTCTACGCTGACTGATCTGGCGTGAATCCCGTCTGACCCGCTGGCCGGGTCAGACGCCCCAGGTGATCTCCTTGCCCGCAGCCATGCTGCGACGTGCCATGTCCAGCAAGGGCGTGGCACGCTGGCGAAGGCTCACACCGGTCGGGGTTATGTCTTCCCCTTTTTCTTGTGCCTCCAAGGCGGCTTGGGCGCGTTGTGCCTCTTCCTTGGCAATGGCCTCCTCGAGCGCGCTGATGGCTGCGGGCATGTCCACTGCAAGCAGGATGCCTTTGCGCAAGCTGTCCTCGCCGGTGCGACCCCAGAGCGTCAGAATCTGCCGGCCATTAGGCTCCAGCATGATGACGTCGCTGGCGACTTTGGATTTGAATTTGTAAAGCATGGTGGGGCCCGCAGTGGTTTTATGATGCCAGTCACTGCAAATGCAGCACCCACAGCATACTGACAAGAGGAGCACCCATGGCGGACTTACACATACTGCGCGAACACAGCCTGGGCTTTGCCGCTGCACGCAAGATTGCCTTTCAATGGGCCGAACAGGCGGAACAGGATTTCGATATGGAATGCACCTACGTCGAGGGTGATGACTTGGATGAGGTGATCTTCAAGCGCTCCGGGGTGAGCGGCATGTTGCAGGTGAGCGAGTCGAAGTTCGAGCTCAGCGCCAAGCTGGGCTTTTTGCTCGGGGCATTCAAAGACAAGATTGAAGCTGAGATTGTCAAAAACCTCGATCAATTGCTCAAACCCAAGGCGGTTGCCAAAGCCGGGGCGAAAAAAAAGTAGCGATAGCGCTACTTTTTTGATAGCTGCCCGCGCATATTGCACGGGCGCTAAAGGCTAATTTAGCTCAAAGATTCAATCAGATCGATGTACTGCTGCATGGCGTCATCGTTGCTGGTGCCTTTGAAACTATTCCAGGCATCCCACTTGGCCCGGCCCACCATGTCAGCGAAGCCGGGTTTCTTCTCGGTGTTGTCACCCGCGGTGGCTTGCTTGTAGAGGGCGTAAATCTTGAGCAGGGTGCCATTGTCGGGGCGCTCGCTCAGATTTTTGGAATTGGCAACAGCGGCTTCGAAAGCGGCTTTCAGATCGGCCATGGTTTTCTCCGTTCGGGTTTGTGCAAGGAACTAGGGGGAACACCCGATGCAGGCAGGTGCTTCACCCGTATCTTAAGCGGCGTTTTGCCCCCAGAATAGGCGTTCGCCCCCATACCCGTCCCGTCCGGAGAATTCATGGTCACCCGCGTCACTGTCAAGAACGTTGCCGACAAGGCCCGCACCCCCGTCTCCAAAGCTGCACGATCCGGTATGCCGGTCGCCAAAAAGGTGGTGCGCCGCACGCGCAAAGCAGCTGAAGCGGTGCAAAAGAATGTGGCGGATGCCGTGATCGGCACTCTGGGCCTGAATGGCGAGCGCATGTCCAAAGTCGACACGGCCTGGCTGCGCATGGATTCCAGCTCCAACCTCATGATGATTGTCGGGGTGTGGGTCACAAAACCCGGCTTGCCGCTGGCAGACCTGAAGCAGCGGGTGGAAGACAGGTTGTTGAAATACCCGCGGTTCAAGCAGCGTGTGGTGGAAGACGCTGCCGGTGCCAGTTGGGTGGAGGATGCCAACTTCGATATTGACCAACATGTCGTGACAGAGGCACTGGCCAAAAAGCCGCGCGGCCGCGAGCAAGAGGCGTTGCAGGAACGCTTGGCGGCCCTGACCATGGAGCCGTTGGATCGCAGCCGGCCACTCTGGCAGTTCCATTTGGTGGAAAACTACAAGGGCGGCTCTGCCTTGATGGTGCGCATTCACCATTGCATTGCAGACGGCATTGCCCTGATCTCGGTAACCCAGTCTTTGGTGGATGGCGGCAGTCCGCCACCACAACGCCGCAGCAAGCCTGAGCGGGCCCAAGGGCTGGATGGTGCGGAAGAGTGGCTGAGCGATGCCTTGCTCAAGCCCCTGACCCATATGGCAGTGAAAGCGCTGAGTGCGGCCGGGGACGGGGCCGTGAAGTCCATGTCTTTGTTGATGGAGCCGCAAAAAGGCATGGAGTCGGGCATGCACAGCTCGGTTGACATGGCGAAGATGGCCTACCAGGTGGTGAGCGACTTGGCGGCATTGGCCCTGATGCCGGACGATTCGCCCACGCGTCTCAAGGGGCAGCCGGGCAATGCCAAACGTGTGGCGTGGTGTGCGCCCTTGCCACTGGAAGAAGTGAAAGCTGTGGGCAAGGCCTTGAATTGCTCCATCAATGATGTGTTGCTGAGTTGTGTGGCGGGTGCGATTGGAGAGTACTTGCGCGAGCAAGGCGATGCGGTAACCGGCAAAGAAATCCGCGCCATGGTGCCGGTGAACCTGCGGCCACTGGAGCACGCCTACAAGTTGGGCAATCAATTCGGCCTGGCTCCCTTGGTGCTGCCGATTGGCATGGAGAACCCGGTTGAGCGGGTGTATGAAGTCCGCGCCCGCATGCGTGGCCTCAAGGGCAGCATGCAACCCCTGCTGGCCTTCGGTCTCTTGGCCGTGGCTGGTTTGTTGATCAAACCAGCCCAGGATGCCCTCTTGAGCCTATTCTCCAAAAAGACGACTGCGGTCATGACCAACGTGCCCGGTCCGCGTGAGAAGCTCAAGATTTGTGGCTCCACCATTGAAGAAAACTTGTTCTGGGTGCCCCAGAGCGGTTCCGTGGGCTTGGGTGTGTCCATCTTGAGCTACGGCGGCGGTGTGCAGTTCGGCGTGGTGACTGATGCCACCCTGTGCCCCGATCCCCAGAAAATCATTGACCAGTTTGAGCCGGAGTTCGCCAAACTCTCCATGCTGACCCTGATGCTGCCTTGGGGCGACTGATCAATTCGCCAGTTCGGCTTGCACTTGGAGCACCCCAAGGTGCTCCATCGCATCCAGAGGCAGCACGGCTGCGGCCTGTTCATAGAGGCACATGGCCTCGGATTCAAATTGCTGGATGTCGAGCATCAGCAGTCCGCGGGCGAATTCCGTGAGCGCGATGGCTGCCCGCGGGATGAGCGCCAGACCCGTGCGGAAATGGTGCAAAGCGGTCTCACGCTTGGCTCCGTACGTCATGTTGCCGATCATGACGCCGACCTTGTCGATCACCTCTGCATGGAAAGATCCCAAAGCAATATGGGCATCTGCATGTTGCGGGTTTAAGGCGATGGCGGTCTCGAACGCAGCCTTTATTTTTTCACCGTAGCCCTTGGCCAGTGCTTGGGCCACACTGGTGCCTTGGCTGTAGCGACCCAAGGCATAGCCATAGAAATAATGTGCGTTGGGGTTCTCGGGTTCCGCTGCCATATGGGCTTTCGCGCGCTCTGCTGTGTCTGAATACAGCTTGAGGCGGGCGGCTTCGTTCCGTTCCAGGTAGTCGGCCTGTATGAGACATGCCTTGTTCATCACAGCATAGCCGGCAGGGCCGAGTAGACGCCCCGCGCGGAAGGCTGCCTCAAACTCGCCCCGGTGGTATAGCACCCAAGCTTCCAATACCTCGGGGTCTTGGGGCAGTGGCTCCTGATCACCATCGTGCAGGCGAGACCAGTGGCTTGGCAGTTTCTCGCTGTCAAACAGGTGCTTCTGCACGTAGGGATAAGGGTCCCAGACCGGGGTGCCGTTCATCAGGAGCTGGTGTAGGCGCCGCTGAGTTGCAGCAGGTGGCCGCGCTGCTGGGCTTCGAGGTAGGGAACCAGAAGATTCAATACATGCTGACCGCCGCGTAGCAAGGCCGCTTGAGCACTCTCCGGCTCCAGGGCGTTGCGCGGATCGCGCACGTATTCAAAACTGAGCCAGTAGGTGAGTACCACCACCATGCTGGTGGCAGTGGGTTCCATTTCTCGTATGTCCATACGCAGCGCTCCGGCGCGTGCCATAGATTCGAGCATGGCCCGAATGGAGCGGGTCTTGTTTTTCAGCACGCTTTGGAAGTGGGTTTCCAGTCGTCTGTTTTTGCTGAGCAGGTCGTTCAGGTCGCGGTACAAAAAGCGGTACTGCCAAATCAGCTCGAAAAGCGTGTGCATGAAAAACCAGGCATCCTCCACATCGCGAACGTTGTCGCTGGCGTTGAGCACCTCATTGAGCGAACGTTCGTAGCGGTCAAACAGGGAGTTGATAAGCTCGTCTTTGGCCGGGTAGTGGTAATACAAATTCCCCGGGCTGATACCGAGCTCTGCCGAGATCAGCGTGGTCGATACATTCGGTTCCCCGAAGCGATTGAACAGCTCCAGGGTGGTTTCCAGTATCCGCTCGGCGGTGCGCCGCGGCGCCTTTTTAACCATGGGTCAGTGCCTCAGCAGTGTCTCGTGGCGAACCACATGTGAAAGATCATCCATAACGTCCTGCAATGTACCCAATGCTTGCCCTAAGCGGGATGGGGATTTCCTCGGGGCGCAAAGATGACGCTTGGGGTCGTCCAGCACGTCATGCCGCAGGCGTATGCCATGACGGTGGAGTTGTGCGGACAAGCCTGTTTTGCGTGAGCGAAGCAGTTGCCGGGTTTGCTGGTATGCGTGCTCTGCGAGTTGACTGCGCTGCGCGTAGCTGAAAGTGTTAGCCAGATACAACTCGGGGTCCCGGTGGTCCGGCTCTATCAGAATGATGTCGGTCTCCGGGTAGGCGTGGGCATAGTGCTTCATGCCCAGCTCCATGCGCGAGTGGATCATGGAGCGGAAGGTCTGGCTCAAGACGGCTGGTAATCCGCCGTCTACGATCCGCGGAATATTGCGTTTTTCTGCCGGGATACCTGCCTGCATGACACGTTTGAACTGGGGCACGGTGGCATCGAAAGGCACCAAGGGATTCAGGCAGATAAGTAGATCAGCGCCTTCATCGAGAGCAACCGAGGCGTGCATGGTCTTTTTCATCGCCCCGTCAACATAGTATTGGTCCTCGATGGCAACCGGCGGAAACAGGCCCGGCAAGGCAGAGCTGGCTTGTACGGCTTTGGAAATCGGGATGTGATCCCACCCTGCGCTACCGAAGGCGACGGCTTCTGCACTGTCCAAATGGGTTGCGACCAAGGTGAGCTTGCAAGCCAGCTTGCGGAAGTCATTGGTTCGCCCGGCCTGGCTGAACAGCCTTGTAAGCTGGGTATCGACTTGGCTATTGGAGAAGATTCCTGTTGGCAATGCCGGCGCCAAACGCTCCAAAGCGCGAGTTACTGAAGTGCGTCGCATGAACAAGTCCAAGCCGACCGAAGTCAGCAAACCTGGCAACATGATGCCGCGTCGCACAAACTCATCGTAGGCGGGCTGCATCAACCAGGCAGGATCGAAAAAGTCCTCGGACTCTGAATTCCCTTCAATGAATGACGCACATAACTGGTGGGGCGTCAGACCGTTGGCAAGGGCTGCAGCAATAAAGCCGCCAGCAGAAACGCCCACGTAGTGGTCCAAATGGTTGAAGTCCAAGCCTGTCAACGAATCGTGGAGGGCGCATAAGGCGCCGACTTCATAAATGGCCCCCAAGGGGCCGCCGCCAGCAAGTGCCATGGCGATTCGGGGCTTTGTTTGTCGGGCTGCCTTCATGAGAGGGAGTGTAGTGTTCTGGAGGGTGACTTCATGCTGCGTTGCAGCAGTTGAGATGGGCGTAAAAAAGGGCGCTCGCGCGCCCTTGACATGCTGCGTTCAGCAATCAACTTTGTGAGGTCTGGGTGCCTTCGGCAGGCACGGCTGGAGTGTTGCTGTCTGCTGCTTTTTTGCCTGTTGTCTTTTTCGCAGCTGGCTTGGCCACGCTTGTCTTTTTGGCAGGCGCCTTTTTTGCAGCAACGACAGGGGCCGGGGCTGCTTTCTTGGCAGGAGTTTTGCTGGCTTTCGCTGGAGCGGGGGCCTTGGCAGACAGCTTCTGCACTGTCTTGTTAAGTTCTTCGATGCGTTCTATCAAAGCGCTCACGTCTTTGGCAGAAGGCACCCCCAGTTTATTGAGCGCTTTGGCGACGCGCTCTTCAAAGATGTTTTCCAGCTTGTCCCACTGACCGGTAGCTTTGCTGGTGATGTCGTTGGCCATGGTAGACATTTTGGCTGTCGCTTCGTTGATTTTGCCTTCGGCGGCGGCTTGTGTCTTGCGCTGGATGCTGACCCCTTCTTTGACCAGAGACTCAAACGCTTTGCTGCCTTCCGCTTGAGCACGGGTAAACGCACCCAAACCGGCTTGCCAGATTTGCTGCGCGGAGTCTTTGACGGACGCGGTTAGCGGGGTCCCGGTGGATGGAGAGGATTTGCTTTTCTGGATTTTCTTGACCATGAGAACTCCTGTTGAGTGTGTGACAGGGTGCACAAGCGTATCTGCACCGGCTTACTGTTGACTTTAAGGCCTGTTGTACGGTCTGTGTAGGTGGGTGCCACTAAGGAAAACGCTAGAAGCGTTTCACAATCATGCGGTCTCACTAAAGACTTCGCGGGTTTACGATGAAATCTGCGGAGCTAAAGTCCGTCAGAATTATTCGATTAACAGGAGCATGTATGCGGTACTTCGTCACAGGGGCTACAGGGTTTATCGGCAAACGGTTGGTGAAAAAGTTGTTGCAGCGCAAGGGTGCGACAGTGCACTTCCTGATTCGCAAAGAAAGTGAAGACAAAGTCGCGGATTTGCGTGAGTTCTGGGGCTTGACAGATGCCAAGGCGGCCGGCCGGGTAGTTCCGGTATTCGGAGACCTGACGGGCAAGAAGTTGGGAGTCAGTGCGGACGCAGTGAAGGCACTGAAAGGCCAAGTGGATCATTTTTACCACTTGGCTGCGGTGTATGACTTGGAAGCCGACGAAGAGTCGCAGATCGCCGTCAACATCGAAGGGACCCGTAACACCGTGGATTTTGCCAAGGCCATCGATGCGGGGCACTTCCATCACGTGTCGTCGATCGCTGCTGCTGGTCTGTATGAAGGTGTCTTCCGCGAAGACATGTTTGATGAGGCCGAGAACTACGAGCACCCGTATTTCATGACCAAGCATGAGAGCGAGAAGATCGTTCGCAAAGAATGCAAGGTCCCCTGGTCGGTTTACCGTCCGGCCATGGTGGTGGGCGACAGTCAGACCGGCGAGATGGACAAGATTGATGGCCCGTATTACTTCTTCAAACTTATTCAGCGCATGCGGCAGTTGCTTCCGCCATGGATGCCGTCTATCGGTTTGGAGGGCGGTCGGGTCAACATCGTCCCCGTAGATTTTGTCGTAGATGCATTGAACGTCATCAGCCACAAGCAAGGCATTGCCAAGCAGTGCTACCACTTGGTGGATCCGGTGGGCTACCGGGTAGGCGACGTACTCGACATCTTCAGCAAAGCGGCCCATGCCCCGAAGATGAATATCTTTGTGAATGCAGCCCTTCTGGGATTCATTCCACGCAGCGTGACAAAGAGTCTGATGGGGCTCGCGCCTGTACGTCGCGTTCGTAACGCGATCATGAAGGACTTGAGCCTGCCCGAAGACATGCTCACCTTTATCAACTACCCCACACGCTTTGACTGCCGTGATTCTTTGGCGATGTTGAAGGGGTCGGGCGTTGAATGCCCCAACTTGAAAGACTACGCTTGGCGTCTATGGGATTACTGGGAGCGCCACCTGGACCCCGACTTGCACATTGACCGTTCCTTGCGTGGCACGGTAGGTGGTAAGGTGGTGTTGGTTACAGGGGGCTCATCGGGCATCGGTTTGGCAGCTGCGCACAAATTTGCCGAGGCTGGCGCGACTACGATCATTTGTGGCCGCGACCTGGACAAGCTTGAAGAGGCTTGCAAGGAAGCAAAGGCAAAGGGCTACAGCTTTGTGGCCTACCCGGCGGATATCGCTGACATGGCGGACTGCGACCGGTTTGTGAAAGTGCTGATTGAGAACCATGGGGGCGTGGACTTCTTGATCAACAACGCGGGCCGCTCCATCCGCCGCGCTATCGAGTCTAGTTACGAGCGTTTTCACGACTTTGAGCGCACGATGCAGCTCAATTACTTCGGTTGTTTGCGCGTCACCATGGGCTTGTTGCCCGGGATGGTGGCCAAAAAGAAAGGCCACATCGTAAACATTAGCTCGATAGGTGTACTGACAAACGCACCACGCTTCAGTGCATATGTGGCATCCAAAGCCGCTTTGGACGCTTGGACTCGCTGCGCATCCAGTGAGTTCGCAGACCAAGGCATCAGCTTCACGACGATCAACATGCCCTTGGTGCGAACCCCCATGATCGCACCTACCAACATCTATAACAACGTGCCCACTCTGTCGCCAGAACAAGCGGCCGATATGGTGGCTGATGCTTGCATCAGCAAGCCGGTACGAATTGCCACGCGCTTGGGTATCACCGGGCAAGTGATGCACGCCTTGGTGCCCCGCATCGCCCAGATCGCCATGAACACTAGCTTTCGCATGTTCCCGGATTCATCCGCAGCCAAAGGTGCAAAGCCAGGGGAAAAGGCGAAGTTGTCACCGGAGGCTATCGCGATGCAGCAGATGATGCGTGGGATTCATTTCTGATCATTTGATGCGTCTGTAGTCTTTGGCGATTAAAATGTTCAATTGATGAACATGCTGTCGCCTTATGTCTGCCTCGTCTGAGGAATCTAGTCTGCAGGTCTTGCGCCTGCTGGAGAAAAATCCACAGCTCACTCAACGTGAGCTGGCAGTGGAGTTGGGCGTGAGCTTGGGAAAGGCTAACTACTGCGTGCAGGCTTTATTGGCCAAAGGCTTTATCAAGCTGCAGAACTTCCGCGGCAGCAACAACAAGTTGGCATATTCGTATTTGTTGACGCCCGCGGGCATTGCGGCCAAAAGCAGCCTAGCGGTGAGTTATTTGCAAATCAAGATGGCCGAATACGAGCGCTTGCGTGCAGAGATAGAGCAGTTGCAGCGTGAGGCAGTGGCAGAGACTATGCAGGGCGTGGCTGTCAATCAGATGGACGTTACATGAAACAACTCGATGGTGTGATCGCCGTCATTGGCTTGGGCTATGTTGGCCTGCCTTTGGCTGTGGAGTTTGCCAAAAGCCGGAAGGTGATTGGTTTTGATATCAATGCTTTGCGCATTGCAGAGTTGCAGGCCGGCAAAGACAGCACGCTGGAAGTGTCTGGTGAGGAACTCCAAGCAGCATCTCATGCGACTTACACGACGGATTTGGCATTGCTCAAGCAGTGCCAAGTATTCATTGTGACGGTACCCACGCCAGTAGATACGGCGAATCGTCCGGATATGACGCCGCTGATCAAAGCCAGTGAGACGGTGGGTAAGGTATTGTCCCAAGGTACGGTGGTCATTTATGAGTCCACGGTATATCCGGGTGCTACTGAAGAGGTTTGTGTGCCGGTGCTAGAGAAGTTCTCGGGCCTCAAGTTGAACCAAGACTTCTTTTGTGGCTACAGCCCTGAACGCATCAACCCGGGCGACAAGGTCAACACGCTGACCAAAATCAAGAAGATTACAAGTGGCAGCACGCCAGAGGTGGCCGATGCGGTGGACGCGCTCTACCGCAGCATCATCACGGCTGGCACCCACAAGGCCAGCAGCCTCAAGGTAGCAGAGGCCGCCAAGGTTATAGAAAACACCCAACGCGATCTGAATATTGCGCTTATCAATGAGTTGTCCGTTATCTTCGCACGTCTGGGTATCGACACCTTGGACGTGCTGGAGGCAGCAGGCAGCAAGTGGAACTTCTTACCCTTTCGTCCTGGCCTAGTGGGCGGACATTGCATAGGCGTCGACCCCTATTATTTGACCCACAAGGCCGAAGAGGTGGGATACCACCCTCAAGTTATCCTGGCCGGTCGGCGCATCAACGACAACATGGCGCGTTATGTGGCGCGTAACACCATTAAGCTGATGTTGCAAAACGGTATGGATGTACCGCGTTGTCGTGTGGGGGTGCTGGGCCTTACCTTCAAGGAAAACTGCCCCGACATCCGAAATAGCAAGGTGGTAGACATGGTTCGCGAGTTTGAGGGCTGGGGAGTCGAGGTCGTCGTGGCCGATGCTTGGGCCAATGCTGAAGAGGTGCAACATGAATACGGCCTCAAGCTTGCGGTTGTCGATGCTGCCCACTCTGTGGATGCGCTGGTAGTCGCTGTGGGGCATAACGAATACCGCCACGCGCAGCCGAGTGCATTGCGCACCCTGTGCCGAGGCGACAAGCCAGTGCTGGCTGATGTGAAAAGCCTGTATGACCGCCATGCCGCCGCCGCCGCTGGCTTTACTGTGTTTCGACTGTGAATTTCAACATGAGCAACACCCTCATCACCAACCGTAGAATCCGCTTCGCCTTGGTAGGTTGTGGCCGGATTGCCAAGAACCATTTCGACTCGATCCGTCAGCATGCCGACCACGCTGAGTTGGTGGATGTCTGTGACATCGATCCTGATGCCCTGCGGAAAGCGGTTGAATCAACAGGCGCTACAGGCCACGCCAGTCTCACCGCCATGCTGGAGAAGACCACGGCCGACTGCGTAATCCTGACCACGCCCAGCGGTAAACATCCACAGCAGGCTGTTGAAGTAGCGCGTGCGAGTCGCCATGTGCTCAGCGAAAAACCCATGGCCACCAAATGGGAAGACGGGCTGCGCATGGTGCGCGCCTGTGAGGAGGCTGGTGTTCGCTTATTTGTAGTCAAGCAGAACCGCAAAAACGCTACGCTGCAAATGCTCAAACAGGCCGTCAGCCAGAGGCGCTTTGGCCAGATATATATGGTCACGCTGAATGTATTTTGGCAGCGGCCCCAGGCGGGCTACTACGACCAAGCTAAGTGGCGAGGCACTTGGGAGCTTGACGGTGGCGCCTTCATGAACCAGGCCAGCCATTATGTGGACCTGCTGGAATGGTTGATCGGTCCCATCGATTCCCTGCACGCCTACACGGCGACGCTGGCGCGCGATATTGAGGCGGAAGACAGTGGTGTACTCAGTGTGCGTTGGCGCAACGGGGCGCTGGGCTCGCTCAACTGCACCATGCTTACCTATCCTAAGAACCTTGAGGGCTCGATAACCATTTTGGGCGAGAAGGGTACGGTGCGTGTGGGCGGTGTAGCCGTCAATGAAATCCAAGAGTGGCAGTTTGCAGATGACCGCCCTGAGGATGCACAGATCAAGACAGCTAGCTATGAAACCACCAGCGTCTATGGCTTTGGTCACCCGTTGTACTATGACAATGTCATCAAGACACTGCGCGGCGAAGCTGAACCCGATGTGGATGGCCGCGAAGGCCTGAAGTCGCTGGAAGTGCTGATCGCAGCCTATCGCTCTGCACGTGATGGCGTGCAGGTTGGCTTGCCTTTGGAGCTGTGATGGGGCGGAATTACACCGTCCATCCCACGGCAATCGTCGACGACGGCGCTCAGATCGGCGAGGGCAGTCGTGTCTGGCATTGGGTGCATATCAGCGCAGGCGCCCGCATTGGACGAGGGTGCTCTTTCGGACAGAACGTCTTTGTTGGCAATGATGTAGTCATTGGCGATAACGTCAAAGTCCAGAATAACGTCAGTGTTTACGACGCCGTAACGCTGGAAGACGATGTGTTTTGCGGCCCCAGCATGGTGTTCACTAACGTGTACAACCCTCGCAGTGCTGTGATCCGCAAAGACGAGTATCGTCGCACTCTAGTGCGTCGCGGCGCCACGCTGGGTGCCAACTCCACGATTGTCTGCGGTGCTACTGTCGGTCAATATGCTTTTGTTGGCGCAGGCGCAGTGGTCAATCAAGATGTACCGGACTATGCGCTCATGGTGGGTGTGCCAGCGCGCCAGATCGGCTGGATGAGCCAGCATGGCGAACGTTTGGAACTGCCTTTAAGTGGAGCTGCTGAGGTGATATGCGAACAGACGGGCAAGCGATATGAATTGCGCGGTGGCAAGTGCAGTTTGCTCGCTTGACGACAGGAAAAGACCCTATGGAATTCATCGATCTCAAGAGCCAGTACCAAAAGCTCAAGCCGCAAATAGACGCTGCAATCCAGCGCGTGCTCGACCATGGTCAGTACATACTCGGCCCAGAAGTGGCTGAGTTGGAAGAAAAGCTGACCGACTACACCGACGCCAAATATTGCATCACGGTGGCAAATGGCACGGACGCGTTGCAGATTGCGCTGATGGCGTTGGACGTGGGGCCCGGGGACGAAGTTATTACCCCTGGCTTTACCTATATCGCTACTGCCGAGACCGTGGCGCTTTTGGGCGCCAAGCCGGTCTACGTGGACATCGATGCGCGCACCTACAACCTAGATCCAGCCTTGCTAGAGGCATCCATTACGCCGCGTACCAAGGCCATCATTCCCGTCAGCCTGTACGGCCAGTGCGCCGACTTCGACGCCATCAATACCATCGCAGCTCGCCACGGAATTCCTGTTATCGAAGATGCTGCGCAAAGCTTTGGCGCTAGCTATAAGGGGCGCAAGAGCTGCAACCTCAGCACCATTGCTTGCGCGAGCTTCTTTCCGACCAAGCCTTTGGGTTGTTATGGTGATGGCGGCGCAATTTTCACAAGCGATGATAGGTTGGCCAAGGTCATGCGCCAGATCGCACGTCATGGGCAGGAGCGTCGTTACCATCATGTGCGGGTCGGCGTGAACAGCCGCCTAGACACGCTTCAAGCGGCAATCCTGCTGCCCAAGCTAGCCATTTTGGATGAGGAGTTGGGCCTGCGGCAGATGGTCGCTGCTCTCTACACCCAGCTATTAAATGAAGTTGGAGTCAAGGCTACGCCGCATGTTGAGGGGTACAACGTCAGCGCCTGGGCCCAGTACACGGTGCGCGTGCCAGCGCGTGACCAAGTTCAAAAGATGCTGAGCGAGTTTGGCATTCCTACTGCCGTGCATTATCCGCTTCCACTTAACAAGCAGCCAGCCGTAGCTGATGATTCGGTGATGGTCCCAATTGGGGACCTGGTTGCGCAGGAGGTCATGAGTCTCCCGATGTCACCGGGCTTAGGTGGCGGAGATCAGACGAAAGTCGTCGAGGCATTGCAGCGAGCGTTGGGCGGCCTCAAAGCTTTGGCATAACTGGGGTTGCCATCGATACATCAGGACTATATGAAAGCAGTAATCCTTGCGGGGGGATTGGGCACCCGAATCTCAGAGGAGACCCATCTTCGCCCCAAACCGATGATCGAGATCGGTGGCAAACCCATACTTTGGCACATCATGAAAATGTATTCTGCTCATGGAGTAAACGACTTCGTGATCTGTTGCGGCTACAAGGGCTATGTAGTCAAGGAGTATTTTGCAAACTACTTCCTGCACATGTCAGATGTGACCTTCAATATGGTCGACCACAAGATGGAAGTACATGAGCAGAAGGTCGAGCCTTGGAGGGTGACCTTGGTCGATACCGGCGAGGAAACCATGACCGGTGGGCGCCTGCGCCGCGTTAAGCGTTATGTTGAGAATGAGAAAGCGTTCTGCTTCACCTACGGCGACGGTTTATCGGATGTCAACATTGGCGAGCTCATTCGCTTCCATCAGGCGCACGGCCGCAGCGCGACGGTGACGGCAGTGAGTCCGCCGGGCCGATACGGTGCGCTACAGCTTCAAGAGAAACGCGTCACGGGCTTTACCGAGAAGCCGCGCGGCGACGGTGGACTGATCAATGGCGGTTTTTTTGTCCTGTCGCCGGATGTAATCGACCGCATCGACGGTGACCATACCAGTTGGGAAAATGAACCGCTGGCGAAGCTGGCGGTAGCTGACCAATTGCGGGCGTTTGAACACACCGGTTTCTGGCAGCCCATGGATACGCTGCGGGAAAAAAACCTTTTAGAAGACCTGTGGGCCTGCGGTAGGGCGCCTTGGAAGTCTTGGTAATGGTAGCGCTGTTTGTCGATCTTGTTTAGATAGCCCTATCCGATGCAACACTCTTTTCAACCGGATCCAAAGTTCTGGCGAGATCGCCGTGTCCTTTTGACAGGACACACTGGCTTCAAGGGCGCATGGCTGGCCTTCTGGCTAGAGCGCATGGGCGCACGAGTGACGGGGCTGGCGTTGCCGCCCGCCACTAATCCAAGTCTGAGCGAACAGCTGCAGATCGACCGGCTGTGTGATAGCCGACTTGTTGATATCCGCGATCCCCAAGCCGTCGAAGCGGCTGTGTCCAGTGCTCGTCCTGAGGTGGTGTTCCATCTAGCAGCGCAGGCACTGGTGCGCGAAAGCTATCGGGAGCCACTGGCGACTTTTGCCACCAATGTTTTGGGAACGGCCCATGTGCTGGATGCGCTGCGCCGTTCGCCCGACACACGTGTTGCTGTAATGGTGACTACAGACAAGGTCTATCGCAACCGGGAGTGGCACTGGCCCTACCGTGAAGATGACGCTCTAGGCGGTCACGATCCTTACAGCGCCAGCAAGGCGTCGAGCGAAAGTGTGATCGAGAGCTGGCGCCTATCGTTCCTGCAAGAACGTGGGGTGGCGGTGGCCAGCGCTCGAGCGGGCAATGTGATTGGTGGCGGTGATTGGTCTGCTGACCGACTACTGCCTGATGCTTTGCGCGCGTGGCAGTCCGGGGACGTTTTGGATATTCGGCGTCCGGATGCCATTCGCCCCTGGCAACATGTGCTTGATCCGCTGGCTGGGTACATCATCCTGGCCGAGCGTCTCTGGAAAGACGCTTCGCTGGCTGATGCCTACAACTTCGGGCCGCAGACGCACGAGGCGGCGTCCGTCCGCGAAGTGATCGAAATCGCCAGGCAACAATTTCCAGGGGCTCAGGTTCGCTATGGCGACGGTTCCGCAGGGCCGCACGAAGCAGGTTGGCTCGCGCTTGAGACGGCCAGGGCGCGGAAGGTTCTGGGCGTGAGCCCGCGCTTCCCCCTGCAAGGAGCCGTAGCTCGCACTATGGCCTGGCATGCCTCGCAGGCGCGCGGCGCCGACGTACACCAACTGTGTGCAGACGACATCGCCGATTGGTTGGAGTCTGTGTGAGTCGCTTTACGCTAACCGAACTGCCCTTGCCGGGATTAGTGCGCGTGCAACGCCAGCAGCTAGGGGATGCACGGGGCTTCCTGAGCCGCATTTTCTGCCACCAGGAGTTGCTCGCCGCCGGATGGCAGGGTGCGGTGGCGCAGGTGAACCACACGCTGACACGCGAGATGGGCACGGTGCGTGGCATGCATTTCCAGCGCCCACCTTACGCCGAGACGAAGCTCGTGAACTGTCTGCAGGGCGAAGTCCTAGACGTGATCGTAGATCTGCGCCTGGGTTCGCCGACTTTTCTGCGCTGGCACGCGGAGCATCTGTCCGCGGACAACGGCTGTGCCCTGATGGTGCCCCAAGGGTGCGCGCACGGCTTTCAGACCCTGAGCGACGACGTGAGTATGCTGTACTTGCATTCGGCGCCGTACCATGTCGCATCGGAAGGCGGTCTGCGCCCTACTGATGAAAGACTGGCCATCCACTGGCCGTTGCCGATCGCGGCGATGTCAGATCGCGACCGGTCCCATCCCTTACTCACTAACGCCTTCGAAGGCGTGAAGATCCCATGAAGTGCCGCCACTGCGACCAGCCGCTCCAGCACCTGTTCCTCGACTTGGGCTACGCCCCGCCGTCGAACGCCTACCTCATGGCGTCCGATCTGTCTCGCCCCGAAAAGCATTACCCCCTGCGCGTCTGCGTGTGTGTGCATTGCTGGCTGGTGCAGACCGAGGATTATGCGCAGGCCGACGAACTCTTCAGCTCGGACTACGCCTATTTCTCCAGCACGTCGAGCACCTGGCTGCGGCATGCCGCCGACTATGTGAAAGACATGACCTCGCACTTGGGCCTGGGGCGCTATAGCTTCGTGCTAGAGGTGGCTTCCAACGACGGCTATCTGCTGCGCAACTTCGTGGCTGCGGGCGTGCCTTGTCTAGGCATCGAGCCCACGGCGAGCACGGCCGCCGCGGCCGAGGCGCTGGGCGTGCCGGTGCTGCGCGAATTCTTCGGCGAGACGCTGGGGCGCCGCTTGGCGCAGGAAGGGCGGCAAGCGGACCTGATCGCGGGCAACAATGTCTACGCGCACGTGCCGGACATCAACGACTTCACGCGCGGGCTCAAGGCGGCCCTCAAGCCGCAAGGCACGATCACGCTGGAGTTCCCGCACCTGATGCGTCTGATCGAACATAAGCAGTTCGACACGATCTATCACGAGCATTTCTCCTACCTGTCGCTGCACACTGTCTCGCGCATCTTCGCCGCGGCCGGCCTGCGGGTGTTCGACGTGCAGGAGCTGCCTACGCACGGCGGTAGTCTGCGCATCCACGGCTGCCACCAGGACGACCCGCGCATCCGGACGGCCGCCGCCGCCGGGGTGCTGGACGCGGAGGTCCGGCTGGGCCTGCAGGATCTGGACTGCTACCAGGGCTTCCAGGCGCACGCCGACCGGATCAAGAATTCCTTGCTGGCTTTCCTGATCGAGCAGAAGAACGCGGGCAGGACAGTGGCGGCATACGGCGCCGCGGCCAAAGGCAACACCTTGCTCAACTACGCGGGCGTGCGCCCCGATCTGCTGTCCTTCGTCTGCGATGCGGCGGCGGCCAAGCAAAACAAGTTCATGCCGGGCAGTCACATCCCGATCCTCTCGCCCGCCGCGCTGCGGGAGAAGCGGCCGGACTACTTGATCATCCTGCCGTGGAACCTCTCCACAGAGGTGGCGCACGAGCATGCGTACATCAAGGAGTGGGGCGGGCGCTTCGTGGTCGCTATGCCCGAGATCCGGATCCTGGAGGGCTGACATGACCATCCAGATCGCCGACAGCGCCCGCGTCTCGCCGCTGGCCGACATTGAGGATTCGGTGCGCGGCACCCGGATCGTGGTCGGCGCGCACTCAGTCATCGATAGCTTCGTCAAGGTCAAGCCTGCCGGCGGCAGCGGGGACCTGATCATCGGCGCCCACGTGGTCATCAATTCGGGTTGCGTGCTCTACACAGGGCAAGGCATCCAAATCGGGAACCATGTCGCCATCGCCGCCAATTGCACCTTTGCGCCGGTCAACCATGCCTACAAGGACAAATCCCGCCTGATCCGCGAGCAGGGTTTCTTGCCCGGTAAGGGCGGCATCGTGATCGAGGACGACGTCTGGATCGGCGCCAACTGCGTACTGCTGGACGGTACCATCCTGCGCCGCGGCTGCGTGCTGGGCGCGGGCTCCGTCGTGCGCGGCGAGCTATCAGCCTATATCGTCTACGCGGGTCAGCCCCTGCGGGTGGTGGGGGAGCGGCAATGAGCTGGACCATTCTTGGCTCCAGCGGCACCATCGGCAGCCGCCTGGTGGCCCGGCTGCGGGCGGCCGGGCAGACCGTTGACACACCGGGCCGCGGCGACGCCGGCCTGTGCCGGCGGCCGCTAGGGCATGTGATCTACGCAATCGGGCTGACGGCCGATTTTCGGCGACGTCCCTACGACACGGTGCAGGCCCACGTCAGCGTACTTGCCGAATTGCTGCAGCAGGCTGATTTCGCATCCCTGCTCTATCTTTCCTCCACGCGCGTCTATGCGCACGCCGCCAGCGGCCACGAGGACAGCCCCTTGCCCGTGCTGGCGCAGGACCCGTCCGATCTCTACAATCTGTCCAAGCTCATGGGCGAATCACTCTGCCTTCAGGATGCGCGCGCTGGTGTGCGGGTGGCGCGCCTGTCCAATGTGGTGGGCGGGGAGGACGCGGACTCCGTCAATTTCGTGCCCAGCCTCGTGCGCGAGGCGCGCGGCGGTTGCATCGTGCTGCAGACGGCCCCAGACTCCAGTAAAGACTACATTCACATCGACGATGTGGCCGAACTGCTACCGCGTATCGCCGCCGGCGGCCGTGAACGGCTCTACAACGTGGCCAGTGGCGTCCAGACCACCCATGCGCAATGGACGGCGCAGCTGGTGGCTCGCACGGGGTGTGCCATCGAAGTAGCGCCGGCCGCTCCGTCGGTGCGATTCATCCCGATTGACATCGAGCGCATTCGAAAAGAATTTGATTACCAACCCCGGCCAGTGCTGGCCACAATTGCCAACGCTTTTACATGAGGCCAAGTGAAAATATGACCGACCCAATCCAGCAATTCGCCCATGAGCGTAGGCAGCAGATAGCAAGCTATTCTCATGACGCTGATTTCATCGCCCAGTCGCAGGCCTGGCTGGAGGCGTCAATGCGGCGGCGCTATGTCTACAACTACGACTGGCTAGGTCGTCCCATTATCCAGTACCCGCAGGACATGGTCGCCATGCAGGAGTTAGTGTGGGCAACGCGCCCAGATCTAATTATTGAAACCGGGATCGCGCATGGTGGTTCATTGCTCCTCAGCGCCTCGCTGTTGGCCATGCTGGATTACTGCGATGCTGTCCAGGCTGGCACTGCGCTTGATCCGAAGGCCAGCAAGCGGAAGGTGTTGGGTCTGGACATTGACATCCGGCCACACAATCGCGATGCCATCGAGTCGCATCCCCTCGCGCACAAAATCGACATGATCCAAGGTTCGAGTATCTCGTCCGAGGTCATCGCCCAGGTCCAAGCCCACGCAAGCGGCTACCAGCGCGTCATGGTCTGCTTGGACTCCAACCACACCCATGAGCATGTGCTGGCGGAACTGCGCGCCTACGCCCCGCTGACAACGGTAGGCTGTTATTGTGTGGTCTTCGACACTTTCGTGGAGGACATGCCCGCCGATTTGTTCCCGGATCGCCCTTGGGCGCCTGGCGACAACCCCAAGACAGCTGTGCACACCTATATCAAGGAACAGTCGGGTTTCGAGATTGATGCGAGCATCCCACACAAGCTGCAGGTTACTGTTGCGCCAGACGGCTTTCTAAAGCGCATCCGCTGAGTCCGAGCGTTAATGGCGGCCATGGCGGGATGCAACAACTGATGGCGCTTAACATCGTTGCTAACTTTTTCGGTAAGTTCTGGCTGCTCGCCATCAGCATCATCGCCGTTCCCGTCTACATCGACCTTTTGGGGGTAGAAGCCTTTGGCCTGATCGGTTTCTTTACGATGTTGCTGGCAACTCTGCAGTTGCTGGAGTTCGGCTTCGGCGTGGTGATCAATCGGGAGATAGCGCAAACCCGCTCGTGGCCAGATGAGTTCCAGAACACTCGGGACTTGGTCCGGTCGCTGGAGGTGATCTACTGGATGCTAGGCTTACTGCTGGCAGCGCTTGTCTATGGGGCCGCGCCCTTCATTGCGACGCAATGGCTGAACAACGAGCACCAAGCTACCGAACAGGTCGTGAACGCGATTCGATTCATGGGGCTGATAATCGCGTTTCAGTGGCCCATCAGCCTCTACGGCGGCTGCTTGACCGGTCTGGAACGGCAGGTGCTTCTGAACTTACTGCAGATCGTCTTCGGGACGCTGAGGACCGTCGGCGCGATGGGGATCTTGTGGTGGGTGTCACCCACTTTAGAGGCCTTCTTCGCCTGGCAGTTGGCCGCTGCTGCTGCTTCCGTCGCTGGGTTTGCGATAGTCTGCTGGCAGATCTTGCCGCACCGGCGCCGCTCGGCCAAGTTTAGTCAAGTAGCTTTGCGAGGCGTCTGGAGCTTTGCGATGGGCTTGGGAGCCAGCGGCGCTGTCACTTTCCTGCTTTCCAACCTCGATCGGTTGATTCTCAGTAAATTCATCTCTCTGACGGCGTTCGGCTATTACAACGTTGCGAATCAGTTGAACACCGCTTCGCGAATGCTGCCGGCAGCCGTGTTCCAGGCCTTTTTTCCTCGCTTCTCCGCGCTCTATGCCCAAGACGACAAAGCGCATGAGTTGGTGGCTCTTTATCACGAAGGTAGCCAGTTGATCTCGCTTATGATTTTTCCCGCCTCCATGACTCTGGCTCTCTTTGCGCCAGAAATTCTACAGATGTGGCTGCAGAATGAGCAGGTGGCCCGGTCTGCAGCTCCGATCGCTAGTGTGCTGATTCTGGGCTCGGCGCTGAATGCGGCCTTGGGGATTCCCTACGAGATGACGGTGGCTCGGGGCTGGGCCATGTATGGTTTCTATCAGAACCTAGTGTCTGCCATCGTGGTCGTGCCGCTGATGCTGGCCCTCGTCTGGGGACAAGGTGCCCTCGGTGCGGCGATGGCTTGGCTGCTCCTGAATATTGGCTATCTGGCTGTGGCGGCACCCATCATGGCCCGAAAAACCTTGCCTAGGGGCGAGTTGTCTGTCTGGTACATCAGGGACATTGGCCTGCCGCTGGTTGTCAGTGCTGCTGTCTGCGTGGCTATGCGCTTGGCGCTGCCTGCACATTGGCCAACGGTAGCTCAGTTCATCTGGATTGCTGGTGCATGGCTGCTTGCACAGCTGGCTTGCCTGCATGCCCTACCCCGGCTGCGTCAACGGGCCTATATGGTGTTGGGCCGGTTTTCTGGAAAATACGAGGTAAGTGATGGTGACACTGCAGAAAAATGATGCGCCACTAGTGACAGTAGGCATTCCGGTCTATAACGATGAGAGGTACGTTGAGGCCGCAATCAAGGACATCCTTGCGCAGACCTACCGTAAACTCGAAATTGTCATTTCTGACAACTTTTCGACAGATGATTCGACAGAGATCTGCTCGCGCTATGTCAGTAAGGATGCCCGTGTGCGCTATGTCCGTCAGCAGCGAAACTTCGGCCCGCATGCGAACTTCAGGTATTTGATTGATCAGGCGCGAGGAAAGTATTTCATGTGGGCGGCGTCGGACGACCGATGGGATCCGGAATTCATCGAACGCCTGGTTTTTACGTTGGAGGAAGAGCCAGAGGCAGCGGTTGCCTTTTGCCCTTATGTTGAAATTGACGAACAAGGGGGGCTGCTACCCGAGGTGCATAGCTTTGACTTTGGAGGTGCCTCGGCGCTGACCCGCATCACGAAATTTCATCTGGAGCCCTCAGGGCGGCGTGATGCCTTCTTTTACGGACTCTTCAGGGTAAACAAGGTCGTGAAAATGAACTTCGTCAAATGGTGGTGGATAAACAAGACCATCCCGATGAATAATGCATATCCACCCCTGAGCTATATCCTTGCTGCTGGAAACTATCGGCTGGTGCAATCAAACAAGCCACTATGGTTTAATCGAGTACACCTGAAATCAGCACCTAGGCATTCGGCCGATCTTGCGTCCCGACCACTCTTCGCTTATGTGGCGTTCGGTCTTCGCAAGATCAATCAACTCTACGAAACCGAAAAGGCGGTGCTAAATGGTAGTGGGTCGTACTTCATCTGCTTGCTTGTTTTTCCCGTTCTTTTCGCAAGGTGTTTATGGGATTGCGTACTTGAATCCAAAAGGATTGCAATGGGTGCCACCCGTAGATTGCAAAGGTCAATACATGGGTTACTTTTCAAATGATAGTGATCGTTGATTACGGTGTGGGTAACCTTTCGTCCGTTGGCAATATGCTACGCAAAGCGGGCGGGGAAGCAAAAGTTTCCCGTGATCCAGGAGAAATACTGGCGGCGGAAAAACTTTTGTTGCCTGGTGTGGGTCATTTTGATCATGGCATGAAGATGCTAAATGGTTCCGGCTTGCGCGAGCCGTTGGATCGTTTCGCGTTGGAGTTACGGCGGCCTGTATTGGGTATCTGTTTGGGAGGGCAAATTCTGGGTAAGCGAAGCGAGGAGGGCGTGGAACCTGGCTTGGGTTGGATAGACATGACATGCAACCGCTTCGAAACACTGCCCAGCATTCGTGTGCCGCACATGGGCTGGAACCGGATCATGCGTAAGAAGCCCTCGCCCCTGCTGGACCAGATGGCCGAAGATGCGCGCTTCTATTTTGTGCACTCGTATCGCATGAGTTGTGTCCACAACGAAGACGTTCTGGCCACGGCCATACATGGCACCGAATTCGTTTGTGCGGTGCAGCGTGCCAACATCATGGGAACCCAGTTCCACCCCGAAAAATCCTTGCGCCACGGCCTAGCGCTGATGCAATCATTTGTGGGGCTCTAGGCTTCATGAACAAGACGCGTGTCATCCCCATTCTGCTGCTGCGAGGCAAGGGCTTGGTCAAGACGGTGAAATTCAAGGAGCCCAAGTACATCGGGGATCCCATTAATTCGGTCCGCATCTTCAACGAAAAGGAAGTTGACGAACTTGTGTTCCTCGACATCACGGCAACGCCAGAAGGCCGTGGACCAGATTTCGAATTGCTGGCCGATATCGCGGGTGAGGCCTTTATGCCGATGGCTTATGGCGGCGGCATCACGTCGCTGGAACAGGTGAAGCGCATCTTCAGCCTAGGTTTTGAAAAAGTAGTTATCGATTCAGCGGCTTACGACGCACCTCAGCTAATCCGCGACGCGGTCGCAATCTATGGCTCCCAGAGCATTGTCGGTTGTGTGGATGTACGGCGAACTCTCCTCGGGCGCTACGAACTCAGCTCCCATGCTGGCAAGACTAAGCAGACTGCTGGGTTGACGGCACATGTGGGGGAGCTGGAGCGACTAGGCATTGGAGAAATCATCGTTAACTCAGTGGACCGGGACGGCACACAATCGGGTTATGACCTGAAGCTGCTCCGCGAGGTGTCGTCGGTGGTTAGCATTCCGGTAGTGGCCTGTGGTGGCGCATCAAGTCTCGACGATTTTGTCGCCGCGGTACATGAGGGGGGAGCCTCCGCGGTGGCGGCTGGTAGTTTGTTTGTGTTTGTCGGGCCGCACAGGGCCGTACTTATCAACTATCCCGCGCGCGCGGATTTGACCAAGCGTTTACCCTGAACTGTTCACCGACCGGCGTTTCGCATCGCAGATAATCTTCGGACCTCGGACAGACTCCGTCCCGTCTCTCTTTTTTCGACACTCAGCATATGCAAAAACCAGACTACAGTCGCCCAGTGGATGCGATTCGTGCGCCAGTGGACGGGCGTCCGATTCAAGCGGCCGCGTTTGCGTCCATGGGGCGCAAGTATCAGATCTGTACCCGCTGCGTCATGGATACGACCGATCCCGAAATCGAATTTGACGACCACGGAGTTTGCAGCCATTGCCTCAATTTCGACACCAACGTCAAGCCAACTTGGCCTTCCGTGGGCGGCGATCCTGTCCAGTTAGAGGCCATGATCGATGCTGTTAAGGCCTACGGCAAGGGTAAGCGATACGACTGCATTATCGGCTTGTCGGGTGGGATAGACAGTTCCTTTATCGCAGTTAAGGTCGCCGAATGGGGCTTGCGGCCACTTGTGGTGCATGTGGATGCTGGCTGGAATTCCGAGTTGGCGGTGATGAATATCGAGCAGATTTGCCGCCGCCTGGGCTTCGATCTGGTTACGCACGTGGTGGACTGGGAGGAGATGAAGGACATGCAACTGGCCTTCCTGCGCTCCAACCTTGCCAACCAAGATGTGCCACAGGACCATGCTTTTTTCGCCGCGCTTTACGGCTACGCTGAGAAGTCTGGGATCAAGTATGTGATCAACGGCAGCAACTTCGCGACCGAGAGCATTCTGCCGGCCCCTTGGGGTTACGATGCTATGGATGCGACTCATGTTAAGGCCATCCACGCCCGTTTCGGTTCTCGGCCACGAGGCGAATTCCCCGTGGTCAGCTTCTTCGATCTGTACGTGAAGTACCCCTTCCTCTTGAAAATGGAGGTGCTGAGGCCACTGAATCTGCTGCCTTACAACAAGGAAGAGGCTATCCGGGTCCTGGAGAGGGACTACGGGTGGCGCTACTATGGCGGAAAACACTATGAATCGCGTTGGACTCGTTTTTTTCAAGCCTATTACCTCCCCTACAAATTCGGCTATGACAAGCGCAAAGCGCACCTATCCAGCTTGGTGGTGTCTGGTCAGATGAGCCGCGGCGATGCAATCGAGGCTCTGAAGGCGCCGCTCTACGATCCAAAGTTGCTAGTGGAGGACAAAATATTCATCGCCAAAAAGCTCGGAATTTCGCCGGCTGAATTCGAAGCCTTGGTCGATCAGCCAGCGCATCATTTCAGCGAGTTTCCCAATCACCAGCGAAAGCGCCGTCTAGCGGTGAAGGTTTACCGGGCGGCCAAGTCGGTGTTAGCTCCTATGCGGCGGATGCTAGTCAAATTTCCGGCGTGATTCCGTCGCGATGGGAGCTGCGCAAGGTTGCGAAAGTGGGACACAGGAACTGCCTTGAACATCCATATCTATCCTTCCACCTTCGCGAATGAATCTCGGATTATCAAGATCGTTCGCAGCCTGCGAGGGCATAAGGTTTTCACTCGGGTATTGGTGCTGGCCTTGTGGAAGGAGGGCTTCCCTAGGCATGAGGTGCTGGACCACGGCATCGAGGTGCTGCGGGTGGCGCCGATCTTCGGCGGCGCGCTACAGGGCGGGCGGGGGCGGCTGCTCAAGGCTGTGGGTTGGTATATCGGCGTCCTTTGGGCGCTCCGGAGCATGCAGGTGAGTTGCTTCAATTGTCATAGCCTGCCCGTCCTGCCGCTGGCGGTGCTCATCAAGTTCTGGAAGCGTTGCCTGTTGGTCTATGACCCGCATGAGCTAGAGACGGAGACGGCTGGCCTGAGCGGCCGTCGTCAATGGCTGGCGCGACGTGTCGAAGGCGCGCTGATCCATCGTGCAGAGGCTGTCTGCGTGGTGAGCCGTTCGATTGCCGACTGGTATGTCGAGCGTTACCGGATCAAGCCGATCTGGGTGGTGCGCAACCTGCCCTATCGGAGCGACCGGGCGCCTGTGCGTACTGGTGCGCTGCGCCGGGCCATCGGGCTGGCGCCTGAGGCTCAGCTCTTTCTTTACCAGGGCTTGCTAGCGCCCGGGCGCGGAGTGGGAATGCTAATCGATGCCTTCTCCAAAATGCCTGATCGGCATCTAGTCTTCATGGGCTACGGGGAGCTGGAAGGCCGGATCTGTGAGGCCGCTGCACAACATGCCAATATTCATTTCATGCCTGCGGTGCCGCCCAGTCGGGTCAAGGATTTCACGGTGGACGCAGACGTCGGTATAGCCCTGATTGAGAATGTGTGCCTGAGTTACTACCTGTGCCTCCCCAACAAATTGTTTGAGTATGTTGCCTGCGGCGTGCCGGCCGTAGTGAGCGACTTTCCCGAGATGGGTCGCTTCGTGGATGAGTATGACTGCGGCTGGAAGACGGCGCCTGACGCGCTGGCTCTGCGTCAGCTAATGCAGGGATTGACGGCAGAGGAACTGGCGGCCAAGCGCGCCAACACCCGGGGCTCTGGCCGCCTGTATTGTTGGGAGGAGGAGGAGGGGACGCTGCTGGCAATGTACCGAGCGCTTGGTTTTAACACAGGAGACGACCGTCATGTGCCAGGCTGAAATCAGAAGGGAGAGGCTGTGGGGCGTATTGTTCACCTGACGTCCGCGCACCCGCGCGATGACATCAGGGTGTTTCTGAAGGAGTGTCGCAGCTTGGCTGCGCGTGGTCATCAGGTCGCGCTCGTAGTGGCTGACGGGCGTGGTGATGAGGTGCGTGACGGCATCACGATCACCGACGTCGGCCGATCCTCGGGGCGGCTGGACCGTATGTTCAAGGCGACCCGACGAGTCTATCGTAAGGCCCTTGCGCTGGATGCGGATCTCTATCACCTGCACGATCCGGAGCTTCTGCCAGTCGGGCTGAAGCTCAAGCGCTGCGGGAAGAAGGTTGTGTTCGATGCGCACGAGGACGTGCCCAAGCAGATTCTGGGCAAGCATTACCTCCACCCTGGGGTGCGGAGTGTCATGTCCTGGTGCTTTGCTCATTTCGAGCAGTACGCCTGCAAGCGTTTCGATGGCGTGGTAACGGCCACGCCCTACATCCGCGACAAGTTCCTGAAGATCAACCCGCGCTCGGTCGACATTAACAATTTTCCGATGATCGGTGAATTGGAGAACGCGGTGCCATGGACCGACAAGGCCGACGAGGTCTGCTATGTCGGCAGCATTGCGCAGATACGCGGCGTCAAGGAGTTGGTGCGCGCAATGGAGTCAGTGATCACGCCGGTCCGCCTGAACCTGGTTGGGAACTTTGTTGAGGCGCAGGTCGAGGCCGAAGTCCGCACCTACTCGGGCTGGATCAAGGTCAACGCACTTGGAGTCCAGGATCGACCGGGGGTGCGTGAAGTGTTAGGCCGTTCCTTGGCGGGGTTGGTGACTTTGTATCCGGTTTCCAATTATCTGGATGCGTTGCCGATCAAAATGTTCGAGTACATGTCAGCTGGCATTCCGGTCATTGCTTCAGACTTCGATTTGTGGAGGACAATTGTCCAAGAAAGTCAATGCGGTCTGTGCGTGAACCCCATGGACCCCGTTGCTATTGCTTGTGCACTGGATTACCTAGTGAGCAATCGGGGCAAGGCGGAAGAAATGGGGAGGAATGGCCGCCTGGCTGTTCTGGCCCGCTATAACTGGGCGCGTGAAGAGGTCAAGCTGATCGAGTTTTATGATGAGCTTTTGTCTGGTTGAGCGTGGGCTCTCTATAACATCTGTTGGATTAATCAAATGTGCGGAATTTTTGGTGTCATTTCATCCTTGCCTGTGCTTGAGGATGAGCTTAATGTACTTGTGACGCACGCCCAGCAACGTGGCCGTGATTCAAGCGGGCTGGTGACCTTTGTAAATACTGCATATCAAATCTTCCGTGCCGACTACCCCATCACCCGCTTGCTGAAGGAGGTCCGGCCGGAGGCCAGCCATCTTGTGCTAGGGCACAGTCGGTTGATCACCAACGGCTTGGGCGACAACCAGCCTGTGGTGCGTGAAGGTGTGGCGGTGCTGCACAACGGTATTGTTGTCAACGATGAGGCGATCTGGCAGCAGATTGGGAAGGCGCGCACGCTGCAGGTGGATACCGAGGTTATTGCCGGGATCGCTGCGGCTTATCTCGAGTCTGGAGGTGCAATTGAGCAATTGCCTTCCCGCATATTGGGTTTGTGTCGTGGTGTAGTAGCCTGCGCGCTAATCCTGCCCAAGCTGGGCAAGCTATGTTTGTTCTCGAACAACGGTAGTCTCTATGTGGCGCGTAATGGGAACTCTACATTCTTTGCCTCAGAGCGTTATCCATTGGTAGTGATCGGCTGCGAAGAAATTACACAAGTCCGTGATGCCGTTTACATTGATATTCCCGTCTCACAGGAAGAGATAGTGATTTCGGATAGGAACGATCGCAAGACCGATTTGATTCCCACTTTATCCTTGTCTGGGGCAGAAGAGAAATTCTTGGAATACCGCAGGTACGAGGGGCGCCGCTGTACCAAGTGCCTGCTGACTGAGACCATGCCCTTCATCAAGTTTGATGCACAAGGCGTCTGCAACTACTGCAGGAATTACAAGCCACGCAACAAGCCACGCCCCAAGAAAGAGTTGTTCAAGTTGGTGGAGTCTTATCGTCGTGCCAATGGGGATGACTGCCTGGTTCCATTCTCTGGTGGGCGGGATAGCTGTTATGGCCTGCATCTGATTGTCAAAGAACTAAGGATGAAGCCCATTACTTACACCTACGACTGGGGCATGGTGACGGATCTGGGGCGCCGCAATATCAGCCGCATGAGCGCGGAATTGGGTGTGGAAAATATCATCGTCGCAGATGACATTGCGTTGAAGAGGCAGAATATTGCCAAAAACTTGAGTGCGTGGCTCAAGTCCCCACATTTGGGGATGTTGAGTGTGTTGACAGCAGGAGACAAGCACTTCTTCAGGCACATTGAAACTGTAAAGAAGCAGACCGGTATCGGTTTGAACTTATGGGGTGTGAATCCTTTGGAAGTTACACATTTCAAGGCTGGTTTTCTTGGTGTTCCGCCAGATTTCGAGGAGGAGCGTGTTTACTCGCATGGCGCCATGAAGCAGTTGCGCTACCAGTATCTGCGCTTCAAGGCGATGCTGGAAAGCCCTGGGTATTTCAATAGCTCCCTGTGGGATACCTTGTCCGGCGAGTACTACCGTAGCTTTGCGGAGAAGACAGACTACTTCCATATCTTTGACTACTGGCGATGGGACGAAAAACAGATCAACGACACCTTGGATGCTTACGAATGGGAGCGTGCTCCAGACACCACAACGACTTGGCGCATTGGTGATGGCACGGCAGCGTTTTATAACTACGTGTATTACACGGTTGCCGGTTTTACCGAGCACGATACCTTCCGCAGCAATCAAATCAGAGAGGGTGATCTGACTCGCGAGGAGGCGCTTGAACTGGTCATGGAGGAAAATACTCCTCGCTATCCCAATATGAAATGGTATCTGGACGTGCTCGGTATGGACTTCAAGGATGTAATCTCGGTCGTCAACTCCATTCCCAAGCTGTATTGAGTTATCTTTTGAATCCCTGCATCTGGTACGTTTCAAAATATGTGGCGCCCCCAGCCAAGGTAAGTGCGGGTGGGCGTGGTTATCTCATCATGCGTGAATTTGCCCGCATGGGGTACCGCAGTGTGATTATTACTTCTGACTCCAATCAACTGGCCGAAGTGCCGATCCTGAAAGCGCCTTACCTGCTCCAGGAGGTCGACGGTATACAGCTGTGCTGGGTTCGTACCATGAAGTATGGCTTGGCTAAGTCCTTAAGCCGTATTCTGAGCTGGCTAGACTTTGAGTGGAGGCTCTGGCGGATGCCCAAAAGTGGCCTGCCTGCGCCCGATGTTGTCATCGTCTCCAGCCTGTCTTTGCTGACTATCCTCAATGGTTTTGTGCTGCGTTGGCGCTACCGGTGCCGACTCGTTCTTGAGATTCGTGACATCTGGCCGTTGACCATCACTGAGGAGGGCGGGTTCAGCCGCTGGAACCCCTTGGTCCTCGGTCTTGGGTTTATTGAGAAAATGGGCTACCGATATGCAGACGCCATAGTGGGCACCATGCCCAATCTGGGCGAACATGTGGCGGGCGTGCTTGGGTGGGCCAGAGACACCCAGTGCATTCCGATGGGCGTTGATGAAACCACTCTTGCTGCTGGCGATGATTTGCCAGCAGAGTACGTCGAGAAGTATTTCCACAAAGACAAGTTCATCGTGGCCCATGCGGGCACTATTGGCATAACCAATGCTCTGGACACACTGCTGGAATGTGCAGAGTCCATGCGGGAGGACGTGCGGGTCCACTTTCTTGTTGTCGGTGAAGGGGACTTGCGCGCGCATTATCAGCAAAAATATGCCCATTTACCGAACCTGACGTTCGCCCCGCGGGTGCCCAAGCAGATGGTGCAATCGGTGCTCTCGCGTTGCGATCTGCTGTACTTCTCGGTCCATGTCTCAACCGTCTGGAAATTTGGTCAATCCTTAAACAAGGTGATCGACTACATGCTGGCTGGTAAGCCAGTGCTGGCGTCCTATTCCGGCTACCCTTCGATGATCAACGAGGCAGACTGCGGCACTTATGTGGCAGCAGGTGACATCGAAGCCTTGCGCCAAGAGGTTACGCGTTATGCCGCCATGGATGTGATGCAGCGTGAGGCCCTTGGGCAGCGCGGACGCGATTGGATATTGGCAAACCGGCGCTACGAGACGCTGGCGCAGAACTATCTGTCCATTCTTTTTGAGCCTGCGCTGAACAAGGTGTCCGGATGAAGCGGCTGTTTGATGTGCTTCTGTCAGTGGGCATGCTTTCGGTGTTCGCTGCGCCTTTGTTACTGCTTTGCGCCTTGGTCCGTTTCAGACTCGGTGGCCCCGTGTTTTTTCGTCAAATCCGGCCGGGCCTGCATGGCGTGCCTTTCCGAATGGTCAAATTCCGCTCCATGACAGATGAGCGCGGGCCCGACGGTGAGCTCTTGCCGGATGCCATGCGTCTGACTCCGTTCGGCCGCTTTTTGCGTGCCAGTAGCATGGATGAGTTGCCTGAGCTATGGAATGTGCTGCGTGGAGAGATGAGCCTGGTGGGCCCACGCCCCCTGTTGATGGAATACCTGCCGCTGTACTCGCCCGTTCAGGCTCGTCGTCACGAAGTGCGTCCTGGGATTACAGGATGGGCGCAAATCAATGGCCGCAATGCCGTGAGTTGGGATGAGCGGTTTCGATTGGACGTTTGGTATGTCGATAATAGGTCTCTCTGGCTTGATCTGAAGATACTGTGGCTGACAGTGCGCAAGGTCGTGGTCCGGGAGGGCATCAATGCCCAAGGCGAAGCGACGATGCAGCGATTTACCGGAAACAGGCCATGAAGCGATTGGCACTACTCGGCGCCAGCGGCCATGGCAAGGTGGTCGCCGACATTGCACTGGCTAGCGGTTGGGACGAGGTCACTTTCTTTGACGATGCATGGCCTGAACGCTCGCAAAACGGTCCTTGGCCTGTAGTAGGGCATGGAGCAATGTTGATGGCTACCCATCACGAATTTCAGGGCGTCATTGTGTCCATTGGAGACTGCGCTGTGCGTTGGAGTAAGCACTTGGAACTTCAGGCGGCAGGTGCTTGTTTGGTGACAGTCGTACACCCAGCGGCCACAGTCAGCTCCCGTGCCAGTCTAGGATTGGGATCTGTTGTTATGGCGGGTGCTGTGGTCAATATTGACGCCCGAACTGGGCAGGCGGTGATCATCAACACCGGAGCTACGATAGACCACGATTGCTGGTTGGCAGATGGCGTTCATGTTTGTCCGGGGACCCATCTTTCCGGGAATGTACGGATTGGAAAATGCACCATGGTGGGCGTAGGTGTTGCGGTTAAGCAAGGCATTGTTATAGGTGATTGCGCAGTTATTGGTGCGGGTGCCGTGCTTGTTCGCCCGGTGAATGACGGCGCAGTAGTTGCTGGCAATCCCGCTCGAAAGTTACGCTAATACGGTTCGGAGGCTACTCAGGCTTACTTTATGTTGAACACGGAATTTTCCCCTTGGCCTAGCTTTTCCGACGAAGAGGTTAACGCCGTTGCGAGCGTCTTGCGTTCCAATAAAGTGAATTATTGGACGGGTACTGAATGCAGGGAGTTTGAAAAAGAATTTGCAGACTGGTGTGGAACCCAATATGCCATTGCCCTGGCGAATGGGACCTTGGCATTGGATTTGGCGTTAAAGGGGTTGAATATTGGCCCCGGTGACGAGGTGATTGTGACACCCCGCACCTTTATTGCCAGCGTTTCTTGCGTCGTGAATTCAGGCGCAACGCCAGTTTTTGCAGATGTAGATTCAGATAGTGGCAATTTGTCTGCTTACACTATTCGCGAGGTGCTGACTCCGCGAACCAAAGCTGTGATTTGTGTGCATTTGGCCGGCTGGCCGTGCGATATGGATCCCATTATGGCTTTAGCAGCTGAGAGCGGCTTCAAGGTAATTGAGGATTGTGCACAAGCTCATGGTGCCCGATATAAAGGGCGAAGCGTTGGGAGTATCGGGCATATCGGAGCATGGAGTTTTTGCCAAGACAAAATCATGACGACAGGTGGTGAGGGGGGGATGGTCACTGTCAATGACGAAGCACTATGGCGTTCTATGTGGGCTTATAAAGACCATGGAAAGAGTTATGCAGCAGTTTATGAGAGGCAGCATGCGCCGGGTTTTCGCTGGTTGCATGAAAGTTTTGGAACCAACTGGCGAATGTTGGAGATGCAGGCGGTTATTGGACGCCTTCAGCTCAAGCAAATAAGGGCTTGGACTGCACGTCGAGCCAAGAACGCGGAGGCATTGCTGGCCGTTTGCCGTTCATTCGATAGTGTGCGGGCTCCAGTGGTCCCCAAAGATCATGTGCATGCTTGGTATAAATGCTATGTTTATGTTGTGCCCTCACGTTTGAAAAGCGGCTGGAGTCGGGATAGGATAGTTTCTGAAATGAATGCTCAAGGTGTTCCCTGCTATCAAGGCTCTTGCTCTGAGGTATATCGGGAGCGGGCTTTTGATGGTACCCTTTGGCGGCCTAAAGGCCCCTTGAGCGTTGCCAGCAAATTGGGCGAAAATAGCCTGATGTTCTTGGTGCACCCAACCTTGACAGATGCGGAAATAGTCAAAGCCAGCATGCAGTTGCGAGCGGTATTGACTGAGGCTTCAGCGTAGTTTCTAACTTCAAAACCAAGAGGTATCCATGTCAAACCTGATCGACATTCAAAGCCAAATCGAGAAACTGCAAAAGCAGGCCAGCGAAATAAAGGCTAAAGAGTTTAAAAATACTGTCCAAGATATTCTTGCAAAGATGCAAGCCTTTGGAATTACTACAAAAGATTTGCAAAATGCCAAACCGGCCAAGGCTTCCAAAGGAGTGCGCGCAAAAAAAGTGGCTTCCTCCGGCAAAACAGCCAAAGTTAGCAAGAATGCGGGCGTAGTAGTCGCAGTCAAGTATCGTGGACCAAATGGCGAAACTTGGTCAGGCCGCGGACTGACTCCCAAATGGTTGGCGGCATTGATTGCCCAAGGCCAGACCAAGGAATCTTTCGCAGTCAATGCTCAGTAGCAGCCGGGTTCTGGCTTGGCCTCGGACGGCCAAGCGCTTGGCAGTTATTTCTGTAGACATCGTACTAGCGCTGTTGGCGACATGGGTTGCGTACGCGCTGCGTTTGGACAACACCTATTACCCTGTGGGTGCCCAAAGGTGGGTCTATGGGATTGCACCATTGCTGGCGATTCCCATCTTTATCCGCTTTGGCCTATATAGGGCCATTTTTCGTTATACAGGCCAAGCTGCGTTGGTAGCCACTGGGAAGGCCGTTGCTCTATATGCATTGCTCCTTACGTTGGTATTGTTGTGGAATCAGTGGCCTGGCGTACCACGAAGTTTAGGTTTACTGCAGCCCATTGTGTTTTTGCTTTTTGTCGGTGGAAGCCGCGCTTTTGCCAGATTCTGGCTTGCAGGACTAGCGGCGCGAATGCCAGGGAATCAGGGGCGCCTACTTATTTTTGGCGCGGGCTCAGCCGGCGCTCAGACTGCGGCGGCCTTGGGAATGGCGAGGAGCTATACGCTTGTCGGTTTCGTAGATGATGATCCGCGCAAAGATGGCCGCAGCATTAACGGAGCGCAAGTGCATGCGTCAAACAGACTATTGTCTTTGGTGCGCGAAGAGCAGATTACAGATGTTCTGCTCGCCATGCCTAATGCCACACGAGAGAGGCGCAATCAGATCATTGAGTCCCTTCAAGCTCTGCCTGTTCACGTGCGCACATTACCAAGCATGGCCGACCTTGCCAGTGGCAAAGTAACAGTACAAGACATCCATGAGCTGGACATAGAGGATTTGTTGGGGCGTGAGCCGGTGCCCCCTAATGTCCAGTTGTTGGCCCGAGACTTAGCGGGGCAGGTGGTCCTCGTCAGTGGCGCTGGCGGTAGCATTGGCGGGGAGTTAACGCGCCAAATCGTACGGCAGCGACCCCGCAAACTTTTGCTTCTCGAGCATAGTGAGTTTGGCCTTTACAGTATTCATCAGGAGTTGGAGCTGTATTGCAGGGCCCAGGACTTGCCCGTTGAGTTGGTTTCCCTGCTCGGCAGTATTTCGAACCTAGAGCGGATGGCGGCAATCTGCAACAAATACCGTCCTGCCACGGTGTACCACGCTGCCGCTTACAAGCACGTTCCCATGGTGGAAGACAACCCGGGTGAGGGCGTGCGCAACAACATCTTCGGTACCTTGAACCTTGCGCATGCTGCTGCTGAGGCTGGGGTCAAGCGTTTCGTACTCATCAGCACCGATAAAGCTGTTCGCCCTACCAATGTGATGGGGGCGACCAAGCGCGTGGCGGAGTTGGTGTTGCAGGCTTTGGCCGCGAGTAATACAGGGACTTG
Organism: Comamonadaceae bacterium; assembly: GCA_027488985.1. Classification (GTDB taxonomy): domain Bacteria; phylum Pseudomonadota; class Gammaproteobacteria; order Burkholderiales; family Burkholderiaceae_C; genus Allorhodoferax; species Allorhodoferax aquaticus. Next base: position 48,781 of record JAIYAR010000018.1, on the reverse strand, counting down.
CTTTTCCATGGTCCGGTTTGGCAATGTGCTGGGCTCCAGCGGTAGCGTAGTTCCGCTGTTCCGAAAGCAGCTGGCTGAAGGCGGCCCGCTCACTGTCACTCATGAAGAGGTGACTCGCTACTTCATGACCATTCCTGAGGCGGCGCAACTGGTTTTGCAAGCCGGCGCCATGGGCGAGGGCGGCGATGTGTTTGTACTGGATATGGGGCAGCCGGTAAAAATCATGGATCTGGCGCGTCGCATGATCCAGCTTTCCGGGCTTTCTGTCCGCGATGCCGATCATCCTGACGGCGACATAGAGATCGCTGTCACCGGGCTGCGTACCGGTGAAAAACTCTACGAAGAGCTTCTGATCGGTGACAACCCCCAGCCGACAGAACATCCCCGGATCATGAAAGCGCACGAGCCGTTTTTGCCTTGGGCAGAACTGAAGCCTGAACTGGACGATTTGTATCTGGCAGCGGAACGTAATGATGCCGTGGCTATCAAGGCGTTCATGCAGAAGCACGTACAGGGCTACCAGCCCGCCTAGTTTCAGAACTACGAAGTGCCGTACACATGCGGCACAATTTGGGCCTGAACATTTTCTATCGTCACCTCATTCAACTTGGTGCTCCTCATGACTGAAGCTACTTCCGCCGCTAATATCGCCCCGTTTGATCAAGCCCAGATCCTTGCGCGTGCCTTGCCCTACATCCGCAAGTTTCATGGCAAGACGATGGTGATCAAGTACGGCGGCAATGCCATGACTGACCCTGCCCTGCAAAAGGCCTTCGCCGAAGACGTGGTGTTGCTCAAGCTGGTCGGTATCAACCCCGTGGTCGTGCACGGGGGGGGGCCTCAGATTGAAGGATTGTTGAAGCGCTTGGGCAAAAAAGGGGAGTTCATCCAGGGCATGCGCGTCACGGACCCCGAGACTATGGAAGTGGTCGAATGGGTCTTGGGTGGTGAGGTGCAGCAGGACATCGTCGGGTTGATCAATCAGGCCGGCGGCAAGGCCGTGGGCTTGACAGGCCGTGACGGCGCCATGATCCGGGCCCAAAAGCTCAAGATGGTAGACAGTGCAGACCCGAGCAAGGAACATGACGTCGGCCAAGTGGGCGATATCGTCAGCGTAGACCCCAGTGTGGTGAAGGCTCTGCAAGATGACGCCTTCATTCCCGTTGTAAGCCCCATTGGCTTCGGCGAGAACAACGAAAGCTACAACATCAATGCCGACGTGGTGGCAGCCAAGCTAGCCACAGTCTTGCAGGCAGAAAAGCTGATGATGCTGACCAACATCAGTGGCGTGCTGGACAAACAGGGCGCGCTGATGACAGACCTGACCGCCAAGCGCATCGACGAACTGTTCGCCGACGGAACCATCAGCGGCGGCATGTTGCCCAAGATCGCCGGAGCGTTGGATGCCGCCAAGAGTGGCGTGAACTCGGTGCACATCATCGATGGTCGCGTTCCCCATGTGCTGCTCCTTGAAATCCTGACGGATCAGGCCTTCGGCACCATGATCCGGTCGCGATAGTCTATTTTGCTATCTATTTGATAGCTGCTCGCGCATACAAATAGAGCGCCAAAGAAGGATTTAATGCGACTACTGTTGGTTGAAGATGACGTGATGGTCGCCAGCGGCATCAAGCTGGGCCTGACGGATGCGGGCTATGCCGTGGATTGGGTGGGCAGTGCAGAGCGTGCCATTGAAGTCACCCATACCGAGTCCTTCGACGTGGCGGTGGTAGACATCGGGTTGCCGCATATGGATGGCCTGGCTCTGACCCAGTCCCTGCGCAAGAACGGTCAGACCATGCCGGTGCTGATCCTCACCGCCCGTGACGCATTGCAAGACCGTGTGCAGGGCCTGGACATGGGCGCTGACGACTACATGGTCAAACCCTTCGAGCTGCCGGAGCTGCTGGCCCGTTTGCGTGCATTGTTGCGCCGCTCGCAGGCAGCGACTTCGTCCATTTTGAGTTTTGGTCCCCTTGAGCTCGACACGGCTCAGCGGGTAGCTTGTATCAGGGGCGAGGGCCAGATTGCCACTCCCCTGGAGCTCGGTCCGCGCGAGTGGACGGTCATGGAGTACCTGCTCCTGCAGGCCCCCAAACCCGCCAACAAGGACAAACTTTTGCAAGCCCTGACCGGCTGGGACAAAGAAATCACACCCAACGCGGTGGAGGTCTACATCTCACGCCTGCGCGGCAAACTGGAGCCTTATGGTGTGGCGCTCCGTTCTATCCGCGGCTTCGGTTACCGGCTTGAGTTGACCACTCCGTAAATGGTCAGCGCCGGCATGTCCACCGGATTGCAGCGGCGCCTCTTGCTGTTGTTGCTGTTGCCATTGTTTGCCCTCGCACTGCTCAACGCATGGTTTGATTACCGGTCCGCTGATAGCGCTGCCTTGCAGCAGGACGGCCAACTGCTCAGTCTGGTGCCTCTATTGGCAGACTCCATCGTGGCCCGCGGCAACACGTCAGCGGCAGCGCCTGTCTTGCTCACCGCGCCGCCGGTGGAAGAGTTCTTAAACAGCCGCTCCGGAGCTGCGGCGATTGCCGTGGTCGGGTTGGACGGCGTGGTGCAAGTGGGCGCTGAGTGGCTTTATGGCACGCCCCCTACGACCAAAGAGCCTGAGTTCTCCAGCGAAGAATACGGGGGCGTGACCTACCGCATCGTGAGTCAAAGGGTACAAACCGTGGCGGGCGAACTTGTGGTCCGCCTGGCAGATGGCTCTGACCCTCGCCAGCAGTGGTTGCATTTGTTGGCCTGGAAGGTAATCCTGCCTAACCTCGTCTTGGCATTTGCGGGCTTTTTTGCAGTGCGCTGGGCTGTAGGCACAGCCTTGCGTCCCTTGCTGGAGTTGCGGGATGTGCTGGAGCGTCGCTCCCCGCGTGATTTGTCGGCCCTGGATCCTGATGCGTCGCCAGATGAAGTGCGCCCTCTGGTGGTTTCTCTGAACCGGCTTTTCGGTCTGGTCAATGCACAGGCAGAGAGCCAGGCGCGCTTTGTTGCGGATGCTGCCCACCAGTTGCGGACGCCTTTGGCCGGTTTGCAAGCCCAAGTAGAAGCATGGGCACAAGCCGTTGATGCACAGGCTTCTGAGAAAAATATGGCCTCAGCGCCCGGCAGTACTTCGCAAGCAGCTATCACTTTAGGAGCGGATCAGGTGCTGCGCTTGCGCCATGCTGCCCGCCGTACTTCCCAGCTAGCCAACCAGCTCCTAGCCCTTTCCCGGGCTGATGCGCGCAGTGCCAATATGCAGCCCCTGCATCGTATTGACCTGCAGCAGTTGTGCGAGGCGGTACTGGAGTCGCAGCTTGATGCCGCCATGGACAAGAACATTGACCTTGGCTTGGACGTCAGCCCGGTGCACATCAGCGGCCAGGAATGGTTGCTGCGCGAGCTACTGGTGAATCTTGTAGACAACGCCATCAAATACACCCCCTCAGGCGGACACGTCACCATCCGTTGCGGTCAAGGGCAACTGGCTTTTCTGGAGGTGGAGGACGACGGGCCCGGTGTGCTGGAAGCCGAACATCCTCGCGTGCTTGAGCGCTTCTACCGGGTTGCGGGAACTGCCGTAGAGGGCAATGGCTTGGGGCTGGCCATTGCCAATGAAATCGCTTTAGTACATCGCAGCCAGCTTGAGCTCAAACCCGGCGCGGCAGGGCGTGGTCTGTGCGTGGGCCTCCGCTTCCCTTCGGCTTGAAGCACGGAGTCGCCCGCCGGCGTGTGCGAGAATTTGAGTGGCCACTAACTTCAATATTCTGAAGAGCACCCTATGTCCGAGTCCACGGCTGCCCCGATCGATCTTCCTGACCCATCCGAGGACCCCTTGTCGGATGCGCCAACACGCAAGCGGCCCAAGCCGGGCGAGCGGCGGGTGCAGATCCTGCAGATGCTCGCCACCATGTTGGAGCAGCCGGGTGGCGAGCGCATCACCACGGCAGCACTGGCCGCGCGATTGGAGGTAAGCGAGGCTGCCCTCTACCGCCACTTTGCCAGCAAGGCTCAGATGTTCGAGGGATTGATTGACTTCATCGAGCAAACAGTTTTCTCCCTGATCAATCAAATCGTTGAGAAAGAGTCTGCCGACGCAGGGCCTGCAACCGGCTCGCGCCAGGCGCGGCGTATTGCGGGCATGCTGGTCCAATTTGCAGAGAAGAATCCGGGCATGGCCCGCGTTATGGTCGGTGATGCGCTGGTGTTGGAGAACGAGCGCTTGCAACAGCGGATGAACGCACTGTTCGACAAAGTCGAGTCCACCATCAAGCAATGCTTGCGGGACGCTGCCTTACGGGCGCCTGCAGGAAGCGCTGTGCCGGACCCGCAAGTGCAAGCCGCAACGGTCGTAGCCTTCGTGTCGGGGCGTTTGCAACGCTATGCCCGCTCTGGCTTTAAGCGCCTACCGTCTGAACATCTGGACGCGGGTCTCGCGCTTATCCTCGGGTAAACCCTAGATTTCCTTAGGAGTGACCCTCTAGAGGGGGCGGTTACTACACAGCGAATCGCGAAATGCTGCAGAATAGCACGGTCGTTCTATTTTGGATGGTATTTCGCTTATGTCGTCTGCTCTCGATAACACCCTGGAAACTGCGCCTGTCGACTCGGGTGCCAAGCGCATGCCTGCACGCCGCGCCATGCAGAAAGGGCAGCAAACTAAAGCGGCGATTGTCGAGGCCGCCTTGGGCCTTGCCACCCAGATCGGCCTCGAAGGCCTGAGCATCGGCGCACTCGCCGAAGTTACCCAGATGAGCAAATCCGGCGTGTTTGCACATTTCGGGTCCCGCGAAGAGATGCAGATCTCTGTGATCCGCGAGTATTTCAACCGCTTCGAGCAGGAAGTGTTTTACCCGGCTCTGCATGCGGACCGTGGCATGCCACGTGTGGAAGCCCTTTTCGGCAACTGGATGAAGCGCGTTGCTGTGGAAATTCAGTCGGGCTGCATTTTTATCAGCGGCGCCGTCGAGTTCGATGACCGGCCCGGCCCAGTGAGGGATGCCTTGGCGTCTTCCGTGCAAACCTGGTTGAGCGCCTTGTACCGCGCAGTCGTGCTGGCAAAACAATGCGGTCACTTACGTCCTGAAGCAGACGAACAACAAATGGCATTTGAAATCCACGGTCTCATTCTGGCCCTGCACTACGAAGCCCGATTCCTCAAAAACCCCGGTTCTATCGAGCGCGCGAACCGTGGTTTTTCCAACATCCTTGCGCGCTACGCCACCACCACTGTGTAAGCGCCCCCACTTTTTCTACCCTCAAGTTACTTAGGAGAACTCACCATGCCCAGCTATACCCCACCGATCCGTGACATGCAGTTCGTGATGCACGAAGTGCTCCACGTGGCAGATGACCTCAAGCAGATCCCCAAGCACGCAGATATTGATGCAGACACCATCAATGCGGTTCTGGAAGAGGGTGGCAAGTTCGCTGCTGAAGTGGCGTTCCCCGTGAACATCAGCGGCGACACAGAAGGCTGCACCATTGATCAGACCACCCATGCGGTCACTACCCCCAAAGGTTTCAAGGAAGCCTACCGCCAGTACATTGACGGCGGTTGGGCCGCTCTGGCCTGTGACCCTGAGTACGGTGGCCAAGGTCTGCCCTATGTGGTCAATGGCATGTTCTACGAAATGCTCAATAGCGCCAACCAGGCCTGGACCATGTACCCCGGCCTCACCCACGGTGCGTATGCTGCACTGGAAACCCACGGCACCCCTGAGCAAAAAGCCACTTACCTGCCCAAGATGACCAGTGGCGAGTGGACCGGCACCATGTGCCTGACGGAACCTCACTGCGGTACCGACCTGGGCCTGATGCGCACCAAGGCCGAACCACAGGCAGACGGCACCTACAAGATCACCGGCAACAAGATTTTCATCAGCGCTGGTGAACACGACATGACCGACAACATCATTCACTTGGTGTTGGCCCGCTTGCCTGATGCGCCTCCCGGCATCAAAGGCATCAGCCTCTTCATCGTGCCCAAGTTCCATGTGAATGCTGACGGCTCCTTGGGTGAGCGCAACGGCATTTACTGTGGTGGCCTCGAGCACAAAATGGGCATCCATGGCAACGCTACTTGCCAGATGGTGCTGGAAGACGCCGTGGGCACTATGGTGGGCCAGGCCAACAAGGGCATGCAAGGCATGTTCGTGATGATGAACGCGGCACGCCTGGGGGTCGGCAACCAATCCTTGGGCCTCACTGAAGTCGCATTCCAGAACGCCTTGGCCTACGCCAAAGACCGCATCCAGATGCGCAGCCTTTCCGGCACCAAGGCCAAAGACAAGCCCGCGGACCCCATCATCGTGCACCCCGACGTGCGCAAGATGCTGATGACCGCCCGCGCCTACGCTGACGGCGGCCGTGCACTGCAGGTCTACTGCTCCATGTTGCTGGAAAAAGAGCACAACCACCCGGATGAAAAGGTGCGTAAAGACGCAGGCGAAATGCTCGCTTTGCTGACCCCGATCGCCAAAGCGTTCCTGACCGACAACGGCCACATTGCGACCAACGCCTGCATGCAGGTTTTCGGCGGCCACGGCTTTATCAAAGAATGGGGCATGGAGCAGTTTGTGCGCGACAACCGCATCAACATGATCTATGAAGGCACCAACACCATCCAGTCCCTGGACCTGCTGGGCCGTAAGGTGCTGGGCAACAATGGTGCCACCCTCAAGAAGTTCGGCAAGCTGATTGGCAAGCTGGTGGAAGAAGAAGGCGTCAATGAAAAGATGGCCGAGTTCATTACACCTATTGCCATCCTGGGCGACCAGATGACCAAGTTCACCACCGAGGTGGGCTTCAAGGGCTTCCAGAACCCTGACGAAGTGGGCGCCGCTGCGGTGGACTACCTCCGCGTGGCAGGTCACCTGGTGTTCGGCTACTTCTTTGCCCGCATGGCCCAAGTGGCGCTGCGTGAAATTGCAGCCGGTAGCACCGACCCGTTCTACACCGCGAAGCTGCAAACAGCACGCTTTTACTTCGCCAAGCTGTTCCCCGAGACCGCGACCCTGATGCGCACAGCACGCACAGGATCCAAGGTTTTGATGGACACTGACGCCGCCTTGGCTTAAAAAAGTACTGCGCTTCCCCTTCCACCTTTACCAACGACAGGAGACTTTGATGATTCGCAACACGCTCGTAATTGCTCTCAGCCTGACAGCTACCGCCGCCATGGCGCAAATGAGTCCCGTGGGACTCTGGCGCCAAGTGGACGACAAGACCGGCCAGGCCAAGTCGGAGATCCGCATCGTTGAAGAAAACGGCGTGGTTATCGCACGCATTGAAAAGCGCTTGGACCCTGCAGCCAAGCCTGAGGACAAGTGCGATGAATGCAAAGACGACCGCAAAGGCAAGCCTATCGTGGGACTTGAAATCATCCGCGGAGTCAAGAAGGTGGAAGGCAAAGAAGTCTGGGATGGCGGCAAGATTCTGGACCCCGCTGAGGGCAAGGAATACAACGCCCGCCTGACCCCCATCGAGGGTGGCAAAAAGCTGGAGATGCGCGGCTCGATCGCCTTCTTCGGCCGAACCCAAACCTGGACCCGTATCCAGTAATCATTTCAGGAAAAACTATGTCCCGTTTCCAAGTCCGTAAAGTCGCCGTGCTCGGCGCAGGCGTGATGGGCGCGCAAATCGCGGCCCACCTCGTCAACGTCAAAGTACCTGTAGTACTGTTTGACCTGCCCGCCAAAGAAGGCCCCAAGAATGGCATCGTCACCCGTGCCATTGAGAACCTCAAGAAGCTCAAGCCCGCCCCCTTGGGCGTGGTGGATGACGCGGGCTTGATCGGCCAAGCCAACTACGAAGAGCACCTCGAACAGCTGCGTGACTGCGACCTCATCATCGAGGCCATCGCAGAGCGCATGGACTGGAAGCTGGACCTCTATAAAAAAATCGCCCCCTTCATTGGCCCCAACACGATTGTTGCGTCCAACACCTCCGGCCTGTCGATCACCAAACTGTCGGAAGCGCTGCCTGAAGAAATCAAGCCCCGCTTCTGCGGTATCCACTTCTTCAACCCGCCCCGCTACATGGCGCTGGTGGAGTTGATCAACACCCCCACCACCGAAGCCCACTACCTCGATGCGCTCGAAGGCTTCGTGACCAGCACCCTGGGCAAGGGCGTGGTGCGTGCCAAGGACTCCCCCAACTTCATCGCCAACCGTGTTGGTATTGCCGGCATGTTGGCCACCATGAAGGAAGTGGAAAACTTCGGTCTCACCTACGACGTGGTCGATGATTTGACCGGCAAAAAGCTGGGTCGTGCCTCCAGCGGCACCTTCCGCACTGCGGACGTGGTCGGCCTGGACACCATGGCCCACGTGATCAAGACGCTGCAGGACACGCTCAGCATCGAGACGGATCCCTTCTACGAGAGCTTTGCCACCCCTGTGGTGCTGAAGACCTTGTTGGAGATGGGCAACCTCGGCCAGAAGTCCAAAGCCGGCTTCTTCAAGAAGGTCGGCCGAGATGTGCTGCGCTTCGATGGTGAAAGCAAGGAATACGTGGCCGGCGGCGAAAAGGCCGATGAGGTCTACGCCCGCATGCTCAAGAAGCCAGCGGCCGAGCGCCTCAAGCTCTTGCGCAATGCCGAAGGCAAGCAGGGCCAGTTCCTGTGGGCCATCCTGCGCAACAGCTTCCACTACGCTGCCATTCACCTGGCATCGATCGCTGACAACGCCCGCGATGTGGACTTCTGCATGCGCTGGGGCTTCGGCATGAAGCAAGGCCCGTTCGAGCTCTGGCAAGAAGCCGGTTGGCTCGAAGTGGCCAAGATGGTTCAAGAAGACATCGACGCCGGCAAAGCCCTGTGCAAAGCGCCGCTGCCCGAGTGGGTGTTCAAAGGCCCCGTGGCTGACGCCGGTGGTGTGCACACCGCTGCAGGTTCCTGGAACCCCACCACAGGCACTTTTGTTCCAGTGCGCAAGCTGCCCGTGTACGAGCGCCAGTACTTCCCCGAGAGCGTGCTGGGCTCCAATGCGCCCAAGGCGGAGACTGCAGGCAAGACGATCTTTGAAGACGAGTCCATCCGCTTGTGGACGCTCGATGAGCAAGTGCTGATTGCCAGCATCAAGACCAAGATGCACGCCATCGGTGGCGGTGTAATCGAAGGCCTGTTGCAAGCCCAGGAGCTGGCCGAGAAGGAATACCAAGGCTTGGTGATCTGGTCGCCGGACGAGATGTTCTCTGCCGGTGCCGACCTGCAAGGCATGATGCCTGCCTTCATGATCGGTGGCGCCAAAGCCATCGAAGGTGCAGAAGCCGAGCTGCAAAACGCCATGCTCAAGCTGCGCTACTCCAATGTGCCCGTCATTTCCGCCATTCGCGGTCTGGCGCTGGGCGGTGGTTGCGAGCTGGCCATCTACTCCAGCAAGCGCGTGGCGGCGATGGAAAGCTACATCGGTCTGGTGGAAGTCGGCGTGGGCCTGGTGCCCGGTGCCGGCGGCTTGACCTACATTGCACGCCGTGCAGCAGAAAACATGGCCATGTCCACCTCCAAGGATGTGCTGCCTTTCCTGACCGAAGGCTTCACCGCTGCGGCCATGGCCAAAGTAGGCACCAGCGCGCTCGAAAGCCGCAAGCTGGGTTACCTGCTCGACAGCGATGTGGTGGTGGCCCATAAAGACGAGCTCTTGTTCGTGGCCATCAACGAAGCCAAGGCTTTGTTTACCTCCGGCTACCGTGCACCGCACAAGCGCAGCTTCCCCGTGGCCGGACGCAGTGGCATTGCCACCATCCGTGCCCAGCTGGTCAACATGCGCGACGGCGGCTTCATTAGCGCGCACGATTTCCATATCGGCCTGCTGATTGCTGAGGTCGTGTGTGGCGGCCAAGTGGATGCCGGCACCTTGGTGACGGAGGAATACCTCATGGCCATGGAACGCAAGGCCTTCTGCAGCCTGCTGACCCACCCCAAGACGCAAGAACGCATCATGGGCATGATGTCTACCGGCAAGCCGGTGCGTAACTGATTGGCGCCATGACTACGCTCGCTGCCCACGCATCGACTGCCCGGCCCAACCGCTTGGCACGCTCGGTCGCCAAGCTGGACCGCGTGCCTGCGGCCCTGCGCCCTTGGCTGCGCAACAAGGTCATGGGCCGAGCAGTGCCTTTCACCGGCACCGCAGGCCTGGACTTTGCGCACATGGCGCCTGAGCGTGTGGAAATTGCCGTGGCCAATGTGCGCCGCGTGCAAAACCACATTCAGGGCGTGCATGCCGCTGCCATGGCGCTTTTGGCCGAAACGGCCACCGGCATGGTGGTGGGCATGAATGTGCGGGACGACTGCCTGCCCTTGGCCAAGACCATGCGCATCGACTTCAAACGACGTGCCCAGGGCGCCATGCGCGCAGTGGCCACCTTGTCGGATGCGCAGCGACAGCTCATGCAGCAAAGCGACAAGGGCGAGGTCAGCGTGCCAGTGCTGGTCAGCGACGAGTCGGGCGAGCAGCCCATTCAATGTGAATTCATCTGGGCGTGGATACCCACCCCGAAAAAATAAAGGAGTTTCCTCATGAAACAAGTCCAAGACGCTTACATCGTTGCCGCCACGCGCACGCCTATCGGGCGTTCCGGCCGCGGCTATTTCCGCAATACCCGCCCAGACGAGTTGCTGGTGTCTGCCCTGCGCAGCGCCATGTTGCAAGTCCCCACCCTGGACCCCAAGGCGATTGAAGACGCCATCATCGGCTGCTCCTTCCCCGAAGGTGAGCAGGGCATGAACATGGCCCGCGTAGCCGTGGGCCTGGCTTTTGACCACCCTGTCGGCGGTATCACCGTCAACCGCTTTTGTGCATCCGGCATCTCCGCTATCCAGATGGCCGCAGACCGCATCCGTGTGGGCGAAGCCGATGTGTTAATCGCAGGCGGCGCCGAGTCCATGAGCATGGTGCCCATGGGCGGCGGCAAGCCCTCCTTCAACCCCGAAGTGTTTGCCCGCGACGAGAACGTCGGCATCGCCTACGGCATGGGTCTGACCGCTGAGAAGGTGGCTCAGCAGTGGAAGGTGACACGCGAAATGCAAGACGCCTTCGCCCTTGAATCCCACTTGCGTGCCATTAAGGCGCAGCAAGCCGGCGAGTTCACCGACGAGATCACCCCCATCGACGTGATCGAGCGCACGCCCAACCTGGCAACCGGCGAAGTGTCCACCCGCACCCGCACCGTGAACCTCGACGAAGGTCCACGCCCGGACACTTCTATCGAAGGACTGGCCAAGCTCAAGCCCGTGTTCGCTGCCCGCGGCAGCGTGACCGCCGGCAACAGCTCCCAGACCAGCGATGGCGCAGGCGCTTTGATTCTGGCCAGCGAAAAAGCCGTCAAGCAGTTCGGCCTGACCCCCTTGGCCCGTTTTGTGAGTTTTGCGGCTCGTGGCGTGCCACCCGAAATCATGGGTATTGGCCCTATCGAAGCCATCCCCGCCGCCCTGCGCTACGCCGGTCTACAGCACTCTGACATTGACTGGTTCGAGCTGAACGAAGCCTTTGCCGCTCAGTCGTTGGCGGTGATCAACACTTTGGGTCTGGACCCGTCCAAGGTCAACCCCATGGGCGGCGCGATTGCGCTGGGTCACCCGCTCGGCGCTACCGGTGCCATCCGTGCAGCCACGGTGGTGCACGCGCTGCGCCGCCACAACCTGAAGTACGGCATGGTCACCATGTGCGTAGGAACCGGGCAGGGCGCTGCCGGCATCTTTGAACGCGTGTAAAGCGCGTCACACCAAGGCCACCTTCGGGTGGCCTTTTGCATGGGGCGGTATGCTCCGCAGCCATCTGGAGATCGCTTGAATGAGTACCCACGTTTTTGATGAAGCCATTGCGCTGCAGGCGCAGCCGGATGGCAGCTGGACAGGCCACACCCACCCTGCTTACGCCAATATGGTGGGGCCGTTTGGCGGCATCACTGCGGCACAGGCCCTGAACGGAGTGCTGCAGCACCCCGAGCGTTTAGGTGACCCGGTGTCACTGACGGTGAATTTTTGCGCGGCGCTGGCCGATGGCCCCTTCACCGTCATGGCGCGCGCAGCGCGCACCAACCGGTCGACCCAGCACTGGACCATCGAGATCCAGCAGGGCGATGCGATCGTCATGACCGGCACCGCAGTGACCGCCGTGCGCCGTGAAACCTGGGGCGTGGACGAAGAGCCCATGCCCCTGTGCCCGCCACCCGCCGAAGTACCGCCTCCGCAGGTCATGGCGCCCATGGAGTTTGTGAAGCGTTATGAGCAGCTCCCGGTGACCGGCCAACTGCCTGCCGTGTGGGATGGAAGCGGCCACAGTAGCCTCACGCAAATCTGGGTGCGGGACAACCCGCCACGCCCCCTGGACTTTGCGTCGCTGGCCTGCATCTCCGATGTTTTCTTTCCCCGGGTGTTCATCCGCCGGGCCACCCACGTGCCGGTGGGCACCGTGTCATTGACGGTCTACTTCCACGCCAGCACCGAGCAATTGGCCCAGACCGGCACTGGTTACCTGTTGGGGCAAGCGCAAGCGCAGGCCTTCCGCAATGGCTTTTTCGACCAGAGCAGCCAGCTCTGGAACGAAGCCGGCGTGCTGCTGGTGACCACGCACCAGATCGTCTATTACAAACAGTGATCCAATCACGCATTCTTTTTTGAGCGAGCGACCATGCAAGACATCCTGATCCACACCGACGCCGGCATCACCACCATCACCCTGAACCGGGTCGAGAAAAAGAACTCCTTCACGCAGGCCATGTATGCCGCCTGCGCTGATGCGCTGGACGCCGCGCGTGACGATGCTGCCGTGCGCGTGGTGGTGTTCCAGGGCGACGCCACCGTGTTCAGCGCCGGCAACGACATCGGCGACTTTCTGGGCGCGCCACCCAAGGCGCAGGACGCACCTGTATTCCGCTTTCTGCGTGCGCTGGCGGCCTTCCCCAAGCCCATCGTTGCGGCGGTGTGCGGCCCGGCCGTGGGGATCGGCACCACCATGCTGTTCCATTGCGACCTGGTTTACGCCGGTGACAACGCAGCGTTCTCCATGCCCTTCGTGAACCTCGGCTTGTGCCCCGAGGCAGCGTCTAGTTTGTTGGTGCCCCAGATGATGGGTTACCACCGCGCCGCCGAAGCCTTGCTCATGGGCGAACCCTTCATGGCCGAAGCCGCCCTGGAAGTCGGGCTAGCGAACCGCGTGGTACCGCCCACTGAGGCCAATGCGGTGGCCCAGGCCCAAGCCCGCAAGCTGGCCGCCAAGCCCATCGCTTCGCTGATCGAAACCAAGCGCCTGCTCAAAAAAGGCCAGCTGGCCGATGTGCTTGCCCGCATCGACGAAGAAGCCGTGAGCTTCGGCCGCATGCTGGGTGAGCCTTCCGCCAAAGAGGCTTTCACGGCGTTCATGGAAAAACGCAAGCCAGACTTCAGCAAAGTCTGAAGGGTGTATCCGAAGGATGCGCACGAAGTGCGGGCTTGCGTTTTCACCAAAAGCGCAAGCCAGACTTCAGCAAAGTCTGAGTTCGACAGCCGAAGGCTGCAAGCGGAGCCAGGTTTCCGCTTTCACCCAAAACGCAGCTCTCCCGACGTGATCAAGCTTTGAATAGTAGGTACGTTCTTATGCGAAATCGATCTCTAGCCCTCGTGGATATTGCGCGAACAGCTATGTTTTTAGTAGCGATGTGTGTGGCCGGCATGGCCGCCGCAAACCCCTACTACGACCCCAGCAAGCCGCATCACACGCCGGATGGCTTTCGTAACCACTATGCAGGCACTGTCACCAAAGGGTTCTCGGAACTGCTGCGTTGGCAGTGGGAGTCCTGGCGCGAAGGCCTGCCCAAGCCCGCCCGGACGCCGACGCCGCAGGTCGCGCCCGATCTGCCGCGCATTCAGGGTTATGTGCGCAGTGCACCCGACAGCACCGCGGGTCAATCGGATTCGCCACCTGCCATTACCTGGCTGGGGCACGCGAGTCTGCTGGTGCAGGCCGCAGGCTTGAATGTGCTGACCGACCCCATCTTCAGCGAGCGCGCCTCCCCCGTACAGCTGTTCGGGCCCAAACGGGTGGTAGCACCCGGAGTGGCCCTGGAGTCCTTGCCGCCTGTGGATGTGGTCATCATCTCTCACAACCATTACGACCATCTGGACCGTGCAAGCATCGTTGGCTTGCATCAAAAGGCCATGGCGGAAGGGGGGCGTACCCTGTTTCTGGTGCCGCTAGGTCTCAAGCCGTGGTTCGAGGCGCAGGGTGTCGACAGCGTGGTCGAGCTTGACTGGTGGCAACAGCACAGTGTGCGCGGAGTGGACTTTGTGCTCACGCCGGTGCAGCACTGGTCGGCCCGCGGCGTGGCGGACCGCAGCACCACTTTATGGGGCGGTTGGGCCGTGTTGGGCCGGGATCTGCACTGGTATTTCGGTGGCGACACGGGCTACAGCAAAGACTTTGCCGACACCCGCTTGCGCTTGGCCAGCCGGCAGACCGAGGCCTTGGGTGGTGGTTTTGATGTCGCCCTGCTACCCATCGGGGCCTACGAGCCGCGCTGGTTCATGCGCGAGCAGCACGTGAACCCCGACGAGGCGGTGCAAATGCACCTCGATCTGGGCGCCAAGCAAAGCATCGGCATGCACTGGGGCACTTTCGCGCTAACCGACGAGCCGCTGGATCAAGCTCCGCAAGACTTGGTGCTGGCCCGCCGCACTTTGAAGGTGCCCGAGGACCGCTTCTCGGTGATGGCGGTGGGTGAAACGCGTGCCCTACCACCCAGATCCACCGCCAAGAACTGACACCATCAGATTTATGCCAAGCATTTGCTTGCTATAAATATTCGGCTTTGGTAAGGTGCGGGCATGACGCCCTATACCGCCGCTGAAGCCGAAACCCTGCTGATCGAGACTCCGCCGCCCGAGGCCAAGCGCCCGCGCGGCCGTCCTCGCAAAACCGAAGATGAGCGCGATGACGGCAACCGCCGACACGAGTTGCTCAAGGCCGCAGCCCAGCTCTTCCGCCGCCAAGGGTTCGCCGCGACCACCACCCGCGACATTGCCAACGCGGCCGGCATGCAAAGCGGCTCGCCCTTCTACCACTTCAAAAGCAAAGACGCGCTCCTGTTCGCCGTCATGGAGGCGGGCATGTATTCGGCGCTGGCCAACCAGCAGCGTGTGCTGGGCGATGCCGCCTATGCCGCACTGAGCTCGGCCGACAAACTACGCCGCCTCGTCCATGCGCACTTTGAGGTGCTGCTCGGTCCGGGAAACGACTTTGTGCCGGTCATGCTGTATGAGTGGCGCTCCTTGCAGCGCCCGCAGCGCAAGGTGCTGCACAAACTGATTGCCGACTACGAGGCCCTCTGGGTGCCGGTGTTGCAAGCCCTGCAGGACGGTGGCCAGCTCAAAGCACCGGTGGGTGTTGCGCGCCTGCTGATTCTGGGCGCGCTCAACTGGTCGGTGCAATGGTTCGACCCCGCTAAAGGGGCCACGGTAGAAGCGCTCGGCGAACACGCCGTGGCCATGTTCATTCAGGAGGTGTGATGCTTTACGGTTCAGTCTTCGCGCCCGGCTTGTTCGCCGGCAAAGTGGTGGTGATTACCGGAGGCGGCTCCGGCATTGGCCGCTGCACAGCCCATGAACTGGCGGCCTTGGGCGCCACCGTGGCGCTCATAGGCCGCAAGCCCGAGAAGCTGGAAAAAGCGGCCACTGAGATCACCGAGGACGGCGGAAAAGTCAGCCAGCATGTGTGCGACATCCGCAATGAAGACGCCGTGAAGGCTTGTGTCGCTGCCATCGTGGCGCAGCACGGCCGCATTGACGGCCTGGTGAACAACGCCGGGGGCCAGTACATGACGCCGCTGGAAGCCATCAGCGCCAAGGGCTGGGAGGCGGTCATCAACACCAACCTGACCGGCGGCTTTTTGATGGCGCGCGAGTGCTTCAGCCAGAGCATGAGCAAGCATGGCGGCGCCATCGTCAACATCGTGGCCGACATGTGGGGCTCCATGCCCGGCATGGGGCACAGTGGTGCTGCGCGCGCCGGCATGGTGAGCTTTACCGAGACTGCAGCCACCGAGTGGGCAGGCCGTGGGGTGCGGGTGAACGCTGTTGCGCCGGGCTACATCGCCTCCAGCGGCATGGACCACTATCCGCCCGAAATGGGCCCCATGTTGCGCGAAATGGCCAAGACCGTGCCCCTGGGCCGCTTTGGCACCGAGGCCGAAACCTCTGCCGGCATTGTGTTTTTGCTAAGCCCTGCAGCGGCGTTCATCAGCGGCACCACGCTGCGCATTGACGGTGCGCGGCCCCAGGTGCGCATGGGCTGGCCCATGCGCGTGGCGGACGAAAAAGCGCAAGCGCGCGATGCCATCAAGCCCTTCAACGGCTTTCACCGCGCCAGCACGCCCAAGGTGTTTCAGTCATGAGCGCCCTCGCTGAGTCGGCGCAAGAGTTGATCCATGACTTCGGCCCGGAGGACGTGGCTGCCGTGGAGGATGCAGCGCGCCGCTTCATCCAGACTGAGGTGGCCCCGCATCTGGCGGACTGGGAAGAGGCAGGCGAGTTCCCCCGCAGCCTGTACCAGCGCGCTGCCGATCTCGGGTGGCTGGGGCTGGGTTACCCCGAGCGTTTTGGCGGCACACCGGCGCCGTGGGCACTGCGCAACGCGCTCACTATTGCGCTCGCCCGCAGCGGGGGCAGTGGCGGCCTCATGGCCAGCCTGTTCAGCCACAACATCGGCTTGCCACCGGTGCTGCGCCATGGCTCTGCGGCTTTGCAGCAGCAAGTGGTGCCCGATGTGCTGGCCGGCCGCAAGATTGCCGCACTGGCTATTACCGAGCCTGGTGGTGGCACGGATGTATCTGCACTCAAAACCACAGCCCGCCTGGAGGGCAACGAGTATGTGGTGGATGGTGAAAAAACCTTCATCACCTCCGGCATGCGCGCGGACTGGATTACGGTGGCGGTGCGCACTGACGTCAAAAACAAGGGCCCCATGGGCATCTCCATGCTCATGGTGCCCGGCGATGCGCCCGGCTTGTCGCGAAGTCCTCTCCAAAAAATGGGTTGGCATTGCTCGGACACCGCCCAGCTGCGCTTTGACGGCGTGCGAGTGCCGGCCACCAACCTCGTGGGCGAGGAGGGGGCGGGTTTCAAGATCATCCTGACCAACTTCAACGGCGAGCGCCTGTCCATGGCGGCCATGGCGCTAGGCTTTGCAGAGTGCTGCTACGACGAAGCTTTGAGCTGGGCGCAGCAGCGCAAAACCTTTGGCACCGCGCTGATTGATCACCAGGTGATCCGCCACAAGTTCATGGACATGAAGATGCGCATCGAGTCCACCCGAGCGTGGCTGCATGCGGTGGCCGCGCGGGCGGACGCCGGTGACCGTGGCGACAAGTCTGCCAAGGGCGCAGAGTGGGTGGCGCAGGTGTGCCTGCTCAAGAACCACGCGACCCAGACCATGCAGTTCTGCGCAGACCAGGGCGTGCAGATTTTGGGTGGCATGGGCTTCATGCGGGGCACGGCATGCGAGCGAATCTACCGTGAAGTGAAGGTGATGATGATCGGCGGCGGCGCTGAGGAAATCATGAAAGAGTTGGCAAGCCGTCAGCTCGGCCTGTGAGAATGCGGCATGTCTAAAACCCCCCATGCAGAGTCCGTCGCAGCCCCCATCGTTTTTGAGCCGGAGTTCATCGAAGGCCTGACTCGCATCTTTGAAGTGAGCATCGTCTTCAACCAGATGCTGGGCTTGAAGATCACCTCTATCGCCCCCGACAAAGTGAAGGCCCGCATTGTCATGCGCCCGGAGCTGGTGGGGCACTATGCCTATAACCGCATACACGGCGGCGTGATCAGCGCAGGGCTGGATGCCATGGGTGGCCTGGCGGTGATGGCCGCCATAGGCGCTCGCCACATGGACGAAGCGCCTCCGCAGCGCCTGCACCGCTTTGCCAAACTGGGCACCATCGATTTGCGAATTGACTACCTGCGCCCCGGCATTGGCGAGCAGTTCGAGCTGCACGCCGAGGTGATGCGCCTGGGCTCACGCGTGGCGTCTACCCGCATGGAGTTTCTGGGCGCGGATGGCAAGCTGCTGTCCACCGGGTCTGCGGCTTACATCGTCTCCTGATTTGCTATATTTTTAGGAGCTGCTCCCGCATATTCTATGCGTGCTAGGGGCATAAATGACCAAGAAGTACGCCAGATGTGACGCTTGTTTGTTTCATTGGTTGCGCAAGTAGCTTGGATCTGGCTTTACGATTTGAGGTCTGTGTGAAGCGAACGTCTGCTTTGCAGCGGAAGCGGTCGTTTGGATTGGCCGTTCAGATCGAGCGGAGGCAAGCCAATCTCAGATAAGCTACTTGACGATATTGTCGTTTTCCATCGGTCTGAATATCTACCTAGCCCATTGCTGTAGCCGGTTGATTCACACTATGAATTCCCAAATTGTGATGCAACGTTATCGAACCAACTGCCATGTCATCCTGATGAAGTGCGCTATGCATGAATAGACATTCGGCCGACTATGGATGAGTTCAAACTAATTTCTGACTCTTTCGGAACTGGGGAGCACGGCGCTTATCTTTTAGATCTCGGCGAACGCCTTAATGTTATCGTCGAGTGCTTTCACTTCGCAGTGCCGCTCATGAATGCGGACTCGGAGACTATCCACAAGCAACTCGCCCGAAGTGGCATGGAAGAGCGCTCCAAGCGAAATGAGGGGTACTTTGCCGATCTGAAGCGAGATGTGCTTGCTAATCCAGGTCGATTCAAGAATGCTGTCGACCCAAGCAAACTTGGACGAGCGGACCGGTTTTACCTCACGTACGAAATCGACAACGCAACATCTTCGCTTATCGCTGTCGATGAATTCGTCAGCGAGTACACGCATGCTTTTACCGATCCGCCATATGGCATTCGTAGCGCGAATGATGCTGAGAGCCAGGCGATTTGCTCAGATTCGTTGGCGAGATTGTTCGGCGATCTCACCCACTTTTCAATACGCAAATGGTCAACAAGCTGGTCCAACTATTTTGATGCCGGCAACGAATGGTGGGGGGCATTTCTTTGGACCTTGGTTTCCGACGATGGGCGTGGTTGGTGGGTTGGAGCGTCCACTACAGACTAAACATCGGACAAGAACACGGTGTCAGTGGAGCCGGAGATGGCGCGTGTTTTGAATGTAATGATCAACCAGCGGCCGGGTGATAGCGAACGCCAACGTGACATCGGAGTGTCTGCTTTGCGGCGGTGGCAAATACGGCTTACAGTCTGTAGGCGCCTCAGCTACCGCCATCAAGGCAGACACAAATAACTCATCTACCCAGTAGCTTCTAGTATGAAATCTGAACTCCAAATTGGCCCCGATGATGAAGTGTCAGATGTTGTTGCCAATTCTGAGGCACACAATGTCCGCTTCCGCGTTGATGACACTAATAGAGACGTTTATCTCGAATTTTCCAGTCGAGAGGCGCTATATGAGTTCGGTAAATCTTTGATGGGTCAGGCACTTTACGGACCACAACAAAGGGATTTGTATTCACTCGTACAACGCGGCAAGTTGCAGGTAGTTGATGGCGCTCGACTGACTACAGATAGTTCGCGCGTGTTCGTGTTTTGCAAGTAGCCAATGTCCGCAACCAGTCTGTAGACGCCTCGGCTTCGCGGCGGAAACGGTCCTCCCCCGGCAAGGTTCCGTTTGATACGATGTCGATTACTCTTCAATACATTATTCGTTAGGCCGCACAAAGTTGATTTCAGCCTTACCTTCCACGACAACAAGACCGGGCACCAAGACATCGTGCTGCGCTTTGCCGAGCAAAAGTGGATATGCGACTCGTACTACTTTGCAATCGACAGCGAGCTTCTTCCAGATATCGAAGACGAACGAAAAATCCGAGCAGTTCTTTTGCGGCTTCACGAGCAGTGGCTTGAGGCAGTCTGTAGCCTCCAAGTCGGCGAGACTGCCAATCTGCCATTTGATTTCTCAGACCAATGTACGGGCTGGTTGCGCTGCACAGCCACGTCGAACGGGTATTCGGTCGTTCAAGGTTGGTCGAGTGTCGAAGGCTGGTCTTTCTCTCCCTCCTCAATCGGAGGCCTGATGCACAAACTAGAGGACTTTCGGGCTGACGGCGCAGCAGTCGAAGTAGCCATCAATGAGCTTCAGGCTGCCATTCGTGAGTCTGCCTCGCGCGTGGCCTAACTCAAACGTTGACGACTGCTTTAGAGCACTGCGAAAGACCGCAATCAGCCTGAAGCTGCCCCACAAACATCTGGAAGCCTGAAACACGTTTGGGTTTCTGTTCTTGTCGCATCAACAATTCTGCGAAATCCAATCCGCCATGGAAAAGGCCACCCGAAGGTGGCCTTTTCCATGGGTAGCTGACGTTGCTTACTTTTTCGCAGGCGCGTCGCTCACGTACTCAGACATGACCTTCCACTTGCCATCGGTAATCTGGGACAGGCGGGATGCGCCGCTGCCCAGACGCTTGGTGGCGGTGAAGGTTTGGACCGGTGCACCGAACATGTCTGCCGGAATGGTCATGCTGTCCATGACCTTGATGTACGAATCCGTGGTCAGGTTCTTGCCGGCCTTGTTGGCTGCTGAGGCAAAGGTGTTGATGATCATGTAGCCGTAGACCGAGAAGACGGTGGGGTCTTCATTGAACTTGGTCTTGTACTTGTTGGCCCAGAAGCGGATGCCGGGCGTCTGCTCATCGGTGTAGGGGTTCTGCACGGTCATGGTGGCGTAGAGCCCGTCCATGGCTTTGCCGCCGATCTTGTGGATCAGGTCGGTGTAGGCAGCACTCGACCCGATGAAGGTGGGGTTGTATCCCAACTTGCGGGCGGTGCCGATGGCGCCGATGGTCTCGCGGATGATGGTGCCCAGCACCACAAAGTCGCAACCGCTGGCCTGCATTTTTGAGACCTGGGACGAGAAGTCGGTGGCTCCACGCTTGTAGGAGGTCTTCTCGGCGAATTCCATGCCGATGGTCTTCAAGCCGTCTTCACCACCCTTGAGCACTTCGAGACCGAAGTCGTCATCCTGGTACAAAGTGCAGACCTTTTTGGCGCCTTTTTCTTTCACCAGCTTGGGCACGGCCAGTCGCATCTGGTCGTAGTACGGTGCGGCAAACGAGTACTTGAGCTTGTGGAAGGGCTCATACATTTCGCGGGCAGCGGTGATCGGGAAGAAATTGATCACGTTCTTCTCAAACTGCACCGGCATGGCCGCCATGTTTTGGGCGGTGCCGATATGGCCGACCATCATGAAAATTTTGTCCTGGTTGACCAGCTTCTGGGCAGCGAGCACGGCCTTCTTGGGGTCGTAGCCGGAGTCTTCAACCAGCAGTTTGAGCTTGCGGCCGTTGATGCCACCTTGCTCATTGATTTCGTCCACGGCCAGCAGCATGCCGGCGCGGGATTGTTTGCCGAAGCCAGCCAGAGGACCGGAGAGGTCCTGGATGGAGCCCAGCAGGATTTCGTCTTTGCTCACGCCTTGTTGGGCGCTGGCAAAAGTCGCGGTCAGGGCCAGGGTGCCCAGTGCGATGGCGGTACGCAGTTTCATGGTTGTGTCTCCTCGTTGGTTCTCTTTGCAAAGGGGTGCAGCACAGCTGCTATCGGTACATGGCCTCTATCCGGGCTTCGTATTTCTTCTCCACCAGCTTGCGTTTGAGCTTCATGGTGGGGGTGAGTTCCTCATCTTCCGCGGTCAGCTGGTTTTCCAGCAGGAAGAATTTTTTGATCTGCTCAACGCGGGCAAACTTCTTGTTCACCCGGTCCAGCTCGGCCTGGATAAGGGCCTGCACCTCTGGTGCGCGGGTGAGGGATGCGTAGTTGCTGAATGGCACGTCCGCATCCTGGGCAAACTTCTCGACGTTCTCCTGGTCGATCATGATGATCACCGTGAGGTAGGGGCGCTTGTCGCCGATGACCACTGCGTCGGTGATGTAGGGGGAGAACTTCAGGTCGTTTTCCAGCTCGCTCGGCGTGATGTTCTTGCCGCCCGCCGTGATGATGATGTCTTTCATCCGGTCGGTGATGCGGAAGTAGCCGTCTTCATCCACCACGCCCACATCGCCGGTGTGCAGCCAGCCATCGGGGGTGATGGTTTCTGCGGTTTTCTCAGGCAGGTTCAGGTAGCCGGCAAATACGTTTTTGCCGCGGACCATGATCTCGCCGGTGGCCGGGTCCAGCTTGACCTCATTGAAGCTCGCTGCCGGGCCGATGGAGCCGGGCTTGATCTTGTTGACTGGCACTCCGGTGGAGGCGCCACAAGTCTCTGTCATGCCCCAGACCTCCAGCATGGGCAAACCCAAGGCCAGATACCAGCGCACCAGATCCGGCGAGATGGGAGCTGCACCCGTGATCAGGAAGCGCGAGCGGTGGATGCCGATGAGCTTGCGCACATTGTTCAGTGCCAGCACTTGGGCCAGCTTGAACTGCAGCTTCAAAGACGTTTCCACCGGCTGACCTGCCAGCACCTTGTCGGCAATGCGGGTGCCCACGCCAATGCCCCAGCCGTACACGAACTGTTGGAACTTGCCGGACTCTTTGAGCGCAATCATGACGCTGGAGTAAAACTTCTCCCACACCCGCGGCACGGCGGTGAACACGGTGGGGGCAATCTCCCGCACGTTTTCCGGGATGGTTTCCGGGTTCTCCACGAAGTTGAGCTTGGCGCCGGTGTAGAGCGAGAAGTACTCGCCTCCCAGCCGCTCGGCAATGTGGCACAGCGGCAGAAAGCACATGCGTTCGTCGCTGGCGTCCTGGGCGATCAGGGTGTTGTACCCGCGCACTGAATACACAATCCCCTGGTGCAAATGCATGGCGCCCTTGGGCTTGCCGGTGGTGCCGGAGGTGTAGACCAGAATGGCCAGGTCTTCAGGTTTGCAGGCCGCACTGCGCTGGGGCACGGCGTTGGGGTTGGCAGCGTTGTAGGTGCGGCCCAGAGCCCGCAGGGCGTCGAGGCTGAGAACGTCAGGGTCATCCAGCCCACGCAGGCCTTCCATGTCCATGACGATGATTTTTTGCAGGGTGCTGCACTGCGCGCGCACTTCCAGCGCCTTGTCGAGTTGCTCGTCGTCTTCGACAAACAGGAAGCGGGTGCCGGAGTCCTCGCACAGGTACTGCACCTGGCTGGGCGCGTCAGTGGGGTAAATGCCGTTGGAGACACCACCGGCCGAGAGCACGGCCAAGTCCGCCCACACCCACTCCACCACGGTGTTGGCCAGGATGGACGCGGTGTGGCCTTGCTCAAAGCCCAGGCTGATCAGCCCACCGGCGATCTCGCGCACGGCGTCGGCCGTTTGGTTCCAGGTCCAACTGCGCCACAGGCCCAGGTGCTTCTGGCGCAGCCAGATGTCGGGGCCGCGGGCGGCCACGGCGTTCCAGAACATGGCCGGAATCGTCTCCCCCGCCATGGCGATGCCACTTTGTGGCTGGATGTCGCTGGTATCCCAGAGTCCGTTCATGCTGCTATCTCCAGTTTTTCTTCTTTTTCCAACGACGTTCCCCGCGCACTCCGTCCTCCTTCATGCCAAGGTAAAACTCTTTGATGTCGTCTTTTTCGCGCAGGTTGGCGCAGGTGTCTTCCATGACGATGCGTCCGTTCTCCAGCACATAGCCGTAGTCCGAGGCGTTGAGCGCCATGTTGGCGTTTTGCTCCACCAGCAGGATGGTGGTGCCGCGCTCGCGGTTGATGCGCACCACGATTTCAAAAATCTCTTTGGTCAGTTTCGGGCTCAGACCCAGGCTGGGCTCGTCCAGCAGGATCAGGTCGGGGTCTGCCATTAGTGCACGGCTGATGGCCAGCATTTGCTGCTGCCCGCCCGATAGCAAGCCGGCGTCTTGCGCAGATCGCTCTTTGAGAATCGGAAAGTAGCCATACACGGTCGCCAGGTCTTTGGCGACGCCATCGCGGTCTGCGCGGGTGAAGGCACCCATGAGCAGGTTGTCATGCACGCTGAGCAGGGGAAACACCTCGCGCCCTTCAGGCACCTGGCTCAAGCCCTCCTGCACGATGTACGCCGGGTCGCGGGCGGTGATGTCCTGTCCCTTGAACTCGATGGAGCCTTTGCGCGGATCGATGATGCCGGAGATGGTTTTCAAAATGGTGGTCTTACCCGCGCCGTTGGAGCCCAATACGGTAGCAATCTCGCCGCGGCGCACTTGCAGACTCACGCCCCGGATGGCCTTGATGGGGCCGTAGGAGCTCTCGACATTCAGCAGCTTGAGCACAGGCTGGTCGCTGATGGGGGGAGGCAAGGTGCTCATGCGGCCTCCCGGGAAGGTTGACGGCGCAGGGACGACACATCGTCAATGGAGCCCAGATAGGCTTCCACCACGGCGGGGTCGGTTTGCACTTCCCGCGGGCTGCCCATGGCCAGCACTTCGCCCTGGTTCATGGCCAGCACACGGTCAGAGACTTTGGAGACCAGACTCATGTCGTGCTCCACCATCAGCACCGTGATGCCCAGTTCGTTTTTGATGTCCTGGATCCAGAAAGCCATGTCGTCGGTTTCTTCCACATTCAAGCCGCTGGAGGGCTCGTCGAGCAGCAGCAGCTTGGGTTCGGTGCACAGGGCTCGCGCCATCTCTACCACCTTGCGCACGCCGTAGGGCAGGCCTGCGACCAGCGAGTCGCGGTAGTGCTGCAGGTCGAGGAACTCAATCACCTCCTCGGCTTTTTCACGAGCCTTGAGTTCCGCCTCGCGCACGGCGGGAGTGAACAGCAGGTCTTGCCACAGCGATGTTTTGCGGTGCGTGTGGCGGCCGATCAACAGGTTGTGCAGCACACTGGCGTGCTCAAACAACTCGATGTTCTGGAATGTACGCGCAATACCAAGTGAGGCCACGTTTTGCGGGGCCTGCTCGGTCAGCTGCAGCGGGCCCTGCGGGCCCATGTAGGTGATGCTGCCGGTGGTGGGCGTGTAGATGCGGCTGATCAGGTTGAATACCGTGGTCTTGCCGGCACCATTGGGCCCGATGAGGGTGAAGACCTCGCCTTGCTTGACGTCGAAGCTGACTTTGTTGACCGCCAGAACGCCGCCGAAGCGCACGCTCAGGTCTTGGGCCGAGAGAAGTGTGTCGGAGTTCATTTCAACCGGTCCGATTTCTGGAAGGATTTCTGCCGCTTGAACATGCCCTTGCGGTAGAACGGGAACATCTGCAAATAGGTGCGCACCTTGAGCCAACGGCCATACAAGCCCATGGGTTCAAACAGCACAAAGGCGATCAGCACAGAGCCATAAATCACGCTCTTGAGGCCGGGCGCCTGGCCGATGAATTCGGGCAAAAACTCTTTGCCGGCTGAGATACCCTGCGGCAGGATGATGAGGAAGATGGCCCCCAAAAACACGCCGTGTACCGAGCCCAGACCGCCGATCACAATCATCAGTAGCAAGTCGATCGACTGCAGCAGGTTGAACTGGTCTGGCGAGATAAAGCGCAGGTTGTGCGCATACAAGGCGCCCGCCATGCCGGCCAAAGCGGCTGAAATGGAGAACGAGAGTGTTTTGTAGTAAGCCAGATGGATGCCCATGCTCTGCGCCGAGATTTCGGAGTCGCGGATGGCCACAAATGCACGGCCAGTGGGCGAGCGCAGCAGGTTCAGGATGCCCAGAGTGCAGATCACGGTGACCGTCAGGCACACAAAATAGAACCCTTGGCCGCTACCCACGTCGTAGCCGAACATCTGGATGGCGGAGACGGCTTTGCCTGCGTTGCCGCCGGTCACCGATTCCCACCGAGCAAACACTTCTTCGATGATGAAGCCGAAAGACAGGGTTGCCATGCCGAGGTAAATGCCCTTGAGCCGCAAGGCCGGCAAGCCCACCACAATGCCGATGAGTGCGGACAGCGCGGCCGACATCCCCAGTGACAGGACGAATGGTAAGCCAGCCGCGGTTAGGTACGCCTGTGTGTAGGCACCCACACCCAGAAACGCAGCATGCCCCAGCGAGAACTGACCGGTAAAGCCGGCAAGCAGCATCAGGCCCAGGCCCGCGATGGCGTAAATCAGCACCAGGTTCAGTTGGGCCAGGCTGTACTCGGTAAGCAGCCATGGGGCGGCCAAGAGCAACACCACCAGTGCGCTGTACCAGAAGACATGTCCGCCATGTTTGGCGAGCTTGATGTCCTGCGCGTAATCGGTCTTGAAAATGAAACGCATCAGACTTTCTTCCGCAATTTTTCGCCGAACAAACCGTTGGGCTTGACCATCAGCATGACGAGCACCACCACGTAGGCAGCTGTGTCCTTGAAGCCATCGGGCAGGTAGAAGCCGGCAAACGACTCCACCAGGCCGATCACCAGCCCACCCACAATCGCGCCGGGCAGGCTGCCGAAGCCGCCTACCACCGCGGCAGGGAAGGCCTTGAGGCCGATAAAGCCCATGTTGGCGTGCACAAAGGTAATGGGCGCGAGCAGGATGCCCGCAATCGCAGCCACCGCAGCCGCTAGGCCCCAAGCCAAACCATTGAGGCGCTGAACCGGAATGCCCATGTAGTAGGCCGCAAGCTGGTTCTGGGAAGCTGCCTGCATGGCAATGCCCAGCTTGGTGTAACGGAACAGCGCAAACAACAACACGCAAAGCACACCCGTGGCGCCGATGATGACAAGATGCTCCACGTTAAGCACCAGGGCGCCTATGCCCATTTCATTGCCGCCGAACTTGAGGATCTCGTCCTTGTAGGGCACGGCCAGCGCGTTGGTGTCGGTGCCGATGCCGGG
Organism: Comamonadaceae bacterium; assembly: GCA_027488985.1. Lineage (GTDB taxonomy): Bacteria > Pseudomonadota > Gammaproteobacteria > Burkholderiales > Burkholderiaceae_C > Allorhodoferax > Allorhodoferax aquaticus. The sequence goes on along the minus strand of JAIYAR010000018.1, from coordinate 22,110 downwards.
GATCATGGTGATCAGGCCCCGCGCCACGTAACCGATGCCGATGGTGAGCATCACGATCGAGAAAGCAGGCTGCCCCAAAATGGGGCGAATGACCAGGCGCTCCAGGAACACGCCGAAGAGGGCCATACCCAAGATGGCGCTGGGTACCGCAATCCAGTAAGGCATGCCCAGCATGGTCATGCCCACCAGACCGCCGAAGGCGCCCAGCATCATCAATTCGCCTTGGGCGAAGCTCACGGTTTCGGTGGCTTTGTAAATCAGTACAAAGCCCAGCGCGATCAGGCCGTAGATGCACCCCTGTGCCACGCCGCTGATCAGCAATTGAAGGAACTGCACGTTGTCTCCTTGGTAAGTGCAGTCCGGTTATATCGTTGTGTCCCCTAATCGCCGATAGGGTTCCCACTGATCTCGTAGACCCTAGGAAGTCCCCTCTAATCCGCAGGGTATCCGCTATGCATGCTTGAAGGATTTTGCTGCTCTGGCGCTTATGGAATAAGCGCGAGTAGCTATCAAAAACATAGCGCTATTCAGTGTCTTTGGGTATGGGGCGAGGGCGTCCCTGGTCGTCTATCGCGACATAGGTGAGTGACGCCTCGGTGACTTTGGTGTACTGCCCTTGCGACCGGTAGCGCTCGGCATACACCTCGACTTTGACAGTGATGGAGGTGCGGCCTATGCGACTTACTTTGCTAAAGAAACTCAAGATGTCGCCCACCCGCACCGGCTGTTTGAAGATGAACTCGTTCACCGCCACCGTGGCCATGCGCCCTTGCGTGTAGCGCGCGGGCAGCACCGAGCCGGCCAGGTCAACCTGGGCCATGACCCAGCCGCCGAAGATGTCGCCGTTTGCATTGCAGTCTCCAGGCATGGGGATGACTTTAAGAACCAGCTCCTGGTCGGTAGGCAATTGAACGTGGCTGGAACTTGAAACGGTAGACATGGGCACAATCCTGAACTGAAACTATTCCGAATTGTCCCCCAATGCGCCCCTCCAGTCTCCCTGCGGCAGCCCCTGCTGCAATCCCCTCAACCCCCGACATCCCCCCCAAGTCGGACTGGAGCACCTTGCGGCGTCTGTTCCCCTACCTGTGGACTTACAAATGGAGGGTGCTGGCGGCGCTGGCCTTCATGGTGAGCGCCAAGGTGGCCAACGTAGGCGTGCCCCTGCTGCTGAAGAACCTGGTGGACGCGATGACCATCAAGCCCGGAGACGCCGCAGCCGTGCTGGTGGTGCCCGTGGCCCTGCTGGTGGGGTATGGCGCCCTGCGCTTGTGCACCTCGGTGTTCAGCGAGCTGCGCGAGTTGGTGTTTGCCAAAGCGACGGAGGGCGCTGCGCGGTCCATCAGCCTGCAGGTGTTCCGCCATCTGCATGCGATGAGTTTGCGCTTTCACCTGGAGCGCCAGACCGGCGGCATGACCCGTGACATCGAGCGGGGCACCCGAGGCGTGCATTCGCTGATCAACTATTCGCTTTACAGCATCGTGCCCACGCTGATCGAGGTGACGCTGGTGCTCTCGCTGCTGGCGGTCAAGTTCGATGTGTGGTTCGCGTGGATCACCGGTATTGCGCTGGTGCTGTATATCGGCTTCACTGTCACAGTGACCGAATGGCGGACACAGTTCCGCAAGAAGATGAACGAGATGGACAGCACGGCGCACAGCCGCGCCATTGACTCGCTGCTGAACTACGAGACGGTGAAGTACTTCAACAATGAAGAATTCGAGGCTCGCCGTTACGACGAAAACCTGGAGCGCTACCGCCGTGCAGCTGTCAAGAGCCAGCGCACCCTGAGCCTGCTCAACAGCGGGCAACAACTCATCATTGCCAGTGCGCTGGTCACCATGTTGTGGCGTGCCACGCAGGGTGTGGTGGACGGGCGCATGACGCTGGGCGACCTCGTCATGGTCAATGCCTTCATGATCCAGCTCTACATTCCCCTGAACTTTTTGGGCGTGATTTACCGCGAAATCAAACAGAGCCTGACCGACCTGGAGAAGATGTTCGGCCTGATGGAGCGCGAGCGCGAGATTGCTGATTCGCCCGATGCACGCCCCCTGCAACTGGCCCCACCCGGCGCCGACGCCAGTGTGCGCTTTGAAGATGTGACCTTCAGCTACGACCCCGCAGGCAGCCAAGCCGCAGTGGGTACCGAGGCTCGCACTATCCTGCACGGCATCAGTTTTGAGATTCCTGCGGGCAAAACCGTGGCGGTGGTGGGGCCCAGCGGTTCGGGCAAGTCGACTCTGGCGCGGTTGCTGTTCCGTTTTTACGATGTGCAGCAAGGCCGCATCACCATTGCAGGACAAGACATCCGCAATGTGACCCAAAGCAGCGTGCGTCAGGCCATCGGCATCGTGCCGCAGGACACGGTGCTCTTTAATGACACGGTGGAATACAACATCGCCTATGGGCGACCCGGTGCCAGCCGCAGCGAGGTGGAGTCCGCGGCCAAGGCCGCGCACATTCATGGCTTTATTGCGGCTGCCCCCCGTGGTTACGACACCATGGTCGGTGAGCGGGGTCTGAAGCTCAGTGGTGGCGAAAAGCAGCGCGTGGCCATTGCCCGCACGCTGCTCAAGAACCCGCCGGTCATGATCTTTGACGAAGCCACCAGCGCACTCGATAGCGCCAACGAGCGCGCTATCCAAGCCGAGCTGCAAGGTGTAGCCCGCAACAAAACCACGCTCGTGATCGCGCACCGGTTGTCTACGGTGGTGGATGCCCACGAGATTCTGGTGATGGACGCAGGCCGCATCATCGAGCGCGGTAGCCATGCCGAACTGTTGGCGGCCAATGGACGGTACGCGTCGATGTGGGCTTTGCAACAGAGCGGGGAGTAAGCCATGGATTTATTGCTGTTGTTGGTGGCCGTATTCGCGTTTGCGTGGACCAAGAAAAAAGACCAGAGTGAGCGCATCGCTTTATTGGGTGCCGCGCTTTCCCGCTTTGACATTGAAAAGCTGATGGAAAGCCTGATCGATGGATACCTCCGTGCTCTGGACGAGAAGGACGACGAGCGCCAAGCGCAGGTCTGGAGTTACCTGGAGGCGCAGGAGCAAACCCTGAGCGTGCAGTTTGTAGCCTTTGCGGCAGCATTCGCCACAGAAGACGCTGCTGCCACACGGATCAGCAGTTTGCCGATGGCGCTTCCCTACGCGACGCGGTGGTGGCCCTCTGCGAGTTTGGACGCACGCCAGGCGTTTGCCTTGCATGCACGCGGCATTGCGTCCGTGATTGAAAACCAGGCAGGTTTGGCGCCCAAGCGCAGGGCATTTACCTTGTCTGCAGAGCTCTTCCTGATGCAACATACCTGCCATTGGTACTGCCGCTCCAAGTCGGTGGCCTCGGCGCGTTTATTGGCGCGCCACAAGACCTCATATGCCCAGGTGCTTCAAAGTGTTTCGGTGTCTACCCGGGACGCCTATTCCCGTTGGGCCGGTCTTCAGGGGTGAAACCCCTAGCTCGTCCGGCCCATGCATTTCACGCATAATCCGCGCCCATGGAAACCAAATGGCTTGAAGACTTTGTGTCTCTGGCTGAAACCCGGAGTTTCAGTCGTTCCGCGCAACTGCGCCACGTCACCCAACCCGCGTTTTCGCGGCGCATCCAGTCGCTGGAGGCTTGGGCGGGTACCGATCTGGTGGACCGCAGCAGCTACCCCACCCGGCTGACACCTGCGGGAGAGACGCTGTACGACCAGTCGCTGGAGGTCCTGCAGGCCCTGCAAAGTACCCGCGCTATGCTGCGCGGGCATACCACTGCGGCGCAAGATGTGGTGGAGTTTGCGGTGCCGCACACTCTGGCGTTTACCTTCTTTCCGGCTTGGGTTTCCGAGCTCCGCGAGAAATTCGGCCCCATGAAGAGCCGTTTGATTGCCCTCAACGTGCACGATGCCGTGATGCGATTGGTGGAAGGGAGCTGCGACTTGCTGATCGCGTACCACCACCCTTCGCAGCCCTACCAGCTGGATGCCGACCGTTATGAAATGGTCAGTCTGGGCGAAGAAGTAGTCGCGCCGTATGCCAGACCGGATGCCGATGGCAACCCCATGTTCAGCCTGCCTGGCAAGTTGGGACAGCCCTTGCCGTATTTGGGGTACGCGCCGGGTGCCTACCTGGGGCAAATGGTAGAGCTCATCTTGAAGCAAGCAGATGTTCCGATCCATTTCGACCGCGTATACGAAACCGACATGGCCGAAGGACTCAAGGCCATGGCCTTGGAAGGGCATGGCGTAGCCTTTCTGCCGCACAGTGCAGTCAAGAAAGACTTGCGTGCCAAAAAACTGGTGAGCGCACTGCCGAATCACATGAAGTCTTTGCAGATCACCATGGAAGTGCGCGCTTACCGCGAACGTCTGGCCGTGCGGGAGGCAGGGCGCAGCTTAAGTGCGGCCCAGCGTGCCCAGACCCGCACACCCAAGGGCTCTGCCCAGGCTTTGTGGGACTATCTGCAGTCCCACGCGGTCGTGCCGGCATAGTTGTTGCATGATCTCCCTGCATACCGGCCCGATGAATCGGCATTGGCGTCGGACCCAGGGGATGGCTAGAGTCACACATTCAGTCACGCCCTGTCGTTGGAGTAGATATGAAAAAAATATGGTCTGTCGTTAATCGCAAGCCCTTGGGGCTTTTGCTGGCCTTGAGTCTTGCAGCTGGCGTGAGTGGGCCCCTGCAGGCCTCCGGGGTGCTGGAGCGCGTCGCTGGAGGCGGCAAGTTGGTGATTGCCCATCGGGAGTCTTCCATCCCCTTTTCGTATGTGGATGCTGACAAAAAGCCGGTGGGTTATGCGGTGGAGCTGTGCCTGAAGCTGGCTGAGGCTGTACGCAAGAAGACCGGTGCCAAGAACATGCAAGTCGAGTTCCTGCAAGTCACGCCGGCCAATCGCATCGCCATGGTGGCCGAAGGCAAGGCGGACTTGGAGTGCGGATCCACCACCAACAACGCTGAGCGACGCCAGAAAGTGTCTTTCACCATTGCGCACTTTATTACCGGTGCCCGCTTGCTGGTGCGGGCTGACAGCAAGATCGACCGGATTGAAGACCTCGAGGGTAAGAAGCTGGTGTCAACCAAGGGCACCACTCCCCTCAAGGCCGCCGAACAGGCCAATCGTGAGCGCCTCTTGCGCATCACCATCCTCGAAGCCCCTGACCACGCCAAAGCGGTGGACATGGTGGAAAAGGGTGAGGCCGATGCCTTTGTGATGGACGACGTACTCCTTTTCGGTTTGGCAGCCAACCGGCCCAAGCCCGATGCCTTGAAGGTGGTGGGCAAGTTCCTGACCACAGAGCCGCTGGCCATCATGCTGCCCAAAGATGACCCGGAATTCAAAAAGCTGGTGGACGATGAAATGCGCCGTTTGATCGTCAGCAAAGACATTCAGCCCGTTTACGACAAGTGGTTCCTCAGGCCGATTCCCCCCAATGACAAGCCTCTGAATCTGCCCGTGAGCTATTTGTTGCGGGACTTCTGGAAGTACCCCAGCGACTTCGTGCCGTTTTAAGCAGCCCGGTTCGCATCGGGGAGCGGGCTGCGGTTTTGGGACAATAGAGCTCATGACCACCACCGCTACCCCAAATACTCTGACCCTCACCCGCCCGGACGACTGGCACTTGCATGTGCGCGACGGCGCTGCCCTGAATACGGTGGTGCCGCACACCGCAGCCCAGTTTGGCCGCGCCATCATCATGCCCAACCTGAAGCCACCGGTGACCACCACGGAGCAGGCGCTGGCTTACAAGGCCCGCATTCAGGCCGCGGTACCGGCGGGTGTGCAGTTTGAGCCTTTGATGACGCTCTACCTCACCGACAACCTGCCGGCCGATGAAGTCGCGCGTGCCAAGGACGCCGGTGTAGTGGCCGCGAAGCTCTACCCCGCAGGGGCCACCACCAACAGCGATGCGGGAGTCACCGACCTGCGCAAGACTTACAAGACGCTGGAAGCCATGCAAAAGGCCGGCATGCTCTTGTTGGTGCACGGTGAAGTGACCAGCAGCGATATCGATTTGTTCGACCGCGAAGCGGTGTTCATCGATACCCAACTCATTCCCTTGCGCCGCGACTTCCCAGAGCTGAAGATCGTGTTTGAGCACATCACCACCCTGGAAGCCGCGCAGTACGTGGCCGATGCAGACCGCTTCACCGCTGCGAGCATCACAGCGCATCACCTGCTGTACAACCGCAATGCCATCTTTACCGGTGGCATCCGCCCGCATTACTACTGCCTTCCGGTTTTGAAGCGTGAGACCCACCGCAAGGCGCTGGTGCAAGCCGCGACCGGGGGCTCGCCCAAGTTCTTCCTGGGCACCGACAGTGCTCCGCACCCCGCTCACCTCAAGGAGCATGCCTCGGGCTGCGCCGGCTGCTACACCGCGCACGCTGCCATGGAGCTGTATGCCCAAGCCTTTGACGCCGCGGGCGCGCTCGACAAGTTGGAAGGCTTTGCAAGCTTCCATGGTGCAGACTTCTACGATCTGCCGCGCAACCAAGGCGCCATCACTTTGCGCCGCGAAAGCTGGATCCCGCCCGAAAGCTTCGCCTTTGGCGAAACCACACTCAAACCCCTGGCCGCGGGTGAAGCACTGCAGTGGCGTTTGGTCTAGAGGCGATTGACTGGTCCGCGCCCTGGCTAAGCCCATGGCGCCAACTAGGTGAGGGCTTGGCGCTTCAGGTCGATTCCGGCCTGACGGTGGCGCAGGCGTTGAATGCCCCCGGCTTGGCGCCGGTGCGCTTCATCCCCCAAAGCGAGTTGCCGGCGGGGAGTGCTTATGAACAGCACATTTTCGACTCGGGCTGCGTGCCCACCCGCGACGGTCTGCACGACTTTTTCAACGGGCTTTGCTGGATGCATTTCCCGCTGGCCAAGAAGAAGCTCAATCTCTTGCAGGCTGAGCAGATTGCGCAAACAGGCATCCAACCGGTACGCGGTCCCGCACGCGATGCGCTGACGGTGTTTGACGAAAACGCTGCCCTTTTGATGGCACCGGACGCATTGTGGGATGCCTTGGCCGCCAAGGATTGGCAGACGCTGTTCGGCCCCCTGCGCCCGATGTGGGCCGACGCCACCCCGGTGCTTTTCGGGCACGCCTTGTTGGAAAAGCTGGTTTACCCACGAAAACCTATCACAGCGCACGTATTCCGTGCGCGAGCAGCTACTAATTCGATAGCAGATATGGATGCCTGGCTGGCAGATACGCTGAGCGCACCCATGCTCGCAGCCAAGCCTTTTGCCCACTTGCCGGTGCTGGGCGTGCCGGGCTGGTGGCCGGAGAACGAGGCGGCTGATTTCTATGCCGACGCCAGTGTCTTCCGGGCACCCAGGTCAACGGCTGGCTAGCGCCTGACCGTCGTTACTGCGTATCAAGCCTTGAGCTTGAGCAAGTGCACCATGACCCGTGCGGTAGTCAGGTCAAAGTCGATTTGTTCGGCAAAGTCTTTGCCGGTCAGCCAGGAGGCATCCCACCGGTTTTGTTTGAGCACGGCTTTCCAGCTGTCGTGCGCAGTGGCTTGGCGCACCGCTTCCACCATGGCGGCCTGGCGTTCGGCCGGGACTGCCTTGCCGGTGAATACGCCGCGCCAGTTGGCCATGTCCAGCTGCATGCCCTGATCGCGGATGGACGGTATCCCGAAAGAAGATTTGCGCGATGACACGCCGATGGCCCGGAGCTGTCCGCCTGCCAATTGCGAGCTGAATTCGCTGTAGCCAGAAATGCCCACGGTGGCTTTGCCGGACAAAACCGCCGAAACCACTTCTGATCCGCCGGCAAACGGCAGGTAGGTCAAATCGTCGGGATTCGCGCCGGTGGCGCGTGCAAACACGCCGGAGAAAATGTGGTCCACACCGCCGGCTGATCCTCCTGCCACAGTCACGCTTTTCAGATTGGCCTTCATCGCGGCCGAGAGGTCAGAGGCATTTTTGATCGGCGAGTTGGCGGCCACCACCATGACCAGATAGTCACTCGTCAGTCGCGCCAAGGGCGCAAGAATGCCCATGTCAACGGCTGGCTTTTGCAGGGCTACAGCACCCACCATGACCGTGCCGCCCATGATCAGCGTGTTCGGGTCTGCGGCAAATTTTTCGGCGTAGTGCGCCAGACCGATAGTTCCGCCTTTGCCGCCTTTGTTTTCGTACTCGATTTCATCGACCACTCCGGCAGAAATCATGGCGGTACCCAAGGCCCGACCGGTCTGGTCCCAACCGCCCCCGGCGTTGGCCGGGATAACAATCCGCAATTTGGCCCCTAACTTGGGCCCGGTTTTCAATTTGGGTGCAGGTGTTTTTGCGATTTGACTCCAGCTGTTGCCGGATACGCTCATCAGGGTGCCAGCGGCCAAACCGGTCAACAGTTGGCGGCGATCCAGTTCTTTCATCAAGTGCCTCATCGGTTTTCACAATAAAGTGGACATTCTCCCAGCCCTTGGCGGACATTCCCTGCGCTCCCCTGTAACAACTTGTAGGGCATGAAAGGCCATAAACTTCATGGGTTCAAGCGGGGGAGTGCTTGAATTCGGACTTCACGCCCATACTATTCAGCCCAGTGGGCCCGAAACGGGCGTTCTTTCCTGAGACAACTATGAAACGCATTCTTTTATTTGTATTGACCAACGTGCTGGTGGTGGCCGTGTTGGGTGTCGTCGCCAGCATTCTCGGTGTCAACAAATTCCTGACCCCTAATGGCCTGAACCTGACCGCACTTCTGGGCTTTGCGCTCATCATGGGTTTCGGCGGCGCCATCATTTCTTTGTTGATCAGCAAGCCCATGGCCAAATGGACATCGGGTGTTCAAGTGATTACCCAACCCCAGAACGCGGATGAAGCCTGGATTGTGGACACGGTGCGCAAGTTCGCCGACAAGGCCGGCATCGGCATGCCGGAAGTCGGCATTTTTGAAGGCGAGCCCAATGCGTTTGCGACTGGCGCCTTCAAGAACAGCGCGCTCGTGGCAGTGTCCACCGGCTTGCTGCGTGGCATGACTCGTGAAGAAATTGAAGCCGTGATCGGCCACGAAGTAGCGCACATCGCCAATGGTGACATGGTCACCATGACGCTGATTCAGGGTGTGATGAATACCTTTGTGGTGTTCATCAGCCGCATCGTCGGTTACGCAGTGGACAGCTTCTTGCGCAAGAACGACGAGCAAAACAGCGGCCCCGGTATCGGCTACTACGTGACCACCATCGTCATGGACATCGTGCTTGGCTTTGCCGCTGCCATGGTGGTAGCTTGGTTCAGCCGCCAGCGTGAGTTCCGCGCGGATGCAGGTGCCGCCCAATTGATGGGCCGCAAGCAGCCGATGATGAACGCCTTGGCCCGCTTGGGTGGCATGACACCGGGCGAGCTGCCCAAGAGCGTGGCTGCCATGGGTATTGCCGGCGGCATCGGTCAGTTGTTCTCGACCCATCCGCCGATCGAACAACGCATTGCTGCCTTGCAAGCCAACAACGGGCAGTAAAGCCGGCGGCGCAAAGCGCTGTGTGTCTTGAGCAAACCCCTTGGTGCCACGCGCTCCAAGGGGTTTTGCTTTGGTAGCGTGCTAAAAACGCCTTTTGATCTTTACTCTCGCACGATGGAACTTTCTACCTGGCTTGCCTTCTTTGCCGCTTCCTGGGCTATCAGCGTTTCTCCGGGCGCCGGCGCGGTAGCGGCCATGAGCGCCGGCTTGAATCATGGCTTCCGGCGCGGATACATCACCACCATCGGATTGGTGCTGGGTATCTGGACCCAAATTTTGTTGGTGGGCGCGGGGTTGGGTGCGGTAGTGGCCGCCAGCAGTTCCGCGTTTCTGGCCATCAAATGGGCGGGGGTGGCTTACCTGGTGTGGTTAGGCATCCAGCAATGGCGCGCACCTGCTGTTCCGCTCGCAGCGAAGACCGAAAACGTCGGATCTCCAAGTGCACGTGCCATGATCTTCAAGGGCTGGGTCATCAATGCACTGAATCCCAAAGGTACCGTTTTCCTGTTGGCTGTGGTGCCGCAGTTCCTTCATTTGGCACAACCCCTGGCGCCCCAGTACTTGATCATCGGTGCCACGCTGGGCTTCACCGATCTGGTGGTCATGGGCTGCTACACGGCCCTGGCCGCCAAGGTGCTCCGTGCCCTCAAATCCGAGGCGCATCTGAAAATGATGAACCGGGTGTTCGGCGCGCTGTTCGTGGTTGCTGGCACCCTTCTGGCTCTGTTTAAGCGGGCAGCGTGAAGGTGCTGCCCACGAAAACCTAGTCTAGCGATCGTGGGCGACCCAGATCAATACGCCAACTGCAAAGGCGTGACTGATCCGGGCAAGCGGCTCTGCTCAATCCGGAACATGCCAACGACTTCTTTCAAGCGGGCAGCCTGTTGTTTCAGGCTGTCTGCAGCGGCGGCGCTTTCCTCCACCAGTGCGGAGTTCTGCTGGGTCACCTGATCCAACTGCATGATGGCTTCGCTGATCTGGGTGAAGCCTGCGTTTTCTTCTGCTGTGGCGGCAGAAACCTGGTTCATGAGCTCGTTGACGCGCTGCACGCGACCCACTATGCCTTGCACCGAAGCACCGGCCAACTGGGCCTGTTGCTCGCCGGTGGCCACACGATTGATGCTGTCGCCGATCAGCGTCTTAATTTCTTTGGCGGCGTCCGCACTGCGCTGCGCCAGGCTGCGTACCTCGGAGGCCACGACCGCGAAGCCGCGCCCCTGTTCGCCTGCCCGTGCAGCTTCCACGGCAGCATTGAGCGCCAGGATGTTGGTCTGGAAAGCGATGCCGTCAATCACACCGATGATCTCGCTGATCTTTCTGGAAGACTGGGCAATGGACTGCATGGTGAGCACCATGGCATCTACATGCCGGCCGCTTTCCAGCGCAGCGCCTGAGGTTTCGTTGGCCATGGTGCTGGCTTCGCGGGTGTGCTCTGCATTGAGCTTCACGGCGCTGGCAATCTCTTCCGTGGATGCGGCAGTTTCTTCCAGGTTGCTGGCTTGTTCTTCGGTGCGCGCACTCAAGTCCGCTGTGCCTGAGGCAATCTGCTCTGAAGCAGAGGCCACCTGTTCGCTGCATTCATGCACCAGTCCTGCCATGTGGGTGAGGCTGTACTTCATGCGCAGCATGGCAGCCACTACGCTGTCGGCTTGCTGCTGGTGCGCCGGAATGGCTACGGTCAGGTCGCCCTCTGCAATCGCGTTGGCCACACGGACCACTTCGCCCGGCTCACCACCCAGCTGACGGGTCAGGCTGCGGGTGATCACGATGGCTACGCTCAAGGCTGCGAGTATGGCAACAGCCGATAGCAAGAGTGTGGTTTGTATGGCCGAAACACCATCGGCTTTGGCAGACTGGCCATCAAGGTCTATCGTGTTTGACTGAGCCTCCAGCAGAGCATCGGAAGCGGCGGTCAGCGTGCTGAGTGGCCCCCGCACATTCTTGACCAAGTACTCACCTGCCTCTTGCGTATTGCCCGTCTGGATGCGCTTTACGGCTTCGTCTCTGACGGCATTGAAGGCAATCAACGCTTCTTCAACAGGCTTTAAGAGTTCCAGCTCTTTGGTGCTGACGATGGATTTCTTTAATTTTCCAAATGCATCGTCCGCGGACTTTTGACCTTGAGCGACCCGACTCAGGGTGTAGCTCGCTTCTTCCGCATTGCCGATCGCCAACCCGACGACAGCAGCCCGCAAATTGCGAACCTGCACATTGATGCCCAGTTCCAGTTGGGCGGCAAGGATTACCTTGACCGCGCTGTCATCCACGATGCGGTTGACGTGGTCATTGATGCTACCTATCCGGTAGATGGATGTGCCGCTGATGGCAAGAAGCAATGCAATCAGCAAGCCAAAGCCTGCCGCCAGCTTGGTGCTGACTTTCCAAGAGCCAAATGTTGACATGGCGCCCTCCCTGTTTTTTGTAAGCACATGCTACGCCCAGATGTGCTGGCAGGGAAGCCCAAAACCTTAAATATCCTTATTCGGTTTTGCCCGCGAACTTGATTGCCGTCGGGAGTACGCGCTCAATTTGGCTGGGCCCTGCTCAGCAAATCCAGCGCAAGGGCCTCAGCCACTTTGATGCCGTCCACACCCGCAGACAAAATGCCGCCGGCGTACGAGGCACCTTCGCCCGCAGGGTACAGGCCGCGCACATTGGTGCATTGCAAGTCCTCGCCGCGCGGTATCTTGATGGGGCTGGAGGTGCGGGTCTCCACCCCGGTCAGCACGGCGTCTGCCATGTCAAAGCCCTTGATCTTGCGGCCGAACACGGGCAGAGCTTCGCGCATCGCTTCAATGGCATAGGCCGGCAGGGAAGGTGCGAGGTCACCCAATTTCACGCCCGGCTTGTACGACGGCGTCACACTGCCGAATTCGGCGGAAGGCTTGGCCGCAATGAAGTCACCTACCAGCTGACCAGGCGCTTCGTAGGTGCCTCCGCCCAGGGTGTAGGCGCCGCTTTCCAGCTGCCGTTGCAAAGCAATGCCGGACATGGGGTGCGCCGCTTTCGGGTCTTTGGCCTTCATGGCGGAGGCCTCTGCCGCGTAGCGCTTGCCTTTCGCCTCGCCAAACGCATGCACAAAAGCGGCTTCATCGTCCGGGTAGTCGGGCGGGTCAATGCCCACCACCATGCCGGCGTTGGCATTGCGCTCCGCGCGGGAGTACTGGCTCATGCCGTTGGTGACGACGCGCCCAGGTTCGCTGGTGGCCGCCACTACGGTGCCGCCCGGGCACATGCAGAAGCTGTATACCGCCCGGCCATTGGCCGCGTGGTGTACCAGTTTGTAGTCCGCCGCGCCCAAGAGCGGGTGCCCCGCATGGCGGCCCCAACGCGCGCGGTCGATCACGCTTTGCGGGTGCTCGATGCGGAAACCCACCGAAAACGGCTTGGCATGCATGGCCACACCACGCTCGTAGAGCATGGCAAAGGTGTCGCGCGAGCTGTGGCCCAGTGCCATGACCACATGGCTTGCCGGCAGCTCGTAATGACTGCCATTGTTAAGGTTCTCGACCTCTAGCGCTCGTATACATTGCGCGGGCAGCTCCTGATTTGATAGCGATTGACCCAGCACTATATCTGTCACCCGCTGCTCAAACCGGATTTCGCCGCCCAGTGCGATGATCTGCTCGCGGAGGCTTTCCACCACTTTCACCAGCTTGAAGGTGCCAATGTGCGGGTGCGCCTCGTACAAGATCTCTGAAGGCGCGCCGTGCTGCACAAACTCGTGCATGACCTTACGGCCCAGAAAGCGCGGGTCCTTGATCTGGCTGTAGAGCTTGCCGTCCGAAAACGTACCTGCGCCGCCTTCGCCGAACTGCACATTGCTCTCGGGGTTCAGGTTCTTTTTTCGCCACAGGCCCCAGGTGTCTTTGGTGCGCTGTCGCACCGTTTTGCCCCGCTCCAGCACGATGGGCTTGAAGCCCATTTGCGCCAGCACCAGTGCTGCAAACATGCCGCAGGGGCCGAAGCCCACCACGACCGGACGCTCTTTCAGAACCGCAGGGGCTTGGGCCACCATGCGGTAGGCCATGTCCGGGGTGGCACCGATATGGGGGTGACCGGCGTGAAGAGCCAACAACCCGGCCTCGAGAGAGGCATCTGCCAGCGTGAGGTCGACGATATAGACCGCCAGCAAATCCACCTTGCGCGCATCGAAGCTGCGTTTGAAGACCTGCAGGCTCGCGATGGCCGTTACGTCAATGCCCAACGCTTGGGCGCACAGTCGTTGCAGGGCGTCTACCGGGTGGGCGACAGGCGCGCGGTCTGCCTCGGTTTCTGAAGGCGCGTCAGAAGCGCGGCGCTCTTCGACCGGCAGGGCGGACAGGGGGAGTTTGAGTTCGGTGATGCGGATCATGGCGGCTCGTGGTTATCAAGCAAGGCCGCGATTTTACGCGCCGCCTCAATGCAGGCTCAGGTGCCGTGCCTCGGAGGGGCTGTGACCGAACAGCTTGCGGTAGTCGCTGGCGAACTGGCTGAAGTGCCAGAAGCTCCAGTCGGCCGCCACGTCGCGCACTGCGCGGTCGGGTTTGCGGCGGAGGTCGCGGCGCGCACCATTGAGACGCAGGATGCGGAGGTAGTGCATAGGCGTCATGCCCAGCACATCTTCGAAGCAATATTGCAGCGTGCGGCGGCTGACGTGCAGGTGCTCGCATAGGTCGAGCGCGGTGACGGTTTGGTCCCGATGGGCCATCAAGTGTTCTCGTGCTTTTTGCACGATGCGCTGGCGGCGCGCCAGGCTATGGCGCGCAGCATCTTCAACGACGCCAGAGTCCAGCAAGGGGAGCAGCGCCTCCAGGGCGCTGTACTCCAGTGTTTTGCGGTCGCTCTGGCTCGCGCCGGCTTGCAGCATGTCGCTCATGGTGTGTATGCACTGTCTTCGGGCAGTGGGCGAAGCTTGCACCAATTCGGAGTTCTGCAGGCGTTCCCAGTCCAGCGAGTAGCCCAGGCGCTGGGCTGCATTTTCGAGGGTGTCCTTGCGCACCACCACACCAAAAATGGTGTAGTCCGCTGGAGTCAGCAACTCGAATTCACAGTTGCCGGGACGCACCAACACGCTATCCACAGGAGCACTGCGTCCGTTGATACGCGTGTTCCCGGTGGAGTAGGGAAGTCCGCACCACACGGCATCCGGCCACACACAGCAGGACTGCCGCATGCCCTGGCTGGTGCTCTCGCGAAACACCTGCAGGCCGGGTAGCTGGATTTCTTCCAGCAAGCCATGAAACACGCCCGCCGTAGTCTGGTCGTAGCACTGTTCCCAGTCGGTCAGGTTGGCGGCGTGTTCGTCCGCGTCGATGGCTTCAACGATGCGCAGTGAGGGCGCAGTGAGTGGATCTGAGTTCATGCGGGAAGTGCTCCAAAAGGCGGGCTGTCGAGGCGCACGCACCGAGTGGGTGCGTCTTGCAGATTTGCCGTTTTTTGATACCAGCTTACGGAACGACTGCCTACATTCCCACCTAGCAAACCCTATGCCGGCGTGCATGGGGCCCTGTTTCAAACCCTCTTGGAGGACTTCCATGTCATCTACACAACCCACCACCGGCGCTCATGCGCTCAAGCCGGTGCTCAGCACCTTGCAGCTCTGGGGCATCGCCGTCGGGCTGGTGATTTCCGGCGAATACTTCGGTTGGAGTTTCGGTTGGGCATCTGCCGGCACCCTGGGCTTCACGGTCACCGCGCTCTTCATCGCCGCGATGTACACCACCTTCATTTTCAGCTTTACCGAGCTGACCACGGCCATCCCCCATGCAGGCGGACCTTTCGCCTATAGCAAGCGGGCTTTCGGCCCCACCGGCGGTTATCTGGCCGGTGCTGCCACACTGGTGGAGTTTGTATTTGCCCCACCAGCGATTGCGCTGGCGATCGGGGCTTACTTGAATGTGCAGTTTCCCTCGCTGGACCCCAAGCTCGCGGCCTTGGGCGCCTACCTGGTGTTCATGACGCTCAACATCGTGGGCGTCCAGATCGCTGCCACCTTCGAGTTGGTGATCACCGTCATCGCGATTTTTGAGTTGCTGGTGTTCATGGGAGTGGTGTCCCCCGGCTTCTCCATGGCCAACTTTACCAAAGGGGGCTGGTCGGGCAGCGATGACTTCAGCTGGGCTGCGATTCCCGGCATGTTTGCCGCCATTCCGTTTGCCATCTGGTTCTTCCTTGCGATTGAAGGTGTAGCCATGGCGGCCGAAGAGGCCAAAGACCCCAAGCGCTCCATCCCGATTGCCTACATCACGGGCATCCTGACCCTGGTGTTCCTCGCCGTAGGCGTGATGGTGTTTGCCGGTGGTGCCGGTGACTGGACCAAACTGGCCAACATCAACGATCCGCTCCCCCAAGCCATGAAGCTCATCGTGGGTGAAAACAGCGGCTGGCTGCATATGCTGGTGTGGCTGGGCTTGTTCGGTCTGGTGGCGTCGTTCCACGGCATCATCCTAGGTTATTCACGCCAGATCTACGCTTTGTCCCGCGAGGCATTCCTGCCTTCGTACTTTGCCAAAGTGCATCCCCGCTTCAAGACTCCGCACCGTGCCATTCTGGCTGGCGGCGTGGTCGGCATTGCCGCCATCTACAGTGACTCTTTCATCACCATCGGTGGCCAGTCGTTGACAGCCAATATCGTCACCATGTCTGTGTTTGGCGCCATCCTGATGTACATCCTGAGCATGCTCAGCCTGTTCAAACTGCGCCGCACCGAGCCCGCCATGGCACGTCCTTTCCGCGCACCGCTGTACCCCTACTTCCCGGCGTTTGCCTTGTTCGGCGCGATGGTGTGCATGGCCACCATGATCTATTACAACCCCTTGATCTTCGGGCTCTTCATCGGCTTCCTGGCAGTAGGCTACGTCTACTTTAAGATGACCGGACAGCAACGTGCAGACGCCGTGCCTCAAGGCGTGAGTGCTTCCGCTACCAAGTAAACAGCGCGTATTCGCCACCTACCACTTCATTGATTGACTGACGTGCCAAGCCACCCTTACCAGCACACTGTCGCAAGCCATGTCTATGGTTTTCGGGACCTCAAGGACCTTATGGCAAAGGCCACGCCCTTGCGCTCAGGTGACTTGCTGGCCAGGGTGGCTGCGCACACGGCGCAGGAACGGGCGGCGGCGCAGATGGCCTTGGCAGAGCTGCCCTTGCGCACTTTTCTGACCGAAGCCTTGGTGCCCTATGAAGCAGACGAAGTCACCCGTCTGATTTTGGACAGCCACAGCGCGGAGGCGTTTGCGCCGGTGAGCCACCTCACGGTGGGGGACTTCCGCAACTGGTTGCTCAGTGATGCGGCAGACACTGAAGCCCTCGCGGCACTGGCACCCGGCATCACGCCCGAAATGGCGGCTGCTGTGAGCAAGCTCATGCGCAACCAGGACCTGATTCTGGTGGCCAAGAAGTGCAGGGTGGTGACAGCATTTCGCAACACCATCGGCCTCGCCGGTCGCATGGCGACGCGCCTGCAGCCCAACCACCCTACGGATGATGCCACCGGCATCGCCGCCAGCTTGCTGGATGGCTTGCTGTACGGCAGCGGGGACGCGGTGATCGGCATCAACCCCGCCACCGACAACGTGGCGCAGGTGATGAAATTGGTGCACATGATGGGAGATGTGATTGCGCGCTATGACATCCCGACCCAAAGCTGTGTGCTCACCCATGTGACCAACACCATCCAGGCCATTGAGCGCGGTGCGCCGGTGGATCTGGTGTTCCAGTCCATCGGCGGTACCGAGGCCACCAACAGCAGCTTTGGCCTGAACCTGGCCTTGCTGGCCGAGGCGCGTAGTGCGGCCCTTTCGCTCCACCGTGGCACGGTGGGCGACAACGTGATGTATTTCGAAACCGGACAGGGTAGTGCACTCTCCGCCAATGCTCATCACGGCATGGACCAGCAGACCTGCGAAGCGCGGGCCTATGCAGTTGCGCGCGCTTTCAAGCCGTTGCTGGTGAATACGGTGGTGGGCTTTATTGGCCCAGAGTATTTGTTTGATGGCAAGCAGATCATCCGCGCAGGGCTGGAAGACCACTTCTGTGCCAAGCTGCTGGGCGTGCCCATGGGCTGCGACGTTTGCTACACCAACCACGCCGAGGCCGACCAGAACGACATGGATGTGCTGCTCACCCTGCTGGGGGCGGCAGGCTGCAACTTCGTGATGGGTATACCGGGCTCGGACGACATCATGCTGAACTACCAGACCACGTCTTTTCACGACGCTTTGTACGCCCGCAAGGTGCTGGGCCTGCGGCCGGCGCCCGAATTCGAGGCCTGGTTGCAGCGCATGAATATTTTCCAAGGGCATGGCGCCGACTTGGTGCTGCCGTCGGGACTGCCCACCGCGTTCGAGCAAGCCTTGTTGCCCTTGCCTTGAGGTGACGCATGTCTGACACACGGTCGCCCGTCACCGCCAATCCTTGGGCAGCTTTGCGCCAATTCACCGATGCCCGCATTGCCTTGGGCCGTTCCGGCGTGAGTTTGCCTACGAGCGCGCATCTTGCGTTCCAACTCGCCCACGCGCAGGCGCGGGACGCCGTGCACCGCAGCTTGGACGGCCCAGCTTTGTCAGAGCAGCTCAGCGCTGCCTGGCCGGGCCTATCGGGCGCTGTACTTCAATTGCATAGTGCGGCGACGGACCGTAACCACTACCTGCAACGCCCCGACCTGGGGCGGCGGCTGGACATAGCTTCGCGCGATCTGTTGGCACCTTCCGAAGGCACCCTGGAGGAGCGGCGCTTCGACATAGCATTTGTGATCGCGGACGGGCTGTCCGCCCTAGCCATTGAGCAAAACGCGGCGCCGGTTTTGGCCGCATTGCATCAGCGCATGGCGGGTGAGGATTGGAAGGTCGCGCCCCTGTGCGTGGTGCGCCAAGCCCGCGTCGCCATCGGCGATGAAATCGGGCAGGCACTGGGCGCAAAGGCAGTGGTGGTGCTGATCGGGGAGCGCCCCGGTTTGAGCTCACCGGACAGCATGGGCCTGTACCTGACCTGGATGCCCCGCGTGGGGCTGACGGACGCGAACCGCAATTGCATTTCCAATGTGCGGCCCGCAGGGCTGGTGGCTGAGGAGGCAGCCTACAAATTGCACTTCCTGCTCACCAAATCCCGCCAGCGCCAGCTCTCAGGGGTGGATTTGAAAGACGAAACCGCTATGGCGGCTACTGCCCTGAACACGGGCCACGGCAACTTCCTGCTGAAGTAAACCGCGGCCTTCATAAAGCGTCAGGCTGGCAAGTTGCCCAGTTTGAAGTGCAGTCGCGGGCTGTTGAAACGCTGACGATGTAGTCTGCAATGTCGTTCGTGGCCTTGGCGTGGTTTGCGTGGTCCCGCAGCCAAACGCGCTCCATTTACTCGCAAATTGCGACTAATAATTGGCCACCCATTCACCGACCCAACATCATGACCAACACCCTGCGCATTGAACGCGCCACGCTTGCTCAGCTGGACACGGTGGCACCGTTGTTTGACGCGTACCGCCAGTTCTATGAACAGGCGCCGAACTTGACCACTGCGCGCGATTTCATCGCAGACCGACTGCAACGCAACGAGTCCACCATTCTGCTGGCCTACGATGCCCAAGGCCTTGCCGTAGGCTTTTGCCAGATGTATGCGTCGTTTTGTTCCGTGGTGGCGGCACCCATTGTCGTTTTGTATGACCTGTTTGTGTCGCCAGCCGCCCGCAAAACTGGCGCCGGGCGCGCGCTCTTGTTGGCGGCCCGCACACATGCCGAGTCCCATGGTTTTGCGCGCATGGACCTCACCACCGCCAAAACCAACACCACGGCACAAGCGCTGTACCGCTCCCTTGGTTGGGTCAAGGACGACGTGTTTGATGCCTACAACCTGCCGCTGAATGCATAAAAATAGCCCGGCGCCTGCCGGGCTATTTAGCCATTGAGCAATGCCCAAGACACGCTTATGCAGGTAAGTACCCTTCCACCGACAGGTAACGCTCGCCGGTGTCATAGTTGAACCCGAGCACGGTGCAGCCTGCGGGAATCTCGGGCAGCTTCTGGGCAATCGCGGCTAAGGTTGCGCCGCTGGAAATGCCGACCAGCAAACCTTCCTCACGTGCGCTGCGGCGGCCGTACTCGCGGGCAGTTTCGGCTTCGACCTGGATCACGCCATCCAGAAGATCCGTCTTCAAGTTCTTGGGGATGAAGCCAGCGCCAATGCCTTGAATCGGGTGGGGTGCAGGTGCACCACCGCTGATCACAGGTGATGCGGAAGGCTCCACGGCAAACACCTTGAGCTGTGGCCACTTGGCTTTGAGTACCTGTGCCACACCGGTCAGGTGCCCGCCGGTACCCACGCCGGTGATGATGTAGTCCACGCCTTGGGGGAAGTCGTTCGCAATTTCCAGCGCGGTAGTGCGCACGTGCACGTCGATGTTGGCGGGGTTTTCAAACTGCTGGGGAATCCAGGCGCCGGGCGTCTGGACCTTGAGCTCTTCAGCGCGGGCGATGGCGCCTTTCATGCCTTTCTCGCGCGGCGTCAGGTCGAAACTGGCGCCATAGGCCAGCATCAAGCGGCGACGCTCAATCGACATGCTGTCGGGCATGACCAGAATCAGCTTGTAGCCTTTGACGGCTGCGACCAGGGCCAGGCCCACGCCGGTGTTGCCCGAAGTGGGTTCAATGATGGTGGCGCCGGGTTGCAGCGCGCCGCTGCGTTCTGCGTCTTCAATCATGGCAAGCGCAATCCGGTCCTTGATGGAGCCGCCGGGATTGGTGCGCTCACTCTTCACATACACCTTGTGGCTATTGCCGAACAATTTGTTGATGCGGATATGGGGCGTGTTGCCAATGGTTTGCAGAACGTTGTCAAAAGCCATGAAAGATCTCCGGGTGAAGAAAGAGGAATGATGTCATTCTCTGTCAAAGCAGAGCGGGATCGATCGACAGTTTGGGCATAAGGTTATGAAGTTCCCTAGAGATAGGGATTCCGCGTCCACTGGTGACTTTGCCAGACTTAAATTACAGTGCCCTCAATCTATTCATCCTGCAGATGCCACGTCTTCAGCCCTTTGCACCCAGCGAAAATCTCAACAGGCTCGTATCGGACGCAGATGCAGCACTGTTGCTGAAGAAGCTCGGCACTACGATCATGGTCGTGGCTTTGGGCTTGATGGTGCTGCTGGCTATAAACAATGCCGGTTTCCGGCCTGCGGCTTTGTTGGCTGTCTGCGTAGGTGCAAGCATCTTGCTTCTGGTACGGGCGGGGTATGTTCGAACTGCTGGACATGCTTTGTGCTGGGGTTTGTTGTTGGTTGGCCTGCTCGGAATTCACCGGTTCGGTATCCGGTCTACAGGAACACTCGTACTCCCCTTGGCAATCATGGCGGGCGGGTGGCTGCTTGGTCGCTTTACTGCCGCTGCATTGGCCGGTGTCAGCTCACTCATGGTGTCCTGGGTCTACTGGGAGCAGCTCAGCGGAGTAGTCCGGCCTGTGCCACCAGTGATAGGTGGAGATGTACTCTCGTTCGTGGCAATATTTGCGGCTACTGCGATGCTGGCTGCGGCAATGGTCGCCACACTGCGCATGCAGTACACCAAAGTGAATGCTCTGGCAGGCAGCCTTCAAGAGGCTAACGCCACCTTGGAGCACCGGGTTGCCGAGCGTTCGGAGCAACTGGCAGACATGCAACAAAAGGCCATGGATACCGAACGCCTCACATCGCTCGGGTCCATGGTTGCTGGCATTTCACATGAATTGAACACTCCATTGGGCAACGCATTGACAGTGTCGACAACACTAGAGGCGCAGGTGCGCACCCTCGCTCAGCGCGTCGATCAGGGAAAGTTGACCCGTACTGAAATGGCTGAGTTCTTGTCTGGAGCGGCTGAAATGTCAATGCTGGCCACG
Organism: Comamonadaceae bacterium; assembly: GCA_027488985.1. GTDB lineage: Bacteria > Pseudomonadota > Gammaproteobacteria > Burkholderiales > Burkholderiaceae_C > Allorhodoferax > Allorhodoferax aquaticus. Next base: position 811 of record JAIYAR010000018.1, on the reverse strand, counting down.
CAGTCCATTACGCGCGCTGCCAATTTGGTCGCAAGCTTCAAACAGGTCGCTGTGGACCAGACTTCGGAGCAGCGCCGTACGTTTTTTCTCGACCGCGTCGTTGCGGACAACGTGGCTGCTTTGCGACCTTCCTTCGGACCGCTGCATGTGAACCTGACGCAAGACATTCCTGCTGGCATACGGTGCGACAGCTATCCCGGGCCGCTTGGCCAGGTGCTGACCAACTTGATGCAAAACGCAGTAGTACATGGATTCGAAGGCAAGGTAGACGGCACCATACAAATAACGGCCACCATGGAGGCTGACCTAGTAACTCTGGTGGTCACCGATGATGGTGTGGGCATGGGGCCCAAAGTGCTGGCGCACGTTTTTGATCCCTTTTTCACCACCCGGCTGGGTAGAGGCGGCTCGGGCTTGGGTCTTTCCGTTTCGCATCGGATTGCCACATCAGTGCTGGGAGGCAGTTTGTCTGCCCGATCAACATTCGGCAGCGGCAGCCAGTTCACGTTGGTTTTTCCTTTGGTGGCTCCAGCAGCGATAATCGGGGGGTGAAGCCCGCCAGACCACCGCTGGTGCAATTTGGGAAACCAAGCACTGGAGGAACGTCCGGACTGCATAGGGCAGCGTAGCAGCTAACGGCTGTCCACCGACAAGTCGGCCACGCAAGTGGCAGGCCCTAAGGTGAGGATTAGAGCAACAGAGACGAGCCGATTCAGTTCGGGTGAAACGGGCAATCTCTACGCGCAGCAATACCAAGTAGGCACACGTTGACGGGGCCCCCGGAGTGTGCGGGTAGGTAGCATCGAGCCGT
>JAIYAR010000005.1 GCA_027488985.1 Comamonadaceae bacterium | reverse complement strand
GTGTGTTCGTGACTCGGCCGCTCTCTGCAAGCCTGCTGGTGGCGGCTCTGGCTCTCCTGGTGGTGGTGATGCTGCCTTCCATCAAGGCTAAGCGGGAAGAGGCGTTTGTGGATGATTGAAATACAAGTTTCAAGCCGCAATGATTTAATCGGCTTTCCTTAACGAGAGATTGCCATGAACGTCTTCCGCTCAGCCCTGATCGGGCTCTGGTTCGCTAGTGCCTGCATGTCCTCCAATGCCCAACTCAAGATCGGGCAGACCACCGGGGTGACGGGGGCTGTCGCTGCAACGGTCAAGGAGTCCATGTTCGGCGCTCAGCTCTACATTGACTCGGTGAACGCCAAAGGCGGAGTGGGTGGCGAGAAGATTGAAGTGATCACGTTGGATGACAAGTTCGACACACAGCTGGCCTTGGACAATGCCAAAGACTTGATAGAGAACAAGGGTGTGCTCGCCCTGTTCATGACACGCGGCACACCCCATACCGAAGGCATCATTCCGCTCTTGGACCAGTATGGGGTTCCCCTGCTAGGACCGTCTACCGGCGCGATGGTGCTGCACCAGCCGCTGAAGAAACATGTCTTCAATGTGCGGGCCACTTACCAGCGAGAGGCCGAACGCGCAGTGGCGCACCTCGCCGCTACCGGTGTGACCCGCATGGCCATCATTCACGTGGATGACAGCTTCGGCGCTGACGGCCTCGAAGGTACGCAAAAGGGTCTGGCAGCTGCCAAGCTCAACGCCGTGGCGGTCGCCAAATTCAACCGGAGCAAACCCGACTTTTCACAGATCGCACCCTCCATCGCCAAGCTCTCGCCCCAGGCGGTCATGATCATTGGCTCAGGTACTGCGGTGGTGGATGCCATCAAGTCACTGCGTGAAGCCGGAAGCGGCGCACAGTTGCTCACCTTGTCCAACAATGCTTCGGGCGGCTTTATCAAGCTGCTGGGAGACCACGCACGGGGCGTCATCGTGAGCCAGGTGTTGCCGCAGTCCCCCAACTACGCGGTAGTGCAGGAAGCAGCGGCGATGGCAAAAACCAAAGACGTCCTTGATGTCAGTCCGGCCATGCTGGAGGGCTTTGTGTCCGCCAAGGTGCTGGTCGAAGCCCTGCGCCGGGCTGGTCCCAAACCTACCCGCGACAAGCTGCAGTCGGCGCTCGAAGGCATCAGCCGGTTTGACCTCGGTGGCCTGAGTCTGAGCTTCAGCACGACAGACCACACCGGTCTCGACTTTGCCGATCTGTCCATCATCACCGCCTCGGGCAAGTTCCGCCGCTAGACGCCGGCACCGTCAGGAAAGCGAAACCCCATGCGTATCTGGCAGAAACCGGTCTCTGTGGAGATCCTCACACACATCAGCAAAAACACAGCGGTCGAGCAACTCGGCATCGAGTTCACCGAAGTCGGTGACGACTATCTGATGGGCCGCGTTCCGGTGGACCACCGCACCCACCAACCCTTCGGGCTTTTGCACGGCGGTGTGTCAGTGGTGTTGGCCGAGACACTGGGTTCATGCGGGGCGGGGTTTGCTATTCCAGAAGGCTACAACGCAGTGGGTCTGGACATCAATGCCAACCACCTGAAGGGCGTGAAAACGGGCTGGGTCACGGCTATTGCGCGTCCGGTGCACATGGGCCGCACCACCCATGTGTGGCAGATTGACATGCGCAACGAGGCCGGCGAATTGACCTGTGTTTCACGCATCACTATGGCGATTCTGGCGCCACGCTGATCGCTGCCTTTAGCTCTGCTCCACCCTGTTGCGGCCGGCCTGCTTGGCGCGATAGAGCGCTTGGTCTGCCGCGCTGATGACGGTGTCAAGCTCCTCCGCTGCAGAGTCGCATGTGTGCACCCCGATGCTCAGGGTCAACGGAATGCTGCGGCCATCCTGTGCACTCCATCGGGCGTCTTCCACCTCTGCGCGCAAGTTGCCGGCGAGAATGGCTGCACCCGTGGCATCGGTATCCGGCAACACCACGAGAAACTCCTCGCCGCCCCAACGGCCCGCCATGTCCTGGGCGCGTAACCTGCTGCGCAAACTCGTCGCCAGGTTGCGCAGTACGCGGTCTCCGCTCAGATGGCCATAGGTGTCGTTGATCGCTTTGAAGTGGTCCACATCGATCATCAACACCGACACCGGCTTTCCATTGCGGCGGGCCTGCGCCAATTGCATAACCAAAGCCTCTGTGATGAAGCGCCGGTTACTCAAGCCGGTGAGCTCGTCCTGCATGGCCAACAAGCGATTGCGTTCATCGGCCCGCTCATTGGTCATGAGCACTACACCCTGACACACCATCATCAGAGCCACTGACACGAACAAAAAGGTCGCGCTTTGCAGCGGGTTGGACGTGGTGATGGACCCGATGCTCACCTCGCCGGACAACGCGCCCACCGTGCGCAGCAGAAAAGCCGCACTGATTGTAAGAAAGCTGCCGATCACAAAGTAGGCCCCCCGGCCGACCACCTTGTCTCGATGAGACCCCAGTTGCCACGCGATCAAAGCACATTGCCAAGCGATGATCAGGCCGGAGAGGATGATGCGGGTCTGCGCATGCCCCAGAAGTGCAAAGAACGAGACGGCCACCAGAGGCACCGGTGCCCAGACCAGCCACCGCGACCAGCGGACCTGCAGAAACTGTTGGACACCTTCTGAGATCAGGGCAAAGCTGACCGCAAGCAAAGTATTGGCCAACACGACTGATACCAGATCACTGACTTGGCCCCGCAGCACAAACAAGACATAGGTCAGGGTGTGCAATACAAAGCCCCAGGCCCAATACAGCATGCCGTCGCGCTTGAAGCGACGTGCCACAGAGGCCAAGGTGGCACTCAAGGTAAAACTCACCACCAGAATGACCAGTAGCAACGTAGGCGTGTGAAGGTCAATCATGTATACACGCTAACGCACAAGTAGCACTCGCGCGCTAGGGGAACTACCAAGCCTCGGCCTGTCTTGTGTAACTGGTCTGCGCACGACATACTGCCCCAAACACTCCAAGATACTTTCGTGATTCCGGCACATTGCATAACCCGCCGAACCGCACTGGCTGCGGTTGGCACATTGGCAGGACCTCTGCCCTCCCTGGCTGAAGCCGCAACGCTGCGAGTTGCGGCGCCTGCTGATGTGTTGCTGGACTACGGGCTCTTCCTCGCGGGGCGGGATGTTGCAGACCTGCGCAGCTTTGAAGGTCCTCACGCGCGCCGCGACGTGATGGAACTGGCCCTGTTGATGCGGGAAATACGCCGCCAATGGCCGCAGTCCGGGACCGAGCTGGTGCCGATTGACAGCTACCAGCGTGCCTTTCTGGAGCTGCGCTCGGGGCGCATCAGTGCGTTGGGAACCACCGTGTGGAGAATGGACTTGGACGCGGTGGGCAAAGACGCGATTGCCTCACCTGCGATGCTGCAAGTGGGCGATTTTGTCGTCGGGCTTTATACCGCAGCGGGCAACAAAAAGGCCCTGCAAGCCAGAGATCTGGGCGCTATTCAAACCCTGTCTGCGGTATCCAATAGCGACTGGAGTGTGGACTGGAGCACCTTGAAGGCCTTGAATCTGCGCCAACTGACCGACGTGAAAACCTGGCGGCAAATGGTCCTCTCGGTTGCTCGGGGTCGCGCCGATGTGCTGATGGCGCCGTTCCCGAACCGGGCCGACCTGGTGCTGGAAGCGGAAGGAGTGAGCCTTCAGCCTGTGAGAGACGTGGCCATTGCACTCCAAGGCTCACGCCATCTTGCGGCATCGCGCTCGCCGGGAGGGCTGGCCATTGCAGAAAAAGTGTTTCCTGCGTTGGCCGCACTGGCAGGCAACGGCAGCCTGAAGCGTGCCTATCAGGAATGCGGCTTTATCAATCCGCGTACCAGCCGATGGCCCGTACTTAACAAGTAAACAGCAGATGCACACCATACCGGGTTTGTGCATAGACCGCAGGCTACGTCTGGCGGCCATCACTTGCGTGCTTGGCGTGTTCAGCCCGTTTGCCGGAGCGCAGCCGGAGAACTCGGACCCTGCCATCCACTACGACCGCTATACCCCCAGTCAACTCGAAGCCGTGTGCGAGGCCATGTCCTCCACCCGCTACATCAGCGGCTTGACGGATGGCGGCTGGGGTACGCTCGGTATAGGCGGCAAAACCTACTATTACCGCTCGGCCTGCTACATGGAGCTGGTGCGTCGCACCGGCCGTGCAGAGCTGTGTGCCAAGGTGGTCGAGCGGCGCTCGCTACTGGGGGATGGTTCCAACCACTCACCCAAAGCCTGCGCGGCGGTGGCTGCGGCCTACCAGGCACGCGAAAAACAAAGCGCCGAGGACGTGGCAGCTTTTAAGGCATCGGTAGAAGGCGCTTTCAAAATCAGTGAACTGCAGGTGCAAATCCTGCCGGGAGGGCGCTGGCGCGTGGAGGTCCACACCGAGGGCCAGCGCGTGGGCAACTATCAGCTGCAGCTCGTGAAAGTGCGTGACGGTGCGATTTTGCGCGAGGAAACCGTTGCACTGAGCCGCCCCGAAAACTTCCAGTGGGAGTTGAGCCGTGCCGAAGTGGTCGCGGGCACCTCACTCCCGAACATTTTCCCGATGGCGGTGCGCATGAGCTACCTCGTGCCGGCCAGCGCCAGCCGGCCTGCAGCAGAGCACAGCACCGGCATACGCAACTTCACACTTTCTGCAGAGTGAGTGATGCTCAGGCGGACTCGCTGCCGCTCTTGGCCATGCGCTCGCTCTTCCAGTACACATCGTCCCCCACCGTGCCATCGGTTCGGTAGCGATTGAGCACGCGCGCGAGCACGAACATCAGATCCGAAAGGCGGTTGAGGTACTGGCGAGGGGTGTCTTTCAAGGCTTCTTCATTACCCAGCGCCACCACCGCACGTTCGGCCCGGCGGGCCACAGTGCGGCAGACATGCGCCAACGATGCAGCCCGGGTGCCGGCCGGAAGAATGAACTCCTCCAGGCGCGGCAACGCAGCGTTGTGCTCTGCCAGGGCCTCGTCCAAGGCCAACACGGCCTCGTGCTTGAGCAATTCAAACCCGGGGATCGACAACTCGCCGCCCAGATTGAAAAGCTGGTGCTGGATTTCGACCAACAGACTGCGCACCGCGGGCGGCATGTCTTCGCACAGCAGCACACCGAGGTGGCTGTTGAGCTCGTCCACATCGCCCATGGCGTGCACCCGCAGGCTGTTTTTAGAAACACGGGTGTTGTCGCCCAGCCCCGTGGTGCCGTTGTCCCCTGTGCGGGTGGCGATTTGTGTGAGTCGGTTTGCCATGTACACATTGTGGCAGGCACTGCTGCCGCTTGCCCGCAAGCAAAGTGACAGCCCCTCGCGCCGCGCAGATTCCTACAATGGCGAAAACAAGGAGACACGCCATGAACGCCCCCACCGACCTGAACCACCTGTTGCCCCAAGTGAACCTGCGTGAGGTGCCCGCCGCCTTGCTGGACGCCCTCAAGTCCCGATTCGGCGACCAGCTCTCCACTGCATTGGTAGTGCGCGAGCAACACGGGCGCGACGAATCCGCCTTTGACGTGCCCCCGCCCTCTGCCGTGGTGTTCGCGCACAACACCCAGGACGTGAGCGATACGGTGAAGTTAGCTGCGCAGTACCTGGTGCCGGTAATTCCGTTTGGCGTGGGCTCCTCACTGGAAGGCCACTTGCTGGCGGTGCAAGGCGGCATCAGCCTCGATGTAAGCCGCATGAACAAGGTGCTCTCCATCAACGCCGAAGACCTGACCGTCACCGTGCAGCCTGGCGTGACGCGCAAGCAGCTCAATGACGAGATCAAATCCACCGGCCTCTTCTTCCCGATCGACCCCGGCGCGGACGCCACCATTGGCGGCATGAGCGCCACCCGCGCCAGCGGGACCAACGCGGTGCGCTACGGCACCATGCGCGAGAACGTGCTGGCCCTGGAAGTGGTAACTGCCAGCGGTGAGGTGATCCGCACCGGCACCCGCGCCAAAAAGAGCAGCGCCGGCTACGACCTGACCCGCCTGATGGTGGGCAGCGAAGGCACGCTGGGCGTGATCACCGAAGTCACCGTCAAGCTCTACCCCTTGCCCGAGGCAGTAATGGCCGCCACCTGCTCGTTCAATAGCTTGGCCGATGCGGTAAACACCACCATCCAGCTCATTCAGCTCGGCGTGCCGATAGCACGCTGCGAGCTGCTGGACGAAAACACCATCCGCATGGTCAACGCGCACTCCAAGCTCACCCTGCGCGAAGGCGCCATGCTTCTGATGGAGTTCCACGGCTCACCTGAGGGCGTGAAGGAACAGGTACAGACCGTGCAGGACATTGCCGCCGAGTTCGGCGGTGCCGCGTTCGAGTGGGCCGAAACGCCTGAGGAACGCACCCGCCTGTGGACGGCGCGGCACAACGCTTACTTTGCCGGCATCCAGTCCCGCCCGGGCTGCAAAGCCATCACCACCGACACCTGCGTCCCCATCTCCAGCCTCGCGGATGCGCTGCTGGACAGCGTCACTGAGGCCCAAGAGGCCGGGCTGCCCTTCTTCCTGGTCGGCCATGTGGGCGATGGCAACTTCCACATGGGCTACCTGATTGACCCCGCCATTCCAGCCGAGCGCGAGCTGGCCGAGCAACTCAACCACCAGCTGGTGGCACGTGCACTCAAGCTGGGCGGCACCTGCACCGGCGAGCACGGTGTGGGCCTGCACAAGCAGGGCTTTCTGGTGGAGGAAACCGGCGATGGCGCGGTGGAGATGATGCGCACCATCAAGCACGCACTGGATCCGCATAACATCCTGAATCCTGGAAAGATCTTTTCGCTATAAATTCAGGAGCTGCTCGCGCAAACTCCATGAGCGCTGGCAGCCTTTTTGGCACTTAATCAAGGCAAGGAGCGGGCAATGGGAATCATGTTCTGGATCGTGGTGGCAGTGGCGGTGTTCTATCTGATCAGCGTCTACAACGGGCTGGTAGAGGTCAAGAATGCGGTCTCCAAGGCTTGGTCCAACATCGACGTGCTGCTCAAGCAACGCCATGACGAGCTGCCCAAGCTGATCGACACCTGCAAGCAGTACATGCAGCACGAGCAGGCCACATTGGAAAAGGTGATTGCAGCCCGCGCCCAGGTATCCAGCGCCCGCGAGTCCCAGGACGTGGCGGCCGTGGGTCGCGCCGAGACCGGCTTGCGCAACGGGCTGGGCCAGTTGTTTGCCTTGGCCGAGAGCTACCCTGACCTCAAGGCCAATGAGCAGTTCTTGCAGCTGCAGTCCCGAATCAGCAGCCTGGAAAACAGCATTGCCGACCGCCGTGAGTTCTACAACGAGTCGGTCAACATCAACAACGTGCGCATCGAGCAGTTTCCCGGCGTGCTGGTGGCGCGCTTTTTCAACTTCAAGAGTGCGGAGCTGCTGAAGTTCAGCACAGAAGAACTGCAGGACGTGGACATTTCCGCGCGCTTCAAGGCCTGACGGGCGGTGGGTCTGCAACTGATGGGCTTGCGCTGGCTGCGCAGCCAGAGCATGAACGGGCTGCTAACGGCCGTTTACATTGGCGTGGGCGGCGCAGCCCTCCACGCGGGGTCCGGCCCGCATTGGCCGTGGGCCGCAGGGGCCATCAGTGCCATCGGCCTGCTGGCCTGGGGTGCTGCGTTGCGACGGGCACGGGCCATTTCCAACATCGCCACCTCCCGCATTGCCTCGGCCGCGCAGGGCTACGTGGAGCTGCAAGGGCGCACCAACACCACCGACCTCATTTACAGCCCCTTGAGCAACTCACCCTGCATCTGGTACCGGTATGCCATCTATGAACGCGACAGCGACAACGATTGGAAGGAAGTCGAAGGCGGCACCAGCAGCGCCACCTTTGACCTGCAGGACGGCAGCGGCGTGTGCACCATAGACCCCGACCATGCCGAGGTGATGGGCGTGCCTGAAACGACCCGCGTTTCCGGTGACACCAAGCACGTGGAGCACTTGCTGCACGGTGGACGCAACCTGTACGCGCTGGGCGAGTTCACCACCATAGGCGGCGCCAATTCCATGTTGAGCCTGCGCGAAGATGTGAACGCCCTGCTCGCCAGTTGGAAGGAAAACCCCGCTGACTTGCATCGCCGCTTCGACCTGAACCGGGACGGCGAAATCGACCTCAAGGAATGGGAGTTGGCCCGCCGCCTGGCCAAAAGCACGGTGGAGAAAGAACACCGCAACATCCGCGCGCAACCGGGCGTGCACATGCTGCGCGCACCGGAGGACGGGCGCCTGTTTTTGCTCTCGCCCCTCTCACCCCAATCCCTGCGCAGGCGTTACCTCTTGTGGAGCGTATTTCACTTGGCAGTGTGCCTGGGCGCCGCTTTCATGACGCTGAAATTGCTCCTGATTCGATAGCTGTCCGCGCACATTCTACGGGCGCTAGCGACCTGAAGAACCTCTATATCAGAACGGCCAAACCGGACTGGCCACGGACATGTCCATCTTGCGCACCGTGCTGTGGTTGTTGGTGCTCGTGTTGGCATAGAAGAGCGCCGGCTCCACCGCTAACGTGAAGGCAGCTACTTGGGCGGACGCAGCCGCCGAGTAGCGCACACCCCACAGGTCGAAGGTCGGGCGCTGGTCACGCTGGGTGATCCACGAGAGCGTGATGAGCAGGTTGTCGTTGCCGGTCGGGCCGGGCTTGGTGGCATAGGTGCTGTAGCCCAGCTTGTTTCGGTTGGCGGCCCAGTCAGCATCAGCCACTGCTTCAAACTGGCGCTGGTGCAGGTACAGCAGAGTAATGATGTCCCAGCCGGTGGCAATGTTCACCTGGCGCTGGGCCCAGTAGTGCACCCACTGCATGTAGAAGGCCATGCGCTCGCCGTTTTGCACGGCATACGCGGCATTACCCCAGATGCTTTGGTAAGCCGCCTCCACAGGGTCTGGCTGCAACTTGGCGGCCTTGATCATGTTGAAGGCGGACAGGTAATTCACGCGGGTATCGCCCGTGTTGTAGCCCATCTCGCTGAGCATGCGCCACCCTTTGTGCAGGGGGAACAGGTTGTTGGAGACCTCGGTACTGCGGTCGTCATAGACCTTGTGCATGCCCTTTTGCAGGTTGTGACCGACCTCGTGGCTTTCGCCCCAGCCGCGGGGCGTGAGGCCCCAGTCCTGGTCATACGGGTTGCCCGAACAGCCGCTGCCGCATTGGGAGTAGTTGTCCACGTTGATGTGTTGCGTACCGGGCACGCGGTGCAGCGTGGCATCGGTGCAGTTCCAGCCCAGGCTGGTGCACATGGCCTGTACATGCCCAGTCAGGCTTTTGCCCGGCAAGGCGAAGCCGGCCAGCATGTAAATGTCTTCGAAAAAGAGCGTTTTCACCTCATTCAAAAACTTGTCGATGTCGCCCGCGTAATCAGTGCCGTTGATGACCGCGCGCATCTTGTCGGCACGGGAATGGATCTCGATGCCCGCGAGCTTGATCTCGGCCCACTCATGCCAGGCAGCGTTCAAGCCCGTCACGAATGCCGCTTTGTCGCCCGCGCCATTGGACTGGTCTAGGAAGGGGTGCTTGGCGACGCCACGTAGGCGCAACTGCACGTTTTGCTGTGGCGTGGCGTTGCTGAATACCAGTTGCAGGGTGCCGCCATAGGGGCTCACCAACTGCATGGCCGTCCCGGTTTTGAGCACCATGTCCGGGCTGGCCAAAAAGCGAGGGCGGTTGTAGCGGTTAGGGTCCCACAAGCGGGTAGATCCGGTGCGCTGGGTGTTCAGGCGCAGCGACACGGTAGCGCTGCCCGCGCTGAGCAGCTCGACCGTAACCGGCTTGCCCGGAGCCGCCAGGCGCCCAATGGCTGTAAAACCACTGGTGGAAGGCACGGTCACGTCTACCGTCTCATCCGTATTGCTCACGGACATGCCGGCTGTCATTGCGCTGGCAAAGCTCCCGAGGTCCGCCTGGGCCGTGGCAACCGGGCGCACATAGGCCACCAGGGCATCGGCAATCAGGGCTTTCTGGAAGGCCGCCGGGGTGCTAGCCTTATCCATGGGGTAACGGAGCTGGCGCCGCACCACGTCGGCCCAAAGTACTAGGTAGCGCAGCACCTCGGTATCGGCTGTGGCAAAGATGTTCTGACCTGCTTTGTTGAACACATCGATCTGGCTGCGCAAGGTATCCACCGGCGACAACAAGTTGGACTGCAGGCTAGCCACCCCCGAACAGTCGGTCTTGCCGGCGGAGACGGTACACGGCGACCAGTCGTAGGGCATGCTGAAACTGTCGGAGGCCAGCAGGCTCAGCATGGCCGTGGTTTTGGCGAACTGGTCGGCAAGGGCACGGTTGCTCGCTTCGCTGCGACCAGCCGCCACTTTGTCGCTCGCCCAGTAGTTGCCCCCATAAGGGCCGAACTGCAGGCCCATGCCCGCCAGCACCTGGATGGCGGAGTCGCTGGTCCAGTTGCTTTTGGTGTGCACATAGAGCACCGGCCGCCCGGATGCCACTAACGCCCGGATGTTGGTCTCCAGACTGGCACTGGCGGCCATATCTCCGCCCACCACCAAGAGGTGCGCATTGGTGGCGCAGGCGGGGGTGGCAATGAAGTCACAGGCGATGGTGGTGACCGGCACGCCAGCTTTGACCATACCTGCCGCACTGCTGCTCGCATTGATACCCGCAAAGGCCACGTTCACCGTGACAGGCAAAGTGCCGGTAGCATCACCGCGCACCAGCCAGGCCAGAAGGCGCTTGAAGGCGGGCCGGTAGGCGACCAACTCGTTGGCATTGAACTTGGAAAGCACCTGCACACCAAAGCCCGCGCTGCGGCCGCCACCAGCCACACTGATACTGGCCAAGGCGTTGCCCTGGTCACCCACGATCAGCGGTTGTGCAGTGGCGGTGTTGCGGGGCTGCACCCAGTAGCTCCACTGGGTGGGGTCGTATTCGGTGCTCACCCCTTGGTACAGGCTGCTGATGCGCGCTGCCTGCGCCAACGTAATCTGCTGCTGTGCGTATTGGGCGTGTTGGGCCACCAGCTTGGCATCGGTGAGCGCACTCGCGTCGCCGCTTTGAAGGGCTTGTGAAATCTGGCTGCTGGCCTGAGGAGCCGCCACCAGCGATACGGTGCCACTGCTTGCACCACTGCTGGAACTGTCGCCCGAACCACCACCGCCACAGGCCGTGAGAAGCGCAGCCAAGGCCAGGGTGGGCCATCCAAAGAAAGAACGTGAACTTGTTGTTTTGATTGCTGTGTGCAGGCGCATGCCATGTCTCCGCCCTGCATCTACCGTGTGCAAGGACGGCGGATTGTCAGAGAGAGAACACGCAAAATAGCCCGCTGCTGACAGGCTGCAACGCGGCTTACAAAGGCTTACCTGACGTTAGGCACTGGCGAAACATGGTGCCGGGGTTCACAACCCGGCAATTGCCCGAGGGAAAACTGCGCTGGAGTTACAACACCGCGACTTCGGCGATGGCATTGGCCATGTATTCGATCTTCTGCTGCATGTCGGCATCCGTATCGGCATGGCGCACGGCAATGCCGCGGAAGGTGTCTTGCACCGCGATAAACGCGTCTACCAGCGCGGGGTCAAAATGCGCGCCGCGGGCTTCCGTGATGATTTCCACCGCGCGGTCCACAGACACGCCGTCCTTGTAGACCTTGTTGCTGATCAGCGCATCAAACACATCGGCCAGTGCCACGATGCGGGCAGACAACGGAATCTGTTCGCCCCACAACCCCTTGGGATAGCCGGTGCCATCCCATTTTTCCTGGTGGCACAGGGTGAGTTCTTTGGCGATTGTCAGCAACGGTGACACACGGCCCAAGGTCTTTTCCGCCCGCACCAGTGCGTCGTGGCCCAGCGTGGTGTGGGTGCGCATGATGGCGATCTCATCCGGGGTCAGGCGGCCGGGTTTGAGCAGGATACGGTCCGGAATGCCGATGGTGCCCATGTCGTACATGGGTACGCTGCCTACCAGTGTCTCGACGTAGGCCGGAGTCAACGCGGCGGCATAGGCGGGGTTCCTTTGCAACTCGCCGCACAGGGCGCGCACGTAGTTCTGAACCCGCAGGAGGTGGCTCTCGGTGTCAGAGTCGCGCAGCTCGGCCAGCGTGGCCAAAGCAAACACCACAACCTGTGCCGCGTGCAGGGCTTCGTCGGCGTCAGTGTGAGGGGCAGAGCTAGTGTTGGTCATGCAGATTCTCCTGGGGGCACCGGCAGAGGCGCCTGGTACAGCCACACCATTTTGCCACCGGGTGCGCGCCAGCTGGCGCGCGGTGTGGAAGTTGTTGCTTCGAAGTCCAAACTCACCAGCCAAGCGCCCGGCCGCAGCTCGGCGCGGGCCTTGGCCACGGCGCGCTCCATGCTCTCAGGGCGCTGGAACAGGTACACCATGTCATAGCTGGCCCAGTTCGCTTTCCAGATATCTGCCCGGGTGACGCGGGCCCAAGGGCAGCGCAACCCGCAGAGCAAACGAAGAGGCCAACTCCACTCCATGCCGTGCAGCTCAGCTTGCGGATAAGCCAAACGCAGCGCCTGAAGGCCATGGCCCAGGCCGCAACCAGCATCGAGCACATGGGCGCCTTGGGGCAAAGGAGCGTGCCTCGGCAAATCAACCAGCGCATTGGGCGGGGTGGGAAAGAGCGGTGCATCGCGCCAGGCGTTCACCGGATAAACCAAGAGCAACAGCCCCAAAGGCAGCAACCAGGCCCAAGCTGGCAAGGAGTCCGCCCCCAAGGCCGACAGGCTGGCTGCCAGCGACAAGGGAAAACCACCCGCAATCAACAAGCGCCGCCACCAGGTGGCGCCCCACAAGCTGCAGGCCACGCCCAATGCACTGCTCAAACCCAGCGCCCATTGCAAGGCCATGCCCTGCCCCAGCAGCTCGCGAAACACAGCCCAACACAGGGCCCACGCCAGCACCGCAGGCAACGGCCATAGCCAATGGGCAGGGTTGAGGCGACGCATGATCTATAGGGGAAAAATGCCGCTAGCACTCATGGAATATGCGCGAGCAGCTCCTGTTTTCATAGCAAATGCTTGAGTTGTACCGTGATTAGCGGTTGCCGCCCGGAGCCAAGCGGTCAATCAGGCCGTTGAGCTCATCCAGCGAGCCGAACTGGATCACCACTTCACCCATTTCCTCGAAACGGCCATGGCGTTTGACGCGCTTTTTGATGTGCACATCCACCTGAGCCATGAGCAAGTCCGAGAGTTCTTCTTCCACGCGCTTGATGTCACGCGACTTTTCCTTGGCCGGCTTTTGGGGCTTGAGCGAGAACTCTGCACTGAGCTTTTTGACCAAACTTTCAGCTTCGCGCACAGACATTTTTTTGGTGGCGATCTGGTTGGCCGCAGTGATCTGTGTGCCCCGGTCCAGTGCCAGCAGAGCACGGGCGTGGCCCATGTCGATATCGCCTGCCATCAGCATGGTCTGCACCGGATCGGCCAGGTTCAAGAGGCGCAGCAGGTTGCTCGCTGCGCTGCGCGAACGGCCCACAGCTTGGGCCGCGGTTTCGTGGGTGAGGCCGAATTCCCGGATCAGGCGCTGCAGGCCCTGCGCTTCTTCCAGCGGGTTCAGGTCTTCGCGCTGGATGTTCTCGATCAGCGCCATGGCGGCGGCGGCCTCGTTGGGCACGTCGCGCACCAGCACTGGCACCTCCGTCAGGCCGGCCAACTTGGCAGCGCGGAAGCGGCGTTCACCGGCGATGATTTCATAGATGGCGCGCTTGCGGCCGTCGCCAATATGCTTGGCGGCATCGGCCTCGTCGAGCTTGCGAACCAGGATCGGTTGCATGATGCCCTGTGCCTTGATGCTCTCTGCCAGCTCGTACAGGGCACCCTCGTCCATGCGGGTGCGCGGCTGATAGACGCCCGCCACCATGTCGGCCAACAGCAAGGTGCTGGGCGTGGTGGAAGTCGCAAGGCTGGTGTCGGCTGCAGGCGCATCCACGACTTTGGGCCCCAGCAGAGCTTCCAGGCCCATGCCCAAGCCTTTGGGTTTTTTCGTAACCATGTTTCTATTCCTCTGATGTATGTTTCCCTCACGCTCCGCCGCTTTGCGGGTCGCTGCCCCCCATCGGGCCTAACGCGCCTTGGGACGGCCCGGCGGAGCGTTGTCGGTTTTCAATGAAATCTTGTTGTTAGCTACCAGTGCCTGCAGCCGGGACAGCCCTTCGGGCCAGTCACCCAAGCCGGAATCGGCATTCAGGTGACCAGCATTTCCGCAGTCCACCAAGTCGGCTCCCCAGGCGGCGGCGAATTGTTGTGCCCGCTCAAAGCTGCAGTAAGGGTCGTTGCGGCTGCCGAGCAGCTCGGCGGTGAAGGGCAACTTGTCCATGACGACAGGCCACCAGCTCTTGAGCGGCGCCTGCAGTTCTTCCCGCTCCGGGTCACCAGGCCCAACCAAAAAGGCCGCTTTCACGCGGTGGGTGTTCTGCGAATGTTGGGCCCAAGCGGCGGTGAGTATGCAGCCCAGGCTGTGCGCCACCAGCACCACAGGGGTGGGCGCGACCAGCACGGCTTCTTCCAGCTGCATCATCCAGTCCCCGCGCAGAGGCTGCATCCAGTCGTGCTGCTGCACACGGGTAAAGCCATGCAAGGCCTCCCAGCGGCTTTGCCAGTGGGCCGGGCCGGAGTTCTGCCAGCCGGGCAACAAGAGAGTGGTGTAGCTTGCGGTACCCATGGGATTACATGGTGTGGATGCGGTCCACCATCTCTTGCGCGAAGGTCACGAAGGACTGTGCACCCTTGGAGTTGGGGTCGAACACCACACCGGGGACACCATAACTAGGCGCCTCTGCCAGACGCACGTTGCGGGGAATGACGGTGTCGAACACCTTGTCACCGAAGTGAGCCTTGAGTTGATCGCTCACCTGGTTCTGCAAGGTTATGCGGGGGTCAAACATCACCCGCAGCAAGCCGATGATTTGCAGGTCGTCGTTGAGGTTGGCCTTCACCTGCTTGATGGTGTTGACCAGGTCGGTCAGGCCTTCGAGGGCGAAGTACTCGCACTGCATGGGCACGATCACGCCATGGGCGCAGCAGAGACCGTTGAGGGTGAGCATGCTCAAAGAGGGGGGGCAGTCGATGAGTACGAAGTCGTATTCATGGTCCACCACGGCCAGCGCCTGCTTGAGGCGGCGCTCACGCCGTTCCAGCTCCACCATTTCCACCTCGGCACCCGCCAGTTCGCGGTTGGCACCCAGGATGTCGTAGCTGCATCCACCTTCGATCAACTTCTCGCTTTGGGTGCGGGCTTCGGCCACCGTGGCGGATTCCAGCAACACGTCATACACCGTGAGTTCGAGTTTGCGCTTATCCACGCCCGAGCCCATGGTGGCGTTGCCTTGGGGGTCGAGGTCGATCATCAACACCCGCTGCCCGACTTTGGCCAGACCTGCGGCCAGGTTGACGGTGGTAGTGGTTTTGCCGACGCCACCTTTTTGGTTGGCAACGCAGAAGATTTTGGCCATAGGACGCTCAGGGTGTGAAAACGGAAAACAGACTCAACCGGGAAATTACTTGGCGGACTGCAAGGCCAGCTTGATGCCGAAGCCCACCAGAAACAGGCCTGCCACTTTTTCCAGAATGCGGCCCATGCGAGGGTTGGCACGCATACGTTCAGCCAGAAAGTGGGTCAGCAGCGTGGCGCCCAGGCCATAGAGGAAAGTCAAAAAAGCAATCGTCGCGGCCATAACTCCGTAGGTCACCAGCCCTTGCTGACTAGCGCGGTCCACAAACAGGGGAAAGAACGCCATGTAAAACAGGATGGCCTTGGGGTTGAGCAAGGTGATGAGCAGTGCCTGGCGAAGGTATTGGCCGGGCTTGATGTTGAGCACCGGTGCGGCACCGGGTTTGGCGGTGAGCATTTTGTAACCCAACCAAGCTAGGTAAGCGGCGCCTGCCCACTGCACGGCATGGAAGGCTTCAGGGTAAGCAGCCAGCAACGCCGCCACACCTGCTACTGCGGACCACATTAGTACTTGGTCGCCCAGAATCACCCCGAGGGTGGCGGCCAGTCCGCCAGCTATCCCACCCTTGCTGGTAGACGTCACCAAAGCCAGATTGCCGGGACCAGGGATGGCGAGGAACACGATGATGGTGATGACAAAGGTGCCGTAATCGGTGATGCCGAGCATGGGAGTACTTTCGTGGAGGTGGGTGTCGAGTTTACGTTGGAAACTTTGCGACGAGGATTCGCATTGTGGTTGCTGAGGTACTCAGGTCGCCAGAGTGTTGTTTCACGTGAAACCTGTTTGGCATGCATTACTCGCAGACGGGTGTGCTGGGCTCGCGGCGTGGCAGGGGCACACCCCGCCGTTCGTGTCCCCCGCCTGCTGCGCAGGCTCCTCCTTGACCTCACTTTGGGGCGTGCCCCTGCCACGCTGCCGCGAAGAATAGGTAGGCATTCAATTGTTTGGCAGCTCCTACCGAGGTGGCAGGTTGGGTGGGGTTGCGTGTTTTGCGCAGGTCAAGGAGGAGCCCGCACAGCGGGCGGGGGACACGGAGCAAAACGCGCAACCCCACCCAACCCTCACACCAGAACAGAAAGCAATGGCTCTAAACCAGCACCCTCTTCCGCATCCACACAATACACCGCTCTGCATCCAACCCAGGCACCGCAAGCTGTTCCACGTGAAACACTTCAACGGATGCAGGCAGCGCAGACATTTCGTCCGCAGGATGCTTGCCCTTCATGCCCATCCACACACCCTGCCCTGCCAAGGCTTTCTCGGACCAAGTGGTGAAATCCACCAAAGAAGCAAAGGCACGCGAGCTCACCACGTCATAAGGCTCGGTCAAACTTTCTACCCGCGCATGGATGCCACGCAAGTTAGGCAGCTTCAAGGTCACGGCCACCTGCTGAATGAACGCAGCCTTCTTGGCCACCGTATCGACACAGTCCACGGTGATGTGCGAGCAGCAAATGGCAATCACGATACCGGGCAGCCCAGCACCTGAACCCACATCCAGCAAGCGGGGCTTGTCACCGCAAACGCCCTGCTCTTTCAAAACAGAGAGCTGCTTCTGCAAAGGCGCGATTACCGACAGACTGTCCAACAAGTGATGCGTGAGCATCTCATCCGGATTGCGCACCGCCGTCAGGTTGTAGACCCTGGTCCATTTCTGGATCAGGGCGAGGTACTCCAGCAATGCGCCTTGCTGGGCCGCATCCAGATTCAAACCCAATGATGAGGCCGCTTTACCCAGTTGCTCCAAGTGACTGGCGCTCATACGACTTCCGCCTTCTCAGCGAAGCCGCGGAAGTTGCCCTTCTTCAAGTGGATCATCAACAGCGAAATCGTGGCTGGCGTAATGCCGGACAGGCGCGATGCCTGCCCCAGAGTTTCAGGCTTGTACTTGCTCAGGCGCTGGCGAGCCTCGATGCTCAGGGCCGTGACTTGCATATAGTCGAGGTCATCCGGCAGCCGCAGGTTTTCGTAATGGGCGGCGCGCTCAACTTCGTCCCTTTGGCGATTGATATAGCCGGAATACTTAGCGGCGATTTCCACCTGCTCTACTACCGCAGCCACAAAAGCCACTTCCGCCGCATCTATCGCAGGCAAGCCCGCTGTTTCACGTGAAACAGTGTCCAGCAAATCACGGTTGGCGTATTTGCCATGGTCTAGCGACATCAAGCCGCCGTAACTCACATTCGGGCGGCGCAGCAGGTCCGCGAGGTTGTACTCATGCTCGATGGACTTGCCCAGCACCCGCTCGGATTCGTCAGCAGCCAAGTTGCGGGGGTTCACCCAGATGCTGCGTAGGCGTTCTGTTTCACGTGAAACAGCATCGCGCTTGCGGCAGAAGGCATCCCATCGCGCGTTGTCCACCAGGCCCAGCTCGCGCCCTACTTCGGTCAAGCGGGCATCGGCATTGTCTTCGCGCAGTTGCAGGCGGAACTCAGCCCGGCTGGTGAACATGCGGTAAGGCTCGGTCACGCCCTTGGTAATCAGGTCATCCACCAGCACGCCCAAGTAGGCCTGGTCGCGACCGGGCAACCAGGTGTCGCCGCTGTAGCTGGCGCCGCCCGCCGCACTCAGGGTCGCATCGCCACCACCCATGGCGCGCACTTGCAGTGCGGCATTGATGCCGGCAAACATGCCTTGCGCTGCTGCCTCTTCATAACCAGTAGTGCCATTGATCTGGCCGGCAAAGAACAGGCCGCCGATCTGGCGCGTCTCAAAACTGCCCTTGAGCGAGCGCGGGTCAAAGTAGTCGTACTCGATGGCGTAACCGGGGCGCAGGATGTGCGCGTTCTCCAAGCCGGCCATGCTGCGCACCAATTCGTACTGAATGTCGAAGGGCAGGCTGGTACTGATGCCGTTGGGGTAGTACTCGTGGGTGGTCAGGCCCTCGGGTTCGAGAAAAATCTGATGACTGTCTTTGTCGGCAAAGCGGTTGATCTTGTCTTCCACGCTCGGGCAGTAGCGCGGACCCACGCCCTCGATCTTGCCGGTGAACATCGGGCTGCGGTCGAAGCCGCTGCGAATGATGTCGTGCGTGCGCTCGTTGGTGTGGGTGATCCAGCAGGGCACTTGCTGCGGGTGCATGGCCACATTGCCCATGAAACTCACCACCGGCATCACATCGCTCATGCCGCCGGGCACGCCGTCACCGGGCTGGATGATGCATTTGCTGAAGTCGATGCTGCGGCCATCAATGCGCGGCGGGGTGCCAGTCTTCAAGCGGCCTTGGGGCAACTTCAGTTCTTTGAGCCGGGCGGACAAGGACACTGCGGGTGGGTCCCCTGCCCGACCAGCGGCATAGTTGTTCAGGCCCACGTGAATCTTGCCATCCAGGAAGGTGCCGGCCGTCAGCACTACCGTCTTACCCCTGAATCGGATGCCCACCTGCGTGACTGCGCCCACCACCCGGTCGCCCTCGACCATCAGGTCATCGACCGCTTGCTGAAACAGAGAGAGGTTGGGTTGGTTTTCCAGCATGCGCCGGATGGCGGCTTTGTAGAGCACGCGGTCTGCCTGCGCACGGGTGGCCCGCACCGCCGGACCTTTACTGGAATTGAGAATACGGAACTGGATGCCCGCCTCGTCGGTCGCCAACGCCATCGCGCCACCCATGGCGTCCACCTCTTTGACCAGGTGGCCCTTGCCGATGCCGCCGATGCTAGGGTTACAGCTCATCTGGCCCAAGGTCTCGATGTTGTGGGAGAGCAGCAGGGTTTTGCAGCCCATGCGGGCAGCCGCGAGTGCAGCTTCGGTTCCGGCATGGCCGCCGCCGACAACGATGACGTCGAATTCTTGTGGGTACAACATGGCAAGGGGGCGCGGGGGCGGACCACAGTGCGTGTCCGGCCGGCGCAATCAGAGAAGGGAGGGCGCGATTTTACCGGCCTGCCCCGTTTTCAGCCAGCCACCGCGCTCAAACCCTTGGCAGTGTTGTGCAGCCCTGCCGGACCAACGCACTCAGCTGAGTCCGGCCTCTCGCAGCAAAAGATGGGTATCCAGAAAATCAATGTGCCCGTATCCCAATTGCAAAACACCTTCGCGCACAAAATATTTGAGCTCTTTGGCCAGCGTCTGGCGGGTCACCCCGAGCATCATGGCCAGCTCTTCGTGGGAAACCTGCACCCCCTGCCGGGTCTGCGCCGCCATGGTCATGTCGCCTTTGGCGAGGGAGATCAGCCGTCGCGCAACCCGCATCCGGATGGACCGCAACATGGTGTCTTCCACCAGGCCAAACAATCCTCGCACGCGGGCGGTCAGCAGAGCCGCCATACCATGGGCAAAACCCAGCCTCCGCATCAGACGTTTGAAGTCCGCGGGCGCGATCACCAGTAACTCTCCCGCCTGCAGTACCGTCACGTCATGAGGACGGGGCTGCCCGTCCAGCAAGGTGGTTTCGCCGAACCAATTGCCCGACTCCAATACCGAAAGAATGCCCTCGCGGCCATCCTCTCCGGACGCAGACACACGCAACAAGCCGTCCAGCACTCCATAGAAGGATCCGGACAGATCGCCCTTGCGGTACACCACATCGCCCACAGACACGATTTGTAAGCTGGTAACTGCCAACATGGCCTTGCGCTCCGCCAAAGGCAAAGCGGCAAACCAGGGGTTCACAGACATTTTTTTCAGCAGTTCGGTTTTGGAGTGCGCCATCCATTCCCCCACGGTGAATACCCTAGATTGTCAAATTTTTAACAGTGTAACGCCTATTGCCCCGCTAATCTCGATTAAAACCCTACCATGGAGTCATCAATGGCTACACCTTCAGTGCAATCCCGGGTCAGCGAGCAGGAATGGCAACTCCGCCAGGACCTCGCCGCCTGCTACCGGCTGGTCGCCATGTATGGCTGGAGCGATCTGGTCTTTACCCATATCAGCGCCCGCATTCCCGGGCCGGAGCACCACTTCCTGATAAACCCCTACGGGTTGATGTTCGACGAAATCACTGCCAGCAGTCTCGTCAAAGTCGATCAAGACTGCAATAAGCTGATCGACTCACCCTACCCCGTTAACCCGGCAGGTTTCGTCATCCACAGCGCCGTGCATGAGGCCCGCGAAGACGCCGGCTGCGTGCTCCACACCCACACCCGTGCCGGCGTCGCGGTGAGCGCCCAGAAGGATGGCGTGTTGCCCCTGAGCCAGCAATCCACCTTCGTGCTGGCGTCCCTCGCGTACCACGACTACGAGGGCGTCGCCTTCCGCCCCGAAGAGAAGCCTCGCCTGCAAGCCGACCTAGGCCAAGCCAACTTTCTGGTGCTGCGCAACCACGGCTTGCTGGTCGTGGGCAAAACCATTGCAGATGCTTTTCTGAGCATGTACACCTTCGAAGCCACCTGCCAGATCCAGATCGGTGCGCAGTCCGGCGGCGGAGCCCTCACCCATGTGAACCCGCAAATCGTCAGCGGCGTAGCCGAAGCCATGCGCGTGCAAACCGGTGGCATGGGCGGCGCCTTCGTCTGGCCGGCCCTGATCCGCAAACTCCAACGTATAGACCCCAGTTACCAAGACTGACCCTTTTCATGACCCCTAAAGAATTTGATTACATCGTGGTCGGCGGCGGCTCCGCCGGCTGCGTGTTGGCCGGCCGCCTGAGCGAAGACCCGACCGTAACCGTGTGCTTGCTCGAAGCCGGCGGCCCGGATACCAGCGCCTTTATCCATGCACCACTGGGCTTTGCGGCCACTGCTCCTTTGGGCATCTTCAACTGGAACTACGAGAGCGTGCCTCAACCCGGCTTGGGCGGGCGCCGTGGCTTTGCACCGCGCGGCAAGGTGATGGGCGGCAGCAGCTCGCTCAACGCCATGGTCTACACCCGCGGCAATCCCCATGACTACGACCGCTGGGCCGCTTTAGGCAACACAGGCTGGAGCTACCGGGAAGTATTGCCGCTCTTCAAGCAGTCTGAGAACAACCAGTGCTTCGGCGACAACGAATACCGCAGCACCGGCGGCCCGCTCAACGTGAGCTACCTACAGAGCCCCAGCCCGCTCAACCAGGCTTTCCTGGATGCCTGCGAAAGCCAGGGTCTGCCCCGCACCCCCGACTACAACGGCGCACAGCAATGGGGCTGCGCCCCCGCGCAGGTCACCCAGAGAAACGGCGAGCGCTGGAGTGCCGCCAAGGCCTACGTCACCCCCCACCGCGACAGGCCCAACCTCACCGTGATCACCCACGCCCACACCAGCAAAGTGCTGCTCGACGGCGCAAATGGCGACCAACGCGCCACAGGGGTGAGCTACTTGCACGAGGGGCAAACCCACGAACTGCGTGCCCGTCGCGAGGTACTGCTCAGCAGCGGTGCCTTTGGCTCGCCCCAGCTGCTCATGCTCTCGGGTGTGGGCCCTGCCGAGCACTTGCGCGAACACGGCATTCCGGTGCGCCATGTGCTGCCCGGCGTGGGCCAGAACCTGCAAGACCACGTCACCACCGTGCTGATTTACCGCACCCGACACCAGCAGGAGACCCTGGGCTTTTCGCTCAAGGGCGCGCTCAACATGCTGAAGTCGGTGTTCGAGTGGCGCAGCAAGCGCACCGGCTGGATCACCACCAACGTGGCCGAATCCCAAGCATTCATGAAAACCCGACCCGACGTGGAGGCGCCTGACATCCAGCTCGCGTTTTGCACCGGCATCGTGGACGACCACACCCGCAAAGCCCACCTCGGCCACGGCTACACCCTGCACGTCACCCTGATGCGGCCCAAGAGCCGCGGCAGCGTCACCCTGCAGAGCGCCAAGCCCACCGATGCCCCCCGCATCGACCCGGCGTACCTGCAAGACCCCGATGACTTGGACACCCTGGTGCGTGGCACGCAGATGGGCTTTGACATCATGCAGGCGCAAGCTTTGCAACCCTACCGCGGCAAGATGCTGTACCCCATTGAGCGCGACAACCGGGCTCAGATCGAGCAGTTCCTGCGCGACCACTCCGACACCGAGTACCACCCCATCGGCACCTGCAAGATGGGCCCGGCCAGCGACCCCATGGCCGTGGTGGACGCCGAACTGCGGGTGCACGGCATACAAGGCCTGCGGGTGGTGGACGCGTCCATCATGCCGGACCTGGTGACGGGCAACACCAACGCCCCCACCATCATGATTGCGGAAAAGGCCGTGCGGCACATCCGGGCCGCCAAAGCCGCTAGCATGCATGCCTGACCCAACCCGAGGACGTTTATGAAGCTGTATTACTCCCAGGGCGCCTGCTCGCTCTCCCCGCACATCGTGATGCATGAGGCCGGCTTGGCGTTTGAAGCCATTCCTGCGCCCACCAAAACCCACCAGCTGCCCGACGGCACCGATTTCTATACCATCAACCCGCTGGGTTACGTGCCCTACCTCACGCTAGACGACGGCCGCAGCCTGCACGAAGGCCCCGCCATCGTGCAGTACCTGGCGGACCTGGTGCCCGAGAAAAAGCTGGCCCCGGCCAACGGCACTTTCGAGCGCTACAAGTTGCAGGAATGGCTCACCTTCATCGGCACCGAGCTGCACAAGAGCTTCAGCCCCCTGTTCAACCCCGCCGCACCCGCAGAAACCAAAGAACAGTCCAAACAAAGCCTGGCCAAGCGCCTGGCTTGGGTAGACAGCGAACTCGCCGGCAAGGACTACCTGCTGGGCGATCAGTTCACCGTGGCCGATGCCTACCTGTTCACCGTGACGAACTGGGCCCGCATTGTGAAGGTAGACATCAGCACCTATGCGAATCTGTTGGCTTACCGCACCCGCGTGAGCGAACGCCCCGGCGTGCAAGCGGCCATGCGTGCAGAAGGTCTGCTGAAGTAAAACGCGGCAACCTCCAAGACATCAGGGCCCTTACGGGCCCTTTTCTATTGAAATGCTACTACTTTGATAGCTATCCGCGCATATTTGGCAGGGGCTAGAGGCAACTTTGAAAAGGAGGGGCTTCGCCCGGCACGCGCGTACACAGTTTCACCGGCATCAGCCGCTGCAAGCGCTCTGACCACTTGGCAGCATCCAGCGCGATGGGACCGTTCACAGGCTGTGCACGCTCGGCCCACTGCAGGGTGTAGTAGTCGCGCTCACCCTTCACCACCAAAACAAAGCCACCTCGCTGTGGGCACCACCCGGCGCCGAGCCGCATCCAATCACACCGGCAAAAGCGTCGTGCTTACCCAGACGCATCTCGCCCAAGCCCAACACTACATAACTCTGAGGGCATGCATTTTGGAAACCGGCCCCCACACTGCCGGCAAAACGCAAAGGCGTCATCTGGGCATTGGCGACCAGATCGCGGGCGCCACTGAGCGTGAGCATCTGGGTCCAACGCTCCAACTTCTCGCCACGCAACACCGACTCCTGGATGTAAGCACCGGGCTTGCTGTCCTCAAAGGCAGGCACAAAACCCGATGGATAACTAAAGCTCACCAGCTGGCTGAACACCGGCGTCACTGCACACCATAAGGGCCAAAGCGATGCGCTTGATCATGGACGTTCCTTCTCAGTGAATCACCGAACTTGGTGCTACCGGTTGATGGCACGCTCCATCATCTTTTCACGGATGTTGTCATTGCTGTTGAGGTCCAGCGCATCGTGCAAGGTGCTGCGCCCTGCGGGTGCCTGCCCGCCTTGAGGTTGCGTAGCGGGCTTGGGAGCATTAGAGGGCACCACGGTAACGTTGCCACCCGTGACGGCGGCTACCTTGGCGCCTGCCTCACAAGGCTGGTCGGTGTAAACCACCTGTTTGCCCTTGATGCACTTCTTCATCTGGCCGGGCAGGTTGTCGGGGCCCTTGGCCGCTGCGCTGGCCGGCGGCTGCACAGGTACCGCGCTGTCCCGCACCGACCCGTTGTCAAACACCACCGGCTTGGGCGGCGCTTCCGGGCGCCATAGGGCCTGCACCCAAGCGTCGTCGCGGTGGCGCCAGGCCGTCATGCCCACCACGCCTGCTAACAGAACAATCCCTGCGCGCCGAAACCACATCCACACCATTTTGTCTCCCTGTTCATTTGCTGTGGAATATACAGATACCCGGGCAAGCTTTACGAGCGCGAGAGTGCTTTTTGGCGAAAACCCAGAGCTGCCCCCACCCACAAGGCAAATGCCGAAAACACCAGGCCGCGCGCCAAGCCACCGGGGCCATCGGCAATCCAGCCCACCACCGTCGGGCCGACAATCTGACCGGCGGCAAACACCGTGGTGAAGGCGCTGATACCTGCTGCCCAGGCCGCAGGCGGCAGGTTATGCCGGACCAGTGCCGTGGTTGATGCCACTACCGACAAAAACACCGCTCCGAAGAGCAAGCCTGACGCCAGCACCACCGGCCACCACTGCGTGAGCGCCGGCAGAATGGTCGCCACACCCAGCAGAGCATTCAGCGTGGCCAATGGCCGGCCGTCATGGTGTTTGTCGAGCAAGCGCGCCCAGATGCGGCTGGACGCCATCACCGCCACACCCAGCAAGGCATAAAACACGGTGACAGCGGCGGCTGTTGTGCCTTGCGAGCGCAAGAGCGCCACCACAAAAGTCATGTAGCCGATGTAGCCCACCCCAAACAAGGTGTACCCCGCCAAGCCGTAACGGAAGTCTGCCCATTGAAACTGTTGGGGCCCGCCGGCAGCCGCCTGCGCCTGAGGCAGAGCCCAGGCCGACATCACCCGTGCGGGCCACAGCATCACCGCAGTTCCCGCTGAACAAATCAGCGCCAGCGCCCACCAGGACCACTGCCAGCCATGGGCCTGGCCCGCAAAACGCTCCAGCAACCAGGGCACCAGCAAGGCACTGGCCACAATGCCCAAGCCCGTGCCACCGTAATAGATGCCCAATAGCAAGCCGCCATGGCGCGGGTAACGCGCCCCCAAACGTGCAGCCAGCAATCCACCAGCCACGAACACCAGCGCACTGGCAATACCGGCCAGCAGGCGCTGCACCAGCAAGGCATTCGCATCGGTGAAAAAGCCGCTCAAGGCCATGAACACGGTGGCCATCAAAGCCCCGCCCCACAGCAACTCGCCTGGGCCCCTGGTGCGCAGCAAGCGGGGCGTGAGCAGCGCGCCTATAAAGTATCCCAGCGCATTCGCCGTGTTCATGGCGCCCGCCAAGGTGTAGGTCCAGCCCAGGTCAGTGCGCATGGCGGGCAGCAGCAGGCCATAGGCAAAACGGGTAATGCCCAATGAAACGGCCGCCCCCACGGACAGCGCGAGTGCCAGGCACCAGCCGCGCGCGTCTACGGAATGCAGCGCGGGCTGCGGTGCGTTCTCCACAGGCAGCGTCAGGCGGCGCTGCCCTTAAGGCGGAACTGGCGCACCACCTGGGCCAGCGCGTCCGCCTGTTCACGCAACCCTTGGGCAGCCGCAGCACTTTGCTCCACCAAGGCCGCGTTTTGCTGGGTGGCTTGGTCGATCATGCCCACCGACTGGTTGACCTGCGCGATGCCGCTGGACTGCTCGGTGGCCGACGAAGAAATCTCCCCAATGATCTGGCCCACGCGCTGCACGCCATCCACCATTTCTTTCATGGCGGCGCCGGCCTCTTCCACCAGCTTCACACCGCCGTCCACGGCGTGCACGCTGGTGCTCACCAAGGCCTTGATTTCTTGCGCAGCCGCAGCAGAGCGTTTGGCCAGCATGCGTACTTCAGATGCCACCACCGCAAAGCCCCGGCCCTGCTCGCCGGCACGCGCCGCTTCCACCGCCGCGTTGAGCGCCAGGATGTTGGTCTGGAAGGCGATAGAGTCGATCAGGCCAATGATGTCGTTAATCTTGCTGCTGCTGGACGCAATCTCGTGCATGCTGCCTACCGCCTGCGTCACCACCTGGCCACCGCGGGCCGCCAGGGTGAAGGCCGAGTCGGACAACTGCCGGGCCGTTTGGGCCGCATGGGCGGTTTGCTGTACGTTCTCGGTCAGCTCGGCCAAGGAGCCCACTGTGTCTTGCACGCTACTGGCAGACTTTTCGGTGCGTTCTGACAGATCCTGGTTACCCGAAGCAATTTCCTGGCTGGCCGTGGCCACGCTTTCGCTCGCGTAACGCACCTGCGAAACCAGAGCACCGAGGCCCTCTTGCATGGCCTTCTGGGCGTGCTGCAAGTCGGCTACTTCGTCTTTGCCATGCACTTCAATCTCTTGTGACAAATCGCCACCGGCAATCGCCTGAGCCAACAGGCGCGCGCGCTCCAAAGGCTGGCAAATGGAGTTCATATTCAGAATGGTGAGAGGCACCACCACCAAAGAGGCCACCGCCAAAGCAGCAATAAACACCCAGCGCACCACTGTTGCAACTTTTTGCTGATCCTGCACCGCTTCTTCAACCTCCTGATTCAGGATGACTTCCAACTCCGCTACTTGCTTGTCGATGATCAAAAACTCGGCCAATGCCTTCTGGCTCATGCGGTTAGCGGTGGTCGCGGATTCATAGCCGCTGCTCTTGAGCTGAACGGTGACCGACTCAAAGCCTTTTGCGTACGACTGCAAGCGCTTGACCAATTCACGCACCACCGGGTTGTCCGGGTCTTCCTCGCCTTCGAGAAAACCGTTGGCTACCTTTTCGGTTTCGGCCAGATTCTGTTTCCAGCGGGTGTAGGCTTTTTCCACTTCATGAGGACGCTCATATTCGATGATCATGTCCTTTTCGGCCATGCGCACCAGCGCCAAGGCGCCGCGCAAGTGAGACAGGTGCTGCACTTCAGCAAAGGAGTGATGCAAGAAGTCATCGCTTTGCTCCTTGATCTGCCCCATCCCCCACAAGCCACCAAGGCCCAACATGCTGAGCAGAGTGAGCACCATCGCAATGGCCCCCAACATGCGCAGACGAATGGTGAATTGCCGCATCATGGTCATCATGTTCATTGTTGTGTTCCTCGGGTAAGCCGGGCCAAAGCGTTGGGCCATTCTTTCAGAGTCTAGAGGTGGTTACAAGCGGCAATACGAGGCAAAGCCGGCAGGACGCCCGCCATTTCCAACGACTTATGCAGCCAGAGAATCCCACAGACCGCTCCAGCGCGCCTTGACTTAGGTCATGCCCCGGTGCGCGGCGCCAGCACAATCACCGCCATGCCTGCCAGTGCCAAAGCTGCACCGGCGCAGTCCCACGCCGTAGGGCGAATGCCGTCCACCATCCACAGCCAGATGAGCGCGGTGGCGATGTACACGCCGCCATAGGCCGCATACACCCGGCCGCTGGCCGCGGGGTGCAAGGTGAGCAGCCACACGAACAGAGCCAGTGATGCTGCCGCCGGCAACAGCACCCACACCGGTGCGCGCTGCTGCAACCAGAGCCAAGGCAAGTAGCACCCCACGATCTCAGCGACCGCAGTGAGCACATAGAGGCCGGTAGTAAGCAACAGGTGGTTCATGGGTGTTTTGGAGTTTGCTCCCATTTTAGGAGCTACTCACGCATATTCCATGAGCGCCAGCGCCCATTTTTATCCAAATGTTCGACTTACTTGTCGCCCTGCTCCGGCGTCCAGCGTTTGAGCAACAAGGCATTGGTCATCACACTCACTGAGCTCAGTGCCATGGCCGCACCTGCTACCACGGGGCTCAGGTAGCCCAGCGCTGCCAGCGGAATGCCGGCCGCGTTGTAGGCAAAGGCCCAGAACAGGTTTTGCCGGATCTTGGACACCGTGCGGCGGCTGATGTCCAGCGCAGCCGCCACCAGCAGCGGATCGCCTCGCATGAGGGTGATGCCGGCCGCGTGCATGGCTACATCGGTGCCGCCGCCGTTGGGGTTGGCCATGGCCATGCCCACATCGGCAGCCGCCAACGCTGGTGCGTCATTCACGCCGTCACCGACCATGGCAACGACTTTGCCACCGGCTTTGAGCGCGGCTACTTTCGCAGCCTTGTCGCCGGGCAACACCTCGGCCAACACATCGTTGGTATCCAAGCCGAGGCGCTTGGCCATGGCCTCAGCCGCGCCCCGGTTGTCACCGGAGATCATCACGGTCTGGATTCCGCGGGCCTTCAGGGTGGCCAACGCTTCCTTGGCGCCGGGCTTGGGCTCGTCCGCAAACGCGAGCAGGGCCAGCAGTTTTAAGCCACCTGCTTGTTGCTCTGCCATGGCTGACACCGTGGCACCGCTCATCTGCAGATCGGCCGCCTGCGCCGCGACCGGCGCCATATCCACCCCAAGCTCCGCCATCCAGCGCAAGCTGCCTAGCAATAAAGTGCGCTCGCCCACTTTGCCTTGGGTTCCATGACCGGCCACGGCTTGCACATCGGTGGGTGCGGTCACGGTGAGCGCTTTGTCTTTAGCCGCCTGCAGCACGGCGCGGGCTAAAGGGTGCTCGCTGCCGCTTTGCAAACCGGCGGCCAAGGCCAGCGCATCGTCATCGGTCAGGCCCACAGGCTCGAGCGCGGTCAGGCGCGGCTGGCCCACGGTCAGCGTGCCGGTCTTGTCGAAGGCCACCACGCTCACGGTGTGCGCCACCTCCAGCGCCTGTGCGTCCTTGATCAGAATGCCGAACTTGGCCGCCACCCCGGTGCCCGCCATGATGGCGGCCGGCGTGGCCAAACCTAGGGCGCAAGGACAGGCAATCACCAGCACCGCCACCGCGTGGATCAACGCAACTTCAAAGCTATGGCCGGTGAAGTACCAGCCTAGCAACGTGACCAGCGCAATCACCAGCACCACCGGCACAAAAACCGCACTCACCTGATCCACCAGCCGCTGGATGGGCGCTTTGGCAGCCTGCGCGTCTTCCACCAGCCGGATGATGCTTGAGAGCACCGTGTCCACCCCTACCGCGCGCACCTGCAGCACCACGCGACCTTCTCCATTGATGCTGCCGCCCGTGAGCTTGTCGCCCACTTCTTTGCTCACCGGCAGCGGCTCGCCCGTCAGCATGGATTCGTCCACCTGCGTGCGGCCTTCCAGCAGCGTGCCGTCTACCGGAAAGCGCTCGCCGGGTTTGACCACAATTTTGTCGCCCACCAGCACCTCGGCCACAGGCACATCCACTTCGCCATCGCGGCCCAAGAGGTGCGCCGTGTCCGGCCGCAGACTGTGCAGGGCGCGAATAGCCGCCGTCGTCTGGCGCTTGGCGCGGGCCTCCAACCATTTGCCCAGCAACACCAGCGTCACCACCACGGCGCTGCCTTCAAAGTACAGGTGCGGCTCCATGTTCGGCATGCCATGCGCGCTGTGGTCCGTGGCGGTCAGCCACAACCACATGGACAAAGCCCACCCCGCTGTGGTGCCCAGCGCCACCAGCAAATCCATATTGCCGGTGCGTGCCAGCAGCGCATGCCAACCGGCCTTGTAAAAACGTGCTCCCAGGATGAATTGCACCGGCGTGGCCAGCAAAAACTGCCAGAGCGCCGGCAGCATCCAATCTTTGCCAAAAAGGTCACCGACCATGGGCAATACCAAAGGCGCACACAGCGCAAGGCCTATACCCACCGGCCCGAAGCCCGCCCATGGCGAGGCATCCACCGCGTCAATCGCGGCACTGGGCGCCAAGGGCTCATAGCCCGCGTCCCGCACTGCACGGCGCAAGCGTGCCTCCATGCCGGCATCGTGCACCGCAATGCGGGCGGACTCGGTCGCCAGGTTCACCGTGGCGCTGTCCACGCCAGGCACCTTGTTCAGGGCTTTCTCAACGCGCATCACACACGATGCGCAGGTCATGCCGCCAATGCCGATATCGATGGTCGTGGGGGAGGGGGTTTCAGTGCTCATGGTGCAAGCTTAGGCCTTGCCATGGTGGGAAGGTCAAGCGGCTACCCAACGCATGGGCACAAATGCAATGCCTTTGGTCTCCACCCGCGGTCCGGTGGCCACAAACCCGAAGCGTTCGTACACCGGCTGGGCATAAGGCGTGGAGTTGACCGTGAAGTAACCCGGGTTGGCTTCGCCCACAGCCATACGGGCATGGTCCCACAGCAACCGGCTCAAGCCTTGGCGCTGGAATGACTCGTCCACAAACAAGTGATACACGTGGCTGCCTTCACGCACTGCCACGACACCCGCCAGCGTGCCGTTGTCAACCGCCTTGAAATACGAGAAGCGCGGATCTGCCAAGTAGCCGGCCACAGCGCCGGGCGAAATCGTCTTCAGAAAATCTTCCGCACCCGCTCCATCCGGCTGCAAAGTGAAGAAACGGGCCACGCTACCGATCAGGCTACTGATGGCCGGAGCGTCTTCAACCGTGGCTTTGATGATGTCCAAATGAACCTCTCCTCTTCAACCCATGGAAAAACAAGCTTACGTGCATTTTTGTGTGCCCAAAGAGTGGCAGGCCACTGACACAGGCACTTGACCCTCCCACCATGGCAAGGTTCACAATGCTTCTATTTACCTTTCAGGAGTCACCATGAACCAGACCTTTACCGTTACCGGCATGACCTGCGGCCATTGCGAGAAGGCCGTAACCCGCGCCATCAAGGATGCGGACCCCCAAGCCCAAGTGAAGATCGACCGCAGCGCCAACTTGGTGGAAATCGAATCCACCCAAGCCCGCGATATCCTTGCCAAGGCGATTGCCGAAGAGGGCTATGCCGTCAAAGACTAAGCCAGCAACGCTGTACGGCCAGCCCGTCAACATCGGCGAGGCTGCCCGGCAAAGCGGCGTATCCGCCAAGATGCTGCGGCATTACGAGTCGCTGGGTCTGCTGGGCAATGTCACGCGCACCGACAGTGGCTACCGGCTGTTCAGCGCGGCCGATGTGCACACCCTGCGCTTCATCAAGCGCTGCCGCGACCTGGGCTTCTCCATGGCCGAGATCGGCGAGCTGGTTGGCTTGTGGCAAAACAAGCGCCGCGCCAGCGCCAACGTCAAGAAGATCGCCCAAAAGCATATGGACGATCTCAGCGAGCGCATCGCCGCTATGCAGGCCATGCAGCGCACGCTCTCCACCCTGTTGCACTGCTGCCACGGCGACGACCGGCCGGACTGCCCCATCCTCGATGACCTGGCGGGCGACAGCCAAATTGCTACGTAATTGATAGCTGCTCGCGCACATTCGACGGGCGCTAGAGCCCATTTTTACGCCACAATGCCACCCATGGCCCTGAAACCGCGCATCCTCATTGTTGAAGACGAGTCCGGCATTGCCGACACCCTGCAGTACGTGCTGTCCACCGACGGCTTTGCACCCGTGTGGGCCAGTACTGCCGAAGACGCCATTGCCCAGTTCAGCGCCGAGCTGCCCGCACTGGCCGTACTGGATGTGGGCCTGCCCGACCTGAACGGATTTGAGCTGTTCCGTCGCCTGCAGGCCCTGCCCGGTGGCAAGCAGGTGCCCATGCTGTTTTTGACCGCGCGCAGCGACGAGATCGACCGCGTGGTGGGCCTGGAGCTGGGCGCCGACGACTACATCGCCAAGCCCTTTTCGCCCCGCGAACTGGTGGCCCGCGTGCGCACGATCCTGCGCCGCAGTGCACGGCCTTTGACCACTGCTGCACCCGCTGTGACAGCACCCGCAAACACTCCCGCCATATGGGCACTGGACGAAGAGCGCCGCCAGATCCGTTTCTACGGCAAGCTGCTGGAGCTGTCTCGCTATGAATACGGCGTGCTGCGCCTGCTGGTGCAAAAGCCCGGCCGCGTGTTCACGCGCGACGAGCTGTTGCTGCAGGTCTGGGGTGGCGACAACGACAGCTTTGACCGCACGGTAGACGCCCACATCAAAACCCTGCGCGCCAAACTCAAACTCGTGGCCCCCGGCCACGACCCCATCCGCACCCTGCGAGGCAGCGGCTATGCGCTGAGCGAAGAACTGCCGGAAACACTTTGAGCAAACGCAGTCGCATCTTCTTCGGGCTGCTGCTGATCTATGCGATCGGCATGGCCGCCGTGCTCTACCGCGTGGTCAGCGACCTGGACCCGCGCTACCGCGAGTCTGCAGAGGAGTCGCTGGTAGAAACCTCTCAGCTGCTCGCCACCCTCATCGAGCAAGACGTGCGCGACGGCGCCATCGACACCGCGCGCTTGGACAGCCTGTTCAAAGCCGCCTACGCCCGCGAGTTCAGCGCCCAGATCTTCAGCGTCAACAAAACCAAGGTGGAGCTGCGCGCTTACGTCACCGACCGCAACGGCACCGTGCTGTACGACTCCACCGGCCAGTCGCAGGGCAAAGACTTCTCGCAGTGGCGCGACGTACAGCTCACGCTCAAAGGCGAATACGGCGCCCGCACCTCGCTG
This sequence comes from Comamonadaceae bacterium, assembly GCA_027488985.1. Taxonomy (GTDB): domain Bacteria; phylum Pseudomonadota; class Gammaproteobacteria; order Burkholderiales; family Burkholderiaceae_C; genus Allorhodoferax; species Allorhodoferax aquaticus. The sequence continues at coordinate 261,089 of JAIYAR010000005.1, read as the reverse complement.
GATATTCCCGGCGACCCCAACACCGCCGTCATGTACATGGCCGCGCCGGTGCGCTGGACCAGCAATACACAAGGCGAGGGCAGCGGCGAAATCATTGGCGCCGTCACTGTGGGCAAGCCGGTGCAAACCTTTGGCCAGTTTGTGGCCGCCGCGCGCAGCCGCACGCTCTATGCGGGGCTGATCTCGGTGCTAGCCGTGCTGGTGCTGGCCGTCATGGTGTCCATGTGGCTGGTGCGGCCCTTTGGCCTGATTGCCGACTACGCGCGCTACATCAAGGCCCAACAAGGCTTCCACCCCGGCCGCCTGCTGCGCCGCGCCTGGGACCTGATGCGCGCCGCCTACGACGAAATGCGCGACGCGCTGGCCGGGCGCAACTATGTGGCCGACTATGTGCAGACGCTCACGCATGAAGTGAAGAGCCCGCTGTCCGCCATCCGCGGTGCGGCCGAGCTGCTGCAGGAGCCCATGGAAGAAGCGCAGCGCCAGCGCTTCCTCACCAACATCCAGCGCGAGACCCAGCGCATCCAGGAGATGGTGGACCGCATGATGGAGCTCACCGCGCTGGAAACCCGCCGCGTGCTGGACACCGTACAACCCGTCGCACTGCTCCCACTGCTGGACGAATTGGCACACGCATCCCACGGCGTGGCCACGCAGCGCGGCTGCCGCATCACCGTGGCCGCCAGCGAAGACGTGACCGTGGAGGCCGACCCCTTCTTGCTGCGCCGCGCGGTCAGCAACCTGCTGGACAACGCGCTGGACTTTTCCCCGGAGGGCGGCCACATTGAACTGGGCTTGCAGGTCCAAGGCCGCTGGGCCCAGATCACCGTGCGCGACCAGGGCCCCGGCATCCCCGGCTACGCGCAAGACAAAGTGTTTGAGAAGTTCTACTCACTCGCCCGCCCGCACTCCAAGAAGAAGAGCACGGGGCTGGGGTTGAGCTTTGTGAAAGAGATTGCTTCGTTGCACCGGGGGAAGGTGGAATTGGGCAATCGGCCAGAAAAAGAGGGCTCGGGTGCTAGTGCGGTGTTGTGGTTGCCACGCAGAGCTACTTGAGCAAGAACATGAAAACGCCTTCAGATATCGAGCGTCTTTTGAAGCGACGTCAGCTCAATGTGGCAGAGCAAAACGCAGTTTCGGAATACAAGCTACTCCAAGCAGCCACGTGGTTTCGTACTCATAGGGACGAAATTCCATCACCAATACGTGCATTTCTGGAAGTACGCTCGATCGACTTGGCCACAGCGATTGACTTCGAGTACGAGGACTTGAGCGCAGTCGGCCTTGTTGATCACTACAGTGGTCTTATCGTCACGGTAGATCGACGCTTTTGGCGATGGGAACTTCAGTTGAACCAGGCCAAATCAACAGTTGTGTCAATTGAGGAATGGCGAGAGGTTACCAATGAACAGATGCTTTCGGCGCACATGCCAGGAACCGGAAAAAGCCAGGGGCTAATGTGCCTTGCCATCCTTGCGCAACTCAATTTGTCTCCGATAGCTGAAAGCACCAATCAGAGCGCTGACTTATGACTGTCAGCTGTTGCTGAAAATCCTTGTTCACCCGGTTTTCACACAAACTTCACACAAGCCTCTAACCGCTTCAAACTGACTTCTCCCCCCGGCGGGATGCTCTCTTCACCGTGCAATACCGCACGCCGATTGGAGAAGCTCCATGGCATTTGCCACCCATCCCGCTGCCGCACACGCGGCTCCACCCGCCACCACTGAGCCTCCGGCGCGTCTGTCGCGTTGGCTCTGGCTGGCCACCACCACACTCTCTGCCGCATGCTTTGTGGCGCTGGCCATCAGCCCCACAGCCCACGCGCAAGACCGCGATGCCGCACCTCGCCAAAAGACCGAGAGCCCCTTCTTCTTCGTCAAAAGCGACAACCCCGGCGTAGACCAGTTGCCGCTCAAGTCCACCCAGGTGAATGTGAAGGTCAGCGGCGTGATTGCCGACGTGACCGTGGTGCAGACCTACAAAAACGAAGGCCAGCGCGCCTTCGAGGCCAAGTACGTGTTCCCCGGCTCCACGCGCGCGGCAGTGCATGGCATGAATGTGCGCCTGGCGGACCGCCTGATCACCGCCAAAATCCGCGAGAAGCAACAGGCCAAGATCGAATACGAAGCAGCCAAGCAAGAGGGCAAAACCGCCGCGCTGCTGGAGCAGCACCTGCCCAATGTGTTCCAGATGAATGTGGCCAACATCATGCCGGGCGACGACGTGAAGGTGGAGCTGCGTTACACCGAGTTGCTGCTGCCGACCGACGGCAACTACCAGTTCGTCTTCCCCACCGTGGTGGGCCCGCGCTACAACAGCCCGCAGAGCAGCCAAGCCAACGCTGCCTGGGTGGCCCAGCCCATCATGCCGAAGGGTCAGAACACGCCCACCAGCGCAGCCGCGCCAGCGTTTGATGTCCACGTGACGCTGAACACGCCCATTGGTGTGAAAGAGGTGCGCTCCAGCTCGCACACCATCAGCAGCTACACCGAGCAGGGCGGCGCCACCGTGGTGGGCCTGAACCCCACAGCCGAGCCCACCAACAACCGCGACTTCATCCTGAACTACCGCTTGGCCGGGGACAAGATCGAGACTGGCGTGATGCTCTACAAGGGCCAGGACGAGAACTTCTTCCTCGCCATGGTGGAACCGCCCAAGGCCCCGGCCGCTACGGCCATCACGCCGCGCGAGTACATCTTTGTGGTGGATATCTCAGGCTCCATGCACGGCTTTCCACTGGACACGGCCAAAGGCGTGTTGCGCGAGCTGATTGGCGGCCTGCGCCCCAGCGACACCTTCAACGTGTTGCTTTTCTCGGGCAGCAACAGCTTCTTGAACCCCACGTCAGTGCCCGCCACCAAGGCCAACATTGACCAGGCCATCCGCACCATTGACCAACAAGGTGGCGGAGGCAGCACCGAGCTGATCCCCGCGCTCAAACGCGTCTATGCGCAGCCCAAGAACGCCGACACCTCGCGCACCGTGGTGGTGGTGACCGACGGTTATGTGACTGTGGAGCGCGAAGCCTTTGAGCTGGTGCGCAACAACCTCTCCAGCGCCAACGTGTTTTCGTTCGGCATCGGCTCCAGCGTGAACCGCCACCTCATGGAAGGCCTGGCCCGTGCGGGCATGGGCGAACCCTTCATCATCACCAAACCCGCCGAGGCCGCCGAACAAGCGGCCCGCTTCCGCACAATGATTGACTCCCCCGTGCTCACCAATGTGAAGGTGCGTTTTGAGGGCCTGGACGTGTACGACGTGGAACCGCGCCAGTTGCCCGACTTGCTGGCCCAACGCCCGCTCATCGTGTTTGGCAAATGGAAAGGAGAAGCCAAGGGCACGTTGATCGTGGACGGTAATTCCGCCAACGGCCCGCTGAAAAACAGCCTGCCCATCACAGCCGCCAGCACCGACACCGCCGCCCTGCGCCACCTGTGGGCCCGCCACCGCATTGCCGCACTCAGCGACCAGGAAGCCCTGGAAGGCGGCAGCGCCGCCAAGGACGCCATCACCGATCTGGGCCTTAAGTACAGCCTGCTTACCCAGTACACCAGCTTCCTGGCCGTGGACCAAGTCGTGCGCAACAAGGCGCCCGCCGACACCCCCAGCGTGAACCAACCCTCGCCTTTGCCACAAGGTGTGGAGAACTCTGCCTTGGGTGCTGAAGTGCCCAGCACGCCCGAGCCCGCCACCTGGGGCGCGATGTTGATGACGCTGTCGGTGTTGGCCATGCTGGCATATCGCCGCCGTCGCGCTCACCACTACACAAGCTAAACAGAAAGATCGGCCATGGCACTGCCTCGCCTGATTCACATGCCCCGATTCGTGCGCTTCGGCATCGCCATCGATACCGCACCCGAATGGCGCTGGCTGGCCCTGCTGGCCCTGGCGCTGTGGCCCACCTGGTGGTGGATGGGCCAGCGCATGGTGGATGGCTCGGATGACCCGCTGGGGCTACTGGCCCTGGCGGCTCTGGCCGGACTACTGTGGCAGCACCGCCACCACCTGAGCCCCACACCACGCCTGGCTTTTCAAATGGCTGCACTTATGGGCGCGGTGCTGACCACCGCACTGCACCAGCAGTTGCCGGACTTGGTGGTGGCGCTCATCGGCCTGTTGTCGGTGGCCGCGGGGCTCATCGCCTTTCTGCCGGCGCGTGTAGCCTCCGCACCGGTACTGGGTCTGTCCGTGCTCTCTTTGCCGCTGCTGGCCTCGCTGCAGTTCTATGCGGGCTTTCCGCTGCGTGTGGTCACAGCGGAAGCCAGCCGCTGGTTGCTGTCCGTCGCCCACACCGTAGAACGCACGGGCAGCAGCCTGGTCGTGAATGGCCAGCTCATCATCGTGGACGCGCCTTGCTCGGGTGTGCAGATGGCATGGCTTGGGTACTTCACCGCTTGCGTGATTGCGCTGGCTACAGGCCAGCCCAACCGGCGCTTTCTGCTTCGATTACCCGTGGTGGGTGTGCTGGTACTGCTGGGCAATGTGTTGCGCAACACCGTGTTGGTGGCGGCCCAAGCCTCGGGCACCCATCTGCCCGCTTGGGGACATGACGCAGTGGGCCTGCTGGTGCTGGCGGCGGTGTGCGGTGGCATTGCCTGGACCATGGGCCGCACCATGACTGCGGAGCGCGCCGCATCATGAACTTGCTAAGAAATCATTTCATGAACCGCGTGCTGCACAAGACGCTGTGGGCCGCCCTGCTGCCCTTGTGTGCTCTGTGGAGCCTGGGTCAAACCATCGTAGATCACTCAGCAACGCGAGAGCTAGGCACACCCACACAGAGCTACGAGCTGCCAACCGAGTGGCAAGGCACACCGTTGCGGCCCCTGGCACTCAGCGAGGTGGAGCTGCGCTTTGCACGCCACTTCCCCGGCACGCTGGCGCGCATGACCGATGGCCACCAAGTGCTGGTGCTGCGCACCGTGACCCAGCCCACCCGCACGCTACACCCCGCCACCGACTGCTACCGCGGCCTTGGCTACCGCATCCGCAACGAGCAGCTGGAAGAGCACACCGACAAGACCCGCTGGCGCTGCTTCATCGCCGAACGCGGTGGCCGCGCGGTGCGCGTCTGTGAACGCATTGAAGACGCGCAAGGGCAAGGCTTTACCGATACGTCCGCCTGGTACTGGGCATCGGCTGCCGGGCAGTCCACCGGCCCGTGGAAGGCCATCACCGTGGCCACTCCGCTGTAACCCTCTGGTGATTTAGCAAGGATGATGTTGTGCGCAAACTGCTGTGGGCTACGGCCCGGGTTTTGGTTATTACTGCGGTGCTGGCCATGCTGGGCCTGAGTGCCTTGTTGTTTACGGCGCGGGCCATCGTACGCCCGGCACCGGGCGACTGGGCAACCACACTGCGCGTGGGCCCGCTGAAGATGGACGTGGGTGTGGCTGCCTTGGTGCAATGGGGCAGCACCCCGTGGATTGCAAGGCAGCTGCACGGCCACATCCTGCCCACACGCTTGGGCCAAGTGCGGCTGGCGTGGGACGAGGCCAGCCAGCAACTCCAGCTGCACTGCCAGCCCTGCACGCTACGCAGCAGCAGCTGGGGCGGTGAACCGATCCGCCTGCAAGAGGCACGAATGACCGTGCGCCGCAACGCCACCGAGCTGCGCGGCACGCTGCAGAGCGGTGCCGTCACCGCCACCTGGCACGGCACGATGCGCCCCACTGGCATCACGCTGCACATTGATGTGCCCAGTACCCCCGTGGCCAATGGCTACGCCCTGTTCGCCAGCGCCATCCCCGAAGTTGCCACTGCGCAGATCGACGGTACGTTTTCCCTCAAAGCCACTCTGGAGCTGCCCAGTAAAAAGCTTAACGTCCAGCCACGGCTGAACGGCATGGCCGTCAGCGGCCTGGGCACCGCAGCCTGGGCGCAAGCACAAAGCCAATGCAACCGGGGCCTGCCCGCCGTTATGGCACGAGCCCATGTGCGCAACGACAGCTTGCTGGCCCGCGCCGTGCTGGCTGCCGAAGACCAACGCTTCTATGAACACCCCGGCTACGACCTGATTGAGATGAGCAAAGCCTTACGCAGCAACCAAGCCGAAGAAGCCACGCTACGGGGGGCGAGCACGCTTTCGCAGCAAGTGGCCAAGCTGCTGGTCACAGGCGGTGAACGCTCCCCTGTACGCAAGCTGCGCGAACTGCTCTACGCAGTGGAGATGGAACAGACTCTTGGCAAGGCCCGCATTCTGCAGCTCTACCTGAGCCACGCACCCTGGGGCTCCACCGTGTGCGGCGCGCAAGCCGCGGGCCACACCTACTTTGGCAAACGCGCCGACCAACTCACTGCCGCCCAAGCCGTCTGGTTGGCAGCCATGCTGCACAACCCCGCCCTGGAAGCCCAGCGCTGGAAGGCACGTGGCAGCATCAACCTGGAGCGTGCGCAGTGGGTGGCGGCGGGCTTGCGGCCGCTACCCCGGGCTGAACGCGCCCGGCTGCTGAACGAGCTGGCAGCGATGGGGCCAGTGAATTCCGGTATCAGCGGCTCTACAGCACTATCAAAACAGTAGCTGCTCGCGCATATTCCATAAGCGCTGGAGGCCGATATGATGCCTAACCATGCACACCGACCTGCTCACCCTGTATCCCACCCTGGAACCGCTGGGCCCAGCGCTGGCCGCGCTGCAAGCCCAAGCTGTATCGGTACCGGCCGGTACGCAACTGTTTGCGCAAGGCGCGCCCTGCCAAGGCTTTCCACTGGTGCTCGCGGGAGAGGTGCAAGTGGCCTGCCATGCAGAGGACGGGCGCAGCCTGGAGCTGTACCGGGTTCGCCCGGGCGAGCTGTGCCTGGTCAGCAGCGCCAGCCTGTTTCGCGGGCTTCCCTTGGGCGCGCAAGGAGTAAGCACCCAAGCCTGCACGCTCATGATAATTCCGCCTGCGCAATTTGAAGAGTGGCTGGGCGTGCCCGCCTTCCGCAATCTGGTGCTGGGCCTGTTTGCCGAGCGCATGGCCGAGCTGACCAGCCTGGTGGATGCGGTCGCCTTCCAGAAGCTGGACCAGCGGCTCGCCAACGCCCTATTGGGGCGCGGCCAGGATTTGCACCTTTCGCACCAGACCCTGGCCGACGAGCTGGGCACGGTGCGCGAGATGGTGACGCGTCTACTGCGCCGCTTTGAGCGGGAGGGCTGGCTCACGCTGGGGCGGGAGCACATTCACATCCTCAACAGCCCGGCCTTGCGTGCACTGGCCGGCGGGGGCTGAGCTCGCTGCTGAACAGAGGCTGCGTGACCTAAGTCACATACTTTCATATGGCTGAGGCGTCCAATCACTTCAACACAACCAAGGAGTGATTCCATGAAAGCAAATGTCGGCGGCATCGACCGCATCATCCGTATTGGCGCTGGCGCCGTTCTGGTCGGCTTGGCCGCAACCGGCACCGTGGGCTGGTGGGGTTGGCTGGGTGCGGTGCCCTTGGCTACCGGCCTGATGGGTTGGTGCCCACCTTATGCCATCTTTGGCTTCAGCACCTGCGCCGTCAAAAACTAGGCTGCGCCTGTGTGGGCCGCAGCACAGACGGCTGCAGCGGCCCCCGCTCCAATCAAGCTTTTCATAGCTTCTGGAGCACAGCATGCGCACCAACATCGGCAACTGGGAACGACTGATCCGTATCTGGCTGGGCGCCGTATTGGTGGGTCTTGCGGTCACCGACATCATCGGCCTCTGGGGGTGGATAGGCATTGCCCCCATCGTCACGGGCGTCTTCGGATGGTGCCCGTCGTATGCTGTCTTCGGTTTTAGCACTTGCCCCACAAAAAAATAAATCATTGCGCGCCGTGCGATCTTGAAGCGCCTGTAAGCAAATCGCCTCAGGTGTAAAGGCTTGTAATCGGAGTCATCCTGAAGGTTTACTGGCCGTTGGATGTGCATAAGCCGTCACTTTTGGCGGCACGGGCCTCGTCCCCTCAAAGCATGTTCACAACGTCTGTTCAATCTCCATTCTCTCGGTCTACATCTTGGCTAAAGGGCTCTCTGCTTGTGGCAGCTGCCTTGTTAGCCGGACATGCCCACGCAGATGACTGGACACCCCTGTTGGGTGGCGGGGCTGGGGCCGCAGCAGGTGCGGTAGTAGGCCAAAGCGTAGGCGGTAAACACGGAGCCGTCATTGGTGGCGCTTTGGGAGGGGCTGCAGGCGCAGCCGTTACTACCCAGGGGCGACAACAAGGAGGAGCCATGATCGGTGGGGCAGTAGGCGGTGCTGCAGGCGCTGCGGTGGGCCAATCGGTCGCAGGGAAAACAGGTGCCATCGTTGGCGCCGGTGTTGGTGGCGCTGCCGGCACCGGGATTGCACGAAGCATGACTCAACATTCTGAGCAACATGCATACACAAGCCACGGCCATGGCAAGCGCGGATACCAAGCGCAGAGTTTTAACCGAGGCGATGAGCGCCATAACCCGCATTACGGGCACCACCATGGGCACAACGGCAAAGGCCGCGGCCATGGCAAACACCGTGACTAAACCCTAGCTCTTTACATGCTGGCTGAAGAACGCCAAAGTGCGTTCCCAAGCCAACTTGGCTGCCGCTGCATCAAACCGGGGTGTGGTGTCGTTATTGAAGCCATGCTGCGTGCCAGCGTACTGGTGCGCGGTGTAACGCACACCAGCTACCTTCAGCGCAGTTTCATATGCAGGCCAGGCCGCATTGATTCGCTCGTCGACAGCAGCAAAGTGGATCAACAGGGGCGCTTTCACTTTGGCGGCGTCTTCTACAGGAGGGTGGTTGCCGTAAAAAGGTACTGCCGCCGCCAAGCCCGGTAGCCGCACCGACAATGCATGAGCCACCCCTCCGCCATAGCAGAAGCCCACCACGCCCAGCTTGCCACGCGAGTCCGGGTGTGCCTGCAGCCACTGTGCAGAAGCAGCAAAGTCCTCCGCTGTTTTTTTCTGATCCAACGTTGCAAAGAGGCTGCGTGCTTTATCTTCATCGCCCGGGTAACCGCCCAACGGCGCGAGTGCGTCCGGTGCAAACACCAGATAACCTTCCAGGGCCAGCCGGCGTGCTATGTCTTCGATATGAGGGTTCAAGCCGCGGTTTTCATGGACTACCAGGATGGCAGGCAACTTGCCTGTTACACCTGCAGGCCGGACCAGGTAACCTTTGACCGTGCCGTAACCGGCCGGTGAAGGGAGTTCAACCATGTTCGCCAGGATGCGCTTGTCATCTTTGGGGACCTGTTGAGCAGAAGCAAAGTCGGGGCTCAGGGCCGCCAGCAAGCCTGCCGCTGTCAATCCGCCCACCGCAAACTTCTGGGCTTTCTCGAGAAAGCCACGACGATCCACGATGCCGTGCACGTAAGCATCAAAAAGGATGAGCAGTTCTTGATCGAAATCCTGAGCAGTTTTGCGCGACATGGTGACTCCCTTAAAAAAAACCAGCGTATCCAAATCGCATGACGAATTGGCCTGCGGCTTGTAAAAACCTTTGGCTGCTTCCGGCTTTAGGCCGCTGGCGGCGTACCAGGCATGGCCCCTAGAGGAACCTCTCCGCCCAAAGCTTCCATCAAATCAGGTATCAACTGTGACAGCTCGCCGGTTGAAATCAATACGTCCGCATCAAAGTTGTCGTCCTTGCCATCTCCGGCTGCCTTGGCTGTGTCCTCAAACACGCTTTCCAGGAAAGTGACTTTCTTGAGCTGGAGTGCCTCAGTCAAGACAAAGGACACCCTGTCATTCCATGTCAGTGCCAGGCGCGTCGGCATTTTGCCGAGTGCAATGTGTTGGCTGACCTCTTCCGTGTCCAAGGGGTGTCGGGTGTAGCGCACTACGGCTTTGGACTCGTCCGAAGCTTTCAGTTCACATTCCCGATCGACAGAAAAATCAGCGGGTGATTCCCGAGTAGACAACCATACAGCCATGGCAGACGCGGGCGATATCTGGGTGTTGACCAGCTGTACCGCAAAGTCCGGGACTGCCTTGACCAAGGCTGTCATCACTTCATCGGCCTTGCTTTGACTACCGGCATCCAGTACCAACCAACCGGCCTTGGGATCGATCCACACTCCCACGCTGCCTTGTTTGGTAAACGCCATCGGAAGCAGCGCGAGGCGCGCGTCATCCCGCAGTTCACGCACTTCTTTTTTGCCGGGCTTGCGGCCGGTACTGACTTCGATCTGGGCAACCTGTTCCTCAACCTTGCGCTTGACCACGGAACCGGGTACAGACTTGATTTCCATCATCAGCCGCAAGATCCACTGGCCGCCCACTATTTCGACAAGCGGGCCATGCGCCTGACCCCGGGGTTCTATCCAGCCCACCGACTTTTCCTGGCTGGCGCCGCATTCGACAAAGTGCTCTGCCAGTAATGCTTCCTCGAGCTGGGCCTGTGTCACAGACCAGGGAGACACCAAGCGGTAGACGATCACGTTTTTAAACACACAACACCTATCAATTTGTTAATCAGGCATTTTCATGCATCTTTACAAATCGATAAGGCAGGGCCACACCGCAGTTACAAGCAAAAGTAACACTTGCATCCAACCTGTGAGCAATGTCTGCCCCCGGGTACCCCTGAAAGGACTCACATATGAAACCCGTATTCAAAACACTGCTCATCGCTAGCCTGCTGGCTGGCGCCGGTTTCTCCGCCATGGCGCAAAAGCATGGCACCGAAGACGGCAAGTACGAAGGCCGGCCCGGTATGCACCGCATGGACCCGGCCAAGATGACTGAAATGCATGCCAAGCGCAGTGCTGAGCTGAAAGCCAAGCTCAAAATTACAGCGGCACAGGAAGCCAATTGGACTGCATTCACCAACAGCATGAAGCCACCTGCCGCTAAGTCCAAGCCTGCGATGGACCGCGCAGAACTGGCCAAGTTACCTACTCCGGAACGCTTGGACAAAATGAAGGCTTTGCGTACCGAGCACATGGCTGCGCGTAATGCCGAGATGGAACAACGGGAGCAAGCCGTAAAGACCTTTTATGCCACGCTGACCCCTGAACAGAAGAAAGTGTTTGACACAGAATCTGCCAGCATGAAAGGCCGCCAACACGGTGGCTCGTCCAGGCACTAGGGATTGCTGAGGGAATCGCTACGCGACTTTCCCTTGATCATGGTCAAGAACTCTATGGGATGACTCCCATAGACTGCTCTTGACCATGAACCCAATGCCATCACAAACCATTTCCGTGCGCACCGTCGGCTTTATGCGGCCTCTGGTGTGGCTTGGCATGGGTTGGCGGGACATCCAATACTCCGGCATCGCCAGTTTGTCCCACGGTTTGGTACTCACATTTGTCGGCGCCGCCATCGTTGCATTCGCGCGGCACAAGTTCTGGCTTTTGGCCGGGGCTTTGACGGGTTTTCTGGTTATTGCTCCGGTGCTTGCAACCAGCTTGTACGCCCTGAGCCGTGCCATTGATCGGGATGAACCCGCTGATTGGGAAGTCATTGCCCAAACCTGGTTGAATTGGCAAAACCAGCGTCTCAATCGATGGGGCGAAGACTATTGGTGCATGCTTCGTTTCGGCATCCTCCTGGCGGCTGCGGCAAGTACTTGGGTACTGACATCCGCTGCCCTGATTACCTTGCTGGCACCGGCCCCTGTAAATTCACCGGAAGACTTTGTTCGTTTGGTCATTTTGTCGCCGAACGGATGGCTCTTTGAACTCTGGCTCGCCATGGGAGCGCTCATGGCAGCACCCATGTTTGCATCCAGCGTGGTGGCCATGCCTATGTTGTTGGATCGCAAGGTCAATGTAAAAACTGCCGTGTTGGCCAGCTGGCAAGTCGTTCTTGCGAACCCGGGTGTCATGGCCTGGTGGGCCGCACTGATTATGGGCTTCACCTTTTTAGGCCTTGCCTCACTGTTGATCGGTCTGATTTTTGTCATTCCGATGTTGGGACATGCAAGCTGGCACGCTTACCGGGACTTGGTAGAGCCTGACTTGGATAGCCACCCTCAGGATGGAAATCTGACTCCCGGTAGCGGAGCCAAGTAATGTTCGGGTTCTCTGAAGAACAGATCGCCGCATTCGGCCTGACTTTCGGCGTGGGAGCTTTTATGCTCTACATGCTATTCATCATCGGGCAACTTGCCTGGGAGTCCAAAGCGGGCAAGTTCGGAACCTTTGTCCTCTTCCTGGGACTGGCATTCGGCATGGTTGGCTTTGCCGCCAAGTTTGTGATCCAGTGGTTCTTGGGTTCAGCGCTATAGCGGCCAACTTCAGGCGCCCAAAACACGGTTTTTTCCGGCACGTTTTGCCAGATACATAGCTTGGTCCGCCCGGCGAATCGCATCGGCGGGTTCTTCCTCCGTCGCGACCTGTGCCACGCCCGCACTGAAGGTAATCAGTACTTTTTCTGTTCCTGCCAAAAAGAAGCGTTTGGTCAATTCGCGCTGCAAGCGGGTCATGGCCTCAATGCCTTTGTCCAGAGGCGTATCGGGCAGGAGAATGACAAATTCTTCGCCACCATAGCGGGCTAGCGTGTCCTGGGGCCGCATACACTCCCTGGCGACCGTGGCGAGATGGGTGAGCGCTACATCGCCGGTTGCATGTCCCAGGGTATCGTTAAGTTTTTTGAAGTTATCAATATCCAGCAACGCCACACTGAGTACGCTTTCATTGCGGCGCATGGTCGATATTTCCCGATTCAAGGCTTCATCCAAGCCCTTGCGGTTCAAAGCACCTGTCAGTGCATCATGGCGAGCCTGCAAGCTCACCCTGTCTAGTTCCTTGTGCAGTTGGGCCAATTCCGCTTCTGTCTGTTTGGCACGCTCCTGCATAGCACCCAACTGCTCGCGTGACAGCTGGCTTTCCTGCGCCATGTTGCGTGTGGTTCCAACTACTTCCTTCAGTACCGGTGCAATGTCAGCAATAGTCTTGGCCTGCTCAATCAGGCGGGCACTTTCTTCCAACTTGCTCTGGAAAGTACCGGTCGACTGTGTCATGTGCGCAAGACGCTCAATAAACGCAGCCAGCATGCGCTGCATTTCGTCTTGTGCCTCTAGCGCTTTGTATTTTGCGTCCTTCTGCTTGAAAATCACATCACCCAAGAGCCGCTCCAACTCATCCAATCGACGCAAACTTAACGGCGGAGTCGACACACTCATCAGCGCATCCATCTGTCCCTTCAGCCACTGCTCATCCAGGCTAAGTTCACCAATATTCATGAACACCAAATGCAAGAGCTTGAGTAGGCCTTTGCGAATTTCCGCCTGATCTTCGGCCGCGAAAGACAAACGATGGCTGTAGTTCACCAACATGGTCTTCACGGTAAATGCATCAGCATCAGGCTTGCGCATGGCTTGGAGCAAAAGTACGGTTTGTTCTACAAACCTCTCATCGTCCGTGCCTAGAGCCGGTTGCGCATACTCAATCAAGCGGGCAACTTGGGCAAAAAATTCAGTAGTCAAAGCTGGCGGGTTGGAAGACAGCTGCTCCGGTACCAAAGGAGAAGACGACGCCACCGGCGATGTTCCAGTCTCTGGCGCCACTACGGGTGAAAACGCCCCATAGCCCACCAATGCGGTTTTCACACCATCCCAGCTCAAGCGATCAATAGCGTAGTCCAACAAGCCTTTTTGCTTCTGCTGACCTGGTGTCTTCAGTGGCAAAGACTGCGAGAGATCGCGCAGGAAATCTGCCGGAAACGGCTGTACTGAAGGAATTCCCGCTATCTCGTTATATACAGACTGGTAATTGGCCGGAGTGGGAACCAGTTTTCTTGCTGTGAGCTGCTTCAAGGTCTCACGGGCAATCTCGAATGAACGTTTCTCAACCATGCTTGCTTCTCTTTCTGGCGCACACCCAGTTTCTGGCGCAAAGCCATTGTCAGCTGAAATCGTAAGGACAGATCAATAGTGGTCTGTAAATGTCTGGTATCACGTACAGTGCCGAATGAGCATAACTCTGTGTATAAATTCAATGACAACTTCAACTTATCCACAGATAGGAACGCTTTCTAGAACTTATCCATATTCCGGATACGAAGTCGAAGCACGGTCACACACAAGAGTAGATGAATCATAAGCTATTGATTTATAACAGTTTTTATAGCTTATCAACAGAAAAGTGCTTTCCTTATCTACTACTACTATCTTGAAATTAAAGAAATAAGACAATAGCAGGGAAAACTTTTTCCCCAGTTTTTCATACTTCAAAAGATTGGGAAAAAACTTGTGTACATCTGCAATTTCTGTCGATAAATCGATAGAAGCCACCTTCGCATCAAGTAAGATTTGCTACCTTTTGACGAATCTGTACAAACCCTTTCATGCCAGCACCTTCTGCCGTGCAACCTTCTTCATCAAAACGAAGCACCTTTGAAATCAAAAGCGCGCAACTACCGTTGGTTGCTTTGCTGTTGAAATCCGGAAACTTTCAAGTTTTGGCCGAAGAACTGTCCGCAGCTTTTGGACCTCAAGGGGAAACGCCAGATTTCTTTGAAAACGATGGTTTGGTTTTGGATTTTTCTTTCTTGGATGCTGATGTACCGGCTCAAGAACTAAACCCGCTTTTAGCGGTCTTGAAAACCTGCAACCTGATTCCTGTTGCCTACCGCAGCAACCATGCTTCTTGGGCCGAATCTGCAGAAAACGCGGGTTTAGTCAAGGCTGAGCCCGAGGTGCAGCGCCCAAAGCCATCTGTTGTGGAAACAGAGCCAAAACAGGCACTGATTCGCGAAGTGCCCGGACCTGCAACGATGGTGATCGACAAGCCTTTGCGATCAGGACAAAAGGTGTATGCCAAGGGGTGTGACCTGGTCGTTTTGGCTATGGTCAACCAAGGCGCAGAGGTTGTAGCTGACGGTAATATTCACGTTTATGCAGCTTTACGCGGCAAAGCTATGGCAGGTGCGAGAGGCAATGCCAAGGCTCGGATATTTGCGCTGTCTCTGGAACCGGAGTTGGTTTCCATCGCCGGGGTTTACCGCACCAGCGAAAATCCGTTTCCCAAGGAAGTTCATGGGAAAACGGCTCAAGTCCGGCTCAGTGATGACGGACAAGAAAAATTATTGATAGAAGCCCTCAAGGCTTGAAACATTTCACTTCTTTTTGAAAGACCTGCTTCTCATGGCCAAGATCATCGTTGTTACATCGGGCAAAGGCGGGGTTGGTAAAACGACAACCAGCGCAAGTTTTGCAACAGGCTTGGCGTTGCGTGGGCACAAGACCGCCGTTATTGACTTTGACGTAGGTTTACGGAACCTTGACCTCATCATGGGTTGCGAGCGTCGTGTTGTTTATGACCTGATTAATGTGATCCAGGGAGAGGCCAACCTGAATCAGGCACTGATCAAAGACAAGCAATGCGACAACCTGTACATCCTTGCTGCTTCACAGACTCGTGACAAAGACGCACTCACGCAAGAAGGCGTGGAGCGGGTATTGAATGATCTGTCTGCCATGGAGTTCGAGTACATCGTGTGCGACTCTCCCGCCGGTATCGAAACTGGTGCTCTGATGGCTATGCACTTTGCGGATGAGGCGCTGGTGGTTACCAATCCGGAAGTGTCATCCGTGCGTGATTCAGACCGGATTCTGGGTATGTTGTCGAGCAAAACCAAACGTGCGGTGGAAGGTACAGCCCCGATCAAGGAACACCTGCTCATTACACGTTACAACCCGGCACGTGTAGACCAAGGGCAGATGCTGTCCCTGGACGACATTCAGGACATTCTGCGCATACCGTTGATCGGTGTAATTCCGGAAAGTGAATCCGTTTTGCAGGCATCTAACCAAGGCGTTCCAGCAGTGCATATGCAGGGAAGTGACGTGTCAGAAGCCTACAAAGATGTCATCGACCGCTTTTTGGGTGCCGAGAAGCCCATGCGATTTACCGAAGCGCCGAAGCAAGGCTTGTTGAAGCGCCTGTTCGGAGGGAAATGAGGCTATGTCATTCCTTTCATTCCTGATTGGCGAAAAAAAGAAGACAGCCAGTGTTGCCAAGGAACGGTTGCAAATCATTCTGGCCCATGAACGCAGCGGTCGCAATGCTGCGGAGCCCGACTACCTGCCCGACTTGCAGAGGGATCTGGTTGCAGTTATCAGCAAGTACATCAAGATCAATCCTGATGACATCAAAGTCAATTTGGAACGTCAGGACAACCTGGAAGTACTGGAAGTGAAGATTGAGTTGCCCGACGCGCGTTAAGTGCTAATTGGAAAACTCACGGTCACCAGACCCTGCTTTCCTTGCTCATTGAACGTACGTTCTTGAAACAAGACGGAGGCAGGACTTATCTGTACAACACTGCTTGCCCGGGTTCCATAGCCGGGCATCTTGATGAACACAGCAGATAGCTGGTGCTCGATTTCTTGTGGAATACCAGTTGCAGGGCAGGCATCCAAGTTCGCAAGTTGGGTGTCTGCCAACAAAGCAAAGTAGTCTTCATTCGAAACGTTTATCGCTTTACGTAGTTCTTTAAGCCTGTGTTTGGTCGTGGTCAACTTTGGCCAAGGGCTGTTGAATCCTGCATTGGAAACCCCAGAGATTCCTGGCAACATGGTCAAGGTTCTTGAGGAATGGCTCTCAAAACCCGCCAAGGTTTCACCATCAAATACCAATACATTGAAAGCGTTGTAAGCATCTGCTTGCTTCGCAATGCATCGCAGAAAATCTTCGGAATTCAATTCAGCAGCCAGGAACTGGGTGACCAATTGACCTCTGCTCTTGGCCTGGGGGTTGGGTGCTTGACCGCTCCTGAAATTGGTTACTGCAGCCAGTCTGCCTGTCTTACTGCATCCGAGCCATGTGCCTAGCGCTTCCTCGTCTTTGCCCGCATAAATGTTCTTGCCAGACCATGCATGAAGGGGAAGAGTCGGCCGAAGATAGGCTTCATCCCGATTGCTCAGAACCAGCAGCTTTTCGGCCTCTGGATCCCAATCCCATACGATCAAGCACATCGTGATACCTCAAACTAAAGGAAGTGCGGTTCTATCGATTACCCGTCGCAACACAAAGCTGGAGTGAACCCCGGTAACCCCTTCGATACGGGTAAGTTTGTTTAAGAGCAATGTCTGGTAGTGGTCCATGTCCTTGACTGCGACCTTGATCTGATAGTCCGCATCCTGTCCGGTAATGAGCAGGCATTCGAGCACCTCGGGCAATACGCCGACACTGGCTTCAAAATTGGCAAATCGTTCAGGTGTGTGCCTGTCCATGGAAATGTGAACCAAGGCGATCAAAGACAAACCCAACTTTTTGGCGTCCAGCATGGCGCGATAGCCGGTAATCAGACCTGATTCTTCAAGTGCCCTGACACGACGCAAGCAGGGAGAAGGGGATAACCCAATGCGATCAGCAAGATCCTGATTGGCAATCCTGCCATCTATCTGGAGAATTTCCAGAATTTGCTGGTCAATGCGATCTATTTCCACAATATTCCAAGATAAGTGACTTTGTTGGAATATTATGCCTAAAATTATTTGATTACTAGCAACTTCGCAATCAAATGGCTATTCGTTCGAAATACACTTCTCATCAGGGTTGAACAACAGCCCCATGCCACCGGCACTCACAAGGAACCGGGCTATAGAAGGTTTTACCAAAGCCTCTACCGTTAACGCCCTGACTATCTAACCGGTAGCGGGGCGTTTTTGTTGACGGCTACCATCACCAGATGAACGAAACAACATCCTTTGATTCCGTGATTTCCGAGCTGTTGTGCAAACAACGTATCGCAAGCCTGGCGACTATCGATGAAGGCGGATTACCTCATGCCTCCATGGTTCCATTTGCTCTCATGCATGGCGAGGGGGTGCTACTGATCCATGTCAGCGCTTTGTCTCCCCACTTCAAGTACTTGAAGAACAAACTACAAGCGGCTCTTTTGATAGCCAAGCCGGAGGTCGCTGGCGAAGAGGTACATGCCTTGTCCCGGGTATCTATTCAAGCCGACATTGAATTTGTCGGTGCCAGTGACGCTGCCTATCACGCGACACGTGAAGCGTATGTTCAGCGCTTTCCGGAAGCAGCCTTCATGACAGAACTTGGAGACTTTGCTTTCGTCAAAGTTAAACCTTTGGCGGGCCGCGTCATCGCTGGCTTTGGTGCCGCAAGAAAAGTCGACCAAGCGACTTTACGAACCATCATTCAAAACAGTTAGCGGTTCTCAACGAAAGCAACCATCACTTTGGCGAAGTCTGCACCTTCGTGACCATGTTGAAGACTTTCCATGCTGGCAGCGTAATGCTCGTCGCCCAAAAGCGAACGACGTTTGTTTAGAAGGTAGGCGCTGTAATCTTCTACAAATTCAGGGTGAGGCTGGATGCATAGAACCTCTTTGCCTTTGGCGTAAGCAGCAATGGGGCAACGGTCGCTGCTAGCCAATAGCCGGGCGCCTTCAGGCAATTCCAACACCTGGTCCTGATGGCTGGCCAGCAAAGCGAAGCCATCCCGGCTGTCGTCAACCAAATCACCGGCATGCCATTGATAGGTGTTGCGCCCCGTTACCCAACCTTGAGGAGCACGGCCGACCTTCGCACCGAGGCACAGTGCAATCAATTGGTGCCCGAAGCAAACACCCAACAACTTGATATCTGTAGACAGAAGTTCCGTCACACGACGCCGAAGCTCAACCACCCAAGGTTCATCGGAGAAGGAGTCCGCTTTACTACCTGTAAGGAGGACAGCGTCGTACCCTGCAAATGAAGCCGGATACTCACCGTGCGGTGTGCTGAAACGATCCATTACCCAATCAGCAGCCCCCGCATCACGCAAAACCTTTTCCAGCATGGCACCGTAATTGCCGTACACCGGGATCAAGGCTTCGTCGATGGTGTCGTTGTCCAGAATGCAGAGTTTCATGCGTTGAATAGTCCTGAGTTTCACTAAGAAAACCACACCCTGTCGAGTCAAAACAGGGCGTGAAGTTCCGCTTTCAGTGCTCCATGCTACATTAGCGAGTCGCCAAAAAGCGATTGGCAGTGTCTGAGCCTCGTGCAAAAACACAATTCTCCCGACTGTGGAGGTTCCAATCCAGCGCCTATTCGGCTTCTAGAGCGACTCCCAATACCTACCGGTAGCTGCAGAGGGATTTCCAGTCCACTTCCTTCTCAGTTGGCGCGTTTGTATATTTATAAATTCAGAACCAAAATTAGTTTGACGATTTACACACAGTTCATCTTGGCAAATAGGGCATTGCCAGCTGCACTGGTGCAACGCGCACAAATATTGAATTTTGGCGGCAATGTTTCAACGCTTGTTGCGCTGGCGGAATCTGCAAACGCACAAGTCAATTACCGGACACTGGCTGGAACCGGCCCCCGGTAACTATTAGGTTCAGAGGAAGTTTTATGGCAAAAGAAGATCTGATTGAAATGATGGGCGTGGTTAACGAAGTGTTGCCTGACACCCGTTTCCGCGTCACCTTGGACAATGGTCACCAGCTGATCGCTTACTCAGCCGGCAAGATGCGCAAGAACCACATCCGCATTCTGGCGGGTGACCGTGTTTCCCTGGAGTTGTCTCCTTACGACCTCAGCAAGGGTCGTATCAACTTCCGTCACATCGAAGGGCGCGGCCCGATGACCCCACGTCGCTGATTGACGGCAAAAGTCTTCGCCGGCGAGGGCCTTTCAGGCGAACCCGGCTTGGAAAAGATATCACTCCGCTGACCCGGATTGGTGGAGAAAAGTCTGAATCCGTGTTGATTGCACCAACATCCTTCCGGGCGCCATGCCACGGGAATGATCCGGGTGTCATAAATCAGCAGTTACTGGATTCAAAGATGCTATCAAATTGATAGCTGTTCACGCATATTCCACTGACGTCACGGCCTGATTTGACTCAAAACCTGATGGTTGCCACCGCCCGTCATCGCCATCAGGCGCATATGGGGCACAAATCAGCACGCGTCCCAACAGAAAAAAGGCCCATAACAACGGTGTTCCCGTCGCCATGGGCCTCAAGAGCTTCAAAGAGTACCCAATTTAGTGGGAATCACGCGGGACCGCTGCTCCGCTTCCACCCACCAAAAAGTCCAAGTCAGCACCCAGGTGCGCTTGTTGCACCGTCTCCACATACAGTTTGTACCAGCCGCGCTTGGGTTTTTCGGGTGCTTGCCACGCAGCCAGGCGGCGTGCCAATTCTTCGTCCGATACCTCCAAGTGCAGTTTACGTTCCGGCACGTTGAGTTCAATGATGTCGCCGTCTTGTACTACGGCCAGAGGACCGCCAGCTGCGGCTTCGGGAGAGGTGTGTAGCACCGTGGTGCCATAGGCCGTGCCGCTCATGCGGGCATCCGAAATGCGGACCATGTCGGTAATGCCCTTTTTCAGCACCTTGGGGGGCAGCGGCATGTTGCCAACTTCCGCCATGCCGGGGTAACCGCGGGGGCCGCAGTTTTTGAGTACCATGACACTGTTTTCATCGATAACCAAATCCGGGTCATCAATGCGGGCGTGGAAGTCTTCAATGGATTCAAACACCACGGCTGGGCCACGATGTTGCAGCAAGTGCTTGGAAGCGGCCGAGGGCTTGATGACAGCGCCATTCGGGGCGAGGTTGCCTCGTACGACAGCAATACCGGCAGCTGGCATAAAGGGCTCTTCCACGGTCTTGATGACATCGCGGTTGTAGCAAGGAGCGTTTTCGACGTTTTGGCGGATGGTTTTGCCATTTACGGTTAACGCGTCGCCATGCAACATCGGCAGGATTTCTCGCATGACGGCAGGCAAGCCGCCGGCGTAGCAGAAGTCCTCCATCAGGTACTTGCCGGAAGGCTGCAGGTCCAGAATGTTGTTGACTTCCGAACCTAGCTTGTCAAAGTCTTCGAGCGTAAGCTTGACGCCAATACGGCCAGCCATGGCCAGCAAATGGATGACGGCGTTTGTCGATCCGCCGATGGCCGCATTGGTGCGGATCGCGTTTTCAAAAGCTTGCCGCGTCATGATTTGAGACATCCGGATGTCCTGCTTCACCATCTCAACAATGCGGCGACCGGTAAGCTGTGCCAAACGCTTGCGGCGGGTATCGGCTGCCGGAATAGCGGCGTTTTCAGGCAGTGCCATACCCAATGCTTCAACCATGCTGGCCATGGTGGAGGCGGTGCCCATCGTCATACAGGTGCCGCTGGAGCGGTGCATGTCGCTCTCGCAGGAAGAGAACTCTTCCATGGTCATTTCGCCGGCACGCACCATTTCTGACATTTGCCACACGCCGGTGCCTGAGCCCACATCTCTGCCCCGGAACTTGCCGTTCAACATGGGGCCACCGGACAAGCCGATGGTGGGCAGGTCGCAACTCGCCGCGCCCATCATTAGAGACGGGGTGGTCTTGTCGCAGCCCATCAACAGCACAACGCCGTCGATGGGGTTGCCACGAATGCTTTCTTCAACATCCATCGATGCCAAGTTGCGAAACAGCATGGCGGTGGGGCGCAGTTGGGTCTCTCCCAGCGACATGACGGGGAATTCCAGCGGGAAACCGCCGGCCTCGTACACACCACGTTTCACAAACTCCGCTAATTCACGGAAGTGGCCGTTGCAAGGTGTCAGCTCACTCCAGGTGTTGCAAATGCCGATGATGGGACGACCATCCAACAGGTCGTGGGGATAGCCCTGATTTTTGAGCCAGCTGCGATGCACAAAACCATCACGGTCTTGGCGGCCGAACCAAGCGTGGCTACGGCGGAATGGGGGCTTTTCGGAATCCATGGGTTTGCCTCTTTATTCGTGGAGGCGGATGCCTCCGGTTCTTGACAGCAGGCATGGTACCAATGCACAGTGATAATAGAAAATGAATTTAGAGACGATTCATATATCTATATTGCAATCAAAACAGAGAAAAAACCATGTCAGACAAAGCAAAACTCGCCCGCTATCCCAGCCTCGAAGGCAAAAACGTATTCATCACCGGTGGCGGAACTGGCATTGGTGCCTCAATCGTGACGGCATTTGCTGAGCAGGGTGCTCATGTGGCCTTCGTGGATGTTGCGGAAAACGAAAGCCGCCAGTTGGCAGAAGAACTGGTAACCACCATCGGTGCCAAAGTTTGGTGGCGCACCTGTGATGTGCGCGATATCGCCGCCCTTCAGGCAGCAACTGCGGACGCTGCGCAAGCGCTAGGCGACTTCTCGGTGCTGGTGAACAACGTCGCCCGCGATGACCGGCATACTTTGGAATCGGTAACCCCCGAGTACTGGGATGAGCGCATGGCCGTCAATCAGCGCCCTGCCTTCTTCGCCATCCAGGCGCTGGTGCCCGGCATGAAGCGCCTGGGCGCGGGATCCATTGTCAATCTCGGCTCCACCGGTTGGCAAACCAAGGGCAGCGGTTACCCCTGCTATGCCGTGGCCAAGTCTTCCGTGAACGGGCTCACGCGGGGCCTTGCGGACACATTGGGTGCAGACCGCATCCGTATCAACACGGTATCACCCGGCTGGGTGATGACAGAGCGCCAGATCAAGATGTGGCTGAACGCCGAAGGCGAAGCCGACATCCAGCGTAACCAATGCCTGCCTGATAAGTTGAAACCTTCCGATGTCGCCTGCATGGTCTTGTTCCTGGCGTCGGATGACGGTGCCATGTGCACTGCCCAGGAGTTCAAAGTCGACGCGGGTTGGAACTAAGCCAGTAGTCCGTTTTCAGCCGGGGAGTGGATCTACGCTGAATGCCTTGCCGTACACCGTCATGGCAGACGCCTTCAGCGCACGCAAAACGACTTCCCCTGCCGGCGACAGCAGACGGTCACGACGCGTGATGAAACCGAAAGGTTCCATCTCACAGGGCATGGCCACCGGCAGTATGGACATCAAACCGTGGTTGGCGTAGTAACGTGCCACGTCCACGGCCATCACACTCACCATGTCACTCTGCTGCATCATTTTGCTGATGAACAGCAATGCGCTGGTCTCCACGCTGTTGGACGGCTGTTCCAAGCCGAGCTCCTGAATCATCAGGTCAAAGCGATGCCGCAACATGCTGCCGGCTGGGGGAACGATCCACCCGTATTTAAAAACATCCTCGAGCGTTGGCTTGATCGCGGTAAGCAATGGGTGCCCCGGCCGCGCTACCGCACAAATCGGCTCTTCTGCCACCATCTCGTAGCGCAGTGCAGCTTTGTCATGCTCAGGTGACAAGCGACCCACAAGGATGTCCAGCGTGCCGCGATTGAGCTTCTCGATCAATACGTTACTCGGCTCGATCTGGATGGTGATCTGCAAATTCGGATGCGCTTGTTTCACTGCCGCCACGGTTGGTGGCAACAAGGCCAGACCCGGTGCCGTGATAGAGCCAAGGTTCACCTGTCCGAATTGCCCGTTCTTGGCCGCCTGCAGTTCTTCGTGAGCCTGATTCAAACTCGCGAGCGCGGCACGGGCATGGCGGATCATGGTGTCGCCATACCACGTGGGGCGCATGCCACGCGGCAAACGCTCGAATAAAGACACGCCCAACACGTCTTCCAAGTCCTTAAGCAACTTGGAGGCAGCCGGTTGGGTCATGTTCAGCACTTGGGCCGCCCTATGGATGTTGCCCTCCTCGGCCAATGCGACCAATAGCAAAAGTTGCCTGGTTTTGAGCCTTGCACGTAGAAACCAATGGGTGTAATTCGTCATATAGGGTTAGCACCAATCCTAATTTACGTATCGAATAAGGCTCAAACTATATTAGAAATAAATCAGTGTGGTACTTATGATTTGCCGCCTGAGCCGAAAAGGCGAAGACGTAACTGACAGAAGCAACTAAACACAGGAGACATCTCATGACAGCACGTAGAACCACCCTCAAGGTACTTGCAGCAAGCCTTGCAATGGGTCTGGCCTTCGGCACCACCGTAGCGCAAGCACAAGACAAAGGCCTGGTCGGCGTAGCCATGCCTACCAAGAGCTCTACCCGCTGGATCAGCGACGGCAACAGCATGGTTGCCGCTTTGGCAGCCAAAGGCTACAAAGCCGACCTGCAATACGCAGAAGACGACATCCCTAACCAGTTGGCCCAGATCGAAAACATGATCACCAAAGGCGCCAAGGTGCTGGTGATTGCCGCCATCGACGGCACCACCCTCACCAACGTGCTGCAAAAAGCCGCTGACAAGGGCATCAAGATCATTTCTTATGACCGCCTGATCGTCGGCTCCAAGAACGTGGACTACTACGCCACATTCGACAACTTCCAGGTGGGCGTGTTGCAAGCCCAGTCTCTGGAAAAGGCATTGGGTCTGAAGGCGGGCAAAGGCCCGTTCAACATCGAACTGTTCGGTGGCTCTGCAGACGACAACAACGCGTTCTTCTTCTATGACGGCGCCATGTCCGTGCTGGACCCGTACATCAAGTCCGGCAAGCTGGTGGTTCGCTCCAAGCAAACCGGTATGCAAAAAGTCGCAACCCTGCGTTGGGACGGCCAGGTGGCTCAAGCCCGTATGGAAAACCTGTTGAGCGCTTACTACGGCAAAGACAAAGTCCACGCTGTGTTGTCCCCGTATGACGGCCTGTCCATCGGCATCTTGTCTGCGCTCAAGGGCGTGGGCTACGGTGGCGCCGGTCAACCCATGCCTTTCGTGAGCGGTCAGGATGCTGAGGTTCCTTCCGTGAAGTCCATCATCCGCAAGGAACAGTACTCCACCATCTTCAAGGACACCCGCGAACTGGCCAAGGTCACTGCCAACATGGTGGACGCAGTCTTGTCCGGCAAGCAGCCTGAAATCAACGACACCAAGACCTACAACAACAAGGTCAAGGTCGTTCCTTCCTACCTGCTCAAGCCTGTGGCTGTGGACTTGTCCAACTACAAGCAAGTGTTGGTGGGCAGCGGTTACATCAAAGAAGAGCAGCTGAAGTAATCTTTAGCGGCGATAAAGAGGCCCTGTGCCCCAAAGCACAGGGCTTTTTACATTCTTCTGGTTCAAGAGATCGATCGTTGAGGCACCATGGCTGAACCCATTTTAGAAATGCGTGGAATGCGCAAGACATTCCACGGCGTGACCGCCCTGAGCAATGTGAATCTCACAGTGCAAGAAGGCCAGATCCACGCCATCGTCGGCGAAAACGGCGCCGGCAAATCCACCCTGATGAAAGTGCTGAGCGGTGTCTACCCGCACGGCGACTACGAAGGCACGATCCGCTACCAGGGCGAAGAATGCCGCTTTAGCGGCATACAAGACAGTGAAGAAAAAGGCATCATCATCATCCACCAGGAGCTAGCCTTGGTGCCCCTGCTATCGATCACCGAGAACATATTTCTCGGCAATGAACAAGCCAAAGGTGGCGTGATTGACTGGAACGCGTCTTACGTCAAAACGCAGGCATTGCTGAAAAAAGTCGGTTTGAAAGAATCCCCCAACACGCTTATTACCAATCTAGGCGTGGGCAAACAGCAGCTCATCGAGATTGCCAAGGCGCTGTCCAAAGAAGTGAAACTTTTGATCCTGGATGAGCCCACCGCCAGCCTGAACGAGACCGACAGCGATGCGCTGCTCGAGCTACTGCTTGAACTCAAGCGCCAGGGCATTTCCTGCATTCTGATCTCGCACAAGCTGAATGAGATTTCCAAAGTAGCAGACGCCATCACGGTGCTGCGCGATGGTGCGACCGTAGCCTCTCTGGATTGCCGCGCAGAGCCGGTCAGCGAAGACCTCATCATCCGCCACATGGTCGGGCGTGAAATGGCAGACCGCTATCCCAAGCGCACACCCAATGTGGGTGACACCGTGTTCGAAGTGCGGGACTGGGTGGTGCACCACGCCATCCACCCTGAACGCAAGGTCATCAAGGGTGTAAACCTGCACGTCAAACGCGGCGAAATTGTCGGCATTGCCGGTCTCATGGGCGCAGGACGTACCGAATTGGCCATGAGCATTTTCGGCCGTACTTACGGCCAGAACATCAGCGGCAAGGTACTGCTCAACGGCAAAGAAGTCGACACCAGTACGGTGCAGAAAGCCATTGACCACGGCATTGCCTATGTGACCGAAGACCGCAAGTGCTACGGGCTGGTGCTGGACGAAACCATTGCCTGGAACACCACGCTGGCCAACCTGCCTGCGGTGTCCAACAAAACGGTGGTGGACGAGGGCAAAGAGTTCAATGTAGCCCAGGACTTCCGTAAAAAGCTCAATATCCGCAGCCCCAATGTGTTTGCCCGCACCGTCAATCTGTCGGGCGGCAACCAGCAGAAAGTGGTGCTGAGCAAGTGGCTGTTTTCGGAGCCCGAAGTGCTCATCCTCGATGAGCCTACCCGCGGTATTGACGTGGGTGCCAAGTACGAGATTTACACCATCATTGCGCAGCTCGCCGCCGAGGGGAAATGCGTGCTGATGATCTCCAGCGAAATGCCCGAACTGCTGGGCATGTGCGACCGGATCTGTGTGTTGAATGAGGGTGCTTTTGTGGCGGAATTCCCGGCCGCAGAAGCGACACAAGAAAAAATTATGCGTTCTATCGTGACGTCAGGAGTGAACTGAAATGACAAGCACAACCCCGGAAACAAACGCCCCTGCTACCGGTGGCGGCATGGCTTTCCTGAAAAGCAATCTGCGCGAATACGGCCTGTTGATTTCATTGGTCATCATCATGGTCTTCTTTCAGGTCCAGACCGAAGGTACTTTGTTCCAGCCGCTAAACCTGACCAATCTGATCCTGCAAAACAGCTACATCATCGTCATGGCGCTGGGCATGCTGCTGGTCATCGTCGCCGGTCACATTGACTTGTCGGTAGGCTCGGTGTGCGGCTTTATCGGCGCGGTAGCGGCGGTGCTCATGGTCAACTACAACTGGCACTATGTACCCGCTGCCATCGTCTGTCTGATTCTGGGCGGTGTCATCGGTGCTGCCCAAGGCTATTGGGTCGCGTTCTACAAGATCCCGTCTTTCATCGTCACGCTCGCCGGCATGCTGGTCTTCAAGGGCCTGGCGCTGGCGGTGTTGGAAGGCGCATCCGTGGGCCCTTTTCCGCCCGAGTTCCAGTTGCTTAGCACCGGCTTCATCCCGGACCCGTTTGCGGGCGAAACCTTGCGTGTCGCTACCTTGGTGATCGGCTTGCTGATTGCTTTGGCAATGTTGATCGCCAAAGTGCGTGGTCGTGCCGACCGTGCCGCTCATGGCATGGAAAACGAGCCCATTCTTTTCTTCGCAATTGCCAACTTCATTTTCGTGGGCATGATCGTGGCCTTCAGCTACCAGCTGGCTTCCTACAAAGGCCTGCCGAATGTGCTGGTTGTCATGCTGCTGTTGATGTTGGCCTACGACTTTGTCGCTTCCAAAACCACCATCGGTCGCCGCATCTACGCATTGGGTGGCAACGAAAAAGCGGCAAAGTTGTCGGGGATCCGTACGGAACGGCTCACCTTCTATACCTTCATCAATATGGGTGTGTTGGCAGCATTAGCCGGTTTGATTTTTGCAGCCCGCTTGAATACTGCCACACCCAAAGCGGGTCTGGGTTTTGAGCTGGACGTGATTGCTGCCTGCTTCATCGGCGGCGCATCCGCCTCCGGTGGCGTCGGCAAGGTGTTGGGTGCTGTGATCGGCGCTTTCATCATGGGCGTCATGAACAACGGCATGTCCATCATGGGCATCGGTATCGACTACCAGCAGGTCATCAAGGGTCTGGTCTTGTTGGCAGCGGTCTGCTTCGACGTCTACAACAAAAACAAATAAGGATTCACCATGGTTTCTGCATCTAACGCCCGCTACAAGGGTGTGTTCCCTGTCGTCCCTACGACCTTCAATGACGCCGGCGAGCTGGACCTCGAAAGCCAGAAACGCTGCGTCGACTTCATGATCGACGCCGGCTCCACCGGTCTGTGCATCCTGGCCAACTTCTCCGAGCAGTTTGTGCTGGCGGATGCCGAGCGCGAAGTGCTCACCAAAACCATCCTTGCGCATGTGAATGGCCGGGTGCCGGTCATCGTGACCACCACCCACTTCAGCACTCAGGTCACCATTGCCCGTAGCGTGCAGGCCCAGCAGCTGGGTGCCTCCATGGTTATGGTCATGCCGCCTTACCATGGGGCCACTATTCGCGTGCCTGAGGGTCAAATTTACGAATACTTCGCCCGCCTGTCAGATGCGATTGATATTCCCATCATGATCCAGGACGCGCCGGTCAGCGGCACGCCGCTGTCGGTGCCTTTCCTGGCCCGAATGGCGCAGGAGATCAAGCAGGTGTCGTATTTCAAGATCGAAACCGCGGGCGCGGCCTCCAAGCTGCGCGAACTCATTCGCGTAGGCGGTGCGGCGATTGAAGGCCCGTGGGATGGCGAAGAAGCCATCACCCTCATGCCCGATCTGGACGCCGGCGCCACCGGCGCCATGACCGGCGGTGCCTACCCCGACGGTATCCGCAAGATTGTGGATGCCTATGGAGCCGGCCGTCGTGACGAGGCGGCTGCCCACTACCAGCAGTGGCTGCCCCTCATCAACTTCGAAAACCGCCAGGGCGGCATACTGACTGCCAAAGCCCTGATGAAGGAAGGTGGCGTCATCACTTGCGAAGCCGGTCGTCACCCCTTCCCCGCCATGCATCCCGACACACGCGCCGGTCTGATCGATACTGCCAAGCGTTTGGACCCCATGGTGTTGCGTTGGGGCCGGTAAAACCGTTCATCACCCGATAAGGATTCGCCACCATGTCAGAAAACACCGTCTTCCAACTCCTGGGTCGCCGTCTGCGACTAGCCGTGATCGGTGGTGGCCCCGGTTCCTTCATAGGCGCGATGCATCGCCAAGCTGCGCGGCTGGATGACAGGTATGAGCTGGTGGCTACAGCGCTGTCATCAGACCCCGAGCGATCCAAAGCCGGTGGCCAAAGCATCGGCGTTCCGGCAGACCGTTGCTATGCCGATGGCAGCGCGTTAATCGAAGCCGAAGCCCAGCGGGTCGATGGCGCCGAGGTCGTGGCCATCATGACGCCCAATGACAGTCACTTCCGCTTTTCCATGCAGGCGTTGGAACATGGCATGGACGTCATTTGCGACAAACCCATGACCAACACGCTGCAAGAAGCCGAGGCGCTGCATGCCAAAGTACTGAGTAGTGGCCGCGTGTTTTGCCTGACCCACAACTACACTGGCTATCCCATGGTGCGCCAAGCCAAGGCCATGGTGATGGAGGGTTTGCTGGGCGATGTCCGTCTGGTGCAGGTGGAATACGTGCAAGGCGGTCGTGCCAAGGCAGGCCCCGGTCGTCGCGCATGGAAAGAAGACCCGGCCCGTGGTGGCCCTTCTCTTGTGATGGGTGATATCGGCACCCATGCCCACAACCTGCTGCGCTTCATTACAGGCCTCGAAGTCTCCGAGGTCGCCGCGGATGTAGGCAGCATCGTGCCCGACCGCGTCACGCACGACTATGCCGGTGCCATGCTGCGCATGAGCAATGGCGCACGCGGTAGCTTCTGGGTGACACAGGCCGCAGCGGGTGTGGAAAACGGCTTGCGCATCCGCGTGAGCGGCTCACTGGGCAGTGTGGAGTGGCACCAAGAGCATCCACAAGTACTGCAATTCAAACCGCTGGACGCACCCGCCCAAGTACGCACCCCCAATGGCCAAGGTACCCTGCCCCTGGCGGCCCGGGCCTCGCGCATCGTGGCCGGCCACCCGGAAGGCTTTCACGAGGCGTTTGCCAATCTGTACACCAATGCGGCAGACACCATTGCCGCACAGCGCAGCGGCAATACACCTGACCCGCTGAACCAATTCTTCCCGAATGCGACCGACGGCTTGCAAGGTATCCGCTTTGTGGCCGCTGCCATCGAGTCCAGTCGCCATAACGGCGCATGGACCATCGTTTAACTAACCTGATCACACCATGACCACCCAACACAACAACCTGATCAACGGCGAATGGCTCGCCGGCACCGGCTACGCGCCAAACCTCAACCCCTCCAACCTCGCAGACGTGATCGGCGAATACGCCCAAGCCGATGTGAGCCAACTCAACGCTGCGATAGCCGCTGCTCAAAAAGCCTTTCCCGCTTGGTCCACCGGTGGCATTCAGGCCCGCGCCGACGCGCTCGACAAAATCGGTAATGAAATCCTGGCTCGCAAGGAAGAGCTGGGTACCCTGCTCTCCCGCGAAGAAGGCAAAACCCGCGCAGAAGGCATTGGCGAAGCTGCCCGTGCCGGCAACATTTTCAAGTTCTTTGCCGGTGAATGCCTGCGCCTGGCCGGTGAAACTCTGCCCTCCGTGCGCCCCGGCATCGGCGTGGAAGTCACCCGCGAGCCTTTGGGCGTGATCGGCCTGATCACGCCTTGGAACTTCCCCATCGCCATCCCCGCCTGGAAGATTGCACCCGCACTGGCCTATGGCAACTGCGTGGTTCTTAAACCGGCAGATCTGGTGCCCGGCTGCGCCTGGGCGCTGGCCGACATCATTCACCGGAGCGGCATTCCTGCAGGTGTGTTCAACCTCGTCATGGGTTCGGGCCGCGTCATTGGTGACGCCTTGGTCAATCACCCCGGCATCACCGCTGTGAGCTTCACCGGCTCCGTGGGTGTGGGCCAGCGCATTGCCGCCGCCTGTGCCGGCCACATGAAGAAAGTCCAACTGGAAATGGGTGGCAAGAACCCCCAAGTGGTGCTTGACGATGCCGACCTCAACGTGGCGGTGGAACTCAGCGTCCAGAGCGCCTTCTACTCCACCGGCCAGCGCTGCACCGCGTCCAGCCGCCTGATCGTGACTGACAAGATTTATCCCGCCTTCATCGAAGCCATGCAAAAGCGCATGGCCGCCATCAAAGTAGGTGATGCGCTGGCCGCTGGCACCGACATCGGCCCGGTGGTGTCGCAAGCCCAACTGGAGCTGGACTTGTCGTATGTAGAAATCGGCAAGGCCGAAGGCGCCACGCTGCTCACCGGTGGTGAACGCTTGACGCGCGATACCGAGGGCTTCTACATGGCCCCCGCCTTGCTGGTGGACAGCACCCCGTCCATGCGCATCAACCGCGAAGAAATTTTCGGCCCGGTGGCCAGCGTGATCCGTGTGAAGGACTACGACGAAGCCTTGGCGGTTGCCAACGACACGCCTTTCGGCCTCTCTGCCGGCATTGCCACTACCAGCCTCAAGTACGCCACCCATTTCAAGCGCCACAGCCAGGCTGGCATGGTGATGGTGAACCTGCCCACGGCCGGGGTGGACTATCACGTGCCCTTCGGCGGACGCAAGGGCAGCAGCTACGGCTCGCGTGAGCAGGGCAAGTACGCTGCCGAGTTCTTCACCACAGTGAAAACGGCTTACACACTGGCATAAGTAGCAAGGCCCCCCACATGCGCACCCTTCGACGGATCTTTCTGAGCAGTTTGTTGTTGGTGTCCATGCCGTGGGCCTATGCACAGAACATCAAGGGCGGTGTGGGCATCCTGATGCCCACCGTCACTTCCCAACGCTGGGTGGTGGATGGCTTGGCCATGGTGCGCGCCATGGACAAACTGGGCTACCGCCCCGACCTCAAGTACGCCAACGACGATGTGGCGACGCAAGTGGCCCAGACGGAGGAAATGCTCAAGGCTGCTGACATGAAAGTGCTGGTCATAGGCGCCATTGACGGCACCAAGCTGGCACCGGCGCTCAAGAAGGCAGCCGAGCGCAACATCAAGGTGATTGCCTATGACCGCCTGATCCGCGACACGCCACATGTGGACTACTACGCTACCTTTGACAACTTCCAGGTCGGCGTGCTGCAGGGCACCGACATCGTCGAGCGGCTGGGTCTGGACAAGGGCAAAGGCCCGTTCACCATCGAGCTCTTTGCCGGTTCCCCGGACGACAACAACGCCTTCTTTTTCTACGACGGTTCCATGTCGGTGCTCAAGCCCTACATCGACAAAGGCAAACTGATCGTTGGTTCCGGCCAGATGGGTATGGACAAGGTGTCCACCCTGCGCTGGAGCGGCTCGGTAGCCCGCGCCCGCCTCGTGCAAATACTGGACAGGCATTACTCCAAGCAGCGTTTGGACGCCTTGCTCTCACCCTATGACGGCATCAGCATGGAGCTGATTACCGCCATGAAAAAAGCCAACTACGGCCAGGGCGGTCAGCCCTTGCCGGTGGTCACCGGCCAGGACGCCGAAATGCCAACGGTGCGCTCCATCATCCGGGGCGAACAAACCTCCACGGTGTTCAAGGACAACCGCGAGTTGGCCCAGGTGGTCACCACCATGGTCGACGCCATCCTCTCCGGAAAAAAGCCTGCCATCAACGACGAGAAGACCTATAACAACGGTCAGAAAGTCGTGCCTGCCTTTTTGCTCAAGCCGGCGGTGGTCGATATCAACAACTGGCGCGCCACGCTGGTGAACTCCGGCTACTACAAAGCCGACCAGTTCAGATAACTTGGCTCTGCCCCGTGTGTGTTTAGTCCCTTCCTGGTGGGGGCTTTTTTATGCCTGTGCCACGCAGTCCTGATAAGGTTCGCAGTCCGGCCCGGCATGCGGGCCTTGCACACAGGAGAGCACATATGGCAATGGATGTAGTCGACTACCAGATCTTCGGTTCTGAAATGCAATACGTCGAGGTGGAACTCGACCCCGGCGAGGCCGCCATCGGCGAAGCCGGCGTGATGATGTACATGCAAGAAGGCATCACCATGGACACCATCTTTGGTGATGGTTCCCAGCAAGGCGGCTTCTTCGGCAAGCTCATGGGCGCGGGCAAGCGCCTGCTGACCGGCGAAGGCATGTTCACCACGGTTTTCGAGAACAGCGGCTCCGGCAAGCAACGCGTGGCCTTTGCAGCACCCTACCCCGGCAAGATCGTGCCCATGGACCTTAGCCAGCTCGGCGGCACCATTATTTGCCAGAAAGATTCCTTTTTGTGTGCCGCCAAGGGCGTGGCGCTGGGCATTGCCTTCCAGAAAAAGCTGGGCGTGGGCCTGTTCGGCGGCGAAGGCTTCATCATGCAAAAGCTCGATGGCGACGGCATGGCTTTTGTGCACGCCGGCGGCACGCTGATGGAGCGCACCTTGGCACCCGGCGAGACCCTGCGGGTGGATACCGGCTGTGTGGTGGCTTTTCAGCCCACCGTGGACTTTGACATCCAGTTTGTCGGCAAAGTGAAGTCCGCCATCTTCGGCGGTGAAGGTTTGTTCTTTGCCACCCTGCGCGGCCCGGGCAAGGTGTGGTTGCAAAGCCTGCCGCTGTCACGCTTGGCAAACCGCATCATCCTCTCCGCGCCTGCTGCAGGTGGCCGGTCTGCGGACCAGGGTTCGCTGTTGGGCGCGGGCGTGCTCGGCGGCCTGATCGGTGGCGGCAGCAACGACGACTGAGCCCATGTCCGTGACCCCGAGCGGAAGCAGCCCGCACACCGTTACCGGGCGTTTCTTTGCCCCGGGCCTGGACGGCGTGGGCGTGCCCGCTACCGGTTTTTGGCAGCACGGCCGCTTGAAAGTACAAGCTGCAGACCAAGCGTGGGAAGCCGCCCCGGATGCGCGCGTGCAGTCCGGCGGCTTCAATGCCGCCCAGCTCGCGCTGGTCTGGGCGGGTACTGAGGGTGAATGCCGCTTCTATGTGGATGCCGGTGCCTCGCGCACGGCCTTTGCCGCCGGTTTGCCCGCCCACCTCGCCCCGCAGCACCACGCCGCCGGCAAAGCCAGCGCCAAGGTGGAGCGCCGCTTCCGGCTGTGGTGGGGTGTCTTGGGTGTGGTGGCGCTGCTGCCCTTGTTGGCATTGGTCTTGTTGCTCACGCGGGTGGACGACGCGGTGGGTTGGTTGGTTAAACAAATCCCACACGAGCAGGAAGCCAAGCTCGGCGACCTGGTACTGGCCCAGACCCGTGCGCAAATGCGCGTCATTGAGTCCGGCCCCGCAGTAGATGCTGTGCGCCAGATCGGTCAGCGCCTGACTACTGGTTCGTCCTACACCTACCGCTGGCTTGTGGTGGACAACGCAGAGCTCAACGCATTTGCAGCACCCGGTGGTGTGGTGGTGGTCTACAGCGGATTGCTGCAGGCTGCCAAAACGCCGGAAGAAGCGGCGGGCGTCATTGCCCATGAAGTGGCGCATGCCGAACTGCGCCATGGCCTGCAAGGCATGGTCAAAGCGCTGGGCGTGCGAGCCGGTGCGGCGGTGCTGCTGGGGGATTGGAGCGGTGCCGCGCTGGGTCAGGCGATGACCGGCTTGCTGGAAATGAAGTTTTCCCGCGAGGCCGAGGAAGCCGCTGATGCCGAGGGCTTGCGTCGCCTGATCGCTGCCCGCATTAACCCGACTGGCATGGCCGACTTCATGGACACGCTAGCCAAGCAGAGCCCCGGTGCTGCTGTGCCAGAGCTGCTGTCCACCCATCCTGCATCTGAGGGCCGTGCAGTGCGCCTGCGCGAAGCAGCCAAAGCCCATGCAGGGCCTTGGGCCCCGCTGCCTTTGGATTGGGCAACGGTTCAGGGGTCGTTGAAGGGTGTCAGGCCTTAGGGCTTGGCAGCCAGCGACTTGTAAGACGGGATGTCGTCAAACACATCTTGTGGCTTGGAATAGGCGATCGCCTTGTTGGCTGCATCCTGCAGACTCTCGGCCCATGTATGCATGCGGGTTATCAATGCCTTGCGTTCTGCAGAGGCCTCCAAGCCTGCGGGTGTCCAATCGGCAGGTGAGGTGTCGGCAAAGTTCAGCGCATTGGCTAGGATGTGGAAGAACATCACGTAAGCGCGACCTCCACTCTGGAAATTGATGATGCGGATTTCGAAAACCGTCAGATCACGTGGACGGCCTTGCACGCTGCGTACATTGATCGTCATGCAGTTGTCATCCCGGCCACGGGCCTTGTTGACGGCGACGATATAGGTTCCGCTACAGGGGTTACCCGTGACGTACTGGTCTATGCTGGCAGAGGACAAATTGGTGGTGAGTACCTGTACCGCCTGCTCCTGATTATTCGAATCCACATTCACCAGAACCACGGTACCGCGGTTGATTTCATCGGCATTGTTGATTGCCCCGGCCATTTGGTTCGTGACATTCAGGACGCGCCATTGGTCACCACCCGTATATACGCTGTAGCCACCTGCGGTACTCCAGCGCTCGATCAAGGCGCCTTTCTCAAATGGAGCGGGCTTGCCGTCCTTGAAAAACTCAACAGCGGAAGCCTGTACAGAACAGAAAACAAAAAAAACGGTAAGAAAAATGTGTTTCATAAACAAAGAACAAAATGAACGGGGGATGCTATCCGTCAATATCTTTTTGGCCCATCCCCCGTTAGAGTGAAAGTTTTACGTTTGTAACCATCCATGACAGGCATCCCGGATTCGTTGAACGATGAGACCCGCAAGCTGGTGGAAGACCACCAGCCGGTGGTGCGCTCCGTGGCGAACCACGTGGGGCGACGCCTGCCGCCTAACGTGGACAGGGCGGATCTCGTGCAAGACGGCATGTTGGGGCTGATGGAGGCGCTGCTGCGCTGGACCAAAGAGTCCTCGGGCACGCATTTTGAAAACTACATCGCCCTGCGGGCTCAGGGCGCCATGATCGACGGCCTGCGCGCTGCCGATCCGGTGAGCCGCCAGGTGCGTAAAGACATGCGGCGGGTGGAAGAAGCGCTGCAGCTGCTCAGCCACCGGCTGGGCCGCCCGCCGACCGAGGGCGAGCTGGCCAAGCAGCTTGACATGCCTTTGGCCAATTACCAGCGCCTGCTGCAGGACGCCCAAGGCTACGTGCTGATCTCGCTGCAAGACCTGACCGGCGACAGCGTAGACCAGTACCTCAAGCGCTGCCTGGAAGACAACGCCGACCCCCTGGCCCTCTTGGAGCGCGCCGCCCTGCGCCAAGCGTTGGCCGAATCCATCCAGCTATTGCCGCGCAAAAGCCAGATCTTGCTCACGCTGTATTACGAGCACGAAATGCGCATGCACGAAATTGCCAAACACCTCGGCCTCTCAGAGGCGCGCATCTCGCAAATGCACACCCAGTCCATCGCCCAGCTACGGGCCTCGCTGGCTGACCGCGACATTGAGCGCCTGCTCACCCCGCGCATGCGGCCGCGCGACGAGCCTGACGAGTCGGAGTACAGCGTTCTTAGCAACGGTTGACCCGCCGTTGCAGCCCCCGGGCACGATGCTTGCTCGGCTGCTCCTGCCAATCAACACCTGCAGGAGCACTTCATGAACCGCAACGACGTTACCGAGAAGATCATCACCGTCAAAGTCAGCAAAGGCATCACCTGGGAATCGGTGGCCAAAAAAGTGGGCTTGAGCAAAGAGTGGACTACCGCCGCCTGCCTGGGCCAGATGACGCTGGACGACAAGCAAGCCAAGATCGTTGGCAAGATCTTCGGCCTGACTGTAGAAGAGCAAAAGTGGCTGCAAGTGGTGCCCTACAAAGGCTCGCTGCCCACCGCCGTGCCTACCGACCCGCTGATCTACCGCTGGTATGAAATCGTCAGCGTGTACGGCACCACCATCAAAGAGCTCATCCACGAAGAGTTCGGCGACGGCATCATGAGCGCCATTGATTTCTCCATGGACATCGTGCGCCAGCCCGACCCCAAGGGCGACCGGGTGAACGTGGTGCTGTCGGGCAAGTTCTTGCCCTACAAGACGTACTGATTAAGCAGCAGCTTTTTGGCGGCGCTCGCGGACAGCGGCCGCCAGTTGTTCCAGCACCGGCACGGTTTGCGCCCAGCTGATGCAGGCATCTGTCACGCTCACGCCGTGCTGCAGCGGCTTGCCGTCCACGATGTCCTGGCGGCCTTCGTTGAGGTGGCTCTCGATCATCAGGCCGGTAATGCGCGCATCGCCTGCGGCAATCTGTGCTGCCACGTCCTGGGCCACCACGATCTGGCGGGCGTGTTGCTTGCTGCTGTTGGCGTGGCTCACGTCAATCATCACTTGCTCGCGCAGGCCGGCGGCTTTGAGCAGCGCGCAAGCTGCGTCCACATCGGCGGCAGAGTAGTTGGGCGCCTTGCCGCCGCGCAGGATCACGTGGCAATCGTTGTTGCCGCGTGTCTCGAAGATGGCGGCCTGGCCCATCTTGGTCATGCCCATGAAAGCGTGCGCGCCTTGCGCGGCCTGAATCGCGTCGGTCGCTACCTTGATGCCGCCGTCCGTCCCGTTCTTGAAGCCCACAGGGCAGCTCAGGCCGCTGGCCAGCTGGCGGTGGCTCTGGCTCTCGGTGGTGCGCGCGCCAATGGC
Source organism: Comamonadaceae bacterium (assembly GCA_027488985.1). Lineage (GTDB taxonomy): Bacteria > Pseudomonadota > Gammaproteobacteria > Burkholderiales > Burkholderiaceae_C > Allorhodoferax > Allorhodoferax aquaticus. The sequence goes on along the minus strand of JAIYAR010000005.1, from coordinate 224,087 downwards.
GCCCCAGCTCACCAGCTCGCTGATGAACTGCGGCGAGAGCAAATCCAAAAACTCGGTGGCTGCAGGCAAGCCGGTGTCCAGCACATCCAGCAACAAGCGGCGCGCCATCTCCAGCCCTTGGTTGATGGCAAAGCTGCCGTCCAGGTGCGGGTCGTTGATGTAGCCCTTCCAGCCCACAGTGGTGCGCGGCTTCTCAAAGTACACGCGCATCACCACCAGCAGGTCAGCACTCAGCGCATCGGCCTGCGCCTTGAGCAGGCGGGCGTATTCCATGGCCTGGCTGTGGTCGTGGATGGAGCAGGGCCCCACCACCACCACCAGCCGGTCGTCCTGCCCCTGCAAGATGCGCGAGATGGCCGCTCGGCTGCTCTCCACCAGCGCCTCGGCCGCGGCCGGCACCGGCAGCTTTTCTTCCAGCAGCGCGGGGGTGATGAGCGGGCGCACCGCGCCGATGCGCACATCGTCAATACGGGTGGTGTCGTGGGTGGTCAGGGCGGCGATGGTGGAGGTAGTCATACTATGAATTTGATAGCTGCTCGCGCAGATTAGGCGGGCGCTGGAGGGCGATTCTGCTTGTATTCTAGGGCTAAGCTGGTGCAGGTAGGAATTGATATGGGGTGACGTCCAAAAAGTATTTTTGGCGAACTAAGGGCACCGCGCCGGAATCGCTCTCGGCTTTGGGTAATGAGATCTTAAATTTTTTAAGTCATCTTTAGAAAGTTAACACCAGTTAAGCAACGATGGCCATCTCCCTTGCGAAAGGCTACATTTCGGTGGATTTGAAGGCTATCTTGGTAGCCTTTCGATTTACATCGAGCACGCTGTATGAACTTTGCTGAGAGTCGCATATGAAATCTTTGACCGACAGGCTTTTCGTTGTAGTTTTTGTAGCTGTCTTTTCTGGTTGCGCCAGCGTGCCACCCCCGGAAATAGAAGAACTGACATTGGATATCCCCGCCTATATGGAGGACTCGCTTAGAGTTTCATATCGCCCTGCGAGAGAACTACAGTTTGGCAACATGACCTGTCTCCTTGATCAGAAGTTGACTCCTCTGAATATTGGCTTGGATATGGCTGTTGCGTGTAATGAAACTAGACAAAGTGGTGTAAGTGTCACGCTGGGTTGGAAGCGTATCGGGTACAGCCACAACGAAATTGAAGAGATGGTTTCTCGGAACATGAGACTGCGGTTCCGCCTCGGGACACCCGAAGAATCACTTAAGGATCAGAGAGTCTGTGAAGAAGAGAAAGTCGAGACCTTGATTGACAAGGGAATCCTCGTTCGGTGCCGGGTTAGCTTTATTACCAATCAGAAGAACTACAAAGTAGCGACTTTCTCGGTCTTTTACTTAAAGCCACAAGAGAGCCTCAATTACCAACCATTCGTTGTAACTGAGGGCACGTTTGGCAGAGGGGATGAAGAGGCTCAGAGGGACGCGATTCTGTATGGAGACGCCTTGAGTTGGGCAGAGAAAAAGTAGGTTGAAGTTAGACGATAAGCACGTAGGTATCAACGGAAGACGTGGACTAATCCAATACCTAAATAGGCCATTGAGCCGCCTGGCATACTGAATCTTCAAACGGAGGGGCAGCATGGCCAACGAAGCCAAACCTAGAAATTTGTGGACTGAAGAGCAAACGCTTGCGGCCTTGCATGTGTATCTGCAATTGCCTTTTGGGAAGTTGCATACAGGCACGCCAAAGATCAAGGAGTTGGCTGAATGGATTGGTCGTACACCGAGCGCGGTTGCTCGCAAGCTTTCTAACTTGGCAGGGCGAGATCCGGCCATCCTTGCAAGTGGAAAGGTCGGCCTAACTAACGGTTCGGCTGTCGATGACAAGATTTGGGCTCATCTCAAGGAGAACTGGGATCAGACGGCGACGCTAGCTGCTGAGGCTCACGACCGATTCGCAAAAGCACACGGCGTCGAACCTGAAGTCGAGTCGTTGGAGAAAGTCCCAGAAATTGAGATGGGAAGAACTCGCACAGCCACGGTTCAAGTGCGGGTGAACCAAGCGCGGTTTCGAAGCTACGTGCTTGCAGGTTACAACAGCACCTGCTGTATCAGTGGCTTGCAGAATGAAAAATTGCTCATTGCGAGTCACATTGTTCCTTGGAGCGAAGACACCCACAACCGCCTGAATCCGCAAAACGGTCTTTGTTTATCCGCTTTCCATGACCGCGCATACGACCAAGGTCTTATCACGGTGTTGCCGGACTACACAGTGCGTGTGAGTCCCAAACTCAAATCCAAGAGCGCTGATGCGTTTCTTCAGGATGCTTTACTTCGGGTTGAGAAAGCGCCGATTCGCATGCCCTCCAGGCTTTGGCCTTCGCCAGAGTTTTTGTCTAAACATGCCGAACGTCATAACTTCATCTAATGGCAGCTACTCCGTTTTCGATAGCTACTGGCGCAATATCCACGAGCGCTAGAGTGCGATTCGGCTCTCAAATCAACCCATGCCGCTCCATCACCTCCCGCCACGCCGCCAGCTTGCGCTCAAAGCTCCATGACGCATTAGCCGGGCTGGTGCTGGGGAGCTGGTAGACGGGCACGCCCAGGGTGCGGGTGTAGCGGGCGTGTTTGAAGCTCTCGCCGCCGTTGTGGGCGATGGCATGTAGCTGCGGCAGGTGCAGTGCGGCAATGTCGTTGGGCACCGCGTTGCGGATGGCACTGTCCAGGCTGCCTTCGCGCTCGCAGCTGGCGTACACGTCCCACACGCCCACGCCGCGGTCCAGAAGCCAGGCGCTACGAATTTCATAGCTGCTCGCGCATGTTCCATGAGCGCTAGCGGGCCAAATGGCTTGCAATATTTTCCAGAACTGGTTTTGCGGGTGGCCGTAATACTCTTGCGCCTGCAACGAGCGCACACCGGGAAAGCTGCCCAGTATCAGCACCTTGGTGGCGGGTGACACCAGCGGCGCCAGGCCGGTCAGGGTGACTGCCGCCATGCGCGTGCCCTGCCTTACTTTTTGGCCAGGGTCTTGCGGGCCTGCTCGATGCCGCCCACGTTTTCGGCTTTGCTAAAGCCCAAGCCTTTGAGCGTGTCCAGTGCAATGCCGCTGCGCCGGCCACTCTGGCAGTACAGCAGCACGGTGTCGTCTTTGCCCACGCCCGCCTTGGCAATCTCCTGGGCGATGGCGGTGTGCTCGATATTGATGGCGCCCTCCACATGCCCGGCGGCAAATTCCTGAGGGCTGCGCACGTCAATGATGACGTCTTTGGCCTGGGCCGAGAAAGCCATCAAGGCGAGGGTGATGCTGGCGACGAGTGTTTTCATGCGGGGGCCTCAGGAGGTGGTGGGTTCCTGCGGATTGTCGCCGCCTCGCGCCAACCCGGTTTACTGCGGGATAAACCGCAGCCGGTAGATCAGCGCGCTCTCCGCAACCATGCGTGGCAGCGGCAGGCCGACTGCAGACAGCCACGCGCCGTGGGCGGTGGGCGGCAGGGCTGCTTGGGCACCAGCGGCAAGTGCCGCATCGTTGAGCGGGCTGCTGGTCCACTCGGGTGGGGTGGGGTCCAGCCGCTCGATGGTGTAGTGCGCCGCAGGGCGCAGCATGGGCAGGCGCAAGGCCGGCGTGTTGCGGTGGGTGGTGGGCGCGGTGCGGTACACCAGCAGCAGCACTTCGCTGGCACCGGCGTCGCCATGGGCTTGCCAGACCACACCGTCGCCGGCCTCGCCCAGCCACACCTGGCCGGTGTGCAGGCGGTTGCGCAGCTGCTTGTACATGCCCACCCAGCGGCCCAGGGCCATGCGGTCCTCATCGCTCATGTGGCGCACGTCGGCCTCAATGCCGAGGTGGCCGCTCAACGCCACGCCGGCACGGAAGTTCAGGCTCTGGCTGCGGCCGGTGGTGTGCGCGGGCGCGGGGCCGATGTGGGCGCCCAGAATCTCGGGCGGCAAAAACTGCAGCGCGCCGCGCTGGATGGCCACGCGCGAGAGTGCGTCGTTGCAGTCGCTGGTCCAGGCGCGGTGGGTGTGGGCAAGCACGCCCATGTCCAGCCGTGCGCCGCCTGAGGCACAGCTTTCAATCTCCAGTTGCGGGTGGGCGGCGCGCACCCGGTCCACCAGCGCATACAGCGCGTGCACAAAGCGGCGGTAGGCCGGGCGGCCCAGCGCGTCGCCGGCGGTGGTGAGGTCGCGGTTCATGTCCCACTTGAGGTAGGCAATCGGCACGTTGCTCAAGAGCGCGTGCAACTTGGCAAACAGGTAGTCGGCCACCTCGGGGCGGGCTACGTCCAGCACTAGCTGGTTGCGCATGGTGAGCAGGGGGCGGCTTTCCAGCTGCAGCGCCCATTCGGGGTGAGTGCGGAAGAGCTGGCTGTCGGGGTTGACCATTTCGGGCTCGACCCACAGGCCGAACTCCATGCCCAGCTGGTTCACATGGCGGGCCAGGGGCTGCAGGCCGTCGGGGTATTTGGCGGGGTCGGGCCACCAGTCGCCCAGGGCGGCGCGGTCGCTGTGGCGGCCCTGAAACCAGCCGTCGTCCAGTACAAAGCGCTCCACGCCCACGCTGGCGGCGGCTTCAGCCAGTGCGCGGATGTCGTCGGTGCGGTGGTCAAAGTACACCGCTTCCCAGGTGTTGAGGTGCACCGGGCGCGGGCGCATGCGGCCACCGGGCCAGGGCAGGCGGCTGCGCACCCTGGCGTGGAAGTTGGCGGCCAGGCCGTTCAGGCCCTGCACTGAGCAGCTGGCAAACAGGGTGGGCGTTTGCAGGCGTTCGCCCGCCGCCAGACGCACTTCGCCGGGGGCAAGCCATTCGCCCATTTGCCATTGGTATTGCCCGTCGTGCAGCCACTCGATGGCTTGGCGGTGGTTGCCCGACCAGGCCAGGTGCGCGCCATACACCGTACCCGCGTGTTCGGTGCTGCCGGGCGTGGTGACTACGGCACCGGGAAAGCTGTCATGCGAGGTACGGCCGCGCCGGTTCTCGCGCTGCCAGGTGCTGCGCGATAGTGCATCCACCTGCAATTGAAATTCGTTGGCCCACTGGCCGGTGTAGGAGCGCACGGCCTGGGCGTCGCCCGGCAGCGGTACGGTGCCTGCGGCCAGCCACTGCACGTCGAGCACATCGGGCCCGTCGTTCACCAGGGTGCTGCTGAGCTGCAACACGTCGTGCGCGTCCAGCGCCATGTGCAGCGTGAGCCGCAACTGCGCCACGCTATCAGTGAGGTGGATGGCAATGCGTTTGCCGGTGAGCAGGGTTTCCACCTCGCAGTGGCTGAACTGTTGCGCAAACTGCTGGCCGCTGCGGTGGGCCAGCAAGGCGCTTTGCATGTACCAACCCACGCCGAAAGTGGGGGCCACGGTCAGCGGCTGGTCGAACTCCATGCTGCTGGGTGGGATGGCCCGGCCGTCGCGCAGCGGAGCCAGGGGCACGCAGTGGTCAGGCAAGCGGGGGCCCCAGTAGCGCCACAGCGGCGCCTCACCCGGGCGCACCTCCAGCACCACGCTGGTGTGTGTGCCATGCAGGGTGGTGAAGGTGGCAAAAGCCTCGGGTGGGTGGGTGCTCATGAGCCGTAAATGCGGGCGCCGTTCTTGTCGAACAACAAGGCCTTTGTAGCATCAAAGCGGGCTTCCATGGCCTGGCCGGAGCGCAGTTCGCGGCCGTTTTTGCTCTCGATGACCACCATCACGCCGCCGCTGGAGCGGGCGTAGGTAAAGGTCTCGCCACCCAGGTGTTCCAGCATGTCGATGGTGACAGGCAGGACGGTATCGCCCTGCTCCTGGAAGTGCTCGGGCCGCACACCTACCGACACCTCGCTACCCACGGCAGGCAAGGTGCCGCCCAAGGGCAGCTGGATGGTGGTGTTGTCAAAACCGTTGAGGCTGATCTGGCAGCCATTGCTGCTGTTCACGGAGGCGTGACCGGTGACCTTGCCTTCAAAGAAGTTCATGCGTGGCGAGCCGATGAAGCCGGCCACAAAGGTGTTGGCCGGGTTGTCATACAGCTCCAGCGGTGCGCCCACTTGCTCGACCACGCCGGCGCGCAGCACCACGATTTTGTCGGCCAGGGTCATGGCCTCTACCTGGTCGTGCGTCACATAGATGATGGTGCTGCCCAGCTCGCGGTGTAGGCGCGCGATCTCGATGCGCATGTGCACGCGCAGCTCGGCGTCGAGGTTGGAGAGAGGCTCGTCAAACAAGAACACTTGCGGGTCGCGCACGATGGCACGGCCGATGGCCACGCGCTGGCGTTGCCCGCCCGACAGGGCCTTGGGCTTGCGGTCCATCAGGGGCTCGAGGCCCAGAATCTTGGCCGCAGCGTCTACCTTGGTGGCCACTTCGGCCTTGGGAACACCGGCGTGTTTGAGCGCAAAGCCCATGTTCTCGCGCACCGTCATGTGGGGGTAGAGCGCGTAGCTCTGGAACACCATGGCAATGCCGCGCTTGGACGGGTCCACATGGTTCATGACCTGGTCGCCGATGCGCAGCTCGCCGCTGGTGATGTCTTCCAGGCCCGAGATGGCGCGCAACAGCGTGGACTTGCCGCAGCCGGAGGGGCCCACGAACACCACGAATTCGCCGTGTTTGATGTCGAGGTCCACGCCCCGGATGATGTCGATCTCGCCGAATGATTTGCGGACCTGGGTGAGTTTGACGTCTGCCATGTTCTATTCCTCGCCGACTCAGTAATTTACGCAGCTTGCAGCGTCACGCGCTGCTCGCCCATGCGGCGGGTGGATACGCGCAGGGTGATGTCGCCCACCGCGCCGGTGGTTTCCAGCCAGAAGCCGGTGGTGCCGCCTTTGAGCGTGAGCAGGTCAGGGCCCAGCAGCTTGGCAGCGCCGGTTACTTGCACATGCACCACGTCGTCCATAAACGGCAGCAGGCGACCGGCCTGGTCTAGTGCGCGCACGATGACGCGGGTGGCGTCTTTCTCATGGGCGTGCAATTGCGTGTCGTCCACTTCCACTTGCAAAGTGGTGGGCACCGGGTTGCCCGAGAGCTTGACGGTAGAAACCGCCTTGCCGTTGATATAGCCGGTTACCGTGGCATCGCGCCACAGCATGCCCCAGGCGCCCAGGTCGTTCATGTTGACGTGGCGGCTGTCGAAGATGACCGGGGCGTGCGGCAGGTGCGGGTACAGCGCGCGATCAGGCTCGGCGCGCTTGGGGGCAAAGTCGCCCACTTGCAGTTCCACGTAGTCGCAGTTGGTGAGCACGATCAGGGGCAGCACCTCGCAGCGGTCTTTCTCGCCACGGGCCCAGTAGGTCACGGGTTGCAGCACCACTTCCTCAGTAGGGCTGCACTGGCTGGTGTAGCCCCAGGCGGCGAACTTGGGCTCGCGGAAGATGTCCATCACCCCGTGGTGGCAAATGCGGTCGCCTGCGCCGAAGTCTTTGTGCGTGTTGTAGTCAAACATGCACCAGCCGATGGCGCCGCTGATGACGGGGTTTTCATACGCCTTGTTCAGCACGTCCAGATGCCGGCGCACATGCTCGGCCTGGCGGTCCTCGGGGTCGATGCGCTTGGTGGGGTACATGTGGCCGTTGAACTCGGTCACCAGGTAAGGCACCTCGTGGGCCAGGCCGGTCACCTGGCGGGGCTGGCGCAGCGGGGTGGGGGCAATACCCTTCATCCACTCCGGGGGGGCCACGTGGCAGAAATCGTTCACGGTGTACACGTCTTCTAGCAGCTCGCTGTTTTCTATGTAGCGCACGCCGCCGGTCTGGCGGGTGGTGTCCAGGCTGCGGGCTACTGTGTTGGTGCGGGTGTAGAAGTCGTGGTTGTCCTGCGACTCGTTGATGCGCACGCCCCAGATGATGATGGAGGGGTGGTTCCAGTCGCGCTCCACCATGCGGCGCACGTTCTCCACCGACTCGTCCTGCCAAGCCTGGCCGCCGATGTGCTGCCAGCCCGGAATTTCTTCAAACACCAGGAGGCCGATCTCGTCGCAGCGGTCCAGAAAGTAGGTGGACTGCGGGTAGTGCGAGGTGCGCACCAGGTTGCACTTGAGCACGTCTTTCATGACGTCGGCATCTTTGGCCTGGGCGCGCTGGCCCATGGCGTAGCCCACGTAGGGGTAGCTCTGGTGGCGGTTGAGGCCGCGGATTTTGAGCGGCTTGCCGTTAAGGAAAAAGCCCTCGGTGGTGAAGCGCGCGGTGCGGAAGCCGAAGCGGGTGCTGTGCTGGTCGCTGCCGGCGCTGGTGTTCAGCGTGACGCGGGCCACATACAACACGGGGCTGTCCAGCTCCCACAGAGCCAAGCCGGCCAGACCTTCAAACGAGGTGCTGAACTCCGCGCCAGTTACGTCCACGGTTTGCTGGTGCAGCACTGCGCCGTCGGCAGTGCACAGCTCCACCAACGCGGTGCCGGTGAAGGCCGCTTGGGTGGGGTTGGCCAGAAAGCCTTTGACGGTGACGCCCTTGGCGTCGCTCAGTTCGTTGGATGTCTCGACCTTGATGTTGGCAATCGACACCGCGTCGGTGACGTGCAGCCACACGTCGCGGTAGATGCCGGCGTAGGTCAGGTAATCGATCTGGCCGCCGAAGGGGGGAATCTCTGGGTTCTCGCTGCCGTCCACCTTCACGGTGATGAGGTTATCGCCCTCTTTCAGCAAGCCAGTCAGGCGGGCGTTGAACGGGGTGTAGCCGTCTTTGTGGGCGGCCACTTGCTGGCCGTTGACCCAGACCACGCTGTTGGCCATGGCGCCGTCAAAGCGCAGGGCCACTTCGCGGCCGGCAAAAGCGGGCTGCCAGGACAGGGTGTACTGGTAGGCAAATTCTTTCTGGAAGCATCGTTCGTCGAAGTACGTCATGTCCAGGTCGACGGCGTTGTGCGGCAGGCGCACGGCCTCGCCGGCAGCGGCCTTGGCGATGAGCTCAGACGAAAAAGAGGTGTGAAAGGTCCAGCCCGAGACGAGCTTGGTAACGGTACGCATGTGAAAAGCCTTATTTGACGGAGCCCAGCATGCCCTGTACGAACTGCCGTTGCATTGCGAAAAAGACGACCAGGGTGGGCAGGGTGGCGAGCATGGCCGCCAGCATGATCACGCCGAAGTCAGGAAAGTAGGCCGAGCCCAGAGAGGACAGCACCAGGGTGATGGTTTTGAGCTCGGGGGACTGCAGCACGATGAGAGGCCAGAGGAAGTTGTTCCACGCCGCCATGAACACGATGATGAAGGCCGCTGCATAGGTAGATCGCATGACCGGCACATACACAAACAGGAAGATCTGCCACTCCTTCAGACCGTCCAGACGTGCGGCTTCGCGCAACTCGGGCGGAAAGGCTTTGGTGCTCTGGCGGAAATAAAACACGATGTAGGCGGACGCCACCACCGGCAGGATGACGGCGATGTGGGTGTCCAGCAGATCGAACTGCGCCATCAAAATAAAGAGCGGAATCATCAGTGCCGCAAAGGGCACCATTAGCGTGAGCAGCAGGCCGTTGTACAGGCGTTCGCGGGCCTTGGAGCTGAACACTTCAAAGCCGTAGCCCGCCATGGACGAAACGAGCAGCGTGAAGAAGCCGCCAATGATGGCGATCTTTCCGGAGTTCCAGAAGACCTGGGCCACGTCGAAGCTCTTGTTGAGTTTCTCGAAGTTCTCCAGCAGCGCGCTGCCGAAGGTGAACTTGCCCTTGGTGACGTCCACCGAGGCGTTGGTGGCGCTGATCACCATCCAGGCAAACGGGAACAAGGACACCAAGGCCATGACCCCCAGAAAGAGGTAGACGCCGGCCATGCGGAATTTTTCTGCCCAGTTGGTCATGTCAGTTGCGCTCCCGGGCGGCATAAAACTGGATGGCGGCCAGCGCAGCCACCAGCAACACGATGACGTAAGACACCGTGGCGGCATAGCCGAAGTTGGGCACAAACTTGAACGACAGGTTGTAGATGTACATGGACAGCGTGAGCGTGTTGTCGGAGAACACAGTGCCCACGGTGGTGATGTTCATGGGTTCATCAAACAACTGCAGGGTGCCGATGGTGGAGGTCACCGTGGTGAACAGGATCACCGGCTTGAGATTCGGGATAGTGATGGAGACAAAGCGGCGGTAGGCCGAGATGCCATCGATACGGGCAGCCTCGTAGATCGACTTGTCGATGTTCTGCATGGCCGCGAGATAGAAGATCATGTTGTAGCCGGTCCAGCGCCAGGTGATTGCGATGATGATGACGACCTTGGACCAGAACGGGTCATTGAGCCAAGGGATGGGCTCAGAGATGAGGCCCAGCCACGCTAGCGCGTGGTTGACCAGGCCGTCATACGAAAACATGCTCTTGAACACCACCGAGTACGCCACCAGCGAGGTCACGCAGGGCAGGAACACTGCCGTGCGCAACAGCCCGCGAAAGCGCAGGTTCGGCATGTTGAGGCAGCTGGCCATGACCAGCGCCAGCAACAACATGATGGGCACTTGGATCACCAGAAAGATGCTGGTGTTCTGCAGCGCTTTCAGGAAGACAGGATCACTGAACAAACGCACGATGTTGCCCGTGCCTACGAACTCAACTACCGTTCCCTGCCCGGCATGCAGGGACATCCACAGCGAGCGGACGATCGGGTAGGCCATGAAGACCCCGATCAACCCGAGTGCAGTGGAAACAAATAGCCAACCGTTGACGTCGTAAAAACGCCGGTAGCTGGTCGTAGGCTTGGGCGCCATGGTGCTCCTTGGGTTCAGTGTTGCCGTGTCTTACTTGATTTGCGAGGCGAGCTGGTTGTGGATGTTTTCCAGTGCCTTCTCGACCGGCAGACCTTGTGCCAAAGCAGGCAGTTGGGCGGCTACCGCAGCGTCACCTTCGGCGGTGTAAATGCCGTAGTTCACGCTAGGCACTTTGCCCATCCAGTCGCTGTATTGCTGCCATACCTTGGCGCCACCGAAGAAGGGGTCGGCTTCAGAGTAAGCCTTGCCATTGCGAGAAGCCAGCAGGGAGCCCACCGCACCGCGGGACTGCAGAATGGTCTGGTAGAAGTCCACATCCTTGGCGTAGATCTGGTTCAGGAAATCGGCTGCAGCAGCCTTCTCTTTGCCGCTCGAGAGCACGTACCAGCTGGAGCCGCCCAGGTTGGACGCATTGACGGAGCCGGGCACATTCAGGCGGGGGGTGGCAGCCACAGCCCATTTACCGGATTGGCTGGCTTCAGCCTTCACGGAACCGGTGATCCAAACGCCGGTGATCACGGAAGCAACGTCACCCTTGTTCAGCGCGCCGACCCACTCGCCCCATCCGGAGGTGGGCTTGTAGACGCCGGTCTTCATGAACTTGACCTGGGTTTCCAGCGCGGCCTTCAGGGCGGGGTTGTTCTTGATGTCGAGCTTGCCGTCTTTGTCAAAGTACCAGCGGCCTGCGGACTGCATCATGATGCGGATGGTTGCGATGTCCTGGGGGTCCATGGCGAACATCTTCTTGCCGGTCTTGGTTTCGACTTGCTTGCCGATTTCCAGGTAACGGTCCCAGGTGATGTTCTGCATGTCTTTGTCGGTCAGGCCGGCCTGCTTGATCAGGTCGCTGCGGTAGTACATGCCGGTGGTGCCGGTGTCAAAAGGCAGGCCGTAGACCTTGCCGCCCATGGTCATCAGGTTGACCTTGTAATTGGCGAATGCCTTGTGGTCCACCTTGCCGGACAGGGATTCAAACGCGCCGGGGAAAGAGCGCAGGTACTTGGGGGCGTTGTAGTCTTCCACCAGCACGATGTCGGGCAGGTTCTTGGTCACGCCGGAGGCCAGGGTGGTTTGCAGCTTTTGCTCCACGTCGGCTTTGGCCATGTCCACGATCTTGAAGGTCACGCCGGGGTTCTTGGCGGTGTAACGCTTGGCCGCCTCTTGCATGATGGCGATGTTGAAGTTCGGGTCCCATGCCCAGATGGTGACTTCACCGGCGTTGGCGGCGTGGCTGGCCATCAGGCCGGTGGTGCCCAGGGCCAGGCCCAGCATGGCGGCAGCGGTGCTGCGGATGGTGAAGCGTTTTGCGAAATTCATAGTCTGTCTTCCTGTTGATATGGGGTCAGGCACGTCATGCGGTGTAAACCGTAGCACGCGTATCCGTTGTCTCCAGAGTCCGGGCCTGCCAAAAAATGTGGGGCGGGTCAGGCTCTGCCTTTGTGGATGAAACCAGAGTGTGTGGGGGGGTGAATCCTGGTACCGGCTGGCGTCCTTTCGTAAATTTAAGCGGTTAAATTTCTGACTGAAACACATGTCGATATTCAATCCGCCCACGGTCCGGAAGGCTTGCAGACCCGCCGGGGAGACAGCCGCAAATTTAAAATTTAAGCGATTAAATTCGACAATTTTTCGAGTATACCTATGGGTATCCGCAAAAAAACTGGCGCCTAGGGTAAGTCCTAGGAATCAAAAAAAGTATCAATCGATGCCAATTCACACCAAGTTGCAGCGCCCATGGCTACCCTGAGTGAAGTCGCCCGCCTGGCAGGAGTCACCACCGCCACGGTGTCCAATGTGCTGCGCAACACGCAGAAGGTGAAGCCTGCCACCGTGCAAAAAGTGCAGGAGGCAATTGCCGCGACCGGCTACCGCCCCAACCTGATGGCCCGCGCGCTGGCCGAGGGAAAATCGTCCATGGTGGCGCTGGTGCTGCCCGACATCAACAACCCCTTCTACCCCGAGTTCGTGCGGGTGGCCGAGCGGGTAGCCCGCCACCGTAACTTCTTTCTGATGGTGTGCAACACCGACGAGCGCCCTGACATCGGCCGCGCGTATCTGCACCAGATTGCCGGGACGCTGGCCGACGGCGTGCTGGTGCTGCACACCGGTATCAGCGCGGATGACATCAATGAGCTCAAAACCCGGCGCTCCCCCATCGTGCTGGCGTCCGAAGAGCAGGTGGACCTGGCTAACCGCATTCCCCATGTGGTGGTGAACTTCCACCGCGCGGGCGAAATTGCAGGGCAGCATTTGCTGGACTTGGGCCACCAGCGCATCGGTGCCATCGTGGGTTGCGGCCTGGAGGGCATGCAGCTCGGGCGCTTGGACGGGTTCAAAAGCGCGCTGTCTGCCGCCGGCATCACTTTGGATGAGGCCATGGTTCGCAATGTGAGCGACACCGTGGCCGGTGGCCATGAGGCCACCGACTCATTGCTGGAGCAGCACCCCGACATCACCGCCATTTTTTGCACCAACGATTTGATGGCCTATGGCGCCAGCCAGGCGCTGGCCGACCGGGGCATCCGCATCCCGCAGGATATTTCCCTCATCGGCATCACCGACATCCAGCTGGCGCGCGACATGCGCCCGGCGCTCACCACCGTGGCCCTGGGCATTGAGCAGGTGGCCACCATCTCGATCAACCTGTTGCTGGATTTGATTGAGAACCCCCAGCACGAGCCCACCATCGTGCATGTGCCCGACCCTGAGTTGGTGGTGCGTGCTTCCACCGGGCCGGTGCGCAATAGCTCTTAAAGAGATCGTGCGGCAAGGAGGCGTGAAGGAAAGCCGCGGTTTGCTATCAAAAAAGAAGCTGCCCGCGCATATTCCATGAGCGCCACAGGCACTTTTTGCTTGAAACTGCCTGTACTGCCTTTCAGGCGGTTGCTGCGGTGAACGCAATCTCCAACAGGTAGTCCGGGCTGGCCATTTCGGCGCTCACGCACACCCGGGCCGGTGCGCAACCCTCCGGGAGCCATGCCTGCCACGCGGCGTTGAAGGCAGCGCGGTCGCTCATGTGCTTGAGGTAGATGGTGGCAATCAATAGACGGCTTTTGTCACTGCCGGCCAGCGCCAGCGTGCGCTCTGCTTGTGAAAACACCGCCTGCGACTGGCTGGTGATGTCGGTGCCGCTTTCGGGCACTTCCACAAAATAAGCCGTGCCGTTGTGCACTACCGCGTCGGACCATTGGGTGGCCGGATTGATGCGTTGGATGGGGGACGCTGTCATGACGGTTCCTGTTATGAAGTGTGAAATTGCGCGCATCCTACTTGAGGCGACGTTTTCCGCCCTTTGCCGGCTTGGCTGCCTGCGGCAGCGTCAGGGTGTCCAGCTGCAGCATGGTGTCCAGGTGGCTCATGAAGTGGTGCAGGTAGGCGGGAGACAAGTCTTGCATCAGGCCCAAAGTGCGCAGCACGAGACGGTGGGAGTTGAGCGGACCGGCATTGGCGGGGCCTTGTTGAAGTGCCTGCTCCACCTGGTCTTGCACCTTCATCCGATGCCACGACTGGCGGAACTGCTGCACGCTTTTCATTTCAACCGCGCGCGGGGGGTTGGACGCAGCGGCCGCGTTGTCGGTGCCTGTGGCGGGGCTTTGCAAGCTGCGGTTCAGGGCCTTCAGGGCGTCCAGGCCTTTGCGAGGGATCGCAGTGCGTGCCTGCGCCGGGAGCTGACGCATGCGCTCCATCAGGGCGGGCATGGCGTGCGAAGCGTCAGTCATGGGCAGCTTGCGTACCCTTGGGCACCGGGGCCATTTCCACGCGGCGGTTCAGGGCCCGGCCAGTCTCGTTTTGGTTCGATGCCACGGGCTGCTGTGCGCCAAAAGCCGCAGCAAACACGCGCGAGGCGGGCATACCCTCTTCAATGAGCGCACGCGTCACGGTGAGCGATCGTTGGGCGGAAAGCTCCAGGTTGTCGGCAAAGTGCCGGTTGGCGCCCGAGACAGCCACGTTGTCCGTGAAGCCACTGACCATGAGCATCTCGTCTCGCTCGCCCAGGTAGACCTGCAGGGGCGGCACCAGGCTTTTGAGCAACTGCCGCCCGTCGGTGCGCAGTTGGTCGGAGTTGACGGCAAACAGCACGCTGCCGCTGATGCCGATGCGGCCGTTGTTCAAGGTCACGCGGCCCGATTGCAAGGGGATGGCCAGGGCCTTTTCCAAGGCCATGCGGCGCTGTTCTTCCTGCTGGCGTTTTTTGACTTCGGACTCCAGGTTGGCGACCAGGTCCATCTGCACCACCAACACACCGACCAGAATCAGCACAAACGCACCCAGCAAGCCGGCCATCAGGTCGCCAAACGTGGCCCAAACCGGGGCGCTATCGACCCCGCTGTCGTCCATGGTGTCGATGTCGGTCATCACGCAGTCCCTGCGGTAGCGACGCCTTGGTTGCGCAGCTTGCGCAGGTCTTCCACCACGGCTTTTTGCGAGCTCAGGCTGAGGTCTATCACCTCACGCGCTTGGGCCACGTAGTAAGCCAGCTGCTCGTCGCTGCGCTCCATGGACTGGCTCACAGCCGCCTCCACTCCTTGCAGGCTTTGCACTAGCTGCTCGCTGGTGCCCACAAACAATTCCACCGCCTGCTGGAAGCTGCTGCCCAAGTGGGAGAGTTCGGCGGCACTGCTGCCCACTTGCCCGGCCAGGTGGTCGGCCTTGTCGGCCTGCAGCGCCAGCGTTTGCGAAAACTGCTCTTGCACTTGCAACAGAGTGTGGCCCGTGTTGGCCACCAGCGTGTCGATGGCAGCGCGCTGGCCCTGCGTGGTGGCCTCGGCGGATTGCAAAACGTCGTGCAGGCGCTCCATGAGTTGCTGCCGCTCTTGCAGAGCCAGCGTGTCGCGTTCGTCCAGCTGGCTCATGCCGGTGCGCAGTTGCAGGGTGAGTTCGCTGATGCGGGCAGTAGCGGCTTCGCTGCGAGCAGCCTCTTCTGCACGCAAGTCGTTCAGTCCAGTGCGCCATAGGGCGGTGAGCTGGTCCATGCGAGCCTGCTGCTGTTCTGCCCACGTGGCCTCTAGCCGCTGTTGCGCAGTCACCAATGCTTCAGATTGCGCCAGCACACGGGCCATGCCGTCGATAGCCGCACTCACTTGGCTGGAGGTGTGCTCGGTGATGCTGGCCACGTTAGCTTCCAGCGTGCGGGCCAAAGCCTGCTGCTGCGCCTGCGCGTGTTCGCCCGCGCGCTGCCATTCGGTCTGCAGGGCGGCGGTGCTCTCATTCAGGGCGCGTGCCCAGTCGGCCGTCAGGGTGTGCGTGCCTTCGCGGAAAGCGGTATGCACGCCCTGGAGTTGCGCTTGCAAGGCTTCACGCATCTGCGTAAGTTGTTGGCGCGTCTCGGCCACTAGCTGCTGCAGGGCGGATTCCATCACCGGGACGATGGCTTCGCTGGTTTGCTTCGCGCCCACCAACAGGCTGTCTTGCAGGCTTTGCCCCACAGCAGTGGCCAGGCCTGTGTAAGCGCGGCTAACGTCTGCGTGGAAGGCTTGTTGCTGGGCTTCGAGCCGGGTGTTCAGGGCCAGGTTGCGTTGCTCGATCTGTTCCATCAACCGGGCGAGCTGTTCTGCCACCGCAGGCAGTGCCTGCACCTGCTGCTGCTGGGCCAGCAGCCCTGCTTCACGTTGGTGGGCCAGGGTGAAAGGCCGCAGCACCGTGGCAATGCGAGTGTCCAGCAGGCGGGTGACTTGCAGGCGCTCGCGGCGGCAGAGTGCGGACACTAGACCCAGCAAAGCCGATGTCGCCACCCCCGCCACCGAGGTGCCAAAGGACAGGCCCAGACCTTTGATAGGTGCCGCAAGCGCCGCGCGAATGGCTTGCAGGTCTGCAGAGCCCTCCAGCGCAAAGACGGCGCCTTTGAAGGTCATGACCATGCCCAAAAAGGTGCCCAGCATGCCCAGCATGACCAACAGTCCAACGAGGTACGGGGTGAGCGATGGGCCGGGCAGACCCACGCGCGCGCCTTCAACGCGCGAACGCACGCTGGGTTGCAAGGCGGCGGGTACGCGGGCCAGCCATGCAGCCAGCGATTCCAGCGGATCGCCCATATCGGTGAGCGCCTGCCGCAAGGTATTGGTGCTGGCGCGGTAGCTGGACATTTCCTGCAGGCCGATGGCATACACCGCACCTATGAGCAACGTCATACACAAGGCCAGGTAACTGGTGCCAACAAAGCCCAGCGCAATCCAGCCCACAAAAACAGACCCTGCGCCTATAGCGGCGGGGATGACGAAACGGTTCATATCTTGGGTCATGGTGTGTCAGGCCCCGGTCTGCCAGGCCTCTACCAGGCCGGTGACGGGTTCCAATCTAAAGTGCAGTTCCGCCACCAGGGCGTCTTGAAAATCGTGTTCGAATGCGGCCATGGAGAGCGCCGCATCTTGGCGATAGCGGTGAAAACGTCGCTCCAGCAGGGCGGAGACCTTGGCCAGTAGTGCCTGTGCGCGTTCACCCAGCATGTCTTCCAGGGTGGCGTCCATCTGGGCCAATTGGCTCAGGCGGGGGCTGGTGCGGGCGAGTACTTCGCGACAATGCTGGCGGAACGGGCCTATGCGCAGCTCCATGCGCCGCTGGATGTCCAGGTAGCGCTGGCGGTAGCTGCCATAGTCCTCATCTTCCGCCGGTTCGGGCGCAGCCTGGGCAATGCCCGCCACGCGCACCTGCGCAGGCACCTGCCGTACAGGCTGCTGACGGATGAATCCGGTTAACTCATCACGCAGCTGTTGCAATGCCTGGCTCAGGTCGGGCTCATGCGCGGTCCGGGGGGCAACCACCTTGGTGGCTTTGGTGATGGCGGGCAAGGCGCCACGCAATGCAATGGCATCCAGTGGCCCCAGCCACGCGCTCCAATGGAGAGCCCAGTCCGGCCGGGTGGGTCGGACTTCTATCGCACTCCAGGTTTCCAGCAGACCGATGAGCCCCGGCGTTCCGGAACTCAGAGTCATCAAACGTCGATGTTGCCGGCGCGCAAGGCGTTGGTTTCAATGAAATCGCGGCGGGGTTCGACTTCGTCGCCCATCAGCATGGTGAACACGCGGTCGGCTTCGATGGCGTCGTCGATCTGTACGCGCAGCAGGCGGCGCACGGTCGGGTCCATGGTGGTTTCCCACAGCTGGGCGGGGTTCATTTCACCCAGCCCTTTGTACCGCTGCCGGCTGGAAGTGCGCTCGGCTTCGGTGATCAACCAGGCCATGGCTTCGCGGAAGTCAGAGACTTTTTCTTCCTTCTGCTTTTCACCTTCGCCGCGCATGACGCGGGCGCCTTCACTGAGCAGGTTGCGGAAGGTGTTGGCGGCTTCAGCTAGGGCGGCGTAGTCCGCACCATGCACAAAGTCTTGGGTGAGCACGCTGCTCTTGACGTTACCGTGGTGGCGGCGGCTGATGCGCAGAATGGGCTTGTCGGTGCGTGCGTCGAATTCGCCGGCCACTTCGGCGTCCGGCAACTTGGCTTGCAGGGCGGCGGCAGAGGCTTCCGCATCGGCCACTGTGTCAAGGTTGAGCACCACGCCATCGGCCACGGAACGCAGGGCTTCGGCATCCATGAAGTTTTTCAGGCGGGCAATCACGGCTTGGGCGAGCTGGTGTTTGCGGGCCAGCTCGGCCAGCGTGTCGCCGTTCAGGGTGGTGCCGTTGGGGCCACCGGTGTAGACCGAGGCATTCACCAAGGCGATGCGCAGCAAGTAACCGTCCAGCTCAGCAGGGCCTTGCAAGTACAACTCTTCCTTGCCGGACTTCACTTTGTAAAGCGGGGGCTGGGCAATGTAGATGTGGCCGCGTTCGACCAGCTCAGGCATCTGGCGGTAGAAGAAGGTCAGGAGCAGCGTACGGATGTGGGCGCCGTCCACGTCCGCGTCGGTCATGATGATGATGCGGTGGTAGCGCAGTTTGGCGACGTTGAAATCGTCATTGCCGGTGCTGCCACCGGCTTTGCCGATGCCGGTGCCCAGAGCGGTGATTAACGTCAAGATTTCGTTGCTGGTGAGCAGCTTCTCGTATCGGGCTTTTTCTACGTTCAGGATCTTGCCGCGCAGGGGCAGGATGGCTTGGAATTTCCGGTCGCGACCCTGCTTAGCAGAGCCGCCAGCGGAGTCACCCTCGACGATGTAGATCTCGCACATGGCCGGGTCTTTTTCCTGGCAGTCCGCTAGTTTGCCGGGCAGGCCCATGCCGTCGAGCACACCTTTGCGGCGTGTCATGTCGCGGGCTTTGCGGGCTGCTTCACGGGCGCGGGCGGCCTCGATGATTTTGCCGACGATGATCTTGGCATCGTTCGGGCGCTCTTCAAGGTAGTCGGCGAGCAACTTGCCCACGATGTCTTCCACCGGACCGCGCACTTCGCTGGACACCAGCTTGTCTTTGGTCTGGCTGGAGAACTTGGGCTCGGGCACCTTGACCGACAGCACGCAGCACAGGCCTTCGCGCATGTCGTCACCAGTGACTTCGACCTTGGCCTTCTTGGCCATTTCGTTTTGTTCGATGTACTTGCTGATGACACGGGTCATCGCGGCGCGCAGGCCGGTGAGGTGGGTGCCGCCGTCACGCTGGGGAATGTTGTTGGTGAAGCAGAGCACTTGCTCGTTGAAGCCGCTGTTCCACTGCATGGCCACTTCCACGCCGATGTTGGTGCCTTGGTCGCTCTGGCGGTCGCCCATGGCGTGGAACACGTTGGGGTGCAGAACGGTCTTGCCCTTGTTGACGTAGTTCACAAAGCCCTGCACGCCACCCGCGCCGGCAAAGTCGTCTTCCTTGCCGCTGCGTTCGTCCTTGAGGCGGATGCGCACCCCGTTGTTCAGGAAGCTGAGTTCGCGCAGACGCTTGCTCAGGATTTCGTAGTGGAAATCGTTGTTTTCCTTGAAGATTTCGGTGTCGGGCAGGAAGTGCACTTCGGTGCCGCGCTTTTCGGTGTCTCCGATGATCTTCATGGGCGATACTTCGATGCCGTTCTGCGTCTCGACAATGCGGTTCTGCACAAAGCCTTTGCTGAATTCCAGCGTATGGACCTTGCCGTCACGGCGGATGGTCAGGCGCAGCATTTTGGACAGTGCGTTCACGCAGGACACGCCCACACCGTGCAGACCGCCGGACACCTTGTAGCTGTTCTGGTTGAACTTGCCGCCGGCGTGCAGTTCAGTCAGCGCGATTTCAGCGGCGGAGCGCTTGGGTTCGTGCTTGTCATCGAGCTTGATGCCGGTGGGGATGCCGCGGCCGTTGTCCACCACGCTGATGGAGTTGTCGGAGTGGATGGTGACCAGGATGTCGTCGCAGTGACCCGCCAACGATTCGTCGATGGAGTTATCCACCACCTCGAACACCAGATGGTGCAAGCCGGTGCCGTCGGACGTGTCGCCGATGTACATGCCGGGGCGCTTGCGCACGGCTTCGAGGCCTTCAAGAATCTGGATGGAGCCTTCGCCATAGGCCTCGGTCGCACCGGCTTGGTTGGTGTCGATGGTGGGCTGGAAGTTGGAACTGTCTGTCCCGGCATCGCCCGTATGGACTAAGCCATCGTTGTTTTCGGGGGCTGGAACAGACTTGTTTTCTTCGGTCATGGCTAACTTTCTCTCGATTCTTTAATGACCAAACCCCCGGTGAGCGGGGGTTTGATTGCGCGGGCAGCTACTATTTTTGTAGCGTTAGATTCTCATGGGCATCACGACGTACTTGAAGGTTGTGTTATCGGGGATGGTAATCAGGGCAGAACTGTTGCCGTCGGACAGCTCCACTTTCACCATGTCCTGGCTCATATTGCTCAAGGCGTCGATCAGGTAGGTGACGTTGAAGCCGATCTCAATGCTGTCGCCGCCGTAGTCAATATCCAACTCGTCCACCGCTTCTTCCTGCTCTGCGTTGTTGGACGCTACGCGCAGGCTGCCCGGATCGATGTTCAGGCGAACGCCCTTGAACTTGTCGCTGGTCAGGATGGCGGTGCGTTGCAGCGTCTTGAGCAGCGCTTCGCGACCCAGGGTAATGCTGTTCTTGTGGTTCTTGGGGATGACGCGGTTGTAGTCGGGGAATTTGCCTTCCACCAACTTGGTCACGAACTCCATGCCATCAAATGTGAATTTGGCCTGGTTGTTCGCGAATTGCATCTCGATGGCGCCTTCGGCGTCAGATAGCAAGCGCTGCAACTCGATCACTGTCTTGCGCGGCAGAATGACTTCCTGCTTGGGCACTTCAACATCAAGCGTGGCGGAGGCGAATGCCAAGCGGTGACCGTCGGTGGCGACCAGGCTGAGCTGCTTGCCTTCGGCCACAAACAAAATGCCATTGAGGTAGTAGCGGATGTCGTGCACCGCCATGGCGAAAGACACTTGGCTGAGCAGGTCCTTCAGGGTTTTTTGCGGCACGCTGAACACAGGACCGAAGCTGGCGCTTTCCTGCACCAAGGGGAAGTCCTCTGCCTGCATGGTCTGCAGCGTGAACTTGCTCTTGCCGCCTTTGAGGATGATTTTGCTTTGGCTGGATTCTAGAGACACGGTCTGGTCACCGGGCATGGTGCGCAGGATGTCGATCAGCTTGCGCGCACCAATGGTAGTGGTGAAGTTGCCGGTGTCGCCGCCCAGTTCTGCAGTGGTGCGGATTTGGATTTCGAGGTCGCTGGTGGTGAGTTGAAGGGAGGTTCCGGTCTTGCGCAAGAGCACATTGGCAAGAATGGGCAAGGTGTGGCGGCGTTCGACAATACCGGCCACCGATTGCAGAACCGATAAGACCTTGTCTTGCGTTGCCTTCAATACGATCATGTCAACCTCTTTGTGAAACTCTGCCAAACATTCAATCCTGCCATTTTCCCTGTTTTTTCAGTGAGTTACGGGGGTAGGCGCTTGTTTTTGCTGTTAACCCTTCAGGGTTTGCTCCAGAACGTGTAACTGTTGGTTCAGTTCAGTGAGCTGCTGGCGTTCGCCGCCGATTTTGCGCACGGCATGCAGCACCGTGGTGTGGTCGCGCCCCCCGAACAACTCCCCGATTTCGGGCAGGCTCTTCTGGGTCAGCTCCTTCGCCAGATACATGGCGATCTGTCGCGGCCGGGCAATGCTGGCGGGCCGCTTTTTGGAATACATATCCGCGACCTTGATCTTGTAGTAATCGGCCACCGTTTTTTGGATGTTTTCCACCGAAATCTGCCGGTTCTGGATGGACAGCAGGTCGCGCAGGGCTTCCCGGGCCAGCTGGATGGAGATTTCCTTCTGGTTGAAGCGCGAATACGCCAGGATTTTCCGCAGAGCGCCTTCCAACTCGCGGACGTTGGAGCGTACGTTCTTGGCCACGAAAAAGGCCACTTCTTCGGGCATTTCAGAGCCCTCGGCATGCGCCTTGTTGATCAGAATCGCCACCCGCATTTCCAACTCCGGCGGCTCGATGGCCACCGTCAGGCCGGAGTCGAAACGGGAGACCAAGCGCTCGTGGATGTCGGCCAGGCCCTTGGGGTAGGTGTCACTGGTCATCACGATGTGGGACTTCTTGGCCAGCAAGGCCTCGAAAGCATTGAAGAACTCTTCCTGGGTGCGGTCTTTGTTGGCAAAGAACTGCACATCGTCAATCAACAGTAGGTCCAGGGAGTGGTAGCGCTCCTTGAATTCGTCAAAAGTTTTGCGTTGGTAGGCCTTCACCACGTCCGACACAAATTGTTCGGCATGAATGTAAAGCACCTTGGATCCAGGCTTATCCACAAGCAGCCTGTTGCCTACTGCATGCATCAAGTGGGTCTTGCCCAAGCCCACGCCGCCGTAGATAAACAAAGGGTTGTACAGGTGGCCGGGCATGGTGGCCACGTGCATGGCGGCGGCGCGCGCCATACGGTTCGCGGTTCCTTCGACCAGACTCTCAAAAGTCAACATGCTGTTGAGCCGGCTCTTGGGGCCGCCAGCCACGCGGTCTTCGCCGACTTCCACTTCTTCGATGGCGGCGGGCACTTCTGCAGCACGGGGTGCCATGGCCGGACGCACAGGCGCCTCCCGCGGAGTGATCACTAACTCCACGGAAACTGCTTGTCCGTAAAGCTTTTCCAGCATTCCGGCGATGCGTTGACTGTATTGGGCGCGGACCCAATCAAGTTTGAAGCGGTTGGCGACAAACACGGTGATTTTGGACATGTCCTCGTGGACGAGGGCTGTTAGCGGCTTAATCCAGGTGTTGAATTGCTGCTCGGGAAGTTCTTGTGCGAGCTGGTCTACGCAGCTTTGCCAAAGGCTTTGCCCGAGTTCAAAATTGGAGCCGTCGTGGGAGTTGGGATGGGAGCCCTGGGTCATTGTGCGGGTCAGCTTCTGTGGATAGTTGTTGTTTGCTGCGAAGCGGATTCTAATTTATCAATACTTTATCCACATTCTGACGGCTGCGTTGCACAGTTCGTGCAAAAGAAGCTGATTCGTCCCTAAGGTGTTGCCCTGATTGATAAAGTTTGCGATAATCCGCGGTTCCCCTGATTGTGTTCGGGGCGATAAGACCGAAATCTGCGCTGTTAGGCCGTTGGTGGAATGCATCGATGGGTCGCGCAGGTACCCACAGAGCCTGTTAGGAAAATTTCATGAAACGCACATACCAACCTTCCAAAATCCGTCGCGCACGTACTCACGGCTTCCTGGTCCGCATGAAGACACGCGGCGGCCGCGCTGTGATCAACGCACGCCGCGCCAAGGGCCGCAAGCGTCTGGCTGTCTAAGACGGCTTCGCAAACCAAAGCTTCCGGCTTTTGGTGAACGCGGAACCGCATTCCAGCAGGCCGCCTGCCGTCAAGCGCCTTCAAACGCGCGCCCAGTTCCAAGCGGCTCTGGGTGGCACTACGGTTTCAAAAACAGCGCACTTTGCTTTGCATTGTTGCGCTGTTGGTGTTTCTGCCACCGAAGAAGTAACGCCAGTTTTTCCGGCAAGCGGCATCTGGCTGGGTGCCATGGTGCCCAAGCGCTGGGCTAAACGGGCTGTGACCCGTAACACCATCAAGCGGCAGGTGTACCACTTGGGCATCGAGTTCGCTCCGGTGCTCAAGGAAAAAGCGCACCTTATCCGCTTGCGCCGGGACTTCGACCGCAAGCAATTCGTGAGCGCCACCTCTGATGCACTCAAGGCTGCGGTACGGCAGGAGTTGCTGGATCTGTTCGGTCAAATTGTTGGCGCCTCACCCCTCCACGCAACAGTTCCTGTTTCGGAGTCCAAGGCATGATCCAGGGCCTGCTGATCGGCGTAGTCAAGGGCTACCGTTTGTTGCTGAGCCCTTGGCTGGGCTCTGCATGCCGTTTTAACCCCACATGTTCTGTGTACGCCTTGCAAGCTCTTGAGCGGCACGGTGCGACAATAGGCAGCTATTTGACGGTTGCGCGTTTAGCGCGCTGTCACCCGTGGTGCGCGGGTGGGCACGATCCCGTGCCTGAGAATGCGCCGCGACTTTTCAGTCGCTTGATTCAATCCCCCTCTGAGAAGAAGTCTTCATGAACGATATTCGCCGCACCATTTTGTGGGTGATCTTTGGGTTCTCCATGGTTCTGTTGTGGGACCAGTGGCAGATCCACAATGGAAAGCAAGCCACTTTCTTCCCTAACCCCGCGAGCAAAGCAGCGGTGGCACCGGCGACAGCAGTTAGCGCGTCAGCAGAAGTGCCCGTGGCGGCCGTAACTCCAGGCCAAGCCCCCGTGCCTTCGCCAGCAGCAGCCGTGGCGTCTGAGCGCTTTGAGGTCAACACGGATGTGCTCAAACTGACCTTTGACACCCAAGGCGGTGCCTTGGTGCGTACCGAGTTTTTGCAATACCTTGACTCCAACGACAAGACCCGCAACTTCGTATTGTTGGATGACACCAAGGATCGCTATTACCAAGCGCAGACCGGTTTGATCGGAGGCGCAGCGCCTGACAGCTTTCCGACCCACAAGTCGGTCATGGCCGTGAGTGGAGACAAGTCGCTCAAAGACGGGCAAGACGAGCTCAAAATTATCTTCACCTCGCAAGACACCGGCGGTATCAAGCTCGTAAAGACCTACACATTGCGTCGTGCCGCATACGATATCGCCGTTAAGCATGAGGTGATCAACACTGGCGCAACCGCTCTGAACCCCCAGTTGTATTTGCAGTTGGTACGTGACGGCAACAAACCCGTCGGCGAGTCTTCTTTCTATTCCACGTTCACAGGGCCCGCGGTTTACACCGAGCTGAAGAAGTACCAGAAGGTAGAGTTCAGTGACATCAAAAAAGGCAAGGCCGATTTTGAGAAAGAAAGCACGAATGGTTACATCGCCATGGTGCAGCATTACTTCGCCAGCGCCTGGATTTTGCCTCCGGATGTGAAACGCACGTTCTCTCTGGATGCGCGAGATGTGGGTGCTACGGTTGCGGATTGCTGCTACCGCGCCACCATGATCACGCCGCTGGAAACCGTGGCCCCCGGCCAAACCAAGGCGGTGGAAGCCAAATTGTTTGTTGGCCCCCAAGAGGAGAAAAAGCT
This sequence comes from Comamonadaceae bacterium, assembly GCA_027488985.1. GTDB lineage: Bacteria > Pseudomonadota > Gammaproteobacteria > Burkholderiales > Burkholderiaceae_C > Allorhodoferax > Allorhodoferax aquaticus. The sequence goes on along the minus strand of JAIYAR010000005.1, from coordinate 199,064 downwards.
CGAAGCTTTGGCTCCCGGCATGGAGCTGGTGAAAGACTATGGTTGGCTGACCATTCTGGCCAAGCCCTTGTACTGGTTGCTGGACAAACTACATGGCTTTATTCAGAACTGGGGATGGTCCATCGTAGCCCTGGTGCTGCTGCTGAAAATCGCGTTCTACTGGCTCAACGCCAAGGCTTACGCGAGCATGGCCAAGATGAAAGCGGTGAACCCGCGCATCATGGAAATGCGCGAGCGCCTGAAAGACAATCCGCAGCAAATGCAGCAGGAAATGATGAAAATCTACCGAGAGGAGAAGGTCAACCCTATGGGCGGTTGCTTCCCCATCATGGTTCAGATTCCGGTTTTCATCGCCTTGTATTGGGTGCTCCTGTCCAGCGTGGAAATGCGCAACGCGCCTTGGGTGTTGTGGATTCAAGACTTGTCTTCACCAGATCCCTACTTCATCCTGCCTGTTGTCATGACCTTGACGACCTTGCTGCAGACTGCGCTTAACCCTGCGCCGCCGGACCCCCTGCAAGCCAAGATGATGTGGATCATGCCGCTGGCCTTCAGCGTGATGTTCTTCTTCTTCCCCTCCGGCTTGGTGCTGTACTGGATAACCAACAACATCCTGTCAATCGCGCAGCAGTGGATCATCAATACCCGTATGGGTGTGCCACCCCAGTTCAACATGCCCAAGTTTAAGTAAAAGGGCCGGTCGCAGCGTGCTGTCACGTCACTCGGATCCCATTGCCGCCATCGCTACGGCTTCCGGCCGCGGCGCTGTCGGCATCGTGAGACTGAGTGGCAAAAACCTCGGGGCTTTTGCCCAAGCGCTACTGGGCAAAGCCTTGCGGCCACGTGAGGCGACATACATCTCTTTCCCTGACGATGAAGGCCAGCCCATTGACCATGGGCTGGCCTTGTTTTTTCCGGGGCCCCATTCGTTCACTGGGGAGGACGTGCTGGAACTGCAGGCTCACGGTGGTCCCGTGGTGTTGCAACTTTTGGTGGCACGTTGTGTCGCATTGGCAAACACTGTGCAGGCCGAAGGCGACTCGTCCGTCCTGTTGCCGGGTTTGCGAATCGCCGAAGCGGGCGAGTTCACCCAGCGTGCCTTCTTGAATAACAAGCTCGATCTGGCGCAGGCAGAAGCCATCGCCGACTTGATCGACGCCAGCACCGAAGCGGCGGCACGCAGTGCCAGCCAGTCTTTGTCCGGAGCCTTTTCCAGGGAAATCGGAACCTTGAGGGATGCGCTGATTCATTTGCGCATGCTGGTGGAGGCGACCCTGGATTTCCCCGAAGAGGAAATTGACTTCTTGCAGAGGGCCGATGCGGTGGGGCAGTTGCAACGCTTGCAGCAGTCACTTCGGCAAGTATTGGCCAAGGCCACCCAAGGTGCTTTGCTGCGTGAAGGTCTGAAGGTGGTCATTGCCGGGCAGCCGAACGCGGGCAAGTCTTCCCTCTTGAATGCCTTGGCCGGCGCTGAGTTGGCCATCGTGACCCCCATTGCGGGCACTACCCGTGACAAGGTGCAGGAGACCATTCAGATCGAAGGCGTGCCTCTTCACATCATCGATACGGCAGGCTTGCGTGCCAGTGACGACGCTGTGGAGAAAATCGGTATCGAGCGCGCATGGCAGGCCATCGAAACCGCAGATGCCGTTTTGTTCTTGCACGATCTGACGCGTAGTTCTGCTATGGATTACATAGCTGCCGACGCAGATATAGCCGGCGCTATCGCCGGAAAGCTGCCTGCATCCATACCGGTAATCCATGTCTGGAACAAGTCTGACGCAGCGACCCCGGTATCCGGTCTGGAGGGAATCGTTCTGTCGGCCAAGACTGGTGTGGGTCTTGATGCCCTGCGACAAAGTTTGCTCGCAGCCGCAGGGTGGCAGCCAGCGCAAAGTGGCGCCTTCATGGCCCGCCAACGCCATGTGCAGGCGCTTCACCTTGTGGGCCAGCATTTAGAGATGGCATCTGACTTGTTGGCATCCGGTAGCGCAGCGCTGGACTTGTTGGCGGAAGAACTCCGCCTGGGTCAGAACGCCCTGAACTCCATTACGGGTGAATTCGGGTCGGATGACTTGTTGGGTGTCATCTTTTCAAAATTCTGTATCGGCAAATAGCCTGCACTACACTCTGGCGTCGCAGAGGAGTCACTCACCTATGTCACTATTCAGCTGGTTTATTCGTACGAACGCAACACGCAATCCCGGTGCACGCCACTCCGGTCTGGGTTCGGTGGAGGGCGGCAACTCTTCAGGCCGCCATGCTTCAGGAAAGTCGACAAGTGGTGTCTCGGGGTTGAATTCGGCCCGGAGGAGCGAACGGCTGGAACGCCGAGAACTGCTCTATGCAGTAGTCCGCGAATCCATGACGGGTGCCGGCATGCTCTCCAGCAGCTACAAGTTCAAAGTCCTCTCGCTAGACTCACGGGGGCGACAGTACCTGATCATGATGGATATGGCTGCGCGTAACGTCAGTGATCCGACGCGCCTCGCTGGCATTGAATCTAAGATTTCCAAAATTGCCAAAACCCGCCATGACCTGTTGGTCACGGCTGTTTATTGGCGGGTGAATGAACATGTGAGTGCCAGCCTGTCCCACACGCAGGAGGACCATGTCCGTACCCTCCCGACGCCTCGACACTTTGAACCTCTTCAACCTTCGGAAGTCGCCGCATTCAAGCAGGCGCTGGCTTCTGTCCCGACGCCTCCCAAGTTGTCTGCACCCGGCGAAATCATGAAGTCTTCACGACGAAATCCGCAACCGATCAATTTTGCGGATACCGAAGTGGATGATCGTCAGTCGCCCCTGAGCGGCACCCAGTATGGCGAGTTGAACTAGACAGTGCTGCCCGCAGCGCGTTTCAGTGCCCTGCGAAATCCACGAGAGTAAACAAGGGCAAACCACCTTCGCGCAGTTTGTCTGAGCCACCCAGTTCGGGAAGGTCAACAATAGCCGCGCCCTCCATCACATGGGCACCCAGGCGCTCCAGCAGTTTTTTCCCCGCCATCATGGTGCCGCCGGTGGCGATGAGGTCATCAATCAGCAACACCCGGTCACCCTCCTTGACGGCATCCGTGTGAAGCTCCACGGTGGCACTTCCGTACTCGAGTTCGTAAGTTTCCTCTACCGTCGTAAACGGAAGTTTTCCTTTTTTCCGGATGGGTACAAAGCCGATGTTCAGCTCGTAGGCCACCACCGCACCCAGAATGAAGCCCCGCGCGTCCAAACCTGCGACTACATCAGGACGCATGGCAGGGTCCATGTAGCGGTGCACGAACGCATCGATCAGTACCCTGAACACTTTGGCGTCCTGCAAAAGGGGCGTAATGTCCCGGAACTGAACACCCGGCGTAGGCCAATCTGGAACGGTACGGATGTGGTCGCGGAGATACTGGTTGATGCTGAGGTGTTGCATAGAGATTCAAAGAAAACGTGCCGAGGCGGCGCCGCGCTATTGTGCTCCCAAGCGTAGCAAAGGTTAAATTCCCCGCAGCAGTTTTTGTTCTGCAGCCGCTAACTCCATGGCCTTGCCGCTGAGCACGAGTGTGTCTCCGGCCATGAGCTGTAGCGCGCTATCAATCACAACCGGCTTGCCATCGACGCGGCGCAAGCTGACCAGCCGCACTCCCAAGCCTTCCAGCCCCAGCCCTAGGACGGACTTTCCCGCAGACTTGGCTCCGACGGGCAGGCTCACAGTGGCCAAGCGTTCGTTCTGCAACTCGTCTACCGAATTGTCATCTGCACCGTGAAAAAACCCACGCAGGAGGTTGTAGCGGGCATCCCGCTGCTCCTGCACGATACGAATCACCCGCCGCATCGGTACACCCACCAATGCAAGGGCGTGGCTGGCGAGCATGAGGGAGCCTTCAATCGCTTCCGGAACTACCTCGGTTGCCCCGGCTTCTTGCAGCTTTTCCAAATTCTGGTCGTCCTGGGTCCGGACGATTACCGGAACCTGTGGCGCATGCGAACGAGTGTTGGCCAGTACTTTGAGCGCCCCTTGGGTATCCAGATAGGTGATAACGACGGCGCTAGCGCGAGCCAAGCCTGCAGCCATCAAGGCTTGCAGGCGAGCTGCGTCGCCGAACACTACAGAATCCCCCGCAGCTGCAGCTTGCCGAACCCGGTCCGGATCCAAATCCAGTGCCATGTAAGGGATGCCTTCCCCCTCCAACATGCGCGCAAGGTTCTGGCCGCAGCGCCCGTAGCCGCAAATGATGACGTGTTGGTTGGCATTGATGGATTTGCGGGCAATGGACGTCATCTGCAGGGATTGCTGGAGCCATTCGCTGCTGACAAGCTTCATGACAATCCGGTTGGCGTTCATGATGATGAAGGGAGTCGCCAACATCGACAGCACCATGCCGGCCAGGATCGGGTTCAACAACTCGGGCGGAACCAAGGCGTTCTTCTGGGCCAATGTCAGCAAAACAAAGCCAAACTCGCCGGCCTGCGCCAAATACAGGCCGGTACGCAAAGAAACACCCGCCGTAGCGCCCAAGCCCCGGGCGATGAGCGCCACCAGAGCTGCCTTGAAAAGCGTGGGCAGCACCAGAAGCACCAGCACCAGGGGCCAGCGCTCCAGAACCAGCCGCCAATCCAGCAACATGCCGATACTGATAAAGAAAAGCCCTAACAGCACATCATGGAAGGGACGGATATCTGTCTCCACCTGATGCTTGTATTCCGTTTCGGAAATCAGCATGCCGGCAATAAAGGCGCCCAAAGCCAAGCTGAGACCGGCAAGCTCAGTCAGCCACGCCAATCCTAGTGTGATCAACAATAGATTAAGCACAAAGAGCTCTTCACTCTTGCGTCGTACGACGACGGTGAGCCATCGACGCATCACATGTTGTCCACCGACCAGAAGCACCGTTACCAACACGGTTGCTTTCAATGCAGCCAGCGCGAGTGCTTCTACCAGTTGCTCCCCTGAGGCGCTCAGCGCTGGAATCAGCACCAACAATGGCACCACGGCCAGATCCTGGAACAGCAAAACGCCCATGACGCGCTTGCCGTGCTCAGACTCCATCTCCAAGCGCTCGACCATCAGCTTGACCACAATCGCTGTGCTGCTCATGGCCAACGCACTGGAAAGCGCCAGCGCGGCTTGCCATCCAAGGTGCCATGCACTGGACAACCATAGAGACAAACCGAGCATGAGGCCGGTGGCCAGGAGCATGGTCAGCGCCACCTGCAAAAGTCCCAAGCCGAAAACGTGTTGGCGCATGGCCCGCAGTCGCGGCAGGTTGAACTCGAGCCCGATGACAAACATCAGAAAAACGACGCCGAATTCCCCCAAATGGCGCACGGCCTCGGAGTTTTGTGACAGCGCAAGCGCGTTGGGGCCTATCACCACGCCGACGGCAAGATACCCCAGCATGGGGGGGAGTTTCAGCGTACGGCAGATCACCACTCCCGACACCGCGGCGAGCAGGTAAAGCAGGGTGATTTCTAAACCGGTCATAGGCTAATACTAGCAAGAGACATGCGCTCTATAAAATGCACGGATGACAGTACCTTCCCTCACCGCATCGCCTTTTGATGCGCAGCGCGCGATTGCCCTCGCCAAAGAAACTTTCGACATTGAAGCAGCCGCCGTTCAAGGGCTGAAAAACCGTCTCGGCGAAGGCTTTGTGCAGACCGTGGAGCGGGTGCTGACTATCCCCGGGCGCGTGGTGGTCATGGGGATGGGCAAAAGCGGGCATGTGGGACGCAAGATTGCAGCGACCCTCGCATCAACGGGGACACCGGCCATGTTTGTACACCCCGCTGAGGCGAGTCATGGCGATTTGGGTATGGTGACAGCAGCCGATCTGGTGCTCATGATTTCCAATAGCGGTGAATCCCAGGAAGTGGCGGCGATCCTTCCGGTACTCAAACGCTTGGGCGTGCCTCTGGTCGCCATGACAGGCAATGAGAAAAGCACCATGGCACAGCACGCCGACTTCTGGATTGACACCGCCGTTGGGAAAGAAGCCTGCCCCTTGAATCTGGCCCCTACTGCGAGCACCACGGCACAACTGGCCATGGGTGATGCCTTGGCGGTTGCATTGCTCGATGCCCGGGGATTTCGTGCAGAGGACTTTGCCCGCTCGCACCCGGGTGGGGCATTGGGGCGCAAACTTTTGACCCATGTGTCGGATGTCATGCGCAACGGGGATGCAGTTCCGCGCGTAGTGGCCGGTGCCACGTTCAGCGAATTGATGCGCGAAATGAGTGCCAAGGGCTTGGGCGCCACTGCTGTGGTGTCCGACGACGGCACTTTGATAGGCATTTTTACCGATGGTGACCTGCGCAGATTGGTAGAGCAAGGAACCGATTTGCGCGCCAAAACCGCTGCGGATGTCATGCATGTCAACCCCAGTACTATCTCTGCCCATGCCTTGGCAGTTGATGCGGCCGATTTGATGGAAGCACGCCGCATTACCAGTGTGTTGGTAGTCGACGAAACCGGGCGTCTCTGCGGCGCTATCAATAGCAACGATTTAATGCGGGCCAAGGTGATCTGATGGCTCCTCTCCTGAACTTTCCACCGGATCTGCTGCTGAAGGCGCAGAACATTCGCGTTCTCTTCCTCGATGTGGATGGCGTCCTTACCGATGGTGGTTTGCATTTCACTGCTGACGGTGAGACCAGCAAGCGTTTCAATACCTTGGACGGTCATGGACTCAAGTTGTTGCAAAAGGCGGGAATCACACCAGCGGTAGTGACCGGTCGGGATTCGCCGGCCCTGCGTCTTCGCCTTCAAGCCTTGGGCATTGAACACGCCCGTTTCGGCACCGAAGACAAGCGCCCTGCGGCCGAGGAAATTTTGACTGCCTTGGGGATGGGCTGGGAGCAAGCGGCTGCGATGGGTGACGATTGGCCGGATTTGCCGATGATGTCGGCATGTGCATTTGCAGCTGCTCCGCTGAATGCGCACTTGGAGGTCAGTGGCCGGGCCCATTACGTCACCAGAGCGGCTGGTGGGCATGGTGCAGTGCGTGAGGTTTGCGATCTGCTGATGGTGGCCAGTGGGCGCTATGCAGGTCTTCTAGAGCTCTATATTTCGTGAAAAACCTTCTTTACAACGCATGGGAACGGCTCATGCTGTACCTCCCTGTTCTGGTGATGGGGGTGCTGGCACTGGGTACCTACTGGTTGGTGCGCAGCACACCGGTGGCTGAGCCGAGCGCTCCTGAACGTGTACGCGGCCATGAACCAGACTATTTCATGCATGGCTTTAGCGTGAAGACCTTTGATTCTGCAGGCAAACTCCGTTCTGAAGTGATGGGTGACGTGGCCCGCCATTACCCAGATACCCAATGGATGGAGATTGACGCCATCCACATCCGCTCCTTTGATGCGAAAGGCCGGCTAACTACCGCCACAGCGAACCGTGGCTTGACCAATGAAGATGGCTCTGAAGTGCAGCTTATGGGCAATGCCATAGTGGTGCGCGAAGCAATCCCGGCCAGCAAGGGTAACCCCGAGCAGGTACGCACTGAATACAGGGGCGAGTTTTTGCACGCGTTCATGGATACCGAGCAAGTGAAATCCAACAAGCCGGTTGAGTTGCGGCGCGGCAACGATTTGTTCACCGCAGACGCCATGGACTATGACAATGTGCAACAGGTAGCGCGACTTCAGGGCCGTGTCCGTGGGACATTGGTTCCTGCTATTCGCTAATTCACCGTTCAAGGATATCTATGGCATCGCTAGTTTTCATTACCGGCGCTTCCAGCGGAATTGGCCAAGCAATGGCTAAGCGCTTTTACGACGAAGGTTTTTCCCTGGCCCTGGTCGCGCGGCGTACCGCGGAAATTGAGCGCTGGGCAACGACAGAGCGACTGGATCCACAACGCTTCAAGGTCTACAGCGCTGATGTGGCCGAGACCGAAAGCATTGTGGCTGCAGGTCGTGTTTGCTTGAGCGCCCAAGGTGTGCCCGATATCGTGATCGCGAATGCTGGCATCAGCATCGGTATGGATTCGGGCATTCGTGGTGATATTGACGTCATGCAACGTACCTTCGCCACGAATAACATCGGTTTGGCTGCGACTTTTCATCCCTTCATTGCTGCCATGGAGCAACGTGGTTCGGGCCGTTTGGTGGGCATTGGCAGCGTAGCCGGTATCCGCGGCCTTCCCGGGCATGGGGCCTACTGCGCCAGCAAAGCGGCCGTTATTGCTTACTGTGAATCGCTACGTGGAGAGCTGCATGACAGCGGCGTCAAAGTGGTCACCATTTGCCCCGGCTATATTGACACGCCCTTGACCCGGCAAAACCGGTATTCCATGCCCTTTTTAATGACAGCCGATGCCTTTGCCGCGCGCGCTTTTGACGCCATTACGCAGGGCGTAAGTTACCGCGTGATTCCCTGGCAAATGGGCTACATAGCCAAAATTTTGCGTGCTTTGCCCAATGCGTTGTTTGACAAAGTGTTGGCGGGCCGGCCCCGTAAACGTCGCATTGATGAAGCGTGAACGAAGTGTGAGAGAAGCACAACAAAAGGGACCCGAAGGTCCCTTTTTTGATCTGCAGATGCAGTTCCTGGCTTAGTAGCTGGAACGGCCACCGCCGTAGCCGCCGCCACCGGAACGGTCACCACCGCCGCCGTAGCCACCGCCACCGGAACGGCCGCCGCCGCCAAAGCCGCCGCCACCGGACCGGCCACCGCCGCCGTAGCCACCGCCACCACCAGCGCCGCCGCCGAAGCCGCCGGAACGGGGAGGACGTGGCTCCATGGGACGTGCTTCATTCACAACCAAACCACGGCCACCAAACTGTTGACCGTTCATGGCGTTGATTGCGGTTTGTGCTTCAGCATCACTGCCCATTTCCACAAAACCGAAGCCTTTGGAGCGACCGGTGTCGCGTTCCATCATGACTTTGGCGCTGGAAACGGAACCGTGCTGGGAAAACGCTTGTTGCAGGTCTTCGTCACGGAAAGAATAAGGCAGGTTGCCTACGTAAAGTTTGTTGCCCATGGAGGGACTCCTCAAAATAACTCAAAACGCGATGGAGTCCTTAACCGCAATCAACAAACCATTGAAGACTTAAAGCAGACGCGAAACTGACTAATCACCGCAAACTTGCACACCGATATTTCGGCAATGCCAAACCATTATGCGTCACTTTATGCAGGAATCCTAGTTTTTCTTGTTTTTTCAGGTTAGCCGGCAGAATCGGCATCGTTTTCGCTGTAATGGCGCCACTGGCGCATGCTGTTACGCAGGGTCAACAGCTGTTTCTCAAAGCGGGGACAGGCCTTGCAGGCCAGCAAGTGGAAATACAAAGCGACACGATCTTCCACCGGCAAAACGCGGTCTTCCCGTGCCACCATCAGTGCGGTCGCTTCTTTGCATGTACGGCGCAGCATCTTCACAAGGCACCTGCTTTCTGAAACCAATTCATTTCTAGACATTCCCTGAGCCGCAATCGTGCCCGGTGGAGTTGGACGTAGAGATTGGTCGGGGTCAGATCCAGTTCCTTACAAATTTCCTCGCTAGACATCTCTAGCCACTCGCGCATCAGGAATAGTCGCCCTTGCACTGCGGGTAGCTTGTCGGTGCAGGCTTCCAGGATTTCAAAGAACTGCCGGCTGCTGGTTTGCTGTTCCGGATTGCCCCAGTCTGCAGGGGCTTCTACAAAGTGGCCATCTGTCTTGAAATTCAAAAGCTCCAGCGGGTCGGCATCCTCGTCTTCGGTGCTGCCCATGATGGTGACTTCGCGCCCATGGTGGCGCAATGCGTCCACTACCTTGTGTTTCAGGATGCCGACCAACCAAGTCTTGAGTTGGGACCGGTTGTCGAATGCCTGGGGTTTGGACAGAGCCGCCAGCAAGGTTTCAGACACCGCGTCTTCCGCCCACGTTTCGTTGCGCAGTTGCAATCGTGCAAATTTGTAGAGATAGTCGCGATGTTCGGCGACTTGGTCTTCGTAGCGGGTCATGGGGTGCTCGCGGAGTTTGATGAACAGTGTACGGTTGTGATTTGAACTTTTTTTGCGCGGTGTGTAAGAAAGAGGCGGGTCACCGGACTAAACGTCAACCACAGCACTGGCGCACATGGCTCCGGAGGCTGAATGGTTGTAATCCATTGACGTAACCACTTCAGGAGTTTCCACATGAACCAACGTGCTTTGCTTGCCGCTACCGCTGCCACTCTGATGTCCCTGACCCTGGCCGCTGCCCCCGTTGCAGCCCAGGAAAAAGAAAAATGCTATGGCATTGCCAAAGCCGGTCAAAACGATTGCGCCAATGCATCCGGCACCCACTCATGCGCTGGCCAGTCCAAAGTGGACATGGACAAAGGCGAATGGAAATACGTGGCCAAAGGCACCTGCGAAAAAATGAAGGGCAGCCTGATGGCTCCCAAGATGTAATCCGGCTTCGATCGCATTTCAAAGTCCGCCCCCACGCATACCCGACCATGCAAATCACTCACGCCCCGGCCTTATCCGGCTGTGTTCAGGTCGGTATCGGGTGGCGGCACCCCCATTACGCGCAGGTACTGCAACAGCAGCCCTCGCTGGACTTTCTGGAAGTCCACTCGGAGAATTTTTTTGCCCGCGGTGGCGCTAGTTTGGCAGTGTTGGAACAGGGGCGCTCCCTGTATCCCATCAGCTTGCATGGCGTAGGCCTGTCGTTGGGCTCAGTGGCGGGGTTGGATCCCTGGCACTTGGATGAGCTGGATGCCCTGGTGCGCCGCATCGACCCTGTACGGGTCAGCGACCATGCCAGCTTTGCCCGTGCAGCTTGGGGATCGGCCCAGACCGTGCACGCTGCCGACCTGTTGCCCTTGCCGTTCAGCGACGAAGCGCTCGACACCTTGTGCGCCAATGTGCAGCGTGTGCAAGACCGTTTGCAGCGCCCCTTCATGGTGGAGAACCTGTCGGCTTATGTGCAATGGCGCCCGGTGCCCGGTGAGAAAGAATGGGCCGAACCGGAGTTCCTCAATGCGCTGGCCCGGCGCACCGGCTGCCAGTTGCTGCTGGATGTGAACAACATCTATGTCAACGCGCTGAACGCCCGATTACAAGGTGATCCGCAGGACCCGGTGGCTGCCTGTTGTGCCTGGCTCGATGCCATCCACCCCGCTGCAGTGGGTGAGTTGCATGTGGCCGGGCATTGCGAGGTGCATGACGCCCACGGCCATATCGTGATCGATGACCACGGCAGCCGTGTTTGTGATGCGGTGTGGGCGGTTTACCGCCACGCCATCCGGCGTTTCGGCGCCGTGCCCACGTTGGTGGAGTGGGACACGGATGTCCCCGCTCTGGATGTGCTACTGAATGAAGCCGGTCTGGCGCGCCAGATGGCACAAGCCGCCTTGCAGGCTGAATTGGCGTACGCAGCATGAGCACCCTGGCTCTGCAACAACAAGCGTTGGTATCAGCCTTGTTCGACTGGCCCGCTGATGATGCTATGAAAAATGTAGCTACTCGCGCAATCGATACGGGCGCTAGAGGCATAAAGGCCTATCAAGCTAACGGCCATGCCCTGGCCGAACGTGTGCTCCAGGCGGCTTACCCGGTGATGGCCCAGTTGGTGGGCGAAGACAGTTTCGGTGACTTGGCCCGTGCCTACTGGCATGCCTACCCGCCACAGTATGGCGATATGGCGCAATGGGGCGAAGGCCTTGCGGAGTATGTTGCGGGCAGCCGTCAATTGGATGACACACCCTACCTTCCCGGTGTGGCGCGTCTGGAGTGGGCTCTGCACCGCATGACCGGCTTGCAAGACGCATCCCCGGACTTGAGCACGCTGGCGCTGCTCAGTACCGAAGACCCCGGCACGTTGTGGCTGCACCTCGCCCCCGGTACTGCCACGCTGTGCAGTGACTGGCCGGTAGCGAGCATCCATGCAGCCCATGGGGAAGGCGGCCCCAGCTTTGAAGAGGTGGGGCGGCTATTGCAGGCGCGCGCGGCGGAAGACGCTGTGGTGTGGCGGCAGGGCTTCAAGCCCTGTGTACGCTTTGCCCTTGCGGGTGAAGCAGCGTTCCTGAATGCGTTGCTCACGCGGCGTAGCCTGGGGCAGGCCTTGGATGCCGCACCCCACCTGGATATTTCCCTATGGCTGACTATGGCTGTCCAAAGCGGCCTTTTGTTGGCCGTTCAGTCCGGCGCCTGATCGCCGTTCCCCTTTTTTGAAAAGAGACGCAATGAAATCCATGTTGGCAACGCCCTCCCGTCTTGGTGTCGGGCACCGGTTCACCTTCCTGACCTCGATCATCGAAAGGGGCTATCGCCTGCTGGATGCCCTGCAAGCCCCCGCCGCTTTGCTGGCCCGCCTGTATGTGGCACATGTGTTTTTTTCGTCGGGCCTGACCAAGCTCCGGGACTGGGACATCACCCTTGCTTTGTTCATGGACGAATACCACGTGCCTCTGCTACCTCCCGCAATGGCAGCCTGGATGGGCACTGCGGGTGAGCTCGTGTTGCCGGTGCTGCTGGTGCTGGGCTTGGGTGGCCGGTTCGCAGCCCTGGGCCTGAGCGTGGTCAACGTGATGGCTGTGCTGTCACTGAGCGAGATTGCCCCTGCTGCGCTGCAGCAGCACATCACTTGGGGCGTCTTGCTGGCCGCTTTGGCCTTGTACGGCCCCGGCGCCTGGGCTGCGGACCGGTTTATCAGCAAAAAGTGGCTCTAGCACCCATGAATTAAGCGCAGGCAGCCATGAAATTCATAGCTGCCTGATTGGCCGCTGGAATTACCAGTTCACTTCCCGCTCTGGTGATGCGCTGATTTTGTGGATGGAAAGATCGGCGCCGTCATATTCCTCTTCCTGGCTCATGCGCAGACCCATGGTTGCCTTGAGCAACCCATAGACCACAAAGCCTGCGGCGGCGGCCCACGCTACCCCCATAGCTGTGCCGATGAGCTGGGCCATGAAGTTCACGCCGCCCAGGCCGCCGAAGGCAGTGCTACCGAAAATGCCTGCCGCAATTCCACCCCAAGTGCCACATAGGCCGTGCAGCGGCCATACGCCCAGCACGTCGTCAATCTTCCATTTGTTCTGGGTCAGGGTGAACATCACCACAAAAATGGCGCCCGCCACACCGCCCACTACCAAAGCACCCAGCGGGTGCATCAGGTCAGAGCCTGCGCACACGGCCACCAGGCCGGCCAGCGGGCCGTTGTGCACAAAGCCGGGGTCGTTTTTGCCCATGAGCAGGGCGACCAGTGTGCCACCCACCATGGCCATCAACGAGTTCACCGCCACCAGGCCGGACATTTTGTCGAGCAGCTGTGCGCTCATCACATTGAAGCCGAACCAGCCCACGATCAGAATCCACGCGCCCAATGCGAGGAAAGGGATGCTGCTCGGCGGGTGGGCCGACATGGCGCCGTCCTTGCGGTAGCGGTTGCTACGTGCGCCGAGCAAGAGCACAGCGCCCAAAGCGATCCAGCCGCCCACGGCGTGCACCACTACGCTGCCGGCAAAGTCGTGAAACTCGTCGCCAGTGAGCGCCTTGATCCAGGCCTGCACACCGAAGTGCTGGTTCCATGCAATACCCTCAAAGAAGGGGTAAATCACGCCGACGATGACGGCCGTGGCAATCAGCTGCGGCCAGAACTTGGCGCGCTCTGCGATGCCGCCCGAAATGATGGCTGGAATGGCTGCAGCGAAAGTCAGCAGGAAGAAAAACTTCACCAGCGCGTAGCCGTTTTGCGCAGCCAGCTGCTCTGCGCCGATAAAGAAGTGGGTGCCATAAGCCACGCTGTAGCCCACCGCGAAATACACCACGGTGGACACTGAAAAGTCCACCAGAATTTTGACCAGCGCGTTCACCTGGTTCTTGCGGCGCACGGTGCCGAGTTCCAGAAAGGCAAAACCTGCATGCATGGCCAGCACCATGATTGCGCCCAACAAAATGAACAAAGCGTCTGCGCCCTGTTTTAGTGCTTCCATACGAGTCCTTTGGTCGTTCAATGCTTTGGAATGGTGCAAAACCATCCAAAAATGGTCTTGCGCACCAAAATAAAGCAAAAAACACGCCAGGGATTCCAAGCTGGTGCATTGCCATGGGATAAACCCCGCAAAAGGCGTCCCTTGCTATACTCGGCACTCACAGCGCCAATTTGCTCCAGCTTGCGGGCGCTTAATAAATTCAGCTAAACACGGACCCGCCTTCAGGCATTGCAACCCGGCCCGCGTTTAGCGTTGCCGGGTTTTGTTTTTATGCTGATTGCCACACCCCAGACCATGCGCTTTGACGCCCCTTTGCAGTTGCAAAGCGGGGCGTCCATCCACGGCTACTCCTTGAGTTACGAGACTTACGGCACGCTCAATGCCGACAAGTCCAACGCGGTGCTGGTGTGCCACGCCCTGAACGCTTCCCACCATGTGGCGGGTGTGTACGAGGGGCAGCAAAAGTCTGAAGGCTGGTGGGACAACATGATCGGTCCGGGCAAGTCGGTAGATACGAACAAGTTTTTCGTCATCGGCGTCAACAACCTGGGTTCCTGTTTTGGTTCCACCGGCCCTATGCACACCCACCCCGACACAGGCAAGGTTTACGGTGCCGATTTTCCGGTGGTCACGGTGGAGGATTGGGTGAATGCCCAAGCCCTGCTACTCGACGCGCTGGGCATCCAGACGCTGGCTGCGGTCTTGGGTGGCAGCTTGGGCGGCATGCAGGCGCTGAGCTGGACGCTGCAGTATCCCGAGCGCATGCGCCATGCGGTGGTGGTGGCGAGTGCACCCAATCTGAATGCGGAAAATATTGCGTTCAACGAAGTAGCGCGCCGCGCCATCGTGACCGACCCCGATTTTCATGGCGGGCACTTTTACGAACGTGGTGTCATCCCCAAGCGCGGCTTGCGCATCGCCCGCATGATCGGCCACATCACCTACCTGAGTGATGACGTGATGAACGAGAAGTTCGGCCGCGAGCTCAAAGACGCCGTGCTGGCCAGCGCCAACGGTTACAAATACAGCACACAAGAGGTGGAGTTCCAGATCGAGAGTTACCTGCGCTACCAGGGCGACAAGTTTGCCGAATACTTTGACGCCAACACCTATCTGCTGATCACCCGCGCGCTGGATTACTTTGACCCGGCCAAAGCCTATGGCGGCGACCTGAGCCAGGCGCTGGCCCGCACGCGTGCGAAGTTCTTGCTGGTGAGCTTCACCACCGATTGGCGCTTCAGCCCCAAACGCAGCCGCGAGGTGGTGAAGGCCTTGTTGGACAACAGGCGTGACGTCAGTTACGCAGAAATTGATGCTCCCCACGGTCATGATGCCTTTCTGCTCGATGATGCCCGTTACATGAGCGTGATGCGCTCCTATTTCGATAGCATTTCTCGTGGTTTGGAGGTGGCCGTATGACCGACGTAAATACCTTGCATGCGATTGCCAGCCTAGTGCCTCAAGGCTCCCGCGTGTTGGATCTTGGTTGCGGCGACGGTGCCATGTTGGACTACTTGCAGCGCGAGCGCGGGTGCAGCGGCTACGGCGTAGAGCTGGACGATGCCAATGTGCTGGCGTGCGTGAAGCGTGGCGTGAACGTGCTGCAGCTCAACCTCGACCAAGGACTGACCGTGTTTGAAGACGCCAGCTTCGATGTGGTGCTGCAGATTGACACCCTGCAACACCTGCGTAACGCGGAGACCATGTTGCGTGAAACGGCGCGCGTGGGTCGCGTCGGCATCGTGGCCTTCCCCAACTTTGCACACTGGCCCAACCGCTTGAGCATCTTGCAAGGTCGCATGCCGGTGACCAAGCGCCTGCCTTACCAGTGGTACGACACGCCGAACATCCGCGTGGGCACCCATGCGGACTTGGCCGTACTTGCGCAGCGCAATGGCTTACGGGTGCTGGACAGCTTCGGCTTGCAGAATGGCCGCACGGTCCGGATGCTGCCCAACCTCCGGGCCGGCACTTCTGTGTACAAATTGGCACGATAAAAGCGGTTTATTGAGGGTAAGCCTCCAGCAAGCTTCAGGTTGCCCATGGCATGATGGGAGCCCGCGCTGAATCTGCATCAGGAGCCTCATGAACGCCCGCGTTCCACCCTCTGTATTCAACACCGCCCAGGCACTGGATCACGTCAGTGCTGCTTGGGACACGGATATCGTCCACCGGCTGGAGGAGTACATCCGCATTCCGGCCAAGTCGCCGATGTTCGATGCGCAATGGTCGGAAGCCGGGTTGCTGGACACCGTGGTACGCAATACCGCCCAATGGATCGAAGCCCAAAAAGTACCGGGTTTGACACTCGAAGTCATTCGTCTTGAGGGGCGCACCCCGGTCATCTTTTTTGAAGTGCCTGCCAGTGGGGGCGCTGCCGGTGAGGTACCTGCATCCGGCGAAACCGTGCTCATGTACGGACACCTCGATAAACAGCCGGAGTTCTCCGGTTGGCGAAATGACCTCGGTCCCTGGACTCCCAAATACGAAGACGGCAAGCTCTATGGCCGGGGCGGTGCAGATGACGGCTATGCCGCTTATGCCGCCATCGCAGCGCTGCAGGCGCTCAAAGACCAGAAGCTGCGACATCCGCGTGTGGTCGGCCTGATCGAGACCTGTGAGGAAAGCGGCTCCTACGACCTGCTCCACTATGTCGATGCACTCAAGCCCCGTTTGGGAGAGGTGGGGTTGGTGGTCTGTCTGGATTCCGGTGCCGGCAATTACGACCAGCTTTGGTTAACCAATAGTCTGCGCGGCATGGCCAGCGGTGTGCTGAAGGTGGAAATCCTTACTGAAGGAATTCACTCCGGTGATGCGAGTGGCCTCGTGCCTTCGAGCTTCCGCATCTTGCGCCAGGTGCTGGACCGGTTGGAGGACAGCAAAACCGGCCATCTGTTGCCTGCCAACTTCCATTGCGAAGTGCCGGTTGAACGCATGCAGCAGGCGCGGGCGACTGCCGGGATTTTGGGGGATGAGTTGTTCAAACGTTTCCCCTGGGCGCATTACGACTGCGGTGGTGCCACCACTTTCGCGTTGCCCACCACCTCGGACCCGCTGGAAGCTTTGCTCAAGCGCACCTGGCAGCCCACTCTGAGCGTGACCGGTGCGGATGGTTTCCCCAGCATCCAAAACGCCGGCAATGTGCTTCGGCCTTACACCGCCTTCAAGCTCAGCCTGCGCTTGCCCCCCTTGGTCGAAGCCGACTCTGCGGTGCAGGAGCTCAAAGCATTGCTGGAAGACAACGCACCCTACCAGGCCAAAGTTACGTTTGAGGGCCTTTCCAGCGCCACCGGCTGGAATGCCCCCAATACTGCGCCCTGGTTGGATGCCGCACTGAACGACGCATCGAATGCCCATTTCGGAGCGCCCTGCGGCCACATCGGTCAGGGCGGGACGATCCCGCTGATGAACATGCTCTCCAAAGGCTTCCCCAAGGCACAAATGATGGTCTGCGGCGTGCTCGGCCCCAAGAGCAATGCCCACGGCCCGAATGAATTTTTGCATGTACCCTATGCCAAAAAACTCACCGCCGCTGTGGCTCAGGTGATTTCCCGTTTTCCTTGAACCGGCAGCAACGTATGGCTTCTGAATCAACTCTCAGCACCTTCACCGCCAGCGATGGTGACAACCTCGCGGTGCAGGACTGGCCGCTGGACACCGGCGTTCCTCTTCGAGGTGTGGTGCTCATCGTGCACGGATTGGGCGAGCATGCCGGTCGCTACGACCATGTGGCGCAACAGCTCAATGCATGGGGCTTTGCTGTGCGCGGTTACGACCAGTGTGGCCACGGCGAGAGTAGTGGCCTGCCCGGCAGCCTGCCTACCGATACCCGCTTGCTCGATGACCTGGCCGACATCATTGATAGCACCCGGGCCCGCATGGAACCAGGAACCCCGCTGATTCTGCTGGGCCACAGCATGGGCGGATTGGTGACGGGGCGCTTTGTGTCATTGGGCATGCGCAAAGTGGATGCGCTCATCATGTCTTCCCCGGCCCTGAATCCGGGCATGAATGCCTTCCAGAAGCTCCTGGTGGCTGTATTGCCGAAAATCGCACCGAACCTGCGCGTGGGTAACGGCTTGAACCCCAGCTTTATCTCGCATGACCCGGCTGTGGTGCAAGCCTACACCTCGGACCCTTTGGTGCACGACCGCATTTCGGCGCGACTGGCCCGTTTCTTCGCGACCGAAGGCCCCGCCACCGTCGCTTTGGCAGCGCAGTGGAAGGTGCCCACCTTGCTGATGTACGCAGGTGCCGACCGTTTGGTGAACCCGCAGGGCAGCCGTGACTTCGCTGCTGCAGCGCCCAAAGACCTGGTGACAACGGTGTGCTTCGATGCGCTGTACCACGAGATATTCAATGAGTCAGATGCGACCCCTGTTTTTGCGGCCATGCAACGCTGGCTCGACCAGCGTTTTTGATTCGCCGGACGCTTTGAGTCTCTGGTGACGTCTATGGCTGCACTTTCGCTGAGCTGGAAGAGGCTCCGACTGCGTGTTCGCGAGGGCCTGCCCCTGCGATACACCATGATGCTGGTCGTCGTGCTGGGCGTCGCACTGCCCGCCATGTTGTTGCTGACTCTCGAGCAGCAACTCGCAGAAAAGTCCCAGAAGGCTTTGCTGGCCCAGAGCGAATCAGCTCTGATGAAAATCGGCAGCGTGTCCATTGCCGAACCCATGTGGGTGGTCGACCGGGTGGCTCTGGACGCGGCAGCGGCGCGATTGCTGGAAAGTCCGCAAGTGGTGGCCGTACGCATCGAGGATGGACTTGCCAATACCCCTGAAATGGAGCGCATACGCGCAGACTTTACCGGTTCATTGGACAAGGAAACTGCGGCAAATCGCCTCACGCGTCGCACCCAGAGCATCATGCGCTCCGGCGAGCCATTGGGGACTCTGGTTGTCTGGTTCGATGCCTCTTATGGACAAGGTCTGCTCCAAGCACGACGCAACCAGATGCTGGTGTTGGTGGCCTTGCAAGTGTTGGCCATTCTGGCGGTGTTGATGCCGGTATTGGTATCCCGCGTGCTGCGCCCCATCGAGCGCCTCAAAGAACATGCCAGCGCCCTGCTGGACCATAGCCGGGACGAAGGCAATGCCCAGGTGTTTGTCTGGCGCAGGCAAGACGAACTGGGCCTGCTCGGCCGCCACCTCGGTCGGGTGCAGGAAGAGTTGCGCGGTTTGTTCACCCAGCTGGGTAACAAGAATGCGCAGTTGCAGCAGATGGCGTTTTATGACCAGTTGACCGCTTTGCCCAATCGCTCGCTGTTCATCGACTTGGTGCAGCGCGAAATGCTGTCGGCCCACAGGAACCAACAGCAGTTCGGTATCTTCTTCATTGACCTCGACCGCTTCAAGGCAGTCAACGATTCCATGGGCCATGCCGCGGGCGATGCGCTGCTGATCGAGGTGGCCCGCCGCTTGCGCGAGGTGTTGCGCGAGGTCGATGTGGTGTGCCGCCAGAGTGGCGACGAGTTTCTGGTGATGGTACGGGACATTGAGCATTGGGAATCGCTGGGCGAAATGGCCCAACGGGTGCTGCGTGCCATTGAGTCACCAGTCGTACTGGCGAACACGCCGGTGAAGGTCTCAGCGAGTATCGGGATCTCGCTCTATCCGGAAGATGGCCAGGACTTTGAAACCTTGGTCAAACATGCGGATATCGCCGTCTACCAGGCCAAGACCCTGGGCCGCGCGCGTTACAGCTACTTCCACTCCGAGTTGAATTCCCGTTTGCAGGCCAATCTGGAGCTGGAACAGGAGCTGGCCTATGCCATCGGGCATGACCAGCTGGTATTGCATTACCAACCGCAAGTCTGCTCTCAGACCGGCGATATGGTGGCCGTCGAAGCCTTGGTACGTTGGCAACACCCCACTCGCGGTCTCCTGTACCCCGCCCAGTTCATCGGGCTGGCGGAGGAGTCCGGTCGCATCGCCGAAATGGGGGTGTGGACCTTGCGCGAGGCCTGCCGCCAATTGGCAGACTGGTCTGCCCGGGGCATCCATACCGGCAACATGGCGGTCAACGTGTCAGCGCTGGAATTCCGTGACCACCGCTTGCTCGACAGCTTGCAGGCCGCATTGGATGCCAGCGGCATTCCTCCACAGCAGTTGGAGATCGAGATCACGGAAAGCGTGCTGATGGCAGAGACAGAGACCAGCCAACGCATCATTGAGCGCTTGCGCCAGATCGGGGTGGGCATCGCGATTGATGACTTCGGTACCGGCTATTCATCACTTGCCTATCTCAAGCGCTTGCGGCCGAACCAGCTCAAGATCGACCGCTCCTTTGTGAGCGACACCGATACCGACAGCGACTCCCGCGCCATTGTCAAAGGCGTGGTGGGTTTGGCTGAGGCCTTGAGTCTGAATGTGGTCGCCGAAGGCGTGGAAACCGAAGAACAACGCGCTTTCCTGCAGGAAATCGGTTGTCACACCCTGCAAGGCTATTTCATTGCAAAGCCCCTTACCGTGGAGGCCCTGGAGCACTGGCTCATGAATCGCAGCACCTGATTTTTACGAGAAGAGAAAGGGAGATGAGGATGACGAAAACACAACAACGCATCCGCACCGGCACTCTGACCATGGCCCTCTGGGCGTTCATGGCGGGAATGCCGTTGCAGGCGGCCGGCGCTTCGGGTAACGGCTTTGAGGCCAAAACGGCATTGCAGGGCGTGCCTTTGCAGCTCAACGGCTCGGGCACCCGCTACAAGGCCATTTTCCGGCTTTACGACATGGCGCTCTATACGCCTGCCAGAGGCAACACTGCGGAGACCATTCTGGCCATGGCGGGTCCCAAACGTCTCAGTTTTGTGGCCTTGCGAGACCTGCCGGGGACCGACCTTGGCGTGGCCTTCATCAAAGGCTTGACCAGCAATTCGCCGGCAGATCTGGTGCAAAAGCACACAGCGTCGAGTACCCGTTTGATTGAAATTTTCTCCGGTAAATCCAAACTGGCTGCGGGTGACACCTTTGCCATGGAGTTTGTACCGGGCAGGGGCACAACCTTCTTCATCCAGGGCCAAGCGCAAGGTGCACCCATCGGAGACGCAGAGTTCTTCAGCATGGTGCTCAAGATCTGGATCGGCCCCGTCCCTGCCGACTTCAAACTCAAAGACGCGCTGCTCGGTCTTTGACCTGCAGCCACAGCAGGCCTGCGGCGGTGATTAGCAGTGGAGGGATGGAGCCGATGTTCAGCCACGTCCACCCCTGCGTCACTACCAAAGCGCCGGAGGCCAATGAGCTCAGGGCCATGACGGCAAACACGCAGAAGTTGACCGTTGCCTGGGCACGGTCTTTTTCCTCGGGGCGATAGGCGGTTAACGCTAGCGTGGTGCTGCCAGTGAACAAGAAATTCCAGCCCACACCCAGCAGGAACAAAGACACCACAAACTGCTGCAGTTCCATGCCGCTCAGTGCGATGACCACGCACAAGAGGTTCAAAGCTACACCGACGGCCATGATCTGCAGGGTGCCGAAGCGCTTGATCAGGTGACCGGTGAAGAACCCCGGTGCAAACATGCCGATGACATGCCACTCCAGCACGAAAGCTGCGTCATCAAAACCCAGACCACATTGCTGCATGGCCAGCGGTGTGGCCGCCATCAGCAAGTTCATGACCCCGTAGCCCATGGCGGCGCTCAGACAGGCCACGACGAATACGGGCTGCCGCGCGATTTCGCGCAAAGGGCGACCGGTGGCAGTAGTTGCATTTGGCGCCTGGTGTGCCGGAAAACGCACGAACGCCATCAGCACCATGGCCAGCAGACCCACGCCGGCCAACACCAGGTAGGCACCAGTGAACGGCACCTCCATGAGCGTGCGGGTGCGGGCCGCCAGGTTGGGCCCGGCAATCGCGCCGATAAGTCCACCTGCAAGCACCAGAGATACAGCTTTTTCCCGGAATGCAGGCAATGCCAGTTCAGCCGCTGCAAAGCGGTAGAGCTGGCCGTTGGCGCTGTAGTAGCCGGCCACGACGGTCGCGGCGACCAAGCCCCAGAACTGATGGGCAGCCACGGCCCATGCGCCGGCCAGGGCGGATACCACTGCTACAGCCAGTCCGATCTGGAAAGAGGTGCGCCGCCCGAAGCGTGCTTGCGTAGCAGCCACCAAAGGCGTCGCCAAAGCACCGCCCACCACGTAGCCCATCACAGGCAAAGTCGCCATCCAACCGTAAGGGGCCATGCTCAAGCCCACCAGTCCGTTGATGGCGATGAATGTGACGTTGTTGGTGAGAAATAGCCCTTGGCACAGAGCGAGTAGCCAAAGGCTGCGGTTCATCGTTGAGTCAACAAAGTGAGTGCTGACAGTGCAGCGGTTTCGGCCCGCAGAACGCGGGGGCCCAAGGAGGCGGGGGAGAAGCCGGTAGAAATGGCGGCCTCTTCTTCGTGGCTGCTCAGGCCCCCTTCGGGACCGGACAGAAACCACACCGCTGCTGCGCTGGCGGGCAAGGAGACCACCGGGGCGCTACCAGCGCGCAAAGAGAGCAGCAAGCGCTGGTTGTTGCCGGATTGCGCGCTCGGGCTTTTGAGCCACTGCGCCAGCGTTTGCATGGGGTGCACGAAGGGCACCAGGTTGCCGCCACACTGCTCACAGGCCGCCACGGCCACGCTTTGCCAATGGGTGACCTTTTTCTCGGCTCGCTCGCCGCTGAGTTTGAGCACACTGCGTTCCGTCATCAGGGGCTGGATGCTGGCCACACCGAGCTCGGTGGCCTTTTCCACCAGCCAGTCCATGCGGTCGTTGGCGGGCATGCCTACGGCCAAGTGAATCTGGCGCGCCGGTTCCCGGGCCACGGTGCGCCGCTGCCCCACCTGCACCGCCACATCGCTGCGGCCCATGCGGGTGACGGTGGCGTCAAACTCGTCGGCGCTTTGTCCGTCAAACAGAGTGATGCTGTCGCCGGGTTGCAGGCGCAGCACCTGCACATGGCGCGCGGCTCCCGCTGGCAGTTCCAGAGCGGTGTCGCTGACCAGCGCCGCAGCGCAGAAAAAACGGGGCATAAAAGGGTAAGCCGGAGCTTGCTATAAATTCAGGAGCTGCTGGCGCATATTCGGCGAGCGCCAGGGCATGATTTGGCTAGGAGCGACCGAAGGCAAACACATTCGGCACCTCAATGCCTTCCACCTTTTCCACCAGACGCAGCAAGGGCTTGAGCTGGATATAGCGGCTGCAGGTGCTGCGGATGTAGTCGATAAAGCGCGGCGTGTCGGCTAGGTATTTGGGCTTGCCATCGCGCAGGGTCAGGCGGGCAAAAATGCCGGCAATCTTGAGGTGGCGTTGCAGGCCCATCCATTCCACACCACGGTAGAACTCGCCGAAGTCGTCGCCTACGGCTAAGCCGGCTTTGCGGGCTTTTTCCCAGTAGCGGATGGTCACGTCCAGGCAGAAGTCCTCGTCCCAGGTCAAAAACGCATCGCGCATCAGGCTGGCAATGTCGTAGGTGATGGGGCCATAGACCGCGTCCTGGAAGTCCAGCACACCTAGGTAGCGCGGGTCGCTTGCAAGGGCAACGAACCCGCTGCTGGGCAGCGTGGGGGCCCCGTTTTGATCGGGCACCATCAGGTTGCGCGGCATGAAGTCGCGGTGCACATAGACACTGGGCCAGGACAGGTTGTTCTGGATCAACAGGGCAAAGGTGTCGTCCAGCGTCTTGCGCATGGTTGCATCAAGGGTGAAGTTCCGGTGGCGGTCTATGTACCACTCGGGAAAAAGCTCCAGCTCGCGGCGCAGCAAAGCCTCGTCGTAGGGCGGCAGCACCCCCGGGGCCGAGGCAAGCTGCCATTGCACCAGCGTATCGACGGCATGCAGGTACAGGTCCAGCGGTGGCTTTGCCGGGTCTATCGTTTGCATCATGGTGAGCGTGCCCAGGTCGGTGAGCAGCATGAAGCCGTCGGCTTCGTCCCAAGCCAGTATTTTCGGGGCGCGCAGGCCCGCGTGGTTCAGCAGGGCGGCAATGTCGACGAAAGGTTTGCAGTTCTCTTTATCCGGGGGTGCATCCATGATGACCAGACTGCCTCGCCCGCTTTGCACCCGGAAATAGCGGCGAAAGCTGGCATCGGCCGAGGCCAAACCCAGCGTCGCCGGCTCCAGCGAAAAACCGGATTGTAGGCTGTTGAACCACGCGTGGAAGCGTTGTTCGCGCGCGGTGTCTGTCCAGGCAATGGGTTGCGGGGAGGGAGCGAGGGAAGGAGGCACGGTGTGAGGGCTTGGGGTCATGGATAATCCATTCTACAAAGCCATGCTCTGCTGACCTGTACAGCGGGGTGTGGGTCCGTTCTCCAACTTGCTGGTTTCTGCCCTTCGCCCCATGCGTTTTCCTTTGCGCGCCCTGCCCCCCGAGGCGCCCGTCTGCCGGCCACCGCTGACCCGCCTTGTGGCCTTGGTGGCCTTGGCGTGTGCACAGATGTCATTGCAGGCACAGGAAACCCCCGGCGAGCTGCCTTTGCAGCTCAACAGCTCCTCGCGCTTGCAGGAGGGTATCGGGCAGGCCCAGCTGGATGCAGCTCCTGTGTTCCTGATGGGTGAGACGATTACCGGCCGTCCTGATCTGGAAACCATCGTTCAGGGACAAGCGGAAATGCGCAAGCCGGGCACCGTGATCAAAGCGGACCGGCTGGAATACTACGCACCCGATGACCAAGCTCGCGCAAGCGGCCATGTGCGCATTAATCGCAACGGCAATGTGTTTGAAGGCCCGTCGCTGGACCTCAAGGTCGAGGCCTTTGAGGGGACCTTTGAGGCCCCGACCTATCGGTTTTTGCAAAATAATGCGCATGGGAATGCATCCAAGGCCGAGTTCATAGATCCGGACCGCACCGTGGTGCGCAATGCGACCTACACCACCTGCCGGCGCAAACCAGGTCCGGATTGGGTGCCGGACTGGGTGCTGCGGGCGGCGGACATTGAGTTTGATACCGGTGAGGACGTGGGGGTGGCCCATGGCGCCTATCTGCACTTTATGGATGTGCCCATCCTGCCGGTGCCTGCGATCAGCTTTCCCCTCAGTGACGCGCGCAAGTCAGGCGTGATGCCTCCGACGCTCGGACTCGGTGACGTGAATGGCACGGAATTGAGCGTGCCCTACTACTGGAATATCGCGCCCAACCGGGACGCAACCATCACCCCCACCGTTATGACGGCGCGGGGTGTGACCGTGGCGGGTGAATTCCGCTACCTGGAGCCCACGTACTCTGGCGTGCTGCGAGCGAACTACATGCCGTCCGACAAGCTGCGCAGTGCAGACCGTTGGGGTGCGTCCATGAACCAGGCCGGCAATCTCGCAACCAGCATGGGCAATGTGGCCTATACCCTGAATCTGAATCGCGTCAGTGATAACAACTATTGGAGCGACTTCACCAGCAATGGCGCGCTGACTGCGCGCACGCTGGCGAATGACATGCAGGCGGTATGGGCCCGTTCCGGCTACACCGTCACCGGCCGTTCCCTGCGTTGGCAAACTTTGCAGTCCACGACCTCGGTGATTACGCCGCCGTACGACTTGACCCAGCTCAATGTGCTGCACACCCAGCTCAATGATCGCGGCTTTGACTGGTCGCTGCAGGGGGACTTGTCTCAGTTTGAGTCCGACAAAAACCTGACCCAGCAGCCCAACACCCAGCGCATGTATGGCTTGGCCCAAGTGAGCCGCCCTTTCATTGCGCCAGAGGGCTACATCACCCCCAAGTTGCAGTTACACACGTCGGTCTACCAGTTTGATTCACCCCTCAGCAATGGCAATCGTTCGGCGGACAGCACGGTACCAACATTCAGCCTGGATGCAGGACTGGTATTCGAGCGGGACGCGACCTGGCGCGATCGCGACATGGTCCAGACGCTGGAGCCACGCCTGTTCTATGTGCGTACGCCCTACCGCAATCAGAGCTACCTCCCTAACTACGACACGGCTGCGAGCGATTTCAACTTCGCCAGCATCTTTACTGAGAACGCCTATGTCGGACACGACAAAATTTCTGATAACAATCTGCTCACCTTCGGTCTGACCACCCGCTTCCTAGATGCGGAAACCGGCGAGCAACTGGCCCGTTTTGGCGTCGCCCAGCGCTACCGGTTTGAAGACCAGTTGGTTACTTTGAACTCCACTACTTCACCGGCTTTGGCCGGCTGGAGCGACGTGATGCTGGGTGCCGGTGTCAACCTTTCCCGCCAGTGGGGTGTGGACTCCACCGTGCAGTACAACCCTTTGACGGCTCAGTCCAGCCGCGCCACCGTGGGTGCGCGTTACACGCCTTCCCCTTACCGGGTGTTGAATGCAGCCTACCGCTTCCAGCGCAATGTGAGTGAGCAGGTCGACTTCAGCTGGCAATGGCCCCTGAATGACCTGTGGGGCGACAAAGATCAGTTCTCTGGAATAGGCCAGGGGCTTGGCGAAGGCCGCTACTATGCCGTGGGTCGTTTGAACTACAGCTTGAACGAGAGTCGTCTGGTCGATACTTTGCTGGGGGTCGAGTACGATGCCGGCTGCTGGCTGGCTCGGGTGGTCGTGGGGCGGGTACAAACCAGCACTTCGTCTTCGACCAGCAGTATCAAGTTCGAGCTGGAATTCGTCGGCTTCACCCGGCTGGGCGTCAGTCCCTTGCAGACCTTGAAATCCAATATTTCGCGCTATCAGAACTTGCGCGAATCCAGCGGCTCCAACAGCCGCTTCAGCAACTACGATTGAAAACCATGAAATCCAGTCTACGCGTTTTGGCCTTGGCGTGTCTGATGACCGCGGCAACGCCTGCCTTGATGGCCCAAGCCATTCAGCCAGCGGACTATATCGTCGCTGTAGTGAACTCCGAGCCGGTCACGTTCCAGGAACTCAACATGGAAGTCCGGCGTGTTTCGCAACAACTCACCCAGCAAGGCAAGGCCGCGCCAGCTGCCGCCGAACTGCGCAAGTTGGTGCTGGAGCGCATGATCAATGACCGTGCCCAACTTCAGCTGGCTCGTGAGCAGGGCATCCGCATGGATGTATCGGCCATCGATCGCGCCGAACAGAATGTGGCCAGCCAGAACGGTGTGGACGTTGTGACTTTGCGCGAAAAGTTGGCGAAAGATGGTGTGTCGATACAGTCGTTCCGCGACGGTTTGCGCGATCAACTTATGCTGGCCCGTTTGCATGAGCGTGAGGTGGAGTCGTCCATCAAGGTATCGGATGTCGATGTGGACCGCGCCATCCAGGAGCAGCAGGCGAATAACGTGGACCCGTTTGCCCAAGAGCTCAATCTGGCGCAGATTCTCATCGTGGTGCCGGAAAAAGCGAACGGCGAAGAATCCGCAGCCCTGTATCTGAAAGCACAAAGAATATTGCAGCGAGCGCGGGACGGCGAAGACTTCAATCAACTGGTGCAGGAGTTTTCCGCAGCGGATCGTAAAAATGGCGGCCAGATCGGATTGCGGCGGGGTGACCGCTTGCCCCCGGTGTTTGTGACTGCCACTCAGGCGCTGAAGGTTGGAGAACTCTCGGATGTGGTGCGCACCGGTGCTGGATTTCATGTTCTCAAGCTGGTAGAGCGCAAAGCGCCCACCCGCTTGGTGCAAACCATGTTGCAGACGCGTGCCCGCCACATTTTGTTGCGCAATTCGCCTCAGCTTCCCCAAGCCCAGGCGATCGCCCGATTGGCCGATGCCCGCCAACAGATCGTAAGCGGCAAGAGCGACTTTCCTTCCATGGCTCGCAAGATGTCCCAGGACTCTTCGGCAGAACAGGGGGGCGACTTGGGCTGGGCATCGCCGGGCATGTTCGTGCCCGAGTTTGAAGAGGCCATGAACCGCTTGCAAGAAGAAGGCGCTATCAGCCTGCCCGTAGTGTCCCGGTTCGGGGTACACCTGATTCAGTTGGTAGACAAGCGCCGCGTCGAATTGAGCCCCCAGCAAATCCGCGAGTCTGTTCGCGCCCAGTTGCGCCAGAGCCGTTATGAAGATGCCTATGCAGCGTGGGCGCGCGATGTGCGTGCCCGAGCCTTTGTCGACATGCGTGAGGCCCCGCAATGAAGCATCTGGCGCGCAAGCGGTTCGGCCAGCATTTTTTGTCTGACTCCGGCATCATCGATGCCATTGTCCAAGCCATCAATCCGCAGCCCGGCGATCCGATGGTGGAAATCGGACCTGGTCTGGCTGCGCTGACTCAGCCTCTGGTGGAGCGCCTGGGTCGCTTGACCGTGATTGAGCTGGACCGTGATCTGGCAAAGCGCCTGCGCGAGCATCCCCAACTCAATGTCATCGAGTCTGATGTGTTGAATGTGGACTTCAGCCGCACAGACATTGCGCCGAAAGCTCCTGAAAGTGTAGCAAGTTCCGCTGCCATAGCGCGCAAGCTCCGTGTAGTAGGTAACCTGCCGTACAACATTTCTACGCCTATCCTGTTCCACCTGCTGGACTATGTGGATTGCATTGAAGACCAGCATTTCATGCTGCAAAAGGAAGTGATTGACCGCATGGTCGCCACGCCCGACAGTTCCGACTTCAGTCGTCTGAGCGTGATGCTGCAATGGCGCTATGCCATGGAAGATGTGCTGTTTGTTCCGCCTGAGTGTTTCGATCCGCCTCCCCGCGTCAACAGTGCCGTGGTGCGTATGGTGCCTTTGGCCCAGCCGCCGGTGTTGGATGCAGCCCTATTTTCGGAAATGGTGCAGGTGGCTTTCAGCCAACGCCGGAAACTGCTGCGACACACTCTGGGTGCCTGGCTGGAGCAAAAGGGATTTTCAGGGCAGTTTGACGTGCAACGGCGGGCCCAAGAGGTACCGGTGGAGGAGTACGTGGCGTTAGTGCAGTCGCTGGAGGTCTGAGCGTCAGACCGGGATCGCTTGGCTCTTAGTGCGGACACAAAAAAGGCCTGTCATGGACAGGCCTTTTTACTTCTCTGCCGGATTGGTCAGGCGGCTGCCAACCAATAACCTGCGTTGAAGGGGCTGCTCATGCGCAGCGCCAAGGGGGACACGTCCAACAGCTTGTCGGTCGGCATTTTTTCGCCGGTGTCAGTGCTTGCCTCGGCAATGGCAATCTCTGCCACGGCTTCGCTGCTTGCCTCATTCGCCCGTTCTGCTTGGCTGGTTTGTGCAGAACGGGCTACAGAAAAGAATAGAAGCATCGGAAAGGAATTTTCCGGTCTCCCCAGTAATCCGCGGTGTCGCGGAAAATATCCAAAAGCTGTTCGCGCGCTTCCTTGTCGAACTTCACGTTCGCAGGAATGTGCTCCAGCACGGCAATGAAGCCCGGCTGAGGCCCCGACTTATGCACCGGATCAGTCAGGTTGTCGTACAGCGCGTCGAAGTTCTTGCTGACCGTGGTCGGCAGCATGAACTGCTGGCCGATCATGTCCAGCACGTCCTGCTTGGTCTGGGCGTTGGCCAGGTTGGCGTACAGAAAGTGGTGACCCAAGCCTTGGGCGGCTTCCTGCAGGTCCGATACGCGAAAAGCGCGTATCGATTGAACGATATTCGTTCTGACAGTTCGAAGTGGCGTATCCATCCCCGATTCTCTTTCTCAAAGTACAAAATTCGGCTCAGGGCACGATCTTGCGAAAACTCGCATAGTGATCGGCCGTGTAAAAACAGGCTTGAGGTGCGGTGGCCGGACGGCCTCCACACACAATTCTTCGGGCACCCCGGTTGGATGCACCCGGAGTCTTTACCGTGTATTCGCGGTAATAGCCCCGGGGTTGCAAGGGCAAAAGACGTTCCCGATTGCCGAAGACGTCACCGTCTTTGTCATAGGGAAAAGGGCCGCCTTGCAGGATGAGGTTGTAAGTAGTCTTGGCTTGGGGAGGCAAGCTGGCGAGAGAAACCACTGTTTCTGACGCATAGGCAGGAGCTTCCTTGGCGAAGGTGACGCCGGCAAACGATACCGCCGCAAATAACAAGCTAGTAAGTACTAACTTGATCACTCCCTTATGCACCCAGAATCCTTTACAACTACCACGGGTTAACCCGAAAAAGTAAGCGAGTAGTGTCGCGTATCTGGCCCAAAAAAGCAAGGGCTTGCTCAAAAAATAAGCAAGCCCTCACACAATTTTTATATGCTGAGTGGGTGCTAACTGCACCTGCAAGGTCAACGCGTCGCGTTTGCGTCGGCGACAGTCAGTGCTGTCATATTGACGATGCGGCGCACCGTAGTACTTGCAGTCAACACATGCACCGGTTTGGCGGCACCGAGCAGCACAGGCCCAATAGCGATGTTGCCACCAGCCGCTGTTTTGAGCAGGTTGTAAGCAATGTTGGCGGCATCGATATTCGGCAGAACCAACAGATTGGCGTCGCCATGCAGGGTGCTGTTGGGCATCAGCGCTTTGCGTGCAGCACCGTCAAGTGCAACGTCGCCGTGCATTTCGCCATCAACTTCCAGCCAAGGTGCTTGCTCTCGCAGCAACTCCAGTGTGCGGCGCATTTTGATTGCACTTGGTTTATCGCTGCTCCCGAAGTTGGAGTGGCTCAGCAAAGCGGCTTTGGGCTTGAATCCGAAACGCATCATTTCCTCAGCGGCCATGACCGTGATTTCACAGAGCTCTTCTGCGGACGGGTCGTAATTGACGTGGGTATCCACCAGGAAAACCTGGCGATTGGGCAGCATCAGGCCGTTCATACAGGCGTAGATTTGCACATCCTGAGGGGTGCTGGGGCTGCCGCCCTGGCGCTTGCCGATCACTTGGTCAATGTATTGCAAATGGGTGGCGGTAGTGCCCCAGGTGCCGCAGATCAGACCGTCTACGTCGCCTTTGTGGAGCAGCATGGAGCCGATCAGGGTCAGGCGACGGCGCATTTCAATTTTGGCCATCTGCACCGTCACGCCCTTGCGTTCGGTCATGCGGTGGTAAGACTGCCAGAAGTCGCGGTAACGATGGTCCTGTTCGACGTTGACCACGTTGTAGTCCACGTTCTCTTTGAGTCGCAGACCGAATTTCTCAATGCGCTCGGCAATCACTGCAGGGCGGCCGATCAGGGTAGGGAGTGCCAAGCGCTCGTCCACCACGATCTGGGCGGCACGCAGAACGCGCTCGTCCTCCC
Organism: Comamonadaceae bacterium; assembly: GCA_027488985.1. GTDB lineage: Bacteria > Pseudomonadota > Gammaproteobacteria > Burkholderiales > Burkholderiaceae_C > Allorhodoferax > Allorhodoferax aquaticus. Next base: position 168,164 of record JAIYAR010000005.1, on the reverse strand, counting down.
CTTCGGCATAGGCCACCCGCTTCTTCAAGGCCTTCTTGGCGGCATTGAAGATAGGCTTCATGGTGGTGCCTGAAGCGTACACAAAGCTTTGCAGTTTCTCGCGGTAAGCATCCATGTCCTGGATGGGGCGCAAAGCGACGCCGCTATCGGCCGCAGCCTGAGCAACCGCGGGCGCAATCTTCATCATCAAGCGCGGATCGAAGGGCTTGGGAATCAGGTATTCAGGACCGAAAGCGAGTTGCTCGCCCACATAGGCGGCGGCCACGACTTCGCTTTGCTCGGCCTGGGCCAGTTCCGCAATCGCATGGACGGCAGCAATCTCCATCTCCAGCGTGATCGTGGACGCACCCGCGTCCAATGCACCGCGGAAAATGTAGGGGAAGCACAGGACGTTGTTGACCTGGTTGGGGTAGTCCGTGCGGCCGGTGGCCATGATGGCGTCGTCGCGCACAGCCTTGACTTCTTCAGGCAGGATTTCGGGCGTGGGATTGGCCAGCGCGAAGATCAGCGGTTTGTCCGCCATGGACTTGACCATGTCCTGCTTGAGCACGCCGCCAGCTGACAGGCCCAGGAAGATGTCTGCACCTGCGATGACTTCACGCAAAGTGCGGGCATCGGTCTTCTGGGCGAACTGGATCTTGTCCTCGTCCATCAGCTCGGTCCGGCCCTCAAAGACCACGCCGGCCAAGTCGGTCACAAAGATGTTTTCGCGTGGAATGCCCAGCTTGACCAACAAGCCGAGGCAAGCCAGTGCCGCAGCGCCCGCGCCGGAAGTCACGAGCTTGACCTTCTTGGGGTCTTTGCCGGCAATCTTCAAGCCGTTAAGGATGGCAGCGCCCACGCAAATGGCCGTACCGTGTTGGTCGTCGTGGAACACCGGGATCTTCATGCGCTCCCGCAACTTGCGCTCCACGTAGAAGCAGTCGGGCGCCTTGATGTCTTCGAGGTTGATGCCGCCGAAGGTAGGCTCCAGCGAGGCAATGATGTCGACCAGCTTGTCGAGGTCGTTCTTTTCGTCAATCTCGATGTCGAACACATCGATGCCGGCGAACTTCTTGAACAACACGCCCTTGCCTTCCATCACCGGCTTGGACGCCAGTGGGCCGATGTCGCCCAAGCCCAGCACCGCAGTACCGTTGGTGATCACGGCCACCAGGTTGCCGCGGCTGGTGTATTTGAATGCGTTATTTGGGTCTTTGACGATCTCTTCGCATGGAGCTGCCACACCCGGGGAGTAGGCCAGCGCCAGATCGTGCTGGTTGATCAGCTGCTTGGTCGCGCTGATCGCCACTTTGCCGGGGGTGGGGAACTCGTGGTATTCCAGCGCCGCTTGCCGCAACTGGGCTTTTTTCTCAGCGGAATTGGAAACAGGGGGGCGTGGCGTGAGCGGCGTGGTCTGGTCTGTCATTCGGCTTCCTCGGCAGCTGGGGCTCTAGCACAGGCGCGTGTCCCTCAGCTGGGTAATCGGCTTTGCATTGTAGACCTCGCTCTCTAACTCCCTGCTGCGGAGGAGGTCAACTTTATGCGAATGGCGTATGGGGTTATTACCGGCTTTCTGGCCTGTTCATATCGTGGTCAGTTTGGCCATTTCCATGCGGCGTGAGGTGCTCTTGCCTGTCAGTACAAAGCCCCGTTGCTGGCCGTCTGCATCCATAAAACGCCAAGCTCCTTCACCACCTTCGGCCTCCCATTGACCCGTCGTGGCGGGATGTGCTGCGGCCACCACAATGGGTAAGGCCGGTGTCTTGATGCTGACGGGCATCAGCGGGAACACCACCTCGGTGCGCGTGCCCGCGAGAGTCGCAGCCAGGGCACGGGCTGCAGTCATCACGGGCATGACGTAGGGCAAAGTGCGTTGGCCGGCGCTTTCATACTGCGCGCAGTCGCCCAGCGCGTAGACGTCCGGAGCAGATGTTTCCAGATTCACATTCACGAGAACGCCACGCTCGCAAGCCAGTCCGGCGGCCTGCGCCAAGGCCGTATCGGCGCGCAAGCCGATGGCGCTGAGCACCAGGTCAGCCAACACGGTACGGCCATCAGCCAGGGCACTGCGTAGCTTCCCGCCGGCATCGGCATTCAGGGAGGCGACCGAGGTGCCGAAGTGCCACTGCACGCCGATGCCGGACAAAGCGGCCTGCAACTGTTCGCTTGCCTCGGCGGGCAACAAGGCAGCCAGTGGGCGCGCAGCGGGGTCTGCCACATGCACCCGCACGCCGGCCAGGGCCAGGTCGTTGGCAAATTCGCAGCCGATCAGGCCGGCGCCCATGATCACCACGGTTTTACCTTCGCCGCTGCCGGGCACGGTAGCGTCAACACCCAGTGCAGCATGAAAGCCTGCAAAATCATCCAGCGTATTGATCGATCGCACTTGCTCCGCAGCATCGCCTTGCAGCGGAATGCGGATGGGGTGGGCACCGGTAGCGAGCACCAGTTGGCGGTAGCTCAGGGACTGCACAGCGTCGCGCTGGCGCACTGAGACGGTCTTCGTGCTTGGCTCCAGGCTCTCCACTCGTGCATGGTCCATCAGCGTGACTTGCAGAGTCTCGGCCATCTTGCCTGCGGGAGTCGTCACCAATTGGGCGGGACCACGCTTCTGGGCATAAGCGTTGGACAGGGTGGGCTTGGCATAAAAGTCCCCGCTGTCGGCGGTGATCAGTACCACCGGGGTGCTGGCGTCAAGCTTGCGGAATTCACGAACGGTGGTCCAACCGGCCACGCCGCTGCCGATCACGATGACTGGAGAGTTGCTCATGCCGGGGTTCCTTCGGCCGAGGGCGACAGGGCAGTCTTGTGCGGCATTACCCGATCCCACACTTTTTCGTGGAAGAAGAAGGCGATGGCCTGGACGCTGGGTTCGAGCAAACTCAGCGTGAGCGACATCCACAGGTCTCCGGTTACTGCATAGGCCACCATGGCGGCTACGCTGATGTGGACGAGGTAATAGCTCGCCGTTTTTTTCAATGTAGGCAGGTTTTGCCGGACGAAACGGGTCATGGTGTGTTCCTGTGCAATGGCGCGAGGCCGGAGGGTCTAGATCGTAACGACCTCGAAATCTGCTTTGGCAACGCCGCAGTCCGGGCACTCCCAGCTCTCGGGCACATCGGCCCAGAGGGTTCCAGGTGCGATGCCGTCATCTGGCCGACCGGCAGTTTCGTCATACACAAAGCCGCAAACGATACAGATATAGGTTTTCATGGTATTCAAGAGTTAAGAGTAAAAAGTGTCGCCAACGCACGAGTGATATGCGCGGGCAGCTATCAAATATGTAGCGTAAAGCAGCTTGCTGAAGACAAGCTTAAGCCGTCAGAGTTGCCAGTTGCGCCTTGTAGTGGTTGGCGTGGCGCTCCTCGACGCGGGCCAGGGCGGCAAAGCGTTTCTGGGCTTTCTCCAGCGTCGCCTTGAACTGAGCTGCATGAACCTTGCTTTCTTCAATTTGTTCGTTCATCTCGGCAACTGCTGCCGCATTGCCTTCGGCCTCTGCCGTGGCGCGGAAGCCTGGGTACATCTCGCTGTACTCGTAGGTTTCCCCGTCGATGGCGATTTGCAAAGCCTTGGCCGGTGTCATGCTGGCCTTGGGGTAGAGCAAATCCAGGTGACCGAAGGCGTGCATGACTTCCTGATCCGCAGTTTCTTCAAATGCGCGGGCAGTTGCTTCATCGCCCATCTCGCGAGAAAGTTTGGCGAAATAGCGGTACTTGATGTGCGCCATGGACTCACCGGCGAAGGCGGCTTCCAGATTGGCAAATGTCTTGATCTCGGGGCGTTGTGCGGTGCTCATGGTCATCTCCTGCGGTGGCTACAGAAACCATTTCTGCGGCATGGGGTGAATGGTAGGCAGGAAAGAGTGGAAATGCCAATCGCACTTTACTAATCAATTGATAGAAACTATTTAAAACGCGCCATGCGCCGCCTGTTCAGCCGCTGTGCGTCAGTTGCTGCGTGCGGTGAATGCGAGGGCGAGCGCGTTGCGCAAAGTCTCTAACTGCACTGGCTTGCTCAGAAAAGCATCCATACCAGCCTCCATGCAGGCGATACGGTCTTCCGGGTAGGCATTTGCCGTCATCGCGATGATGAAGGGTTGTCGCACCAAGGGCATGCCGCGCAGGACCCGGGCTGCACTGATGCCGTCCATTTCGGGCATTTGCATGTCCATCAGCACCACATCAAACGCCGTTTCCTGAAAGCGCTCCACCGCAATACGCCCGTTCTCAGCCTCCAGCAGGGGGGGGCAATTCAGTTGCTTCAGCTGGTTGCGGGCGAGCAGGCGGTTAATGGGTTGGTCGTCTACCAACAGAATGCGCAGACCGCTGAGGTCAACATCGGGCGCTACCGAAGAGACCAGGGGCGCTGCGTCAGAGACGGACCAGGTGTCCGGCGCGTCCAGACCCAGCGCTAAAGGTGAAAGGGTGAAGTGGAACTCCGTGCCCTCGCCCGGCACGCTGTGCAGCTCCAGCTCGGCGCCCATTTGCTCGACCAGTGCCTTGCAGATCACCAGGCCCAAACCGGTGCCGCCGAACTTGCGTGAAATAGAGCTGTCGCCCTGCTTGAAGGGTGAAAACAGTTGTTGCATGACCTCTGGGGTCATGCCGATCCCACTGTCTTTCACCGAGCAGCGCAAACCGGCTGGAGTACTTTGCAAGCTGATATGGACATCCCCCCGCTCGGTGAACTTGAGGGCATTGCCTATCAGGTTCATCCACACCTGACGCAAACGGTTGGGGTCGCCGGTGGCGCTGGCAGGCACGTGGTCATCAAGGGACAGGTGCAGGCCCAGTCGCTTGGCGTCGGCCTGCGGGCGGAACAGGTCCACCGTTTCCTGGACCACCTGCCGGGGGTTGAATGCAATGCGCTCCAACTCCATCTGGCTGGCTTCAATCTTGGAGAAATCCAGAATGTCATTGATCAGGCTCAACAGCGCCCTGCTGGCGACAAGAATGTTGTCGACATAGCTGGTTTGTTCCGGATTCAAGGGCGTGGATTTCAGCAGCTCCGCCAGACCCAGTGCGCCATTCATGGGCGTACGGATCTCATGGCTCATCATGGCCAGAAAGCGGCTTTTGGCCACATTGGCAGCCTCTGCTTGTACCAGTGCGGTTTGCAGTTCGGCGGTCCGCTCCGCCACCCGCTGTTCCAGGACCTGGTTGGCCTGAAACAGCGCCAGGCTTTTTTCTTCCAGTAAATGCTCGGCCTGTTTGCGGGCCAAGCGCTCGCGCTCCAGCCGCCCCTGCATGCGTCGCAAGGACTCGGCGTGCGGGTCCGGTGGGGGAAGGCCGGCGTCGTCGGTCACGCTTTGTTGCGCAACTCGAAACGGATGGCGCCATCCGGCAGGTTCACGCGCTTGACGGTGACCGGATCACCGAAATGCGTGACGGCCCCTTCGATCAAGCCTTCCGCCAGATCGCCGAAATGGCGGGGAGAGGCGTACAGCATGTTCAAACCATCAGGCAGCCGCTCACAGTCAAAACTGGGGAGCTGTGCGTCGGGGTAGAGCTTGCGCACCTCGGTGTGAATCACCGATTCAATACCGTGCAAGAAGTCCACGGCCGACGTGATGCCGGAGAAAAATGAGGGATACAGCGCATGAAAGCGTCCAAACAAATGCGTACCGAATGCATGCACCAGCGCCGGCACCGGCAGCCCGGAGCGTTGCGAAAGGGCTACCACCATGCCGACCAGCTCGTTGTGATCGTAAGTGCCCACTGCGGTGTACGCTCCGCCGCTGGGTGGCGCGCTGTCATCAATGATGTCGTCCACCATGTTGGCAGAGAACTTGTCCTCCACCATTTCCAGAAACTCGGTAAAGACCATGCCCTTCATGTGCCATCTCCTAAGGTTGGGGCAAACAAGGCCATGCCGGTCTGCCGAGTGGGGGTAACTCGGTTATACCTGAGCCGGGCCGTGCTGTGGCAAGGAAATAGCGCAAAACCCGCGTCTAAAGACCTGCTCTGAGAGAACGTCACTGCGCAGGGGTATGCTCGCGCCCCTATGAAAACTTCCTTCTTCGGCACCGCCCTGGTGCTCGGCCTGCTGTCGGCCATCGGTCCGTTCGCCATCGACATGTACCTCCCCGCCCTGCCCTCCATCGGCCAAAGCCTGGGGGCCTCCATGGGCGCCGTGCAGGCCAGCCTGATGGCCTTCTTTATCTCGCTGGGTGTGGGTCAGATCATTTACGGCCCGGTGTCCGACATGGTGGGTCGCAAGGCGCCGCTGTACTTCGGTCTGGTGCTGTTCGCTTTGGGCAGCGTGGGCTGTGCGCTGGCGCCGGATATTGAAACTCTGGTGGTGCTGCGCTTTATCCAAGGCTTGGGCGCCTGCGCAGGCATGGTGATTCCCCGCGCGGTCGTGCGCGACCTGCACACCGGGCATGACGCCGCGCGGCTCATGTCGCTGCTCATGCTGGTATTCAGCGTGTCGCCCATCCTCGCGCCTCTGGCCGGTAGTGTGTTGATTGAGCAGTTCGGCTGGCGCGCCGTGTTCTGGGCTGTGACCGTGGCAGCCCTGTTGGGCCTGGTGTTGTTGGCCACAAGTCTGCCGGAAACCCGCCCACCAGAAGAACGCGTCAACAGCAGTGTGGGCAGTGCATTGGCCGCTTATGGCGTGCTGCTGCGCGACCGGCATTTTCTGGGGCTGGTGTTCATCGGTGCCTTCGGGATCTCCAGCTTCTTTGCCTACTTGGCTAATTCATCGTTTGTGCTGATTGACCACTACGGTCTCACGCCCCGGCAATACAGCATCGCGTTTGCGGCCAATGCTGCGTCCTTCATCGGCATTTCGCAGTTCACCGGCAAGCTCAGCGCCCGCTTCGGCCTGGTCAAGTTGGTGAAGTTTGCGGTGGTGGGCTACGCGCTGATGATGAGCCTGCTGTTGGCGGTCAACCTCAGCGGCATTGAGCGGCTGGATGTGATGCTGGGCATGCTGTTTGTGGGCTATGGCTTTCTAGGCCTGGTGGTGCCGACCACGGCGGTGCTGGCGCTGGATGAACATGGCGAGATTGCCGGTACCGCCTCGGCCCTGATGGGCACCCTGCAGTTTGTGACCGGTGCAGTGGTTATGGCCATCACCGGCGCCATGGCGGATGGCACGGCCCGCCCCATGGTGGCCGGCATTGCCGGTTCGGCTATTGTTGCGTTGGTGCTGGCCCGCATCACATTGCGCCATGTAGGCCGCGCGGCCCCCCACGACAAGGAGTAAGCCCATGACAGACATCGTCGTTCAACAGCCGGCAGGCACCCCCCAACAACTTTTCTTGTTGCACCACGGAGTGGGCGCCACGCCCGAAGGTCTGGTGCCGTTTGGCCGGCGTCTGGCGCAAGAGTTTCCTGAAGCACTGGTGGTCAGCTTGCAAGGGCCGCAGGCCTCGGACCTCGGCCAAGGCTACCAGTGGTTTTCAGTGGTCGGGATCACCGAAGAAAACCGCCCTGAGCGCGTGGCTGCCGCCATGCCCGCGTTTGTGAAGGCCGTGCAGGACTGGCAAGCCCGCGCCGGTGTCAGCCCCGAGGCCACAGCGCTGGTGGGCTTTTCGCAGGGCGCCATCATGGCCTTGGAGTCCACCCAGCAAGATGTCTTTCTGGCCGGCCGCGTGCTCGCGTTGTCGGGCCGCTTTGCCCAATTGCCCAAGGCACCGCACGCCCACACCACCCTGCACTTTGTGCATGGCAAGGCCGACAAGGTGATGCACTACGGCTACACCGTAACTGCGGCAGAGCACCTGGTGAGCCTGGGCTCGGATGTGACGGCCGACGTCATCCCTTTCGTAGGCCATGAGGTCAATCAGGATGTGGTGGACACTGCCGTCGAGCGCCTGCTCGGCCACCTGCCCAAGCGCCACTGGGAGGCCGTCCAGCAGGCGGCCGAACAGGACGACACCGCCGAGGACTGATCGGCCCGTTATCGGACCTTAGCGCATCAAGGCTTCGATGGCATCTGCCTCCACCGGCACACCGCGGCTGATGAGCTCGCAGCCGGTGTCGGTGACGATGGCGTCGTCTTCAATGCGGATGCCGATGTGGTGGAACTGCTCCGGCACCCCCGGCGCGGGGCGCACGTAGATGCCGGGCTCGATGGTCAGCACCATGCCGCTGCGCAGAATGCGCGCGGGCCGGTTCACGATCTCGTTGCCGGTGAGCGCGTCTTTGCGCACATGCTTGGTGCCCAGCTCGGACGGCTCGGTGTACGAGCCGCAGTCATGCACATCCATGCCCAGCCAGTGGCCGGTGCGGTGCATATAGAACTGGAAGTAGGCGCGCTTCTCAATCACATCGTCCAAGCTGCCTACGTTGTTCTTGTCCAGGAGCCCCAAGTCCAGCATGCCTTGGGCTAGCACTCGCACCGTGGCCTCATGCGGGTCGGTAAAGCGCGCGCCGGCCTTGGTAGCTTCTACAGCGGCCACTTGCGATGCCAGCACTAGGTCGTACAGCGCGCGCTGCGGGCCAGTGAAGCGGCCATTGGCGGGGAAGGTGCGGGTGATGTCGCTGGCGTAACCGTCGAGCTCACAGCCCGCGTCAATCAGCACCAGCTCGCCAGTGCGCACCAGGGCGGCGTCGGCGCGGTAGTGCAGCACACAGGCGTTGGCACCGGCCGCCACGATGGAGCTGTAAGCCGGGTACTGCGAGCCCTGGAGGCGAAACTCGTGCAACAGCTCGGCGTCCAGGTGGTATTCGCGTACGTCTTTGCCTTCGCGCAGCATGCGGGCAGACAGTTGCATGGCGCGGATGTGGGCTTGCGCGCTGATCTGCGCGGCGCGGCGCATCACGTCCTGCTCATAGGCGTCTTTGATCAAGCGCATCTCGTCCAGCGGGCCGCACAGGTCGCGCACCTGCTCGGGCACCAGGGTGCCAAAGCGCACGCGGCCGCGCAGGCTGCTGAGCCAGCCGTCGATGCGGGTCTCCAGGCCCTTGTGGGTGGCAAAGGGGTACCAGACGGCGTCGGCACCGTCCAGCAAGCCGGGCAGGCGCTGGTCCAGATCGTCCACCGAATAGGCAGCGTTCACACCAAGGGCGCCGGGCGCTGCGTCCGGCCCGAGGCGAAAGCCGTCCCAGATTTCGCGCTCCAGGTCTTTGGGCTGGCAGAACAGGGTGGTGGTCCCGTCGCCCTGGATGACGAACCAAGCCCGCGGCTCGGCAAAGCCACTCAGGTAATAGAAGTAGCTGTCATGGCGGAACAAAAAGTCCGCATCCCGGTTGCGCTGCTGCTCCGGGGCCGTGGGCAGCACCGCCACGCCATGCGGGCCGATGTGGGCGGCCAGGCGCGCGCGGCGGCCAGCGTAGTCTGCGGTGAGTGCGGAGGTGGAGGGCTGGGTCATGGTGTCTGTGCGTTGAGTTCTGTCAGGCGCTCGGGGGTGCCGACGTCGGTCCAGCGGCCAGTGTAAATCTCGGCGCTTACCCTTGCACCCTGCATGGCCCGGCGCAATAGCGGGGCCAACGGCGCCTTGATGCCTTGCGGGTTGCCGGCGGGAATGTCGCACCAGGGCAGGGCAAACAGGTCGCGGTGAAACAGGGCAAAGGTGCTGTAGGTGTAGCGCGGCGCGGTGCTGCCCTGCGCGGGGTCCACGCAGCGGCCAATGCCATCCGCGCCCACGGCCTCAAGCCCGAAGTCGCCCTTGGTGTTGTGCGCTGGGTTGGGCACCAGCCACAGGTGGGCCAGCATGCCGCTGCCCGCAAAGCGCTTCCAGGCGTTGGGGGTGAACACCATGTCGGGCGCAAACACGTCACCGGCCATGGACCAGAACACGGTGTCCAGTTGCGGCAGGGCACGGGCAATGCCGCCGGCCGTCTCCAGCGCGCCGCCGAAATCGCGGCCTTCGTGGGAGTAATGCAGTCGGATGCTGGCAGTAGATTGCTCTGAATTTGATAGCTGCTCGCGCACATCCAACGGGCGCTGTACTGCTAAAACATCATGAAACGTGGCCTCGATCTGTTCGCCCAGCCACGCGGTGTTCACCACCGCAGACGCAAAGCCCCCTGCGGCCAGCGCCTCCAGGTGGTACTGCATAAGCGGCTTGCCGTGCACCTGCAGCAGGGGCTTAGGGCGGGTGTCGGTCAGCGGGCGCATGCGCTCGCCGCGGCCGGCAGCCAGCACGATGGCGGGGCAGGTGCGTGCGTGCGAGGCGGTGTCAGAAGAGGAGTCAGAGGGCGGTAGGTCAGGCATGGTGGGGAAGCATAGCCCACGCACTGGCGCAGTTTTTGCCTGCATGGCGTGTGCGCAGGGGTGTTCAGCGTCGTGTCATGCGGCCCCGCTAGACTGCCTGTATCCCCGTGGACCGCTTTGATCAAAGGAATTCGTTATGCAGCACGTTGTTTTCAACCAGAAAGGTGGCGTTGGCAAGTCCACCATCACCTGCAACCTGGCGGCCATCAGTGCGTCCCAAGGCTTGCGCACCCTGGTGATTGACTTGGACTCCCAGGGCAATTCCAGCCGTTATCTGCTGGGTGCCGAGATGGCCGACGAGTTGCCTAACGTGGCCGAGTTTTTTGAGCAGAGCCTCAAGTTCACAGTGCGCGACAAGCCTGCCAGCGACTACATCAGCGAAACCCAGTGGCCCAATCTGGACCTGCTGCCATCCAGCCCGCTGCTCGATGAGCTGCACAGCAAGCTGGAGAGCCGCCACAAGATCTACAAGCTGCGTGATGCGTTGGAACAGTTGGCCGCCGATTACGACCAGATTTACATCGACACCCCGCCCGCACTCAACTTCTACACGCGCAGCGCGCTGATTGCCGCGCAAGGCTGCCTGATCCCGTTTGACTGCGACGACTTCTCCCGCCGCGCGCTCTACACCTTGCTGGAGAACGTGCAGGAGATCAAAGCTGACCACAACAAGAATCTGGAAGTGGAAGGTATCGTGGTCAACCAGTTCCAGCCGCGCGCCAACCTGCCGCAGCGCCTGGTGCAGGAGCTGATTGACGAAGGCCTGCCGGTCTTGCAGCCTTACCTCGGTGCCTCGGTGAAGATCCGCGAGTCGCACGAGCAGGCCAAACCCATGATTTATCTGGAGCCCGGCCACAAGCTGACGCAAGAGTTTGTGGCGTTGCACGACGCCTTGCTGCCCAAGAAAAAACCGGCCAAAAAGAGCAAGTAACCCCCGCCAATATTGCGCGAGCAGCTCCTGTTTTCATAGCGTTTACAAACGGGTTGCCCGAGCGCGACCTGCACTGCCGATAATGCGCGCTCCATCTTCGAGCCGCTATGCATACCTTTTTCCGGGACCCTTGGCCCATGCGCATCCTCAAAACCGGTCTGGTATTTGCGGTGCTGGGTGCCCTGTTTCTGGCAGCTGCGGTCGCCTTTTTCTCGACCCAGCTGCCTGACACCTCTTCTCTTTCCAATTATCAGCCCAAGCAGCCGCTGCGTGTGCTGACGGCCGATGGTGTGGAGGTGGCCGGTTTCGGCACCGAGCGCCGGGTCTACAAGCCCATAGACCAGATCCCCAAGCTGATGAAAGACAGCCTGCTGGCCGTTGAAGATTCGCGCTTCTATGGCCATGGCGGGCTGGACCCCATAGGCGTCGCCCGCGCCATCGTGGCCAACCTGACCGGTGGCCGCACCCAGGGGGCGTCCACTATCACCCAACAAGTGGCGCGCACGTTCTTCCTGAGCCGCTCGCGGACGCTGGAGCGCAAGATCAAGGAAGCGCTGCTGGCCTACAAGATCGAGTCGCAGCTCAGCAAAGACCAGATTCTGGAGCTCTACATGAACCAGATCTACCTGGGAGCACGGGCTTACGGCTTTGAAGCGGCGGCACAGGCCTACTTCGGCAAAACGCTATCTGCGCTCAGTGCGTCCGAATGCGCGATGTTGGCCGGCCTGCCGCAGAACCCCTACTTTGCCAACCCCATCCAGAATTTCGAGCGCGCCCGCACCCGCCAACTCGTGGCTTTGGGCCGCATGCGCTCGGAGGGTGTGATCGACGAGGCGCAGTACCAGGCTGCCAGAGCCGAAAAGCTGAGCGTGCGCAAACGCAATGAAGTGGATGTGCACGCCGAGTACGTGGCGGAGATGGTTCGCCAGCAGGTCTATGCCCAGTTCGGTGAGCTGAGCTACACCACCGGCCTCAACGTCACCACCACCCTGCGTGCTATTGACCAGCAGGTGGCTTACAAGGCCTTGCGCAACACCTTGGTGGAACACTCTCTGCGCCAGGTCTGGCGCGGCCCAGAAGGGCAGGAAACACTTGCGGCTGACCTCAAGGACGAAGACCCTTCAGTCGCGCAGGCGCTTGCCGACTACGACGATGACGAAGACCTGCGTATCGCCATCGTCACCCGCGCCAGCGCCAAAGCTGTGAGCGTAGTGTTGGGCTCGGGTGAGGCCATCACCATCGACGGTGCCGGCCTGCGCCCCGCGCAGTCCGGTTTGGGCGACTCGGCAGCCGCCAAGCTGAAACTGCGCCGTGGCTCAGTAGTTCGGGTGCTGCAACAGGGCAAGGCCTGGAGCCTGGTGCAGTGGCCCGAGGCAGAAGGGGCATTCGTGTCCATGGACCCGGCTACTGGTGAAATTCGTGCGCTGGTTGGCGGCTTCGATTTTCACCGCAACCAGTTCAACCACGTGACCCAAGGCTGGCGCCAGCCGGGTTCCAGCTACAAGCCCTTCATCTACTCCGGCGCCATCGAGAGCGGCATGCAGCCCGAGTCCCTGGTGAACGACGCGCCCATGGAGAACGTGGGTGATTGGGCCCCCGAAAACGATGACGGCAGTACCGACGGCCCCATCACCTTGCGCCGCGCGCTGGCCCGCTCCAAGAACCTGGTGTCCATCCGTCTGATGCAGCTGCTCTCACCGGTGGGCGCCCGCGAGTGGACCAGCCGCTTCGGCTTCGACCCCGAGCGCCAGCCCGACAACTTGACCCAGGCTTTGGGCAGTGGCTCGACCAACCCGCTGCAAATGGCGGGCGCGTATGCGGTGCTGGCCAATGGTGGTTTCCGCGTGAACCCGGTGCTGATCCAGAAGATTGCCCGCACGAATGGCGAGGTGGTGTTCGAAGCCAAGCCCCAGGTGCTGGACGAGACCGTTCGCACCGTACCCCAGCGCAATACCTTCATGGTGTCCAGCCTGTTGCAAGAGGTGACCCGCTCCGGCACCGCGGCCAAAGCACAAGCCATCCTCAAGCGCCCGGACCTGTATGGAAAAACCGGTACTACCAATGACGTGATGGATGCCTGGTTTGCCGGCTACCAGCCCGGCCTCGTTGCTGTGGTTTGGGTGGGTTACGACACGCCGCGCAGCTTAGGCTCGCGCGCTTCCGGCTCTGCACTCGCCCTGCCGGCATGGATCGAATACATGGCCACCGCCCTCAAGAACGTGCCGGTGCAGGAAGTGCAGCCGCCAGCCGGTGTGGTCCGGGTTGGTGATGACTGGCGCTATGAGGAGTGGGCCGATGGCGGCTTTTTGGAGAGTATCGGCTTGGACGGACAAGCCATCTCGCCAGCTCTCGCCGTGCGGCCGACGTGGGAGAGGGCGCCGGAACCATCGCAATAAACGTGATGTTTTCCACATTTTTGCGGGTGCGTTAGTCCATTTGGCCTACATGTCATGGGGATGCTGTTTCTTAAAATTGGAGCCTGATTTGTTTTACACAAAGGGGAGAGCCATGAAAAAGTTTTTGATTGCAGCCGTTGTCGCTACGGCGTCGTTTGTATCGGCACAAGCCGCGTCTATCAGCGGTCTGGTGAACACGGGCGGCAGCTTTGCTAGCGGAGCCCAAGACACCAATTACTCACTGAACGGCAGCTCATTCGGGTATGTCAGCAGCAATGGAACATTTCCTCTGGCTGGTAATTGGATGGCTAACACCATCACCTCCAAATGGATTACACCGACAACAAGCCAAGGCGAATCTTTCGATCCCAGCGCCAATGGCACTTATTCTTGGAAGTTGAACTTTGATTTGACAGGCTTTAACGCCTCTAGCGCCAGTTTTACCGGCCGCTTTGCCGCTGATAACAACGCAAAGGTCAAGCTCAACGGTACGGAAGTTGGAAGCGCCAATGGATTTACCAGCTTCTACGACTTCGGAGCTTCTACTGGCTTCAACAGTGGTGTTAACACGCTGGAATTCGTGGTGATCAACACCGCTCAGAGAACAGGCAACCCCACAGGCTTGCGAGTAGAGTTCTTGCAATCCAATGTGACACCCGTTCCAGAGCCAGAAACCTACGCCATGTTGTTGGCAGGTTTGGGTCTGATGGGCGTGATCAGCCGTCGCCGCATGAAGGGCAAGGCTGCTTAAATTCAGTCTCTGTCAGCAACAAAAAAGGGAGCCTTGGCTCCCTTTTTTGTTGGCCATAGAGGGGCTTAACGCGTGCCTACCGCCACCTTTCCGAACACGCTCTGCGCCTCGCGCGGCAGGCAGCGCCAATAGACGGGGTTGCCCTCCACCTGGCCGCCCAGCGCCGCGGCGGCGTGCCATCCCCAACGAGGGTTGTAGAGGAAGGCACGGGCCAGGGCGATCAGGTCGGCATCGCCGGCTTGCAGAATTTCTTCCGCTTGCTGCGGCTCGGTGATCAGTCCTACCGCCGTGGTGACCATGCCGGATGCCTCGCGGATGCGCTTCGCAAAAGGCACCTGGTAGTTGGCACCCAGCGCAATTTTTTGCTGGGGCGAGACCCCGCCGCTGGATACATGGATGAAGTCACAGCCCACCGCCTTGAGTTGTTGTGCAAAGACAGCGCTTTGCTCCACATCCCACGCACCCTCCACCCAATCGCTGGCAGAGATGCGCACGCCCAGCGCACCGCGGAAGGCGGCTCGCATCGCTGCAAAAACCTCCAGCGGGAAGCGCATGCGGTTTTCCAGGCTGCCCCCGTAGGCATCGGTGCGCTGGTTGGCGATGGGCGACAAAAACTCATGCATCAGGTAGCCGTGGGCGGCATGGAGTTCGATGGCTTCCACACCCAACCGGGCGCTACGAATCGCAGCCTCTACAAACGCGGCCTTGACGCGCTCCATGCCTTCCAGTGTCAGTTCGGCAGGCGGCGGCTCTTGCGGCAACTGGGGAAGGGCTGAGGGGCCTACCGGTTCCCATCCGCCGTCTTCACGTGCCAGCAATTGCCCGCCTTGCCAGGGCAGTTTGCTGGATGCTTTGCGTCCTGCATGTGCGAGCTGGATACACACCGCGGTGTGCGGCGCCAACTTGCGAGCCCGGTGCAGTTTGTCGGCCAAGGCCGCCTCGGTACGATCGTCCCACAGCCCGAGACAGGCCGGTGTGATGCGGCCTTCGGGCAACACGCCCGTAGCTTCGATGGTGAACAAGGCGGCACCGCTATTGAGCAGGTTGCCCCAATGCATCAAATGCCAGTCCGTAGCCTCCCCGTTCACGGCTTGGTATTGGCACATGGGGGCCACAACAATCCGATTAGGCAAAACGAGGCCGCCATCGGGCGAGGGGAGGGTGGTGGGGGTGAAGAGAAGGCTCATGCCAAAAGCATAGCCCAAGGCCGGCAATCGCGTTCGCTGCAGGGGTGTAAGGTCCGCCAAAACCCGCACCGGTAAAATCGCGGCAGTTTCACGCTTCCACTCTTTCTTAACCTACCTCCCGGAGTTGCCCTCAATGGCCCCCACCCCCAATACCAAAGACATGGCAAATGCCATCCGCGCACTGTCCATGGACGCTGTGCAGCAAGCCAATTCCGGCCACCCCGGCGCCCCCATGGGCATGGCCGACATGGCAGTGGCATTGTGGGGTGAGCACCTCCGTCACAACCCCGCGAACCCGAATTGGGCGAACCGCGACCGCTTCATCCTGTCCAACGGCCACGGCTCCATGCTGATCTATGCGTTGCTGCACCTGACCGGCTACAAGCTGCCCATCACCGAACTGAAAAACTTCCGCCAGCTGCACAGCAAAACGGCAGGTCACCCTGAGTTCGGTATTACCCCCGGTGTAGAAACCACCACCGGCCCCTTGGGTCAGGGCATTACCAATGCCGTGGGCTTTGCCTTGGCTGAAAAGCTGCTGGCCAAAGAATTCAACCGCGAAGGCCATGCCATCGTGGACCACCACACCTATGTGTTCATGGGTGATGGTTGCCTGATGGAGGGCATCAGCCACGAAGCCGCCGCATTGGCCGGCGCCTGGAAGCTGGGCAAGCTGATCGCCCTGTACGACGACAACGGCATCTCCATCGACGGCCAGGTCGCTCCCTGGTTCATCGACAACACCGCTCAGCGTTTTGTGGCCTACGGCTGGAACGTGATCGGCCCCGTGGATGGTCACGATGCTGCTGCTGTCTCTGCTGCTATTTCGCAAGCCAAGGCCGGCACCGACAACCGCCCCACTTTGATCATCAGCAAGACCCACATCGGCAAGGGCAGCCCCAACCGTGCCAACACTTCCAAGGCCCACGGCGAGCCTTTGGGTGCTGAAGAAATCAAGCTCACCCGCGAAGCCATCGGCTGGAGCCACGCCCCCTTTGTGATCCCCAAAGAAGTCTACGCAGACTGGGACGCCAAGGAAAAAGGCAAGGCTGCAGAAGCTGCGTGGAACGACAAGTTCGCCGCCTACAAGGCCGCCTTCCCCGAGCTGGCCAAAGAGTTCGTGCGCCGCATGAAGGGTGACCTGCCCAAGAACTTCGTGCAGACCGCCGTGGACACCGTGATCTCTGCGCATCAAAAGGGCGAGACTGTGGCCAGCCGCAAGGCCAGCCAGTTGGCGCTGGAGTCTTTCACCGCTGCATTGCCCGAAATGCTGGGTGGCTCCGCCGACTTGACCGGCTCCAACCTGACCAACACCAAGAGCACGCCCAACCTGCGCTTTGACGCGTTGACCGGCGACGTGGTGACCAACGAAGCCGGCCAGGGCGGCCGCCACATCAACTACGGTGTGCGCGAGTTCGGCATGGCCGCCATCATGAACGGCGTGGCCCTGCACGGTGGTTACATCCCTTACGGCGGCACTTTCCTGACCTTCAGCGACTACAGCCGCAACGCCATCCGCATGGCGGCCTTGATGAAGCTGCGTGTGGTGCACGTGTTCACCCACGACTCCATCGGTCTGGGCGAAGACGGCCCCACCCACCAGTCCATCGAGCACGCGGCCAGCCTGCGCCTGATCCCCAACCTAGACGTCTGGCGTCCCGCTGACACGGCTGAAACTGCCGTGGCATGGACCGTCGCTTTGCAAAACAAGGCCAAGCCTACTGCGCTGCTCTTGAGCCGCCAGAACATCGCTTATGCCGCCAAGTGCGACTCCGCTGCCGCCCCTGATGCCTCCGGCATTGACTCTATCAGTAAGGGCGCCTACGTGTTGTCCGAGCCATCAGACGTGGGTCTCAAAAAGAAGACCCAGGCCGTGATCATCGCCACCGGTTCCGAAGTTCAGCTGGCGATTGCTGCGCAAAAGGTGCTGGCCGAGCGCAAGATCGCTGTTCGCGTGGTCTCGATGCCCTCCACAACCACCTTCGACCTGCAAAGTACCGAGTACAAAGCCAGCGTGTTGCCGGCCGGTGTGCCCCGCATTGCGGTGGAAATGGGTTCCACCGGTGGCTGGTGGAAGTACGGCACAGCAGCCGTTGTCGGTCTGGATACGTACGGTGAATCCGCTCCCGCTCCAGTACTGTTCAAGCACTTCGGCTTCACGCCTGAGAACGTGGCAGACACCGTGCAGGCTGCATTGACCCGCAAAGTTTGAGATGGCTCAAGCGGCGCGTATTTCTTGATGAAAAGCGCCGCTTACCAAGTGGTTACACCCGCTTATAGTTTCTAGTTGATTTTTATTGAGGTATCCCATGGCAATCAAAGTAGGTATCAATGGTTTCGGTCGCATCGGCCGTATGGTGTTCCGCGCAGCGGTGCAAAACTTCAACGACATCGAAATCGTCGGCATCAACGACTTGTTGGAGCCTGACTACCTGGCTTACATGCTGCAGTACGACAGCGTGCACGGCCGCTTCAAAGGCGAAGTGTCTGTGGACAACGGCGCATTGATCGTCAACGGCAAGAAGATCCGCCTGACCCAGGAGCGTGATCCTGCGAACCTGAAGTGGTCTGACGTCGGTGCCGACATCGTGGTCGAATCCACCGGCCTGTTCCTGACCAAGGAAACTGCCCAGAAGCACATTGACGCTGGTGCCAAGAAGGTCATTCTGTCCGCTCCCTCCAAAGACGACACCCCCATGTTTGTGTACGGCGTGAACGACAAGACCTATGCCGGCCAAGCCATCATCTCCAATGCGTCCTGCACCACCAACTGCTTGGCTCCCCTGGCCAAGGTGATCAACGACAAGTTCGGCATCAAGCGCGGCCTGATGACCACTGTGCACGCTGCCACAGCCACCCAGAAGACCGTGGACGGCCCGTCCAACAAAGACTGGCGCGGCGGCCGCGGCATTCTGGAAAACATCATTCCTTCTTCCACCGGGGCTGCCAAGGCCGTGGGCGTGGTGATTCCTGAGCTGAACAAGAAGCTGACCGGCATGGCTTTCCGCGTGCCGACCAGCGATGTGTCCGTGGTCGACTTGACTGTCGAGCTGAACACCTCTGCCACCATCGCCGAAATCAACGCCGAGTTGAAGGCGCAATCCGAAGGCGCTTTGAAGGGCGTGTTGGGTTACACCGAAGACAAGGTGGTTGCCACCGATTTCCGTGGTGACAGCCGCACCTCCATCTACGACGCTGAAGCCTCCATCGCTTTGGACGGCACCTTCGTCAAGTTGGTCAGCTGGTACGACAACGAATGGGGCTACTCCAACAAAGTGTTGGAAATGGCTCGCGTGGTGTCGAAATAAGGTTTACCCCCGTGGCGGCTTTGCCGCCTCCCCCTTGCAGGGGGCGCTACCAGCAGCCCGGCATAGCCGGTTCTGCGGTAACCTTGGTGGAACTCCCTCTCATGCAAGCAAAACGCGCCCTCGGGCGCGTTTTTTTATGGGGTTGTGGCGGGTACTTTATTCGCACTCCGCGCGCAGCGCCTGAAGGTCCAGCAACTCGATGCAGCCTCGCTGCACGTGCAGCACGCCTCGGGATTTGAAGTCGCGCAGAATCTGGTTGGTAGTCTGGCGTGATACGCCGATAATCAAGGCGAGTTGTTCCTGGGTAACTGCCAGTACCCGCAGCGTGCGGTCGCTTTCTGTCGCTTGCCCGTAGCCCAGCGCCATGGTTAGCAGGCGCCGCGCAAGGCGCTGGGGCGCCGGCAATACAGTTTGTTCCTCCATGCTCACAAAGGCCAGGCGCAGCTTGTCGGCCATCAGCACAGCCAGGTCTCGCCAATGCACCGGGTGTTGTCCCAGCCATGCGAGCAACTCTTCGTGGGGAACATGTAGCAGCGTGCAAGGTTCGGCTGCGTGCGCGTCGTGGGTGCGGGCAGAGCCGTCAAACACCGAAATTTCTCCGAACCATTGAGGTGGCGACAACAGCACCAGCACCGCTTCACGCGCGGCATTGCCGTCTCCGCTGTGCCCCGAAATGCGGATGGCACCCCGGACCAGCGCATACAAGCCGCAAGGAGGTGCGTCCCGCCAGAACAGCTTTTCGCCGGCGTGCAGGTGGCGCACACGGGCCATGTCCAACAAACCCCGGGCGAACTCCGGCGGCAACTGGGCAAACCAGCGACCGGTGCGCAGCATGGGAAGGTGGCTGGAGATATCGGACATGGCGTGGGGGACTAGGGCTTTCACTAGGTGGATGATTTTGTGTCGGCTACTTGACAGACGGCAAGCATACCTGCGCCCATGATCCGCTCAACGCTAAGGAGACAAAGATGAAAACCCTCACCGACCACCTGACCCAATACGCGGCCTACCACCAGGACGGCCGCAACGTCGCCACGCACTTTGTGGGCATCCCCATGATCGTGCTGGCGGTCACCATCCTGCTGTCGCGCCCCCAGTGGGCAGCTGCCGGATTGCAATTGAGCCCCGCCGTGTTGGTGGCGCTTGCCTCTACCTGGTTTTACACACGTCTGGATGCACGCTTCGGCGTCACCATGGCGGTGTTGCTGGCGGCAGCGCTGGCGGCCAGCCAGTGGTTTGCCGCGCAGAGCACGGGCGTCTGGCTGGGTTGGGGCATCGGCTTGTTTGTAGTGGGCTGGGCCTTCCAGTTTGTGGGTCACTACTTCGAGGGCAAAAAACCGGCTTTTGTGGATGACCTGATGGGCCTCTTGGTCGGCCCACTGTTTCTGGTGGCCGAGGCAGCCTTTCACTTCAATCTGCGCACCGACGTGCGTGACGAAATCCGCCGGCGCCTGGGCACCGCGTCCACTCGGGGTGGACTGGCAGCATGAACTTCACCGCCGCCCTTCCCGGCCTGCTGCTGATTGCGCTGGCGCTGGTCATGTTCGGCCTCGGGCTGTCGCTGACAGTTCAGGACTTTGGTCGCCTGCGTGAGCACCCGCGCTCTGTGGTGCTGGCTCTGGTGCTTCAGATGCTTGTGTTGCCGGCGGTTGCCGTGGCGCTGATTGTGCTGATGGATGTACAGCCGATCTACGCGGTGGGCCTGATGCTGTTGGCCGCCTCACCGGGCGGGGTGTCTGCCAATTTGTTCAGCCACCTCTTCGGTGGCAATGTGGCCATGAACATTTCGCTCACTGCCATCAACACCGTGCTCTCCATCGTGAGTTTGCCCCTGATTGCCAACTGGGCCATCGCCACGTACCTGCAGAGTGGTCAAGTGGTGCCTTTGCAATTCGGCAAGGTTCTGGAAGTGGTGGGTGTGATCATGGTGCCGGTCGTCATCGGCATGGTGGTGCGCAGCCGGCGTCCCGACTTCAGTGAACGCATGGGGCCGCCCATGAAAGTGTTCAGTGCGGTGGTCCTGGCAGTTTTCTCCCTGATTGCCATCGTGAAAGAATGGACGGCGCTCACCGAGTCTTTCAGCAGTTTGGGCCCCGTGGTGCTCGCATTCAACCTTGCCAGCCTGTTGGTGGGGTACTACCTGTCGCGCTGGGCGGGCCTGGACAAGTCCATTGCCACCGCTGTGAGCTTTGAGATCGGAATTCACAATTCGACTCTGGCCATCTTCGTTGCCCTGTCAGTACTGGGCAACCTGCAACTGGCATTACCCGCAGCGCTCTACTCGGTGAGCATGTACCTCACTGCAACTGCTTTTGGCTTTTTGGTGCTGCGCCGGGGCGGGTAAGCTCCCCGCATGCAAACCGGTGTTCTCTATGCGGCCCTGGCCTACCTGGCTTGGGGCCTTTTCCCCATTTATTTCAAGCAACTGTCTGCCATCCCCGCCCTGGAGGTGGTGATGCACCGCACCGTCTGGTGCATGGTCTTGTTGCTGGCGGTGTTGGCCGTGCGCCGGCAGTGGGCCTGGCTGGCAGCGGTGTGGCGCACACCCAAGGTCATGGGCGCATTTGCCCTCTCTGCAGTGCTCCTGGGGGTGAACTGGCTGGTGTACGTCTGGGCGGTGCAAAACGGTCACGTGCTGGATGCCAGCTTGGGCTATTTCATTCTTCCGCTGGTCAATGTGGGGCTGGGCTTTGTTTTCCTGCACGAACGTCCCCGGCCCGGGCAATGGCTGGCTGTTGCGGTTGCCGCCGCCGGCGTGCTTTGGCTGGCCCTGCTCTCCGGCCATGTGCCGTGGGTGGCACTAGTGCTGGCTGTCACCTTCGGCTTCTACGGCCTGCTGCGCAAAGTGGGTGCCTTGGGAGCATTGGAAGGGCTGACGCTGGAAACCCTCGTGCTCGCGCCGTTGGCAGGGGGCTTACTGCTGTGGTGGGGCCTGCACGGTCAGGGTGCCTTGGTGCAGGGCAGCGCGGCAGATATCGGCTGGCTGCTGTTGGCCGGGCCCTTTACGGCAGTACCTTTGCTGCTGTTTGCAGCCGGAGCGCGCCGCGTGTCCATGGCCACCATGGGCATCCTGCAATACATCTCGCCCAGCCTGCAACTCTTGATCGGTGTATGGCTGTATGGCGAGCCCTTTGAGTCGGCCCGTGCCATCGGCTTTTGTTTGATCTGGGCAGCCTTGGTGGTCTACAGCCTGGAGGGCTGGTGGGTCAGCCGCCAAAAGGCAGCGCATTGATGGCTCAGTAACCCTCACGGTACGCTGCCCGCCACTGCCGGCGGATGTGCTCGGTCAGCGGGCTTTCCATGCCCATCAGGGCTGCACTCTCCAGCAGCACCGCAATCACCTTGGGCTCCGGCGAAAAGTGCAGCGTTTGCAAAGACGCTGTGTAAAGTGCCTCAGCGGTTTCCGGCGTCACCGGTGTGGTGGTCACATAGGCAAACTGCACTTCGCGGCGGAAAAGCACGGAGTCTTTGACTTTGGTGAAGGTGTTTTCGCGCCACTGGGCGGCCCGGTGCTCTGGTGGCAGGTAGAGCTGGCTGATGCGCCAGTAGTCCCACCCTGCATAAGCACCCAGTGCGATCAGCAGGCCCGCCAGACCACAAGCCAGCCAGCGCAGTCCGGGCCAAAGCAGCAAGTCGCGTCCCCACAATATGCCCAGAGCCAATACCGCAGCCACCTGAAAAGGCGCGTACCAGAGCGGGTACTCCAGCAAACTGTGCACCCCCAGAATGAGCAGTACCCCCCAGGCCAGCTGCCGGCTGGCATTCACCTCTCGCCAAGGGCGGGCGGTGAGCACCAAGGCCAGGGCCCCTCCGCACAGCAATACTGCCGCCGGAACCCCCAGCTCCACCGCAAGGTGCAGTGGCAGGTTATGGGCGTTGTCCAGCAGATCGGCAAATCGCTCACCGGCGTAAGGCTGCATGAAATGTGCATACTTCAGCTCACCCCAGCCCCAGCCCCACCAAGGCCGCTCGCGGATCAGTTCCAGCACATTGGCCCACAGCACGATGCGTGCTTCGCCACGGCGGGTTTCGCCGAAACGGTCCAGGGCGCTGCTGGGTTCCAAGCCGCTCACCACCTGCAAAAGCAGGGGCAGCACCAGGTTGGCGGCCAGGTACAGTCCCAGCGCCAGCACGCTCCAACGCAATACTGACCGGCGGTCCTGCCGATCCCACAGCAAGGCCAGACCGGCAATCAGCGCCCATTGCAACACGCCGGTGCGCGAACTGCTGGCTGCATTGCCCAGCGCCAGCAGGAGCACTGCGCCACCCACGAGCAAGTGCCGCACAGGCAACGAACGGCCCAGCCAGCCACCAGCCGGTCCTGCAGAGAGATACAGCAGACTCATCAGCCCGATGGATGTGAGCGAGGCAAACTGATTGCGCTGCCGCAAGTTGGCAAATGCATTGCCCGCATCGGTACGAATCACCCAGTCCGCCAGTGACCCGCTCACTTGCCCGAAGTACTGCAGCAGCGCCATGGCACTGCTCAGCAGCGCTGCCGCCAGCCAGGCAGCTGCTACCGTGCGGACCAGCAACTGCAAGGACAAGTAACCCTTGCCTGCTGCCCAAAACAGCAGAAAAGCTGCACTGCAGCCCGCCGTAAAAATGCGCTGCATCATGTCCGGATTGGGGCCCCAGCTGAAGGGGTGCACCCACGGAAAGGCCACGCACAGCGCCAGCAAGGTCGCCATGCACCATTGCGGATAGGTCTTGTCCGTAAGCTGCATCTCAGGCTTTGTTAAACAGCGGGTGCAGCGTGCTGTGCTTGCCGTCAAACACCTCGTGCCCTTCGTCGATTTGCACGGTAATGCCGAGCGGCTTGTTGGCCAATACATCAGCGAGGTAGCTGCCCACCGTAGCCTTGAGGGCCTCCCCCATTTGCTGGTGTACTACCGGGCTGCGGCCCTTGGCCATACGCAGGTTCATGTACAAAAAGCCGTAGTCACCCTTACCGTCTGCCACCGCACTGTGGGCGGCCGGGTAGGCCAGCACCCGGGTGCCGCCGGTGGGGAAGACTTGTTTGCCGCTCTCGTCCCGCTGGGCGAGCATGGTGTCGCACAAGCTGCGGCACAGGCCGGAAATGTCGGCTTCGCGGTCCAGATCGGCGGTGTACAGAATGACCAGGTGTGGCATGACATCGTCCCTTGTTATATGAAAAATCGGGCTCTGGCGCACATGGATTGTGCGCGAGCAGCTATCAAAATCATAGTGTATGGGGCGGCGGAGTGTCGCCATGCGCGGCCAGCGCCTGCAGCGCAAGATGGGCCGGAGTGTCCAGGTGCGGCGGCAGCTGGTGCTTGGCCTGCAAGTAGTGGTGGGTGTAGACGTCCAGCCAAGCTTCAAGCGCCCGCGCAGCGCGGGTTTCGCCGGCCAGTTCCAGGCAGAGTGCGCCAACTTCGCTGGTGCAGAAATGGTCTTCGCGGCGCGAGCGGCGCAGGCGGTAGCGTGAGATCTGCTCAGGCTGCAGGCTGAGTACGGGAAAGCGGTCCAGGTACGGGCTCTTGCGGAACATCTTGCGGGCTTCAGGCCAGGTCGCGTCCAGCAGGACAAATAGAGGTCTTTTGCCGGTAGACAAATCCTGCATAGCAGGCAACGAGTTCACCACCCGACCCGGTGCCACAAACTCACCGGGAAACACCACATACGGCTGCCATTGCGGGTCGGCCAGCAGGGCCAGCAGCGCAGGGTCTACCTCGGTGCGGGCCCAGCCGAAGGCCCAGGTGTCGGGCACGACATCGGCAATCAGCCAGCCGGTGTTGCTGGGCTTGAGCGCCTCAATGTCCGCCATGATCAGGCACACCCCGGCGTTTACCGGCAGCTGCGGGCGCAGGCTGCAAATGCAGTGTGCAGGGTTGATGCGGCAGCCCGGGCAGCGCTCGCCTTTCATGCCACCACGGGCCAGAAAGGGCTTGCTGCTGCGCGCCAGCCGCTCAGCCCGCAGGCGCGACACAGCATGCGGCGCAACACCGTCTCGCGTCACAGGCCCACTTTCACGGAGTGCTCCTTGGCAAACTTCGCAGCCTGCTGGCTCAATGCGCCCACGCAAACATAGAACGTGTAATCCGCACCCATAGCCTCTTTCTGCGCCACCAAAGCTTGCAGCGCCTCCACCCCATGGGTCGCTGCCTTGTAACGCTTGGCCGCCACGAGCGTGATCTGCCCGGCTTTTTCCAAACGGAAATCGGCCGCAGTCACAGCACCGGAAGCAGTCGCGCCCTTAATGGGCAAACGCGTCACATCATAGCCCTGCGCGACAAATTTGGCCTCCAATTCCTGGGAGAAATCCCGCCAGGACAGACCCACAATCCTCGCCATTTCCGCTTCTACCGCCGCTGCCGAGGGCATGTTCCACTGCCTTTTGAGTGCCACCCCGCCTTTCACCACAAACGGAAACGCCCCGATGACGCCAAACACCACCAAGTCTTGGGGTAACAGAGCTGCGGAAACGGCACAGATCACCGCCACCAGCACAAAGCTGTACCACCACGGATTGCGCAACAAAATAGCAAACAATGAGTTGGGGGCCATCTTGAATTTCATGCACTGATCTCTTTAGGATTTGAATGGAGTGGTAGCCCCTGCCATACGGAGGCGCCGTGCGGCATCTTCGGCCCGCGCGTCGTCAATCTCGCGCAGCACCGCTTGCATGTCCACATCCGCATGGGCGCGCTCGTAGCGGCCGGTCAGCGGTGTGTCGGTGTTCAAAAGGCCGCTCTGGTACAGGTTCCAGATTTCCGGGCCGAAGTCGGTCTGCAGCAGCGCAGGCGCAAACTGCCCGAAAAAGTCCCGCAGGTTGGCCACATCGCGCATCAGCATGCGCTGGGCGTGGTTGTTGCCGGCAGCGTCTACCGCCTGAGGCAGGTCGATGATGACCGGCTCATCTTTACCCTCCGCCCCGTCTTCGCCGCTCAGGTGCGCAAGCAGGATGTTGAATTCCGACAAATCGCCGTGCACCACCCCCGCACACAGCATGCGTACCACTTCGCCGATCAGCGTGGCGTGGTGTTGCAGTGCTTGCGCTTCGGTAAATGCCACGTCGTTCAGCCGGGGCGCCGCGTCTCCGTGTGCGTCGGTCACCAGCTCCATCAGGAGCACGCCATCGTGAAAGTTGTAGGGTTGCGGCACGCGCACGCCGGCAGCGGCCAAGCGGTACAACGCATCCACTTCAGCGCTTTGCCACGCAGCCTCCTGCTCTTGCCTGCCGAACTTGCTGCCCTTTGCCATGGCCCGGGCGGAGCGCGAGTTTTTGACTTTGCGGTTCTCGGTGTAGTCCACGGCCTGGCGGAAGCTGCGGTTGTTGGCCTCTTTGTAAATCTTGGCGCACAGCGTCTGCTCGCCCGAGCGCACCACAAACACCATGGCTTCTTTACCGCTCATAAGCTGGCGCACCACCGTGTCGATCAGGCCCTCTTCGACCAGCGACTCCAGTCGGGGCGGCGCCTTCATCGCCGGGGCAGCGACCAGCCTGCCCGCTGGTTGGACTTGTTGTTTTCGTAATCCCAGATGGAGGCACAGCGGGCGCAGCGGTAGCGGGTGACCGTGACCGAATGGCCGTCGCGGTCTTCTTTGCGGTTCTCGCCCTGCACCAGTTCGGCATGGCCGGGGGCGCGGCGCCAATCGCGCTGAATGCCGCGGCAGGGTTCGCACAATGCGGCTTCTCGGGCTTCGGCGGCGATTTTGTAGTTATCTGACATGAAAGGGTTTCTTTGGCGGCGCCGTCGGTTGGGGAAGGGCGTGATTGTCGCAGCCCCGTTGAGGACCGCACAACTGCGGGCTATCTGACCGACCGTATGTGCTGCGTAAATTTGCTCCGCGCGGAGCAAATTAATTGTGCTAAGCTGAGCCCATGTTGTGCCATTTTTGCCTTTCTTTATTCCGTGCCCCGGCGCGTGGGGCAGACCTGCGCAACCCCATTACCACCATTAGCACCACGGCCACCTGAGTCGTGCAGGTGGCCGTTCCGGCTGCCACCTGGTGTTTCCTCCGCAGAAGAACCCGGCCCCGGCAGCAGGGCCCGCAACTGTTCCGGAGACACCCATGTACCAAGACCACTTCACCCTTTCCGCTGGCAGTCCTGCCGGTCGCGCAGCCCCGGCAGCGCCTGCGCCATTGCGCGTCGGCATCCTGGGGCTGGGCACAGTCGGCGGCGGCACCTTGGCCGTGTTGCTGCGCAATGCCACCCTGATTGCCGCGCGCGCCGGCCGCCGAATCGAGGTGCGCATGGTCGCTGTGCGCAACTTGCCGCGCGCTGCTGCCACGCTGGCGCAGCTGTTGGGCGAATCGAGCAGCGTGCGCGTGCAGCTCACCGACGACGCCCAGGCCCTGATTCACAACCCCGAGGTGGATGTCGTAGTCGAGGTCATGGGCGGCACCACGCTGGCCCGCACCCTGGTGCTGCAGGCCATTGCCAACGGCAAGCACGTGGTCACCGCCAACAAGGCGTTGCTGGCCGAGCACGGTAGCGAGATCTTTGCCGCAGCCCAGGCGCGCGGCGTGGTGGTGGCCTACGAGGGCGCGGTGGCGGTCAGCATCCCCATCATCAAGGCGCTGCGCGAAGGGTTGACTGCCAACCGCATCGAGTGGGTGGCGGGCATCATCAATGGCACCACCAACTTCATCCTCTCCGCCATGCGCGAGCGCGGCCTCAGCTTTGGCGCTGCACTGGCCGAAGCGCAAGCCTTGGGCTACGCAGAGGCCGATCCCGCCTTCGACGTGCAAGGCACCGACGCCGCCCACAAGCTCACCCTGCTGGCCGCTAACGCCTTTGGTGTGCTACCGCAGTTTTCCGATGTGCAGGTGCAAGGCATTACCGATTTGGACGCCGCCGACGTGGCCTTTGCCGAGCGCTGGGGCTACCGTGTGAAGCTGCTGGGCATTGCCAAGCGGCGGGGCAATGCGCTGGAGCTGCGCGTGCACCCCACACTATTGCCCGCCGACCACCTGCTGGCCCAAGTGCACGGCAGCATGAACGCCGTCATGGTCAAAAGCGATGCGGCGGGCATCACGCTGTACTACGGCGCGGGTGCGGGGGCCGAGCAAACCGGCTCGGCCGTCATTGCCGACTTGGTGGACTTGGCCCGCAGCGCCAGCCTGCCACCTGCGCAGCGGGTGCCTGCGCTGGGTTTTCAGAGTGGTGCCGTGTCGGCCATGCCGGTGGTGGGGGCAGACGATGTGCAAAGCGCCTTCTATGTACGGCTGGACCTGAGCCGCCCGGATGCCACTGCGCCCCGCGTGCTGCAAGCGCTGGCTTTGGCAGGCGTGCAGGTGCAGCGCATGGAGGTGCTGCCCCACCCGGCTGATGCGGCGCAACCCTGCCTGGTGCTGCTCACCCAGCCACTGGCTTTGCGCGACCTGCGCCCCGCGTTGCAAACGGTGGAGGCGTGGCCCGAGGTGCTGGGCTACGCGCATGTGCTGCGGGTAGAAAGCTTGGTTTAGGCATAAAAAGGCTTCAAGCGCTCGTCAAATATGCGCGAGCAGCTCCTGAAACCATAGCGTATTGGTCGACTTGGCAGTAGCGTCAGGAGTCGCTGTCCGGCCCGTCCAGCTGCGCTTTCACGCTGTGCAGTATCCGGTTCAGTTGCGTGCTGTCTTCCGGGCTGAGGTGTCCCATCAGGTCTTGGGCCACTTGGGCTTCCAGTGTGCTGAACCAGGCGCTGCGCGTTTCGCCTTCTGGCGTCAGGTAAAGGCGCCAGACGCGGCGGTCGCGCTCGTCGGTGCTGCGGGTGAGCAGGCCGTGGTCTTCCAGGTCGCGGATCAGGCGGGCCATCTGGCCCTTGTCGCGGCCCAGCGCTTGCACTAAGGACTGCTGCGGTGCACCGGGCTGCTGCTGGCACAGGCAAAGCGCGTGCATGTGCAAGGGCCCCAAGCCGGCGAGGGTGGCGTCTTGCATCCGGGCCTTGAGCAACTGCTGCGCCTGCCCGGAGATCGTCATCAGCGCCACAAAACCGGTCACGGCTGCATGGTCCATCGGGCCGGAAGAAGAAGCGGGAGTTGCCATGGCGCAGTTGGTTGACTTAATCAACTAAAATTCATAGAATGTTGATATTGTCAACTATCACCGAATCCATGCCAACACCCGCATTCAAAAAACTCTTCCCCGGCATCCTCATCCTGCCTACGGTGGCTCTGCTGCTCAGCGCCTTCATGACCTGGGCGAACGTCGGCCTCGGCGACGCTTTCCTCGCCACATGGGCGCGCAACTTCGGGGCCAGCATCCTTGTGCTCCCGCTCATCCTTGTGGGCATTGGCGGGCTGGAGCGGGTGGCGCAAGCGCTGTTCCCCACCATGCGCACGTTCTGGCGCAAGCTGATGGTGTCCCTGATCACCGCCTGTGTGATTGAAAGCGTGCTGGCCCTGGTCATCTCGGCCATCAGCAGCCCGTGGGATGCAAGCTTCGGTCACTTCTGGTGGATGGCCTTCAGCCGCTCTATCCCCATCGGTCTGGTCATCGGCTTGTTCATGGGCTTCTACATGAAACCCAAGATCGACCAGATGCGCGCCCGTGCTGCAGCCGCGGCCTGACCACGTTAGCGCCCGGCCATCAATAGCCCCACAACAGCCTCAGTCGTGTGCGCCGCCCACAATACCGCGCACCAACACACACTGAGGAGCAAGCATGGGAACCATGGTCACATTCACCCGCCCCGATGGCAAAACCGTACAGGGCTACCTGGCGGAACCGGCGGCCAGCAACGCACCGGCCGTCGTCGTCATCCAGGAATGGTGGGGCCTGAACGACCAGATCAAAGGCGTGGCCGACCGCTTGGCAACCGCCGGCTACCAAGCCTTGGTGCCTGACCTCTACCGCGGCAAAGCCACCGTCGAGGCCGAAGAAGCCCACCACCTCATGACCGGTCTGGATTTCGGCGATGCCGCCAGCCAGGACATACGCGGTGCGGTGCAGTTCCTCAAGGCCCGCGCACCCAAGGTCGGCCTCACCGGCTTTTGCATGGGCGGTGCACTCACCCTGCTGGGCGCCACCCAAGCCCCTGAGCTGGATGCCGCCGCCGTCTGGTACGGCTGCCCGCCGCTGGACTACATCGACGCCAGCAAAATCAAAGCGCCCCTGCTCGGCCACTGGGCCACGCAAGACGAGTTCTTCAAGATCGACGTGGTCGATGGCCTGGAAGCAAAGCTCAACGCCGCCGGCGTAGGCTACGAGTTCCACCGCTACCTGGCCCACCACGCCTTCGCCAACGAAACCGCTGTTGGCCCAAACCGCACGCCTGCTACGCAGTACGACCCCGTGTGGGCCCAACAGGCGTGGGACCGTACCCTGCGCTTCTTCGGCAAGCACCTGGGCTGATTTGGCAAATGGCGCCCGTGGAATGAGCGCCAGCAGCTACCAAAACTGTAGCGTTTACACCTTGGGTGCGCGGTACAGGCCGCAGAGCTTGTTGCCGTCAGGGTCGCGCAGGTAGGCCAGGTAGAGCTTGCCCGAGGGGCCATTGCGCCAACCGGGAGGGTCTTCGCAGGTCGTGCCACCATTGGCCACACCTGCCGCGTGAAACGCATCAGCCTGCTCAGTGCTGCTCATGGCAAAGCCGATGGTGCTGCCGTTACCGGCGGTGGCCGGCTCGCCATTGATGGGCGTGGTGATCCCGAATAGCCCGGTCGCCGTGCGGTAGAAGTAGCGCCCGGCCTCGCCGTTGTGGTTGTGGACACCGGGCTTGATGTCCAAGGTGCCCAAAAGCGCGTCGTAAAACTTGCGCGAGGCTTCAAGATCGTTCACACCGAGAATCACGTGACTGAACATGGGGGTCTCCTTTGTTGTGTGGCATGGCCGAGCAGAGTTCTACCAGAAAGCCCCGCACCCGACCGCACCTGCGGGACTGCCCCCCGGCATCCCCCCTGAATGCTTTAGCCCGCCGTGCGCTTTCTGGCGGTAATGAAGTACAGCAGCGGCCCGAACGAGCCCACCAGCAGGCAGAACACCGCCCACGGCACAAACGGACGGCCGTTGGCTTGCGCATCGCGCTTCATGAACACCAGCAGCAAACACATGGTGATCACCAGGTCGGTATAAATCTGCCAGCTGGCCGGGTCGCGGGTGTAAAACGCCAGCCACGCAAACAGCCCGCCGTAGTGCAGCAGCGTGTAGCCGGTCAGGGCACCAAAAACAACGAGTACGAAGATCAACAAAGCCTTGTTCATGAGAAATCCTTGTGAGTCATGGTGTCGGCAACCATTGCAGACGGGGCCAAGTTTGCGCAGCGCCCTGCATGCGCGCAATTACGTCGCAGGTAATTGCGAAAGCGCAGCGCTGTGATTCAATGGCCGCATGGAAATCAGCACCATCCACCCGCATAACGCCCAGCCCGACAGCCTGCAAGCCACCCTGCAAACCGCGCGCAAGTCCAAGCGCCTGAGCCAGCTGGAACTGGCCCTGCGCATGGGCGTGAGCCAGCGGCATGTGAGCTTTGTGGAAAGCGGCCGCGCCCAGCCCAGCCGCGAGCTGCTGCTCAACTGGCTGCATGAGTTGCAAGCCCCGCTTGCCCTGCGCAACGTGGCCCTGCAACAGGCCGGCTTTGCCCCTGTCTACCGCGGCAGCGAGCTGGCCGACGCCGTGCTCGCCCCGGTGCGCGACGCACTGGCCCAGCTGCTGCAAGCGCACGACCCCATGCCCGCCATGGTGATGGACGCCGCGTGGAACGTGCTGCACATGAACCGCGGAGCCCAGTGGCTGGCCACCACCCTCATGCCCTGGGTGGCCGAGCTGCCACCCGGCGCGCCTGTGAACATGATCGACGCCATGCTGCACCCCGAGGGCATGACCAAGCACATCACCAACCTCGAAGAAGTGGCCCCCGCCCTGCTAGCCCATATGCGCGACGATGCCAGCGTGGTGCCCGACATCCTGCCCCGTATCGAGCAGCTGGCGCAGCAAATGCAGCAGCGCCTGGGCAAACGGGTGCTGGCCGCCTGGCCGCGCCAAATGGCGCCGGTGCTCACCACCCGCTTTGCCACCCGGCATGGCGAGCTGGCCTTCTTCAGCATGTTTTCCACCTTCGGCACCCCGCAAGACATCACGCTGGCGTCCCTGCGGGTGGAGCATGTGTTTCCGGCGGACGAGGCTACCCGGGCGGTGTTGACCGCGCAACTAAACCAAACTAGCGCCTAGCGCTCGTGGAATCGGCGCGAGCAGCTACCAAAACCGTAGCACTACGCGTTGCGAACCTGTGCCGTGCTCAGCCTACGGGCGTGCACAGCTCCACCAAAAATCCGTTGATGTCGGCCACATAAGCAATCGTCTGGCCCCAAGGCATCACCTCCAGGGGGCGCATGGGCGTGGCCCCGGCCGCTATGGCGCGCTCCAGCGCAGCGGCTACATCGGGCGTGCACAGCGCAATCTCAAAGCAGGGCGCCGTGGGGCTGGCCGCCTGCGGGTTCTTGCCCAGCTGCTGCATCAGGCGGTGTGCCGAAAACGCAAGCACCGTGCTGCCCGTCTCCAGCTCGCCGTAGTCGCCGCCTTCATGCAGAAAGCGAGTGGTCAGGCCAAAGGCCGCCTCGTAGAACTTGAGCGTGGCGGGTACGTCGGGGACGTAGAGGATGGTGTAGCCGAGTTGCATGGGGGCTCCGGGCGAGGGTGTCTTAACTGTCTTTCAACTCAGCAAATTTGGCCGCCATCGTGGGGTTGCCGCGTATGAGCTTTTTGATGGTCAGGTCGTCGGCCTTGTCATTGGCCAAGCGCAGATTGTTGGCGGACTTGTGCAGCGCTTCCTTGGTTTTCTCCAAGTCTTTGATGGCTTCATCAATGCGACGAATAGCTTCCTCAAAGCCCTCCGACGCCAAGCGCCAGTTGCGCCCAAACGCCGTCTTGAACTCGTCCAGCTGGGTTTCGAACTTGGTGATGTCCACGTTCTGCGAGCGCACCAGCGCCAGCTCGGACTTGTACTTTTGCGCGTTCAGTGCGGCATTGCGCAGCAGGGTGATCAGCGGCACAAAAAACTGTGGCCGCACCACATACATCTTGGGGTAGCGGTGTGACACATCGACGATGCCGCTGTTGTACAGCTCGCTTTCCGGCTCCAGCAGGGACACCAGCACCGCGTACTCGCACGCCTTCTCGTTGCGGTCTTTGTCCAGCTCTTTCAGGAAGTCTTCGTTGCGCTTTTTGGTGGCAGTTTCGTCGCTCTCGTTCTTCATCTCAAACATGATGGAAACGATTTCGGTGCCGTGCTCGTCCGCCTCGCGAAAAATGTAGTCGCCCTTGCTGCCGGTGCGGGCGTCGTTGTCTTTTTCAAAATGCGCGCTCTGAAAGGCCGCCGCACGGATGCGGTTGAACTCAATCTCGCAGTGCTGCTCCAGCGTCTCGCCCACCATCTTGGTCGATAGCCGCGCCTTCATGTCGCGCAGGCGCTCAATCTCGCCTTCGCGGTCGCGCAGCTGCAAGGCGAATTGCTCTTTGATGGCTTTCTCTTCCAGCTGGTTTTTGACGGCGATGAGGCTCAGGTCATTCTTCAAGGCGTCCCGCTCCTGCGCGACCACGCTCACGGCTTCATTCACCGCCAGCTGGCGCGCCGTGTCGCTAGCCGCCAGCTTGGCGTGCAGCGCCTGAATCTCGGCGTCCTTTTTGGCGGCTTCTGCCTGCAGCGCATTGGCCAGCTTGGCCTCGGCCAACTGGGCGGCTGCTTGTTGCGCGCTGCGCGCTTGGGCCAGTTCATTCTTCAGTTGGTTTGCCAGCGCATCGCGCTCTTGGGTCACGGCGCCCAAGGCCTCGGCCACCGCCAGCTTTCGCGCCACCTCTCCCGCGTCCAGCTGGGCTTTCAGTGCCTGAATCTCCGTGTCTTTGGCAGACGCAGTTTTCTGCAGCGTGTTGGTTACCTCGGCCTTGGCCAGGGCAATCGCGTCGCGCTTTTCGCGCTCGGCCAGCTCCAGCCGCTCGTGCAACTGCTTTTCAAAATCGCCATCGCGCACCTGCTTGAGGATGTCGGCGTACCCCGCCTCGTCGATCTTGAAGGCTTTGCTGCAGTGGGGGCAGATGATTTCGTGCATGGGGAATACGGATCTTTTTGTTGGTTGGGCTGGTAGCTGTTTAAGCATACTGGCCATTCAGCAGTTCCTAGTGAGCGTTTCTGGGGCGGCTACTGGGTGTCGAGCACGCACATGAACGCGTGGCAGACCCTTGTGCTGAATTGCGTACGTGATGGCATGGAGGGCACGCTGACCATTGCTAAGTGGGCGGCGATTGGTCGATGCTCTGCGGATACGGCGCTGAGGGATATCAATGAATTGATGACTCGTGGGGTGCAGGTCAGGCCGGAGGGTGGGGACCGCAGTACGGGATATTTCTTGGTCACATAGGTCTGTAGCGGTCGTAGAATTTTCTGAAGTAGCTATTAAAACTGTAGCAAATTGCTGAGTTAACAGAAATTCTGCAATCTCCTGAGCGAACCCATACGCGGAAATCGAGCTAATCCGATTGGGCTGAATTAGACCTCAGCCGTATGGACGACCAAATTCACTTTGGGCGCTTGGCTCGTGAAGGTCTTTTATACGCCGTGGCCTCCTCCAAACCCAATGTCTGTTGAGTCCCCTGGCTAGTGACATCTAAAAGTGGCTTTACCTTGGCAGCAAGATTAACTATCTGTGCAAGTGCTGACTGAAGGTCCATTTCTCGTGCGCTCGGTTCTTGTGGTCGTAACTCAACCTCAAGTGCGCCCAATGTTGCCAAACGAAGCTGACAGGTCGCCCCAGGGAGAACTTCCACCGACAGCACTTTTGGGTACATCTTGGGTAGCGTTGCAAAAACGGCGCTGCCTTCAAAATTGTTGGCAAACCAAGTGAATTCCGCCCAATACAAATCAGAACCAACTGAATCAGTCCAATCAAATTTGGCTCGGACTTGCCGCTCTATCCCTTTCGTCGCGCGCGACCAATGAGTATCCCAAGTGCGGGGCCCGGCGAAGGCTGCTAGCAGCCCAAACCAAACAAATGCCGTAGGAGCTTGGCGGCCAAGTTTTCTGAGTAAAAATTCATGCGACGTGCCCCTACCCACCAAAAATGCGCTTGCGGCTAGCAATACTCCGCAAAAATTCCCGCGACTCGCTGAAGAAGTGAAAGGCATCAGCACTTTAGAAATTTGATGGAATGCGACGACTCGTTCCTCAATCGAATCACTAAATAAACCATGCTGCTCTCTCAAAAGACTCGGGGAGACAACACCCAACAGATCATTGAAGTGGTTTTTCCAAGCGGTGTTGACAACCCAACTAACTAATTCAATTACCGTCAACGATTCTGGCGCAGCCGTATCCGCCATGATCCAAGCGGGGATTAGATCTTCGCTTGTTACAGATCTTCGAACGAATCGCGGATCGGCGGAGAGCTTCAACAAGCGCTCAATACATTCGCGTGTGCCGATATCGCTTCCGTAAATAAATGAGGTTCTAGCGACGGCGGTTGAAAAACAGCCCATCGCACGTGATAAGGGCATGGTTGATGGCTCCCCCACACCGTCACCCTGTGCAAGCGCTTCACCCAGAATCACCGAAGCCCAGTAGTCCTCACGGCATACATTTACTTGGCGACCGGCCAATAGCGAAGAAAACAAGGTCCAGTCACTTACAGTAACGACTCGCCCAAATTGACTCATCGGCGAGGTTTCGTTCGCAAAAGTTCTAAGCCAAGAAAACGTCTCGACTGCTGATCTGTCATCGAGCACCGTAATTGACGGCGGGTTATAACTGTTGTGCCGTTGTTTCCCATCAAAGCCAAGCGCGACACGGTCAATACTCAAGTCACTTGGCAGGAGTGTTGATGCCGCATCATTTTGCATCCCGGCCAGGCCAAACATAGCTTCCGGCAAGGACTCTCGCTCAATCAAGCGCCAACGAATGGATTCAGTTGTCATACGGCACCTGCTGGGAAAAGGTCATCTAAATCGATGTGGTTGGGTTCGGAAAACGCATTTTCAAGGGGTTTGTTGGTTTCTCCCGTTCTATATGCATTTAGCGCTGTCTTTGCGCGGGTAATTGCCGTAAAACCAAGCCGCCGGCGATTTAGTGGGAAGGTCGCCAACTCCTCTGTTCCATACAAATGAACTGCACGAAATTCGGCGCCCTTCGAGGAATGGATTGTCAGGACATGTATTGGGATCGAGAGGTCAAACCCAGACTGCTCGTCAACCCCGTGAACGCAAACCTGAGCAGCAAGGGCTGTCCCGTTGAAACGTTCTCTCAACTCCACACATGACTCTTTTTTTCCACAAAAAATTCCAATCGCATCGCCTTTGAAAGCCTCCAGCTGAACTGCGAGAATTTCAACCATCTTATTGAACTGCTCATCGCGTGATGCCAAAACGTGCATCTTTGCACTGGATTTGCCTTGCTCCTTGGGGTCGTAGTTCGATGTCGCCTCGAGTGACTCGTCACCATCAATGGGGGGCATCAAACGATCAGCAACGTGTGCAACTTCTTGACCAATTCGGAAGTGGCGCTTTAACCTGTGCGTTTGCAAACCGATCTTGTCAGCAACTGTCAGGCCATCTCGGTTGTATATACCTTGACGCTCATCCCCACAAATACATACGTTCTCGCTTAAGCTTAGAAGCGCTGTAAGTTCGTTGGCTGTCAAGTCCTGCGCTTCATCGACAAAAATGGCGCTATACAGTTTTTTGGTTGGTAATTTTTGATTTGCCAAGATAACTTGTGCAAGAACCTGCTCTCGGACAGTGTCATCAAAGTCTGATCCTTTGGGTACCGCGAATTGATCAAGGTACTCAAGAATATGCCCACAAGCCCAAGCGTGATAGGTCTTGATCTGGCTCGTTGCAATTAACCCTGTGCCGCCAATACCAGATCGAATAAAGGCGGCTAGTTCCTTGGAATAAGTCACGA
Organism: Comamonadaceae bacterium; assembly: GCA_027488985.1. GTDB lineage: Bacteria > Pseudomonadota > Gammaproteobacteria > Burkholderiales > Burkholderiaceae_C > Allorhodoferax > Allorhodoferax aquaticus. Next base: position 131,608 of record JAIYAR010000005.1, on the reverse strand, counting down.
TTAGCACATTCTTCTCACCTGAGCCAGCCAAAAATTGCGCGCGAAGCAGCAGTAGGTTGGTCTTGCCCGACCCAGGTGGCCCGACCAAGAGGTGTTTGCCATGCGGGGGCAACCGTATGAAAGCCTTCTGATCGTTGTCTAGTTCGTCTTTAGATTTCCACCAGCTTTTATTCATTTATAACTCCCCGATTCGGCCATAGCCTGTAAGTCAATTTTGCCCAGTTCTGCCCTGTCTAGACCACTTTCGATCTGATCGAGGCCAATACCTGCCAATGCAGCAATCGCATCACTTACACATATTGCCAATAGGTCCTCACCTTCAGATATTGTCGCAACCGCCACCATTTGCGTCGAAGGTTTTGAGGTTTTGTCCTCAAATCCATCGCAGACCACTCCCGCAGTTAGTGTGATGTTGGCGCTCCTCTCATAAGGTTGGGCGTTCCAGTCAAATCCAATGGTGCAAACAATAGACGTATCACTGTTGACTGCCAGCGCAACTTTAGCTGATGCTGGTTCGCCAGGGCCGTGTGTTCTTATGGTCAATGGGAGTTGCTTCCCACACGTTTGAATCAATTCATTCCGAATTTGGTTCACGATCCGTTTCAAGAACTCTGCGCGATCAAATTCCAAACGACCTGTGGACGATGCATCCGCATGACCACCAGAATTCAACTGGCCTTTTTGCAGGCGTGCGCGGAGCGCAGCTCGTGGATCCCTTGATCCTTCCAAAATAAAATCGTCCCACCCAACCAATTGAAGACGGGTATTCAAATCCTTTACGAGACAGCGAGCGGATAAAACTTTCAGCTGAAGCAAACGATTTGAATCGTGATCAATGAAAGTTGGCGTTTTGGTCAAAACTGCTCTGGCCACCAACCAGCGATTGCCAAGTTGCATCTCGTGGTCGAACAGCGGTCTTTTCGCAATTAAGTCATGCAATACTGCACCAAGTTGATAGAAATTTAGACCATTCCACAGGCGTTTGGTTGGCTCATCTAAACGGAATAAATATTCTGGAGAGCTATATTGTGCAGTTGCAAGGAAAGGACGCGAATTACCGTGATCTGTAATCGCGGCATCCTCACTATCTGGGACTTCAAACTCACGTGCGACACCTAAATCCAGTAACTTTAGGTGCGCAAAGTCTTCTGAAACATGAATATTCTCAGGTTTGATATCACGATGAACAATATTCAAGGCCTCAAGAAATTTAACTGCGTCTACTAACTGAGAGATCAGCGCAATAACTGCACTATCTGGGAGAGTGGGGAGCAGCTTGGTAAGTTGTGGCCATGGTATGAACTCCATTTCGGTAAATGCCGTACCTTCTGCCTCTTCGATGCGAAAAGTTTGAACGAGCGTCGGGCAACTGTGCCCAATTAGTCGCCGTTGAATATCCATTCGCCGCCTTTCTGCGGCACCACCAGCGCCATTTAAAAATGTCGGATCAAAGGCCTTGAACGCACGAATTCCTGAAACGCTCTCGACACGAAAGACTGCAGCGGACCCGCCAGCGCTTAGGAATTTGGGAGCTCCATAGCCCCCGAGGCCACTTAGATATCTTTTGAGTCTCTCCTCCAGGTCATCGATTACTGACTGTTCTAGTGCCGGCATTGGTTACTCCAAAATTAAGATAAAAGGGCTAATAGCCCCGGCGTTCATATGTAAAAAGGCGGTTTTGGTGAACCACTTGTTGCAGTTTCAAGTGAATTAAATTCAGCCGAAAAGCGGATATCTGCGTCCTTGTGCCCAGTCGCAACTCAAGACTCAAGCTTCATTCGGAGACTGCCATCCCCACCGACCCCCATAACCAACCTCTGCGTCGCCCTAGTCGCCGCCACATAAAACACCCGCGCCGCTTCCTTCTCATCCTCCCCCGCCGCAGGCATATGTCCCACGCCGGGTAGCGCCACCACGGGGAATTCCAGGCCTTTGCTGACCTTCATGGTCATCACCTTGATCTTGTTGCTGGTGGGGTCAAAGTCGCCAGAGCCCAAGCGGTTCTCAACTGGCAGCTTGCGCTGCGCTAGGGTGCGGGCGCACAGGTCGCGCGTTTTGGTGTCTGCGCACAGCACGGCCATGTCGCCCCACGCAAAGCCCTCTTGGTGGGCTTGGGCCAGGTGGTCGGCAATGGCTTTTGCTTCTGCTTGCAGGGTGGGCAGTTTGATGATCAGGGGCTCTTGCCCCTCGCGCCCGCAGCTCACGGGTTTGAGCAGGGGGATGCCGTCGTCGTCTTTGTCGTCCGCGGTCAGCAGGTCGGCCGCCATCAGGCTGGCGGTGTGCAATATCTGGCGGGTGTTGCGGTAATTGATCTTCAGGATAGTGGTGCGCCCCTGCGCCTGTATGCCCACGCTCTTGAAGCTGAACTGTTTAGAGCGCGCGCGTTCGTAAATGCTTTGCGCATCGTCGTACAGCACCAGCAAGCTGTTGGTGGTGGGGTCCACCATCTGCGTCACCAGCTTGAGCCATTCGGGCGCGAAGTCGTGGCCCTCGTCGATCATCACTGCTTGGTATTGGCCGCTGGGGATTTGCTTGCGGTCCACGCCGCGGATGACGTTGTCCACCATCTCGTCAAACATGCGCGGGCTCTGTGCGGGAATGCTTTGCCCATAAGCCACCAGCTGCTCGCGGCACCATTTATGAAAATGCCGCACATGCACGCGGCCGCCCAAGCCTTTTGCCTGCATGACGCTATGCAGCTTCACGCCCAGCGGCTCGTTAAAGCAGAGGATGAGGATGGTTTTGCTGCTAGCCGTGCTGGCCTTGGCCAAATATTCCGCGCGGTAGCCCAGGATCATGGTCTTGCCCGAGCCCGCCACGCCGTGGATGACGCGGTGCCCGTCGCCCAGGCTGCGGGCCAGCTGCTCCTGCTGCAGGTCCATCACCCGCATGATGTCGGGCAGGGTGGCAGTCTCGTCGTTATCGTCAAACAGCGTGCCTTGCTGCACGCGCACCTCGGGGAACATGATCCAGCGCACGCGGTCAATCTGCGGCAGGCTCAAGGCGCCACGCATGCCGTAGGGGAACATGTCCCACAGCCGGCTTTGCAGGTCTTCGGCCTCTACGGTTTCCGTCATTTCGTCCTGGCAGATCACGCGGTGGGGCTCTATGGCGTGCTTCAGCTCGGCGGCTTCAAACTGCTTGCGGGTGATAAAGGGGAACACCACGCCGTAGCTCCAGGGGCACACCAGCTTGCCCGCGTGCGGGCCGTCGGGCTGCACCAGCTGCGCGTCGCGCTGCAGGGCGTTGACCACGGCGTGGGCGTATTGGCGGGCTTGCTCCAGCGGGTTGATGACGGTCTTGGGCCCGCTGTCGCCCATGATTTCCCAGTCTTGCCTGTTGGCCCGCAGGATGGTGCTGCCCACTTTCCAGTCTTTTACCTCCAGCACCAAGATGCCGCGGCGCGGGTGCAGCACACAAAAGTCGGGGTGGGTGTTGCGCGGGCCCATGGGCACGTCGTACCAGAGTCGGTAATCGTCGTCGAGCTTGGCTTCCAGCCGTTCGGCCAGCCGGCGTTCGCCTGTGGTCATGCGTGAAACGCACGCGCCGATTGCCGGAATCAATGTCGCCATGAACTGCCTGCCACCCTAAATGCTTATTTTTTGGATGGCCGCCATCATGCACGCTTAAAAGCACAAATTCCAGATCTTCCGCTTGCGAATTTCACTATTTCGGTGCGATCCTTGCCTCTGCAAGCCTAGGGTTTAGGACCGCCCCCCTCTTTGGTTGAATCCGCTACCATGCAGTAAACGCTCCCACCATACGAGCCAAATATGTCTCTGGCGCCCATCAAACATGCGCGAACAGCTATCAAAATCATAGTAAATGTGGTTTTGCTCCTGCCGCTGTGGGTGGCTGCGCAAGGTGTGGCGGTGCAGGCGGTGGGTGCGGGTGCTCTGGACGTGAGCCCGGCGCTCGCCGTGCTGGAAGATGGCGAGGGCAGCCTCACCCTACCGGAGGTGCTGGCCGCTGACCGCGCCGGCCGCATGCTGCCGCGGACCGGTGCGTCCCAGGGCTTGTCGCTGGGCTTTACACGCTCGGCCTTCTGGCTGCGGCTGGAGGTGCGCAACCCCGGCGCTGCCGTGGCGCACCAGTTGCTGGAGGTGAGCAACGCGCGCATCTCCCATGTGTCTTTCTTTGCGCCTGACGACGCGGGCCGCTACACCGAGACGCGCACCGGCGGCGACCTGCTTTTTGGCACCCGGGCAGTGGCGCACCGGCATCTGGTGTTTCCGCTGCAGGTGGCGCCCCAGGCCACGCAAGTGGTGTACCTGCGGGTGCAGTCCACCATCGGGCTGATCGTGCCGGTGCAGCTGTGGGCCCGGCCGGACCTTGATGAGCACACCCACACCGACTACATGCTCCACGCCTGGTACTACGGCATGGCCACAGCGATGCTGGTGTTCAACCTGATGCTCTGGGTGGCGCTGCGCGACCGCATCTATGGCTACTACGTAGTGTTTGTGGGTTCCACAGTGGTGATGCTCGCCTCCAAGGCCGGGCTGGCCGCGCAGTACATCTGGCCTGAAGTGCTGGTGTGGAGCAACTTTTCTTACTACACTGCCGCGTCTCTGGGGGCGACGGCGTTTTGCCTGTTCACCCGCCACATGCTGGACATCGTCACCGTGCTGCCCCGGGTACACCGCGTTTTGCTGGCGCTGGCGGTGGTGCATTTGATGGCACCGCTGGCGTACTGGTTTGCCATTGCGCCGGTGGCGCGCTATGCCACTTTGCTGTTTCTGGTGTCGGCACTGGCCTTGGCGGCTGTGGGTGTGTGGTGCGCGTTGTTGCGCATGCGCAGTGCGTATTTCTATATGGGTGCATTCGGCATGTTGATGGTGGGCAGCCTGGTGACCACCGCGCGCAGCTTCGGCTGGCTGCCGACCAATGCCTTTACGGTGAACGGCTTTCAGTTGGGCTCCAACCTGGAGATGCTGTTGCTGGCCTTTGCGCTGGCCGACCGCTTTAACCAGATGCGGCGCGAAAAGCACATTGCCCAGCGCGCGCTGGTGTCCACCCAGCAGCAACTGGTGGACACGTTGCGTGCCTCTGAGCAGGAGCTGGCCGAGCGGGTCGAAGAGCGTACCCGCCAGCTGCAAGTGGCCAACGAGCGGCTGGAGGCACTGAGCATGGTGGACGGCCTGACCGGCATTGCCAACCGACGCCACTTTGACCAGGTGCTGCACAAAGAGTGGACGCGGTTGGAGCGCGCAGGCCAGCCCTTGGCGCTGGTGATGCTGGATGTGGACTGGTTCAAGCGCTACAACGACCACTTCGGCCATCAGGCCGGCGACGAGTGCCTGCGCGCGGTGGCCCAAGCCATCAGCGGCGTGAGCCGCGCTAGCGACCTGGTGGCACGCTACGGCGGCGAGGAGTTTGTGATCATCGCGCCCGGCACCGATGGCCTGCAGGCCCAGCAAATGGCTCAGCGCGCCTGCGATGCCGTGCGCACCCTGGGCCTGCCGCACCCGTTGGCGTATGAAGCGGTTGTTACCGTGAGCTGCGGTGTGGCAGTCACCGTGCCCGGCCCTGACGACAACCTCGAAAACCTGCTCGGCCAAGCGGACGACGCGCTCTACGAAGCCAAGGCCCAGGGCCGCAACCGCGTGGTGTTGGCGGAACCCTTGGGTAGATAACTGGTATTAAAGTGGTTATACAATCAAGACCACTTCCATCCAGCCTCTCCCCGCCACGTGCCTGCCACTTCTACAAGTCCTGAAGACACCTCTCCGCTATACCTGCAGCTGGCGCGCCAGCTGGCGGCGGACATTCGCGCGGGCACCTTCCGGGTAGACCAGGCGCTGCCCTCGGAGCGGGTGCTGTGCGAGTCGCTGGGCGTGTCGCGCATCACGGCGCGCAAGGCGATTGACGTGCTGGTGGAGCAGGGCCTGGTGGTGCGCAAACATGGCTCGGGCAACTTCATTGCGCCGCGCATCGAGCAGCCCACCAGCAAACTCGCCAGTTTTTCTGAAGAGCTGCGCCAGCGCGGCTATGTGCCGGCCAGCCAGTGGATCACCCGCGAAACCGGCGTGGCCATCGTGCCCGAGCGCGAGGCGCTGGGCCTGCCGCGCGGTGCCAAGGTGGCGCGCCTGCTGCGCTTGCGCCTGGCCGATGGCGTGCCCATGGCCTACGAGCACAGCGCGTTGCCCCTGCCGGTGTTGCCCCGCCCGCAAGAGCTGGACGGCTCGCTCTACCTGCACCTGGCCCGCAGCGGCGCCGCACCCGTGCGCGCGGTGCAGCATCTGCGCGCCATCAATGCCACGGCCGACATGGCCACCCATTTGCAGGTGCCCGAAGGCGCCGCGCTTTTGTGGGTGAGTCGCGTCGCCCATGGCGCAGATGGCACTGCCATCGAATTCACCCAAACCTGGTGCCGCAGCGACTACTACGCCTTTGTGGCCGAACTCCGGAGCACGCCATGACGGCACTTACTTCTCTGCAAGGCCACATCCTCACCCCCACCGGCTTTGTGCACGGCAGCCTGCATAGGGGCACCGATGGCCGCATTGCCGGCATCACCGGCGAGCCGGTGAGCGAGGCCCAAGTGCGCGAGAGCAGTGCGCCCATCGTGCTGCCCGGCTTCATCGACCTGCATGTGCATGGCGGTGCGGGGCACGACATCATGGAAGGCGGCGACGCAGCCTGGCACGTGGCGCGCCTGCATGCGCAGCATGGCACGACCTCGCTCTTGGCCACCACCATGACGGCGCCGCAAGCCGACCTGGATGCCGCCTTTGCCGCACTCGCGCCTTTGTGCACCGCGCCTGCGCCCGACGCCGCCCGCGTGCTGGGCGTGCACCTGGAGGGGCCGTACATCAGTGAGGCGCGCTTGGGCGCGCAGCCGCCGTTTGCGCGGCCCGCGAGTTTTGACGAGATCCACCGTCTGCATGCGCTCGCGCCAATTCGGCTGATTACGCTGGCGCCCGAGGTGGGTGGCAACGAGGCACTGATTGCACAGCTAGTGGCTGAGGGCTTCAAGGTGCAACTGGGCCACACCACCGGCAGTTACGAGCAGGGTGTGGCTGCGCTGCGCTGCGGGGCCACAGGCTTTACCCATTTGTTCAATGCCATGTCGGCCCTGCACCACCGCGAGCCCGGCATGGTGGGTGCGGCGCTGGCCCATGCCGAGTTTGCAGAAGTCATCCCTGACCTGCTGCATGTGCACCCAGGTGCCATTCACGCGGCGCTGCGGGCTATACCCAAGCTGTACTGCGTGACCGACTCCACCTCAGCCGCCGGCATGCCCGATGGCGACTACAAGCTCGGCCGCCACACCGTGACCAAGTGCATGGGCGGTGTGCGCCTGGCCGATGGCACGTTGGCCGGCTCGGTGCTCAGCATGGACCAGGCGCTGCGCAACCTCGTCAACACGCTGGGCCTGAGCTTGGCGGACGCCAGCAGCCGCGTGTCCACCTTCGCGGCCGATCACATGGGCTTATCCGACCGCGGGCGTTTGCAGACTGGCGCCTGGGCGGATGCGGTGGTGCTCGACCGCGACTTGCAGGTGCAAACCGTATGGGTCGAGGGGCGCAGCGCGCTACAAAAGTAGGAGCTGCTCGCGCAGTTGTTACGTGCGCTTGAGGGCTTTGGAGACACTTTCCTTGGCATCGCCCACCGAGGCGCGCACCGCACCCATGTTCTTCTGGATGTTGCCTTTGACCTCCATGGACTTATTGCCCAGGGCTTTGCCGACGACCTCTTTAACCTTGCCTTTGGCTTCCTGTGTGCGTCCCTTGATCTGGTCTTTGTTGATACCCATGAGTGGCTCCTGAAAAGGTGGGCCGGCTCGTCACCGGCATGCAACGAGGGCTGCATGCTTGCCACGGTAGGCCGGTGCCAACAGCGCGTCGGTGCGCAGGCGTACCCGGGGTGAAAATGGTCTTTTATATTCAAAGTGAAATAAAGGTATTGACTTTTATTTACAGATGGATATAATTCAAGGCAGGAACACGGTGCTACCCCCACACACCCCGTTCCACGGAGCCGCCAAGAGAAGTCTTTTGCCGTCGGCATCCGGCCTATTCGACACCTGTCGACCGCGTTGATCTGCAGAGCAGCAGCCAACCGAATCTTTTTTGCTCAAGCCGGCCTGATAACGTGGCCCGCACCTCTCCCTTTTCATGAATCAGAATTTCGAATCCGCTATCCCGATGGGCAACTACATCGTTTCGCCCGCAACGCAAGAAACCAGCAACGGTCTGTACCGTGCCTCCATCGCCGTACAACGCAGCCAGAGCAAAGGCGCTTACTGCCGGGTCTTTAACTTCGATTGCGAGTTTGTCTCCCGCGAAGCTGCCCGTGTTTACGCCATTACCCAAGGCTGGCTAGAAACCGGCAGCGCCAACGCGCAAACCTGCTGAAGCAGGCCGGAAGCACCAAGCCACCGACATCAACCCATTCCGCCGCCCGCAAAGGCTGCAAACCCGCGCACCCCAGCCACCCGGGCTGACAGCGCACTCACTGAAAGGCTCACCATGAGCAGCAAAATTTACGTGGGCAACCTGCCCTACTCCGTCACCGACGACAGCCTGCAGAGCAACTTCTCCGAATTCGGTGAAGTCACCTCCGCCAAGGTCATGATGGACCGCGACACCGGCCGTTCCAAGGGCTTTGCCTTTGTGGAGATGAGCACTCCCGCATTTGCCCAAGCCGCCATTGACGGTTTGAACGGCCAATCCGTGGATGGCCGCTCCATCGTGGTCAACCTGGCCCGTCCGCGTGAAGACCGCGGCAGCTCGGATGGCTACCGTGGCGGCCGTAGCAGCTACTAAGCGCTAATCGCCCACAAAAAAGCCGGCTCTGGTAGCCGGCTTTTTTGCGTCTGGCGAAGAACTACATCTTGCCGAACTTGGCCTTGGCCGTTGCCATGCAGGTGTCCTTGGCGGTGGAGGCCAGGGCGTCGCACTTCTCTTCTGCTACCTTGAGTTCAGCGGCGCGTTTGTCGGCGGCCGCGTCGGTGCGGACTTCCTTGTTGTCGGTTTTGGCTTCCGAGTTGGTTTGGCCGGTCTTCATCTGCACAGTGGCGTCGGCCTTGGCGGTAGTGCGCGCGGCCTTTGCTTCTTTCACGCATACATCCTTGGGGTTGCCCGACAGGTCATCGCATTTTTGCTTGGCTACGTCGTAGGTGGCTTCTGCCTGTTCATTGCGCAACTTGTACTGCGTTCTGAGCGTGGGCTTGTAGGTGTTGTCCAGCTCTGCCAATCCGACGGACTCTTTGCCTTTGGCTTCGGCCACACAGATGTCACGCGCATTGCCGGACTGGGAGTTGCAGGCCTTCTTGGCGGTGCTGTACTCGTCTTTGATGCGGGTTTTGCCGGCGGTGAAGTCGGTGGGTGACATCTGGGCCATTGCGGTGCCGGCAAACAGCAAGCAGGTAGCCATGGCGACGCTGCTCAACAGGGTATGGGTAGTTTTCATGGGGAATCCTTAAAGTGAAAACAGTGGCAGGCCATGCAGGCCTGAGAGTCATCACAGTAAGGTCGAAGGGGCGGCCGGTCTGTTCGTTGGTGGACATACCGGCGCGGGAGCTACTCCGCTGGCAGCGCTGCCAGTAGCACTGTCACCACCAGCCCGCCCTCGGCGTGGTTGTGCAATCGGATCTCGCCGCCGTGGGCCTGGATGATGTTGCGCGCAATGCCCAGGCCCAAACCGGTGCCGGTGCGGTTTTGTTGCTGGCCATGGCTCAGGCGCACATGCGGCTCAAACGCCGCTGACATGCTGGCCTGTGCAATGCCAGGCCCGAAGTCCCGCACCTCCACCAGCGCGCGGCTGCCCTGCAGGCTCAGGCGCACCTGCACCCGCTCGCCATAGAGCACTGCGTTGTCCAGCAGGTTGCTCAGGGCGCGCTCCAGCGCCAGCGGTTTGCCCAGCACGCTCACCGGCTCTGCCGTGCATTCGATGGTGGCGTCGGGGTGAATGGGGCGTTGCGCCAGGCGGGCGAGCAGGGTGTCCAGCCGCACGGGGGTGAGGTTCTCGTGGATGTCGGTGTCTTTCACACTTTGCAGCGCGGCTTTGACCATCACATCAAGGTCATCCAGGTCTTCGTGGAACTCGGCGCGCAGGGTGTCGTCGTCCAGCAGCTCGGTACGCAACTTGAGCCGCATGATGGGCGTTTTGAGCCCGTGCGAAATGCCGAGGAACAGTCGCTCCCGGTCCACCAAATAGCCCTGAATGCGGGCCTGCATTTCATTGAAGGCGCGGGCGGTGCGGCGCAGTTCGGCGGTGCCGGTTTCGGGCACGCTCTCGGGTGCGCTATCGCTGCCAAAGGCGTTGGCGGCCGAAGCAATTTTGTTCAGCGGGCGGATCAGGCCGCGCACCAGCAGCACACTCAGCACCAGCACGGTCACCAGCGTCACGAGTTGCAATGTCACGCGGTCCCATGTGAGAGGGTTGGCGTTTTCCAGAAAGTAAGGGTCTGGCATGGTGGTGGCCAGGTACAGCCAACGGCCGGGTTCAAACTCGGCCTGGATCACCAGCACCGGTGCGGGGCGCGGGCGCAGCAGCAGGGTGGCCTCCACCCACGAGTCCGGCAGGTCGCGCACCATGCGTCCGTCGTCTGACACTTGAAGCGTTTCGGGCCATGCAAAGGCCACGCTGGGGGCTTGCGTGTTGCCCGCCAGGTTACGGGTGAGATCGCCTTCCATGGCTTCCACCACCGCGTCGACCAGGCCGTTGCCCTCCACAGGCTGCACGGGCACACGCGCCTTGTTCACATTGATGAAGAAGCGGGTGCCACCCATGGTGCGCAATTGCTCAATCAGGATGGGGCGGAACTGCGGCGGCAGGTCGCGGAAAAAGCGAATGGAGCCTGCCGCGTTCAGCGCAATCGCATGGCCGGCACTCAGCGCCTCGGCGCGTGCGCTCTCACGCAGCTGCCGCGCCCACAGCAGCGTGCCTACCAGCTGCGCGCTGATGACGCCCAGCGCCATGACCACCACGATGCGGCCCAGCAGACTGTCGGGCAGGTAGCGCCGCGTCCAGCGGCGGCGCTCAGGGTTCGGCATGGCCGCTCACATCCGCCGAAAACACATAGCCGCTGCCCCGCACGGTTTTGATCAGCACCGGTTGCTTGCCATCGTCATGCAGGCGCTGGCGCAGGCGGCTCACCTGCACGTCGAGCGAGCGGTCCAAGGGCCCGAGGTCGCGGCCGCGGGTTTGTTCCATCAGGCGAGCGCGGTCCAGGGTTTCACCCGCATGTTCGGCAAAAAAGCGCAGCAGGTTGAAGTCCATGCTGGTGAGCACCACCGGCTGGCCTTGCGGGTCGGTGAGCACGCGCTCCACCACGTCCATGCTGAAGCCGGCGAACTTCAAAAACCGCACCGGCGCACCGGGCGCGCCCAATTGCATGCGGCGGTGGATGGCCTTGATGCGGGCCAGCAGCTCGCGCGGGTTGTAGGGCTTGGCGATGTAGTCGTCCGCCCCCAGCTCCAGCCCCACGATGCGGTCGGTGTCGTCCGCGCTGGCCGTGAGCATGATGATGGGCACCGGCGACTGGCTGCGCACGCTGCGGCACAGGGTGAATCCATCGGTGTCAGGCAGCATCACATCCAGGATGACCAGGCTCAGTTCGTCCTTGAAGCGTTCGAATTCGGCGTTGAAGCTGGCGCCGTCGTGAGCCACGCGCACTTCGTACTGGTGCTTCTCCAGGTACGTCTTGAGCAGGTTGCGGGTTTTTTGGTCGTCGTCAACAACAAGCAGGGTGCGGGTCATGGGCTGGTCGTGCGGGTTAGCGTTCAGCGCTGGGTGCGCGGATCACGGAGGCCAGGCGACGCTGGGCCTCCTGGGTTTCCATGCGGGAGTCGGTCAGGTAGCGCCACAGGGTCTGGGCCACCGCGTCTTTGATGGCTTCATCGGCCGCCATGCGGTGGGCCAGGCTGGGCACACGCGCATTGCGCGGGCTGGCAAAGGTTTCCCAGGAGTCGCGGGCGCAGCCGTCAAGTGCCGCGGGATCAATGTCGCGGCGAACCGGCACCGCGCCTTTGAAGCGGTTGTAGGCCAGCTGCGCAGGAATGCCGGTGACCACCTCGGCCATCTTTTCTTGCGCGGCCTCGCGTGGACGGGCGCTGACCAGCATGGCCAGCGTGTCGATGCTGTAGAGGTGCATGTTCTCGGTGCCGGGCACCACGGCACAGCCGAAGTCGCGCACCGGGCTGGCGCCCCAGGCCATGAGTTCGCCCTTGGCCCAGTCGCCCATGATCATCATGCCGGCGTTGTCGGCCATGAGCTCGCGGGTGCTTTCGGTCCAGGGGCGCTCCGCAGGGGCATCGGTGGCCAGCGCGCGCAGCCAGCGCAAGCGTTGCAGGGCGCGCTCCACGCGGGCATCCATCCAGGCGCTGCTCTTGCGCTGCACGATGAGCTCGCGGTAAAGCGCAGGGCCTGCGTCGCCGAGCAGCACCGTCTCAAACACGGTGGCAATCTGCCAGGGCTCGTCGCTCCAGGCCAGGGGCCGTATGCCTTTGGCCTGCAGCTTGCGGGCGGTCATTTCAAACTCGGCCCAGCTGCGGGGTGGCGTGAGGCCCAGCTTGCCGAACACTTTGCGGTTGTAGAGCAGGGTGTTGATGCGCTGAATGCCCAGCGGCGCGGCAATCACATCGCCTTTGTAGGTCACGAGTTCAAGCACGGTAGGGAATAACACCTGTGACCAGCGCTGCCGCTGCGCTACCGCATTGAGCGGCATGACCAGGCCGATATCGGCCCAGTCGGTGAGGGTGGTGCCAATCAGCTGGGCCACATCCGGCGGGTCGCCCATGAGCACCCGGCTCTTGAGCACCTTGACGGCGGCCATGCCCCCGCCACCGGGGATAGCAGCGTCTTTCCACTGCACACCGGCCTGCGCCAGTTGCAGGGCGAGCTGGTCAGCGGCTTTGCGCTCGCTGGCCGAGGTCCACCAGTGCAGCACGTCCATGGGCACACCCATCTGTTGAGCCTGTGCGCTGTGCAGAGACACACAACACAGCAGCAGGGTGGCGAGGCGGGCGAAACCTTTCATTTCCTGTCGATTTGTAATGTTGTGTATGCCTGCCCGTCCGCACCCCCTCCAGCGGCCTCTACGGAGGCCGCGCGGCAGGTAATTAAGCGTAATGCGCAGGTGCGGTACACGGTGAAAAAATTGAATGAAATCAACGACTTATCTTTGTAATCGAGCCCGCCCGGTGCGGTTTGATATTACAGAGGTCAAAGCATAACCTCCGCCCCACTGAACGGCTACCGCGATGCACGGAGCCGGCAGTTTCATTCAACAAATGATCAGGAGATTCCATGTCCCATTCCCTTCGCCTCGCCGCCGCTGCGGCAGCGCTGGTTTGCAGTAGCTTTGCAGGTGCCGGTACGCTCACCATCGAGAGCTGGCGTGTTGACGACAAAGGTTTGTGGGAAGACGTGCTGTTGCCCGCCTTCAACAAAGCCCACCCCGGTATTACCGTCAAGTTCGCGCCCACTGCACCCCCGGAGTACAACTCTGCCCTGAACGCCCGTCTGACCGCCGGCACCGCAGGTGACTTGGTGACTTGCCGCCCGTTTGACGTGTCGCTGGACCTGTACAAAAAGGGCCATCTGGAAAAGCTCAACGGCAACGCAGCCTTGAAGAATTTCCCCGAGTCCGCCCAGGTAGCATGGCAGACCGATGACGGCAAGGACACCTACTGCGTGCCCATGGCTTCGGTGATCCACGGTTTCTTCTACAACAAGAAGGTGTTTGCCGAGCTGGGCCTGAACCCGCCCGTGACCGAAGCTGATTTCTTCAACGTGTTGGACAAGGTCAAGGCCGCCGGCAAGGTGGCCCCGATTGCCATGGGCACCGCCGACCAGTGGGAAACCCACCAGATCGTGTACACCGGCATCGGCCCGAACTACTGGAAGGGTGAAGAAGGCCGCAAGGCACTGATCGCCGGCAAGAAGAAGTTCACCGATCCCGAGTTCGTGAAAACCTGGGATGTGATGGGCAAATGGGCCAACTACCTGCCCAAAGGCTACCAGGCACAAACTTATGGCGACTCCCAGAACCTGTTCGGCAGCGGCCGTGCAGCGATCTACCCATCCGGTTCCTGGGACATCTCTTACTTTGAAGGCAACAGCAAAGTGGAATTCGGCGCCTTCAAGCCGCCCGTGGCCAAGGCCGGTGACCCTTGCTATATCTCGGACCACACCGACATTGCCATGGGCGTGAACAGCAAGAGCAAGAACAAGGCAGACGCGCAGGTGTTCCTGAACTGGTTGGCCAGCAAAGAGTTTGCCGACCTGTACACCAACAAGGTGACCGGATTCTTCTCGCTCTCCAAGCACGCGATTGATGTGAAGAACCCCGTGGCCAAGGAAATGATCGGCTGGCGCAACCAGTGCAAGAGCACCATCCGCCTGAACGCCCAGATCATGAGCCGCGGCACCCCGAGCATGGAAAACGAGTTCTGGAACGTGAACTCCCAGGTCATGAACGGAAAGATGGCGCCCAAGGACGCTGCTGCGCAGATCCAGAACGGTTTTGCCAAGTGGTACACGCCTGCGAAGTAAAGCGCAGTGTGTGACTCAGGAGTGTAGGCCGGCGGCTTGCACTCCTTGCGGCGCCCCAATAGGCGCCGCTCCCCCCGTTCTCCTTTGTCTCTTTGACCAACAAGGTCTCCCATGAAACTCGGCTTTTCCTGGCGGGTGCTGGTGTTTATCGCCCCGGCATTGCTGATCTACGCCACCTTCAGTGCCCTGCCTCTGCTGGACACCCTGCGCCTGGGGCTTTACAGCGCGGACGATACCGGCCTGCGCACCTTCACCGGTCTGGCGAACTACAACACCATCCTGAATGACCCGCAGTGGTCTGCCAGCTTCTGGAATGCGATGGGCAACAACCTGAAATTCTTTGCTATCCACATGCTGGTGCAAAACCCGGTGGGCCTGCTGTTGGCGGCGCTGCTGTCTCTGCGCAATGTGCGCTTTGCAGCCACTTACCGCACCATCTTTTTCCTGCCCACACTGCTTTCGGTGGTGATCATCGGCTTTGTGTGGCAGCTCATCCTGTCGCCGCTGTGGGGCGTATCTGAGCGGCTGCTGACGGTGGTGGGCCTGGGCGACTGGTTCGCGCCCTGGTTGGGGCTGGAGAGCTCGGCGCTGATCACCGTGTCGCTGATGTCGGTGTGGCAGTACATCGGCGTGCCGATGATGCTGATTTATGCCGCGCTGATTGCGATTCCGGAGGACATCATCGAGGCGGCTGTGGTCGAGGGCGCTTCGCCCTGGCGCATCTTCTGGCAGATCCGCCTGCCCCTCATCCTGCCCACGCTGGGGCTGGTGACCATCCTGACCTTCGTGGCTAACTTCAATGCCTTTGACCTGATCTACACGGTCAAAGGCGCGGTGGCAGGCCCCAACTACAGCACCGACATTCTGGGCACGCTGTTCTACCGCACCTTCTTCGGCTACCAGTCGCAAGTAGCCAGCCCGACCATGGGCGCGGCCGTGGCTACGCTCATGTTCCTGGTGATTCTGGTGGGCGTGGCGGTGTACTTCCTCGCGGTGCAGCGCAAGCTGCAACGCTTTGCAATGTGAGGCCACACATGGCAAACGCATCCAATTCCCCATCCATGCCCTTCGCGCCCAGCCGCGTGTTCGTGCACCTCACGCTCATCGGCTATCTGTTGCTGGCGATCCTGCCCATCCTGCTGGTGTTCATGAATTCGTTCAAGAGCCGTGACGCCATCTTCAACGACCCGCTGGCCTGGCCCACGCCCGAGACGTTTTCGCTCATCGGCTACACCAAGGTGCTGGGCCGCTCCGACGTGCTCATGTACTTCGGCAACAGCTTCATCGTCACGATAGCGTCGCTGTTTTTCATCCTTCTGTTCGGGGCCATGGCGGCCTGGGGCTTGTCGGAATATCGCTTCAAGGGCAACCGAAGGCTGAAGTTCTTTTTTGCCTTCGGCATCATGGTGCCTATCCGCCTCGGCACGGTGTCCATTCTGCAGCTGATGGTGGAGCTCAACCTCGTCAACACCCTCACCGCACTGGTGCTGGTGTATGTGGCACAGGGCCTGCCGCTGGCCATCATGATCCTGTCAGAGTTCATGGGGCAGGTGCCCGGTGAGCTCAAAGATGCTGCGCGCTGCGACGGCATCGACGAGTTCCGCATCTTTTTCCAGGTAGTGGTGCCGCTGATCCGCCCGGCCATTGCCACGGTGGCGGTGTTCACCATGGTGCCGATCTGGAACGACCTGTGGTTCCCGCTCATCCTCGCGCCCTCCGAGCAGACGCAGACCATCACCCTGGGCATCCAGCAGTTTGTGGGGCAATACGCCACTGATTGGAACGCCGTGCTGGCCTCGCTCTCGCTGGCCATCGTGCCGGTGGTCACCCTCTATGCCCTCTTCTCCCGTCAACTGATCCGCGGCATCACCGCGGGCGCCGTCAAGTAAAGCAGAACCACCATGGCAAGCGTTTCCCTCACCAACATCAGCAAGCGATACGGCAACAACGCGCCGGTGCTGCACAACATCAACCTCGAGATCGAGCACGGCGAACTGGTAGTGCTGGTCGGCCCCAGTGGCTGCGGCAAGTCCACCTTGTTGCGTGTGCTCTGCGGGCTCGAAGACATCAGCAGCGGCGAGCTGCGCATCGGCGACGATCTGGTCAATGACCTGCCGCCTGCCGAGCGCGGTATCGCCATGGTGTTCCAGAGCTATGCGCTCTACCCGCACATGACGGTGTATCGCAACATGTCTTTCGGGCTCAAGATCCACGGTGCCAACAAGGCCGACATTGACCAACGGGTGCGCGACGCCGCCAAGGTGCTGCATATCGATCACCTGCTGGAGCGCTTGCCCCGCGAGCTCTCCGGTGGGCAGCGCCAGCGCGTGGCCATCGGCCGCGCCATCGTGCGTGAGCCACGACTGTTTTTGTTTGACGAGCCGCTCTCCAACCTGGACGCTGCGCTGCGCGCCAAGACCCGCATTGAGCTGGCCCGCCTGCACCGCGACCTCGGTGCCACCATGGTCTATGTGACGCACGACCAGGTGGAAGCCATGACCTTGGGTGACAAAATCGTGGTGCTCAGCGAAGGCCATGTGCAGCAGGCCGGCACCCCGCTCACGCTATACCAGCAGCCTGCCAATCGCTTTGTGGCGACCTTCATCGGCTCGCCCACCATCAACCTGCTGCCCGCCCGTGTGGTGGAGGTGCTCTATGGTGGCGCCCGCCTGCTGCTGGGCAATGGCAGCAAGGTGCTGGCCACGGTGGACAGCAGCCAGCTGCAAGTGGGCGAAAGCGTGGAGGTGGGCTTGCGCCCCGAGCACTGCGAAGTGTTGCCCGCCGGTGTGGCGCCTGCGGCGGATGACACCGCTTTGGACGCCGAGATCACGCTGGTAGAGCACCTGGGCGAGTCCAACCTGCTGTATCTCAAGATGGATGATGGTCAGGAGCTGATCGTGCGGGGTGATGGCAATGCCGAAGTGCGCTTGGGCGACTCGGTCATCGTGCGTGCGGCACCTTCAGCGCTGTACCTCTTCCGCGCTGACGGCATGGCTTGCACCCGCTTGAACCCCGGCAACATGCGCTCGGCTCATGCACGCTGAGTCGCTGCCGCCGCACATCCACTACGCCATCGGCATTGACGGCGGCGGCACTAGCACCCGTGCGCGGGTGGTGCACCGAAGTGGCGTGGTCGTGGGTGAAGGCAAGGCCGGCGCCTCGGGCCTGACCCAGGGCATTGGCCAGGCGTGGCGCCACATCACCGAGGCCATTTCGCAAGCTACCGGGGGTATGTTGCAAGCCGGCTGGCCGCAGCCTGTGCCGGCCAACTGCGCCTTGGGCCTGGGCTTGGCGGGTGCCAACAACGCGGCATGGCATGCCGAGTGCGTAGCCGCCAATCCGGGCTATGCGAAGTTGAGGCTGGAGTCTGATGCCGTCACAGCATTGCTGGGTGCGCACGGGGGACACCCTGGCGCGCTGGTAATCGTGGGAACCGGTGCCGTAGGTCTCGCTTTGTTGCCGGACGGGCAGCGCCGCATCAGTGGCGGTTGGGGTTTCCCGAGTGGCGACGAGGGCAGTGGTGCGGACTTGGGCTTGCAAGCAGTCAGCCTCGCGCAGCGCTCACTGGATGGACGGGCCTTGCCGGGCCACCTGACCCGCGCCGTGTTGCAAGCCGCGGGTGGCACGCCCGAGGCCTTGTTGGCTTGGTGTGGCGCCGCTGGGCAAGGGGAGTACGCCAGTCTCACCCCCCTGATTTTTGAGCACGAGGCCACCGACTCCGACGCCGGAAGGCTGTTGGAGGGGGCCCTGCACCAGCTTGAAGCCTTGGCCCGTGCCGTAGACCCTACCCACACACTGCCGCTGGTGGTGGCCGGCAGCATCGGCCACCGCCTTGTGCCCCGGCTCAGTGCCTTGGTGGGAGCGTGTGTGGTGCCACCGCAGGGTGACGCCATGGACGGTGCCTTGACCCTGTGTATGCAATGACATGAAAAGAGATTCCGTAATGACAACATTGATGTTGCAAGAGGCCCTGTCCTCGGCGCGCCAGGTGGCGCAACAACTGGCGGGCGACGAAGGTCGCTACGCAGCACTCGGCCAGGCTCTGCGGGCCTTGCCGCCCCAAGGTGCTGTCACCATTGCCCGTGGCAGCTCGGACCATGCGGCCGCTTACTTTGCGTATCTGGTGATGTCGCGCACCGGGCAGCTGGTGACTTCGCTACCCATGTCGCTACTGACCCTCTACAAAGCGCCCATGGCGCGGCAACGGGTGCTGGCGGTGTCTATTTCGCAGTCGGGCCGCAGCCCGGACTTGTATGAACCCATGCAGGTATTTGAAAAGGCTGGAGCGACCACGGTGGCGCTGGTGAACGACATCAGCTCTCCCTTGGCGCAGGCCGTGGACTGGGCCATGCCCTTGCACGCCGGACCCGAGAAGAGTGTGGCGGCTACCAAGAGCTTTATTTGCGGCTTGGTGGCCGGTGCGCGCTTGGCTGCCCACTGGGGCGCCCATGCAGATTTGCTGAAAGCCTTGAAGACATTGCCAGAGGCACTGGAAGAGGCTTGTCAGCAGGACTGGAGCGCGGCCATCGAGCCTCTGCGCACCGCCACCCAGCTGATGGTGATTGGCCGGGGGCCTGGCCTGGCCATTGCGCAGGAGGCGGCCCTCAAGTTCAAGGAAACCTGCGGTATTCAGGCCGAGGCCTTCAGCGGAGCCGAAGTCAAACACGGCCCCATGGCACTGGTGAACGACAACTACCCCATGCTGATCTTTGCCCTGCGTGGCCCGGCCCAGCAAAGCCTGATTGCGCTGGCCGCCGAGATGCGCGGCCGTGGCGCACGGGTGTTGCTAGCGGCGCCTGCCGATGTGGCAGAGCGGGACCTGACTCTGAGTACCGCGCCGCAGGAGGATCTGGACCCGATCACGGCCGTCCAAAGTTTCTATTTGCTGGTGGAAGCCGTGGCCCGTTCGCGCGGGCTGGACCCGGACCAGCCGCCCCATCTCTCGAAAGTCACAAGCACCCGATAAACTGGGTGCATGCATGTTCAAAGTTTGATGGTGGAAGGGGCACCCGCAGTTCAGCTGCAAGGCCCCGCACGCGATACGGTCACCGTGCTTTTGCGCGGTGCCCAGGTGATTTCGTGGTTAGATGCTGGGGGTGTGGAGCGCCTGTACCGCAGCCCGCTCTCTCCCCTGGCCGGTCCCCAGGCCGTGCGCGGCGGCGTGCCGGTGATTTTTCCGCAGTTCAACGAGCGCGGCCTGATCATGCGCCATGGTTTTGCCCGCACTCGTGTGTGGGAATGGGTGACGACAGTTGCGACATCCGTAGAGCCGCAGCTGGTCTTCCGCATGCAGCACGCCGCGCAGGAAACGCCGCTGTGGCCGCACGACTGCGTATGCACCCTGACCGTGGCCTTGGTCCCGGCTGATCTGCGCATCACACTGGCAGTACACAACACCGGCAGCAGCCCCTTGAGCTTTCATGCCGCACTGCACACCTACCTGGAGGTGGGCGACGTGACCCAGACCAATCTCACTGGCGTGTTGCCGCAGGGCGGAGTCTTGTCGCTGGCGGAGCCGATTGACCAGTTGTTTGAATCGGTACCCGGTCCCTTTGCATTGCGCAGCCCCGCAGCGGCGCTGGATATCGCCCACGAAGGCTTTACCGACGCGGTGGTCTGGAACCCCGGTCCCCAGGCTGTGATTGCCGATTTGCCTGCCGGAGGCTTTGCCCGCTTCCTGTGTGTCGAGGCTGCATCCGTGGGCGTGCCTGTGCAGTTGGCACCGGGTGCGCAGTGGCAAGGTAGCCAGTGTCTGCGCACCGCTGCGTAGGGGGATGCCCCGCTTTTCTACAATGCCGGCACACACGGTGCCCGGCACCAACTTACGGAAAATTCCATGACCACTCCTGACTCCACTCCCAAGAAACCCAAGTTGCGCCCCATTCCCAATTTCATTTTTGCCAGCCGCTGGTTGCAGCTGCCCTTGTACCTGGGCCTGATCGCCGCGCAAGGCGTGTACGTGTTTCACTTCTGGGTGGAGCTGGTGCACCTGCTGGAAGCCGCTTTCGGCAGCCAGACCGCGCTGCAGGCGCTCGTAAGCAGCATCGGCTACAAGTCCGACGTGCCCGTGCCCGCGTTGAACGAGACCATCATCATGCTGGTGGTGCTGGCGCTGATTGACGTGGTGATGATCTCCAACCTGCTGATCATGGTGATCGTGGGTGGCTACGAAACCTTTGTGAGCCGCATGGACCTGGACGGCCACCCTGACCAACCCGAGTGGCTGAGCCATGTGAACGCCTCGGTGCTCAAGGTGAAACTGGCCACTGCCATCATTGGTATCAGCTCCATTCACCTGCTCAAGACCTTCATCAACGCCGCCAACTATGACGAGAAGGTGCTGATTGCCCAGACGGCCATCCATATCACCTTCTTGCTGTCTGCCATTGCCATTGCTTACACCGACAAGCTTCTCAATAGCAGCCACCAGAACACCGGTCATTGAAAAATGGCTGCTGGCGCCCGTGGATAATGCGCGAGCAGCTACTGAAAATATAGCAAATATCCACTGCTGAAGGGACGGCTTTCCATGATTCACGTGAGTGGATTGGTCTTTGACTACCTGGGGCACCGCGCCCTGCATGGGGTCTCGGTGGATATCCCGCAGGGCACGGTCACCGCTCTGGTGGGGCCCAATGGTGCCGGCAAGTCCACGCTGATGCGCTGCATCGCCGGGCTGGATACGCCATTGGCGGGCACCATCACAGTAGGTGGTGTGGATGTGCAGGAGCATCCGCGCGAGGTGCACACCAAGCTGGGCTACCTCTCGGATTTTTTTGGCCTCTACCAGGACCTCACGGTGGAGCAGTGCCTGCGCTATGCCGCAGCCTCCCAGGGCATCGCAGACAAGCACATTACCAAGCGGGTCAAGGAAGTAGCCCGCTTCCTGAATCTGGAAAACAAGCTGCAAAGCCTGTCCAGCAACCTCTCGCGCGGCCAGCGCCAGCGGGTGGCGATCGGCCAGGCCATCGTGCATATGCCGCAGGTGCTGCTGCTCGACGAGCCCGCCAGTGGCCTGGACCCGGAAGCGCGCGCGGACCTATCGTCCTTGTTCCGCAACCTGCAGTCCCATGGCATGACGCTGGTAGTGTCCAGCCACATCCTGAGCGAGCTGGACGAGTACTGCACCCACATCCTCTCCATCCGCGACGGGCGGGTCAGCCGCTTTGCCAGCCTGGCCACGACGGCTATCGGCAGCGAAGGCGTGGTCAAGGCGCTGGTGCAAGTGCAGTTGGCTGCGCCCGCGCCGCAACTGGCCCAAGTGCTGGCCGGTTTTGAAGTGGCGCATCTGGATGCCAGTGGCGCCACACCCACGACGGTGTACCTGCCCGCCGGTGACCTGGCAGCGCGAGCGGCCCTGCTGGCCAAGCTCACTGCAGCAGGTGTGCCTGTGTGTGCCTTTCAGGAAGTACGCACCAGCTTGCAGACTAGCTACAGCCAGGCCGATTCCCACAACTCCTTCGGAGCTGCACCATGAACCCGGAATTCAAGCGCAACCTCTGGTTGGAAATCTCGCCTGCCCGCCTCGCCCTCATGCCCGGGGTGTTGACGCTGATCGCATTGCTCGCAGTCGCCATGAGCGAACACAACCCGCGCGACAACCTGTTTATCGCCTGCACGGTTCTGTTCACCGGTCTCACCGTGGGCTGGGGCAGCTTGCTCGTTATGTCCAGCATCAACAGCGAAGTGACGGAGCGCACTTGGGACCAGCAGCGCCTGAGCGCGCTCACCCCTTGGCAAATGGCGTGGGGCAAGCTGTTCGGCAGCACGGCCTACGTCTGGTACGGTGCTTTGCTTTGTGCCGTGGTGGCGGTGCTGGCGGCGTCTAGCTTGCCCGGTTTCCTCAGCCGCTGTGCCTGGTTGTTGACAGGGGCGACCGGCGCCGTGGCCCTGCACGCTTGGCTGATGGCCAGCCGCTTGCACACTCTGGACCTGCGCTCCGAAAAATCCAGTAGTACGGCGGCGCGCCTGTTTGGCGTGTTCTTCGCCTTGCAGACCTTGCCCATGCTGTTCATGTTGCTGAGCAACCCAACAGAAGATACCTCTGCCACCGGTGGCTGGTGGAGTCTGGGGCTTCCCTTGCCGGTGCAGTCGCTTGTGCTCGCCGCCTTCATGTTGGCCTTGGGGCTGCTGGCCCTGTGGCGCAGCATGGGCAAGCAGCTGATGGTGCGGTCTACCCCGTGGGCCTGGGCATTCGGTGTGCTGGCTCTGGGCTGGATGCTTGCCGGCTTCATGCCCGAAGACGCCCGCGATGCCAACCTGATGGTGCCCTTGGCAGGCGTGGCGCTGCTGGCCACTTATGCGGCGCTGTTTACCGAGAGCAACAACCGCCTGGTCTGGCAGGCGGTGCTGTTCCACCACATGCACAGCCCCCGCCGCCGCATGCTGCAGGCCCTGCCCTTGTGGCCGGTGAGCTGGGCCATGGCGGCGTTGTTTGTGTTGCTCTATGGCGTGCTGGGCATCAACCCCGACCAGCACCTTGCTTCGCTAGGTAGTGTGATGTGGCTGGCCCTGCTGCATTGCCTGAGGGACTGCGGCATCTACCACTTCTTTGCGCTGCGCAACACCACGCGCAAGCCGGCCGGCATGACTTTGCTCACCTTGTTTGTGCTCGGCGTAGTGTTACCCGGCCTGGTGGCTAGCACTGCGCCTGAGCTGGCGACCTGGTTTGAGCCTTTGTTCGGGCTACAGGAACTGGTGAAGGGCGGGGGATCGTTGGGCCTGGCACCTTGGGTGGCCATGGCGGTCCAGTTGGCGGTGGTGGCTGCGCTGGTAGCTTGGCGTTGGGCCGGCGGCGTCAAGCCCGCTCAGGCCAGTCAACGCGGTTCTGAGTAGGCTCTCAGACCACCGGCTGGTGGTCTGCGTCCGGCCGGTGGGCCGGGTCCACATGGGTCATCAGGTTGAGTACCCGGTGGCGTTGAAGCACGGCGTTGCGCGCGGCAACGGCGATGTTGTGGCCCTCTTCGACGGTGAGTTTGGCGTCCACTTCAATATGGGCGTCGGCCACCACCATGTCGCCCATCTTGCGGGTGCGTACGTCGTGCACACCGGCCACGCCGGGCGTAGCCAAAAGGGTGGCCCGTATGGCTTGTACTTCTTCTTCGTCCACCGCGCGGTCCATCAGGTCGTGCAGCGCGTCCCAGCCGAAGCTCCAGCCCATCTTGCCGACCATGAAGCCCACAATCAGCGCAGCAATCGGGTCCAGCAGCGGGTAGCCCGCCATGCTGCCCAGAATGCCCAAGCTGACCACCAGCGAAGACGCAGCGTCCGAGCGCGCATGCCAGGCATTGGCCACCAACAGACTCGATTTGACGGCTTTGGCTGTGCGCAGCATGTAGCGGAACAACAGCTCCTTGGTCAGGATGCCACCCAGCGCGACCCAAAGGGCGGTAGTGTGGGCCGGGGCGATGGTGCCCGGGGCCTCGAGCTTCTGCAGTGCCGACCAGACCATGCCGCCACCTACCGCCAGCAGGATGGCACCCAGCGCCAGCGAGGCGGCCGTTTCGAAGCGTTGATGGCCATAAGGGTGGTCGGCATCCGCGTCTTTTTTGGCGTGGTGCCCGGCGAACAGCACCACAAAGTCTGACACCAGATCGGACAGGGAGTGGATGCCGTCGGCGATCAACGCCTGCGATTTGGTGAGCGTGCCCACAATGATTTGGGCACTGGCCAAAAGCACGTTCACCACCACACTCACCCAGGTGCTGCGGCTCGCAGCCGCAGCGCGTTCAGCGGCACTGTGGGGGGCGTGTTCGTCTTCTTGTTCGGTAAATTGCATGGTGCGCAGTGTGACCGACCAAAATGACGGGGGCCTTAACTGAGGTGCTTGCCGGCAATGCCGGCCAACTCAAACATGGTGACCTGCGGCTTGCCGAACACCGCGAGCAGTTTGGCATCGGCATTGATGCTGCGCTTGTCCTTGGCGTCCTGCAGGCCGTTGGCCTTGATGTAGTCCCACAGTTTTTTCATGACCTGCGGTCGCGCGATCGGCTCTGCACCGATCACTGCAGCCAATTCGGCGCTGGGCTGTTTGCCGCTGGCTGCGGTGGTTTTGCGCGGAGCCTTGGGCTTGGCTTCTTTGGCGGCAGCGGCCTTCTTTGCAGGTGCTTTTTTGGCTGCAGCGCCCGTGTTTCCTGCGCGAGCAGCTCCTGTTTTGGTAGCGGCACCGGTCTTGGCGGCTGCCTTGAAAGCGGTCTTGCGGGGCGGGAATTTGCTGGGTGCGAACTCGAAGTTCACCTTGCCCTCAGCCGCATCCCAGGCCAGCATGGCCTTGAAGGCACGGCGGGTGCGCATCGAGACGAACTTGTCGAGCAGGTCGGTCTTGCCGGTGGCCAGCAGCTTTTGCATCTGCTCGCGCTCGATGGGTTGCTGCAGGATGATCTGGCCGCTCTTGAAGTCGCAGCTCGGGGTGGGCTGGGCATCGGTGGGGACCGATTTTTCACACACGTAGTTTTTGCCGTGTTCAAACACGTTGCCGCCGCACTTGGGGCAAGCGCCCAAGGCGGTTTGGGTGCCGAAGTCGACCAGTTCACCGTCTTCTTCGCCGGCCTTGTCGTCGCCGAAGTCGAACTCCAGTTTGTAGTTCTTGGCCTCTTCGTCAAACTTGATGACCATCTCGGCCACAAAGGGCCAGCCGGCCTTGGAGCGGAAGCCGTCCAAGGGGCCGATGTGTTTGTCACGCAGGAACTGCTCTACCTCTGCGGGTTCGAAGGTGCGCCCCGCCGGGGATTTACCGAACGAGAAACCGCAGCCTTCGCTGTGGCCATCTGCACCGGTACAGGTATAGCGGCGGTAGTTTTCTTTGACGATGCCACCGCAGTTGGGGCAAGGGGCTGCCAGCGTGGCGTAGTCACCGGGAATGGTGTCGCGGTCGTATTCCTTGGCCTTTTTGACCATGTGCTCGGTCATGGCGGCGATCTCGGCCATGAACTTCTCGCGGCTGAGCTTGCCCTGCTCCATCTGGGCGAGCTTGTATTCCCACTCACCGGTGAGCTCGGCCTTGGTCAGTTCCTGCACGTCCAGCCCGCGCAAGAGCGTCATGAGCTGGAAGGACTTGGCAGTTGGTATCAGCTCGCGGCCTTCGCGCAGCATGTACTTCTCGGCAATCAGGCCTTCGATGATGCTGGAGCGGGTGGCTGGTGTGCCCAATCCCTTCTCTTGCATGGCTTCGCGCAGCTCGTCGTCTTCCACGGTTTTGCCGGCACCTTCCATGGCGCCGAGTAAGGTAGCTTCGGAGTAGCGAGCAGGCGGTTTCGTCTTGAGGCCCTTGGGGTCCACCGGGTCGCCCTTGACCTTTTCGCCGGGCGCCACGGGCACCAGGTTCTGGCCTTTGTCGCCTTCCTTGGCGTCTTCCACTTCGGCGGCGGCTTCTTTGCCGTAGATGGCCAGCCAGCCTGGCTTGACCAGCACCTTGCCTTCGGTTTTGAAGGCGTGCTGGGCAGCGGTGGTGATGCGGGTGGTGACCTGATATTCGGCACTCGGGAAGAACACTGCCATGAAGCGGCGCACGACCAGGTCGTACAGCTTTTGCTCCGCCTCGCTCAGGCCGCTGGGCGCTTGCAGGGTGGGGATGATGGCAAAGTGATCCGAGACCTTGGCGTTGTCGAACACGCGCTTGGTGGGCTTGATGTAGTTTCCATTCAGTGCGACCAGGGCGTGCGGCGCCAGGTGGCGCATGTCGCTGTCAGCCAGCATTTCGAAGGTCTTTTTCACCACGGGCACATAGTCTTCCGGCAGAGCTCGGGAATCGGTACGCGGGTAGGTCAGGGCCTTGTGACGCTCGTACAGGCTCTGGGCAATCTGCAAGGTGGTCTTGGCCGAGAAGCCGAACTTGCCGTTGGCCTCGCGCTGCAGGCTGGTCAGGTCAAACAGCAGGGGAGAAGCCTGGGTGGTGGGCTTGCTCTCTTCGGTCACGGTGGCGGGCTGGCCGCGCACAGCGTCTGCAATCGCCTTGGCCTCGGCCTGGGTCCAGACCCGGTCGGCCTTTTTCTCGGCGTCGTCGGCATCTTTTTTGTGGGCTGGGTTGAACCACTTGCCAGCGTACTCGCCCGCTTGGGCGGTAAAGGTGGCGTGAATCTCCCAGTAATCGCGGCTGACAAACTTGCGGATCAGCTCTTCGCGCTCTACCACCACGGAGAGCGTGGGAGTCTGCACCCGGCCCACGGTGGTCAGGAAGAAACCGCCGTCGCGACTGTTAAACGCGGTCATCGCACGGGTGCCGTTGATACCCACCAGCCAGTCGGCTTCAGACCGGCAGCGGGCCGCGTCGGCAAGGGGCTGCATCTGGGCATTGGTGCGCAGGTTGTCAAAGCCATCGCGGATGGCCTGGGGCGTCATGGACTGCAGCCACAGGCGGCTGACCGGCTTGCCCAGCGGCTTGGCGCCACCGGCGTACTGTTCGATCAGGCGGAAGATCAGTTCTCCTTCGCGGCCCGCGTCACAGGCATTAACCAGCTTGTCCACGTCTTTGCGTTTGGCCAGCTTGACCACGGCGTTCAGGCGCGTCTTTGTCTTGTCCACGGGCTTGAGGTCAAAGTGCGGCGGGATCACCGGCAGGTGCGCAAAGCTCCACTTGCCACGTTTGACGTCATATTGTTCAGGGGCCTGGATCTCGACCAGGTGGCCTACGGCGCTGGAGACGACATAGGTGTCGCTCTCGAAGTACTCATCATGTTTCTCAAACTTGCCGGCCACCGGTGTGAGTGCACGCACGATGTCTTGGGCGACCGACGGCTTTTCCGCAATAACTAATGTTTTCATCTGACTACAATCCAGTTCTCGCGTGCGCGCAGGCGCGCACTTGCACACGCAGGCACGCACACATGCGCGCCCATACGATTCACCATACCAAATTTTCCATCCGTGGCAAAAACTCCAGTGAAATCCTCCGCCGGCGCATCGACTTCGAACCAGCGCCGCATCCAGACCCGGCGCTCCGGGGTACATGGCAAAGGGGTGTTTGCACTGCAGGATATTGCTGAGGGTGAAACCATCATCGAGTATGTGGGCGAAGTGATCAGCTGGCAGGAAGCCCAGGACCGCCATCCCCACGATCCCAAAGACCCGAACCACACCTTCTACTTCTCGCTCGAAAACGGCAATGTGATTGACGCCCTGTTTGGTGGCAATTCCTCCCGCTGGATCAACCACTCCTGCGACGGCAACTGCATCGCCGATGAGGAAGAGGGGCGCGTGTTTATCAAGGCCTTGCGCAATATCAGCGCGGGTGAAGAGCTGAACTACGACTACGGCCTGATTCTGGACGAGCGCTACACCGCCAAACTCAAGGCCGAGTACCCCTGCTGGTGCGGCAGTGCCAATTGCCGCGGTACCCTTCTCGCCCCTAAACGATGAGCATGCGCTGGCCCGCTGAAGCGATCTGGGAGGAGGTGTTTGCCGTGCTCCCGGGCTTCAGTGTGGAGATCCTGCCGGAGGTGGATTCCACCAACACCGAACTGATGCGCCGTGCCCGTGCCGGCCTTACCGAACCCGTCCTGCTGGTGGGCGAGCGTCAGACCGCAGGCCGTGGCCGCTTGGGCCGCGACTGGAGGAGTGACACCCAGGGCGACGGCGGCACGCTGACTTTCTCACTGGGACTGCCCTTGCAGCCGCAAGACTGGTCGGGCTTGTCCTTGGCGGTCGGGCTGTCGGTGGTGCAAAGCCTGCACCCGGACCTGCAACTGAAGTGGCCCAACGATGTGTGGTGGCAGGGCCGCAAGCTGGCCGGCATCCTGATTGAGACCGCCAGTGCCGGGGACCAGCGCTACGCGGTGATCGGTATCGGCATCAACATCACGCCCCGGGAAGGCGACGGTTTGCGCACGCCTCCTGCCGCCTTGCAGGAGCTGATGCCCGGGCTGGATGCACCCGCGGTATTGCAGAAGGTGGCAGCGCCTTTGGTGCACGCCGTGCTGGTTTTTGCCTCTCAGGGCTTTGCGCCGTTACGGCAGGCGTTCCACGGTCGTGATTTGTTGTACGGCCAGCCGGTCGTCTGCACAGATGGGACCCAAGGTTTCGCCAAAGGAGTGGATGCAGGCGGCGTGCTGCTGGTGCATACTGACAGCGGCCTCGTCAAAATCAATAGCGCGGAGGTGAGTGTGCGCCCCGCGTCCCCTTCCTCTCTGTCCTGATCCGTATGTTGCGACTGATTGTTCTGGTGCTGTTACTGGCCAATGGCGTGTACTTTGCATGGAGCCACGACTACCTGAAGATGTATGGCTTCGGCCCGGTAGCTCCGAACGAGCCGCACCGCATGGAGCAGCAGATCAAGCCGGAGATGATCCAGCTGTTGAGCGCTGGCGACCTGAAGAAGGCCGAAGCCCAGGTACAAGCCGACCTGGCGCCCAAGGAATGCCTGCAAGCAGGCCCGTTTGACGACGTACAGGCGGCCAGCTTGCGCAAAGCGTTGGATGCTGCCCTGCCCAGTGGCAGCTGGCAGATAGAGTCTGTCAAGGAATCGGAGCGCTGGATTGTCTATATGGGCAAATACGCTTCTGCCGACCTTCAGGTCAAGAAGCGCGCAGAGCTGGCGGGCATGGGCATCAAGGCGGATGCGGTCGGCACCCCCGACCTGCAACCGGGCCTGGTGCTGGCTGCATTTGATTCAGAAGCTGCCGCCAAGGCCGAGCTGGCCAAGCTGGCACCCAAAGGTATTCGCACCGCCAAGGTGGTACAAGAGCGCGAAGCGGGCACCGCGAACCAGCTCAAGCTGCCTGCCGTGTCTGATGCTTTGAAGGCCAAGTTGCCGGATCTCAAGGCCGCGATGGCGGGCCAGAGTTTCAAGGCCTGCAGCTAGGCCTCAAACGCTTTCCACTTCAAGCTGGCGCGAGAAGCGCAGTGTAAAGGTGATGCCCGGCGGAGTGTGGCCGGGGCGACTGTCATCCACTGCGATTTCCGCATGATGCTGGCGGGCGATCTCTTGCACGATGGGCAGGCCCAGACCGGAGCCGTCCGCTTCATTGCCCAGCGCGCGGTAAAAGGGCTGGAACACCAGCTCCCGCTCGGCCGGGGGGATGCCGGGGCCGTTGTCTTCCACCTGCAGTACCAACGCTCCGCTGAACGGATCCAGCAGCACCCGCGCAGTTATGACGCCTGCGCGCTCTTCCGTGGACGGCGTGTAATTGATGGCGTTGTCCACCAGGTTGCGCACCATTTCTTTGAGCAAAGTGATGTTTCCCGGGATGGACACGCCGGGGGTGCCGGCTTCCACCCCCTCATAGCCAAGGTCGATGGACTTTTCCAGTGCTCGGGGTACACAGTCACGCACCACATCCATGGTGAGCTTGGCCAGGTCACAGGGCTGGTGGGCCAACACAGTGCCGCTACTTTCAGCTCGGGCGAGTGCCAGCAGCTGGTTCACCGTGTGGGTGGCGCGGATGCTGGAACGGCCGATCTGCCGCAGGGACTGTTTGAGGTCGTCCGCGCTCGCGCCCTGGCGCTGCGCCAGGTCGGCCTGCATGCGAAGGCCGGCCAGTGGGGTCTTGAGTTGGTGCGCCGCATCGGCCAGAAAGCGCTTCTGCGTGGCGATCGAGTCTTTGAGTCGCATCAGCAGGTCATTGACCGAGGACACGAGTGGCACGACCTCCAGCGGCACCGCCTCTACGTCCAGCGGGCTCAAGTCGTCGGGGCTTCGGGCACGTATGCGTTCTTCCAGGCGGTTCAACGGCTTGATAGCCTGCACCAGTGCCAACCACACCAAAAGTACCGCCAGTGGCAGGATGACGAACTGCGGCAGCATCACGCCTTTGACAATTTCGGTGGCCAGCACCGAACGCTTGTCCATGGTTTCGGCCACCTGTACCAACGCAAGCCGTTGGTCCGGTACATCCACCCGCACCCACATGTAGGCGACGCGCAGATCGGTGCCCTTGTAGTCCACCTCACGCATGCGGATTTCACCGGGCGGCAAGCGCTCGTCTTCCGGGGGCAAGGGCAAATCCTTCTCACCGCTGAGGTATTCCCCCTGGGTGCCCAACACCTGGTAGTAAACGGTGTCGGAGTCCTCTGTGCGTAGCAGCTCGCGCGCTGGCAGGGGCAGCACGAACTGGGCTTTATTTTTGTTGACGGTGATGAGCTGGGCCAGAGCGCCGGCGTTGTATTCGAGCGCGCGGTCAAACGGTTTGCCGGCAATGCCTTGGGCTACCAGCCAGGTAAGCACCAGGCTGACAGGCCACAACAGAAGCAGCGGGGTCAGCATCCAGTCGAGGATTTCCCCGAACAGGCTGCGTTGTTCCCGCTGGAAGATCTTCACGAGGGAATCTTCTCCAGGCAGTATCCGAGGCCGCGCACGGTGGCGATACGGATGGGGCCTTTCTCGATCTTTTTGCGCAGGCGGTGGATGTAGACCTCGATGGCGTTGTTACTTACCTCTTCGCCCCATTCGCAGAGGCGCTCTACCAGCTGGTCTTTGCTGACCAGGCGGCCAGCGCGCTGCAGCAGTACTTCCAGGAGGCCGAGCTCTCGGGCAGAGAGCTCGACCATCTTGCCGTCTATGGTGGCTACGCGACCAGCTTGGTCGTAGGTCAGCGGGCCGTGTTTGATGCTGCTGCTGGTGGCTCCCATGCCGCGGCGGATCAAGGCGCGCACGCGGGCTTCGAGCTCTTGCAGGCGGAATGGTTTGGCCCTGTAGTCGTCGGCACCGTAGTCCAAGCCTTTGACACGCTCATCCACGCTGTCCGCCGCTGTCAGGATCAGCACCGGTAGCGAGGAACCCCGAGCACGCAGCTTTTTGAGGACTTCCAGTCCGTGCATTTTGGGCAGGCCCAAGTCGAGGATCAGCAGGTCGAACTCGGTGTTGGTCATGAGCGCGGCATCGGCTTCGGTGCCGCTGGCCACATGGTCCACCGCGGCACCTGCGCTGCGCAATGCGCGCAGCAGGCCATCGGCCAGAACTTGATCGTCTTCAGCTATGAGAATGCGCATGTGTGTCTCCGTGCGGGGTGCGGCGCTGCGGCCGCTTGCATGCCATTCTAGGCGCCTCGTACGGGCGCCCACTTGCGGTGAAGCAGTATCCGGTCAATGGCTGGCATAGGCTTCCAGACCCAGTGCGATCACCGTGGCCACTTCGGGGCCGACAGATTGTTCCAGCTCCGCCTGTGCCTGCTGCACGGCGTCTTGGTAGGCCTGCACCCATGCCAGGCCGGCAGCAGTGAAGCAGATGCGTTTGGCGCGGGCGTCGGCTGCATCGCTCTCCCGCTGCACCATGCCCCAGGCTTCGCACTGAGTGACCAACGTGGCCATGGCTTGTTTGGTCATGCAGGCCCGTGCGGCCAGGTCTGTCAGGCGGGTGCCTTGTAGCTCCAGATGCCGCGTGATGTGAATGTGTGCTGCTCCGACCTGCCCGCGTGCAGCCAGATTGGCCAGGCCCAGCGGAACCGTGGGGTGGCTGCCCATCAGCTGAAGCACCCGCCCATCGAAGCGCTCCAAAGCCAGCCGCAGCCAGTGGCCGACATGGTTGCTGCGCCAGGTATCTGCGTGTGGTGAAAACTGCATAGTCTAAATAGTAATGCAAACTGACCAAAAAACAGCTTGTAGCTGTTTCATCGAAGCCATAAACTACTGTTCAAGCATCCAGCCTGTTGTTAAAACCAGATGCAATTTGTCACCCTACCAATTGATTTTTCAGGAGATTTCCATGGACGCACCCGTCAAGAACCCCGCAGCCAACGCAGAGAAGGCCAAGGCCCTGCAAGTCGCTCTGGCCCAGATCGAAAAGCAATTCGGCAAGGGCACCATCATGCGTCTGGGCGAGGGCGAGGTGATTGAAGACATTCAGGTCGTGTCCACCGGCTCTTTGGGTCTGGACATCGCGCTGGGTGTGGGCGGTCTGCCCCGTGGCCGCGTGGTCGAAATCTATGGACCGGAGTCGTCCGGCAAAACCACGCTGACACTGCAAGTGGTGGCTGAGATGCAAAAGCAAGGCGGCCAATGCGCTTTCGTGGATGCTGAGCATGCGCTGGACATCCAATACGCCCAAAAGCTGGGTGTGAACTTGCAAGACCTGCTGATCAGCCAGCCCGACACCGGCGAACAGGCCCTGGAAATTGTAGACAGCCTGGTGCGCTCCGGCGCGGTGGATCTGATCATCGTGGACTCGGTAGCTGCGTTGACCCCCAAGGCCGAGTTAGAGGGCGAAATGGGCGACTCGTTGCCCGGCCTGCAAGCCCGTTTGATGAGTCAGGCGCTGCGCAAACTCACCGCCCACATCAAGAAGACCAACTGCATTGTCATCTTCATCAACCAGATCCGCATGAAGATTGGTGTCACGCTCGGCTCGCCCGAAACCACCACCGGCGGTAACGCGCTGAAGTTCTACGCCTCGGTGCGACTGGACATCCGCCGCACCGGCACCATCAAAAAGGGCGAAGAGGCCATTGGTAACGAGACCAAAGTCAAAGTAGTCAAGAACAAGGTCAGCCCTCCGTTCAAGACGGCGGAGTTCGATATTCTGTTCGGTGAAGGCATCAGCCGCCACGGCGAAATCATCGACATGGGCGTGAACGCCGGCATCCTGGAAAAATCCGGTGCCTGGTACGCCTACCAAGGCGAGAAGATCGGCCAGGGGCGTGACAACGCCCGCGAATTCCTCCGCGAGAATCCTGAGTTGTCTGTCGAAATCGAGAACAAAGTACGGGCCAACCTCGGCATCCCTTTGTTGCCGGTGGCAGAGCCTGAAGCCAAAGCCAAGGGCAAGAAAGCGGACAAGGCCGACAAAGCGGAATAATGATTGAATGTGCTTCCGGCGCTCATAAAACGTGCGCCGGCAGCTACTGAATTCATAGCATTGAACGGGCTCCAGGATCTGCAGTGGCAACCCAATCCCCATCACTTACCGCTCGCGCATTGCGCTTGCTCAGTACCCGCGAGCATTCGCGTGTGGAGCTGGAGCGCAAGCTCCAGCGCTTTGAAGAGGAGCCCGGGACACTGGCCAAGGCGCTTGATGCCCTAGCAGCCAAGGATTTCATCAATGAAGAGCGGGTGGTCGGCTCTGTGCTGTACCGACGTGCCGGAAAGCTCGGCACCGCGCGCATCAAGCAGGAGCTTCAAGCTAAAGGGCTGGCTCCAGAAGCCGTGTCCGAGGCAGTGGCTACGTTGCGAGCTACGGAGTTGGACCGGGCGCGCGATGTGTGGCGCAAAAAGTTCGGGACCCAGCCGCAGGACGCGGCGGAGCGCGCCAAGCAAATGCGCTTTCTGGCCGGGCGCGGCTTCGGGGGAGACACCATCCACCGGGTGGTCTCTGGCGGAGGTGACGAAGGCGAATACTGAGGCTTACAGGCCCAGCATCAACTGCAGGTTCTGGACCGCAGCGCCGCTGGCGCCTTTGCCCAGGTTGTCCAAGCGGGCAACCAACACAGCGTGCGCAAAGCCATCCGCCTTCGCATCGTTGCCGAACACGCGCAACTCCAGCTTGTTGGTATCGGCCAAGGCAACTGCGTCGAGCTTCAGGTCGGGCGTAACGGGTTCCACCGTCACCCATTCGCTGCCCGCGTAGTGCTTGGCCAATGCGTTGTGCAGGTCTTGCGCACTTGGTTGGCCGGGTAGTGTGTCCAGGTGCAGTGGCAGTTGCACCAGCATGCCCTGAATGAAATTGCCCACCGACGGCACAAACAAGGGCCGGCGGGTCAGGCCGGTGTACTTCATGATTTCAGGAATGTGTTTGTGCTTCAAACCCAGGGCATACAGCTCAAATGGAGGCGCTGAGCCTTGCTCATAGGCTTCGATCATGGTGCGACCGCCGCCGGAGAATCCGCTCACGGAAGGCAGGCACACGGCGAAGTCCTCGGGCAACAAGCCGGCATCAACCAAAGGACGGATCAACGCAATCGCGCCCGTGGCGTAGCAGCCGGGATTGCTCACCCTTTGCGCATTGGCTACCGCATCGCGCTGGGTGGCAGCCAGCTCCGGGAAGCCATATACCCAGTTCGGGTCCACGCGGTGAGCGGTCGATGCATCAATGATGCGGGGGCCGGGCTTGCCGGTCTCCTGTTCCAGCGCGTCAATCATTGCGACGGTGTCTTTGGCAGCATCGTCGTGCAGGCACAAAATTACCATGTCAGCCTGCGCGATCAAGGCGCGCTTGGCTTGCGGGTCTTTGCGCAATGCCGGATCAATGCTGATCAATTCGATCTGCGGCATGGTTTGCAGACGTTCCCTGATTTGCAAGCCGGTGGTGCCGGCTTCGCCGTCGATGAAGATTTTTTTCATGGTGTAAGCAAGGGGCAAATATTGCGGATCAAACTCGGCAGGCTGAAGGCATGAACGATTTGGCATGCACCAGCTGTAAGCCTCGCACAAGTGTTGTGCATCGCAGCATGATACATTCGCGGGTTGATGTGTCCAGTGCCGTGTGGTGATTACATCCTCGTTACCACACGGTGAACATAGTCCTGTCCCAAAGAGAGACGTCATGAAGATTCACGAGTACCAAGGCAAGGAAATCTTGCGCCAATTCGGTGTGCCGGTGCCCCGCGGCATTCCGGCCTTTACAGTGCAAGAAGCGGTGGAAGCCGCTCAAAAACTCGGCGGCCCGGTTTGGGTTGTCAAGGCACAAATCCACGCTGGTGGTCGCGGCAAAGGCGGCGGCGTGAAAGTTGCCAAAACCATCGATGACGTCAAGCGCCTTGCTACTGAAATCCTTGGCATGCAGCTCAAGACGCACCAAACTGGTCCCGAAGGTCAGAAGGTACGTCGTCTGTACATCGAAGACGGCGCGGACATCAAGAACGAACTCTACGTTTCGCTGGTAACAGACCGTGCCACTCAAAAGGTTGCCCTGATCGCTTCCAGCGAAGGCGGCATGGATATTGAGGAAGTGGCGCACTCCACCCCCGAGAAGATCATTACCGAAATGATCGACCCCTTGACTGGAATCACCACTGAGCAGAGCAGGAAGGTGGCTGCGGCTATCGGCTTGACTGGCGCCTCCGTGGATCAAGCGGTGGACATTTTCGCCAAGCTCTACAAGTGCTACATGGAAACTGATGCTTCCTTGGTGGAAATCAATCCGTTGAACTGCGATAGCAAGGGCAATGTGATGGCCTTGGATGCGAAGTTCAACTTCGATCCAAACGCATTGTTCCGTCACCCTGAAATCGTGGCTTATCGCGACTTGGACGAAGAAGACGCGGCAGAAGTGGAAGCTTCCAAATTCGACCTCGCTTACATCAGCCTGGATGGCAACATCGGCTGCCTGGTGAACGGTGCAGGTTTGGCCATGGCGACCATGGACACCATCAAGTTGTACGGCGCTGAGCCGGCCAACTTCTTGGACGTGGGCGGCGGCGCCACCCCAGAAAAGGTGACAGAAGCCTTCAAGATCATGTTGAAGAACCCCAAGGTCGAGGCCATCATGGTCAACATCTTCGGCGGCATCATGAAGTGCGACACCATCGCCACCGGCGTGATCACTGCTTGCAAGGCAGTGAACCTGTCTGTGCCTTTGGTAGTGCGCATGAAGGGCACAAACGAAGACTTGGGCAAAAAGATGCTGGCCGAGTCCGGCTTGCCTATCATCAGCGCCGACAGCATGGCCGAAGCGGCCGAAAAAGTTGTTGCAGCCGTCAAAGCCCGCTAAGGAAACACCATGTCGATCTTTATCAACAAAGACACCAAAGTCATCACCCAAGGCATTACCGGCAAGACCGGTCAGTTCCATACTGAGAAGTGCCAGGAATACGCAAACGGCAAAAACTGCTTTGTGGCGGGTGTGAACCCCAAGAAGGCGGGCGAGTCCATCTTCAATATCCCGATCTACGCCTCAGTTAAAGACGCTGCTGCCGAAACCGGCGCTACTGTTTCCGTGATCTATGTGCCTCCAGCCGGCGCAGCAGCGGCCATCTGGGAAGCAGTGGAAGCTGACTTGGACTTGGCCATTTGCATTACCGAAGGCATCCCCGTCAAGGACATGCTGGAAGTGCGCAATAAGATGAAGGCCAAAGAAGCTGCCGGCGGCAAGAAAACCCTTCTGCTGGGCCCTAACTGTCCCGGTTTGATCACCCCCGATGAAATCAAGATCGGCATCATGCCCGGCCACATTCATCGCAAAGGTCGTATCGGTGTGGTGTCCCGTTCCGGTACGCTGACTTACGAAGCAGTGGCTCAGTTGACCGAAATCGGTCTGGGTCAGTCTTCTGCGGTCGGTATCGGTGGTGACCCGATCAACGGTCTAAAGCACATCGATGTGATGAAGGCATTCAACGAGGATCCGGATACCGATGCGGTCATCATGATCGGCGAAATCGGCGGGCCCGATGAAGCTGAAGCTGCCCGCTGGTGCAAGCTGAACATGAAGAAGCCTGTGGTTGGCTTCATCGCCGGCGTGACCGCCCCTCCCGGAAAACGCATGGGCCATGCGGGCGCCTTGATCTCCGGCGGTGCAGACACTGCGGATGCCAAGTTGGCTGTGATGGAAGAGTGTGGTTTCAAAGTGACCCGCAACCCGTCCGAGATGGCGAAGTTGTTGAAAGCGTTGCTGTAAGCAGTTCTTTCCCCCGGGCTAGGCCCGGGCGATTAACAAAGCCGGGTGTCTTGCGGGACAATCCGGCTTTGTTGTTTCTAGTGCTGGAATGGATGGGGGTTGTATGGAAGAGTTTTTGACAGCGCATTTTTGGCTGGCCGTCGGGCAGATCATCATGATCGATATCCTGCTGGGCGGTGATAACGCCGTTGTGATCGCTTTGGCTTGCCGAAAGCTTCCGGAAAACCAGCGTCTGAAAGGCATTTTGTGGGGAACCGCCGGTGCGATCGTGCTGAGGGTGGTGCTTATCGCATTCGCGTTGACGCTCTTGCAAGTTCCCTATCTCAAGCTGGTGGGTGCCGCCCTTCTGCTTTGGATCGGCATCAAACTGTTGTCTCCCCAAGATGAAGATGGGCACTCCGGCATTGAAGGTAGTGACAAACTCTGGGCGGCGGTAAAGACTGTGATCGTGGCAGATCTCGTCATGAGCGTGGACAACGTGATTGCGATTGCCGGCGCTGCCACAGGAGCGGGCGAGTCCCATCAGTTGCCCTTGGTGATTTTCGGACTCTTGGTCAGCATTCCCATCATTGTGTGGGGCAGCCAATTGGTATTGAAGTTGATGGACAGATTCCCATTGATCATCACTGTCGGTGGAATGCTACTGGGTTGGATTGCTGGCACCATGGCACACAGTGACCCCGCCTTGGTGGGCTTCTTCCCTCAGGAGAAAGTCTGGGGCTATGCATTCGGTGTCACCGGCGCATTGTTGGTGTATGCAACCGGTTATGTCGTGCGTCGACGTGCGACCGTTGCGAAAAACAAGATTTGAGCTTGATTCCCGGTCCTTTTGTCGAACTCTGTTGCCATCTGTCCGCAAACCAGTCGGCAGATGGTTCTGCGCCTTGTTGAAGTCCAATGGCTCTGATAACGTCTTTCTCACGCTGGTTTATGCCTTCTTCGTGGGTAAACTGGATCAAACAAACCTCAAGGTTTACATAGAGGAGGCGTGTGGCAAAAAATCGTATAAACAAGCCCGCAATGTGGCGCTCGGACTGGTTTGCCGGCTTGGTGGTTGTTGTAATTAGCCTGACCGCATACACATTCTCGGGCTTTGTCAGTTCCCTCGAGCGTCGTTTTTATGACGTAGCCAGTACCGCCACTAACCGCCAACCTTCTGATCGGATCGCAGTTATTGCGATTGATGATCAAAGCATTTCAAATCTCGGACGATGGCCTTGGCCGAGAACGTACCAAGCCAACATGATCGATTTGTTGGCTCAGGCGAAAGCAAAAACAGTTGTTCAGACAGTGTTTTTTTTCGAGCCGCAAGTAGATGCCGGTTTGATATACATCCAGAAACTGAAACTATTGTTGGATAGTGCAGATCCTGCAACGGCTAACTTGGAAGCAATAGCCCGGACAATTTCTGAGGCCGAAGTAGCGTTGGACACAGATACTTTTTTGGCCAAAAGCCTTCACCGGGCAGGAAATGTTGTGTTGCCTTCCATCTTCTCGTTGGGTGAGCCCCAAGGGAAACCTGATGTCGACCTTCCAGCTTTCGTGGCAAAGCAAGCTTTGGATGAAACAAATGGGTATTCTCTTCCCGCCTTAAGCGGGCAGTACCCCATAGACCTATTGGGACGCGAGGCCCTTGCAGTCGGACATTTGAATCAGTTTCTTGATCAAGATGGTGCTGTCCGGTCGGAGCCATTGCTGGTCAATTATTTCGGTAAGGCCGTCCCCTCAATGTCGTTGTTGGCGGCTCTCAAAAGCTTGAATCTCACTACGGCCGACATCCGCTTGAACGAGGGAGACTCAGTCCAGCTTGGTCGCTTGAAGATAAAGACGGATTCGTCAGCGCTGATGCTTCCACAGTTTTATCGCGATCGCGATGGCAGACCGGCTTTCCAAGTGGATTCTTTCTACGACGTGATCAGCGGAAAAATTCCTGCGTCCAAATACGCTGACAAGATTGTGATCATCGGTGCGACTGCAGCTGGAGTGGG
Organism: Comamonadaceae bacterium; assembly: GCA_027488985.1. GTDB lineage: Bacteria > Pseudomonadota > Gammaproteobacteria > Burkholderiales > Burkholderiaceae_C > Allorhodoferax > Allorhodoferax aquaticus. The sequence goes on along the minus strand of JAIYAR010000005.1, from coordinate 92,641 downwards.
CGTGCAATTTCCTGTACCCGGGCATCCAGCACTGTCGCCAGCGGAAACGATTGCGCACATTACGTCGAGTATTTTGAGTGAGCACTTTATCGTAGAGCCTGCTTGGGGACTTTGGATTAGCTTTGCGGCGCTCCTTGCGGTATTTGGGTATGTGCTTTGGGGCTTGCCAAGACTATCTGCTGCTGCGGCCGCTTGGACAACAGGTTCACTGTTTATCGTGTTGGTAGGCCTCGAGTACGGGTTACTTGCCGGTGCGTCTATGTGGGTGAAGTTGTTGCTGCCAGTTCTGGTTCTTTTGACCGGACACATGGGATTGACGACCAAGCGCTTTTTAGTGACTGAAGCTGGGAAGGTGAAGTCGGATGAAGAGTCCGCAGAAACAAACCGGATGATGGGTCTTGCCCTTCAAGGCCAAGGGCAATTGGATATGGCGTTTGACCGATTCCGTCGCGTTCCGGGAAGCGATGCCGTACTGGGCAATCTGTACAGCCTTGCACTGGATTTCGAACGCAAGCGCCAATTCAACAAGGCTCAGGCAGTCTACGAACATATTGCTTCCATGGACTCGGCTTTCAAGGATGTGCAGCAAAAGCTAAACAGGGCAAAGCATTTGTCGGAAACGGTGATCCTTGGTGCAGGAAGTCATGTGGGCGGCACTATGGTTCTCGACGGCACTTCCATGGAAAAGCCCATGTTGGGGCGCTACCAGGTAGAAAAAGAGCTGGGCAAGGGCGCGATGGGTGTGGTCTACCAAGGCAGAGATCCGAAAATTGGACGGGTAGTTGCCATTAAGACCATGGCGCTGAGCGAGGAGTTTTCAGGCGACGAGCTGATCGATGCCAGAGAGCGATTCTTTCGCGAGGCAGAAACAGCAGGGCGACTACAGCACCAGAATATCGTTACGATTTTCGACGCGGGCGAGGAGCATGACCTTGCGTACATTGCCATGGAGTTCTTAAAGGGCCGTGATCTTGCCGAGCACACCAAGCATGGAAATCTTTTGCCTGTTGCCACGGTCATCAGCGTGGTGAGCCGTGTAGCTCTTGCCTTGGACTATGCGCACCGGCAACTGGTGGTCCACCGCGACATCAAGCCTGCGAACATCATGTACGAGAGGGACACAGATACCGTTAAAGTTACTGATTTCGGAATTGCCCGCATCACAGACAGCAGCAAGACGAAAACCGGTTTGGTGCTTGGAACACCCAGCTTTATGTCTCCAGAGCAACTGGCGGGGAAAAAAGTGGATGGACGATCGGACCTTTACTCCCTGGGGGTCATGCTGTACCAACTTCTCACAGGAGTCCTTCCTTTCCGGGGGGAGTCGATGGCTGAGCTCATGTACAAAATCGCCAACGAAGAAGCTGCCAGCCCCCGTGTCCATCGCGGTGAACTGAGTGAATCGCTGGCTCTTGTGGTCAACAAGGCATTACAAAAACAACCGGACCTCCGGTTTCAGACAGGCGCTGAGTTTTCGGAGGCATTGCTGCGTCACCTTCAAGACATGTCCGCAGCCAATCAAGTTGCTGGCGATAACCCGGTAAATCCGTTCGAAAGTACGAGCGCCTTTGAACGTACCGCTGCACAGGATGGAACAGAATTTGCGTCCACCCAGATCAGTCGTGGGCCGGACGTGGAAATATAAAACAATGAACTACCAATTTCATGCGGCAACAGATCCCGGCAGGGCGAGAGATAACAATGAAGATTCCGTTGCTTTCGACGAAGAGTCTTTGGTGGCTGTGCTTGCCGATGGCATGGGCGGCTACAACGCAGGTGAGATTGCCAGCGGGATGGCGACTGCATTCATTAAATCGGAACTGAGTCGATGGTTGATCGAAGCCGGTGTGCTGGCCCAGCCCAAAGAAATCCGGCGCGCCATGGAAATCTGTGTCGACAACGCCAATCTGGCGATCTACAACTCAGCTAACGCCAACCCCGCTTTTGCTGGCATGGGAACCACCCTTGTCCTTTGTGTATTCAAAGATGAGCGGCTGCTCGTGGGGCATATTGGGGATTCACGTTGTTACAGGATCCGTTCAGGTGCGATGGAACAGATCACAAAAGATCACTCCTTGCTACAAGAGCAAATCGACGCAGGGTTGATCACTGCAGAGCAGGCAACAGTTTCCCCGATCAAGAATCTTGTCACGCGTGCATTGGGTGTGGAGCAGTCGGTGATGTTGGAGGTCAACGAGTTTCCGGTGGAGGCCGGTGATTTGTATCTTATGTGCTCAGATGGCTTGTCTGATATGGTGTCAGACGAAGTAATCGCTAGAATTACTGGCCAAGGCTCGGGGCTGGATCAAGTGGCTGATCACCTTGTGGCTGTTGCCAATGAGAATGGCGGCAAAGACAATATTTCAGTCGTGATGATTGCGGCGAAAGAGACAGCTGAAAGAAAGGGCTTCATAGCCCGGCTGTTAGGGAAGTAAATTTAAAAAATGTTTTCCAGAAACAACTACAGGAAAAGGAGTCGATCATGCCGAAAATGATCGTGTCGATCGATGAGGTCGTGATCAAAGAAGTCCAAATCACCAAAGACAGAACGACTTTGGGGCGGCGACCTTACAACGATATTGTGATTGACAACCTTGCTGTTAGTGGTGAGCACGCAGTTATCTTGATGACAGGTGCAGATGTTTTTCTGGAGGACCTCAACAGTACCAACGGCACCTATGTTAACGGCAAGGCAGTCAAAAAACAGCAGCTCCGACATGGTGACGGGATTGAGATAGGCAAGTACAAGATCAAGTTTATGGCCGACGGTGTCGTGGACAACTTCGATAAAACCATGGTGGTAAAGGCGAAGCCTGCTGTAACCGCTTCCCAGCCCTTGAACTCCGGTTTTTCTACCGTTGCGGGCGACTCACAGGGTTTGGGTGCATTCCACGCAGCGATCAAGGTGTTATCGGGTGCTGCGTCCGGCCGAGAGGTGCCCTTGACAAAGGTGGTTACAACAATCGGCAAGCCAGGAGTTGCAGTCGCAGCCATCACCAGGCGACAGCAGGGATTTGTTGTGCATCATGTCGAAGGTGCCGGAAACCCCACACTGAATGGCTCACCAATAGGTGCAGATCCAATTCCACTAAAGAATGGTGATTTGGTGGAGCTGGCTGGCACCCAAATGCAATTCGTACAACACTGAAGCCTTCACTTGCCTGTGTGGCGGCTGTTTATTGATAATTTGCCCCCGTGAAGGCCATTAAAAGGCATTGGCCGCGCATAGCGGTCACCTTGATCCCTCTGGTTTTTGCGCTCCTCCATGCTATGGGGGTGTTGCATTTGGGCGTGCTTCAGCGCTTGGATGACATCATTTACGATACTCGGCTTCGGGCAACTATGCCCAAGACGATGGACGAGCGCATCGTCATTGTCGACATAGATGAAAAGAGCCTCGCGGAAATTGGGCGTTGGCCCTGGAGCAGAAACCGCCTTGCTGAGCTAGTTAACAACCTATTTGTTGAGCAGCAGATTGCGCTTTTAGGGGTCGATGTTGTTTTTGCCGAGCCGGACGAAAGCTCCGGCTTAAAGCAACTTAACGCTCTTGCTGTTAAGGAACTAAGTGATCAATCTGCATTTTTGGCAAAGTTGCAGGATCTGAAACCCCGTCTGGATTTCGACAAAATTTTTGGCGAATCGCTAGCAGGCAGACCGGTCGTGTTGGGCTACTTCTTCACCAACGACCCACAAGGTAGGTCGAGCGGAAAGTTGCCTGATCCCGTGTTTAGGGCGGATGCGCTTGCTGGCCGGAACTTGGATGCAACGGAATGGACCGCATTCGGTGCCAACATCGAAGGTATCGCAACTAATGCACCACATGCGGGACACTTCAACTCCATTACAGACCCTGACGGGGTGGTGAGGTCAGTTCCACTGATCGCCCAATACAAGGGGGCCTATTACGAAGCGCTCTCTCTGGCTATGTTTCGGGCCATTGTGGGTATGCCCAAAGTTCTTCCGTCGTTCTCCAAGGAGTCCTATTTGCCAAGGGCTTACCAAGGCGTCGACAGACTTTTGTTAACTCAAGGTGACAAGGTGCTGGGCATACCGGTCGACCGACGTGCGGGTGCGCTCATCCCCTTCAGAGGTCCGGGCAACGCCCAAGGCGGTTCCTTTCGGTATGTTTCTGCTGCAGATGTTTTAGCGCACCGAGTAGCCCCGCAACAACTGAAAAACAAAATTGTTCTGCTGGGTACAACGGCACTCGGCCTTTTTGATATGCGTGTTACCCCGGTCGGAGAGGCATATCCAGGTGTAGAAACACATGCGAATGTCATCTCAGCGTTGTTGGATGGAAATGTATTGGTAAAGCCGGACTACGCCTTGGGATATGAATTGGTTGTACTGGTGGTCTCAGGGCTTCTTTTGTCCTTGGGACTTCCAATGTTGTCCGCCATGCGAGCTGTTCTCCTGAGTGGTGCTGTGCTGTCAGGGTTGATGTTGCTGAACCTCTGGCTTTACTTGGGTTACGGCCTCGTTCTTCCACTGGCAGGCTCTTTGGTAATGGCCATTACTGCGTTCGCGTTGAACATGAGCTACGGCTACTTTGTGGAGAGTCGCTCTAAGCGCGATCTCGCCAACCTCTTCGGAACCTATGTTCCTCCTGAACTGGTCGATGAAATGGTTGCGGATCCAGATAGCTACAGCATGAAGGCCATCAACCGTGAAATGACAGTCATGTTTTGTGACATGCGGGGATTTACCAACATGTCCGAAACCATGGAGCCTTTGCAATTGCAAGCGATGCTGACAGGCGTCTTTAGTCGATTGACTGCAGTGATCCGCGCAAACCGGGGCACCATTGATAAATACATGGGCGACTGTGTCATGGCGTTCTGGGGTGCCCCGATTGAGTCTAATGACCATGCAAAATTGGCGGTGAAAGCCTCACTAGAGATTCTGGAGGAGGTAAAGCGAATCAATGAAACGCACGAAGCTAGTGGCCTGCCTCTGATTGGTATCGGTGTGGGGATCAACACAGGAATGATGTGCGTTGGTGACATGGGTTCCGATCTCCGAAGGAGCTACACCGTAATCGGCGATGCAGTGAATCTAGGCTCACGGCTCGAATCGCTTTCAAAGGTTTATGGCGTCGAAATTGTCGTGAGTGACGCGACAAAGAGCGGTGCAAACGACGTGGTTTGGCAGGAGCTGGACAAGGTGCGTGTGAAGGGAAAAGACCAAGCGGTCACTATTTGGTCTCCCGTCACTTTGGCCAAGGATGCCGCTCCCGCATTGATCGATGAAATCAAACTTTGGGCTCAGACACTCAAGGCCTACCGTGCTCAGAATTGGGACCATGCAGATGTCGGGTTGCTGAATCTTTCCCGTTTGAATGCCAATAAATTCCTTTACCGCTTGTACGCCGAGCGGATAGCCTCCATGCGTTTCTTGCCTTTCGATGACAGTTGGGACGGGGCAACCAATTTCGACACAAAATGAAGTGGGGGCCAATCAGTGAAGATTCGCGTTCTTGGATGCTCCGGTGCCATAGCACAAGGTTGTAAAACCACGTCTTTTCTATTGGGCTCATCTGTTCTGGTCGATGCAGGAACAGGTGTTGGTGACTTAACACTTGATGAAATGCTGGCCATTGACCATGTGTTTTTGACTCACTCACATCTGGACCATATTGCGGCCCTACCGTTGATGCTTGATGCCGTTGCGGCAAAAAGACAGGGACCTTTGCGTTTGTATGGTCTGGAGTCCACCTTGGAAGCTTTAAGGGCCCACATTTTTAACAACGTCATTTGGCCGGATTTCACACGGATCCCCAGTGCTGAGTTTCCCTTCCTGACTATGGAGGCAATCGACGTAGGGGGGGTGAAAGTGGTTTGTGGCATGTCAGTCGAAGCGCTCCATGCAAATCACTCCGTCCCCGCTGTGGGATATTCAGTTTCAGATGGTGGACCATGTTGGGTGTTTTCTGGAGACACCGAAGACTCTCCGCCGTTTTGGGATAGAGTTAATCAGCTGAACGTTGGAATCTTGGTGGTGGAGACCGCATTCAGCAACAAGGAACTAGACCTAGCAAAGTTAAGCTTGCACCTTGCACCTCTCACCTTGGGTCAGCAGTTGGCGCGATTAAAAGAGGGTAGTAAGTTTCCCATCTATATCACCCATACGAAGCCCGCCGAAACGGAGCTCATCATGCAAGAAATCGAATCAATGCGACATACCAATGCACGGGAATTGCACATTGGTTCTGAAATTCATTGGCTAACTGCCGGTCAGGAGTTCGTGCTGTGAGTTCGTCACAAGATAGGGGCGCACATGGCGCATCCACCGAGCAGGCGTTTTTCGAGTCGCAGAAGCTGGCTGTGAAGAAACGCGGGATGACGTTCGAAGCACTTTTCTATCGACAGCTTCATCAGGTGACAGCTCGTATTCATGAGACTGAACACTTGGAGCAGATCATGCTCGAAAGCAGCCAGGATATTTGCAAACTCCTGAATGCTGATCGCCTTACTCTGTACGCACTCGGCGAAGATGGTGTGTCGATTGTTTCGAAAGTAAAGACAGGCTTGAATACAAGCCGTGAATTGAAGCTACCCATATCACCGCAAAGTATTGCTGGTTATGCAGCCTTCAGTAAGACTGCATTAAACATTTCTGACGTTTACGAAGAGGAAGCGCTCAGGAAAATTCATCCTTCACTGAATTTTCTCAAAGAGGTCGACAAAAGATCCGGTTACCGCACTAAGCAAATGATGGTGGCACCTATCATGGAAGGAAATACCTTGCATGGGGTGTTGCAAGTGATCAATAGCAAAAGTGACGAACCGTTTGGCGAGCTTGAACTTGATGGTGTCTCGGAGCTTTGCAAAACCTTGGCAACTGCGATACGTCAGCGGCTCAAGCGCACCGAACAGTTGCCGCGACGTAAGCTAACCAGGTACGACGCCTTGGTTAGTGCGGGCTTGATGTCTGAAGGTGATTTGCTGCAACTCACGCAAGAGGCCAGAGACGATGGGCAATCCCTTGAGCAACTCATATTGACTAGAACGGGATTACGCCCAAGCCAGATCGGGGTGGGCCTTGCGCACTTTTTTGGCGTTCCCTATGAACCATTCAATGCGGGTCGCATTCGTTCTGAAGCGCTCCACGGTGCGCTGAAGCGCGAGTTTCTACAAGAGCAAGGCTGGATTCCACTAGAAGAATCGCCTGAAGGCTTGGTCATCATGTGTACCGATCCGGAGGCAGTCAAGGGTTCGCGCGTGGTGCCGCAGGTCTTCCCTCGGATCAGTAAATTCGCATATCGTGTAAGCACTCAAACGGAGTTTGATGAGACGCTGTCGCAAATATTTGGCGCGGTCGCTGACACCAGCACGATCGACCAACTCCTGGCGGATATGGATGGTGGACCAATAGATGACGGAGGAAATGAAGAATCTCTGGAGTCTGCTGCCGCTGACAATGAGTTGGTCAAATTTGTGAATAAAGTCATTATAGACGCGTATCACCAAAAAGTATCCGACATACACATTGAGCCTATGCCCGGAAAGTACAAAACGGGTATTCGATTCCGGATAGACGGAAGCTTGGTACCTTATGTAGAGGTGCCAGCCCATTTCCGACAGGCGATGGTCACGCGACTAAAAATCATGTGTGACCTCGATATTTCAGAGCGACGGAAACCGCAAGACGGAAAAATCAAATTCAAAAAATACGGGCCGCTCGATATAGAACTGCGGGTGGCAACGATTCCTTCGGCGGGTGGGGTCGAAGACGTGGTGATGCGTATACTCGCCGCCGGTGAACCGATACCACTGGAAAAGCTGGGACTAACGGCCCATAACAAAGACCGTTTGGAGTCAACTGTCAGCAAGCCCTATGGACTCTTTTATGTATGCGGCCCGACAGGGTCTGGCAAAACGACGACGTTGCATTCGATCCTCAAGTTCTTAAACACTCCGGATACCAAGATCTGGACTGCAGAAGATCCTGTAGAAATCACGCAAAAAGGTCTGCGACAGGTTCAGATCAACAAAAAAGCGGGCATCGACTTTGCTCTAGTAATGAGGGCATTTCTCCGAGCGGACCCTGACATCATTATGGTCGGGGAATCGCGAGATAAGGAAACAGTATCTATGGGGGTGGAGGCTTCGCTGACGGGGCACATGGTTTTTTCAACCCTCCACACCAACTCTGCTCCCGAATCTATCACCCGACTTTTGGATATGGGCATGGACCCATTCAATTTCGCTGATGCTCTTCTGGGCATCCTCGCACAGCGCCTGGCAAAGAAGCTTTGCGACTGCAAAGAAGCTTACGTACCGCCTGAGGATGAACTACGTCTTTTTTGCAAGGAGTATGCCGAGGAACTCCGCAATACAAAGTCTTGGAAAACGAACTACGAACTTGAAACCCAAAAGCTTCTTGACCATTGGATGCGCACTTACGGCGAGGGCAGCCAACTCAAGCTATATAGAGCGGTGGGATGCGATAAATGCAACAAGTCTGGATACAAAGGCCGTGTCGGTTTGCATGAACTGATGGTGGCCGATGACGAACTGAAGAAGTTGATTCAAGAGCGTGCGCGTGTTGCAGAACTCTTTGGATGCGCGGTTGAAGGCGGCATGCGAACCCTCAAAATGGATGGCATGGAGAAGGTGTTGATGGGGATGACAGACTTGAAGATGGTGCGACAAGTTTGTATTAAATAGAGGTATGCTTGCAATTTATGGCTTACATCAACGGAAATTTCTGACATAAATGTCATAAATTGGCAAAAAGACCTAACTTTACGTACTTTGTGTAGTGGCACGTAACGTGCTGATAGCTAACCCCAAATATTTTCTGGAGTTTCGTATGAAGCGTGCTATTCAAAAAGGCTTTACCCTGATCGAATTGATGATCGTGGTGGCCATCATTGGTATCTTGGCGGCTGTTGCCTTGCCTGCCTATCAGGATTACACCGTGCGCGCACGGATGTCCGAGGTGATCTTGGCCGGCTCGCAATGCCGTACCTCCATTACTGAAGTGTTTCAGACTGGTACTTCCTTGCCTGCTGCTATTGATGGTTTCGGTTGCGAAAGCTCCACTCCTACATCGCAATTTGTCGCTTCGGTGTCTACCGCTGCAGTTGCAAACCCCCCAGTTGCTGGAAATGCGTTGATTACCGTTACATCGCGAGGTATTAATAATGTGGTGAACGGCAATAATTTTGTTCCCGGCGGTACAGTTCGCCTGGCTCCTTGTGCTGGAGCAGTAACCACATTTAACGCATGCATTCCACCTGTCGCTGGCGGAACAATCAATACATGGCTTTGCGGTCCTGGGACTGTTGCTGAAAAATTCTTGCCCGGTTCCTGCCGCGCACGTAATTAAGCATCTGGTCAGTTTGAAAAAGGCGCCCACCGGGCGCCTTTTTTTTACTTAAACTAAATGAAACAATACTGAACAACCAAATATTTTGTTGCTGATGAAGCAAAAAAAAATTGTAATCGGATTCTCGGGCGTCCTTCTCTGCGCGTCGTGGCTACAGCCACTCTTTCTGCCGCCATGGGTCGCATTTCATGGCGAAGTCTTGGCATACGCTGCACTTGCCACATGTTTTCTTGCCATCCTGATTCTTTCTAGGACAACTAGCAGACTGGTGATATCTTTCCCTGAAGCATCTCTACTGCTACTTTTGGGATTGATCATTTGCCAATACGCTGTTGGAAAACTAGCATTTATAGGTGATGTTGCGGTCTACACCCTATATCTCGTAGGACTGGTACTCGCCATTGCAGTGGGTAGAGAAAGCAGTTGTGAGTCGAACGTACTGGAGTACCTCGCTTGGTGCATCGCATTAGCGGCTCTGGGAAGTGTGTTCATTGCACTACATCAGACCTTTTCTATTGATGAGCAATACAGCTTCATCGCTCCTGCATCTACTTGGAGGCGTCCAGGTGCAAACCTCGCACAACCCAATAATCTAGGCACCTTGTTGCTTTGGGGCCAGGCGAGCATATTCTATTTGTGTTTTAGTAAAAAGATAAAGAATATAAATGGAATAGTACTAATAGGGTTGATGACGGTCGGACTTGCAATTACAGAGTCTCGTATAGCGCTGATTGGGGTAGCTGCATTATCAGTTTGGATGTGTGTAGCACCTAGACAAGTAGAGCGAAACCCACGGTTCCTATTTAGCTCCTTGTATTTAGCATTGACAGTTGCATTGTATTTATTGTGGCCAAAACTGATGTGGGCTTACCATGAAGGTGTATGGGAAAATGAAGGTGGAAATGCCCGAATCATGTTCACCCAAGCAGGTGCAAGGGAGGTCGTTTGGCTGCAGCTAATTGCTGCAGCAGGAATGCGACCTATGTTTGGATGGGGTATGGGAGGTATATCTCGCGCATTGAATGCAGTGATTGATCAATATGGGGTTGGTTATCCTTTCACATATGCGCATAACATAATCCTAGATCTGATGATTGGAGTGGGGTATCCCGTCGCTTGTGTTTTTGTTATAGGTTGGTTGATGTGGTTCGCCCGCAGGCTCTCATGGAGAACCAATGGAGGGCGCTGGCTCTCAATTGCGATATTGATTCCTTTTTTTGGGCACTCCCTGACTGAATTTCCATTTTCCTATGCATATTTTCTATTTCCTGTGGGCGTTGTCATCGGCACACTGGATGCATCTGTTTCAAACAAATTGAGCGTTCGCGTACCTCGCTTTGTATTCTTCGGTATTTATATCCTTTGGTGCCTACTTGCATTGCTGGTTTTTCGAGACTATGTGCTCGCAGAGGAAGATTTTCGGATAGCACGCATGGAGGCAAGGAAAATTGGAAGTACCTCAGTAGACTATAGTCGTCCGAAAATACTGATACTCGATCAGCTGGATGCAATTAACACAGTAACGAGAATTACACCGACTCCTGGTTTGTCGCTTGAAGATATTGATCTGCTCAAGAAAGCAGCGTTGAGGTATCCTTGGACTGCCTTGCAAAGTCGCTATGCACTCGCGCTGGCACTAAATGGGGAAATTGCAGAAGCCAAAAGGCAGATGCTTGTGATACGCGCAATGCATGGATCCGAGGCCTATACACGTATCATAGAAAATTGGAAATCACAGGCAGCGGAAAAATATCCTCAGCTGGACGCAATAATCTCAATTTTGAATTCTATTTGAACTCCATTATCTTTCGATCATGCCCAACTTCCTGATAAAGGCGCGTCTTAAGGCGAGCGCACTTCACTTAACTGCCAGTTTGGCTGTTGCATTAATCGCAGCGATACTGGTGTTTGAGTTTTGGTTTCCCTATCCGTACAGAGAAATATCCGGAGGGCGAGAGCTTTTTCTGCTTTTGATATCCGTAGATGTCGTCCTAGGGCCCGTACTGACATTCATGGTGTTTGATCAGAGAAAAGCTTGGTCCAAGTTAAAGTTAGACCTGTTGGCTATCGTAGTGCTTCAAGTCTCGGCACTTGTGTATGGATTGTGGACAGTTTCAGTCGCTCGTCCGGTGTATTTGGTCTTTGAAATCGATCGGTTTCGGGTCGTTCATGCGATTGACGTACCTAGTGAACAGTTGAAGCTAGCACCGAAGGGGCTGACTGCAATGCCTTACTTAGGGCAAACCACATTGGGTTTGCGCCCGTTCAAAAATGAACAAGAGAAAGTCGATTTCACTCTAGCTGCCTTGGGTGGCAGTTCTCTTGCAGCGCGTCCGGAACTTTGGCAGAACTATGCCGACTCGAAAAGAGATGTCATTAACAGCTCGAAGCCACTCGCGAGATTGAAAGAACGGCTCAAGGACCAAAGTACCTCTATTGATGCCAGCGTAAAAGAGCTAGGAGTGCCGGAAGCAGTCATCCGCTACCTTCCGCTGATAAGCAGGAGTAATTTTTGGACAGTGCTTATCGATGGACGAAGCGGTGAAATTGTGGGCTATTTGCCGATTGATGCATTCGAGTAAGTTAGAAAACTCCAGCTGCTACGATTGATGAGTTAAATGCAATCCTCTACTCAGACGCCGCGCCGTAACTGTCTAATGCCCAGATGATCAGATTTCTTTCGGTTTTTCGCGAAGGCTGTTTCAGCTTGGTAGCCTTAGTACTTTTGACGACCCAGTTCGCAGCTGCTTCAACGCTAGAGTCTGTCAGTTCTGGAATCAGTATTGCTGATGAGCGGCGATTAGGTGATCGCATCGCCCGCGACATCTTTCGCGACCCTGACTACCTGGACGACCCTGTTATTGCAGACTATCTGCAGACCATATGGCAACCACTGCTAATGTCTGCGCGTATCCGGTCTGAAATATCTCCTGAGCTCAATGCTGCATTTGCCTGGCGACTTCTTCAAGGCCGAGACCGAACGGTCAACGCATTTGCGCTCCCGGGTGGATACTTCGGCATACATCTCGGTCTCATTGGCGTAGTGTCTACAAAAGACGAACTTGCTTCTGTGCTTGCTCACGAGTTGAGCCATGTGACTCAGCGCCACATTGCCCGCATGCTCACACGTCAATCAGAGCAGGCGCCCTGGCTGATGGGTGCCATGATTCTGGGGGCACTTGCAGCCAGCAAGAACCCTGGCGGTGCGAATGCAGTGATCGTCGGTGGACAGGCAGCCGCAGCGCAATCTCAACTTAACTTTTCCCGCGACATGGAGCGTGAAGCCGATCGCATTGGTTTCGGTGTTTCAACAGAAGCAGGATTCTCTCCGCTAGGTTTTGTGAGCATGTTTGAGAAACTGCAGCAGAGCAATCGGAACAATGACTCCGGTAACTTTCCGTACCTGCGGAGCCACCCGCTGACAACGGAGCGGATCGCAGACATGAAATCTCGCCTGCCAGAAAATGTGGTTCTTGCGACAAGCGGATCTTTGGAGCATGGCATGGTATCGGCCCGGGCCCGTCTGCTGGCCAATTCAACTGTAGATGGTTTGCGTAATTGGTATCTTGAAGTGAGCAAACAGGTAGCTGCCAAACAAACCCGTCAGGAGCGAGTGGCGTCACTTTACGGTGCAACGTTGGCAGCCATAAAACTCCGAGAGTTTTCAAAGGCAAGAGCCTACGCCGATGCTTTGGGCCTGATGATTGCGGATGACGACGCTGCCAAACGCCAATGGCGTTACCTGAGTACCGAGCTTGCTGCCGCCGAAGGTAAGCCCGACACGGCTCTGAGCCTGCTCGCTTCCGTAATGCCGCCCAAAACACGGGCCGAGTTGCTCATGTGGGTATCAAGCAAGGTTATAACCGGTCAAGCAGCAGCAGCAGCAGATGCAGCACAGCTATGGTTGGTCGACCATTCTGCAGACGCTGCCATGTGGCAGCAGCTGGCCAGTGCCAGGGCCGCACAAGGTCGTTTGATCGCAGCCGTAAGGGCTGAGGCGGAGGTCAATATTTCACGCCTTGACTATGCGACTGCTGTCACGCGACTGAAAGCTGCACAGGGATTGTCCAAGGCGAACGCACGGCCAGATGATCACATCGAAGCTTCCATCGTCGACGTTCGCTTGCGTCAAATAGAGCAGCTACTTCGGGAACAGGCTGTCGAGCGCTGAGTTGATGACCATGCCGGCTATGGTGTACAGGAGTGAGCCGAGTAAGGCTGCGCTGAAATCACGCACCTGAAAACCATCCAACAAGCTGGCGGACGCCCAGAACATCAGGGCATTGATGACAAACAGGAAAAGTCCCAAGGTGAGCAGCGTGACGGGGAAGGTAAGGATGACCAGCACGGGCCGCAAAACTGTATTGAACAGTCCAATCACCAAGGCAGCAATCAGTGCAGAAGTAAAGCTTTGGACCTGCACACCCGAATAAAGGTGCGCCACAGCCAGAAGGGCCGCGGCGCACAAAAGCCATTTGAGAATAAGTTTCATGTGCCCCAGCATAGCACTGGGGCTTCGTCCCGCCTCTTACGCAGCAGGTGTTGTCCCGGCTGATTTGCGTTTCTGACTCCACCAGCCTGCGCCTAGAACAGCGGCAACGGCGAGCAGGTAAACGGCCCAGCGCGTAACGCTCTGGGTGCCGCTGAGCTCTGCATCCGTACCGAAGAAGGACACCAGCCAAGGCTCATGCACCACCATTTTTGCAGCGGTGAATGCCAGAACCGCTGCGCCAATCTGGATAATGGCCGGAAAGCGCTCCACAAGTTTCAACACCACGTTACTACCGAACACCACAATCGGCACGCTGATCAGCAAGCCGATGATGACCAGATCCATGGCGCCATGTGCAGCACCTGCCACACCCAGCACATTGTCTACACCCATGAGCGCGTCGGCAACGATGATGGTCTTCATCGCACCCCAGAAAGTGCTGGCTGAGGGGCCATCATGTTCGTCACCGCCTTGATCTGCGAGCAATTGGTATGCAATCCACAGCAATCCCAAACCGCCCACCAGCATCAATCCGGGGATCTTGAGCAGCCAAACGACGCCGACTGTCATGGCGGAGCGCACGACAATGGCTCCCACGGTTCCCCAAATGATGGCCTTCTGCTTCAGGTCTGGGGGAAGATTCCTGGCTGCCAGCGCGATAACAATGGCGTTGTCACCCGCTAGTACCAAGTCGATTAATACGATAGCCAGCAACGCCGACCACCAGGGAGCAGACATAAATTCCATGTGATTTCCTGACAACGAGAGAAGAAAACCGTTGCAGGCGAGGGAGCGGGCCGAAACGACCGTGCCAACGACTGCGCCCACAACGGCGCGAATCGAAGGTCTTGCTCGAATACCGGAACACCCCGGCACCCCGGCAGACCGGAAGCTTGCGCTTCGTATTGACGATCTGTCGAAACGGACGAAGCCGCTTGGAGCTACTCCCCTCCGGAGCTATCCGGACTATACCAACAAAACTTATAGGCGTATAGATCTCGGGGTGAAACCGGGTCCGCTATCCCATGGAGGGGCATCCGGCACCGGCAAGTGCCGCCATGAGATGGCGGTATATGATGCGCCTCCCGCGAAAAACCCGAGACACAACCTTTGGCAGGCATACACATCACCGACATAGAGTCCGCCATCAACTTCTGGCGGCAGCGCGAGCCTTCGCCGGACGGGGTGTCTCTGCCCGCCCCCACACGGGCCTTGGCCGAGGTGTATGCCTTGCTCATTTACTACCACGAGACTGAGGCAGACGAATTCAGCATGCCGCCCAAAGCGTTGGCAGCGTGGCAGGCTTGGTATGAGTCGACTCCTGACACACCCTGCATTGCCATTTGCTCTACCAGCCAAGGCGATGAGACTTGCAAGGGATGTGGCCGTACCTTTGAAGAAGTGCAGTTGTGGCCCGAAATGGGTCCCGCACAAAAGCGTGCTACTTGGCGTCGCATCACACTCGACGCCAGTTCCTGGCGCTTTAACCGTTACGCAGAGCGGGCAGCAGAGTCCAGGCTTCCGGGCTAAGTTGCTATAAGTTTTATAGCTTTCCGCGCACATTTCATGCGCGCAGAGGGCCAGTTTGGCTTGAGACTTGGGGAGCTTACTTCCAGCGGATAGGCTCAATATCCACGGTGCTGCTGCCGTCGCCCAGCATCAAAACGCCTTCTTGAACGGTGGCTTGCAATTGCATGCTGCGTGCAGCCAACTTGGCCAAGGCCTGCGAGGTGATAGAGGGGATGCGCCACACCTGCAATTTGTCCAGGCGTGTCAGCTTGGTCTCAATGCCTTTCCACCAGATATCTGCCGAATGGGCAAAGGCGTAAAGCAGCACCGAGTCCGCTTTGTTACATGCCTTGGAAATCGGCTTGTCTTCCGGCTGGCCCACTTCTATCCACAGCCGCTTCTGTCCGGTGAAGTCCGTGAGCGATACATCTGGATCTTCCGGATCGGACAAACCCGCTCCGAAGGCCAGCGTGCCGTCCCCATTGCAGACGCTTTGCAGCTTATGGGCGTTGAACGCCAAGGCCACCAGACGAACCATCATGCGCTCGTCCGTCTCGCTGGGGTGGCGAGCCAATGTGAGCGCGTGGTCCGCGTAGTAGCTGTTCTCAATGTCTGCTATCTGCAGATTGGCTTTATAGATGGTGGATTTCAGTGCCATGGTGTTGGTGCGAGGGGGAGTCTTTATAGGAATGCCGTGGAGCCGGCTCTGCCGGTCCACTGGCATTGCCCCCTGCAAGGGGGAGGCGGCGCTTAGCCGCACGGGGGTGTTAAACGCGTTTAGCGAGCTCAGACGCCTTACCGGTGTAGCTACCGGGCGTCATGGCCAGCAGGCGCTCTTTCTCTGCCTCCGGGATGTCCAAACCTGCAATAAAGCCCTGCATCAACTCACGGGTCATGGCGGCACCCCGGGTGAACTTTTTGAGTTGCTCGTAGGGCTGGGGCAAGCCAAAGCGGCGCATTACCGTCTGGATAGGCTCAGCCAAAACTTCCCAAGAAGAGTCCAAGTCTTCGGCGATGGCCGCTTCGTTGATTTCCAGCTTGTTCAATCCGGTCATCAGCGAGCTGTAGGCCAGCACGGCATAGCCCAAAGCCACGCCCATGTTGCGCAGCACGGTGGAATCTGTCAGATCCCGCTGCCAGCGGGAAATCGGCAGCTTCTCACTCAAATGGCGCAGCAAGGCGTTGGCCAGGCCCAAGTTGCCTTCGGCGTTTTCAAAGTCGATGGGGTTTACCTTGTGGGGCATGGTGGACGAACCCACTTCGCCATCCTTGAGCTTTTGCTTGAAGTAACCCAAGGAGACATAGCCCCAGATATCACGGCTCAGATCAATGAGGATGGTGTTGGTGCGGGCGACAGCATCGAACAACTCCGCCATATAGTCATGCGGCTCGATCTGGATGCTGTAGGGCTGGAAGGTCAGGCCCAGACCCAGTGGCTCGGGAGTCTCCACCACCTTCTTGCTGAAAGCTTCCCAGTCGAAGTCGGGCCACGCGCTCAGGTGGGCGTTGTAATTGCCCACGGCGCCGTTCATCTTGGCCAGAATCTTCACGTTGGCAATACGGTCGCAGGCGGCTTGCAGGCGGACAACGACGTTAGCCATTTCCTTGCCCACGGTAGTAGGGCTGGCAGTCTGGCCATGGGTGCGACTCAGCATGGGCACATCGGCGTAAGCGTGAGCCATGTCCCGCAGCTTCAGGACAATTTTGTCCAAGGCTGGCAACACCACCACATCCCGCGAGGCGCGCAACTGCAGTGCATGGCTGGTGTTGTTGATGTCTTCGCTGGTACAGGCGAAATGCACAAATTCGCCGGCTTTTTCCAATTCGGGGCGGGCTTCGAACTTGGATTTAATCCAATACTCGACGGCTTTTACATCGTGATTGGTAGTCTTTTCAATAGCCTTAATGGCTTCGCCGTCGGCTTCCGAGAAGTTTTTTACCAGACCCAGGAGGTAAGTGCGGGCGCCGGGAGTCAGGGGTTTGAACTCGTCAAAGCCTGCATCGCTCAGGGCAATAAACCAGGCCACTTCCACCTGCACACGGCGGTGCATATAGCCCAGCTCACTGGTCAGCGGGCGCAGGGTGGCAAGTTTGGCGGCGTAGCGGCCGTCCAGCGGAGAGAGAGCGGAAATGGCGGAGAAGGTCATCCCCCGATTGTAGGTTGTGCGCCACGCACAACCCCCTGCGCCCCTCGGGCGTACCCCGCTGGATAGAATGACTCCCCAAGCAACTGCAAAGTCCTCATGAAACTCATCGGATCCACTTCCAGCCCCTTCGTTCGCAAAGTCCGCGTCGTGATGGCCGAGAAGAAACTCGATTACGTCCTGATTCAGGAAGACGTCTGGTCGGCTGAAACCCGTATTGCCGACTCCAACCCCTTGGGCAAAGTCCCCTGTCTGATCATGGAAGGCGCGGAAGCGCTGTTCGACTCCCGCGTCATCGTGGAGTACCTCGATACCCTGTCCCCCGTGGGCAAACTGATTCCCGCCGTTGGCCGTGAGCGAGCTGAAATCAAGACTTGGGAAGCCTTGGCCGATGGCCTGATGGAGGCTGCGGTGCTGGCCCGTCTGGAAGCCACTTGGACAGGCCGTACCAAAGGCCAGCGCAGCCAGGTCTGGATAGACCGGCAAATGCTCAAGGTCAATGAGGCCCTCAAAGCGATGGCTCGCGGGCTGGGTGATAAACCATTTTGTGCCGGTATTCACCTCACGCTGGCCGACATCGCCGTGGGCTGTGCATTGGGTTATCTGGATTTCAGATTCCCGGCAATCCAGTGGCGCGAAGACTATCCCGGCCTGGGCAAGCTCTTTGAGAAGCTCGCGCAACGCCCCAGCTTTGCCGACACACTGCCGGCTTAAGGCCGGCGCGGCCTCCCAGCCTGAATGGCGCTGCAGGCCGCGTGTTTACAAGGCATTACACAAATGCGCTCGCCAAAAAGTGGAGGCTTCACTACAGTTGCGCCACTATGCCGACGTATAAAACTGTCTATAAATGCCGCGAATGCGGTGCCACCAGCTACCAGCAGGTCATTGAGCGCGCCGCCAATGGGGCCCTGAAAGCCACGGGTCAGTACAAATGCACAGGTTGTCGCAATGTGTTTGCGAGCCTGCGCGCCTGGTGGGAACCACGCCGGCAGGTGGATTTTCAGCCCAGCAAACTCACACCGATGGAAATCACGCCCCAGTAAGTCGATCTGGGGTGGTTGGTAAAGACTCAGCTGTTGGCCCGCTTTTTCAACCAGCGCATGGCCCCGCCGACCAGCGGCAATTTCTCGTAAAGCTCTTCCGCTGCGTCCCAATAGTCTCTGTGCAAAGTCACCAAGCCTGAGTCATTGAATACCGCATGGGTGGCTCCAAGAATCACCTGCTCGGTGTCTGGTGAGAAGCGCTTGAACCGGAAGCGGAACTCCCAAGTCAAAAAGCACTGCGATCCCTGTACCACCCGTTCCAGCACCACAAACCTGGGGTGATCCAGCGCCACAAACATGTGGCTGAAGATGCGTTGGATGTCCGGCAGTCCGATCACGTCGTTGAACGGATCTTTGAAGCGCGCCCCCGGTGCGTAAATTTTCGGTAACTCAGCCACCGTCTCGGGTGTGATGTTTTCAAAGAAGTCGACCATCCGCTGCACGGCGGCTTTCGGTTCTTCGACAGTTGTTTGCTGAGCGCTACTCATAAGGTGGCGCGGCGGACCAGCGAAAAAAACAAGCGGTCCGGCAGTAGGCGCAGCAACTGCATCCACAAGGTAAACCGTCGGGGGAAATGAATCTCAAACCTGCCCTTGGCCCATCCCTTCACCATGGCGTCTGCCGCCTGGGCGGGCGTGATCAGAGCGGGCATGTCGAAGGCATTGTTGGCAGTCAAAGGGGTTTGTACAAACCCCGGACTGATGAGCGACACCCCCACGCCTTTGTCCTGCAAGTCAAGGTACAAGGTTTCTGCCAGGTTGATGAGTGCTGCCTTGGTCGGTCCATACGCCAGGCTGTTGGGCAGGCCGCGGTAGCCGGCGACGCTGCCTACCAGGCTGATGTGCCCATGCCCCTGCGCCAGCAAGGCTGGAGTGACGGCTTGCAGCACATAGAGTGCGCCGGTGTAGTTCACCCGCATGTGGCGCTCCATGTCCGGCACGTCCATCTCATAGGCGCGCATGGCGTTGTAATGGCCGGCGCAGTAAATCACGCAGTCCAGGGGGCCGGCAGCCAGCAAAGTGTTGGTCGCAGCTTGAACTGCGGCTTGGTCGGAAGCATCCAGCACCAAGGCATGGCTGCCCGGATGCCGGGCAGCGAAGTCTTGCAAGGCGGCCTCTTTGCGGGCCGACACGGTTACCGTGGCGCCCAAAGCATGTAGTGCGGAGGCTGTGGCCTCGCCGATGCCGCTGGACGCACCGACGATCCACACTGACTTGCCCTGCCAATCCACCATAGGTGGATTCAGGGGTTGAAAGAAGCCTCTAGAGGAGGTTTTCGCTACAGTTTTAGGAGCTGCTCGCGCAGATTCTGCGGGCGCAAAAGTCTTTTTTTGCATACATTAACGCTTGGTAAACGACAGCGTGACTTCACCCAGCTTTACCCCGAACTTGCTCATGGTGGCCTTGTTGAGCATGACCTTGTCGGTCATCAGGTACATCCAATCATCAAAGCGCACCTCGTACACACTGCCGTCCACCGGCAGGCTCAGGGTGTAAGTCCAGTAAAAGGCATTTCCGCGGGCTTGGCCTTGCGCGGTGCCGATCACGTCGCCAGCAGTGCCGGTGTATTTGCCATCCTGCAGTTTGGTGAGGCGCCATATCCGCTTTTGGGTCGTGCCATCGGAGTAGGTGAAGTCCTCGTCCAGCACGCCCTCATTGCCCTGCCAGCTGCAGTTCATGACCACGGTGAAGCGTTTGACCACGGCACCCGAGCGGTCGGTGAAAACGCCATAGGCGTCCAGCGTGCCGTTGAAGTATTTCTGGAGGTCCAGCTCCGGCTTCTCGGCGCGGTACTGGTCGATGCTTTGGGAGGCGCAGCCCCCCAGCATCAGGGCGCTGCCGGTGGCGGCAGCGAGGAGTAGGCGTCGTTTCATGGGGACCTCCGCAATAAAAGGGTGGAGAGCAGGCCTGCTGCAAGAGCCTTGAGGGCACAGGGCAGCAGGCAATAGGCGAATGTGAGTGTGGTCAGGGCCTGGGCATCCCGGGCGCCCGGTGTGTAGCCCAGCCAAGCCAGTGCAGGCAGTGCCACGCCGGCGGCCAGTGCCAGGTTGAGCTTGGTGGCAAAGTTCCACCAGCCGAAGTAGGCGCCCTCGGACCGGCCGCGGTCACCCTGATCGGCAATGACCCCGGCCAGTAAAGCGCCGGGGATGGTGAGGTCGGTGCCCAGTGCTACCCCGGAGAGTGCGCACACCAGTACAAATGGCATGGTGTCCCCTGCCCCCAGCAAAGATGCGAACACGAAAACCGCAATCGACAGCACCATGCCGGCCAGCCAGGTACGGACCAAGCCGATACGCGCGACCAGCTTGAGCCACAGCGGGATGGCGAGCGCCGCGCATACAAAGTAGCTGCCCAAGAACAGAGGCTCACTCTGGGGTGAGGCTTGCAGCCGGTCTTGCACGAAAAAAAGAATCAAGGTTGCCGGTATTGCGCTGGCAATACCGTTCACCACAAACACCGCCAACAGGGCACGGAATGCCGGGCGACGAAATGGGAGCCAAATGGAAGTCGCAGGGGTGGATGCCCCCGGGTTGGTGTCTACCGGCGAAACAAGTGGTCGCGGCGCGCGTGTCCAAGCCCACCATCCCGCGATAAGCGCTATCAAAAAGAGAGCTGCTGTCGCAGATAAACCGAGCGCTACAGGCGCAATGGATGCCAAAACCACCCCGACCAAGCCCAGAGCCTCACGCCATGCCACCACGCGGCTGCGGTAATGTTCGTCGCCGCCCAGCATGGCACCCCAACTCTGGTGGCTGATGCTCAAGAAGCTATACGCAGCATACGTAAACAGCAGACACACCGTGGCCCAGACCAACAGTGCTTCCGTGCCTTGTACCGGCGGGAAAAACAGGAGGTAAAAGCCCGCGCCCAGCAGAGCACAAGCCACAGCGGCGCGCTGGAGCAGGGTAGTGGCGCCCCGCAGGTAGAGCTTGTCACTCCAGCGGCCCAGCAGCGGGTCGATCAGGGCGTCCAGCAGGCGGGCTACCAGCAGTACCAACCCCAGCGCAGCCAGGGGCACGCCGAACGCCTTGGCATAGTGGTTGGGCAAGATCACATACAAGGGCAAGGCGACAAAAGCCAGTGGCAGGCCCATGAGCCCGTAACGCCAGCCTTGGGCGCCCGGCAGGTGCGATGGTGTGGCATTCATGGCGTCAAGCCTGATAGCAGTTCGGCGCGCAAGCGGGGCTCGCTGGTGTGCTCGGCCAGCCAGATGCCAAAGAAGAGCCGGCTGAACTCCGTGTCTTTAATAGCTGGCCGGGGCTGGCCGTTGAGCCAGAACCTGGCACCTTGGCCCGGTGTGTGCATGCCGGTGATTCGGTCCCCTGCTTTCACATCGGCAAAGGCTGCGTTCATGGCGGCCAACCATCGATCGGCGATATCTTGACTGATAGTGCCGCCGCGCCGCATTTCGTCGAGAGATCTCTGGGCAATGGCACTTCCATTCAAACTCCGGAGATACGTCAACTCCAAAACAAGCGTGCTTTGCCAATAGGTTGCCGGCTTGAATCCGGCCGAGACCCAGAGGCGCGCATCGTAAATGCTCAGCCCGAAGAAGCGCATGCGGGTGCTGCCTGCCCAACTTGCGCCTTGGAGTTCCCCGCCAATCTCAGCGGGTAAGTTAGCGCCACTTTGCGCTGCAGCTTGCCGTGAGAAGGTCGATGCAACGCCTACGCTGCTCAGTGCGAGGAAGGTGCGGCGCAGAAGTGGGCGTGACATGGGTGGGCTTTCTGGACGGCTCAATGGCGGGTTCAGTCAGGCTTGCGCAGGGTGTATTGCACGACGTCGATGTTGTCTTCCAGGAACGCTGCTTCGCAATAGCAGAGATAGAACTCCCAGATCCGCATGAAGCGCTCATCAAAGCCTTTGCTGAGTACTTCGGCGCGCTTTTCCAGGAAGGCGTCGCGCCAGCGTTTCAGGGTTTCAGCATAGTCGTGGCCGAAGGAAAGTTCGTTCACCACATCCAGGCCCGCGGCCCTCGCATGCGCGCGGAACTCTTTGGGGCATGGCAGGCAGCCACCTGGAAAAATGTATTGCTGGATGAAGTCAGTGGAACGGACATAGCGTTCAAAAAACGCGTCGTCGATCACGATGCTCTGGATACAGGCGCGGCCGCCGGCCTTGAGTTTGTTGGCAACGGTGGCGAAGTAGGTCGGCCAGTACTCGCGGCCCACCGCCTCAACCATTTCAATGGAACAGATGGCGTCGAATGGCGCGTCCTGAATGTCGCGGTAGTCCTGCAGCCGCAGGTCGGCTTTGTCCTGCACACCGAGCCTGCGCATGCGGTCTTCAGCGAAGGCCAGTTGTTCGATGCTCAGGGTCACGCCGGTAATTTCCGCCTGAAATTCAGTGGTGGCCATCTCGGCCAAGGCTCCCCAGCCGCAGCCGATTTCCAGCACCCGGTCGCCGTCTTGCACACCTGCTTCCTGCAGGGCGCGTCGCACTTTGGCTTTCTGGGCCACTGCCATGGGCTGGTTCAGGTTGGAGCTGAACAAGGCGGACGAGTAGTTCATCGTGTCGTCCAGCCACAGGCTGTAAAAAGCATTGCCCAAGTCGTAGTGCGCGTGGATGTTTTTCTGGCTGTTGGCCTTGGTATTGCGGTTCAACAGGTGTTTGATGCGGTAAAGCAGGCGTCCGGCCCAGCTCCCGTAAATGACGCTGTCCACTTCGGCCCGGTTTTTCACCAGTACTCGCAACAGCTCAGTGAGGTTGGGGGTGGTCCAGTCGCCGGCGATATAGCTTTCGGCAAAGCCGATATCGCCGGACTTTAGCGCTGCGCCGCAGACTTTCCAGTTGTGCAGCACCAGGCTGGCGTGCGGGGTCGCCTCGCCACCGAAGCGATGCGCGCTACCGTCCGGCAACTGTATGGTCAAGCTGCCGTGACGCAGCTTTTGCAAAAGCTTGAACACGGTTCGGGCCGCCGCAGGTGTGCCGGCAGGCAACGTGGTGGCTTCGGAAGAGTGGCTGGGCACGCTGGCGTTCAGGGTGTTAGAGTTCATGGCAGTCTCGGGCGTCAAGGTTCAGGGGGTATGGGTGTGGGGTTGGGGCGCGCCGGCACGGGTGGTCAACAGGGCCGGAGGTACGGGTTTGCGGAAAAACGGTACTTTTTTCATCCACAGTTTGAGTGCTTGCCAATGGATGCGCGCCACGACGCCCAGCGTCATGGCCGGGTAATGCCAAAGGGCATGACGCTGGCTCGCGGCAGTCAAGGCTTGAAGCTTGCCGCTCACACTGGTTTCAATCAGGGGGCCGGCAGCATCGTCGTAATCAATCCGGGCGACAGTGCGGCGGAGGTCGGCGGTGAGCATGAAGCGGAAGCGGTAGCCACCCTCCACAGGGCAAAACGGCGAGACGTGAAACACTTTGTCTGCCCGCAGTTCCTGCCCGAAGCGGGGGTGGTCCAACAGGTAGCAGTGCCGCTCGCCAAAGGTGTTGTTCACTTCGACCAGAATCGCGCGCAGGCTGCCGTCCGGCCGGTGGCAGTACCAGAAGCTTACAGGTTTGAATGTGAAGCCCAGCACCCGTGGATAACAATGCAACCAGACCTCGCCGGTGGCGTCCGTAATGCCTTGGGATGCGAGCAATTGGTCCAGCCAGGCCAATGCACCCCCTTGCGCGATGGACCGCCCGTCGCCATGGTCTGCATCAAAAAAACTCAGTGCCGCAAAACGGTTGCGTGCAAGTGCGCCACTCGTCTGGTTTGCCATGCTCCGCATTGGCAGCATCAAGAAGTAGGTTCCGTAGACAAAGGCATTGCGCACCGGTTTGAGCCGGGTGTGTCGCACCTCACCGAAGCCGATCAGCGGCAGGGCGGCGTCCGGTCCGGCGGGCGAATGGGAGGCTTGCATGGCGCTGTCTCTCAAGCGGCTTCCAAGCCCAGGCGCGTCTTGAGGCGACGTGCGACTTCCAGTCCGGATTTCAGGCCGTCTTCATGGAAGCCATAACCGGTCCATGCGCCGCAGAAATAAGTGTGTTGCTGGCCTTGTAGCGCCGGTACTTTTTGTTGCGCCTGAATGGCGGCGAGATCAAACACCGGGTGCGCATAGTCAAAACTGCCATGCACCAGCGCCGGGTCGATTTCGCTCACAGGGTTCAGGGAGACGACCACACTTTGTGCAAATGGAAGTGGCTGCAGCATATTGAGCAAATAGTGCAGGCACACCCGGGCACTGTCCTGTCCAGCGTCAGCACTGCGTTCGTAGTTCCATGCGGCCCAGGCACGACGGGCTTGTGGCAACACAGCGGTGTCAGTGTGTAGCACCGCGCGGTTGGGTTGGTAGCGGATCGCGCTCAGTGTTTCTCGCTCGGAGGGGGTGGCGTCGCCCAGCAAGGCCAAACTCTGGTCCGAGTGACAGGCCAGCACGACCTCGTCAAAGCGCTCGGTTTGCCCCTTGATGGTAAGCGTTACCCCTTGTTCATCCCGCAGGATGTGTTGCACTGGGGTATTCAGTCGCTTGTCGGCAATCTTGGCGATGATTTTCTCGACATAGTGCCGGGCGCCGCCGGTCACTGTCCACCACTGGGGCCGGTTGCTCACCTGGATCAGGCCATGGTTATGGCAGAAGCGGATCATGGTGGCCACCGGGAACTGGAGCATCTGGTCTGTCGGGCAGCTCCAGATACAACCCAGCATGGGCAGGAAGTACCAATCCCGGAATTCCGCTGAGAGTTTGTGTTGCAACAAAAACTCGGAAAGGGGCTGCATCAGCTCTTTCTCGGCATTGCGCACGGCAATGTCGGTGGCCAATGCGTTGAACCGGAGCACATCGCGCAGCATGCGAAGAAAGCGCGGATTCAACAGGTTGCTGCGCTGGGCGAACACGGTGTCCAGTGAGGAGCCGCTCCATTCCAGAGCACCCGACCCTTTGGCCCCGGGTACTTGGACTGAGAAGGACATGTCTGACTTGGCGGTATCAACACCCAGTTCGGCAAATAGCGCGATCAGATTGGGATAAGTGCGTTCATTGAAGACCAGAAAGCCTGTGTCCACGCCGTGGGTCACCGGGCCGGCGGGGCCGGGCAGCGTGACATCGACCGTGTGGGTGTGCCCACCGAAATAGTCGCCCGCTTCCAGTAAGGTGATGTCGGCCAAGCCTTGCATGCGGTGTGCTACCGCCAGGCCCGAGATGCCGGAGCCGACGATGGCGAGCTTCATGCTTTTCTCCCGGTTGCGGGGAGGGTAGTGACTGAATGTGTGTCCATACGATGCGGATTAAACGTATTGGTTGTTTTGTGACTGATCGGTAATATATCGCAATGATGGGTTTTTGTCTGACTTATTTCACGGGGTCCATGTCCCTACTTAAAGACCATGTGACTGAAATATGTCAAGTAATTGACACACGCCAAGACTAAAATTTGGATAGTTTTGAAAGGTTGTCATGCTCTACCCTGAACTCTTTAAACAGCTGGAATCCGTGCGCTGGGACATGGACAAAGACATCCCTTGGGACAGTTTTGACCCTGCCATGCTCTCCGATGAGCAGGCTGCCACGATCAAGATGAATGCCATCACTGAGTGGGCGGCACTTCCGGCAACGGAAATGTTCCTGCGTGACAACCGGGGCGACAGCGATTTTTCCGCCTTCATGTCGATCTGGTTCTTTGAAGAGCAAAAGCATTCCCTGGTGTTGATGGAGTATCTGCGCCGCTTCCGGCCCGACATGGTTCCTACCGAAGAGGAATTGCATGCCATCCGCTTTGAGTTTGACCCGGCTCCCGCGCTGGAAACCTTGATGCTGCACTTCTGCGGCGAAATCCGCCTCAACCATTGGTACCGTCGTGCCAGTGATTGGCACACCGAGCCGGTGATCAAGGCCATCTACACCAAGCTCAGCCAAGATGAGGCGCGCCATGGTGGCGCCTATCTGAAATACATGAAGCGTGCGATCGGCAAGTTCGGCGTAGAGGCAAAGTCAGCCTTCGCCAAAGTTGGCGTGTTGATGGCCAGTGCGCGGCGTACCGCACAAGCACTCCACCCTACCAATTTGCATGTCAACAAGTCCTTGTTCCCGCTGGACACCATACAAAGCCGTTTGCCAAACCCTGAGTGGCTGGAGCACTGGCTGGACAAGCAGATCAATTTTGACGCTGTGTGGGAAACCAAGGTGGTGGAGCGCATCCTGCACAACATGAGTCTGCTGATGGAACGCAGCTTTACTACGGTCCAGGAGCTCAACAAATTCCGCAAAGAACTGTCCAAGGATCTGACCGGCGCACCGGTTACTTCACCAGGGGCGGTCTGATTTGGGCAGAGCGGTGAGCGGCAGCAGCCGCTCCAGGTTGAGTTGCACCTTGACGTCGCGGTGCGGTACGCTGGCCACAATGCGGTGTTCCCGCATGGAGGTGTCGCGGATGGCGGGTTCCACCGTGGGCACACCGCTCTTGTTGAGCAATACGGCTACCCTGGGGGTGGTGGTGTTCTGGCCGCGCTGAATCACAACGCCAACCTCATTGGTTGCCAGACGTACGAAAGAGCCCGGCTGGTAGATGCCAACCGCCTTGATCAGTGCGGCACCCGCTTCATCGATCGCCTGGTTCTCGTCGAAATAACATGCTTGCATGGCGGCGGCCGGAGCTATTGGGAGGCGTGAGGCCCGGGGAGCAAGTCTTGCTGCAAACATGTCGGCGCGCCGGATCAAGCGAGCCAAGCGGTCGCCGGGCGACCGTGTGGCCAACGGCCCTGCTGCGGCAATGTGATGTTGATGGACTGCGGTCAGCCAAACAGGTTCCTGGATCCCCATCTGCTTAAGTAGTAACGCGGACCGTTGTGCATGTTGTTCAATTTGCAACTGCTGTGCCTGGGTAGGTGGTTCCAGTTGCTGAGCAAGCTTGTCCTGCATGTCCGTCATGCTGTAGTTCATGGTCAGCGCTGCCAAGCCCACCAAAGACTGCTCCGCCTCTGGCCAATTCAGCACATCCTTGGCGGCCAACATACACATCACGCTGACCAACATCGCGTGGGTCGCGCTGTACATACGCAGCTCAGTGGAGGACAAGTAAATCAGAGCGAAAAGCGTGCCATCCGGGTTGCGCTGCGTGTGCCGCACCAGTTGCCGTTGCAAGCGTTCCAAACGGTCGCGGAAGCTGGTCTCGTGGGTGTCCCGCAGCAGGGCGTTGCAGATGGCTTGCATGTCCAGCCAGTCCATGCGATCGTCCTGCGCGGCCTGTCGCTCGGTCAACGCATCGCTGGAAATCTGGGTCTCTGCAATCTCGCCCAAAGGCTTGTCGTCCCTTACCAAGCCGTAAAGATGGTCTACGTAGGCACGGTGATGCGCTTCGGAATCGGCCACATCAATAAACAGGCCACCACCACGTTGGGAAATCTCATCGAGATCACGACGGGACGGAATGACGTACGACTTGCGCGCCAACAGGATGCCATCCTTGTCCATCAAAGGAAAAGGAAGGGGTGATCCGATACGTATCGATTCGATATTGACGGCGACGAGGTGCATAAGGCTGCGCGATTATGCAGGTTCCATCGGCGCTTGGTGTCCACTCTTGAATTGGGAGGTAAATCGGGTGGAACTGATAGGATTGCCGGATGACAGACCCGGTTGCACTCCCCCGTTTCATCGACAAAATTACGCGTTTCGAAGACCTGCCAGAGGCGTTGGCAAAACTACCCAAACCCTGGGTGTTTACCAATGGGGTTTTTGACGTGCTGCATAGAGGCCATGTGCTGTATCTCGCCCAAGCGCGGGCTTTGGGGGGGAGCTTGATCGTTGCACTCAATACCGATGCCTCGGTACGCCGACTCGGCAAAGGGGATGACCGCCCGCTGAATGCGGAAGCGGATCGGGCGGTGGTGATGGCCAGTCAAGCAGCTGTGGATCTGGTTACCTGGTTTTCGGAGGATACCCCCGAAGCTTTGATTGCCCATATCCGGCCGGATATCCTGGTCAAAGGCGGCGACTACGACATGTCCAAATTGCCGGAAACCGGCTTGGTGGAGAGCTGGGGCGGTTACGCGCGCGCGCTCCCGTTTGTTTCCGGCTATTCCACTACCGGGCTGGTCAAAAAGATCCGGGCCACTACTGCGGGTTAGTCTTCTGTGGCTCAGGGGCCGAATACCTCGCGCCAGAGCTGTAAGCCCGCAGCTTGCTGCGCGATGGCTTCTTCTACAGGCACCTGCGTAGGGGCTTCATCCAGACGGGCTTTGTGCTGCAGTTGACGCAGCTGGCGATAGGTTTGAGCGGCAACGTCACCCACAGAGGCCGGCAATAGACCCACTGCCTGAGCCCGTTGGAGCAATGCGATGTTGCCGACGTTGTCCAGTAGGGACGGGTGCAGGCGTCCGGCGCTGAGCACCAAGTATTGCACTGCGAATTCAATATCCACCATGCCGCCTGGGCTGTGCTTCACATCAAACCAGTCCGGTCCGGTGGTATGGCTCTTACGCACCTTGTCGCGCATGCTGTGAATCTCTTCGCGCAAAGCCAATGGATCGCGCTCACTGCAAATCACGGCTTGGCGCACCTCGTCAAAACGCCGCGCGAGGTCCGGTGAACCGAACACGCAGCGTGCCCTCGTAATGGCCTGGTGTTCCCAGGTCCAAGCCGTGTTGCTGCCACGCTGTTGCTGGTAGTTGGCGTAAGCGTCAAAACTGGTCACTAGCAGGCCCGAGTTGCCGTTGGGCCGCAGGGCAGTGTCAATCTCATAGAGATCACCCTCCCCGGTCTTGACGGTCAACCAGTTGATCAGCTTGCGAACCAGGGTCGAGTAGACCTCCGGGGCTCTTTCGTCCGCATCGTCGTAGACGAAAACGATATCGAGGTCGCTGCCGTAACCCAGCTCTTTGCCGCCCAGCTTTCCATAGGCGATGATGCCGAAGCGCGGCATCTCGACATGCCTTGCCTTGAGGCGGGCCCAGCACCAACGGGTCGTCATGCCCAGCACCGATTGGGCCAGTGCACTCAAATCGTCAGCCACCTGCTCCACACTGATGCGTCCCTCCAGGTCACGTGCCAAGGTGCGGAATACTTCTCCGTGGTGGGCGCGACGGAGCAGGTTCAGCAGGCTTTCGTCGTCATCCTCGCCACTGGCTTGCAATGCTTGAAGCCTGCGTTCCAGATCGGTTTCGAAAACCACCGGGTCGAAGCGCTCTTCCAGCACGCGACTGTCTGCCAACTCGTCAATGACCCCCGGGTGCTTGAGCAGATACCGCGCAGGCCATTTGGCCGCACCCAACATGCGCAAGAGGCGCTCATGAACCCGGGGCCGCTCCAGGAGCATCGCAAGATAGCTCTCCCGCCGAAGCAGCGGCTCCATCCAATCAGCCAAGCGGACCGCCGCGTCTTCCGTTGTCTTTCCCTCGGCCAACCATTGGGCGGTGCGGTGTATCAGTTTCGCAAGCCTTTGTCTGGAATCCTCTTTTAGCGCCAGCACCCGAGGGTGGGCCCGCCACGCCGCGATGCGGTCTTTGAAACGACCATTGAGGTCGTCAAGCACAAAGTCAAAGTCCATTGCTTCGGGTTTGGACTTTCCAGTGCATCCCTTGCAGGAAGGCTCACCCCCACCCAACAGCGCGTCGAATTCCTGTGCAACCAGTTCACGGTGCTTGTCCAGTTCACATAACAAAGCACTGCTGTCCTGGAGCCCCAAGGTTTTGGCTATCCAGTGCAAATCACGTTCTTCCGTGGGCAAGACATGGGTTTGCTGGTCGTCCAAATACTGAATCCGATGCTCGATCCGACGCAAAAAAACATAAGCCTCAGAAAGCGCTGCAGCGGTGTTTTGTGGCATCAGGCCGGCACGGACCAAGCGGTCCAGGGCGCTGACTGTCGGGCGGGTGCGGAGGTCTGGAAATTGGCCCCCGCGAACCACTTGAAGCAACTGGACAGTGAATTCGATTTCCCGGATGCCGCCGCGAGAGAGTTTGACGTCGTTACTGCGCTCAGGCCGGCCTGCGCTGCGCTTGGCAGCATGATCCCGAATCTGACGATGGAGTATCCGCAAGGAGTCAAATACGTTGTAGTCGAGATATCGGCGGAACACAAAAGGCACCACCACAGAGCGCAGATGCAGGGCCACGTTTGACCCGGCTGCCACCGCAGGCGCTACAACCCGGCTTTTCAGCCACGCAAAACGCTCCCATTCCCGTCCCTGCACGTGAAAGTACTCTTCCAGCGCTCCCAGGGACACTGCCGAGGGACCGGAGTTGCCGTTCGGCCGCAAGGCAAGGTCGACCCGGAATACAAATCCGTGGTCCGTGCTGTCACCCACCAGTGCGTAAATGGCGCGCACCATCTTTCCGAAAAACTCCTGGTTCGAAATGCGTCCACGTCCCTGAGCATCCCCAGCGGTTTCACCATCCTGCTCGTACACATAGATCAGGTCAATGTCGCTGGAAACATTCAGCTCCCGGGCTCCCAGTTTGCCCATTCCAACGATCAGCAGCTGTACCGGGCTTCCGTTGGAGGACAGCGGACTTCCGTGCTGTTCACTCAGTTGCCTGAAACTCGCGTCATAGGCTTGGTCCAGCGACCACTCTGCCAGGCTGGTCATCACACCGGTGACCTGGGCGATATCTGCCTGACCGCTGCAATCGAGTTGAACCAGCCGTTCCAGTGTGAGTTGGCGGGTGATACGCAGCGCCGTACCGAGATCATGTCCCTGGTATTGCAGGGTTTTTGCCAGCTCAGCCAACGTTGCCTTGGAGGGCAAGCCGGACGGCAGCAACGCCAGCTCAGTGGCGTAACGCCGCTGTATACGCTGGGAGAAACGGGAGCCGTCCGCCACAGCGGGATTCTCAATGCGGGTCATAATTCCTGACTAAGTCCCAATAGCACGATGAACGATTTGATTTCCGCCCCCTCACTGCGTCTCAGGGTGTTTGCAATCTTTGCAAAATGGGCGTTGCGTTTGCTTGCATTGGCGTGGCTGGCCATCGGGCTGCTGTGGTGCGGGCTTCATTTTGTGATTGTGCCGCGAATCGCCGAATTCCGCCCGTGGGTGGAAGCGCAAGCCACGCAAGCCTTGGGGTTGCAGGTGCGCATCGGTGACCTGCGCGCCCGCTCCAATGGGGTATTCCCCTCTGTCGAATTGTTGCGGGTCACGGTGTTTGACCACCAGGGCCGCGAGGCATTGTTGTTGCCCGGGGTGACGATTACCTTGTCCCCGCAGTCGCTGTTGGGTCGGGGTTTTGAGCAGCTTTATATCGATAGCCCGGAGCTTGACGTCCGCCGCACAGCCGATGGCCAGTGGTGGGTCGCCGGCTTGGATATCAGTAACACCGGCGCACAGGATGGGGCTGGCGCCGACTGGTTGTTCTCGCAAGCCGAAGTGGCATTGGTCAACGGAAGGGTGACCTGGACTGACGAAACCCGGCCCGTAGAGTCCGTCACCTTTCAAGGTGTCAATGTGGTGGTGCGCAACCGACTGCGGACCCACTCCATGCGCTTGGATGCCGACCCTCCGCCTCACTGGGGCGAGCGACTCAGCGTGCAGGGCATCTTCCGTCAACCCTTGCTATCACGCCATCCCGGGCAATGGTCTGAATGGGACGGCCAGGTCTTTGCCGATTTCCCGCGTGTGGATCTGGCCGAGTTGGGCCGGTATGTGGACCTCGGTGTGCGGCTCGCCCGGGGCAGTGGCGTGTTCCGTGCGTGGTTGGATGTGGCCAGTGGTACGCCTGTGGG
Source organism: Comamonadaceae bacterium (assembly GCA_027488985.1). Lineage (GTDB taxonomy): Bacteria > Pseudomonadota > Gammaproteobacteria > Burkholderiales > Burkholderiaceae_C > Allorhodoferax > Allorhodoferax aquaticus. The sequence continues at coordinate 60,481 of JAIYAR010000005.1, read as the reverse complement.
AGCGCTGGCTGATGTCAGCTTGAGTCAGGTGAATCTGACTGCCGGACCCGCGCTGGAGCCGCTGGCCTTGGCTTCGGTGTCCGGCCGATTGGGCGCCAAGGCGCTGGAGGGCGGCAGTGAGTTCAGCACCGAGTCCCTGCAGTTCGTGACACAAGATGGTCTGAACTGGCCGGGTGGCAATGTGCGCCTCCAGCTTTTCGCTGAAAGTAAAACATCCCAGGAACACGGCACACTGACTGCCGACCGGCTGGACCTTGCGGCCCTTGCGCAGATTGCAGGGCGGCTTCCCCTGGAGGCACAGGCCCATGCCATGCTTCAAAGCCTGGCGCCCAAAGGTGTGGTGGATGGGCTGGAAGCCCGTTGGCAAGGGCCGGTCACGGCGCCGTTTACCTACGCTGCCAAGGGAAAGGTGAGTCAACTCAGTCTGCCTTCATGCCATTGTGAAACCGACAGCCGGCCCGGGGTGCAGGGTTTGGATGCGGAGTTTGATCTGGACCAGTCCGGTGGCAAAGCCACATTGGCTTTGCGGCGCGGAGTGGTGGATGCCTATGGTGTCTTTGAAGACCCGGCAATATTTTTTGACCAGTTGACTGCGGATTTGCAATGGAAACTGGATGGCAAGCGCATTACCCTGAACGGCAACAATGTCCGTTTTTCAAACGCTGATGCACAGGGTGAATTCAAGTTTGTCTGGCAGAGTGCAGCACCCGGTCTGGCAACCGCCGGACCGGGTGTGCTTGATCTCCAGGGCACACTGAATCGCGCCGAAGGTGCTCGTATCCATCGCTACTTGCCGCTGGCCATGGAAAAGGATTCACTGGAATACCTTCGCGCATCCATCCTCGGCGGCACGGCAGGCAATGTGCAATTTAAGCTCAAGGGGGATCTGGCGAAGTTCCCCTATCGGACAGCGCAGGATGGCGATTTCCGCATCTCCGCATCGGTGCAGAACGGCACCTTTGCATTTGCCCCTGCGTTTGTCCTGCCCAAAGACAGTCTGCCCTGGCCGGTACTGCAGCAGTTGAACGGCGACCTGGTGCTGGATCGCGATGTACTGCAAGTCAAGGTCAGCCGGGGCGTGGTAGGGGCCACGGCGCTGCAGATCGGCAAAGCAGAGGCTGCAGTCACCCGCCTGTATGACGCGTCCCAGGTGAGCGTCGCAGCGGAGGCTAAAGGGCCTTTGGTCGACGTGCTGACGGTAGTGAATACCTCGCCACTCAGTAACCTGACGGACCGAGCCCTGGCCCAAACCGTGGCCAGCGGGGTTGCAGATTACCGGCTCAAACTCGCTTTCCCTGTGGCCGATGTCGACAAGGCCACGGTGCAGGGAAGCATTGTGCTCAGTGGAAACGACCTGCAGGTCATACCTGACACGCCCAAATTTACCCGCGCCCGGGGCACCATCAACTTTACCGATACAGGTTTCAGCTTGTCAGGCGCTCAAGCCCGTGCGTTAGGGGGCGACATCAAGGTCGAGGGCGGTTTGTCATTTGTTGCCCCGCCTGCCTCGGGACCTGCGACCCGGATTCCGCCGCCTCAACTCCGGTTCACCGGGACCGCGACTGCCGAGGGATTACGGGCCGCACGTGAATTGGGTGCGGCCGGTCGCCTGGCGCAGTTTGCGACCGGAAGTGCCCCCTACACCGCGAGCCTGGGTTTCCGTTCGGGTGTGCCTGAATTGCAGATCAATTCGAATCTGACCGGTATGGGCCTGACGCTCCCGGCCCCCTTGGGCAAAGGTCCCGAGTTGGTAATGCCGGTGCGGTTCGAGTCCTTGCTGGTCCGTCCTCCTGCCGGTGGGCCCAACACACGGCTTCGGGACCGCTTGCAACTGGATGTCGGCAAGCTGGCCTCGTTCACCTATGTGCGCGACCTCATGGGCCCCGAGCCCAAGGTGCTTAGCGGTGCCATCGGGGTGGGGCTGGCTGCAGACGAGTCCGCCCCCCTGCCCGAGGAGGGCGTGGTGGCCAATCTGAACATTCCGCGGCTGGATGTGGATGCCTGGTCCTCTGTGCTCGACGTCCTGGGCGCAGAGCTGCCGGGTACTCCCGCAGCGCGCTCTACCGGTGGCGCCAGCAGTAGCGGCTACATGCCGACGGTGCTGGTTCTGCGTGCCAAAGAGCTGCAGATGTCCGGACGGCAGCTCAACAATGTTGTGGTCGGTGGTGGGCGCGAAGGCAATTTGTGGCGGGCAAATCTGGATGCCACTGAGCTCAGCGGATATATGGAGTACCGCCAGCCTTCAGGCACCAACCCCGGCCGTTTGTATGCGCGTCTGGCCCGCTTGGTGATCGGTCAGAGCAGTGCTCAGGATGTGGAGTCCCTTCTGGATGAGCAGCCTTCTGCCATTCCGGCCCTGGATATCGAGGTGGATGACTTTGTTCTCCGTGGCAAGAAGCTCGGACGCATCGACATCGAAGCAGTGAATCTCGGCAACGCCGGTGCCCGTGAATGGCGCTTGAACCGTTTCAACATCCAGACACCCGAGGCCCAACTTACAGCCAGCGGCAATTGGGCCAGTATCAATGCCATGGCGGCGCCGGCGGGCAAGGGCGTACGCGAGCGCAGGCGCACGGTGCTGAACTTCAAGCTCGACATCAATGACTCTGGCGAGCTCCTGAGCCGCCTTGGTATGCCGGGGGTGGTGCGCAAGGGTGCTGGCAAGGTGGAAGGCCAGGTGGCGTGGGCGGGTTCCCCGATCACGGTGGATTACCCCAGCATGGGTGGCAAATTCAATGTGAATGTAGAGGTTGGCCAGTTTTTGAAAGCGGATCCTGGCATCGCCAAATTGTTGGGTGTGTTGAGCCTGCAAAGCCTCCCCCGCCGCTTGACCCTGGATTTCCGGGATGTATTCAGCGAGGGATTTGCGTTTGACTACTTCCGGGGCGACATTGCGATTGAGCAAGGCATTGCGAAAACCAATAACTTGCAAATGAAGGGCGTGAACGCCGCGGTCTTGATGGATGGACAGGCCGACATTGCCAAGGAAACCCAGAACCTGCGTATGGTGGTGGTGCCTGAAATCAATGCCGGCAGCGCTTCGCTGATTGCCTCGGCCATTAACCCGGTGGTGGGCTTGAGCACCTTTTTGGCCCAGCTCTTGTTGCGTGGCCCTCTGGTCAATGCCGCTACGCAAGAGTTCATCGTGGATGGCACGTGGCTGGACCCTAAAGTGACCCAGGTGCCCCGCAAGCCTTGAGCTTGCGAGCCTGCCTTACCTATCGGAGAAAAGAATGAAAGTTGCTGCCATTCAAATGGTGTCTACGGGTGACCTGCAAGAGAACTTGCAGGTTGCGCGTTCCCTGCTGGTGCAAGCGGCGGCAGAGGGCGCTGAGCTGGCGGTGTTGCCAGAGTATTTCTGCCTGATCGGCTTGAAGGACTCTGACAAGCTGGCAATCCAGGAACCTTACGGTACAGGTCCGATTCAAGAGTTCGTCGCCAACGCGGCGCGGGAGCTGGGACTGTGGATTGTGGCCGGCACCCTGCCCCTGACGGCGAGCCAGCCCGACCATGTGTTCAACAGTTCGCTGGCCTACAACCCGCAAGGCGAGTGCGTGGCCCGTTACGACAAGATCCACCTGTTCCGCTTCAGCAATGGCACGGAGAGTTATGACGAATCCCGCGTGCTCGAGCGAGGCAGCACACCCACCGTGTTCACCTTGCCTTCCAAAGACGGACACAGCTGGTCGGTGGGCATGAGCGTGTGTTACGACATGCGCTTTGCCGAGCTGTACCGTGAATACGCCAAGCGGGGCGTTGACCTCTTGTTGGCGCCCAGCGCCTTTACCCACACCACCGGCGAAGCGCACTGGGAAGTGCTGCTCCGGGCCCGCGCGATTGAAAACCTGTCTTTCGTGGCCGCCGCCGCCCAGGGCGGCGTGCACCCTAGCGGGCGGCGTACCTGGGGCCAGAGCGTGTTGATCGATCCCTGGGGCAAAGTGCTGGCCCAGCAGGCGCAAGGCCCGGGTGTGGTCTTGGCGGATCTGGACTACAGCCAAGTGCAGCACTGCAGGACCCAGCTACCCGCCCTGCAGCACCGGGTATTGGTGTGATTGCTATGAATTCAGGAGCTGCTAGCGCACATTCCAGAAGGGCTAGCGGCTGTTTTTGTCTTTATCTTCGTCCTGCGGCAGTTCGCCGTTCTTCCGGCCCGAAAACATGGTCCACCAAATGATGCCAATAAAGATCAGGCCCGCGCCCAAGGCTTCCAGCAGTAGCAAGGTCATGAATCGTGTCCTGATATGGGGGTGTTCGCTGGCGATTGTAGGCACGCTGGCCGCCTGCGGCAGTGCCCCCGTGGCTACCAGGGCTCCTGTGGAGTCGCCCCGCTCGCCAGCGGTCAGTGCACCGGCGGTGGTGAATGCCCCTGCCGTAGTGCAAGCGCGCAGCCGCTGGGTGCCAGTACCTTGGGAAACGTTGCCCGGATGGGGAAGTGACAGCCTCTTTGAAGCCTGGAACGCCTGGCTGAAAAGTTGCGAAAAGCCGCAACCTCCGTTAACAGCTTTGTGCGGCGATGTGCGCCGCTTGAGCATCGGCAGCCCGCAGGAGCAGATGGAGTGGATGCAATCACGCCTGCAACCACACCGGGTGGAAACACCGCAGGGCGAGGCCACGGGTTTGCTCACCAGTTACTTCGAACCCATTATTGAAGCCAGCCGCAATCCGGCGCCCGGATTCACCGTGCCCCTCTACCAATTGCCTGCAGGCTTAGCCACCCGCAAGCCCTGGTTTACACGCCAGGAAATGGACACCTTGCCCGAAGCACAGGCAGCCTTGCGCGGCAAAGCCATCGCTTATATGGCGGATCCGGTGGATGCGCTCGTGCTGCAGATTCAAGGCTCCGGCCGGGTGCGAATTACGCAGCCTGACGGAAGTCAACGCTGGGTCCGGCTGGCGTACGCCGGCACCAACGACCAGCCCTACCGGAGTGTGGGGCGCTGGTTGTTGGACCAGGGCCTGATCAAGGACGCCTCCTGGCCCGGTATCAAGGCCTGGTTGGCCCAGAACCCGCAGCGCCAGCAAGAGCTGCTCTGGGCCAATCCGCGGGTGGTGTTTTTCAAGGAAGAGGTGCTGGGTGATCTGGATGCAGCCTTCGGACCCCGTGGTGCACAGGGCGTGGCGCTGACGCCCGGCCGCTCCATTGCGGTGGACCCGGGCAGTATTCCTTACGGGGCACCGGTGTGGCTGGCATCCAACGGAAATCAAACAAATTTACAAAAACTGGTACTTGCGCAAGACACAGGGAGTGCCATCACCGGCGCGGTGCGCGCCGACTATTTTGCTGGCTGGGGCCCGGAGGCCGCAGAGCTGGCGGGACGCATGCGCCAGCCACTGCAAATGTGGATTCTGTGGCCCAAATAAGCCAAAAACCGTTAGTATGGATACATTGAATCTGTGAGATTCGGAAATCAAGGACGGGCCCCATGAGCAAAGAGATGCGTGACATTGATGAGCGTACCAATCTGGCCGCCAACAGCATGTTTGAGTTGCTGTTGTTCCGTTTGGGTGAGGCCCCCGGTACGCAGCGCCGTGAGCTGTTCGGCATAAATGTGTTCAAGGTGCGCGAGATTCTGGTGATGCCCGAGATCACCGCCATGGTCAATTCGCCGCCCTCCGTGATGGGCGTGGCCAATATCCGCGGCCAGATGATCACCGTGATCAACCTGCCTCAAGTGGTCGGTTGCAAGCCCACCAAGGGCTTGGGCATTCTGTTGGTGACCGAGTTTGCTCGGACCACGCAGGCTTTCGCGGTTGAAGAAGTCAACGAAATAGTCCGCTTGGAATGGAAGCAAGTACTTTCCGCCGAAAACACCGGTGGCGGACTGGTCACCAGCATCGCGCGACTGGACGGCAACGCAGAAAACACCCGATTGGCCCAAGTGCTGGACGTGGAGCAGATCCTGCGCGATGTGATGCCGCAGGAAGTCAAAGAAGAGGCCCCGAGCACTGCGCCGAAGTTACGCTTGGAGCCCGGCCAGATCATTCTGGCGGCCGACGATTCGGCGGTGGCCCGCATGATGATCGAAAAAGGTCTCAAGGGTATGGATGTGCCCTACATCATGACCAAAACCGGCAAGGAAGCCTGGGAGAAGTTGCAATCCCTGAATGCGCAAGCGACTGGCGAAGGCAAGTCCATCAAAGACAAGGTGGCGTTGGTGCTGACGGACCTGGAAATGCCCGAGATGGATGGTTTCACCCTGACCCGCAACATCAAGCAGGACGGCCGTTTCAGCAATATCCCCGTGATCATCCACTCCTCTCTCACCGGTGCCACCAACGAGAGCCATGTGAAGAGCGTGGGGGCAGATGCTTACATCGCCAAGTTCGTGGAAGAAGAACTGGCCGCCACCATCCGCGAAGTGCTGCACCGCTAAGGGCAGTTGCCGGGTCGCTGCAGGCGGCCTTGACCGCCCGCCAAAAACCTAGCGCAGGCTCACCTTGAGCTGAACCTCGGTCCGGGCCACGCCACTCTGCATCTGAGCGCCACGCAGGCTCTGCTGATTGTTCTGCAGGTTTTGCTCGGTCTCTGCCACTGTCATCCACTCGCCCAAGGGGAGCAGCATGCTGCTGCCGGTGCTGGACTGTACCGATGGGGCATTCACTGCCGCGGCTTGGGGGAACAGGGGGCGCAAAGCTTGCTGGGTATTGAGCTCGACCTCGACCACATCGCCGCCGTCCCAGCGCGGTAGCGCGCTAAAGCCCGTGCCTGCCTCGATCAGCACGGTCCCTTGGATGATGATGATTTGCCCGTTACGCACAAAGCTTTGCAGCAAGCGCAATGGCGTTTGCGTTTGCACCGCGATGCGTGCAGGCCGGCCATTCAGGATGAGGATTTGTTGCACCGCCGTGCCACTGCTCCGGCCTTGCGAAAGGCCGCCTGTGACCCTGCCGCCTTGTACGTCTACGCCTGCCTGCTGGCCATCTTCGGATTGCACCTGCCGCACCTCGATGAGCAGATTACGCAAGGGCAGGGGAGTGTTATTTGCTCCTGAATTGATAGCGACTTGCGCATACGCAGCGGGCGCCAGGTGCCAAAACAGTGCCAAAGCAAGCCAACGGGTGCGGTTCATGGGCGTCCTTTCATGGTGGCGCCTGTGGGCGGCGCTTGTAACTGGCTCAAGGGCAGCGCACTGCTGGCCTTGACCTCGCCCAGCGAGAAACTGGTGTGCAGGTCTTTCACGTTGGGCAGGTTGATCAGCACCTCGCGTGCGAACTGGCTGAAGCTGTTCAGGTCGCGGCTGACCACCTGCAGCTCAAAAGTACCGGTGCCGCTGATGTAGTGGCAGCTGATGACTTCCGGGATTCGCCGTATCGCCTCTTCAAGCTCCTGCAGCACATCACCGCTGTTGCGGTTGGCGTCCAGGCGCACAAAGGCCAGCACCCCCAGCCCGATTTTTTGGCGGTTGATCTCCGCCCGGTAGCCAGTGATGAAGCCGCTGTCTTCCAACGCCTTCACCCGCCGCCAGCACGGCGCCGCACTCAGGCCCACGCGGGTCGCGAGCTCGGCGTTGCTCAGCCGCCCATCGTTTTGCAGCTCGCTCAGGATGGCCAGGTCATAGCGGTCAAGTGTTTCCATAAAGCGCATTATGGAGAAAGAATCGTTCTTTAAGAGGTGGTTTTCAGGCAAAGAACGCAAACACCTATCTGAGTTGCGGGCATACACTTTGCCGAACAAAAACACGGAGACAAGCACCATGAATGCACCCCTCAACCGGGACCTGCCCGCGCACATCCGGACGGCGCTGGATTCGGTCACCCTCGACGACAAATACGCCCTCGACCACGGCCGCGCTTTCATGAGCGGCGTGCAGGCGCTGGTCAAGCTGCCCATGCTGCAGCGCGTGCGCGACCAGCGTGCGGGCAAGAACACGGCCGGCTTTATCAGCGGCTATCGCGGCTCACCCTTGGGCACTTATGACCAGTCGCTGGTTAAGGCAGAAAAATACCTCGAAGCCCACCACATCAAGTTCCAGCCGGGGGTGAATGAGGAGCTGGCCGCTACCGCCTTGTGGGGCACGCAGCAATTGGGCTTTGCACCGCCTGGTACTAACAAATACGACGGTGTGTTCGGCATCTGGTACGGCAAAGGCCCCGGTGTGGATCGCTGCTCCGACGTGTTCAAGCACGCCAACATGGCCGGCACCACGCCTTGGGGCGGTGTAATCGCCGTGGCGGGGGATGACCACATCTCCAAAAGCTCTACTGCCGCCCACCAGAGCGACCACATCTTCAAGGCCTGCGGATTCCCTGTGTTCTTCCCGGCAAATGTGCAGGAGATTTTGGATCTGGGTTTGCACGCTTTCGCCATGAGCCGTTTTTCCGGCGTGTGGGCGGGTATGAAGACGATCCAGGAAATTGTGGAGTCCAGCGCAACCGTCACCATAGACCCTGAGCGCGTCCTCACCCGCATGCCGGCCGACTTTGAGCTACCGCCCGGCGGCCTGCATATCCGCTGGCCCGACCATGCGTTGGACCAGGAGGCCCGCCTGTTTGATTACAAGTGGTATGCCGCGCTGGCCTACATCCGTGCCAATCGGCTGAACCACAACGTGATTGAAGGTCCGAACGATCGCTTCGGCATCATTTCCAGTGGCAAGGCCTACAACGACACCCGCCAGGCGCTGCTCGACTTAGGGCTGGACGATGACACCTGCCGCCGCATCGGCATCCGCCTGCACAAAGTAGGTGTGGTGTGGCCGCTGGAGGCGCAACTGACCCGTGAATTCGCTACCGGCTTGCAGGAGATTCTGGTGGTGGAGGAAAAGCGCCAGGTCATCGAATACCAGCTCAAGGAAGAGCTGTACAACTGGCGCGCGGACGTGCGCCCCACGGTGCTGGGCAAGTTCAACGAGGTAGAGACGCCAGACCACTATGGCGCCGGTGGCGAGTGGTCCATGCCCAACCCGAGTGCCAATACCTTGCTGCGCGCGAATGCGGATTTGTCGCCAGCCATCATCGCCCGGGCGATTGCCCAGCGCATTAAAAAGCTGGGGCTGGATGCCAACACCAGCGCTCGTATCGATGCCCAGATGGCGATTTTGGAAGCCAAAGAGCGAGCCATGCATGTCATTGACTTGGGTAACTCTGGTGCGGCTGCTGCGGTTCGCCAGCCCTGGTTCTGCTCAGGCTGTCCGCACAACACCAGCACACGAGTGCCCGAAGGTTCACGCGCCATGGCCGGCATCGGCTGCCATTTCATGACCATCTGGATGGACCGCAGCACCGATGGCTTTACCCAAATGGGCGGCGAGGGCGTGCCATGGGTCGGGCAGCAGCCGTTCACCAACGACAAACACATCTTCGCCAACCTGGGCGATGGCACCTACTTCCACAGCGGCTTGCTGGCGATTCGCCAGAGCATTGCGGCCGGCGTCAACATCACCTACAAAATCCTTTACAACGATGCGGTTGCCATGACCGGCGGCCAGCAGGTGGGTGAGCGGCCGGAAGGGCACTCTGTAGTGCAGATAGCGCAGAGCATGCGTGCGGAAGGCGCTATCAAAATCATAGTGGTGACAGACGAGCCTGAGAAATACGACGAAGTGGATGGACTGCCCGAGGGTATTGCCATCGAGCACCGCGACGAGCTGGACCGCATCCAGCGCGAGTTCCGCGACATCAAAGGTACCACCGTCATCATTTACGACCAGACTTGCGCGACCGAAAAGCGCCGCCGCCGCAAGCGCGGCACCATGGTGGACCCCGCCAAGCGCGTAGTCATCAACGAGTTGGTGTGCGAAGGCTGTGGCGATTGCGGCGTGCAAAGCAACTGCATGAGCGTGGAGCCGCTGGAAACACCTTTCGGACGTAAGCGCCAAATCAACCAGAGCACCTGCAACAAAGACATTTCTTGCGTCAAAGGCTTTTGCCCCAGCTTTGTAACGGTGGAAGGCGGCAGCCTGAAGAAACCAGTCAAGCTGCAAACCGATGCCAGCGGTTGGCCGGCGCTGCCGGACCCGCAGCTCCCCGACCTCGCAAGGGTGCAAGGCGGCGTGTGGGGCACCATCGTGGCCGGCGTGGGCGGTACGGGCGTGATCACCATCGGACAGCTACTAGGCGTGGCAGCCCACCTAGAGGGCAAAGGTATCGTCACCCAGGACGCCGGTGGTTTGGCACAAAAGGGCGGCGCGACTTGGAGCCATGTGTTGATTGGCGCGTCCCAGGACGCGATCCGCACCACGCGGGTCGGTACGGCTTCTGCAGATTTGGTGCTTGGTTGTGATCCGGTCGTGGTGGCCGGTAAAGAAACGCTGATCCGCATGCGGCCCGGCCGCACCCATGTGGCGCTCAACGCCAACACGGTGCCGACCGCCGGTTTTGTGCGCAACGCCGACTGGGCCAACCCGGGCGACCAGTGCGTCGCCGACATCACCCGCACCGTGGGCGAAAGCCATGTCGGGCTGTTTGATGCCGATGCGGTGGCCACCAAGGTGATGGGCGACAGCATCTACACCAACCCCATGATGCTGGGCTATGCGTGGCAAAAGGGCTGGATTCCTTTGGGGCTGGCATCCTTGATGCGCGCTATCGAGCTGAATGCGGTTGCAGTGGGGAACAACAAGGCTGCTTTTGAGTGGGGCCGCCGCGCCGCAGTGGATTGGCCCGCTGTTCAACGTGCCATCAACCCCGGGCAAGTGATTGCTTTCACGCCTCGCAGCAAAGAAACGCTGGACGCCATGGTGCAACAACGCGTGGAGTTTCTGACCGGCTACCAGAACGCGGCCTACGCCCGCACCTATGCGGAATTCGTTTCGCAAGTGCGTGCCAAGGAAATGGCGCTGGGTAGTGACAAGCTGCCTTTGACTGAAGCAGTCGCACGTTACTTCTTCAAACTCATGGCCTACAAGGATGAATATGAAGTCGCGCGCTTGCACACCGACACCGCGTTCAAAACCCGAGTGAATGCCATGTTTGAGGGAGACTTCAAGCTGGCCTACCACCTCGCGCCGCCCATGTGGGCCCGCAAAAACGCACAAGGCGAATTGCAAAAGGCGCGTTTTGGAAGCTGGATGGGCATCGCATTCCGGGCTCTGACGCCGCTGAAGGTACTGCGGGGTACCGCCTTGGATATGTTTGGTTACACGGAAGAGCGCCGCGAAGAGCGAGCCTTGATCGTTGAATACCGGGAGGCCATCGAGAGCCTGTTGCCATCCTTGAACCTCGGCAACCTGAGCGCTGCCGTCGCATTTGCCAAAGTCCCCGAGCACATCCGGGGCTACGGCCATGTCAAGGCCCGACATCTGAAGTCGGCCAAAGACCTGTGGGTGGAGCTGTTGGCGCGTTACCACGCTCTCGATCAGGCACAACAAACCCGGGCCGCCTAGGGCCATGCCCGCCCATCACGGGCGGGCCTTTTCACCCGCTTACAATGACCGGTTGTCTGGCCAGTGGCCGGGTCGCGTGCGCGCGGGCATGCCTGCAGCCGCAAACGTTTTTGTTTTGTTCCCTTTTGTGGAGTTTGCCTGTGTTCATTTCTTCTGCTTTTGCTCAAACCGCTCCCGCCGCCGCCGGTGGTGATATGCAATCCTCCCTGATGAGCATGTTGCCCTTGGTGCTGATGTTTGTAGTGCTGTACTTCGTAATGATCCGCCCCCAAATGAAAAAGCAAAAAGAGCACCGCGCCATGATTGATGCGCTGGCCAAGGGCGATGAAGTCGTGACCGCGGGCGGCGTGCTCGGCAAGGTGAGCAAACTGGGTGACAGCTATGTGGGTCTGGAAGTGGCCAGCGGGGTAGAAGTTCAGGTGCAGCGCAGCGCAGTTGTGCAGGTGCTGCCCAAAGGCTCTATCAAGTAAAAGTAGTCAACCCGAAGCAAAGCGCGATCATGAACCGTTATCCGGTGTGGAAGTACGCGATCATTCTGATCGCGCTGGTGGTCAGTGGCTTGTATGCCCTGCCCAATCTGTTCGGTGAAGCACCGGCGGTACAAATCTCTGCAGCCAAGTCCTCCGTGAAGTTGGACCCTGCTGTTCTGGCCAAGGTAGAACAAACCTTGAAGGACGTGGGATTGAGTGCTGACGCGGTGGCCTTGGAAGGCACCTCCATCAAAGCGCGCTTTGCAGATACCGATACCCAGCTCAAGGCCAAAGACGCCATCCAAAAGGCGATCAACCCGGATGCGGCTGATCCGGCCTACATCGTGGCTTTGAATCTGTTGTCCCGTTCTCCCGCTTGGTTGACGGCGTTACACGCATCGCCCATGTATTTGGGTCTTGACTTGCGTGGTGGCGTGCATTTCATGCTGCAGGTCGACATGCAGGCAGCGCTGACCAAGCGTGCTGAATCCCTTGCCGGTGATATTCGCACCGTGTTGCGCGAGAAGAATGTCCGTCACAGCGGGATTTCCCGCAATGCACAAACCGTGGAAGTGCGATTCCGCGACGCAGCCACTGCCGATGCTGCCAAGCGCATCATCCAAGACCAGTTTGCGGATCTCGACGCTGTATCTTCAGCGGATGGCGCGGAAGTGAAGCTGGTGGCTAGCATCAAGCCGGTATCAGCAAAGACCATTCAAGAGCAGGCGCTCAAGCAGAACATTACGACGCTACATAACCGCATTAATGAGCTGGGTGTTGCCGAACCGGTGATTCAGCAGCAGGGCCTGGATCGCATTGTGGTGCAGCTGCCCGGGGTACAGGACACCGCCAAGGCCAAAGATATTCTGGGTCGCACAGCGACGCTGGAAGTCCGTTTGGTAGATGAAGGCACCGAAGCGCGCTCTGCCGAAACCGGAACTGGTCCTGTGCCTTTCGGTTCGGAGCGCTATCTGGACCGCGAAGGTCGCCCCGTGATCGTCAAGAAACAGGTGGTCCTCACCGGTGAGAACCTGACTGACGCACAGCCCGGATTTGATGGCCAGACTCAGGAGCCAACCGTCAACCTGTCTCTGGATGCCAAGGGTGCGCGCATCTTCCGGGATGTAACGCGCGAGAACATCAACAAGCGCATGGCCATCCTCTTGTTCGAAAAGGGCAAGGGAGAAGTGGTAACTGCGCCGGTAATTCGTGCCGAAATCGGTGGCGGTCGGGTTCAAATTTCCGGCAGCATGACCACGGTGGAAGCGGCTGATACGGCGCTGCTGCTCAGGGCGGGTTCTTTGGCGGCTCCCATGGAAATCATCGAGGAGCGAACCATCGGCCCTAGCTTGGGTGCCGAGAATATCGCCAAGGGCTTTCAAAGTGTGGCTTGGGGCTTCACCGCGGTGGCGATTTTTATGTGCGTGTACTACATGCTCTTCGGGATGATTTCCAGTGTCGCTCTGGCGTTTAATTTGTTGCTGCTGGTCGCTGTTTTGTCCATGCTGCAAGCGACTCTTACGTTGCCGGGTATGGCTGCGATGGCGTTGGTTCTGGGTATGGCGATTGATGCCAACGTGTTGATCAACGAACGCGTGCGCGAGGAGTTGCGCAATGGCGCTTCCCCCCAGGCCGCTATTCATGCAGGATATGACCGTGCCTGGGCAACCATCATCGACTCGAACGTCACCACTCTGATCGCTGGCTTGGCATTGCTCGCTTTTGGTTCCGGTCCGGTGCGAGGCTTTGCGGTGGTCCACTGTCTGGGTATTTTGACCAGTATGTTCTCCGGCGTGTTCTTCTCGCGCGGCGTTGTGAATTTGTGGTACGGTCGCCAGAAGAAGTTGAAAACGGTTTCTATCGGAACTGTTTGGCGTCCTGATGGCGAGCAACAGGTCACGACCAACTAAAGGGAAAAGTCATGGAATTCTTCAAAATCCGCCGTGACATTCCGTTTATGCGGAATGCTTTTGTATTCAACCTGATCTCTTTCGTCACCTTCGTGGCGGCCGTGTTTTTCCTGTTTTCCCGTGGTTTGCACTTGTCGGTGGAGTTCACCGGCGGCACCCTGATGGAAGTCAGCTACTCCCAGCCTGCCAATCTGGACAATATCCGCAGCACCGTCGCTGGCTTGGGCATCAATGACGTGCAGGTCCAGAATTTCGGGACTGCGCAGGATGTACTGATCCGGATGCCGGTACAAAAGGGCAGCACTTCCGGCCAGCAAAGTGACAAAGTATTGACTGCCCTGAAGGCGTCGGACGCCAGTGCGACCCTGCGCCGCACAGAGTTTGTGGGGCCTCAGGTTGGCGATGAGCTCGCAGCAGACGGCCTCAAGGCTTTGGCCTTCGTGGTGGTCGGCATCATGATCTACCTTGCCATTCGGTTCGAATGGAAGTTCGCTGTGGCGGCCATCATTGCGAACTTGCATGACGTGATCATTATTCTTGGGTTTTTCGCCTTTTTTCAGTGGGAATTCTCATTGCCGGTCTTGGCGGCGGTTTTGGCGGTCCTGGGTTATTCGGTGAACGAGTCGGTCGTGATCTTTGACCGGATCCGAGAAAATTTCCGCCGTTTCCGGAAGATGAATACGGAAGAAATCATTGATAACGCCATTACCTCGACCATCAGCCGCACCATCATTACCCATGGTTCCACCCAGTTGATGGTGCTTTCGATGTTGGTTTTTGGAGGTGCAACCTTGCATTATTTCGCTTTGGCATTGACCATCGGAATTCTGTTCGGAATTTATTCGTCGGTGTTCGTGGCGGCCGCTATTGCCATGTGGCTGGGTATTCAGCGGGAGGATCTGGTGAAGGGTGGGGTCAAAAAAGACGTGGATCCTAACGACCCGAATGCGGGTGCCACGGTTTAATTTCCACACAACTGAAATATGGCAACCGGTCCGGCGCTCTCTCCCCGTCTTCAATTGACCCGCGCACTGCGCGAGCGCTTCCTCGCTGAAGCCGGGAAAGCTTTGCTGGAAATCAGTGGAGCGGTCCAAGAGCGGTTGACCACTCTGATGGATGAGCTGACCAATGCGCGAGAGGCGCAATTGCGTCGGGACATCTGGATGGCCTACAAGCAGAGCCGGCCGGTCTGGATTGATGGAATAACCAAGGCTTGGCGTGAGTGTCTTGATCCACCGAAGCAGAAAAAATCTTCCAGTCTGGACAATGCTGGCTTGGAACTGGTGGGCACCGAGGTGGTCGAGAACAAGATCCTCGCTTCGCGCATGGTGCTTGCGGTGAATGAAAAGGTGCTCCCGCAGCTGGATGATTTGCGCATCCGTATCAAGTATCTGGAGAGTATCGAGGACCTAGAGGGTCATGACCTGCTCCGGCCAGAAGTCCTCGTGCTTCTCTTGGTAGAGCAATGGGCGAAATCTGGTATGCCGGGCGAGTCATGGCCTATGGTTACAGAGGTAGTGCAGCGGCTGTTGATTGAGCGTCTGACGGTGGCTTACAAAAATGCCAACGACTTGCTGATCAGCAAAGGGGTCATGCCGACCATCGAGTTGAAAGATAGGGTGAAGTCTCCTACCAAATCGGCTTCTCCAAGGCCACGGCCCGGAGCAGCAGGGTTGGATGTGCCGTCACCAGATCAAGGACCTAGTGGATATGGCGAGATGGGGTCGGTGGATCCGGGATATCCACAAGGCCACTACCCACAACAAGGCGGCTACGGCCCAACAGGAGCCTATTCGCCCACGGGCAGAGGCGGTTTGCAACCTGGCTTTGGGGGCCCGCAGAGTGGTGCCGGAGCGTCGGGGCCAGGAGCGATAGACCATGGAGTGCCACAGCAGCGGTCCGGCGGTGGATTTTTTAGTGGCCGGTTGGGCTGGGGCGGTGCTTCATTGTCTGGAGGGGGAGTAGCGGGAAATGGCGCGCCCATGGTTACAGGTCCCCAAGGAGTCGGAACTTCGACGCCCACGCCTTTCTGGCGTCAGTCTTCGGGTGCAAGTAGTACACCGGGACAGGTCTACGGCGCTGGTGAAGAGACCCGTATGCTCACGGCAACTACGCCCTTGGCGCGTGCCCGCAGCCGCGCACAAGGGGTTATCGGACAGATCCGCAAATTGTTTGTTGCCCATGGCGGTGGGGATTTTGCAGGCACGGCTCACCATGCGCCGTCTCCCGCACTCGCAGCGGCTATGGCTTATCAGCCCGGTGCTGCAGCGGCATATGGCGGTGGCGGGACGATTTATGAGGACTACACCCCTGCGGGGGTGGCAAGGGTAGCCGGTGATTTGCGCGAGAAATCAGCGGAGCTGAAAAAGAAAGCCGAAACCAAGGGTGAGAAAGCAACGATCGAAATCGTCGCATTGATGTTTCAGGCTATCTTGGCCGAAGAGCGTATCCCTCCCGGCATCCGTGTCTGGTTCGCTCGTTTGCAAATGCCCGTTTTGCGTGTGGCACTGGAAGATCCCGATTTTTTCGGTACTGCGACGCATCCTGCCCGCATGCTGATTGACCGTATGGGCTCATGCGTCATGGGTTTTGATGCTGTTGGTGTGCACGGCAGTGCCATGGAGGCAGAGATCAAGCGCATTGTGCAAGTGATTGAACAGTATCCGGAGACAGGTAAAAAGGTCTACCAGATCGTCTTCGACGAATTCCAAAAATTCCTTTCGAAGTTCCTTACGGAAAAAGGTCCCGCACAAAAGGTAGTGGGCGTTGCCCAGCAAGTTGAACAAAAAGAAACGCTTGCGATCCAGTACACGATCGAAATGCGGAACATGCTCAAGGATATGCCGGTACGGGATGAAATCCGGGATTTCCTCTTCAAGGTATGGGCGGAGGTGCTTGCCGTCGCTGCGGTGCGAAAGGGCCCCCAGCACGCGGACACCCTGGTTCTGAAAAAATCAGCGACAGACTTGGTGTGGGCGGCCAGTGCCAAGCCCAATCGCGCAGATCGAGCCAAGGTGATTCAGGATTTGCCCAACCTTTTGTTGCGTTTGCGCTCTGGAATGACTCTGCTGGCCATGGCACCTTCGGAGCAAGAGGCACATGTCAAGCGCATCAGCGATACCTTGGCCGATGCCTTCATGTCCAAAACGCAGGCTATTTCGCAAGACAAAATCGATGCAATGGCCCAGCGACTAGGAAATCTTGAAGACTTTGTCTCTGAAGACGGAATGGGCGATCTCCCCTTGGACGCCGAGAGCATTGAAATGATGTTGGGGATCGACGCGTCAGCCATAGAGGTGGTCGCGAACGGCGGGTCCAAGCCGACCGCTGCCATGGTGGCTTGGGCGCAAGAGCTACAGCTCGGGACTTGGTACACGCTGGACCACAACAACCAGATCACGCAAGTCCAGTTTGCATGGCGAAGCGATCGCAAGCATTTAAATCTTTTCGCCTCCACTTCGGGGAAGAGCTTTTTGATACAAGGCGGACGATTGGCCGCTTACTTGCAGGCGGGTCTCTTGCTACCTCAGGAAGAAGAAGCGCTCACGGTTCGGGCTACGCGGGACGCTTTGGCCAAGCTGGAAGCCAATCCGGAGCGTTTGCTGGCCTGACCGGATTTACTTCAGTCAGTGTACGAGCCTGCCGTCTGTCTCATCACAGAGCTCGTCAAGTACCAAAGCTTCCGGCTCTTGTCCGAAGGTCCAAAACACCATCAAGATGATGATCTTGAGGTCTTCAATTGCAAGTGGCGCACTGATAACTGCCATGCAGCGCTCTATGACCACTTCGCGGATGTGCGCTGGAAGAATGCCTGAATTTTCCATGAAGCTGAGGTATCCCAGGCACACAGGTCCTATTTGGTTTTGCTCCTGGACGGTGTACACCCGCGAACTGTTGTCCGACGGGAGATGCAGCCAATTGCTATGCAGCACAGTCGGTGTCTCCGCAGCGGATGGGCGGGCAAAACGCGCAGCACTGCTCAAGCCTGACAGCCATTCCAGTGCTTCGGCGATCTCCTCTTTTTCGAAGCCAACAGCATCCAATTTGCGTTGCAGATGAGCGGGTTCAGGGCAACCGTCTTCTGCGTAGTAGTTTTCGTAAACAAAGGCGAGGACTTCAAACATGGAAGCCAATATAGCCCAGAAAAACCGGACCCGGTCGGAGAGTCTGAACTGCCCCGCTTTTCTCCGGTTTGGCCGCCAACAAGGGCCGAATCAGGCGACTGCCAGTCGCTGAAACCTGCCCCCCGGCAATCGCCCTACCCAACCGGAAAGCTCCAAACCCATCAATAACGCTTGAAGAGTGGGGGTATCCATGCCGCATCTGCTCTGGACCGCGTCCAGCGTACAGGGCTCATAGCCCAAGGCCTCCAGCAATCCGGCCTCCAATGCCGAGAGGGAAGCAAGAGCTTCCATACCGCTTGGGGCACTATCCCCATCATCTGTTTGTTGGGGTGTCCAAGTGAATGCTAGATTCAGTTCGTCTAGTATGTCCTGGGCAGATTCAACCAGCTTGGCGCCTTGTTTGATCAACGCGTGGCAGCCACGTGCTTGTGTGGCGTGTATGGAACCGGGTATGGCAAACACGTCCTTGCCTTGTTCAACGGCCAGACGCGCGGTGATCAGGGAGCCCGACTTCAGGGCTGCCTCCACCACCAGAGTACCTTTGCATAAGCCGGAAATAATCCGATTGCGTTTGGGGAAGTTCGCGGAAAGCGGTGGCGTCCCAAGTGGGTACTCACTGAGGATCATGCCACGCTCAGCGATCCTGTGTGCCAAATCCAGATGTGCTTTGGGATAGACCCTGTCCAAGCCAGTGCCCACCACTGCGATAGTGGCGATTCCGTCCCCTGTGAAACCACTGAGAGCCCCTTCGTGGGCAGCGCCGTCAATGCCCAGCGCCAGTCCCGACACCACCGTTAAACCAGCGTGCCCAAGTGCTTCGCTGAAGTGCCTTGCGTTTTGAACACCTTGCGGGGTGGGGTTCCGGCTACCTACGACGGCTACACCCATTTCTGCGCAACGGGCGAATACGTCGGCCAGGTTCTCAATACGCCCTACGGCATACAACATGAGAGGCGGGTCCTCTGTATTCAGCAATGCGAGGGGATAGTCCGAATCACCGAGGGTCAAAACCCGCCGTTGCCGGGGGCTTGCATCCAACCACTGCTGAGTGTCAGTCAGCAGGTCGTCCAGTCCATCTGGAACTTGCAAAAGCGATTGCGCCTGCTTGACCGTGACACACTCGCGCAGATCTGCTTCCGAGGCTTCAAAAATGGCCTGGGGAAGCCCGAACTGTCGCAGCAGACTGCGTGCAGTGATGTCACCAACACCGCTTGTTAACCCCAAGCGCAACCAGGCACGCAGTTCTGCCATTTCCATGGCCGGGCATCCGTTGGCGGATTAACGGGGATTGATGAGGCGGTCGCCGACCCGAACGCCATCAATGATTTCAAGAATCAGGGCATAGGACACCCGCTCATAGGTGCTGAACACCATGAGCAGACCGTTACGCTCATCCGGCAACTTCATCAGGGGTTTGGTCGGATCGGATTTATCCACGATGCGGGCACCATCCTTCTGGATCGCGAGCACATGACCGGTTTCAATGCCATCACGCTTGCCCAGGTTGATAGCAACTACTTGGTTCTGGGACGCATTGACGATCGAAGTACTACCGTATACCGAGACGATGCGGCCATTGACGCGCGCCTCTGGAGCTCGCGGGGCGTAGCTTGCAAACT
The DNA here is from genome assembly GCA_027488985.1 of Comamonadaceae bacterium. GTDB lineage: Bacteria > Pseudomonadota > Gammaproteobacteria > Burkholderiales > Burkholderiaceae_C > Allorhodoferax > Allorhodoferax aquaticus. The sequence goes on along the minus strand of JAIYAR010000005.1, from coordinate 41,034 downwards.
GCTTGGGTGGTTCGGGCAGAAGCCGGTCACCCACGCGCATTTCCTCTTTGGCGGAAACAATATCAATGGTGGCAGGTACGACGGCGCTGAGTGTGCTGCCTTCGGGCCCATTGACATCTGTCGTGCTCTCTCCGCGAGCCAGTACGGCCTTGCCCACATATTGGGCCTCGTAAGCCAAAATTTCGCCGGTACCTGGATCCTTCAATGGTGTTGCATTGCGGAAGATGCGGAACAACTGCTCCTTGTTTTGATTGTCGAGCAAGGGAGTTTCTGTACCTCGTGCGTAAGCGCGGTCACCGCGAGCCAGCAAAACACGTTCTTCCTGCGTCGCCACGATCCGTGCAGCAGCGTTCAAGCCAGCCGCATCCACGATCAAGGGCTCGGCAAGAAAGGCCTCAATCACGCTGGTTCGCAGGGTAGGCAGTGCGAAATCCGGCAGTGACTCAAAGCGGGTGCGGGGGCTCACACGCACCGTTTCGGTGGGCACAGCGCTATCGCCGACCGGATTGGCCAACTTCAAGGTCGCGACGCCGTTGGCGCGCTCCAAAATCAGAATCTGGCCGGGGTAAATGCGGTGGGGGTTCTTGATTTCATCCAGATTCATGCCCCACAGCTCCGGCCAACGCCATGGGCTCTTGAGGAACAGGGAAGAGATACCCCACAAGGTATCGCCACTCTTGATGGTGTAGCGGTCTGGCGCGTTGGCAGCCAACTCGCTCAAAGGAACACCTTTCTGGGCGACCGCTGTAGCGGTTTGGCGCTGCCCGGTGGTGATCGGGAAATTCTGCGCCCACGTTGGGAAGGTCGCCAGCGTGCCCGCCAGTGCAGCCAAAGCGGCAATAGCCAGACGGGATTTCGCGATCAGGTGTGTCGTCATAGAGTACGAATCAGAGTGTGAACTTGATAATTTACGCACGATTTTGCGCTCAAGCCCTTGATTCAGCAACGTTTTTGGTCTCGCAGTAATGCAAGCAAGCGTAAAAGTGGCGAAAATACCTACATCTCCAAGGCTGCATTCATGGCTCTACTTCCCATTCTCTGTTATCCCGACACCCGTCTTCACACGGTGGCCAAGCCGGTCAGCCAAGTAGATGACCGCATCCGCACCCTCACGTCGGACATGCTTGAAACCATGTACGACGCCAAAGGCATTGGCCTTGCGGCTACCCAGATCGACGTGCATGAGCGCGTGATCGTGATCGACGTGTCCGAGGACCGCGATCAACCCATGGTTCTGATCAACCCTGAACTCGTCTGGACCAGCCCGACCACCCACCTTAACGAAGAGGGCTGCCTGTCCGTTCCCGGCATTTACGACGGCGTGACGCGCTTTGACGCCGTGCATTGCAAGGCGCTGGACGCAAATGGCCAAAGTCGTGTCATTGAAGCGGATGGCTTGTTGGCGGTTTGCATTCAGCACGAAATGGACCATTTGATGGGCAAAGTGTTCGTGGAATACCTCTCGCCACTGAAGCGCAACCGCATCAAAACCAAAATGATCAAGGCCAAGCGCGAGGAAGCGCGCTAAGTGCCCGCCTCGCCGCGCCCTTTGCGCATTATTTTTGCCGGCACTCCCGAGTTCGCCCGTTTGGCGTTGGCCGAATTGCATGCTGCCGGTCACACCATCGCCCTTGTCCTGAGCCAGCCCGATCGGCCGGCCGGGCGGGGCATGAAACTCCAAGCTTCCGCAGTTAAGCTGTTTGCGCTTGAGCATTCCATCCCGGTGGCGCAGCCGCGCAGTCTGCGGCTCGATGGCAAATTTCCTGAAGATGCTGCGGCGGCACGGCAGGCCATCGCTGATGCGAAAGCCGACGTCATGGTGGTGGCCGCGTACGGCTTGCTTCTTCCCCAATGGGTGCTGGATGACATGGCCGCGCCATATGCGGATGGACGAGTACGCTTTGGGTGCCTGAATATCCACGGCTCATTGCTTCCCCGCTGGCGCGGCGCGGCCCCCATCCACCGGGCGATCGAGCAGGGTGATCCGGAGACCGGCGTCACCATCATGCAAATGGACGTGGGTCTCGACACAGGTGATATGTTGCTCAAGGAGTCACTGCCGATTGCGGCAGATGACACCACCGCCTCACTGCACGACAAAGTGGCAGCGCTGGGAGCCCGCATGATTGTGCAAACCCTTGATCTGTCCTCCCAAGGCGCGCTACAGCCGCAGCGCCAGCCGGATGAAGGAGTGACCTACGCCCACAAAATCGAAAAAGAAGAGGCGCCCATCCGCTGGACGGATGACGCCACGAGCATCGTGCGCCGCATCCGGGCATTCAATCCTTTTCCCGGCGCCACGGCCGTGATGCAAGGCGAAACACTCAAGGTGTGGGGCGCCACGGTAAGCATGGTTGCTGCTTCAGACGAATGTGGACGCATTGTGGCCTTAGCGCCCGAAGGTATTGCGGTGGCTGCTATGAATTCCATAGTAATCATCACGGAGCTGCAGCGTCCGGGCGGCAAGCGTATGGCGGTGTCGGACTTCTTGCGCGGCATGCCGTTGGAGGTGGGTGCGCAGTTTGAGTTGCAGGCCTCTGCAGCGCCGGCCACCTGATGTTTTTTCTCGCCGAAAACCACCGGCACCCGGAATTTCGCCGGGGCTTTGCCGACATGGCGGGCGTAGCACCCGGCATTGCGGCCTGGGGTTTGATGACCGGTGTGGCCATGGTCAAGTCTGGGCTGAGCACCGTGGAAGCGCTGCTCATGGCCACTACTGTCTTTGCTGGTAGCTCACAGTTGGCGGCCATGCCGCTGATTCAGGCGGGCGCTCCCATGTGGGTGATTCTGGCGACCGGGTTTTGTGTGAATCTACGGTTTGTGGTGTTCAGTGCGCATTTGCGACCCTACCTGATGCACTTGCCGCGCTGGCAACGTCTGGTGACGGGCTACCTCTCCGCAGATTTGACCTATGTGTTGTTCACCAAGCACTACCCTCATCCGGGCGTGACTGCCGATGAGCGCGCAGCGCAGATGGCCTACCTCGCAGGCAACGGAGGCATCAACTGGGCGAGCTGGGTCGCGAGCAGTGTGGTGGGTGTGATCCTGGCCAACTTTGTCCCGACATCATGGGGCTTGGGTTTTGCCGGCATTCTGGCCTTGGTCGGTATGTTGGCGTCGCTGGCCAACACCCGCATGCGTTGGGTGTCTGCCGGCGTGGCAGGGTCCGCTGCGGTGGCCGCCTTTGCCTTGCCGCTCAAGCTCAATATTCTGGTCGCCATTGCTGCCGCTGTGACGGTGTGTTTGCTCCTGGAGGCGCGCACATCTGCAACTAACGAAAAACGGCGGGTGGCCTGATGGCAAACTGGTTGGCGAACACCGATGCGTGGACAGTGCTCACCATTCTGGGGCTGGCCTGTGTGACGGTGGTCGCGCGCTCGTTTTTCTTCATTTTTGACAAAGACTGGGTTATGCCGACGTGGGCGCAACGGGGGCTTCAATATGCCCCGATTGCAGCCCTGTCTGCGGTCATCGTGCCGGAGATCGTGATGTTGCAAGGCCAGATAATTCACACTCTGAAAGATGCCCGCTTGTATGCGGTTGCGGGGGGGCTGGCTTATTTCTTCTGGCGGCGTGGCCAGGGGCAGGCAGTGCTGGGCACCATCTTGTCGGGTATGGCCGTCTACCTGCCTCTGCACGTCGGCCTGGGCTGGTAACCCGTAGCACTCACACCTCGCGCGCAGGCTAGCGCGGTACGTCGTCGGTACGTTGCCGATACGTGGTGCCCCGCACCAAGTGCACTCCTACAATGCGGGCTGTTCCCGCTCCCTGCAGACTCTGAGCCTGATTTTCCATTTCCATTCTTCCGAGGTTGACCCCATGCAAGTGATCCGTTTCTCTGATTTGGTGGCCCAAGGCCAAGTGGCCGGCAAGCGCGTGTTTATCCGCGCGGACCTGAACGTTCCCCAGGACGACGCAGGCCACATCACCGAGGACACCCGCATCCGCGCGAGCATTCCTTGCATCGAATTGGCCTTGAAAGCCGGTGCCGCCGTGATGGTGACCAGCCATTTGGGCCGCCCCACCGAGGGCGAGTTCAAGCCCGAAGACTCTTTGGCACCTGTTGCCAAGCGCATGGGCGAGCTGATGGGCCGTGAGATTCCGGTGCTGGCGAACTGGACCGACGGTGTAACGGTTGCGCCCGGCCAGGTGGTGATGCTGGAAAACTGCCGAGTCAACAAGGGTGAGAAAAAGAACAACGAAGAACTCGCCAAGAAAATGGCAGCGCTGTGCGACATCTTTGTGCACGACGCCTTCGGTACCGCCCATCGGGCAGAAGCCTCGACCTACGGCATCGCCCAGTTCGCACCTATCGCCTGTGCAGGCCCCCTGTTGGCGGCTGAAATGGACGCTATCTCCAAAGCCCTGTTGGCGCCCAAGCGCCCCTTGGTGGCCATCGTGGCCGGCTCCAAAGTGTCGACCAAACTCACCATCCTCAAGAGCCTGGCAGCCAATGTGGACCAGCTCATTGTGGGCGGCGGCATTGCCAATACCTTCATGCTGGCGGCCGGCTTGAAAATCGGCAAGAGCCTGGCTGAGCCTGATTTGCTGGCCGAAGCCACCGCTGTGATCGAAGCCATGAAGGCCCGTGGCGCTGCGGTGCCTATCCCGACCGACGTGGTGACTGCCAAAACCTTTGCTGCCGATGCACCTGCCACCATCAAGTCAGCGACCGAGCTGGCGGACGACGACCTGATTCTCGATATCGGTCCCCAAACCGCACAGGCTCTGGCCGAGCAACTCAAGAAGGCCGGCACCATTGTGTGGAACGGTCCGGTCGGCGTGTTCGAGTTCGCGGCATTCGAGAACGGAACCAAGGTGATCGCCCACGCTATTGCCGACAGCACTGCTTTCAGCATTGCCGGTGGTGGCGACACGCTGGCTGCGATTGCCAAGTACGGCATCGAAAAACAGGTGGGTTACATCTCCACCGGCGGTGGTGCTTTCCTGGAGGTTCTGGAGGGTAAAACCCTGCCGGCCTTTGAAATTCTGGGGAAGCGCGCAGCGGGCTGATTGCTCTTAATTATGTAGCTGCCCGCGCATACTCGGTGGGCGTCAAAGGCACTTTTGATGTGAACTCAAGAGTGCCTTTTGTTTTCTTGATGGCGACACGTTTCAGGCTGCGGTGGCGGCGGACGTGCCATGTATCGCCATATTGCGTATCTGCCCCGGGCCGCTGGCTTTGGCCAGCGCGAGTTGGGCGCTGGCATCCTGCAGAAACCCGTCTACCTGGCCCGCGGCCGCATGGGTCCGGGTGACCAGTCCGATGCTCACGGTGATATTTCGCAGGGCCGTGTGGCCCGGCTGCAGGTTTCCCAGATCGCGCACACGCTGGGCCATGTCGTTTGCCAGTTTGCGGGCGTCGGCGGGCGATGTGTCCGGCAGCAGGCAGGCAAATTCTTCCCCGGCAAATCGGGCCACCAAATCGGCCGGGCGCCGCAACACGCCTTTGAGGGCCACGGCGATCAGCCGCAGGCAATCGTCACCGGCCTGATGCCCATAGCGCGCGTTGTAGGCGCTGAAATGGTCCACGTCCACCAAGATCAGGGACAGTGGCAAGCTGCTGCGGGTGGAGCGGCCCCACTCGGAGGCCAGCTGTTGGTCGAAATAGCGCCGGTTAAACACACCCGACAAACCATCCAGGAGCACCAGTTTTTTGAGCATGTCAGCCTGGAACTTGAGCGTGAGGTGGGTGTGCACACGTGCGCGAACGACGGCGGGGTTGATGGGCTTGGCAATAAAGTCCACCGCTCCCAGGCTCAGGCCATGGGTTTCCTGCCCGGGGTCGGAGCGGGCTGTTACAAAAATCACCGGTATCGCAGCAGTCGCCGGGTTGGCCTTGAGTGCTTTGCATACCGAGAAGCCATCTATGCCAGGCATCAGCACATCCAGAAGCACCAGATCCGGCGGGTCGCTGCGGCACAGCGCCAGAGCCTGCTCACCACTGGTGGCCATATAGAGCTGGTAGTCATCGCACAGGGTCTGCACCAGCAATTCCATGGGCAGAGGCTGATCGTCCACCACCAATACCTTGGGCTTGCCATGGGTGCTGTCCAGCAGGGCAGCAGTGTGGGTGGCAGCGGCATTCATGGTTCAGACAGTCGGGTGAGGGAAGACGAAAAGGGCACCATTCCATCATGGGTTGTCAGACAAGCCGCTCGGTACTTACCCGTCGCTGTTGCATCTTGTGCTCCTCATGTAACCGGGATACATACAAGCGTGTGAAAATAGGTAACTACCTCTAGGAGACAGACATATGCCGCGCCGCGCCACCAAAATCGTTGCCACCCTCGGACCCGCCTCCAGCGATGCCGCCATTCTGGAGCAGATGATCCGAGCAGGGGTCAATGTGGTCCGGCTGAATTTCAGCCATGGCAAGGCTCAGGACCATATCGATCGCGCTCGTCTGGTGCGTGAGGCCGCGCAGCGTGCAGGCCGTGAAGTGGCCATCATGGCGGACTTGCAAGGCCCCAAAATCCGGGTCGGCAAATTTGCTGAAGGCAAAGTGTTTTTGGAGCAGGGCCAGAAGTTCGTGTTGGATGCAGCCCGGACCGAGTTGGGCGATATTGATGCCGTAGGACTGGACTACAAGTCCCTGCCCCAGGAAGTGAAAGCCGGCGATATCTTGTTACTCAATGACGGGTTGATCGTCATTACGGTGGATGCCGTAATCGGCGACCAGGTGCACACCACCGTCAAGCTGGGTGGTGAGTTGTCTAACAACAAGGGCATCAACAAGCAGGGCGGCGGATTGACTGCGCCGGCCCTGACCGGCAAAGACATGGAAGACATCCGTACTGCGATGAGCTTCCAAGCTGACTACGTCGCGGTGAGCTTCCCCAAGAACGCCACCGACATGGAAATGGCGCGCCAGCTGTGCAACGTTGCAGCCGCTGAATACAACCACAGGCCCGGTCTGATTGCCAAGATCGAACGCGCAGAAGCCATTCCCCGATTGGAAGAGATCCTGTTGGCGTCCGACGGCATCATGGTTGCCCGCGGTGACCTGGCCGTAGAAGTCGGCAACGCCGCTGTGCCGGCATTGCAAAAGCGCATGATCAAGATGGCCCGCGAGCACGACAAAGTGGTGATTACCGCGACCCAGATGATGGAATCCATGATCACCAATCCTGTCCCCACCCGCGCAGAAGTGAGCGATGTGGCGAACGCGGTTCTGGATGGAACGGACGCTGTCATGTTGTCCGCTGAGACTGCCGCCGGCAAGTACCCCTTGGAAACCGTGATTGAAATGGCCAAGATCTGCCTTGCCGCTGAAAGCAGCGAGACCGTCAAGCTGGATGCGGATTTCACCGGCAAAACTTTCACCCGTATCGACCAGTCCATCGCCATGGGCGCCTTGTTTACCGCCCACCACTTGGGTGCCAAGGCTATTGTGGCCATGACGGACAGTGGAAGTACCGCCTTGTGGATGAGCCGCCACCTGATCCATGTGCCGATTTATGCCCTGACCCCCAAGGTCAGCACCCAGCGCAAAATGACGCTGTACCGCAACGTGCGCCCCTTATTGATGGGCACCAGCGCAGACCGCGACACTGCGTTGATGGATGCCGAAAAGCACCTCAAAACCCGCGGCATTGTGCAAAAGGGCGATATCTACGCCATCACCTGCGGCGAGCCCATGGGCGCTCCTGGTGGCACTAATATGCTCAAGATCTGCGCGGTTAGCTGATCCGGTCTTCGATCGTTCAAAAAGGGAGCTGAGGCTCCCTTTTTTATGCCCGCGTGAGGTCTGATTAGGCGGGTTAACCCTCGGCGGTTAGAATCCGGCAACGGTACAAGTTACCAAGCGGTTACATGATTCGGCCGCTGCAGGTTATTAACTTCCTGGGGATAGAAAAATGGCACTCGTTTCGATGCGCGAGCTTCTGGACCACGCTGCGACGCACAACTATGCGATTCCGGCGTTCAACGTCAACAACCTGGAGCAGGTCCAGGCCATCATGGAGGCGGCCAAAGAAACCGGTGCTCCCGTGATCATGCAGGCCAGCGCCGGCGCCCGCAAATACGCCGGTGAGCACTTTCTCAAGCACCTGATTCAGGCCGCGGTAGAAAGCTACCCAACCATTCCCGTGGTTATGCACCAGGACCATGGCCAAAGCCCTGCCGTATGCCAAGGTGCGATTGATTTGGGTTTCAGCTCTGTGATGATGGACGGCTCTTTGGAAGCCGACGGCAAAACGATCGCCAGCTTTGAATACAACGTGGAAGTCACCCGTAAGGTGGTCGACATGGCCCACAAATTGGGCGTGACCGTCGAAGGCGAGTTGGGTTGCCTCGGCTCCTTGGAGACCATGAAGGGTGACAAGGAAGACGGCCACGGCACCGATGCCACCATGACCCGCGAACAGCTCCTGACAGACCCTGAAGAAGCCGCTGAATTCGTCAAGCTGACCCAGTTGGACGCCTTGGCTATTGCCATTGGCACCAGCCATGGCGCTTACAAGTTCACCCGCCAGCCAACAGGCGACATTTTGGCGATTGAGCGTATCAAGGAAATCCACGCCCGCATTCCCAACACCCACTTGGTGATGCACGGCTCCAGCGCGGTGCCGCAAGAGTTGCTGGCCGCCATCAACCAGTATGGCGGCAAGATGGCCCAGACATGGGGCGTGCCGGTCGAAGAGGTGCAGCGTGCCATTCCTTTCGGTGTGCGCAAGGTCAACATCGACACCGACATCCGCATGGCCATGACAGCCGCCGTGCGCAAGTTCATGTTCGAGAACCCAGAAAAGTTCGATGCCCGCGAGTGGCTCAAACCCGCCCGCGAGGCGGCCAAGCAGCTCTGCAAGCAACGTTACATCGAGTTCGGTTGCGAAGGCCGTGCGGCCAGCATCAAGGGTCATAGCCTGCAAGTCGTGGCAGCGCAATATGCCCGCGGCGAGTTGGCGCAGGTGGTGCAGCAAACGGCCGTCACCGCCTGAAATGCACAGTAGCCGCCCAGCGGCCTGAACTTGCGATAATCCAAGGCTTCGCCTGCCATTCCGGGGCGAAGCCTTTTTACTTTTGTGGACGCCATGACTTCAGCTTTGCATACCTCCGCCCTGTCCCTTCCCTTGCTTGCCCGCGGCAAGGTGCGCGACAACTACGCGGTGGGCGACGACCGTATCCTGATGGTGGCCAGCGATCGCCTGAGTGCGTTTGACGTAATCATGGGCGAGCCGATACCCGGCAAAGGCGCTTTGTTGACCCAGATGGCACTGTTCTGGTTCGAGAAGCTGGGAAAAAATGGCGCCGATGTATGCCCCAACCATCTAACCGGCGATGCACCTGAAAGCGCGGTAACGCCTGCAGAAGCTGCGCAGGTCGCGGGCCGCTCCATGCTGGTCAAGCGCCTCAAGCCCCTGCCCGTTGAAGCCGTGGTGCGCGGCTACCTGGCCGGAAGCGGCTGGAAGGAATACCAGCACAACGGTGCCGTCTGCGGTGTGCCGCTTCCTGCCGGCCTGCAAAACGCCAGCAAGCTGCCTGAGCCGATTTACACCCCGGCTGCCAAGGCGGCCGTCGGTGACCACGACGAGAACATTACGTTTGAGAAAACGGTGGAAATGATCGGCCTGGATCTGGCTACCCGTATTCGGGACATCAGCATCCGGATTTACAAGGTGGCAGCCGAGTTCGCGCTGACCAAGGGCATCATCATTGCCGACACCAAGTTCGAGTTCGGTCTGGACAAAGATGGCACTCTGACTTTGATGGATGAAGTGCTGACACCAGACTCCAGCCGTTATTGGCCGGTGGAAAGTTACCAAGTGGGTACCAACCCGCCCAGTTACGACAAACAGTTCGTGCGTGACTGGCTGGAGCAAGCGCAAGTGGACGGTAAGCCTTGGGACAAAACCCCGCCTGCACCTCGTGTACCCCGCGAGGTGATCGAAAAGACAGCCGACAAGTACCGCGAAGCCTTGCAGCGTCTGACGACCTGAGTGCGCATGTGGCTGGCGCTCTTGATGGCGCCAGATCAGTTGGTCAAAGACCACCAATACAAAAGGCCCCTCGGGGCCTTTTGTATTGCAAGCGGGAGTGCAGTTTTAGTTCAGCGCCATGCTGAGCTTGCGGCGGTAGCTGGCTACCAGTTGCGCTTGCGGGTCTTGTTCAGCGACGACCTTCCCCAGCACCTCAATCCCACCTGCGGTTTTGCCTGCTGCTGCCGGGTCCGCTTTGGGCTTGGGAGGGGTGAGTAGTTCCAGAATAGCCACGAAGGTTTTGCGGGGCACTTCGTTATTCCACACCTTGTCGCGCATGATGATTTCCAGTAACTCGTCCATGGAGCCGGTCCAATCGCCGCCCACCATGAGCACGCGGGCCTTGGCAAGACGGACGTCGAAGTCCCGCTTGTTGGCGGCAATCACTTCGTCAAACTGCGCAGGGGTCCACAGGCCTTTGTCGTCGGTCAGTACGAACTTGATGGCATCCAGAAACTGCGCCAGTGCTTCAAAGCGCTGCTGCTTGGGGATGAAGGCCAGCGTCGGGGCCAGGGCGGCCTCGGCGTCTTCGATCATGTCGTTCTCGATGAGCAGCTTGACGTAGTCGTAGCGGGCGTCATCGTTGCCGGGGTTCAGGGTCAGGGCTTCGTGCAGCTTTTGCAGGGCCGCACGGGGGTCGCCGGCTTCAGCCAAGGAATGGGCATCCTCCACATCGGCTTCTGCCTCCAACACTTCCTCGGATGGTACGTGCTTGTCCAGAAATTCCTTGAGCTTGCTCTCGGGCACCGCGCCCATGAAGCCATCAGCCGGTTTGCCGTTGATCATCAGCACACAAGTAGGAATGCTGCGGATGCCAAAGGCCTGCGCCAGCTGCTGCTCCTGGTCGGAGTCTATTTTCACCAGCTTGAAGCGGCCGCCGTAGTCGGCTTCCACCTTCTCCAAGAGGGGTCCCAGCGTCTTGCAAGGGCCGCACCAAGGCGCCCAAAAGTCGACCAGAACGGGCACCTGGTGGGAGGCTGCGATGACTTCGGTTTCGAAGTTTTCTAGGGTGACGTCGATCATGGGAAGGTAGCTCGGGGTGAAAAAGTAAAATTCAACAATGAAATCAATTCAAATCGGCGTCGTCATGGGTTCGAACTCGGATTGGGACACCATGCAACACGCAGTCCAGATTCTCCAACAGTTTGGTATCGGCTTTGAGGCGCGCGTCATTTCTGCCCACCGCATGCCCGACGACATGTTCCGCTACGCTGAGGCTGCTGCGGGTCGTGGCTTGAAGGCCATCATCGCCGGAGCCGGTGGTGCCGCCCACTTGCCGGGCATGTTGGCGGCCAAAACCACGGTGCCCGTGCTGGGTGTGCCGGTGCAGAGCAAGGCGCTCTCGGGGGTCGACTCCTTGCACAGCATTGTGCAAATGCCCAAGGGCATTCCGGTCGCGACGTTTGCCATCGGCAACGCCGGTGCGGCAAATGCGGCCTTGTTTGCGGTGGCGCTTCTGGCCAACGAGAACCCCGACCTGCGCATGGAGCTGGACGCCTTCCGTGTCGACCAGACCCAGACTGCCCGCAACATGACCCTGCCGGTGACCGGCAGCGAAGCCTAATGGTCGCTCAGGCGAATCCCGCGCAAGGGCTGGGGAGTCCACAGGAAATAACTCTGGGTGGATCCAAAGAGATGACGCTAGGCGTCATGGGCGGCGGCCAGCTGGGCCGCATGTTTGCCCACGCTGCGCAACAAATGGGTTTTTTCACTGCGGTGTTGGACCCGGATGCCACCAGCCCGGCCGGCCGCATCAGCCACCACCATGTGCAGACTGCGTACACCGACTCTGAAGGCTTGGCCCGATTGGCTGCCGTGTCTGCCGCTATCACCACTGAATTTGAAAATGTGCCCGCCGAGGCGCTGAACCAGTTGGCGCAAAGCCGACCGGTTGCGCCCAGCGGGGTCGCAGTGGCCATCGCCCAGGACCGCGCTGCGGAGAAGGCGCACTTTGTGAAATGTGGCGTGCCTTGCGCGCCTTACGCCGTGATCGAGATGGACGAGCAATTGGCTGCCATCGACGCCAACTTGCTCCCCGGGATTCTGAAGACCGCCCGCATGGGCTATGACGGCAAAGGCCAAGTCCGCGTGAAGACGCCTGCCGAGTTGGCTGCCGCATGGGCCGACCTGATGCAGGTGCCCTGCGTGCTGGAAAAGATGCTGCCCCTGCAGTGGGAATGCAGCGTCATCGTGGCGCGCGGAGCGGATGGGGTTTGTGTGAACCTGCCGGTGCAGCGCAATCTGCACCGCGACGGCATTCTGGCGGTGACCGAGGTTTATGAAGGAAATGTGCCTTCAGCGCTCGCCGAACGTGCGGTAGCTGCTGCGAAATCGATAGCACAGGGCGTGAACTACGTCGGTGTGCTGTGCGTGGAATTCTTCGTGCTGGACGAATCCCACCCCGCCGCCGCAGGTCTGGGTGGCTTGGTGGTCAACGAAATGGCCCCGCGCCCCCATAACAGCGGTCACTACAGCATGGATGCCTGCGATGTATCGCAGTTCCACCTGCAGGTGCGCACGCTGGCAGGCCTGCCGCTGGTGCAACCGCGCCAGCACAGCCCGTCCATCATGCTCAATTTGCTGGGTGATATTTGGCCCCAAGATGGTCGTAACGGCGGCGTACCCGACTGGGCGGCAGTGCTGGCCTTGCCGGGCACCCATCTGCACCTGTACGGCAAGCTGGACGCCAAGAAGGGTCGCAAGATGGGCCACCTTAACGTCACCGGCGCTACCATTGAGCAGGTGCGAGCTACCGCTCTGGAAGCTGCGCGCATCCTCGGCATTGCCGCGTTCTGAATGCCCGCTACTCTGTCGCCCTGCGCATGATTGTTTCCGCTTACCAATTCGCCGACGGGGTGGAACTTGCTCCTGATTCCATAGCTGCTGCCGCAGATACGGTAAGCGCTGGAGGCCTTATTGGCTTGCCTACCGAGACGGTGTACGGCTTGGGGGCAGATGCGTCGGACCCGGTAGCCGTAGGCAAGATATTCAGCGCCAAGGGCCGCCCGTCCGACCACCCCTTGATCGTTCACGTCGCGGCCTTTGACGGCGGCATGGGTGGTGTGGCGCATTACTGCGCCCGTGTGCCTGCGTTTGCGCAGCAGCTCATGTCGGCCTTCTGGCCCGGTCCGCTCACCCTGATACTGCCGCGCAAAGGGGGTGTGGGCGAAGCTGCCGCCGGTGGCCAGAACAGCATAGGCTTGCGCTGCCCGGCCCATCCGGTGGCCCAAGCCGTATTGGCGACATTGCGAAAGCCTTCGGACGGCCGGCGCGAAGTCTGGGGCATAGCGGCGCCCAGCGCCAACAAGTTCGGCCGCGTGAGCCCCACCACGGCGGCCCATGTGCACAGCGAATTCGGGGACGACCTGTTGATTCTCGATGGTGGCCCCTGCGAAGTGGGCATCGAGTCCACCATCATCGACTGCACCCGCGGCGCACCGGTGCTATTGCGCCCCGGCTCCATCACGGCGCAGGAAGTCGAAGACGCGTGCGGACGCAAGTTACTATCAAAAGAGGAGCTGCTCGCGCAGAACCAGCAAGCGCCACGGGCCTCCGGGACCTTGGAGTCTCACTACGCGCCCAGCGCCACCGTGCGCCTGATGGATGCCAAAGCCTTGCAAGCAGCCCTGGACTTGCTGAGTGGGACCACCCCGCCGGACAAGCGCCCGACCATTGCGCTCTACCACCGCAGCCCGCTGCATGTGCGTTCGCCCTTGGTGGCCGCCCATCGCATGCCCGCACATGCGCAGCCGGCAGCCCATGAGCTGTTTTCCAAGCTGCGGGAGATGGATGCACAGGGCGTCAAGCTCATCTGGGTCGAAGCCCCGCCCGACACCGCTGAGTGGGACGGCGTGCGTGACCGCCTGACCCGTGCAGCCGCCTGAAGCCTGAAGCCTTAAGCCTTAAGCCTTAAGCCTTAAGCCTACTTTGCTCTGGCGCCGCTTGGCGCGCTGTCGTCTGCAGAATGCACAATCTCTGGCATAGCAAACACGATGGGAGTACGGGTATGCAAGACTGGGTTAGTGCCAACGGGTGGGTCGGACAAACAGTGGTGTCCGTTGCGCTGGTATGTGCGCTGCTCGCGGTGCTGGTTCGTTTCAGTGCCCGTTTGCCACGCCGTGAATTGCGCTCCATGTGGTTCTTTTGGGTGCTGGGAGCAATGCTGTGGCTCGTTGCCAATATTGCAGCTTGGCATGGTGAGGCACCTTGGTGGACTCAGGTGCTGGATGGGGCCGCGGTTCTCATCGGCCTGGCGAGCCTGCAGATTCTGGTGGTGCTGGTGTTTCGACTTCTCATGCCTGCGGTGGGGCTGGGAACACCACGGATCGCGCAGGATTTGACCTTTCTCGCCCTGGCTCTGGGCGCGGGGTTCTACTCCTTGAGTTATTGGGGGGTCGACCCTTCCCGGATTTTCACCACTTCAGCGGTACTGACTGCTGTGTTGGCATTTGCAATGCAAGACACGCTGGGTAACGTGCTGGGTGGCGTGGTCCTGCAGCTTGACAATTCACTGCGGGTAGGCGACATGGTGCGGGTCGATGACATCAGCGGCACTGTGGTGGATGTGCGTTGGCGATATACCGCTATCGAAACTGCAGATCGCGAAACCGTCGTAGTGCCCAACAGCTGGTTAATGAAAAACCGCTTCCGCGTGCTCCGGCCCAAGGGGCAGGACCCCTTGGTGGTCCGGCGGACCGTGTTTTTTCATGTGGACGTCAATGTGCCCCCTTCGACAGTTATGGCTGTGATGAACCAAGCAGTGGCAGACGCGGGGATTGCCACTGTATCCACTCACCGTGCTGCAAATTCGGTGTTGTTGGACGTGACGGCTGGTTATTGCCGCTATGGTTTGCGTTACTGGCTCGCTGATCCGGATGCCGATACACCCACCGATTCCAAGGTTCGTATGCATGTGCTCGCGGCGTTGGAGCGCAATGGGATCCGTTTGGGCGCGGTGCAGGAGCAACGGACCATGGTCAATGATGCGCAAGCTCAGGAGGCGCAGGCACGGTTGGAGCACAGTCGACGTTTGGCGACAGTGCAGCGTACCGCCCTGTTTCAGGGGCTGACGGTACCCGAGCAAGAGTTGTTGGCCCAACATTTGGTGCATGCCCATTTTGTGGCCGGTGGCGTACTGACCCGCCAGGGGGCAGCGGCCCATTGGCTGTATTTAATTGTGCAAGGCACAGTGAGTATCACCACAGAAAAGGCAGGTGTGGCCACACGGGTGTCCGAGCTGGGTGATGGCGAGTTTTTCGGTGAGGTGGGCATGCTCACCGGCGAGCCGCGCGGTGCCACGGTGACTGCGTTGACCGATGTGGCGTGCTACCGCCTGGACAAGCAAGGTTTTGCGCAAGTTCTGATGGCGCGCCCCGAAATTGCGCAGGAAATTGCGCAGGTGATTGAGCAGCGCCAGAGTGGCATGTCTGCCGCGGTGGATCGTGCGCTGATGGTTCAGACCGACAACCGCCAGGAGGCACTGCTATCCCGCATCAAACACTTCTTTGGTATGGTGGGCTAAGGCCCCGGCATCCCCGCTGCGGAGAATTCACAGATCCCGCCCCGTCCAGTCCACCAGAGCATCCAGTGCGGGCCGGGCTTCGTTGGCATTGGGGTGGTTGATAAAGGCCACCAGCACATAGCGCTTGCCGCTGGCTGCATGCACATAGCCCGCCAAAGTCACGACGCCGTTAAGTGAGCCTGTTTTCAGGTGGGCGGTGCCGCTGGTGCGGGTTTTGATGCGTCGCAGGGTGCCATCCACCCCGGTAATTGGCAGCGACGACATCAACTCTGGCATAAAGGGCGCTGCATACGTGGCCTGCAGCAGGCGGCCCATGGCCTGCGCGGTGATGCGCTCCTGGCGTGAGAGGCCGGAGCCGTTGTCCATGACCGGTGCGTCGTCCGTGCCGATGCGCTCCTTCCACCAGCGCTGCACCACAGACCGGCTGGCGGCAAAGCTGCCGGGGGAGAGGTTGGCATCGGCCACCACGTCAGCGGGCAGGCCCTGTGCTGTGCCGGCCACCCGGCCCAGGGTCAGAAACACCTGCTGCGCCATCACGTTGTTGCTGAACTTGTTGATGTCGCGGATGACTTCGGCCAGCGTGGCCGAGTTCACTACCAGTGCAGGCTTACCGGCCAATAGTGAGGCAGGCATGGTTCCGTTCCGTACCGTACCCAGCACCTTGCCACCCATGCTCTCCCAGAGGCCTTGTATTGCGCGTCCGGGGTAAGACTTGGGGTCTGCGTAGGCGATAGGCCAAACTTTCTCGCCACAGCTGGCGGGGTAGCTCCCGCCGAACCGGAAGCGCAGCGGATCGGCAAAGTCGCCTTTGAGGGCGCCACGGTAGTCGCCGCAGTCGGCTGCCGCGGTGTTGAGTGGCACGGTGGCGGGAAGGCTGACGCCGGCCAGGGGTGGGTCGTATTGCACTTGGGCCACATTGGCACTGCGGTCTGGGGTGAAGGTCATTACCACCGATTTGAAGTTGAGGAGCAGGGCGTCCGGCGCCACGTTGTAGGGGCGCAGTGGCTCACCGTCGAATTTGGCAGGGTCGGGCTCGGGCAGATCAAAAGCAGTGCGGTCGAGCACGATATCGCCGGCAATGGTCCGGATGCCCATGCCCTGTACCCGGCGCAGCAGCAGCCACAGGCGCTCCATCACCAGCCGGGGGTCGCCCAGACCTTTGACGTAGAGGTTGCCGTTCAGTACGCCGTTTTGTACCGTGCCGTCCACGTACACCGGCGTGGCCCAGGTGTAGGCCGGGCCCAGCAGCTCGAGGGCGGCGATGGTCGTCACCAACTTCATGGTGGACGCAGGGTTCATGGAGCTGGTACTGCGGTGGGCCAGCCGAGGGGCTGCGCCGCCCTGGGCATCCGTCACGAGAAACGACACCGCGTCACGCGGCACCTTGGCGCGGGCCAATGCGGCGTCGACCTCGGGCGGGAGGGTTTGGGCAGTAGCCACAGTGCATAGCTGCAGAGCCCATAGGACGAGAGCAGCCCAAGGCGCGCGACGGGAGTCAAGGGAGAGGAAGGGACGAAGATGCATGTGGGCATTATCCGGCCGGCCCTAGCGGGGATAATTCAGGCATGAACCTGTTGGCCCTGGATACCGGAACCGAATTCCTCTCGATCGCGTTGCGCAGCGATGGGGCTGAGGGCACGCGCTTGGTGGAGCACCACAGCGCCGGTGGCGCCAAGGCTTCCACGGATTCGATTGCGGCCATTCTGCAGATGCTTGCGGATGCTGGCGTTCGCCTCGGTCAATTGGATGCCATCTGCTTCGGTAGTGGACCCGGCTCGTTCACCGGGTTGCGAACCGCCTGCTCGGTAGTGCAGGGCCTGGCCTTTGGTGCCGGCGTGCCGGTGCTGGCTGTGGACTCGCTGTTGGCCGTGGCGGAAGATGCCCGCTTCCGGGCAGCGCCAGATGCGGTAAATCTGCAGGTCACTGCCTTGCTCGATGCGCGTATGGACGAGATGTATGTGGCGCATTACCGCTACACACAGGGGCATTGGCGGACTCTGCAGGCCAGTGCTTTGCTACAGCCACAGGATTTGGCTGTCCCGGGCGCAGAAACCGGCGTGTTGCACCTGCTGGCCGGCAATGTGTTTACCGTCTACGCCGACCGGTTGCCGGCCCAGGCCTTGCAATCCGCGCAGCTTGTGCAAGCCCTGCCCATGGCAGCTGCCATGTTGCGACTGGCACCCGCGATGTTGGCCGCAGGTCTGGCTGTGGATGCTGCCTTGGCCATGCCCAGTTACATCCGCGACAAGGTGGCCAAAACCACCGCCGAGCGCGAAGCCGAAAAAACAGCCGCCCAAGCGGTGGTTGGGTCATGAGTCCGTATTCCAGTCTTCCTATGGCAGATGTGACCCACGAAGCGGCATTTGAGCCCCTGTTGGCGGACAGCCTGGACCAAGTGCTCCATGTAGAGCAAAGGGCCTATTCGCACCCCTGGAGTCGTGCCAACTTCATCGACGCACTGCACAGCGGGTACCAGGCCCAGATGCTGACCGCAAATGGTCAATTGCTGGGCTACTTTGTGGCGATGAAGGGCGTGGATGAGGTGCATTTGCTCAACATCACAGTGGCGCCGGAATATCAACGCCAGGGCTGGGCCCGGGTGCTACTGGATGCCCTGGCCATCTGGTCCCGGGGGCAGGGTGCGCAGTGGCTGTGGCTGGAAGTGCGGCAGAGCAATGAGCGAGCCATGCAAATTTACGAAACCCATGGCTACCGCCGCGTCGGCCAGCGCAAGGGCTACTACCCCGCCCACAATGGCCAGCGCGAAGATGCGGTGGTCATGAGCCTCGCACTGGAGCATTGAACAACATGGCACTGCAACTCGACGAGCGCCAACGCGCCATGCTGCTGGAAATGGGCGTGCGGGTGTGGCTGCCGGGCACTGATTTCGCTACGGTGGCAGATAGCGAACCGGCAGAGCTTGCCGCCGCGCTGCCTTCGCGCACTGCGCCTCACGCACCCGCGCGCCCAGCACCAGTCACGGACCAGCGTCCCGTAGCCCCGGTGCCAATGGTGAGTCGCCCTGCCCACGTGCAGGTCGCTCCGGTCGTGTCAGCGGCACCCGTCCAACCTTCTGCTTTGGCAGCCCTGGATTGGAACGGCTTGGCCGATACCGCCGCAGCCTGCGAGTCCTGTGGGCTGTGTGCAGGCCGCAAGCACGCGACCTTGCAACCTGCGCAGCAAACGCAAGCCGATTGGATGGTGGTGGGTGACCCGCCTGAAGAAGACGAAGACAGCGCCGCTCAAGCCTTTGTGGAAGCGCCGGGTCTTTTGCTGGACAACATGCTCAAGGCCGTAGGTGCCAGCCGTACCGGTAATGGTCCGCAAGGTGCCTATGCCACCAATGTGGTGAAGTGTCGCCCGCCGCACGGGCGCAACCCCCAGCCGGCCGACTTGGCTCAATGTGCGGCTTACTTGCAGCGCGAAATCGAGCTGGTGCAGCCCAAAGTGATCTTTGCCGTAGGGCGTTTCGCCATCCAGACACTGTTATCCGAACATGGCGCACTCGCCACCCAACCGTTGGGCAAGTTGCGGGGTGCGGTGTACCGCTATCGGGGCATTCCGGTGGTGGTCAGTTACCACCCCAAGCTACTGCTGCGCAATAGCGCTGACAAGGCCAAGGCCTGGGCGGACTTGTGCCTGGCCATGGACGCTTTGTCTGCCCCTTAAAGCCCTCTTCTTAAAATAGCTCCATGACCTTTCTTGACCAGTTGCGCACCGCCGAGCGCCAAAACGGCTCCTTGTTGTGCGTGGGCCTGGACCCGGAACCCGCGAAGTTTCCCGAACATTTGCGCGGCGATGCGAGCAAAATTTACGACTTTTGTGCCGCCATCGTGGACGCCACGGCTGACCTGGTGAATTCCTTCAAACCCCAGATTGCCTACTTCGCCGCCCACGGCGCTGAAGCGCAGCTGGAAAAGCTGATGGAGCACATGCGCCGCACTGCGTCCCAGGTGCCCATCATCCTGGACGCCAAGCGCGGCGACATCGGCAGCACCGCCGAGCAGTACGCCAAAGAGGCCTTCGAGCGCTATGGCGCAGATGCCGTCACCCTGTCCCCTTTCATGGGCTTTGACTCAGTGGCGCCCTATCTCAAGTACTACGGCAAGGGCGCTTTTTTGTTGTGCCGTACGTCCAACCCCGGAGGCGACGACTTTCAGCCACAGCACCTGCGGGATGTGCCGGGTCAACCACGTTTGTATGAACACATTGCTGCCTTGGCGCAAGGCCCCTGGAACCTCAACGGTCAGCTGGGTCTGGTGGTGGGGGCGACCTATCCGGCGGAGATCGAACGGGTGCGCGAACTCGCACCCACCGTGCCTTTGCTGATCCCCGGAGTGGGGGCACAGGGCGGTGACGCGGTAGCAACCGTTAAGGCAGGCTGGAAGTCCGTCAATGGCGAAACCATCGCTCCCATCGCGGTGAACTCTTCCCGCGCCATTTTGTACGCCTCTGCAGGCCCGGATTTTGCATCCGCTGCCCGCCTGGAGGCCTTGCGGACCCGCGAGATGTTACAAAACGCAGCCTCGGTCTGAGCCTCGTCTGTTCGGTAAGCGTTTGTAAGACCTTTAGGCGTTGGCGGACTTCGTCCGTAACCTTCGTGCTTTGGTAGTCGTTCGCTTGTCGTTGAGCACGATAGCTCCATTGAGGTCTGTATGGAAACCCACGTTTTGCCAAGCTTGCCGCAGGAAAAAGCAAGCGATTTTTCGCCTTCTGGTACGGCTGCGCTCGTCAGTGCCGTCGCAGCCAGCGCGGCACTGAGTGCCTGTGGCGGGGGAGATGGTGGGGGAAGCAGCAGCGGCACAAGTAACGGAGCGGGCTCGAGCTCAACCGCTACAACGACCTCCGTCAGTTACACCCCAGTGACATCTGGGCGCAGTGTTACTTTGCAGACCTCGTCCTACACCGCATTGTCCAGTGTGACCGATGCTCAGGCGGCCCGGTTCCTGCTGCAGGGCGGTTTGGCCGCCACCGATACGGAAATCGCCGCGGTGCGCAACCTTGGATACACCGGCTGGATTCAGGCAGAAATTGCCAAGTCGTCAGGCATCAGTGGCTGGGATTGGCTCAATAGCCAGGGCTATGGCAACGTCTACAACACCGCCAATTACTACGACAACGATTACCCCGGCAACCACATGATCTGGAGCCAGCTGATGGCGGCCCCTGATCCCATGCGTAAGCGTGCAGCCTTGGCCTTGTCCGAGATATTGGTCGTGTCGCTGGCTGGAATCGACTTCAGTTGGCGCAGTCATGGGATCGCGCAGTACTGGGACATTCTGGTTGCCCATGCCTTCGGCAATTTCCGGGACTTGCTGCAAGCAATTACCCTGAATCCGGCCATGGGTTACTACCTCAACACCAAGGGCAACCTGAAAGAAAACGCCAGTACCGGTCGCCAGCCTGACGAGAACTATGCCCGTGAGGTCATGCAACTCTTTACTGTGGGTCTGAATCTCCTGAACGCGGATGGCAGCCTGAAGCTGGACGGAAATGGCAAGGCCCAAGAAACTTACACCGCCAATGACGTGAGTAACTTGGCCCGGGTGTTTACCGGTTATGACGTGGACCGGAGTCAGAATGTCGACACCGTGATTGCTCAGACGGGTGGTGGCACCCGGTCGATTCCCAACACCAGCTATACCCGGTTGCCGATGAAGCTCACGGCCTCGAACCACTCATTGTTGGAAGTCCAGTTCCAGGGGGTCACCATCATTCCGGCCGGCACGCCTGGTGCAGAAGCCTTGAAGACAGCGCTGGATATGCTGTTCAACCATACCAATACGCCTCCCTTTATTTGCAAACAGCTTATTCAGCGGCTGGTGACCAGCAACCCAAGTGCGGCCTATGTCGGGCGTGTGGCGGCCGTATTTGTGAACAACGGCAGTGGCGTGCGTGGCGACTTGGCGCATGTGTTTGCAGCCATTCTGCTGGATGACGAGGCTCGAAACGCGACCGGGCTGACGGCTCCCGAATTCGGCAAGTTGCGCGAGCCCATGTTGCGCCTTGTGCAATGGGTGCGCACCTTCAAGGTCAGCTCTACCAGCGGGGGCTGGAAGATTGGTGACTTGAGTTCGCCGGGCAACGCGTTAGGGCAAAGTCCATTGCGCTCTCCCTCGGTGTTCAACTTTTTCCGCCCCGGCTATGTTCCTCCTTCCACGGTTGCTCCGCCTGCCACGGGCCTCAGTGCAGGCAAAGTGGCACCGGAGTTTCAGATCGTCAATGAAACCAGTGTGGGCGGCTATCTCAACTACATGATGACTGTCATCGACAGTGGATTGAATTCAGGCGACATCAAGGCGAGCTATGCCACCGAGCTGACCTTGGTACTCGATCCTGCGGCATTGGTGCAGCGCCTCAACCTACTGCTCGCAGGGGGGCAGCTTTCCGGGGCCACGGTGACCGTCATCGTTAATGCCTTACTGGGCGTCCCCGTGACTGCGAGCAGTAGCGCTGCCGTCAAGCGAAACCGGGTGTGTGCTGCGGTGTTGATGGTGATGGCCAGTGTGGAATACCTGGTCCAGAAATAAGGCAATCATCATGAACTCGAACGACCTGAACAGCCCCCAGCGCCGCGCCTTCTTGCGTCGCTCTGGTCAACTTGCCCTGACCGGCACCGCTCTGCCTTTTGCCTTGAATCTCGCCGCAATGGGTGAGGCCGCTGCCTTTAATGCGCCTTCCAATGATTACAAGGCACTGGTTTGCGTGTTCCTGTTCGGTGGCAACGACTATGCCAACACGCTCATTCCTTACGACGACAACAACTACAACCTCTACAGTTCCATCCGTGGCGGGGGCTCAGGCCAGACGGCCGGCGGTATTGCGCTTGCCAAATCCGCATTGTCCGGGACTTTGTTGTCGCCTTTGGCGGCGCCCACCGACAGCCAAGGTCAAACGGGCCGCCAGTTCGCACTCAATCCGTCGATGACCGGGCTTGCCAACCTGTTCAACGTCGAACGCAAGATGGCAGTGCAGTTGAATGTCGGACCCTTGGTCAAACCGCTAACCCGTACGCAGTACAACAGCAATGACCGGGTGACCTATCCTCGCCCACCGCAACTGTTTTCCCATAACGACCAGCAGAGTATCTGGCAGTCCTCATCACCCGAAGGGTCGACCTCAGGTTGGGGCGGCAATATGGGTGATTTGGTGTTGGGCAACAACCTAAACACCTCCTCAGTTTTCACCTGTATGTCTGTCTCGGGAAATGCGGTGTTTCTGTCCGGTGGCACTGCGCTGCAGTACCAAGTCAGCAGTTCAGGTGCTATCAAAATCAGGCCTGCGACGAACGCCACGGTGTACGGCCATGCATCGGTTGCGACTGCCATCAACAGTCTGTTAAGGGGCAACCGGGTCCATAAGTTGGAGAACGAATACAACGCGGTCACCAAGCGAGCCCTGGATGCAGAAGCTGCCATTACGACTGCGCTGGCGGCAGCGGAGCCTGCAACTGTTTTCCCCACGGATTCCCTAGGGCAGCAGCTCAAAATGGTCGCACGACTGATCAATGGGCGGGCGAACCTTGGCGCTCGCCGCCAGGTCTTTTTTGTTTCTATGGGTGGCTTCGATTTGCACGACAACCTGATCCGCGACCACGGCGGTCTGCTGGGCCGTGTCAGTGCCGCCATGACGGCCTTTTACAACGCTACGGTCGAGATGGGCGTGGCGAACCAGGTGACGTCTTTCACCGCGTCCGACTTCGGGCGGACTTTGGCGTCTAACGGCGATGGCTCCGACCACGGTTGGGGCAGCCACCACTTCGTAGTCGGTGGCGCGGTGAACGGGGGGCGACTTTATGGTGAGGCACCCCCTGTCAACGTGACGGATGGAACCGGCTGGCCCAGAATCTACTCACCTGCAGAGCAATGGCATGTAGGGCAAGGGCGCTTGCTGCCCCGCACGTCCGTGGACCAATACGCCGCCACGATGGCCAAGTGGTTCGGGGTGACTGACACGGAGATGCCGCAGGTACTGGCCAACATCAATAACTTCGGCACACCGGCCGGCCGCGCAGACTACCCATGGGACATGGGTTTCATGGCCTGATGCTATGAAATCAGGAGCTTCTTGCGCATATTGGACAAGCGCGGCAGCCTGATTTGATGCCTAGCTCAGGCAGTAGGCTTCTCAATCCCCAGTTCAGCCAGCTCCGCATCTGTGAATACCCGTGAGCGGGTATGGAACGCTTTGCCTTCGGGGCCTTCCAGTGAAAACGTACCGCCGTGGCCTTCGATCACGTCGATGATGAGCTGGGTGTGTTTCCAGTATTCGTACTGCGCGCGGCCTATGTAGAAGGGGCTGCCGCCTATGTCCCCCAAGTACACGTCGCCGGCACCCATGGTGATTTCACCGGGCAAGTAGCAGTTGGCCGCGCTGTTGTCGCAGCAACCTCCGCTTTGGTGGAACATGAGGTCCGGGCCGTGTTTGGTTTTGAGGAAGGCCACCAGTTCCAAGGCGGCAGGGGTGGCTACTACTTTGTCGACCATGGTTTTGTCTCCTTGTCGTGATGTCACTTGAATCTATGTTCTAGGTGCTCGTAACGAAGTGGCTGCTGTTGGCTCTCGCAACGCAATAACCCAACGGGGTGCCCACCTCATGCTGGAGTACCAGAAATCGGTGGCCGCCCCGTCGGGTTACCGCGTTGGGTCTCAGATGATGTGACTTCACGGTAGCGTGGTAGTCGGTTGGGCATCCCCCCGATTTCTGGTACCCCAGTATGAGGGGGGAGGTCCAGCCGACTGCCGCGCGATCCGGCGCGACGTGACTCGATTTAAAAGAAGCCCAGCTTGTTCTCAGAGTAAGAGACCAGCAAGTTCTTGGTCTGCTGGTAGTGGTCCAGCATCATCTTGTGGGTCTCGCGGCCAATGCCGGATTCTTTGTAGCCGCCGAAAGCTGCGTGTGCAGGGTAGGCGTGGTAGCAGTTGGTCCACACGCGACCCGCCTTGATGGCACGACCCATGCGGTAGGCCACGTTGCCATTGCGGCTCCACACGCCGGCGCCCAAACCGTAGAGCGTGTCATTGGCAATGGCGAGCGCTTCGGCTTCGTCCTTGAAAGTGGTCACGGCCAACACGGGTCCGAAGATTTCTTCCTGGAAGATGCGCATCTTGTTGTGGCCCTTGAACAGGGTGGGCTGCACGTAGTAGCCGCCTTCGAGGTCGCCACCCAAATGCGCTTGGCCGCCGCCTGCCAGCAGCTCTGCGCCTTCTTGCTTGCCCAGGTCCAGGTAGCTCAGGATCTTGGTCAGCTGCTCTTTGGAGGCTTGCGCGCCCATCATGCTGTCGGTGTCCAGCGGGTTCATGTGCTTGATGGCGGCCACGCGCTTCAACACGCGTTCCATGAACTTGTCGTAGATCGATTCCTGAATCAGCGCGCGGGATGGGCAGGTGCAGACCTCGCCCTGGTTGAACGCGAACAGCACCATGCCTTCAATGGCCTTGTCGAGGAATGCATCATCCTTGTCCATCACGTCGGCAAAGAAGATGTTGGGGCTCTTGCCGCCCAGCTCCAGCGTGGCAGGAATCAGGTTGTTGGCGGCGGCCTGCGCAATTACGCGGCCTGTGGTGGTGGAGCCGGTGAAAGCGATCTTGGCAATGCGCTTGGAGGTGGCCAAGGGCATGCCGGCTTCGCGGCCGTAACCATTGACGATGTTTAGCACGCCGGGTGGCAGCAGGTCAGCGATCAGCTCCGCCAAAATCAAGATGGAGATGGGGGTGGATTCGGCGGGCTTTAGCACCACGCAGTTGCCGGCGCCCAAGGCAGGTGCCAGTTTCCAGGCCGCCATCAGGATGGGGAAGTTCCAGGGAATGATCTGGCCGACCACGCCCAGGGGTTCCTGGATGTGATACGCCACGGTGTTCTCGTCGATGTTGGACAAGGCGCCTTCTTGCGCACGCACGCAGCCTGCGAAGTAACGGAAGTGATCCACCGTCAAGGGAATGTCGGCGTTCAGGGTCTCGCGGATGGCTTTGCCGTTGTCCACGGTTTCTGCGTAGGCCAGCAACTCCAGGTTTTGCTCGATGCGATCGGCAATCTTGAGCAGGATGTTGGCGCGGGTGGCGGCGTCGGTTTTGCCCCAGGCATCAGAAGCAGCGTGCGCGGCGTCCAGCGCCAACTCGATGTCTTCCGCGGTAGAGCGGGCAGCTTGGGTGTAGACCTTGCCGCTCACAGGTGTGATGACGTCGAAGTACTGCCCCTTGACCGGCGCAACCCATTTGCCGCCGATGAAGTTGTTGTACTGGGATTTGTAGGTGATCTTGGCGCCAGCGGCGCCGGGAGCTGCGTAAATAGCCATGGTTGTCGTCCTCTTGTGATTGGTTTGGTTTCCCGCAGAGTCACTCTGCCGGGTGGCCTGTACTCTCAAAAGGCGTGCCATGCGCCGCGGCTAACCCAAAGCCTTGATTTCATTGAGTTTTTTCGGAGTGTTGATCTGCCGCAAGCTGTCCGCAAGCCAGACCTGTCAAGCTTTGCCACAGTGACAGGTGTCACAAAATGGAACAGTCGGACAGGCGCGGGGTGGCTCGGCATTGCCCGTCGCGCGGCCAACCCCCATACTGGGCCCAAAGCGGGGCGATATGACCCCGCGCAGGAGACAACGTGCGATCACCATCCCCCTTGCTGGCCCTGCGTCAGGCTCGGCAGCAGCTATTGGAAACCGGGCAATGCCCTGAGGGCGTTGTCGATGCGCGCCTGGCCCGTTCCTGGTACCGCAGTGTGGCGGCAGGCTTAGCGCCCACCGCCCGCGTGGCTCCTGAGCATGCCAGCAGCCACCATTTGCGCCATGTACTGGCCAGCAACCACGCCTTGTTGGCGCATTCCCGCCCGGTCATGGAATACGTGTTTGACCAGGTCCGCCAAAGCCAGAGCGTGGTGGTGCTCGCCGACTCCGCAGGCATGTTGATGCATACCTTGGGTGATCCGTACTTTGTGGACAAAGCCGAGCGCGTGGCGCTCACCCGTGGCGCTTCGTGGGCCGAGGCACACCGGGGCACCAACGCGATTGGTACGGCGTTGGCAGAACGCAGTGCGGTGGAAATCCATGGCTCTGAGCATTTCTTGGAGCGCAATGGTTTCTTGACCTGCGCGGCCTCGCCGATCTTGTCGGCCACCGGCGAGCTGACTGGCATTCTGGATATCTCCGGCGACCACCGCAACGGCCATGCCCACACCTTGGGGCTGGTAAGCACCGCAGCCCGCATGATTGAAAACCGCCTGATGGTGGCCACCTGCAAACGCAACATCCGCCTGCACCTGCATGTACAGCCTGAGGGTATAGGCAGTGTGGCCGAGGGCATCATCGCGCTGTCTGATGACGGGTGGATCGTCGGTGCCAACCGCGTGGGGCTGGCCCTGCTACGCCTGAACACCGGCGACATTGGCGCCACCACCATGGAGCGCGTGCTCGATGTGCGGCTGGACGATTTGCTGTCGCGTCACAAGCGCCGCCCCCAGCAGCCCCAGCAATTGCGTTTGCACAACGGCGCTGTGCTGTTTGCCCAAGTGCAGGTGGACGCGTCTTCATTGCCTGCCATTTCACAAGCATCGGTTGTTGCAGGACTGGCCTCGGGTTTCCAATCTCCGCAATCAGGCGCCGATGCACTGTCTGCATTGGATACGGGGGATGTCCGCTGGCGCAGTGCGGCCGACAAAGCCCGACGCGTTGTTGGCAAACCCATACCGCTTCTGATTCAGGGCGAATCCGGGGTGGGCAAAGAAATGTTTGCCCGCGCCCTGCACGCCAGCGGGCCCCGTCGTGATGGTCCCTTTGTGGCGATCAACTGTGGTGCCATCCCAGAGAGCCTGATCGAGTCCGAACTGTTTGGGTACGTAGCGGGTGCCTTTACCGGTGCACGCAAAGAAGGTAGCCCCGGCCGCCTTCGTGAGGCCCATGGCGGAACGCTTTTTTTGGATGAAATCGGCGATATGCCCCTGGCCATGCAAACCCGCTTGCTGCGTGTGCTGCAAGAGCGCACGGTGACACCAGTGGGCGCCGGGAAATCCGTGGCAGTGGATTTCGCGCTCATCAGTGCCACCCACTGCAAGTTGGCGGAAGCGTCAGAAAAGGGCAGCTTCCGTCAGGATCTGTATTACCGCATCAACGGCCTCACGGTTACGCTCCCGGCCTTGCGAGAACGCAGCGATCTGGTGCACTTGACCGACCGCTTGCTTGCTGACCTGAGCCCGGACGTGCCAGTGCAGGTGGCACCGGACTTGATGCAGCGCTTGACCAGCTACCCCTGGCCCGGCAACCTGCGCCAATACGCCAGCGTGCTGCGCACTGCCTGCGCCATGCTGCAGGACGGGGAAGACACATTGGACTGGGCGCACATGCCTGACGACTTGCTGGAGGCGTTGCAGGCGCCCTCTGTGGAAGCTCGGTGGGCCGAATCAAGCACAGTTCACGCAGCAGCCCCCTTTGCTATGGATGCGCAGGCTGCGGCAGTGCAGGCGCCGCAAAGCCTGCAGGCCTTGTCCCAAGCCGCTATCCAGCAAGCCTTGGAGGCCACCCGTGGCAACGTGTCCCTTGCCGCCCGCCAACTGGGCATTAGCAGGCAGACGCTGTATCGCAAGTTGAGTGCCGCCAGCGCTTGAGTTGCTATTAAATTCGTAGCTGCTTGCGCATATTCCATGTGCGCAATAGCCGGACTTGACTTAAATATCAGTCTTCCAGCAGCGGCTTCAAATATTTGCCCGTGTGGCTGGCCGGGTTGGCAGCTATATCCTCCGGCGTACCCACGCCGACCACGGTGCCGCCACCTGCGCCGCCTTCGGGGCCGATGTCGATCAGCCAGTCGGCGGTTTTGATGACGTCCAGGTTGTGCTCGATGATGACGATGGTGTTGCCTGCGTCGCGCAGCTGGTGCAGCACTTTGAGTAGCAGCGCAATGTCGGCAAAGTGCAGGCCGGTGGTGGGCTCGTCGAGGATGTAAAGTGTGCGGCCCGTGTCTTTCTTGGACAGCTCCAGGGCCAGCTTCACACGTTGCGCCTCGCCGCCGGACAGCGTTGTGGCGGCTTGCCCAAGGCGGATGTAAGACAGGCCCACGTCCAGCAAGGTTTGCAGCTTGCGCGCGATGGTGGGCACGACCTGCAAAAACTCGTAAGCCGCCTCCACCGTCATGTCCAGGATCTGGGCGATGTTCTTGCCCTTGTAGAGCACTTCCAGCGTTTCGCGGTTGTAGCGCTGGCCGGCACACACATCGCAGGGCACATACACATCGGGCAAAAAGTGCATTTCCACTTTGACCATGCCGTCGCCCTGGCAGGCCTCGCAGCGGCCACCGGCCACGTTGAAGCTAAAGCGCCCAGGGCCGTAGCCGCGCTCGCGGGCGGTGGGCACCTCGGCCATCAGTTCGCGGATGGGGGTGAACAGGCCGGTGTAGGTGGCGGGGTTGGAGCGTGGCGTGCGGCCAATGGGCGACTGGTCGACGTTGATCACTTTGTCGAAGTACTGGATGCCGTCAATGCTCTCGTGGGCTGCTGGCTCGTCGTGTGCACGGTAAAGCTGGCGCGCCACGGCGGCGTAGAGCGTGTCGTTCACCAGCGTAGATTTGCCTGAGCCGGACACACCGGTTACGCAGGTAAGCAGACCTACGGGGAAATCCACATTCACACCCTTGAGGTTGTGGCCCGTGGCGCCGGTGATGCGGATGGCCTGCAGCTTGCCCTGGGTGGCAATGTGCTGCGCCTGCCGCTCGGCCCACGCTAACGCCGCTTTGCTGGGTGCGCCTTTGCCGGCCCCTTTGGCGACCGGCTTGGCTTCTTCCACCACGGGCAGCCATGACGTGCGGCGCTTGGGTACTGCAATCTGCAGCGTTTTGGCGAGGTACTGACCGGTCAGCGAGTCGGGGTTGGCTTTGACTTCGTCAAACGTACCCTGGGCAATTACCCGTCCTCCGTGGACACCAGCGCCCAGGCCCATGTCGATGACATGGTCGGCGGCACGCATCATGTCTTCGTCGTGCTCCACCACCAGCACGCTGTTGCCAATGTCGCGCAGGTGTTGCAGGGTGCCGATCAGCCGGTCGTTATCTCGCTGGTGCAGGCCAATGCTGGGCTCATCGAGCACGTACATCACACCGGTCAGGCCCGAGCCGATCTGGCTGGCCAGGCGGATGCGCTGGCTCTCACCGCCACTAAGTGTTTCTGCACTGCGGTCGAGACTTAGGTAGTTCAGGCCCACGTCGTTCAAAAACTTCAGGCGCAGACCGATTTCGCGAATGACCTTGGAGGCAATTTCTCCACGCGCCCCTGGCATCTGCAGGGTGTTGAAGTAGGCAAAGCTTTCGCGCAGGGTGACGTGGCTGATCTCATAAATGGCGCGTGCTTGGTCGCCCTCGCCGATCTTGACGTGGCGAGCTTCCTTGCGCAGGCGAGACCCGAAGCAATCCGGGCAAGGCTGGGTGCTGCGCAGGCGGCCCAGGTCTTCGCGCACCACGGCAGAGTCCGTCTCGCGGTAGCGCCGCTGCATGTTGGGGATGATGCCTTCGAAGGGGTGTTTCTTCGTGACCTTTTTGCCTTGCGATGCACCCGAGTCCATGATGTAGCTGAACTTGATCTCTTCCTCGCCCGAGCCATGCAGGATGGCGTGTTGCACGTTCTGGGGCAGGCTCTCAAACGCCGCATCAATGTCAAACGCGTAGTGTTTGGCCAGGCTCTCCAGCATGCTGAAGTAGTAGCCATTGCGCCTGTCCCAGCCCTTGATGGCGCCACTGGCCAGGCTCAGGGTGGGGAAGGCGACGACGCGTGCGGGGTCAAAGAACTCGTGGTTGCCCAAGCCATCGCAGGTGGGGCAAGCGCCCACCGGAGAGTTGAACGAAAACAGGCGGGGCTCCAACTCGGCAATCGAGTAGTTGCACACTGGGCATGCGAACTTGGCGTTGAAAAGGTGCTCCGCCCCGCTGTCCATCTCCAGGGCAATCGCGCGGCCGCCGGCCAGGCGCAGGGCTGCTTCAAAGCTCTCGGCCAGGCGCTGTTTCAGGTCCGCGCGCACTTTGATGCGATCGACCACCACGTCGATATCGTGTTTCTCGGTCTTTTTGAGTTTGGGCAGGTTCTCGGCTTCCACCGCTTCGCCGTTGATGCGAAAGCGTACGTAGCCTTGCGCCTGCATGTCGGCAAATACCTCCAGAAACTCGCCTTTCTTCTCGCGCGCTACCGGGGCGAGGATCATGAGTTTGGTTTCTTCCGGCAAGGCCAACACCGCATCCACCATCTGGCTCACGGTCTGGCTTTGCAGCGGCAGGTTATGGTCGGGGCAGAACGGTGTACCCGCACGGGCGAACAGCAGGCGCAGGTAGTCATGGATTTCGGTGACGGTGCCGACCGTGGAGCGGGGGTTGTGACTGGTGGCTTTTTGCTCAATGCTGATGGCCGGCGACAGGCCTTCGATCATGTCGACATCGGGCTTGTCCATCAACTGCAAGAACTGGCGTGCGTAGGTGGACAGGCTTTCCACATAACGGCGCTGACCCTCGGCATACAGCGTGTCAAATGCCAGACTCGATTTGCCCGAACCAGACAGGCCAGTAATCACCACCAACTGGTTGCGCGGGATGTCGAGGTCGATGTTCTTAAGGTTGTGGGTGCGAGCACCCCGCACGCTGATGGTTTGCTGCTGCAGCGCCCGGGCGAGGTACTTGCCATCCTCGTGAGGCACCTGGTCATTGCTGTCGAGAGTGGAAGAGTTCAAGTTCGTGGCCGCCGGAAGAGTAACCCGCCATGATAGACAATGTCGGGTTGCGGTGTCACTTCCCTGGTTTTCGCCGCCTTTACCGCCCGAGATTTCACTTCTGTGTCTGCCCCTTCTGCCCCTTCTGCCCCTTCTGCCCCTGATACCGTGATGACGCCCCAAGAGAGGCGCTCCAGTGCTTCGCTGGCCCTGATTTTTGCATTGCGCATGTTGGGGCTATTTCTGGTGTTGCCGGTCTTCGCCCTTGAGGCCCGCAAATATCCGGGTGGGGACGATGCCGCGCTGGTGGGCATGGCCATGGGCATTTACGGCCTGACGCAAGGCATTCTGCAGATCCCGTTTGGCGTGGCGTCCGACAAGTTCGGTCGTAAACCGGTGATGGTGGTCGGGCTGTTGATTTTTGCAGCCGGCAGTGCCATTGCTGCTTGGGCACTTACCTTGCATTGGCTGGTGGCGGGGCGTGCGCTGCAAGGTGCCGGCGCTATTTCTGCCGCGGTGACAGCCTTGCTGGCAGACCAGACGCGCGACGTGGTGCGCACCAAAGCCATGGCTTTGGTGGGAGCCAGCATCGGATTGATGTTTGCCCTGTCTCTGGTGCTGTCGCCTTTGCTGGCATCCTTCATCGGGCTGCACGGTTTGTTTGCGATGACATCCGCGCTGGCCTTGGGAGGCATTGCTGTGGTGATCTGGTGGGTGCCACCTGAGCCTGAAAAACAGGTGGATCAGGCTCGAGGTGGCTTGCTGTCGGTGTTGCGGCATCCGGCCTTGCTGCGGCTGGACTTCGGGGTGTTTGTGCTGCATGCGGTGCAGCTGTCCATGTGGGTGGCATTGCCTGCCATGTTGGTACAGGCCGGCTTGCAGCGTGACCAGCATTGGCAGGTGTATCTGCCCGCGGTGCTGGCTTCGTTTTTTGTGATGGGTGCCACACTTTTCCCGCTGGAGAAAAAAGGCTATCTGCGCGCTGTATTTTTGTCCGCCATTGCCTTGATCGCCTTGGTGCAGCTGGCGCTCTGGGCGCTTGCTCACACCGTGGAAGGTGTTTGGCCGATGGCGCTGGTGTTGTTTGTGTTCTTTTGTGGTTTCAATGTGCTGGAGGCCAGTCAACCCAGCCTGGCTTCCCGCGTAGCACCTGCCTCCTCGCGTGGTGCTGCGCTTGGCGTTTACAACACCTTGCAGTCCTTGGGTTTTTTTGCGGGTGGCGCGGTGGGTGGCTGGTTGGTGAAATCTGCGGGGGTACCGACCTTGTTTCTTGCGAGCACTGTCGCCATGTTGGCTTGGTTAGGGGTTGCCTGGGGGATGGATGCTCCGGCGCCAAAGACAGGTCTAAAGGCAGGATAATCAGGGACTAATCTGGAGAAAACCATGGCATCCGTCAACAAAGTCATTTTGGTCGGTAATTGCGGCCGCGATCCTGAAATCCGCTATCTGCCGTCCGGTCAGGCGGTGGCGAACGTCAGCGTAGCCACCAGCAGCCGCCGCAAGGACCGCAATACCGGCGAGACCGTGGAAGACACTCAGTGGCACCGCGTGACCTTTTATGACCGCTTGGCCGAAATCGCCGGCGAGTACGTAAAGAAAGGCCGCCCCATTTACGTGGAAGGCCGCTTGAAATACGGCAAGTACACTGACCAGTCCGGTGTGGAGAAGAGCACGGTGGATATTGTGGCTACCGAGTTGCAATTGTTGGGTGGTCGCGAAGGCATGGGCGGCCCCTCTGACGGTGGCGATGAAGGCGGTGCACCACCACCCCGCCGCATGGCGCCTCCTCCCCGCGCTGCCGCACCAGCTCCTGCGCCCCGTCAGGCCCCAGCACCGCGCCCGGCCAGCGGCTTTGATGACATGGACGACGACATTCCGTTCTGACAGTCTTCGGCACCTGCAGGTCTCTCAGGGCCTGTGAGGTTCAGGCACAAAAAAGCGACCCGAGGGTCGCTTTTTTGTTGGTCGTTGGCCTTAGAAGGTGCGACCCTTGGTCACGGTTTCCTTCAGGATCTTCCAAGCTCCGCTCACGTATTCCATGGACAGGGTTTTCTCCACGGTGTCGCGGTAGTCTTCCGATCCGTATTCTTGGGTGAAAGACACTTCAGTGGTCTTGCCGTCGCACTGTGCGGGCGTGATGTCCTTCAGCACGGTCGAAATTCCGCCCTGTTTGCCGACTCGCTTCTTGCGCAGGCTTTCCCATTGAGTACGACTCAAGCCTTGAGCCGGGACGAAGCTTTCGGAGTAGGCAGAAAAATAACCGTTGATATCCTTGCCATTCCAAGCCGCAATCCACTTTTCAACAGATGGCGCCACTGCGTCACACAGTGCCTTGCTGGCCGGCACTGCGGGAACTGGAACTGGCGCTGGTGGCGCTACTGGTGCGGGTGCTGCAGCAACAGTTGCCAAAGTCGGTTTTGGCAAACTTGATTTATCCAATACTACTTGTGGAGCCAGATCAGAGGCGCATTGCATGGCATCGTCGTTGGCTTCAGTGCCGGCGGGTTGGTCCGGAGCCTGTGTTTCCAAGGGGCGCAATTTCAATGCAGATAGCAAGGTGCCACTCGCGCCGAGTACCCGTGCTTTGGCCAATGACAGGTCGTATTCGGCATTGACCAATGCACGACGAGCTTGGAAATATTCGTTTTCGGTGTCCAGCAAGTCCAGCAAGGAGCGCTGGCCGATGTCGAACTGTTGCCGGTAAGCTTCGCGGGCTTTGGATGTGGACAACTCGTGTTGGCTCAAAAATCCGATCTGATTTTCCAGCTTGCCGACATCATTGAAAGCGATCAGCGCGGTTTGGCGCACATCGCGGCAGACCTTGTCGCGGAGGTCATAGGTCGCGTTGAGTTTGTCAACATATTGGCGAATGCGGGCTTGGTCTGATCCGCCTTTGTAGAGGTTGTAATTCAGTACCAGTTGCAGTGCGGAGTCCCGGTAATCCCCGGTGACTGCTGAGCGGTTGGTCTCAAAGCTCTGCGATGCCCGGAGCTCCAGCGTCGGATAGTTTGCTGCCTTGCGTACTTCTGCATCTGCACGGAACGCCCGGATGTTCGATACGGCGCCCAAAAATTCAGGATTCCCCTTGACTGTGTTGCCGACGTAGTTGTCTCTGACAGGAAGAAACGGCGTCAGATTGGGTACTGCGGCGAGGTCTTGTGAAGGGAGCTCACCCACGAGTCTTTGATAACGTGCGGTCACGTCGTGCAGGTTGCTGGCTTCGGTCAGCCAGTTTGATTCAGCCAGAGCCAGTCGCCCTGATGCCTGCTCCAAGTCCACCCGGCGCCCAACCCCGGCCTTTACACGGGACTCCAAGCGGGTGTACACGTCCAAGTGGTTGGCATAGTTTTCCTTGGCCAGCTCTACCAGTTCACGATAGCGTTGTACATCGAGGTAGGCACGTGCGGCTTCCAAGCCGATGTTGTCACTGGTAGCCAGGAGCTCGTAATACGCAGCCATACGGGTATGACCCAAGCGGCGGACATCACTCAATGTGGCAAATCCATCAAACAACATCTGTCGCAATTGGAGCGTCGCGGTGGAGTTGGTGTAGCCCTTGTCTGACTTCAGTCCGGGCGAGAACGTGGACTTTTCTCCAACGGTAGCCTCCAAGTCAACTCGCGGCCGCCAGCCACCTTCTGATACCGCCTGTTCATTTGCGGCTGCCATGAGGTTTTTGTGCTTTACCTTTACCTCGGGGTTCTCGAGAATGGCTTTTTCTACAGCTGCCTTCAGCTGCGTCACAGGCTGCGCTTGAATGCCGCTGGCGAAAAACAGGGCGGCGATGGCTATGGCGATTGGAGTGCGGGTGATCATTCTTGTATGCTGTGAGTAAGGCTGGTTTCCCTGCTGGGCGAGGAGCCCGAACGCTCGGAGGTTCAAGGTGCCTGAATTTTAGGCGGTCCACCTGTTTTTTGATCAATAGGTCTGTGACAAATATCCGCTTTGCCCCTTTTTCTGTGTGAAAAACAGCACTTTTGCCAATTTGATGCGTTTCAGGTTATCCGCTGGGCTTTTTGTCCGCCGGGCTATGCTGGCATTGCTGGTGGTGGTGGCTTGGTGGGCTCAATCTGCGTCCAACTTGGATGTTTTACAGGCATCTTTCCAGCAGCGCTGGGGTGCGCCCGCTCAGCCACGATTTGAGAATTGGCGCAAGCTGGTGGGCTCCTTGACGGAAAGCTCGGACCAAGATCGCATCAAACGTGTGAACACTTTTTTCAACCAGCAGGTCCAGTTTGGTGACGACCCTGTGATTTGGGGGCAGGCTGACTATTGGGCCACCCCTATTGAAACATTGGGGCGAGGCGCTGGCGATTGTGAAGATTTCTCAATTGCAAAGTATTTCACGCTGCTGCAGGTGGGTGTGAGCCCCGACAAATTGCGCCTTATCTATGTCCGCGCCAAGACGGGTACGTCTGAGGCTACGCAGGCGCACATGGTGCTGGCGTATTACAACACCCCAGACGCAGAGCCTTTGGTGATGGACAACCTGATTGGTGATATCCGCCCTGCTTCTCGTCGTCCGGATCTGGTGCCGGTTTTCAGCTTCAATAGTTCAGGCGTTTTTGCGGGGGTAACCGGCGCGAGTGCAGCAGCAGGAGGGACAGGGCGCTTGTCTCGTTGGGAAGATCTACTTCGGCGAGCCAAAGTCGAAGGTTTTGAATAGTTTGTAGAGGGTTACTTTATGTCTATGTATCGCCAACTTTGGTTAGCCATCATTGCGAGCATGTTGCTGGCGCTTGGGGGAGGGCTATTGGCGTCTCTACTTTCTGCTCGTGGCTATCTCGAATCACAACTCTCCATCAAAAATACGGATAACGCGACGGCCTTGGCATTGTCTTTAAGCCAAAGCAACCCGGACCCTGTGACGGTAGACCTGGTGACTGCTTCTCTGTTTGATAGCGGGCACTATGAATTGATCCGGATTGTCGATCCCGGAGGAAGGGTGATGGCTGAGCGGATTGCAACTGAGGGAGAGCTCGACGCCCCTCGTTGGTTTGTACATTTGCTGCCGATTCATTCGGCACCAGGCCAGGCTCAGATCAGCTCAGGATGGAAGCAATTTGGAACCGTGACATTGATCAGCCACAGCCGATTTGCTTATGGTGCGCTTTGGAAGAGTGCGTATGAAATGGCGCTTGCTCTTTCCCTAGCTGGGTTAGTTGGTGGATACCTTGGTAGCCTAGTGCTGAGGCGATTGCGCAAACCTTTAAAGTCGGTAATTGACCAAGCAGTGGCGATAACACAACGACGGTTTGTCACGATTGACGTACCTAGAGTACCGGAGCTACGGCAACTCGCTGTTGCCATGAATGAAACAGTAGGTCGCTTGAAAGCTATGTTTGAGGATGAGGCTGGGCGCTTGGAGCAAGTGCGACAGGAGGCAAATTTCGATCAGATGACAGGGTTGACTAATCGTGCGCACTTTATGGCCCGACTGAGGCATGCTTTGGAAGCAGAGGATTCGGTGGGCGGAACTCTGTTCATGCTGCGGCTGAATGATTTGGCAAGTATCAACAGGCGCCTTGGAAGGGAGTCCGCAGACTCGCTATTGAAGCTAACCGCCAAAATTCTTATCAGTAGTTTTCCTGACACCGGTAGAACAGTCGTTGCACGGCTCAATGGCGCCGATTTTGCAGTCTTCACTCGTGAAAGTGTGGAAGGTTCTTTGATTTCCGTTCGATTTCTAGAGGCTCTAGGCCAAGAGGCAGCACCATACATGGATGGCCATCCCAGCGGTTTCATAGGCTTCGGGAGATTTAGCCGCAATGAAGATTTAGGCAGCCTCTTGGCGAGGGTGGATGCTGCACTGGCCGCGGCTGAAAGTCAGTCTCAGAGCGCCGTGCACGAAGCCGTTTATTCGGATTCCGATGAACTGCCACGTTCATCTGAGCAATGGGCCAAATTGATTGGTAGGGCTTTGGAGAACCGTTGGGTGCGACTGATTGCTTTCCCAGTGATGACTCTTTCCGGTGGTCTTTCACATAAAGAGTGCCCATTGCGGTTGATGTTTGACGAGTCGGGAGAGTGGTTGCCCGCGGGTAGATTTTTGCCGATCGCAGAGCGACTGAAGCTGACCCCAGCTTTGGATTTGATGGCGGTCTCTCTCGGGCTCGATGAACTTGAGAAAGAACCTGATTTGCCAGGGTTGGCGATTAATTTGTCCGCGAGTTCTTTAGAGAGTGCGGACTTTCTCAACAAACTACTTGAGATATTGAAGCAGCGCAGCACCATTACTAACCGTTTGTGGCTGGAAGTTCCTGAGGAGGGTGCGTTGAAGCACCTCGAAAGCTTCAGGCAACTTTGCTTTGCGCTGAAAAAGCGTGGTTGCCGCATTGGGCTTGAGCATTTCGGCCATCGCTTCAGCCAAATCGGACAACTTCATGATTTGGGCTTGGATTACTTGAAGGTCGATTCAAGTTTTGTGCGTGGAGTTGATGCGAATGCCGGTAACGAAGCATTCCTAAAGGGTTTGTGCAGCATTGCGCACAATATAGGCTTGCAGGTGATCGCAGAAGGTGTGAGCACATCGGCAGAGTGCAATGCTCTCAAAGCTATCGGTTTTGATGCGGCGACTGGACCGGGTATTCAATCTTAAGCAAGTCCGCTCTTCACATTTTTGTTGTGAAGAGCGGATCATTTTCAGGCTGTGGTTAGTCCAACAACAAGGTCCCGTTTCTAATCAGCGTTTGTAAAAGAAGCGCTTCATTGCCGCTTGTGGTGCCGACGGCGGTGTACAGGTTGACATTATCTAAAACAATTCTTTGGTCTTCAGCGGCAGCCGAATACGTTCCGCCAGCAAATCCGCCGGAGCTACTGATGCGGATTTCAGTGTTGGCTCCATTGATGTTGATATCAATGTAGTTCAGCAAGTTAGATATCGCTACATCTGTAGCTGCACTTCCGCTATTGCCGGATGACGTGTGCTCGCCAACAAGAAGCTCTCTTAAGTCGAGAACATCTCCTCCGCTAAGTGTCACATTGCTGTAGCCCCCACCGTAGTTGAAGTCTGTCACGTGGTCCACAGCTGGTGAGCCGGCCGCGCCTCCGTCATTAAGTCTCCAAGAGAAAGTGTCTGAGCCTACACCACCGGTCAATATGTCGTTTCCTTTGCCGCCGATGATGAAGTCATTCCCTCCAAGCCCGCTAATGGTGTTTGCCGCGCTATTGCCTTCAAGCCGGTTATCGGATGCATTGCCAGTGAGGTTAATTGCCCCGCCGTCATAGGCAACCAAATTTTCGAGGTTGGTTGCTAGGGCGTAGGTGGTGCTGAGGTTTGTTGAGACGTAAGTGGAATCAAGCTGGACAGTGTCAGTGCCAGAGCCTGCCGCTTCTACGATCGAGTCCAAGGTGTCACTCAGCCGGTAGAAGTCATCTCCAACCCCACCGGTTAGCGTGTCTGTACCTGCCCCGCCGATCAACAGATCGTTGCCGGTGCCACCGTTCAATACGTCGTTTCCGGCGCCGCCTTCCAATGTGTCAGCTGCATCGCCGCCGTTCAGCGTGTCATTGCCATTGCCGCCCATCAGATAGTCACGGCCAGCGCCGCCAGTCAACGTATCGCTCCCTGCGCCTCCGTCCAACATGGAGCCGGTCCGCAACTGCCAAGTCGAGGTTGTTCCATCATAGACAAGGTCTTGGATTCTTGTATCGGCGATTGTGGGTGCCGACTCATTGGTAAACATGGCAGTGTTTGTCAGTGACATTACCTGCCAAGTACCGGAGCTGCTCGATTTGTATTCAATCCGAAGCCGCGAGTTTCCGCCTTGTTCCCAGTAAAGGAGCTCTAAGGATTGAAGTCCGCCAGCCAAGTCGCCCAATTGCACGTTGCTAAAGACGCGTGTCGTTGGACCTTGGTTGCCGTCGTACTCAAGCAAGGTACGACCGTCTACGTTTAACCGGAAGCCATCGTCCGCAGTAACGCGGAAATCATACGAGCCTGGTTGTGTGTAGAACTTGCCTGAAATTCGAATCGCCGCGTCGGTTGTAGTTCCAAGCCCCGAGGTTCCGTTGGTATTCCCCACACCAGTTTGGACCAACCCGGTAGATCGGTCTTGATCTAAGAAGTTACTGAGTGCGCGGGTTGTAGAGTTTGCGTTTCCATCATTGGCAAGCAAAACACTTCCCGCTGCTCTGTTTTGGTTGGATCCCAGTGAAGAATTGACTTCGGGATTAAATCCGTAGTCAATATTTCGCGCTTTGAAGCTCACATCGGCAACATTCGCATTTGCAGTGGTGGACGTGCCAACAATGCTTCCTCCGCCTGCCAAAGCATTTCGACCATCAATAATGGTGTACATGTCCTCGACAGAGTTCAAGTTACCTCCAGCAAGGTGGACACCAAAAGTAGCGGTTCCATCGTCACTGTGGGTTCGACCCGTAGTGGTCGCCGATTCGTTATATCCGTAGTACTCGCCGTTGAAGCCGGTTGCAGACCCAGTGAGTGGTACAACTGTGGGCGGAGGTGCCACTGTATCTTGAGCTCCGTTTACGTTGATGGTGAGCGTAGCGCTATCCGACTGCCCGGTTCCATCACTGACGGTGTAAGTGAAAACATCCTGTGCAATCTGTCCAGCGATTAAATTTTGAACAGCAGAGCTGGAGTTGTTCAGGACGTAGTCATATCGCCCATCAGAGTAAAGCGTCAACGTTCCATAGGTGCCTACAAGTGCAGTTCCTATAGTGCCTGAAGTGCCTGTCCCAGTTTCGAGCCCTGTACGGACTGCGGTCACGGTAAGGGTGTTTCCATCCAAGTCTGTATCTCTGCCTGCGGCGTTCCCGGCGCTTTGTATTACTCCGTTGGTTGCGGTGATGTTTAAGGTTGTAACTGCGGCATCCTCAGTCACTGAATTAGCGTCATTCCCTGCGACAGGCGGATGATCATTGTCCAGGATAGTGGCGCTACCTGTGGCGCTGCCATTTGTAGTGGTGCCTGCGGTGCGGGTTGCAGTGAGTGTGAACGTTTCGTCTGCTTCCGGCAGGCCGTCATTTACGATGGGAGTGCGCACCTGTACGGAGGTGGATCCGGCGGGGATAGTGGCGGTTGTGGCATCGACCCATGCGCCGCCGACAAAGACCTGCAGATTGCCCGCGCCGTTGGTGCCGAAGTCAGTACCGGTGCCAGTGGCAGAGCCATTGGTCAGGCCCAGGGACACGGTCGTGGCTTGAGTGCTGGGGTTGGACAGAGAGACAGTGAATACGCCGAAGCCTGCCGCTTCGCCCACGGTGATGGTGGAGACGGACAGGGTTGGAGTGTCGTTATCGGTACCGCCGGTGCCGGTGCCGTCATCCTTGATGGTGCCCACACCTTGGCTGTCAGAGATGGTGGCGTTGGTAGGGGTGAGCAAGTTGACGTTGAAAGTCTCGGAGCTCTCAAACGTTGAGTCATTGAGGATGGAGACCGTGACGGTCTGAGTCGTCACACCAGGTGCAAACGTTAGGGTTCCGGTAGCCGAGGTGTAGTCGTTGCCCACACCTGCGGTGGCGGAGCCATCGGTGGTGTTGTAGCCCACAGTCACGGTCTGGCCGGAGGCTGCAGAGAGGGTGACGGTGAAAGTGGCGGTACCGGCAGCCTCGTTGACCGTTACATCATTGATGGACAGGGTAGGCGTTGCATCGTCATCGGTGATGGTGGCATTACCGGATGCGCTGGCGTTGGTAGTTGTGCCGGCGGTGCGGGTGGCTGTGAGTGTGAAAGTCTCATTGGCCTCATCGAGCGCGTCCTGTGTGATGGGAGTGCGCACCTGTACGGAGGTGGATCCGGCGGGGATAGTGGCGGTTGTGGCATCGACCCATGCGCCGCCGACAAAGACCTGCAGGCCAACGCCGTCCGGCAGACCTCCTCTCGGAGCACCAAAATTTAGCTT
>JAIYAR010000007.1 GCA_027488985.1 Comamonadaceae bacterium | reverse complement strand
CCCGTGCAGCAAGCGCATTGGCGATTGCCGCTTTCCGTGCCGGCGACACCCATGCCGCTCTCATGATGGGTTCGCGCGCTTGCAGACAAAGCCCCAACGACCCCGAAAATTGGTCGAACACGGGGGCGTTTTTCAAGGCTGCCGGCGATCTTCAGCGCGCGCTGGACTTTCAGACCACGGCGGTCCAAGTGGCCCCTCAAAGCCCCCAAGCCCAAGCCAATCTGGGCAACACGCTGGGCGCCCTACACCGCTGGCCGGAGGCGCTGGCGGCCACTCGTAAGGCAGTAGCACTGGTACCCGGTTCCAGTGAATACCTCTACAACCTGGGCATCGCGCTCAAAGAAAATGGTTTGTTTGACGAGGCTCTGCAAACCTTTCGGCGGGCACAGCAACTGGCAGGGGGTCACATACGGGCAGCCCTTCACGAGGCATTGCTGGAGTTGTTAACCGGTGATCTGGCCGCTGGGTGGAAGCATTACGAAAGCCGATGGAGCCAGCCTGACGCCAAAGAAGTGAGGCACTTCCCGCAGCCCTTGTGGACAGGGCAAGACCTCACTGGCAAAACCATTCTGCTCCACGCAGAACAGGGCTTTGGCGACACCTTCCAGTTTCTGCGCTACCTGCCGCTGCTGGCGACCAAGGGCGCCAAGATCTTGCTCGTCGTGCAAAGTGATGTGCAAAGCATTGCTGGCCGGATCCAAGGGATTGCCCAACTGGTCCCCAATGGCGGTGAGCTGCCTCCCTTTGACCTCCAGTGTCCGCTCTTGAGTTTGCCTGCTGCTTTCGGCACCGAGGTGGACACCATCCCGGCCAATGTCCCCTACTTGAGCGCGCTGCCCGAGCGCAGCACCTTTTGGCGCACGCGACTGGGGCCCGCGCCCGCATACCGCGTGGCACTGGTGTGGGCAGGGCGCCCTACCCACGGCAACGATGCCAACCGCTCTTTGGCCCTCCAGCATCTGGAGAACCTTCTGCAATTGGAAGGCGTGGAGGTTGTCTCGGTACAAAAGGGCGAGGCCCTCGCGCAAATCGACACGCTGTCCGAAGGATGCAAGTTGCTGAACCTCAGCCCTGAGATCCAAAGCTTTGAGGACACCGCAGCCATTCTCGGCGAAGTCGACGAACTGGTCACCGTGGACACCTCGGTAGCCCACCTTGCAGGCGGCTTAGGCCGCCAAGTGCGGGTACTTTTGCCACTTATTCCGGATTGGCGGTGGTTGCTCTCTAGGGCAGACTCACCGTGGTATCCCACTGCGCGCCTGTACCGCCAATCTGCCCGGGGAGTATGGGCAGAGCCGGTCGCGGCGCTGGTGGCCGATGTTGCCAAAGCTGCACAGGCCCGCAAGCCCCGAACACCATGAACTACGTCAAACGTCCGTCGCCCTTTGTGATTCTGTCCACCAGCCAGGGCACGCTGATCACCAACAAAAACGACTATCGCATGATCGACGCCACGCGCGGCTATGGCGTGGGCTGGCAGCTCTTCAACCAGGGGTGCTTTGACCCGGACGAGGTCGGTGCGGCCATTAAATTGCTCAACATCCGGCACAAACATTTCGGCGATGGCGTGGTGGGCTTGGACTGCGGCGCGAACCTTGGCGTGCACACGGTAGAGTGGGCTAAGGCCTTGTATGGCCGTGGCAGTGTGATTGCCATTGAAGCGCAGGAGCGCATTTACTACGCCCTGGCCGGCAACATCGCCATTAACAACTGCTTCAACGCCAAAGCGATTCACGGGGCCATCGGTGCCGAAGAAGGCATTTTGGACATCCCGGTGCCCGATTACCTGCAGCCTGCAAGCTTCGGCAGTCTGGAGCTGCGCCAAACCGCCAAGAGCGAGTTCATCGGCCAAGCCATCAACGCGGAGCGCAACCAACGCGTACGCATGCTGACCATTGATTCTTTGGATTTGCAACGCCTCGACTTCATCAAAATTGATGTGGAAGGCATGGAGCTGGAAGCCCTGGCGGGCGGACGCAACACCATCGAGAAACACAAGCCCGTAATGCTGATCGAGTCCATCAAGACCGATAAAGTGGCTTTGTTGAAATTCCTCGAAGAGCACGGCTACCAGAACTTCCCCATGGGCATCAACGTGCTGGCTGTACATAGCACGGACCCCACCCGCGAACAAATTTCCATCCAGAACTAAGCTCCGCCCATGGCCTACTTGTCGTTCACCCGGAACTTTGAAGACGTCATGATCAACCGGGCCTTGGCTGCGGTAGACAAGGGCTTTTATGTGGACGTGGGTGGCTATATGCCCATCTCTGACAGCAACACTTGCGCGCTTTACCAGCGTGGCTGGCGCGGCATCGTGGTCGAGCCGCAGGCACGGCTACACCCGCAATGGGTCAAACACCGTCCGGAGGACATTTTGGTAGGCGCTGCCGTCGGGGAATCCGATGGTGAAGTAACGTTTAACGAATTCCCTTGGAACGACCAGGCCGCCACCATTGCGCCCGACATCGTGGCCATGCACCAGCGCGAAGGGCGCGAGGTCAAGAGCTACACCGTGCCCTTGGTAACCCTGAACAGTTTGCTGGAAAAACACCGCCCTCAAGGCGAGGTGCACCTGCTAAGCATTGACGTGGAAGGGG
Organism: Comamonadaceae bacterium; assembly: GCA_027488985.1. GTDB lineage: Bacteria > Pseudomonadota > Gammaproteobacteria > Burkholderiales > Burkholderiaceae_C > Allorhodoferax > Allorhodoferax aquaticus. Next base: position 88,145 of record JAIYAR010000007.1, on the reverse strand, counting down.
CAGAGAAGTCCGCACTGAACGGACTGGACCGCAGCCGCTTCCGCCCTTGGCTGGTCGTGCTGGAGAGCGTGCTACCCAATCGGCCGCAGGCCAACTATGGGGAGTGGGAGCACCTGCTTCTGAACACGGGCTATGTGTTTGTGTACTTCGATGCAGTAAACCGGTTTTATCTCGCCAAAGAACATTTGGACCTGCAAACCCACTTCAGCTACCCGCCTTGCGTGTGGGACAACTTTGTGGACCATCGCCTGAACCATGCCCAGCAGGTTGCGGCCCAAGCGCAAGCCGAGTTGGCTCAGCTCAAAGCGCGCTTGCGGGAACTGGCTGGCTAAAGACTTGCAGTGATGGCAGCCTGTAGTCGCTGCACCACACCCGCCCAATCAGCACCGGAATCCTGCCGGAAAAGGCGCATTCTTGGGTACCACGGACTGTCGTCCCGACCCAGCAACCAGCGCCAGTCCGGGCTGTAGGGCAACATCAACCACACCGGCTTGCCCAACGCTGCGGCGACGTGAGCCACGGAGGTGTCGACCGCAATCACCAGATCCATGTGAGCGATGAGCGCCGCTGTTTCTGCGAACGAGATCAGCTGATCGGCCCAGAGTCGTACGCCCATGGAAGCAGGGTCCAGCGCCAGATCAGCCGCCCGGAATTCCTTTTGCAGGCAATGGAACTCGGCGTCCATTCCCAAGAGTGGCGCCAACAGGTGCAGGGACATGGAGCGGTTGTGGTCGTTCTTGTGCTCGGGCCGGCCGGACCAAACCAGCCCCACGCGTGTGCGTGAAGAGGAACCCAAGCGTTTGTCCCACTCCACGATCAGATCGGTATCTGCGGCCAGGTAAGGAACAGCAGCCGGCATGGTTGTAGGGGTCGTCTTCAAAGCCCATGGCAGGCTGAGCAAGGGGCACTGGTAGTCGAAAGCTGGCAGGGCATCTCCCTGTCGTAACCAAACGTCCACGCCATCTAGCGAGTTCAACAGGGGCAACAAAGGTGCTTGGACTTCCATGACCACCTCGGCGCCCATGTGTTTCAACAGCTTGGCATAGCGGCAAAACTGCACCGTGTCGCCCAGACCTTGCTCCGCATGCAAGAGAATGGTTTTGCCACTCAGGCTTTGCTCACCCGTCCACAAGGGCTGGACAAACGGGCGAACGGATGCCTGTAACTGCTCCGTTTTCCAGCGCCATTCGTAATGCGCAAAACCTTCGTTGAATTCACCCCGCAGCAAGTGGCAGATGGCGAGATTGAGGTGAGCGCCACTGTTGTCCGGTTGCAATGCCAGCGCGCGCCGGTTCATGGCCATGGCGGCGTCCAGGTCCATCATCTCTTTAAGGAGGGTGGAGCAATTCACCAGCGCGTCGACAAAGTCGGGCTCAAGGGTGATGGCTTTGGTGTAGCTCTGCAAGGCTTCTTGCATACGTCCCATCCGCTTGAGCAGCACACCGCGGTTTGACCACGCCTCGGCATAGGCAGGCCGCAGGCTTACCGCTCTGTCGTAGGCGGAGAGTGCATCCTCAAAACGATCCAGCTCGCGCAAAGCATTGCCCATGTCCAGACATGCCACCGCCATTGCGGGTTGATGGGACAAGGCTTCCTTAAACGCATCCACTGCGGCCTGCCAATGCTTCAGATCGTTGTAAGCCAACCCCAGTCCATGCCAGCTTTGGGCATAACCGGGCTGAAGTTCCAGCGCTTTGCGATAAGAGTCCACAGCGCTCAGGCTGTGCCCCGTGTCGCGCAATGCATTGCCACGGTTGCCCCAAGCTTGCGCGAAACCGGGTTGAATAGCCAGCGCTTGGTCGTAACAGTCCAACGCTTTCTGCGGATGCCCCAGTGCACGCAAGACCAGACCGAGGTTGGACAACAAAACCGGGTTACCGGGCAACAGCGCTTGGGCTTTTTCGAGCAACAACAGCGCCAGTGCATGCCTGCCAAGCCGATGCTGCACCAGGCCTCGCACGTGCAGCGCCTCTGCATGGTCAGGCACCTGCACCATCAATTGTTCCAACGCATCGTCGGCACCGGAAAAATCACCCGCCGAGAAACACTGGACTGCAGTCTGAAACAAGGAGTCCCCGGGCGTCACCTGAACCGCTGGAGCCGCAGCCATGAGTGTTTTCCTCAGGGCGTATTGCGTTGCGGGCTCAGGAGCTCGTCGATGTACGAGACCACCGAATCAGCAGGCACCCCGGCCTTGTTGAACAAGCGCAGCCGCTGAAAAATGTGGTCGTAACGGGCTTGGGCGAGGTCTCGCTGTGCCTGAAAAACCTTGCGCACTGCTTCCAGCACATCCGCATTGGTTCGCATGCCGGAGGCCTGCCCCTTGAGCGTGCCCTCCAGCGCGGTGCGACTGGCATCCAGCACATCCTCATAGGCCAGCAGCTTGGACTTGCCGGTCTGAATGACCTGGTACAAGCGATTCACTTCCACCTCCAGGCTGCGCTTCTCGTTCAACCACTCTGCTTCAGCCTTGGTTTTTTCCGCCAAGGCTTGCGTGACCGCCGCTTTGACCGCACCACCGCTGTAGATAGGAATGTTCAACTGCAAGCCAATGGCGCTCTGACTCACCGACTGGTTCAGGCTATTGACGGATTCGTTGCGACTGTTGGATACGCTGGCCACCAGATCCAAGCGCGGCATATGGCCGGCATTGCTGCGCGCGACCAGTGCGTCTGCAGCCTCCACCAGGTAGCGGCGGGCTTCTACATCCGGGTTGGCCGACACAGCTTTCTCCTGCCATTCCTTGAGGGTCGCCGGCACCAGCGGCGGGGGCGAGAACTCGTCACCCAGCCGGGTCATAAAGGGCTGGCTTGCTCCGGTTATGGCGTTCAGCACTTCTCGCGCATTGACCATTTGATCCTTGGAGTCTGCCCATTGCGCCATGGTGAGACTCAGGTTGGCGCGGGCCTCTGCTACTTCGGTGCGGGTGCCCTCCCCCTGTTCAAACCGGCGACGCATCAGGTTGCGCTGGGCAACCGTGGCGTGGACTTGGGCATGCAAGGAAAGAAACGTGTCTTCTGCCAGCATGCGCTGGAGATAAGCCACGGCCAAGCGGTCGACCAGCTCAGCCTTGCGGGAAAGAAAAGTTGCTTCCGCGTTGCCCAATTGAGCATCGGCCTGGCGCACACGGGCCCGACCTTCGAGATTCAGCAATGGAGCCCGAAGATTGATGCTTTGGGACGGAGCACGGTAATCCAGATTATTGGTTTTGGAGGTACCGCCAGCCACGTCATATTGCTGGGTACCTTGCACAGACGTTTCGGTAATGCTGGCATTGACCGAGGGCAATACGCCACTCCGGGCAAGTGGCAAGGCCTGCTGACCTGAACTTAATGAAGCCTTGGCGGCTTGAAATCTGGCGTCATTCTCCAAGGCGGCTGCGTAGGCGCGTTCGAACTCACCGCCGTATGCAACAGAGCACAGAGAGCTGATGGCCCAACCGGCCAACACGACACAACGGATGCGATGAGGCAACAGTCTCATGGCTCGATAAGTGCCCGGTGCATCCGGTCTGTCAGTGGCTTGAGCAAGTAGCTCATGAAAGTGCGCTCCCCTGTCTTGATGAAAACGTCCGCAGGCATACCGGCTTTCACCTCTTGGTGTTGTAACTTTTGCATACCGTCGGGGGTAACCTCGACGACAAGCTTGAAGTAATTGGCATTCTGCCTTGAATCGGTCGCAGCATCTGCGGCTATTTGTACCACCCGCCCCTCGATGCGAGGGGTGGTCGACTGGTTGAGCGCCGAGAACAGAATGCTGACCTCCATGCCGGTCTTGACCTTGTCAATCAGGTTGGTCGCCAGAGGCGTCTCGATCCGCAAGACATCGTCTTTGGGGAAAATCTCCATCAAGGGCATGCCATTGCTCACCACGCCACCCACCGTGTGTACCGCCAGGCTCATGACGGTGCCACTTACGGGCGCCCGAATCTCGGCATTATTGACCTCGAACTCGAGGCCCCGCATGCGCCCTTCCAACGAAGCGGCTTCGCGCTGTATGTCAGACAGCTGCGATTCAATATCTTTGCGCTGCTCCTGTTGCCTCGCGGCAATGCGGGCACGACCTTCAGCAATGGCCTGCCGGGTTTTGCCTGCGCTGTTGAGGTCTTCTGCTACACCGCCCTGGATGCTGGCAAACAAGCGCTCTTGCTCGGACACCCGGTTGCGGGGGTAAAACCCATCATCTGCCAATGACTTTTGGTTACGCAGTTCCTCGCGAAGCATGCGACTTTGGGTTTCCTTGGAGAACTTGGCTGCCTCTTGGCCCTGCACCTGGAACTCCAAGCCTCGCAATGCGGCTTCCATGCTCTGGAGCTCATTCGCCCGGAGTTGCCTGCGGGACTCCAGAAGCCTGCTTTGCAGAGACATGACCTCCACCACCCGAGCGTCGTCACCCAGCTCCAGCAGCGCCGGGGGGAAGTCGATCGACGCCTTGCCTTGTTGCTCTGACTCCAGCCGCGCCTGGGTCGCCATGGCTACGAGCCATTGACCACGGACGATATCCAGCTGGGACCTTGCAGCTGTGTCATCCAGCCGCACCAGCACTTGGCCCGCCTGCACCTGCGCACCATCGCGAGACAATATTTCGGCTACTTTGCCACCGGTAAGAGGCTGCACCAGCTTGCGGCTTCCACTCACGACTACGGTGCCGGACGAGGTTACTGCCGCATCCAGCGGTGCCAGAGTCGCCCATGCCATGAAGGCACCGAACCCGAAAACGACCAGCAGCCAGCCCCAGCGGATGGGGCGGGCGTCATTCAGGTCGACTTGAACCGTCGTACCGAAGGGGGAGTCGTTCAGCAGGGTGCTCATGTCAGTCGCCGAACTTGAGGTTGAACGGCGGCATACCGCTGGAGGCGTCAGCCTTGGGCGGCTCGGACGCTACCGGCGCCACAGGTGTTTCTTGCGCTGCCTGCCGGTTTACCAATACCGGAGGAACAGCGCCACGCGGGGGGCCCGCTGAATTGGCCGCAGCCGGCGGCGCCGGTGCTGGCTCCGGGGGACGTCCGTTGAGGGCTGCGAGCACCTCTTCGCGGGGACCAAAAGCGGCAATGATGCCGTCACGCAGCACCATGAGTTTGTTCGCCGAACCCAACGCCGAGGGGCGATGGGTGATGATGACCGACGTTCGCCCGCGGGCAGACAGGTCCTTGATGGCGTCTGACAGTGCTTTTTCACCCATGTCATCGAGGTTGGAATTGGGCTCATCAAGCACCACCAGTACCGGGTCACCGTAAAGTGCCCGCGCAAGGGCAATGCGCTGGCGCTGCCCGCCTGACAGTGCGGCACCCCCGGCGCCTACCGGCGTGTCGTAGCCCTGAGGCAATCGGAGTATCTGCTCATGGAAACCGACCCGCTGAGCTGCCACAACCACCAGTTGCGGATCAATCTCTCCGAAGCGCGCAATGTTTTCGGCCACGGTACCGTCAAACAGTTCAATGTCCTGAGGCAGGTAGCCGATGAAGGGGCCAAGCTCCTGCTTGTTCCATCGAAACAAGTCAGCACCATCCAGGCGCACCGTGCCGGAAAGTGCCGGCCAGATACCAACCAGGAGCCGCGCCAGCGTGGATTTGCCAGCACCGCTGGCGCCGATCACAGCCACGGCATCCCCTGCCTGGATCTGAAAACTGATTTGTTTGATGATGGCGGCCCGCCCGCCGGGAGCTGCGGTGGCCACGTTCTCAAACGTGACTTGCCCGCTCGGTGCGGGCAAGGACATGGCAGTCGGCCGGGACGGGAACGCCTGCAGCAGCTCTTTCAACCGCTGGTAGGCTGAACCCGCAGCGGCCAGAGGTGCCCAGTTGCCCACCAAACCTTCTGCCGGCGCAAGTGCCCTACTGGTGAGCAGGGACACGGCAATCATCATGCCGCCAGTCATTTTGTCCTCCAGCACCAGCAAGGCCGCCAAGCCCAGCGACAGGGACTGCATGGACACGCGCACGAATTTGGTGAGGTTCCCCATGACAGCAGCGCGGTCGCTCGCACGCGCCTGAAGTCCGATTTCCTGGGTGTGCAGTTTCTGCCAACGGCGCTGAATGTGGCCCAACATGCCCATGGCCTCAATGACCTCGACATTTTGCAAGTGGCTGCTCAGCTCCCGCTGGGACTGCATGCTGTACTTCTGCGCTTCGCCCAATGCAGACTTGGCCAAGCGCTCATTGAGCCAGGTGACAGCCACCAGCACCAAGGCCCCAGCCAGGGTGAAGGCAGCCACTTCAGTAGAAAAAGTGGCAATGATGACAAGATACAAGGGCGCCCAAGGCGCATCAAAGAGGGCGATCAGGCCCGGGCCGGTCAGCGTTTGGCGCAAAGTGGTCAAGTCCTGCAACGGCTGGGTGCTGCTATGACCCGGTTGGCGCAGCATGCGTTCAAACGTGGCTCCGAGCACCCGTGAGCCCAGCAAATGGTCGAGGCGCGCGCTCACGCGCACCAGGACCCAGGCGCGTATGGTCTCCAGTGCTGCCATGAACAGAAATGCCCCCAACACCAAGAGCGTGAGGACAAACAGCGTGGTCTCGTTACGGCTGCCGAGCACCCTGTCGTACACCTGCATCATGTACAGAGAAGGGGCCAGCATCATCAGGTTCAGAAATCCACTGAACACAGCCACCGTCACAAATGCCGATCGCAACTGACGCAGGGCGTGCTTCAGCTCGTCGGGTGGAGGTGGGTGCGGGAATGCCATGGAAGAGGTGGTACGGATGGAGCCTTGTCGGCCACCATCTTACGTACGCACCTCAGGAGCAAGACGCAGAACAGCGCCTGAAAAACCGCCAGTTTTCAGTGGAGAAACTGGCGCTGGCCGTCAAAGCGCTGCTCACAATGCGCCAGCCAGGGTTCGGCAAGGTAACGGATCTGCGCATCGTTATGCAGGATGCGCTGCATGATGCGGGTTTTCTCGGCCCGGGAGGCTGCATCCAGCTCTTCGCTGCGAGCCCGCTGACGCAGTTGCTCAATGAGCACCGCGCACGCACCTTCGAAACGCATGACGCCATCCCAGTCTTCAGCCTTGGCGGCCTCCAGCATTTTGGCGCTGCTGTCTTCGATGGCTTTGTAAAAGTCGATCAGCATTTGTGACATGAAGGAACCCCGCGTTTCAGACCGGTTGCAGGTAAGCGGGGCCATTCCCGTTGATTTGCTTCCAGCCGCTGGAGACGGGCTCCATCACACGCTGAACTTCTTCGATGATGCTGATGTCGTTTTTGATGTTGGCGATGGTGAGGCGCTGCACACAGTAGGTGTACAGGGAATGCAGGTTGGCGGCGAGCTCGCCACCCTCCTGCAGGTTCAGGGGGGCGATCAGGCCCTCTTCAAATATGCGTACCGCATGGTTGATGTGCTTGCACTTGGCAGGTACATCACCGTTTTGAATGGCAAGACGGGCACCGCCCAAGGCCTGGTTCAAAGCGTCAAACAAAAGGACAACCAGCTTGTGCGGATCTGCGTTGTCAACACTGGTCTCAATGCCTACGCGCTTGTAGGCAGAGGCTGAGCGGGAGCTGACGGAGGTAAACATGCTGCGATTCCTTGAGGAGATGCTCTAGTTATCGGCAGATGCTACGACAAATCAAGTGTTTCTCCTTCAGAAATGGCGGGGTTTTCCAATTGCTATGCTTTTTATAGCTGTTTGCGCATATTCCATAGGGGTTAATGGCACTATTTACCCTTAATCCGGCTTAGCTGGTGGATTTGTTCCAGGTGGTCACTTGCTGGGCCACGTAGCTGTTCAAGGCGGTCAGGCTGGCCATTTTGGTGTCCAGAGCCGCGTACTGGGCCTTCAGACGGGCTTCCAGGTTGGTGGCACGCGTGTTGACCTTGGTTTGTTCGGTGGCGTTATTGTCAAGCGCCTTTTTGACCGCGTTGGATTTGTTGGTGACGGTGCCGGCGGCCGCAAGCAGCCCGTTGGCAAAGTTTTTCACACGCAGTCCAAATCCATTCTTGCTGTCTTCACCCCCGAAGTTCGTGAACAGCAACTGCAGGTTGGGCAAATCACTGTAGGCGGCCGTCAGTTTTTTGGAATCCAACTCCAGGTCGCCACCCAACTTGGCGGTGATGCCTACATCGGCCAGCCGGTTGAAGGTGGATCCGGTGACTGAGGTGCCCCCCATCAAACTGCGCAGTGCTTTTTGGAGGCCGTTGGCAACCGTATCGCCCTGGAGCGGGCCAGCTCTTTTGGTGGATGCGTCGTAGGCGGTCGCATCATTCAAGGTGGCGTTCAGGGCGTTGTAGGCAGAAATAAAGTCCTGTACGTTTTTGGTGATGCTGGCCGTGTCTTTGGCGACCGTCACCTCCACGGGAGCGGTCGTCACTTGGCTCAAGGTCAGGCTCAAGCCGTCGATCACATCCGTCAGCGAGTTTTTGGACGAGGTCACCGCCACGCCATTGATGGTGGCCTCCGCATTCTGGGCCGCCTGGTTTTGGGCCATGGCGAAGTTGCCGGTGGTGTAAGACAAACGTGAGAGGTTGGAGGGAACGCTCACCGTTCCGCCGGTACCCTCGGTCGTGGTCACCGTAAATGCGCCATCAGACCCGGTGTCGGTGGCGCGCAGCATCAGGTTGACTTTGCCCGAGCCGTCAGAAATCACACTCGCGGACACGCCAAGACCGGATACCGCATTGATCTTGGCCGCGATCTGGGACAGTGTCCCCTGCCCATCGGCAATGCTGATATCAACCGCCGCTTTACTGCCCACCTTGATAGAGAGAGTGCCGTAGCCGAGTTGCTCGGTAGCGGTCGGCAATGCGATGCTGCCTACCGTGGTCGGCAAAGCGAGAGATTGCGCCTTGGCGAGTTTGCTCACTTCGATGCTGTAAGACGCAGCCGCGGCTCCGGTGGCCGCCGTTGCCGATACGGCTGCAGTGTTGGAAGAGGTGGTGGTGGCTCCCTTCCAGTTCAGCACACTCCCCAGCTTGGACGCCGCGGCAGAAAGTGTCGATACCTGTGACTGGATGATTCCCACCGTAGACAGCTGGGTTTGCAGGTTGGTCGCTTTGCTCTGCAAGGCCTTGAGGGGCTGCTTTTCCAACGCAGAGAGCTGCGAAATGATGCTGGTGACATCCAGCCCGCTGCCCAAACCCGTTGAAGAAATAGCCATACCGAACCTCCAGACTGATACCAGCCGTGATTATGGGGAGGCGGAATCACCTCTAAAGGCTTAATTAATCGGCAATCACCCGCCAATCTGAAATGGATCGCCCATAAAAAAAGCGACAACCGGATGAACGGTTGTCGCTGTGGAGTCTGAGGGGCCGCCTGGCGCGGCCACCCGACCCGGTTTAACGCAAGAGAGCCAGAACGCCCTGGGGCAGCTGGTTCGCCTGAGCCACCATCGCGGTACCAGCCTGTTGCAGGATCTGCGCACGGGACAGGTTGGCGGTTTCAGAAGCAAAGTCAGCATCCTGGATGCGTGAGCGGGAAGCAGACAAGTTCTCGGACGATGTTTGCAGATTCTCAACAGTCGAGGAGAAGCGGTTCTGAATCGCACCCAGCGTAGCGCGGCTGGAGTTGATGTTGGAAAGAGCCGCGTCGACCGACTTGATTGCAGAGTTGGCGCCATTGACTGTCGAAATATCCAGCGCATTCACGGCGGTGCCGGTGCTGGCAATGTTGGTTGCCGCCAAGGTCCAGTCACCTGTGGCAGCCACGGTACCGGTGACACCGGTAGGAGCCACGTAATCGATATTCAACGTGCCGCCGGTAACCGCTTCTGCCGCCAGACCGAAGTCGGCAATAGTGGTTGCTACCGCAGTGCCCAGAGCAAAGCCGGAGACTGCAATGTTGCGTCCATCAGCAGCGGTCAACTCCACACCGGCACCGGTGTCTTTGGCAGTCACACCAGTGGAAGCCGAGGCGTTGTTAAATGCAGTGACGGCGTTGGCGCGGTTGGTTGCAGCATCCGTAGTGGCATTCAGGGTAAGCGACACGCCATTGACAGACAGTGTTGCAGTACCGGCAGTTGTAGTTGTGACCGCTTGTGTGCCGCCTGCAACGGTAGTCTTGTTGGCGGTAGCTGTCATGCCGGCAATGTTCTGCGCAGTAATCGCATTGGCAATCACCTTGGCGTCGTTTGTGATGCTGCCCAGGTTGTAGGTGGTCCCACCGATCACAATGTTTTGCGCAGTCGCAGTGCTGTCGGCAGTACCGATGCTCACGTTGGTCAGATTGACACCGTTGTACTTGCCGAGGTCAGAACCGCGTGCAGAGTCGATGCCGGACACAGTGATAGTCTGGCCCACGTTGGCACCCACTTGGAAAGCCTGGGCGGTGAAAGAACCGTCCAGGAGGTTGATACCGTTGAACTGAGTTTGAGTCGCTACGCGTTCAATTTCAGATGCCAGCTGCGCGACTTCCTGTTGCAAAGCGGCACGGTCGCTGGCGCTGTTGGTCGCGTTGGCAGACTGCACTGACAGTTCACGGATACGTTGCAGGTTAGTACCGATGGAGCCCAACGCGCCTTCAGCTGTTTGCGCCAGAGAGATACCGTCGTTCGCATTGCGGGCCGCCTGGGTGGCGCCACGGATCTGCGATGTGAAACGGTCAGAAATTGCCAAACCTGCAGCGTCGTCCTTCGCGCTGTTGATGCGCAAGCCGGAAGACAAGCGTTGCATCGAGGTAGACAACGAGGATTGGGACATCGACAAGTTGCGTTGTGCAGTCAACGAGTTGATGTTGGTATTGATGGTGGAAGCCATTTTGGTAACTCCTTAAAAAGACTCACTTAATCCGGCGGAATGCCGATCTCAACGCCAGCATTGCTGCTGACACTATGACCGGCGCACCCCAGGAGATGCCTTCCGGACGACGAGCCCGCTATGAACCCGTTGGTTTTGTTTTCGGGAGTTCTCAAAAAAACTTTAGGTCAATCCGAAGCAAGTCGCCCTTAACACGCTGCTTTGGGCTGGAAAAATCGATTAGCCGGGTATTTACACCCCAAATCCTGCATTTAAGGGTTTACCCCTATAAAGATTCGCAAATCCGATTGGATATGGCCGCTTTTCCGGCCGCTTATCGCGTTTTTGTGAAAAACGTGAATCTCCAGAATTCATCCCATCGTTACTGATTGTCTGCGGGTAAGCAGGCTTTGCAATCGGCGGCGACGCCGGTTCATTCTTTTTAGGAGTTTCGCAATGGCCTCAACTATCAACACCAATATCCAGTCGCTGACTGCGCAGCGCAATCTCGCGGCATCACAAGCGTCTTTGACCACTTCCATGCAACGCCTGTCTTCCGGCTTGCGCATCAACAGCGCCAAGGACGACGCTGCTGGTTTGGCGATCACCGATCGCATGACCTCCCAGATCCGCGGGCTGAACCAAGCGGCTCGCAATGCCAACGACGGCATCTCCCTGGCTCAGGTGGCTGAAGGTGCTTTGGGCAGCACTTCCAGCAACTTGCAACGCATCCGCGAACTGGCGGTGCAAGCAGCCAACGGCACCAACAGCGCCAGCGACCGCTTGGCACTGCAACAAGAAGTACTGCAACTCACCACTGAAATTGCCCGGGTGGGTAACCAGACCGAGTTCAACGGCTTGAAACTGCTGGACGGAAGCTATACCACCCAGCAGTTCCAAGTGGGTGCCAACGCGAACCAGACCATTGGCGTCAGCGTAACCAGCGCACGTGCCATCGACATGGGCAACAACCTGGTCAGCTCGCAAGCCACTTCGCCAAGCATGGCGACTGCGGCCGTCGGAGCGACATTGGGTGCAGCGGTGAATGGCTTTTTGGCACAAACCCTGACACTGGCTGGCAATGGCACTGTCAACACGATTCCTGCCACCGGTACCTTGGCAGCAGGAAGCAGCGCCAAAGCGGTTGCGACCGCCATCAACGCGTTCACATCACTCAGCGGCGTGACCGCGATTGCCACCACCAAAGCCACGCTGTCAAACGTAACAACCGGCTCGGTCCAGTTTCAGCTGACCGGTGCAAACACCACGCCTATCGTGGTGTCTGCCACCGTGAATAACGCCAGTGACTTGGCGCCTCTGGCACAGGCCATCAACGCACAAAGTGGCACCACCGGCATTACCGCTGTGGCCGACAAAACCGGCAACCTGGTATTGACCCAAGCCGATGGTGACGACATCAAGATCTTGAATCAGAACACCACCGGCGGATTGACCGGTGCCATCCTGGTCGGCGAAGACACACTGACCCCAGTCAGCTTTCAGCCGGCTACAGGCGGCACGGCAACAGCAACTTCTGACGTAGCCGTGGCAGTTGGCGGCAAGGTTGCGCTGAACTCCTCCAATGGTTTCACCATCTCCAGCACCGATGCCACTGGCACCCTGATTGCAGGCGGTTCCGCAGGTAGCGCGCTGTCTTCCGTGGCGGCAATTGATATCAGTACCCAAGCCGGTGCCAATGCGGCCTTGCTGGTAGTGGATGGTGCATTGGCTTCGGTGAGTGCCAACCGTGCACAGCTCGGTGCGGTGCAAAACCGGTTCCTGACCACGATAGAGAACTTGCAGACCAATAGCGAGAACCTGTCCGCGTCGCGCTCGCGCATCCAGGACGCAGACTTCGCAATGGAAACAGCGAATCTCTCTCGCACCCAGATCCTGCAGCAGGCGGGTACAGCGATGGTGGCGCAAGCGAACCAGTTGCCACAAGGCGTTTTGCAGTTGCTCAAAGGCTAAGTCGGGGGCCTCCCCGGCTTACGCCTGATGGGATTTATCCGGGCCTGCGGGTCATGAGATGTTTCGACCTTTTTTCTGCGCACCCGTATGCGGGCTACCTTGCGCACCGCCTTCAATGAGCACTTCAGATATCGCTCTGACTGCCGATATCCAAGAGACAGGTGCAGGCATTGCGCCGCTCCGATTCCACCCTGATTCGCGCTTGTAGGATTTCTTCTTACACGGCGCTCTCGCGTTTCTGACACGCGGATTAGCCATTTTCCGATTCAAGTTCCGGGCCTTGCCGCCCAGAATTCGCTCCATGGTGATTTAAACAAATCGCCCCCAACCAGGAGCTGAATCATGCGTAACGAACAAATCCTCGCCGAGATCCGCGAAGCCAACATGACCTACCTCATGCTGGCACAAACCCTCATCCGCCAAGACAAGGCCGAAGCCCTGTTCCGCTTGGGCATGTCGGAAGAAGCTGCCGACCTGATCGGCGCACTCTCCCCCGCACAAATCATGCGTATTGCCTCCGGCAACATGTTGCTGTGCCGCTTCCGCGTCGATGACGACATCGTCTGGAACCTGCTGACCAACCACTCGGTGAACAAGGTCGACAACGACGCCACCACCAAGCTGCACGCCAGCATCCTGATGGCCGGCCGCTTCGCAGAAGCCGTCTAAAGCCACCCGAGCCTCACCCGATTTAGTCCAGGAGCAGCACCATGGCCACCCAGAAAAGTGTTTTGAACGATTCCAAGCAAGTGGAACGCGCAGTGTCTTTGATTCAGCTGGGCGCGCGCCTGCAAGTGCTGGAGAGCGAAACCGAGTTGTCCTACGAGCGCTTGTTGCGCCTGTATAAGGAAGTGGCCGGCCGATCCCCCAGCAAGGGCCAACTGCCCTTCTCTACAGAATGGTTTCTGACTTGGCAGCCCAACATTCACGCGTCTCTCTTCCAGAACACCTATGAGTACCTCACCAAAGTGAGTGCGATGGAAGACATCGACGCCATCATGGCCGCCTACCGTCTCTATACAGAGCAGATTTCGGCTTGCGGTGTGGAACCCCTGCTATCCATCACCCGCGCATGGCGCCTGGTGAAGTTCATCGACAACAACATGCTGTCCATGACCAAGTGCTCCAAGTGCGGCGGCCACTTTGTGTCGGAAGCCTATGAAAACTCCCGCCATTTCGAGTGCGGGCTGTGCAGCCCGCCTGCCCGCGCCGGCAAAGGTGCAGCCGCTGGTGGCATTCTGCTTCACTAAGCTACTAAATTGATAGCTGCTCGCGCAATATCCACGAGCGACAGAGGCCAATTTGACGAGAAATTCAAGCTGGCTTCATAGTTGGACGATATGATGGGCAAGGGTCTAAAAGCCCCGTTGTTCAACCCTTGAAGCCCTCGGCTTCCCTGTCACAATAAAGCTATGTTCGTAATCGTCGGTTGGCTTGTTTGTTTGGGCTGTGTGTTCGGCGTTTACGCCATGCACGGCGGGAATATGGGCGTGATTCTCAAGGCTTTGCCTTTTGAAATGCTGACCATTGGCGGCGCCACGATTGGTGCATTCATTGCCAATAACCAGATGAAGGTCATCAAAAAAACGATGGCTGGTCTGGGTGCCTGCTTCAAGGGAAGCAAGTACACCAAGGCGCGCTACATGGAATTGTTGGCGCTGCTGTTTGACATTCTCCAGAAAGCCCGCAAAGAGGGCCTGATGGCGATTGAAAAAGACGTGGAAGAACCCGAGCAATCAGAAATCTTCAAGAAGTACCCGACCGTCGGGAGCGACCACCACGTCGTCGAGTTCATTACCGACTATTTGCGCATGATGGTTTCTGGCAACCTGAATGCCCACGAGATCGAATCCATCATGGATAGCGAAATCGAGACCCACCACCACGAAGAGCACTCTGCTGTTGCGGCAATTCAGCGCATTGCCGGTGGCTTGCCTGCGTTCGGCATTGTGGCGGCGGTGTTGGGTGTGGTGAACACCATGGGCTCAGTGGGCCAACCGCCCGCAGTGCTGGGCGGGATGATCGGCTCCGCGCTGGTGGGGACTTTCCTGGGTATTTTGTTGGCTTATGCGTTTGCAGAGCCACTTGCCGGCCTGTTGGAACAAAAAGTCGAAGAAGGCAGCAAGGAATTCCAATGCATCAAGACCACCTTGTTGGCCAGCATGCAGGGCTACAACCCCTCTACCGCCATTGAATTCGGCCGCAAAGTGCTGTATTCCACGGAGCGCCCCACCTTTGGTGAGCTGGAGGCGCATGTCAAAAAGAAATAAAGGCAGGAGCGCTTAGGCATGGCCGGAGACGCCAAGAAACTCCAGCCGATCATCATCAAGCGGGTCAAAAAAGGCGGCCACGCTGCACACGGTGGCGCCTGGAAGATCGCTTACGCCGACTTCGTCACGGCCATGATGGCCTTCTTTTTGCTGATGTGGCTGTTAGGTAGTACGACCGAAGGCGACAAAAAGGGAATATCGGATTACTTTCAGTCCCCTTTGAAGGTGGCACTGCAAGGTGGCGCCGGCGCTGGCGCAAGCAACAGCGTGATCACGGGCGGTGGTAACGACCTGACGCAGTCAGCCGGCCAATCCAAACGGGGCGAAGGCACTGAAAAGTCCGCCAAAAAGAACGCGGGAGAACAGCGGAAGGTGGAGCGAGCCAAGCGGGACGCCCAAGCCTTGGCAGCACTGGCCGCCAAGATCGCCAGTACCATCTCCAATAACCCCAAGATGGCGGAGTTCAGCTCCCAGATCAAGCTGGAAATCACGCCCGATGGCTTGCAGATCCAGATCGTGGATGACCAGCGGCGCCCGATGTTTGACATCGGGAGCTCCGGCGTCAAACCGTATATGCGCGACATCCTGAAAGAAATCGGCGTCACGCTCGCTGATGTCGACAACAAAATCAGCCTGGACGGTCACACGGACCAGACCCCCTACGGAAACGCAGGCCGGGGCTACAGCAACTGGGAGCTTTCTGCCGACCGGGCCAATGCCAGCCGGCGTGAATTGATTGCAGCAGGCATGCCGGAGGCTAAACTGGCACGTGTGGTGGGCATGGCGTCGAGTTTGTTAGCGGACCCACAAAATCCCTTGAGCCCGGCAAACCGCCGCATTAGTATTCTGGTCATGACCAAAGACGCCGAAGAAAGGCTGCTGGGCGGCGCGGTGATTCCGCTGGAGACTGAGACCGAGACTGAAATTGCGCCTCCAGCAACAGGAAATACAAAAGCCAGTCCGTGAAATCTCTAAAATTCAGTCATACTCGTTAAAATTGAAAACCGTACGGCCAAAGGTTACCTATGTCTAAAGAATTGCGCTTTCTCATCGTCGATGACTTCTCCACCATGCGACGGATTGTGCGAAATCTCCTCAAAGAAAGCGGCTACTCGGACGCAGATGAGGCCGAAGACGGTGTGGCGGCGTTGCAAAAGCTGCGTAACAGCACTTTCGATTTCGTGGTCAGCGATATCAATATGCCCAATATGAACGGGTTCCAGTTACTCGCCGAAATCAAAAAAGACGAGAAGCTCAAGCACATCCCCGTACTGATGGTGACTGCCGAGGCACGCAAGGAAGACATCGTACTGGCAGCACAACAGGGTGCAGCGGGCTACATCGTGAAGCCGTTTACAAAAGCTACCCTCGAAGACAAAGTCAACCACATTTTGACCAAAATGGGCTTGAAGTAATCATGTCCACCGATACCACGCCCACAACGCCGGCTCTCAGCACCATAGAAGTTCACCAGCAACTCGGGGCACTGACGCGTCAGCTGCACGACTCGCTGAACGGTTTGGGGTTGGCAGATAAAGTCAAAGACTGGGCCGGTGAACTGCCGGATGCCAAAAGCCGGCTCTCTTACATTGCCCGCTTGACCGGCCAGGCCGCCGAGAAGGTGCTGAACCAAGTAGACCAAGCCAAGGAGCAGCACGACTTTATCGCCGCAGAAACGCGCCGCATTGGTGAACTCATCGTCAAAGATCCGGTGGCAGCAGTTGCCAAAGGGCATGTGATGAACTTCATCACCGATGTGGACCAAGCGAGCAAAAAGGTTGATGCGCACTTGACCGAAATCATGATGGCGCAGGACTTCCATGACCTGACTGGCCAAGTGATTGCCAAGGTGGTCAATTTGGCTGCCACGATTGAAGAGCAACTGGTATTGCTCCTGATCCAGACTGCACCACCCGAAGCAGCAGCCAAAGCTGCAGTCACGCCTGGCGAGTACACACCCGCGCTCGCAGGCCCGGTGGTCGATGGCCAAACCAACCAGGAAGTAGTGACAGATCAGTCTCAAGTGGACGATTTGCTGGCCAGCCTCGGCTTCTAAACTGGCTGAATGAAGGGGCGGAATGCCCCTCTTTTCACCCTTTAGTTTCAGAGGGTGCTCGCGACAATGGTGAGAACGAAAGAGTCTCACCACCATGGAACAAGGCAGCCAAGATCGCAATTTACCGGCCTCTGAGCGAAAGCTGAAGAAGGCCCGGGATGACGGCCAGGTCAGCCGTTCACAGGACCTGTCGCATCTGGCCGTTTTGGGCGCAGGCGCAGTCGCAGTCCTCTCCCTCTCGCCCATGCTGTTTGAGCACCTCAAACTCAGCATGGCGCAGCAGCTTAGCTTCGATGCAGAAACAGTACGCCGCACAGGCAGCATGATGCAGCGCCTCGGCGATGCCAGCTCAGTGGGCACCGTCGGTTGCATCGCGTTTGCGGCCATAGTGATAACAGCCGCTATTTTGTCTGCCGTGGCCTCAGGTGGCTGGGTCAGCAGCCTGAAACCGTTGATGCCGGATTTTTCCCGCTTGAACCCTCTGTCCGGTTTCGCCAATCTGTTTTCAAAAAAGAAACTTTTGGATACCGCCAAGATGGTTCTGATGACTGCCATCCTGTTCGCCGTCGCAGCCTTATTCCTCAAGTCAGGAATGCAAGAAGTCGCGGCCATGCTGATGCAACCCTCACCCGCGGCGATCAGCCACTTGACCCAATGGATGACCGGAGGGCTGGGCCTGATGCTGCTGGTCATTTTGCTGGCTGCGATGGTTGATGTGCCATTGCAAATGTTCCTGCACAAAGACCAGATGAAGATGTCCCACCAGGAAGTGAAGGAAGAGGGCAAAGAGTCCGACGGAAACCCGCAACTGAAGGGCAAGTTGCGTCAGAAGCAACGCGAGATCGCACAGAAGAGTAGTGTGGGCGCAGTGCCTAAGGCGGACTTTGTGGTCATGAACCCCACCCACTTCGCGGTAGCTATCCGCTATGACGAAGCTACCATGCGGGCGCCCCGGGTGATATCCAAAGGCGCCGACTTGCTGGCCATGAAGATTCGGGATGTCGCCAAACAGCATTCAATTCCTGTGC
The DNA here is from genome assembly GCA_027488985.1 of Comamonadaceae bacterium. GTDB lineage: Bacteria > Pseudomonadota > Gammaproteobacteria > Burkholderiales > Burkholderiaceae_C > Allorhodoferax > Allorhodoferax aquaticus. Next base: position 70,150 of record JAIYAR010000007.1, on the reverse strand, counting down.
TGCAGTCCCCCATGCTCGCCCGCGCGCTATACGCCAACGCCGATCTCGACCAGGACATCCCCTCCACGCTCTACACCGCCGTTGCGCAGGTGCTGGCTTATGTGTACCGCCTGCGTGCCGCCATGCGCGGAGAGGGCGCCATGCCGGCCGAAGTGCCTCAACCCTTTGTTCCGCCTGAACTGGATCCCCAGTCCAAGACCGTGAAGGCAGCCACTGTATGAATACCCCCTTCCAGCCACTCCAGAAGTGGTTCACCAACAATGCTGGCGTGATGCAGGGTGCGGCGGCGCCACTCCTGGTGGTGGCGATTCTGTCCATGATGGTGCTGCCACTGCCGCCGATGTTGTTGGACATGTTCTTCACCGTCAACATCGCCGTGGCACTGATGGTGATGATGGTCGCGGCTTACATGATCCGTCCACTGGATTTCGCAGCATTCCCTTCGGTGTTGCTGCTCACAACCTTGATGCGACTGTCGCTGAACGTTGCCTCTACCCGCGTCGTGCTGCTGGAGGGCCACACCGGTCCGGGCGCTGCGGGCGCAGTGATTGAGGCCTTTGGCCACTTTCTGATCGGTGGAAACTTTGCCGTCGGATTGATCGTGTTTTCGATTCTGGTGGTCATCAATTTTGTGGTGGTCACAAAGGGCGCGGAACGGATTGCAGAAGTCTCGGCCCGCTTTACGCTGGATGCCATGCCCGGCAAGCAGATGGCGGTGGACTCTGACTTGAACGCCGGCCTGATAGATGAAAAAGAGGCCAAGCGCCGTCGCGCGGAAGTGGGCGAGGAAGCCGAGTTTTTCGGCTCCATGGATGGTGCGTCCAAATTTGTGCGCGGCGACGCTGTGGCAGGTATTCTGATTCTGTTGATTACGATTTTTGGCGGCTTTGCGATCGGCATGTTGCAGCACGATCTGAGCGCCTCGCAGGCGGCAAACACCTACATCCTGTTGGCTGTGGGTGATGCACTGGTCGCACAAATCCCCGGTTTGCTTATCTCTGTTGCTGCCGCCATGGTGGTCTCCCGTGTCGGCAAGGACAAAGACATCGGCAAGCAAATCGTGGGGCAGATGTTTATGTCGCCCAAAGTTTTGGGCATTACCGCGGTGATCATGCTGGTTCTCGGCTTGATCCCCAACATGCCGCACTTCGTGTTCTTGAGCATCGGTGCTGTCCTCGCCTACGGTGCGTGGGCACTGGCGAATCGCCCTGTACCGACCGAGACAGACACGCCCCCCGTGGCTCCTGCAGGCGATGGGGATGCTACTTGGGATGACCTGCAACCCGTTGACCAGCTCGGGCTGGAACTGGGTTACCGCCTGATTGCATTGGTCGACAAGACCCGCCAGGGCGACTTGCTGAACCGCATCAAGGGTGTGCGCCGCAAGTTTGCACAAGAGGTGGGCTTTCTACCACCTTCTGTTCACGTACGGGACAACCTGGAGCTCAAACCCAGCGGCTACCGGATTACGTTGCGCGGCGTAATCGTGGGCGAAGGTGAAGCTTTTCCAGGCATGTATCTGGCAATCAATCCCGGAGGAATCACCACTCCTCTCATTGGGACTGCCACCACCGACCCCGCTTTTGGGCTGCCAGCGCACTGGATCGATGAACGGCAAAAGGAAGCCGCGCAAATGGCCGGATTTACGGTGGTTGATTCCGAGACTGTCATGGCAACCCATTTGTCACACTTGATGCAAGTCCAGGCCTCCAAACTGTTGAGCCGGACGGAAACACAACAACTCGTGGAACACGTGGCAAAACTGGCACCCAAATTGATCGAAGAGGTCGTTCCCAAAATGGTCTCTATCGCAGTCTTCCAAAAGGTTCTTCAGCTGCTGCTGGACGAGTCGGTACACATCCGCGACATCCGCACCATCATCGAATCGATTGCTGAGCACGCCCCCTCCACCAGCGACCCGGTCGAGCTTGCCAAAAGGGTCCGTGTGGCACTGGCCCCCGCAATCGTGCAGCAAATTTATGGCCCGACCAAGGAGCTCAACGTCATTGCCATTGACCCGGGTCTGGAGCGCTTGTTGGTGCAAGCACTTGGCAGTGCCTCCGGCTCCGCATTGGACCCCGGTGTCGCAGACATGCTCAGCCGCAATGCCGCCGAGACGGCCATGAGACAAGAAGAGGTAGGCGTACCCGCTTGCTTGCTGGTACCAGACCAGATCCGTGGGGCGATCTCACGACTGGTTCGCCGCGTCGCCCCCCGCTTGCAAGTTCTTGCACACAGTGAAATCCCAGAAACCCACACGATCCGTATCGGTCCGATCTTGAGAGGCGCCACATCATGAACGTCCAACGCTTTACTGCAGCCACTTCCCGCGAAGCACTTGCCAAAGCACGACAAGCCTTCGGAGAGGGAACCCTCATTCTTTCCAATCGCCCCACTTCCAACGGCGTGGAGGTCGTCGCGACCGCGGAAGACAGCCTTGCAACCCTGGAATCCGCCGTGAGCGGAGCGAGTGGGCGCTCTGGCAGCACACCGCAGCGCCAACCCCAGCCCAGCTACCGTGAAGTAGCCAGCAAAGTGGAAGAGGATGCCGAACAGTTGGCCATGAGCACGCTGTCCTTCCAGGACTATGTGCGCGAGCGCATGCTGCGCCGTCGCGCTGAAGCGGCACAGGCACCTGCGCCTTCCGCAGTGCCGGCACCTGTAGCGACTGAACCAGCTCCGGTAGAGCGGCCCCGGCCTACCCTGACGCAGAGGATTGCGATTGACATCGAGTCCCAACCAAAACGCCAAGCTGCCGCTCGCAAGCCCGCTACTGCGCCCCAGGCACCTGCTGTCAACAAAATCGTGATGGACGAGTTGCACGCCATGAAGGAGCTGATCGAAGACCGCTTTAATACCCTGACCTGGCTGGGCCAGGCAAAGCAAAACCCGATTCAATCCAACATGATGTTGAAGATGATCCGGGCCGGTTACTCCCCCACACTTTCACGCGCGATACTGGAGCGCCTGCCGGAAGAGATGGATGCCTCAGAGTCCGTGCGCTGGGTCATGGACGTGCTGGAGCGCAACCTGCATACCGACACGGACATGCCTGCCCTACATGATGAGGGGGGGGTGTTCGCACTCATTGGAGCTACCGGCGTGGGCAAAACCACCACCGCTGCCAAACTTGCCGGTTTGTGCGCCCGGACCCACGGGCCCGGGAGCGTGGGCTTGATCACCTTGGACACCTACCGGATCGGCGCACATGAGCAATTGCGCGCTTACGGCAAGATGCTGGGCGTCGTCGCCCACCTCGCGCACGACAAGGCAGCCTTGCAAGATTTGTTGGGATTGTTGTCCAACAAAAAGATGGTGTTGATTGACACCACAGGCATCGCGCCTCGTGATCCACGCAAGCGCGAACTGCTGGAGCTCTTGGACCTGCCCGACATCAAGCGCTTGCTGGTGCTGAATGCAGGTGGTCACGGCGACACTCTGGATGAGGCTGTCGGCTGCTTCAAAGGGACGACCACCCAGCAAGCGATCCTGTCCAAAACAGATGAGGCCGTCAAACTCGGACCTTCAATTGATGCTTGCATCCGCCACCAACTTCTCCTGCGTGGCACGACGACGGGTCAACGGGTCCCGGAGGACTGGGAACCCGCGGTCGCAGCCAAACTGGTGCGAAGCTCCATGCGCAGCACCGGAGTGTCAGCGTACGACCCGAAGACCAGTGACTTGGGTTTCTTCTTCAGCCAACCTGCCAACACCACAGCACACAAGGGGCGCATGGATGCTTGACAGACCACCAAACCAAGCTGCCGGGTTGATGGACTTTGCAGTCCCTCAGACTCCCCGACTGATGGCCATGGTGAGCCATGGCGATGAGCAAGCTGAATTGCCCCTGCTGTTACGCATTTGCGCCGCTTTGGTGGGCTTTGGGTATTCCGTCACCGTCCTGGACGGCTCCGTACTGGAAACCCAGGAAAACCCGGGGTTGGAACAACTTTTGAACTTCACTTTTTCCGGCCCCAACAACGGAGACACACCCGACTGGAGCATTCTTCCAGCAGGGTTGGGGCTGCAAAGCCTTTCGGCAGCACAGCGCCACGGCGGCCCTGGAATTGCCGATTGCGGTTCATTCTTCGCGCACGAAAGCGTTGTGATCGTGTATGCAAACGCCCATAGCCTGACACCCTTGCTCCAAGGCAGTCAGGTGCGACCTTTGCTAGCCATGTCGGCTGCCAAGACCTCATTGCTCACCACGTATCTAGCGCTCAAGCGTTTGTTGCTGAAAGCCAAAGTTGAGCCTACCATCGTGAACATGGTTGAACCATCCCGCCCGGAAAAATCAAACCCCTCCTCACCGACCAGCCTCAGTGACTGTGCCAAGTACTTTTTGAATTACGAGGTCAACCCACTGCACATCATGGCTCCTATGGGTGATGAGCGACCATCAGCCAGCATCGAACGGCTGTCATTGGGCCTGCTGGAAAATGCCATGCCACTGGAAGCGGGTTGGGCATATGCTACCCACCGAAACAGACAATCGTTCAGCACCCCACTGCCCGCAGGGAGACACTGATGTATACGGCCAAAGGGCAACTTGATCGCTCAGCGCTCATCAAGCAGTACCAACCGCTCGTGCGGCGCTTGGCGCACCACATGATGGCCAAACTTCCTCCAAGTGTGGAAGTGGACGATTTGATCCAGGTCGGGTTGATTGGCCTCTCGGACGCTTTGTCGCGTTATGAGGCCTCACAGGGCGTGCAGTTTGAAACTTTTGCCACCCAGAGAATCCGCGGTGCCATGCTGGACGAGCTCAGGGAGAACGACTGGATGTCGCGCGGCTCTCGCAAGAGCCAGAAAGAAATTGAAACTGCACTGCGCAAATTGGAGCATCAACTCGGCCGCAGCCCGGCAGAGTCTGAGATTGCAGCGGAGTTGGGCATGTCGCTGGCTGATTACCAATCATTGCTGGGCAAAGTGCGAGGGACTCAATTGGTCTATCTCGAAGACATGGCCCGCCGCAGTGAAGACGACGACACCTACTTGGACCGCCATGTCGCAGATCAGGATGCCGATCCCCTCAACATGCTCCGCGACCAGCGTTTACGCCGTTCTCTGGTGGAGGCAATTAAAGCTCTGCCGGAAAGAGAACAGTACATCATGAGCATGTACTACGAACAGGACATGAACCTCAAAGAAATTGCAGCCGTGCTGGATGTCACCGAGTCGCGCGTCTGTCAGCTCCATAGCCAATCTATTGCCCGCCTAAGGGCCAAAATGCGATCTCACTGACCCGCCACGGGTCTCCATGAAAAAAGGGCCGTCAACGGCCCTTTTTGCTGCTGCAGCTTGCGTTTTTCACGCGGCGACCGAAGGCAAGCGACCTGACGCTTTGGGGCCGGCCCCATAAGCACCTGTTCCGGCATAAGTAGGCTCCACGGAAGCTGGCACAACCAGGTTCAACGCCTGCTCCACCAGCATTGCGCGCCGAAGCAAGTTAGCACGTACTACCTTAAGACCTTCAGCCAAGGAACGAACCCGCTGGTTCACGATGGCATTTGCCAATCCTTGTCGCTGCCACTGTTGCCATACTTGCGTCAGCTCTACAGACAACTGCTGCACCTGCTCCGACAGAGAGGGCAAGACCTCAATGTCCCCAGCGGCCACAGCAACCGCCAGTTGATTGAAATGCGCTTCCAATGCGTCGAAATAAGAATCCGGAGTCAGGTGAGCCATGGCCAAGCCTTTGCATCAAAAAAGATGCGCAGGCTAAAGCCGCTTACCGCGACGTGCGGTCCAGCATTTCCTGCGCGTTGGAGAGAAGCTTGTCCGCTATCGCTTCCGCGTTCACGGTGAATGTGCCGTCTTCGATGGATGCCCGAACGGACTCCACTTTGGCGGTATCGATTTCGTCTGCGGGGTTGCGCTCCGGTTTTTCGAGGGCACGCGCCGCAGTAGACACCGTCACAGCCACTCCGGCTGAACGGGTGCTCTGTGTTGCGTTGGTGTTCGCATTGGCCGCCGCATTGCTGCTCTGTGCTGCCTTTTGGGCAGCACCGGACACCGTAGACGTTACGGAAGCGGGTAATTCTGAGGGTTGACCAATTTTCATCGCGTTCTCCAAAACTACGGTAAGCGTAGCCTCGTACGAGAGTTATCGGTCCAATCATCGCGGACTTTAGGGTTTTTTGCATAAAAACCCGCCATTACAGGTCGATTTTCACTGTACGCATATCCAGCACCGTGCCCGATGCAACCCGGCCGTTGTCCATCCGGACGCGCGCTTGTTGCCCGATAACGCCCGCTGAGAGCGCTTGGGCCTCGCTGGAAATCTGGAATCCTGGTCCTTGCGCCACGATCTTGACCGACGCGCCCGCCTGAAAAACCTGTGCGGGGCGAACCATGCCTTGACGCAGCGCTTGGCCGGTGCTCAGCGTACGGCTGGCAGTATGACCCAGCCAGGAAGCCTTGTCGGACAGAACCGGATTCGGCTCATCCGCCCAATCGACCTCACCTCGTGTGACGTCTGTATCGGCAATATTGGTTCCGGGGTTGACCTGATTTTTGATCACCCATGCTTCACCCATCGCTTTGACAGTCACAGGCAAGGTCACATTCCAACGACTGATGCCATCGACGCACCGCATTCCGATGCGGCTGCGTCCCCACAAGCGCGAGCCCGGCGGCACATAGGGCTCGATGTTTCCGCAAGCAGCCAGTTTGACCCGACTGTCCAACGCCCCGACGGTGACTTCCATTCGTAAATTGGGCCCCTCTGTGCGCTGCGCTTTCAACACGGCATTGGTTGCCCAGCTCTGGGCCATCGCCTGCAACACCGCAGCACCCTGGTCCTGGGCACCGGCAGATGTCACCACGCATAGCCCGGCCGCCAGCATCGCGCGAGGAAGCGCGCGTTGAATGAAGGAACAAATAATCAAAGACATGAAAGACTCCTGAGGAGGCCTTCACTATAGGAATACACAAATCCTAAGAAGCTCGCAAATGCGCAACTTTCGACGCCTTATTCCAAGGCTCAAAAATTAAAGCTTTTCCCATAATTACCTCACGTCGCCAGCCTTGGCCCCTGCCGGGAGCGATAGACATTTGTCGAGGTGCTCATGTTTTCCAATCTCACCAACGCGTTGGACTTCCAATCGAAGGGATTGGTGCTGCGCGCCGAACGTCAACGTGTCATCGCCAGCAATATCGCCAACGCAGACACCCCGGGATACTCCGGCCGCGATTTCGACTTCAAAAAAGCCATGGCCGAAGCCACTTCCGGCCCCACGATAGCTCTGGCGTCACCATCGAGCGGCACACCTGCCGACGGGACTACAAATCAACGGCACATCCCGCTGACTCCGATTCAGGGCTCGGCCATCGGCGACAACAACAAATTGGGCTACACCCTGCAGACGCAGCCTGCGATGGATGGCAACAGTGTCGACTTGGACCGCGAGCGTGCCAACTTCGTAGACAACTCCGTGCGTTATGAAGCAACCCTTCGCTTCATTAACGGCTCGTCCAGAACAATCTTGAGCGCTATTCAAGGTCAGTAAGCCTGAATAAAGACACCGGAGACACACCATGTCCATGTTTTCCATCTTCAATGTCAGCGGTAGCGCCGTCAGCGCACAGTCCCAGCGATTGAACGTAGTAGCCAGCAACCTGGCCAATGCCGATGCAGTCGCCGGGCCAGATGGCCAAGGCTACAAAAGCCGCCAGGTGGTATTCGAAACTGTACCCATGGGGTCGGAGGCGTCCTCGGGCGTCAAAGTCAGCTCCATCAAAGAGAGCAACGAGCCGCTGCGCAAAGTCCACAACCCCCTCCACCCCTCCGCTGATGCAGAAGGCTATGTCACCCAATCCAACGTCAACCCTGTCGAAGAAATGGTCAACATGATTTCGGCCTCGCGTTCGTACCAGAACAACGTGGAAGTGATGAACACCGCAAAAAGCCTGCTGCTCAAAACGCTGCAAATGGGTCAGTAAACCTGAGGATCAAAGGAAATGACAACTGCCATCAGTGGAACCACCGGCACCAGCGCTGCAACAAGCAGCGGCACGGTCAGCGCTCAGGAGCAAACCGACCGGTTCATGAAGCTGCTCGTCGCCCAGCTCAACAACCAGGATCCGATGAACCCCATGGACAACGCCCAGATGACCAGCCAGATCGCACAGATCAACACGGTCTCAGGCATCCAGGAATTGAATGCAACCATGAAAAGCATGGCCGAGCAATTCACGTCCATGCAGGTGCTACAAGGCGCCAGCATGGTCGGTCATGGTGTGCTGGTGGAATCCAGCACCCTGTCGATTGATGGGGGAGTTGCCAAAGGTGCCGTCAATCTGGCGAACAAGGCCGACAAGGTCACCATTGACATCAGGACTCCTGGCGGCCAGCTGTTGGAAACCATCAACATGGGCTCTCTGCCCGCAGGGCAGACCAATTTCCAGTGGGACGCATCCAAGTACAGCGGTGTAACTAACGCCACCTTCAAAGTCACTGCCACCCAGGGTGGACAAGCTATCAAGACAACCAGCCTCGCCCAAGACACCGTCACTGCCGTCGGCACTGACAACGGCGCGATGTCACTGCAACTCAAAGGCAGAGCAGCAGTGGCTTACAGCGCCGTGAAATCCATTCTCTGATCCAGACCTTTTCCGAGGAAACCACCATGAGCTTTCAAACAGGACTCTCCGGCCTGAATGCCTCCAGCAAGAATCTGGATGTCATCGGCAACAACATCGCAAATGCCAACACTGTGGGCATGAAGTCTTCACGCACAGAGTTCTCTGCACTTATTGCCACGCAATTGGGACCCGCAGGCGGAAACATGACACCTGGCATCGGTGTAGCGGTGGGAACCGTGGCCCAACAGTTCACCCAGGGAAATATCAGCATTACCGGCAACAATCTTGACGTTGCAATCAACGGCAACGGATTTTTCCAACTGACCATGCCTGACCTCTCCACGGCGTATACCCGCGATGGTCAATTCAAGCTCGACGCCACAGGCAACCTGATCACCAACGGCGGCGCAAACGTGATGGGCTACCCCACGGACTTGCTGGGCAATCGCACCAGCATTACTCCGGAGAATATGGTCATTCCAACAAATGCACCTATTCCAGCGCAGGCAACAACCAGCATAGAAGCGGAGTTCAACTTGGATGCGCGTACCAAGCCTGCAATCCAAAGTACACCACCGACCCCGATTTCGACCTATGGAACCACGCTCACTGCTTTCGACTCCCAAGGCAATGAAGTTCCTGTCAGCCTGTATTTTGTAAAACGCGGCCCGGACACCACCGCGAACCCGGCCGTCACCGTTGACACTTGGGACGTCTATGACTCTACGAATGTCGCGGCAGGTACTACTGCGCTGAATGCGAATGCCGCAATCTATGCAACCCACAATGCAAACGTTGCGTTTAACACTGCCAATCCCGGCCCTAATCAGAGGGCAACCTTCGCTGCTGCAGGCACCGGCACCTTTGCAGCAGACCCTCAGCTGGTGTTGGGCGCCACCGGCGCCCTGTTTCAACTGAACTACGACGTCAACGGCAGGCTGACTTCACCGCTAGCGACGCAAAACCTGACTTTGACGTCGCCCAACACTGCCATCGGAACGTTCACCGCATCGCTGGATGTATCCAAGACAACGCAATACGGCACTTCATTTGCGGTATCCAACCTGACCCAGGACGGATATACCGCCGGTGATCTCACAGGAATCACCATCGATGAAAGCGGCGTGATCACCACGCGGTATTCCAACGGGGAAACACAAGCACGCGGCCAATTGTTGCTGGCGGATTTCCGCAATGTGCAAGGTTTGACCCAGATCGGAGGGGGTAACTGGATCGAGTCCTATGCGTCCGGGCAACCGGTACTCGGCAGCCCGGGCTTGGGCAAATTCGGCGGCCTGCGCTCGGGCGCCCTGGAAGACTCCAACGTCGACCTTACCGGTGAGCTGGTCAACATGATGACGGCCCAGCGTAACTACCAGGCCAACGCGCAAACCATCAAGACCCAGGACCAGATCATGTCGACGCTGGTCAACCTGCGTTAACAGTTAGCTCTGGAGCAAACACACCATGGACCGCCTGATTTACACCGCAATGACCGGCGCCAATGCGGCGGCTAGCCGCCAGTCGGTCCTGGCCAACAATCTGGCCAACGTATCGACCAATGGCTTTCGCGCCCAACTGGCCACCTACCGCGCTGTTCCACTGCGCGGGGAGGGGGCTACAACGCGAGTCTTTGCACTCGAGGCAACGGCCGGTCATCTCAACACCCCCGGCCCAGCCATGCGCACCGATCGCAGCCTGGACGTGATGGCCAAGGGTGATGCATGGTTTGCAGTACAAGGACTGGACGGCACCGAGGCCTATACGCGCAATGGCCATATTGAGGTAGCTACAGACGGGACCTTGACCACCGGCAACGGTTTGCAAGTTCTTTCCAGCGATGGATCCCCCATCACCTCGCCTGCAGGCGCTGAGCTGACCGTCCAACCGGACGGCACCGTCAGTGCCAAACTGGGCAACCAACCGGCCAATGCCATCGGACGGCTCAAACTCGTGGTGCCTACCCCGGAGGATCCCTTGGTCCGTGGTGGCGACGGCTTGTTCCGCGCGCTGTCAGGCGACCCACTCAACAACGAAGATACTGCGCGGGTGCAAGCCGGCATGCTCGAAGGCTCCAACGTCAACGCCATTGAAGCCATGGTCGGCATGATCCAGACCGCACGCCAGTTTGAAGCCCAGACCCGGCTGATGCAAACCGCCGAATCCAATGACCGTGCGGCCGGCCAGCTCCTCAACCTGCAAGGATAAATGCCATGATTAACTCCCTCTGGATCTCCAAAACGGGCATGGAAGCCCAGCAAATGCAGCTGGACGTGATCTCCAACAACTTGGCCAACGTTTCCACCAACGGCTTCAAAAAATCGCACGCGGTGTTTGAAGACTTGATGTACCAGAACCTGCGTCAAGTGGGCTCCAACACTTCGGAACAGTCCACACTACCCACAGGACTGCAACTGGGTCTGGGTGTGCGCACCGTGGCCACCAGCCGGTCCTTCTCCCAAGGCAATTTGCAGCAGTCCAACAACAATCTGGATGTCGCCATTCAAGGCAACGGTTTCTTCCAGGTCACCATGCCCGACGGGACCACCGGTTACACCCGGGACGGCGCCTTCCAGATCGACAACGCAGGTCGCTTGGTCACCTCCAACGGACTGCCTATCCTGAACGGCATCAACATCCCAGCCAACGCCACCAGTGTGGCGATTGCGCAGGACGGCGCAGTCACGGCCCAGGTACCCGGCAACGTCGCGCCCCAGCCCATAGGCACCATCACACTGGCCAGCTTTATCAACCCCGCCGGCTTGGAGCCTAAGGGCCAAAACATCTATGCGGAAAGCACGGCCTCCGGTCAACCCAATGCAGGCACTGCCGGCGCGAACGGCTTGGGCACCTTGGCGCAAGGTTTTGTGGAAACCTCCAACGTTAACGTGGTACAGGAACTGGTGACCATGATCCAGACCCAGCGTGCCTACGAGATGAACTCCAAGGCCATTCAAACCTCTGACCAGATGCTGCAGAAGCTCGGTCAGCTGTAAGGATCCGCCATGTCACACCCCACACTCACCCGCATCGCCGTCGCTACAGCCCTCGTGCTGCTGGCAGCGGGTTGCCAGCAAATGCCGCAGAAAGTTACGGTCGACTTTGTGGAGCCTCGTGTACCTGCAGCTCCCATCGCGTCGGTGGTGTCCAAACCGGCCAACGGCAGCATTTACCAGACAGCGGCATTCCGGCCAGCGTTTGAAGACCGTCGGGCCCGACTAGTGGGCGATGCTGTCACCATTCAGATCGTGGAAAACGTCACTGCCAGCCAAAAATCCACGTCCACAGTCAATCGCAACACATCGATCGACTCCGCCATCACTGCTCTGCCTGATCAGACCCTGGCGGGCTTGGGTAAGCTCAATATTGGCGCTGCCACCAACAACAATTTCTCAGGCAAAGGCGGTACCGAGAGCGCCAATACGTTCTCGGGCTCCATCACCGCAACAGTCATTGAAACTTTGCCCAACGGCCACCTGGTCGTCACCGGCGAGAAGCAGATCGGCGTCAACCAGAACGTGGATGTCTTGCGCTTCTCCGGCACGATTGATCCGCGCATGCTGCAACCCGGCAGCATCATCAGCTCTACCCAAGTCGCTAACGTCCGGGTAGAGTCTCGAGGACGTGGCGCTCAGGGCGAAGCCCAAACAGTTGGCTGGTTATCACGGTTCTTTTTGAGTTTTCAGCCCTTCTAAAGAAATCCAAAATAGTGCCGAGGGGTAACAGATCCAGTCGGATCGCCCCGTTAACCGAATCGGCACATGACACACTGGAACCTGCTTACAGACACCCCCCGCCTCCGGCGCTGGGCGAGCTTGTGCATGGCGCTCAGCATGGCCTTCGCGCCAGTGGCTCACAGCGCAACCCGCATCAAAGAGGTCGCTGCCATCGAAGGGGTGCGCAGCAACCAGCTGACCGGCTTCGGCCTCGTGATTGGCCTGGATGGCACAGGTGACCAGACCACCCAGATGCCCTACACCACCCAGGGCCTGAAGAACTACATGGAGCAGTTGGGCCTCACCCTCACACCCGCTTCATTGACGCAACTTCAGATGAAAAACGTGGCAGCGGTGCTGGTAACGGCACAACTCCCGGCGTTTGCGCGCCCCGGCCAAATGCTGGACATCAACGTTTCCTCTTTGGGCAACGCCAAGTCTCTCAAAGGCGGCACCTTGATTGCCACGCCCCTTAAAGGTGCGGATGGCGAGGTATACGCGATGGCCCAAGGCAACCTGATTGTGGCTGGCGCGGGTGCATCCGCGGGCGGTAGCAAGGTGCAGGTCAACCACCTGAGTGCCGGCCGCATTCCGGATGGAGCCCAAGTGGAGCGATCGGTCGCCACCAGCCTGCAGGACGGCCCCACCATCAACCTCAGCCTCAATGCCTCAGATTTTCAAACCGCCCGTAAAGTCGCTCAGGCTGTGAACAACCGGTTTGGCCCCGGTGTAGCCCAAGCGCTGGACGGCCGCACCGTGCAAGTCAAAGCACCTACCAACCCGAATGAACGGGTAAGCTTTATTGCCGATATGGAAGAGCTCCCGGTTGACAACTCTATCGCCGCGGCCAAGATCATCATCAACTCGCGGACCGGTTCTATCGTTATGAACCAGGCGGTGACCTTGGGCGCCTGCGCAATCGCACACGGCAACCTGTCGGTCAGCGTATCGTCCAGCCCCGTCATCAGCCAACCCAACCCACTATCCGGCGGGCAGACCGTGGTCGGTGAAAAAGCCAATATCGAAATCAAGCAGGATGCTGGAAAGCTCATCCAACTCCCGCAAGCGGCCCAGCTTACGGATGTGGTGAAAGCCCTGAATTCCCTGGGTGCGACCCCGCAGGATCTGCTCGCAATTCTTCAGGCCATCAAGTCGGCCGGCGCATTGAACGCGGAGTTGGAGGTCATTTGATATGAGCTACGGTTCCTTCTCCGGAAGTTCCAACATCTCCAGTGCACAGGATCTGGTCGCAGACGCCCGTTCCTTGGGCGCACTGAAAGCCAGTGCGGATAAAGCCACTCCGGAGAGCATTCGCGAAACCGCCAAACAGTTTGAATCCCTGTTCATGCGCGAGCTCATCAAAAGCATGCGCGAGGCGACCATGAAGTCCGGCATGTTGGACAACCCCGGCAGCGACTTGGGCACAGATCTGTTTGACCAGCAGCTATCGGTCAGCATGTCGGGCCAGCCCGGCGGTTTGTCCGACCTGATTTCCCAACAACTCGCACGCCAGATGGGGGTTGAAATGCCGGGCCAGGGTACCGGGAGTGCGCTACCAACCACCGTCAAAGCCCCGGAAAGCCTGAGCAACAAAGCGGTGCCAGACAGAATCACCGCATCGGACGCTGTGCTCACACCGGTGAAAACCAAAAAAGCGCCGACCGCCAGCCAAGCCGACTTCGTGTCCAAGCATTCAGACGCTGCCAACAAGATTGAAAAGGCCACCGGCATCCCTGCCAGCTTCATGCTGGGCCAAGCCGGCCATGAAACCGGTTGGGGCAAGCACCAGATCCGCAACAAAGACGGCAGCAACTCCTTCAACCTCTTCGGTATCAAGGCCGGTGCCAGCTGGAAGGGCAAAGTGGCCGAAATCACCACTACCGAATACGTGAACGGAGTAGCCCAGAAGAAAGTGGCCAAGTTCCGCGCCTACGACTCTTTTGAAGACTCTTTCAAAGACTACGCCCGCCTGATCTCCGATAGCCCACGCTACGCCAAAGCGAGAGAACAGACCAAGTCGGTCACAGCATTTGCCAGCGGCTTGCAAAAAGCCGGCTACGCCACCGACCCCGAGTACGCAGCCAAGCTAAGCCGCGCCATCAATACCACCCTGCAATTGCGCCGTGCGCAAGTACAGGTGTAACCCACAAGGCGACGGACCATGAGCGTTCTCAACATCGGCACCCGCGCACTGCAGGCGAACCAGATCGCACTGCAAACCGCCGGCAACAACATTGCCAACGTCAACACACCCGGTTATTCGCGACAAAACGTCGTGTTGAAAGCCGTTGAGGGACAGTTTTCCGGTGGCGGTTATGTGGGCAAAGGCGTAGACGTTCAGACGATCCAACGCAACTTCAGCGCCTTTCTGACACGTCAGGCCACTCTGGCCAGCTCCACACAAAGCTCGGATGTCGTTCGTTCCAACAACCTGAAACAACTCCAGGATATTTTTTCCGGAGGCAGCAACGGCCTGGGCGCGTCCATCAGCGACATGATGAACGCCTTTTCCGATGTGGCAAGCGCACCGTCCGACCTGACAGCTCGTACCGTGGCACTCACACGGGTAGACGAGACGGCTGGTCGCTTCCGGGCTGCGGCTCAGGCGCTGGACGACCTGCGTCCCAGCGTCACGCAAGAGCTGAATCAAATCGCTGACAAAATCAACAACCTGGCAACCGGTATTGCCAGCGTCAACGACTCCATCGCCAAAGCACAAGGTAACGGACAGCCACCCAATGATTTGTTGGACCGGCGGGATCAACTGGTTCGCGAACTGAATCAGTATGTGCAAACAACGTCCATCCCTGCAGCCGATGGTACGGTCGGCATTTTTATTGCCGGAAGTCAGCCTCTTGTTCTGGGCACCAATGTGTCCCCTGTATCCATCATCAACGACGACTTCGGTGATCCCCAGTTGAGCAAACTGGCCATCGAGCGTGATGGCCAGTTGGTGCCCCTGGATGACCAGGCGCTGGGAGGTGGCGAGGTGGCCGGCCTGATCCGCTTCCAGAACAGTGACCTCGTGGAAGGGCGCAACCTGCTGGGCCGGCTCACATTGGCCATCACTACGGCCATGAACGACCAACATAGATTGGGACTGGATCTGGATGGCAACCCAGGTAGCAACTTATTCTCTCAGATCGACATCAATACGACAGCCAACATACGGATACCGCAGGCTCCTGCCACCCTGAACACGGGCAATGCTTCCCTGTCATTGGGCATCTCGGATGCCACCAAGTTTGCCGCGTCCGATTACGAACTGACATTTACGTCCGGCACATCAGGAACCATCACCCGGATGTCGGACGGTCAAGTCACCAGTTTCCCCCAAACACCCGCGCCTGCGGCGCCCGCATTGGCAGTGGTTGACGGACTGGTCTTCAACCAGAACGCAGGAGCTGCCAACCTGGGCGACAGATTTTTGTTCAAGCCCTATGCCACCTCGGTCAGCAACATTTCCCGAGTCTTTTCCACCCCGCGTCAGTTGGCCGTAGCCAGCCCGGTGGCCGGCGCCATGGGAACCACGAACAAGGGAAGCCTGCAACAAGTCTCGCTCACCGCACTGAGCAACAACCAAACTGCGATCCCGCACGCCGCAGTGCGACTTACGTTCACCAGCGCAACCACCTACACCCGCAGTGACGAGTTGCCCACCGCGAATACAACCACCTACACCTTCGACCCCAATACCGCCATCACAGCGGTAGACCCGTTGGCCAACTGGAGCCTCAAGCTCACCGGGACACCCCAGGCGGGGGACACATTCACCGTAGTCGATGTCAAGGACCCGGTGTACAAGCTCGACCTCAAACTCAATAGCGGTAATGCCACCGCACTGATGAAGCTGCGTGACAAACCCATGTTCGACGGTGCTGTGCTGACCGATGGATATGCAAGCGCGATTTCGCAGATCGGCATCCGTACGCAAAGCGCTGGTTATGCGGCAGAAGTGTCCAGCACGATTGCGGCCAATCTGGAGAAAGACCGGACCGCCGTGTCCGGCGTCAACCTCGACGAAGAAGCCGCCAAGCTCATCCAGTTTCAACAAGCCTATCAGGCGTCGGCAAAGATGATTCAGATTGCTCAAAACATATTTGACACCCTGATTCAGGGCCTTGGCCGCTAGGGCCGCTAGGAGCTATTCATGCCCGTCAATTTATCCCGCCTCGGCTCTGCCAACGCCTATGACAACGCGCTGAGCAACCTTTCCAAGCGCCAGACAGCACTCTCTGACCTGCAGGAGAATCTCACTTCAGGCAAGCGGGTCGTACGCCCCAGTGATGATCCGACGGCAGCCGCCCAGGCCGAGCGCTCGCTGATGCGACTCTCCCGCATTGCCACCGACCAGCGTGCACTGGAGGTGCAGCGCAACACCATTGCCAGCGCCGAAAGCACCTTGGGCGACGTGGTCGATGCACTCCAGCAGTTCCGCGAACTGGTGGTGAGCGCCGGCAATGGCAGCCACACCCCCGCAGAACGCAAAACCATCGCCAACCAACTGCAAGGCCTACGTGAGCAGATATTGGGCTACGCCAACCGAACTGACACCAATGGTCAACCCCTGTTCGGAGCCTTGGCTAGCGCCACTGTCCCATTCACCGGCCCCACAGCCACTGCACCCGACTACACCTACAACGGACTTCCGGGACAAACGGCGACCAGCGAAACAGCCATCGTGAGTTCTTTGGATGGCGAAAGCGCATTCATGCACCAGCCGGCACGCGATGGAGCCTACAACGTCACGACCAGCACGATTCCGGTAGGTCGCACGCTTGGGACCGGCAACGTCAGCGTGACGGACTCCAGCCAGGTGACCCGCGCAACTTACAAAATTACCTTCGGCGCTGTGGTGCCCGGGGCTACGGCAGGCACCAGTTCCACCAGCTACATCATTGAGGAAATTCCAGCCACGGGCGATTTGCCCACCTTCCCCGGCCCGCCTTACGAGGTAGGTCCGTTCACGGTGCCTGACTACCCGTCCAACAAGCCTGTTTCAGTGTTGATTGCGGATCAGGTGGGCCCGCCGGCGATCACCGGCATGCCCGGCTTGTCGCTCACCATCACAGGCACCCCCGCTGCCGGCGATGTGATTACGGTGGACCCCAACCCCAGCATTTTCAGCGTGATGGACGATGCCATCCGCGACATCGGCGGCGCCATCAACGCCAATGCGGCGACCCAAGCCGTAGGGCAAGCCATTTACAACCTCGATATCGGCATGGACCGTGTCTCTGCCATCCGCGGCCAGGCCGGTGACTTGCTGAACCGGGCGGACCGTATCACATCCAACCAGGAAAGTCGCAGCATCCAGCTGGAGGCAGACCGCTCAAGAGCCGAAGACCTCGACATGATCAAAGGCGTAGCCGACTTCCAGAACCAGCAGACCGGCTATCAGGCAGCTTTGCAGTCCTACGCGCAAGTGCAGAAGTTGTCACTCTTCAACTACATCAGCTGACGCCATGAGCAGCTCGGTACTCGGCAGCATCACCATGGGCTACGAGCCCGTGTGGGACCAGTGGCGCAAACGCATAGGGGTACGCCTGTGGCTGGACCCTGAAAGCAGCAGCGCGGTAGACGCGAACCACTTGATCGAGTCCTTGCAGGAACTCTGGCCTGCCCGCCGCGAAATCTGCCTGCTCCATCCACGTGCCCCCGGCCTGCTGTCCGACCTGCTGGAGCACAACGTAGCCACCAACATCTGGCTTGAAGTTCCTCACGCGTGGCTGGGAGATGCCCTGCTGGCCGGGCGTATCCGTAAGGCGCACCAGCGGGGCGTCAAACTCGTGTGGGGCGGCGAGCCCGGCGAGAACCCCCGCGAAGAGGAAGCCGGCTGGTTCCACACCGCCATGCTTTCGCTGACAGCACAAGATGCCCTCGGTGCCCTGCGCGCCGCCCTGCGCCAAAGCCATGAAGGGGGCAACCACGGCAGCCGGCATACCCAAAGTCCGGTGCATGCCGGCCAGTTTTACGAGTCTCTCGCCAGCCAAGCGTTGGTGGAACATGCGCTGGATCAGCAACATGTCCGGGGCGTCGCCGGTTGGCCCGCCGAAGAGATGCTGTATGCCTACCGTTACCGTCAGATCCAGCCAGCCCGGCAGGTGTTGCTGGACCTGGTGCACTCCATTGATGCAGACGAGTCGCTCGAAGCCCTTGAGCACACCATGGGCAACGAGCCCCTGCTTTGCTACCGGTTCCTGCGCTTCGCCAACTCCGTCGCACTAGGCTTGCGCAACGAAGTCAGCAGCCTGCGCCAAGGCCTGATGACCTTGGGCTACAGCCGCCTGCGCGCTTGGCTCATGGAGCAACTGCCCCATGCCAGTGCAGATACCAATCTCGACCCTATCCGCCACGCCATGGTGCTGCGAGCCCGCATCATGGAGCGCCTTGCCGATGCCGGCGTGGAAGACGATTTGCGGCGCGAGGTGTTTTTGTGCGGGGTCTTCTCGCAAGTGGATTTGCTGCTCGGCGAAAACCTGGGCGCAGCCTTGCACCGCCTGCCACTCCCAGGTCGAGTGGCATCAGCTGTGGTGGCCCATACAGGGCCCTACTCCCCGTGGCTGGAGGTGGCAGCTGCTCTGGAAGGCCGCAATACCAAAGTCATCCGTGAAGTCTGCCGGGCCCACCAGATTGCGACTGATGAGGTCAACCGCGCCCTGTTGCGTAGCCTAGCCACCGCATAGCGGCAGGCGCCTCCATCAGTTTTTGGTGTCGTCCACCGAGAAAAAGTAGGACAGCCGTTGTTGG
The DNA here is from genome assembly GCA_027488985.1 of Comamonadaceae bacterium. Taxonomy (GTDB): domain Bacteria; phylum Pseudomonadota; class Gammaproteobacteria; order Burkholderiales; family Burkholderiaceae_C; genus Allorhodoferax; species Allorhodoferax aquaticus. Next base: position 51,098 of record JAIYAR010000007.1, on the reverse strand, counting down.
GGATTCAACCACTGGAACACATCCAGCGGCAGGGTAGACGGTCGCACCGCTTCGACGATTTTGATGTCTGACTCGCCGGCCAGATCAATGGTGGGCGCATCGTCTTTGGAAAGCTCGGGTGAATACAAAAGCACCGTAGGTTTTAGCGAATTGGCACCCGGCGCAATCACCAGCGCCAGGGAGCCATCGCTCAATTGAACAGCTGTGCCAGGCGGATACACACCCAGAAGCTTTATCATCAAACTTAGTAGCGCCTTGTCCAGCCGCGTGGACTCGTTACGGAACATGGTGGCCAGCGCCTCGGCCGGCATCATCGGCACCCCTTTGGGCATGTCCGGGGTGCACAAGGTGTCGTAGCGATCCACGATGGCAAGAATGCGTGCGCCAACACTCAGGGCATCGCCTTGTTTGCCGCGCGGCCAGCCCGAGCCATCCATCGCTTCGTGGTGATCCGAAATCATCGCCAACGCGTCCGGACTGAAAGCGCCGGACTCTTCGGCAAATTTGGTACTGAAGGTGACGTGCTGCCGGAAGAAATCCTCTTCGTGCTTCTTGCGCTGCGGATTCTTCAAAATCTGTTGGGGGATCTGCGACTCACCCGCATCGTGCGCGAGGGCTGCCAGTGCCAGATCGGCCAGACCACGTTCATTCATGCCAGCTTTTTTGCCAACCAGCATGGCCAGCGTCATACAGTTCAGCGCATGAAACTGGGGACCCTGCTCTTTCTTGTCGCCCAGCAAGTGCAGCAATACCTCGCGGTTCTTGGACACCATGGCCGCAGCTTCGGACGACAAATCCACCAATTGCTTGCCTGCCACTTTCGGCGAACGCGGCAACTCATTGAGGGCGGCTTTGGCCGCCCTGGCGGCATTGCCCCAAGCCTGGTCGGCCCGCAATGCCGCATCGCGCAAGGCTTTTTGCTTGGCCATCTTGGCTTTTTCCAAGGCCAACATTTCAGCTACCAGGGCATCCTTGGCCGCGCGCTCCTCTGCCGCTTTGACCTCATCCACATTCAGTGGCTTCGGGATCAGCGGGCCGGGTTGCGCCGTACTTTGCTCGCTATAGAAGTAGAGCTTTCCTTCGATGTCCAACGATTGGATGATGGACACATCCTTCGCCGTTTTCACCATGAACCGGCTGGAAAAGAAAGGGTGCTCGTCCCAGGTCAGGTCTAACCAGACATAAAGACCGATCACCACCTGGGAAGCATCAATCGGAACCGGAACACCAAGCTTTTTCCACATAGAGACTCATGGTTATGAATAGTTACTCAGAGGAGTTTAACTAGTATACGCATGATGTCCACTGGCTCTCGTGCTACAAAAGCGCGAGCAGCTGCGGATTGCCCGGCAGACTCAGGCGAACGACAACCGCAGGTTCGGCGTACGGCGGGTGCTGTGCTGCAGGTTCATCTCGGCATCGAGTTTGAAGATGGACACCGTATCCACCAACTCCTGCGTCTGGTGCTGCAGGTTTTGAGAAGCGGCAGCGCTCTCCTCCACCAGTGCGGCGTTTTGCTGAGTGGTCTTGTCCAACTGGCTGACCGCCTCGCCGATCTGCGCAATCGCCGTGTCCTGCTCATGGCTGGTGTGGCTGATTTCGCCCACGATGGCGCCCACCCGCTGGACTGCATCCACCACCTCTTGCATAGTGAGGCCTGCCCGCTCCACAAGACTGGAGCCATGCTCCACTTGCTGCACGCTGGCGCTGATCAGGGCCTTGATTTCCTTGGCGGCCTCTGCGCTCCGCTGGGCCAGGTGGCGCACTTCGCTCGCTACTACCGCAAAGCCGCGCCCCTGCTCTCCGGCCCGCGCCGCTTCGACAGCTGCATTCAATGCGAGGATGTTGGTCTGGAAGGCAATGCCATCGATGACGCTGATGATGTCGTTGATGCGGCGCGAACTCTCATTGATGCCCCGCATGGTGCTCACCACCGCAGACACCTCTTCACCGCCGCGACCTGCCACATTTGAGGCGGTTTGAGCCAGATGATTGGCATGCCCGGCGTTTTCAGCGCTACGGCGGGCCGAGCCGGTGAACTCTTCCATGGTGGCGGCGGTTTCTTCCAGAGCACTGGCTTGCTCCTCAGTGCGTTGGCTCAACTCCTGACCACCCACCGCGATCTGCTCCGCGCCGGTGGCTATGGAATCTGATGCGCCCCGGACCCGGCTCACAATCTGCACCAGACTGCTTTGCATAGTGGCCATATAGCTCAGCACACTGCCTGCTGGTGCCGACACCAGAATCGGCATGGTGGTGAGATCGCCCTCGGCAACCCGTTGAGCTGCGAGGTTCAGCACCGCCGGCTCTGCACCCAGTGCTCGGTCGAGGTGGCGGATCATGACCCAGCCCACGACAGACGCCACTACCGTTCTGAGCAGCGACATCGCTATCAAAGCCCGGTGGAGCCGGACATAGCTGACTTCTGACGCCTCGACCGTGGCCACAGATGCTTGGTGCGTCGCTTCGCCAAAGTCATCCACGGATTTGATCAGGGCCTTCAGCAAGGGCCGGCATTCGCGTGAGAGCTTGTCTGCGGCCTCTTCCCGCCGGCCTTTGCGAGCCATGTCCACAATAGCAAGGGCGACCGGGCCGTACTGCGCCTCCACTTTGGCAATTTCTCCGGCCAATGCCTTTACATCTGCAGTCACACCCTCATCATTCATGCGGGCCTGCAGTGCAGCGATGCGTTTCTGCACATCTTCATGGGCCCGGACCGCGAGTTGGTACTCATCGTCGCGGTCGGCATCGGTCGTCACCAACAGCAGGTTACGGGCTGCAATCGCCCGCCGCTCCACGGCCACTTGCACTTCTTCAGCCAGCATGTCCCGTGCATTGCTGCCATGGATGAAGTTTTCGAGGTCATCGTGCGCAGATTCAGCGGCATACAAGCCCAAGCCGGAGGCTGACAAAAGCAACAGCACCAGAGTGCCGAAGGACAGAGCCAGTTGCGCTCTAAGGGTCAGACTACGGTGCTGCATACGCGCTCCAATCACATTGATGCGCAAATACTAAACAATTTATTTATTTTTTACAATTAAGTAATTTAATCGCATTTATCGGTTTTTTTCATCCCGCAGCCGCGCAAAGGTCTTCCAGAACTGCGCCTCTTGGGTTGACGCAAAGTTGATGCGCATCAGGCTGCTGGGCGTGCGCCGGGCGTGGAACAGGGCGCCGGGCGCCAACAGATAGCCTTCGTCCAGCATGCGCTGGCTCAAGGCATCGGTATCCACACCGGTCTCCACCCAGCCAAACAGGCCCACCGGGTCAGACGCAAAGGTGCAGCCATGGGCCAGCGCCAGCTTGACGCTGCGTGCGCGGGCGGCGTCCAACTGGGTACGGATGCGCTCGGCGTGCCGGCGCAGTTGGCCTTGGTCTATGCACCAAGCCATGGCCTTCTCCAATAGCGCAGGCGTGGTCAGGGTAGAGAGCAGCTTGGTATCCAACAAGCGCTCGGCCAAGTCCTTGGAGGCGGCCATATAGCCCACGCGCCAGTTGGGCGCGAGGATCTTGGCAAAGCCCGCCACATAGATAGTGCGCTGTAACCCGTCCAGCGCGCACAGGCGGGTGGCGTGGTCGGGGGCGAAGTGGCTGTAGGTATCGTCTTCGACGATATGGAAGTCGTGCTGATTCGCCAACTGCAGAATGCGGTAAGCGCTGCTGGGGGACAGACAAAAACCGGTGGGGTTGTGAAACACGCTCACACTCACAAAGAGCTTGGGTTTGTGCACCTCGCAGTATTTGGCCATGACCTCCAGGTCCGGCCCGTCGGCCCGGCGCGGTACCGGCAGGATGCGCATGCCCAAGGCGTCCAGCCGCGCAAACTCCACGGCCCAGCCCGGTTCTTCGACCATCACATAGTCGCCGGCCTGCAGCAGGGTGCGGCTCACCACGTCCAACGCGTGGGTGGCGCCCATGGTGGTAATGATCTGCTCCGGCGCAGCATGTACCGCCAGGCCCGCCAGCTTGGTGGACAGCGCCCGGCGCAGCCCGATGTCACCGGCAGGCTCACCGTATTGCAAGGAAAAGGCGTTCAGCGCCTCCACACTGCAACTGCGGCGCACCGCGGTGGCCAAAAAGGTAGTCTCCAGCCATTCTTTGGGCAGCACGCCCATGCCGGGCTGGGGCTTGTTACTCACGCCGTGGAACATGCCGCGGATCAACGCCGTGGCGTTGAGCGGCGCACGCTGGCGGGGCATGGTCAGCATCAAACTGCCACCTTCAGCGCCGGCCTCATTTGCTCCTGAAATCATAGCTTCCCGCGCACTATCCATGGGCGCTAGTGGCAAATCTCGCACATAAAAACCGCGGTTGCGGCGCGCCTCGATCAGGCCTTGCGCCAGCAGCTGGTCATAGGCCGTCACCACGGTGGACGGGCTCACCTTTTGCTGCTGGGCACACAGGCGCACCGAAGGCAGGCGCGCGCCGGGCGCCAGCAAGCGGTCGCGGATGCGCTGGGCGAACACAGCGTAAAGCTGTTCGGCCAGGGTTTGGGCGGCGGTTTTCATCAACATGGGCGGACACTTTGGGCAGGGCTGTAACGGTCATGCCAGCAATACAGATTGCAGGCTGTTTAGCAAAACTGTACTGCAACTGTGCTGTTTTTCAAAGTACAGTGAATCGCATGAATTCCAAAAACGAAACACGCGGCCTCTGGCTGGGCCTGCTGGGCGTGGCGATCTTTGCCATCACCCTGCCCATGACCCGCCTGGCCACCGGCACCGCCGACGCGCCCCAGCTCTCGCCCTGGTTTGTGACACTGGGCCGCGCTGCATTGGCCGGCGGCTTGTCGATCGTGTTTCTGCTCGCCACCCGCTCGCGCTGGCCCAATGCGGCCGAGTGGCGTCCCCTGAGCATTGCCGCGCTGGGCAATGCACTGGGTTTCCCGCTGCTCATTGGCTATGCGCTGCTGACCATCAGCGCGAGCCATGCCGCCGTCATAATTGCCTTACTGCCACTAGCGACCGCCGTGGTCGCCGCCATCGTCATGCACCAACGCGCCCGGCTGGGCTTCTGGCTGAGTGCCTGCATCGGTTCGGCACTGGTGGTGGGCTTTTCGCTCTACCGCGCCACGCAACACGGACCGAGTCTGGCTTTGGAGTGGGGGGATGTGCTGATGCTGGGCGCTGTGATCTCTGCCGCGCTGGGCTATGTATATGGCGCCAAGGTCACGCCCACACTGGGTGCGGAGCAGGTCATCTGCTGGGTGTGTGTGCTGGCCCTCCCCGTCACCCTGCCGGGGGCTCTGCTGACCTGGCCGGAGCACAGCATCCGCGCCAGCTCCTGGTGGGCGCTGGGTTACGTGGGTGTGTTTTCCATGTGGGCGGGCTTTTTTGCCTGGTACCGCGGCCTGGCATTGGGCGGCACGCTCAAGGTCAGCCAGATACAACTGTTGCAACCTTTCTTGAGCATTCTGGCTGCCATTCCACTTCTGGGGGAGTCGCTCGATCTGGTGACCGTGGGCTTTGCTTTGGCCGTGGTGTCGACTGTGTTCATCGGCAAGCGCTTTGCCTCCTTACCGCCGGCTCCTCCGCCTGCCACCAGCACAACACGGGGGGCGTCCACATGAACCTGGACACCCTTTTCGCTGCCGGCTTGTTTGCAGTCGTCAGCTCCATCACCCCAGGGCCCAACAACACCATGCTCATGGCCTCGGGTGTGAACTTCGGCTTCCGCCGTGCGCAGCCGCACCTGTGGGGCGTGAACCTCGGTTTCACCTTCATGATTTTGTGTGTGGGCTTGGGCCTGCACTCGGTGCTGGATCGGTTTCCGCAGTTGTACGACTTGCTGCGCTACGCAGGCTCGGCCTACATGCTCTGGATCGCCTGGAAGCTGGCAAGCGCCCGCCCGGCCCCTGCTGCGGATGCTGATGGCGGCAACACGCCACCCACTATCCAACCCATGGGCTTTTGGGCGGCGGCCGCTTTCCAGTGGGTGAACCCCAAAGCCTGGGTGATGGCTGTGACCTGCATGAGCACCTACCTGCCGCCCAATGCCGGCATGGCGCAAGTGGCGCTGCTGGCAGGCCTCTTCATGGTGCTGGGCGCACCCTGCTCTGCCTTTTGGGTGGGCTTTGGGCAGGCCATGCGCGGCCTGCTGCAAGACCCGCTGCGCCTGCGCATCTTCAACATCACGATGGCGCTGGCTTTGGTGGCCTCGCTCTACCCCATGCTGACAAGCTGAAAACCCAATCATGGAAATGCACAACATCCCCTTTGGCACCACCGACTGGTCCGCCATCCCGACCGAAGAAAAAAGCGCCCAAGCCGGACGTGCTCTGTGGCGCACACAACACTTTGGCAGTGTGCGGGTGCGCATGGTGGAGTACACACCGGGCTATGTGTCAGACCACTGGTGTGTCAAAGGCCACATCCTGCTCTGCCTGCAGGGCGAACTGCACACGGAACTCGAAGACGGCCGGACCTTCACGCTGCGTCCCGGAATGAGTTACCAAGTGGCCGACAATGCCGAACCACATCGCTCTACCGCCCCTCTGGGCGCCACCCTGTTTGTGGTGGACTGAGCAACCTATCGATTCACAACACAAAGACACTGTATTTCTCTGGAGACTCTATGACCCACTGGACCCTGGCCGAACGTGCCGCCAAGATGAACCCCTCGGTGATCCGCGAGATCCTCAAAGTGACTGAGAAGCCCGGCATCATCAGCTTTGCCGGCGGCCTGCCCAGCAGCAAAACCTTCCCGGTGGCCGAGTTTGAAGCCGCCTGCGCCAAGGTGCTCAAAGACGACCCCGCAGGCGCACTGCAGTACGCCGCCAGCGAGGGCTATGGCCCCTTGCGCGAACTCGTCGCCGCCCAGCTCAAAGCGCAAAGCGCCGCCGCCGGCGTGACCTGGAATGTGGACCCCGCGCAGGTGCTCATCACCACCGGCTCGCAGCAGGGCCTGGACCTGGTTGCCAAAATTTTGATCGACAAAGACAGCAAGGTGCTGGTCGAGTCCCCCACCTATTTGGGCGCGGTGATGGCCTTCACCCCCATGGAGCCGAATGTGGTGAGCGTGGCCAGCGACGCCGAAGGCATAGACATTGCCGACCTGGCCGCCAAGTCTGCCGACGCCCGCTTTTTGTACGTGTTGCCCAACTTCCAGAACCCCACCGGCCGCAGCATGACCGAAGCGCGCCGTGCGGCCTTGAGCGCAGAAGCCGCCCGCAGCGGCCTGCCCATCATGGAAGACAACCCCTATGGCGACCTGTGGTTTGACCACGCCCCACCAGCCCCGCTGACTGCGCGCAACCCCGAAGGCGGCATTTATCTGGGCTCGTTCTCCAAGGTACTGGCGCCCGGCCTGCGCATGGGCTTTATCGTGGCACCCAAGGCGGTGTACCCCAAACTCTTGCAAGCCAAGCAAGCGGCCGACCTGCACAGCCCCGGCTTCAACCAGCGCCTGATTTTTGAGGTGATGCAAAACGGTTTCCTGGACCGCCATGTGCCCACCATCCGCAGCCTCTACAAAGCCCAGCGCGACGCGATGTTGGAAGCGCTGGCCAAGCACTTCCCCGAGTCGCAAGGCCCGGACTCTGCCAATGCCGACAGCACCTTCACCTGGAACACTCCGGCCGGTGGCATGTTCTTGTGGGCGCGCCTGCCTGCCGGCATGAACGCGGTGGACCTGCTGCCCTACGCGGTGGACAAAGGCGTGGCCTTTGTGCCCGGCGCGCCGTTCTATGCCGGCAACGCCGACGCCCGATCCATGCGCCTGAGCTTTGTGACTCCCAGTGTGGAAGAGATCCACCGCGGTGTGGCCGCCCTGGCCGAAGCCATCCACGCCCAAAGGAGCTGAACATGACGGTCCATATCTGGGGGCGCCTGAGTTCGCTCAATGTACGCAAAGTGGTGTGGGCCGCGCAAGAAACCGGCGTCGCCTTTACCCGCAGCGATGCGGGCATGGCCTTCGGGGTGGTCAAAACCCCCGAATACCTGGCCATGAACCCTAACGCGCTGGTGCCCACGCTGCAGGACGGCGACTTTGTTCTCTGGGAGAGCAACGCCATCGTGCGCTACATCTTTGCCAAGTACGGCAATGACCAGCTCTACCCCCAGGACCTGGCACAACGCTTTGACGCAGAGCGCTGGATGGACTGGCAGCAAACCACCCTGAACCGCGAGAGCGGTGGCGCGTTTCTGCAATGGTTCCGCACACCGGCTGACAAGCGCGACCCGGCGGTGATTGCCCGCTCCACTGCAGCCACCGAGCCGGCCATGGCACAGCTCAACGACCATTTGGCCACCCGCACCTGGATGTGCGGCGAGCACTTCAGCATGGCCGACATTCCGGTGGCCTGCGATGTGCACCGCTGGTTCGCCCTGCCCCAGCCGCGGCCTGACTGGCCGCACCTGGAGCGCTGGTTTGCGGCCATCCTGGCGCGCCCGGCCACGCGCGGTGTGCTCGACCTCCCTATTTCATAAAGCTCCCCCCTAGAAAGGCTCCTCGTGCCCCAGCTTCGCCCCTTCGCCCAAGTCGATGTGTTCACTGCCCAGCCGTATCTGGGTAACCCGCTGGCCGTCGTGCTCAGGGGTAGCGGCCTGAACGATGCGCAGATGCAGGGCTTTGCACGATGGACCAACTTGAGCGAAACCACCTTTTTGCTGCCGCCCACGCCCGAGGCGACGGCGCAGGGCGCGGATTACCGGGTGCGCATCTTCACCCCCGGCGGCGAGCTGCCTTTTGCCGGCCACCCCACGCTGGGCAGCTGCCACGCCTGGCTGGAGGCCGGTGGCACACCCCGAGCCAAAGACCGCATCGTGCAAGAGTGCGCCAAAGGCCTGGTGCAAATCTGCCGCGATGGCAGCCGCCTGGCCTTTGCGGCGCCCTCGTTCCAGCGGAAAAACCCAAACCCCGGCTTGCTGGCGCAGGTGGCGCACGCGCTGGGCCTGACGGCCAAGCAAATCATCTCGGCCCAGCACCTGAGCAACGGCACCGACTGGCTGGGCGTGCTGGTGGACGACATGCAATCCGTGCTGCAACTGCAGCCCGACCACCCTGCCCTCAAGAATTTAGGAGTGAAAGTGGGTGTAGCCGCCGTGGATATTGCGCGAGCAGCTCCTGATTCGATAGCAAGCAAGCTGGAAGTGCGCGCCTTTGCGGCGCTGAACGGCATCAACGAAGACCCCGTCACCGGCAGCTTGAACGCCAGCCTGGCCCAGTGGCTGATTGCGGACGGCTACATGCCCGCCAGCTACGTGGTGCACCAGGGCACCTGCATCCAGCGCGAAGGCCGCATCTACATCCGCCAGGACGCCAACGGCCAGGTCTGGGTGGGCGGTGACTCGGTCACCTGCATACGCGGCAGCGCCACTCTGTAACCCGACGAGACCGCCCATGACCCCACGCGCTTACCAACAAGTCGACGTCTTCACCCGCATCCCCTACCTCGGCAACGCCTTGGGCGTGGTGATGGACGGCAGCGGCCTTAGCGATGACGAGATGCAGGCCTTCGCCCGCTGGACCAACCTGAGCGAGACCACTTTTTTGCTCCCCCCCAGCCCCTCAGCGGCAGCGCTTGGCGCGGACTACCGGGTGCGCATCTTCACCCCCGGCAGCGAGTTGCCGTTTGCCGGCCATCCCACGTTGGGCAGCTGCCACGCCTGGCTGCAGGCGGGCGGCGCGCCCAAAGCAGCGGACACCATCGTGCAGGAGTGCGCCAAAGGTTTGGTCCAACTCAAGCGCGACGGCACCCGCCTGGCCTTTGCCGCACCCAGCCTGCAGCGCAGCACGCCCGATGCGGCACTGATCGCGCGGGTGGCTGCCGGCTTGGGGCTGCGCACCGAGCAAATCCGCGCAGCCCAGTGGCTGGACAACGGGCCGGTGTGGCTGGGCCTCCTGCTCGACAGCATGGACACTGTGCTGGACTTGCGCCCCGATCACTCCGCCCTCAAAGGTTTGGCACGCGGCATCGGTGTCGCCGGCATGGATGTTGCGCCAGCAGCTCCTGATTTGATAGTACGCAGCAACCGCGAAGCGCGCGCTTTTGGCAGTAGTGACAACGCGAACGCCACCGAGCCAGACGACACCCCGTCCATCGAAGTCCGCTTCTTTGCGGACGATATCGGCGTTACCGAAGACCCGGTCACCGGCAGCTTTAACGCCAGCCTCGCCCAGTGGCTGATTGCTGATGGCATCGCCCCCGCCCGCTACGTGGCCGCCCAAGGCACCTGCATAGGCCGCGCCGGCCGCGTTTTTATTGAGCAAGACGCGCAGGGCCAAGTGTGGGTGGGTGGCGATTCGGTCACATGTATTGAAGGAAAGGTTTTTCTATGAACGCATTGCTCCCCACCCTGCGAGACATCGAAGCTGCGGCCCAGGTGGTGTACCGCGAATTCGGCCCCACGCCGCAGTACCGCTGGGGCCAGCTCTCCAGCCTGCTGGGCGCGACCTGCTGGGTCAAGCACGAGAACCACACGCCGGTGGGCGCTTTCAAAATCCGCGGCGGCCTGACCTACTTTGACCAGCTGGCCCAGCGCGGCGCCATGCCCGCCGAAGTGGTGGGCGCTACCCGCGGCAACCACGGCCAAAGCGTGGGCTGGGCCGCACGGGCACATGGCGTGCCCTGCACCATCGTGGTCCCGCACGGCAACTCGGTGGAAAAGAACGCCGCCATGCGCGCACTGGGCGTCACCCTCATCGAGCACGGCACCGACTTTCAAGAGAGTCGCGAGTTCGCCATTCAACTCGCCCAAGACCGTGGCGCCCATATGGTGCCCAGCTTCCACCCCGACCTGCTGCGCGGCGTGGCTACGTATTGGTGGGAACTGCTCAAAGCCGCGCCGGAGTTGGATGTGATTTATGTGCCCATCGGCCAAGGCTCCGGTGCCTGCAGCGCCGTGGCTGCCAAGCACGCGCTGGGCCACCGCGCCCGCATCGTCGGCGTGGTGAGCGCCCACGCCACCACCTATGCCGATTCATTCGCAGCCGGCAAAGTGGTGGAGGCGCCCGTGACCACCCAACTGGCCGACGGCATGGCCTGCCGCGTCGCCGACTCCGAGGCGCTGGAAATATTGATGGGCGCCATCGACCACCTAGTGCAAGTGACCGACACCGAAGTCGCCCAAGCAATGCGCGACATCTTCGCCTGCACCCACAACGTGGCCGAAGGCGCTGGTGCTGCCAGCTTTGCGGCAGCGATGCAAGAGCGCGAAAGCCTGCAGGGGCAGACGGTGGGGATTACCTTGTGCGGAGGGAATGTGGACTCGGCGGTGTTTGCCGAGGTGCTGCGGAATTGATAGCTGCTTGCGCTTTATTCATGGGCGCTGGTGGCTCTTTTTCATTAAGCTGCGTACAACTTAAATCCAGCGAAAAACCGATTTGACTAGGTAAACTGGCCAGCATCGGCGGAAACGTGTGGTAACCACTTGAACAGCCGGAATGCAGCGGAAACGGACGTTTCCTTTGGCTTGCCAACGTGTCTTCTGGCGAGGGAGTTTGCGTGGTTTGCAAGATTGTTATTTGTGAACCATCCACCCAAAGCGGGAAAATATCCATACAGATCAACCGCTTAGCGGACTGACACTGCAACCACCGGCCTGCTGCCTGCCATGTTATTCGGCGGTCTTGCGGGGTTTCACGGTTTGTTAATGGATTGCATAGCAAGTCATATACTGACGAAAATCAAGCAAAAACAATCACTTAGCAGCTTCAAGGGAGGCGCGCACCATGAAAATCATGGCTGTGTTATTTCGCACTTTTGCGGTCTATATCAAGTTGAACCTCATGGGGAATAACTTAGTCGATGCGCATCGTGGCGGCTCTAGCAACGCATGGGTCTGGACCGCCACGAGCATCGTCTTCGTTGGGGCCGTGTTCTTTGGTTTGGACTCTTGCGGCGGGTACGGGTGGCACAAGGAAGCCTTCCGCGTCTCCGCCGCCGTCACGGCGATTCTGGCGGTAGTTGTCCCGAGCCCTCTGTTACGGACCATAGTGCGCAAAGCCATGTTTCTCGCGGCGCTTGTCATCGGCTTTCACTTCGTAGAGGCTGCGTTCGCCCCGTTCTATCCCGGTCCGCCGGAATCGATGAGCGATTACGGCACTCTCTTCCTGCAATCACTGGAGTTCGGTCCGTGCCGCTGAGCTTCAACTGGTCATTGCAGCGGACGCCTCCGGCGCCCGCTGAACTCCGACGTTAAATGGCATGACAAGAACCTGCGATTCTTCAATGCACCGCGAGCAACTACTCGCGAGCGATATGGCGGCTTGCAATTACTGCCTCTCCAAGTTTTCCCCTAAGACAGTTGTGGAATGGTGTGATGGCGAGGAACAAGACCAAACTGCGATTTGCCCGCATTGCGGGGTCGACGCTGTTGTCGGTTTCAACGGTCCTGTCGATGACGCGTGGATGAGAATGGCGCATGACCGTGGATTCAAATAGCAAGTCCAAAGGCAGTGGTACTGCTGGCCATTTAACAGGCCGCTGCATCGGATCGCCTTCGGCTCCCGCTGAGCGGCGACGTTAACGTGCCATTTGAATGACTCCTTCCGGGCGGTGGCAAGGTCAGCTATCAGCCTAAAGCTGCCTTAAGCCGTTTCAGGGCAACCCTCTAGCCAGCCCCCTTCAGACCAAAGGCCGAAAAGCAAACGGCCGGCAAGTGACACCAGTCGTAGCATCTGGCGCATGGTGACTCCGGGGCCTGACGTCTTGCCCCCGCCTCTCCACAAACGCAGTTTCAATCCCCTCGCGGATGTCATAGCCGCGTCGCTGTACCGGGTCCGCCAACACTGAATAAGCGAAATTGATTTGCGCCAATCGCTGTCCGGCGTCTTCAGAGTTCGGGTGTTTGTCCGGATGATGGTACTGGGCAAGGCAACGATAGGCCGCGCGGATCACCGAGGGACTGGCCTGTGGGCTTACTTCAAGGGTTTCGTACAGCGTTGGCTGGGGCATACGCAATTCAAAGCCAATGCAGCCGTTTTTGTTTGTGCACTGCCCTACATAGCGCAACGAATCAGCCACGGACAAAACGCTACAAATTTCATAGCTGCTGTCGCACATTTAACAAGCGCCAAGTGCCGATTCGGCTTAAATCCTCGCCATGGGAAATCTCTATCTGGTGCGGCACGGGCAGGCTTCTTTCGGGGCTGCGGACTACGACAACTTGAGCGAGCTCGGCCATCGGCAGAGCGTGCGGTTGGGGGAGTACTTTGCGGGCAAGGGACTGCAGTTTGAAGCGGTGATTACCGGCACGCTCAAGCGCCATGCCCAGACCTGGGCCGGCATTGCCCAAGGCGCGGGCCTCACGCACCAAGCGCTTGAATGGCCGGGACTGAACGAGTACGACAGCGAGGCAGTGATCAAAGCCATCCACCCCGCCCCGCTGGAGAAACCCGATACGCCCGAGATGTACCGCCACCACTTCCGCCTGCTGCGCGACGGCCTCACGCAGTGGATGAACGGCGTGGTGACCCCCAAAGGCATGCCGGGCTACGACGATTTTGTAAAAGGCGTAACCAGCGCGCTGGACCATGTGCGCAAGTCGCACACTGGCAATGTGCTAATCGTGAGCAGCGGCGGACCCATCTCTACCGCGGTGGGGCACATTTTGGGCACCACGCCCGAGACCACCATTGAGCTGAACCTGCGTATCCGCAACAGCTCGGTCACCGAGCTGGCCTATACCCCCAAACGCCACATGCTGGTGACCTACAACACCCTGCCCCACTTGGACGACGCGGCCTACTCCGACTGGGTGACGTACTCTTAGCCTTGTCGCCCCGGCGGCGCCTTTACAGCAAGGAAAGGCGGATTGGCATAGCTCGTGCTTGGTGCTCTGTGTTGGAACACACAGAGGATCACAATGCACCAAAAAGGTATGCCCACTCTTGCACTGTTGGCGGGCATCGTCGCTTTAAGCTGGTCTTTGACAACCCAAGCGCAAACCGCAGTTTCGGGCACCGTGGCAGAAACAGCGCCAGCAGCCGGCGTTGCGGCCTCTGACCCCACTCCAACTGCCGTTGCACCCGCACCCGCTGCACCGGTAGCCGCTGCAGAGGCCCCTGCGCCCGCACCGGCACCCACCAAACCCTTCATGGCCAAGCAGGACAGCATCAACGCGGCAGACACCGCCTGGATGATGACCAGCACCGCGCTGGTCCTGCTTATGACTTTGCCCGGCATTGCGCTGTTTTACGGCGGCATGGTGCGCAAAAAGAGCGTGATCAACACCATGGCCAGTGTGGTGGCGATTGCCGGCTTGCTCAGCCTGCTCTGGTTTGCCGTGGGTTATTCGCTGGCCTTCACGCCCGGCACGGCCTGGCTGGGCGGCACCGACCGCATGTGGTTCAGCGGGCTCAACTACATGAAAGAGGCCGGCTTGGTCGCCGTGAGCCACGTGGCACCGAATGTGCCCGAGTCGGTGTACGCCATGTTCCAGCTGACCTTCTTCATCATTACCGGGGCGCTGATTGTGGGCGCGCTGGTGGAGCGCATGCGCTTCTCGGCCATGTTGTGGTTCATAGGCATGTGGTCGGTGGTGGTGTACGCCCCGATTGCCCACTGGGTGTGGGAGCCCAGTGGATGGCTGGTGCAAATGGGCGTGTTGGACTTTGCAGGCGGCGCGGTGGTGCACATCAATGCCGGCGTCTCGGGCCTGGTGTGTGCGTACATGGTGGGCGCGCGCAAGGGCTACGGCAAAGAGCCGTTTGAGCCCTTTAACCTCGGCCTGACCATGGCGGGCGCAGGCTTGCTGTGGGTGGGATGGTTCGGTTTCAACGCGGGCTCTGCCGTGGCTGCAGATGGCCGTGCCGGCTTGGCGATGGCGGTGACGCACATTGCTGCAGCCGCAGGCGCGATGAGCTGGATGCTGGGTGAGTGGGTGATGCGTGGCCGGCCTTCCTTGCTGGGCCTGTGCTCCGGCTTGGTGGCAGGTTTGGTGGCAATTACCCCTGCTGCTGGTTTTGTGACGCCCAGCGCTGCGCTGGTTTTCGGCCTGGTGGCAGGCCTGGCCTGCTACTGGGGTGCAACAGGCTTGAAGCGCATGCTCAATGCCGACGATTCGCTGGACGTATTCGGCGTGCACGGTATTGGCGGCATTGTCGGTTCGTTGATGACGGGCTACTTTGCGAGCAAGAGCATTTCAGGGGTAACAGGTAGCGTGGCCATCCAAGCCGTGGGCACGGTCGTGGTCATTGTTTACAGCGGGGTGATGAGCGCCGCACTGCTCTGGATTACCAAGCTGATCGTGGGCTTGCGGGTGGACGAGAACTCGGAACTGGTGGGTCTGGATGTGTCCCAGCACCGGGAGCACATTGCCGGCTGAGATGAAGCCAAGGAGGAATCCATGTTGAACAGCGAAAAACTGGCGATTGCCGCCCATTTGCACGTGTTGCTGCGCCGTAAAACCGGTCGGGTGACCGACACGGAGTGGATGGCAGCGAACACCGAATACGCGGCCGAGATCATCCGCTTTGCCCGCGCAGCCGCCAAGGACGACGGCCATGCGGACTTGGGCGAATGGGCCGCCAAACTGGAGCTGGCCATGGAACCTCACACCCCGCACCGGGCCATCAGCAGGGACAAGCTGTTTGGCGTGCTGGGCGGCCATTCGCGCCCCGCGCCATTGCCCGGCGCCTCGGACTCGCTGATGGGTGCGAGCGAAAGCGAAGCACACCGGTACATACGCGGCATTCGTTGAGGGAAAGCCCCGCCTGAACCGGGCTGCGTGGCCGGCACAATCGGCGCATGCCCCGTTTTTCAATTTCCGCTTTTTTTCTGGCGTCGCTCTGTTGCAGCACTGCCAGTTTTTCCGGCCCAAGGCTGCATTGCGAGCTCACCTATGCCGGCACCACCCAGACTCTGGAAGCCACAGCTGTCGATGACCCGTACCCGGTGCCCTCGGTTGATGTGGGTGGACGCTTCCGCTTCAAAGCGGTGATGGTGGGGCGCGGTGCCCAACCGGACTACATCAAAACCTACGCCTACCTGGACACCAACACCCAACCGGTGCTGGTACAACAAGCCAACTACTACCCGCCCTTTGTGGCTGGGCCCCAAGGCCAACGCCTCACTGGAAAACAGTTTGTTTACGCCGGCCCGGTAGAGCGTGAGCTGCAATATGAATGTGTCTTGCGCGGAGTGCAACCATGAGGCAAATTGCGAACTCGGCCCTGCTGGGCCTGTTGCTCATCTGCACGGCCGGCCTGGGCAACAGCCATGCGCAAACAGCCTCTGAACCTGTCACCCTGGTGTTCGCCGGCGACATCGTGCTGGACGATGTGGCGGGGGCCATGATTGAGCGAGGCCAGGACCCTTTTGCCGCGTTTGGCAGCTATTTCCGCAAGGCAGACATCCGCATCGGAAACCTAGAATGCGTGGTGGCCACCACCGGCTCTGCGGGAGACAAAAACTTCACCTTCCGCGCTCACCCCCGTACCTTGCCGGTGCTCAAGCGCCACTTCGACGCGCTGGCTTTGGCCAACAACCATTCGGGCGACTACGGGCGCGAAGCCTTTGCAGAAATGCTGCGTCTGCTGCCCGCTGCAGGACTGCAGTATTTCGGGGGCGGCAACAACCTGAAAGAGGCGCACGCCCCTTTGATCATCGAACGCAAGGGCTTGCGCATTGCCCTGCTGAGCTACAACGAATTCATGCCGCGCAGCTTTGAAGCCGACTTTGACGCCCCCGGCAGCGCCTGGAGCGAAGACGAGCAGGTGGTGGCCGACATACGCGCTGCCCGCACATTGCACCGCGCAGACCTGGTGATTCCGGTAATGCACTGGGGGTGGGAGAACGAGCTGGTAGCTAATAGCCGTCAGCGGCAACTGGCACGCCTGATGGTGGAGGCCGGTGCAGATGCCGTCATCGGCGGCCACCCGCATGTCACACAAGATATAGAGCACTACCGGGGCAAGCCTATCGTCTACAGCGTAGGCAACTTTGTGATGAAGGAAACCGACAACGACAACCAGCGCCGTGCGTGGGTGTTGCGGCTGCGGCTGGACAAACAAGGCGTGCAGGCCTTCGACACGCGCGCCGTGCAGATTGACATGCAAGGCATTCCCACACCGGACATGACACGCGCCACGCCATGCTGGAACCGCGGCCAGAGCGCACCCGGCCTGTGTACCCCCGCGGACTGATCTACTTGCGCTGCTTCAGGGTGTTGGCGGGCAGTGCGTGGATCTCGCCCAGCAATCGCGCCAGGGCCAGCCCCGCTGCGGCCAGCACCGCCTGACCCTTGGCGGTAGTGGCAGCCGCCGCGTTCCCAACGGCGCCCGCCGGGTTGTAGTCCTGCATTTGCCAGCCGAGCTTGGCGCTTTTGCCATTGCCCAGAATGGGGAAAGCTTTGGCACGGTCTTCCGACGTGGAGGCAAAGTTATCAGCTTGGCCCATGTTCACGAGGTCCGGGCGCAGAGCCAGCATCATGGAGGTTTCGATATCGCCGGCGTGGATCCCAAAGCGGTGTTCGTGCGCGCTGAAGAGGGCATTCACGTCGCTGCCATCCGCCGCGGCCAACGGCAGGCCGAACCAGTTCACGCTGTACACCAGCATGCCCAACCTGGCGCGCAGGTCACGCGCCACCACATCCATCAGGCCCACCTGCCCGCCATGGCTGTTGAACAGCACCAGTCGCTTGACGCCACTGGCGGCCACGCATTCACCGATCTCGGTCCAAAGCCGGATTACTGTTTCCGCTTTGAGTGTCAACGTACCGGGAAACTCTGCATGCTCAGGGCTGAAGCCCACAGCCTGGGTCGGCAGAAACAAAGCAGGTACCTCGGGCGCGATGTATGGCAGGGCATGGGCAATCACACCATCCACCAAGGCGCTGTCCACTTGCAAGGGCAGATGCGGGCCGTGTTGTTCCGTGGCTGCCACGGGCAGCACGGCAATCAGGTGATCGAGCGTGCCTGCTGTGCGGGCCTGGTCGAATTGCGGGCTGGTCCAGTCAGCCCAGAAGCGGGAAGGTGTCTGCATGGCTGCATCTTACCGAGGGCTGTCGGGCTTCTGCGCCTCACAGGGCCATGCCGGTCAAGGCGTCGGAAGCAATCACCGGTGCTTTGAGCGGCAGGCTCATGCTGAACGTGGCCCCCTCGCCCGGCGCGCTGGCTACATGGATGGTGCCGCCCAGCGTCTTGGTGACCAGGTTGTAGACGATGTTCAGCCCCAAGCCGCTTCCCCCTTGGCCGAGCTTGGTGGTGAAGAAAGGATCAAACACCCTTGCCAAGTGGCCGTGTGCGATGCCGCCACCATCGTCGCTCACCAGCAACTGGATGCGCTCAGGCCCGTCCATGGCGGCACGGATGCTCACTGTGCCGTGCTCCCGGCCTTCAAAGGCGTGCAAAAGCGCGTTGTTGATCAGGTTGGTGAGCACCTGGCCCAGGGGGCCAGGGAAGCTGTCCATCACGATATCGGCGGGAATGTCGCTCACCACCACATGCGTGGACTTGCGGATACTCGGGCCCAGGGTGAGCAAGATCTCGGTGACCGTGCTGTGCAGATCAAAGGTGCGCCGGTTCAGGCTGGTCTGGTCGACCGCCACCTGCTTGAAGCTGGAAACCAGTTCAGCGGCGTGTTGCAAGCCCCGCATCAAAATGCCGGCGCCTTGCTGGGTGTTGGCCACAAACTCATCCAGACGGCTGCGGGTGAGGCCCTTGCTGATGCCATCGGCAAAATGGTTGGCATGGTCCTGGAGGGTGCTGGCCACCGTGAGGCTGTTGCCGATGGGGGTGTTGAGCTCGTGGGCGATACCTGCGACCAGGGAGCCCAGCGCTGACATTTTTTCAGTACGCACCAGTTCCGACTGGGCTGCCCGCAGCTGGCCCAAGGCATCGGTCAGTTCACGGGTGCGGTCTTCCACCCGGTGTTCCAGGGTGGCATTGAGTTGCAGGATGTTTTCTTCGTAACGGTGCTTTTCCGTGATGTCATCAAACGCCATGATGAGCACCCGCTCGCCGCCCAGCGTCACCATGCGGCCTGAGAGATCACAGTAGATTTCCGCCCCGTGTGCGCCCCTGCGCATCCAGGCCTTGAAATTGGAAAGCTCGCCTTTTTCTTGCACGATGTCGAGTGCACGCTTGCGCTCAGCCGGGTCTTTCCAGATCCCCATGCGCAAGCCGTTGGTCCCTATCGCTGCAGTGCGCTCCATGCCGAAGACACGCTTCCACGCGGTGTTCACATCGATGGTGCGGACATCCCCCTCTACCGACGACACTGACATGGCAATCGGCGAAGCATCAAAAATCGCCGCGAACTTGGTCTGGCTGACGCGTAAAGCCTCCTCGGTGCGGGCGCGCTCTTCCAGCTCGCGCTGCAAGGCCTCGGTTTTTTGCTGTCGCTCAGTAAGCAAGGCGCCCAGGTCCTGGCGCATGGTGTCCAGCGCATTGGAGAGCTGACCCATCTCGTCCTTTTTCTCGCTGGCCATGGATTCGGTCAATTCGCCACGCGCCAGCCGCAACGCGCCTTCCTGCAGGCGCAACAGCGGACGGACGATCCGGCGGTTGAACATGGGCCAGATAAACGCAAAAGCCAATGCCACTTGCAAGGCCAGGGCCGCGGCAAACAGCATCAGCTCTGCCCGCGCCTCGCGCTCGATCCGCTCGGACGACATGACCACCGACAGGCTGCCCACACGGGCTCCGTTGTAATTGATGTCCCGCTTTTCGGAGAGGAATTTGTCGGACGTTTCGGTCGTGCTTCCCCGCTGGACAAAGGTCTCGCCAAACTCGTCGGTCACCAGCACCCGCACCACATCCGGGTTGCGCATCACCGCCTCGACCAGCTCTATGGCAACGCCGCGGTCCAGATTCCACACCGCCACTGCCATGCCGCGCGAGAGCACATCGGCATACTGATTCAGAGGCGCCTCGACGCGCAGGGTCCGTTCGGTTCGCAGCTTGCTGCTGACCTGGAAGCCCGCAAAAAACAAGGCCGGCAACAAAATGCCCGCGGCGACCCCCACCATCAAGGTCTGCCGGAGGGACAGGCTGGGAATCTTCACGCTGAAGTGGCCTTTCGGGTCAGGGTGGGTGCGCCGACGTGAACGCAGGAAGGGCGCAGTATCGCGGGGGGCGCCTGCACGGTCAAGCGCTATGGTTCCGCCTGTTATAACTTATACCAGCCGCGGGGACATGACCACGACGCGATAGCGGTTGCCTGGCCGGAATCGCCCCGATTGCAGGAACTTATGGCCGGACTCCGGCCTCCCACACGCCGATGAACGTTATCTATTGCACCCCTCGCTTGCTGCTCGTTGCACGGCAACTTTTTGCTCTTTTTTTGATAGCTGCCGGCGCTTTATCCATGAGCGCCAGGGCCCAATTGACTTCACCCACCAGCTTGTTCGGTGCACCAAGTGCGGGAGCAGCGGTTTCCTCACAGGTGAAGACCGAACAACTGACTGCCGAACTGCTGGTTCACGCGCCGGATGGGGTCACACCGGGCAAAACCTTGTGGCTCGGTTTGCTGCTGCAGCACCAGCCCCACTGGCACACCTACTGGAAAAACCCCGGCGACTCGGGCCTGCCCACCCAGCTGCAGTGGACCTTGCCCACCGGTTTGACAGCAGGCGACATCGCCTGGCCCGCCCCCCAAAAAATCGCCATCGGCACCCTGGCCAACCTGGGATATGAAGGCCAGGTTCTGCTGCCCGTTCCGGTGAAAGTGGACAGCAGCTTCCGCCCCGGCGGGCTGGCGCAGGCTGCCGACATCCAGCTTCAGGCAAGCTGGCTGGTGTGCCGCGAAACGTGTATTCCGCAGGACGGAACGTTCCGCATCAGTATTCCGGTGCGGGGCTCCACTGCACTGCACGCTGCACGATTCGCTGCTGCACAAGCAGCAACGCCCGTGGCCCTGCCAGGCAAGGTCGAAGCCAGCGTCGATGCACGCGGCATGCTACTGCGGGTCAGCAGGCTGCCTGCCACCTGGGTGGGCCAGGCGATTCAAGCACTGCCGGAGACGGCCGAGCTGCTGGACACGCCCGCATTGCCCGCCACTACCGACTCCCTGACGCGTGGTGCCTTGCAACCCGGCCAGCAAGGCTGGGAGGGCGACACTTGGCAAGCCTTGGTGCCTTACTCTCCCCAACGCAGCACATCACCGACCCAACTCGCTTGGGTGTTCAGCCTCGGGAAAGACAGTCTGCGCGGCGAAGCAAGTGTTTCCGGTAACTGGCCCGCCGTAGCCGAAATGGCCAAGATTCCGCCGGCCCTGCAAGCAGCGCTGGACACCAACGCCCGCGATGCCAGCGTGCCGCCCGCCCCCGCTGGCGGCATGGTGTGGATGGTGTTGGGCGCGTTGTTGGGCGGCTTGATCCTGAACCTGATGCCCTGCGTGTTCCCGGTACTGGCCATCAAAGTGCTGGGCTTTGCCGCGCAGGGCGGCCAATCACGCGCCCAACACCGGGCGCAAGGTCTGGCCTATACCACCGGTGTGGTGCTTTCCTTCATGGCGCTGGGTGGCTTGCTGCTGGCGTTGCGGGCCGGTGGTGAGCAGCTGGGCTGGGGCTTCCAGCTGCAGTCGCCCGCCGTCATTACCGGCCTGGCGGTGTTGTTTACCTTGCTGGCGCTGAACCTGGCCGGTTGGCTGCACATCGGTAACCTGCTGCCCGCCGGATTGGCTGGCATGCAGCTGCGCCACCCGGTGGCCGAGGCGTTTTTGTCCGGTGTGTTGGCTGTGGCCATCGCATCCCCCTGCACGGCGCCGTTCATGGGCGCGTCGCTGGGCTATGCGATTACGCTGCCGGGCTTGCAATCCTTGGTGTTGTTTGCGGCCTTGGGCTTGGGACTGGCGCTGCCCTACCTGCTGGCAAGCTGGCTACCCGCCGTAGGCCGTTGGCTGCCACGCCCCGGCGCGTGGATGGAAACGCTCAAACACTTTCTGGCCTTCCCCATGGCGGCGACCGTGGTCTGGCTGGTGTGGGTGTTGGGCCATTTGAGCGGGGTGGACGGGGCGGCCAGCCTGTTGCTCCTGCTCTTGAGCCTGGGATTGTTAGTCTGGGCGCTGCGACAAAGCGGTTCTGGGAAACGTATTTTCACTATCATTTCCATAGCTGCTAGCGCAATATCCATAAGCACCACGTGGCAATTTGGCTTAAAAAACGATGATGCGGCGGCGGTAACCAGCAACGGCTCACCGACGCAAGACGGCGACTGGCAAACCTGGTCCGAACCGGCGGTACAGGCCACACTGAAAGAGGGCAAGCCGGTGTTCGTGGACTTCACGGCGGCCTGGTGTATCACCTGCCAGGTCAACAAGAAAACCACCCTGACGAATGCCGAGGTAGAGGCCGCGTTTGCTGCCAAACAGGTCCGCCTGCTGCGCGCCGACTGGACCCGGCGCGACCCCGCCATTACCCAAGCCTTGCAGGCGCTGGGCCGCAGCGGGGTGCCGGTGTATGTGCTGTACGCACCGGGAAAGCCAGCGGTGGTGCTGACCGAAATCCTCACGCCGGGTGAAGTGCTGAAGGCTGTGGCCCAGCTTTAGGCTGTGCGAAGCCTTTGCGAAGCAAACACCTCTTCAACCGCCCTTCACCAGGCTGCTCCAACCAGTCCCCCCTCCCTAACGACCATGCCCGTATCTGAACGCCAAACCATTGCTGACCTCGTCAGCCGCCCGCGTACCGTGGCCGTGGTCGGCCTTTCGCCCAAGCCGCACCGCGAAAGCTTCAAGGTATCGCAATACATGCAGCGCCAGGGCTGGCGCATCGTGCCCATCAACCCGAATGCCAGCGAAATTCTGGGCGAGAAGGTGTACTCCAGCCTCACCGAGGCGGCCGCTGCGGAAAAGATCGATCTAGTGAACGTGTTCCGCAATAGTGAAGACGTGCCACCGGTGGTGGACGAAGCCTTGGCGATAGGCGCACCTGCCATTTGGCTGCAACTGGGCATTCGCCATGACGCGGCGCTGGCCAAGGCACAAGGGGCCGGCATGCAATGTGTGCAGGACAAGTGCCTGCTGGTAGAGCACGCACGCGCCCACGCCTGAGGGCGGACCGGCCCGCGGCCAGCCATCGCATCTTGACTTGAGGCAAGACAAAGGCAAGCCTGCATTGAACTGCGACAATTCAGGCATGACCCAAACCTCTGCCACGTCCACAGCCTTCCCAGCCCAGGCCACCACCTTCGACGGCCTGCACAACCCCACCTTTTTGCAAGCCTGCATGCGCCAGGCCACCGCACACACGCCTCTGTGGCTGATGCGCCAGGCTGGCCGCTACCTGCCGGAATACGTGGCCACGCGCGCCAAGGCGGGTAGCTTCATGGGCCTGGCGACCAACACCGAGTACGCCACCGAAGTCACCCTGCAGCCGCTGGAGCGCTATCCGCTGGATGCGGCCATTCTGTTCAGTGACATCCTGACCGTGCCGGACGCCATGGGCTTGGGCCTGTCGTTTGCACAAGGCGAAGGCCCGCGCTTTGCCAGCCCGATCAAGAGTGAGGCCGACGTTGCCAAGCTTGAAGTGCCCGACATGGCCAAGCTGCAATACGTGTTTGATGCGGTGAGCAGCATCCGCAAGGCGCTCACCGTGGACGGCAAGGGCCGCGTGCCCCTGATCGGCTTTTCCGGCAGCCCCTGGACCCTGGCCTGCTACATGGTCGAGGGCAAGGGCAGCGACGACTACCGCCTGGTCAAAACCATGCTCTACAGCCGCCCGGACCTGATGCACCGCATGCTGGCCGTCAACGCCGACTCGGTTGCGGCTTACCTGAATGCCCAGATCGACGCTGGCGCCCAAGCCGTGATGGTGTTTGACAGCTGGGGAGGCGTGCTGGCCGATGGCGCGTTCCAGGAATTCAGCCTGGCTTACACCGCACGCGTCCTGAAGCAGCTCAAGCGCTTCGGCACCGATGGCAAAGTGGTACCTCGCATCGTGTTCACCAAAGGCGGTGGCTTGTGGCTGCAAGACATGCAGGTGCTGGACTGCGAAGTGCTGGGCCTGGACTGGACGGTCAACCTTGCCAAAGCCCGTGCTTTGGTGGGCGGATTTGAAAACGGCCCGGGCAAGGCATTGCAGGGCAACATCGACCCCAACGTTTTGTTTGCGCCACCCGCTGCTATCGAAACCGAAGTGGCAAAGGTGCTGGACAGTTTCGGAACACCTTACCAAGGCAGCGGAACCGGCCCCACGCACATCTTCAATCTGGGCCACGGCATCAGCCAGTACACCCCGCCGGACCATGTCGCCGCGTTGGTGGCCGCAGTGCACAGCCACTCCAAAAAGCTGCGCGCCTGATCGGCTTTACCACGGTTTTCGGCGGAAAACAAAGTTTTGCGTACTTAGTTATGCACAAAAAAGGGAAGCTGGGGTTTACCCTTTCCCCCATTCGGGGGATGGGCGCTATCAAAGAAATAGCGCTCGTAAGTTGTTGATTTATATGGATTACCGTTTTTGCTTTTTTTCTGGGCAGCGTAAGAAAACCCTTGATTTACAAGGCTTAGAGGCCGGCAAAATGCACATATCAACAAAGTTATCCACAGAAAACCTGAATCAGTAGTAAAGCACTTGTAAATCAAGGACTTAGGCCGCATTTCGCAAGTTCACCTCAACAAGACGCCTCAAGTGCCATTCCACTATCCGAGAACTCCCGGCCCCGTGGCCGCCCGCCCATGAGCCATTGGCTGCCCGTTCTGGTGCATACGCCGGCGCATGCGGCGCTAGGGCCAGTGCTCACCTACCGCAGCGAGCAACTGTTGCCGGCCGGCACCCTGGTGCGGGTGCCCCTGGGTAACCGCGAGACCCTGGGTGTCGTGTGGGATGCGGCCACTGCAGAGGCCACCGGCGAGTTCGACCCGGCCAAGGTGCGCGACATTGCGGGTGTGCTGGAGGGCATACCGCCCTTGAGTCGCGCTTGGCAGCAGTTGCTGGGCTTTACGGCGGCCTACTACCAACGCTCGGCCGGCGAAGTGGCGCTGGCCGCCCTGCCCCCGCAGCTGCGCGAGCTGAACCCCGAGCAGATGGCGCGCCGCCTCAAACGCAAAAAAGTGGACGTGGGTGCCGGCGGCTCCGTATTGGCCGCACCGGCCCTCACCCCCGAGCAAGCCACCGCAATTGCGCAGATCGACGCACACCCCGGCCCCTTCTTGCTCTTCGGCGCTACCGGAAGCGGCAAGACCGAGGTGTATCTGCACTGCGTGCACAAGTTGCTGGCGGCCGACCCGGATGCCCAGGCCCTGGTCATGGTGCCGGAGATCAACCTCACCCCGCAGCTGGAAGAGCGCTTCAAAGCCCGCTTTGCGCCGCTTTACGGCGAACAAGCCGTGGTGAGCCTGCACAGCGGCATGACCAACCCGCAGCGACTTAAAAGCTGGCTCAGCGCGCATGGAGGCGCGGCTCGTATCGTGCTCGGTACGCGCATGGCGGTGTTTGCCAGTCTGCCCAAACTGCGGCTCATCGTGGTCGACGAGGAGCACGACCCTAGCTACAAAAGTGGTGAAGGGGCCCGTTACTCGGCGCGAGACCTTGCGGTGTACCGCGGCAAGCTGGAGGGGGCCAAGGTCATCCTCGGCTCGGCTACGCCTTCTCTGGAGAGCTGGCACCACAGCCGCCCGGCCGAAGAGGGCGGGCGCTACATGCGCCTGCACATGCCAAGCCGGGTGGGTGAATCGTCCAAATTACCACTGGTGCGCCGGGTGGACATGAACCACCAGCCCCGGCGGGCCATCTTCTCCACCCCGCTGATTGCGGCCATCACCGAACGGGTAGCGCGTGGCGAGCAGGTCATGGTGTTTTTGAATCGGCGCGGCTACGCCCCGGTGCTGACCTGCGAAGACTGCGGCTGGAAGAGCGAGTGCCCGCACTGCAGCGCCTTCCGGGTGTTCCACAAAATCGACCGCACCCTGCGCTGCCATCACTGCGGCTTTACCGAGCGGGTGCCGCGCGCCTGCCCGGACTGCGGCAATGTGGACATCGCCCCCTTCGGCCGCGGCACCGAGCAGCTGGAAGAACATCTGGCCGAGTTGCTAGTGGATGTGCGACGCCACGGCTCCATCACCCCCGAGAACCCGGACGGCGAACATGTGCGCATTGCGCGCATCGACGCCGACAGCACCAAACTCAAAGGCCAGCTCGAAGAGCAACTGGCAGCAGTGCACGCTGGCGACGTGGATGTGCTGGTCGGCACGCAGATGATTGCCAAGGGCCACGATTTCCGCCGCATCACGCTGGTCGCAGCGGTAAACCCGGATGGCGCCTTGTTCAGCAGCGACTTCCGGGCGCCCGAGCGCTTGTTCAGTTTGCTGATGCAGGCCGCAGGCCGTGCCGGGCGCGATGCGTCACTCGGCGCGCAAAGCGAGGTGTGGCTGCAAACCTTCCAGCCCGAGCACGGCCTGTACGCCGCCCTCAAGAAGCACGACTACCCCACCTTCGCCGCGCAGCAGCTCAATGAACGCGAGCAAGCCAACATGCCGCCCTTCAGCGCCCAAGCCTTGGTGCGCGCCGAAGCCAAAACGCAGGAGGCTGCGCAAGCTTTTTTGAACGCCGCCCGCACCTTTGCCCAAACCGAGATGGCCGCGTGGGACGGCTGGGCCGAGGCGCTGGAGCAAGTCTTCCTTTACCCCGCTGTGCCCATGGCCATCCAGCGGGTGGCCAATATCGAACGGGCCCAGATGCTCATCGAGTGCCCGTCACGCGCCACGCTGCAGCACTTCCTGACCGCCTGGCAAAGCTTGCTCCACGCCACCCGCAGCCAGCCTGAATGCAAGGGCTTGATTCGCTGGGCGATTGATGTGGATCCGTTGGCGATTTGAAGACTGCACTTCAAGCCCGTCCTCGGTACTAAAAAATAGATGATCAATGGGAGGGAGTGACTATGAGATTTTTGTTTGCCACCAAGTTAACTGGGTTTGTGATCGTGCTACTCATGGCAGGCTGCGCATCAGGGCCCGAGCGTCTCTCTTTCGACAAGGAAAAGGCTCCGCTTTTGCGTAACGCCTACATTGAACTCAACGTCAAGAAACCTTCCGCTGCTTTTCTAAACACAGGGTCACCAGGGACTGCGGGCATGCCATTGGCGACTCTGATGACCACTGACACCAGCAAACTCAGCAAGGCGCCCATCCAAGCGCTCTTGGACAGAGAGAAGATAGACATTAGCGAGATAGTTCGGGCTGAGGCACAGCAGATACTTTCCAAAAAGAGCTCCGTGCGCCTCACAGCAAGAGAATCAGCGAAGGTCATTTTCAGATTCACGGTGGAATCGTATGGACTCTCAAAAACGCATCCATTTGGAAGTGTTTATGACGCGAACGTGTCGATTACCGCAAGCTTGGTAACCTCGGAAGGCAAGCTCATCTGGCAAGTTACTGACTGGGTCTCCGGACTTGCCTTGGATAACAAGGACGGTCGCACACTGGACGTGTACTACGCAAGGCCTGAAACACTTAAAACGGACTTATCGACGGCCTCCAGAATAGTTGTCAAGCGCTTGATATCGAATCTACCTGATTGAGCTGATTCTTTGCGTTCAGCGATTCGCCACAAAAAGTAAACGTCCCTCAGTTCTTGTCAAAGCTTTGCTTGTAGGGCAATGCCTGATCGTTTCTCACCTCATGGGCTTGCACATCGACCACATCCGCCGCAGGCGCACCGTATCCAAAGCCCCCCGCTGCTGACGGGCCGGCAGCTCCGAAACCACCGCGCTTGAATTGCTGACGCGCCTGGTTGAACCGCTGAAAGGTGGTCACAAACGCCGGTTTGCGGCCGGTGAGCAGGGCTTTGAGCAGCACCCAGACCAAGCTGACCAGCGCCACAAAGATAAGGCTCAACGCAAAAACCGCCGCTGCGGCGATGAGCACCAGTTTGAGGGCGGTACGAAAAATGGCAGAAACAAGGTTCATCAAAGTGTCCATAAAAGGATTGTGCAACGTGCCTCAAAGCCACCGTCAAATCCAAGGGCGTAGGCATTTACAAGCCGGATTGACCGCTAGCGCACACGGAATATGCGCCAACAGCTCCTAAAATAATAGCAACTAGATTCCCACCATCAAGGCTACGGCTCCTGAGAAAGTAAAAAATGCGGCGGCGGTAGAGACCAGGATGATGCGGGCGATACGCCCGTTGTCTGCGCCGAATCGTTCGGCCAGCAGCGACACATTGCTCGCACTCGGCAGGGCGGCCAGCAAAACCAGCACGGTGAGTGCAAATTTATCGATGTGCACGCCGAGGCTCACCGCCGACACCCCGACCAGCAGCACCAGCAAGGGGTGCAAAAACAACTTGATCAGCGCGACCGGCACATATTCCTGCCAGTGCACTTCGTGCGTTTTGTCTTCCCTGGCCAGCATTTGGGAGCGGGCCAGCACCGCGCCTATGGTGAATAGCGCCACGGGCGAAGCCGCATCCGCCAGCAGGCCCACGGTAGATGCCACCGGCTTGGGTAGCTCGAGCTGCAAGGCAGAGAACACTGCGCCCAAAAGAATGGACCATGGCATGGGGTTGGCCGCCACACCCTTGAGTGCGTTCTTCGCCGCCTGGGTGGCTGAGACACCGCCTTGGGCAGGGTCCCCGCCCAAGCGCGAAAGTGCGATGCAAAGCGAGGACGTGATCACCATGTCCACCAGAATCGTGACGATAGCCGGACCCGCCGCTTTGGCGCCCAGCAAGGCCACGAGCAAGGGCACGCCCATGAACCCGGTGTTCGGAAATGCGCCCACCAACGCGCCAAAGGCCGCGTCATTCCAGCCGATGCGACCGTGCAAAGTCACCGCCACCACAAAAGCCACCATGACCAGCGCGCACAGCAAATAGGTCAGTGCAAGGCTCACATCCAGCAATTCGCCGATGGGCGTGCTCGCTCCGAATCGGTAGAGCATGCAAGGCAGAGCGAAAAAAAGTACAAATCCATTGAGCCCGGGGATGGCCGCCAACGGCAACATGCCCCGCCGGGCTGCCAGATAGCCGCAAAGCACCAGCGCAAAGAACGGGAAAGTGACGATCAGAATTTGCAGCATGGTCGCAATTGTCAGGGATATAGGGGGATGGCCCTTTGTCGGCTTTGCATGCGCCACATGCCTCGAATACCGTGGGCAGGGTGGATTGCAAAGTGAGGTCAAGGAGGAGCCCGCCCCCGGCGGGCGGGGGACACGAACGGCGCAGTCCATGCTGTCCACGGAGTGAGCGAACACCAGCAACCGTTAAGATTGCCCGCTCCCCGCACGTCAGGCCCCAATCCCCCTATGTCCGCCCCCCAAGCCAATCACGGCATGAACGCCGCCCAACAAGAGGCGGTGAACTACCTGCACGGACCTTGCCTAGTGCTGGCAGGTGCGGGCTCGGGCAAAACACGGGTGATCACGCACAAAATCGCGCGTCTTATCCAGATGGGCATGCCGGCCAACCGGATTGCGGCCATCACCTTTACCAATAAAGCGGCGGCGGAAATGCGCGAGCGGGCCAAACACCTGATCGGCAAGGCGGCCAAAGACGTGGTGGT
Source organism: Comamonadaceae bacterium (assembly GCA_027488985.1). Classification (GTDB taxonomy): domain Bacteria; phylum Pseudomonadota; class Gammaproteobacteria; order Burkholderiales; family Burkholderiaceae_C; genus Allorhodoferax; species Allorhodoferax aquaticus. The sequence continues at coordinate 21,722 of JAIYAR010000007.1, read as the reverse complement.
GTGCACCTTCCACGCCTTGGGGGTGCGCATGCTGCGCGAAGACGGCGCGGTGCTCGGGCTCAAGCCGCAGTTCAGCATTCTGGATAGCGACGATGTGACCAGCATCATCAAAGACGCAGGCGGCACGATTGACACCGCCACCGCCCGCCAGTGGCAGTGGACCATCAGCGCCTGGAAGGGTGCCGGCCTCAACAGCGAGCAGGCGCTGGCCGCTGCGGCAGACGACAACGAGCGCATCATCGCCACCGCCATGGCCCGCTACGAAGAGCGCCTGGTGGCTTACCAAAGCGTGGACTTTGATGACCTGATCAGCCTGCCCCTCAAGCTGCTGCGCGACTACCCGCAAGTGCGCGAGCGCTGGCAAGCCCTGCTGGGCCATGTGCTGGTGGACGAGTACCAGGACACCAACGCCACCCAGTACGAGGTGCTGAAGTACCTTGTGGGCGAAAAGGCCCGCTTTACCGCCGTGGGCGACGACGACCAGTCCATCTACGGTTGGCGCGGCGCCACGCTGGACAACCTGAAAAAGCTGCCGGTCGACTTTCCCACGCTCAAGGTGATCAAGCTGGAGCAGAACTACCGCTCCACCAGCGCCATCCTGCGAGCGGCGAACAATGTGATCGGCCCCAACCCCAAGCTGTTTCCCAAAACCCTGTTCAGCGAGCTGGGCGAAGGCGAGCCGGTGCGCATTGTCGATGCGGACAACGAAGAGCACGAGGCCGAGCGCGCAGTCGCCCGCATCCAGAGCCTGCGTGCTAGCGGCGTTGTAGATGCGCAGGGCAAGCAGTACAAGGAATTCCGCGACTTTGCGGTTCTGTACCGTGCCAATCACCAGGCCAAACCGTTCGAGAAAGCACTGCGCAAAGCTGGAATTCCGTACAAAGTGTCCGGCGGGCAAAGCTTTTTTGACCGGGCGGAGATCCGCGACCTGTGCGCCTGGTTCCGGCTATGGAGCAACAACGACGATGACCCGGCCTTTCTGCGCGCCGTGACCACGCCCAAGAGGGGCATAGGCCACACCACGCTGGGCACCTTGGGCAACTTTGCCACCCAGTACAAGCTGAGCCTGTTTGAGTCCCTGTTTTCGTCTTCACTGGCCAGTGTGCTGAGCGCCAAGGCGCTGGGCAGCCTGAGTGAGTTCGGCCGCTACATCAACGACCTGGAGTTCCGGGCCCGCCATACCGAGGGCGCGGAAGCGGCCATGGCCTTCATCATGGATTGGCTCAAAGAGATAGGCTACGAAAAGCACCTCTACGACGGCGAAGACAGCGAGGGCGTGGCCTCTGCCAAGTGGAGCAACGTGATGGAGTTCTGCGAGTGGATGGCGCAGCGCTGCGGCGGGCAGATTGACGATGCCGCTGGCGTCACCAACACCCGCGAGATCAAAAACCTGCTGGAAGTGTCGCAAACCATTGCCCTGCTCTCCACCATCAGCGAGCGCGAGAAAGACCAGAACGTGGTCACCCTCTCCACCCTCCACGCCTCCAAGGGCCTGGAGTGGCCGCATGTGATGCTGGTCGGCGTGACCGAGGGCATGCTGCCCTTCAAACTCGGCGACGGCGCCGACACGCTGGGGGGATCCACCATGGAGCACGAATCGGCCAACGAAGACATTGCCGCTCGCCTGCAGGAAGAGCGCCGCCTCATGTACGTGGGCATTACCCGCGCTCAGCGAAGCCTTGCGGTGAGCTGGACCCGCCGCCGCAAGAAAGGGCGCGAGATGGTGGCAGCCCTGCCCAGCCGCTTCATTGCGGAGATGGGCCTCGATCAATCCACCGCCAAAGAAGACCCCCGCGAGAAACTGCGGGCACTTCGTGCGGAATTTGCCGCCAAGGCCCTCGTCACCGCGGCCAATGCCGCTGCCAAGCCATGAGAAACGCCTGCCAATTAGCTCTTTTTTTGATAGCTACCTGCGCATTATCGACGGGCGCTAGAGCCCAAAATGGCACAGAGGCCATGGCCAGCAACTATCTTCTAGCCGAAGTTGCCCCCACGGCAAACCTACCGGTGCCGGTGGAGGTGGTGAGCTGCAAGAATCCGGCGGCAACGCCCCTGTCCCGCTTCTGGGAACTGGAACCAGCCAGCGATTGCGGCACCTTCGGTTTGCGCGGCTACCGGCCGATCAGCCTTGCCGTTGTCGGCTCGGACAGCGTCAACACCGCCCCGAGCTCTCCTGCAGCGGGGCACACTGGCAGCTTTCAGCCCTACACCACCAGCGAAACGCGGATCAACCTGTCTGTGCGTACCAAGGTCGCTCAAGGGCTGCTCACCAGCGGCAGCGCGAACCGGCTGGATTCGCTCTGGTTTGCCTACAGCCAGCAGTCCTACTGGCAGCTTTTCAATGCCGACTTGTCTCGCCCCTTCCGGGCGACTGACCATGAGCCGGAGTTCATCTATATCTTCCCGGTGGAGTCGGCACTGCCCTCAGGATGGCGATTACGCTACGGTGGTATCGGCATTAACCACCAAAGCAATGGCCAGAGTCTGCCGCTTTCCAGAAGCTGGAACCGCATCATCGGCCGCGCCGGGCTGGAGCTCGGCAACCAAGTCTCTGTCACCGGCGCCTTGTGGCAGCGCATTCCGGAAGACAGCGCCAGCGACGACAACCCCGATATCGTGGACCGAGTAGGGCGTGCCGAGGTGACAGCGGCATGGACTGTAAATCCTACGAACTCTCTCGCTGTAACCGTACGCCACTCCTTGCAGACAGGTGACAGCGGCTCGATCCGTTTGGCATGGTTCCGCAAGATTGGAAGTGCTGCTGACAACGGCAACCGCAGCAGCTTGCGCCTGCACACCGAATTGTTCAGTGGGTACGGAGATTCGTTGATGGACTACAACAGGCCAAGAACCGTGTTCAGCGTGGGGCTCACGCTGCTGGACTGGTAGGGAGCTTTAGCGGTGCCCGTCAAATGTGGAATGGAACGAATCTGAAAAAGCGTTTCGCTTTTCAGGTTCGGCTGGTCCGAACATCTGGTCGTGCAAGTCTGTGAGAACCAGCATGGCTTGGGCTGCTTCGGCATTAAAGCCCACCCGCGCATGACCCATGCCGTCCCCGCCATTCATGATCAGTTTGTTGATGTAGAGACTGCATTCTTTGTAGCCCCACAGTGTGCGTATAGTGGTAGCGATACGGTGGTGAAACAGCTCGACAACTTCCAGAGCATCTGCCGCCCGCTGTGCAGGAGATTTTTCTTCAAGACCCATGGGTTGGGTTGCAATGTCTTCAAAGTCCGGGAATGCCTCGGCAGCTTTCACTTCACTGCGGCTTCGGGGTGCCGGCTTCGCAGACGCTGAAAGTGGAACAGCGCTGGAGATCGGCGCCATGCCACTGTAACGTGAGTCCTGCTCGGCCAGTGCGCTGTCCCACAAGCTCCAGGATGTTTCCGGATCGTCTTCCACGACTTCAAGGCCGCGTGAATCCACTGCATCCGAACGCTTGGACGCTGATGAATCACTCTTACCTAGAAACCGACCGAACATGTAAAACCCTTTATTGACAGGACTGAAGGGCAGCTTTGACATCAGAAAACCCGAGTTTTCCTAGCCCAGCCCCACAAACATTCTGTAACAAGAGGTTAATGCTTCACAACGCAGCTCGCAAGGGGCCGGAAGCACTAATAAGAAAGTTTAAGAAATGAAGTCAAGAAAAAAGCGGCACTCCCGTGAGGAAATGCCGCTTTTCAATTTGGTGGCCTGGGGCGGAATCGAACCACCGACACAAGGATTTTCAATCCTCTGCTCTACCGACTGAGCTACCGGGCCTGAGCCTTGAATTATAGCATCAATTTCAGGCGTTATTGCGTTTGCTGCGAGTTAGATCCACGCCGAGTTGTTTGAGTTTGCGGTAAAGGTGTGTGCGCTCCAGCCCTGTCTTCTCAGCAACACGGGTCATGGAGCCATTTTCCTTGGCAAGGTGGTACTCGAAGTAAGCCTTCTCAAATTCGTCGCGAGCCTCGCGCAACGGCTTGTCCAGTCCGAAGTCTTGATAAGCCTGGGGGCCGGTCTCCTGAGGTTCGGCTACGGGCGAGATAGCCAACGCTGCCGGCTCCAGTGGAATCGCACTTTGCAATGCAGCCGGTGCGGCTTTGCGCACTGCGCCGCGTGCCAGACCTTGTTCGACTGCTTTCAAAAGTTTTTGCAGAGTGACCGGTTTTTCAAGGAACGCGAGGGCCCCGATTTTGGTGGCCTCGACAGCGGTATCGATAGTCGCATGTCCGCTCATCATGATCACCGGCATCGTGAGGGCTCCGGTGGTGGACCACTCCTTCAAAAGAGTTACACCATCGGTGTCGGGCATCCAGATATCCAACAGAACCAGATCGGGCCGTTCACGCAATCGGGCAGCGCGTGCTTGCGCAGCGTTCTCCGCCAGCTCTACGGTGTGTCCTTCATCGTTGAGGATTTCCGACAGCAGTTCACGGATACCGTGCTCATCATCCACTACCAAAATATTCGCCATATTGCTTGCGCTATCCCTTGTGAGTCCCGACCCGGTCTTATGCCTTGGCGCCAGGCGCAATTGCCAATGATAACGACACTTGAGCGCCTACTACGACACCATCTTTTTGGCGGTTGCCAAGGTCGATGCGAGAGCCGTGCTCGTCTGAAATCTTCTTCACAACAGCAAGTCCCAGGCCCGTACCACGTGATTTGGTAGTGACGTATGGTTCGAAGGCGCGCTTGAGAATAGTTTCTGCAAATCCGTCGCCTTGATCAAGCACTGAAAGACGCACCCGCTTGCTGCTCACCTGCCATTGTGTTCGTAGGGTGACCGAGCGAGGCTCATCTCTCGGCGTCGACGCACTCATGCAAGCATCTTGTGCGTTTTGCAGGAGGTTATGTATCACTTGTCGAAGTTGCTGTGCATCGCCCAAAACAGCAGGACATTCTTCGTCGAGTTCCAGATGAATTGGCACCTTGCTGTTTTCGAGGTCATACAAATGCATTACGTCTTTGATGAGGGCATTGAGCTGCAGTGGCTTGAGCTCAGCCGCCGGCAAACGGGCATAGTCGCGGAACTCGTTGACCAAGCGCTTCATGGCATCTACCTGATCAACAATGGTTTTGACTGACTTCACCAACACCAGTTGCTCGGGACCTTCGAGTTTGCCGGAGAGCTTCATTTCCAGGCGTTCTGCAGACAATTGAATGGGGGTTAGCGGATTTTTTATTTCGTGCGCGAGTCGACGCGCCACTTCACCCCAGGCTTGGGCACGTTGAGCGGACACGATCTCCGAAATGTCATCAAACACCAGCAGTCGCAAATTCGAAGGTAATTCCGCACCTCGCGCTACCAAGGTGACCGTACCATCGAAAGGTCCATAGCTGGTGGCTTGGCCGGCACCCAGTTCAAAGGACTGCTGCCAGTGGTCGGTTGTATCGTCTGCCTTGCCATCCAACATTTCTTCGAATTGCTTCTGGACGCCTGCTCCGAATGACTCGAGCCCGGGCAGGTCCGTCAAACGGGATCCATTTTGAGCCGGCAGTTCACGCTTGAGTATCCTGGATGCCCCGGGGTTGGAGCTTTGGATGCCTCCATCTCCGTCCAGCACGATCACCCCCGATGTCAAATTGTCGAGGATGGTTTGCAGATTGGCGCGGGCTGCATCCACTTGCGACATGCTGACCTCAACCGTCTCTCGCGCCTCTGCAAGCTGGCGGGTCATCGAAGCAAAAGCTCTGGTCAAACCTCCGAGCTCGTCGCGGCCCTGCAAGGCCAACTTGGGTGTGAGGTCACCCGACGCCACCTGGCTGACCCCCTCCGTCAACAAGAGCAAAGGTCGTGCTATCTGGTTACCCAGCACTACGGCCAATAAAACTGCACCGAACACCGCCAAAAACAAACTCAACGTGAGTGTTCCGATATACATGCGCTTAAGGCCTTGCCGCCCGAGCGCACGCTCTTGGTACTCCCGATTGGCAGCCTCTACTGCCAAAGCGTTGCTGACCAAGCTCTGTGGCAGCGCGCGCGATACCAGCATGTACCGTGTCTCTGTAGTGAGGTTGATGCCGGCACCGGAGATGGGCACCAGTGATTTGATCCGGGCGTTGCTACTTAAGCCGGAAACGGCATCTTCCAAACCTTCAACCCAAGCCAGTGAACCTTGTTGGCGTGCGGTCCGGAACTGACTCGTACTGGGCTTGTCAGGACTGAGCTGGAATTTGGACTGCCCGACACTGGCGATCAACGCGCCGCTCCCACTCCATATGGTGATATCAGTGGCACCCAGCTGGTCCATCATCCGTTCGGCAAGGATCGCGGCCGCACTCTCTGGGCTTTCGGATATCAAGTTCGCGGCTGCTTTGGATTTGGCCGCCAAATCGACCGTAAGTGTGTCCAGGGTTACCCGGCCCAGGCTGAGGCCTGCTTCCAAGGCTCCTTCAACCTTGACATCGAACCAGGTCTCGATTGATCGAGACACAAATTGGTACGAAACGACATAGATCAACAACCCGGGAATGACGCCGACGAGTGCAAAAATAGTGGCCAGTTTAAGCAGCAGACGGCTGCCAAACCTGCCTTGACGCAAACGGATGATCAAGCGGTAGCTGACCCACGCTATCGCTGATGCCAACAGGCTGGCAACTACTACATTGATTACAAACAATGTGCTGTAGTTGCTCTCATAGAGCTCCCGGTTATTGGTAGCCTGCGTCAGCAGATACAGAAGCATCAATCCGATCACGACCATGGTCACGGACCCGATCGCGATGGCCCTTCGCATAGACCGTGAAGTGTGCTGAATAGCCACAGACGAGTCGCCATCTTGGCTGCGGCTATCCGCGCTCATTTCATGGGCTCCGGCATCAGGATCGTGGAGCGGACCACGCTGATATCCCATTCAGACTGACCCAATACGCCGATTTGAAACGGACGGGGGAGTTGACTTACGTCCAACTGGAAACGGAAGTCCAACCGATACCGAGTAGCGGGATCCAGCTCCCCAGCTCCCGAAACTCGCCATCTGTTAATGCGCTTTACCGATGCAATCGCTTGTGCCAAGGTGTCGAACGACTGGCTAAGAGCCAGCCCTTGTCCGGCATTGGCTCCATTGCCGGTCCCGATACTGAGACGCCACCTGCGGGTCAACGGCTGAAATGCGAGCTTGTAGTGTCGCGAAGCTGCAACGAGTGATTTGTCAGACCAGTACCAGCGCTCCTTGACAACTTCCGCCTCAGCCTTGAAGTAAATGGGCAGTCCTTTCAGCAAGGCCTCTTCAACCGCGGAGGAGAGCTCAAACTGCAACTGCGCTGATACGGAGAGTTCATCGTTGGTTCTCTCTATGTCAAATTGGCTGAGTTCAATGGTGGCTTGCGCATATGTAACCTGCCCAAGCAATGTGATGGCGGCCAGCCAAAAACAACGAAGCATTCTTTCAAAAGGATATCTTTTCAAAAAGTGCATAGAAGAAGCCATCGTTGTCACCTGACCGATTGTCGGATAACTGCGGACCGGACTGCATGTTTCCCGGGAGTAAATGCCCGGGCGATGGCAACAAGAGCGCGTCTTTGTTGTTATCAAGAAACGCTTTGACCTGGTCGGCACCCTCCGCTTGGAAGATGGAGCAAGTGCAATACAAGAGTCGACCTCCGGGTTTCAATAGTGGCCACAGTGCAGACATTAGCTTCTTCTGCTCCTGCGCCAGTTGCGCAATATCGGACTCTCGACGCAACCAGCGAATATCTGGGTGCCGCCGTACGATCCCGGAGGCGGTGCACGGCGCATCTAACAGTATTCGATCAAAGAGATTTCCATCCCACCATGTGTCTGGGGTCGCGGCATCCGCACATCGGACCGTCGCCTTCAGGCCTAAACGATCCAAGGTTTGATGAATACGCTGCGCCCGAGTTGGATCAACCTCCAGAGCAAGGACTTCCGCATCACACGACTCCAATAGATGGGCTGTTTTCCCGCCGGGCGCAGCACAAGCGTCAAGAACCCGCCACGTGCTGGTGACCGTTGAATTGCTAAGCAGTAGGTTCGATGCCATTTGTGCGGCGCCGTCTTGCACTGACACCAAGCCTTCCGAAAAACCGGGCAACATCCCCACTGGAACCGGCTTCGCAAGCTGAACCAAGATGCCCTCAGAGAGGGCAACATCAATCCCTGCTTCTTTCAGCTTCTCAAGATAATCCGCCGGATTCGTTTTCCTCGCGTTGATTCGCAAAGACATGGGGGGATGCCGATTGGCACTAGCCAACAACCTTTGCCACTGTCGAGGCTGTTCGTTCTTTAGGCGTTTGATCCACCATACTGGGTGGTTCCATTGCGCTTCAGAGCGATCATTTGTTGCCGTAATCAACTCGTCCCTCTCCCGAAGGAACCTACGCAAACACGCGTTGATGAAGGCGGCCTGAGGACGGGTTTTCGGTGTGTTTTTTGCAGCTTCTACAGCTTGGTTGACCAAAGTGAAATCGTCATAAAGAGCTTGCGAGGCATCCCATGTCAAAGACAATGAGAGGCACAGCAAGGCATCTGAAGCAAGTGGCGGCGGCTTTTGTACGAGTTGCGCCCTGATAGCTCGGGCACGCCCCATGTTTCGCCAAGCATGGAATGCAAGTGCCTGCACGCCGCTGCGCAACTCTGAGGGTACCGCCTCTACGGCGGCACTACCCGATTGACCGTTCTCTACAGCAACCAAGACTTGTGCGGTCGCTTGCAACTGCCGCCATAGCGCGGGGGTTTTTTCATGGTCTGTCATTCGAATCCTAAATTTTTGCAGTGGGCTCAAAGCCCATTAGCGTGGCCACCCATCGCGCTGGGTACTCGTGAACTGCCTCGTTATAGGAATCAAGAATCGCATTCAATGCGTCTTGAATGGACTTGGCCTTTTGACGATGAGATTCCCAGTCCATGCGCATCGCATCGGGAACTGGTGCGCCTGCGAGATCCGGCGGCGTCGCAATTAAAGCTTCCCATTCCAATTGCAAGGCTGTCCAGCTTTCTGAACGCTTCAACTGCACATTCGTACTTAAACCGTTTTTTCTTGGTGTGCCCCAGATGGCTTCCACAAGCCGTGCAGCCTGGACTAGGCGCGCCCATCCGTCCGGAAGCTCAATCCTGCCAGCGTCTGCTTGGTTGTCATTTGGACGTTGGCTCGCCCCATAGCTTTCAAGCAATGACAAGCACAAACCAACCTGACGCTCCATCGCCGCGAGAACTTCCATCGCTCGGATGCGGATTCGCATTAACCGGTTATACAGTCCGACAAGCCAAAAAATGATCACGGCCAACAGCAGCCATAGCCAAATGGATACATCCATTCGTCGCCCCTCCACCCACTCTACTGTGCCACTAAAAGAAGAACGCCCCAAGTTGCAAGCAACTTGGGGCGTTCAGATCTCGCTGACGACGATTATTCAGCGGCGGAATCGTCTCCCGCCGAAGATTCCTCAGTCAAGTCCGCAGTGCCCGCCAATTCGGCAGCTTCCGCTTCCGCAATAGCGCGTCGTTCTGCATCATCCATAGACTCGCGTACTTTGCGAGCTTCGTGGTACGCCAAGCCGGTGCCCGCTGGAATCAAGCGACCAACAATCACGTTTTCTTTCAGACCACGCAATTCGTCTCGCTTGCCCATGATCGCAGCCTCGGTCAGCACGCGGGTCGTTTCCTGGAAGGACGCCGCAGAGATGAAGCTGTCGGTGGACAAGGATGCCTTTGTGATACCCAGCAGCAAATTGGTGTACGTCGCTGGAATCTTGCCTTCGGCGCGCAAGGCGTCGTTGGTGTTGAGCATCTCGGAACGCTCGACCTGTTCACCGTTGATGTAGCCGGAATCACCAGCGTTTTCAACAACCACACGACGCAGCATCTGACGAACAATCACTTCAATGTGCTTGTCATTGATCTTCACGCCTTGCAAGCGGTACACATCCTGCACTTCGTCCACGATGTAGCGTGCCAGTTCTTCCGAACCCAACAATCGCAAGATATCTTGTGGGTCGGCCGGACCGTCCACCACGGACTCGCCCTTGTTAACCACTTGACCCTCGTGAACCAGAATGTTCTTTTCCTTGGGCACGAGCTCTTCCCAGACCTTGCCTTCAGGATCGGTGATCTGCAAGCGGACCTTGCCCTTCGTTTCTTTACCGAAGGACACGGTACCGGTCACTTCAGCCAAGACGCCCTTGTCTTTGGGTGAACGCGCTTCAAACAGTTCGGCCACGCGTGGCAGACCACCGGTAATGTCGCGGGTCTTTTGACCTTCGATAGGAATACGGGCCAGCACTTCGCCGGGGCCCACGTCCTGACCGTCACGCACCTGAACCAACGATCCCACAGGGAAACCGATAGTCACGGAGTGGTCGGTTCCGGGAATCTTCACTTCGTGACCCGATGCATCGATCAGCTTCACTTGCGGGCGCACGACCTTAGCGGCACCACGGCGCTTCGGATCGATTACCACCAAAGTGGACAAACCAGTCACCTCATCCACTTGCTTGGCAACGGTCAAACCCTCTTCGACGTTTTCGAAATGAGCCTTACCTGCAAACTCGGTAATGATGGGTCGGGTCAATGGATCCCAGTTCGCCAGAATCGCACCGGCTTTGACGGTTTGGTCTGCCTTGATAGTCAGAACAGCTCCGTACGGAACCTTGTGGCGCTCACGCTCACGGCCGTGTTCATCATGGATGATGATTTCGCCGGAACGGGCAATCACCACCAGCTCGCCCTTACTGTTCGTCACATAACGCATCGTGGCGTTGAAACCAATGTTGCCGTTGGACTTGGCTTCCACGCTGGAAGCAATGGCAGCACGGGATGCTGCACCACCGATGTGGAAGGTGCGCATGGTCAACTGGGTACCGGGTTCGCCAATAGACTGCGCTGCAATTACACCGACGGCTTCGCCGCCATTGATCAGGCCACCGCGACCCAAGTCACGTCCGTAGCACTTGGCGCAAATGCCAAAACGGGTTTCGCATGTCAGTGCGGTGCGGACCTTGACTTCGTCAACGCCGGCAGCTTCCAGCATTTCGATTTCGTCTTCGTCCAACATGGAGCCGGCAGCCAACAGCATGCTTCGTGTTTCAGGGTGCAGCACATCGTCCGCAGCGGTACGGCCGAGAATTCGGTCGCGCAGCGATTCGATCACTTCACCACCTTCAACAATGGCGCGCATCAGTGAACCATCATGGGTTCCGCAATCCTGCTCGGTCACCACCAAGTCCTGGGTCACGTCGACCAAACGACGTGTCAGGTAACCGGAGTTTGCTGTTTTCAACGCGGTGTCAGCCAGACCCTTACGGGCACCGTGTGTGGAGATGAAGTACTCCAACACGTTCAGACCTTCGCGGAAGTTCGCAGTAATGGGCGTTTCAATGATGGAGCCATCAGGCTTGGCCATCAGACCCCGCATGCCAGCCACCTGACGGATCTGCGCAGCAGAGCCACGCGCACCGGAGTCGGCCATCATGTAGATGGAGTTGAAGGATTCCTGTTGCACCTGGTTGCCATGACGGTCAGTGACCAACTCCTTGGACAACTTGGCCATCATCACCTTGGACACTTCGTCACCCGACTTGCCCCAGATATCCACCACCTTGTTGTAACGCTCACCTGAAGTCACCAGACCGGACACATATTGCTGTTCGATCTCTTTTACTTCCTTCTGGGCGCGACCGATGATGTCGTGCTTTTCCTGTGGGACCAACATGTCGTCGATACAGATGGAAATACCAGCCTTCGTCGCCAAACGGAAACCGCTTTGCAGCAGCTTGTCGGCAAACACGACGGTTTCCTTCAGTCCGCACTTGCGGAAGGACACGTTGATGAGCTTGGAAATTTCTTTCTTCTTCAACGCTTTGTTGATATTGGCGAAAGGCAGGCCCTTGGGCAAGATTTCAGACAACAAGGCACGGCCCGCAGTGGTTTCCCACAGCTTGGTTTCAGGCACGAACTCGCCGGTTTCCTTGTTCTTGGTCCATTCGGTCAACCGCACGTTGATGCGGGCATTCAGCTCCACTTCACCCGCATCGAACGCTCGTTGGACTTCACCCGTATCGGCAAACACCAGACCTTCGCCCTTGCCGTTGATACGATCGCGGGTGGTGTAGTACAAGCCCAACACCACGTCCTGGGAAGGAACAATGGATGGCTCGCCGTTGGCGGGGAACAGCACGTTATTGGAGGCAAGCATCAAGGTGCGGGCTTCCATTTGCGCTTCCACCGACAGCGGTACGTGGACCGCCATTTGGTCACCGTCGAAGTCAGCGTTGAAGGCGGCGCAAACGAGAGGGTGCAACTGGATGGCTTTACCTTCGATCAGGATAGGCTCAAAAGCCTGGATACCCAAACGGTGCAGCGTTGGCGCACGGTTCAGCATCACGGGGTGCTCTTTGATGACCTCTTCCAGAATGTCCCACACCACGGGGGTGCCGGATTCCACTTCTTTCTTGGCGGCCTTGATGGTGGTCGCAATGCCCATGGCTTCCAGGCGCGCAAAGATGAAGGGCTTGAACAGCTCGAGGGCCATCAATTTGGGCAGACCGCACTGGTGCAACTTGAGGGTTGGACCCACGGTAATTACGGAACGACCTGAGTAATCCACGCGCTTGCCCAGCAAGTTTTGGCGGAAACGACCGCTCTTGCCTTTGATCATGTCGGCCAAAGACTTCAGGGCGCGCTTGTTGGCGCCGGTCATGGCTTTGCCGCGTCGGCCGTTGTCCAGCAAGCTGTCCACGGCTTCTTGCAGCATCCGCTTTTCGTTGCGAGCAATGATTTCAGGGGCCTTCAACTCCAGCAAACGGCGCAGACGGCTGTTGCGGTTGATCACGCGGCGGTACAGGTCGTTCAGGTCAGAGGTCGCAAAGCGACCGCCGTCCAGGGGAACCAAGGGGCGCAAATCCGGTGGCAACACCGGCAGCACGTCCAGAACCATCCACTCGGGCTTGATACCGGATTTCTTGAAGGCTTCCAGCACCTTGAGGCGCTTGGCGTTCTTCTTGATCTTCAGCTCGGAGCCGGTCAAGTCGTTGCGCAGCTTTTCGATGGAGCCATCGATATCGATGCTTTCCAGCAAGTCCTTGATACCTTCGGCGCCCATCTTGGCGGTGAACTCGTCACCGTATTCCTGGAATTTGGCGTCAAAGTCGTCCTCGGACATGATGCTGTACTTCTTCAGCGGGGTCATACCGGGATCGGTGACTACGTATGCTTCAAAGTACAACACGCGTTCGATGTCACGCAGGGTCATGTCCAGCACCAGGCCCAAACGGCTAGGCAGGGACTTTAGGAACCAGATGTGGGCGCAAGGAGCAGCCAAATCGATGTGACCCATACGCTCACGACGCACTTTGGTCTGTGTGACTTCAACGCCGCACTTTTCGCAAATAACACCACGGTGCTTCAGGCGCTTGTATTTGCCGCACAAGCATTCGTAATCCTTGATGGGTCCGAAAATCTTGGCGCAAAACAGGCCGTCACGCTCAGGTTTGAAGGTGCGGTAGTTGATGGTTTCAGGTTTTTTGACTTCGCCGAAAGACCAGGAGCGGATCTTTTCAGGCGATGCCATGCCAATCTTGATGGCATCGAAATGCTCATCGGGCGTGAACTGCTTGAACAGGTCGAGTAAAGATTTCATGTGACTCTTTCCCTTGTCTTTAAGAACGATCCAGCTCAATGTCGATGCCCAAGGAACGGATTTCCTTGACCAGCACATTGAACGATTCCGGCATGCCGGCTTCAATAGAGTGTTCGCCCTTGACGATGTTTTCGTACACCTTGGTACGACCTTGCACGTCATCGGACTTGACCGTCAGCATTTCCTGCAACACGTAGGAAGCACCGTAGGCTTCCAATGCCCACACTTCCATTTCACCGAAGCGCTGACCACCGAACTGGGCTTTACCACCCAGAGGCTGTTGGGTCACCAAGCTGTAAGGACCGGTAGAACGGGCGTGCATCTTGTCGTCGACCAAGTGGTGTAGCTTCAAGTAGTGCATGTAGCCGACGGTAGTGGTGCGCTCGAAAGCATCGCCGCTGCGTCCGTCGTAGAGCTGCGCTTGTGTACGGGTAGCGGTAAGTCCCTTGGCCTTTGCGACCTCGTCCGGATAAGCCAGCTGCAGCATGTCGCCGATTTCCTTTTCGGTGGCGCCATCGAATACGGGTGACGCGAAAGGCACGCCACTAGTCAGTTCCTTGGCCATCTCGTGGACTTCGGTATCCGACAACTGCGCGAGGTCTTCCTTGCGGCCGGTGCTGTTGTAGACCTGCTCCAGGAAACCACGGATCTCAGTGGATGCGGCTTCGCGTTGCAGCATGTCGCCAATGCGTTGACCCAAGCCCTTGCCGGCCCAGCCCAAGTGCACTTCCAACACCTGACCAATGTTCATACGCGATGGAACGCCCAAGGGGTTCAACACGATGTCCACCGGTGTGCCGTCTGCCAGGTAAGGCATGTCTTCGACAGGCGTGATTTTGGAGACCACACCCTTGTTACCGTGACGGCCGGCCATCTTGTCGCCAGGCTGCAAACGACGCTTGACGGCGATGTAGACCTTGACCATCTTCAACACGCCTGCGGGCAACTCGTCGCCTTGTGTCAACTTCTTGCGCTTCTCTTCAAAAGCGAGGTCGAAGCTGTGGCGCGTCTGTTCCAGCGAGTTCTTGATGCTCTCGAGCTGGCTTGCCACTTCTTCGTCCGCTGGACGGATGTCAAACCAGTGGAATTTCTCCACGGAAGTCAAATAAGCCTTGTCGAGCTTGGTGCCCTTGGCCAGCTTTTGCGGGCCGCCATTGGCTACTTTGCCGGTCAACAACTTCTCGATACGGTCAAACGCATCCGCTTCCACGATACGCAACTGGTCGTTCAGGTCCAGACGGAAACGCTTGAGTTCGTCGTCGATGATCTGCTGTGCACGGCGGTCACGCTGAATGCCTTCACGGGTGAACACTTGCACGTCGATCACGGTACCGGAGCTGCCTTGGTCCACGCGCAGGGAAGTGTCCTTCACGTCGCTGGCCTTCTCACCGAAGATGGCACGCAAGAGCTTTTCTTCTGGTGTGAGCGTGGTTTCGCCCTTGGGCGTAACCTTGCCAACCAAGGTATCACCCGGCAGAACTTCTGCACCAACATAGATGATCCCGGACTCGTCCAGACGGTTGAGCTGCTGCTCGCTCAAGTTGGGGATGTCGCGGGTGATTTCTTCCGCGCCCAACTTGGTGTCACGTGCCATCACCACGAGCTCTTCGATGTGGATGGAGGTGTAACGGTCTTCGGCCACCACACGCTCGCTGATCAAGATCGAATCTTCGAAGTTGTAGCCGTTCCAAGGCATGAAGGCGACCAACATGTTTTGGCCAATGGCGATTTCGCCCAGGTCAGTGGATGCACCGTCCGCAATCACGTCGCCCTTGGAGAGCTTGTCGCCCTTCTTGACGATAGGACGCTGGTGGATATTGGTGTTCTGGTTGGAACGCTGGTACTTGATCAGGTTGTAGATATCTACACCGACTTCACCTGCTTGCGCTTCTGCATCGTTTACACGGATCACGACTCGAGTCGCGTCCACGTAATCAACGATACCGCCACGGGTCGCTGTCACCACAGTGCCGGAGTCGACCGCGGCTACGCGCTCGATACCAGTACCCACCATCGGTTTTTCAGGACGCAACACAGGCACGGCTTGGCGCGACATGTTGGCACCCATCAAAGCGCGGTTAGCGTCATCGTGCTCCAAGAACGGAACCAGGGAGGCAGCCACCGACACGATCTGGGCAGGCGACACGTCCATGTATTGGACACGGTCAGCGCTCACCAGAATGGATTCACCTTTTTCACGGGCAGATACCAGATCCCCAGTCAGCGTACCTTCCTTGTCCAGGGCCGCATTGGCCTGGGCAATGACGTACTTACCTTCTTCGATAGCCGACAGATAGTCGATCTCGTTGGTGACTTTGCTATCCACCACACGGCGATACGGAGTTTCGATGAAACCGTACTCGTTCAGGCGCGCGTACAGCGCCAAGGAGTTAATCAGACCGATGTTTGGACCTTCGGGAGTTTCGATAGGGCACACACGACCGTAGTGGGTCACGTGCACGTCTCGCACCTCGAAACCAGCGCGTTCGCGGGTCAAACCACCGGGACCAAGGGCCGATACACGGCGCTTGTGGGTGATTTCGGCCAACGGGTTGGTCTGGTCCATGAACTGGGACAGCTGCGAAGCGCCGAAGAATTCCTTCAGGGCTGCCGATATTGGTTTGCTGTTGATCAGGTCATGCGGCATCAAGGGCTCTTGCTCTGCTTGGCCCAAGCGCTCTTTCACTGCTTTTTCGATACGTGCCAAGCCTGTGCGGTATTGGTTTTCAGCCAATTCGCCCACGCAACGCACGCGTCGGTTACCCAAGTGGTCGATGTCGTCGACGTCGCCGCGCCCGTTGCGCAGATCGACCAAGATCTTCACGACAGCAAGGATGTCTTCGTTGGTCAGCACCATGGGGCCGGTGGATTCCGAGCGACCCATCTTGGCGTTGAACTTCATACGGCCCACGCGCGACAGGTCGTAGGTGTCCGGGTTGTAGAACAAGCGCTGGAACAACGCCTGAACTGCGTCTTCCGTAGGTGGCTCGCCGGGACGCATCATGCGATAGATGGCTACACGTGCTGCGAACTCATCCACCGTTTCATCGGTACGCAGGGTTTGCGAAATGTAGGCACCTTGGTCCAACTCATTGGTGTAGATACAAGCCAGGTCTTGGATACCTGCGGTACGCAGCTTCTTCAGCAGGGCTTCGGTCAACTCTTCGTTGGCCTTGGCCACGATTTCACCGGTATCGCCGTCCACCACATTGCGAGCAACCACACGGCCAATCAGGAAGTCTTCAGGTACGCTGATATGTGAGGTGGCAGACTGCTCCAGTTCGCGGGTGTGACGCGCAGTTACGCGCTTGTCTTTGGCCACTACCACTTTGCCGGATTTGTCGGTGATGTCAAAACGTGCCACTTCACCACGCAGACGCTCAGCCACAAATTCCATTTGTGCGCCACTGTCCATCAAGCGGAAGTTGTCGTTCACAAAGAAGTTGGCGAGGATGGATTCGTTGTTCAGGCCGATGGCCTTGAGCAGAATCGTGACCGGCATCTTGCGGCGACGGTCCACACGGAAATACAGCAGGTCTTTTGGGTCAAACTCAAAGTCCAGCCAGGAACCGCGGTAAGGAATGATGCGCGCAGAGAATAGCAACTTGCCGGAGCTGTGGGTCTTGCCCTTGTCGTGCTCAAAGAATACGCCAGGCGAACGGTGTAACTGGGACACGATCACGCGCTCAGTACCGTTGATGATGAAAGAGCCCTTGCCGGTCATCAGGGGCACTTCGCCCATGTAGACCTCTTGCTCTTTCACTTCCTTGACCACCTTGTTTTGACCGGTCGAAGACTCACGGTCGTAAATGATCAATTGCACCTTAGCACGAACTGCAGACGCATAAGTCAGACCACGGGTCTGGCATTCACGAACGTCAAAAGCTGGCTTAGCCAGGTTGTACTCGAGGTACTTCATTTCCACAAAGCCGTTGTGGGAAACGATAGGGAATGCGGCTTCGAAGGCGGCTTGCAAGCCTTCGTTGGTGCGTTTCTTGGGGCCTACGTCGGCTTGCAAAAATGCGGTGTACGCATCTTTTTGCATCTGGAGCAGGTAGGGAATCTCGAGCACGCTATCGCGACTACCGAAGTTTTTGCGAATTCGCTTGCGTTCTGTGTATGTGTAAGCCATTAGATCTCCGGGCAAAGGCTGAGGAATCCTGGGGGTCCTAGGCGACTGTCGTGTTGAGCACCACTCTCAACAGGCTTGGTGATTGGCCACTACCAATCATTGGCGGACGGTCGCGCATTGCACGCAACCCGAACCAAGGCATCTTCTGCAGTCGGATCAGAAGACACTGGAAAATGGTCATTTGACCGTTTTCCAGTGCACACTAATTTCGGCACCTACAAGCGGCAAAGGCTGGAGGCCCTTTTGGAACCTCCAGCCCATGCGAACGGGTCGATTACTTGAGTTCGACCTTGGCGCCAGCTTCTTCCAGCTTCTTCTTGGCTGCTTCAGCGTCAGCCTTGGAGATGCCTTCCTTGACGGCCTTGGGAGCGCCGTCAACTAGGTCCTTGGCTTCTTTCAAGCCCAGACCGGTGATTTCGCGCACAGCCTTGATCACAGACACTTTGTTTGCGCCAGCTTCAGTCAAGACCACATTGAATTCGGTCTTTTCTTCAGCAGCAGCAGCGCCACCAGCTGCGCCACCGGCAGCAGGAGCAGCCATTGCAGCAGCGCTCACGCCAAACTTCTCTTCGATGGCTTTCACCAGGTCGTTGAGTTCCATGACTGTCATGCTGTCCAAAGCGGACAAAAATGCGTCTTTATCGAATGCCATTTTGATTTCCTAACAATATTGGTTACTACAGACAGGCAACGATTACGCTGCGGCTGCCTCTGCGGGAGCAGCTTCTGCTGCACCTGCGCCACGCTGTTCCGCCAAAGCCGCCAGCACGCGTGCTGTGCGGGAAATGGGGGACTGCATCAAGCCCAACAACTGAGCCAACAACACTTCCTTCGAAGGGATGCTTGCCAATTGCTTCACGCCGTTCACGTCCAGAGCCTTGCCGCCGTACGCACCGCCACGAATCACCAACTTGTCGTTGGTTTTCGCGAACTCGGCAACCACCTTGGCGGCGGCTACTGCGTCCTCGGAAAAGCCATAGATCAGGGGACCGGTCATCTGGTCGGACACAACTTCAAAGCTGCTACCAGCAACAGCACGGCGGGCTAGGGTGTTTTTCAACACGCTCAGGCTCACGCCAGCGCTGCGCGCGGTGTTGCGCAGTTTGGTCATGTCAGCGACCGTGATGCCGCGGTATTCCGCGATCACGAGCGTTTGAGCTTTAGCGGCGAGGCCGGTCACATCACTGATGACCGCTTCTTTCTCACTGCGATTCAGACTCAAGGTCTACTCCTTTAAATGCACTTTGCAACTTGCGTCGCTTGTGCTCCACATTGCAGCGACCAACTGTTTACAGAATATTCATTCCATCTGCAGCGGGATCGCCATCTGCGTTGGTTGAAGTATTAAGTGCAGCGAGCTGCACACCAACGGTCTTGGATGGCCTGTCGTTTCCCGAAAGTCACGCCAGCCCACCACATCGAGGCACCCATTACAGGCACCTCAAATTCACGATTACGCCGCGATGGACTGGATGTCCACGCGCACGCCCACGCCCATAGTCGAAGACACAGCCACCTTGCGCAAGTACAGACCCTTGCTGGAAGCAGGCTTGGCCTTGTTCAAGGCATCCACCAATGCAGCCAAGTTGCCTTGCAACTGAGCGGATTCGAAGGAACGACGGCCAATGGTGCTGTGCACGATACCGGCTTTGTCAACGCGGAACTGGACTTGACCAGCCTTAGCGTTCTTAACCGCGGTAGCGACATCAGGAGTTACAGTGCCGACCTTGGGGTTAGGCATCAGACCACGTGGTCCCAGGATTTGACCCAAGGTACCCACGATGCGCATAGCGTCAGGCGCTGCGATCACCACGTCAAACGGCATGTCACCCGCCTTAACCATCGCGGCCAGGTCGTCCATACCCACCACATCAGCGCCTGCAGCCTTGGCTTCTTCAGCCTTGGCGCCTTGAGCAAACACAGCGACACGCTTTGTCTTGCCAGTACCATTCGGCAGCACTACAGCGCCACGAACCACTTGGTCAGACTTCTTGGCATCGATGCCGAGTTGTACAGCCACATCGATAGACTCATCGAATTTGGCGTTAGCGAATTCTTTCACCAAACCCAATGCGTCAGACAGGGCGTACAGCTTGTTGCTGTCGATCTTACCAACTTGGGCTTTTTGCTTTTTAGTCAACTTGGACATTTACACGCCCTCCACATTCACACCCATGGAACGGGCAGAACCAGCGATAGTACGAACTGCGGCATCCAGGTCAGCAGCAGTCATGTCTTTCATTTTGGTCTTGGCGATCTCTTCCAGCTGAGCACGGGTAATCTTGCCAACCTTGTCAACGTGAGGACGGGAAGAACCCTTGTCCAGCTTAATAGCCTTCTTGATCAAGACGGTCGCAGGTGGAGTCTTGATAACAAAGGTGAAGCTCTTGTCAGCAAACGCTGTGATCACCACGGGCAATGGCAGACCAGGCTCAACACCTTGGGTCTGCGCGTTAAACGCCTTGCAAAACTCCATGATGTTCAAGCCACGTTGACCCAAAGCAGGTCCGATGGGTGGGGATGGGTTGGCCTTGCCAGCTGGCACTTGCAGCTTGATAAAGCCGACGATTTTTTTCGCCATGATTTCTCCTTACGGGTATAGCGCTTTCAACGAACCATTCGCCTACAGCTTCCCGGGGTTAACGACTCTCTGTCTTGCATCGTGTCGAGTCGATATAAACACGATGCCCTGCGGCATTACTGCCGCGAAACTAGTCTTAGGTTTTCTCGATCTGCGAGAACTCCAACTCCACAGGGGTAGAACGACCGAAGATCGTGACTGACACCCGCACTTTGCTTTTCTCGTAATTCACATCTTCCACCGAACCATTGAAGTCGGTGAAAGGACCTTCTTTCACCCGCACAAACTCACCAACAACAAACTCGATCTTGTGACGGGGCTTGTCAGTGCCTTCTTGCATCTGGTTGACGATCTTCATCACCTCAGCTTCGGAGATCGGTGCTGGACGATTCTTCGCACCACCCACAAAACCAGTCACCTTGTTGGTGTGCTTCACCAAGTGCCAGGTGTCATCATCCATAACCATCTCGACGAGCACATAACCCGGGAAAAACTTGCGCTCAGTGGTTTTTTTCTGGCCGTTCTTGACTTCGACAACCTCTTCCATGGGGACAAGAATGCGACCGAACTTGGATTGCATGCCGGCGCGTTGGATGCGCTCAAGAATATTGCGCTCAACAGCCTTCTCCATACCCGAATAGGCATGCACCACATACCAACGCAAATCAGGGTTGGTAGGCGCAGCAGACGCAGTAGCTTCCACTGTGGGAACGAGCACATCGTCAGTCATTATTTCTTCCATCCCAGGATCAAGTCGTAAAAGAGCCATTCCAGCGTCTTGTCAGTCAACCACAAGAACAGCGCCATGATCAGCACAAATCCAAAGACATACGCGGTGATTTGAATCGCCTCTTTTCGGGCTGGCCAAACCACCTTTTTCACTTCACGCCATGCGTCGCGACCGAAAGCGATCAACTGACGACCCGGTTCCGCAGAAAAGAATGCACCAGCGGCCAAGGCGAGACCAACAATCAAGGCACCCCACTGGGCTAATTGACCTTGTTTGCCGAGCATATAGAAGGCAACAAGTGCCGCCAGAAGCAAAGCAACCGCCGCCCCAAGCTTTAACTTGTCAGCGCCGGTGTTGACCGTTTCAATTTGTGTCGAAGCCATGTTTCTTTTTCGCGTTTACTTGCATTCAGTTTCAGCGACCTTAAGACGCTGAAGCCCGCTACACCGTAGCGGGCTTTTTTTTCATCCACCGACCTTGCTTCCGGTGGCAGGGGCAGTAGGAATCGAACCTACAACCTTCGGTTTTGGAGACCGACGCTCTGCCAATTGAGCTATACCCCTACAGATTTCCTTTACGCGATGATTTTGGCAACCACGCCGGCGCCCACGGTACGACCGCCTTCGCGAATTGCGAAACGCAGGCCTTCTTCCATGGCGATGGGGTTGATCAATTTCACTGTGATGGACACGT
>JAIYAR010000009.1 GCA_027488985.1 Comamonadaceae bacterium | reverse complement strand
TTCAACCCGATGGAGGGAAGGCCGCCTATGCAGGCACCGAACACCAGGTTGGCGGTGATGATGAAGAAGAGCGGCTTCCAGGCGAATTTGCCGACCTTGTCGCCGTCTTCAGTTTCCACCACCAGCGAGGTGATGGTGACTGCGATGCCAATGATGGCAAGTAGCACTCCGAGCACGAGGGGGAAGTAGCCCGGTCCCATCTTTGCCCCACTGCCCAAACTGTACTGGCTGGCACCGGCCGCAAAGCCGGCCCCCACCACCACGAACATCAGCCCTGAAAAGAAGTTCTTTTGACTTTTGATTCTCACGTTATGTCTCACTCATTATTTTTGGAAACGTGAAAGTGTTCAGTCCTTCAGGGAGTTCAGCACCCGGTCGACCATCACGCCGGCTTGGCCGAGGTTGTTCATCGGATCGCAGAAGCCCTCCAGCTGTTCGCGGGTGACGTGTTTGTTGATCTCAGGGTGCTCAGCCAACAGCTCAATCAGGTGGCGCTTTTGCTTGAGGGCTTCGCGGCAGATGTCATAGACCAGGTCGTGCGCGTACTCACGGCCGATGTAGGGGCCCATGCCCATCATCACGGCTTCGGACATGACCAAACCATGGGTCATGTCGATATTGCTGCGCATCTGTGCGGCGTCCACTTCCAGGCCGGCGAGGATGAATTTCGTTTGCTTGAGGGCGCCGGACATCAGGCAGAAGATCTCGGGCATGGCCACCCATTCAATTTCCCAAGGGCCGGTGGAGCGCTCGTGGTCGGCCACCATGGCATCCATCAGGGACGCGGCCAACTGACGCACCACCGAGATGTTGGCGTGGATGTACAGGCAGGAAATCGGGTTGCGCTTTTGCGGCATGGTGGACGACGAGCCACGGCCGGGGGCATAGGGCTCGAACACTTCGGCCACTTCGGTTTGCATGAGCAGCTTCACGTCCATGGCGATCTTGCCCAGCGAGCCACCCACAATGCCGAGGAAGGCGCCCACTTCAGCAAAGTTGTCACGCACGGTGTGCCAAGAGATCAGCGGTTGGCCCAGGCCCAGTTCTTTCATCAATCCGGCCTGGGTTTCCATGGCGCCGGTTTCCAGCGAAGACAAGGTGCCCGATGCGCCGCCGAACTCGCCGACCAATACGCGGGGCTTGAGTTGTTCCAGGCGCTCGCGGTGACGCTCAATGCCTGCGAGGATGCTCGCCATCTTGTAGCCGAATGTGATGGGGGTGGCTTGTTGCAAGTTGCTGCGGCCGATGATGGGCGTGTCGCGGTGCGCTTTGGCCAGCTTGGCCAGCGAGCCCGAGATGTCTTTCAAGTCGGCCTCGACCAAGGCCAAAGCTTCGCGGATCTGCAGCACGGCTGCGGTGTCAGTGATGTCCTGGGTGGTAGCACCCCAGTGGCAATACTCGCCAAGTTTGTCGCGGCAATTGGCGTTGATCTGGTTGACCACCGCAATGATGGGATAGCCGATCTGCTCGGTTTTGGCCTTGAGCTTGACCCAGTCGATCTGGCTGGGTTCGCAGTTCTTCACGATTTCGTCAGCCGCTTCTTTCGGGATGATGCCCAACTCGCCTTGCACTTTGGCCAGGGCACGCTCGATGTCGAGGTACTTGGCCGTGCGGTTTTCGTCCGACCAGACTTGGCGCATTGCAGCGTCGCTGAACATGTCGGTGAAGATCTTGGAGTCGATGATGGTGGAAGACATTTTTTATTCCTTCTATGGAGACGTAATGAATAGGGAAGGCGACTCAGGCAGTCACTTGTGAAAACTTTTGGAGATCGAGGAGGCGCAGGGCGCGCAAGTAGACAGGTTTGTCCACCATCCTTCCCTGTACCTGGAGCGCACCCGTGGGGCCATCGCCTGAGTGGGCAGCATCCCAGGCGGTGACGACTTCCTGCGCCCACTCGACCTCCGCAGGCAGTGGGGCTAAGGCACGGCGTACGCCTGCCAATTGGGCGGGGTGGATGCACATCTTGGCGCCGAAGCCGACACGCAGAGCGTCCTGCATATCGGCTTGGGTGTGCTCGGCCAGCACCGAGGGGGTAACGCCTGCCACCGGAGCAGCGAGCCATGCGGCTCGCGATGCCAACACCAGCTGCGAAGCTGCCAGCGTGAGCGTAGGGCTGTCGGCGGGGATGTTCAGGTCCACCATCAGATCCAGCGCGCCCAATGCGAGCCGTGTCACGGCTGAATGGTTAGCGATGGATTGACATGCGGCGATGCCGACGGCGGTTTCCACCAAGGCGAGCAACTCTGTATCAGCTTGCATGGCGTCACGAACCGTTTGCAGGTCTGCAGCGCGTTCCGCTTTGGCCAGCATGACGCCGCAGGCAGGCAGCGTTCGCAGAAGGGCTAGATCGTCGAAAAAGAAGTCGCTGCGAGCATCGTTGATGCGCACCATCAGCCGCTGCGGTGGCAAGGTGGTGGAGGCGGCGTGCATCCAGGTGTGGATTGCTTGCCGTGCTGCAGCTTTGTCTGCTGGCGAAACTGCATCTTCCAGATCGAGAATGACGCGCTCGGCCTCGCTTGCTGCCGCTTTGGCAAAGCGTTCCGGACGATTGCCCGGAACGAAGAGGTAGGTGTAGGGGGCCAGCGTGCTCATGCGGCGCTCACACTGCGGCTTCGGTGCGCAACGCGTCTATCTGTGCTGCGCTGTAGCCCAGGCTGCTGAGAATGGCGCCAGTGTGCTCGCCCAATGCAGGCACCGGGTCCATGCGGGCAGCGCAATGCTGCCAACTACCGGGCGGTATGAGGGCCGGCACAGTGCCTTTGGCGGTTTCTACGGTGGTCCAGCGCTGGCGGGCTTTGAGCTGAGGGTGCTCCCACACTTCGGCCATGGTGTTGACTTGTGCGTTAGCGATGCCGGCTTCTTCCAGGCGCTGCGCCACGTCATCGGCGGAGAGGCTGGAGAAGGCTTGCAGGATCAGGGCAGACAGCTCTGCGCGCTGGGCACTGCGCTTGGCATTGCTGGAGAAGCGTTCTTCGCTGGCGAGTTCGGGTTGCAGCAAAACCTTGTCGCAGAAGATCTTCCACTCTCGCTCGTTTTGCAGACCGAGCATGACGGTCTTGCCATCTCCGGCGGCAAAAGGGCCATAGGGGTAAATGGTGGCGTGGCTGGCACCGGTGCGCGCCGGGGGGGCAGCACCTTCGAAAGCGTAGTACAGCGGATAGTTCATCCACTCGCCCAGGGCTTCAAGCATCGAGATGTCGATGCGTTGTCCTTGACCGGTTCGCTGGCGGTGCATCAGCGCGGCCAGGATGTTGGTGTAGGCATACATGCCGGCGGCAATGTCGGCAATCGACGGCCCTGCCTTGGAGGGCGTGTCCGGCGTGCCGGTGACGGATACGAAACCGGCTTCGCTCTGGATCAAAAGGTCGTAGGCCTTTTTGTCGCGGTAGGGGCCGTTGCTGCCGTAGCCGGAGATGTCGCAGACGATGATGCCGGGCTTGACCTTGGAGAGTGCTTCGTAAGACAAGCCCAGACGCGCTGCGGCACCCGGTGCGAGGTTTTGCACCACCACGTCCGCCTCTTCGAGGATCAGGCGCATCAGGATCTTTTGCGCTTCCTCGTGCTTGACATCCAGGGTCAGGCTCTCTTTGGAGCGGTTGGTCCAGACAAAGTGCGAGGCCAGGCCACGCACACGTTCGTCGTAACCGCGGGCAAAGTCGCCGGTGCCGGGGCGTTCAATCTTGATGACACGGGCACCCATGTCGGCCAGTTGTCGGGTGGCAAAGGGCGCTGCAATGGCGTGTTCCAGCGTGACAACGGTGATGCCTTTGAGAGGTTGCATAGCGATGAGAAGGAGGGAGCAGGGTTTCAGGCGAGCGTGGCTGTAGCATCCATGGTCAGAAACCCTTCCTGGTCTCTGCCCCAGAGGCGCACCGTCTTGCCGTCTGCAGACGGCTCTCCGTGCACGGAGAACGGGTGGATATCAAACGTGGGCCGCACGGCCTTGAATTCGAAATTGCGCACCACCGCATCGGGCTTGTTGCTGCGCAACAGGTCCATCAACAAAGTGGCAATCAGCGGGCCATGAACGATGAGGCCGGGGTAGCCTTCCACTTCAGTGACGTACTTACGGTCGTAGTGGATGCGGTGGCCGTTGAAGGTCAGCGCCGAGTAGCGGAACAAGAGCACGTCATCGGGCACGATGTGGCGCTCCCATGAAAATGCCGCCGGCGCAGGTGTAGGCGCTGGCACTACATCATCCGGCTTGGGGGCATCGCGGTAAACGATGTTGTGGTGCTCGGTGAGGGCGGGATGGCCCTCGCCATTGCGGCTAATCTCGTGGCGCACTTTCACGAAAATCAGATTGCCGGTGCGGCCTGATTTTTCCTTCACATCCACGATGGTGGAGGTGCGGCGAAGCGCATCACCTACCAACAATGGTGTGTGAAAGCTGAAGTCGCTGCCCGCCCACATGCGGCGGGGAAGGGATACGGGGGGCAAAAAGCTGCCACGTTTGGCATGGCCGTCCGCACCGATCTCCGATTGTGCGTACATGGGCAAGAAATACAACCAGTGCCACAGGTAAGGCAGGGGCGTGCCGGGTGCAGGGCGTTGTCCTGCCAAGGGTGCTGGCCAGTCCAGCGTGGCAGACAGTGCGGCGTAAGGGGTGGCGGTGGCAATGTCGTCAACGGTTTCGCTGCGGCCGATCCAGTCTTGCAAGTTCATGCTGTGAGTTCCCCCGCTCACTCGATTTGGATCTTGGCCGCGGTCACAACCGATTTCCAATGTGCGGCTTCTTTCTTGACGAAGGCTTTGAGCTGGTCGGGAGTGCCCGTCTCGACTTCTGCGCCTTGGTCTTCGATCTTCTTCTCTGTCGCTTTGTCAGTCAGGATGGCATTCATTTCCTTGTTCAATCTGTCAATGATGGCCTTGGGTGTTTTGGCAGGCGCAAACATCGCGTACCACTGCGACATGTTCACATTCGCAATTCCCTGCTCTGCAAGTGTGGGCAGCTCGGGCATGACGACGGAACGCTTCTCGCCGGCTATGCCCAAGGCACGCAGCTTGCCGCCCTTGACCTGCGGGTAAGCGGTAAACATGCTGGGGAACATGAGCTGGGTGCTGCCCGCAATGGTGTCCACCACAGCAGGAGCAGAGCCTTTGTACGGAATGCCCTGCATTTCCAGGGCAGCAGACATTTTGAACAGCTCACCCGCAATGTGGGGAGCGGTACCGTTTCCTGCGCTGGCGTAATTGAAGGTGTTGGGCTTCGCTTTGATCAGCTGGACCAGTTCCTTGGCAGTCTTTGCCGGCACATTGTTGTTGACCACCAGCACAGTGGGCGACGCAGCAATCATGCCGATAGGTTCGAAGTCATTGACTGGGTCGTACTTTAGCTTTTGCAGGGCCGGGTTGATGCCATGGGTGGCGATGTAACCCAACATGATGGTGTATCCGTCGGGTGCAGCCTTGGCGACATGGTCGGATGCAATAGCACCGCCTGCACCCGCTTTGTTTTCCACCACCACGGCTTGGCCGAGTTTTGCACTGAGGCCTTGGCCGATGATGCGGGCAATCGCGTCATTGGCTCCACCTGCAGCCGTCGGGACCACGATGGTGATGGTCTTCTCAGGCCATGCCTGGGCAAGTGCCTGGGTAAGCGGGGTAAACAGTGCGCCAATGGCAACCGTGGCGGTGAGCAAATTTTTCATGGGCATAGCCTTGTCTCCAGATCGTTATGGAGCGGATGTTGCGCTTTGCCCGTCGTTTTGTGAATTGCAACTTTTGCTAGTATTGGTGCATGGCACGCATCAATTTCGACTTGCAACAACTACAGGCTTTTGTGGCCGTGGCGGAGCGGGGCAGCTTCCGCGCAGCGGCGGACGAGATCCATTTGTCATCTCCGGCGTTGAGTCGGCGTATTGAGCGACTGGAGTCCATATTGGGTGCCAAGCTGTTCAATCGCACCACCCGCGATGTGAAGTTGACGTCGCTTGGGCGCACGTTTCTGGACCGAGCCCGCGCGGCACTGGACGACCTGGAAGCAGCCATGCTCGGCATCTCTGACATTGCGGGAAGCCGTATCGGGCGTGTGACCGTGGCCTGTGTGCCCTCGGCGGCGCTGCACTTTTTGCCTTCGGTGGTCAGCTCCTTCAGCGACAAGTTTCCGAAGATCCGTATCCGCTTGATGGATGAGGCTGCCGGTCAAGTGGTGGCCAGTGTGCTGGCGGGCGAGTGCGATTTCGGTATCGCGTTTATGGGCAACCAGGTGCCGGGGGTGGACTTCCTCCCGATCCATGATGATGAGTTTGTGTTGGCCATGCCCCGCGGACACGCCATGGCCAAGCGCCGTTCCGTCGCGTGGGCTGATTTGTCGGATGAGAAGTTGATTGCCGTCGCGCGCAGCAGTGGTAATCGCCAGCTGCTGGACGACGCATTGGCCCGCGCCGGCTGCAACCCTTCATACCGCTTTGAGGTCAGCCACATTGCCACGCTGCTGGGCATGGTGGAGGCGGGTCTGGGCATGGCAGCCGTGCCGCGGCTGGCATTGCCTGCAAACCACCCCACCTTGGTGGGGGTGGCCTTAAGGCAGCCTGCGGTTTCCCGGCAATTGGGCCTCACGACTTTGCGCGGCGCCACCTTGAGCGCGCCCTCACAGGTGTTTTACGAGCACCTGCGCGCAGCGCTTCAGGCCAAGAAAAAGCTCAAGGCGTGAGCGTCGTAGGCACCGCAGATTCCAGCATGCCGGGGTAGTCGCGGCTGAAGTGCAGGCCGCGGCTCTCGTGGCGGGCTTGGGCGCTCTTCACAATCAGGTCGGCCACTTGCACCAGGTTGCGCAACTCCAGCAGGTCGCGCGTGACGTGGAAGTGGGCATAGAACTCGGCAATCTCGTCTTGCAGCAGGGCGATGCGGTGGGCCGCGCGCTCCAGCCGCTTGTTGGTGCGCACGATGCCCACGTAGTCCCACATGAAGCGGCGCAGCTCGTCCCAGTTGTGGGAGATGACCACGCTCTCGTCCGCATCGGTGACGCGGCTATCGTCCCAGGCGGGCAACTGGCGCGGTGCCTCTGAGCTGCCGCTAGCCAGCTCACTTGCTATCAATGCAGTAGCGGATCGCGCAAACACCATGCACTCCACCAGCGAATTGGATGCCAGGCGGTTCGCACCGTGCAAGCCGGTGCAGGCGGTTTCGCCCACGGCGTAAAGGCCCTCTACATCGGTGCGGGCATCGAGGTCGGTGACCACGCCGCCGCAGGTGTAGTGGGCAGCCGGCACCACAGGAATGGGTTGCTTAGCCATGTCGATGCCCAGTTCCAGGCAGCGGGCGTAGATATTGGGAAAGTGCTCTTTGATAAAGCTCAGCGGTTGGTGCGAGATGTCGAGGTACACGCAGTCGAAGCCGCCTTTCTTCATCTCGAAGTCGATGGCGCGGGCCACCACGTCCCGCGGGGCTAACTCGGCGCGCGGGTCATGCTTGGGCATAAAGCGTTCGCCGGTGGGCAGCAGCAGGCGGCCACCTTCGCCGCGCACCGCCTCGGTGATCAAAAAGCTCTTGGCGTGCGGGTGGAACAAGCAGGTGGGGTGGAACTGGATGAACTCCATGTTCTGCACCTGGCAGCCTGCTCGCCAGGCTGCGGCAATGCCGTCGCCGGTGGCCGTGTCGGGGTTGGTGGTGTAAAGGTAGACCTTGCCCGCGCCACCCGTGGCCAGGATGGTGTGGGGCGCCTGGAAGGTGAGTACTTCGTCAGTATCGTCGTCCAGCGCGTACAGGCCCACGCAGCGGTTGGGGCCCGCTTGGCCGAGTTTGGTGGTAGTGATCAGGTCGACCAGCGTGTGGTGCTCAAACAGCGTCACGTTGGCGCTGGCTTTTACCTTCTCAATCAGGGTTTGCTGCACCGCCGCGCCGGTGGCATCGGTCACATGGACGATGCGTCGTGCGCTGTGGCCGCCTTCGCGGGTGAGGTGCAGCTGGCCCGCGTGGCCCGCCTCTTCCGAAAACGGCACACCCAGCTTTTGCAACCAGGCGATGGACTGGGGCGCGTTTTCCACCACGAACTGGGTGGCTTTGAGGTCGCACAGGCCGGCGCCGGCGATCAAGGTGTCGTCCACGTGGGCGGCAAAGCTGTCATCCTTGTCCCACACAGCGGCGATGCCACCTTGGGCCCAGCCACTGCTGCCTTCGCGCACCGCGCGTTTGGTCAGGATGGCCACGCGGTATTGCTGCGAGAGCAATAGAGCTGCGCTCAGCCCGGCGAGGCCGCTTCCAACGATGAGCACATCAAAGTGCAGGGGTGCGCTTGTTTTTGTTGTGGAGGTCATGCAATAGGGTTGGGAAAAATCAGGGCGTGGCGTGCATCAGGTCGCTTGTGCATCATGCACGGCGAGCTCTAGGGCTTGCGCCAACGTAGGGCTGAGGTTGGCAGGGCCCAGCGCTTCGGTCACACCGCAGCGCAGCAGGATGTCTTGCGGCTGGAATGCCAGCCCGCACGCAATCAGGCGCACACCCCGCTTGTGGCAGGTGTGCACCAAATCCAGCACGGTGTCCGCGCCGGAGGAATCTATGTAGAGCACGTTTTTGAAGTCCAGCACCAGCACACGGGCGGGCAGGTGGTCTTCGAGGTTTTCAATCAGCTTAACCGCGCCGAAGAAGATGGCTCCATGCAACCGATGGGCGGCGACATCGCGTTCGAGGCCCACCAGCGGCGGGTAGTCCTGCGCGCTGAGTTGCTCGCAACGCGAGAGGCTGGAGATGCGGTAGATGAAGGTCAGGCAGGCGGCGACCAGCCCGACCTCAACAGCCACCGTAAGGTCAAACACCACGGTCAGCAAAAACACGGCCAGCAAGGTGGCGCGGTAAGGCAGGCGGTATTGCCGCAGGTGCACAAACTCGCGCCACTCGCCCATGTTCCAGGCCACAAACATGAGGATGGTGGCCATGGCGGCGAGCGGAATGTTTTTGGCCAGGGGTGCCGCCACCAGCACTACCAGCAGCAAGGTGGCCGCATGCACCATGCCTGCCACCGGGCTGCTGGCACCACTCTTGATGTTGGTGACCGTGCGGGCAATGGTGCCGGTGGCCGGCATGCCACCGAAGAAAGGGGTTACCAAGTTTGCAATGCCCTGGGCCATCAGCTCCTGGTTGGGGTCGTGCCGGTCGCCAATCATTCCGTCGGCCACGCGGGCACAAAGCAAGGATTCAATGGCGCCCAGCATGGCCAAGGTGGTGGCGGGTATGAACAAAAAGCGCACGGTCTCCCAGCTGAATTCCGGCAATACAAAGCCCGGCAGGTTTGATGGCACACCGCCGA
Source organism: Comamonadaceae bacterium (assembly GCA_027488985.1). Lineage (GTDB taxonomy): Bacteria > Pseudomonadota > Gammaproteobacteria > Burkholderiales > Burkholderiaceae_C > Allorhodoferax > Allorhodoferax aquaticus. Next base: position 479,766 of record JAIYAR010000009.1, on the reverse strand, counting down.
AGCGGCTGCCTATGGTTTCTACTTGCAGGTCTGCTAGGCCCACCACGAGCGTAGCCCCCACCAGTGCGACCACTGCGCCAGGTACCAGTGCCAGCTTGGCTGCCCAGGCTTTGGATGGTGCCAAGCGAGCCAAACCGAACTGCCATGCGACGATGACCGCCAGACTGGCCAATGCGAGTGCCGTCGCCTGCAGGTTGATGGTGGAGAGCGATGCCCCCAGCGTGTGCAGGATTCCGAAGAAGCTGCCCGGCATGGGGCCGGTGTTCAGGCCCAGAAAGTCTTTGACCTGCGAGAGCGCAATCAACACCGCAATGCCGTTGGTAAAGCCGATGACCACCGCAATCGGGATAAAGCGCACCAGTGTGCCCAACCGGAAGAAACCGAAGGCAAACAGCATCACGCCGGACATGGCCGTGGCGATGACCAGGTTGGCATAGCCATAGCGCTCGACGATGCCGTACACGATGACGATGAATGCGCCGGCAGGCCCGCCGATTTGCACCCGGCTGCCGCCCAGCGCGGAGATCAGAAAGCCGGCAATGATGGCAGTGAACAAACCTGCTTCGGGCTTGAGGCCGCTGGCGATGGCAAAGGCCATGGCCAAGGGCAGCGCCACCACACCCACGGTAAGGCCTGCGCCAATGTCGCCCGCCAAGCGCTGCCGGTTGTAACCCTGCAGGGCATCCATCAGGCGCGGGTGGAAAAAGCGGGGTGCAGACATGGCGGGGTCAGGCGGCAGGATAAGCGGAAGGGTGCAGGTCCTTCCACAAGGGTTTGATCACCAGCGCCAGCAGCGCCAAGGCCAAAGGCAGGGTGGCGATGTAGCCCACGTGCTTGAAGCCCATGGCCCCGACCAGAGCGCCCAAAGCAAAGGCGCCAATCAGTTTCAATTGCAGGCGCAGCTTGTCGCGGTTGGCGCGCACAGGGTATTCAGAGGGGCGGGGTTGATGTAGAGCAGCTTGCCCAGCTCAATGCCCATATCGGTGACCAGACCGGTGATGTGGGTGGTACGAATCTCTGCGCGCGAGATTTTGGTGATCACCGCGTTCTGCAGACCCATGATGAAGCAGAGCAAAACCACTGTGAGCGGCACAAACAGGTGGGCGGCGACGGCAATCGCGCCACCAAACAAGCCGAATACCAGCCGCAGCGCTGCCTCCAGCAATAGCGGCAGGCCATATGCGCTGTGCAAGTGGTGGCGCATGCCCCAGTTCACCAGCAAGGCAGTGCACATGGCACCGGTCACAAAGGCCAGCAGCATGGCCAAGCCGACCAGTGCAGTGCTGGTGTGGCCCAGCACCAAAGCGTCCGCCATGCCAGACACCACGCCGGTCATGTGGGAGGTGTACTGATTCACCGCAAGAAAGCCGCCGGCATTCGCCGCCCCCGCCACGGCGGCAAGCGTCACGCCCAGGCGTGTGTTGGCTTGCGGGGTGCGCTGCACATCGGTCCAACCACGGATCAGGGGGATCATGCTGTGGGACCGGTGTGTGCTGTGCCTGATGGATAAAGCGACTGTGCTTTAGTGGATGCGCATGCCAGGCTGGGCGCCGGGCCAGGGGTTAAGGATGTAGATGCCGGGGTTGGCACCTTCATCTGCATGGCTGGCTGCCATGACCATGCCTTCCGACATGCCGAACTTCATCTTGCGCGGTGCCAAGTTGGCCACCAGCACCGTGAGTTGGCCTACCAGCTCTTCGGGCTTGTACATGCTGGCAATACCGCTGAAAACATTGCGCGTGGTGGGCTGGCCTTCAGCGTTCTTCTCGCCCACATCGAGGGTCAGGCGCAGCAACTTGGTGGAGCCCTCTACCGCTTCGCAGTTCACTATTCTTGCAATGCGCAGGTCGATCTTGGCGAAATCGTCAATGCTGATGGTGGGTGCCAAGGCCTCGCCGCCGGGAGCGTTGGGGTCGGCAGGCACGGCTGCGGGCGCTGACTTTGCTACCTTTTTAGGAGCTGCTTGCGCAGTTTCCGCGGGCGCTAGAGGCTCTTTTGGCTCAAAAAGCGCTTCCAGCTGCTCAGGGGTGACGCGTTGCATCAGGTGTTGGTAGGGCTGGATGGCTTGCACATCGCCGGCCACAGCCCAGGTGTCCATGGGGCGGCCCACAAAGTTTTGCACCGCTTGCGCCAGGCCTGGCAGCACAGGGGCCAGGTAACGGCTCAGGGCGTCAAACGCGTTGATGAGCACCGAGCACACCTGGTGCAGTGCCTCGTTGTTGGCTACGTCTTTGGCCAAGTCCCAAGGCTTGTTCTGGTCCACATAGGCGTTCACCTTGTCGGCCAGCATCATGACTTCGCGGGTGGCCTTGCTGTATTCGCGGGCCTCGAAATTTGCCGCCAACGCGGCAGAAGCACCCCGGATTTCAGCCAGCAGGGCTCCGCCTTGGGTGCCGAAGTTGCTGGTCAATTTGCCTTCAAAGCGCTTGGTCAAAAAGCCGGCAGCGCGGGAAGCGATGTTGATGAACTTGCCGATTAAATCGCTGTTCACCCGCAGCATGAAGTCTTCGGCGTTGAAGTCGATGTCTTCATTGCGGGCGCTCAGCTTGGCCGCCAGGTAGTAGCGCAACCACTCAGCGTTCATGCCCAGGCTCAGGTACTTGAGCGGGTCGAGGCCGGTGCCGCGGCTCTTGCTCATCTTCTCGCCGTTGTTCACGGTCAGGAAGCCGTGCACGAACACGTTGTTGGGTGTTTTGCGGCCGCTGAACTTCAGCATCGCGGGCCAGAACAGCGTGTGGAAGGTGACGATGTCTTTGCCGATGAAGTGGTACTGCTCGGTGTCGGCAGCGGCCATGTACTCGCCAAAGCTGCGAGCGTCGTCGTGCTTGGCCTTGGGCCCGCCTTTGTCAAACCAGTTCTTGAGCGACGCCAGGTAGCCCACAGGCGCGTCCAGCCACACATAAAAGTACTTGCCCGGCGCATCGGGAATCTCGATGCCGAAGTAGGGCGCATCGCGGCTGATGTCCCAGTCGCCCAGGCCTTCGCTTTGGGTGCCGTCCGGGTTGGTGCGCACGCTGAACCACTCTTTGATCTTGTTCGCCACTTCGGGCTGCAGCTTGCCGTCTTGCGTCCAGTTCTCCAGGAACTCCACGCATCGCGGGTCAGACAACTTGAAGAAGTAGTGCTCAGAATTTTTGAGCTCGGGCTTGGCGCCGGACAAAGCAGAGTAAGGGTTGATCAGGTCGGTGGGCGCGTAGACCGAGCCGCAGACTTCGCAGTTGTCGCCGTACTGGTCTTTGGCGTGGCACTTGGGGCATTCGCCTTTGATGTAGCGGTCCGGCAAGAACATGTTCTTCTCGGGGTCGAAGAACTGCTCGATGGTGCGCACCTCAATCAGGCTGCCATCAGCGCGGTCGCGCAGGTCACGGTAGATCTGGCGGGCCAGCTCGGTGTTTTCGGGCGAGTGGGTGCTGTGCCAGTTGTCAAAGCTGATGTGAAAGCCTTCCAGGTACTGCTTGCGCCCGGCGGCGATGTTGGCCACGAACTGCTCGGGGGTTACGCCAGCCTTTTCAGCGGCAATCATGATGGGCGCCCCGTGCGTGTCGTCCGCGCCGCAGAAGTTCACCGCGTTGCCTTGCATGCGCTGGAACCGCACCCAGATGTCGGCCTGGATGTATTCCATGATGTGACCGATATGGAAGTTGCCGTTGGCGTAGGGAAGGGCGGTGGTAACGAAGAGTTGGCGAGGCATGGGGAATCGACTTTCACAGAGGAACCGGTGATTTTAGTCGGGCTGTGCTTTGGTTCTGTATTTGCGGGGGGATCAGGCGAGCTGGGCGTTTTGCTACGTGTCCCCCGGCCTTCGGCCTCCTCCTTGACCTACGCAAAACGCCCAGCCCGCCTGATCCTGCGCGGAGCTGGTGCGTTACGCAAAACAGACAGCCGCTCCACTTTTCAAGTGACGTGACTTGTAAACCACGGATATTTCACCTCGCCTCACTTCGCAGCAGCGGGCTGGGGGGGCGTGCCGCAGCGAGGTCAAGGAGGAGCCCGCTGGAGCGAGCGGGGGACACGAGCGGAGGTACGTACCCCCAGCCTGCTGCGAGCCCAGCAGAGACTATGCGCGAGAAAGGAAGGTCAGTCCTTAAACACTGGAGCCCGCTTCTGCATGTTCGCCGTCATTGCCTCGGTCAGGTCCTTACTCATCAGCATGGCGGCGTTCCAAGTGGCGATGTAGTTCAGGCTGTCGGCCACGCTGTGGTCGCGGGCGTAGGTGATCATTTCTTTGGTACCGCGAATAGACAGTGGGGACTTGGCCGCAATCGTGGCTGCAATCTCCTGCACCCCGGCGTAGAGCGCTTCGCGGCTTTCAAACACGCGGTTCACCAGGCCGATGCTCTTGGCCTCTTCTGCTTCCATCTTGCGGCCGGTGTATGCCAGCTCGCGGGTGATGCCATCGCCCACCAGCTTGGGCAGGCGCTGCAGGGTGCCCACGTCGGCGGTCATGCCGATGTCGATCTCCTTGATGGTGAAAAACGCATCGGCGCTGGCGTAGCGCATGTCGGCGCAGGTCACGAGGTCGATGCCGCCCCCAATGCAGCCGCCATGGATGGCAGCCAGCACCGGCTTGCGGCAGCGCTCCAGGCTGGTGAGCGTGTCTTGCATGTCCAGAATCATGCGGCGCAGGGACTCGCGCATGCGGCCGTCGCACTCGTTGGCAATCTGCGGGCCTATGCCCATCATCATTTGCAGGTCGATACCCGCGCAAAACAACTTGCCCTCGCCCTGCAATACCGCCACACGCGCCTCGGGTGTGCGGTCCACCCATTCAAAGGCCTGGCGGATTTCTTGCCACATGGTGGCGTTCATGGCGTTGGCTTTGTCGGGGCGGTTCAGGCGGATGGTGGCAATGTGCGTGTCCAGCGTGACCTTCAGGGTTTCAAACTCCATATGTGTCTCCTTTTATATGCCAAATAGGCTGCTAGCGCAGGTGGAATTTGCGCGAGCAGCTATTGTTTTTATAGTGTTGATGCATCCAGCCTTCAGGTCTTGGCCGGCTTCATCATGGCCATATAGGGCGCCAGTCGCTTGCCCATTTCATCGCCCAGTGCTTGCAAGCCGCTCATGGGGCGCACCATGACTTCAAAGTCGGTGATCTTGCCCTCGGCGTCGAACTGCACCATGTCAATGCCCTTGAGCTCTTTGCCATTGACCTTGGCGCTGAACTCCAGCACCAAGCTCAGGCCATCGGCACTGGCCAATTCGCGGTGGTATTTGAAATCTTCAAACACCTGCACCACGTTGGTCAAGATGACTTGCACCGCCTGCGCGCTGGGGTAGGGCGTGTGCGCCATGGGCGAGCGGAACACGGCCTTGCGGTGCAGGATGGTGGGCAGCTCGGCCAGGTTGTTTTCGGCAATCATCTGGTGCCACAGCTTGAGGCTGGCGGCCACCGGGGCAGGCAGGGTTTGCGCCAGCGTGGCTGCAGCACTTGCTTCAGCCGCCTGAGCAGGCAGAGCACCAAAGGCCAAGGCCAGTTCGGTGCCCTGCTTGATGGCGCGCTTGGCATCCAGCTCGGCGGCTACATCGGCGCCGCCAATCAGGTGCACGTTCACGCCTGCGGCTTGCAGGTCAGCCTGCAGCGCGCGCTGCGGGTCCTGGCCTGCGCAGACCACCACGTTGTCCACTGGCAGCACCATGTCCTTGTCGCCCACGGTGATGTGCAGGCCGGCGTCGTCCACCTTGCGGTAGGTCACGCCATTGATCATTTCCACCTCGCGGTTCTTGAGCGAGGTGCGGTGAATCCAGCCCGTGGTCTTGCCCAGGCCGTCACCCACTTTGCTGGTCTTGCGCTGCAGCAGGTAGACCTTGCGCGGTGTCTTCTCAATATGTGCGGGTTTCAAGCCACCAGCGCTGGCATAAGTGGTGTCTACACCCCACTCGGCAAAGAACTTGGCTTGGTCCAAGCTGGGGCTGGTGCCTTCGTGCAGCAGGAATTCGGCGGTGTCAAAGCCAATCCCGCCCGCGCCAATCAGCGCCACGGTTTTGCCTACGGGTTTCTTGTCGCGCAGCACGTCCAGGTAGCCCAGCACTTTGGGGTGCTGGATGCCTTCAATCTCGGGCATGCGCGGTGTTACGCCAGTGGCCAACACCACGTGTTTGAAGCCGGCGGAGCTTAGGTCTTGGGCGCTGACTTTTTTGTTCAGCTGTAGCTTTACGCCAGTCAATTCAATCTGCTTGCCAAAGTAACGCAGCGTCTCGTAAAACTCTTCTTTGCCGGGCACCTGCTTGGCCACGTTGAACTGGCCGCCGATCTCGCTGGCAGCGTCAAACAATGTGACCTCAAAGCCGCGCTTGGCAGCTTCAGTGGAGAAAGCCAAACCGGCGGGGCCTGCGCCCACCACGGCGATGCGCTCTTTGCTGGGGGCGGGGCTGTCCACCATCAGGGTTTCGTGGCAGGCGCGCGGGTTCACCAGGCAGCTGGTGATCTTGCCGCCAAAAGTGTGGTCCAGGCAGGCCTGGTTACAGCCGATGCAGGTGTTGATCTGGTCGGCTTTGCCCTCGGCCGCCTTTTGCACAAACAACGGGTCAGCCAGAAAGGGGCGGGCCATGCTCACCATGTCGGCCTGGCCACTGCTGAGGATTTGCTCGGCCACTTCCGGCGTGTTGATGCGGTTGGTGGCGATTAGCGGAATCTTCACCTTGCCTTTGAGCTGCTCGGTGACCCAGGCAAACGCTGCGCGCGGCACTTTGGTGGCGATGGTGGGAATGCGGGCTTCGTGCCAGCCGATGCCGGTGTTCAAGATGGTCACGCCCGCAGCTTCGAGGGCCTGGGCGAGCTGCACCACTTCATCGAGAGTGGAGCCGCCTTCCACCAAGTCCAGCATGGAGAGGCGGAAGATGATGATGAAGTTGGCCCCCACCCGTGCGCGCGTCTTGCGCACGATCTCCAGCGCGAAGCGGATGCGGTTCTCGTAGCTGCCGCCCCACTCGTCGTCGCGCTGGTTGGTTTGCTTGGCAATGAATTCGTTGATCAGGTAGCCCTCAGAGCCCATGATCTCCACGCCGTCATAGCCCGCGCTTTGGGCCAGGGCCGCCGCGTTTGCGTAATCCTCGATGGTCTGGCTCACTTCTTCAGTGGTCAGCGCATGGGGGCGGAAGGGGCTGATGGGCGCCTTGAGGGCGCTGGGAGCCACCAGCTCGGGGTGGTAGGCGTAGCGGCCGAAGTGCAGGATCTGCATGCAAATCTTGCCGCCCGCGGCGTGCACCGCGTCGGTCACCACCTTGTGTTTGTCGGCTTCCTTTTGCGTGGTCATGGCGGCGCCGCCGGGCATGGGGCGAGCGCGGTCATTGGGCGCAATGCCGCCGGTCACGATCAAGCCCACACCGCCCTTGGCGCGCTCGGCGTAAAAGGCGGCCATGCGGGTGAAGCCGTCTTTGGCTTCTTCCAGGCCCACGTGCATGGAGCCCATGAGCACCCGGTTTTTGAGGGTGGTAAAGCCCAGGTCCAAGGGGGCGAGCATGTGGGGGTAGGTGAGCGTGGCAGTCATGGGTGTCTCCTGTTATGTGTTCGGGTGGCCGGCCGTTACCAAGGCATGAGCGGCTATGCAACCAGTTGCAGTGTAGAAGTCTAGCCAGATTTATGCAACTGGTTGCATAGTTAGAGTGCTGCCCTTAGACTCGCCCGCATGTCGCTTGCCCATGCCGTGCTCACTTCGTTGATTGAAAAACCGTCCTCAGGGTACGAGCTGGCCCGGCGGTTTGACAAGTCCATCGGCTACTTCTGGCACGCCACGCACCAGCAGATATACCGCGAACTGGCCCGAATGGAAGAGAAGGGTTGGATCGTCTCTGACAGCGCGCCCGACGCCGGTGCTACCCGCAAGCGGGAGTACAAGGTGCTGCCGGATGGCCGCGCGGAGCTGGTGCGCTGGACCAGCGAGCCTGCTGCGCCTATGGATTTGCGGGATGAGTTCACCGTCAAGATCCGCGCGGATGCCGCCCTGAATGAAGTGGACTTGAGTGATGAACTCCGCGCTCGGATTGCCCAGCACACCGAGCGGCTGGCGCATTACCGCGCCATCGAAGCCCGGGACTTTGCGAGGGGCGCTGCGATGCCACGGGCCAAGCGGCTGCAGCATTTGATTCTCAAGAAGGGCATCATGTTTGAAGAGGGCAGCATCGCTTGGGCGCAGGAGGCCTTGGCTGTCCTGAACAGCGAGCCGGCTCACAAGGCGGTCGCTTAGCGAAGGCGCAGCGGATCTTTGCGCCGCTCCACCACAATCGCATCGCTTTGCAGCTGGTCGTGGTTGGCGGGATCGGTCCACCCGAAAAATTTGCAAACCTCGGCGCGCTGTTTTTGGGCGTCTGCATAGCCCAGTGCCATCAGCTCGGTGGTGTAGCCGCTCTCAAACAGCAGGTAGCTGGCGAGTGCTGCACCTTTGACGTCGGCCTTGGCGGACGACACCCCCACGCCGTTCAGCATGGTGCGCACGGCATGGGGCAGGTCCTTCACATGCCGCGAGGCCACGGCATCCAGGCGTTGGCTGGGCGCAATCACGAGCAGTTCAACCGGGCGCAGTGCGCTGCCTTTGCGGGCGTCTTCAGGCACTAGTTTGATGGTCTGGTTAATGCGCTGCACGCGTTCGACATCCACGGCCAGCGCATCCAGAAAGATGTTGGATAGCGCATGCCCTGCAATCTGGGCGATGCTGGGGTAGCTGCTGGTGGTGTGCAGATGGGCCTCCTCTTTGGGCTCGTGCATGCGTCCGGCGCCAATGACCAGGATGCGCTCTGCTCCCAAATGAATAGCAGGTGCAATCGGGGCGCTCTGGCGCATGGAGCCGTCGCCGAAGTACTCGTCCCGTCCGTTGATGTGCAACTGCGTTGCCGGAAACACAAAGGGGATCGCGCTCGATGCCAGCAGGTGCTCATGGGTTATGCGATCGCGTACCGCATAGCGCTGGGTGCGCACCCAAGGCATGAGGCGTTTGTCGCCCTCATAGAACGTAACGTGGTCGCCGGTGCTGTAGCTGGAGGCGGTTACTGCCAGCGCCTGCAAATGACCCTGCCGCAGCAATTGGGGCAGTCGCTCAAGCGGCACCAGGCTTTGCAATAGTGTGCCCAAGGGGGCGTTGTCCAACAAAGAGCGGGGCTTGATGCGCCGCCATTTGGCCAGTACCCAACCCAGGGAGAGCAGGGTCATCCATGTGGCACCGGAGCGCAGCATGCTCAGGTGGTCGGCACGGTACACATCGTTGGCATGAAAGTTCTGCCAGGTGTGGGCGATCTTTCTTACCGTGCTGTCAAAGTCGTCGGCTCCGCAGGCTAGCGCCGAGGCATTGATGGCGCCAGCGGATGTGCCGGCAATGATGGGAAAGGGGTTGGGCTGCCAACCTGCGCCACAGGCCAAGCGCAAATCCGCAATGGCCTCCAAGACCCCGACTTGGTAGGCGGCGCGGGCCCCCCCGCCTGTCAGCAGCAGACCGGTCATGGGAACAGCGGGCATGGCAGCACTCATGGAGCCATTATCAAAAGCCCGCTGCGCTTGTAAACAAAAAAATGTGCGGGGTTAACCCTTGTTATGTGGCGTGCGCATTGCACCTGAGCCCGCAGCGGGTTTGGTGGCTTGGATAGACTCAGCCGATTCAGGAGTTTTTATGGCGTTTACCGAACAAGACATTACCCAGGCCTTGCAGAGCCTGATCGACCCGAACACAGGCGCCACCTTTGCCAGCGCCAAAGCATTCAAAAACATCAAGGTGCAAGGCGCCGACGTGCACATGGATCTGGAACTGGGCTACCCCGCCAAGAGCCAATGGCCATCACTGGTGGAGCTGGTGACGCAAGCTGCGCGTGCAGTTGCCGGCGTGGGCAATGTGACTGTGACCCCCAAGCTGAACATCGTGCCGCATGCGGTGCAGCGCGGAGTGCAACTGCTGCCCGGTGTGAAAAACATTGTGGCCGTGGCATCCGGCAAGGGTGGCGTGGGCAAGAGCACCACCGCGGCCAACCTGGCGTTGGCATTGGCCGCCGAAGGCGCACGCGTGGGCTTGCTCGATGCAGACATTTACGGACCCAGCCAACCCATGATGATGGGCATTGAAGGCCGGCCCGACACCGCGGATGGCAAAACCATGGAGCCCATGGAGAACCATGGCGTTCAGGTCATGTCCATCGGCTTTTTGGTCGATGGCGACCAGGCCATGATCTGGCGCGGCCCCATGGCCACCCAAGCGCTGGAGCAGTTGCTGCGCCAGACCAACTGGAAAGACTTGGACTACCTCGTGGTGGATATGCCCCCAGGCACCGGCGACATCCAGCTCACCCTGAGCCAGCGGGTGCCTTTGACTGGTGCGGTGGTGGTGACCACCCCGCAAGACATTGCGCTGCTGGATGCCAAGAAGGGCATCAAGATGTTCGAGAAAGTCGGTGTTCCGATTCTGGGTATTGTGGAAAACATGGCAGTGCACGTGTGCAGCAACTGCGGCCATGTGGAGCACATCTTCGGAGCTGATGGCGGCAAGAAAATGGCGGCGGGGTATGGCATGGACTACTTGGGCGCTTTGCCCTTGGCATTGCAGATCCGGGAGCAGGCTGACAGCGGCCGCCCGACGGTGGTTGCAGATCCTGAAAGTGAAGTGGCCGGCCTCTACAAAAGCATTGCCCGCCAGGTGGCGCTGAAGATTGCGGCGCAGTCCAAAGATTTCTCCAGCAAGTTCCCGACCATCACGATCAGCAAAAACAGCTGACCTGAGCCGGCCTGTCATGAACCTGCTCTCTTCCCTCCGGTACCTCGTGGCGCTTGATGAGCACCGCCACTTTGCCCGGGCGGCGCAGGCCTGCCACATCACGCAGCCGGCTCTCTCCAACGCCTTGCGGGCGCTGGAGGAAGAGTTTGAGGTGGTGATCGTCCGACGGGGGCGCACCTTCGTAGGCTTTACCCCTGAGGGAGAGCAAGTCCTGACCTCTGCCAGGCGCATGTTGCATGAGCACAAGGTGCTGGCGCAGTCTTTGCGCAGCACCGCCAATCAGCCGACTGGTCGATTAATTGTGGGTGCGGTGCCTACTGCCGTGCCGTTGGCGGCGCGATTTGCCGCCATGTTGCAGGCCAAGTACCCCGAAGTAATGCCGGTGGTGCTGTCCTTGAGCTCGACCGAGCTGGAAAAGCGCCTGGAGAATCTGTCAATTGATTTGGCACTGGGCTATACCGAGCGGATGAATTTGCGTGAGGTACAGCTCACCTCATACCCCCAATACAACGAGCATTACTTTCTGTTGCGAAAAGCTGCGCGCGTCCACGCGGTCGAATTGCAGATCGGCAAGCCCATGCAGTGGAAGGACGCGGCAGACTTGCCTCTGTGCCTGCTGACGTCGGAAATGCACAACCGGACCATTGTGGACGCGTCTTTTGCAGCTGTGGGATGCAAGCCTCGCGCCATCATTGAAACCAATTCCATCCTGACACTGGCACTCAGTGTGGTGGCCGGCCAGGTGTGCAGTGTGCTGCCGGGCGCGTTGGTCTCTGCAGTGCGGGGCTACCGCGAGCTGGAAGCACTGCCGCTTGTGAGCCCGCAAGTGCTTACGCCCATCAGCTTCATGTCGCAGGCGTCCGTGCGGCCCTCACGGGCCATGGAAGCGGCGGTTTCATTGGCGCAGGACGGCGCCTGGTTGCGCCACGCCGCAGCGCATACGGGACTGCTGACATCCATTTAGTGTGAGCGGCACACCAGGGTCGATGCCCCCGGCAAACAGATTTGCGGAGCAGGCGGCTGAGTGGAGCATGGCAACTTTCGCACTGCTAAATCACAGTCATATGCCGCGCTGCAGCATTTAGTTTTTGAATCAAAGCATGTGTTGAATCCATTGGACGGCTCCAGCCTGAGCGGTAACACTGCGCTCGCCCCGTTGGACAGCGGTGAGCCAGTGTTTATATAAATCCTAAAGGAGACTACATGTCTGGACTACTCGACAAGGAACGGATCATTGCCGGCCCCGGCTTCAACCGTTGGCTGGTACCGCCCGCCGCTCTCGCCATTCACCTTTGCATTGGTATGGCCTATGGCTTTTCCGTGTTCTGGCTGCCACTCTCCAAAGCACTGGGCATCAAAGAAGCCATCAAGTGCAGCCCCGACGTAGGTTTCTGGGGACAGCTGTTCACCACGACCTGCGACTGGCAGATCTCTACGCTGGGCTGGATGTACACCCTGTTCTTCGTGCTGCTGGGCTCCAGCGCTGCCACCTGGGGTGGTTGGCTGGAGCGTGCCGGTCCGCGCAAGGCTGGTGTGGTGTCGGCGGTGTGCTGGTGCGGTGGCATGTTGATCTCTGCGATCGGCATCAAGACCCACCAGTTCTGGCTCATGATTCTGGGCTCCGGCGTGATCGGTGGCATCGGTCTGGGCTTGGGCTATATCTCGCCGGTGTCTACCCTCATCAAATGGTTTCCCGACCGTCGTGGCATGGCTACCGGCATGGCCATCATGGGCTTCGGTGGTGGAGCCATGATCGGCTCCCCCTTGGCCGCTGACCTGATGAAGTATTTCGCTACCCCCACTGACATGGGTGTGATGCAGACCTTCGTGGTGATGGCCCTCGTTTACTTCGTGTTCATGATGGCCGGTGCATTCGGCTACCGTGTTCCTGAAACCGGTTGGAAGCCTGCAGGTTGGACGCCTCCTCCTGCCCAAGTGAACAACGCCATGATCACCCAAAAGCACGTCCACGTGAAGAAGGTCTGGGGCATTCCCCAGTTCTGGCTCATCTGGATGGTCTTGTGCATGAACGTGAGCGCAGGTATCGGTGTGATCGGCATGGCTTCTCCCATGTTGCAAGAAGTGTTCGGCGGCAACTTGATCGGTGTGCAAGCCAAATTCGGCGAGCTCGACAAAGCCCAGTTGGCTGCCATTGCTACCGTGGCGGCTGGCTTCACGGCGCTGCTTTCATTGTTCAACATCGGTGGCCGCTTCTTCTGGGCCAGTCTGTCCGACAAGATGGGTCGCAAGATCACCTACATCGTGTTTTTCGTGTTGGGTGGCCTGATGTACTTCAGCGTTCCCGGCAGTGCAGCGGCGGGCAGCATCGTGCTCTTTGTGGGCGCTTTCTGTGTGATTTTGAGTATGTACGGGGGCGGCTTCGCCACTGTGCCTGCTTATCTCGCTGACTTGTTTGGTACCCAGATGGTGGGCGCTATCCACGGTCGCCTGTTGACTGCTTGGGCAACCGCCGGTGTGTTGGGTCCTGTGGTGGTGAACTACATGCGCGAATACCAGCTCGGCCTGGGCATTCCTCGCGAGCAGGTTTATAACCAGACCATGTACATCCTGGTGGGCATGCTGGTGGTGGGCCTGATCTGCAACCTGTTGGTCCGCCCCCTGGACAATAAGTGGTTCATGACAGACGCCGAACTCGCTGAAGAGAAGAAGCTGGCCCACGAACGTGCTGCAGCTTCTGAGGTCGGTGCCAGCACCGGCGGTGCAGATGCCATCCCGACGTGGGTGGTGGCATTCGCCTGGTTGGCGGTAGGCTTGCCTTTGGCTTGGGGCGTGTACCGCACCTTGCAGAGCGTGGCCAAGTTCTTCGCTTAACCTTTCAAGAATCTCAACGGGAACGCCATGACAGCATCCAGCCTCGCTCCGCAGACCACCACAGTGGCATTGGCCACAGTGGAAGACATGCGGGACCGCATCCGTCGCAAAAGCAAACTCAAAGGTCGTCAGGCTGACGATGCTTCTGTGGCTGAGGTCCGGGCGTTGATTGGCGCAGCGCCTCACCGGCGTGACCTGTTGATTGAGCACCTGCACAAACTCAACGACGCCTACCGTTGCCTGCACGACAGGCATCTGGTAGCCCTCGCCAAGGAAATGAACATTCCCATGGCCGAGGTGTACGAGGTCGCCACCTTCTACCACCACTTTGAAGTGGTGCGAGGTGACGAGACCGTGCCGCAGTTGACGGTGCGGGTGTGCGATGGCTTGAGTTGTGAGATGGCGGGCGCCAAGGATCTGCTTGCGCGCCTGCCCTCCCTATTGGGAAATGAAGATGTTCGCGTGATTCCCGCTCCGTGTATCGGCCGTTGCGAACAGGCGCCTGCCGCAGTCGTGCATCAGCACCCTGTGCCCCGGGCGACCGTGGAGTCCATTGCGCAGCTGGTGAAAGACGCCAAAGGCGGCCACCCCTCTGCGACGCAAGCTACAGAATTTATAGCGTCCGCCTATGCGGAACGCGCCGTGTCCCCGGAACCCCATGCGGTGGAAGTAGCCCCCGGCTACACCGGATACGACACTTACAAGGCCAAGGGAGGCTACGCACTGGCCGCAGCCCTGAGCCAGGGTACACAGGACGCCGAGTCCGTTATCAAGGCCATGGAAGATTCCGGCCTGCGTGGTCTGGGTGGAGCAGGTTTCCCGGCAGGGCGCAAGTGGCGCATCGTGCGCGATCAGCCTGCCCCCCGCCTGATGGCAGTGAACATTGACGAAGGCGAGCCCGGAACGTTTAAGGACCGTACCTACCTCGAGCGCGATCCGCACCGCTTCCTGGAAGGCCTGTTGGTGGCGGCCCAGGTGGTCGGCACTACCGCCTGCTACATCTACCTTCGGGACGAGTACCACGGATGCCGTGCCATTCTGGAAACCGAGATCGCCAAGCTGCAGGCCAACCCGCCTTGCCCCTTGCCCGTCATTGAACTGCGCCGTGGCGCGGGTGCCTATATTTGCGGCGAAGAGTCCGCCATGATCGAAAGCATTGAGGGCAAGCGCGGCGAGCCTCGTATGCGCCCGCCGTACATCGCCCAAGTGGGCCTGTTCGGTCGTCCCACCCTGGAGCACAACTTCGAGACTCTGTATTGGGTGCGCGACATTGTGGAAAAGGGCGCTTCCTGGTTCAGCAGTTTCGGTCGCAATGGTCGCAAGGGCCTGCGCTCATTCAGCGTCAGCGGTCGCGTCAAGTTCCCCGGCGTGAAGCTGGCCCCCGCCGGTATATCGGTGGCAGAGCTGGTAGACGAATACTGCGGTGGCATGCTCGACGGGCACAACCTGTATGCCTATCTGCCGGGCGGTGCGTCCGGCGGTATTTTTCCGGCCAGCTTGTCGCATGTGCCGCTCGACTTTGATACCTTGCAGCCTCATGGCGGCTTCATCGGATCGGCTGCGGTCATCGTGCTGAGCCAGCACGACAAGGCCCGCGATGCAGCTTTGAACATGATGCGCTTTTATGCCCACGAGAGTTGTGGCCAATGCACGCCTTGCCGCGTAGGCACGGCCAAGGCCGCTACGCTGATGGAATCGCCCGTGTGGGACCACACCACATTGGAAGACTTGAACGTGGTCATGACCGACGCCTCCATCTGCGGTCTGGGCCAAGCGGCACCGAACCCGGTGCGTTGCGTCCAGAAATACTTTGCACACGAGGTGAGCTAAATGAACGCGCCTGCCAAACACGTTGAAGTGACGCCCCAAGTGATCACCTTCCTTCTGGATGGAAAGCCTGTGGAAGCCTTTGAAGGCGAATCCATTTTGAAAGCGGCGGAACGCAGTGGTGTGTGTATCCCTCACCTTTGCTACAAGGACGGCCTGCGCGCCGACGGCAACTGCCGAGCCTGCGTGGTCGAGATCAAAGGCGAACGCACGCTGGCCCCGAGCTGCTGCCGCAGTGCCACCGCCGGCATGGAAGTGCAGGCCAATAGTGAGCGCGCCGTCAAAAGCCAGAAGATGGTGCTGGAAATGTTGCTCTCCGACATGCCGGATGAGGGCTACAAATGGAATGATGCAGAAGACTCCACACCTAACGCCAAGCAGCAACACGGCGAGCTGAGCGATTGGGCTGCGCGCATGGATGTGTCTGTGCGCCCCGAGCTCAAGGCCCTGCGCCGCGAGCAACCCAAGGCGGATGTGTCCCACCCCGCTATGGCCGTCAATCTGGATGCCTGTATCCAGTGCAACCGTTGTGTGCGCGCCTGCCGCGAAGAGCAGGTCAATGACGTGATCGGCTACGCCAACCGCGGCGCCCATTCCGAAATTGTGTTCGACTTGAACGACCCCATGGCGGAGAGCACCTGCGTGGCCTGCGGCGAATGCGTACAAGCCTGCCCCACCGGCGCTTTGATGCCCAAGTCCCACATCGGTACCCAGGTGGTCGACAAGAAAGTCGACTCGGTATGCCCGTTCTGTGGCGTAGGTTGTTTGTTGACCTACAACGTGAAAGACGATGTCATCGTCAGTGTAGATGGGCGCGATGGCCCTGCCAACCACAACCGCTTGTGCGTCAAGGGCCGCTTCGGCTTCGACTACGCGCACAGCCCCCAGCGCTTGACCGTGCCCCTGATCCGCAAAGCGGGTGTGTCCAAGGATCCCGAGTTGCTTAACAAGCTAAACCGAGACTCGTCCGATTGGTCCGAAGTTTTCCGGGAAGCGACCTGGGAAGAAGCGCTGGCCTTGTCGACCGGCAAGTTGCGCGGTCTGCGTGACACGTACGGCAACAAGGCCCTGGCCGGATTCGGTTCTGCCAAGGGCAGCAACGAAGAAGCCTATTTGTTCCAGAAGTTGGTGCGCACCGGCTTCGGCAGCAACAACGTCGACCACTGCACCCGCCTGTGCCACGCCTCTAGTGTGGCGGCGCTGCTCGAAGGCGTGGGCTCCGGCGCGGTGAGCAACCAGGTCAACGACGTGGAGCACTCGGACCTGATCTTTGTGATCGGCTCCAACCCCACTTCCAACCATCCGGTGGCAGCCACCTGGATGAAAAATGCGTCCAAGAAGGGTGCCAAGATTGTGTTGGCGGACCCACGCATCACCGACATCGGCAAGCACGCGTGGCGCACCCTGCAGTTCAAGGCCGACACCGACGTGGCCATGCTCAATGCATTGATCCACGTGGTGATCGAAGAAGGCTTGGCGGACCAGGACTTCATCGCCAAGCGCGCCAGCAACTTTGAGGCTCTGCGCGAAAACGTCAAGGGCTACAGCCCCGAAGCCATGGAGCCTATTTGCGGCATTCCGGCGCAAACCCTGCGCGAAGTGGCCCGTGAATTTGCCAAGGCCAAAGGCGCCATGATTCTGTGGGGCATGGGCGTGAGCCAGCACGTGCACGGCACCGACAATGCGCGCTGCCTGATCGCACTGGTCACCGTGACCGGCCAGATCGGCAAACCCGGCTCTGGCCTGCACCCTTTGCGTGGCCAGAACAACGTGCAGGGCGCATCTGATGCGGGCCTGATCCCCATGATGTTCCCCAACTACCAGCGCGTCACCAACAAGGCAGCCCACGCGTGGTTTGAGGACTTCTGGAACACCAAGCTCGACGACCAGCCCGGCTACACCGTGGTGGAAATCATGCACAAAGCTTTAGCCGATGACAGCGACCCGCACAAGGTGCGCGGCATGTACATCATGGGTGAGAACCCCGCCATGAGCGACCCTGACCTGAACCATGCACGCCACGCGCTGGCGTCTCTGGAGCACATGGTGGTTCAGGACATTTTCATGACCGAAACCGCATGGCTGGCCGACGTGGTGTTGCCTGCGACCGCCTGGCCTGAAAAGGATGGCACCGTCAGCAACACCGACCGCATGGTGCAACTCGGCAAAAAGGCGGTTAACCCGCCAGGCAAGGCCAAGCCTGACCTGTGGATCCTGCAGCAGATTGCCAAGGGCATGGGCCTGAACTGGAACTACGCCGGCGAAAGCGATGGCGTGGCTGCTGTGTATGAAGAAATGCGCCAGGCCATGCATGCCGCGATTTCCGGCATCACCTGGGAGCGCCTGCAGCGCGAATCCAGCGTGACTTACCCTTGCTTGACCGCAGAAGACCCCGGCGCCCCTACCGTGTTCATCGAGAAATTCGCTACCGATGACGGCCGTGTGCACCTGGTGCCTGCGGACATCATTCCGGCCAATGAGCGCCCGGATGCGGAGTACCCGTTTGTGCTGATCACCGGCCGTCAGCTGGAACATTGGCACACCGGCAGCATGACGCGCCGCGCCACGGTGCTCGACGCTATCGAGCCCATGGCCACCGCCTCCATGTGCGGGGACGACATGCAAGCCATGTCTTTGCAAGCGGGTGATGTCATTACCATCGCCTCGCGCCGTGGCAACGTGGCCATCCACGTGCGGCGTGACGACGGTACCCCCCGTGGTGCGGTGTTCGTGCCCTTCGCCTATTACGAAGCCGCGGCCAACCTGATGACCAATGCTGCGCTGGACCCCTTCGGCAAAATCCCGGAGTTCAAGTACTGCGCTGTGGCCATCCGCCGCGGTGGCAAGCCAGCCGCAGTCAGCGGCTACGGGACCAACCCTGCACCAGCGACTGCGTGACCTTGTAACCTGAGTAATGTCCATGACTGCCACCCCGTACCTCACCGAAGCGCGTGCGCCTCTGACGCACAGCATCGAGGTGGTGAACCAGCATGGCGAGCGCCAGTCGCTGGACATACCGGCCGAGCGTCCGCTCACCGTGTATGTGGACAAACGGGAGCTGGTCACCTTGATGACCTTGGGCGAGCGCCCTGAGTGGCTGGTGTTGGGCTACCTGATCAATCAGCGCCTGGTGCCGGATGCGGCGGCCATCGATTCCATCACCGTCGATTGGGAAGTGGGCGCCGCCGCCGTCAAAACGCTGACCGGCATCGTGGATGTGGAAGCCAAAACCGTCAAGCGGGTGGTCACCACCGGTTGCGGGCAGGGCAGCCTGTTCGGCGAGGTCATGGCGCATATCGAAGGCATTGCCTTGCCGCCCACGGTGGTCACCCAAGCGCAGGTCTATGCCATCGTCAACACCATTCGCCTGCAAGACAGCACTTACAAATCTGCCGGTTCGGTGCACGGTTGTGCCTTGTTTCGTGGCAGCGAGCGATTGCTGTTTGTGGAAGATGTGGGTCGCCACAATGCCATTGACACCATCGCCGGCTGGATGGCTTTGCAAGCCTTGGCCTCGGAGCCGCTGGACGTGAATGGCTTGGTCTTCTACACCACCGGTCGTTTGACGAGCGAAATGGTGATGAAGGCCGCCCAGATGGGCGTGGCCGTGGTCATCTCCCGCAGCGGCATGACGCAAATGGGCCACGCTGTCGCCACCGACCTCGGGCTGTGCGCCATCGGCCGCGCTCTGAATACCCGCTTTTTGTGCTTCAGCGGTGCGCACCGCTTGCAGCTGGAACCTGCTTCTCAGGCTGAACCCGCAGAGGTTGGCGTTTGAGTTCTTTGGGGGAAAGCGGGCTGGCCGCTGTGCGGCTGATTGCAGATGCGGACCCGGTGCTGTGGTCCATTGTCTGGCGTTCCCTGGCCTTGAGTGCGGCCGCCAGTGCGTTGGCTTTTGTGCTGGGTACTGTGCTGGGGGCGTGGCTGGCAGTGAGCCGCTTTCCCGGCCGCGGGCTGGTGCTGGCGGTGCTCAACACCCTGCTTTCCTTGCCCTCCGTGGTGGTGGGGTTGGGCGTTTACCTGTTGCTTTCCCGCTCCGGGCCGCTGGGCTTTCTGGGCTGGCTCTATTCTTTCAAAGCCATGTTGCTGGCGCAGACCGTGCTGGTCTTGCCCATTGTGATCGCGCTGGTGCGCCAGGTGGTGGAGGACGCTGATGCCGCCCATGGCGAGCAGCTTCGGTCCCTGGGCGCCGGTCCGCGCCTGCGCGGTTTGTTGCTCGCTTGGGATGAGCGCAGCGCTTTGTTGACCGTGGCCTTGGCTGCTTTCGGGCGCGCTATTGCCGAAGTGGGCGCCGTGATGCTGGTGGGCGGCAATATGGACGGCTTCACCCGTGTGATGACTACTGCCATAGCGCTGGAAACCAGCAAGGGCGACTTGCCGCTAGCGATGGGCTTGGGGCTGGTGCTGCTGGGGGTGGTCTTGCTCCTTCAGTTGCTGTTGGCTGGCTTGCGAGCGTGGTTGGAGAAAGTGGATGCCGCTGTGCCGGCAGCTGCCACTCCTTCAGCAGGGAGGCGCGCATGAGCGTTCCAAGCCTGATTCGACTGGACAAGGTGTCTGTCGCGCTGACTCCGCGCCACGGCGCTCCGCTGGCGCTGGATGGCGTGAGCCTGAATATCCGGGCAGGCGAGCGGGTGGCGCTGGTAGGGTCCAACGGCAGCGGCAAGTCCACGCTGCTGCGGGTCATCCACGGCTTGCAACAGCCGGTATCCGGCCAGCTTGTGATTGATGCCGCTTTGCGCCAGGCCATGCTGTTCCAGCGCCCCGTGTTGCTGCGGTTGACGGTGCAAACCAACCTGGCCTTGGGCCTCTGGCTGCAAGGCACCCCTTGGCAGCAGGCCCGCAGCCGCGCGTTGCAGGTCTTGGTCGATGCCGGCTTAGACGATGTAGCCCAGCGGCGCGGGCGCCAGCTCTCGGTCGGGCAAACGCAGCGGGTGGCCCTGGCACGCGCCTTGGCCCTGAAACCCGAGCTGCTCTTGCTGGACGAGCCCACTGCCAGCCTGGACCCGCATTCCAAACGCCTGGTAGAAGCCAGTGTTCAAAGTTTTGCAGGCACCATGGTGTTTGCCAGCCACAACCTCGGCCAGGTCAAGCGCTTGGCCACGCGAGTGGTCTACCTCGAGCAGGGGCGCCTGCTGGTGGATCTGCCGGTGCACGAGTTTTTTGATCATGCCGTTCTGCAGACCCGTTCTGCGGACGCGGCCAATTTTGTAAAAGGAGAGGGAGTTTAATGGAACGTTTGATGTCTTTTGGGGCCCTGGCGCCCATCCGCTCAGCGCTGGCAGCTATTGTTTTGGTAGCAATCGGCGCGGTGCATGCCCAAGCCTTGGTGATGGCTTCCACCACCTCTACCGAGCAGTCCGGCCTGTTTGCCCATCTGTTGCCTGCCTTCAAGGCAGCCACCGGAGTGGATGTGAAAGTGGTCGCCGTGGGCACCGGCCAGGCCATCGACATGGGTCGCCGTGGTGACGCGGATGTGCTCTTCGTGCATGACCAGGTGGCCGAAGAAAAGCTGGTGCAAGAGGGCTTTGCCACCAAGCGCCTGCCCGTGATGTACAACGACTTTGTGCTCGTGGGGCCTGCTGCAGATCCGGTGGGTGTGCGTGGAAAAGACATTCTGGCCGCCTTCAAAAAGCTCGCGGCATCTCCAGCAAGCTTCATCTCCCGCGGCGACCGTAGTGGTACCCATGCAGCCGAGCTGCGCTACTGGAAAGCCGCAGGCACCGAGGCGCCCAAGTTCGCCGGTTACCGGGAATGCGGTTGCGGCATGGGCCCGGCTTTGAACATTGCCACGTCCACCGCCGGCTATGTGCTCACCGACCGCGGTACCTGGCTCAACTTCAAAAACCGTGCTGACCTCATGGTGCTGGTCGAAGGCGACAAGCAGCTCTTCAACCAATACGGTGTGTTGCCGGTCAACCCCGCCAAGCATCCGCACGTCAACACGACGGACGCCGCAAAATTTGTAGATTGGGTGACCTCTGCGGCCGGTCAAAACGTCATTGCCAGCTACAAAATCGGGGGTGAGCAACTTTTCTTCCCGAATGCAAAAAACTGAACCTGCCCATGAGGCCCCTCAATCCGTCTTGACCCTGTCTGACATCACTGCGCTGGTGCTGGCAGGCGGGCGTGGCATGCGCATGGGAGGGGTGGACAAAGGCCTGCAACCCTTGCATGGCGTGCCCATGGCTCAGCACGCTTTGCAGCGCCTGGCCACCCAGCAGGGTGGGGCGCACGGTGGAGCTTTGGCGGGCGCCATCGTGAACGCCAACCGCAACCCCGAGGTGTATCTCGCCATGGGAGAAGCCACCTTTGGCACCGCCCGTGTGCAGGTGGTGCCTGACCGGGATACCGAATTTGCCGGCCCGCTGGCCGGATTTCAGGCGGGGCTGGACGTGTGCACCACTGCGCTGATGCTCACAGTGCCTTGCGACAGCCCGTTGTTTCCCCTGGACTTGGCGCAGCGTCTGCTGGCCGCTTTGACTCAGGCGGATGCCGACATGGCCGTGGTCATGGCTCCGGAGGCCGGGCGCGATGGGCAAATCGCGCTGCGCAGCCAGCCGGTGTTTTGCTTGATGCGCACCGCTGTAGCCCCAGGTCTGCACGCCTTTTTGGCCGGTGGTGGCCGCAAGGTGGATGCCTGGACTGCCGGTTTACAGGTCGTGCAGGTTCCTTTCGATGCGCCGGGCGATGACCCGCGCGCTTTTGCCAATGCCAATACGCTGGACGAACTGCGCCAGCTGGAATCCTGATGAAAACGCTGGACGACATTGCCCGCTCCCTGCAGGGGTATGACCCGCAGGCGCTGCGTATGGCAGATGCCAATACCTTTATTGACCGCTTGGTTGCGCCCGTGCAGGGCACCGAGGTTTTGCCCCTGCGCCAGTGCCTGGGCCGAGTGCTGGCTGAAGATTTGATTTCCAACATGGCCGTGCCTGCGCACGACAACTCCGCCATGGACGGCTTTGCCTTCAGTGGTGCAGCACTCGCTGGCCAAAGCACTCTTACGTTGCGCGTGGCTGGCACAGCGCTCGCGGGCAAAGCCTGGGTCGGCAGTGTGAACGCTGGCGAATGCCTCAAGGTGATGACCGGTGCCATCCTGCCTGCAGGGCTGGATACCGTGGTGCCCCACGAGATGACCACCGTAGCAGGTGACCACGTTCACATCCCTGCGGACCGCTTGCGTGCCGGCGATAACCGCCGGCTGCGGGGCGAAGACCTGCAGCTCGGAGGCGTTGCGCTATCAAAAGGGGAGCTGCTCGCGCCCGCATCCATTGGGCTGGCAGCCAGTTTGGGTCTGCAAACCTTGCCGGTACTGCGTCGGCTGAAAGTGGCATACATGTCCACCGGTGACGAGGTCATGTCCCCCGGCGAGCCGCTGCGCGAGGGTGCGGTGTTTGACAGCAACCGCTATACCGTGACCAGCTTGCTGGAGCGCCTGGGCTGCGAAGTGGTTGAGCTGGGCGTGGTGCGCGACGAACCGGTGGCGCTGGAAGCTGCCTTCCGCAGCGCGGCAGCACAGGCCGACGTGATCATCAGCAGCGGCGGAGTGAGTGTGGGCGAGGCTGACTTCACCAAAGGCATGATGGCCAAGTTGGGCGATGTGGCCTTCTGGCGCATTGCCATGCGGCCGGGCCGGCCCTTTGCACTGGGCCGCATCGGCACCACAGTGTTGTTCGGGCTGCCGGGCAACCCGGTGGCGGTGATGGTGACTTTCCTTTCGCTGGTGCGCCCCGCACTGCTCAAGATGATGGGGTCAACGCCGAAGCCGCTGCCTTTGCTGCAGGCCCACAGCCAGGAGCCCATGCGCAAGAAAGCCGGCCGCACCGAGTATCAACGCGGCATCGTCACCGTCGCCCCCGACGGACAGTTGCAGGTATGCACTACCGGTAACCAGGGCTCGGGCGTGCTCAGCTCTATGGTGCAGGCCAACGGCCTCATCGTGCTGGGTCATGAGCAGGGCAACGTGGCCGTAGGCGATCTGGTCAGCGTGATGATGTTTGACGGTGTGATCTAACGCGGTCATCCGCACTTCTGGAATAGATGTCAAAAAACGGACATCCGATCTGTTATGGGTGGAGCGGGCTTGCCGAGGTCGCGTATATAGCGGAAGCTGACGGTCGCGACTGTCGCCTTCGGCCTTTCCTCGTTGCGTGAATCGATGGTCCGTCAGCGAGAAGCCTTCACCACCAAAGCCAGAAACTGGGAGATAGCAAGCAGGACCCATGGCAGAAAACAAGGAAATTGCCCTTCACCTGCAACACGAGAAAATCGGTAGGCTATTGCCAAAAAGGAGCTTCCAAGCGTGACAAGGGACAGCCCTGCGATCCTGGCCGGTCTGCCCTCGAGTGTTAGTGACCCAAAAGAATACTGCCCAAATTCGGGGCCACTCAATGGCTCAAGGTGACCGGCGTAGATAGCACTGATGCCAAACCAGAACAGAAATCCTGCAAAAGGCGAGACAACTACTACCAACAGGAACGTGTGAAGCCAGGTGGGTAATTCGTCGTCAGATGGAAATAGGGACGGTGGTATCGAAACATCTCGGATAACGTTGTGTGGAGAGTAAATGCAGTGTTAACGCGCAACCTCGAATACCCACGGTGCGCGCCACTTGTGACTCATTCCTCAAGCACCATGATCCAAATGGGGTGTTGCATTCGCAGGTCTTGAGGTGTGTGTAGGAATTCGCGCATAGTGGGTAAAACTCAATGCGCGTCAACAATCAGCTTCCTAGGGCTACAAACATGCGCCGCTCAAGGTCCCGCCGGCACCACCCGAAGCACCCGTCCCTGCGGGCTGTCCGTCAACAGATAAACCGCGCCATCCGGCCCCACGCGCACGTCGCGCAGGCGTTCGTCCAGTTCCCGGAACAGCAACTCTTGCGGGCCGGGCATGCCGTTGGTCATGGGCACGCGACGTACGCTGCGTTCGGCCAGCGCTGCCACCAGCAAGCTGCTCCGCCAGCCAGGGAACCGCGAACCCTCATACCAGGTCATCCCGGCCGGCGCGATAGAAGGTGTCCACTCAGTCAGCGGCTCGGTGATGCCGGGCAAGCTGCGGTAGGGGGTGATGCGAGCATAGGTGTAGTCTACGCCGCCGGTGGTGAGCGGCCAGCCGTAGTTGGCGCCGGGCGCGAGGCGGTTAAGTTCGTCGCCACCGCGCGAGCCGTGTTCGTGCGCATAGGGCACGCCCTGCACCACAACCACGCCCTGCGGGTTGCGGTGGCCGATACTGTAGATCTCGGGCAGGGCACCCTCGCGCTTCACAAAGGGGTTGTCGGCGGGCACGCGGCCGTCGGGATGGATGCGCAGGAACTTGCCAAGGTGGGTGTGCAGGCGTTGGGCGTCGGTGCGCTCCAGGTTGCCGTCGCCCATGCCAAAGAGCAGGCTGCCGTCCGGCAGCCAGGCCATGCGACCGCCGTAATGCTGGGTGTCGGACTTGGCGGGTTGGGAAGTGAAAACAGGTTGCAACTCCTGCAACTGGCGCCCATCAAACCGGGCACTGGCTACACGCAGGTGGTTGGCCTCGCGCGTGCCGTGGGCATAAGAGAGCCAAAGGCGCTGGTTACTGGCGTAGGCCGGGTCCAACAGGATATCGAACAGGCCGGCCTGCCCCTTGGCCAGCACGGGCGGCACTCCGGCCACGGGCTCGGGGCGCAGCTTCAGGAGGCCATCGGCCCCGCGCTCGATCAAACGCAGCCGGCCCGCACGCTCCGTCACCAGCAGGCTGCCACCGGGCAGAAAGGCCAATGACCACGGGTGCTCCAGACCGCTAGCCACGGTCTCGACACGGTAGGCTGGTGGCTGTGCCCCGGTCTGGGCTGAGGATGCCGTGGCCAGTCCCGTCAGCAGAAGAGCAAGCAGGTATTTCATAATCACACGCATGAAAAACAACCCCCACCATGATGCCTCAAGACCCCGCTGGACGCGACGTGCAGGGATATTGCTGCTGGCCTGGGTGCTGGCCGCAGCCTGGGGTTCGGTAGTGCAGACGCTTTGGAACATGCAGGCGCTAGAGGACGTAGGTGTGAACATCACGACGGGTGAATGGCTGCGGGTAATTGGGCAGGACCTGCTGGGTTTTGCGCCGGTTTACGGCGGCATTCTGGCCGTGGGCTGGCTGGTGGCGCTGCCGGTGGCCAGCGGCCTGGCGCGCTGGTGGCCGACCGGCCGCAGCGCCTTGCTGGCCGCCGCCGCTGGATCGGGGATGGTGGCGGCGGTGCGGGCGGTGGACGCTGTGGCGCCAATGCCGGTGTTTATCGACGCCACCCGGGGCCTGGCCGGCCTGTTGACCATGGCTGCAGGCGCGGTGCTGGCGGGCTGGCTGTATGCCCGTCTTTCAGCGCGCTAAACGAAACCCCCGGCGATGAATACGAGCCGACGGGCAGCTTTGTGGAGACCACTTCGTTAAAGCGAGCACCCCCCCCGATTGGCTGAAGGCCGACCACCGATTTGGCGATCCGGATGACTCTTTCCGACCCAAAGCGGTCTTCTGACATATCGGATTCATGGCCTGGTAGCGGACATTCGAAAAAGGCTCAAACGGCGGGAACGATGGACATGCGACATGCCGCGTAACTTATCGTTTGCGAATGACAGCTTAAGGGGCGGTCCAATTCACCGCCGGCAAAAGGTGTTCGCGAACGTGCTTAACTTCACCTAAAGGGATCAGGAACAATTCTCGGCAGTCCCAAATCTGCAAGGGGCAATCTGCAACTTCCTCGTCAAGAATCGGGGATGAGGATCCCGTGCACAACGTTGGCAACGTTCGCCTCGTCATCTCATCGGCCAATCAACGCGCACGATGGTCCGTGCACCATCTTTCGAGCGGAAGAAAGCAACGCTGCCGCCCATCCGTAACGCCACGCGCTGAACAATAGTTAGCCCCAGGCCCAAACCCGGTTGCCTGCGGCTTGCATCGCCACGAGCGAAGGCTTGCAGCATAGCCTGCTGATTCTCGGGCGCGATGCCCGGGCCATAGTCCTCCACTTGGATGCATATGTGGCTTTCTGCCGTGCCCACGGTCAATTTCACTGGAGGTTGGCCGTGGGTAAACGCATTGTCGAGTAGGTTGCTTATCACCCTTTCGATCAGTATTGCGTTCACGTCATCAGCCAAGAGAGACTGCGGCGCTTCGACCGACAGCTCAGTTGCGGCGCGCTGCAGCTGTGTCGCTGTGTTGCGTGCCAAAGCGGCGACGTCCACGCTCTCGTTGAGTGGCAGTTCGCCGCTGCGCACATGGTCTAGAAAGCTGCCCACGAGCCTATCTGCTTGCATCGCGTTGCGCACGATGGCTTCGCGCCTGGGAGCGATACCCTCTCCATCGGACAATAGTTCGGCGGCCAAGCGGATGCGGCCTAACGGGCTGCGAAGGTCGTGCGAAACGCCCGCGAGCAGCAACGCGCGTTCGCGCTCCTGTTGATCAAGCGATTGGCGCAGCGCCCGCCACGCTTCGTCGATCGCTAGGACCTCAACGCTGGCGTGCGGCAGCGGACCGCCGGACGCGTCGTCGGCAGCAATGCGGGCACGCAGCGCTTCAAGCGGTTGTGCCAAGCGATGCGCGATCAGCGCGCTGGCTCCGACCGCCAAACTGAACAGAAACAGCGTCGCAATCAAGAAGCGTTCGCGCAGATTTTCCTCGACCAAGCCGCTCTCAAAACCAACCCAGCGGAGTGCACCGTCGTCGCTTCGCAGAGCCAACCAAAGTGTCGGTGCGCCTACTGTGCCATCCCATCTGTGGCCGAAGACCACTTCCATTACAGGTAGCCCAGCTTCCACCAGTGTCTCGTGCATGATCCTCCGTAGGACCGTTAGTGATGCGACTATGAATACATCTTCAGGACGCAGGTTTGATGAACGCAACGGCCCGGGCGCGACTTGGCGCACCTGTTCGATAGGCACGCCGCGTGCTACGAGCAGCAATGAAGGTGCCCAGCTAGAGGTCACGAGCTGCGCAACGGTACGATTACGCTCAACGTAGAACACGATTGCGAGCATCGCGGTAAGAACGATGGCCACAGCGACCTGCGCCACGAGCAGGCGTGCGAATAGGCTTCGGCTAAGGGCCATCGGGCGAATGCGTTATCTGACCATAGTACCGCCGCCGCGCGGTACAAAAACATAACCCTCGCCGCGCACGGTATCAATCCATTCGGCGCCTGGACTCGCGTCGCGCAGTTTGCGTCGAAGCCGTGCGATCTGCACGTCCACCGTTCGCTCCTGAGGCTGGTAGCCACCTGCTTGTACCGCCTCGGAGAGTGCCTCGCGTGACATGGGTGTGCCAGGCTGCTTGGCCAGTGCAAGAAGCAACTTGAATTCGACGCTGGTGAGTGCCAACACGCCACCGCTGGCGGCAACTTCGCGCTTGAGGATATCGATGGACAGTCCTGCAAAACGCAGCACAGCGTAGTCTGCGCGGTGCGGCGCCGCACGGCGTAGGAGCGCACGTACGCGCGCCACCAATTCGCGCGGCTCAAAGGGCTTGGATAAGTAATCGTCAGCGCCGATCTCTAGGCCAAGCACACGATCCATCGGGTCGCCGCGCGCGGTGAGCATTACTAGGCCAAGAGCAGGATGTGCCACACGCCAACGCCGCGCGAGATCGAAACCATTGCCGTCAGGCAGCATCGCGTCGAGCAGGACGAGGTCCGGTTGGCGCGCCACCACGGCACGTTCACCGTCGCCTGCGGTCAGTACGGTGAAGGTGGACCAGCCTTCTCGTTCTAACAACTCCACTAGCATGGTGGACAACTCTGCGTCATCGTCCACTATCAGGATCAGGGGTTGCATAACCGTCATAGCGGGTAGTTTAGGGTCGTAGTCTATGAATACAAACCGGTCTAGCTGCGAATGTTACAGCGCTGTAGTATTTCGTAGTGCTTTGTCAGCGCACGCCGCTGCAAAGCTTGGTTCAATACCCGTCAGATTTATCTGATCTATCACCGTATTGACTGGAGCCCAACTTGCTCAGGTTCCGATCACCAGCACCTACTCTTGGCTATAGAGACACTATCTAAAACATGTCCCAAATCGTTTGGATTCAAATAATCGCAACAGTTGCTGTCCTTTGCATTGCATTGGCAGAGGCTTTGGTGCTGCAACACCGCAAACCTGGCTCGTTCGACTGGTCAGAGGCTTGGCTGTCAGTGGCAGATATGGCCGGGCGTAGATTGCTGGCCCTTTTGCCGATTGGCATCGCGACTCCAGTTTTTGCTTGGGTCTGGGATCACAGACTTTTCACCATTGAGCTCAGCGGCTTCGCAGCTTTCATCATGCTGTTTCTGGGGCTTGAGTTTTTCTACTATTGGTATCACCGTGTCTCTCACCGTGTTCGTTTCTTTTGGGCAACGCATGCGGTGCACCATTCCCCTAATCAACTGACACTGTCAACCTCTTTTCGACTGGGGTGGACAAACAAGCTCTCAGGAACAACTTTGTTTTACACACCGTTGGTATTCCTGGGCTTCGATCCAAAGGTGGTCCTTACAGCACTCTCGCTCAATCTTCTCTACCAGTTCTGGCTCCACACGACATTGATCCCGAAGCTGGGCTGGCTGGAGTTGATACTGAATACGCCTTCTGCGCATCGAGTGCACCACGCATCCAACCTAGACTACCTCGATGCCAACTATGGCGGCGTCCTTATCATTTTTGACCGTTTGTTTGGGACCTATCGCGCTGAGCGAGTCGAAGAGCCCTGCGTTTATGGCCTTGTAAAGCCCATGCGCACTCGTAACGTGCTCACCATGGAGTTCTCGCAATGGTCTGACCTATATCGAGACATGCGCCAAGCACCTAACCCTTTCTCTGCTTTGGCGTTGCTGGTCATGCCCCCAGGATGGTCACCAGACGGCAAAAGCCTCACTACCGAAGCGTTACGCGCCCAGCAGTCCAAGTCGGAGACAGCTTAATTCGACTCAAAACTCCAATCGCATTGAATCGCTCAGGGATCAGGGTGCCAGTTGGTTTAAGTTATTCCGCATTGGTAGTTTGACGGACAAATCACCAAGAGTAGTCTTTAGCTTCCGCTGAAGGAATATGTCCAATCGGTTAAAGCAGCCTGTGGTGGTTGAACCATGACACCCATTCCATCGCGTCAAGTTCTAAGGATTCCTTGGTCTGCCAGGGTGCACGGCGGTGAATCAATTCGGCCTTGTACAAGCCGTTAATCGTTTCAGCCAGTGCGTTGTCATAGCTATTGCCTCGGCTGCCCAATAACCGTTCGATACCTGCTTCGGCCGGCAGCTCGCTGTACCAGACAGACACGTATTGCTAGCCCCTGTCGCTGTGTTGAATCAGGGCGTAGGCATGTTCGGGTGGGCGGTCAGTCATTCAGCGCTTGCTCCAACGCATCCACCAATCTTTAATCATGAATCGGAGTGCTTAACCATGCGAAATACTTCCAGGATCACACCATTGGTCGTCACCGCTTTGGCTCTTGTCGTGCTAACCCCACCCGCAGCAGCCGATGACAACCCTATGCGCGCGCAGGCTCAGAAAAATTTCCAGTCGGCTGATGTCGACAAGAATGAGAAATTGAATCAGGCCGAGTTCAGGACCTTCATCAGTCTCAATGCGGATCACAACCTAGGACAAGCCTCCAGCGTCCGCCGGCTTGGGGTGTATACCAAGGCCTTTAAGAGGGCGGATGCGAACGGGGATGGGGTCGTGACCAAAGAAGAAATCTTGGCACAAGCACAACAGTAGTTGCTTGCTGTCTACCGACAGGCGGAGGTGTAAGTACCTTGAACTGGCCGGCAGCAAAAATTAACTTTGGCTTCCAGTTACAGGCCATTTGTGGAAGACTGCAAGTGGCCCTGTTGGGTCAGATACCACAATCAAACACTGGTAGGTCAACGAAAGGTGGTTTGCAAATCCCAGAACAAATGATCGGATAAACCGGAGTGCACGAGTGGGTCTATATGACCTATCTGCAAGACATGCTTTCAATAAGGCTACTCCTAGGAAGGAGAAAACAAGCCTTTGATATCAGTCCCCGATTCAACTGGAACTCCTATCGGCTTTTCGAGCCTCGGATGATTCAATTCAAGCCCAAAAACCAATAGAAAAATGACCGCGTCATTATTTCTAATCAGTGATAGATTTATGACACTCCATCGTGAATCAAACCGTGTTGATTGCTCTAGGGCAATGTGAGAGATTGAGTTGAGTTCATGCTGTGGATCTACAGGTCACAAGCTCATCCAAAGGATCGCAATGTCAAAAAAGGTAAACAATTTCGAGCGTGTTTATCGTGAGTTACTTGATCGATACGGCAGCAAAGATGTCCACGTTCGGCATCTACGTAGTGAACTTGATGTATTGGAGTCGGTTGAGTTCCACACACCCAGCCGTCCTGTGCCTCGCTCATTCCAATCCAGAACCACCGGTGATCACCGCAGGCAAGTGAAGCCGTGACTCTCACTATCTAGGCGAACTTGCTTCATCAGTCCGCCCGACCTAAAGGCCGGTGGATTTTTTGGCGCCTTTAGCCTGGCGCCTCGCATATAGACGGCAGTTTAAATCGGAGGAAATCAGTCAAGCTGCGTTTTGAAGCTACTCGACTTGCGAGCTATCTTTGTTGCGTGAGCCCAAAGACAGAGACTCCAACCACGCTCTAGCTTCTTGCTCACCAGTGAACGCCTCACAAGGTATCCCTGCTTTTCTCCATACCCGTAAGTAAAGTGGCTTCATCAGAGCTGCTGCTTCAACGCTCTCTGACAGGACAAGAGCGGTAGCCTGAGAAGCCCTGTTCATTCGCTTTTGATCTTTGAGGTATTCGCAGAAGTCGTCTAGCATCTCTTGCGGGGCCAGGGCACTATTCTTAAAGATGAACAGCCCATACCAAGGACCATCGGAGGGCAACTGCTCTTTGGCGCATGCATGCACTGATCGCATAGCGGAAAAAATTTCTTTGTTGAACGGTCCAGTGCCTTCTTGAACAAAGATGTCTCCGACTACTTGAGAGTCAATCCTCCCGTGAGGTTTGAAGAATTGCGACGAGTGATTCGTGGTACTGAATCGTTCATTTCGCGGCATGAAGCTCTCCGACAGGATGTACCCAGTGTTGGGCCGACTCTAATGGTGAATTGTGACTATTGGATATTTGCGGCCAAACCTATGGGGGGCCTGTTCCCATCCAGTCTCGGTCGAGGTTTTTCAGCACGTTGAGGCTAATCATGAACGACCGTTGATAGCAACTACCCTAATGGAATTGACTCCACCTACTACAGGTACAGCCGCCTTAGAGCTCACCCTAAGATGGGTAAGTGGTCTAGGCCCGCTACCGGATCGCCAACCCAAGATCCAGATTCCCACTTTGAGTAGTCGGCTGAAAAAGCTACAGCAGCATTGGGTCGATTTGAAATGTCAGGATGTCTGGTACGGTTGACTTCAACTTTGATCTCAGTCATCCGAAGCTGGCTTCTGCTTGGCAACGGGACCAATAGAAAGGTCTTTCTCGGACGGCTTTACAACTTATCAAGCGGGGTCTTGCGAAACCACCGCCAGAATTTGTCTGAATCTTTGATGTGGTCAAAATCCAAAGCAAAGATCACCATGAAACTCTTGTTGATGGGATCCAGGTAGAAGCGTTGGCCGTTATTGCCTAAACCTGCGTGCCAGTTGCCTTCTTTGTCATCGCGGACCCACATCTGGTAGCCGTATTTGGGGAAGTTAGCGTTCTCGTCACTGCTAACCGAGACGGTGTCGGCCTGCATCTTGTCGAGCCAGCCAGCGGGCAGTACGGCTAGTCCGTCAACCAATCCTTTGTTCACCATGGCGTTAGCTAGGAGTGCGTAATCTGGCAGCGTCGCGTAGAAGCCGCTTGCGCCGGTGGTAAGAGCAGGGTTTTGTGACGGGCTAAGCCATGCAGCCTTGCTGCTTGTACCCAACTTCTTCCAGACGGATTCTTCAAAGAAGCGCCGCAGCGGCATTCCGGTGCGTGCTGTCACCAGCATGCTGATGGCGTCTGAACAGTGTGGGTCGTATGCAAAGGTACGTCCCGGTGTATTCGGCGGAAGCTCTTTGAAATAGCTGTACAAATCACGTCCGCCCTTGTCCGCCGCTGCAAACCTGACTTGTGCGTATTTGCCGGCGCTGCCCTCAGTGCCGTCATCAACCCATTTGAATTCGTGACCGCATTGCATGTTCAGTGTTTGGCGTACCGTTGCTTCTCCGATAGGAGAGCCTTGAAGTGGTGGCACCAAGCTGGACATCTTTGCATTCAGGTCGACTGCATGGCCTTGATCGATCGCTATACCTAGACTCAGGGCCGTAAACACTTTGGGAATCGACTGACCGTCAAACAGGGACGTCGACGATGTGCCGAACTGGTACCTTTCAAAAACTATCTTGCCTTCCTTGCCCAACACAATGCCCATGATGGGATGCTTCTTTAGTAGATCGGCCGGATCGTTCAGGAAACCGAACTTAACCTCTGCACGGGGCAAGGGTTTGGACTTGCTGGACGGCTGCATCCAGACATCCTTTTTTCCATAGAGCGCCTGAAGTCCGCGACCATCGTAGGCGGCGAGCCGATTTGGCGGATTGGATCGAATTGGCCAACCCGCCTCGAAGGGAGAAGTCTGGTCCTTGCCGTAAATTTGTTCTTTTGGTTCTGCAGCGACCGGATTGACCAGCGCCAGCGCCGATACAAGAGCGAAAGCAACAGACATGGCAGGAACGGAGTGCATGACGTTCATATTCATCACCTCTTTTGGAAACCGAAATTGTGACAATGGACCTTTACGTCCAAATGACTGGGCGGGTATCAATTCGCAGTCGTCGATAGCACTACGATTTCGCAGTCACTGATTCGCAAAAATCGGTAATTTTTCGTTTCTCGAAGAGAGTCGGTACACCCAGTTTGGACGAGACGGATGGTTTATCGCCACACCGGTTTACAGCCAACGCAGGCTAATGGGTAGAGCTGAACTCTACAAGCTTCGGCGCAGAACGCAACGCTCCAAAGCGGACTGTCACCAAAGAAAGCATCTGGCCCAATCCGGAAGTTCAATCTATCCGTGAGCCCAGCCGCAAGCGCCGTCGTCCAAACCTCACCCGCATTGTTTGTGGCTTTTGCCAAGCTGATAAGGTTGAGGTATGAACCTCTCATTCTGGCGCCTCGGCTGGCGCACCCTATGGCGCGATGTTCGCTCCGGCGAGCTGCGTTTGCTCATCTTGGCGGTCACCTTGGCGGTGGCGGCGCTCACTGCAGTGGGCTTTTTTGCCGACCGGTTGCAGGGTGGTCTGCAGCGCGATGCACGTCAGCTGCTGGGCGGTGATGCCGTCATCTCCAGCGACAACAAACCGCCGGTTGCCTTTGAAGAGCGCGCCCGCGCACTTGGCCTGCAGGTGGTGCACACCCTGGGCTTCCCCACCATGGCCCGCGCCAGTGACGCGCAGGGCGGGGCCGCCAAGCTGGTGGCGCTCAAAACCGTAGAGGCCGGTTATCCCCTTCGGGGCACACTGCGTATCAGCCCGGCCGCCGACACGCCCGATACTCCGACTAAAGACATTCCTGCCCCCGGGCAAGCGTGGGTGGACGCCGCTCTGCTGGACGCCATCGGCATTCAGTTAGGCGATGCGATTCTGCTGGGCGATGTGCAACTCAAGGTGGGCGCCATCCTGGTGATCGAGCCTGACCGCGGTGGCGGCTTCATGAACTTCGCGCCCCGCGTCATGCTCAATGAGGCGGACATTGCGGCCACCGGACTCATCCAGCCCGCCAGCCGCCTCAATTACCGCATGGCAGTGGCCGGGCCGGATGCCGCCGTAAAAACCTATGTGCAATGGGCGGACGCCCAGGTCAAAGAAGGTGTGCGGGGTGTGCGGGTGGAGTCGCTGGAAAGCGGCCGCCCCGAGATGAGCCAGACGCTGGATCGGGCCAACAAATTCTTGAGCCTGGTGGCGCTGTTGGCCGCTTTGCTCAGCGCCGTGGCCGTGGCTTTGGCCGCGCGCGCCTTTGCTGCCAACCATCTCGACGACTGCGCCATGCTTCGCGTGTTGGGTCTATCCCAGCGCACCATTGCCAGCGCCTATGCGTTTGAGTTCGCATTGGTCGGCTTGTTTGCGAGTCTGTTGGGCGTGGCGGTGGGCTTTTCAGTGCACTACCTGTTTGTGGCTTTGCTGGCCGGGTTGGTGAGCGCGGCATTGCCGGCCGCATCACTCTGGCCTGCGCTGCTGGGTGTGGGCATGGGCCTCACGCTGCTGATGGCCTTTGGTTTGCCGCCCGTGTTGCAGCTGGCCCAGGTGCCGGCGCTGCGCGTGATCCGCCGCGATGTGGGCAACCTGCGCCCCGCCTCCTTGGGCGTGCTGGCAGTCGGCGTGGCCGGTTTTGCCGCACTGTTGCTCACAGTGAGCAGCGACCTGACGCTGGGGCTGATCGCCGTGGGCGGTTTTGCCGGTGCGGTGCTGGTGTTTGCCTCGCTCAGCTGGGTGGCTGTGAAGCTCTTGCGCAAGAGCGTGAACGAAACTACCGCCCCGCGCTGGTTGGTGCTGGCAACCCGGCAGATTTCTGCCCGCCCCGCCTACACCGTGGTGCAGGTGAGCGCTTTGTCAGTGGGCTTGCTGGCGCTGGTGCTGCTGGTGCTCTTGCGCACCGACCTGATCAGCAGCTGGCGCAAAGCCACGCCGCCGGATGCTCCCAACCGCTTTGTTATCAATGTGATGCCCGAGCAATCTGACGCCTTCCAGAAAGCCTTGACCGACAAGGGTGTGACCAAGTTTGACTGGTACCCCATGATTCGCGGCCGGTTGGTGGCGGTGAATGACAAGGCCGTGTCCCCCGACGACTACACAGAAGACCGCGCCAAGCGCCTGGTGGACCGCGAGTTCAACATCTCTCACAGCGCCAAGAACCCGCAGCACAACATCATTGTGGGCGGCCAATGGGCGGAAGAAGAGGCCGGTGCCATCAGCGTGGAAGAGGGGATTGCCAAGTCGCTGAATCTGAAGCTCGGCGACCGTATGCGTTTTGACGTAGGTGGCGTGCAAGCCGAAGCCAAAATTACTTCTCTCCGCAAGGTGGATTGGGGCTCCATGCGGGCCAATTTCTTTGTCATGTTCCCGGTCAGTACGCTCAAAGATGTGCCCAGCACCTACATGGGCGCATTCAAAGCGCCTGAGACCAAGGGCTTTGACAACGGCCTTGTGCGCCAATTCCCCAACATCACCAATGTGGACATGACCAGCACCATCAACCAGGTGCAGCGCGTGCTGGACCAGGTGATTCGTGCGGTGGAATTCCTATTCGGCTTTACGCTGGCTGCGGGCCTGGTCGTGCTGTTTGCCGCGGTCACCGCGACCCGCGAAGACCGGGCGCGCGAATTCGCCATCATGCGGGCCGTGGGTGCTGGCAGCAACCTGCTGCGCCAGGTACAACGTACCGAGTTGGCGGGGGTGGGTTTGCTGGCGGGCTTTCTGGCGTCCATCGTGGCAGCTGTTGTTGGCTGGGCGCTGGCGCGCTTTGTGTTTGAGTTCGATTGGACCGTGCAGCTCTGGGTGCCGCTGGTAGGCGCTTTGGCAGGCGCCGTACTGGCGCTGGCCGCCGGCTGGTGGGGGCTGCGCGATGTGCTGCGCCGCCCGGTGGTCGAAACCCTGCGCCGCGCCTCAAGCTGATTGCTCTGATTTTGATAGCTGCTCGCGCAGTTTCCATGAGCGCAAGCAGCACTTTTTGCTTATAAGACATGCAGATTCAAGAACCCAACGCCAAAACCCCGTTTGAATGGATAGGGGGCGAGCCCGTGATCCGCAGCATGGTGGACCGCTTTTACGATCTGATGGACCTGGAGCCCGGCTACGCCGCGTTGCGCACTGCCCATGGCAGCTCCCTGGACAAGGCGCGCGACCACTTGTTCTGGTTTTTGTGCGGCTGGATGGGCGGGCCCGATTACTTTGTGGAGCGCTTCGGCCACCCGCGCTTGCGCGCACGGCACATGCCCTTCAAGATCGGCATTCTGGAGCGCGATCAGTGGCTGGCCTGCATGGATCAGTCCATGGGCGATACAGGCATAGACCCCATGCTGCGCGAGCGGCTCAAGACCTCGTTCTTCCAGACCGCAGACTGGATGCGCAACGTAGGCGCCTAAAGCAACTAGGCCTGGCGGCTCAGCTTGCGGTAGACGGTGGCGCGGCTGATGCCCAGCGTCTTGGCCGCCTCCGACACATTGCCCCTGCACTGCTCCACGGTCTTGCGGATCAGTGCGGTTTCCATGTCTTTCAATGGGACGGCAGATGCGCCTGCAGGTCGGCCGGTTGCCGGTACGGCCAGTGCCTCGTTGGCGCTGTGAATCGCCAGCACCTGGATGTGCAAGCCGCTCCACAGGGGGACATCGGGTAGCGGCTCCTGCCGTTTTGCCGCATCAAACAAGGCCTGGTAGGGCAGACCGAACAAATCGTTGGCATGCACCGTTTCGCCATGGCTGCGTTGCAGGCCTGCCAGCATGGTGCTGGCGGTGGTGTTGGCGGCCGTCACCCAACCGTCACCATCCAGACACAACATGCCGTCCCCATCGCCGCCCAAGCTGTTGCCGGGCCAGTTCAGGCGCAGCAGCAGGCAGTGCGGTTTTGCCAGCACCAGGGCGTTTTCTATTTTGCTGGCGGTGCGGGCCACCAGGTGCCGCAGCTCGGGCCGCTCAATAGCGTCAATGCCAGTGAGATCCAGCATGCCGATGCAGGCGCCGTCCGGTCCGAACAGCGGGGCCCCCGCGCAACTGTAGGCCGCGTTGTCGTCAAAAAAATGTTCGCCGCGGTGCAGCCATACGGGGCGCATCTCGCTCAAGGCTGCGCCTATGGCCGTAGTGCCGACCCGCCGTTCCGACAAGTCCACCCCCACGCGGGCAATCACATCGGCCCGGCGGTCGCTGCGGTCGATATGGCCGCTCACATCCACCACCACGCCCTCTGCGTTAGTTAGGATGGCGAAGTAGCGGGTGTCGGCAATGGCCTGCCCCAAGCGGCCGAGCAAAGGTCGCGCCACGCTGAGCAGGGTCTGGTTGGCTTCTTCAATCCGCTGCAGGGCCGCCTTGGGCACCATGTCAAAACTCAGCCGTTCTTGGGGGCGCAAGCCATCGTTCAGGCAGCGCTGCCAGCTGCGTTCAATCCATGGCGACGACAGGGGAGCGGGCAGGGCACGCCCCTCCAGCAGCATGGCCTGGCGTGCCGTGCTGATGTGGCGCAGGCGCTGCTCGGCAACGTCGATCAGGGTTTGCAACATGGGGTGGTGCCATCCGGTCATGGGCTTGCGGGGGCCCGGAGCGGGCACAACCTAGCAAGTGTTTCATTTTGAGAATTTCAGACACCGCTGGCAAGGGTTCGAGGGTTTTACCTAGGGGCGGGTGAAGGGGCGGCTTCAATAATTTGCTGCGCTACCCCTTACCAACCATAACGGAGACAAATTCCATGCAGGTTCAGCTCAAGGTTAATGGCAAGCCCACCACGGTGGACGTACCCCCCCATACATTGCTTGTTCAGGTGCTGCGCGAGCACCTTCACCTCACCGGCACCCACGTGGGCTGTGACACCGCGCAGTGCGGTGCCTGCACGGTGATCAAGGACGGGCGCAGCATCAAGTCCTGCAATGTGCTGGCAGCGCAGGCCAACGGCTCCGACATCACCACCATCGAAGGGCTGGCCAAGCCTGACGGTACTTTGCACCCCATGCAAGCCGCCTTCAAAGAGTGCCATGGCCTGCAATGCGGTTACTGCACCACCGGCATGGTGATGAGCGCGGTCGACCTGTGCACCCACCACCCCAAGGCATCGGCCGGTGAAATCCGCGAGCTGCTAGAAGGCAACATCTGCCGCTGCACCGGCTACCAAAACATCGTCAAAGCCGTGCAGCAGGGTCAAGCTGCCATGGCCAACACTTAAGGAGTCTCACCATGGGTGCATCAGATTTTTCCAAGCTTCCGCATATTGGTGAGTCCGTCCGCCGCAAGGAGGACTACCGCTTCCTGACCGGTGCCGGCCAGTACACCGACGACATCACGATGGAGCGCCAGACCTATGCGGTCTTTGTGCGCAGCCCGCATGCGCACGCCGTCATCAACAGTATTGACGTGGCAGCCGCCAAAGCCATGCCCGGTGTGGTGGAAGTGTTCATCGGCAAGGACCTCGAAGGCAAGATGGGCGGGCTGCCCTGCGGCTGGCTGATTACCGATGTGAATGGCAAGCCCATGAACGAGCCACCCCACCCGGTGCTGGCGCTGGGCAAGGCCCGCCACGTGGGCGACCAGGTGGCCATGGTGATTGCCGAGACCCTGGAGCAAGCCAAGAACGCCGCTGAGGCTGTGGTGGTCGACTACGACGCACTGCCTGCCGTGGTGGACGTGCGCGATGCCGCTACCGGCCCGCAACTGCACGAGCAAGCCCCCAACAACCATTGCTACAAATGGGGCCTGGGCGACAAGGCCGCGGTCGACGCCGTATTTGCCACCGCAGCCCACATCACCAAGCTGGACTTGACCAACAACAGGCTGGTGCCCAACGCCATGGAGCCGCGTGCGGCCATCGGTACTTACAACCGCGCCACCGAAGAATATGTCTTGCACGTGGCCAACCAGAATCCGCACGTTGAGCGCCTGTTGATGACCGCCTTTGTGCTGGGCTTGCCCGAGCACAAGGTGCGCGTGATCGCGCCCGATGTGGGTGGCGGCTTCGGCTCCAAGATCTACCTGTATGCCGAAGACGTGGCTTTGACTTGGGCCTCCAAGCAAATCAACCGCAGCATCAAGTGGACTTGCGAGCGCAGCGAATCCTTCCTGACGGACGCGCACGGCCGTGATCACGTAAGCCACGCCGAAATGGCGATGGACAAGGACGGCAAGTTCCTCGCCATGCGGGTGCACACCGATGCCAATCTGGGCGCCTATTTGTCGACCTTCTCGACCGCAGTGCCCACTATCCTCTATGCCACGTTGCTGGCCGGTCAGTACACCTGTCCGCTCATCCATGTGGAAGTGGACGCATGGTTCACCAACACAGCTCCCGTTGACGCCTACCGCGGCGCTGGACGCCCTGAGGCGACCTACCTGCTGGAGCGCCTGGTAACCCGCTGCGGCTGGGAGTTGGGCCTGTCCCAGGAAGAGATCCGCAAGCGCAACTTCATCAACAGCTGGCCCTACCAGACCCCGGTCGCTCTGACCTATGACGCCGGCGACTACCTAGGTTGCATGACCAAGGCGCAGGCGCTGGGTGACACTGCTGGTTTCGAAGCCCGCAAGGCAGCCAGCAAGGCCAATGGCATGCTGCGCGGCATCGGCTACTCCAGCTATATCGAAGCCTGCGGCCTCGCACCCAGCAACATTGCAGGTGCCTTGGGCGCCCGCGCCGGTTTGTTTGAGTGCGGCGAAGTGCGGGTGCACCCCACCGGCAGTGTGACTGTGTTTACCGGCTCCCACAGCCATGGGCAGGGGCACGAAACCACCTTCGCACAGGTAGTGGCAGCGCGCCTCGGCATTGCGGTGGATGCAGTGGACATCGTGCACGGCGACACCGGCCGAGTGCCTTTCGGCATGGGCACCTATGGCTCGCGCTCCATCTCGGTGGGCGGTGCGGCCATCATGAAGGCGCTGGACAAAATCGAGACCAAGGCCAAGAAAATTGCGGCCCACTTGATGGAAGCCAGCGACGCCGATGTGGAGTTCGCTAATGGTGAGTTCACCGTCAAGGGCACCGACAAAAAAGTGACCTTCGGCCAAGTGGCGCTCACCGCTTACGTGCCCCACAACTACCCGCTGGACAAGCTGGAGCCGGGCCTGAACGAAACCGCGTTCTACGACCCCACCAACTTCACCTTCCCTAGCGGTACCTACATCTGCGAGGTCGAAATCGACCCCATGACCGGCAAAACCCGCGTGGACAAGTTCACCGCAGTCGACGACTTCGGCACCATCATCAACCCGATGATTGTGGAAGGTCAGGTGCACGGTGGTCTGGTTCAGGGCATCGGCCAGGCGCTGCTGGAAAACTGTGTGTACGACAAAGAAACCGGCCAGCTGCTGACCGGCTCTTTCATGGACTACACCATGCCCCGCGCGGACGATTTCCCTGAGTTCAAGATCGACAACATCTGCACCCCTTGCACCCACAACCCGTTGGGCACCAAGGGCTGCGGCGAGGCAGGCGCCATCGGTTCGCCACCGGCCGTCATCAACGCGGTGCTCGATGCGCTGCGCGAAGTGGGCGTCAAAGACTTTGACATGCCAGCCTCTCCCCACCGCGTGTGGGAAGCCATCCAGGCCGCCAAGGCATAAGCACAGGAGAACCAGACCATGTACGCATTCACTCTAGAGCGTCCCTCCACCGTGCAGGAAGCGGCTGCATTGGCCGCCGGCGGCACCAAGGTGCTGGCTGGCGGGCAAACCATGTTGGCTTCCATGAAGCTGCGCTTGTCGCAACCCGGCGCTGTGGCTGACCTGTCCGGCATCAAGGAGCTGGCCGGCATCAAGCGCGAGGGCAATGCCATCGTCATCGGTGCCATGACCCGCCACCTCGATGTGGCTAACAGCGCCGAGGTCAAAGCCGCTATTCCCGGCTTGGCAGACTTGGCCGCCCACATCGGTGACAAGCAGGTCCGGGCCATGGGCACCATGGGCGGCTCCGTGGCTAACAGCGACCCTGCGGCTTGCTACCCCAGCGCTGTGCTGGCGCTGGGTGCCACCATCCACACCAACAAGCGCAAGATTGCGGCAGATGACTTCTTTGTCGGCATGTTCACTACCGCGCTGGACGACGGCGAGCTGATCACCGCGATCAGTTTCCCCATCCCCAAACGTAGCGTGTACATGAAGTTCAACCAGCCGGCCTCGCGCTTTGCGTTGGTGGGGGTGTATGTGGCGCAAACCGATAGCGGTGTGCGGGTTGCGGTGACCGGTGCCGGCCAGTGCGTGTTCCGCCACGCAGGGCTGGAGGCCGCGCTCAACCAGAGCTTTACGGAGGCCTCTGCGGCTGCGGTGAAGATCGACGCGAGCGAGCTCAACGCCGACATTCACGCAACCGCAGCCTACCGGGCCAACCTGATCAGCGTGCAAACCCAGCGCGCGGTGGCCAAGCTTCTGGGCTGAGGCCCCGCAGTGCACAAGCCCCGCATTCTTGTGGATGCGGGGCTTTTTTTAACTCCAGCGCTTATGGAATATGCGCGAGCAGCTCCTGAAAACATAGCAAGAAAGCTTCCATGATGGTGTTTTCAACGGTCGACGCCCTGATCACCGCCTTGCAGTCCTGCGGCTACTTTGCGGACCGGCGCCTGGCGACAGCCGTGTTTCTGGCGCTCAAGCTTCAACGCCCCTTGTTGCTGGAGGGCGAGCCCGGCGTTGGCAAAACTGAGTTGGCCAAGGCCTTGGCAACTGCCTTGCAGCGCGCCTTGATCCGCCTGCAGTGCTACGACGGCCTGGAGCAGCGCGAAGCCCTGTACGAATGGAACTACGCCGCTCAGCTGCTGCACATGCGTGCGGCACAGCAATCTGACAACGCGCTCGACACGGAACGGATTGAGCGCGAGGTCTACCAAGACCGCTACCTGATCCGTCGCCCTCTGCTGCAAGCGTTGCAGGCCCCGGCGCCGGGTGCAGTGCTGTTGATCGACGAAGTGGACCGCGCCGACGAGCCCTTTGAAGCCTTCTTGCTGGAATACCTGGGCGAATACCAGGTCAGTATTCCCGAGATGGGCACAGTCAAGGCGCAGGTGACGCCGGTCACCATTCTTACTAGCAACCGCACGCGCGAGCTTAACGATGCGGTCAAGCGCCGCTGCCTGTACCACTGGCTGGACTACCCCGCGAGGGAGCGCGAGCTCGACATCATCCGCGCCCAGGTGCCTGAAGCATCTGACGCACTGACTGCGCAGGTGGCAGATGTGGTCAGCCGGCTGCGTAGCCAGCCTTTTGTGAGCAGTTTCCAGAGGGCCCCCGGCATCGCCGAGAGCGTGGAATGGGCCAAGGCCTTACTTGCGCTGGACACCCTGGTGCTGGACC
This sequence comes from Comamonadaceae bacterium, assembly GCA_027488985.1. Classification (GTDB taxonomy): domain Bacteria; phylum Pseudomonadota; class Gammaproteobacteria; order Burkholderiales; family Burkholderiaceae_C; genus Allorhodoferax; species Allorhodoferax aquaticus. The sequence goes on along the minus strand of JAIYAR010000009.1, from coordinate 437,442 downwards.
CCGAACTGCTGACCGACACCGCGGGCATTCTTTTCAAACAGCGTGATGATGTGTCCGCGCTGAATCACCAGATGGCTAATCAGTTGTTAGCACCCACGGAAGGTGACGAGGGTTGACACATGCAACTCGGTGACGCGCGCCTTGGCAAGTTCGGCGACAACCTCGCAGCGTTCGGCCGCACGCTGCGTCGTGCCGGTGTGCGTGTAGACCCTGCCCGTATTGCACTTGCTAGCGAAGCAGCCCTTACCGTGGGGCTGGAGCACCGTGAAGACCTGAGCGCTGCGCTGGAGGCTGTGCTCATCAGCCGCGAGCAGGACCGGCAGGTTTATCGTGAGTTGTTTGAAGCGTTTTTTCGCAACCCCAACATGGCGCACAAGCTACTGTCGCAGCTCTTGCCCAGCGCCGAGGGCAAGGCGGAACCCAGCAAGCGCCGTCCCCGAGTGCGCGAGGCACTCTCGCCCCAGCACGCCTTCGGCAAGCCTGCACAGCCCAAGCCGGAAGACGACAAGGTGGACTTTGATGCCGCCATGACAGCCAGCCAGCTACAGCGCCTCAAGCATGCTGATTTCAATGCCTTGGGTGCCAGCGAATACCGGCTGGTAGAGCGCCTGGCTCGCGATATCCGCTTGCCTCTGCCCACCTTTGCCAGCCGTAGGCACAAGCCCGGCGCCCACGGCCGCCAGCTGCGCTGGACGGGCGTTTTGCAAGCCGCGGTGCGCACCGGTGGCGAGCCCATGCACCTGCCACGCATGCAGCGGGTGCAGCAGCCGGTGCCCCTGCTGATATTGGTGGATGTGTCCGGCTCGATGGAGCGCTATGCACGGCTGCTGTTGGCCTTTTTGCACGCTGCCACCAGCCGCCAGGCCTTGGGCGGTGCGGTGCGCTTGCAACGCCATGTATTTGCCTTTGGCAACCGCCTTACTGACCTGAATGCAGCCTTCGCGCAGGCAGACACCGACGCCATGCTGGCCCAGGCCAGCGCCCATATTGAAGACTTTGCCGGTGGCACCCAGCTGGGCAACTGCCTGGCCACACTGAATGCCCGGCACCAGCGCAAGCTGGTGGGGCGCCGCACGCTGGTGCTCATCATCACCGACGGGCTGGATACTGGCGAGCCCGAAGCCCTGGCCCACGAGCTCGACAAGCTCCGACGCCGCAGCGGGCGCCTGCTCTGGCTCAACCCCTTGTTGCGCTTTGATGGCTACGCGCCCTTGGCACAAGGGGCCGCCGTTTTGAACCGTTATGCGCACGGCATGCTTGCCGTGCACGACCTCAGCAAGCTCGAAGACCTGGCCGCCAGTGTGGCCGGCATTCTGCGGCGCTGATCTGAATCACCACTTTGAAGAAGGAAGACCATCATGGACATGCAAGGCAGCCGTCAACTCGCGATCACCCAGCAACAAGCGTGGGATGCGCTCAACGACCCTTCGGTGCTCAAGACTTGCATCCCCGGCTGCGACAAGGTTGAGGCCAGCGGTGAGAACCAGTTCAGCATCGGCATGGCGCTCAAGATCGGGCCGGTCGCAGCCAAGTTCACCGGCAAGATCACTCTGTCAGACATCGCGCCTCCGCACAGTTACACCATCAGCTTTGAGGGGCAGGGTGGCCCGGCCGGCTTCGGCAAGGGCAATGCCAAAGTGCAGCTCACGCCCAACGACCGTGGCTGCGAGCTCAGCTATAGCGTGCAGGCCTCGGTGGGCGGCAAGATCGCCCAGATGGGGCAGCGCTTGATCGACGGAGTGGCCAAATCCATGGCCGAAGATTTCTTTAAGCGATTTGACGACGAGATGCAAAAGCAACATCCCGGTGCTTACGCCGCGCAGGCGGTGGCCGATTCCCTGGCCGGTGGTGGGCCCACCGAGGTTGCCGGCGCTGAGGCCTCCGGTGGCATGCCTACCTGGGTGTGGGTACTGGGCGCCGCTGTCGTGGTGATCGCTGCTATCGCCTTGTCACGCTGAACGGGTAGCTTGGCATGGAAAACCTCGATGTCGTAGTGCTGCGCACCCTGTTGGACTGGCGCCGTGCCGGGCGCCATGCGCTGCTGGCCACGGTGGTGCGCACCTGGGGCTCATCGCCCAGACCGGTGGGCTCCATCATGGCTTTGTGCGAAGACGGCGCGGTGGTGGGCTCGGTGTCGGGCGGCTGTATTGAAGACGACCTGATTTATCGCTTCACCCGCGCCTATACCGCTCCTGTTTCCAGCGAGGCGCCGCATGCGCAGCAGATCCCGAGTGGTCCGCCGCAGTTCGTCAAGTACGGCATCACGGCGGACGAGGCCCACCGCTTCGGCCTGCCATGTGGCGGTACGCTTGAGCTACTGCTGGAGTTCGACCCCGATGCAGCCTCTTTGCAGGCATTGGTGGAGCAGTTGTCACGGGGTCAACTGGTGCGTCGCAGTGTGCGCTTGGCCGATGGGGCGGCGAGCTTGCAGGCCAGTACCGAGCCGGCGGATTTGAGCGTCAACGTGACTGAGCTGGTCAATACCTTCGGCCCCGAGTACCGCATGCTGATGATTGGCGCTGGCCAGCTGAGCGAATACGTGGCCACCATGGCCTTGTTCAGCGGCTTTGCCGTGACGGTATGTGACCCCCGGGAGGAGTACCGCGGCGCTTGGGCGGTGCCCGGGGTGACGGTAGTGAGCGACATGCCCGACGATGTGGTTATTGCCTTCCAGCCAGACCGCCGCAGCTGCGTGATTGCACTGACCCACGACCCCAAGCTGGATGACCTGGCGCTCTTGGAAGCCCTGAAGTCAGAAGCTTTTTATATCGGTGCCATCGGATCCCGGCGAAACAATCTGTCCCGCCATCAGCGTATGGTCGAGCACTTGGACCAGACGCCGGAAACCCTGGCTCGGCTGCGCGGCCCGATTGGCATTTACATCGGCAGCAAAACTCCTCCCGAGATTGCTGTGAGCGTGATGGCGGAGATTCTGGCGGTCAAAAATGGCGTCAAACTTCCCCGCGACATGGAGGTCTCGGTCGCCAAAGACGGGCTGGCACTGGCCCACAACGATAGCGGGGCTTTGGTGTGCGGCATGCCCCGCGCGGGGGACTGAGCCGCGTTCAGTTCAAGCGCGGTTCTGCGGCTGCAGCAGCACCACCAGCGCACCTGCGCCGCCCTGCGCGGGCTGGGCTTGCACAAAGGCCACTACTTCGGCCTTTTGCACCAGCCACTTGTGCACTTTTTCCTTGAGCACCGGGGCCTTGCCGGGCGAGCCGAGTCCTTTGCCATGCACCACGCGCACACACCGAATACCGTTGCGGTGCGATTCGCGGATGAAAGCGCCCAATGCCTCGCGCGCCTCGTCGCTGCGGTAGCCGTGCAGGTCAATCTGCTTCTGGATGCTCCACTTGCCTTTGCGCAGTTTCTGGGTCACATCCGTGCCCACGCCGGGGCGGCGAAAACTCAGGTTGTCGTCCGTGTCCAGCAGGGTGGTCACGTCCACCTCGTCGCTCAGTGCTTCTTGCAGCGCAGCAGCGTCATCCAGCATCTGCTGCTTGGGAATGGGTTTGGGCGGATCCGGTGTCAGCTTGGCGCGCTGAGGCGGCTCCATGGGCTTCACTTTGCCGATGGCCGCCTGAAACAGGTTGCTGGCAGCGGCTTTGCGTTTGGCCTCTAAAGCCTTTTGAGCGGCTAGCGCGGCCTCGCGTGCGGCCTGAGCTTCGATTTCTTTTTTGACCAACTTCAGGTCGGAAAGGGCGTTGATCTTCATGGCTGCCCTTTAGATGAGTCCGGTCTCGGCCATGGACAGTGCCTGGCCGGGGCCTACGATGATGTGGTCCAGCACCCGCACATCCACCAGTGCGAGTGCGGCCTTGAGTGTTTGCGTGAGAGCCTCGTCCGCACGGCTGGGCCGCACACTGCCGCTGGGGTGGTTATGCGCCAGTACCACGGCGGCCGCACTGTGGTGCAGCGCGCGGATGACGACTTCGCGGGGGTACACGCTGGTTTGAGTAAGCGTGCCGCGAAACAGCTCTTCCATGGCCAGCAGTTTGTTTTGGCTGTCCAAGAAAAGCACCGCAAACACCTCATGCCCTTTGGCGGCCAGGTGCAGTTGCAGGTAGTGCTTGACGGCCTGCGGGTCGGCAAACACCTCGCGCTCCTGCAGGCGCTGCGCCATGGCGCGGCGGGCGAGCTCGAGCACCGCCACGATCTCGGCCCGCTTGGCAGGCCCCAGGCCTTTGACGCGCTTGAGGTCGTCTGCCGTGGCATGCAGCAAGCCGGCTATGCCTCCAAACCCGCCTTGGCGCCCGTCGGCTGTGCGTGAAGCGCTATCATTTTTGAGTTGCAAAAGCTCTTCAGCCATCTGCAACACCCCTTTGCCCGCAATGCCGGTGCGCAACAAAATGGCCAGCAACTCCGCATCGCTGAGCGCCCCTGGGCCGCGCGCGAGCAACTTCTCGCGCTGTTGGGCTTCCAGAGGGAGGTCTTTGAGGGGCATGGCAGCAGAGGCTGTGCAAGGGTGAATTCAGGGCCAAACCAGTGCCGGATGGGGTTATCAGGCCTGGCTTTCTACAATAGAGGGCAGTTTATCGGGACTTTTATGACCAGCACGCTTCCCCGGGTTCAGCCGGGCTCCTTTCTCACCTTGCATTACCGCCTGGGCGGCCCCGCCGGGGACATCATCAACACCTTCGACGGCAAGCCCGCTACCCTGAGCCTGGGCACTGGCGAGCTGTCGCCTGCGGTCGAGGCCTGCTTGATGGACATGGAAGAGGGCGCACGCGCCACCTTTGAGCTGCCGGCAGGCGCTGCCTTTGGCGAGCGCAACCCTGACATGCAGCAATGGCTGGCCCGCAAGGTGCTGACCCAGATGGGCGACCCGCTGGAGACCTACAACGTGGGCGATGTGGTGCAGTTCCCCACGCCCGATGGCCAAGGCCAGTTTGCCGGTGTGGTGCTGCAACTGCGTGGCGAGGGCGCGGAGCGGGCCGTGTTGTTCGACTTCAACCATCCGCTTGCCGGCCAGCCGGTGACCTTTGAAGTGCAGCTGATCGGAGTGCTATGACTGCGCCGGTATTACCCCAAGAGATTTTGCTGGCTGAGCCACGTGGCTTTTGTGCCGGCGTGGACCGTGCCATCGAAATCGTGGAAAAAGCCTTGGCCAAGTTCGGCCGCCCCATCTACGTACGTCACGAGATCGTGCACAACACCTACGTGGTAAACGACCTCAAGGAGCGCGGCGCCATCTTCATTGAAGAGCTGGACGATGTGCCGCCGGGTGCCACACTGGTATTCTCAGCCCATGGCGTGAGCCAGGCCATCCAGCGCGAGGCGGAGCGACGTGGTTTCCAGATTTTTGACGCCACCTGCCCGCTGGTGACCAAGGTGCACGTGGAAGTAGCCAAGCTGCACAAAGAGGGCTACGAGTTCATCATGATCGGCCATAAGGGCCACCCTGAGGTGGAAGGCACCATGGGGCAGCTCGATAGCGGGATTCACTTGGTGGAAGACGTGGCCGACGTAGCCAAAGTGCAGCCCAGCCAGACCACCAAACTGGCCGTGGTGACGCAAACCACCCTGAGTGTGGACGACGCAAAGGAGATTACCGATGCGGTGGTCGCCCGCTTCCCGCTGATCAAAAAGCCCAAGATGCAGGACATTTGCTACGCCACCCAGAACCGCCAGGACGCAGTGAAGGTGATGAGCCCGCAAGTCGACATCGTGATTGTGGTGGGCAGCCCCACCAGCTCCAACAGCAACCGCCTGCGCGAAGTGGCCAAGAAGCTGGGCACCGAGAGCTACATGGTGGACAACGCCGATGAGCTCAAGCCCGAGTGGTTTGAAGGCCGCTCCCGCGTGGGCCTTACTGCAGGCGCCAGCGCCCCTGAGATACTGGTGAAAGCCGTGATCGACCGCATCAAGGCGCTGGGCGCCGTGTCGGTGCGCAAGATGGACGGCATTGAAGAAACCGTGAAGTTCCCGCTGCCCAAAGGCCTGAAGCTGGACGCATGAGCACAGTGCGGGTCGCTATGAAAAACATAGCTGCTCGCGCAATAGAATAGGGCGCTAGAGCCTGATTTGACCTAAAGATTCGAAATACCATGTTAGACATTACCCTACTGCGAAAAGACTTGGACTCGGTGGTTGCCCGCCTGCTGACCCGCAAGAACCCCCAAGCCTTTCTGAATGTGGACGCTTTCAAGGCGCTGGAAGCCGAGCGCAAAACCATCCAGATGCGTACCGAAGAAATGCAGGCGAAGCGCAACAGCGTGAGCAAGCAGATCGGCATGCTCAAAGGCAAGGGCCAACACGCAGAAGCCGACGCCGCCATGGCCGAAGTCGGCACTCTGAAAGCCGAGCTGGAAGCCTCTGCCACCCGCCTGGATGCCATTCAGGCCGAGATGGAAAAAATGCTGCTGGCCGTGCCCAACCTGCCGCACGAAAGCGTGCCCGTGGCTGCAGACGAATCCGGCAACGTGGTGGCCCGCACTTGGGGGTCTCCCAAGACCTTCGACTTTGAAGTCAAGGACCACGTGGATCTTGGCCAACCGCTGGGGCTGGACTTTGAGATGGGCGTCAAGCTCACCGGCTCGCGCTTTACGGTGATGAAGGGCCAGATCGCCCGGCTGCACCGCGCACTCGCGCAGTTCATGCTGGACACCCAAACCGGCGAACATGGCTACACCGAGTGCTACACGCCTTACATCGTCAACGGCGACAGCCTGCGCGGCACCGGCCAGTTGCCCAAGTTTGAAGAAGACCTGTTCGCTGCCAAAAAGGGCGGCCAGGACGGCGGCGATGACAACACTGCGCTTTACCTGATCCCTACCAGCGAAGTGCCTTTGACCAACTTTGTCCGGGATGTGGTGTCTGCCGAGAGCGACCTGCCCGTCAAACTGACTGCGCACACCCCGTGCTTCCGCTCTGAGGCCGGCAGCGGCGGGCGCGATATCCGTGGTTTGATCCGCCAGCACCAGTTCGACAAGGTGGAGATGGTGCAAATCGTGCACCCCGAGAAGAGCTACGAAGCCCTCGAAGACATGACCCGCCATGCCGAAGTCATTCTGCAAAAGCTGGGCTTGCCCTACCGCGTGATGAGCCTGTGCACCGGCGACATGGGCTTTGGCGCAGCCAAAACTTACGACCTCGAGGTCTGGCTGCCCGCACAAAACACCTACCGCGAAATCAGCTCGGTCTCCAACTGCGAGGCCTTCCAGGCCCGCCGCCTGCAGGCCCGCTTCAAGAACGCACAGGGCAAAAACGAACTGGTGCACACCCTGAACGGCTCCGGCCTGGCCGTGGGCCGCGCGCTGGTGGCCGTGCTGGAGAACCACCAGAATGCCGACGGCAGTATCACTGTGCCTGAAGTGCTGCGCCCTTACATGGGCGGTGTGGAAGTGCTCAAGGCCTGAGGCAGTGGTCGGTTGGCGGAGCCTGCTAGAATCGCGGCTTCGTTTCGACCGATGCGAATTCAGGAGAAGTGGCAGAGTGGTCGAATGTACTTGACTCGAAATCAAGCGTAGGGGCGACCCTACCGTGGGTTCGAATCCCACCTTCTCCGCCAAATGACGAAGCCTGCAGCCCGAATGGGTTGCGGGCTTTTTTCATGGGCCGACCGACTAGGCGCTGAGGCCGGTCCAAGTCAAAACCGCCCACGCGACCACGTACAGCGTTGTTCCCACGCCAAAGCCTTGAGTGGCCCAGTTCCCCAGAAACCGCTCTGCAAATAGCCCGAGCAAGGGAATGAATTGCTGGGCATGCACGCCCAGAAAGTGCGATGGTCGAATGTCTTTGTGCAAATGCCAGCCAACGATTGGCAGACCTTGCCCGGGTGGTGGCTGGTTGCCACCCAATAGAAAACCACTCACTGTAGCCAGCAAAAAAGTGAGTATCAATCCTACGATGACGCTCAGTGTGACAACCGGGATGTCCGGGCTATTCTGAACCTTCCAGATTTCCCAAGCCAGCCAGGCTTGGGATGCCGTCAAGCCCACCGCTGCGATCCCCATGAGACCGAACAATCGGGCGTGAACCGGGTCGCTGGTGTTGTAGTGAGACGCCGCGCCTTGGGACGCCTGGTAGGTGATGTAAACCACTTCAAACAGTGAAGTGATGATGAGCAATAGTGCGATCCAGGTAAAAGCGCTCCCGTTTGCAACTGTGTTGCTGGCCAAGTGCGTCAGCCACACGGTAGTCCATGCAAATAGCGCCGTGGCAGCCATGAATTTCATGGGTTTGGCCCAAATGCCAACGTCCCGGATCGTCCGTGCGTCACTCAAGGACACGAAGTAAGTGATAGCCATTGCCAATGCCATCAAGCCGCCATAGACGATCAGCGCCTTGGACGCCAAGCTCCAACCTGCCCCATGGATGTGCGCCCAAGACTGCAAATCACCCATTGCCGATATCGACATAGTCATTCCTTCAATTTGAGGCTATCAAACATTCTTCTTTGCCATATGGACAGTGTCAACAGTATGTGTTTACAAGGATGTCATGGGTTTGCAATTCGATGCGCCCATAGTGGAGATCTTTAAGACTCACTCTCCAGTGCTTTCACCATGAAAACCGCTTTCACTTCCCGCCGTTCCACGTTGTTTACCTTGATGCTGGCAGGTCTTTGCATCACTGGTGCCCGGGCACAGGGCAGCTTCCCCGAAAAACCAGTCAAGATCGTCGTGCCCTTCGCACCCGGCGCCGGAACCGATGCCATGGGCCGTCTGATGGCCCAGAAGCTGGGCGAGGTGATGGGTGGCAGCTTTGTGGTGGAAAACCGCACCGGTGCTTCCGGTGCCATCGGCACCCAGTACGTGGCGCAACAGGCTGCCGACGGCTACACCTTGCTCCTGATCGCCTCACCTTTCACCACAGTGGCAGCGTCCTTGCCTACTGCGGGCTATGACCCTGTCAAGAGCTTCACGCCTGTGGGCATGATTGCCAGTGGCCCCTTGGTCTGGGCTACCACGCCACAAACCGGCATTACTTCCATGCAAGATTTGGTGAACAAAGCCAAGGCACAACCTGGCGCACTGAATTACGGTTCCGCAGGTGCCGGCGGTGTGAATCATTTGGTGTTGGAATTGCTCAAAGCACGCACCGGCACCTTCATCACGCATATTCCCTACCGTGGCGTGGCGCCTGCCACCATGGACATGATCTCCGGCCAGCTGCAGTTGGTTACGGGCACCATCCCCGCGTTGCTGCCCATGATCAAGGAAGGCCGGGTCAAGCCTCTGGCTGTGACCAGTGCCAAACGCTCCAGCGCCATGCCCGATGTACCCAGCATGACCGAGGCTGGCTTCAAGGGCTTTGATGTGCAGAACTTCTTCGCCCTGGCTGCGCCTGCAGGAACACCAGCTGCGGTGATTGAGAAACTCAACACGGCCCTGAACAAAGTCGTTGCTCTGCCCGAGGTGCAGGCCCGCTTCAAAGTGGACGCGGTGGACGCCATGCCCGGTACTCCCTCAGCCCAAACCCGTTTCATCGAGGCGGATTACCAAGCATGGCGTGACGTGGTGCGCACCCAGAATCTGAAGATCGAATAAAGCGGCGGGCAGGCCGCCCGGGTCAGTGGGTGTGCTGACGCAAAAACTTCAGGAAGCGCGGGAAAACATCCTGCGCGGCGTTCTTGCCGATGATCACGTCGGCATGCCCGTAGCCAGGAATCACCTCTAGCTGGTGTCGGCCCGGAACCACTTGCTCCAGCCGCTCATGGCAGAGCACATTGGAGTCGAGGAACAGGGCGTTTTCCTGGCCGGCCACCAGCAGTAAGGGCGTGGTGATGTCGACGGCGTCCTGCAGGTAGTTGTCGGGCAAGTGGCGGTAGCGCACGTCTTTGGGGTCAAATTTCACTGCGGTATTGTTGGCGCTCACCATCTTGCGAATGTGCCGGTAGTAGTGCACACCACTGCCGCCGAACAGATCGCCGGTGCGGCGGTGCGTGACTTCATGCAGGTTCTCATGCCGGAACAGCACCGGGTAACCGTAGCCCCACATGAAGCTGGTCATGTGGCACTCGGGCACATCGCATTCACGGTGCATCAAGGACACCCCTTTGGCCAACAACTTGCCGGGCGAGATGCCGGCCTGCTGGTTCCACTCCGGGTTGAGGTAGTCCGCGCCTAACACTGACTCCGCCAGAAACGGACCCACGGCCAGCTTGGCCTTGGCAAATGTGCCTACCTTGGGCGTGAGCGCTATGCCATTCACGATGACGCTGCGCACGCCCTGGATGGTTTTGCCGAACAGGCTCATGGCCACTGACAGGGCCCCCAGGCAGTGGCTGATGATGTGGATGCGTGCCCCCGGCCCGACAGCGCGGCGCACCACGTCCAGCGCGGCAGGGTTGTCGTAGAGGGCCACGTCGTCCACGTTAAAGCGGTGGCGACTGTGGTTGTAGGGCTGGCGCTTGCTGATGCGTCCGTCCAGCGTCCACACATCGGTAAAACCCTCATCGAGCAGCACCTGGGTGAGGTTGCGGTGCTCGGGCATGATGAACATGTCGCTGGACGCAGTAAGGCCCGGCACCAGCAGCACCACGTCCTTGCATGGGGCGCGTTGAAACCGCAGCAGGCTGATGCCCAGACCGTCTCCGGTGCTGGCGTAGTGGGTACTGACATCTGCGCCCTTCACGCCTTCCAGGCTGTTCAAAGGGATGGTGCGAATACGCGGCTCGCGGCCGTGGCGGCGTGGCAGGCCATGCGTTTCCCACAGCTTGCCGAGAAACAGCCTTCCAAAGCGCTGGATCGCATCCAGCCGCCCGGATAGCGTGGGGGCATCGGCGCGGAACGTGGTGAGCTGGTGCAGAAAGTCGCGCACCCCGATATGCAAAATACCGCTGGCCAGCAGATGGGCTGCGCCTTCTTGGTCTGCGCTCACACGCCCCTGGTAGATGTTGACGTACAGGGTGGTGGTGTCGGACCAGGCATCGAAGCCAAAGTCGTTGCGTATGTCTTTGCGCCCGCTCAGGGTCAGGGGTTCACCGGCCGCATTTTCAAAATGCAGGCGGTACAACATGGTTTTGCGGTCGGCATCTCCGCTATCGGCAAACAGATTGAAGTCGCCCGCCAACACGGGCCGCTGTCCGCCGATGTAGCTGCCATCCAGGTAACCAATCGTCTTTGCTTGGTGCTCCGGGTCGGCGATGAAGGCGTCCAGGTCGTCCATGGCGATGGTCAGGTGGAACATCAGTGCCAGCCCTTGGGCTTTGCCTTCGTCGTAGCCATGTTGGCAGGTGCGCTGACCGGGGCTGATGAAGCCCTTCATCTCTTCGGTAAACCGGAATCCTACCGGTGCGGTGCGGTGCTCAGGCATGAGGAACTCCAAGGGTGTCGTCCGGGGTATTACCGGTGATGTCTTCTGCAATCCATTCCGCCAGCGCGGCAATGGTCGCGCTGGGGTTGGCGCCTACTCCGGTGGGAAAGATGGAGCCATCTGCCACATACAGGCTGCGGTAGCCGAAAGCCTGTCCACGGCTTCCGGCGATGCTGCTCACAACACCATGCGCTGCGTCTTCGGCCAAGGCACAGCCGCCTAACGGGTGCACTGTGATGTTGTTGCGCACCGGCCTGGACCAAGTGGGCTGCGGGATGTAGCTGCTGGCCTTGGTGAATTCCTTGAAGCGTTTGCCGCAAGCCACGATGGCGTCGTAGAGCGGGCGGCTTTTTTTTTGCGGCCAGTCAAGCGCCAATTTGCCACCCCGCAGGCTCATCACCCCATCTGCTGCATCGTGCCCCATAAAGAGCAAAACGCTGCTTCTGTAAGACACATCGCCCTTGAGCAGCGCGTGGAGGTATGCCACCACCGAGCCGCCCCACTTGCCGGAGCCGAGCGACTGCACCGCAAACCGCCAAACCAAGCGCATCATCCTGGCGATGCGGGTAAAGATGTAACTCAGGCTCAGGGCGGGGCGGATGCCCTCCACATACCAGGCGGCAAACGACGGGTAGGCAGCGTCCTCCAGCAGGAAAGCAGGCTTGCCGTCTATGGGCTGCTGCAGGCCGTAGTCGATGTACTGGGTGATGACCGGACCATAGTTAGGATCGGCATCGCGCTCGCCCCCAGTCACAAAGGACAGGAAGTCGCCATTGCCGGAAAAGCCTTCACCCAGTTTGCGACTCAATCGGGGCAGGGTGCCGAACTCATCCCGGCAACGCAGTAGTAGTTCGTTGCTGCCCAGTGTGCCGGCGGAGACCACTACGCGTCGGGTAAAAGCATGACGCGCGTTGCCGGCATCGTCCCGGTAGTCCACCCGGTAGCCGTGGCGGCCGTCAGCAGTGGTGTCTTCGGCCCCGGCTTCATTCAGGGGGGTGATGCGGGTGGCCTCGCAGCTGGTCTCTATCAAGGCACTATGTTGTTTTTCCGCCGCGAACAGGTAATTCAGGTCCAAGGTGTTTTTGGCGTGCACATTGCAGCCTACGTCGCACTCACCGCAGTAGGTGCACGATGTCTGAGTGGCGCCGTAGCGGTTGCGTTCTTGCTCGCCGATGGGCAGTGCAGGGCCCTGTTGTGCTGCGTAGCCTTTGCCGAAGAACACACAGATGTCCGCCGGGCGGCTGGTAGCGCCATCGGCCTTGGCAAAGGCGGCATACAAGGCGGTGCGTTGGATGGTGCGCCTGGCGTCCCCTTGGGCCGGAGGCACCGGGCGGGCGCCCAGCACGCTCTGGCTGATGCGGTAATAGGGCGCTAGGGCAGCTGCATTCACTTGGGCCGGCCAGCGGGTCTCGAACACCCAAGCGGGGGCTGGCATAAACACATTGGCGTAAATGAGCGAGCCTCCACCCAGGCCCGCGCTGACCACGGAGTCCATGCGGCGGTAGTTGCGGATGTCGAACAGACCGTTGAGTTTGCGGGGGCGGCCGGGCTCGGCCTCAGACCAGAAGTTGTTGGCGAAGTCGTGGGGGCTGCGCGCGAAGCTGCCTTTGGGGTAACGCTTGCCGCGCTCCAGCAGCATCACCTCTCCGGGCCATCGGGCCGCCAATCGGCAGCACGCGACCGCGCCGCCGAACCCGCTACCAACAATAATCGCCTCCAGAAAGCGTTTTTGTGTCATGCATCCCCCTGAAAATCCGCGGTGATGGTGGACATGAAGCCGCGGGCGGGGTAAGTTAGCACAGCGCGCCGGTTTTGAACACCTGACTGCGCCGCGACAGTCGCCAGAAAAACACGTCGTTCAGGGATGTAAATGGATTCCGATGCCTATCCACTTCCGTTAGGGCAGAGCCCGCCACCGCCGCCGCAGAGCCTGCGTGCGACCCTGTGGCAGCTGCTGGGTGTGGGTGAGCAAGAGATCATGCCGGCGGCGAGCCGGCGCAGCAATACGCTGATCTTCACCATCATCGGTACGCTCACCTTGCTGGCCTTCGGGATCGGCAATGTGCAGCAGACGTCAGATGCACGTTTGTTCGCCCTGGGCGTGGTGCAGTTGCTGGAGGTGGGGCTGTTGCTGGTGCCTGCCATCTTCCTGACCAGCCGGAATGCGCCACCGGTCGTGTCTGAAAACATGCTCGTGTTCGCAGGCTTTGTGATCTTTGCCTCGAACGTGGTGTTCGGCGGGCAGACCGGCGACTCGCCCTATTGGACCTTCGTGTTCCCCTACCTCGTGTTTTTTTTGCGGGGGCAGAAAACCGGCTGGATAGTGGGCATCGCATTTGCCCTGGTGGTTCCTGTGCTGATGTACTACAGCTCCAACCACTGGAGTTATTGGAAGTACCTGGATGCGCACTGCTTCTATTACGGCATTGCCTATTTCTTCAACGTCGTCACAGCCGCGTACTTCAATCTTTTGCGCAGTCGCTTTCAATCCCATTTGTGGGATCAAGTTGCCTTTCACACGGGAGAGGTGAAACGACATTGGGAGGCCCTGCAACACAACGCATTGCATGATGTACCTTCCGGCCTGTTGAACAGCCAGGGCCTGACGGCCCAACTCGATGATTGCCTGAAAGCGAACGCCGGCAATGAAGGCTACCTGTTGGTGGCCCATGTGCGGTTTTTCCGCGTGCCGGAGCTGGCGAGCATCGTAGGCTCGGTGAAGGTGGATGAGTCCCTGCGGCAGTTGGCGAGTTTGCTGGAGAAACACTTGGCAGGGCTGGTCGCCCTGGGGCGGGTGGGGCAGGATAAGCTGGGCATTGTGTTGCACAGCCGTACCGTGGATGCCGATGCGGTTCGACCCCTGCAAGCAATTGCCCTCCTGCGCGACGCTGCCGATCTGGGGGAGTTCGCAGTGCACGTGGAGATGGCTTTCGGCGTGGCAGCACAGCGGCTGGATACAGAAGCCTCTGCCGATGAGCTGATGCGTAACGCCGGCCAGGCGCTGCTGTTTGCGGTGGATAACCGCTTGGAGTACCAGTTCTTTGACTCGGCCCTGCGCAGTCACTTTGTGAATCGCAACCACCTGTACGAAAAGTTGCGCGAAGCAGTGCTGCAGAACACGCTGATGCTGTACTACCAACCGCAAGTGGACCTGAAAACCGGCCGGGTGGTGGGCGGCGAGGCATTAGCCCGCTGGGACGATCCGCGGGACGGCATGATTCCCCCTGACAAGTTCATCCCCATCATCGAATCCACCGGGCTGCTGCGTCGCTTTTCGGTTTGGACCGTCGCCCGCGCGCTGGCGGATTGCACCGCTTGGCAGACCCGCTTGCCCGGGGTGAGTGTTTCCATCAACCTGTCGGCGGATGCATTGCATGAGCCGGAGGTGCTGCAAACTGTCCAACGCCATTTGGCGAACAGTGGTTTGGAACCCAGCCTCGTGGTCATCGAGCTGACCGAGAGCGTGCTGCTCAAATCGCCTGAAGACGCCTTGGCCCGCATGGCCAGCTTCATCGCTTTGGGCGTGCAACTCTCGATTGACGATTACGGTGCCGGTTTTTCTTCGCTCACCTACCTCAAGCAGTTGCCCGCGCAGGAAATGAAAATCGACAAGTCCTTCATCGACAACCTGGCGGCTGGCAGCAAAGAGCAGGCGATTGTGTTTTCGTCCATCGAACTGGGGCATGACTTGGGTCTCAAAGTGCTGGCCGAAGGCATTGAGGATGAAATGACCTGTACCCTGTTGCGCGAGGCCGGTTGCGATCTGGGGCAGGGCTGGCTGTTTTCCAAAGCTTTGCCTTTGTCGCAGTTCCAGTCTTGGTCCCTAGAGCGCAATGTCCCCACGGCCTGAGGCCTACCTCCTGTTCAACGAATTACTCCATGACTTCACCCGCCTCTGAACCCGCTATCCATTGGCCCGATCACTTCCACCCCGCGAACGCTCCGGTGCATGTGGTTAACGAGATGTTCATCCCCGCCAGCGCAGAGCACATTTGGGCTTGGCTGGCGCGTGCCCCTCTGTGGCCCACTTGGTACGCCAACTCGCGGGTCGACTGGGTCAGCGGCCAGAGCCGCGACCTTGCGTTGGGTGTGACATTCGCTTGGAAGACATTTGGCGTGGGCATCCGGTCTCAGGTACAGGAGTTCGTGCCTTCCGAACGCATCGCCTGGGATGGTAGGGGTCTGGGAGCCTATGTCTACCACGCATGGCTCCTTATCCCGCAAGAAGGAGGCTGCCTGGTGCGCACCGAAGAGACCCAGCATGGCTGGGGCGCGCGCCTCATGCACTTTTTGCAGCCCCACCGGATGTACGACGGGCACGACCTGTGGCTCAAGAGCCTCTCCATCCAAAGCCAGACCGGTCTGCCACCGGCATTGTGAGACGACGGCCATGCTGAAACGAATGTCTTTTGCTGTGATGCGCGTGGTGGTCCTGTCGCTGCCTTTGCTGGGTGCCGCACATGCACAGCTGCCCAAGCGGGACCTGACAGTGGAGTTGCGTCAGGTGGAGGAGGGGCGGGAAGACGGCGCCATGCGACTGGGTACCAAGCCCGACACGCGTTTGATGGCGCCTCAAAAAATTCAGGTGCGCAATGGCGAAAAGGGCAGCCTGCGCATGAACCAGTCCGTGCCCATGCAGTGGGTGCAGTCCGCCAACAGCCAAAGCAGCAGCATCAGCTCGGGCGGCACTTCGGTCAGCAGTAGCGGGGGCGGTGTCACGCAATCCGTGCAGTGGTTTGACGTGGGCCAAAGCATTACCGTGACGCCGCGCTGGCCGGGTGGCAACAAAGATGCAACGGTGGAAGTCGATGTGCAGCAAGCCGATATGGCGGTGCGCAACAACGCGGATATGCCGCGCCAGACCCGCAACCAGCTCAGCACCACCGTGACCACCCCTTTGGGTCAGTGGGTCACGATTGCGGCTACCGGCAACGCGCCGGCCCGTCAGGGTAGCTTTAGCAGTGAGGGTAGCGCCGAGGCACGGCGGCTGTTGCAGGTACGGGTGCTCGCACCCTGAGTGCGGCGGCAGCGCCTGAGCGCTAGTGCAGCCTTAGCGGCGGGCCAGAGGGTTGGGAGTGGGTTCCGCCACCTTGTGCAAGGTGTTGCGGTCAGTGTGGTGGAAGGGCTCGTCCCGGCCCAAAATCTGCAGCACTGTGTCTTCGTCATAGCTCCATGTGCCATCGGCGTGGGTGGTCACTTTGATGCGGAACTCAGTGGTCTTGAACGCATGCTGCAAGAACGGCGCTGAGCAAATGCCATAAGTGTCCAGCCCGTGGGTGGCGACCAGCTCGAATTCGGTGGCGTCTGCACTGGCCTGGCCGGCTGCCATGGCCACCTGCCCGCGCGGGATGGTTAGCGTGTGAATGACCGTGCCAGTGGCCGGCTCCCACAGCCAGTAGCCTACCTGGTCGTGGTAGGTCTTGACCTGGTCCGGCTTGGTGACATGGGTGTGGTAGCGAAGGCCGTAGAGCAATTGCGGGCCATTGGTTTGCGGGTCGATCGGCTGCAGCTCGATGCGCTCGTGAAACGCCTGCTTCTTGGGGCCTTCGGCCTTGGGCTTCACATCGAGGCCCCGCATGCCTTCCCAAACGCCTGCCATGCCTCGCAGCGGGCCGAGGTTGGCCAATGTATTTACATCGACCGGATGAGGTTCGGTGTAAATGTCTTTGGGAAAGTCACTCATGGTCTTGCTCCGTCAGGTTGAGGGTCAAATAGGCTTCTAGCGCCCGTCAATACTGCGCGAGAAGCTACTAAATAAATAGCAAATCAGCTCTGCGCCTTGGCTGCTTTTTCTTTGGCTGCTTCTGCGGCAGCAGCTGATAGTGCGTCCAAGGCATCGCTGACTGATGCCAGGCCCGCAGCATCCACGGGTTCCAGCAAGGATTGCAGAGCGGGCAGACCCGCGGCACCTTCGCGCTGCAACTGCGCAATGGTCTGACCTGCGTCTTTGCCGGAGGCAAACGCCTTGCTTTGCAGCAAAACCGCGCCGTCTGCGGCTGCGAGCTTGAAGTAGAACTGACCGTCTTTCTCGCGGTACTGCTTGAAGGACGCCAGCGCCACCTTGTCCACTTTGGCTGTACCGGTCTGTGCCGTAGCACTCAAACGGCGCAGGCCCACGGCGCTGCGTAGCTGGGTCATGAAAGGCGTGGCAATCGCGCGCGCCTTGGCCGCACCAGCCAGCAACAGAGCCTCCACCTTTTCAGGGTGGGCCATGTAGTCTTCGTAGGCGGCTCGCATGGGGGCAATTTCCTGGTCAATGCGCTCGAACAGGATGGTTTTGGCATCCCCCCAGGCAATGCCATCCGCGAAGGCTTGGCGCAACTTGGCGGTTTCCTCTTCCGAGGCAAAGGCCTGGTAGATCTGGAACAGGGCCGAGCCCTCGGTGTCCTTGGGCTCGCCGGGCGCGCGGGAATCGGTCTTGATGCCGGCAATCAGCTTCTTGAGCTGCTCGCGGCTGCTGAACAGCGGAATGGTGTTGTCATAGCTCTTGCTCATTTTGCGGCCGTCCAGGCCGGGCAAGGTGGCGACGGACTCTTCAATTTCGGCCTGGGGCGGCACAAAATGCTCGCCATAGCGGTGGTTGAAACTGGCCGCCATGTCGCGGGCCATCTCAATGTGTTGAATCTGGTCGCGTCCCACAGGCACCTTGTGCGCGTTGAACATCAAAATATCTGCGCCCATGAGCACCGGGTACATGAAAAGGCCGGCGGTTACATCGGCATCCAAGTCTACGCCCGCAGCGGTGTTTTTGTCCACCGAGGCCTTGTAGGCGTGTGCGCGATTGAGTACGCCCTTGCCGGTCACGCAGGTCAGGAACCAGCACAACTCGGGGATCTCGGGCACGTCTGACTGGCGGTAGAAGGTCACATGCGATGGATCCAGCCCGGCGGCCAACCAGCTCGCAGCGATCTCCAGCGTGGAACGTTGGATGCGCTCGGGTTCGTCAATTTTGATGAGCGCGTGGTAGTCGGCCAGGAAGTAAAAACTCTCCACGCCCGGCGCTTTGCTGTGTCGCACTGCGGGCCGGATGGAGCCCACGTAGTTTCCCAGGTGCGGGGTGCCGGAGGTAGTGATGCCGGTGAGGAAACGAACAGTACTCATGGGTGCAAATCTATCAGTCGAATCAGGGTGCGTGACGCTTTATCGTGCCAGCATGGAAAAAGGGGTCAGCAACAGGTCCAGCAATCCGAAGGTCAGGGACATGACCGGCTGCATCCAGAGAGTGCTGAGCACTCCTGCAATTACCAGCGCCATCACAATGAAGAAGCCCCAGGGCTCAATGCGCGAGAAGGTCATGGCTTGCTTGAGCGGTAGCAGGCCCACCATGATGCGCCCGCCATCCAGCGGGGGCAAAGGAAACAGGTTGAACGCGAACATCACCACGTTGACCAGCACGCCGCCTTCGCACATTTTGAGAAAGAAGGGCTCGGTTACGCCGGCGCCGCTGAGCAGGTACATGCCTATGCCCCAAGCCAACGCCATGGCCAGATTGGCACCAGGGCCGGCCAAGGCCACCCAGATCATGTCGCGCTTGGGGTTACGCAAATTTCCGAACCGCACGGGTACGGGTTTGGCATAGCCGAACAAAAAGGCACCGGAGGTCGCAAAGTACAGCAACAGCGGCATCAGGATGGTGCCCACCGGGTCGATGTGTTTGGCCGGGTTGAGGGTGATGCGACCGAGCATGGCCGCGGTGTTGTCGCCGAAGTACAGGGCTGCGTAGCCGTGGGCCGCCTCGTGCACGGTGATGGCGAATAACACCGGCAAGGCAAAGATGGCGACGGTTTGGATCAGGTTGGCAATGTCCACAGGGGCGGTTTTCTTGGTTGGTCAGGGGAGTGCAAGAGAAATTAGGATACGCCGCCAGCTTCAGAGCCCGAGCAATGCGGGGTCTCCGCGACCTTGGCGGATCAGCTCCGGCTCATCGCCGGTCAGGTCAATGACAGTGGTGGGCTCCAATGCACAAGCGCCGGCGTCGATGACGGCAGCAATCTGGTGTTCGTAGCGTTCCCGGATGTCGTGCGCGTCGTTGAGCGGTTCGGATTCGCCTTTTGCTATCAAAGTAGTAGCTAGCAGCGCAGATCCGTAAAGCGCTAGCAGCTCCTGGAGCACTTGATGCTCCGGCACCCGCAGGCCAATGGTCTTGCGTGAAGGGTGGCTCACCCGGCGCGGCACTTCTTTGCTGGCTTCCAGAATGAAGGTGTAGGCACCCGGTGTGGCGGCTTTGAGCAGGCGGTATTGCTTGTTGTCTACACGCGCGTAGTTGGCCAGCTCACTCAGGTCGCGGCACAGCAGCGTCAGGTGGTGTTTGTCATCCACCCCGCGGATGCTGCGCAATTTGTCGGCAGCGGCCTTGTCGTCCAGGTGGCAGACCAGTGCGTAGCTGGAGTCGGTAGGCACCGCCAGAATGCCGCCTTTTTCAAGCAGGGCAATGGCCTGCTTGAGCAAGCGGGGCTGGGGGTTATCGGGGTGAACTTCGAAATACTGCGCCATGGCGGGGTGACGCGAAAGCGCCGGTCCTCAAAGGTTGTCGGTTTACTGGATGCGTGCGCTCAGCAGTTCCCATACGGGGGTCAGACCGCCCGGCAGGTAGGGCAGGGTGCCCAGTTCGGTGTGGCTTTCATCCGGGCTGTGGAAATCGCTGCCGCGTGAAGCTGCCAATCCGAATTCCTTGGCGGTGCCCGCGTAGGTCACGTATTCAGCCGCCGAATGGCTGCCCGTCACGACTTCCACGCCTTGGCCACCATGCCCTTTGAATTCGGTGAACAAGGCGAATTCCTCGTTCGGACTGAACTTGTAGCGCGCCGGGTGCGCAATGATGGCCATGCCACCAGCTTGCGTAATCCACTGCACGGAGTCCTTCAGGGTCGCCCAGCGGTGGGGCACATAGCCCGGTTTGCCTTCAGTCAGGTACTTGCGGAAAACTTCATTGGTGTCTTTGCAGGCCCCGGTCTCGACCAGAAAACGGGCGAAGTGGGTGCGCGAAATCAGTTCGGGGTTGCCAACAAACTTCAAGGCACCCTCAAAGGCGTCTTTGATGCCGACTTTGGCCAGCCCGTCGGACATTTCAATCGCCCGTTCTTTGCGCCCGCCGCGGGTGCGTTGCAGCCCCTGGCGCAAATCGTCGTTGTCTGCATCAAAGCCCAGGCCGACGATGTGCACGGTCTGGTGCAAAAACGTGACCGAAATCTCCACCCCGGTGAGGTAGTGCATGCCTTGTGCGTGGGCGGCATCACGGGCGCGCTGCAGGCCACCGATCTCGTCGTGATCGGTCAGGGCCCAGAGTTCCACACCGTTGGACTTGGCGCGCTCGGCCAGGGCTTCCGGTGTGAGCGTGCCATCGGACACCACAGAGTGGCAATGGAGGTCAGCGTTAAGTATGTTGGTCACTGCTTCATTTTAGGCGCTGCCCCGCCTGCACTGCCGCAAGGGGCTTAAAACGGTACCGGAGCAGCGAATTCGACCACCTGTCCGCTGACCGGGTGGGGGATGGACAGGGTACGTGCATGCAGCTGCAGCCTGTCAGACAGCGCCAAGGCCTCCGGGGTGGCGTACAGCGTGTCGCCCAGCATGGGGTGGCCCAGGGCCTGCATGTGTACGCGCAGTTGGTGAGTGCGGCCGGTTACCGGCTCCAGCTCCACACGCGAGCAGCCACGGGCAGCATCTACGGCGATACAGCGCCAGCGGGTCAGGGCTTGCTGGCCTTCGGCATGGTTGACCGTGCGTTTGGGGCGGTTGGGCCAGTCCACCAGCAAAGGCAGGTCGATTTCGTACCAGTCGTCACTGACCGGCAGCAGGCCGATCACTACGGCCTCGTAACGCTTGTCTACCAGCCGTTTCTCGAATGACAGGTTGATGGCCCGTTGGGCGACTATGCCGCGTGCCATGACCACCAGGCCTGAGGTGTCCCGGTCCAGCCGGTGCACGATCAGTGCTTCCGGGTACACGTCTTGTGCACGTTTGCTCAGGCAGTCCTGCTTGGCCTCCCCCCGGCCGGGTACGGTCAGCAGGCCGGCGGGTTTGTTGAGCACCAGCATCGCATCATCCACGTACACCACTGGCAGCTCGGTCTGTGCAGGCGGGTTGTAGTGGTCTTCAGGGCTGTGCATCGGGGTGGCTGATCAAACGCTGTACGGTTTCGCACAGCTCGTTCACATCATTGGGTTTGTAGATGAGGGCGCTGGCGCCCTCTTGAAGGGCCCGTTGCTCAATTTCCGGAGTGACATAGCCGGAGGCCACCGCCACCGGCAGGTCGGCACGAATGGCTTTGGCATCCCGCAACAAGTCCAAGCCGCTGTAGCCGGGCATGTTGTAGTCAGTGACCAGCAGGTCATAAATCTCGGGTTGGCTGCGCAGGGCGGCTTCGGCCTCCAGAGGGTCGGTAAACACTGTGACTTTGAAGCCCTTGCGGGTGAGTACCCGGTTCACCAGAAAGACCAGTGCCTGGTCGTCGTCCACGTACATCACATGCCGGCCGCGACCCTCAACCTCAGTAACCGGCTCGGGTTCCAGTACCTCAACAGGTGTGGCTCCTGTGGCCGGGAAATACAGTGTGAAAACGCTACCCTCGTTGGGTGCGCTCTGCACATCAATGCCACCTTGGTGGGTTTGCATGATTCCGTGCACCACCGCCAAGCCAAGCCCGGTGCCCTGACCCACCTGGCGGGTAGTGAAGAACGGTTCAAAGATACGCTCTATGGTTTCCTGGCTCATGCCGCTGCCGGTATCGCGCACACGCAGCGTCACATAACGACCGGGCGGCACGCCGATCCGGTCGTTGAAGGGGAGCGACAAAGTCGTGTTTCCCAATTCGATGGTGACGGAGCCTTTGTTGTGCCCCAGGGCCAGGATCGCATTGGTGCACAGGTTCAGCAGTGCTTGTTCGACCTGGGTCGCGTCCGCAAGTACCAGCGGGCAACCATCGGCTACCACCAGTTTGAAGTCCACACCCGGCGGTATGGCCACGCGCACCAGGCGCTGGGTTTCGTGGATGACTTCCGCCAACTGGATCGGCACCCGCTTGGGTGGCTCATTGCGGCTGAAGGTCAAAATCTGGCGAACCAGATCGCGTGCGCGTCTGCCGGCTTTCTCGATTTCCACCAGACTCACCAAGGCAGAAGAACCCGAGGGCGTGTCCTGCTTGGCAAGATCCACATTGCCCAGAATGGCGCTGAGGATGTTGTTGAAGTCGTGCGCAATGCCGCCGGCCATCGTACCCATGGCCTGCATTTTTTGTGACTCGCGCAGCTGGGTTTCCAGCGCAATCCGTTGGGCTTCTGCCAGCTTTTTGGAGGTCAGGTCGCGCGCAAAAATGGTGGTGATGGAGCCTTGGACTCCCGGCTGGCCCCGCATGGCGATGGCATTCGGGTCATCCGAACGGAAGGGTGTGCGGGTGCGCAGGCGTCGCTCCAGCGACACACTGATTTCCACATAGATTTGTTTACCGCCCAGAGTGGTGGCTGTGAACTCGCCCAGCATGGCTTGCGCGGGCACATTACCTTCGCTCAGAGCTCTTTCCACATCCGGTAGGAACTGCCCCAAGCGTGCACCGAAAGCCTGCTCCGCCGGGCATTCAAACAAGGCGGTCGCCGCCGGGTTGAATACGGTGATGAGCTGTTTGTCGTCGATACACAAAATGGCATCCAGCGACGAGTTGATGATGGCCGCCATGCGGTTTTCGCTGAGCAGCAGATCCTCATTGCGTTGACGAAGTACTGCGGCACTCTCCAGCAACGCGTGGCGCTGGGTGAGCAATGGGCCCTGGTCGATAACGGCGCAAATGAAGTGCGCCAGGTCATCGCTGGGGTTTTCGATGCGGGCTATGTGCAGGTCACCGGTGAAAGTGCCTTTGGCCCCGGAGAAAAACTGAACCTCATTGACCTCGCTGGTGCCCTCCTGACGCGCGCTGGAGAAGGCCACTGCCACCTCATCGGTGTGATCGGGGCCTACAAAAGGCAACAGAAAGTTCAGGGGTGGATCGTTCTCCAGCGGCTGGAAAAGGCGCAAAGCCATCGCATTGCTGGCAAGGACCAGGCCTTCTTCATCCACCACCATGAGTGCCAAAGGCACGTTAGAAAACAGGGTGGCGAAACGTTCCGATGCGCCCTCGGCTTCCTGTTGCGAATAGCGCAGGGCCTTGTTCTGGATCTCCAGTTCAGCCTGGTATTTGCGCAGGTCCTCGATCATCTGTGACGGCGCATAGCCGTCGATGATCATGTGCTGGCCTGCACGACCTTCGGCCCAGGGTGCCGGCACCGTCCGCAGGTTGAATTGCGGCCTGCGGTTGCGAGGGAAAGAAGGCATCAGCGGCGGACCACCTGATCGCCCGGCTGGTAGTCGGCCGCTTTCAGCGGGCTGTGTACGGCAATAAAGCCGCGCAGCACATCCGCATCCACAAAGCCGGTGTCCACGTAACTCGGGTGGTTGACCACTTTGGGGTAGCCATCACCCCCCGCAGCTACAAAGTTGTTGAGTGCTACGCGGTATTTGCCGTTGGGATCAATGGCTTTGCCGGCCACCGTGGCTTGCACCACCACATTGGTATCAATGACGAGACGGATGCCCGCAAATTGCGGGAAGCCGCCGGAGCCTTTGCTTATTTTGGCAATCGCTCCCAGGTAGTCCATGACTTCTTTGCCACTCAAGTCCACCACCGCGATGGTGTTGCCAAAAGGATGCACGGTGAGCACATCTTTGTAAGTGATCTTGCCGGCGGGCAAAGAATCGCGCACGCCACCGGCGTTCACCACTGCAAAGTCCGCCTTGGTCTTTTCCATCATGGAGCGGCCGATCATCACTGCCAATGTGGCGGGCTGATTGCGCACGACTGCGCGGTCGCCTTCCAGCCTGCTGTCACTGCTGCCCACTTCCACCATGAGCTTCTGCTGACCGAAATCCTGGAAGGGCTTGAGCAGTTGCAGCATTTCGGGCGACTCTGCAATCTCAGGGGTATAGGTCACCAAGCTGGTCTTGCCATCGGCCGTCTTGACCGGCTTTTTGAGGTTGATGGGGATCAGCGCGTACTTCACCAGCCTGAATTCACCGTTCTTGTAGATGAAGTCGGCCCGGCCTACATATTTGCCCCATTCGTGCGCTTGCACGACCCAAGTGCCGTTCTGCCGGTCGGGCTTGCATTCGCTGCCGGGCACGTAGGCTCGGTCGACCACGTTTTCGGCTTTCATGCAGGCGGGGTTCTGGGTGTGACCGCCCACAATCATGTCAAGGCCTTTGACAGCACGGGCCAGTTCCACATCGCCGGCGGCTTGGGTGCCATGCATGCCGTTTTCATAGTGCCCCATGTGGGTGGCGGCAATCACCACGTCGGCTTTGCCGCGCAGTTCAGGCACCACCTTGGCCGCTTCCGTCTGCACATTTCGGAATTCGACATTGCGAATGTTGTCGGGATGCACCATCTTCTGGGTGTCTTCGGTGGTCAGTCCCATCACCGCGACGCGAACTCCCCCCAAGTTGAACACTTTGTAGGGCTCAAACATACGCTTGCCGTCGCGGTAAATGTTGGCCGACAGCATGGGGAAGGTAGCCAGGTCACGCTGCATTTGCAGTACCACGGGCGGCTTGTCGAATTCATGATTTCCCACGGCCATCGCGTCATAGCCCAGCAGGTTCATGCCGCGGAAGTCGGGCATGGCATCCTGCAAATCAGACTCGGGCACACCGGTGTTCACATCACCACCATCAAGCAACAGGCTGTATCCGCCCGCAGTAGCCACTTCCTTGCGAATTTGGTCCACCACGGTTTTGCGAGCGGCCATGCCGTATTCCCCATCGCGGTTCTTCCAGAATCGACCATGGTGGTCGTTGGTATGGAGGATGGTGATGGCATATTCCCTGTCCGCTTGCGGGCCGCCGGATGGCAGACCTGCACAGCCTGCAAGGACGAGCGCGGAACACAAGGGAATCAGACGAAAAGTGGAGTGCATGGAGAGCCTATCGGTCAGGGGCATTGCGAATCTTGTTTATATCAAACTCAGTCACCGGCGACGCGTGGTTGCCCCAGCTGTTGCGAATGAAACTGAGCACGCTGGCCATCTCCAGATCGTTGAGCGCAAATTGATATGGCGGCATGCCGAAGGGTTGCGGTTTGCCGGTCGTGGAGGGTCCGTATGCCCCTTTGAGCAATATCAGGACCAGGTTGTTGGTGTTGCCCATCAACACAGCGCGGTTGCCGGCCAAGGCAGGGTAAGCGTTGTCCACCCCTTCACCGCTTTTGCCATGGCATTGCGCACAATGGTTTTCGTAAACCTTGGCGCCCAATGCATTCTCGCGAACTGAGCCCGTGGCCGGCTTGTGGGCATCCTTGCCCTTGTTCAGCGTTTGCAGATACAGCGCCATGGACAAGGCATCTACAGGCGCCAAGTACTGGGTGCTATTGCGCACAACTTCAGCCATCGGGCCGGCCACATAAGCTTGCCCATGCTGACCCTGTCTCAACAGTGCGGCGATGTCCGCGGCTTCCCAATTGCTAAGTCCGGCTTCAGAGGCGTCATTCAAGGCGGGCGCATACCAGCGGCCATCAGGCATGGTCGCGCCATCCCACGCGGCCGAGGTGCGAAGACCACCCAGCCGGTTGCGCGGGGTATGGCATTCGGCGCAATGTCCCAATCCCTGCACCAATTCTGCACCGCGGCGTGCCGAGGGAGTGGTATCCACCTGATTGGTCGTCGTTGTATCTGCCTCGCTGAAATGCAGGATGCGCCATGCGGTGAGTGCAGTTTGGGTGCCCAGTGGCCAAGGCAATTCATGCGGCTTGTTCTTTGCGTCAGAGGCAGGCAGGGTGCGCAGAAAGGCAAACAAGGCATCGCTGTCAGCGCGGCTCACCCGGGTGAAGCTGGTGTACGGAAAGGCGGGGTTTAGCACGCGCCCGTCAGGTCCCACGCCCTGGTGCATGGCACGCCAGAAGTCGCCCTCGCTCCATTGACCAATGCCATCGGTGGGGTGGGGAGTGAGGTTGCCGGGATTCACACGCCCGAATGGCGTTTGCAATCCATCTCCTCCCGTGTATGCCTGCCCGCCACGCGCGGTGTGGCATTGGGCGCAATTGCCTAGGCGTGCCAGGTAAGCGCCGCGCTGCACCTGAGTGGTGTCTTGGATCGCGGGTAGAGCTTGCGGCGATGGCGTTGACTTGCGCACCGCCGGGGCCACCCATTCCGCTACCACTACAAACAACATAGCCGCAGCGCAGAGTCCGGCAAAAATCTTATTCATGGCGCACTCCCGCATTCAGGCAGGGGGCTCAGTTGCGCGGATCGCGCTGGTCGCGCCGATACCGCCGTGCTATTGGCAGGCACGGGTTGGGACGACAACCACTGGGAGATGGCATTCACATCTGCATCGCTCAGGCGCTTGGCGATGGTTGCCATGCAGTCAGGCGCGTGGGCTCTGCGCTGGCCGGTTTGCCAGCCGCCCAGTTGGGCGTTCAGGTAGTCACGCGGCAAGCCGAGCAAGCCGGGAACACCGGGTTGTAGTCCGGTTAGGGCCTGGCCGTGGCAGGCGATACAGGCGGGTAAGCGCCGGCTTTCATCGCCCTGCAGCACCAGTGCTTTGCCGCGCGCCAAGACATCAGGGGCTACCGTAGCAGTTGCTGGCGCAGGGTAGGGCACATGCAGGCTGGCAAAGTAGTCCGCCATGGCGCGCAAGTACTCGTCGCTCAGGGGGGCAATCAGGTGCTGCATGGGGCTGTACTGGCGGCGCCCCTCCTGAAAGTTTTGCAGCTGGTTGTAAAGATAGCCGGCAGGTTTGCCCGCCAAACGGGGGTAGTAGCCATCGGGCCCGGCCTTGCCTTGCTCTCCGTGACACGCTGTGCAGGCGAGAGTTCGCTCGGCCATGCCACTGCCTTGCGCATGCCCCGCCAGAGGCCATGCCAGAAGTACGCAACAAAAACAAAAAAGCGCAGTGATGGCACTGCGCTGGAGGAAGGTCAGGCTTGCTCGCATGGGGTGAGCTTACCCCAGCTGCCTTATGCGGTGCTGTCAGCCCAGACTACCCCTTTTTTCATGTGCGACCAGCGCTCGAACGAGGCGCCGTAGGCGCTTTCTATGCAAGGGCGTTTGACTTTCAATGTAGGTGTCACCATGCCGTTCTCTGCGGTCCATGTGGTGGTGACGGCGGCCAGAAAATCCAGCTTCTCGTGCGGCTCCAACTGTTGGTTGACGTCATGCAGATGCACCTCCAATGTCTTCTCGAGGGTGCTCCGCCCCTCGGAGGTTTTGCTGAGGTCAATAGCGTCGGGTGACAGCATCACCAAGGCAAACGGCTGGGCAAAGTTGGCGCCTGTCACCGCACAAGCCTCGATGGAGCTGTGGGTGACCAGTTTGTCCTCAATCGGGGCCGGTGCGATGTATTTGCCCTTGCTGGTCTTGAACATGTCTTTGACGCGCCCGGTGATGCTGAGGTAGCCCTCGCGGTCGATCTGACCTTTGTCACCGGTGCGCAGCCAGCCATCCGGCGTGAATGTTTCCGCTGTGAGCTCGGGTTCGCGGTAGTAGGCCTTCATCAAGCCCGGACTGCGCATATGGATCTCGCCGCTGGCGGTGTCGATCCGGCTCTCTACGCCGTCATACGGCTTGCCAACCGAGCCGGTCTGACGCGAGCCGGGCAAGGTGGAGTGCGACACGCCGCTGTTTTCCGTCATGCCATAGACTTCGACCAGGTCCAGACCCAGGTTGCGGTACCACTGCAGCACATCGGCGGGCATGGGGGCCGCGCCCCCTGCAGCAATGCGGCATTGGTCCAGCCCCAAGCCCTTCAGAATCTTGCGCCGAACCAGCGTACCGATGATGGGCAAACTCAACAGGGTGCGCAGCTTTTTTGCCGGCACCTTGCCCAGCACACCTTGCTGGAACTTGACCCAGAGGCGCGGCACCGAGAAGAAGATAGTCGGCCGTGCGCGCTGCAGGTCTTGCAAGAAAGTATCCAGAGACTCGGCAAAGAAGATATGCCCGCCGTAGCGCATGGATGCCTGTTCAATCAGCATGCGCTCTGCGACGTGTGCCAGTGGCAGGTATGAGATGTAGCGGTCCGCGCTGCTCATGGGGAAGCGCTGCGTGGCGCAGCTCACGCCCCAGGCCATGCTGTTGAAGGTGTGCACCACGCCCTTGGGCTTACCGGTAGTGCCAGAGGTGTAAATGATGGTGCTGGTGTTTTCCCCGGCGGGCTCGGGGCTAGCAGCCATGGGGCTAGTGGCGCTCACCAGCTCTAACCACTGGCGGGCGTGCATATTGGGTGCCAAGGGCAGGGCAATCAGCGGCAGCTCAGGGGGCACACCGGTGCGCAGGTTGGCAATGTCATCCATCTTGCCCACAAACAAGGCTTTGCTCTCGCTGTGCAACAGGATGTAGCTCAGGGCCTCACCGTTGAAGGTGGGGTAAATCGGTACCGACACATAACCCGCCATGGCTATGGCCATGTCTGCCAGTATCCAGTGCGCGCTGTTCTTGCCGATGATGGCAACCCTGCTGCCGGCAGGCCAGCCTTGGGCCTGCAGCCACTGGGCCATACAACGCACTTGCCCGGCCGCTTGTGCCCAGGTGATCTCCAGCACTTGCCCGCCGCTCATGGGCTGCGATAGGTAAATCTCGTTGGGTCGCTCCTTCTCCCAACGGTACAGGCAGGCCAGCGGCAGGTCGGCAGGTTGTACGGTGATGGGTGTCATGGTGGTCCCTGTGTGGTTTGAGGGAATTGTTCTTTTGGCACCGGTACGGGGCAATGGTGATGACCCTAGGTGCCGCATGCCTGCGACCCCCGTGTTTGTACCGATTCAGCGTGCTTGCGCGAGGGGCTGTTCGATCTGCAGATCAGATCTGGCAATGGCTACACAGGGCAGAAACCAGCCTACGGCCTTTTCATCGGCACTAAGGCCCGGCCAGTCAATGCGATAGCGCACGTTGCCCGATATCAGCCGGCACATGCATTCGCGGCAGGTGCCATTGCGGCAAGAGCTCGGTAGTTCCACACCTGCCTGCAGGCCGGACTCCAACACACTGGCCACCCCATCAGTCATGAAGTGCAGACCGTCAGGCAGCACCGAAACTTGGTGGCTTGCGGGAGGTGTTCCGTGGCTTTTTGGAGTGGTCATCCGGTGACTGGTCGGCCTGTCAAAGCCCTGAAAAACGACGGCACAAGAGGCCTTTGTCGAATGCTGCGACAATCACGCTCTTTTTTTCAATTTTGCTTGAGTTTGCGTTAGACATGTCCAGTACGACTACTTTCAAGGTTCGCCCCGCCACACTACGTGATGCCAAAGCCATCGCTGAGCTCCACAATTCTTCTGTTCGCGAAGCCTTCAAAAGCATGCTGGCCGATACACCGGTTCCCGTAACCCCTCTGGAAAAGCGCCAGGCTTACTGGCGCGAAGCGATTGAGTACGCCGAACCCCAGGTTCAGGTGGCTATGGACGATGACAAAATCGTCGGATTCGTTGGTTTTGACCGCTCCCGCGACAAGGGCACCCCACCCACCATGGGCGAGATCTGGGCCATTTATGTGGCCTCGAGCCACTGGGACAAAGGCGTAGGCCTGGCCTTGTGGGACGCTGCCCGTGAAGGACTGCTCGAAGAAGGTTGTGCCAACGTCAGCGTGTGGCTGCCGATTGCCAACGAGCGCGCCATGCGTTTCCACGAGCTCGCCGGCTTTAAGCGCGAGATGAACACTGCCAAAACCGTGCAGTTTGGTGCCGTCAAGATCGAGGAAATGCGCCTCAAGCGACCTCTGAACTAAGGATGCTTCCCCGAAGCGCCTGGCCTTACAGGCGCTTCACCACCACGCTTCCGATGGAGTAGCCTGCTCCGAACGAGCAGATCACTCCCACCTCACCCGACGCAATGTCACCGTGGTGGCGGTGGAAAGAGATGATGGAGCCCGCCGACGCCGTGTTGGCGAATTCATCAAGAATCACCGGTGCATCATCCACCGTAGCGTCCCGTCCCAAGAGCTTTTTGGCAATCAACTGGTTCATGCCGAGGTTGGCTTGGTGCAACCAGAAACGTCGCACCTGTTGAGGCGTGAGGTCCAGAGACTTCAAGTGCTGCTCGATATGCTCGGCCGCCATGGGGCACACCTCTTTGAACACTTTGCGGCCTTCCTGGCGGAAGAGCTGGTCGCGGTCGTCCGGGTCACGGTCTTCCGAGCGCGACATGAAGCCGTTGTTGTTGCGGATGTTGTTGCTGAAAGTGCTCAGCAGCTTGGTGCCCAGCACCTCAAAGCTGCCGGCGGGCGCTAGTTCCAATCGCTCCACAAGAATAGCTGTGCACACATCACCAAAGATGAAATGGCAGTCCCGGTCAATCCATGCCTGGTGGGCTGATGTGATTTCGGGGTTCACCACTAGCACCGCGCGGGCGCTGCCGCAGCGCACGGCGTTCACCGCTTGCTCCAGCGCAAAGGTGGCCGAAGAGCAGGCCACGTTCATGTCAAAACCGTAGCCCTGTACGCCCAACGCGGTTTGAATCTCGATGGCCATGGCCGGGTAGGGGCGCTGCATGTTGGCGCTGGCGCAAATCACACCGTCCAAATCGGCTGCGGTTTTGCCGGCAGCTGTGAGTGCGTCCTGGCAGGCTTTGACGGCAATTTCAGCCATCAGGGAAATCTCGGTGTCAGGCCGGGGCGTGAAGTGCGGGCGCATGCGCTCAGGGTCCAGCACACCGGATTTTTCCATGACATAGCGGCGCTGAATGCCGGAGGCCTTTTCAATGAACTCCACGCTGGAGTCCGTGAGCGCTACTCGGGTGCCCGCTTCAATCTCGTCGGCATGGCGGGCGTTCTGCAGGGCCGCATATGCGTTGTAGGAGGCCACCAATTCCGCATTGGTAATGACCTCGGGCGGGGTGAAGATTCCGGTGCTGCTGATGGCGACGCGATGCATAAATGTCTTCTCGGGCTGGGTTGGTCTGGGCGAGGCTTACGGGCCGTGCCGGTGGATTATCTGTCCAAGCGGCGGCAGTCGCGGGGGTTACAAGGCCGACATTTGGCGCCACCTATTCGCGGTACGCTGCGCCATGGCGCGCGTGCCACGACCTATGCAGGAGACCCCTATGACTACATTTCGCGGCTGGGCAGCCCCCGGCAAAAGTGCTGATCTGGAGCGGTTGGACTTCGATCCCGGCACCATGGGCGCTGAAGAGGTGGAGATCGCTGTGGAGTACTGCGGCATCTGCCACTCCGACCTCGCCATGGTCGACAGTGAGTGGTTCCCGGTGAGCTACCCGGTAGTGCCCGGGCATGAGGTCGTCGGTACTATCGTGGCGGTAGGGCCCCAGGTCAAGGGGCGCAGTGTGGGGCAGCGTGTGGGCCTGGGCTGGCACAGCAACAGTTGCCAGCACTGCCGCTTCTGCCAGGGGGGAGAGCAAAACCTGTGCGCCACGCGTCAGCCCACCATCATCGGTCGCCATGGGGGTTTTGCCGACAAGGTGCGTTCGCACTGGAGCTGGGCCTTGCCCATCCCCGAGGGGCTGGACCCCGCAGCTGCCGGCCCGCTGATGTGTGGTGGCGGTACGGCGTTTTTGCCCTTTGTGATCAACGACATCAAACCCACCGACCGCGTGGGTGTGGTGGGCATAGGCGGGCTGGGCCATTTGGCCGTCAAGTTCGCCAAAGCATGGGGTTGTGATGTGACCGCGTTCACCTCCAGCCCCTCCAAGCGGGAAGAGGCGCTCGCGCTGGGTGCGCACCGCACGGTGTCGAGTGTGGATGTGAAAGAACTCAAGGCCTTTGCCGGCCAACTGGACTTTTTGCTGGTCACCGTAGGTGCCAGCTTGGAGTGGGATGCGCTACTCGGCACTCTGGCCCCCAAGGGTCGCATGCATGTGGTGGGCGTGGTCACTGAGGCCATGAAGCTGCGCACGGGTAGCCTGTTGTCGTGGCAGCGCAGCATATCGGCATCCCCCACGCCTTCGCCAGTCACGCTCATGAAGATGATGGACTTTTGTGCCCGCCACGGCATTGCGCCGCAGGTGGAGCATTTCCCCATGTCCCGCGTCAACGATGCGGTGGCCCATTTGCGCAGTGGCAATGCCCGTTACCGGGTGGTGCTGGATGCGGACTTTGCCTGAGCTTCCGCACAGGTATGCTCTGCCCCCATGCAACGTCCACGCTTCCTCCCTGACGACTTCACTTTGGTCCTTATCGGCGTAGTCACGCTAGCCAGCCTGTTCCCCGCCCGAGGTGCGGTGGAGCAGGCGTTTGAATGGATCACCACCGCCGCTATTGCCTTGCTTTTTTTCATGCACGGCGCCAAGCTCTCCCGCGCCAACGTGGTGGCTGGCCTGAGCCACTGGCGGCTGCATCTGCTGGTGCTGGGCTTTACTTTCGGGCTGTTTCCCATGCTGGGGCTGCTGCTCAAGCCGGTGTTTGCCTGGACGCTGAGCCCGGAGCTTGCGGTGGGCATGCTATTTTTGTGCGCCTTGCCGGCCACGGTGCAGTCAGCTATTGCATTCACCGCCATGGCGCGGGGCAATGTGGCGGCGGCTGTCTGCAGCGCGTCAGCCTCCAGCCTGATCGGGGTGTTTGTCACGCCCTTGCTGGTGAGTTGGCTGGTAGTGCCCGGGGAGGGGGCAGGCACCCAAGCGTGGGACGCGGTCTGGCGCATCATGCAACAGTTATTGTTGCCTTTCGCCCTCGGTCAGCTCATGCAGCCCTTGATTGGCAACTTTGTGAAAAGGCACGCTTCAACCCTGCGCATGGTGGACCAAAGCTCCATTTTGCTGGTGGTCTACACGGCGTTTAGTGCAGCGGTCATTGAAGGTTTGTGGACTCGTGTGCCCTTGCCATTGCTCTTGGTGCTCACGGCCGCTTGTTGCGCGTTGCTGGCTCTCGTGCTATGGATTACGACAGTGGGCAGTCGAAAACTTGGCTTCTCCAAAGAAGACGAAATTACCATCGTCTTTTGCGGCTCCAAGAAGAGCCTGGCCAGCGGCGTGCCCATGGCCAAAGTGCTGTTCGCCGCCCCGCAGGTGGGTATGATGCTGCTGCCGCTCATGATCTTTCACCAGATACAGCTCATGGTCTGCGCGATCATGGCGCAGCGCTACGGGCAGCGGACCGACTGATGCGAAATGCTATAAATTTGGTAGCTGCTTGCGCATATTCGGTAAGCGCTGCAAGCGATTTTGTCAATGTTTTGGAGTGAACTGACAAAGGCGGCTTTGGGCCAGACGCAGGCTCCTGAGAATGACTGCTTCAGTTATTGAATCAGCAAAATCAATGGTGCAATGCGAGGAGACTAGAGAGCAAGTTATCGCTACATTTCGACTCGGAACACCAAGCCAGTTGGCGTCTACGATTCACTCACCAAGAATAAGCAGTTGGCTGCAGAGAAGCCGGGGATTCGCCCTCTCACAGCGGCCTTAAAGATTGCTTTGGATACAAGCAGCTAAGGCTTCTTTGCTGAATGGCTTAGTCAAAAAATCGTTCATGCCTGCACTCAGGCAGGCGTCTTTATCTGACTGCATGGCGTTGGCGGTGAGAGCGATGATCTTGGTGTCTGCATTGAGCCCGCCACCCGAACGTATGGCTCGCGTAGCATCAAAACCGTTCATATTCGGCATCTGGACGTCCATCAAGATGACGGCGTAAAGCTTTTTACTGGCTGCGCTGACCGCCTTTTCACCATCTTCTGCGAGGTCGACTTCGTAACCCATGCGCTGGAGCAAAACGGTTGCAACCTTCTGATTGATCGGATGGTCCTCTACCAAAAGTATTGGAGAAGCTGGACGTTCGTCTGATCCATGAGATTTCGATGGTGATTGTTTATCGCCAAGATGCTCTGGGTTGATTTTCGACACAGGCACATCCCCGGCCGTCTTGGTTACAGCATCAAACGGGGCATTCCAAACGCTGCGCTCAGTTTGCATCAGAGGCAACTCAAACCAGAAGCAACTACCTTGCCCCAGTTCGCTCTCGACCCCCATGGATCCGTTCATGCCTTCAACCAACTTTCTGGAAATCACCAGTCCGAGGCCGGTACCGCCGAACTTGCGTGAAGTTGATGAGTCGACTTGAACAAAGCTTGAAAAGATTCTTGCCAGACCTTCTTGCGAGATGCCAATTCCGGAATCACGCACTTCAAAGCGCAGTCCGTCTGTGATGACTTTGATCTCGAGCCGAACCTCACCCTGCATCGTAAATTTAACGGCATTGCCCAGGAGGTTGAACAGCACCTGTCGAATGCGAAGACTGTCACCGACGTAATCCATTCCGTCTCCCGCAGGGAGATGGACGCTGAAGTAAACGCCCTTGTCTTCGGCGCGAATCCGCAGAACAGAAACCACCGAATCCACCAGCACATCCAGCGAAAAGGGATTCGACTCAAACTCCATGCGCCCGGCCTCTATCTTGGAGAGGTCAAGAATGTCGTTGATGATGGCAAGCAATGCCTCACCTGAATGCGAAATACTGGTGGCGTAGTCCCTCTGCTCCTGATTGAGATTACTTTCCAAAAGCAAGCCTGTCATGCCAAGTACGCCATTCATCGGGGTACGAATCTCATGTGACATGTTGGCCAAAAAATCACTCTTCGCCTGATTGGCCTGTTCTGCTGCGTCACGGGCTTGGCGCAACTCATCAGCTTGACGCTCCGCTACCCACCTCGAGCGTGCTGCAATTCCAAAAAGAATCAGCACCAGCATGACTCGACTTCCTGAGGACTCAACGGTAGTCTCCCCCGCTGCGTTCGCGATAAGGAGACTCGGGCCAAACAGATGTATTGCAACCATCGTTAACGCGCAGACACCAGCCCAAGGTACTCCATGCCGCACCCCCATAAGGAGTACAGCTGCCAGCGGAAGAATCACGAGCCACCATGACGAAGAAGTCATGCCATAAAGCACAGGGACCACCAAGCCAAGCGCGCACAGGGCAATTCCAATATGGGCGCAGAGTCGAAAGCGCTTCGTCTGGTCCATTCGAAAGTAGAAATAAAGCAAGGTCAGTGCCGCAGCGCCGAACACGTTGATCCACCAACCCGTTACCTTATTCGTAAGCAGTTCAGTGGCGAAGCGTTGAACGCCGAAAAGAACATTGGCGATCAGGGCTGCGATCAAACCCAGCCCGAAATAGCGCTCATTTGCAAGTTGCTCCTCGCCGATCACTTGCGGCGCTCGTAGAGAATCGCGACCGATCTGATCTGGCAAGTCAGGCATGTTGGATTTGATTTGAAGATGCTGAAACAGTGACTTTTGCAAACACAGTTTAGCCCGCTTCATCCCAATGCAAAAGCCGGTTCCCGCAGGGTTAGTTTGTTGAAACCAACAGAATCGACCAAGGCTGGTAAAGCACTTCATAATCAAGACCACCCCCGTCTTTCGAGATGCCCACCTTTCATCATGGATAAATTCTTGCTGCAGCAGCAGGTGCTGGAGCGGCTCGCCGAAGACCTGCTGCAAGCCGAACAGGCAGTGCGTACGGCCCATGAGACGGCGACTCACGAAGAAAACATTGCCGAAAACAAATACGACACATTGGGACTCGAAGCCGCCTACTTAGCCACCGGCCAGGCTCGGCGTGCCGAGGGCATCCGCCAAGCGATGGCCACTTGGCGCCAGTTCCGGCCGCGCCCCTATGACGCCAGCAAAGGTATTCAGCTCGGCGCGCTGGTCTGCCTGGTCGATTCCAACGGCAAGCAGCAACAGGTCTTTCTCGGGCCGCTTGGGGGCAGCATGAAGTTGGTCAACGGTGCTCAGTTCGTTCAGGTCATCAGTAGCGAAGCCCCTTTGGGTAAGGCCATGCTGTGTGAAGGTGATGAGGTTTGGATACAGAACGCTTCAATCCAACAGAAATTTGAGGTGCTGAACGTCGGTTAGTCCGCAAGCAAGCCCACGCCACATTGGCTTAGGGGAGCAGACCTGCCTGGGGGCTGCATATCCGTTGTCGCCGGCATCCCTCGCCGGATCTCGTAGATCACTTCGCCATGTTCTTGTCCTGGGACAGGGTCTGGAAAGTTGGGAAACACCGTCTCTACGAAGTGAAAACCCGCTTTCTCCAAGACCCGGCGCGATCCTAAATTGACCGTCATGGTCTGAGCCCGTAAGCAATCGAAGCCCCATGGACCGAAGGCGGCTGCGATCAATCCCTTGGCTCCTTCTGTTGCAAAGCCTTGGCCCCAAGCCCTGCGTGCCAAGCGATAGCCAAGCTCAGCGGTATGCAGCCCATGTTGGATGCCATCGTCAAAAACACCAAACCAACCAACAAACCGACCGGTTGCAATTTCATGTGCAGCGAAAACCTCTGCTTCGGTTCCACGGGGCGTCAGAAAATCGCTGTCGGTAAGGCCTTCTTCTGGTACCGGGCGACCACCATTGAGGTACAGCATTACTTCTGGACTCGCTTCTAACGACAACAGATCGTCGCGATCTGCCGGAGTCACCTGACGAAATGCAAGTCGGGCAGTGCTAAAACGGACATTAGGAAACATCGATTTTGATGAAGACGAGAATGAATGAGCGTATACCGGCTAGGAAACCAGAGGCCACTGGACGGTAGCTTGATGGACCGCTATCGCCGCATATCAGCTGTCCATCGTACCCGTCTGTTGAGCTTTTGTTGGAGGTCCGCTCTGGCTCGCAGGGCGCTTACCTTTCATTTCATCAGAAGCGATTGCCAAAGTCATTACCTCAGGCTTCTTGCACACCTGAAGCCGATGTAAACAACCGCAGTAGAGGCCGGTTTGGTTTGCAGATGGTCGCGATGCATCTGGGCCGCACCGTACCACCAGGAACCACCGCGCGTTGGGCGATCGGTATCTGACGCTGAGGCCTTACCGTCATCGGTCCACTCCCATACGTTGCCGCCCATGTCCCACAAACCATTGACGCCAACTCGCGTACTACCGGTCAAGACATGGCCCCCACCCCTGGAGGTCACTAAGCCACCAGAATAAGCAGCAATGGTGTCGCTTGCTCCGCAATCTCCCAGGCAGTTGGCGCCTTCAGGACTGATTCCTGTCGGATATGGATAGCGTGTGTCTTTTGCAAAGCCAGAAGTTGGAGCGATACGCCGTTCGGTGTAAGCAGCCTCCATCCATTCGGCGTCATCGGGAAGCCGCTTTCCCGCCCATTGACAATAGGCTTTGGCCTCGTTGAACGTGATGTGTACCGCAGGTTCTCTGTCGTTTGCAGGAATGCCGTAAGGGGTGCGCCAAGTCCAACCCTTGCGTTGCACCCAACCGCGTTCATAGGTGCTACCGCCGCCCGCTCTTTCAGCAGTGGTCACGACGCCGGTGGCCTGAACATAGCGCGCAAACTGTGCAATGCTCACTTCGCTACGGTCAATGGCAAACCCTCGTATTGCCTGCATGTCATCGTTCGCCGCCTTCGCCATGGAACCGGCAAACATCCAAAACAATGTGAACAGCAATAAATTTCGCATGGGTTGATTCTGGTGATGGTCGAATTCCCCGGTTTTGTGTGGTGATGAAAAGGGGTGAATATCCAGTAAAGCTCGTTAGGTTGCAGGGCATGCGCCCCGCTTTGATTCCCGTTCAACTTCTATTGGAACCTGGTGATTACCAATAATGTGGAGATGATTTATGGATAGGCGCAAGTCTTTGGCAGTCTTTGGATTGGCTCTACTGAGCTTTGCGGCAGCTTCGAGTAGCGCCCTAGCGAAAGAGCAGGTGCCGGCCTCCAAAAAGAAGCGCGTGTTTGTGATCGGTGCCGGGCTGGCTGGCCTTGCCACTGCAAGAGAATTGCAGCGGCACGGCCACGATGTCGTTGTCCTGGAGGCGCGCGATCGTATTGGCGGGCGCATCTGGACCAGTACCAAATGGCCGGACATGCCGCTTGATTTTGGAGCCACTTGGATACATGGGATGAAGGGCAACCCGCTAACCGGTTTGGCAGACGACATTCGCGCCGACCGGGTTGCAACGAAGTACGAGAGATCCATCACTTACAACACATCGGGGCAAGCTCTCGCCAAAGCAGAAGGGGAGCGCTTGGATGCGCTGACAAAGCAAGTATTCGGTGCATTGAAAAACGCTCATGACCGAAGTGCTGACATTTCGATACGCCAAGCCATAGAGCCTTTGATGCGCCAGTTCGATGAATCCTCGGAGGCCTACCGATT
The DNA here is from genome assembly GCA_027488985.1 of Comamonadaceae bacterium. Lineage (GTDB taxonomy): Bacteria > Pseudomonadota > Gammaproteobacteria > Burkholderiales > Burkholderiaceae_C > Allorhodoferax > Allorhodoferax aquaticus. The sequence goes on along the minus strand of JAIYAR010000009.1, from coordinate 399,108 downwards.
CATCAACTTTGCATTGAGTGCTTCAGTCGAGCAGGAATATTCCGGAAGTGCCGCTCAGCTTTCCGCAAGCTGGTACGACAGTGCCAAAGAGTTTGGAGGTGGTGATGTTTTTTTCGCGCAAGGATTTCGAGTGGTTACAGAGTTCCTGGCCAAGGGTCTGAATATCCAATTTGACCAAGCGGTACGTGAAGTGCAATGGCGGCAATCGCCCGTGCGGGTGGTGACTCAGAAGTCCGAGTTTGTGGCCGACCATGTGGTCGTCACGCTACCGCTTGGGGTTTTGCAGGCCCGGAGCGTGAGGTTCACCCCTGAATTGCCGAAGGCCAAACAGAACGCGATTGCGAAACTGGGAATGGGGGTGCTGAATAAATGCTATCTGCGCTTCCCGGAGGCGTTTTGGCCCGCAGATGTCGATTGGCTGGAATACATTCCGGCCCGACATGGCGAATGGACGGAATGGGTGAGCTTCAAGCGGTCCGCAAATGCTCCCATATTGTTGGGGTTCAATGCCGCCGACCGGGGGCGAGCGATAGAGCAAATGTCTGACGTTCAAATCGTGGCAAGCGCGATGCAAACTCTGAAGACCATATTTGGCGCAGAGATTCCCAGTCCCATTGACTACCAACTCACGCGTTGGGCTTCTGACCCGTTTGCTTTGGGATCGTATTCATTCAACCGTGTAGGTTCGACGCCAACAATGCGCAAGGACTTGGCCGCAGCCATGGGAACAGCAGTCTCATTCGCCGGAGAGGCGACCGAAGACAACCATTTCGGCACCGCGCACGGCGCCTATATGTCAGGTCTGCGTGCTGCCAGAAACATCTTGGCCATGTGATCCGAGGTTTCTTGCCCATCAAATGAATGTCACGAACACTAGCCAGACAGTTGCCCCAAACCGGATCCACGCGGGAACGCCGGTTAAGCGGTTGATGCAGAGCCATAAAAAAATGTTCATCGGCATCAGGGAAAAATGAACGGCCATCGCGGCAACCGTGTGTCCTTTCGCAAGCAACATCAGCCCCACAAACGACATCAGCAAGTTCGCAAATGTCCCGAATGCCAGAGTGTCGCGCCAGACAAGGGTGGACAGAGGAATCTGCCCGGCCCATCGGGTGGTCAGTGGGCGAGCCCAGTGATTGCTGCATTCGAGCTGAGAGGACACTTCAGGCACTTTGTGCGCAATCCCGCTGAATATGCTGCGCCAGAGACATGATGTGTAACGCGTCAGCCCAATTGGCACCAGCCAACAAAGGCAAAGGGGCGGAGCGGGTGCCTGGGTCTTCTGCCCTCTCCAGGAAAATGTCGTGTGTCTTGTCGGACCGGTCAAACCCCCTGACGATGCGCACTTCATGAAGCGGGATCCAGTCGCTGTGACTTCTAGTCCACCACTCTCCGTTGGTGACCCGCAGCTCACATTGTTTGTTCAGCTTGTAGCGCCAACGTTCTTCCAGGTAGTGCAAGTTTCCAGCGGCGTTCAGGGCAGCAATGCGCTGTTGTTGAGACATGCTCTCCACCGGCGCCACTGGCGCAACGTTGTGCGGGTATCCCTCCAAGCACCCGGCCAGTGGGATGGCTGCCATACACACTACAAACGCCATCCTGGCCGGTATGAGGGTACGAGATATCAAACTAAAGCGCATAAAAAGAATGAGTCTTCAAAAGGCGTCTTCGCTTGCCGCGACAGGGGTTTGTTTGGTAGCCAGCACCTTGTCTATGGTGCGGCCGTCCATGTCCACGATTTCGAGTTTCCAGCCTTCCCAGATCACGGTTTCTGCGACCTTGGGTAACTTGCCCGTCAGCAGCATGATCATCCCGCTAAGGGTGTGGTAGCGGCCCCGGTCCTCCTCGGGCACAGTGTCCAGCGCCAGTCGATCCTTGAGTTCAGGAACTGGAATGTGGCCATCCAGAAGCCAGCTTCCGTCTTCCCGCTGCACTGCCCAGGAGGTTTTGGGGTCCCGCGGATGAAATTCGCCGGTGATGGCTTCAATCAGGTCCTGCAAAGTCACTATGCCTTGCACCTCTCCGTACTCGTCAATGATGAACGCCATGTGCACGTCTGAGGAGCGGAAGTTGTCCAGCAGCTCCATGCCGGTAATGGTTTCCGGTACGTAAAGCGCCGTTTGCATGGGTTGAGCAGCCAGATCGGAGTTCGGCTCCTTCAAGGCGCGGGACAACCACTGCCGGGCATTGATGACGCCCAGTAAATCACCCATGTCACCCCGCACCACCGGGAACCGCGCATGGTCCGAGCTATCGATAAGTGCCATGTTCTCTTCAAAGCTGAGTTCCACGTCCAGGCATTTCACGTCCGCCCGGGGAACCATCAAAGAGCCGATTTGCCGATCGTCGAGCAAAAACACATTGCGCACCATGGTGTGTTCATGGGAGTCGATCACGCCTGCACTCGTGCCCTCTGCAAGCACTGCATGGATTTCGGCTTCGGTGACAGCGTTGGTTCCGTTGTCTTTGACGCCCATCAACCGCAGCAGCGTGTGGGTCGATATCGACAACAGGCGGACAAACGGCTTGGTGGCCAGCGCAAGAAAGTTGATGGGCCTGGCCACCAAACGGGCAATGGTTTCAGGACTGCTTTGTCCGAGCCGTTTCGGAACCAGCTCGCCCACCACGATTGAGAAGTAGGTGATCAGCACCACCACCAGGCCCGTTGCGGCGTAGTTGGCATAAACCTGTTCCATACCCATTTCCACCAGCCACAGGCTCAGAGGTTGCGCCAATGCTGCCTCGCCCACAATACCGTTGAGTACACCAATAGACGTAATGCCGATTTGAATGGTGGAGAGAAAACGGGTGGGGTCTTCCCCCAGCTTGATGGCGGCTACAGCGCCATGGTCGCCCTCATCAATAAGCTTTTGGAGTCGCGTTTTGCGCGCGGTCACCAAGGCAATTTCGGACATTGCGAACAAGCCGTTGATCAAAATCAGGGCGAAAAGTAGGGCGATTTCCATACATCGGGGAAGAGTTTCCCCTCGGCAATTAAGAACGGGTTATTGTAAAGATGCGTCTGCTTTGGATCGCCAGCAGATTTCTTTGCCCAATAAAAAAAGCTACTGGCGCCTATCAATAGTGCGCCAGTAGCTCCTGATTTCGTAGCGTCCGCTTGCCGATAGCAAGTGCGTGCTGGTTTGGACCTTACGCTTCTCCGCCGAAATGTTGGGTCAGGTTGTCGATGTACTGCTCCACCATTTTTTCGAACTCTGCTTCGGCAACCGGTGCGGCGACCATCTTCATGAGGCCAGGCAGGGGCAGGGTCAGTTCGCCCTGGATTTCGAGGACCACGTTGGTGGATTTTTTGTTGTCGGTGATCTTCCAGCTGCCTGCCACCAGGGCGTTGCCTTCGCCTTTGACAGGCGTCCAGTTCACGGTGCCCTTGGCTTTGTTGGAGGTGTATTTGGACGCGTACACCGTTTGCAGCGTGATGGAGGCGATGCCGATTTTCTCCATCTCCCAGCGATAGGTGTTGTCGCCCAGATCAACCAATTGGTCGACCTTGGGGAAGTGGCTGGCCGAGGTGGGCACGTCCGACAGCACGGCGAAGACTTCGCTGGCCTTGGCCTTCACATCAAATTCGTAACCCAGGTTGATCTCTACGGTGATTGCCATGGCTGTTGTCTCCTGTTTTGTGGTGCTTGACCGCCGCATGTTACTGCCTAAGCGACCGTTGCCCGTGGAGGCAGGGCCCCAAAAGCGCTGGGGACTAACCCGCCCTAATGCGCTGCAGGGTCAGTTGGATCAAGCGCGCATCCGAGCTCGCCCGGTGGCGCTGGTTGCCGCGCTCGCTGGCGATCTGGGCTTTGACAACATGCCACTGGTCCGCCTCTTCATCGCTGAGCAGACTGCGCAGATTTTCCAGCTTGAAGCGGGGCGACATGCCGGCAGCTTCAAACAACACGTTGAGCCAGGTGAAATCGTTGGCCCAGCCATCGGAATACACGGTTTGGCCGGCCAGTTGGGTATTGAGCAGGGTGGCAACATCCCGGGCGTGCAGGCCGCGCTCGTGCAGCAACTCGCGGGTGATGCGGTGCAATGCAGCGGCGCTGTCGTCCCAGTGGGTCCACTCCAGCTCGGGCTGCACCAGCGTGCAGTAGGCGTGTCCGTCCGGCAGCACATAGCCCACCTCAATAGGGTAGCTACTGCGGCCCAGGCCCGAGGCCTCGATGTCGAGCACCGTGGGGGCAAGGTGGGTGGTGTGTCGGTCCAAAGTGACAGTCGGAGGCATGGTGTTCGCGTTGCCGCTATGTTTTTCATTCTCCAGCAAGCTTTGCGCCAGCCGGCATGGGGTATGCCCTGATGGGTGTACGCCAAACGGGTGACAATCCAACTCTTCTTGCTTCACAGGATTTCCATGGCCAGCAGCCTTCTCGCCCTTTTGGATGACATTGCCACCATTCTTGATGACGTGGCTGTCCTTAGCAAAGTTGCCGCCAAGAAAACCGCCGGCGTGCTGGGCGACGACCTTGCGCTCAATGCACAGCAGGTCACCGGCGTATCCGCCGATCGCGAAATTCCGGTGGTGTGGGCGGTATGCAAAGGCTCGCTGCTGAACAAGGTGATTTTGGTGCCCGCAGCCCTGGCTATCAGCATCGTGGCGCCCTGGTTGGTGACACCGCTGCTCATGGTGGGCGGGGCCTTTTTGTGCTTTGAAGGCTTTGAGAAGTTGGCCCACAAGTTTCTGCACCGTGCAGAAGACGACCAGGCCCACGAGGCTGAGCTTCTAAAGGCCTTGCAAGACCCCGCGGTGGATCTGGTGGCACTGGAAAAAGACAAGATCAAGGGTGCCATCCGGACCGACTTCATCCTCTCCGCCGAAATCATCGCAATCACCCTCGGCACGGTGCAAGCCGTGCCATGGACGACGCAGCTGGCCGTGCTGGCCGGCGTCGCCCTGATCATGACGGTGGGTGTGTACGGTCTGGTGGCCGGCATCGTGAAGATTGATGATCTGGGCCTTTACCTGACCCGCCGGCCTTCCGCCACCCCCGAAGGCGGCTTCACCCAGGCGCTGGGGCGTGGTTTGCTGCGCGCCGCGCCGGTGCTGATGAAGGTGCTGTCAGTGGCAGGCACCGCAGCCATGTTTCTGGTGGGTGGCGGCATTCTGGTGCACGGCTTGCCGTTTTTGCATCATCTGCTGGAAGGCCTGCCCTTGGGCTTTGTGTGGGAAGGCCTGGTCGGCATTGTGGCCGGCGCACTCGTGCTGGCCGCTGTGATGCTCGTGCAGCGCGTACGCAGTGGTTTCAAGGGAAAATAGCCATTGGCGCGCGTGCAATCTGTGCAAGCAGCTCCTAAATCCATAGCAACCGGTTTGGCCCTGGCGATAGCCGGTGCCATTGCCTTTAGTGGCAAGGCCATCATCGTCAAGCTGGCCTACCGCTACCCCGGGGTAGATGCGGTCAGCCTCATCATGCTGCGTATGTTGATGGCGCTGCCATTCTTCTTGGTCATCGTGTGGTGGACCGGCCCGCGTGCCCGACGCATGGGCCGGGACGTGGTGGCGCTGACCACCCGAGACAAGCTGGGCATTCTGGGCCTGGGGATTACCGGCTACTACCTCGCCAGCTATCTGGACTTTGCGGGGCTGGCCTACATCTCCGCCTCGCTGGAACGGCTGATTCTTTACCTCAACCCCACGCTGGTCGTGTTGCTGGGCGTGGCCTTGTACGGCAAAAAGGTCACCTTGCCGCAGGGCGTGGGCATGGCCATCAGTTACGGCGGCGTGCTGCTGGTGTTCGGCCACGAAGTGACCTTGGCCGGCAGCCATGTGGCGCTGGGCGCAGCCCTGGTGCTGGGCAGCGCCATCAGTTACGCGCTGTACCTGAGCTACAGCGGCGAGCTGGTGCAACGCCTGGGTTCCCTGCGGCTGGTGGGTTTGGCCACCAGCGTGGCTTGCGTGCTGTGCATTGCGCAGTTTGTGCTGTTGCGGCCGCTGGACACCGCATTTGCCGTGGCACCGGAGGTGCTGTGGCTCTCGCTGCTCAATGCGACGGCCTGCACCGTGGTGCCGGTACTGATGGTGATGATGGCGATCGAACGCATCGGCTCCGGTCTGGCTGCGCAGGTGGGCATGGTGGGGCCTATGTCCACCATCTTCATGGGAGTGCTGCTGCTGGATGAGCCCATGAACCTGTGGATTGTGGCGGGCACCATTTTGGTGCTGCTGGGTGTGTATGTGGTGAGTAGCCGGCGCTAATGCAGCGCTACGTAATCAATCAACTTAGAAGGACGCGACATGGATTTGGGAATCAAAGGCAAATGGGCATTGGTGTGTGGTGCCAGCAAGGGGCTGGGTCTGGGTTGTGCGCAAGCGCTGGCCGCCGAGGGTGTGAACCTGCTGATCGTGGCGCGGGGTGCGGAGGCTCTGGAGCAATCTGCTATGAATTTGAGAGCGGTTCACGCAGACAAGACGGGCGCTGAGGTGCTTTTTTGTGCCCAGGACATTACCACGGTGGCTGGTCGTGCGGCCGTATTTGCCATGCGCGCGGACTTTGACATCGTGGTTACCAACGCCGGCGGCCCGCCGCCCGGCGACTTCCGCGACTGGGACCGCGAGGCCTGGATCAAGGCGGTGGACGCCAACATGCTCACCCCCATCGAGCTCATCAAGGCCACGGTGGACGGCATGGCCGCGCGCGGTTTCGGGCGCATTGTGAACATCACCTCCAGCGCGGTGAAGTCGCCCATCGACATACTGGGCCTGTCCAATGGTGCGCGCAGTGGTCTGACCGGCTTTGTGGCCGGCGTGGCTCGCAGCAGCCTGGCCGCCAAGGGTGTGACCATCAACAACCTGCTGCCCGGCAAGTTCGATACCGATCGCATTGCCGCCACCGTGAAGGCCACTTCGGCTAAAACCGGCCAGAGTGTGGAAGACATCCGCCGCCTGCAGCAGGCCCAGATTCCGGTGGGCCGCTATGGCACACCGGCCGAGTTCGGCCAGGTCTGCGCTTTCCTGTGCAGCCAGCAAGCCGGCTACATGACAGGCCAGAACGTGCTGGTGGACGGAGGGGCATTCGGCGGTACTTTTTAGCCCTTTGTAACTTGTGGCATCCGACTTGCTTGATAAGGATCAAGCGGCCTCCCCGGGCCCCGAACACAGGGAGTTGGAACCATGACCGAAACAGTCAGGCTGGATATCGACACCTTCTTGCCTTACATGCGAGACGTGATCCGGTGTGAAGGGGCTCTGCACGAACTTAACCTGATGTGGCGGCTGATCGAGTCGTCCGCCAAGATGAACTGCCCGGACGAGGCGCAGGCCATCCTCCCCACCATGGCCGCTACGCGCGAGGGCTTTACCCGCTTGGAGCATGAGCTGGTGGCCAGCCTGGTCAGTGAGAAAGTGGGCACGGTGCTTGACGAGATTGGCACCCAGGCGCAGTACGTCATCGACATCGTGGTGCGCAACCTGTACGAGCGCACGGCCGACGTGGGCTTTCTGGCCACTGACAACGAGCTGTGCAACTTTGTGGCCGGCATCACCGATGACCAGGCCGCTGCCCGCGCGCGCTTGCGGGCTTATGCCACTAAGTACACCGTGTATGACGAAATCATGTTGCTCGATACCGCGGGCAACGTGCTGGTCCAGATTGACGAGACCACGCCCATGGAGGGCAGTGACGACCCGCTGATCGCGCAAACGCTGGCCAGCGACGGCTTTGTGGAGACCTTTCGCTTTAGCCAACTGCGGCCCAACAAGCGGCTGGCCCTGATTTACTCCAAGCGCATGCTGCACCCCCAGACGCAGCGGGTGGTGGGCGTGCTGTGCCTGTGCTTTCATTTCGAGCAGGAAATGGCGGGCATTTTCCGTTCGCACCGGGACGCGGCCAAACGCTCCAACATGCTGCTGCTGGATGGTGCTAACCGTGTCATCGAGTCAGCAGACCCGACCTGGATTCCCCTGGGCTCGGTGGTGCCAGTGAATCACAGCGCATCGCCACGTTTGTGGGTGTTCATGGGGCGGCAGTATTTGGTTCGCACCTTCCGCTCAGGCGGCTATCAGGGCTACCCCGGCCCGCCGGGCTGGCAAGGGCAGGTCATGATTCCCGTGGACATCGCCTTCACCGGGCGCGACACCCAAGCCCTGGCCGCGCTGGATGCGGGCATGCGCAGCGGTTTGCTGTCGCACGCGCAGGCGCTCTCGGGGCCGTTGTTTGAAATAATGGCAGCGGCAGAGACCATTCGCTGCGTGGTGTGGAACGGGCAGGTCATGTCGGCCGGTCAGCAGGGCGATCTGAGCAAACTCAAGGCCATCCTCGCGCAGATCAGCGAGACCGGTGCCCGCAGCAACGCGCTGTTCGCCAAGTCGATTGGCGATTTGTATGAAACCGTGCTCAACACCAGCCTGCAGAAGTCGGAGTTTGTGGCGCGCTTGCTGGTGGATTTGTTGGACCGTAACTTGTACGAGCGCTCCGACGACTGCCGCTGGTGGGCCCTGACACCGGAGCTGCGCCAGGCACTTAGTGCTCCGGTGTGGACCGACACGCTGGCCGAGGAGGTGACCGGCATTCTCCGCTACATCAACTCGCTCTACACCGTGTACACCCGCTTGTTTGTGTACGACGCGCAGGGGCGCATTGTGGCCAGCACCGAGCTCAACGAAACCCATGGCCCCGGCATCGCTGGTGAGCAACTCGATGCGCTCACGCTGTCCCAGGTCAAGGCGCTGCGCACCGAGCAGGACTATTACGTCACGCCTTTCGGTCCGGACCCTTTTTACGATGGGCAGTCCACGTACACCTACCACGCGGCCGTGCGCGACCCGCTGCGCCCGGACCGGTTGGTGGGCGGTGTGGGCATTGTGTTCAATTCGGCGCCGGAATTCACAGCTATGCTGCGCAGCGGTGTGGGCGAGCGCAAAGGCATGCAGGCCTTGTTTGTGGACCGCGCAGGCAAAGTCATTGCCAGCACCGACCTGACCATGCCGGTAGGCGCCCAACTGGCTCTGCAGGCCGAGGTGCAGCAGCTGCCGTCCGGGCGCAGCCTCTCCAAAGTGGTGGAACGGGGTGGAAACTACACCATCATGGGCAGTGCAGCATCCCAGGGCTACCGGGAATTCAAAACCAGCGATGGCTACCGCGATGACGTGATTGCCGTGGTGTACGACGCTTTGGGTGCGGTGCGTGAGGGCCAGGGCCGCAGTGCTGACCTAGAGTTGCCCTTGGTGGGCCTGCAAGGTGGCGAGCGCGCGGAGTACGCCACCTTCTGGGGCGATGGCAAGTTGTTTGCCCTCTCTGCAGAGCATGTGCAGGAGGCCGTATCGGCGACCAAGCTCACCTCGGTACCGGTCGACGATGGCCGGGGGCGGGTAGGCCTGATGGCCTGGACGCAAAACGGCCGCGAGCAGGCATCGGTCTGGGTGTTTGACCTGTGCCTGTTGCTGACCGGCCGTCGCGCAGTGGTGCAAAAGAGCAGCCAGATCATTGTGCTGCGCCATCAGGACCGATTGTTGGGCCTGCTGGTGGATGCCCTGCATGGTGTGACCGAGTTCCGCACCGACCAGATCATTCCCACTCCCTTCGGCGGCAGCGCTGGCCGGCCCGCGCTGGTGAGGGCCTTCATCAAGGCCAATGGCGGTGATGTGCTAGTGCAGGTGGTGGATGTGAAAGCCTGCTTCGAGCGTGTGTACGACTAGGCCGTTGCGACCCGACGGGTGCGGTAGGCCTTGGGTGTGAGTCCGAAGTGCTGGCGGAAGCATCGGATGAAATAGCTGGCGCTGGCAAAGCCGCAGCACCAGGCCACCTCTTTGACGGCTGCATCGCCCTCTGTCAACAAGCGGGCAGAGCGGGCCAGGCGCTGCTGCAGGATGACCTGCCACAGGTGCTCGCCGGTGTGGCTGCTGTACAGGTGCGACAGGTAGTCCGCCGTGCAGCCCAGCTCTTGCGCCAATGAAGCGACCGTCAGGTCCACCTCGCCCATGCGGTTTTGCACCAGACGACGTAGCTGGCTCAACAAGGCAGGCTCTTGGGACAGGGTCTTTTGCGGGGCGTCCAACAAGCGGGCCACGCTACTGAGCGCAGCAGCGAGCAAGGCCCTCTGTTGCAGCGGCCACAGCCCGGGCGAATCCTGCGCGGGTGGGCGGGCGGCATCGCGCAGCCAGCCCTCAATGCGCATGGCCTCCAGGTGGCTGCAAGTCTCCAGGTACAAGCTGGCGGGGTGGCCGGGCCGGTCTTCATGGGCCAGGTGGCAGGACATGCGCTGGCTGTCCGCGGAGATCACCATGTTGGAAAAAACCTGCCCCTCAATCCCGCTCACGCGCTCGTCGTGCAGCAACTTAGGGGGGACCACCAGCACCTCGCCGGGCAGCAGGGTGAGCTGCGCGTGCGGGAAGGTGAAGGTCGTATGGCCTTGCAGTTGCAAAAACACCTCCGCGTGCAAATGCATGTGCCCGGCGCCGCGCAGGCTGTCCTCTGGCAGAGGCGGCGGGTTGCGCAAGCGCAGGGTGCCGGACGCCGCCTCGGTGATAAAGCCAGCCAGCGCGCTGCGCATGTGATTGGCGTGCACGGGTGCATCCGGGTGATCGCAGGCAACGGCGGCAATGCAGGGACCACCGCCATCAATGCTATCGAAGATTTTTACTACTTTTGACATGGGAGTGGTATCGAATTCCGGCGGAGAGTACCAGCCTTCTGATTACGCTATAAGTATGAAAAACCTGTTTTCACCAGCCGTTGTTTGCGCAGGCCCCGGTCAACATTCTAAGAATTTAACTATTTTTGTGCCAAGGGCTGCCCATGAGCGCAGCTGAATATCACGGTACGCCCGCGCAAATCCGCCACGCCATTTGGGCGACGCGCGGGCTGTTTACCGTGCTCGGCGTCTTCAGTGCGGTGTGGGGTGTGCACATTCCGTCCGTCAAGCGGCAATACGACCTGGGTGAGGCGGCCCTCTCACTGGTGCTGGTGGCAGCCGCACTGGGGGCGATTGCGGCATTGTTCTTCGCGGGCCGGGTGATTGGCCGGCTGGGCGCGCGCAATGCGGCGGCGGCTTGCGCGGTGGTGATGGCTGCCATGTTGAGCATGGTGTTGCACTGGCCGGGGCTGCCGTGGGTGTTGGCGTCCATGCTGGTGTTTGGTGCCTCGCTCAGCGTATATGACGTGGCCATCAATACCGAAGGCTCTGTGCTGGAGACGGCAGGTGGGCGGCCCATCATGGGCAGCTTGCACGGCATGTTCAGTGTGGGGGCCATGGGTGGTGCGGCGCTGGCGTCCGGCCTGTTGCGCGCGGAGGTGCCCGCAGCTTGGCAGTTGTCGGTGGTGGCCGCGTTGGTGGCACTGTGCATTCTGGTGGGCTCGCGCTGGATGCTGCCCACGCCGGCGCCCAGCGGCAAGCCCAAGGTGCATTTCACCTGGCCGCGTGGCGCCTTGCTCATCATGGGTTTGCTCACCTTTGCAGGTATGAGTGCCGAGGGTGTGATGTTTGACTGGTGTGTGCTTTACCTGCAGCAGGAGGTGCGCATGCCGCACGAGCTGGCGGCCTTGGGTTACTCCGCTTGTGCCGGGGCCATGGCGGTGATGCGATTTGCCGCCGACCGGCTGCGGGCTCGCCATAGCGAGCGGCTGCTGCTGCAGGTCAGCGGCACCATCACCGCCGTTTCCATGGCGGTGGTGCTCATCGTCGGGCAGCCATGGGTGGCCATCGTGGGTTGTGGACTGGTGGGTGCGGGGCTGGCCATGATTGTTCCCATCCTCTACGGCGCTGCCAGCCGCGTGCCGGGCACCACGCCGGCGGCAGCGATTGCAGCAGTCTCGTCCATCGGCTATGCCGGCTTCATGGTCGGCCCGCCGCTGATTGGTGTGATCGCGCAGCACGCATCGCTGACCGCTGCCATGGCGGTGGTGGTGGTGGCTGCCACCATCCTCGCGCTCAGTGCCCGTTTTGTGCCGGAGAAGGCGTCTTGATCAATGTGGGTGCAGCTTGACCAGTAGTGCCTCATAGGGGCGCAGGGCCGGACTCTGCAGCCGCTGCGCCAGTTCGGCGTTGTCTGTCGGGTAGTTGCCCAGCAGCAGCCCCGTGGAATCGAACGACAACACGCCATCCCACACTACGGTTTGCGGTTCTGCGCTGAAGTTGCACAGCACCAGCAGGCGGGCACTGTCGCTGTCAATCGTGCGCAGGTAAGCCACTACATGGGGGTGCTCCGGCAGCAACATCTCTGTGCGGCCGTGCACCAGCAAAGGCTCCAGCTTGCGCAGGGCAATCAACTGGCGGTAGTGGTGGAACACCGAGTCCGCATCGGCGACCGCTCGGGCTGCATTGATCTCCGGGTAGCGCGGGTTCAGCGAGAGCCACGGAGTACCGGTGGTGAAGCCTGCGTTGGGGCTATCGCTCCACTGCATGGGGGTACGCGCGTTGTCCCGGCCCTTGGTCCAGATGGATTGCATCACCTGCTGCGGGTCCTGGCCGCGCTCGTGCACTGCCACGCGGTACATATTGCGGATCTCGATGTCCTGGTAGTCCTCGATGCTTGGGAACTGCACATTCGTCATGCCCAGCTCTTCACCCTGATACACATAGGGCGTGCCCTGAAAACCGTGCAAAAAGGTGGCCAGCATTTTGGCGCTTTGCACCCGGTAAAAACCATCGTCCCCGAAGCGGGATACCGGGCGGGGCTGGTCGTGGTTGCACAAGTACAGGCTGTTCCAGCCATGCTCGGCCAGTGCATCCTGCCAGCGCATCATGCTGGCTTTGAGGTCGGGCAGATGCAGGGGCTTGAGGGCCCACTTGCCGTTGGGGTGGCCGCTGATGCAATCCAGATCCATGTGCTCGAACTGGAACAGCATGTTGAGCGCACCTTCCTGCGCGTGGGTCAGCTCCACGCCCTGGCGGATGGTGGCCAGCGGTGCCTCGCCCACGGTGATGGTGTCGTAGTGGTTCAGCACCTGCTCGCGCATTTCGCGCAGGAATTCACCCAGCTTGGGGCCGTTGCAACTAAGCGCAAAGCCGGGCTGCAAAAAGCCTTCGCGCACCACCGGCGCTTGCGGCAGGCTGCCATCTGCATTCCAGGGCTTGGAGATCATGTTGATCACGTCCATGCGGAAACCGTCCACCCCCCGGTCCAGCCAGAAGCGCATGAGGGCATACACCTCCTGGCGCAGCGCAGGGTTCTCCCAGTTCAGGTCCGGCTGTTTTTTGCTGAACATGTGCATGTAGTACTCGCCGGTGGGCTCGTTCCATTCCCACACGGAACCAGTGAAAGCGGCTTCCCAGTTGGTGGGTGGGGACCCGTCCGCCTGAGGCTCGCCCCAGATGTAGTAGTCGTGGTACGGGTTGTCGCGGCTTTTGCGCGCCTCGTTAAACCAGTGGTGCTCGTCCGAGCTGTGGTTGACCACCAGGTCCATCATGAGCTTGATGCCGCGTGCATGCATGGCCGCCAGCATGGTGTCGAAATCGGCCAGCGTTCCGAAGTCCGCCATGATGTTGCGGTAGTCCGAGATGTCGTAGCCGTTGTCGTCGTTGGGCGAGCTGTAGATGGGCGAGAGCCACACCACATCGACACCAAGCGTTTGCAGATGGTCCAAGCGAGAGGTAATGCCCGGCAGGTCGCCGATGCCGTCGCCGTTGCTGTCAGCAAACGAGCGAGGGTAAATCTGGTAGACGGTGCAGTGTTTCCACCAAGGAGTGCCGGTGCGTGTGAGGGCGTTCATGGATGCTTATTTGCGGGAAGAGAGAACAATGCCGGAGACGATGAGCACAAAGGCCAGCGCGTGGTAAAGCTTGGGTGCTTCACCCAGGAATATGGATGAAAGCACTGCGGTGAACAAGGGTGTGAGGTTGATGAAAAACCCCGCTACCGCAGGGCCCGCGCGCGAGACGCCGGCCCCCCAAGTGCCATAGGCAATGACGGCGGGCCCCAATGCAATAAATGCCAACGCAGCTGCGAGCCCGAGGCTCCAGTCGATGTGTGCGGGAGTGAGTAGCCATTCGCCGCTGGTAAACGCCAGAGACCAGCCCAGCCCGAACACAATCTGCCCCATCAAAAACGTGGACCAGTCGGAGCGGATTTCTTCGGACTCCGGGGTGGGGTGGGCCAACAACCAGCTGTAGGCGGCCCACCCGATGGAGGCCAGCAGTACATACAAATCACCGGGCACAAGGCGCAAGTGGGTGATGACCTGCCAGTTCCCACGGCCCAGCACCAGCAACACGCCTCCTATGGACAGCACTGCGCCCAACAGTTGCTTGCGCGATACCGGTGCCTTGAACAGCAGGCGGCCGATGAGCAGCATCCACACAGGTGTGCTGGCGCCTACCAGGGTGACGTTGATGGCGGTGGAGGTGTTCAGAGCCAGATACAGCAGTGCGTTGTATCCGCCGATGCTGAACAGGCTGAGCAGGGCAAACCGTTTCCATTGCGGCCATAAACCGCTGTTAGCGCGCAGCACGCGGCTGGCCAGGGGCAGCAAAATCAGGAAAGCAATGGCCCAGCGCAGCAGGTTGAGCGTCATGGGCGAAATCAGTGGCGCCACCATACGGCCTACCACCGCATTGCCGGACCACATCAGGGGGGGAATCACAAGCAGGAGGGCGGCGGTCGGGGTCAGGCGGTGCGTCATGGGCTGCACTGTAGCAAGGAGTGCAAAGCTGTCGCCGGCCTGCAGTTGTTGCCGATTTCTGGCACCATGTTGTGCGTTCATAACAACCACCATCGATGGAGACAAAACCATGAGTTCAGTGACATCCCGCGCCATTCACATCGCCCAGCATGGCGGCCCCGAACAGCTGCAGTTGGTGCAGGTCACGGTGGGCGAACCCGGCCCCGGTGAGGTGCGCATGCGCCACCATGCGGTGGGGCTGAACTTCATCGACGTGTACCAGCGCTCCGGCCTGTACCCTATGAATCTGCCGGTGCAGTTGGGTATGGAAGCAGCGGGCGTTATTGAAGCAGTGGGCGAGGGTGTGAGTCATCTCAAGGTGGGCGACCGCGCCGCCTACGCCAGCCAGCCGCCGGGCAGCTACTGCGAAGTGCGGGTGATGCCTGCCAAGTGCGTGTGCAAGCTGCCAGATGGCATCAGTTTCGAAACCGGTGCCGCCATGATGCTCAAGGGCCTGACCGCCCAGTACCTGCTCAAGCGCACGCTGCCTCAAGGCGGCTTGCAGGCCGGTGACTTTGTGCTCTTCCATGCGGCGGCGGGTGGGGTAGGCCTGATTGCCTGCCAGTGGGCCAAGGCTTTGGGCTTGCGCCTGATTGGAACTGCCGGTTCAGAAGAAAAATGTGCTCTGGCGCTCGCCAATGGTGCGGAGCATGCTATCAATTACAGAGCGGAAGACTTTGCGGCCCGTGTCAAGGAAATCACAGGCGGCAAAGGGGTGAAAGTGGTGTACGACTCGGTGGGCAAAGACACCTGGGACAAGTCGCTGGATTGTCTGGCCCCCTTCGGCTTGATGGCGAGCTTCGGCAATGCATCGGGTCCCGTGGCCCCGTTCTCACCCGGCATCCTCGGGCCCAAGGGCTCCATCTATGTGACTCGCCAAACCCTGTTCACGCACATTGCTACCCGCGAAAGCACGCAGGCCATGGCGGACGACTTGTTTGACATCGTGCTGAGTGGCAAAGTCAACATCCACATCGCCCAGCGCTATGCCCTGGAAGACGTGCAACAGGCCCACAAAGACTTGGAAGCCCGCCTGACCACCGGTTGCACCATCCTGACCCTGTAAGTGGGGCTTGTGGCCATGGAGCCGCTGTCAATGGCAGCGGCTTTGTTTGGTCAGGCGAGCGCTTTGTCTGCTTCGGAGGTGAAGGCGTCGGCGTAGAACTCGTCCTCAGACAGTTTCGCCAGCGCCGCAAAATCGCGCTGTGCGGACTCCACGACGATCGGAGCGCCGCAGGCGTAAACCTGATGTCCGCTCAGGTCCGGAAAGTCGGTAAGCACCGCACGATGAACAAAGCCGGTCCGACCGCTCCAGCCATCTTCGGGTAGGGCGTCTGAGACGACAGGTACGTAGTTCAGCGAGGGCATGCGGGTTTGGAAATCGCGCACCCACGCGTCCATGTACAGGTCGTGGGGCCGGCGTCCGCCCCAGTAGAGCGTGGTTGTGCGGGTAATGCCTTGCGCCAGCATGTGCTCCAGCAAGGCCTTGATGGGGGCAAAGCCGGTTCCGGACGCCAGCAAGATGACGGGTTTGTCGGAATCTTCCCGAAGGTAGAAAGAGCCATGTGGGCCTTCTACCCGGAGAATTTCTTTCTCTTTCATTGCGCCGAACACATGGTCGGTGAATTTGCCTCCGGGCATGTGGCGGATGTGCAGCTCCACGCTATTACCTTGTGGCGCATTGGCCATTGAGTAGCTGCGGCGCGCGCCATCGCGGAGCAAGAATTCGATGTATTGCCCGGGGCGGTACAAAAAAGTGTCGTTCGCGGGCAGTTGCAACTGCAACACCATCACATCGTCAGAAACCTTCTGCAGGGTTGTCACGCGGGTGGGCATCTTCTTGATCGGCAATGCACCTTCGGCTGATACTTGGCGGGATTCCAGCACCACGTCGGAAGTCGCGGTTGCGCAGCAGGTCAACACCAGTCCTTGGGCTTCCTCTTCCGGGCTCAGGGCTTTGCTCTGGTGAGCTCCGTGTATTACGCTTCCGGACAGCATCTTGCACTTGCAGGAGCCGCAGGCGCCGTCTTTGCAGCCATAGGGCAAGCCCACGCCCTGGCGTATGCCAGCGGCCAGCAACGTTTCGTCGCTTTGTGCCTGGAAGTTGCGTCCGCTAGGCTGCACGGCAACAGAAAAAGTCATGGTGGCAGATGCGGTCTCGCTCATCTTCGGTATCCTAGGTGGCTGCTTTGTCAACAACCCTCGATTTTGCCTTCAAACCAATCCCCCCTCGGCGCGCTGCCGTCGCGATTCAGGCGCCAACGTGTGCTGGTCATCGGCTGTGGCGATGTAGCGATGCGCGCTGTGCGTCAGTCCAGCCCTCGCATCCGGTGGCTCGCGCTCACCTCGAGCGCAGACCGCATTGCTGAGCTGCGCAGAGCCGGCGTGACGCCGTTGTCGGGAAATCTGGACAGGCCGGCGACCCTGAGGCGATTGGCGGGTTTGGGTACCCGTTTGTTGTACCTGGCACCCCCGCCCTCAGAAGGTTGGGTTGATCCACGGGCATCTGCGTTGACGCGGGTGCTTCGTTTGCGCAGCCCCTTGCAGTCAGCGGTCTACGGGTCGACAACCGGCGTCTATGGGGATTGCGACGGTGACTGGGTGAAAGAAACTCGCGCGGTCGCACCCCAAACTCCGCGCGCCCAGCGCCGGGTGCATGCGGAGGCCGTTCTACGCACTTGGGGCAAGGCCACGGGCACGCCTTCCGCCGTCTTGCGGATTCCCGGCATTTACGCGCCTGACCGCGAAGGTGGAACTCCGCGAAACCGGCTTCAGAAGGGCACACCTGTGCTTCAGTCGCAAGACGATGTTTATACCAACCATATTCATGCGGACGACCTGGCGCGAGCCTGCGTGCGGGCACTCTGGGTAGGTTCTCCCCAACGGGTTTACAACGTGAGTGACGACACCCAACTGAAGATGGGTGACTACTTCGATTTGGCGGCGGACCTTTTCGGTTTGGCACGGCCACCCCGTGTGGCACGTAACAGTGCCAAAGAGCAGTTGCCGCTGATGCTGCTGAGCTTCATGAGCGAGTCACGTCGTATCGACAACCACCGCATGAAGACAGAGCTGCAGTTGCGGTTGCGTTACCCGGACGTGGCTTCCGGTTTGGTGTCTGGGCCCGCAAAGCCGTAGAGCCGCGACAGCAGTTGCCAGACGAGCCAACTGCTCATCAGTGTGATCGGGTAGGCCCACAGCACGTCACTGAACCAGTGGGCAACAGCCGACATACGGGAGAAGCCGATGGCCAATCCGGCAGCGGTACCCACCAATAGCCAGGCTTTACGCCTGCGCAGGTGGATAAGCATCAGGCTGCTGAAGAAGAAACCGCAGGCCACATGCCCGCTGACAAAAGAGCAGTTGTTGTCGCATTGGTCGGTCATCACGGTCGCGCGACTGAATTGCTGGGTGCCACCGAAGTTTTCGACCTGGTAAGGGCGGGCGCGTTGCCAGTTCTCTTTGAAACCCCAGTTGACGATGGCACCCGGTCCCGCAATGCCGGCGCACACCACAAATGCCAGGGGCAGGCGCCATGCCTTCCAGCGCGACGCAAAGTGGGCAAGCAACCAGCCTAGTGCGCAAATGGCTAGCAAAGTGCGGAATGCGGCGGGCACCCACGCATTGATCCACTCCACCCACCACCAACGGCTCGATTCGATCGCGGGCGTGGCTCCGGTAAACAGCGCAGCAGCACGCAGGTCCAGCTCAGGCCAGAAGGTGGGGATCAGCGCCACCAAAACAGAAGCCGCCACCAGTTTCCAAAACAAAAGAGGTGTGTGGTCTTCAGTAAGGCGAATGAACATGGTGAATGCAAGTGGCGGGGAAAGGGGGATTGTGATGCAAGCCGTTTCGGGCATACACCGGATCGGGGCATTGTCAGCCGGAACCCGGACAAAGAAAAAGCCGAATGTTGCAAGAACATTCGGCTTTAATCTGGTGCCCAGGGCCGGACTCGAACCGGCACGCCTTGCGGCGGGGGATTTTGAGTCCCCTGAGTCTACCAATTTCACCACCTGGGCAGGTATTCCGTGAAGCTCGAATTATGGCACATTTATGGCATGAAATATCCAACCATTGAAGAAGCAATCGGAAAAACACCTTTGGTGGCCCTGCAACGCATTCAGGCTACAGACAACCTCGCCCGCAACAACGTATTGCTAGGCAAGCTCGAAGGCAACAACCCTGCGGGTTCAGTCAAAGACCGCCCCGCACTCTCCATGATCCAGCGCGCCCAGGAGCGCGGTGACATTCAGCCCGGCGATACGCTTATTGAAGCCACCTCCGGCAACACCGGCATTGCGTTGGCCATGGCTGCTGCAGTCAAGGGCTATCGCATGATTTTGATCATGCCTGAGGACCTGTCCATCGAGCGTGCACAGACCATGAAGGCCTTTGGCGCTGAGTTGATCCTCACGCCCAAGAGCGGCGGCATGGAGTACGCGCGGGACCTCGCGGAACAGATGCAGCGTGAAGGCAAAGGCCGCGTGCTGGACCAGTTCGCCAACGGCGACAACCCGCGAATTCATTACGAAACGACCGGCCCTGAGATCTGGGAACAAACCGGCGGGCGTGTGACCCACTTTGTGAGCGCCATGGGCACTACAGGCACTATCACAGGTGTCTCTCGTTATCTGAAAGAGAAGAACCCTGCCATTCGCATCGTCGGCGCGCAGCCCTCTGAAGGCTCGCGCATTCCCGGCATCCGCAAGTGGCCGCAGGAATACCTGCCCAAGATTTACGACCCGTCCAACGTGGACGAGCTGATCTACGTAAGCCAGGGTGACGCCGAAGACATGTGCCGCCGCCTGGCGCGGGAAGAGGGCATTTTCGGTGGCATTTCTGCTGCCGGTGCATGCTGGGTGGCACAGGAAATCGCCAAACGCGAGCGCGATGCGGTGATCGTTTTCATCGTGTGCGACCGCGGCGACCGTTACTTGTCTACCGGTGTTTTTCCCGCCTGAAATTTAAGGTAAATAGGCCATCGGCGCTCGTGGATATTGCGCGGGCAGCTCCTGAAACAATAGCAAAGGCTTCCATGTCTGCAGTTTTCAAGTTTTGCCCGCAATGCGCTACACCATTGGCCGAGATCACCCTGGCCGAAGACGGAGGCGACAAAACACGCCTGCGTTGCCCGTCCTGCGAATTCACGCACTGGAACAACCCCACACCCGTCCTTGCGGCGGTGATTGAGTACCGCGGGAAAGTGCTTTTGGCCCGCAATGCCGCCTGGCCCGGCAAGATGTATGCGTTGATTACCGGCTTCATGGAAGCCGGCGAGACGCCCGAGGAAGGCATTGCGCGGGAAATTTCAGAGGAGACCAATCTGCACACCAGTGCTCTCAAGCTCTTGGGGGTGTATGACTTCCAACGCATGAACCAGGTCATCATTGCCTATCACGCGGTGTGTGATGGAGATGTGAATCTCAGCCCCGAGCTGGTGGACTACCGCCTGTACGACTTGGAGGACGTCAAATGCTGGCCCGCAGGCACCGGTTATGCCCTCGCTGAGTTTTTGCGCTCCCGTGGCTATGTGCCACAGTTCATCGATCCGGTATGGCGCAAAGACATCGAGCAACGGGCCGACTAAAATCTGCTCCAACGCCAGAAAGCAGCCTGCATGAACTTCGACAAAGAAATTGACACCAGCGGTTTGAATTGCCCGCTCCCCATCCTGAAAGCCAAGAAAGCGCTGGCTGAATTGCACAGTGGACAGACTCTCAAGGTGCTGGCTACCGACCCCGGTTCGTTGCGCGATTTCCAGGCTTTCACCAAGCAGACCGGGCATGAACTCGTGGACCAGCAAACCGTAGGAACCATGTTCATCCACGTGCTGCGTCGCCGCTGACATTGCGATCAGCACGCTCACAAAAAAGCCGGCTTGGAGCCGGCTTTTTTGTTGTCTGCCGGCGTACCGGCAAACTTGGCATCAGCCCAAGCGGGCCAGCTGCTCTTGCACCTTGGTCAGGGTGGCGGCGAAATCCGCCACACGCTTGCGTTCCTGCTCCAGCACGGCAGCAGGGGCCTTGGCAACGAAAGCTTCGTTGTTGAGTTTGGTGCTGGCTTTGGCAATCTGCTCTTCCAGGCGGCTGACTTCCTTGCCCAAACGCAGCTTTTCGGCCGCCACGTCCACTTCCACAAACAGGCATACGCGGGCTTCACCCACCACCGCCACCGGGGCAGACTGGGCAGCGGCTTGCCATGCAGCCTCGTTGTCGAAGAGCTTCACTTCACTCAACTTGGCCAATGCCTGCAGCACGGCGGCAGACGATTGCAGGAAAGCACCTTCAGCTTCTGTCTGGGCCACCACATACAGGGGCAGACGGGTCGCAGGCGACACGTTCATTTCGCCACGCAGGTTGCGGCATGCGTCCACCAGTTGCTTGAGCTTGGCGACGTGCGCAATCGCGGCTTCGTCAATGCGCTCGGGCTGGCTGACGGGGTAGGCCGCAATCGAGATCGATGGGCCGCCACGACCGGCCACGGGCGCTACCTTTTGCCACAGCTCTTCGGTGATGAAAGGCGTGATGGGGTGTGCCATGCGCAGGATGGTCTCGAGGGTGCGGATCAGGGTGCGGCGAGTGGCGCGTTTTTGCGCGTCAGTGCCGGTGTTGATCTGTACCTTGGCAATTTCCAGGTACCAGTCGCAGAACTCGTTCCACACGAAGTCGTAAATCGTGTTGGCGACATTGTCCAAACGGTAGTCGGCAAAGCCTTGGGCCACGTCGGCCTCGGTCTTTTGCAGCAGCGACACGATCCAACGGTCACTCTGGCTGAACTCCAGGTAGCCGTGGGCAACGTCTCCGGGGGCGCACTGTTCCTTGGTGTGCTCCAGCAAGCCGCAGTCCTGGCCTTCGCAGTTCATCAGTACAAAGCGGGTGGCGTTCCACAGCTTGTTGCAGAAATTGCGGTAGCCCTCGCAACGCTTGCTGTCGAAGTTGATGCTGCGTCCCAGCGAGGCGAGTGCTGCAAAGGTGAAGCGCAGCGCGTCAGCACCGTAGGCGGGAATGCCTTCGGGGAACTCTTTTTCGGTGTTCTTGCGCACCGCTGGCGCCGTCTCGGGCTTGCGCAGGCCGGTAGTGCGCTTGTCCAGCAAGGGAGCGAGCGCAATGCCGTCGATCAAGTCCACGGGGTCAAGCACATTGCCCTCGGATTTGCTCATCTTCTTGCCCTGGGCATCGCGCACCAGGCCGTGGATGTAGACGTGCTTGAACGGCACGCGGCCGGTGAAGTGCGTGGTCATCATGATCATCCGGGCGACCCAGAAGAAGATGATGTCGTAGCCGGTCACCAGCGTGCTGCTGGGTAGGTAGAGGTTGTAGTCGTCGCTGACACCAGTGCCGGCGCCTTCGTTGCCCCAGCCCATGGTCGAGAACGGCACCAGTGCGCTGGAGTACCAGGTGTCGAGCACGTCTTCATCGCGGCGCAGGTTTTTGCCGGGCGCCTTGGCTTGGGCCTCGGCTTCGTTACGGGCCACGATCACGTTGCCGTCTTCGTCGTACCACGCCGGGATCTGGTGGCCCCACCAGAGTTGGCGGCTGATACACCAGTCCTGGATGTTGTTCATCCACTGGTTGTAGGTGTTGACCCAGTTTTCGGGCACAAACTTCACTTCGCCGCTTTGCACCGCGTCGATGGCTTTCTGGGCGATGGACTTGCCGGTGGCGTCGCCTTTGCCGACTTGGTTCATGGCGACAAACCACTGGTCAGTCAGCATGGGCTCAATGACCTGGCCGGTGCGGGCGCAACGCGGCACCATGAGCTTGTGCTTTTTCACCTCAACCAAGAAACCACCGGCTTCGAGGTCTGCCACCACTTTTTTGCGGGCCACAAAACGGTCCAGGCCTTGGTAGGCAGCGGGGGCATTCTCGTTGATCTTGGCGTCCAGGGTGAGCACGCAGATCATGGGCAGCTTGTGGCGCTGGCCGACGGCATAGTCGTTCTGGTCGTGGGCGGGGGTGACCTTCACCACGCCGGTACCGAAGGCCTTGTCCACGTAATCGTCCGCAATCACGGGGATGGTGCGGCCGCACAGGGGCAGGGTGACTTGCTTGCCGATCAGCGCGGTGTAGCGCTCGTCTTCGGGGTGCACCATCACGGCCACGTCGCCCAGCATGGTCTCTGGGCGGGTGGTGGCTACAGTGATGTCACCGGAGCCGTCGGCCAACGGGTAACGGATGTGCCAGAGCGAACCGTCTTCCTCTTCGCTTTCCACTTCTAGGTCCGACACCGCGCTCATCAAGATCGGGTCCCAGTTCACCAGTCGCTTGCCGCGGTAAATCAGGCCTTGCTCGTAGAGCTGCACAAAGGTCTCGGTGACCGTTTGCGACAACTTGGGGTCCATGGTGAAGTATTCGCGGCTCCAGTCCACGCTGTCGCCCATGCGGCGCATCTGGGTGGTGATGGTGTTGCCGGACTTTTCTTTCCACTCCCAGACCTTTTTGGTGAAAGCCTCACGACCCAGGTCGTGGCGGCTGACTTTTTGCTCTTGCAGCTGGCGCTCCACCACGATCTGGGTGGCAATGCCGGCGTGGTCCGTGCCAGGAATCCATGCGGTGTTGAAACCGGCCATGCGGTGGTAGCGGGTTAGGCTGTCCATGATGGTCTGGTTGAACGCATGGCCCATGTGCAGCGTACCGGTCACATTGGGTGGGGGCAGCTGGATGGAGAAGTTCTTTCCCTGCGCTGCCGCAGCGGCATCCGGCGAGCTGGTGCCGCGGAAGCCGGCTATGCCGTAGCCGCGCTTTTCCCACTCGGGGCCCCAGTGCGCTTCCAGCGCAGCGGGCTCGAACGATTTGGAGAGGGATTGCAGACCCGGTTGTTCGGGGGCGGTGGGGGCGGCAATGGGGGTGTTGGCGTTGTCAGACATGGAGGTTCTTCTAAGAGCGAGCGGCGATTTTACCGGTGCAGGGCTGTAGTCCGATATTCGCTATGCTTTTGATAGCTAGTAGCGCATATTTAACGAGCGCTAGGGGCACATTTCATCTGTAATCGTGCACGGGGCAGCCCGGTGCGGCATCTTCTACACTGCTGCCCAGCATTCCACAGGAGACAAATATGCCCAAGGGTTACTGGATAGGCCGTGTAGAAGTGTTCGATACCGAGGCCTACAAGGGGTATCAGGCAGCAAATGCCGCACCGTTTAAAAAGTACGGTGCCCGCTTTCTGGTGCGCGCCGGGCGCTTTGAGAACCCCGAGGGTGAGAGCCGCAGCCGCAATGTGGTGATTGAATTCCCCAGCTACCAGGCTGCGGTGGACTGCTGGCATTCCCCCGAATATCAGGCCGCCATCGCCTTGCGCAAAGACGTGTCGGTGATCGACCTGATCCTGGTCGAGGGTTACGAGGGCGTGCAGCCGGGGGATTAAGCGGCTTGCAGCGCGGTCAGGCGGAAGGCGGGGCCAAATAGGTGCCCGATTTGCCACCGTGCTTTTCCAACAGCTTCACATCGGTCATGACCATGCCTTTGTCGACGGCCTTGCACATGTCGTAAATGGTGAGCAGAGTGATCTGCACGGCGGTCAGCGCTTCCATTTCTACGCCGGTGCCACCGGTGGTTTCGGCAATCGCCAGGCATTGGATGGCGGGCAGGGTGGTGGCCGTGGCGTGAATCACCTCAAATTCGATAGCCACGCGGGTCAGCATGATGGGGTGGCACAGGGGAATCAGGTCGCTGGTTTTCTTGGCGGCCATGATGCCGGCCACGCGCGCTACGCCTAGTACATCACCCTTGGCGGCCTGAGCGTTCTGGATCAGGTCCAGCGTGTGCTGTTGCATCTGGATGCGTCCGCCCGCCACCGCCTTGCGGTGCGTCAACGGTTTGCCGGCGATATTGACCATGTGGGCATCGCCCTTGTTGTCGAAATGGGTCAGGGCGGAGCCTGCGTCTGCGGGGTTGCTCATAGTGGTTTCCTCGTTCGCAATCAATGATGGGTGAGGCGGGCAGCTTCCGGGCCAGGTGCTGTGCGACCTTACAGCCTGCGCAAGGCGCCCTCAATATGCGGCTCGCCCTGCGGCAGCACGTTCAGCACAAAGCGGGTGCTGTCTGCCTCTTGCCGGGTATGTAAGGCCACTTCGCCGGGAATCAACAGGGGGCGCTTGAAGCGCAGGTCAATTTGTAGCGGCGCGCAGGGAGGCAGGTCGCGGCAGAGCAAGTCCACACAGCGGGCTGCGCTGAACATGCCGTGCGCTATCGCACGTGGATAGCCGAACAAACGCGCGGTAGGTGCACTCACATGGATGGGGTTCCAGTCACCGGACGGGCCCGCAAATCGTCGTCCGGCGCTCCCTGCCACGGCCCAGCGAACCACGGGGCTTCCCCAGTCGGGCAGATCGTCCGGTGTCTGACGTTTTCCGCTACGGGGCAGGGGGGCCAGAAAGGTGCTGGTCTCGGTCCATACGGTTTCCCCGCCCGTTTGCAACCGTGTGTGCAGGGTGAATGTCTGGCCGCGTTCAGTCGCCTCAATGCCATGCAGCTGGCAGTCCATGTCCAGCGTTTCAAAGTCGCCGATGGGGCGCAGGCATTGCATGCTGTTGGCCAGATGCACCAGGCCCAGCAGCCGCAGGGGAAATGTCGGGTGACTCATGACCGCCATGTGCAGGGGCATGGCCATGGCGTGCAGGTAGAGAGGTGGCAAAAAACCGGCATCACTGCGGCCGCAGACCGCGCGGTACTGCTTCAGGCGCCTGGCATCCGCTTGGGCACCATGCCAGCGGGCATCGATGGCGATGGAAAGTTGATCAGGCGCGGCCTGGGCTGGCCTTCCCGCCAGCAGGCTGCGGAACAATGCCTCGCCATTGCGGGGTCGGGATGAAAACGCCAGAGAAACAGGGGGCGACGTGGTGAGTGACATGGTGCCACCATTGTGCATGGCGGCACCAGCCTTCAAACCCAATTACTTCGCGTCGATCAGCGCCTGGATGTTGAGCAGGGTCAGCTCGT
This sequence comes from Comamonadaceae bacterium, assembly GCA_027488985.1. Classification (GTDB taxonomy): domain Bacteria; phylum Pseudomonadota; class Gammaproteobacteria; order Burkholderiales; family Burkholderiaceae_C; genus Allorhodoferax; species Allorhodoferax aquaticus. The sequence continues at coordinate 373,565 of JAIYAR010000009.1, read as the reverse complement.
TGTCATCCGGCTTGCCCAGCGTGCGGCCGCTGGAGTAGGGGAAGTTGTTGTCGTTCACCACCACGATGTGCTTGGCGTCCACCACCGTCAGGCCTTCAGGTCCGAGGTGAGGCAGCACAAAAGTTTCTTCGTTCGGTCCGCGCTTGGCCACGCGCTGGGGGTTGGCGATTTTGGTGAGGTCAATAAAGGCCACCTTTTTCACAAAACCATCGGCGTCCGTCTGCGCGAAGTCGATCTTGTAGATACGTTTGAACTTGGCAGGGCGGGTGAAACAGTCGGTGCGTGGCTCATCCTTGCAGACGTTACCGGAACCTTCGGTCATGTCATCGCGCTCGATCACGAGGCCGGTCGTCATGCTCAGCATCTGGAAGTCGGCGGCAATGTTGCCGGTTTCTTCAAACGCATATTTCCACTGCCGGGTGCTGTAGGTTTTGCTGGCGGCATCCAGCTCCAGAATGCGGGTGTAAGGCTTGCCATTGCGGCTTTCCTGTGCCTTGGTGGCAGCGTCCCACAGAGGCCACTCGAACATCGGGTACAGCGTTTTTCCGTCCAGCGACTTGGCCATGGGCTCAAAGCCACCGCTGCGGCGTGCTTCGAAGCTGGCGTCGCCGGGGTAGTTGGGCAAACGGCCATTCATGTAGTGGTCAGGGCTGCGGTAGGCTTTGCCACCCACCACGGTTTCGATCACGCCCAGCACTTTGCCTTGGGGGGTCACACGCAGCACATAGGGACCGAACTCGTCACCGATCCACCATTCGTCGCCCACGATCTGGATGGATTCAGGGTCGAAATCGATGCCAGTCAAAAAGCGCTCAGCGGTGGCTTCGTTCTGGATGGCGAAGGGCACTTTGCGGTCGGGGTCTTGCAGGAAGGTGGTCTTGAGGCGGGTGACTTCGCCGTTGGCCCAATCGGCTTTGACGTTGTGGACCATCAGCAGCGCGTCCTGCGAGTTCAGCTTGCTGCCGAAGCCGTTGTCGGTAAGTGCCAGAAACTCTGCATTACCCAGAGAAACGATGCCCGAGAAGCCTTGTACCGACTGGCCCTTGATAGGCAGGGTGCCGCCGGACTTGCGGGGGTGCTTGGGATCACCCACGAAGGTAACGCCTTCAATGCTGTTCAGTACTTCGGTGCGCTGGCGGTTGGCGGCGTTGAACTTGCCGGCGGTCTCAAAGAAGGGGCCGGCGGCTTTGGGGGCTTCCACCGTGGTGAAGGTGGACAAGGCGGCATGGCCGGCCAAAACGGCGGTCACTTCGGTCTGGGCGCTTGCGCCGAAAGCAGTGGTGACCAAGGCCAGGGCGGCGGCCAAGCGGGTGGGTGAAAAAGCGATCATGGTGGTCAAGACTCCCTGTTGAAGAAGGCGCCGAGACTAAGCCGCCGATATGAAGAAACCGTGACGCAGCGGCGGGCCTTCGTTGCCTCTGCCTGTGCGTCACCAACCTTCGCGATAAACTGGCCCGCTCCCTGCGTGCCCCTTCACCATCGCCATGTTGTTTTTGCTCTCCCCTGCCAAATCGCTCGACTATGAAACGCCCCTGAACGGGCAAGCCCATACGGCCCCTTTGTTCGTCAAACAGTCCAAGGAGCTCATCGGCTTGTTGCGCGAGTTTTCCCCGCAGGACATTGCCGGCCTCATGGACCTGAGCGATAAGCTCTCTGCCCTCAACGTAGCGCGCTACGCGGCTTGGTCGTCCAAAGCCACCGAGAAGAACGCCCGCCAGGCCGTGCTGGCCTTCAACGGCGATGTATATGACGGCCTCGACGCCAAGACCTTGGGCGCTGAGGACTTGGCCTGGGCGCAAGAGCACGTGTGCATCCTGAGTGGCCTCTACGGCGTACTGCGCCCGCTGGACCTGATGCAGCCCTACCGCCTGGAAATGGGCACCGGCCTGAAGGGCCCGCACGGCAGCAACCTCTACCAGTATTGGGGCAGCCAACTCTCCGACTACTTGAACAAGCGCTTGAAAGTCGACACCACGCCTGTGGTGGTCAACTTGGCCTCTAACGAATATTTCAAAGCGGTGGACCTCAAGGCCTTGAAGGGTCGGGTGGTCGAATGCGTGTTTCAGGAATACAAAGACGGGAACTACAAGATCATCAGCTTCTTCGCCAAAAAGGCCCGCGGCCTGATGGCGCGCTATGCCATTGAGCACCGCCTGAGCACGCCCGAGCAACTCAAGGGCTTTGATGTGGATGGCTATGCCTTTGCCGCCGAAGAGTCCACGCCCGAGCGACTGGTTTATAGAAGAAAACAGGCCTGAGGGCCCGTTGATATTGCGCGGAAAGCTATGAAAATAAGAGCAAACGGTATAGATATCGAAGTCGAAGACAGCGCCGCGCAGGACGCATCGTTCGCAACAAAGCCGGCGGTCTTGCTCATCATGGGGCTGGGCCTGCAACTGATCGCCTGGCCGCCCGAAATGGTGCAGGGGCTGGAGGCCGCAGGTTACCGCGTTATCCGTTTTGATAACCGCGATGTGGGCTTAAGCACCCGTATGGAAGCTGCGGGCAAGCCCAACCTGATGTGGGCCACCCTGCAGTACAAGCTGGGCTTCAAGCCTGCAGCCCCTTATTCCTTGAGCGATATGGCTGCAGACGCCATCGGCGTGCTGGACGCTTTGGGTGTGCGCCAAGCGCATGTGGTGGGCGTGAGCATGGGCGGCATGATCGCGCAGCGCGTGGCACTGGCGGTGCCGCAGCGGGTGCTGAGCCTGACCAGCATCATGAGCAGCAGTGGCGCCAAAGGTCTGCCAGGCCCCGCTCCAGAGGTGCTGCGCGCCATGGTGAGTCGACCCACGGGCAGCAGCAAGGCAGCGGTGATCGAACATTCGGTGGGGCTGTTCCGCGCCATCGGCAGCCCGGCCTTCCCCTTCCAGGAAGCCGAATTGCGTTCGCGCATCACCCGGGGTGTGGAGCGGGCGTTTTACCCGGTGGGTACTTTGCGGCAGATGGTGGCGGTGGTGTCCGACCACGCGCGGGCAGCGCTGTTGGGGCGCATTGCGGCGCCCACCCTGGTGGTGCACGGCACGGCCGACCCGCTGGTGCCTTTGGCCTGCGGCCAGGACACAGCACGTCGCATACCCGGTGCTAAGCTGGTGACCATTGAAGGCATGGGGCACGACCTGCCGCCGGAGCCGGTGCGCTGCATTCTGGCCGCGCTCCTGTCCCACATCACAGCCCACCCCGCACCTTGAGAACATCGCATGAATACCCCTGAACAGTCCCAACTCGGCAAATCGTCGGCGTATGTCGACCAGTACGACGCCTCGCTCTTGTTCCCCATTCCCCGCTCGGGCAAGCGTGCCGAGATCGGCATCACCGGTGCGGCCCCGTTTTTCGGCGCCGATATGTGGACCGCGTTTGAGCTGAGCTGGCTCAATGCCCGCGGCAAGCCTCAAGTGGCGCTGGTGCACTTCACCATTCCCGCCGAGTCGCCCAACATCATTGAGAGTAAGTCCTTCAAGCTCTACCTCAACAGCTTCAACAATACGCAGTTCGCTGATGCTTCCGACGTTCTGCAACGCCTGCGCACCGACATTGCCGAGGCCGCATGGCGCGGCGGGCCCGTGCAGTCAGTGGGTGTGCGCCTGATTGCGGCTGACCAGTTTGACCGTGAGCCGGTGTACGAGCTGGACGGCCTGAACCTGGACCGCCTGGACGTGGAGTGCACCCGCTACCAACCCGCGCCGGAACTGCTGAGCACCGCACCGGCCGAAGAGGGCGTGGTCAGTGAAGTACTGGTGAGCAACCTGCTTAAAAGCAACTGCCTGGTGACCGGCCAGCCGGACTGGGGCAGTGTGCAGATCAACTACACCGGCGCGCAAATCAATCAGGAAGGCTTGCTGCAGTACCTGATCAGCTACCGCAACCACAACGAGTTTCATGAACAGTGCGTGGAGCGCATCTTCATGGACATCTGGAGCCGCTGCCACCCCACCAAGCTCACGGTGTACGCGCGTTACACCCGTCGTGGCGGGTTGGATATCAACCCCTTCCGCACCAGCCATCCGCAAGCGCTGCCTGCGAACACCCGCACCGCACGTCAATAGAGCTTTTTCGGACTGCCGGCTGGCGAATTTGCTATCAAATTAGTAGCTTCTTGCGCAGATTCCATAAGCGCTAGGCAGTCATTTCATCCCTAATCAGGGTAGCATTGAAGTTATCTACCGGCTGGGGCCGTCCGAACAGGTAGCCCTGGCACAGGCGGCAGCCGTGGGCCGCCAGGAATGCACGTTGGGCTTCAGTTTCAACACCTTCGGCCAGCACTTCCAAGCCCAGGTTATTGCCCATGCCGATGATGGTCTGGATGATCATCGAATCGGTGGCTTGCAGTCCGATGTTGTGCACAAAGGACTTGTCGATCTTGAGTTGGTCCAGCGGCAAGCGGGTGAGGTAGGCCAGCGAAGAATGGCCAGTGCCGAAGTCGTCCATCGAGAAGCGCACCCCCAGGTTTTTGAGCGCGTGCATTTTCTCGATGGTGTCATCCACGTTGTCCAGCACCAGGCTTTCGGTCAGCTCCAGCTTGAGCAAGTAGGCATGGGCGCCGCTGGCCCGCAGAGTGGTGCGCACATGCTCCACAAAATCGGCTTGCCTGAACTGGCGTGCGCTCACATTGACCGATAGCTGCAAGCGGGCCGTCGCAGGCGTGGCTTGCCAGACCACCAATTGCCGGCAGGCCTGCTCCAGCACCCATTGGCCCATGGGCAGGATCAGGCCGGTTTCTTCAGCCAGAGCGATGAATTCGCCCGGGAGCACCATTCCGCGCACCGGGTGGTGCCAGCGGATCAAGGCCTCTGCGCCCACCGGTGTGCCTGCGTCGGTGACCTGTACCTGGTAGTGCAGCTCGAACTGGCCCTCGCTGATGCCCCGGCGCAAGTCGTTTTCCAGATTGGCCCGTGCCTCGATGATGGCCAGCATGCCGGGGTCGAAAAAGCACAGGGCGTTGCGCCCGGTGTTTTTGACCTGGTACATCGCAATGTCGGCCTGCTTGAGCAATTCGGCGGCGCTTTGCAGTTCGCTAGAAAACATGGCGGCCCCGAGGCTGCACGAACTGCGGTAGTGCTTGCCTTTGAGGGTGTAAGGCTCGTTGATGGAGCGCAGCACGTTGTCGCCCACGAGCCGGGTCTGGCGGGCCGCCTCGGCGGCATCGGGGCTCAGGTCCAGCAGCATGACCACAAACTCATCCCCGCCGAGCCGTGCCACCGTATCTGCTTCACGCACGCAGCCTTTGACGCGCTGCGCCACTTGCTGAAGCAGCAAGTCGCCCACATCGTGGCCCAGCGTGTCATTGAGGGTTTTGAAATGATCCAAGTCCAGAAACAGCAGTGCGCCGTGGCGCCCGCTGCGCTGGGTGGCCACCACTGCTTGTTGCAGCCGGTCGGTTAACAGGCGCCGGTTGGGGAGGCCGGTGAGCGGGTCGAAAAACGCGAGTTGCTCGATCTCGGCGCTCGCGCGACGAAGGCGCGTTACATCCTGGTAAACGATGACCACTCCGCCATCCGGTGTGGGGCGCTCGGTGATTTCGATGATGCGTCCGTTGGGGAACTCCCGCTCATGGCTGTGCACACCCTGCGACATGAGAGACATGCGGTTAGCGACCCATTGCACACGGGCTTGCTCGGGCACATCACCCAGGGTTTCGCGGGCCGTCACCATCAGCAAGGCCTCGAATGAGGCGCCCACCTTGATTTGACCTGCTTGCCAGGGGTACATATCCAGATAGCGGCGGTTCCAGGTGACCACCCTGCGTTGCACATCCAGCAGCAGGAAGCCGCTTTCCATGGATTCCAGGGCACGGTCGGTGGTGGCCTTGGCGTCGCTGATGGAGCGCTGCGCACGGCCCATGCTGTGGAGGTAGCGCACCGCAGCAAAACCGGCTCCGGCCAGAAACAGGCAAAAGGCCACCGCCACCAAGGCGATCAGGCGCACTTGAAATCGCCAGTCGGCGATCACGGTGTCCATAGGGATGCTGGCAGTGATCAGCAGGTCGTTGTAAAGCATGGGCCGCGAGGCCACTATTGCCGGTTTTTGCTGAATGCGGGATTGCATCTCCCGGGCCGGCAGACTGGCGTTGTTGCCCAGCGCGGGGTTCAGGAATACTCCGGTCAGTGCCTCCTGTGCCGGCATGCTGGCCAGCAATTGGCCGTTGCCACGCTCAAGGGTGGCTTCGAGTTGGCTGATGTCGGCTCCCTGCACCAGGATGGTGGTGACCAGGTTTACCGGCACCTCGGCCACTGCGAGGAGCTTGCTGCCATCGGCGAGTTTGAGGTGCCGCCCGAAATACAGTACCTGCTCGGAACTCCGCGCGCTGATCACCGGCTGGCTGATGATGAGGGTGGAAACAGGCAAGTTGATCGCTTCCGGAATAAACCCGGGCGGCGTTTGCGGATTGGTTTCAGAACCTGCGCTCTCCGCGCTGGCGATGACCGTGCCTTGGGCATCCAGCAGCCATACATTGCGCACCAGCAGGTTCTGGCGGGTTGCCCCTTGAATCAGTTTTCCTGAGAGCGGTCCCTCCAGCCAATCGGCCTGCATGCTTTCCAGATTCAGCAGGTTATTCAGGCTGGCCAGGAGCACGTCCACGCCCAGCAGGCTGCGGTTCACAGCGGCTTGGGCTCCGGTTACAAACCGGTCGGCTTGCGAGCGGCCATCCGCGAGGGCACTGGTGTAGAGGTTTCTGGCCAGCAGCGTGGATACGGCCAATACAGCCACGATCAATGTCCCCGTCGCAAGTACGACCGACAGGGAGGCCCTGGACATGCGCAGTCGCATCAGCGGGGGGCGCCTGGCGCCGGGGTGGGCTGCCATACCGTGCCGATGGTGCTGTCCCAGACCTCTTTGCAACGCTGGTTGCAGCGCTGCATCCAGCGCGGAATCACTACTTTGCGCAACATGTCCTGCATCTTCTGGGCATCAGCACTGGTGGCCGCGACCTCTTTCATTTTGCCCTTGCGCGGGCCAGTGCAGGTCGCGTCGCCGCGGTTGCATGCCAGTCCTTCAGCGGTCTCCCGCTCACTTTCCGCCCAGATCTGCGTCTCTAGTTTGGGGATTTCGCGTGCCAGCACTGCGCGCAGATCACCGGGCAGGGCGTTCCAGGCACTCAAATTGGCCCCGAAAGCGGCCAGCCCCCAGTTGATGGGCATGGGGTGGTAATACTGCGTGACCTCATGCAGGCCGATGGTGTTGCCCGACATGGTGCCTGTGATCGCGCATTCGGTATTGCCGGACTGCATGTTGGCCATGATCTGGTTGAAACCTGCCAGCACCGGTATCGCGCCCAGCGCTGTCACCAAGTCGGCTTGGGTTGGCGATGACACGCGGATGCGCCGCCCCTCCAGATCTGTCAGGCCGCTGAACGCCCGTTTGCAGAACAGCACCTGCGCGGGGTAGGTGTAGATCGCCAGCAGTTCGATATTGTGTTTTTCCCTCAGCATTTTTTGCAAGTAGGGCCGGAAAGACGCCATGTGACGGCGTAAGGTCGCAATGTCGGGGTTAAGTCCCGCCAGATCCAGTCCGCCCATGGCCGGCACCTGGGAAGAGGACAAGCCGAACAAAGCCGTGCCAAAAGGAACAACGCCCAGTTCCATGAGCCGCAGCATTTCATCCCCGGGGACGCCGGAGCGGTCAAACGGAGCAATTTCTGCGGTGTATTTGCCCGCGGTCAGTCGGGGGAGCTCCTGGGTCCAGAAAGGTTCTTCATTTTTGACGTACTGGTTGATGCCCGCCAACCCGCCGACGATCCGCAGCTTCTGTCCCCCGGGCACTGCCGGGCTTGGGCTTTGGGCGTACAGCGGCTGGATGCAGCAGGCCCACACCGCCAACATCAGGGCTACCAACGTACCAAGGCTTTTTTTTGTCTTCACGCTTAGCCTCCTGCTTGCTTGCAGGTTTCATCCTAACGCCAGCGCGCAATAATTTTTGCGAATTTCTTCACAAATTAAGGTTCTGCGTTCCGGCGGACAAAATCAGCGCATCGGCGGGCGCCGGCCGGCCGAAAAAGTAGCCCTGGAAAGCGTCGCACTGCATGGCAGCCAGTGCATTGCGTTGTTCAACGGTTTCCACACCTTCTGCAATGACAGTCAGACCCAGGCTGTGGCCCAAGGCCACCACTGTGCGGGCAATGACAGCATCGCTCGGGTCGGTCAGTACATCCCGCACAAACGACTGGTCGATTTTGAGTTGTGACAGCGGCAGACGCTTCAGGTACGACAAGGACGAATAGCCGGTGCCGAAGTCATCCAAAGAGAAGCTCACTCCCAGCTCTTTGATAGCCATCATCTTGACAATGATGTCTTCCACATCATTCACCAGCATGCTCTCGGTGAGCTCCAGCTTGAGCTGCGCAGCCGGCGCACCGGAGCGCTGCAATACTTTGCTCACGCTGGACACGAACTCAGGCTGTGCCAGCTGAGAGGCACTGACGTTGACCGCCAGCGTCCAATGCGCGGTCATCGGGTTGCGGCTCCATTCCACCAGTTGCTGGCATGCGGATTCCAGCACCCATTCGCCCAGCGGCAGGATCATGCCGGTCTCTTCCGCCAGCGGAATGAAGTGCGCCGGTGACACCAGGCCCCGCACCCGGTGATTCCAGCGCACCAGCGCCTCTGCACCGGTGCAGCGGCCCTGGCTGTCAATTTGCACCTGGTAGTGCAACACAAATTCGTGGCGCTGCAGGCCCAGCCGGATCTCTTTGGCCAGCTCGGCATGTGTGGTCACTGCGGCCTGCATGACCGGATCGAAGAAGCGCGCAGTATTGCGACCGGCCGCTTTGGCCTGGTACATGGCGACGTCTGCTTTTTTGAGCAAGTCGTCCATGGTCTCCTGGTCTTCCATAAAGACCACAATGCCGATGCTGGGCGTGCTGTTGTAGCCATGGCCGCGCAGGCTGTAGGGCAGGGCCAGCGCATCCAAAATTTTGTGCGCTACCACTTCTGCCTGATTGGCTGCTTCCTTGGGGCTTTCGCTCAGGCCTTCGAGCAACACCACAAACTCGTCGCCGCCCAGGCGCGCCACACTGTCGCCTTCGCGCACGCAGCTGCGCAGGCGGTAGGCCACTTGTTGCAAGAGCTCGTCGCCCACATCGTGCCCCAGGGTGTCATTGAGCAACTTGAAGTGGTCGAGGTCCAGAAACATCAAGGCGCCGTGTTGGCTGAGACGCGCGCTATTCACCATCGCCTGCCGCACCCTGTCCATCAGCAATCGGCGGTTGGGCAACCCGGTCAAGGGGTCATAAAAGGCCAGGCGTCGGATTTCTTCCTCATCCTGCCGCTGCTGGGTAATGTCGCGCAGCGTCACCACAAAGGTGTCCTGCTCGGTATGCGGAATGCGCGATGCCGATACGCTGATAGGGCGCAGCGCCCCGTTGGCATGACGTCCGTTGACTTCGACGGTGGAGCCTTCGATGCTGTCTACCGTGCCCAGCAGCGTCAGATGGCCGGCGGCATTCACCGGCATCTGGGTACCCAAAAGCTCGTTCAGGGTTTGCGGGCGCGTAGCATTCGGGTCTCTGCCCATCATGCGGCAGGCTGCATTGTTGTAGGTGTGGATGCGGCCGTTCAGGTCCAGCGTGACCAAACCATCCACCATGCTGTCCAGAATGGCTTGGCGGTAGCGACCTGCTTCTTCGATGGCTTGGCGGTCTTGCTGTATCTGCCGGTCATTCAGGTCGTTCTCAATCGCAAGGCTCAGCAAATAGGCACTCCTGCGTGCGGCCTGAAGTTCAGAGTCCGATGGCATGCGGGCCACCCGGTAGTAATTGGCAAAGGTGCCAATGACTTTGCCTTTGGTGGACCGGATGGGTACCGACCAGCAAGCCCTGAGCCCATGACTCAATGCCAGTGTCTTGTAGTCCGCCCAACGCGGGTCGTTGGCGATATCCGATACCAGCACTTCTCTGGCTGTGTAGGCAGCAGTGCCACAAGAGCCCACTTGAGGGCCTATCGGCATGCCGTGGATGGCTTCACTGTAGGCGGTAGGCAAGCTTGGCGAAGCGCCCTGCATCAAATGTTGCCCCTCTTCGTCCATCAGGAGGACGGAGCCCAATATTCCCGGGAAGATGGTTTCATAGCGGAGGATGAATTCCGACATGATGCTCTGCAGGGGCACGTCGGACGCCAGCATCTCCAAGAGGCTGCGCTCGGCGGCATTCTGTTGTTGCAGCTGGTGTTGTTCGGTTATGTCTACCGTGGAGCCCACAATAAATGCAGGTTGCCCGACAGCATCAAACAGGGGAACCAGCGTTGTCAGGGTGTGGCGGGCGTTTTCCTGCCCGTTGCCCCGCACCACATCTTCCAGTGTCAGTGCATTGCCGGAGCTGAATGCTTCAATGTCCCGCTCATGGAAATAGTCCAGCTGCTGCTTGCTCAGCACATCGCTGGCAGTTGCCGCTGATGTGCCGCCCAAGGCCGGCGCCATGCTTTGCCGCCAAGACTGGTTCACATAGATCACATGCCCCTGTGTGTCTTTCACAAACAGAGGAACCGGCGCCATCTCCAGTAGCTGGATCAGTTCTTGGGTTCCGAGTGAGCGCAGGTTCTTGTCGGGCATGTCCGGGAAAGCGTTAGGCGCGCAGTAGTGAGTGCCCCTATGGTAGCTGGAACACCTGCACCGCACGTGCCACCGATGCGGCACTGCTGTTGAGTCCGTCTGAAGACGCTGCCGACTCCTCCACCAGCGCTGCGTTCTGTTGCGTCACCGTGTCAAGCTGGGTGACCGCCTCATTGACCTGCGAAATGCCGATGGCCTGTTCTTTGGTGGCGCTGGTGATCATCTGAATCAGGTTGCCCACCTCCTGCACATTGGCCACCACGGCGTCAATGGTGCGGCCCGCATTTTTCATCTGGCTGGAGCCTTCCGATATTTGCTCTGCAGATTGGGCAATCAGCTCGCGGATCTCTTTGGCCGCAGTGGCACTGCGCTGCGCCAAGGCACGCACTTCAGACGCCACCACCGCAAAGCCACGGCCTTGCTCGCCGGCGCGTGCGGCCTCCACCGCCGCGTTGAGCGCGAGGATGTTGGTCTGGAAGGCAATGCCTTCAATCACGCTGATGATGTCGCGCATCTTGTTGGACGACTGGTCAATCCGCTCCATCGCTTCAATGACCTGGTGCACTGCGGAGCCTCCCTCTGAGGCCACTTGTGAGCTGCGTGCGCTTTGTTCGGCGACGCGTGATGCGGTGTCGGCCGTTTGTTTGACGGTGCTGGAGAGCTCTTCCATGGAGGCCGCAGTTTCTTCCAGACTGCTGGCCTGCGACTCCGTGCGTGCAGAAAGGTCCATGCTGCCAGACGCAATTTCGGCCGCCGCGCGGCTGAAGGAGTCGATCTCCTCGCGCACATCGCCCACCACGGCACGCAGGTTGATCTGGATCTGGCGCAAGGCCCGAACCATGTCACCCAGCGGGGGAGGGAAGTCTCCGGAGACCGAGGTGGTCAGGTTGCAACCCGAGATGTCGTTGGCGAAATGCTCTGCAGCCTTCATGGCAGCGCCCAGCCGCATTTGGAACCACAGCATCACACCGGCGCTACCTGCGCAGAGCACGCCCAGCTGGGCCCAAAACAAAGTGCTGCCCTGCAAACCCAGCGCGTCGGGCACCATGCCGAGCAATACCATGCCGGCCAAGGCCACGCCCAGCCGTGCAGTGAGGGACAAGCGACCCAATGCGCCGGCCCAGCCTCTGATGCCGTGGTAGCGCACCTGGCCGTTGCGCAGGTACACCGTGGCCTTGCCGGATTTCTCTTCCTCACGCATCCGGGCATACAAGGCTTCGGCCTCCTGGATCTCTTGCCGGCCCGGTTTGACGCGCACAGACATATAGCCCTTGGGCTTGCCGTTTTCCAGAATGGGCGTCACGTTCGCCTGTACCCAGTAGTGGTCGCCATCTTTACGGCGGTTTTTGACCAAAGCTGTCCACGGCAGGCCATGACCTATGGTGTTCCACATGTCGCGGTAGGCGGCGGGGGGCATGTCGGGGTGGCGAACCAGATTGTGATTCTGGCCAATGAGCTCTTCGTAGCTGAAGCCACTGGTCTCCACAAAGGCGTGGTTGCAGTGGGTGATGACACCTTTGGTATCGGTCATCGACACCAACATCCGGTCGGATGGGTAGTCGTGTTCCCGTTGGCTGATCGGTAGATTCACGCGCATATGGACTTTCCCCTTTTCTTAGATGGTGTAACTACTAAAGACCTCTGCACCAATGCATTTAGCAACAGGGATGTTGATCAAGTCAATGTGCAATAACCCAGAGAATGCGCACTTGTTTTTTTGCGGGGTTGACCTTGATCAAGTGTTTGATCGATTCTTGACTGACATCAAATAAGTCAGGTTCTGCGAGTTAGTCAGGCCAAGGGAGCTGAGTTAGCATGCCTCTCAGACGCTCTTTTGATGAGAGGCAGACCGCTATGTTGTCCCAGCTGATCTATACCAGCCAGGCCCATGAAGACCTCAGCCTTGAGGCCCTTCAAGCTATTGCCTCGGCTGCAGCCCGCAATAACGCGCGGGTCGAGGTCTCAGGTCTCTTGATTTACGACCAGGGCTGCTTTCTGCAGGTCATGGAAGGTGAAGATGCCGTCATCCTCGCGCTCTACCAAAGGCTCAAAAAAGACACCCGCCACACCAATGTGGTGAAGTTGATCCATGAGCCGATCGCACAGCGCCGGTTCGCGCAATGGAATATGGGCCTTGCAGCACCCGAGCTGGGGGTTCAATCCGAGGTGGGCATTGTGGGCCTCTCCACCTGGAGCGAGCTGCTGGCCAGCCATGCACTGCAAAACCTGACCGAAGACCGGGTGCGCACTGTGCTCGACGCATTCACCCAAGGCCGTTGGCACCACCATGTGGTGATGCGCGGGGCGGATGCGGTTCCACCCACCCGCAATGCCAAGGACCCGGAGTTGTTCATCCCCGGTCGCCAACTGAGCCCTGCGCACAGGGAGCTGCTCCCGGCCTCGGGCCCTTTGTTTGCGTACCAGCCCATTGTGGATTTTCAGACGCGACGCATCAGCTCCTACGAGGCGCTGCTCCGCGGCCCGGGCGGTGAGTCGCCACACTCTGTGTTGGGAGCTTTCACAGGCGAGGCATTGCACCGGTTTGACCTGACGAGCAAAGTGGCTGCGCTCTCCATCGCCCAGCAGCTGGGTACCGATGCCCGCCTGTCGCTCAATCTGCTCCCCAAGTCTTTGTTGGCAGATGCCAATGCGGTCGACTTCCTGGTGCAGGCGGCCGCGCGCTACGGCTTTACGCCCGATCGCATCGTGCTGGAAGTGACTGAAGAAGAGGCCATTACGGACCCCGACCTGTTTGCCGATGCGGTCAAGCGCGTGCGCTCTGCCGGCATGCGCGTGGCCATTGACGACTTTGGCGCCGGGTTTGCCGGCTTGTCGCTCTTGGCGGACTTTCAGCCCGACAAGCTCAAGATTGACCGCTGCATCGTCCAGAACGTGCACGAGAGTGGGCCGCGCCAAGCCATCGTACGGGCCATTGTGGAGTTTTGTTATTGCCTTGGCATTGCGGTGGTGGCAGAGGGGGTGGAAACGGTCCAAGAGTTCAACTGGCTGCGCCACGCGGGCGTCAACCGCATACAAGGCTTTTTGATCGCCCGGCCCGAACTGTGTGCCTTGCCACCTGTGCAGTGGCAGGGCTAGAAGAGCTGGCCCGTCAGCGGGTCATTTGCTATGTTTTTAGTAGCTGCTCGCGCATGTTCTACCTGCGCTAGGGGCTTGTTTTTCATAAACTCCAGCGATTCCTCCTCGCTCAGCAGCGCACCCACTCGCACGCCCAAAAGTCGCAGTCGTTTTTGTAATGGCGCGCGTTTGAGGCACAGACCCGCAATGCGGCGTATGTCTTTTGCGTCAGCGGTGAAGTAGTCCACCGTGATGTCGCGGGTCACGCTTTTGAAATCGTCAAACCGCAGTTTGATTCCAACGGTTTTGCCACGGTAGCCCTTGCGCTGCAGGTCGTCGGCCACCTGCTCGCACAGACGGGTAAAGATGGCGCCCAGCTCGGCCTTGTCGCGCACGGCATGCAGGTCGCGGTCAAATGTGGTCTCGCGGCTCATGCTCACCGGCTCACTTTCAGTTTCCACCGGCCTGTCGTCCTGCCCGTGGGCGGCGGCGTGCAGCCAGGCACCGGTGCGTGGGCCGAAGGTGTCCATCAACCACTGGAGCTTTTTGGCCGCCAGCTGGCCAATGGTGTCTATGCCGTGTTTTTTGAGCTTCTCGTCCGCCTTGGGGCCTATGCCATTGATCTTGCGGCAGGCCAGGGGCCAGATCATGGACTCCAGATCTTCCTCATGGACGATGGCAATGCCATTGGGTTTGTTGAACTCGCTGGCCATCTTGGCCAGCAACTTGTTGGGCGCTACGCCTACCGAGCAGGTGAGGCCGGTGTCATCAAAAATCGCCTTCTGGATGAGCCGCGCCAGCACCCGCCCGCCTTGGCGCTGGCCACCCGGCACGTGGGTGAAGTCGATGTAGACCTCGTCTACGCCGCGGTTCTCCATGACCGGGGCAATGTCGGTGATGATGGCTTTGAAGCGCTGCGAGTAGTGCCGGTACTGCGCAAAGTCCACCGGCAACAGAATGGCCTGCGGGCACATCTTGGCCGCCTTCATCAGCCCCATGGCCGAGCCCACGCCAAACTGACGGGCCGCATACGTGGCCGTGGTGATGACGCCGCGACCGGTGTAGCTCTCCAAGAGCGGGAAATCCGCTACCGGAATTTTGTGCAGAGGTATGTCGGCATGCTTGACCAACATCGCGTCATCCGCATGCCGTCGCCCGCCACCAATGACGACCGGCAGCCCCTTGAGCTGCGGGTAACGCAGCAACTCCACAGATGCATAGAACGCATCCATGTCCAAGTGCGCGATTCGGCGCACCGTACATTGAAGCTGCTTTTCGACTTGCATGCCAAAGAGGATATCAAGCTTGATGTGCGGTAAGGCCGGCGCATGGGCGCTGCGATATCATCGTTTCAAGGGACAAAACAGGCGCAACCATAAACACACAGCGCCGCAGGCTTCGCTTGGGGGATCGTCGTTGAGAGCCAAAACCACCCGCCGCCATCTGCTGGCCGGGAGTGCGATTGCCGTTTTCGGCAGCGCATTGCCGGTAGCCAGCAGCCGCGCGCAGGACCGTCATGCCCGGTTCAAGGGGCAGACGGTGGTTTTCAGCGTGCCCGATCATCCGCACTATGACGCCATGCTCAAGCTCCTGCCGCAGTTCACGGCAGAGACGGGCATCAAGGTGGAGGTAGCGCGCGACAACATCTTGCGCATGAAGCATGTCCAGATGGCCGATCTGGGCAAAGCGCAAAGCAGCTTCGACCTGGTGACCTTTATTGCGACCTGGAAGGGCGAATACGTCAAAAAGAAACTGATTGCGCCGCTAGAAGGTTTTTTTGCCAACCGGCAACTCGCCGACCCGGACTACGCTTTCGCGGATCTGGTGCCACGCTATGTTCAAAACATAGGCTTGGTGGGTGGGCCCAAAGGCTATTTGCCTGGTCCGGGCGCCGCGCTGTATGGCGTGCCCTACGGTGCAGAGACTTCGGTGCTGGCCTATCGCCGTGACTTGTTGGCCAAACACGGCTTTGCCCCGCCCCGTACCTATGCTGAGCTGAGTAAGTTGCTGGAGCCGCTGCAGCGCAAAACCGGTCTGGGTGCCCTGACTTCGCGCGGCCAGACCGGACATAACTGCGTGCACGCCTGGTTGCTGCACTTCAATGCCTTGGGAGGCCGGTTCTTCGACGACCAATGGATGCCCTTGTTCCATCGCCGGGAGGGTGTACAGGCGCTGGAATTGCTCAAGCGGATCGCCGAAACCGGCCCCAAAGGCATACCGCAGTTTTCGTATAACGACATGCTGGCCAGCTTTCTGCAGGGTGAGAGCGTGATGTACCTCGACTCCACTGCCGTGTTCGGTGCGGTGCGCAGCTCACCACTCTCCAAAGTAGAGGGCAAGGTGAGTTTTGCATTGCATCCGCAGGGCACGCGTTATGCCTCGCAGTCCGGCGGTTTGGGGCTGGCCATTGCACGCAATTCGGCCCGCAGCGAGGCGGCGTTTTTGTTGATGCAGTGGCTTACCTCCAAGGCGCAAGACAAGGCGGTGGTCCGTCATGGCGGTGGCCCGAGTCGCGTGTCGACCTTGGCGGATGCCGACATGGTGCGTCAGTTCCCTGAATTCATCACCCTCAAAGAGCAGCTCCGGTATGTGGATCTCGATTGGCGGCCCATCATTGCCGAGTGGGACGAGATCAACACCGGCCCGTTGGGGGCCGCCATCCACCAGGGCATGACCGGCATCAAGCCTGCCGACAAGGCCTTGGGCGATATTGTTCGCCGGGTGAACGACATCATGACCGCCGCCGGCTTCCACTGAGGCCGGGCGCCCCGGCTCAGAAGGTACCGGGCACCAGAATGTTGCGGTCCACGTTCTGGATGTTGGTGTGGCCGCAGAAGGCCATGGTCACGTCCAGCTCTTTGTGGATGATTTGCAGCGCCTTGGTCACCCCGGCTTCGCCCATGGCACCCAGGCCATATACAAAAGCACGGCCGATCATGGTGCCCTTGGCACCCAGTGCCCAGGCCTTGAGCACATCCTGCCCGCTGCGGATGCCGCCATCCATCCAGACTTCGAGCTTGTCGCCCACGGCCGCCACGATGGGGGGAAGCGCGCTGATGCTGCTGGGCGCGCCGTCCAGCTGGCGTCCGCCGTGGTTGCTCACCACAATGGCATCGGCACCGCTCTGGGCGGCCAATACGGCGTCTTCCACATCCTGAATGCCTTTGAGGATGAGCTTGCCACCCCACTGGTCTTTGACCCACTTGACGTCGTCCCAAGAGAGGCGGGGGTCGAACTGCTCGTTGGTCCATGCGGCCAGGGACTTCATGTCGCTCACCGACTCCACATGTCCCACCAGGTTGCGGAAGGTATGGCGCTTGGTGCCCAGCATGCCGAGGCACCAGCGCGGCTTGGTGGCCAGGTTGATGATGTTGCCGATGGTGGGGCGGGGCGGGGCGCTCAGGCCGTTTTTCAGGTCTTTGTGGCGCTGGCCGATGACTTGCAGATCCAGCGTCAGCACCAGGGCACTGCAGCGTGCAGCGCGGGCACGCTCGATCATTTTGGACATGGCGCTGCGGTCCCGCATCATGTAGAGCTGGAACCAGAAAGGCGCAGTGGTGTTCTCGGCAATGTCCTCAATGGAGCAAATGCTCATGGTGGACAGGGTGAAGGGAATACCGAACTTCTCGGCGGCCCGCGCAGCGTGGATTTCGCCATCGGCGTGTTGCATGCCGGTCAGGCCGACAGGGGCGATTGCCACCGGCATTTTGGCCGCGGTGCCCACCATGGTGGTGGCGGTGGTGCGGTTTTCCATGTTCACGGCGACCCGCTGGCGCAGCTTGATCTTCTGGAAATCCGCTTCATTGGCACGGTATGTGCCTTCGGTCCAGGAGCCGGAGTCGGCGTAGTCGTAGAACATGCGGGGTACCCGCTTCTGGGCCAGAACGCGCAAGTCTTCAATATTTGTGATCACGGGCATGCAAAGTCTCCTTCATCGTTGCGGCATGGTAGTGCGCGGGCAGGGTTTTGCTTGTGAAATCCGCTGGGCGGTGCGTGAAATTATTGCGCTGCTGCGCATTGTGCTGCTGGCCGGCCTGCTGAGCGGCGGGCTGGCGGTGCGCTCGCAGCCCGTGGCCAGTGCTCCCCGGGTGTCGGAGTTTGCATGGGTGGGCAGCGTTGCCGCGCTGGAGCCGGGCAGTCTGGTACGCATTGCCTTGCCGCCAGATGCGCTCACACGCCTGCAAAGCCGCGCAGGTCATGACGTGCGGGTGCTCAATGCAGCGGGCGACGTGCTTCCCTACGCGCTCACAGGTGCGCAAGCCTCTGTGCGTGCGGAGCGAGCGGTGCAGACGAGAGCGTTTCCACTCACTTCGTTAGTCGACGGCGCTCTGGCTGATCTGCGCAGCGAGGTACAGCTGCTGGCGGCGCTGGACCTCAAAGGCGTGTGGCCGCGCAATGCACTCTTGCACATGCAAGTGGCAGTCTCTGACAACCTGCAGGACTGGACACCCGTGCCCGTGCGCGGGCCGGTGTACCGCTTCGACGGGGCCGACCCGCCGGTGAACACCGTGCTGGAGTTCGAGCAGCCTCTGAGTGTGGAAGGGCGCTTCCTTCGCATCCGTTGGCCGGGCCAGGCGGGCGTTCGGCTGGTCAGCCTGACCGGGCAGCTCGCCGGGGTGGCGGCAGTGCAGGCTCCTGTGCGTGTCCCCTTAGGCGCAGGGGCGTTGGATAGCGGCTCCGGGCGGGTCTGGTTGCTGCCTTTCGCCACACCGGCAAGGGCTGCGGTGTTTGAGCTGTCGAAGGA
The DNA here is from genome assembly GCA_027488985.1 of Comamonadaceae bacterium. GTDB lineage: Bacteria > Pseudomonadota > Gammaproteobacteria > Burkholderiales > Burkholderiaceae_C > Allorhodoferax > Allorhodoferax aquaticus. The sequence continues at coordinate 355,204 of JAIYAR010000009.1, read as the reverse complement.
TGCAGAGCCGGTGCCCTTGCGCATTTCAGCTCGCAGTGCCGTAGCGTCTGACTGGAAGTTGCTGGCCTCCACCGTGGTGTACCGCAGCCCCTTGGCAGGCGGGCAGGGCAACCCTCCGGCCCAGAGCCTGCCCGATGCGGACATCGGCTACCTGCGGGTGGAGCCAGGTAACGGGATTCCACTTCCGGAGGGCGGAGTGCGCTTGGCCCTGGACTTGGCGCCTCTGCAACTCTTGTTTCGCACCGCAGGTCCGGGTCCCTACACGGTGATAGCCGGGCGGGCGGCAACGCCCGATGCCAGTGTGGCGCTGGAGCAGCTGATTCCCGGCCCGGGCATGGTGCCCGACATCGTGCCGCTGCGGCCGGTGAAGCAATTGCGGGCCGTACTGCCGGGTGCGCCCCAGCTGTGGGCTGCATCACTGTTGTCCGCACAGTGGACTTTGCGCGGACCCGTGTTCTGGGCTGCGCTTACGGCGGCATTGGCGGTGGCTATGGGCGCCGTGGTGGCGCTTTTCCGGCTGATGCGCCGCCTTTGACGCCAGCGCCCCGCACCTCCAGGCGCACCTGGTCGAGCACCTTGCCTTTGGAATCGACGATCTGGATCACATGCCGCCCCGGCCAGGGCAGCCACAAAGCTGTGTTGCCTTTGGCGACCGGCTTGCCATCGATCAGCCAACGCAGGTTGCTGCCTTCGGCTTCCAGGCTCAGGCGCTGGGCCTGGGGCGGAATGTCGGGGTCTAGCGCGAGGATGGTGCCGCTGGTGGGGGCGGTGATGCGGGCGGTGGTTTGTGCGTTGCTACCAGGGGATTTGGCATCATTTTGGCCTCTAGCGCTCGTGGAATATGCGCGAGAAGCTCCTTTTTCCATAGCAAAACTACCCTGCTCAGTCCCGCTGATAAACCATTCGCTACGGGGCGCTTCGCCTTCCACCGTCACCGCTTTTTGCACCAGACCTGCCGGGGGCTGTGTTACTCGGCTGCTTCGCTGGCGGTGCAACTGGTTCATGACCGCGGCCCAGATAGGGGCGGCGCCGGTGGTACCGCTCACGTCCCACATGGGGGCGCCGCTGGCGTTGCCTACCCACACACCCACGGTGTAGCGCTGGCTGTAACCCACGGCCCAGTTGTCGCGCATGTCTTTGCTGGTGCCGGTTTTGACAGCGGCCCAGAATCGGGTGGACAGCACGCTGTCGGTGCCGAAGGTGCGGGCCCGCGCCATCGGGTCGCTGAGGATGTCGCTCACGATGAAAGCGGCCCGCGCGTCCAGCGCCGGGCTGAAGGGCGGAGGCATGCGGCCCACGGTGAGCCTGGTGGGGCTGGCGCGGCCGCCATTGGCCAGGGTGCGGTAGCTATTGGTCAGGTCCAGCAGCGTGGTCTCGGCGCTGCCCAGGGCCAGGCTGTAGCCATAAAAGTCGCCGCTCTCTTTGAGCGGCATGCCCAGTCGGGCGAGCTGTTTCTGAAAAGCGTCGGGCGACACCATGACCAGCGTGCGCACCGCCGGCACATTGAGCGAGGCACCCAGTGCGGTGCGGGCCGATACCCAGCCTTTGAACTGGCGGTCGTAGTTCTGCGGGATGTAGAGGCCGCCACTCGTTTGGATCTGGGTGGAAGAGTCTTCGAGCAGGGAAGCGGCGGTGATGCGCCGCTCCGCCAGCGCCTGCCCATACAAAAACGGCTTGAGCGTGGAGCCGGGCTGGCGCAGCGAGGTCACAAAGTCCACCTCGGGCGCAGCACTCAAGGGGCCGCTGCTGTTGACCCAGGCCAGCACCTCGCCACTGGCGTTGTCCAGCACCAGCAGGGCGGCGTCTTCCACATGCCGGCCGCTCAACTCACGCAGCTGGGTTTGCATGGCCTGTTGGGCAAAGCGCTGCAGGGGTGCACTCAAGGAGCTGCGGATGGTGGCCGGTGCGGCGCCATCCCCCGCCGTGCTGCGGGCCAGCTGGCGCGCTACGTGCGGGGCGATGCCCTCGCTCGCCGCAAAGTCGCGGCGGGCCAGGGCGGATGCCACCAACAACTCCATGGGTTCGCAGCCACCACTGCTTGGGCCTGCGGTCTTACTTGCACTGGGCGGCTCCAGGGTTTTGAACACACTGCAGGCCCGCTGGGTCACCTGCGCCTCTTTGGCGTTGGGCGCGCGGATCAGGGCAGCAGCGATGGCGGCCTCACTGTGATCCAAGCCGTGCGGGGCTTTGCCAAAGAAGCTGCGGCTCAGCGCATCAATGCCCACCAGCTCGCCCCGGAAGGGCACGAGGTTGAGATAGGCCTCCAGAATCTGGTCTTTTCGCCAGCCACGTTCCAGGCTCTCGGCGGCCATGGTTTGGCCCAGCTTTTGCACCACGCTGCGGCCACTGCTCCCGCGCTTCAAGTCCTCATCCAACAAGCCTGCAAGCTGCATGGTGATGGTGGAGGCACCACGGGTTTTGGTGTTCCACAGGTTGGCCCAAGCGGCGGCGGACACGGCCCGCCAGTCCACCCCGCTGTGCTCGTAAAAGCGCTTGTCCTCGCTCAGCACCAGCGCCGTGCGCAGCGCGGGCGATACATCGGCCAGTGCCACCCACTGCCCGCGGCGCACGCTGGTGTCGGTGCGCAGGCGGTGCAGCACTTCGCCTTGGCGGTCCAGTAGCAGGGTGTCAGAAGGCTTGTAGCCAGCCTTTACTTGCTCAAAAGTGGTCTTGGCACCCGCCGAATGTGCGCAAGCAGCTATCAAAAGCGTAGCAAAGGTGAGGCGCAGCCTGTCTGTAGCCTTGGTGACCTTGGGCACGGTGTGCCGTATTCGGTCTGCGTAAACTGTGTTGATCTGCAACCCACCCACCTTTGCTCTTATGTCTAACGCCGCACCCTTGTTCCAGCCCTTCAGCTTCAAAGGCTTGAAGCTTGCCAACCGCATTGTCATGGCACCCATGACCCGTTCGTTCTCGCCCGGCGGTGTGCCCACTCCGGCGGTGACCGAGTATTACCGCAAGCGCGCGGCTGCCGCTGTGGGACTGATTGTTTCCGAAGGCACCGTGGTGCAGCGCCCGTCCGCCGCCAACGACCCTGACGTGCCGCACTTCTGGGGTGATGCCGCCTTGGGCGCATGGCAAGACGTCATCAACGCGGTGCACCAAGCCGGTGGCGTGATGGCGCCGCAACTCTGGCACGTGGGCGCAGCCCGCAACCCCCGTACCACCTGGACAGCGCCACCACCTGTGGACTCGCCCTCCGGCCTGTCCCGCCCCGGCAAAGCCTTTGGCGAGCCTATGTCCGATGAAGCCATTGCCGACACCATCGCTGCATTTGCCAAAGCTGCCGGTGCCGCCAAGCGCTTGGGCTTTGACACTATTGAGCTGCATGGCGCCCACGGCTATTTGATCGACCAGTTCTTCTGGGAAGGTACCAATGCACGCACCGACAAATACGGTGGCGATTTGGTGGCCCGTGGCCGCTTTGCAGCCGAAATTTTGAAGGCCGTGCGTGCCGAAGTAGGGCCGGATTACCCCATCATCATCCGCCTGTCGCAATGGAAGCAGCAGGATTACGCTGCCCGCATTGCGCAGACCCCCGACGAGATGGCCGCATGGCTGCAGCCATTGGCCGATGCTGGCGCGGACATCTTCCACTGCTCGCAGCGCCGTTTCTGGGAGCCGGAGTTTGAAGGCTCTGACTTGAACTTTGCCGGTTGGGCCAAAAAGCTCACTGGGCGCCCCACCATCACGGTGGGATCGGTGGGTCTGAGTGGTGAGTTCATCGCCGCCTTTGGTGGCGAAAGTTCCAAGCCCGCATCTCTGGACGAACTGCTGCGCCGCTTTGACCGGGGCGACTTTGATCTGGTGGCCGTGGGCCGTGCGCTCATCAGCGACCCGGACTGGGCGGTAAAGGTGCGCGATGGCCGCGAGGCGGAGTTGTCGAACTTCTCGCCGGCAGCGCTGGGCACTTTGGTCTAAGGCACGCCATGGCCACGACGATCCGCAGACGGCAAGTATGTGTGTTGGGGAGTGCAGAGCCCGGCTCGGCGGCCTATGCGCTTGCTGGTGAAGCCGGCCGCCTGATGGCGGGGCTGGGCATCACGGTGGTCAGTGGCTGTGGCAGCCCGGCCACCCGCCATGCTGCCGAGTGCGCGGTGGCTGCAGGCGGGCAGGTGCTGAGCATCATCCCCGAAGGCGAGATGCCGCCGCCCGATTGGCCTGCCACCGTGGTGGTGCCCTCGGGCGTGGGCGATGCACGCAATCTGTTGATGGCCCTGGCGGGCGATGCCTGCCTGGTCATCGGCGGGCGGGCTGGCACCATCTCGGAGGTGTGCCTGGCCTGGTTGCACAAGCGGCCTTTGCTGCCGCTGACAGGGTGCGGCGGCTGGTCCGATCAGCTGGAGCAGAACCCTCCGGATGAGCGCAAAAACTCACCCATCCTGCCTTGGGGCTCGGTGGCAGAGCTGGAAGCGCGCTTAAGAGGTTTGGGATTGGTTTAAGGCTACTGCCTGCTTCAGAGCAGGTAAAGCGCTGCCAAACCCAACACTGCGGGCACGGTCTGGATGTACAGAATGCGCATCATCACCGTGACCGCCCCCCACACACCTGCCACCGCCACACAGGCCAGCCCGAAAGTGGCAAATGCCTTGGCAATGGCCGGGTCGGGGTAGACCAGGCCCAGCAGCAGGGCCGCGGCCAAAAATCCGTTGTAACAGCCCTGGTTGGACATGGCCGCCTTGCGCGACTCCACCTCGGACGGCGGAATGCCAAACACCTTCACCCCACGGCTCTTGTAGAGCACGGTTTCCAGCAGAAAGATGTACACGTGGATCAGGCAGACCAGTGCAATAAGAACTTGGGCGACGATGGGCATGGAAGCATTCCGGTTGAAAAAGTGATTCAGAGAATACATAATCACATTATGTTTGTAAAGGGTGCCTATGTCACCCCCCGTTACCCATGACTGAAGCCCCCATCAAGCGCGACGGCCGCAGAGAGAACGCCAGCGCCACACAGGCAGCACTGCAGAGCGCCGCGCTGCGTTGGTTCAGCGAGCAGGGTTTTGAGAAAGCACCGGTCGGCAGCATCTGCGCGGATGCCGGCGTGACCGTGGGCGCGCTCTACCACCACTACGGCGACAAAAAAGGCTTGTTTGCTGCGGTAGTTGAGCAGGTGGACGCGCAGTTGGTGCAAGCAGCCATGGCAGCAAGCCACGCCGTGACCGCGAAAGGTGGCAACGCCTGGGATGCGTTTTTGGCCTCTATCGACACCGTGCTGCAAGCCGGCACCAACGCACCCATGCGCCGCCTGATGCTGGTGGACGCGCCCGCGGTGCTGGGCGCGCAGGTGTGGGGTGACATCCGCCAACGGCAGGGCTTGGGCGCCATGCGCGGCAGCATCGCCGCCATCCAGTCACATGGCATTTTTCAGGGGCACGATGCCGAGCGCTTGGCACGCATCGTGTTGGGCGCTTTGTATGGCGGCATGGACTCTCTGCCGGACGATGAAGCGGGCGTGCAGGACGCGCTGGCAGACACCCGACAGTGTCTGGTGGCCATGCTGGAAGGCCTGCGAAACAAGGATGCGCGATGACGCTTCAAACCACACTTCAACTCGGTACGGAGACCAGCACTTTGTTGTGTACGCAGGACGGCCATGTCGTCTTGCAACAAGAGTTGCAATTGGGCACCACATCGCTGGCCCGCCAATGGATGCGGCACACACCGCCCACGCCGCTGGACATTGAACACGCCATAGAGGTGACTGAGGACGTGCTGATGACGCTTGCTGTCAAGCTGGCTCGCACGGAGCAGTTGCAACTAAGCGGCTCAGGTGCCGCGTTGATATTGCAAGGTGTGGGCGCTGCGCCGGATGCGGTGCTGATCTGGAGTCTGGAGGAGGTGGAAGACCAGTTCAACCGCATCGCCATGGTCAGCCAAGGTAGGCCGATCGGGCATGAGGCCTTGCCTACGGCGCCGGAGTTTTATGCGGCGATGGTGATCGTGCGGGAGTGCTTGCACCACCTGAGGTTTACTGAGTTGGTGGTGAAAAGCTAAGCCAGTGCGCTTGGCCTATGGGTTCACAAGCAAACCGTTTTTCTTGAAGATGACGTCCAACTCTCCATTAGCGCGCATGACCTTGAACGCGGCAAGGATGCTTGCGTCAATGGTGGTGGGCTGCTTGTTTGACACCACCAAATAGACGGGCTGCGGTTCAAATGTGTTGGGCAACACTCTGATTTTTCCGGCAAAAGCAGGCTCACGCAATTGCTCAGCCATCAAGTAGTCAATGTTGTAGTAGAACCGGCCTCGTTGATACAGCAGCTTTTTCAGGTTGTCCGCGTTGTCTGCGCTGGAGTCGTCGACCCGCATGCCCATTCTCTTGAGTCGGTCCGCAAACACGGTCCCTCTGCGCACGATTACCGGTTGATCTTGGGTGAGGACCCGGAGCTGATCCAAATTTTTTACAGAATCAATCGCGTCGTCGTTGCGTACCGCGATCACCATGTGCGTCGTCGTAATCAGTTGAACATAGCGGACGTAGGCATCCCGTTCCGGACTCCGCCCCAAGCCACAGTTGATGGATTCATTGCCTGCTGCCAAGTCACGCAGGTTGAGCGGCAGTGAACGAACTCTCTCTGCGCCCCTGATTTGAAGTGATGGGTCAATGCGCTCCAGCGCGGCATAAATGTCAGGGCAGATTCCCGACGCGACGCCATTTTTGACTTTGAAAAATGGAGCTGAGTCTCTGCCGGAGGTCGGGAGCTCAACTGCCCGTGTTACTCCCAGAGCAAGTAACCAAAGAGCCATGACTGCAATCGTGCGAGACAACAAACCATATGCTGTGGCAACTTGCATGTCAGGTCTCCTCATATCGATTCTTTAGTTTGCTCTTTCAAATAGAGCAGCCAAGACTTCTGCAGGTTCTGCGCGTTGGCGGTAGTCCGCTTCAACGTGCCGGAAAATGATCCTACCTTCTTCGTCAAACACAAAGGTAGCAGGAACTGGCAACACCCATTGTCCATTGCCGTTGATGGTCGGGAGATCATTTCCTACTTTGCCGTACAGCTCCACCAACTCGGGTGGCAGGGTGAAAGCAATGCCAAATGCCGTGGCAGCTTCGAGAGATGAATCACTCAGCACTGGGTAAGCCAGTTCATTCTTCTCCGCAGTGCTCAGTGAACCATCAGGAAGTTGGGGTGATATGGCAATGAGTTGTGCTCCAGCAACCTGCAGGTCGGGCAGCAAGCTCTGCCATGCGCGAAGTTCCAGGTTGCAATAGGGGCACCAGCCTCCGCGATAAAAAACCAGGACAGTAGGTTTGCCAGCATGCAGCACTTTAAGGCGCACTCTTTCGCCCCTAGCATTCGTCAGCGCAATGTCGGGCAATTTGGCGCCCAAATCCAAAGCAGAGTCTTCTATGCCTGTGGCACGTAAGTTGGCGGTAGCGTTTTCCATCATGGCGACGCGTTCAGGTGCAGCGCGTTGTTTGAATCCTGCCTGGTAGTCGGCGAGTTGATTGCCTAACGAGGTCATTGGGTAGCCTTTGGGTTGGTTGAAAAATACGGTGCGGCGATAGGCTTGGAGGAGGCTCTTGCGCTTTTGCCAGTGACGGTCCACATGAGCCCGGCAATCGAGATGAGTAAACCTGTCAATTCGGTGAAAGATGGCGTGTGACCGAGCACCGGCCAAGCCAATAGTGCTGCGATTCCCGGGGCTAAGGCCGGAAACAAGGCAGCGCGCGCTGGCCCCAATAAAAAGACCATTTTGGAATAGGTGTACAGCGTGCCCACGCCAGCTATGAGCCCTTGGATGATCAACTCTGTCCATAACACGGTTGCCGGCACGGCCAGCAAGCGTGAAATGCCGATTACCTGGAGATAGGTGGGCACATAAGTCACCAATGCAGCAAATGAGATGACAGACGTTGCCAACATAGGATTGAGCCGTTTGGTTCGCATCACGATGCCAAAGCCCGCCCATAGTGTTCCTGCAGCCACGAAAAGCGTATCACCGGCCAATGTCTTGGCGCTCAGCGTATTCGTTTCAAGTCCTGAAAGAACAAGCAAACCTGCAACGACGATCACGACTCCCACGAGTTTGCGGGGTGAGAGGGGTTCTTTCAGAACCCACGCGGACATTAGCGTTCCCATCACGCTCATGGCAGCAAATGGAAACACAGCGGCATGGCTGGCCGGAGCCCATTGGAGCGCGGTGAACATCAAGATGCCAAACAGTGGCCCTGCTAACAGGGACACTGCGAGCCATGCTCTCCACTGCACAAGAAATGACTTTGTGTCAGCCCAAAGTATGCGTACCAAAAACGGCAGCATCACCAAGCCTGCAACTGCAAAGCGCAGGAAAGTCATGTCCGAAGCTTCCATGCCTTGGCTGATTCCCCAGCGCGCAAAGACGGTGTAGAGAGCGCCAATGCTGGCCGCCGCCAGCCCTACGGCAATGCCAGGAAGCAGGCGGCGGTCTGCGTTCATACGATTGCGGGCTCGCGAGCGTCAGCCAAAGCTACTGCAGCCGGAAAGTCCACCGGGATTTTGGTGGTGCTGTGCAGGTAGTTGCTGACTGTTTTGTCTCCAATCACCACCATCACATCCACCAGGTTGCCAGCATTCCAGCCTGCTTCAAAAAACGCTTGCAGTACAGCGTCGTCAGCGTGGCCACGTTGAAGGGCGACGTTGCGTACCAAGCGTGCCAGCGCATCCAGACGCGCATCAAATGGTGCGACACCAGCGCGGATTTGCAAGATTTGATCTTCGGTAAATCCGACCATCTTGCCGATGACGCTGTGGGCGGCCAGGCAATACGCGCACTGGTTGACTTCGCTCACGGCCAAATTGACCACTTCGCGTGCCTTGACAGAGAGCGAGCTCTTGGCGTTCTGGAGTGCCAGATAAGTTGCCAGCGCGTTATCAGAGTGCGCGATGGTTGCATACAGGTTGGGAACGAACCCCAGACCTTTTTTGAGGTTGTCAAACAGGGCCTGGTTGGCAGGAGAGACGCTGTCATAAGTGGGAACGTTTACGGTGGTCATCGGGTGTCCTTTCTAGACGGGTTGTTGATGGAATGAAGTGTCTTCTTGTTCCTGAATTGGCGGTAGTACGTGAATTTGACTAATATTCATTCCTGACGGGAATTAATTGGAGCCTTCAATGGATCGCTTGCAAACCATGCAAACTTTTGTGCGCGTCGTGGAAACCGGAAGCTTCTCCGCGGTGGCTCGCGAGCAGGCCACCACCCAGAGCGCCGTAAGCAAGCAGGTGGCCGCGCTGGAAAAATATTTGGGTGTGCGGCTATTGGCTCGCTCTACCCGCGCGTTGACACCCACCGACGATGGCCTGCGTTACTTTGAAGAAGCGCGCCGTTTGGTGGGTGAGATCAGCGAGGCTGAAGCGCAATTGCGCCAAGGTGAGCGCACGCTCTCAGGCCCCTTGCGGGTGGCAACCTCAGTGGGTTTCGGGTTGCGCGTTCTAATGCCGCATGTGCAGTCTTTCATGCGTTTGAACCCGGACGTCAGGCTCGATTTCAAGCTCGACGATGGTTTTGTTGACCTGGTGGAGCAGGGTATTGATGTCGCCGTCCGATTGGGTACCCTGGCCGACAGTTCATTGATTGCCCGGCGCGTAGGAACTTCGCAGCGGTTGTTGGTAGCTGGCAAAAAATACGTGCGGTCGCTGGGCAAGAAGTCGTCGCTGCCGCGAGTGCCTCAAGATCTTGTGGACCACAACTGCATCGTCTACACCGGGCTAAAAACCCGCAACAACTGGGAGTTCAGCACCGCAGATGGGTCGTCGGTCACTGTGCGGGTACATGGAACATTGGAAACAAACAGTTCAGAGGTGCTTCGGGCGTCGATAGTGGACGGGGCGGGCATCGGGTACATGCCGGACTGGTTGTTTTCGGATCTGTTGGCAAGCGGCGACGTCGTAGTCTTGATGCTGGATTGGCAGGTCAAACCTATCCCAATTCATTTGATCAGCCCGGAGGCCCGCAAACACTCCGCCAAGGTGCGCGCTTTCGGGGACCATGTGGCCCAATGTTTACAGTCCTCTTGAAGATGTGTCGGTGTGGCGCGCAAATTGCAGTCTGAGTTTGGAAAAGGAATACACATGAACGAACGACTTTTCTCATTTGCGGGTGGTAATAGCGGGGAATGGGCTGTACTGCAGCAGACCACCCTGGTAGGGCCACCTTTGGAAAACGTGACGCATGTGGCTGTGCGACCTGCCAGTCTCAATGTCGATGGGTCAAAGTGGGTCTTGAGTGGCGTGACCAGTAACGATCGGTACGTAGAGCGCTCAGAAAAAGATGCACTGCTTGCCGTGCAGCAAGGCCTTGGGCGGTCTGCCACTCATTTGGCAGTGCTCATACCTATCAGGAAAAACGCAGCTTGGTGGGGCATGACCCAAGACGAGCGACGGGCCATCTTCGAGGCGAAGTCTCGGCACATTGCCATTGGCATGCAATACCTGCCCGCCATTTCCCGGAAACTGCACCACTGCCGCGATTTGTCGGAATCAGAGCCCTTCGACTTCCTGACCTGGTTTGAATTCGCGCCCGAACATGAACCCGATTTCAACGACATGTTGAGGGAACTGAGGGCGTCACCAGAGTGGACCTATGTGGATCGCGAGTTGGATATTAGGCTTCAAAAGGCCTGAGCTCCAATTGATTGGTCCGGAGCAGAGACAATTGGTAAGTCACTTCTTTGCGTTTCGGCCCTTAGTTCGTCATGAAGACCGGTCGATCAAACTCTTTCGGCGATAGCGACATCTACTTAAAGCGATCTTTCTAATAAAGCTGAATTGGCCGCAGTTTCTCTCGCAAAAAGTCGACCATTACGCGTACTTTGTGTGGGAGATACGAGCGACTTGGATAAACGATCCAAGCCGCAGTTTCAAAATTTGTTGCCGTAGCCTGGAACTCTTTGAAAAGTGAAACAAGCAATCCTTTTTCTAAAGGGTCGGCAACTAACCAATCAGGAAGCAGTGCAGGTCCTAATCCTGCAACGGCAGCGCTTAGGAGAGACGCAGCGGGTGCCAATGTCAAGTCTCCATTGACAGGGATACTTTGCTCATGCCCATCTCGATCGCGGAACAACCATCGACTTCGGTATGCGCGCAAGTTGAACAGAAGTACTTTGTGATCAGCAAGATCCGATGGCTTGGTTAAAGGAGGGTGTTGAGCCAAATATTCCGGGCTCGCATAGACACCATACTGAGTGTCCATCAGCTTAGCGGCAACGAGGTTTCCATCAATGTTCGGGCCGAGACGAATTGCCAAGTCAATACGATCCGAAACGAGATCCATATTGGTGTCGGTAAACACGCACTCCACTTGGAGGTCGGGGTATTTTTTATGAAATTCACCAAGCAGTGGGACGATGCAAACCTGTCCGAACGTGACCGAGGCAGTAATACGCAGTAGCCCCTTGGGCGTAAGACTAACTTGTGCTGCCGCTTCACGTGCATGTTGCAACTCGTCAATTAACGGCTCAATTCGCGCGAGGTAGATTTCTCCCGCCTCAGTCAATGTCATCGACCGTGTACTGCGGTGAAAAAGGCGTAGTCCGAGTTCATGTTCTAAATCGCCAATGGCTCTCGATACCGACGAGGGGTCAATGTTTCGCTCTTTAGCTACTGCAGCAAAGCTCCCTCGCTTGGCTACTGCGATGAGCAATTCCAGATCAATGGAGTTCATTCGTGCATTTTACGCACGATATAAATGAAAAATATCGTATTTATCTAGCCTCGTCTCATGAATAACATTCTTTACGTAGTTCAACAACACCTCGAAGGATTCACTTATGACCACGCTACTCCGAATTGACGCTTCCAGTCGCCATGAAGGTTCGTATTCCCGCCGTTTTGGAGATGAATTGATCGCTCATTTGTCACCAACTCGTACTCTGACCCGCGACTTGGTACATACACCAGTACCTCATTTGCCGGTTGGAGCAATTTCCGCCTTCTTCTCAGATGAGTCGACGTGGAGCCAATCACAGCGCACTGCGACAGAAATCTCTGAACAACTGCTAAGTGAAATTACTGCCGCAGACGACATTGTTATCACCACGCCGATGTACAACTTTGGCATTCCTTCCGCGCTAAAAGCTTGGATTGATCACATCGTTCGAGTCGGGAAAACGTTTTCCTTTGATGGGAAAAGGTTCGCAGGTCTTGTCAGCAACAAGCGAGTATTCATCGTTGTTGCTTACGGTGCAGACGGATACACGAAGGGCGAACTGAAGGCGGCAGATTTCGTTGTGCCATATCTGCAATTTATTTTCAACTTTATTGGCATAGATGATGTGACCATCATTCCTGTCGAAGGAATGAATGTTGGCCTCGCCGAGTTGGCGGAAAGCCGCGCGAGGGCGGCAATCAGTGCAGTTTCACCTCGTACCGCTTGAGCCGCTAACAATAAAGGGATTATTTATGAAGCAAATCGCCTTCTTGGGAATGGGCGCGATGGGGTCACTTATGGCCGCAAACCTAATCAAAACCGGGTACCCCGTCACCGTTTGGAATCGAGATACAGCCAAATCAACGGCACTTGTCGAGCAAGGTGCAAAATTGGCTCAAACACCTTTCGAGGCGGCATTAGAGGCTGATTACGTGTTCAGCATGGTGACTGACAACTCTGCAGCTAGATCGGTATGGTTGGATGAAAAAACTGGAGCTGTACATGCATTGAGAGAGGGTGCAGTCGCTATTGAATGTTCCACTACTTCACCGTCTTGGGTGAAACAATTAAACAAGGCCGTGAACGATCGCGGTGCTAACTTGTTGGATGCCCCTGTGGCAGGATCACGACCTCAAGCCGCGACAGCACAACTTATTTTTATGGTTGGGGGAAACATTGAAAGTTTTGAGTTGGCAGAACCAATCCTTAAGGTTTTAGGTTCAAAGGTTCTGCATGTCGGTGCTATTGGACAGGGTTCTATGTTCAAGTTGGCTGTCAACACACTCTTCGCCGCCCAGCTTCAAAGCGCTGCCGAATTACTGGGCCTTTTGACAAAGAATGGATATCAGGCTGAGTATGCAGCCGAGCTGATGGGTGAGTTTCCGATAGTGGCCGCGCCGATTGCAGGCGCATTAAAAATGATGGCCACCAAAAATACTAGCCCTATGTTTACTATTGATTTGATCGAAAAAGATTTGGGTTACGTCATCGAAGTTGCTGCGACGAGTCACGCTGAGGTACCCGGTGCATTGACCGCTCGTTCAAGCTTTCAGCGGGCTCAGGAGTTGGGATTAGGAAGCCGAAATATAAGCGCGTTGGCAGCGGCTTTTGATTGAGCGAGGAGTTAAGAACAGTGGTGTGGGTTGAACAAGGGTTACAGTCGTTTTGGAGCTACCTTTGTCCACTGAGCGGCTCCGCCGCGAGGCGGCAACAGTTCTGTCTTAGCTAACTCCAGGCACCTTCACTTCACCCCCACCACTTTCACCTTCACATTCGGCGCCTCCCCAAACATCTCTGGCGCGTACATCGCTTCCACGCGTGAGGGTGGAAGCGAGAACTCACCCACGTTGTTCAGCCGAATGGTGTATTCCATCTTCACCACACCCTTGGGCAGGTACTCGTAGTAGCTGCGGAAGGATTCGAAGCTGCGCTCTTCAAACGCGGCCCAACCGTAGCCTTCTTTCTTTTCTCCTTGCGTGGCGATCTCGCTATCGCGGCCCAGGCCGCTGCCCAGAATCGTGGCACCGCCAGGCACGGGGTCGGTGATGGCGACCCAGGTCATGTCGGCGCTGGCGTTCACTTCGATGCTGATGCGCAGCACGTCACCGCGGGTGTAGCTGCCGGCCGGTAGGCTCTTGTTGGCCTGCTCAACCGAAGTGATGGTTTTCTTGATCTGGTAGCCCGCAAAGAAGGGTGCCTTCAGTTGCACCGCCGCGACTGATTGCAGTGTGAGCCACGGCTTGCCCGCGCCCTGGTGGGTCACGTTCAGCGTGTCTTTGGCTGCAGTTTTGCTCCAAGGCAGGAACATGGTGTTGTTCTTCAGGTTGCCCGGTGACGCAGGCGCGCCGAACCAGGTGGTCTGGTGTGCAGCGCCGGATGCATCGGTCGTCTTGATGCGCTCCACCTTGCTCCAATCCACGCTGGCAGTGCCCACGCCGCCCGCGGCGTTTTCCAAGCTCTTCATGCTGGCCTTGGTGCTGCCGGCCACCGGCACCGCTTCAAACTTGGCGCTGAATTTCTCCAAGGCCAAGCCGCCCCACAGGTTGGCGGTGGTGGTGTGCCAAGCGCCGTTTTGCTGGCGGCTGATGAAGCCGTTGGCCAGGCGGCCCATGTCGTCTTTCCAGGCCGGGTCGTCCAGCACACTCAAGATCAGGCGCGCGGTGTTCACGTCGCCGCTTTGCATCAGCCACCACCAGTAGTCGTCCTTCTCGGTGCTGAAGATCATCTTGGTGCCCTGGTAGCTGATGCGGCTGCGCAGGATCTGGTTGGCTTCGGCCAAGCGCTTATCACGCTCGGGCACATCGGTCACGCGTTTCAAGATGTTGAGCCAGTCGATCACCGCATGCGTGGGCCACTGGTTGGGCGCGATGGTGATGCTGTTCACCATGCGGCCCTGCGCCTTGCCATAGCGCGACAGGGCCTCGATAGCTGCCAGCTTGCGCATGTCCAGGTCTTTGCGCGGGCTCCAGAACTCGCGCTGGATGCGGCCTTCCACAAAGGCAATCAGGCCACGCTCCATGGGCGCGCGGATCTCGTCGCTCAGGGCAAACGCCGGGTCAATGCCGGCGGCCTCGTGGGTCGCGGCCAGCAGGTAGGCGGTCAGCGTGTCGCTGCCGCGGTTGGCCTCTCCATCGCGCGGCGGGAAGTAGTTGGCCAGGCCGTCGCTGTCCAGATAGCTTGGGATTTGCGCCGCCACGCTTTGCCACAGCTTGCCATCGCGCAGGCCCACGCTCTTGCTGGTCTTTTGCTCCAGGCACGCAAAGGGGTAGAGGGCAAACCAGTCTTTCACGCCCGGCAGGCCTTCGGCCAGCTTGGGTTGCAGCGCCATCTTCAGGCCGCCACGGCCGGGCAGGGCATCGGCAGGCGCATTCACGTCCATGGTGAGCGGACCGTCAATCTGTACCAGCGTGGCCTGCTGCACCGTGAGCGGCACGGCAGGCACGATGCGTTGGCGGGCCTTCAGCGCGTCTTTGGCGCCGCTGATGGTGTCCTTGGCTTCAATCTCCCACAGGATGGCCTCGTTGCGGCTCAAGGCGAGCTGTGCGGGGGCGGTGACGTTCCAAGCCACCTCGCGGGCGTCTCCTGCGGGAATATCTACGGTTTGCGGCTCCAAGGTCAGCAGCGTGGCACGCGGGGTCACCAGCACCTTCATGGCCTGCTTGGTGGTGTTGCGCAGTGTCAGCTGGGCGCGGTACTGGTCGTCTTCACGTACTAATGGTGGCAGGCCGCTGATGATCTGCAAATCTTGCGTGGCGCGGATGCTGGTGCTGCCGGTGCCAAACAAGCCGGTGGAGGCATCGGCCACGGCCACGATCTTGAAAGTGGTGAGTGCATCGTTGAGCGGTACCGTCACTTGGGCTTGGCCATTGGCGTCGAGCTTGACCACCGGCTTCCAGAGCAGCAGGGTCTCTAGCAGCTCACGTGCCCCGCTGTGGCCGCCACCGCCACCGGGCGCTACAGCCTTGCGGCCATAGTGGCGCCGGCCGATGATTTCCATTTGCGCGGTAGATGTTTCGACGCCCCAGCTGCGCCGTTGCAACATGGCGTCCAGCAGATTCCAGCTGCGGTTGGGCATCAGCTCCAGCAGGGCCTGGTCTACCGCGGCCACGGCCACTTCGGCGTTGGCAGCCGGTTGGCCATTGGGCAGCTTGACGGTGATGGTGACCTGCGCCTTGCCGCGCACGGCGTAGCTTTCCTTGTCGGCCTTGACGCTCACATTCAGTTCATGCGCCTGCGTGCCCACGCGGATTTCGGCCACACCCAACCGGAAGGCGGGCTTGCTCAGGTCCACCAGTGCAGTGGGCGCCACGTACTCGCGCCCCTCGTACCAGAAGCTGGTCCACCACTCACGCGGCGCCTTGTAGCCCCAGGTGAAGAAGCTGTACCACGGCACCTCGCGCAGGCGACCGCGCAGCACCAGCGCGCTGACATACACATTGGGGCCCCAGCCTTCCTGGATCTTCAGGTGGATGGTCGGGTCCTGGCCGTTGAGCTCCACCACCTCGGTGTGCACAATGCCTTCGCGCTCCACCGCTACCAACGCGGTGGCAAAGCGGAAGGGCATGCGCACCTGGAAGTTGGCCGTCTCGCCGGCTTGGTAGCTTTTCTTTTCGGGCAGTAGGTCGATACGATCGTTGTTGTCGCCACCAAACCAGAGTTCGCCTTGCTTAGTGACATACACGCTGCTGGCCGCCTGGATGCTGTTGCCCGAGCCGTCTTTGGCGGTCACTACCAGCTCCACCTGGCCGGCTTCATTCACCTCGGTTTCGCACAGCAGCAGGCCGCGGGCATCGCTCTTGCCGGAGCACACACTACCCAAGTCTTTGGTGCTGGTTTTGTTGTCGTAGGTGTAGAAGCCGCCCACCATGCGCTTGCGGGTGGTGGTGGTGATGCGGGCGGTGGCTTTGACTTCCAGCGCCACCCCGGCTTGCGGCTTGCCGGACAAGTCCAGCGCCAGTGCGCGGAACTTGATCTTCTGCCCGCTGGAGACCCAGCCCTCGGTCTTGATACCGGCAATCACGCTGGCAGGCCACAGGGTTTGGGTGCTGCGTATGGTTTGCACTTCTCCGTTGGGGTCGGAGTAGGTGGCTTCCAACAGCAGGTCTTGCGGCTGGCGGCTCTTGGGCACATCGGCAATGGTGAGCTTGCCGACGCCATTCTTGTCGAGTGTGATTGGCATTTTGTCGGCGATGACGCGGGCATCGGCGCTGGCGGTGTTTTCTTCTTCGCCTTCGTCTGAGCGGGCTTGTTGCCCGGCCTGCGGTGGCGAGAAGCTGAATTCGCTGAAGTCTGCAAAGCTCATGCCTTTGGCCCGCACCAAGGCCGAGACGCGCACCGGCAAGTTGACGGCGGCGCCGCCGGAGACGTAGTTGATCTGCACATCCACCGGCACTTGGGTGGCGTTGACCAAGGGCTTCTTTTCTGTGGGGGTCACACGGCCCTCCAGCACCGGCAGGCGGAACTCTTCGACCCGGAATTCGCCGGTGTAAAAGTCCTGCCGACCGTTGCCACTGGTGAGCTGCACCTGGTAAGCACCCAGCTTGGCGCCTTGGGGGATGGAGAAACTGTTTTCTGCACTCAAGCCCCCGGTGGCGGTTTTGCGCCAATCGAGTTGCAGCGCGTATTGCTGGCCGCTGCCCATGTGGGTGATGAGCATGGTGTCTGGCTTGGTATCCGGCAGGCCGAAGCCCTTGCTGGTCTGGGTGCGCAGCACGTGCTTCATGGAGACAGTTTCGCCTGCGCGGAGCAGGGTGCGGTCGAAGATGGTGTGGGCCACTTCGTCAGGCAGGGGCTGGCGGCTAGTGGGCACGTTGAAGCGCCAGGGTTCGATGCCGCGGTTCCAGTCGCTCCAGGTAAATGCCAGATCTTGCACCGTGCCTTTGCCATCGGCTGCAGGCTGGGCGGCGCGGGCACTCACAAAGTAGGCACTGCTGTAGTAGCCGTCTTCCCCATTGCAGCGGGGCGCTTGGGGCGATACGCCATTGAGGGTGGCAATGCCCCGGGCATCGGTCTGGCCACGGGCCACTTCTTGGCCCCGGCAATCGGACACCACTACTTGGGCACCAGCCACAGGCTTGCCCTTGTCCAGCGATGTCACCCAGGCCAATGCGTTTTCGCGGCCCAGCTTGAAGTGCACGCCCAGGTTGGTCACCAGCGCAGCGGTGCGGACGTACATGGTGCGGCCATCGCCGTAACGTTCATCCAGCAAGCTGGTGCCCAACTTTTGGGAGGCGATCTCGACCACATGGAAGCCGGGAGTGAGGGGAATGCCCACCACCTCGAAGGGGCGCGGGTCCTGGCTCTGGGGCTGAGGCAGGTCCAGCGTTTTGGCGCCTGATCGGCCTTCCAGGAGCGAGAGCATGCGAGTTTGCACATAGTCCTGGTCGTAGGGGGTAGAAGGTTTGGGCAGCTTGGTGCCCAGCTCGCGGGAGGCCTGGTTGCGGGAGATATTGGCTTCGTCGTAGCGCAGCACCTTGCGGTACCAGGCAATGATGTCGGCATCCGTGCCAGGCTGGAAGGTGCGCACCTTGCCGGCTGGTGCCTTGGCCGCGGGCGTGGCTGTTTTTGTTGCGGACTTATCTTGCTCTGCGTTCAGGCCCTTGACCTTCAGGGCGGCTTCTACATTGCGCAAGGTCACCGGCAGCATGGCTACGCCATCGGGCTCGGCAAAGCGCTCCACGATGCCGAAGGGCGAGGCCGCAAACTTGGCCAACGGCGGCATGGCGGCGGTCGCGGTTTTGAGCGGGAAGCTATCCGCATTGCGCAGGGCGCGGCCGGACGCATCTTTGAAATCTTTGGGTAGCGTCAGGGTCAGCTGGGCTTGCTCGGGCAGGCCGCCTTCAAAGCGCACGCTGTTGACCACGTTGTCTTCATCACCGCTGTCTTCCGCGAGCACGGGCTTGAAGCTGTTCTTGCCGTCACTCAGGCGAATGGCTTGCAGCAGCTTGGCTGACACGGGCGCATTGAAGCTGAGCTGCATAGGGCGTATGGGCAGGCAGGCAGCCTGGGCGTTTTCCCGCTCGCAGCTGAAGATGGCTGCAAAGGGCTCGCGCACCTGGTAGGCAAACTGGCGCTCCATCGTGTTGGGCACACCGGGGGTGGTGCCGTTGGCCGGCGTGACCACACCCTTGCCGAACACCACACTTACTTTGGCGGATGACGACAGGCGGCGCGCGCAGGTCATGGTCACAAACGACAAAGGGTCAGCCTTGGCATAGCCGTCCAATCCTTGGGCCTCCAGCAGCGCAGCTCGCTCTTTGCCCTCGAGTAGGCGGATGCTGATCTTTTCTCCCAGGTCGGATGCCTTGCACCACACATTGGCTTTCACGCTATCCAGCGTGGCAGGGCCACTCAGTTGCAGGATGAAAAACTGCTCTTCATCAATGCGTACCCCTTGGTAGGGCTGGATGCTGCGCACAAAGGGGCCGCCGCTATTGAATTTATAGCTGCTGGCGCCCGTGATATCTGCGCCTTTGGGCGATTTGAACCCTGGTTTGACTTGCACCGTGCAGCGCACTCCGGGGGGCAAATCGCGGTCGAAGTCGTAGGCCCACACCCGGTCGTTCACCCAGCGACCGGTGCCTTGGGTGACTTGGGCGTCGCTGCAGCTCAAAGTGAGTGGGGCTTCGGCTTTGGGGTCGCCGAAATTGACGGCGCTCTCGTCAAACTTGGCCACCAGCTGGCGCACCTGCGCAACTTCGCCTTGGGGCGAGAAGCTGATTATTTGCAGTGCCTGGGCGCTCCAGCTCAAGACGGCCAAGCCACAGGCCAGAAATGCATTTTTTGTTTTCATGGTCGCTCCCCGAAAAAGTGCGCTCAGCGTAGCCGAAAACAGGGGCTGCAACGTGACCATCCGACACGGTTTGACGCCCCTGATCGTGTGGATTCAAAATTATTTGTAAAAAGTTGAATCCGGATCACATCCCACCGCGTAATGGAAACAGGAATTGATTTTTCGCTTGAACCATAAGACTGGACGTGCCCATGAAACTTTTACCGACAGCCATTGCCCTCAGTGCTGCGGCCCTGTGTAGCGGCGCCTTTGCCGACACCGGCAAGCTTTTACTCACCGGTGGGGTTAGCTCGATCGACGGTGCAGCCGGCGGCGGCCTGACCCCGTGGGCCACCATCGGCACCAATGCCACCGAGGGCGAAGCGGGTGTCTCTGCCCATGTCAGCCGCGCTACGGTCACGGACTACCAACTCAGCACCATGGGCGTTGCCTTTGCGTTTAATGACCGGGTGGAAGTGTCTTTTGCCCGTCAGGATTTCAATGCATCCCCTGTTACCGCACTTAATGGCTTGGGCTTTTCCGTGCAAGACGGTCAACGCATCAAGATGGATGTGCTGGGCCTGAAGGTCAAAGTGGCCGGAGACGCAGTTCTCAACAGTGACAGCTGGATGCCTCAAGTGGCGGTAGGTGTGGAGCAGAAGACCGTGGACGCCGGCACCATTGCTCCGGTGCTGGACTTTTTGGGCGCCAAGACCAGTGGTACTGACTTTTATGTAAGCGCCACCAAGCTCTTTCTCGCCAACAGCCTGCTGGTGAACGGCACGCTGCGCTATACCAATGCCAACCAGAATGGCCTGGTGGGCTTCGGCTCCAAAGATCCGGGCACCAACAATGCCAGCTGGGTCCCTGAAATTTCTTTGGCCTACCTGCTGAGCAAAAACATCGCCATCGGCGCCGAGTACCGTGCCAAGCCAAACAACCTGCGTGCGTTCGGCATGGCCAATAGTTTGGGTGAAGGTCTGCAGGAAGACGCATGGAAAGACGTGTTCGTCGCATGGGCGCCCAACAAGCACAGCTCCATCACGCTGGCTTATCTGGACCTCGGCCGCATCCTGCCGGGCGTGACCTCCAGCCGCAACCAAAGCGGCTACTACCTGTCTGCCCAGTTCGCGTTCTAAGACGTGCGCGCTTTAGATTCAAAGGAAATCACCATGAAAAACTACCTTGTCGCCTGCCTTGTGGCCCTGTCCGGCCTGGTCTCTGTAAGTGCCCATGCTCAATCGGCCATGCCCATGGCCCCGGCAAAAAATGACGCCCTGTTCCAAGCACTGGGCGGGAAGCCCGGTTTACAAGCCTTGATGGACGTCTTTGTGGCCGGCCTGAAAGCCGACAAACGCATTGGCGATCAGTTCAAAGACACCAAGGCCTCCTACCTGTCAGAGCAGTTGGTCGACCAGGTGTGTATGGCCACCGGAGGTCCTTGCAAATACGAAGGCGCCGATATGAAAACCGCGCATGCCGAGATGGGAATCACCAAAGCCAACTTCAATGCGCTGGTGGAAGTGCTGCAAGCCTCCATGGATGCCCGCAACATTCCTTTCGCCACCCAGAACCGCCTGCTGGCACTGTTGGCGCCCATGCATCGCGACATCATCACGGCCAAATGACTATGCATCCCGCCCGACTATTCTTTGGAAAAAAAGTCGCCGCCAGTGCGGCTTTTTTTGTAGCCGGTGTGACGGTCCATGCAGGTACCCTGGAGGTGCAGGTGCTGGACCGCGACGGCAAGCCGGCGCCGGACTCGGTGGTGATTGTGCTGCCCAGTGGCAAAGGCCAACCGCGTACGCCACTGCCCATGACGGCCGTGGTCAACCAGGAAAAACAGCAGTTCACCCCTGCGGTCACGGTGGTGGGTGTGGGCGCCAAAGTGCGCTTCGCCAACAGCGATCCTTGGAATCACCATGTGCGCCTCAGTACGCCCGGCAGTGCGGTGGGTGCGAGCGATGGGCAATCTGCCTTGCTTGAAGGCAAACAGGAGGGTAAAACGACCAGTGCCGCGGTTTTCACCATGGACAAACCCGGTGCTGTGGGCGCTGCGCTCTTGGGTTGCTTCATCCACAGCCGTATGGGTGGGGCCATTTATGTAGCCGACTCTCCGTGGACCGCCAAGACCAACAGCGAGGGCACGGCAGTGTTGGAAGACGTGCCCGAAGGCGCGGCCACCATCAAGATTTGGAACGCTGCCCAGCTGGTAGAAAAAGCCCCTTTGCTGGTAAACGTGCAGAGCGCACCGGGCAAGGTGATTTTCCAGCTTGACGTAGCACCCCGGCGCCGGTCCTGAGGTCCGTGGCTTGCGAGGCCGTGAACATGGCGCGTGGGTTGGCGCACGGTGAAGCTGCGTAGCGCTAACTACATTGGCTCATTCCGCTTTCCGGAGGAGCCATGGTTCATGTATCGCGCAGGAGTTTTTCACGGTCAGCAAGTGTGCTTGTGGGTGGGGCTGTGCTGCAGGTCGCTTGTGCGCCGCAGAATCCGGAGCAGAGTTACGAGGCTGTGGCAGATCGGACCTGGCAGAGCCCGCCCACCATGCCGGCAGCCGGCTTGGACAACAGCTTGGAGCTGGTTCGCTACGCCACTTTGGCGCCGTCCAGCCACAACACCCAGTGCTGGCGCTATCGGGTAGGTATCTCGGATATCGACATCCTGCCCGACCTGGAGCGGCGTTGCCCGGCCGTGGATCCTGATGACCACCATCTGATCATTTCTCTGGGCTGTGCCACCGAAAACCTGGTACTTGCCGCGCAGGCACTAGGCCAGCGCGCCTACGCGGTGTGGGATGCTGGCAAAGAAGGAGTCCACATTGCGCTGGAGCCGCAAGACCACCGGGAGTCTGCACTGTTTCACGCCATGACCTCCCGGCAAAACACGCGCTCCGCCTACGATGGTCAGCCCCTCTCTGCGCAAGAGCTGGAGCTTCTGGCGCGAGCTGCAAACGCAGACGAGGTGCAACTGCGGCTGATCACCGACCGCCCGGGCATCGAGCGGGTGCTGGAGTACACGATTGCAGCGAACACCCTGCAGATGGCCGATGTTGCATTCACGGCGGAGCTGAAGCACTGGATCCGCTTCAATGGAGACGATGCGGTGGCCAGCCGCGATGGTCTATTCAGCAGGTGCACAGGTAACCCAGAGGTACCTGGCTGGTTGGGTAAGGCCGGATTCAGTTTGCTTTTCAGACCGGGGCCTGAAAACGACAAAATCGCCGCCCACATACGCAGTTCAGCCGGTATTGCAGTGTTTGCCGGAGCCCGGCCGGACAAGGCGCATTGGGTGGCGGTGGGGCGCTCTTACCAGCGGTTTGCCTTGCAGGCCACGGCCTTGGGTATTCGCAGTGCGATGGTGAACCAAGCGGTCGAAGTCACTACGGTGCGTGCAGACTTTGCCACCGCACTGGGCATGGCGCCGCAGCGCCCTGATCTGGTGGTTCGTTTCGGGCGGGGCAAAGCGATGCCACGGTCCTTGCGGCGACCTGTCAGCGCTGTCGTGATGTGAAGGAAGCCCCATGTCCAGACACATACTTCTGATCCAAGGCCACCCTGACAGTAGTGAATTGCATTTGTGCCACGCGCTGGCGGGGAGTTATGTGCAAGGTGCGTTGGAAGCAGGCCACGAGGTGCGCCGCTGCGAGCTTGCAGACTTGGATTTCCCGCTACTGCGCAGCCAGAAAGATTTTGACAATGGCGTGGTGCCCGAGCAGCTGCAATCGGTCCAGAGCGATATTTTGTGGTGCAACCACATGGTGCTTTTTTTCCCGCTGTGGGCGGGCGACATGCCGGCCTTGCTCAAAGGCATGTTGGAGCAGGTGTTCCGGCCGGCGTTTACCGGCACCAGCCGCAACCCCTTGGCGACCAAGCCTCTGTCCGGCCGCAGTGCGCGGGTCGTGGTCACCATGGGCATGCCTGCGCTGGTGTACCGATGGTATTTCCGCGCCCACAGCGTAAAGGCCCTTGAGCGCAATATGTTGGGTATGGTGGGCATCGGCCCGGTCCGGGAAACGTTGATCGGGTTGACCGGCGACTTATCCGCCTCGCAAGCCCAAGACTGGTTGAGTATCTTGCGAAAACTGGGGGCGCAAGGCGCGTGATGGGAAGGCGGGCTTTGCCGCCTGTTCACATCATCTTTTGAATCAACGCACCTTTGAACAGCACCGGTCCGGTCGGGCCGGTCTCACTCGGCACACCGCCCTTGGGCTCCAGGCTGATGGCGAGGGTAGGTACTTCGCGCACGTCGTTTTCACCAGCGGTCAAGCGCAGCAGTTTGTCGTTGGTGAGCACGCCCAATGACTTGGGGCCGCCACCGGGGGGCAAGGCCCAGAGCTGCAAGGAGCGGTCGCTGGCCTCCTGGTAACCGCCCACGCGCTGCAGGGTGAGTTTTTTGTTCTTGGGATCGAAAGTCACCAGCATGGAGGCGGCGGCTTTGTCGTCGGCCAGCACGGCCACGTATTCGATTTGCGGTGTGGCCTGCAATTGGGTTTGCAACTTGGCAATCTCGCTGCCTAACTCCTGGCGCAGGTTCAGGCCCACGGTGACGGCCGCCACGGTGGCAACGGCACCAGCTGCGCTGGCGACGCGCCAGACCGTGAGGCTTCGCAGCCACGCACTCCAGCGCTTGTCATTCTCAGACTGAGCGGCTGCTTTGGCACGGGCAGCCTGAAAAGCGGCTTGCTCGCGCTCAGCCAGTACCAGGTTTTCAATGCGCGTCCACACCGCGGGCGCGGGGGCTACGTCGGGTTGGAGTTCGTTGATGCTGGAAAAGCGGCTTTGCCAGATGAGGGCTGCTGCGCGCACCGGGGCTTGCTCGCGGGCCATGGCTTCAAAACGGCGGCGGGCCGCGCCGCGCAGGGTGCCCAGTGCGTAGCTGGCTGCCAAACGATCCAGCAGTTCAGGGTGTTGGTGGATTTTCATGGCGGCCTTTTATGCAAAACGTGCCATGCACAGGCGCAGCTGGTCGAGGCCGCGGCGTATCCAGGTCTTGACGGTGCCCAAGGGCAGTTGCAGCTGGTTGGCCAGCTCGCTGTGGCTCAGGTCGCGCATGTAGGCCAGGTTCACGACCTCGCGCTGCTTGCTCTCCAGCCTGCCCAGGCATTGGTTCAGGGCCCAGGCTTGTTCGCTGGCCTGCGCCGTGTCCAGCGGTGTTGGCCCATCGCCCTCCAGGGTGTCGGCCAGGGCTTCGTCAATCTCCTGAGTGAGATGAGTGCGCTCGGCGGCACGGCGGCGCAACAGGTCCAGCGCGCGGCTGCGCACGATGAGCCCCATCCAGGCCATGGGCGGGCTCAGGGATGCGGAGTAGTCCGGGGCCGAGCGCCAGATGTTCAAGAAAGCCTCCTGCAGCACGTCTTCCGCAAATTCGCGCTGGCTGACAACCCGCAGAGCCAGACCATAGAGCTTGCCCGCGCACTCGTCGTAGAGCGATTTGAGGGCGGCCTGGTCTTTGAGCGCAATACGCTCCAGCAGGGCAATGAGCTTGGCGTCAGGGTGGTCGGCATTCATGGCTCCATTGTGTGGGCGTTTGGGTGGTTGAGCGTTGGTTGGGGGCTTGTGTTTTGAGTACGCACAAACCCTTGGCGCGGATTCAAAAAAATAAATTCAAAAACTTGAATCCAAGGTGCGGGTGGCCTGCGTATTTGAGGGGAGAGCCGGATTTCCCGGTCTCGCTTAGTTGCCCAACACTCCTTAAAGGATTCCGCAATGCAAACCATCGTTCAAACAGTTGCTTCTTCTGCTTCTTCTCGCCGCGCCTTCATGGGCCGCACAGGCACCTTGTCCGCTGTGGCTGTCGCCCTTCTGGCCGGCAAAGACGCCATGGCTCAAGGCATGGCAGGCGATACCTCCAAGGACGTGAGTATCTTGAACGTGGCGCTGGGCCTGGAGCATGAAGCCATCAACGCCTATCAATTGGGCGCAGGCAGCGGCTTGCTGCAAAAGCCGGTTCTCGATGTGGCTGTGCGCTTCCAGGCTGACCACAAAGCCCACCGCGACGCGCTGATTGCCACCATCCAGAAGCTGGGCGGCTCTCCGGTCATGGAGAAGAAATTGGACGAATACGCTAAAGCCCTCAAGGCCGACACCCTGCGCAACCAGGGCGACGTGCTGGATTTGGCAGCGCGTCTTGAGCTGGGCGCTATCAACGCGTACTTGGGTGTGATTCCTGCCTTTGGAAACAAAGACCTGGCCAAAGTGGCAGGCCGTTTGGCTGCGGACGAGACCATGCACTACGTGCTGTTGAACAACGCGCTGGGCCGTCCGCTGCCAGCCGGCGCACTGTCTTTCGGCGCGTAATGGCGCCGCGCACCTTCATCCGTCGGTGCGCTGGGCTTACGGCCTTGGCAATTTCCATGGCCGCGCCTGCACGTGTGCAGGCTCAGGCCCTCGTGCCCGATGTGCAGCGCGGGCAGCAGCTGGTAGAGAGCCGCTGCTTTGCCTGCCACAGCCTGGACGCCAATCGCGCAGGCCCCGCCTTGCGCGGTGTGGTGGGCCGCAAGGCCGGCAAGGCAGAGGGGTATTTCTTTTCCGAAGCCATGGCAGCTGCCACCCATACCTGGACGGTCGCAGGCCTCAAAGCCTGGCTGACCAACCCGGAAAAAGTGGTGCCCGGACAGGAAATGAACTACTACCTGACCGAAGCCCAGGACCGCGAGGACGTGGTGGCCTATCTGGCCAGCGTGTCCAAGCCCGCACAAAAGTAAACCTTTGATTTCCCAACCTTCTCAGCAGGACATACCTATGCAAACTCTTACCGCTCTCTCTTTGGTGGCTATCGCCGCACTCACCGCCTGTGCCAGCCAGCCCATGCGCGCCCCGTTCAGCCAGGCAGACTTGCCCGCCGCCGTGCAGGTGCCCGCCGGCCACACTGTGGTGATGGAAACTGCCGCTGCCGGCGACATCACATACCAGTGCCGCGCCAAGAAAGACATGGCCGGCCAGTTTGAATGGGTGTTTGTGGGGCCGGATGCCGGACTCAAAGACCGCAGTGGCAAGGTCATCGGCAAGTACTACGGCCCACCCGCCACCTGGGAAAACAATGATGGTTCTAAAGTGACCGCCACGCAGCTCGCCGTGGCGCCCAATGGGGCCGCCAACATACCCCTGCAGTTGGTCAAAGCCAACCCGGCCATGGGCATGGGTGCGATGCAGGGCGTGAGCTACATCCAGCGCGTGGCAACTGTGGGCGGCATTGCACCGGCCAGCAGCTGTGCCAAGGCCAATGAGGGTGCAAACCAGCTGGTGCGCTACACCGCGGACTACATCTTCTACAAAGCGATGTAACACCAGCGTCAGCTTGCTATCAAAATGAGAGCTGCTCGCGCACTATTGTTGTGCGCCAGCAGCTATTTCTATTCATAAGCTTTGACTTGCAGGCCGATTGCATTTGCGGATAAGCTGGAGCGTCCGTTGTCTGCAAGGAATCGTGTGAAGCCTCCTGCGTCGCCAGCCCGGGCTCCGGTTACTGCCGGGTTCGAGGGCACTGAACTCAATTTGCTGTTTGTGCGCCTCTTGCGCACCACGGTGGTCGTGGCGCTGCTGTACAGCGTGGTCAGCATGGTGTTCATCGGCGACTGGCTGATGGTGCTCGGCCCCGTGCTCATTGCTGCGGCGGGTGTGGTGTGCTTGGGCCTGCATGCGCGGGGGCGCCACTTGCTGGCCATGAGCCTGTTCATCTGGGCCTTGTGGGCGGTGGTGGTTTTGCAGTCCACATTGCGCGGCGGGGCGTTAAATCCGATTCTCAATGTCAACGTCGTGCTGGTGCTGCTGGCCGGCTGGTTGGTCGGCATGCGGCAAGCGGTAGGGGTGGGCTTGGCGTCAGCGGCATGGTATGTGGCCCTGGCGCTGTCCACCCAGTTCGGATGGTGGTCGCCCACCACTGTCACCAGCCATTGGAGCCTGCTGATTGCCCAGTTGGGGGTGTTGGGCGGCGCGTTCATGGCGTTCCGTCTGGTGCTCAAGGCTTATCAGCAGCACGTAGACAAAGTCCAGACGCTGAACCGTGTGCTTGAAGAAAAGCTGCAAGCCCTGTCTGACCAGGACGACGCCTTGCGCATGAGCGAGCGCCGTGTGATGCAGATTCTCAAGGCCAGCCCTTTGCCCATCATCGTGGCCGAGTTCGAGACAGGCGTGGGCCTGGAGATCAACCCCGCCTGGGAGCAAGCCTTCCAGCGCTTGCGCGCTGATGTGATCGGCAAAACGCCGGTTCAGTTGGGCTTCTGGCGCGATCAGGCGCACCGTGAGCAGTTCAAGCAGGAATTCGGCACGCAGCGTCGGGTCAGTGGCTATGAGGTGACTTTCACCTTGCCGGACGGCGCAGAGCGCACCTTTTTGTTGTCGTCTGAGCGCTTTATGTACGGCGAGCTGGACTGTGTGATGACCATTTCCATGGATGTGACCGAGCGCAAGTTGCTGGAACAGCAGCTCAAGGACTTGAACGCCACGCTGGAACAGCGGGTACTGGACCGCACCAGCGCGCTCGATGAGGCCAACAGCAACCTTCTGGAAACCATGCGCACCTTGCAACGCGCGCAGGATGAACTGATAGGCGTGGAAAAACTCGCCTCGCTGGGCAGTCTGGTAGCCGGCGTGGCCCACGAACTCAATACTCCATTGGGCAACGCCTTGATCACCGCCAGTGCCTTGCATGAAATGACCGAGCGCGCTTCTGAACAAGCGCTGGCGGGCACCCTCAAACGATCTGCGTTTTTGGAGTTCATGCAGAACATGAACGACGGCGCTGCGCTCACTCACAAATCGTTGGAGCGGGCGGTGGAGCTGATCCGTAGCTTCAAGCAAGTGGCGGTTGACCAGGAGTCCGAGCGCCGCCGCAGCTTCGACCTGCACCAGACGGTGCATGAGGTGGTAGAGACGCTCAAACCCAGCTTCAAACACCAGCAAGCTCAAATTGAACTGGCAGTGCCTGCGGACATGGTGCTGGAGAGTTTCCCGGGGCCCTTGGGGCAGGTGGTGATCAATCTGGTCAGCAACGCGCTGGTGCACGGGCTGGCCGGTCGTAACGACGGCGTGGTGGAGCTGCGCGCGGAGGAGGCTGCGGATGGTAAATCGGTGGTGCTCACGGTGAGTGATAACGGGCGCGGTATTGCGCCTGAGCACCTGGGCCAGGTGTTTGACCCGTTTTTTACGACCAAACTGGGGCAAGGCGGCTCCGGGCTCGGGCTGGCAGTGAGCCACCGTATCGTGAGCCGTATTCTGGGCGGACGCATCAAGGTCAGTTCAGTGCCGGGGCAGGGCGCAGAATTTGAATTGACGATTCCGAAGGTGGCGCCGCAGGTCGTGAACTAGGCTTTATACTGATCAAAAAAACAGTATCTCAGCGTACCCAGCGGAGGCCCCATGCTCAACGACACTGCCGCGCCCAACGGGCTTTTTACCGACGATGACCACACCGCACGTTGCGTCTGGTGCCGCAGCACGGCCGAATACCAGCGCTATCACGACCAGGAGTGGGGTTTTCCGGTGCACAGCGACACGCGCTTGTTCGAGAAGATTTGCCTCGAGGGCTTTCAGGCGGGCTTGAGCTGGCTCACCATACTGAACAAGCGCGAGTCCTTCCGCGCCGCCTTTGCAGGTTTTGACATGGACAAAGTGGCCCTGTTCGATGAGGCAGATGAAAAGCGTCTGCTGCTGGACGCAGGCATCGTGCGCCACCGCGGCAAGATTGCTTCCACCATCAACAACGCCAGACGAGCCCAGGAGCTGCGAGCAGAGTGCGGCAGCTTGGCGGCCTACTTCTGGGGCTATGAGCCGGCCAGCGGCAGCCGCCCGGCCACCATTACCCATCAAACGCTCAGCGGGGTGACCACCTCGCCGGAATCAATCGCACTGTCCAAAGACTTGCGCAAGCGCGGCTGGAGCTTTGTGGGCCCCACCACCATGTATGCCTTCATGCAGGCCATGGGACTGGTGAATGACCACCTGGAGGGCTGCCACGCCCGCGAGCGAGCCCTGCAAGCCAGAGCGGCCTTTGTGCCGCCCCGCAAGCCTTAGGCAGCGGCTCCGGCAATCGCTGCCAACAGGGCGTCGTGGCCGTTGTAGAGCGCGTCGCCACGCACCAGGCGAGCGCCGCTCGCGCCGTGAACCACCATGGCCGGCACGCCTTGTGCGCCATGGGCCTGCATGAGGCGGCGGGCTTTCTGCACGCGGGCATCGTGCTGGAGTTGCAGGTCTGGGTCTTGTCGGGCTAACAGGTCGGCCGCCGCTGTCAGGCCCCTGGCACGCAGTACGCCGTCCACACCTTGCGGGGTGCAGATGTCCAGGCCATTGACGTAGCGTGCCTCTTGCAAAAGCTTCAAGGTTTTGAGCTCTTCGGCCGGGGCCGTTTGTGCCACGGCAGTGAGTGCGAGAGAGGCAGCGGATGAGTCAAAGCGAGTGCCGTGCTTGCCCAGCACCTGGTTGCGGTAGGCCTCGCTAAAGGGCTGGCCGGTGAGCTTGCCGATGCGGACATCGTTCGACCATGCAAAGTCGGCGAAGTCTGCGCTCATCACGCGCCCGCCGCCACTGAACAAGCCGGTGGGCGCGAGTTCCAGGGTGATGGAGGCTTCCTGCCCCAGGCGCTGGATGGCGGGGGAGGCGCCGTAGCACCAGCCACACAAGGGGTCGAACAAATAGGTCACTGTGGTGGACATATGGGGGGTCTTTCAATCGTGGTTCAGGGTCGCGGCTGCGAGCGCCTGCTCAAAAAGGGCAATCTCCTCTTGCAGGCTGCCGCGGCTGCGGAAGTGGCGGGCGGCGCGGTTGTACCAGTTCTCAGCGTCTTCCAGATCGCCTTCCTGCAGGTGCAAGATGCCGTGCAACCAGGCGCCCAGCATGGAGTCGTCCTTCTGCACCTGGTCATGCGCGGCGTGCCAGCGACCCGCGTGCAGGTCTTGTAAAACTTGGTGAAGAAGGGACATGGGGGCTCCTGGGTGCAGGGATGGATGCCATGCCTTATGGCATGGCGAAGGGGTTTACCACTTCATTTCGCCGGTGTTGACCTTGGCGCCAATGTCCAGCGACAGGCCACCGTCCGTCAGGGCAGGGTAGGCCTGCTTCATGGCGGGGATCAAGGTGGCGCTGGTCTTGTTGGCAGCGAGGTTTTTCTCGAAAGTCTGCAAGTAGTCTTTGGTGAAGGCAATGGTGCTTGCGTCTACCTTGGTACCTGCCTTCATGTGGCCGGGAATCACCAATTCGGGCTTCAGGGCAGCCATTTCGTCGAGCTGGGCCACCCACGCGGCGCGCTCTGCAGCGGTTTGGGTGTCAGCGGTCCAGACGTGCATGTTGCCGAACACACCGATGTTGCCGACCACCGCCTTGATGGACGGGATCCAGGCATAGGGGCGGTGTGCCAACAAGCCTTGGGTGCCACGGATCTCGATGGTCTGGCCTTCCAGCGTCAGGGTGTTGCCTTCCAGGGCGCGGGGCACCACGGGCTTGCGGGGTGCGTTGGCGCCCATTTTGGGGCCCCAGAATGCGACCTTACCAGCCAGCTTGGGAGCCAGTTTGCCCAGCACGGCGGGTGTGGTGACCACGTCGGCCTGGGGGAACACTTCTTTCAGGGCCTCCACGCCGAAGTAGTAGTCAGGGTCAGCCTGGCTCACATAGATGGTGGTGAGTTGCTTGCCACTGTCGAGCACGTTGGCAGCGATGCGCAAGGCGTCGGCACGGGTGAAACCGGCGTCGATGACGATGGCGTCTTTCTGGCCATAGACCAGCGTGGAATTGACGTTGAAGCTGTTGGCATCCGCGTTGTAGACCTTGACGGTGAGCGGCTGTTGGGCGTTTGCTGCCCCAGACAGTGAGGTAAAGGCGATGGCCAGCGATGCGGCGATAACGGTAGTGCGGATCATGGTGAACTCCTGGTAGTGGTTAGACGCTAAGAGGACGTCTCATCAGCGTTGGGTTGAACTTTAATTTCAATATTCGCGCAGATAAACCCGATAATTCCGCCATTACTGTTTCATAAATTGAGCAAATCATGGACCGTTTGACCGCCATGCAGGTGTTTGCGGAAGTGGCGCAGAGTGGCAGCTTCAGTGCCACCGCCGACAAGCTGGATATGTCGCGCGCCATGGTGACGCGTTATGTGGGCGAGCTGGAGCAGTGGCTGGGCGCACGCCTTTTGCAGCGCACCACCCGCAGCGTCACGCTCACCGACGCCGGCGAGAGTTGCCTGCGCCGCAGCCAGCAGATGCTGGCGCTCATGGAAAACGTCGAAGAAGAAACCAGCCGCCACGACGGCGCGCTGCGTGGGCAATTGCGGGTGACCTGCAGCATGTCGTTTGCTTATGCCGAATTGGCGGCAGCAATTGCCGACTTTCTGACGCTGTACCCGCAGCTCAAAATCGACCTCAATGCCAGCGAAGGCGCGCTCAACCTGGTGGAGGCGCGCATCGACTTGGCCATTCGCATCAGCGCCGAGCCGGACCCGGCGCTTATCGGCCGTGTGTTGGCGCCCTGTGCCTCGGTGCTGGTGGCGTCCCCTGGCTATCTGGCGAAGCACGGCACCCCGCAGCTACCCACAGACCTGCAGGCCCACCGTTGCCTGAGCTATGCCAATTTCGGCAAAAGCGTGTGGAAGCTGCAGCGCGGCGAGGAGCATGCCGAGGTGCATGTGGGCAGCCACTTCAGCGCCAACGAGGCCACCGCCTTGATGCGGGCTGCGCTCGCGGGTGGCGGGGTGGCCATGCAACCCACGTATCTGGCCAGCCCGCACCTGCTTGACGGCAGCTTGCAGCAGGTGCTGCCGCAGTGGCAGCTGCCCATGATGTCCATCTACGCGCTCTACCCCTCGCGCAAGCACCTCTCGCCGGCCGTACGGGCTTTGCTGGACTTCTTGGCGGGGCGGTTTGCCAGCGATCCTTGGAAGATGTAGCGCTAAATTGCTATCAATTCAGTAGCTGCTCGCGAATATTCCACAAGCGCCAGGGGCCATTTTTGCTTGGAAGTTAGCCCAAGTGCTCCACCACCAGTACTGCCTTGGCCATGCCTTTGCCCGTATTGCTGATGGCGTGCTGCACGTCCACTGCATAACGGGCGCTGTCACCCGCCTTGAGCACCTTGCTACTGTCGGCGGCCTGCACCGTGAGGCTGCCGCTAAGCACAGAGAGGTGTTCTTTCGCGCCCGCCTCGTGCGGCTCGGAGGCCAGCACGCCACCGGGCTCCACGGCCAGCTCGTACCACTCCACCCGGCCCGCCAAGGCGATGGGCCCGAGGATGCGCAGGGTGCACTTGCCGTCCGGGCTGGTGGTGACGGGAATGGTGTGGGCCGGTACCAGCTCCACCGTCGGAGTGGCCTTGTCTGCAGTGGTGTTGCCAAGCAGGTCGGTGAGGCTGATGCCCAGTGCCGTGGCCAGGCGCCACAGTACGCCCACCGTCGGGTTGGCCTGGTTGCGCTCTACCTCGGAGAGCATGGACTTGGAGACCCCCGCACGTTTGGAGAGCTCGTCCAGCGAGAGCTGTTGCGCCTTGCGGGCATCTTGCAGTTTGGAGCCTACGGCCGGAGGGCCTTCGGACAGGGGGGTGGTGTGGGGGACTTGCGCCATGGTTGCTTTGGTCGGTAAAATGGATTTTTGTTCGATATACCGGAAATATCCGCTGAAACGATATTACACCGCCATGACCACTTTGCCTACCTCTCTGTCCACCGTTTCCCCCGGCCACTATTTGCAGTTCGCCAGCGACAACACCTCCGGCATCTGCCCCGAGGCCATGCAGGCGTTCATGGCGGCCAACACCGGCTTTGCGGCGTCCTACGGCAATGACGACGCCACACGCTTGGCCTGCGACCGCATCCGCGAAGTCTTTGAGGCGGACGCCGAGGTGTTCTTTGTGTTCAATGGCACGGCGGCCAACTCGATCGCGCTGGCGTCCTTGTGCCAGTCCTACCAGGCCGTGATTTGCAGCGACACCGCGCACGTAGAGACCGATGAGTGCGGTGCGCCCGAGTTTTTCTCGAATGGCTCCAAGCTGCTCTCCGCACCGCACCGCCACGGCAAGCTCACCTCGGCCGGCGTGCTCGAAGTCATCACCCGCCGCACCGATGTTCACTACCCGCGGCCCAAAGTGGTCACGCTCACCCAGTCCACCGAAATGGGTTCGGTCTACCAAAAGGGTGAAATCAGCGGCATCAGCCGCATCGCGCAGGAGCACGGCCTGAAGGTGCACATGGACGGCGCCCGCTTTGCCAACGCCGTGGCCGCCCTCAAGGTGGCACCCGCCGACATTACCTGGCGTGCCGGCGTCGATGTGCTGTGCTTTGGCGGCACCAAAATGGGCCTGCCGATAGGCGAGGCTATTGTCTTTTTTGACCGCAAGCTGGGCGAAGAGTTTTCTTACCGCTGCAAGCAGGCCGGGCAGCTGGCTTCCAAGATGCGTTACCTGTCGGCCCCTTGGCTGGCCATGTTGACT
The DNA here is from genome assembly GCA_027488985.1 of Comamonadaceae bacterium. Lineage (GTDB taxonomy): Bacteria > Pseudomonadota > Gammaproteobacteria > Burkholderiales > Burkholderiaceae_C > Allorhodoferax > Allorhodoferax aquaticus. The sequence goes on along the minus strand of JAIYAR010000009.1, from coordinate 321,383 downwards.
GATGGCACCTGGCTTCGCCACGCTGCCCACGCCAACGCCATGGCACACCGTCTCTCAGAGCGCATTGCCAGCATTGCCGGTGCCGAGTTGCTGCTGCCCACCGAAGTGAACGGCGTGTTCGTCAACCTGCCCGAGCCTGCGATTGCCCGTCTCAAAGCGCTGGGCTGGACCTTCTACACTTTCATAGGTGGCGGTGCGCGCTTCATGTGTTCCTGGGCGACTACGGAAGAGGCTGTGGAGCATCTGGCAGATGATTTGGAGCGCGCGCTAGCGGCATAAAAAAAGCCCCCCGTTTTCACGGGAGGCTTTGTCCGAATACGTGGGAGGGATCAGCCCAAACGTGCGCGGTGGCGTGCCACCTGCGCCTTTACCTGCGCCGGCGCCGTGCCCCCCAAAATATTGCGGGCGTTGAGCGAGCCGCGCAGGCTCAGGCACTCGTACACATCTTTCTCGATGCTGGCGTGGAAGCCTTGCAGCACCGAGAGTGGCAGCTCGGACAGGTCACACGCATGGGACTGAGCCGCCTTCACGGCATGTGCCACGGTCTCGTGCGCATCGCGGAAGGGCAGGCCTTTCTTCACCAAGTAGTCAGCCAGGTCGGTCGCGGTGGCGTAGCCTTTGAGGGCAGCGCGCTCCATGGCTTCGGCGTTCACGCTGATGCCGCCTTCTTTTTTGCCGGTCGCTGCGTTCACCTGGCCGCCAATCATCTCGGAGAAGATGCGCAGTGTGTCTTTCAGGGTGTCCACGGTGTCGAACAGCGGCTCTTTGTCTTCCTGGTTGTCCTTGTTGTAGGCCAGGGGCTGGCCCTTCATCAGGGTGATCAGGCCCATCAGGTGGCCGACCACGCGGCCGGTTTTGCCGCGCGCCAATTCGGGTACGTCGGGGTTTTTCTTCTGCGGCATGATGGAACTGCCGGTGGTGAAGCGGTCCGCAATCTTGATGAAACCGAAGTTCTGGCTCATCCAAATGATGAGTTCTTCGCTCATGCGGCTGATGTGCACCATGGTCAGGCTGGCGGCGCTGGTGAACTCGATGGCGAAGTCGCGGTCGCTCACCGCATCCAAGCTGTTCTGGCACACGCCGTCCATGGCCAGGGTCTTGGCCACCCGCTCACGGTCCAGCGGGTAGCTGGTGCCGGCCAAGGCCGCACTGCCCAGCGGCAGGCGGTTGGTGCGGCGGCGCACTTCGCTGAAGCGCTCAGCATCGCGGCTGAACATTTCCACATAGGCCAGCATGTGGTGGCCAAAGCTCACCGGCTGGGCCACTTGCAGGTGGGTGAAGCCGGGCAAGATGACGTCGGCATTGGCTTCTGCCACATCCACCAGCGACTTTTGCAGGTCCACCAGCAGCTCGCCGATCAAATCAATCTCGCCGCGCAGCCAGAGGCGCACGTCAGTGGCCACTTGGTCGTTGCGGCTGCGGCCGGTGTGCAGGCGCTTGCCGGCGTCGCCCACCAATTGGGTGAGGCGCGCCTCGATGTTCAGGTGCACGTCTTCCAGGTCCAGCTTCCATTCAAAGCCGCCGGATTCGATTTCGCTCCAGATCTGTGCCATGCCATTTTGGATGGATGTGTGGTCGTCGGCACTGATGATGCCTTGCGTGGCCAGCATCTCGGCGTGTGCGAGGCTGCCGGTAATGTCGGCCTGCCAGAGGCGCTTGTCGAAAAACACGCTCGAGGTGTAGCGCTTGACCAAATCGCTCATGGGCTCGGAGAACAGCGCGGACCACGCTTGGGACTTTTTATCGAATTGGTTTTGTGACATGGGAAGCGCTTTTCAGGAAAGGAGTCAAAATCCGGTGGACATGAACGACAACCAAGTATTATCGACGTTCCAGGAACTCACCCCTGCGGTGCCGGCTGTGCAGCCCGTGCCGGTGCTGGTGTTCGATGCCTGTCACATCGGTGTGGTGCTGCGGGCGGTGTTGTTTGTCGAACTTTCGCTGTCGGTAGCTTGTATGTATGCCGCTGCGGGTGTTTGGGACTGGATAGCGCGACTCGCCCTCGTCACTGGCGCAGCCTTGCCCGGTACGCTGGCGTGGCTGTTGTCCGCGTGCATTGCCAAGCGCTGGCTGGCTCGCATGCCTAAGGCTGCCCAATATGCCCTCGCCATTTCGCTGGGCGGTGTGGCCGGTTTGTATGGCTGCGGTTTGTTGGCCTTGTCGGGCCTGCTGCAAAGCCCGCCCTGGGTGTCCAGCCTGTTTTCCGGGGCTTTGATGTCCAGCCTGCTGGTCGCGGCATTGGTCATGCGCGCCAAAGGCCGAACTCCTGCAGATACGGCGGCTCGCTTGGCAGAACTGCAGTCGCGCATCCGGCCGCATTTTCTGTTCAACACACTCAATAGTGCGATTGCCCTCGTGCGGGCGGAACCCGCCAAGGCAGAGGCTTTGCTGGAAGACTTGAGCGACCTCTTCCGCCACGCGCTCAAAGACCCCGGTAGCTCGGTCACTTTGGGCGAAGAGCTTTCGCTCGCGCAACGCTACCTGGCCATTGAGCAGGTGCGCTTCGGTGATCGCTTGCGGGTGCAGTGGGATCTGGACCCTTTGGCCGATGCCGCCCACTTGCCCCCATTGATTTTGCAGCCTCTGGTGGAGAATGCCGTCTGCCACGGGGTAGAGCCCAGCGACAGTGGTGCGTCCGTCAAAATATCGACGCGCTGCAAAGGTACAGTGGTGGTGATCAAAGTCACCAACACGGTGCCAGCCGGACAGGGCGCGCGGGGTCATGGTTTGGCATTGCGTAATGTGCAGGAGCGGCTGGCCTTGTTGCATGATGTGCAGGGCCAGTTCAAAAGTGGCCTGAAGGATGGTGTGTACCAAGTGCGTATGGAGGTGCCTTTATGACTGCAATGCAGCCTGACACCCTGTTGCGGGTGATGCTGGTGGATGACGAGCCTTTGGCCCGGGCCCGCATGCGCACCTTGCTGGGCGATTGCACCCATCCTGCTGTCCACGTGGCCGCCGAAGCCCCCAATGCCGAACTGGCTGCGGCCCTCTTGCGCCAGCAGCCGGTGGATCTGGTGTTTCTGGATATCCATATGCCGGGCAACAGTGGCCTGACCCTGGCCCAAACTTTGCGCTCTTTGCAGCACCCGCCTGCGATTGTGTTTGTGACGGCCCACGCCGAGCATGCCGTGGAGGCTTTCGATCTGGAAGCGGTGGACTACCTGACCAAACCTGTACGCTTGGAGCGCCTACAGGCTGCGCTACAAAAAGCAGAGCGCTTTGCGCACGCGAGACGGGCGCTACAGGTCGATTTGGCCAGTGAAGAGGTACTGATCATTCAGGAGCGCAACCGGACTGAGCGGGTGCCTTTGACGCAAGTGTTGTACTTCAAGGCAGAGCTCAAGTACATCACGGTGCGCACAGCCACACGCAGCTACATCCTGGACGGCGCCCTGAATGACCTCGAAGAAAAGCACGGTGTCCAGTTCATCCGCATCCACCGCAACGCACTGGTGGCCCGCAAGATGGTGCGTGCGCTCGAAAAACACTTCGATGCTGAAGAGGGCGAAGGCTGGGCGGTGCGGCTTCAGGGCTTGGATGAGTTGCTATCAGTATCCCGCCGGCAACTGCCTTCGGTGAGAGCGCTGATATCTCAATGAATTTGCGTCGCGTTGTGTGCGTCCTTGGGCTGGTGGGTCTGGCATTGTCTGCCTCCGCCCGCGCCCAGTCTCTGACAGACAAACCTGCAGTGATCAAGATCCGCATCGGTGCCGAGGACGATTGGCGCCCTTACGCTTTTGTGCAGGCGGGTCAGTCCGCTGGCTTTGCGGTGGATCTGGTACGTGCTGCATGGGCAGCAGCAGGGGTGGAGGTGGAATTGGTCCCTTTGCCGTACGCGCGCTGCATGCGCGAAGTGGAGGCCGGCAAACTCGCAGGTTGTTTCAATACCTTGCGTGACTCCCGCACCGAAGACAAATATCTCTGGCACAAATACCACCTGTTCCGGGCGCGCATCGGCATCTATGGCCGCACTGATGGCCCGGTAGATTCTGTCAATGTGCAGGCCTTGCGCGGAAAGCGGGTGGGGGTGACGAATGGCTACGACTACGGGGCTGCCTTTGATGACGATCCCGCCATGGTGCGTGATGTAGCGGCTTCCGACCTCACGTCTTTGCGCAAGCTGGTCGCCGGGCGGGTGGATTACGCGCTGGTGTTTGACCGGGTCGCTACAGAAATTGCGGCGAACAACCCGACCTTGGGGCAGGGATTCCGGCTGCGCGGTGTCTTGCTGGAGCCCAGTTTGTACCTCTCGTTTTCCAGGAAATTTCCCGACGTAGAGCCTTGGATTGCGAGGTTTGATGCCGGTTTGGACAAGATCCGCAAGAACGGTGAATACGCACGCATTGAAGCTCGCTGGCGTTAAGGTGTTCCTGTTTGAGTGAAAACAAAAAAAGGGCCCGCAGGCCCTTTTTTATTGCGGATGATTGCCCTCCATCAGCCGGTGTTACGCAGGCCGGCAGCAATGCCGTTGATGGAGATGTGGATACCACGCTGTACCCGTTCGTCCGCCTTGCCTTCGCGGTAGCGACGCACCAGCTCCACTTGCAGGTGGTGCAAGGGGTCGATGTAGGGAAAGCGATGACGGATGGAACGCTGCAGCGCTGCGTTGTTGGCCAGGCGATTCTTTTCCCCGGTGATGGTGGCAAGCGCTTGGGCTGTGCCATGCCACTCGGCTTCGATGGCTGTGAAAATCTTCTTGCGCAAGCGCGCATCGCCCACCAGTTCGGAATAGCGCGAAGCCAGTGCCAGATCGCTCTTGGCCATCACCATGTCCATGTTGGAGAGCAGGGTGCGGAAGAAGGGCCACTGCTTGTACATCTTTTGCAGCAGCGCCACGCGTTCTTTTTGCTCAGCGGCGGTACCGTTGCCGATGAACTTTTGCACGGCGGAGCCGAAGCCGAACCAACCGGGCAACGTCAAGCGGCACTGGCCCCAACTGAAGCCCCAGGGAATGGCGCGCAGGTCTTCAATGCGCTGCGACGCCTTGCGCGACGCAGGGCGGGAGCCGATGTTGAGTTCGGCAATTTCACGCAGCGGGGTGGAGCTGAAGAAATACTCTGTGAAGCCGGGGGTTTCGTACACCAGCGCCCGGTACGCCGACATGCTGTTTTGCGATAGCTCGGCAGCTGCCTCCAGGAAGGCCTTCGTGGCTGACTTGGTGGGTTGCAACAAAGTGGCTTCCAAGGTGGCGGCGACCAGGGTTTCCAGGTTGCGACGACCGATTTCCGGGTTGGCGTATTTGGAGCCGATCACTTCGCCCTGTTCGGTCAGGCGGATCTGGCCGCGCACCGTGCCGGGGGGCTGGGCCAGGATGGCTTGGTAGCTCGGGCCGCCGCCTCGACCCACGGTGCCGCCGCGTCCATGGAACATGCGCAGCTGGATCTTGTGTTGGGCCGCCAGCACGTCGAACAATTCGACCAGGGCAATTTCGGCGCGGTACAGCTCCCAATTGCTGGTGAAGATGCCACCGTCCTTGTTGGAGTCGGAGTAGCCCAGCATGATGTCCTGCTCGCCGCCGCTGCGCTTGACCAAGTCGGCCACGCCGGGCAGGGCATAGAAGTCACGCATGATGGGTGCGGCGTTGCGCAGGTCTTCGATGGTTTCAAACAGCGGCACCACGATGAGGTCGGCACGTGCTTCACTGTCCAGCGTACCGCGCATCAGGCCCACTTCTTTTTGCAGCAGCAGAACTTCGAGCAAGTCGCTCACCGTTTCGGTGTGGCTGATGATGTAGTGGCGGATGGCTTCATGGCCAAAGCGCTCGCGCATGACCTTGGCCATGGCAAAAATCGCCAGTTCGCCTTGCGCATGGGCAGAGTAGGCCACGCCATGCACGCTCAGGGGGCGTGCGTCGTTCAACAGGCCCAGCAGCAGAGTGCGCTTTTCTTCTTCACTCAAGCTGCTGTAGTCAGCATGCACCCGGGCGGTGGACAGCAACTCGGCGACCACTTCCTCGTGTTTGTCAGAGCTTTGGCGCAAGTCCACAGTCGCCAGGTGAAAGCCGAACACATCCACTGCGCGGATCAGCGGGTGCAGGCGCTGGGCTGTGAGTGCTGCGCCATGGTTGGCTTTGAGAGAGGCCTCGATCACACGCAGGTCGGCTACAAAGTCTTCTGCCAGTACGTACGGGTTTTGCGGCGCCACGGCGTGACGCGCAGCCTCGGTGCCGGTCAGCTCTTTAAGGGTGGCGGCCAAGCGAGCGTACATGCCGGTCAGGGCACGGCGGTAGGGCTCGTCTTTGCGGTGGGCGTTCTGGTCGGGCGAGCTTTCGGCCAGGGCTTGCATCTCAGGTGTGCAGTCGGCCAGCATGGCGGAGATGGACAGCTCACCGCCCAGGTAATGCACCTCGGTCAAGTAGTGGCGCAGGGCCACTTCGGCCTGGCGGCGCAGGGCGTATTCCAGAGTCTGGGCGCTGACGTTGGGGTTGCCATCGCGGTCACCGCCAATCCATTGGCCCATGCGCAAAAAGCTGTGCACCGGCTGATTGCCCAGCATGTCTTCCAAGTCGGCGTACAGCTTGGGGATCTCGCGCAGGAAGGTGGATTCGTAATAGCTCAACGCATTTTCAATTTCGTCTGCTACGGTCAGCTTGGAGAAGCGCAACAGGCGCGTCTGCCAGAGCTGCATCACGCGGGCGCGCATCTGGGCTTCGTTGGCGGCCAACTCTTTGGGGGTGAGGGCGTCTTTCTTGCTGTCGATGATGGTGGCGCGTTGCTTGATTTCGTCGCGCTGGGTCAGCAACTGGGCGATGTCACGCTCGGCATCCAAAATGCTCTTGCGTTGCACTTCGGTGGGGTGTGCTGTGAGCACCGGAGACACAAAGCTCTGAGCCAAAGTGTTGGAGATCGCCTTGGGCGCAATGCCGGCCCAACGCAGGCGGGACATGGCAACTTCGATGCTGCCTTCCTGCGTATCGCCGGCGCGCTCGTGGATGGCACGGCGGCGGATGTGGTGGCGGTCTTCGGCCAGATTGGCCAAGTGCGAAAAATAGGTGAATGCGCGGATCACGCTCACGGTCTGGTCACCCGAAAGGCTCTTGAGCAGTTTCTTCAGGGCTTTGTCAGCTTCCTGATCCGCGTCTCTGCGGAAGGCCACCGATAGCGTGCGGATCTGTTCGATCAGTTCGTAGGCCTCAACGCCTTCTTGTTCTCGTATCACATCGCCCAAAATCCGGCCCAGGAGGCGGATGTCTTCTACCAGGGGACGCTCGTTGTCTTTCGTGCGCTTGGCCGTCTCTGCGGCAGGTGCTTTATTCATAAGTCTGGGGGTGAGGTGAGAGTGGCTTCGAGTAAAGCAAGGAACGCGCCCATGCTAGCATCGAAGGCCTATTTTCGATTACAGCCGAGTTACGATTTTGCCCACATTTACGATCGCCACCCGCGAGAGCCGACTGGCACTCTGGCAAGCAGAACATGTTAAAGCCCTCCTCGAGCAAAGCGGGGCCTCGGTGTCCCTGTTGGGCATGACGACCAAAGGCGACCAGATTCTGGACCGTTCTCTCAGTAAAGTCGGGGGCAAGGGCCTCTTTGTCAAGGAGCTGGAAGTCGCCCTGGAAGAAGGCCGTGCGGATCTGGCAGTCCACTCGCTCAAAGATGTCCCCATGGAGTTGCCCGAAGGCTTCATGCTGGCTTGCGTGATGGAGCGTGAAGACCCGCGGGACGCCTGGGTGTCCAGCACCTATGCCAGTGTGATGGATTTGCCACAGGGTGCAGTGGTGGGCACATCCAGTTTGCGCCGTGTGGCCTTGCTACGCGCCATCCGCCCTGACCTGAAAATCGAACCCCTACGCGGCAACCTAGACACCCGTTTGCGCAAGCTGGACGAAGGTTTGTACGACGGCATCGTGCTGGCTGCTGCCGGACTCAAGCGCCTGGGGCTGGAGTCCCGCATTCGGGCCGTGTTTGAGCCCGAGCAAATGCTTCCTGCCGCAGGTCAGGGCGCACTCGGCATCGAAGTGCGCGCCGGCCGGCAGGATGTTGCGTCCGCATTGCAGCATCTGGTGCACCAACCCACTTGGTTGGCCGTGAGTGCCGAACGTGCGGTGAGCCGCATGATGGGGGGCAGCTGTTCCATGCCCTTGGCGGCCTACGCCACCATTTCCGGCGACGAACTGCACATCCGCGCAGCCTGGGGCGATGCTGAAGGTATTCAGCCGGTGGTCTATGCCCGGGCGTCCGGCCTTGCCAAAGATGCTGCTGCGGCGACTGCACTGGGTGAGCAGGTTGCTCGTGAGTTGCAAGCGGCGGTGCAGGCATTGACCTGAGGAGGCTTTCCATGCGCGTCATCATCACCCGCCCCCAGGCTGAAGCCGCCCCGTGGCTCAAAGCGCTGGATGCGGCCGGCTACACCAGCTGGAGCCTTCCACTCATCGATATCCGCCCTGCCGCCCAAGTTGCATCGGTGGAATCGGTGTGGAAGCGGCTGGCGGAATTTGATGCGGTGATGTTTGTCAGTCGCAATGCGGTGCACTACTTTTTTGAACAAAAAGCGGATCCAGCGCCCGTATTTACTGCGCAAGCAGCTATCAAAACAAGAGCATTTGTCACCGGTCCCGGCAGTTACTCCGCCTTGCAGAGGGTAGGAGCAGAGCCAGCTTGGCTAGACGCGCCGGATTTTCATGCCGGGCAGTTTGATTCCGAGGCTTTGTGGGCCGTGGTGCGGAGTCGGGTCGTGCATGGCTACCGGGTGCTGATTGTTCGCGGTACCACTATCGACGAAGGGGCCAGCGATGAAGGCTCGGGCCGTGATTGGTTTGCCCGGCAGGTGCTGGATGCCGGAGGTGAGGTCGAGTTTGTGGTGTCCTATGAGCGCCAGCGCCCTCAATGGGACGCGCCCACCATCGCGCAGGCTCAAGCCGCGGCCACCGACGGTACGGTGTGGGTATTCAGCAGCTCTGAGGCGATCCGCAATCTTCAACATTGCTGCCCTAGCGTGAACTGGGCGCAAGCCCAGGCCGTGGTGACCCATTCGCGCATCGGCGATGCCGCGCGGGGAGCCGGATTCGGTCGTGTGCGGGAGTCCAAGCCTTTGCTTCCGGCGCTCATGGCGTCGATAGAATCCCTGCAATGAATCCCGAAGCTCCTGCCTCTGTTGCCTCCGCACCTCCCGACGCGCCGGCGGCGCCTTTTCCGGGCGCGCTTCTTCCCACTGTGAAATCGTCCCGCCGCTGGTTGCGCGGTGTTGCGCTGGTGGCGGTGGCCGGTGTGATCGGCAGTGTTTTGCTCTGGCAGAAACTGGGCAACATTCAAGAGCAGCTGGCGCGCCAAACGGCGGAGTCCGGCTCCCAAGCCGGTGAGGCCCGCGCGACGGCCAAGCAGGCCCAGGAATTGGCCATTGAGACCGCTGCCAAATTGGCTGTGCTGGAGGCGCGACTGAGCGAAGTCGCACTGCAGCGCACACAGCTGGAAGAGCTGATGCAAAGCCTGTCCCGCTCGCGGGACGAAAATCTCGTGGTGGATATTGAGTCTTCACTGCGACTCGCCCAGCAGCAAGCGCAACTCACAGGCAGTGTGGAACCTTTGCTGGCTTCGCTGAAGTCCGCCGAACTGCGGGTGGCGCGAGCGGCGCAGCCTCGCTTGACGCCGGTTCAGCGTGCCATTGCCAAAGACGTTGCCCGCATCAAAGGCACCGCCTTGTCTGACACCCCAGCCATGCTGGTAAGGCTGGATGAGTTGGTCTCGCTGGCCGATGAGCTGCCGGTAGGTAACGCGGTGCAGGTACCGAAGGCCGCGCCTAGCTTGCAGCGCAAAACGGAAGAGACACTCACCGGCTGGTCCGGACGCATGCTCGAGTTGGTGCGGGAAGAAGTGCGGGGTCTGGTGCGCGTGAGCAAGATTGAGAATCCCGATATGGCCTTGCTCTCCCCTGAGCAATCATTTTTTGTACGCGAAAACTTCAAACTCAAGATCTTGAATGCGCGCCTGGGATTGTTGTCCCGCCAGACGGAGGCAGCGCGTGCGGATCTGGTGGCGGCTTCTGGTTCGCTGACGCGCTACTTCGATGCCGGCTCTCGCAAAACCCAGACCGCGCAGGCCGCTTTGCAGCAGTTGCAAAGCCAGATGCGGACGCTGGAAATCCCGCGTGTGGATGAAACCCTGGCCGCGCTGGCCACCGCGGCTGCGGGACGCTGACCATGCGCTTTGCTCTGTGGCTGATGGCCTTGTTCGGGATGGCAGTGGCCTCTGCCTTATTTGCTGGCAACAACCAGGGAACGGTAACTTTGTACTGGCCACCTTACCGGTTGGACGTGTCATTGAACCTCGTGCTGCTGGGCCTTGCGCTGGTCTTTGTGACTTTGCACCTCGCACTGCGCGGGCTCGCAGGGCTGTTCAGCATTCCTCAACAGGCTCGCCGCTGGCGCCTTTCCTACAAAGAGCGCACCATTTATTCAGGTTTGCTGGACACCATTTCACATTTGGTGGCCGGCCGCTATGTGAGGGCACGCAAGGCGGCAGAACTGGTGGTCGCGGTCGAAGATGCCATGCTCTCCAGTGGAGATGCCTTGCCTGATGCAGCCCGGTTGCGCACCCTGGCACATTTGCTGGCAGCGGAAAGCGCGCACGCCCTGCAAGACAAGGTGACACGCGAGAGCCATTTCCAGCGCGCTTTGGAAGAAGCCGGCAGCAAGGACGCCAGCGACTTGCGCGATGGCGTCCAGCTCCGTGCGGCCCGATGGGCCTTGGAAGACCGGGATGCCACCGGCGCGGTGCAATGGCTGGAGCAGTTGCCGGTAGGCACTGCACGCCGCACCATTGCCTTGCGCTTGCGATTCAAGGCAGCGCGTCAGGCACGCAACACCCGTGTGGCGCTGGACTCAGCCCGGGTGCTGACCAAACACCGCGCTTTCTCGGAAGTAGCCGGAACCGGTATCGTCCGAGGTCTGGCACTCGAATTGTTGCGGACTGCGCATGATGCCGCTCAGATGGACCAAGCCTGGGGTGCGCTGGATGCACAGGAGCGCTTGCTACCCGATGTGGCGCTGGAAGCCGCGGAGCGAATGCTGCACATTGGTGGTGACGTATCCACTGCTCGTGCGTGGGTTCTTCCCTTGTGGCAAGGGCAAAGCCCGCAAACATCCGCCCTTAGCTATGAACAGCGGGTGCGACTCGTCCGCGTGCTGGAGCGCAGCTTTCTTTCTGAGGAGAGCCTGCCTGACAGCTTGTGGCTCTCGCGCATTGAGGCGGCTCAAATGGCACAGCCCGGCGACCCTCTGTTGCAATACCTTGCTGGGGTGTTGTGTGTGCGTTTGTCCTTGTGGGGCAAGGCTCAGGCCTTGCTGCGTCAGGCGATCCCCATGCTCAAGGATGCGGATATGAAACGCCGTGCCTGGTTAGCCATGGCCGAGCTCGCAGAACACCGCTTGGACACCAAGGGTGCTGCGGACGCCTACAAAGCAGCCGCCAAGGCGTAAAACCCTTGGTGACGCGCGTGCGCGTTAGGGCTATTATGGTTTCATGGCAAACCTCATTGAACACCTGATCAAGCTCACGGACCATCGCGACCGTGATCTGTTGGAACTCACACTTTCCAAGGCCCTGATTGACCTCGTGCCCATTCAGCGGGTACTGGTATCCAAAGTGGTCAGCGAGGAAGGCATCAAGCGCTGGATGGATGTCACGGTGCTGGATGCCCGGGGAGGCGGCAAAGTGGTCGACCCCTTGCGCATTGACTTTCAGACCCTGCCTTTGCTTGAAGACAATCGCGATCGTCTGCACTGCATTCAACGCCAGGAACTGGTCGAAATTGCATGGGCTGGTGAAGACGGCCCCCGTATCACCTACCTGCCGCTCTTCACGGACCCTGTGGCAGGCGATGAGGGTGTGCTGGAAATTCACTCCGCCAGCGCACTGCAAGGGGACCAGTTGGCCGTGGTGGGGGACGTGTCGCGGGTGTTTCGCAATATGTACAGGCTGTTGGCCTACAGCGACCGCGACGCCTTGACCGGGCTGTTGAATCGAAAATCTCTGGACGACACCTTTTACAGCGCTGTGCTCGAAGAAATGGGCCAGGTGGACGAAGCCGCGGCTGCGGCACGGCAACCGGCTCTCTCTGCAGGGCAGGAGCGCCGTCACCGGGTGCCCCCCAACTATTGGCTCGGTACAATTTCTGTCGACAGTTACGGCGTCATCAATGACCAGCATGGGCATTTGATTGCTGAGGAAGTTTTGCTGCTGGTCGCGCGCATCATGAACAACACATTCCGCACTTATGACCGCTTGTACCGCTTCGGTGGCGAACAGTTTGCGGTGCTGATGCATTGCCCGGACGAAGCCTTGGTGCTGGCCGCATTTGAGCGTTTCCGTGCCAATATTGAAAAATTCAATTTCCCGCAGGTCGGGCGCCTCACCATCTGCGGTGGCTTTACCCGGGTCAGCCCGGATGATTCCCCGAGCACCGCACTGGAGCGTGCTGAGCGTGCTGTAGATTACGCCCAGCATCACGGGCAAAACAAGGTGTTCAGCCACGCGGAGCTGGTGCGTAAGGGCTTTTTCGGCGAGGCCTTGAAGATCGGTGCCGTTGATATTTTTTGATGCACTGATAGCGTGAATCCAACAAAAAAGGGCGCCTGATAGGCGCCCTTTTTTGTTGGCCCCTGTCATCCGCATGGGGATGACAGGTCTGAGGCTTAAGCTGTTTGGTTTTCTTCAAACGGCAGCTTCAAATCGCGCAAGTCACGGCGGGTTTCCACCAGAACCAGAGGGCGGTCATCCAGCACCACAGGAGCGGGACGCTCACGGGGCACATGGACTGGCTTGGGTTCTGCAGCAATAGCGGCTTGTACAGCAGCGATTTTGTCTGCGTCAGAGTTCACCCATTGCAGGCCCGAACTGGATGCCACTTGGGACAATGCCTCCGTGGGGAGCGCATAGTTCACCACTTTGGGCATGCGGCCTTGGGGGGTAGCCACTGCAGGAGCAACCGGCGCCGCTTCGGCAATAATCGGTGCTGCAGGTGCTACCGGCGCTATTGGTGTCACAGACTCTGCCAAAGCGACAGGCGCAGATTCCTGAGCAGGTGCAGCGTCTGCGGAGGCCGTAGCGGCCTCTTGGCCGTCAGCCTGCTGGCGCTGGCCATTTTCACCGCGAGGTCCGCGGTTGCCACGGTCGCGGCCGTAGCGGTCGCGGGAGCGGCGTTCGCGTGGTTCCTGCCCCTCTGTTCCCTCGGCAGGTGCGTCAGTTGCTGCTGCAGCTTCTGCACCTTCAGCAACTGGCAGCTCAGAGGACTGCTCAGCACGGTTGGCATCGTCCTGGCGTGGGCCACGGTCGTTGCGGCGGCCACGGCCGTTGCGGTTACGGCCCTCGCGCGGTTCACGAACCTCGCCTTGGGCATCTGCGTTCATTTCCACGCCTTCTGCAAGAGCCTGGGCAGCAGGAGCTTCCGCGTTCACGTCCGTGTTGCGGGCTGCGTTATCGTTGCGATCGCTGTTGCGCGGGCCACGGTTTCCACGCTCATTGCGGTTTCCACGCTCCTGGCGGCCTTCGCGAGCTTGAGGTGCGGGTGCGCCGTCCGTTTGCAGGCTGACTTCTGCGCCCGTTGCTTTGGACTGCTCGCCATCCATGCGATCTTGGCGGGGCGCATTGCTGCGTTCACCGCGCTCATTGCGGTTACCACGGTCTGTGCGCTCTCCGCGTTCCCCACGGCCATTGCGTTCGCCACGCTCGTTGCGGTTGCCGCGCTCGGAACGCTCTCCACGGTTGTCGGGGCGGGCTTCGTTGCGGGGCTCGCCACGGCCCTCATTACCGCGTTCTCCGCCGCGATCACCGCGCTGGTTACGGCCGCCGTTGCGGTTGCTGTCACGTCCATTCCGGCCTTCGCGCTTGTCGTCGGCCTTTGCTGGTGCAGGCGCTGCGGCAGGCGCAGGCGCGGCTTCAGGCGCAGCGAACAAGCTCTTGACCCATCCGAAGAAGCCTTTGGATGCCGGAGCAGCTGCAGGCGCCGTCACCGGTGTCGCCACGGCCTTGACAGGCTCGGGCTTGGGGGGGGCGATAGGCGCAGGTGCATCCGGCAACACGCCTTTGATGACAGGAGTCTGCTTATTGGTGGGCTCTTGGGAGCGACGGGTCACGCCGGTGGCCTCTTCCATGTCGTCGGCCATCTTGTAGCTGGCTTCGATGTGGTCCAGACGCGGGTCGTCGTGCTTCAAGCGCTCGAGCTTGTAGTTGGGGGTTTCCAGGGTCTTGTTGGGCACCATCAAGACGTTGATGCGTTGCTTCAGCTCGATCTTGGCAATTTCGGTGCGCTTTTCGTTCAGCAGGAACGAAGCGACTTCCACGGGAACCTGGCACAGCACCGAGGCGGTGTTGTCCTTGAGGGACTCTTCCTGGATGATCCGCAGAATTTGCAAGGCGCTGGACTCGGTGTCACGGATGTGGCCGGAGCCGCCGCAACGGGGGCAGGGGATAGATGCACCTTCGGACAAGGCAGGGCGCAGGCGCTGGCGGCTCATTTCCATCAAGCCGAATTTGGAAATGGTGCCGAACTGCACACGGGCACGGTCCTGACGCAGGGCGTCGCGCAAGCGGTTTTCCACTTCGCGGCGATTGCGGGACTCTTCCATGTCGATAAAGTCGATCACGATCAAGCCACCCAGGTCGCGCAGGCGCATCTGGCGGGCTACTTCGTCAGCCGCTTCCAGGTTGGTGCGGGTCGCGGTTTCTTCGATGTCGCCGCCCTTGATGGCGCGGGCCGAGTTCACGTCCACCGACACCAACGCTTCGGTGTGGTCGATCACAATGGCGCCGCCGGAGGGCAGGGTCACGGTGCGGGCGTAGGCGGATTCGATCTGGTGTTCGATCTGAAAGCGGCTGAACAGTGGTGCGTCGTCACGGTAGCGCTTCACGCGGGCAGCATGTTCCGGCATCACGTGGGCCATGAACTGCTGGGCCTGCTCGTACACGTCGTCGGTGTCGATCAGGATGTCGCCGATGTCGTTGTTGAAGTAGTCGCGGATCGCGCGTATCACGAGGCTGGATTCCTGGTAAATCAGGAAAGCGCCCTTGGCACCCTTGGCAGCGCCATCGATGGCACCCCAGAGTTTCAACAGGTAGTTCAGGTCCCACTGCAGTTCGGGCGCGCTGCGGCCGATGCCGGCTGTGCGGGCGATGATGGACATGCCGTTGGGGTATTCCAACTGGTCCATGTTCTCTTTGAGTTCAGCACGGTCATCGCCCTCGATACGGCGGCTGACGCCACCGCCACGGGGGTTATTGGGCATCAGCACCACGTAGCGGCCGGCCAGAGAGATGAAGGTGGTCAGGGCTGCGCCCTTGTTGCCACGCTCTTCTTTTTCGACCTGAACCAGCAGTTCCTGGCCTTCGCGGATCGCGTCCTGGATGCGGGCATTGCTCGCAGACACGCCTTGCTGGAAATACTGCTTCGAGATTTCCTTGAAAGGCAGGAAGCCGTGGCGGTCTTCACCGTAGTCCACAAAACAGGCTTCCAGGGACGGCTCTACGCGGGTAACGACCGCTTTGTAGATGTTGCCTTTGCGTTGTTCGCGGCCTTCAATTTCGATTTCGTAGTCGAGGAGTTTTTGTCCGTCGACGATGGCCAAGCGGCGTTCTTCAGCCTGCGTGGCGTTGATCAGCATCCGTTTCATGGATTGCATCCTTCTTCAATTAGTACATGCCCGGTGGGGGCTCACGAAGTCGGACTGACGAATTGAAGTGAGGAGGAATTGCCGGAGAACTTCAGGTCACACGAGGTGTCGAAGCGTAGGCGCGTGGATGGGGACGAGGGAATGCGTTTGTGAACTCGCTACAAAAATGCTAGCTGGTTGCGCAGGTAGTACCGGGGCTGCAGGCCGATTTGTGCCACCAAACGGGGCGTAAACGCTCCGCAGGCACAAGGTGATCAGGCTTAGCAACACAAACATCTCGTTTCATTCCGCCCGCCAACCGTGGGTTGGCAGACTTGGGGTATTCCGTATCAGGGTTTCAATTCGTCGGCTTGACCGTCGGGTGACACCGCCATCACAAGCAGCTGGCGTGTGATTTACGGGTCGCGCCCAATGGCGGCTTCGACCTTCCAGCGAAGCGTTCAGTGGGCTGTGGACTAAACTCCAGACAAATCAACCACTTACGATGCGACGCTAGTGAAACACATTATAGGGGGCAATCCGCCCCCCTCGGCCCCCCTCGCCAACACCCAAGTCAAATCTGTGACGGTGGATGAAGACAGCGCAGGCCAGCGTCTCGACAACTTCCTGATGCGGGAACTCAAAGGAGTACCCAAGACCCATGTGTATCGCATCATCCGCAGCGGCGAGGTGCGCATCAACAAAGGCCGAGCCAGCGCAGACACCCGCATCGCCGCCGGAGACGTCATCCGCCTGCCACCCGTGCGTACTTCCGAGCGTGCAGAACAGAAAACAGCTGCGATGGCCGAGCAGGCCCACCGCTTCGTGCCGGCCAAGGACTTCCCGGTACTGTTTGAGGATGACTATTTTCTGGCGGTGAACAAACCCGCCGGCGTGGCAGTGCATGGCGGCTCGGGGGTGAGCTTTGGCGTGATTGAACAATTGCGCATGGCACGCCCCAAGGCGACTTTTCTGGAGCTGGTGCACCGGCTGGACCGGGAAACCAGCGGCATTCTGCTGGTCGCCAAGAAACGCAGTGCCTTGAAAAACCTGCAAGACCAATTCCGCGAGCGTGAAACCGGCAAAACCTACCTGGCTCTGGTGTCAGGCCAGTGGCCCTCTAACAAGAAGGTCTTGGACAAGTCTTTGCAGAAATACTTGCTGCCGGATGGTGAGCGCCGCGTGCGGGTGGTGGCCAAAGACCACGCGGACGCCATGCCCTCCCTGAGTTTAGTCAAAGTGCATTCGGTCACACCGGCAGCTTGCATTGGGCAAACACCGCGGCAAAAGGCCTATTCGCTGCTGGAGGTGACGATCAAAACCGGCCGCACCCACCAGATCCGGGTGCACCTCGCCTCAGAGGGCATGGGCATCGTGGGCGACGACAAATATGGCGACTTCGAGCTGAACAAGGCGCTGGCGCGCGACGAGGGGGCGGTAACACTCAAGCGCATGTTTTTGCATGCTTGGCGTTTCCAGTGCAAGCACCCGGCGACAGGTGAGCGCGTGGCCCTGCAGACCGACCTGCCGACCGAGCTTGCCCGTTTTCTGCTGCAGGCCATTCCTGAAGAGCCGGGCGCGGCGGCACCGGTTCAGGGTTAAATCGGGAGATGAATTCCATCCCTTTCCGCCCCCGCCGTTTCGACCTGATCGCATTTGATTGGGATGGCACTTTGTTTGACTCCACGGCACTGATCACCCGTTGCATCCAGCTGGCGGTGAAGGACGTGGGCGGCACGGTCCCGAGTGACAAAGATGCGGCTTACGTCATCGGCATGGGCCTGATGCAAGCGCTGGCCCACGCCGCGCCTGATGTTCCGCCCGAGAAATATCCGCAGCTGGGTGCCCGCTATAAGCACCACTACAGCGTGCACCAGAACGACATCACCTTGTTTGCCGGCGTGCTGGAGATGCTGGACCGGCTCAAAAGCCGCCAGCACTTGCTGACGGTGGCCACCGGAAAAAGCCGTGCTGGGCTGAACGAAGCCTTGCGGGACGTCAACCTCCAAGGCATTTTTGATGGTTCTCGCACCGCAGACGAGACCGCCGGCAAGCCGCACCCTCTGATGTTGCAGGAGCTGATGACGGAATTCGGCGTGGCGGCTGACCGGGTGCTGATGATCGGGGATACCACCCACGACCTGCAAATGGCGGTAAACGCCGGCTGTGCCAGTGTGGCCGTGAGCTACGGCGCGCATGAGCCGGAGAGTTTCGGCGCGCTCGGTCCCCTGATGATTGCCCATTCCGTAGCGGAGTTGGACACCTGGTTGCAGGCCAACGCCTGATATCTCTCTTCCAGACAAGGAGCCTTCATGCAAGACGCTGTTCCCGATACCCCCGGAATCGCCTTGTGCAACTCTGCCGATCTGGTGGACAGCGGGCTGGCGGTGCCTTTTGACGTGATCTATTGCGGACAGACTTGCTACGCCTTTGCCATTCGCTATGCGGGCAAGGTCTATGCGTACCTGAACCGGTGCTCGCATGTGCCCATGGAGATGGACTACCAACCCAACCGGTTTTTTGATTTGACCGGGCATTGGCTGATTTGCGCCACCCACGGTGCGATGTACTCCCCTCAGACTGGCCAGTGTCGTACTGGGCCGTGCAGGGGCAAGCTGGTTTCGATTGCTGTGACCGAGGTGGACGGCGTGGTCCACTGGCATACTTCTCCCCATCTCCAACCGGTATCCCTTTAAATGACCGACTCCAACTTTCCCTCCGGCCAGCAAGAAGAGCCAAAAGTGCCTTTGACGCCCGTAGAATCTGCGCGAGCAGCTCCTGAAAATGTAGCAAATGCAGCTCCGGGAGCAGACGGTTGGGAACGGGCCACGCTCGAAAAGCTGGCTACCGCTGCCTTGGTCGAACAACGCGCTGCCCGGCGCTGGCGCAATGGCATACGGTTGGCGTGGCTGGCGTTTCTGTGTGTGGTGGTCTGGTTGGGCATGCAGCAAAGCGGCACGCCCACTGACATCACCACACCCCATACCGCTGTGGTGAGTATCCAGGGCGAGATTGCCTCCGGTGGGGAGGCCAGTGCAGAAGTGGTGGTTGCCTCTGTACGTGCCGCTTTTGAAGACCAGGGCTCCAAAGCCGTGGTTTTGTTGATCAACTCCCCTGGCGGCAGCCCGGTGCAGGCGGGCATCATTAACGACGAAATCCGGCGGCTGAAAGCCTTGCACCAGAAGCCGGTGTATGCCGTGGTGGAAGAAACCTGTGCCTCGGCTGCGTATTACATCGCGGTGGCGGCAGACGAAATTTTTGTGGACAAGGCCAGTGTCGTGGGCAGCATCGGTGTGCTGATGGATGGTTTCGGGTTTACCGGCCTCATGGACAAGCTCGGTGTGGAGCGCCGCTTGATGACGGCCGGTGAAAACAAGGG
Organism: Comamonadaceae bacterium; assembly: GCA_027488985.1. Taxonomy (GTDB): domain Bacteria; phylum Pseudomonadota; class Gammaproteobacteria; order Burkholderiales; family Burkholderiaceae_C; genus Allorhodoferax; species Allorhodoferax aquaticus. The sequence continues at coordinate 302,424 of JAIYAR010000009.1, read as the reverse complement.
CTTTTTGGACCCATTCAGCCCGCAAACGGAGAAGCAGCGTGCGTTTGCGCAGGCCATGTTGGACCAGATCCACCAGCAGTTCATCGGGGTAGTGAAAGAAGGGCGTGGCAAACGCCTCAAAGAGACTCCCGACATGTTCAGTGGCTTGTTCTGGACTGGCCAGCAAGCCATTGATCTAGGACTTGCGGATAAGTTGGGCAATATTGATTTTGTCGCCCGCGAGGTGGTCAAAGCCGAAGAAATCGTGGACTACACCCGCAAGGAAAACGTGGCAGAACGATTGGTCAAGCGTTTTGGCGCCTCTATCGGCGAAGGTGCCGTCAGAGCCGTGCGTAGTCTGCCTGCATTCCACTGAACGCTGGCCTCGTTGGTGAATCTAGCGGCCCAGGGCAAAAACCGTTGGAGTGGCGTTGTCCAAGGCCCACCCGCTGTGTTTCCAGTGCTTCACGTTCTGGCTGTGGGTGGTGGCGCTTTCCAGCGTGAGGCCGCTGGACGTGGCCAGCCGGGTGTTGGTCTGCAGGGTTTGTAGAAGGCTCTGGAGCAAGGCAGTATTGCGGTAGGGCGTTTCTATAAACAGCTGTGTCTGCCCAGTTTTGAGGGCCAGGGACTCCAGCTCCTTGATGCGCTTGACCCGCTCGCCTGGGTCTGAAGGCACATAACCTACAAACGCAAAGTTCTGCCCGTTCAAGCCGCTTGCCGCAAGCGCCAGCAGCAGGGATACAGGCCCAACCAGAGGCACGACCCGGATACCTAGTTCATGGGCTGCCCGCACCACGGAGGAGCCGGGGTCAGCGATGGCCGGCATGCCGGCTTCGCTGACCAGCCCCACGTCGTGTCCTTGCAGGGCCGCGGCCAGCAAAGGTTTGGCATCAAAGCCGCCTTGGTGATCGCCTTTCTTGTGGACTTCGCGCGGCAACTCTTGCAGCTGCATTTCTTGAATCGGAGCACATAAAGGGTGAGATTCGCCCACCCGCTTCAAATAGGCCCGTGTGCTCTTGGCGTTTTCGCAAATCCAGTGGCGCAGTTTTGCAGCTTGGCTCAGTGTGTGCTGGGGCATGCTGTCGGAGAGGGGGCTTTGGGTGGCGCAGCCGAAATCCAGCGGCGCGGGCACCAGGTACAGCGTGCCCGTCATGCGCGGGTGCTCAGCAAGTTCAGACCTGCGGCACGCAGCATGCGGCAGGTGCGGATCAGGGGTAGCCCCACCAGCGCGGTAGGGTCGTCGTTGTCAATGGCGTTCAACAGGCTGATGCCCAAGCCCTCGCTTTTGGCGCTGCCCGCGCAGTCGTAGGGCTTTTCGGCGTGCAGGTAATGCTCAATCTCAGCGTCGGAAAGGTCGCGGAATTGCACCTTCACTGCCGCCAGATCTTCCTGCACAAAGCCACTGGCTTGGCACACCACGGCGACCGCTGTCTGAAAGATCACGGTTTGCCCGCGCATGGCTTGCAGCTGGGCGATTGCACGTTCATGGGTGCCGGGTTTGCCGAGGGGCTGGCCGTGGAGGTCTGCGACCTGGTCGGAGCCAATCACGATGCAATCCGGGTGCACTTTAGCCACGGCATGGGCCTTGGCGAGGGCCAGGCGCCGGGCCAGCGCCACCGGTGTTTCACCGGGTTGGGGGGTCTCATCCACATGGGGTGCGGCCACGCTGAATGGCAGGCGTAGCCGCTCCAGCAGTTCACGTCGGTAGACGGAGGTAGAGCCTAAAACGAGTTTTCTTTCCGGGGTGCTTTGCATGGGGTGATTCTCTTACACTGCGCGCATGAAACATGAATACTCACCCCGCAGCCTCTCCATCAAAGCATTCGCCCAGGCCGCCGGTGACTTGGAAACCAATCTCCCGCTCGCGGAATTCGAGCGTTTGCGCGAGGAGTCTTTGGGGCCGATCGAAGGCGTGATGGTGGCGCTCGCCGCTCAAGGAGAAATGCGCGAAGACGCCGCCGGCCAGGATGAGCCTTGGGTACACCTTTCGGGAACCACCACGCTGACCATGACCTGCCAGCGCTGCCTCGGGCCCGTTGCAGTCGATATTGATTTTGAACGCTCTTTCCGTTTTGTGGCCAATGAAGCCCTGGCGGAAGTGGAGGATGAGGAGTCGGAAGAAGATGTGCTGGTCATGAGCCGCGAGTTCAATCTGTTGGAATTAGTAGAAGATGAGTTGCTGATGTCCATCCCGGCGGTACCCAAGCACGAAGAGTGCCCTACAGCCGTCAAGCTGGCTGCAGTCGATGCGGATTTTGTCGACGCGCCTGCCGATAAACCTAACCCGTTTGCTGTTCTGCAGCAGCTGAAAAAGTAGGCCTTGGCGAGTGCCCTGACTTTGGGCTATAATCACAGGCTTCGTGTGCGGGACCCGCCGCGTTTTACTAACCCTAACCGTGTTGCCACCTGCGCAGCACCTTTGCCCAGGAGCCGATCATGGCCGTTCAACAAAACAAAAAATCTCCTTCCAAGCGCGGCATGCACCGTTCGCACAACGCACTGAACGTGCCCGGCATCGCTGTGGAGCCCACTACTGGTGAAACCCACCTGCGTCACCACATCAGCCCCACCGGTTTCTACCGTGGTCGCAAGGTGCTCAAGACCAAGTCTGAAGCCTGATTCTTCTGAATCCCGCAAAGCCCGAAGCTACAGTTTCTGTAGCGACGGGCTTTTGTCATTTTGGGGCCGGATAATCTCCCGCTACCTTGTCGTTGGATTGAATAGCGCATGATTACGATTGCCGTTGACTGCATGGGGGGTGACCATGGCCCTCAAGTGACCTTGCCTGCGTGCACCGAGTTTTTGGATCGGCATCCTGATGCCGCTCTGGTGCTTGTGGGGCTTCCGGAGGCACTAAAGGGTTTCTCGCATCCCCGCGCTACGGTGGTACTGGCAAGCGAAGTGGTCACTATGGATGACCCTTTGGAAGTCGCCTTGCGCAAGAAAAAAGACTCATCCATGCGGGTGGCGGTGCAACAGGTCAAAGAAGGCGCTGCGCAAGCGGCTGTATCTGCAGGCAACACCGGTGCGCTGATGGCGATCTCCCGCTATATCCTGAAGACCATTGACGGCATAGAGCGTCCGGCGATTGCGGGCCAGATTCCAAACGCAAAGGGTGGAGCCACTACGGTGCTTGACTTGGGCGCCAACGTGGATTGCAGTGCGGAGCACTTGCTTCAGTTTGCGGTCATGGGTTCGGCCTTGGTGTCGGTGTTGAGTGGCGATGAGTCCCCGTCGGTGGGTTTGCTCAATATTGGCGAAGAAGTCATCAAAGGCAACGAAGTCATCAAAAAGGCAGGTGAACTGCTGCGATCTGCTGCTAAAACTGGCGATTTAAACTTTGTCGGTAATGTAGAGGGCAACGATATTTTCAAGGGCACGGCTGCCATCGTGGTGTGTGACGGCTTTGTGGGGAATGTGGCGCTCAAAACCAGCGAAGGTCTGGCTTCCATGTTCGGCACCTTTTTGAAGGCAGAGTTTTCGCGCAACATCTTGACCAAACTTGCTGCTATAGCGGCTTATTCGGTCCTAAATGCTTTCAAAAGTCGTTTTGACCACCGTCGCTACAACGGTGCAGCGTTGTTGGGCTTACGTGGTCTGGTGTTCAAGAGCCATGGGTCGGCAGACGCAGTGTCCTTCGGCAATGCCTTGAACCGCGCGTATGATGCAGCCCGAAACAACTTGCTGGACCGCGTTCAGGTCCGCATTGCCCACGCTGCCGCTTTATTGACGGTGGCAGACGCAAGCGCATAAGCTGAACGGGGTGCCCACACATCACCCATGACACGTTATTCCCGCATCACAGGCACCGGCAGCTATGTGCCTCCCCGTCGGCTGACCAACGCCGATCTGGCCGCTGAGTTGGCGGCTCAAGGGGTCGAAACATCGGACGAGTGGATTGTTGAGCGAACCGGTATCCGTGCCCGTCACTTCGTGGCTGACGGCGTCTACAGCAGTGATCTGGGCCTGGAGGCCTGCAAAAGCGCCCTGCAAGCTGCGGGCCTGCAAGCCTCCGATATTGATCTGATCATTGTTGCCACGTCCACACCGGACATGGTTTTCCCCTCGACCGCCTGCATTCTTCAGAACAAGCTGGGGGCCAATGGCGGCGCCGCCTTTGATGTGCAGGCGGTGTGCAGTGGCTTTGTTTATGCATTGACGGTGGCTGATGCCTTGATCCGGACCGGCTCTGCCAACAAGGCTCTGGTGGTCGGAGCTGAAGTTTTCTCCCGCTTGCTGGATTTCACCGACCGCACCACCTGCGTGCTGTTCGGCGATGGCGCGGGCGCAGTCGTGCTGGAAGCCTCTGATACCCCCGGCATTCTGGCCAGCGACCTGCATGCCGACGGCAAACATGTCGGCATCTTGTGTGTGCCCGGTCACGTGTCGAATGGCCACATTTTGGGTGACCCTCTTTTGAAGATGGACGGTCAGGCAGTTTTCAAGCTGGCGGTAGGCGTGCTCGAAGACGCAGCGCGGACCACGCTGGCCAAGGCCGGCAAAACTGAGGCGGATATTGATTGGCTGATTCCCCATCAGGCCAACATCCGCATCATGACAAGCACCGCCAAAAAGCTGAAGTTGCCTATGGACAAGGTGGTTGTCACCGTGGACCAGCATGGCAACACATCTGCAGCCTCCATTCCTTTGGCCTTGGACTCTGCGGTGCGGGCGGGTCGGGTTCAGCCCGGCCAAAACCTAATGCTTGAAGGCGTTGGCGGTGGCTTTACCTGGGGTGCTGTGCTCCTGACTTTGTAGCTGCTTGCGCAATATCCACGGGCGCTAGTGCCTGATTTGATGGTGAATTGAAATGAAACCTTTTGCTTTTGTTTTTCCCGGACAGGGGTCTCAATCTGTAGGCATGCTGGATGCTTGGGATGACCATGCCGTCGTGTCTGAAACCCTGAAGGAAGCGTCTGATGCCTTAGGCGAAGATGTCGCCAAACTAATCCACGAAGGCCCCAAAGAGGCGCTGGCTCTAACGACCAACACGCAGCCGGTGATGTTGGTGGCCGCCGTGGCTGCATACCGCGTGTGGATGGCAGAAACCGGCGTTGCACCGCAGGTCGTCGCGGGACATTCGCTGGGCGAATACTCTGCATTGGTGGCTGCCGGTGCGTTGACACTGGCTCAAGCGGCGCCCTTGGTTCGCCTGCGTGCCCAAGCCATGCAAGAGGCGGTGCCCGTGGGGGTAGGTGCCATGGCGGCGATTCTTGGCATGAATGCTACTAAAGTGATAGCTGGCTGCGTAGAAGCGACGGCGGCCTTCGGCACTTCCGGTGTTGAGGTTGTAGAGGCGGTGAACTTCAACGATTCTGCCCAGACCGTGATTGCTGGCAGTAAAGCGGCGGTGGACAAAGCCTGCGAGATCCTGAAAGCCGCGGGCGCCAAACGAGCGCTGCTGTTACCGGTGTCTGCGCCTTTCCACTCGAGCCTGATGAAGCCCGCTGCCGAGAAGCTCAAGGCCCGCCTCGAAGACATCGAAATTTCAACCCCGCAAATTGCCCTGATCAACAACATCGACGTAGCGGTTGAGATGGATGCAGACCGAATCCGCGATGCGCTGTACCGCCAGGCCTTCGGTCCGGTGCGCTGGGTGGAATGTGTGCAGGCCATCAAAGCTCGCGGTTTGACCACTTTGGTTGAGTGTGGGCCCGGCAAGGTGCTGGCCGGTATGGTCAAGCGGATTGACGCCGAGATGACTGGGGCAGCCCTGTTTGACCCGGCCTCCTTGGATGAAGTGAAAGGTTTGTTGGCATGAGCGAAATGAAGTTTGAAGGCCAGGTGGCCCTGGTCACCGGCGCGTCCCGCGGCATCGGGGCATCGATTGCACTGGAGTTGGCACGCAAGGGTGTCAAAGTCATTGGCACCGCCACCTCAGATGCAGGTGCAGCCAAGATCCGCGAAGCGCTGGCCGCTTTCCCTGGTTGTGATGGCCGCACCTTGGATGTGACGGATGGCGCTGCCGGTGATGCCTTGGTGGATGCCATTGCTAAAGAGCAAGGTGGTTTGCATATTTTGGTCAACAACGCCGGCATCACCCGCGACACTTTGGCCATGCGCATGAAAGATGACGATTGGGATGCCGTCGTGGACACCAACCTCAAAGGCGTATTCCGTATGAGCCGTTCCGTGCTGCGGACCATGATGAAGCAGCGCTACGGCCGCATCATCAGCATCACCTCGGTGGTGGGTGCGTCTGGTAACCCCGGCCAAGCCAATTACGCTGCTGCCAAGGCGGGCGTTGCCGGCATGACTCGCGCACTGGCGCGCGAATTGGGTTCCCGCAACATCACGGTGAATTGCGTGGCCCCTGGCTTCATTGAGACAGACATGACCGCCGGACTGCCCGAAGAGCAGCAAAAGGCCTTGCTGGGCCAGATTCCCTTGGGGCATCTGGGTAAACCTGCTGATATTGCACATGCAGTTTGCTATCTGGCCTCTCCCCAGGCGGGCTATGTGACAGGGCAGGAAATGCACGTCAACGGTGGCATGTACATGTAAGAAAAAAACCGCCGAAGTGTCCGAACGGCGGCCCGGTTAGAGACAAGTCTCTAGGGCGGGTAAAATCTCGGATTCTTTTACAACCCTTAGAGGGAACCCATGAGCGATATCGAAGTCCGTGTCAAAAAAATCATTGCTGAACAACTCGGCGTTGAAGAGTCCCAAGTCACCAACGAAAAGTCCTTCGTGGCTGATCTGGGTGCCGACTCCCTGGACACAGTGGAACTGGTGATGGCTTTGGAAGACGAGTTCGGAATTGAAATTCCTGACGAAGACGCAGAAAAGATCACTACCGTGCAAAACGCGATCGACTACGCGAACACCCACAAAAAGGCCTGATAGGCCTCTGCGGCGCCTCTCAGGCTCCGCACCCCCGGACCGGAACCGCAGGATCAATGCCTGTTGGTGTCCGGCCGGTCCTTTTGAATTCTCCCGTATCGCCCAAGGCGGTATTTCTTTGACGAACTGCTGAATCCAGATTTCTATGTCCCGTCGTCGCGTTGTTGTCACCGGTTTAGGTTGTATCAGTCCCGTTGGAAATACGGTGACCGAGGCTTGGTCGAATCTGCTTGCCGGCAAGTCCGGTATTGACGTGATTTCCAAGTTCGACGCATCCGCATTCGCTTGCAAAATCGCAGGTGAGGTCCGTAATTTTGATTTGGAGTCGTACATCAACTCCAAGGAAGCACGGACGATGGACACCTTTATCCACTACGGCATCGCCGCTGCCGTGCAAGCTGTGAAAGACTCAGGCCTGAAGACGAATGACGAGCTGGGTGAGGAAGAGTCCACCCGTATCGGATGCGTTATCGGTTCGGGCATCGGCGGCTTGCCGATGATTGAAAATACCCACACCGAGTACACCAACCGTGGTCCACGCCGGATTTCGCCCTTCTTTGTGCCGGCGTCCATCATCAACATGACCGCAGGCCATGTGTCGATGCGCTATGGTTTCAAAGGCCCGAATATCGCGATCGTGACGGCATGCACTACCGGACTGCACTGCATCGGTGAAGCCGGCCGCATGATCGAGTATGGAGACGCCGACGTCATGATTGCTGGTGGCTCTGAAGCTACGGTTTCTCCGCTGGGAATCGGCGGCTTTGCTGCCATGCGCGCACTGAGCACCCGTAACGATGATCCCGCTACAGCCTCCCGTCCCTGGGACAAAGATCGGGATGGTTTTGTGTTGGGCGAGGGCGGAGGCGTAATGGTTTTGGAAGAGTATGAACACGCCAAAGCGCGTGGCGCCAAAATCTACGCCGAACTTGCTGGTTTCGGCATGAGCGCAGACGCAGGCCACATGACTGCTCCCAATATGGACGGTCCACGCCGTGCCATGTTGAGCGCCATGCGCAATGCCGGTGTCAATGCGGATCAGGTGGATTACCTGAACGCGCATGGCACGTCCACGCCCTTGGGGGATGTGAATGAAACCAATGCGATCAAGGCAGCCTTGGGTGATCACGCCAAACGCGTGGTTGTCAACTCCACCAAGTCCATGACCGGGCATCTCTTGGGCGGGGCTGGCGGTTTGGAGTCGGTGTTTACTGTGCTGGCCTTGCACCACCAGAAGAGCCCGCCGACCATCAACATCTTCAACCAGGACCCCGAGTGCGACTTGGACTATTGCGCCAATTCGGCGCGCGACATGAAGATCGATGTGGCCGTGAAAAACAATTTCGGCTTCGGTGGAACCAACGGCACGCTGGTGTTCAAGCGCGTTTGATTCCCGCTGCGGTACGCTGAGGCACCATGCAACGCCCACCAGCGACCGGTTTTCAAATAGTTCGTTCGCACCGTGCGGGGCGCCTCCTGACGGCGCTTTCTTTCATCTTTGCGGGCGTCCCGCTGTATGGCTGGCTTGCTGGTATGCCGATCGAACAAGTACTGTTCTTGGCTGGCCTCTGGTTAGTTACATCGGCCTGGCTCGTGCACTACTGGCGCAACATGCCCCAAGGGCGCTTGCGCTGGGACGGGGACACATGGCATTGGTCCGGGGCCGCAGAGCCTTTGAAGGCGGTTGCTATTCAATATGATTTTCAGACCTCGGTGTGGCTTTTGCTGGTGCCAACTTCCGGTAAGAGCTTTGGGGTATGGATGGATGCTGATCCGCAGCAAATGTTGCTTTGGCGAGCCGTGCGTCGGGCACTTGTAGGTGCGGGCTCCTTTCGACCTGAATCAAATCACCCCCTTGAAGTCGGCCGGTAAAGTTTGAGATGACCGAACCCTTGGAAAAAACGGTGGATGCTGATTGGCCGTTGGTCGAGCGCACGATTGCCGGTGATCAGCCGGCCTATGGCCTGCTGGTCCTGAAGTACCAGAGGCGGGTGCAGCGACTGGTCGGGCGTATGGTTCGGGATGTGGATCTGGTTGAGGACATTACCCAAGAGACTTTCATCCGGGCTTATCGGGCACTGCATCAATTCCGTGGAGATGCGCAGTTCTATACCTGGCTGTATCGCATTGCGGTAAACACCGCTAAAAAAGCACTCTTGGAATTGAAGCGTGACCGGACTATTTCAGAGTCTTTTTTCGCCCGTGATGAAGATGATGAAACTTCTGTGCGGCAGAACGAACCAAGTACTGACGAAACGCCGGAATCCGTGTTGGCGGCCAAAGAGATTGCCCGGGTGGTAAACAGCGCCATGGATGAGTTGCCTGAAGAGTTGAGACAGGCGGTGGTTCTCCGGGAGATTGAGGGGCTCAGCTACGAGGAAATTTCGCTCGCCATGTCCTGTCCGATAGGCACGGTTCGCTCCCGGATTTTTCGGGCTCGGGAAGCGATATCGGCAAAGGTGAAACCTCTTTTGGACAAACAAACGGGCAAGCGTTGGTAAGGATAAGGTTATGGAACAGATCAGAACGCTGACAATGCAAGAGAAAATCTCTGCGCTCGCAGACGGAGAGTTGTCTGCGGATGACATCGGCCCATTGCTCGATGCGATGGAGGCAGAGCCTTCAGCTTTTGATGCGTGGGTCACTTATCACGCCATAGGTGCCTCTATCCGAGGGGAGAAAGTGTCTGCAAGCTCTGGCGATTTGGGTTTTTTGCAATCCCTTCAGAAGCGCTTGGGCCAGGAGTGCGAAGCGCCACTTATTGAGAATGAAGTCCTGATATTGCCTCCCTCAATCGTTGCGGCACCCGTATCCAACGAGCGCTTTTGGAACGTGCGGGCCCTTGCCTCGTTCGCGCTGGCCATTGCTGTAGGTGGTCTCGCTGCCGTTCTGTGGCCGCAGAGTAGCCCTTCAGAAAGTTTTGCACGTACAGATGTACCGGCAGTTCCTGTTGCAAGTGCGGTTCCTGTTTCTGACGGCAATGTGATGCTGCGTGATCCGGCGTTGGACGCATTGATGGCGGCGCATCAGCAAATGGGCGGACATTCGGCATGGCAAGCTCCGTCAGGATTCTTGCGAAATGCGACTTTCGAGAGACCTAGCCGGTGACTCAACTCCGAGTGGCGTCCAGCGCCAAGAACATGTTTTGTGTGTTATTTGTGTGCCTGTCTTTGGCCCCCATGTTGGCATTGGCGGAGGAGCCGTCCGTGAGTTCCTGGCTCATGCGCTTGCATGAGGCCTCGCGTCACCGCACCTATACGGGTACCTTTGTAGTGTCGGCCGGCACACAGATGGCGAGTGCCAAAATCTGGCATGTGTGCGACGGCGAGCAACAAATGGAGCGGATCGAATCGTTAAGCGGGACTCCGCGCTCTACTTTTCGTAGAAACTCCGAAGTGTTGACCTTGTATCCGACGGCTAAAGTCGGCATCGCGGAAACTCGTGATTCCTTCGGTATCTTTCCCGGGTTGTTGAAGTCGCAAAGCGCGGCACTCGATGAGTTTTATCAACTGAAGTCCCTTGCTCCGGAACGGGTGGCGGGAATTGACGCTGACGTTGTGCAACTGAATCCCAAAGATGGCATGCGTTATGGCTACCGTGTGTGGAGCGAGAAAAAATCCGGATTAGTCGTACAACTGCAAACGCTGGATGTGGACGGAAAAACACTAGAGCAATCCGCATTCTCTGAATTGCAGCTGGATGCGCCGGTGAGTGCCGCCAAGTTGAACCAGTTGATGGGGCAGACTGAGGGCTATCGGCTAGAGCGGCGCACTACAGAAAAAACTACAGCCGCTGCCCAGGGGTGGACTCTGACCAGTGTCGTCCCCGGATTCAAATCCGCTGGCTGCTACACGCGTCCCGTCGCGCTGCTCGCGGGCGCTATAGGTAAGCCGGAAACTACGATGCAATGGATGTTCTCGGATGGCTTGGCCACAGTGTCTCTCTTTGTGGAGCGATTCGATCCTTCGCGTCACACCCAGGTGGGCGTTGCGGATCTGGGCGGTGCAACACGCACCCAAACCCGGAAGGCCGGGCAATGGTGGATCACGGGCGTCGGGGAAGTGCCTCAGCCCACTCTAGCCTCGTTCGTTTCGGCACTTGAACGCAAAAAATAAGTCGCTATTTTGGTACTTTCAGGAATAAAGAAGATGACTGCTTGGATTTCTACTGCACGACGTTTCTGGCTGGCCAGCGCAATGGCTATATCGGTCGTCACGTTGGTTCCGGCGGGCTTTGCTCATGCACAAGCACGGGCTTTGCCGGATTTCACTGATTTGGTCGATCAAGTTGGCCCATCGGTAGTGAATATCCGTACATTGGAAAAAGTCAGCGTGCGCGCGCCACAGGGTGGCCCCGGTGAAGAGGAAATGCTGGAGTTTTTCAAGCGCTTTGGCCTACCGATTCCGAACCTTCCTAGACAGGCGCCCAGACAAAACCGTCCTCAGCAACAGGAAGAGGAGCAGCCCCGCGGTGTCGGTTCCGGCTTCATCCTTACATCGGATGGCGTCATTATGACCAACGCCCATGTAGTGGAAGGGGCGGATGAGGTCCTGGTCACGTTAACGGACAAGCGGGAATTCAAAGCAAAAATTTTGGGTGCAGACAAACGCTCGGATGTGGCTGTTGTCAAGATCGAAGCCAGTGGCCTGCCTGCGGTGAAAGTGGGCGATGTGAACCGCCTGCGAGTCGGCGAGTGGGTTATGGCCATTGGTTCTCCTTTTGGCCTCGAGAACACGGTGACAGCCGGGATCGTCAGCGCCAAGCAGCGTGATACGGGGGACTTCCTGCCATTTATTCAGACGGACGTCGCGATTAACCCTGGAAACTCGGGTGGCCCGCTGATCAACATGCGTGGTGAGGTTGTGGGGATCAATAGCCAGATCTATTCCCGTTCCGGCGGATTCATGGGTATCTCGTTCTCTATTCCCATGGATGAAGCGGTTCGGGTCAGTGACCAATTGCGGGCTACAGGACGCGTTTCACGCGGGCGAATCGGCGTACAGATTGACCAGGTCACCAAAGATGTGGCGGAGTCGATCGGGTTGGGCAAGCCCACCGGCGCATTTGTTCGCGGGGTGGAGGCTGGCTCTCCGGCTGAAAAAGCTGGCGTAGAGGCGGGGGACATCATCACCCGCTTCGATGGCAAAGTGATCGAAAAATCGAGCGATCTGCCGCGCATTGTGGGAGGCACAAAGCCCGGTACGAAAAGCACGGTCACAGTCTTCCGTCGTGGCGGAAGCAAGGATCTTCAGGTAGTAATCGCTGAAATCGAAGCGGACAAACCTGTCGCCAAAGCCAATAGCAAGGATGAGAAGCCCGGGGCTTCTGTGGCAGCCCAAGTGTTTGGTTTGGCGGTCGCTTCCTTGACTGACGCACAACGTAAGGACGCGGGCATCCGTGGTGGCGTGCGTGTCGAGGGGGTTGTTGATGCGGCTGCCAGGGCGGGGTTGCGGGAAGGTGACATCATTTTGCAGGTGGCCAACGTGGAGGTCATGAACGTCAAAGAGTTTGACGCAGTGATTGCGAAGCATGACAAGTCCAAGCCTTTGAACGTTTTGTTCCGGCGCGGTGACTGGACGCAATACGCTGTCATTCGCGCGAGCCGCTGACGGAGCAACCCTAAAGCACAGCGGGTTTTGGGGTTGTTATGGCTCCCAGAGGGCTCTGGCAGGTCTTTTTTTGAACAAGGGCCATGGCACTCCATGCCTAAATCAGCAGGGTGGATTTATTGAGCTGGTTAGAATAGGTGGGTTCTTTGGTGCAAAGAAGATATATAGATCTTGCGATAATCCATCATATGGGAAGTCGTTAATTGCCCCACAGACACTCCACAGCTCACCCACATGTTGTCCAGTTTTTGTGCATGTAATCTGTGGATAAGTTGTGAGTATTTTTGATGTTGCCTTGATGCAACGTCCCCTGAACCGCTTTTTTGGGGCTGTGCTTTCTGGACTTTTTGCCTACAATGGCCGTCCAACCATCGCAGTTGCCAAAAGATTGTTGGTTCAGGGCGCGTCCTCACTCGACGCGCCCTTTTTTCATGGCTATTCCTTTTAATTCAATTACTTGAAGCTCGTCGTTGATGAATCACATCCGAAATTTTTCGATCATTGCCCACATTGACCACGGTAAATCCACGCTGGCAGATCGCTTGATTCAGCGTTGCGGCGGGCTGGAAGCACGCGAGATGGAAGCACAAGTTCTTGACTCGATGGACATCGAGAAAGAGCGTGGGATAACCATCAAGGCCCAGACTGCCGCGCTCCAATACAAAGCCAAGGACGGACAGGTCTACAACCTGAATCTGATCGACACCCCAGGTCACGTGGACTTCTCGTACGAAGTGTCCCGCTCGCTGTCTGCATGCGAAGGTGCGTTGCTGGTGGTTGATGCGTCTCAAGGGGTGGAAGCGCAAACTGTTGCGAACTGCTACACCGCATTGGATCTCGATGTAGAAGTACTTCCGGTTCTGAACAAGATCGACTTGCCGAATGCAGACCCGGACAATGCGCGTAGCGAGATCGAGGATGTGATCGGTATTGATGCGACAGACGCCATCGTGTGCTCGGCCAAAACGGGTTTGGGCATCGACGACATCTTAGAAGCCATCGTAGCCAAAATACCTTCACCCAAAGGCAATCCGGATGCGCCACTTCGCGCCATGATCATTGACAGCTGGTATGACAGCTTTGTGGGCGTCGTGATGTTGGTGCGGGTGGTGGATGGCCGCTTGGGCAAGGGCGAGCGTATCAAGATGATGGCGTCCGGTGCGACCTACAACGCCGACAACTTGGGCGTGTTTACACCTGCCAACCAGCCACGCACATCTCTGGAGGCTGGGGAAGTGGGCTACATCATCGCCGGAATCAAGGAGCTGCAGGCTGCCAAGGTGGGTGATACCGTGACCCTCATCAAGGCAGGCACTGGCGGGGCTGCTTTCACGGCAACCGAGCCACTGCCCGGTTTCAAAGAAATCCAGCCTCAGGTCTTCGCAGGTTTGTACCCGACCGAGGCGAGCGAGTACGACTCCCTGCGCGACGCGCTGGAAAAGCTCAAACTCAACGATGCTTCTCTCCACTACGAGCCTGAAGTCTCGCAGGCTCTGGGCTTCGGCTTCCGTTGCGGATTCTTGGGGCTCTTGCACATGGAAATCGTGCAGGAGCGACTTGAGCGTGAGTTTGACCAAGACCTCATCACCACCGCGCCCAGCGTGGTCTATGAGGTGGTGCGTAGCGACGGTGAAGTGATCATGGTTGAGAACCCGTCCAAGATGCCCGAGGTCGGCAAGACCGCGGAAATCCGCGAGCCCATCGTCACCGTGCACCTCTACATGCCGCAGGAATATGTGGGTGTGGTCATGACCTTGGCCAACCAGAAGCGCGGCGTGCAAATGAACATGGCTTACAAAGGCCGCCAGGTAGTGCTGACCTACGAGATGCCACTCGGCGAAATCGTCTTGGACTTCTTTGACAAGCTCAAGAGTGTGAGCCGCGGCTATGCGTCCATGGACTACGAGTTCAAAGAGTTCCGCGCCTCCGACGTGGTGAAGGTCGACATTCTGCTCAACGGCGAGAAAGTGGATGCGCTCTCCATCATCGTGCACCGCAGCCAGTCAGCCTACCGCGGCCGTGCTGTAGTTGCCAAAATGCGTGAGATCATTTCGCGCCAGATGTATGACGTGGCGATCCAGGCCGCCATCGGGGCCAATATCATTGCGCGTGAGACAATCAAAGCGCTGCGCAAAAACGTGCTGGCCAAGTGCTACGGAGGCGATATTTCTCGCAAACGCAAGCTGCTTGAAAAGCAGAAAGCCGGTAAAAAGCGCATGAAACAAATCGGCTCGGTCGAGGTGCCCCAAGAGGCATTCCTTGCCATCCTTCAAGTGGAAGATTAATGCAAGCATTCACAGCGGCCGTTTTGGCGGCCTTCGTAGCGTACGGAGCGTCCTGGTATTTCGGGTTGGTCGATGGCAATTTCGCACTGCTATTGTTCCTGGCCAGTGTTGTGACCGGTGCCTATTGGATTGCGGAGCGGTTTTACTTCTTGCCACAGCGCCAACGTGCCGTCGTGGAGCTGGAAGCGCAGGATGCCAAGCGACGCGCCGGTTTGGCCAACATGGGCATTACTCAGGTTGATGGCGACATTCAGGAGGCCAAGGTCAAGTTGTTGATGCAGCCCTGGTGGCTGGACTGGACTGCGGGCTTGTTTCCCGTGATCATCGTGGTTTTCCTGCTGCGTTCGTTTCTGTTTGAGCCATTCAAAATTCCGTCCGGCTCCATGATTCCAACCTTGGTGGTCGGCGACCTGATCTTGGTGAACAAATTTACTTACGGAATCCGCCTACCCGTGATCAACACCAAGCTCACCGAAGGCAACAAGCCCCAACGTGGCGATGTGATGGTGTTCCGCTATCCACCCAAACCCAGCCTCGACTACATCAAGCGTGTAGTGGGCCTGCCTGGTGACACGGTCGCATACCTCAACAAACGACTGACCATCAATGGGAAGCCGGTCAATACCCTAGCATTGCCCGACTATTTTGATGAAGATGCTAGCCAGTTTTTTAAGCATTTTGAAGAGACGCTGGGTGAGAAGCCTCACCGTGTGTTGAATGATGCGCGCCGGCCGGCATTTGTGGCAGGTGTCGAAAAATTTGACGGCATGGAAAATTGCTCCTACACCGTTGAGGGCGTGACCTGCAAAGTGCCTGAAGGTCATTACTTCATGATGGGAGACAATCGTGACAACTCGCTGGATTCGCGCTATTGGGGCTTTGTGCCGGACAAAAACATTGTGGGCAAAGCATTTTTGGTGTGGATGAATTTCACCAATCTCAAGCGCATCGGCGGTTTCAACTGAGTTGGTAGTCAAGTTAAGTGTCGGGAGTTACAACATGCAAAGCAAATCCAAACAACATGGCATTTCGTTCATCGGGCTGCTTTTTGTCGGTGGTATTCTGGCCATGACAGGCGTGATCGCGGCACAAGCGTTCCCGACTGTGATCGAGTACATGGCCATCCAAAAAGCGGCACAGCGCGCATCGACGGGTCAATCGGTGGTGGAAGTCCGTCAACTCTTCGACAAGCAGTCAGAAGTCGACAACATCAAATCAATCACCGGAAAAGACATTGAGGTCACCAAGGACGGTGACAAAGTGGTGGTGTCTTTCTCTTACCAGCGGGAAATTCATTTGACCGGCCCCGCATACCTGACCCTCAAATACGCAGGACGATCCAAATAAGTGGCAGATGGTTTGACCGCGCTGCAGCAACGGCTGCAGCACCAGTTCTCAAATGTTTCTCTGCTGTCGCGGGCATTGACCCACCGCAGCTTCTCCGCTGACCATTACGAACGCTTGGAGTTTCTGGGCGATTCCGTTTTAGGCTTGGCCATTTCCGACCTTTTGTATGCCCGCTTGGGCAGCTTGCCCGAGGGGGATTTGTCCCGAGTGCGGGCCAATCTGGTCCGGCAGGAGACCTTGCACCAATTGGCTTTGAAGCTCGGCTTGCCCGACGTTCTGAAGTTGGGGGAGGGCGAAATGCGTTCCGGAGGGCCCAAGCGCGCTTCGATCCTGGCTGACGCTTTGGAGGCCATCATCGGTGCTGTGTATCTGGATGCCGGCTTTGCCCAAGCGCAAGCCTTGGTGCACCGCTTGTTCGAAGCGGTGGAAATCAATCCACGCATGGAAGCCATCGGCAAGGATGCCAAGACTGAGTTGCAGGAGTGGCTGCAGGGCCGCAAAATGAAGCTTCCCCTCTACACCGTGGTGGGCACCATCGGCGCGGCCCACAAACAAAGTTTTGACGTGGAGTGCGAGGTGCCCGAACTGCGCTTGTCGGAACGCGGCATTGGCGGTTCCCGCCGCGCCGGAGAACAAGCAGCGGCTGCGGCCATGCTGCAAACCATCAAAGCAAAGGTCAAATCATGAATGCTCCTAAAAAAGTAGCTGCTCGCGCAGAATCCACGGGCGCTAAGGGGCAAAAAGACGCTCAAACCCCAGTGGAGGCCGTCGAGGTGCAATCAGACCTGGACGCAATGCTGGAAGGCCTGCTCAAGAGCACGCCCAAGTTGGCGACTCCTGGTACCGATGGCGCGGGCCAGCGCTGCGGCTTGGTCGCCATTGTGGGCAAGCCCAACGTGGGCAAGTCCACTTTGCTCAACGCCTTGGTGGGGCAAAAGATCAGCATTACCTCGCGCAAGGCGCAAACCACACGCCACCGCATTACCGGCATGCGCACCGAAGGGCAGACCCAGTTTGTGTTCGTGGACACTCCCGGTTTCCAGACCATTCACGGCAACGCACTGAACAAGTCGCTGAACAAAGCGGTGCAGGGTGCCGTGTCCGATGTGGACCTGGTGCTGTTTGTGGTGGAGGCCGGCAGCTTTACCTCGGCGGACGAAAAAGTGTTGAAGCTGCTGGGAACAGGCATTCCGGTCGTGTTGGTCGCCAACAAGCTGGACAACGTGAAGGAGCGCGCCGGCTTGGCGCCTTGGCTGCAAGCCATGCAGGCCCGCGCCAAATTCACCGAGATGATTCCGCTGTCGGCTAAGAACGCCAAGGATATTGAGCGCTTGTTGGGTATCTGCGAGAAGTTCCTGCCCGAGCAAGCCTGGTGGTACTCGGAAGACGAGCTGACCGATCGCAGTGAGAAGTTTTTGGCCAGCGAGCTGGTGCGCGAAAAGCTGTTCCGCCTGACCGGTGATGAGTTGCCCTATACCTCCACGGTGGTGATCGACAAGTTCGAGGAAGAGCCACCCCAGAAAAAGGGCCAGAAGCGCTTGTTGCGCATTGCCGCCACCATCGTGGTCGAGCGCGACGGCCACAAGGCCATGGTGATCGGCGACAAGGGCGAGCGAATCAAACGCATCGGCATGGAAACCCGGGTAGAACTCGAAAAGCTGGCAGACGCCAAGGTGTTTTTGGAGCTGTGGGTCAAAGTGCGCTCCGGCTGGGCCGATGACGAAGCGCGCGTGCGCAGCTTCGGGTATGAGTAAGGTCACCCCCAGGCTTCGCGCACTGCGTGTCGCTTCGCCACCCCCCTTGCAGGGGGCAACGCCCGCGGTCTGGCAAAGCCAGTCCCGCGGCGTTCGCTGGGTTTAGGCCCTCTCACTCCTACGATTCATGGCGACCAAACGGATTGCGGACGAGCCGGCGTTTGTGCTGCATCGCTACGATTGGAGCGAGAGCAGCCTGATTCTGGAGGTGTTCACCCGCCACTATGGTCGGGTGGCACTGGTGGCCAAGGGGGCGAAGAAGCCGACTTCAAGTTTCCGCCCCATCCTGTTGCCGCTGCAGCCGCTGCACGTGGCTTTTGGCGGCGACGCCGAAATCCGTACTTTGCGCAGCGCGGAGTGGCAGGGCGGGCACGTGATGCCGACCGGGGATGCTCTTCTGTCTGGATACTACCTCAACGAGTTACTCATCACCTTGCTGGCGCGGGACGACCCGCATGCCGCCCTGTTTGACATCTATGCCCAGGTGGTCCGCGTCATTGCCAGCGAGCACGACGAAGTGCTGCAGGCGGCCCTGCGGACCTTCGAGTTGCTGTTGCTGCGTGAGGTGGGTTTTCTGCCCCAGCTCAATGCACAAACCATGACGCTCGCGCCTTTGCATGCCGATGTGCGTTATGTGCTGGTGCCCGAGGGCGGACTGCGGCAGGCCGGGCCGGATGACCGAGTCGGCCTGCTCGGAGCTCAGTGGGTGGCACTGCAAGATGCGATCGCAGACGACGCCCCCTTCACCACCACCCTAAGGGCTTGCGCCGAGGTGATGTCGGAACTCAAGCCCCAGCTACGGGCGCTGCTGCACTACCATTGCGGCGTCAAGACGCTGCGCACGCGGCAGATGATGATTGATATTCAAAACCTATGAAAACCCATCTCTCCGTCAACCTGAACAAAGTAGCGCTGGTGCGCAACACCCGCCACCTCGGCATTCCCGGCGTCACCCGCGCAGCGACTTTGTGCCTTGAGGCGGGCGCCGCGGGTATCACGGTGCACCCGCGCCCTGATGCGCGCCACATCCGTGCGCAGGACGTGCTGGACTTGGCGGAGCTGCTCAAAGCGTGGCCGGACCGCGAATTCAATGTAGAAGGCAACCCGTTTCACAACCTGATGGAATGCGTGCGCGACCTGCGCCAGCGCGGCTTGCCGGTGCACCAAGTGACCTTTGTGCCCGACTCGGAAGGGCAGTTCACCAGTGACCACGGCTGGAGCTTCCCTGCGGATGCCTCTCGCCTGCAACCCTTGATTGACGAGGCCCATGCCCTGAACCTACGTGTCAGTTTGTTTATGGACGCAGACCCCACGGCCATGGCGGCTGCCAAGGCGGTGGGCGCCGACCGCATTGAGCTCTATACCGAGCCGTTTGCCGCCGCCTGGGGAACTGCGGATCAGCAAGCGCAATTGGATCGCTTTGCTGCTGCTGCCCAAGCAGCACTGGACGCGGGCCTCGGAGTGAATGCCGGCCATGATTTGAACCGTGACAACCTTGGCGCCTTTGCCCAGCAAGTGCCTGGTTTGCAAGAGGTGTCCATCGGCCATGCCCTGATAGCTGACGCGCTGGAGCTGGGCTACACCGCCACCATCAAGGCCTATCTGGCTTGCCTCGGGCAATAGAGGCGTGCCTTGATTTACGGCATTGGCACCGACATCTGCGATGTGCGCCGTATACGCGCCAGCGTAGAGCGCCATGGCGAACGCTTTGCAGCCAAGGTCTTGTCTGATGCGGAGCTTAAGACGTGGAAGGCACGTAGCGCCCGCTGGCCCGAACGCGGCTTGCGCTATCTGGCTACCCGCTTCAGTGCCAAGGAGTCGTTCAGCAAGGCCATCGGGCTGGGCATGCGCATGCCCATGAGCTGGAAGCTGTGCGAGATTGCCAGTGAGCGCAGCGGCAAGCCGGTCATCGTGCTGCATGGTGAGCTGAAGACCTGGTTTGAAGCCCAAGAGCTGCGGGCCCATATCACCGTCACCGACGAAACCGACTACGCAGCCAGCTTCTGTGTGGTGGAAACCCGCTGAGAACATGAGTAAAAGTAGCCGCTGACGCTCATAGAATATGCGCAAGCAGCTCCTGAATTGATAGCAATAAATACCATGACATTTCACGCCCCCTTGATCATCGATATCGCCGGCACCAGCCTCACCGCCGTGGACCGCAAGCGCTTGAAGCACTCGCTGGTGGGGGGCATGATTTTGTTTGCCCGCAACTGGCAAAACCGCGAGCAACTCACGGCCCTATGCCGCGACATCAAGAAAGTGCGCGCGGATTTGCTGATCTGCGTGGACCATGAAGGCGGCCGGGTGCAGCGCTTCAAGACCGACGGCTTCACCCACCTGCCGCCCATGCGCGCCTTGGGTGAAATGTGGATGCGTGACATCGTGCCTACCACCTCCGCCAAGAAGGCGGGCGCCTTGGACGCTACCAACGCGGCCACCGCCACCGGCTATGTGCTGGGCGCCGAGTTGCGCGCCTGTGGCGTGGACATGAGCTTCACGCCGGTGCTGGACCTCGACTACGGCGAAAGCAGCGTCATTGGTGACCGCGCATTTGCGCGCGACCCGCGAGTGGTGAGCATGCTGGCAAAGAGCCTGATGCACGGCCTGCAAAAAAGCGGTATGGCCAATTGCGGCAAGCACTTCCCCGGTCATGGCTTTGTGAAAGCCGACTCCCACATCGATATTCCGGTGGACAAGCGCAGCCTCAAAGCCATTTTGGCGGACGACGCCGCACCCTACCGCTGGCTCAACACCGTGACCAGCAGCGTGATGCCCGCCCACGTGATCTACCCCAAGGTCGACGGCCGCCCTGCGGGCTTCTCGAGCGTGTGGCTGAACGACATTCTGCGCGGCCAGTTGGGCTTTACCGGCGCCATCTTCAGTGACGACCTGTCCATGGCCGGCGCCCGATTGATCGATGGCAAAACCGTGAGCTACACCGAAGCTGCGGTGGTGGCGCTGAATGCGGGCTGCGACCTGGTGCTCTTGTGCAACCAGTCCATGGCCAATGCCGAGGGTGGTGGCAAGGCGGTGGACGAATTGATCGACGGCCTGACCGAAGCCCAGCTCAAGGGCCAGTGGCAGGCACTGGAGGCAAGCGAAGCCCGCCGCCGCGCATTGCTGCCCACCAGCACTGCAATGGCGTGGGACGACCTCATGGTGCACCCCGACTACATGCAGGCGCTGGACTGGATAGCCTGAAACCCTGAGCAGCGCAGGCCATGGACTTTGCCGCGCTGATCTACCACCGCCAAGTCTTTCTGGATGGTCAGTGGTGGCTGCCGTTCACGGCGCAGCTGGTGCACTTCAGCTTCCCGCACGCCTTGGTCAACGGGGCCGGTGCTGTTTTCTTGTATGTGTTCTTTCATCCTTGGTTGCGCGGTACGTCGCAATGGCTGGGACTATTGGGAGGGTGGATCGCAGTTGCGGTAGTGGTGATTGCTGATGCCAGTTGCGGTTATTACGCAGGTGCTTCAGGGGCTCTACAAGGCTGGGCTGCAGGTGGGGCCTTGGCGATGGTCGGAGCTTCCGGCTCGCGTTGGGATCGCCGCCGATGGCTTGGCCTGAGCTTGCTGCTGTTGCTCTTGTTGAAAATGTGGCTGTTGCCACAAATGACTGCTACCGACCTTCTTTGGGGTGCCCCGGTTTACCAGCCGGCTCATTGGGCTGGCACCGTAGGCGGGATGCTATTTGTCTGGATGTGGACGTTGGGTTCCGCGACGTCTCAAAAACAACGAGCAGATCACCAGCGCGCCAAGCACCAGTAACTCCAGTAACGAAGTTGAGCCGCCCCCACCGCCCCCACCGCTACTGGTAACGGGTACAGGTGCAGCAACCATGGTGACTGCCACATAGCTGTCCGCGGTACGAGCGGTGGTCAGCGTGGTCGCCCTGAATCGAAATACCAGCACATCATCATTGGACGTCGCGGGGGTCACGAAGGTGGCGGTGTACCCATTGGGGTTGGACAACACCACTGCGGGGCCCGATACCTGGCTCCATTGGACCGTGGCAAGGGCAGTACTGTTGGCTCCCACACCGGCATTGCCTTGAAGGGTTACAGTGGCCCCTCGAGCTACCGATGTGTAGGGGCTGGCAGTAGCACTGCTGAACGGTGAGTCATCGCTCAGCACCATGGCCACCGCGGCGTCAGCATCCAACAAGCCGGCACCACAGGAACTGCGTCCGCTGCAATACAGACCCGCTGGAAAGGCCCTTACCGAGTTCACCAATCTCGACGCCACCTCATCCGGTGAGATCAACGGCTTGACTTGGTAGAGCATGGCCGCAACGCTGGCGACAAGCGGTGCGGCGAAACTGGTGCCATTGGCGCTGATAAAAGTATCTGCGCCAGCTCCGGTCGCAGGTGCGTAAGAGCCTGAATTGCTGGTGCTGTAGATGGCCGTACCGGGCGCACTCAGGGTAGTGCCGGCACCTACGTTGGCAAACCTCGGGCTGTTGGCATCCGGTCGGTGGGCCGTCACGGCAATTACGTTCTGACAATTGGCCGGTTGGGTGATGCTGTTTTCATATCCGTCGTTACCGGTCGATACCACGACGGTAGCTTTTCTCTGGGTACGAACCTCATTGATGGCAGCCTGATACAAGCTGTTGCAGCTCCCGCTACCACCCAGGCTGAGGTTGATCACCTTGGCGGAGTTGGCATTGGCTGTTACCCCATTGACGCTCAAGCCTGCAGCCCAACGCATCGCATCGACGACGTCAGAAACATAGCCTCCGCACACACCTAACACCCGCAGTGGAATCACTTTGGCGCCATAGGCAGCACCGGCCATGCCGGAGTTGTTATCCGTAACCGCGCTGATGATGCCCGCCACGCGTGTGCCGTGCCACGACGAAGGACCGGTTTGGCAGTAGGCGGCGTTGCTATTTCCGTCACCGGGGTCCTCTGCGTCAATGTCCCGACCGTTACCGTCATTGGCCGTTAAGACCGTATTGCCGCCATATTGGTTGAAAGGGTCCGTTGACACGAAGTCATAGGCAGTCAAAAGGTTGGCATTGAGGTCGATATGCGGGCGATACCCGGAATCCAGAACGGCGACTACCACACCGGCACCACTGACGGAAATAGCCCCGCCCAGAGTGCGATTCCATGCGCCGGCGAAGTTGGCTGCACCTAGATCAGTGGTCGGGGCCTTGAGGTACCACTGCGGGTTGGCAGCATCCACAAACGCAGTGTCATTCGGACTGAATGCATGCGCCGCCATGCGCTCATCGATGGAAACGCTTTCTACCGTACTGTCTCGGGCAAGCGACTTGACCAGAGACTGCATGGCTGCTCTGTCCAGCAGACGGTCTGTCAGCATCACATGGTGCTCACCGGCAGTGGTTCGGAGGTAGCCGAGTCCTTGGACTTGCCCGGCTGTTGCGAGGTAGGCGGCTCTCGACATGCGGTTGACCAAGCGCGCGGCACCTTCAGCACCGGGCTCACGGGCTGCGGAGGCGTCTTTGAACTTTACCAGCAGGCGTTGAAGTTTTTCTGCGGGTTGAGCAGCAGGCACTGTCGGGCTGACTGCCCCCGCTCGCGGGCGTGCACCCAAGTCCAGCGGTAGTTTGGTTTCTCCGTGGGCCCAAGGCACTGCTGCGCCCATGAGCGCGATCAGCAAATTTGCGGGGGGCAAATGGGTGCGTTTCACGCGGGGCAGTGTAGCGTCAAGCGATGCAGAGCATCACAACGTTTTGCTGCTCTAGGGCCTTCGCCTTAGGGCGAGCGATGCAGGCGTGGCGCGGACAGGGCCACGATCTGATCCCGGGTCGCTTCGTCGATCAGCCGCTGCTTGAGCAGGCTGCCGTCAGCCGTCATCAAGGCGCGGAGCTGCTGCAGGTCTTTCACCGTAGGGGCGACCTTGATTTGTGCAAGCGCAGCCTGGCTGTTATTGCCTTTGATGAGAGCGGCCACTTTGGTGGCCCAGACGCTTTGACGGGACATGGTGCGGAAGATTCGCCGGAATTTGCTTAAAAGTTATTTTCGCACACTACGCCCGATAACAGTGCGCGATTAGCTACAAAAATGATAGTGAAACTGCGTGAAATGTCTCCCTCAAGGTGCGCGTTGACTTAGCACTTCGGGAGCGTCCGGTACCATCGAGGGCTATGTCCCCCATGAAACGCCTTCACATGAAGATCCCGTATGTCCTGTTGCCAGGCTTGATTTGCATACTGGCTTTGTTTATCTCGTCCGCGCAGGCCCAGGAGGCCCGCAGTGGCACCTTCAAAACAGTGCAAGGCACGGTCACCGTCGGGCAGGGAGACGCAAAACGCACAGTGGCATCAGGCCTTGGCGTGGCCGAAGCTGATCGCATACAGACCGACGCCACCAGCGCTGCCGTATTGGTGCTGCGGGATGGCACCACGATCGCCATAGGCCCGAACACCACGGTGGATCTGAGTCGTTTCCAGTTTGATGCGACGACCCAACAAGGCAACCTGGCCATCCGTGTTTTGCAAGGCACCATCCGCATGGTGACAGGGCTGCTGGGCAAAGTGCAGCCGGACAATGTCAAAGTGACCACTCCGGCATCCACTGTCAGCGTGCGTGGTACCGACTTTATTGTGGAGGTGCTATGAAGTTGCAGGCGCTCTTGCTGGTACTGCTTGGTTTTCTGCAAGGCTGTGCCCCGCTGAGCAGGGTTACCCTTTTGCCTGAAGCGGATGGCCGGGCCACGGCGGTGCAGGTGCAGAGTACCTCCGGGGTCTTGGACTTGACCCAACCCTACCAAACCGCGGCACTCCAAAGTGATGGTCGCTTGGAAGCACAGCAGTCCAATGCCGAAGAGGTGGCGAAGAGGCATGGTGCCTTGCTGGCTTTGCCTTTGTTGCCTCCAGTTCGCTTTACCTTGCAGTTTGAGCCCGGCACCTCGATCTTGACGCCCGATTCGCAGAGCCACTTGTCCGGCATTCTGGAGCAGGCTTCAGCACGTGCGGGGGGGGAAATTCAGGTGGTCGGCCATACCGACCGCACCGGCAGCCCCCAAGCCAATGACACCTTGTCACTGCAGCGTGCCCAGGCCGTTCGCACTCTGTTGATTCAGCGTGGCTTCGAGCCTGCGTTGGTGGAGGCCATTGGACGTGGCGAGCGCGAGCCCGTGGTCCCCACAGAAGCCAATGTCAACGAGCCCCGTAACCGCCGCGCGGAAATCATCATCCGCTGAGTCCGGGCTCACCTTCGATGGCGAAAAAATCTCTCTCTGATCTGGGCGGGCTGGTGTATTCCACCGAGGTGGGACGTACCTGCCCGGTGTGCCGTCAGGCGATTGCCGAATGCGTGTGCCACATACCCAAGCGACCTGCAGGCGACGGCATAGTGCGCGTGTCCAGGGAAACCAAAGGACGCGCAGGCAAAGGAGTGACTCTGGTGAAGGGCGTGCCGCTGGACGAGGATGCGCTGATTGCTCTTGGAAAGAAACTCAAGGCTGCTTGCGGTTCCGGCGGCACAGTCAAAGACGGTGTGATTGAGGTGCAGGGTGACCATGTGGACAAAGTCATGGCAGCACTCGTAGCGCAAGGCTTTACCGTCAAGCGTGCGGGCGGCTGATGCAGGCAGGAGACCTGCAAAAACTGGTGGATCGCACCATGCCCTTCGGCAAATACCAAGGGCGTTTGATTGCTGACTTGCCCGGCGACTACCTGAACTGGTTTGCCCGATCAGGGTTCCCCAAAGGTGAAATCGGCCGCCTGTTGCAGCTGATGCATGAGATCGACCACAACGGCTTGAGCGATTTGCTCAAGCCTCTGCGCCAGCGTTAGCCAGCTAGAGCCCCAGCAATGCGGCGCGCAGCTCCGGTTTGCGTGCCTTCGGATCCAGCCAGATTTTGAAAAATGCTTCACTGAAGGCGGCGTCCGGTGTTTCGCCCAGGAGTCGGCCATTCAGGAAGAAGCGTGCTCCGGCGCCTGGCACATGCACTCCCAGCAAACGGTCGCCGGATTTCACATCTACAAACAGGCCGGTCATGTAGTTGGACCAGGCTTGTACTTGCTCCGGAGTCGCTGCGCTGATCCTGGAAATTTCAATCAGGGACGTATTGTTGATATCGCTGGCTTTGACGAATGTGTTGTACACAATCTCCAGCGCAAAAGCCCGGCTGAAGCTGAAGTTTCCCCCGCTGGCTGCAGGCAACCACAGCGTAGCGTCGTACGCCTTAAAGCCAAAGAACTTCAGCGGTCCGCTGCCTTTGGGCAGCCAATCGGCGCCATAAGCATTCAATACGGACGGAGCGCGGTTGGCAGTGGCGTCTTGGGCCCATGCCGGTGAGCCAAGGGCTCCGAACAAAGCTGCTACCACCACCTGGCGGCGGCGTAGCTTGACAGTGTCAGTATGGATCGGGCCGGTGGTGTGAGGTAAGGCTTGCATGGCCGTATTTTTGGCTCAATTCCTAAAAAATGCAACTCATATGGATAAAAAATTACCAAGCGGTAATTTTTAAGACCTGCATCCTATAGTGCGGTAGCGGGTTCATCTTTCCAGGATCCGGAAGCCAAGCCCTGCACGTGGAAAGGGCCAATAGCTGCGCGAATCAGGCGCAATGTCGGGTAGCCGACCGCCGCCGTCATGCGCCGCACCTGGCGGTTGCGCCCCTCGCGGATCACCAGCTCTACCCAACTGGTCGGGATGGATTGGCGGATCCGTACCGGCGGGTCGCGCTCGCACAAGCCTTCTGGTGGGGGGATGCT
This sequence comes from Comamonadaceae bacterium, assembly GCA_027488985.1. Classification (GTDB taxonomy): domain Bacteria; phylum Pseudomonadota; class Gammaproteobacteria; order Burkholderiales; family Burkholderiaceae_C; genus Allorhodoferax; species Allorhodoferax aquaticus. The sequence goes on along the minus strand of JAIYAR010000009.1, from coordinate 275,913 downwards.
TTGGGCGCGTGCCGGCAGGGTGATGCCGTCGTTGAGCATCACGCCCTGGCGCAGAGCGGTGAGGTCTACCTCGTCGGGTTCGCCTTCGACCTGCACCCAGTAGGTCTTTTCCATCTTGAAGCGCGGGTCGCTGATGCGCGCCTGCAGCTTGCCGTCGTTGGTGAGCAAGAGCAAGCCTTCGCTATCGGCGTCCAAGCGGCCTGCGACGTACACACCGGGAATGTCGATGAAGTCTTTCAGCCCGCGCCAACGCCCCTCAGGCGTGAACTGGCTGAGCACGCCGTAGGGCTTGTTGAAGCAAATCAGGCGGGTGTCTGCAGCCGGTGTCTGGGGCGACGGAGTGGTACGAACCGAAGGGCGAGGGCGGCGCGGGGTGTTCTGCATGGTTTAGTCGGCTGCCGCCCACAGGCGTTCGCCAGTGGCTTCCAGATGCGTGAGGTAAATGCGCACTTCGAACTCCAGCTGGTGGTAGGCGGGCTCCATGTGCGTGCAGAGTTGGTAAAAGGCCTTGTCGTGCTCGCGCTCGCGCAGGTGGGCCAGCTCGTGCACCACGATCATTTTCAGAAAGGGCTCCGGAGTGTCCTTGAACAGGCTGGCCACCCGGATTTCGCGTTTGCTTTTGAGTTTGCTGCCCTGCACGCGTGACACCGTGGTGTGCGTGCCCAGCGCGTTTTTGACGACATGCAGCTTGCTGTCGAAAGCCACCTTGGAGAGCGGCTCGGTGCTGCGCAGGTAAGCGGACTTGAGGTCTTGCACATAGTCGTACAGCACCTTGTCGGTCCGCACGCCGTGCGCTTGCGGGTGGCGGCGGGTGAGCCATTCACCCACCCGGCCCTCATCGAGCATACGTTGCACCTGAGCCAGCGTGTCTGCAGGGTAGCCATTCAGGTAGCGCAGCGCATGCGTTGCTACCATTTTAATAGCTGCTCGCGCAGATTCCGCGTGCGCCAGGTGCCGATTTGGCTTCAAATCTGAATCAGACCTCGCGGCGCAGCGCGGGGAACAGAATCACATCACGGATGCTGGCGCTGTCGGTCAACAACATCATCAGGCGGTCGATGCCGATACCGCAGCCGCCGGTGGGGGGCATGCCGTATTCCAGTGCGCGCACAAAGTCGTGGTCGTAGTGCATGGCCTCGTCGTCGCCGCTATCTTTGGCGGCCACTTGGGCCTGGAAGCGTGCGGCCTGGTCTTCGGCGTCGTTCAGCTCACTGAAGCCGTTGCCGAACTCACGGCCGGTGATGTAGAGCTCAAAGCGCTCGGTCACCTCAGGTCGGTCGTCGTTGGCACGCGCCAGAGGCGAAATTTCGGTGGGGTGCTCCATGATGAAAGTGGGGTTCCACAGCTTCTCTTCCACCGTCTCTTCAAAGTACAGCACCTGCAGGCTGGCCAGGCTGCGGCCTTCCAAGCGGTTTTTTGCTTCGGTCAAGCCCAGCTTTTTGACGGCATTGGTCAGCCAGGTAGCGTCAAACACGTTGTCGCCAGCGTCGGTGTACTTCTGGATGGCTTCGACGATGGTCAGGCGCTCAAACGGCTGCTCCAGATCGACAGGCTTGCCTGCGTAGCTGAGCTGCAGGCCGCCGGTGGCCTTTTGCGCCGCATCGCGGATCAGCTTCTCGGTGTAGTCCATCAGGTCCTGGTAGTTCCAGTAGGCCGCGTAGAACTCCATCATGGTGAACTCGGGGTTGTGGCGTACCGAGATGCCTTCGTTGCGGTAGCTGCGGTTGATCTCGAATACGCGGTCAAAGCCACCGACGATCAGGCGCTTGAGGTACAGCTCGGGCGCAATACGCAAGAACATTTCTTGGTCCAGCGCGTTGTGGTGCGTCTTGAAAGGCTTGGCGTTGGCACCACCGGGAATCGGGTGCAACATGGGGGTTTCCACTTCCAGGAAGTTGTGGCCGACCATGAACTCGCGCAGGGCGCTCACGGCCTTGCTGCGCGCGACAAAGCGCTTGCGCGACTCCACATCGGTCATCAGGTCTACATAGCGCTGGCGGTATTTGGTTTCCTGGTCCGCCATGCCGTGGAACTTGTCCGGCATGGGGCGCAGGCTCTTGGTCAGCAGGCGGATGCTGGTGGCGTGGATGGACAGCTCACCCGTCTTGGTTTTGAATAGCGTGCCTTCGGCCGCCACGATGTCGCCCAAATCCCAGTGTTTGAAGGCGGCGTACAGGTCGACGCCCACTTCTTCACCGCGCACATACAGCTGGATGCGGCCGCCGCTGGGGCCGAAAGACGAGTCTTGCAAGGTGCAGAAGCTGGCTTTGCCCATGACGCGCTTGAGCATCATGCGGCCGGCGACCTTGGCGGTGGCGCCCAAGGCGGCCAGTTCTTCGGTGGTTTTTTCGTTGTAGGCGGCGAACAGGTCTTCGGCCTTGTGTTCGGGCTGGAAGTCGTTCGGGAAGGCCACGCCCTGGCCGGCCACCTGTTGCTCGCGCAGTACCTTGAGCTTTTCACGGCGCTCTTGGATCAACTGGTTTTCATCTTGCGGTGCGGGAGCGACTTGGTTTTGGTCAGACATGGAGTGACTTTTGGGTTCGGGTGGGAATTCGGCACCCCTCACGGGGCTTTGGCCGTAACCCTCCATTGTAAGAGGGCGGCCTGCCGCTATGATGCGCTCGCACTTCACTCGAATAGCCCATGCTCTACAAAATCGTTGCCCTGTTGTTGGAAGTCGTATCCGGTCTTTTGACCAGCGCCTGTCTCTTGCGCCTGTACATGCAGCATCAGCGCATTCCACTGTCCGCCCGCTCAGGCAATCCATTGGGGCGTTTCATTTTTGCAGTGACGGACTGGATCGTGTTGCCCCTGCGGCGTGTGATCCCCGCCGTGGGTCGGTGGGACATGGCGAGTCTGACAGCAGCTTTTTTGATTCAATTGGCCCACTTTGCTGTTCTGTGGTCCCTGAATGGCTTTGGCGGCACGCCTTTGTCTATCGTCGTGTTGGCCCTGTTAGGTTTGGTGCGCTTGAGCTTGTCTGGTTTGACGGCCTTGGTGCTGGTTTACGCGGTCCTCAGTTGGGTCCAGGCGCAATCCTTCTTTGCAGACCTGATTGGTCGTTTGGTTACACCGGTACTGGCCCCGATCCGCAAGGTGCTGCCCTTGGTCGGCGGCGTGGATCTGTCGCCCTTGGTGTTGCTGGTCTTGCTGCAAATCATCACCATCGTGCTGGGGGATGTGCAGTTCGGGCTGCTCTCCGCGGTCGCGGGATAAGCAAAGAGGCCCCGAAGGGCCTCTTTGTTGGGCGTTTACCGGTAAGCCTTAGATCACCGAGTCGGCGGGTTGGCGCTGCAACATGGCCAGGGTCTCTGCGATCGTCTTGCGCAGCTCGCGGCGGTCGGAGATGAAGTCGATCGCGCCTTTGGTTTGCAAGAATTCGGAGCGCTGAAAGCCTTCTGGCAAAGTCACTCGCACAGTGGACTCGATCACGCGGGGGCCCGCAAAACCGATCAGGGCCTTGGGCTCGGCAATCACGATGTCACCCAGGAAGGCAAAACCGGCGCTCACACCGCCCATGGTCGGGTCGGTCAGCACGCTGATGTAGGGTAGCCCCTTTTTGGCAAGGCGGGTCAGGGCCGCATTGGTCTTGGCCATTTGCATCAGGCTCAGCAGGCCTTCCTGCATGCGGGCGCCACCGGTGGCGGTGAAGCAGACAAAAGGCACTTTTTGCTCGATGGCCGTTTCCACGCCGCGCACAAAGCGCTCGCCGACCACGGAGCCCATGGAGCCGCCCATGAATTCAAATTCAAAGCACGCGGCCACCAGGCTCACACCATGCACCGCGCCGCCCATGACGATCAAGGCGTCGGTCTCACCGGTGTTTTCCAGCGCTTCTTTCAGGCGTTCGGGGTACTTGCGGCTGTCCTTGAACTTGAGTGCATCGACGGGCAGCACTTCCTGGCCGATCTCAAAGCGGCCTTCATTGTCCAGAAAAGCATTCAGGCGTGCACGCGCACCTATGCGGTGGTGGTGGCCGCAGCCGGGGCACACGTTCTGGTTTTGCTCCAGATCGGATTTGTAGAGCACGGCTTCGCAGCTGGGGCACTTGATCCACAGGCCTTCGGGAACGCTACGGCGCTCTGTGGGGTCGGTGTGTTGAATCTTGGGGGGTAGCAGTTTTTCTAGCCAACTCATATTCGTTCTCCAGTGCGTCGCCCATGGGGCTTTCAACAGAAGGGCGATTATCCGACATTGGCGGGGCCCACTCCCGCAGGCCACCGGCCTCGGTCCAAATCACCCCAGGCTACGCTGCCCGCCACTCTAAGCCGCTGGTCGCTGGCGCGACGCCCCTGCGCTGCTCGCGCCCGGCGGGAGGCTCAGCAACTCGCCCTGCGGGCTCAAACACCTGAGCTTCTTGATCCGCCAGCCGCTGCGCTGCTCGGCAGCGGCACAAGGGTGGCGGGCAGCGTAGCCTGGGGTGCTCGTTACGAACGTTGGAGTTAGGCTGCGCGGCCGCCGCTGGTCTGCTCAAGGCGCCGCTTTCGCACAGCGAGTCCAAATACAAAGACCCCTGCTGCCGTCCCCAGAAATAGAAGTGCCGGCGCGAATGTTCCGAACCGGGAAATGAGAATCTTGAACAGGTACGCATGACGTCCGGAGGTCACCAGTTCAGGAGTGGCTAGGACAAGTGCGCTACACGCGACAAGTGCGGCAGCCATAACGAATAGCCCCACCTCGTGCGCAGTACCGCCTGGCATAAACCCATTAGGGACCCTAGCTCGCCGCTTCAATGCACTGCGCCGGTTTCCCAAAACATCCCAAAGAATGAAAATGAGCAAAGAACCCAACGCAACAAGGACGAACAGATCACCGGTCATTTGTGCAACCTAACGCAATGCAAACCGCAATCTCACGCGGGATAATCTGGTCAATTGGGCAGAGAAATTGGCTTCTGGACCTCGCAGATTTTGCGCAAGCTGCTCACATAAAGATAGCAAAAACTTCCGCAAGGTAATTGCCGGGTGTCGTGTCCGCAGTTCACTCAATTGCATTTTCGTCCTCCCTTTTTGCCAAACCACTGTAACGGATTCAGCCTCTCGCGCAACCATTCACCCCGCATCCATCGCGCCGCGAATCTCACTCAAAAACTTCTGCGCAATGCCTGCCACCTGCTCGCGCGGCTGGTCTTCCAGCAGTTGGATGATCTTGCTGCCGATCACCACTGCGTCAGCCACCTTGGAAATGGTTTTGGCGGTTGCCGCGTCGCGGATACCGAAGCCCACGCCCACCGGGGTGCTGATGTGTTGGCGGATGCGGGGCAGCATGGCTTCCACTGCATTGGTGTCCAAAGCGCCGGAGCCCGTCACGCCCTTGAGCGACACGTAGTACACGTAGCCGCTGGCCACGCGGGCCACCTGCTGCATGCGCTCGTCGGTGCTGGTAGGGGCCAAAAGGAAAATCAGGTCCATGTTGTGGGCTCGCAGGTCGGCGGCAAAGGCCTCGCATTCTTCGGGTGGGTAGTCCACGATCAGCACGCCGTCCACGCCCGCTTCAGACGCGTCTTTCACAAAGGCGCTGGCGACGCCTTCGCGGGCGAACTTCTGGTCATAGCGTTCCACCGGGTTGGCATAGCCCATGAGCACCACGGGAGTGGTGCTGTTGGCTTTGCGAAATTCGCGCACCATGGCGATGACTTGCACCATACCGATGCCAAAAGCCAAAGCCTTGTCGCCCGCCTTCTGGATGACAGGGCCGTCCGCGCTGGGGTCTGAGAAGGGCACGCCCAGCTCGATCACATCCGCGCCGCCTGCGACCATCGCGTGCATCAGCTCGGGCGTAACGTCGGCATAAGGGTAGCCGGCCGTCACAAAAGGGATCAGCGCTTTGCGGCCTTGGGCCTTCAGCGCGGCAAGGGTGGTGTCGATCCGGCTCATGCTGCACCTCCTGCTTTGACCAACTGCACGGGCTGTTCGCCCCCTTTGACCGATTGGCCGCGGCAGCTGGGTCGGCAGTAAAAGTCGGCATTACTCAGGTCGGCCACGGTGCCGATGTCTTTATCACCACGGCCGGACAGGTTGACCAGAATGCTCTGGTCGGGGCGCATGGTTTTGGCCATCTTCATCGCGTAGGCCACCGCATGGCTGGATTCCAGCGCGGGGATGATGCCTTCGGTGCGGCACAGGTAATGGAAGGCGTCCAGCGCCTCCTTGTCGGTAATACCCACGTATTCCGCGCGGCCGATGTCGGCGAGGAACGCATGCTCTGGGCCCACACCGGGGTAGTCCAAACCCGCGCTCACGCTGTGGGTCTCGGTCACTTGGCCGTTGTCGTCTTGCAGCACATAAGTACGGTTACCATGCAGCACGCCGGGGCTACCCTTTTGGATGGACGCAGAGTGCTTGCCGCTCTCCAGGCCTTCGCCTGCTGCTTCGACACCGATGAGGCGGGTTTGGTCGTGCTGGATGTAGGGGTGGAAGATGCCCATGGCGTTCGAGCCACCGCCCACGCAAGCAATGACTGCATCGGGTTGCTCGGTCTTGCAGCCGGCGGCCGCCAGCATTTCGGGCATTTGCACCAAACATTCATTGCCGATCACGCTCTGGAAGTCGCGCACCATCATGGGGTAGGGGTGGGGGCCGGCCACGGTGCCGATGATGTAGAAAGTGTTGTCCACATTGGCAACCCAGTCGCGCATGGCTTCGTTGAGTGCGTCCTTGAGCGTCTTGCTGCCGCTTTCCACGGGCACCACGGTGGCACCCAGCAGCTTCATGCGATACACATTGGGGCTTTGGCGCTTCACGTCTTCGCTGCCCATGTAGACCACACATTCCAATCCGTAGCGGGCGCAGATGGTGGCAGTGGCCACACCGTGTTGGCCGGCGCCGGTTTCGGCAATCACGCGGGGCTTGCCCATGCGCTTGGCCAGCATGGCTTGGCCAATGGTGTTGTTGACCTTGTGCGCGCCGGTGTGATTCAGGTCTTCGCGTTTAAGAAAGATTTGCGCGCCACCCATTTCGCGGCTCATGCGGGCGGCGTGATACACGGGGGAGGGGCGGCCTACAAAGTGGGCCAGTTCTGATTGGAATTCCGCCAGGAACTCGGGGTCATGCTGGTACTTGGCGTAGGCGTCTTTGAGCTCGTTGATGGCGTGCGTCAGTGTCTCGGAGACAAAACTGCCGCCGTATTTGCCGAAGTGACCTTTTGCGTCGGGTTGTTGGTAATCGAACATGGTGTTTACATTCCTGCAAGATGCCGGTCCGCCGCGCGCACGGCGGCAACGAACTGGCGGATTTTTTCGGGGTCTTTGATGCCCTTGAGGGGCTTGCCGTGAGCGTCTTCGGCTTCGACGCCGGAGCTCACGTCCACAGCCAGCGACCTACAGCGCGGCCGTACCGACGTGATGCCATCGCCCACGTTTGCACTGGTGAGTCCACCACTCAAGACGAGGTGAGCGTTGACGCTTGGAGGAAGAAGTGACCAATTGAATGTTTTGCCACCGCCACCGTAGCCGTCCACATGGGCGTCTAACAGAATGGCTTGGGCGTTCGAATAATCGTGCGCAAATTGTACGAGGTCAAAGGCTTGAGCGTCCTCCCCCAGCGGAATCCGTGCCGCGCGCAAGTAGGGTCGGGCAGCATCTCCGGTGGCCGTCTGGCATTCGTTTGCCGTTTCATCTCCATGAAATTGCACGGTAGCGCCCGCCACCATTGCGCAAGCAGCTCCTATTTCTGTAGCGCTTGCGTTGACGAACAACAACACAGGCGTTACGAAGGGCGGCAGCCGTTTGGCCAGTTCGGCGGCGCGCTCGGCCGTCACGGCCCTAGGGCTTTTGGCATAAAGCACAAATCCGATGGCGTCGGCGCCGGCAGCGACTGCGGCATCAACGTCCTGCTCGCGGGTCAGGCCGCAAATTTTGATTCGGGTACGGGGGTAAGTGTCGGTGAGCGTGGTGCTTGCGTTCATGGCAACGCATCATACGCAGGCGTGCGATCCGGCATACCCCAATGGGGGGCATAGCGGGGGCCGAGAAAGTACAAACCATCCGGCGAGAAGGTCGGTGCCGCCACTTTGCGGCTGCGGGCGGCCAGCACTTCCGCCATCCACTCCGGTGGTTTTTTCCCTTGGCCGATTTGTACCAGGCAACCCATGATGTTGCGGATCATGTGGTGCAAAAACGCATTGGCCTCAAACTCGATCCGCCAGTAGACCCCGCGCTTGTGAAAGTCAATGCGAATCAGGTTTTTGATCGGACTCAATGCTTGGCACTGGGCGGCACGAAACGAGGTGAAATCGTGTTCTCCGACCAGATAGTCGGCCGCCTTGCGCATGGCGGTTTCGTCCAACTGGTTGAAGGTCCAGCCAACCCGTCCAGTTTCTACGCTGGGCCGAATGGGAGATTCCAGAAGTACGTAGGCATAACGCCTTGAAAGGGCGGAGGCTCGGCAATGAAATTCGGGGGTTGTCTTTACCGCCCATTGGACCGAAATGTCTTTGGGTAAATTCGCGTTGGTGCCGCGTATCCAGGAGTAGGTGTCGCGGTCGATATTTGTGTCGAAGTGCACTACCTGCATCAGGCCATGCACTCCCGCATCGGTGCGGCCGGCGCACAAAGTGGAAACGCGCTGGGCAGTGAACTTACCCAGCGCGGCTTCCAGTTTGTCTTGGATCGTCTGACCTGAGGATTGGCTTTGCCAACCCTGGTACCCCTGGCCGTTGTACGTAACGCCTAAAACTACGCGCACACGCCCTCGGTCGTCATTGTCCGTTCCATCCAAAGGTCAGCTCAGTTGCGCCAGCGCTTTTTGAGCTTTGGCCCGGACTTCACCGGTCGCTTCCGACATCACTTCTTCGATGAGCGCACGCGCACCGTCTTCGTCTCCGATGGAGATGAACTCTTCCGCCAAGGCGAGTTTGGTGCCCAAGGGGTCTTCGCTGAAATTGTCTGGTGCCGCAGCGAGGGATCCTGCCGGGCTATCGAGCTCCATGGACAGAGAGCTCAGGTCAAACTCCATCAAACCGGTGTCGGCAGTCTGGCTGGGTGCTGCTACCGAATCTACCGGAGCAGGGCTGGTAGCCTCAAATCTCAATGGATTAGCACTGCCTGCGTCCAATGGGACCTCAAGGTCATCCAGTGACAAAGAAATCTCCGGCATCTGGCTGGCAGGCTCGAACTGGGCACTCGGTGCACCAGGCTCCTCTTCAGCCAAGTCGAAGTCCATGTCCAGTCCGTTGTCGGCGGCCTGGGTTTGCAGCTTGATCGTCTGTTCCGCACTTGACGTCATGTTTCCGCCCGTCACATCGCTGATCGCGCTTGAGGCAGGTTCATCGTCGAGGGAAAAATCAAGATCCAGATCCAAATCTACTCCCCCTCCCAAAGCGGGTTCGAGCTCGGCGTGTGCCGACTCGGCCACTGTGCTGCTGCTGAAAGCGGATATGGGCGCTGTCGCTACAGCGGCGGGTCCTGGGGGCGCGCCTCCAGGCTGGTAAAGTGAATTCGATGGATCGATTGACTGACCCATCTCGCAAATGCGGGTCCACTCAGGACTGTTGGCCCCAGTCAGCTTGTAGGCTTGTGTGGCCGTGCTTTCAAAACTTCGGGTGTCGCGGCGCTTGGCAAAAATTTCCAGCAGCTTGGTATGGATAGCCAAACGTCCCGGGTTGGATCGGACGGCTTCCTTCAGGATTTCTTCTGCTTGCAGGTCACGGCCATAGGCGAGATACACGTCAGCCTCTGCCACAGGGTCCACATCGTCGGCAGCATCCAGCTGGCTTGCGGAATACACCATGGACGATGCGCTCACAGGGCCATTTTGATTGGTGTCTACCCGTTGACCACCACTTGCACCGAAGAAAGAGTCCGGTTGAAGGCGGCTTTCCAGAAACGCGCTGTCCACTTGGGAGGCGTTTTTCTTGCGTTGGCGAACACGGTAGGCAGCGAAGCCGCCCAAAAGGGCCAATAAACCAACCGCCCCAGCGGGAACCAATGGATCTTCCATCAGTGTGTCTATCAGAGACGGTTCTTCCAGAACTGGTGCCGGCACAACAGGCTTTACAGGAGCCGGCGCCTTCGCGACGGGGGCGGGAGCTTCGGGGGCAGATGTCGCGGCGACTGGGGCTGCAGGCACTGGAGCAGACGCGATAGCTGCGGGAGCGCTTGCTGCAACAGAAGGTGCGGTCATTCCAGCCACAGGAACCGCAGGCGCCGCTGAAGGCTTGCTCGCGGGTGCTGCTGGTGCCGGTGCGTTTGCAGCATTGATTTTGTTCAGTTCGCTGATGTTTTTGGTCAGCTCGGCTGCGCGGGCTGCTGCATCTTTGGCTTCACGCTCTTTGGCGATTTTGGCTTCATCGGCCTTGGAGGAAACAGCGCCCTTGGACAGTGTCAATTTGTCAGGCGTGGTCGAAGCAGGCTTCTTTTCGTCCACTTTGGCTTCAATCGAGCCGCTGGCTTTTCGGTCCGCAGCGCTCACGGTGGCTTGCGGGGCGTTACCCGCCAAGTTGCGGCGGAAATCGTTGAAATCCTTGCTTTGCGCAACAACGATTTTGGATGCTTCAGCCGGGGAAACGCTGGTCGCGATATCCGCGGTTGGCACTGTCATGACCGCTCCGGCGCGAACGCGGTTCAGGTTGTCGTTTACGAACGCATCCGGGTTGGAGCGCAACAAGGCCACCAACATTTGGTCAAGGGACACACCAGCAGGTTTGTTGGCGCTGGCAATCTTGCTTGCGGTGTCGCCAGGTTTGACGGTGATTTGCTTTTCGTCGCCTGAAGCTGCCTTGGGCGCAGGCGCTTCTGCAGACGTTGCAGGGGTACGGGCAGGTGCTGCGGGACGGGCAGCTTCCGCTGGAGCTGGTTTGGGCGCAGCTGACGCAGCAGGCGCTGGAGCTATGGGAGTAGTAACGACCGCAGGCGTTTGAGCCAAGGTCGGCGCCGGGGCAGCACGCTTTAGGCTGGGTGGATCCAACAACAGGGTGTAGTCCCGAACGATGCGGCCAGAGGACCAGGTCGCCTCCAGAATCAAATCAATGAACGGATCGTTCACAGTGCGGTCACTGGTGAGGCGCAAGTAAGCGCGGCCATCAGCACGTCGTTGCAGGCTGGTCTGAAGGCCGGTGAGTGCCGCGCTGTACTCCAGGCCAGCAGCAGTGAAAGCCTCTGGTTGAGCAACTGCTGCTTTCAACGAGGCGGCTTCCTCTGCAGTAATGTCAGGAACTTCAACTTCAGCACGCAGCGGTTCGCCCAACGCCGACTGAACAGTCAAACGGCCCAGCGAAAGCGCATAGGCTCCGGTTCCGGACAAGCCGAGTAGCGCAATGGCTGCAGCCGCTATGGCGGTCCTCTGCCAACGATGTGTCTTTGCGATCAATTTATAGGCCTCCGGTGCTCACGCGAGCGGCAATGTACTTGTCGGTTTTCAGGCAAACAGGCCCGATACTTGAAACGTAAAAAGTACCATAACATCAATGTCTTACGGAGACAAGCTGAGAAAGCGCTTAACTTTCAAAGCTTGCCCCGATTGCCTATTGTCGCCCTCGCGTATGTTGCCTAGGGGCAACGACGTGTAACTCTCTGTTACGCGTCGAGCAGGATCCGCAGCATGCGGCGCAGTGGCTCGGCAGCTCCCCACAGCAGCTGGTCACCGATAGTGAAGGCGCCCACGTACTCAGGCCCCATGGCCAGCTTGCGGATACGGCCCACAGGGATAGTCATGGTGCCGGTCACCGCCACAGGTGTCAGATCCTGAATGGTGGCTTCACGGGTGTTGGGTACCACTTTGACCCACTGGTTGTCTGCAGAGATCATGGCTTCAATGTCTGCCACGGGCACGTCTTTTTTCAGCTTGAAGGTCAAGGCCTGGCTGTGGCAGCGCATGGCGCCCACGCGCACGCAGAAACCATCTACGGGAATGGCAGAGCTGCCGAATCCTTCGCCCATGCCCAAAATCTTGTTGGTTTCGGCCATGCCTTTCCACTCTTCTTTGGACATGCCGTTGCCCAGATCCTTGTCGATCCAAGGGATCAGCGAGCCGCCCAGTGGCACGCCGAAGTTGGCGGTTTCAGCTCCGGTCAGTGCGCGCTGCTTGGCGATAACCTTGCGGTCGATTTCCAGAATGGCGCTCTTGGGGTCGTCGAGTAGGGCTTTGACCTCCGCATTCAGGGTGCCGTATTGGGTCAGCAGTTCGCGCATATGCTGGGCGCCTCCGCCGGATGCTGCCTGGTATGTCTGGGTGCTCATCCACTCGACGAGGCCTGCCTTGTACAGCGCGCCCACGCCCATCAGCATGCAGCTCACGGTGCAATTGCCACCCACCCAGTTTTTGCCGCCCTTGGCCAGCGCGTCCTTGATGACAGGCATGTTCACAGGGTCCAGGATGATGACGGCGTCTTTTTCCATGCGCAGCGTGGAAGCTGCGTCGATCCAATGGCCGTTCCATCCTGTTGCGCGCAGCTTGGGGAATACTTCGGTGGTGTAGTCGCCACCTTGGGCGGTGATGATGATGTCGCAGCGCTTGAGGGCTTCGATGTTGTAAGCGTCTTGCAGCGTGGTTTCGTTCTTGGCCTCTGCTGGAGCCTTGCCGCCTGCATTGCTGGTCGAGAAGAAAAGCGGCTCTATCAGATCGAAATCTTTTTCCTGCGCCATGCGATCCATCAACACCGAGCCGACCATGCCGCGCCAGCCGACCAAACCTACCAACTTGCTCATATCAACGCCCTTTCAATGTAAACAAACGATGCCCGACCTGGGCTGTTTGCTCCGGCTCGTCTGGCCGGGGGCGCACGACGATACCGGAGCTGGATCAGCCCTTAATGGTCGTGGTTTTGGAAATGATTGCGCGCGCGGCCTTGGCTGCCAAGGAGGCAGTCAACAAGCTCAAAGAGAAGGGGCGTGCGACAAACATGAAATTATTGTAGCGCAAAACAAGAATTTTTTGCTCCGCGCGGACTGAAATGATTTTGCTTGGCGCGGGTCTGTTGCGCAACAGACCCTCGCCTCGCAGTCTTTAGGCCAGAGCCTTGAGCACCGCGTCGCCCATCTCTTTGGTGCTGACGCGGGTGGTGCCTTCGCTGTAAATGTCGGCTGTGCGGAAACCCTGTTCAAGCACCTTCTTCACGGCGGCTTCAATTCGCTGTGCAGCAGCTTCCTGGTTCAGACTGAAGCGCAGCATCATCGCGGCACTCAGGATGGTGGCTAACGGGTTGGCAATGCCTTTGCCGGCGATGTCCGGTGCGCTGCCGTGGCTGGGCTCGTACAGGCCTTGGTTGCTGCTGTTTAGGCTGGCAGAAGGCAGCATTCCGATGGAGCCGGTCAGCATGGAGGCTTCGTCGGACAGGATGTCGCCGAACATGTTGCCGGTGACCAGCACGTCAAACTTCTTGGGCGCTTTGACTAGCTGCATGGCGGCGTTGTCAACCAACATGTGGTCCAACTCTACGTCGGGGTATTGCTGGCCCACTTCGACCATCACGTCTTTCCACAACTGAGAGGTTTCCAGCACATTGTTTTTGTCTACGCTGGTGACACGCCTGTTGCGCTTCTGAGCGGCCTGGAAAGCCACATGTGCGATGCGCTCGATCTCGGGGCGGCTGTAGCGCATGGTGTCGAACGCTTCTTCCGCGCCGGGGAAGTGGCCGTCTGTGGCGATGCGGCGGCCGCGGGGTTGGCCGAAGTAGATGTCGCCAGTCAGTTCACGGATGATGAGGATGTCCAGGCCCGCAATCAGCTCGGGCTTGAGGCTGGAGGCGCCTACCAACTGCTCGTAGCAAATCGCGGGGCGGAAGTTGGCAAACAGGCCCAAATTCTTGCGCAAGCCCAGAATGGCCTGCTCGGGGCGGAACTGGCGTTCCAGCTTGTCGTACTTCCAGTCGCCCACGGCGCCGAACAACACCGCGTCCGCTTCCTTGGCCAGCTTGAGGGTAGCTTCGGGCAGGGGGTGGCCATGGGCCTCATAGGCACAACCGCCCACGAGTGCGGTTTCCATTTCCAGCTTCAGGTCCAGGGCGTTCAAAACCTTCACGGCCTCCGCCACGATTTCGGTGCCGATGCCGTCACCCGGCAAGACTGCAATTTTCATGATGTCCTTTGAATACTATGAATTTGATAGCTGCTTACGCAGACATGGTCTGTGCCAGCCAGGGTTTTGTGGCCAAACGTTGGGCTTCGAAAGCCTTGATCTTGTCGGCATGGCGCAATGTCAGGCCAATGTCGTCAAAGCCGTTGAGCAAGCAGTACTTGCGGAAGGCCTGCACATCGAACGGGATTTCTTCGCCCTGTGGCTTCACGATGACTTGGCGCTCCAGATCAATGGTGAGCTGATAACCGGGGAAGGCCAGTGCTTCGTTGAACAACTGGTCTACTTGGGCTTCGCTCAGCTGGATCGGCAGCAGGCCGTTCTTGAAGCAGTTGTTGAAGAAGATATCGGCATAGCTGGGCGCAATGATGGCGCGAAAGCCATATTGGTCAATCGCCCAGGGCGCGTGCTCACGGCTGGAACCGCAGCCGAAGTTTTTGCGCGCCAGCAGGATGGATGCGCCGGCATAGCGGGGCTGGTTCAGCACAAAGTCCGGGTTGGGCTTGCGGCTGGCGGGGTCCTGGCCGGGGTAGCCCGCATCTAGGTAGCGCCATTCGTCAAACAGGTTCTGACCGAAGCCGGTCTTGCGGATGGATTTGAGAAATTGCTTGGGGATGATCGCGTCGGTGTCCACGTTTTCGCGGTCCATGGGCGCAACCAGCCCTTGGTGAACAGTAAAGTTTTTCATTTCTTGGCAGCGCCTTCAATTTTTTCGCCGGCCTTTTGAATGTCCTGGCCCATGCCTTTGACCGTGTTGCATCCAGACAGCAACAGCAGGGTGGCAGCGCATGCGGCGATTAGTGCGGTTTTCATATTCAGTCCTTTCAATGGGTCAGGCGAACTTGCGGATATCGACAAAGTGTCCATGGATGGCTGCGGCAGCCGCCATGGCGGGGCTCACCAGGTGGGTGCGGCCACCGGCGCCTTGGCGGCCTTCAAAGTTGCGGTTGCTGGTAGATGCGCAGCGCTCGCCGGGCTCCAGTCGGTCGGCGTTCATGGCCAGGCACATGGAGCAGCCGGGCTCGCGCCACTCAAAGCCCGCGGCCTTGAAGATCTCATGCAGGCCTTCGCGCTCGGCTTGCTCTTTCACCAAGCCGGAGCCAGGCACGACCATGGCCAACTTGATGTTCTTGGCCACTTTCTGGCCCAGCTTCTTCACTACGGCCGCGGCTTCGCGCATGTCTTCGATGCGGCTGTTGGTGCAGGAGCCGATGAACACTTTGTCTACGAACAAATCGTTCAAGGCCTTGCCGGGTTCCAATCCCATGTAGGTGAGTGCCCGCTCAATGGCGCCACGCTTGCTGGCGTCTTTTTCTTTGTCGGGGTCCGGCACGATGGCGTCCACACCCAGCACCATTTCGGGAGATGTTCCCCATGTGACTTGCGGCACGATTTGGGTTGCGTCCAGCTCGACGACGGTGTCGAAATGCGCGCCAGCGTCTGAGTGCAGGGTCTTCCAGAAAGCAACCGCTTGATCCCATTCCACTGCGGCAGCCTCAGGAGAGGTGGCGTTGGCGCCGGGGGCCAAGGGGCGGCCCTTGACGTAGTCGATGGTTTTCTCGTCCACGGCCACCAGTCCGGCACGGGCGCCGGCTTCGATGGCCATGTTGCACACGGTCATGCGGCCTTCCATGCTCAGCGCACGGATGGCGGAGCCGCCGAATTCGATGGTGTAGCCGGTGCCGCCAGCGGTGCCGATTTTGCCGATGATGGCCAGCACAATGTCTTTGCCGGTGATGCCGGGGGCCACGTTGCCTTCGACCTTGATCAGCATGTTCTTGGCCTTTTTGGCCAGCAGGGTTTGCGTGGCCATCACGTGCTCGACCTCGCTGGTACCGATGCCATGGGCCAAGGCCCCAAACGCGCCGTGGGTGGAGGTATGGGAGTCGCCGCACACCACGGTCATGCCGGGCAGAGTGGCACCGTTTTCAGGCCCCATGACGTGCACGATGCCCTGGCGCTTGGACAGGAAGGGGAAATAAGCGGCAGAGCCGAATTCCTTGATGTTGCTGTCCAGAGTGGTGACCTGTTCTTTGCTGGTCGGGTCGGTAATGCCGTCGTAGCCCAGCTCCCAGCCGGTGGTTGGCGTATTGTGGTCGGCAGTGGCGACGATGGAGCTGATGCGCCAGACCTTGCGACCTGCTTCACGCAGTCCTTCAAACGCCTGGGGGCTGGTCACTTCGTGGACCAGATGGCGATCGATATAGAGGATGGAGGTGCCATCGTCTTCGGTATGAACGACGTGGTCGTCCCAGAGTTTGTCGTAGAGCGTGCGTGCCATAAATGCTTCCTTTAGAGAGACGATTTTAGGTGGTCGACCAGCAGCCGCGCGCTGCGGGGCAGGGTCGAGAAGTCGCGGGCCACCAGCTCAATGCGGCGGTGGGCCCAGGGGTCGGTTAGGGGCACTGCAGCCAGTTCGCCGGCGTTGTGCATCAGCGTGAATGCGCGCAGGGGCATGACGCCCACGCCCAGGCCGTTGTGGATCATGCGGCACATGGCATCCAGCCCGGTGACCTGAATGCGCAGTTTGATGCTCTGCCCCAGCGCTGTGGCAGCCTGGCGCATGGCGACATAAATGGAGCTGTTGGAATGCAGGCCCACATGGTCCAGCGCCAGGGTGTCCGCGAACGCCACTGAGGGTTCGCGGGCGAGCGCATGGGTGCGGGGAACAATAAGCACCAGTTGGTCCTGCCGGTAGGGCAGGGTCTGCAATTCGCCCACGCCGTCCGCCGTATTGCAGACACCGAAATCGGCGGCACCTTCCTCAACGGCACGAATGACTTCGGTGCTCAAGTGCTCTTCCAGATCAATCTTGATGCCTTGGTGGGCACGGATGAAGGCGCCCAGGTCTTCCGGTAGAAACTGCACCGTGGCCGAGATGCTGGCGTGTACCCGCACCTGGCCTTTGGCGCCGTCGGCGTATTCCGTCAACTCAGTGTGCATGCGGTCCAGGCTGAAGAATACGCTGCGGGCGTGGTGCAACAGGCTTTGCCCTGCTGGGGTAGGGTGCACACCGCGTGAATGGCGCTGCAGCAACTGGCTTCCTAGCGCCAGCTCCAGATCACTGAGCCGCTTGCTGAGTGCCGAGGGGGCAATAAATTCGCGCTCCGCCGCCTTGCCGATGCTGCCCGTCTCGCAGACAGCCACAAACATCTGCAGCGATGTCAGGTCCATTCGGCGGGTCAGAGGGCGGTCTATATGTGGCATGAAGAAGTGGCATCGTGATCAGCGATGTGATGCCGGTATTCTCCCACTCGCTTCTGGATTAGTCATCGCATTTCGAGATGCCATGGATCTTGACTGGGAAAGGGTTCATCTCGACATGCGGCTGTCGATGGGCTGTAAATTGCTATGAAAACAGTAGCTGCTCGCGCAGAATCCATGAGCGCTAGAGCCGGATTGGATAGAAAAAACCCCGCGACCTTTGCAGGCGGCGGGGTTTTCAGGGTAGGCCCGGGAGGGCTTAACGCTGGTCCAGTGGCTTGACGTCGCGCTTGACGGAGCCGGTGAACAACTGGCGTGGGCGGCCGATCTTGTACTCAGGGTCGCCGATCATCTCGTTCAACTGGGCAATCCAGCCGACGGTACGGGCCAAAGCGAAGATACCGGTGAACAGGTTCACAGGGATGCCGATGGCGCGCTGCACGATACCGGAGTAAAAGTCCACGTTGGGGTACAGCTTGCGCTGGACGAAGTAGTCGTCTTCCAGAGCAATCTTTTCCAGCTGCTTGGCCAGCTTGAACAAGGGGTCGTTCTCCAGACCCAAGGCTTCCAGCACTTCGTTGCAGGTTTCCTGCATGAGCTTGGCGCGGGGGTCGTAGTTCTTGTACACGCGGTGACCGAAGCCCATGAGCTTGACACCGGAGTTCTTGTCCTTGACCTGTTCCATGAACTGGCCGACTTTGGACACGCCGCCTTGACGCTGGATGTCTTCCAGCATGTTCAGGCAGGCTTCGTTCGCACCGCCGTGGGCAGGGCCCCACAAGCAAGCCACACCGGCTGCGATGGCAGCAAACGGGTTGGTGCCGGAGGAACCGCACAGGCGAACGGTAGAGGTGGACGCGTTCTGCTCGTGGTCTGCGTGCAGGATGAAGATGCGGTCCATCGCGCGCTCGATCACGGGGTTGACCTTGTACTCTTCGCAAGGAGTGCCGAACATCATGCGCAGGAAGTTGCCGGAGTAGCTCAGGTCGTTCTGCGGGTACATGAAAGGTTGGCCCACGCCGTATTTGTAGGCCATCGCCACGAGCGTAGGCATTTTGGCGATCAGGCGGATCGCGGCGATTTCGCGGTGCTCGGGGTTATTGATGTCGGTGCTGTCGTGGTAGAACGCAGACAGGGCGCCCACCAAGCCGGTCAACACGGCCATGGGGTGCGCGTCGCGGCGGAAGCCACGCAAGAAGAACTGCATCTGCTCGTTGACCATTGTGTGGTTTGTCACGAGTTTGTGGAAATCGACGCGCTCGGTGGCGTTGGGCAGTTCACCCTTCAGCAACAGGTGGCAGGTATCCAGGTAGTCGACGTTGGTGGCCAACTGTTCAATGGGGTAGCCGCGGTACAGCAGTTCACCCTTGTCGCCGTCGATGTAAGTGATGCCGGACTGGCAGGAAGCGGTTGAGAGAAAACCGGGGTCATAGGTGAACATGCCGGTCTGGGCGTAAAGCTTGCGGATGTCGATCACATCCGGTCCGATGTTGCCCTGGTAAACGGGCATTTCCACGCTGGGGCTGCCGTTACTGAACGACAGGGTGGCTTTGTTATCAGCTAGTTTCATCTTTCGCCTTTCAGAGAGGTTCTCTCAACATTTTTAAAACTTCATGGACGTCTGCGCGATCGAGAGCAGCGTCCACCTGCAACAGCGTTTTTCGTGCCAGATGGACGTCCAGCAGGTCGTTGTCGCTCAAGTCCATCAGCGCCGACAGGGCATCGGCATGGCGCACCGTCAGCGTATCGCTGTAGCGGCGGAAGAAGCGCTCGATGAACAAGTCGTTTTCAAGCAAGCCGCGCCGGCAACGCCATTGCAGCTTGCTCAAACCCCGTTCATCAATCAATGCTTCAGCCACGCGTGTGCACCTTGGTCTGTATCAAACCGCACGCAGGACCATCATTTCCTTGATCTTGCCGATGGCCTTGGTGGGGTTCAGACCCTTGGGGCACACATCGACGCAGTTCATGATGGTGTGGCAACGGAACAGGCGGTAGGGATCTTCCAGATTGTCCAAACGCTCACCGGTAGCTTGATCGCGGCTGTCCGCAATGAAGCGGTAGGCCTGCAGCAAGCCCGCGGGGCCCACAAACTTGTCGGGGTTCCACCAGAAGCTGGGGCAGCTGGTGGAGCAGCTGGCGCACAAGATGCACTCGTACAGACCGTTGAGTTCTTCTCGCTCTTCGGGGGACTGCAGGCGCTCTTTCTCGGGCGGCACAGTGTCGTTGATCAGGTAGGGCTTGATCGAGTTGTACTGCTTGAAGAACTGGGTCATGTCCACGATCAAATCGCGGATCACGGGCAGACCGGGCAGGGGCTTAAGGACGATTTTGCCGGGCAAGGTCAGCATGTTGGTCAGGCAGGCCAGACCGTTTTTGCCGTTGATGTTCATGGCATCCGATCCGCATACGCCTTCGCGGCAGGAGCGTCGGAAGGAGATGGAAGGATCGATGGCCTTCAGCTTCATCAAAGCGTCCAGCAACATGCGCTCGGAACCGTCGAGTTCTACCTCGATGTCCTGCATGTAGGGCTTGGCATCCTTGTCTGGATCGTAGCGGTAGATGGAGAAAGTACGTTTGGTCATGTTCAGGTTCTCGCGAAGGTTCTACGCTTAGAAAGTACGGACCTTGAGTGGCACGGAGTCCACAGTCAAAGGCTTCATCTGCACGGGCTTGTAGCTCAGGCGGTTGCCTTCGCTGTACCACAGGGTATGTTTGTGCCAGTCTTGGTCGTTACGACCATTCGGGTGCTCAGGGGTATCGCCGTAATCATCCACAGTGTGGGCGCCGCGGCTTTCGTGACGGGCAGCTGCCGACACGATGGTTGCTTCGGCCGCTTCGATCAGGTTTTCAACTTCCAGCGCTTCGATGCGAGCTGTGTTGAATACCTTGGATTTGTCCTTGAGGTTGAGGGCCTTGACGCGTTCGCGCAGCTCGGCAATCTTGACCACGCCTTCGTCCATGCTCTTCTGGGTACGGAACACTCCGGCGTGTTGCTGCATGGAAGCGCGCAAGTCGTTAGCAACGTCCTGGGCGTACTCACCGCTGCCGGCATTGTCCAGGCGGGAAACGCGCGCCAAGGTGCGGTCAGCTGCGTCCTTGGGCAGAGGCTTGTGCTCTTTGCTGCCCTTGATGTAGTTGACGATGTGGTTGCCGGCGGCGCGGCCGAACACCAGCAGGTCCAGCAGCGAGTTGGTGCCCAGGCGGTTGGCGCCGTGCACCGAAACGCAAGAGCATTCTCCCACCGCGTACAAGCCGTTGACGACCTGGTTGTGCACGTCGCCGTTTTGCACTACCACCTGGCCATTGACGTTGGTGGGGATACCACCCATCTGGTAATGAATGGTGGGCACCACGGGTATAGGCTCTTTGGTGATGTCCACGTTGGCGAAGTTCACGCCGATTTCGTACACCGATGGCAGACGTTTGTGGATGGTTTCAGCACCCAGGTGGTCCAGCTTCAAGAGCACGTAGTCCTTGTTCGGGCCGCAGCCACGGCCTTCCTTGATTTCCTGGTCCATGGAGCGGGACACGAAGTCACGCGGAGCCAAGTCTTTCAGGGTAGGCGCATAACGCTCCATGAAGCGTTCACCGTTACTGTTGAGCAGAATCGCGCCTTCGCCACGACAACCTTCGGTCAGCAACACACCGGCACCGGCCACGCCGGTGGGGTGGAACTGCCAGAACTCCATGTCTTCCAATGGGATGCCAGCACGCGCTGCCATACCCAAGCCGTCGCCAGTGTTGATGAATGCATTGGTGGAAGCGGCAAAAATGCGGCCTGCGCCACCGGTAGCCAGCAGCGTAGTCTTGGCTTCCAGAATGTGGATATCGCCGGTTTCCATTTCCAGGGCGGTGACACCGACCACGTCGCCTTCAGCGTCGCGGATCAGGTCCAGTGCCATCCACTCCACGAAGAAGCTGGTCTTGGCTGCCACGTTCTGCTGGTACAGCGTGTGCAACATGGCGTGGCCGGTACGGTCTGCTGCAGCGCAAGCGCGTTCCACTGCTTTTTCACCGTAGTTGGCGGTGTGGCCACCGAAGGGGCGCTGGTAAATGGTGCCATCAGGGTTGCGGTCGAAAGGCATGCCCATGTGCTCCAGGTCGTACACCACCTTGGGAGCTTCACGGCACATGAATTCGATAGCGTCCTGGTCGCCGAGCCAGTCGGAGCCCTTGACGGTGTCATAGAAGTGGTAGTGCCAGTTGTCGTCGTTCATGTTGCCCAAGGAGGCACCGATGCCGCCTTGTGCTGCCACGGTGTGGGAGCGGGTGGGGAACACTTTGGACAGAACGGCCACATTCAGACCGGCACGTGCCAGCTGCAGGGAAGCGCGCATGCCGGAGCCACCGGCGCCGACGATTACGACGTCGAATTTGCGTTTAGAGACGGAGTAAGACATGTATTAGTGCCTGTTGGAGGGGATCAGAGACGCCACAGAACCTGGATGGCCCAGCCGGCACAGCCGACCAACCAAACAATGGAGAACACTTGCAGAGACAAGCGAATGGAGACGGGTTTCACGTAATCCATCCAGATATCACGGACACCCACCCAGACGTGGTAGAGCATGGCGATGATGACCGCGAAAGTCAGGAACTTCATCCACTGCTGGGAGAAGATACCGGCCCATTTGTCATAGCCGATGGGGCCCTTGAACAAAATCACTTGCGCCAATAGCGCGATGGTGAACAAAGCCATCAGGACTGCAGTAACGCGCTGCGCCAACCAGTCACGCAGGCCGTAATGCGCGCCAACGACGACGCGCTTGGATCCGTAATTCACTGCCATTTGGTTTTCCTTTTCTCGTTGTTAGTAAACGCCGAAGAGCTTGAGTGCCAGCACCAAGGTGAGCAAAGTGCCCAAACCCAAGGTGACGAGGGCGGAACTGCGGCCGAACTCTTTGCTCACTGCATGGTTGATGTCCATCCACAGGTGGCGCATGCCTGCAATGAAATGGTGCAAGTAAGCCCAAATGATGGCCAGAGCCACGAGCTTCACAAACCAGCCGGGAATGAAGCCCACACCGACGCTAAACGCGCTGGTGAACTTTGCAAATGAGATTTCCGAGGATACGGAAGTGTCGAACATCCAGATAATGAAAGGCATCAGGATGAACATGATGGCGCCGCTGATGCGGTGGAGGATGGACACCCAGCCTGCGGGTGGAAGTCGATAGGTCGGCAGGTCACTGAGCGCATTGATGTTGCGGAATTCGGGCCGCGCGCGCTTTTGGGTGGAGGTGAGCTCAGTCATGGATGGGCTTTCTTGGATGTAACGTGTTTGTAATTCTGGGAATCGCAGACCAAAATTCTATTGCACCGCACCAATCTGACATTGGACTTGCATGGTGCGACGCATCAATTTAGCGCATTTCGATAGTAGTGTGTGTCGGTCAGGTACAAGCCCCGGCGGAGCTCCATGGGTAAGTCGTTGTAGGTAAAGGCCGTACGTTCCACACTCAACAGAGGAGCGTTTGCACCAACTTGGAGCAAATCACGCTGCTCGCTGTCGGGAAGGACGGCTTTGATCTTTTCCTCAGCACGCACCATGCGCACACCGAATTCTGTTTCAAAAAGTGCATACATCGCACCGTCATAGCTGGTCAGTCGCTCTGCCGTCAGCCCTTTGAAAGGGCCGCCGGGGAGCCACAAGTCTTCCAGAATGGTGGGGACGCCTGCAAAGGACAGCACGCGCCGGACTTGCAACACCGCATCCCCTGACCGCAAAGACAAGGCGCGCGCCACATCGGCGCTGGCTCGGGTGCGCTTGCAATCAATGATCCGACGCTGGGCCGGTCCTTCGTTGGATGGGTCGCCTGCCTCGGGGACCAGGCGCAAAAAACGATACTGGACGTGCCGCTCTGCGTGGGTGGCCACAAAGGTGCCCTTGCCCTGGCGCCGCACCACGAGGTTTTCGGCGGCGAGCTCGTCAATGGCTTTGCGAACCGTGCCCTGGCTGACCTTGTACCGACCGGCAAGCTCTTGCTCACTGGGGATGGCTGTACTGGGTTTCCATTCGCCACTCTGCAGGCTTTGCAGGATGAGGGCCTTGATTTGCTGGTAGAGCGGACTGAATGCCGGTGTGCCCGATGCCCCGGATTGCGCGCCCGGGTCGACCGATGCGCCTGTAGCGCTGTCGTTCGCAGAGAGGGTGTTTGCAGGCATGGATGCGGGGTTTCTGTCAGCGACGAGTCAGGCTCGAAAAATTTCGCTAATCATATCTTATATAAGACATAAGACAAATTGACCGGGCGCTAAATTCAAGGGTAAACTCTCAGGCATTCTGCAGCGCAGCACGGCTTGTTGCGGGCGCTGCTCAGTCGCCGTTTTCTCAACACTTCCTGGAGTTTTACCATGAGCAAGAAACCCGTCCGCGTTGCCGTTACAGGCGCAGCAGGTCAAATCGGTTACGCACTTCTGTTTCGCATCGCCTCCGGCGAAATGTTGGGCAAAGACCAGCCCGTAATCTTGCAATTGCTGGAAATCCCCGACGAGAAGGCCCAGAACGCACTCAAGGGTGTGATCATGGAACTGGAAGACTGCGCATTCCCACTGTTGGCTGGTATCGAAGCCCACTCCGATCCTATGTCCGCCTTCAAGGACACCGACTACGCGTTGTTGGTCGGTTCTCGCCCACGCGGTCCCGGCATGGAGCGTGCTGAACTGTTGGCCATCAACGGCGCCATTTTCACTACCCAAGGCAAGGCACTGAACGCTGTGGCTTCCCGCAACGTCAAGGTTCTGGTAGTCGGTAACCCAGCCAACACCAACGCCTATATCGCCATGAAGGCGGCGCCCGATCTGCCAGCCAAGAACTTCACTGCCATGCTGCGCCTGGACCACAACCGCGCTGCCAGCCAGTTGGCTTCCAAGACCGGCAAGCCTGTGGCAGACATCGAAAAATTGGCCGTGTGGGGCAATCACTCTCCCACCATGTACGCCGACTACCGTTTCGCCACCATCGCTGGCCAGTCTGTGAAAGACATGATCAACGACGAAACCTGGAACCGCGAAACCTTTTTGCCTACCGTGGGCAAGCGTGGCGCAGCCATCATTGCTGCACGTGGTTTGTCCTCCGCTGCGTCCGCTGCTAACGCGGCTATCGACCACATGCGTGACTGGGCTTTGGGCACCAACGGCAAGTGGGTCACCATGGGCATTCCTTCCAACGGCGAATACGGCATTCCCAAGGAAGTCATGTTCGGTTACCCCGTGACCTGTGCAAACGGTGAGTACAAGATCGTTGAGGGCCTGGAAATTGACGCGTTCTCCCAAGAGTGCATCAACAAGACCTTGGCTGAACTGCAAGGCGAACAAGACGGCGTGAAGCACCTGCTGTAATCCTTGGCCCACGCACCGGCACCCACCGTGAAGCATCCGCGCGACATCCTTTTAGGTGCGCAGGGTGCTGCGGGTGTACTGCCGGTGTGTGACCATTACAGCGGCGTAGAAGCCCGCATGGTCAAGAGCCTGCAATTGCAGGCGGACATGACCCAAGAGTTCGGCGCTTGCGTCTTTGACGTGACGCTGGACTGCGAAGACGGTGCGCCCGTCGGTGGTGAACTTGACCATGCAAATATGGTCGCAGCGCTCGCCAAATCTGCGCAAGCAGCTCCTGATTTAATAGCAAGTGGCTTGCGCCGCCGTGTGGGTGCGCGCTTGCATGCGGTAGACCATCCTGCGTTTC
Organism: Comamonadaceae bacterium; assembly: GCA_027488985.1. Lineage (GTDB taxonomy): Bacteria > Pseudomonadota > Gammaproteobacteria > Burkholderiales > Burkholderiaceae_C > Allorhodoferax > Allorhodoferax aquaticus. The sequence continues at coordinate 251,010 of JAIYAR010000009.1, read as the reverse complement.
TGCAGGACGTGGCGTGTGTGGTCGGCGCTGCTGCCCATGCCCTGAGTTACATCATGCTGCCTAAGGTGGAGTCTGCCGCCGATGTGGAAGTTGCAGTCCGCGCTATCGATGCTTTAGGTCCGGTGGCCGCTTCAATTCCATTGCATGTTTTGATCGAGTCCCCGGCGGCGGTGCATCGCGTTTTTGAGATTGCGGCCCATGCGCGCGTGCAGTCCATCAGTTTCGGTTTGATGGACTTTGTGTCCAGCCATGGCGGTGCCATCCCCGCATCAGCCATGGGGGTTCGGGCTACAACCGATGGCGATACCCTGGACCAGTTCCATCACCCCTTGGTCGTGCGTGCCAAGACCGATATTTCCAGCGCCTGCCATGCTTTTGGCAAGGTGCCTTCGCATTGCGTGGTGACCGAGTTCAAAGACGTTCAGGCGCTGAGCCTTGCAGCCCGATATGCCGCCCAAGCGTTGGGCTATACCCGCATGTGGAGCATTCATCCGGACCAGATCCGGCCCATCGTTCAGGCCTTCGCCCCAGACGCAAAAGCGGTGGAGCAGGCGGCAGACATCGTGACCCGCGCCGCAGCGGCCGATTGGGGGCCTGTGTCGGCGGGAGGCGTTTTGCACGACCGGGCCAGTTACCGGTTTTTCTGGCAGGTGTTGGAACGTGCGCACGCCACCGGTGTGGTCGTGCCGTCCGAAGTGTCCGCCTATTTCGAATCGAGCCCGAGGAAGGAGGCCGCATGATGAAGTTTGTCTGGCTGGTGACGGCCATGCTGTGCAGCCTGACCTGGACCAGTTCAGCCTTGGGCAATGGCTCAGCGTCACAGGCCACCGCTTCCAAGCGGAATGCGCGTGTAGCAGTGACCGCGAATCCCGTGGATAAGCCTGTGGTTTTGAACGAAGAACAACTGGCTGTAGCACCTCGGGTGGCGACCGGTGTGTTGCCTTGTGAGCTGTCCCACAAAGTTACTGTTCAGGCACACCCCGAACACGCTGGCCACTTTGCCGTGGAATCCGGCAAGCAGCGGTTTGTGATGGTGCCCGTGTCTACTTCGACCGGAGCGATCCGGCTGGAAGATGCGGCCCGGGGCGCCGTCTGGTTGCAGTTGGCCAACAAATCCATGTTGATGGATCACCGGCAAGGCCGGCGTTTGGCGGACGCCTGTATGAGTGCTGAGCAGCAGGCCGTGGCACTGGCAATGGAGAAGAATCCGGCACCCAACTTGCTGGAGCCCTTGCCCGTGCCACAGGATGGCGCTGCTATGAAATAAGTAGCTGCTCGCGCAGATAGCGCGGGCGCTGGAATGTGTTTTTATTGTTTTTGAAGGAGAGTGAAGATGTTGCAAGCTTACCGAGACCATGTGGCTGAACGCGCTGCGTTGGGCATTCCCCCCCTGCCTTTGTCTGCCAAGCAGACCGGCGAGTTGATCGAACTGCTGAAGTCGCCCCCTGCCGGCGAAGAAGCAACCCTCGTCGAACTGATCACCCACCGCGTGCCTGCTGGTGTGGACGATGCGGCCAAGGTCAAGGCCAGCTACCTAGCCGCTGTGGCGCACGGTACTGAGAAATGCACCTTGATCTCCCGCGCCCGTGCAACCGAATTGTTGGGCACCATGCTGGGCGGCTACAACATCAGCCCGCTGGTTGACCTTCTGGACGACGCGGCAGTGGCTGCAGAAGCTGCCGAAGGCCTGAAGAAAACCCTGTTGATGTTCGACCAGTTCCATGACGTGAAGGAAAAGGCCGAAAAGGGCAACACTTTCGCCAAAGCTGTGCTTCAAAGCTGGGCGGATGCGGAGTGGTTCACCAGCCGCCCTGAAGTTCCCCAGAGCATCACCGTGACTATCTTCAAGGTCACCGGCGAAACCAACACCGATGACCTGTCTCCTGCGCCTGACGCCTGGAGTCGCCCAGACATCCCATTGCACGCTTTGGCCATGTTGAAGAACAAGCGCGACGGCATCACCCCCGAAGAAGATGGCAAGCGCGGCCCGGTCAAGTTCATCGAAGACTTGCGCGCACGTGGCAACCTGGTCGCTTACGTGGGTGACGTGGTCGGTACCGGCTCCAGCCGCAAGTCCGCCACCAACTCCGTGCTGTGGTTCACCGGTGAAGACATTCCTTATGTTCCCAACAAGCGTTTCGGCGGCGTGTGCCTGGGCACCAAGATCGCTCCCATCTTCTACAACACCATGGAAGATGCTGGTGCTCTGCCTATCGAGCTGGATGTGAACCAGATGAACATGGGTGACGTGGTGGAACTGCGTCCCTACGACGGCAAAGCCTTCAAAGACGGCAAAGAAATCTCTTCGTTCCAAGTCAAGAGCGATGTGCTGTTTGACGAAGTGCGTGCCGGTGGCCGTATCCCCCTGATCATCGGCCGTGGCCTGACTGCCAAAGCCCGTGAAGCATTGGGCCTGGCGCCTTCCACGCTGTTCCGCTTGCCCCAGAATCCCGCTGACACCAAGAAAGGTTTCAGCCTGGCCCAGAAGATGGTCGGCCGCGCTTGCGGTTTGCCTGAAGGCCAGGGCGTGCGCCCTGGCACTTATTGCGAGCCCAAGATGACTTCTGTTGGCTCCCAAGACACCACCGGCCCGATGACCCGCGACGAGCTGAAAGACTTGGCCTGCCTGGGCTTCTCTGCCGACTTAGTGATGCAGTCTTTCTGCCACACCGCGGCTTACCCCAAGCCTGTGGACGTGAAGATGCACCACGAGCTGCCTGACTTCATCAGCACCCGCGGTGGCATCAGCTTGCGCCCCGGTGACGGCGTGATTCACTCCTGGCTCAACCGCTTGTTGCTGCCCGACACCGTGGGCACCGGTGGCGACAGCCACACCCGTTTCCCAATCGGTATCAGCTTTCCCGCAGGTTCCGGTCTGGTGGCGTTTGCTGCTGCGACCGGAGTGATGCCTTTGGATATGCCTGAGTCGGTGTTGGTGCGCTTCAAGGGCAAGATGCAGCCTGGCGTGACCTTGCGTGACTTGGTGAATGCGATTCCTTTGTATGCCATCAAGGCAGGCCTGCTGACCGTCGAGAAGAAGGGCAAGAAGAACATCTTCTCCGGCCGCATCCTCGAAATCGAAGGTTTGCCGGATCTGAAGGTCGAGCAGGCGTTTGAGTTGTCTGATGCGTCTGCTGAGCGTTCTGCCGCAGGTTGTACCGTGCACCTGAACAAAGAGCCAATCCAAGAGTACGTCAACAGCAACATCACCATGATGAAGTGGATGATTGCCAATGGTTACTCCGATGCCCGTACCTTGGCTCGCCGTATCGCAGCCCAGGAAGCCTGGCTCAAGAACCCTGAGTTGCTCAAGGGTGACGCAGATGCGGAATACGCAGCTGTCATCGAGATCGACCTGGCCGACATCCATGAGCCTATCGTGGCATGCCCCAACGACCCGGACGATGTGAAGACGTTGGCCGAGGTGGCCGGCGCCAAGATCGATGAAGTGTTCATCGGCTCCTGCATGACCAACATCGGCCACTTCCGTGCAGCTTCCAAGCTGATGGAAGGCAAGCGCGACATTCCGGTCAAGCTGTGGATCGCACCGCCGACCAAGATGGACGCCAAGCAACTGAGCGACGAAGGTCACTACGGTGTGTTGGGCGGCGCTGGCGCCCGCATGGAGATGCCGGGCTGCAGCTTGTGCATGGGTAACCAGGCGCAGGTGAAGGAGGGCGCTACCGTGTTCTCTACCTCTACCCGCAACTTCCCTAACCGCTTGGGCAAGAACAGCAATGTGTACCTCGGTTCTGCGGAGCTGGCTGCCATCGCTTCCAAGCTGGGCCGTATTCCTACCAAGGAAGAGTATCTGGCGGACATGGGTGTGCTGACGGCCGCCAGCGACAAGGTGTACCAATACCTGAACTTTGACAAGATCAGCGACTACACCGAGTCTGCTGCGACGGTGAAGTAATCCGGGTTCAGTCACCTGCAAAAGAAACCGCAACCCAAGTTGCGGTTTTTTTTCGTTTCGACGTTGTCGCAGGCCACCACGAACCGGAACCCCCTTTACAGGCAGGTCAGTTCCGCTGAGAGTCTAGCGAAGAAGCCTTGTTCTTTTGGGTTTCTTCCAACTGGTACTCGAAAGTCCGCTGGATGCTGAATGCCAGCGTCGCCATCAAAACGGTGGTTCCAAGTCCCAAAGCCAGAATAAGGCCCACCACGGTGCCCCAGTGGGTATCGCCCGCGTTGCAGTCCTGCCGGCCGGGGTTGTATCGAGCATTCCATTTTTCAGGGCTCATCAACCCATAAATCAAGGCGTTGAGTGCACAGGCAGCCAACATGAAACCCAGCAAGGGGATCAGTAGCCAGCTCCACTGGTCATCCACCCCCATGCTGCGGGCCCGCAGCACGCCACAGAAGCCCAAGAGGGTGGGGATGGGGGAAAGCTTTGCTATCCAGTCATAGTGCCCCAGATACAACCTGTGCAAGCCCAAGGCCCCTACAGTCAGCGTCAGCCAGACTGCGATTGTTTTATTTTTCATGGAGCAAGGTCCGCTGGCGGGGTAGACGATCCTGCTCCAATGGATTTTTCCATCAACACAATGTCCAGCCAGCGATCAAACTTCCAGCCGCAGGCAGAAATCACGCCCACTTTGTCATAGCCGCAGCTGGTGTGAACACCGATCGACCCCGCGTTGGCGGAGTCGCCAATAACCGCAATCAACTTGCGGACCCCACAACGTTCTGCTTGCGACATCAATTCAGCAAGCAGGAGTTTTCCCAGTCCCTTACCGTGTGCGTTCGGAGCCAGATAGATGGAGTCCTCCGCCGAAAAACGATAAGCGGGCCGTGGCTTGAACCAGTTGCAATAAGCAAACCCAACGACTTCGCCATCTACCTCTGCAACAAGGTAGGGCAGTCCTTTTGACAGTACATCGGCCCTACGACTTTCCATGTCACTTTCAGTCGGTGGAGTGGTTTCAAAAGTACCGGTGCCGGTCAGTACATGGTGCGCATAAATGGCGGTGATGGTGACGATATCGGATTTGGTACTTGGTCGAATTTTGGTCATGAATGAGAAAACGGTATAATGGAGGGCTATTCAGAGTGTCACTGGCCGGGTGGTCAGTTGCGTGTCTCAAACTTTGAATTCAAAGCTGGATTCTCTCAGCTACCCAAAGGATAAATCATGGTCGTCATTCGACTCGCTCGTGGTGGTGCAAAAGCCCGCCCGTTTTTCAATATCGTTGTTGCTGACAAGCGTACCCGTCGCGACGGCCGCTTCATCGAGCGTATCGGGTTCTACAACCCCATCGCCAAGGAAAACGAAGAAAGCATCCGTATTGCGCAAGACCGCTTGACCTACTGGCAGGGCGTCGGCGCACAGGCATCTCCTACCGTGGAACGCCTGATCAACCAAGCCGCAAAAAAAGCCGCATAATGGTTTAGCCGGCGTGCGGCGTTTGCGCCCGTACGCCGGTTGATACTCCCATCCCATGCTTATAGGACTCGAAGTCGCCGAATTGCCGGCAGACGCCATCGAAGTCGGTCGCATTGCGGACGCTTGGGGTATCAAAGGCTGGTTCAAGGTCCTGCCCTACAGTGCCAATCCTGAGGCACTCTTTTCCGCACGCCAGTGGTATCTGTTGCCCACTGAGAAAGGTGTTAAGCCTTTTTCCGGTACAGCGCTCATGGCGGTCAAAGAATCCAAAGTTCACTCTGATTCGGTGGTAGCTTGTGCGGCTGGCATTGATGACAGGAATGGCGCCGAAGCCCTCAAAGGCTCTCGCATCTTCATCTCCCGTGCGACTTTCCCTAAGGCGGCTGCCGACGAGTTTTATTGGGTCGATCTCATCGGCCTGCAGGTCGTCAATCGCGAAGCCCAAGCCCTCGGCATAGTCCGCGAGTTGATGTCAACCGGCCCGCAAACTGTCTTGGTCATCGAGGCCATACAAGAAGACAAACCGGTCGAACGGATGATCCCCTTTGTCTCCGCCTATGTAGACGACGTCAGCCTGACCGACAAGACCATCCGCGTGGACTGGCAATTGGACTATTGAGGCGCCTGCAGTGCGCTTCGACATCATCACGCTTTTTCCTGAGCTGTTTGCGCCCTTGCTGACAGCAGGCATCACACGCCGGGCGTACGAGAGTGCCTTGGTAGATGTGCATCTTCACAATCCCCGCGATTTTGCGTCTGGCAATTACCGTAGGGTTGATGACCGACCTTTCGGCGGAGGTCCCGGTATGGTGATGATGGCAGAGCCACTAGAAGCCGCGCTTTTGGCGATCCGTGCGCAACGTCAGGATGCTGTTCCCGTCGTGTTGTTCTCGCCGATTGGGGTACCGCTCCACCATGGCGCCGTCGAGCAATGGTCCCGCAGTGCGGGCGCGATTTTGCTCTGTGGCCGCTACGAGGGCATAGATCAGCGCTTCATCGATAAGTATGTGGATCAGCAGATCAGTCTGGGCGACTTTGTGTTGTCCGGTGGGGAAATCGCTGCCATGGCACTTCTGGATGCAGTGGCGCGCTTGCAACCCGGTGTTTTGTCAGACGCCGATAGTCATCATCAGGACAGTTTCAACCCTGCACTTGATGGCCTGCTGGATTGCCCGCATTACACCCGTCCGGAAGAGTGGTCAGGCGTGCCTGTGCCGCCAGTGCTGATGTCCGGTCATCATGCGCGGATTGAAGAATGGCGGCGTGTCCAGCGTTTGCAACTGACGGCTTTGCACCGGCCTGACATCCTCGACAAAGCGAGAGCCCAAGGCCACATTAGCGCCGCTGAAGAACGTCTTTTACATCCTAAAGATTGATCTTGCTATAATGGAAGGCTAACCGATCCTCTGCCCGGCCAGATATCAAGCCTTTAGGCTTTGATATTGGCGCCAATTCCGGTGCCGGCGCGAGCAAGATCACGAAGGAAACTATGAGCAACATCATCCAAGCGCTCGAGCAGGAAGAAATCGCCCGCCTCGGCAAAACAATCCCTGAATTCGCACCCGGTGACACCGTCATTGTGAGCGTGAATGTGGTTGAAGGTAACCGCAAGCGCGTGCAGGCTTACGAAGGCGTGGTTATCGCCAAGCGTAACCGTGGCCTGAACAGCGGCTTCATCGTTCGCAAGATCTCTAGCGGCGAAGGCGTGGAACGTACGTTCCAAACCTACTCCCCTCTGATCGCCAGCATTGAAGTCAAGCGTCGTGGTGACGTGCGCCGTGCCAAGCTGTACTACCTCCGTGACCGTAGCGGCAAGTCTGCGCGTATCAAGGAAAAGTTGCCAGCAAAGAAGACTGCAGCGTAATCTGCCGCAAGCTCTTCGTAAAAGCCGCCCCGGTGACAAGCTGTGGCGGCTTTTTTCATGGGATTTCTAAGTGACCAAGCCCGTCCGCACATTGCCAACTTTTGATCCCCGCCAAGTTCCTGTGATAGGCGTGGACAGCCATCTCACTGAAGTGCCTTCCTCTGATTTGGCGCCGGACGCCTTGCGGCAGCGTTTCAGGCAGCCTCCGGCATGGACGCCCGAATTAAGGGTGGAACACAAGTTCTCCGAGCGGGAGCCATCGCATGCATCAGTGCTGATCCCGATTGTTTTGCGGGATCAGCCCATGGTGCTGCTCACGCAGCGCACTGCCCACCTTTCCAGTCATTCAGGGCAAATCGCGTTCCCCGGAGGCAAGGCCGATGCCACGGATGCTGATGCGGTCGCTACTGCGTTGCGCGAAGCACAGGAAGAAGTGGGCCTGAACCCCGGATCAGTCGAAGTACTGGGGAGCTTGCCGCACTACACCACGGGCAGTGCCTTCATTGTGACCCCGGTTGTTGCACTGGTAATGCCGTCCGTTCAACTGATGGCTAACCCGGACGAAGTGGCCCACGTGTTTGAGGTACCCCTGGCCTTCTTGATGAACCCGGCCAACCACCGCCGCCACCGTGTGGAATGGGACGGTGCAAGCCGCGAGTGGTACTCCATGCCCTACAGCGCGCAGGGGATGGAATGGTTTATCTGGGGCGCGACGGCGGGAATGTTGCGCAACCTCTACCAGTTCTTGCGGGCCTGAGCGGGCACATCGCTCGTTATGATCTCTCCATGAGCTTTCTCTCCATCTTGCTGGCGCTGTTGCTGGAACAGGCCAAGCCCCTGCCTCAGATTAATCCGGTACACAACACGGTACGTAACTGGGTGCGTTGGGTGCTGCTCAATTTCGATGCAGGTGCCAAACCGCATTCCTGGTTGGCCTGGTGCTTGGCAGCCTTGGGGCCTGCGCTGCTGGTGCTCTCCGTACATTGGGTGTTGCTCTGGCAACTGGGTTGGATTGCTGCTGCGGTGTGGAATGTGATGATTCTTTACGCCACACTTGGCTTCCGGCAGTTCAGCCACCATTTCACCCAGATCCGCGATGCTTTACTGGCTGGCGACGAGGTTGCTGCGCGTGCCGCCCTAGCCCGTTGGAAGCGTATGGATGCCAGCGAGCTGCCCCGCAGTGAAATAGTACGCCATGTGATTGAGCACTCGGTTTTGAGTGCACACCGCCATGTGTTTGGCGTCTTTGTCTGGTATTCCATCCTTGCGGCCTTGGGTTTGGGCCCTGCCGGCGCGGTGTTCTACCGCGTCACCGAGTACTTGGCTGTATTTGCCAAACGCCCCGCTAAGCCGGAACATGCACCGGTGAGTGATGCGGTGCGGGAGCGGGCCTTGCGTGCATGGGAAGCCATTGACTGGCTTCCTGCCCGTATCACTGCCCTGAGCTTCGCCTTTGTGGGCAGTTTTGAAGATGCAGTCGACAGCTGGCGTCGCCATGAGGCGGTGCACCCCTTGGACAACGATGGCGTGGTGCTGGCTGCCACGGCCGGTGCGGTGAACGTCCGCCTCGGTGAAGACATGGACACCACGGCCCTGATGCCCGAACCTGCTCATTTGCGCGCGGTGGTGGGGCTGGTCTGGCGCACCGTTGTAATGTGGATGGTGTTTCTGGCGCTGCTCTCGGCGGCGCGCCTGATCGGCTGAGCACGGCGAACTACTGGATGGTTCAGCTCAGTGGCTAATAGCGGGTCTGGGAAAGCTCTGCAAACAAATCGCTATAAATTTTGTAGCGATTCGCGCTGATTCCACCTGCGCCTGGGGCTTCTTTCATTTGATTCAATACACCGCAACCGGGCTCATGCAGATGGCTGCAGTTGTAAAACTTGCAGTCACCCGCGTGGGCCTTGATGTCGGGCATCAGCCCGGCCAGATGCATGGGGTCAATGTAATTGAGCCCGAACTCCTGGAAGCCCGGGGAGTCAATCACCGCCGTGGTTTTGGCCTCGTCCACCCAATACAAGCTGGTGCTGGTAGTGGTGTGTTTGCCCGAGTTCAGCGCAGTCGAAATTTCATTGGTCAACACGTCAGCATGCGGCAGCAGCCGGTTGATCAGCGTGCTTTTGCCGGAGCCTGAGGGGCCGAGTACCAAGGTGGTTTTGCCCTGCATCAGCTCAAGCAACAGTGCCAGCTCTGTAGCCGGTGCGCCTCCGGCCTTGGGCTTGAGTGCCAGTGGCAGCAGGGTGTAGCCCATGTTGCGGTAGATGCCCAATCGGTCCCAGGCGCGCCCGAAGGGTTCTGCCAAGTCGCTCTTGTTCAAGGCGATGATGGGGCGGATGCGCTCAGCTTCAGCGGCAATCAGGGCCCGTGATAACTGGCTTTCAGAAAACTCAGGTTCCGCTGCAATCAGGATCAGTACCTGATCGAGATTCGCGGCAAATGACTTGGTGCGGATTTCGTCCTGCCGGTAAAACAGGTTGCGCCGGGGCAGCACCTTCTCAATGGTGCCTTCATCTTGCGTCGCCTTCCAGAGCACTTGGTCACCCACCACCGTCACACTTTTTTTTCCGCGCGGATGGCAGATCAGTCGCCGTCCATCGGGTGTCTCAACCCATACATGGCGACCGTGTCCCGCTACGACCAAGCCGGGTTCAAGCAGATGCTGATTCAAAGGGCGGTACTCATGCGGTGGTACCTGTCGTGCTTGCCGTTGCGCCGATGAGAGCATCTACCAAGGCTGCGCATTCAAAGTCAGACCGGGACACGCCTTGCACGTCATGGGTATTGAAGCGTACGCTGCAGCTGCTGTAGGTGAGCAACAGTTCGGGGTGATGATCCTGCTGCTCTGCGATGTACGCAACTGCGTTCACAAAGGCCATGGTCTTGAGAAAGTTCTCGAAGCGGTAGGTCTTTTCGATGGCGACATCCGCGCCGTCACCGTAGAGCTTCCAGTCTTCGGTTTTGGCGAGGCTTGCTATGATTTGTGTAGCTGTTAGCGCATTTCTGGCGTGGGCTTTAGGCATATTTCTTGTCGATTCAAGCAGTGGCAATGGCGGCTGCGGCTGCAGGCATGCGGGCCAGCCGCTCCGGTGCTGGTGGGTGTGAATAGTAAAACTTCACGTACACCGGATCGGGGGTGAGGGTAGACGCATTGTCCTTGTAAAGCTTGAGCAGCGCTGACGAAAGCGCTGCACCGTTGGCGTGGGCCACCGCGTAGGCATCTGCTTCGAATTCGTGTTTGCGGGAGAGCTGGGCAAACAAAGGGCCTGTAAAGCTGCCGGCCAGTGGCAAGACCATCATGAACAAGAGCAGGGCCAGCGCATCGTTACTGCCTGCCATGTTCGGGCCCACCCCCAGCCCTGTGTAAAACCAGGCCTGCTGGCTGACCCAGCCCAACAATGCAAACGCCAGCAGGCTCAGGCCGAACAAGGACACCATGCGCTTGGCAATGTGGCCGTGTTTGAAATGTCCGAGCTCATGGGCCAACACTGCATCCACTTCGTCCGGGCTCAACTGCGCCAGCAAGGTGTCGTAAAACACCACGCGCTTGGAGGCCCCGAAGCCGGTGAAGTAGGCATTGGCGTGGGCACTGCGCTTGCTGCCGTCCATCACATAGAAACCCTTGGAGGTAAAGCCACAGCGCGCCATCAGGGCGGATACGCGTTCTTTCAAGGTAGCGTCTTCCAGTGGCTTGAACTGGTTAAACAGCGGCGCAATCCAGGTGGGGTACACCAACATCATTAAGAGGCTGACTCCCATCCAGAGGCTCCAGGTCCACAGCCACCACAGACTGCCGGTGGCACCCATGACCCACAAGGCCAAGGCTGCGAGTGGAAGGCCAATGAGCGCGCTGAAGAACAAACCTTTGACCGCGTCGATCAGCCAGAGTTTGGCGGTCATGCGGTTGAATCCGAAACGCTGCTCCAGCACAAAGGTGCGATAGAGGGAGAAGGGCAGGTCGATCACAGAGCCGATTATGGAAAACCCCACCAACAAAGCAAGTTGTTGCGGCAAGTCGCTACTGAATCGCCCATCAAACCATGCCAGCAAGCTCTGGTTAAGGGCGTGCAAGCCACCCAACAAAGTCCAGCCCAACAAGACGGCGATGCCCCATGCCAGTTCCAGCAAGCCGAAGCGGGACTGCGCGATGGTGTAGTCCGCCGCTTTTTGGTGATCAGCCAGGGCGATGTGCTTGGCGAATGCCACCGGCACGGCGCCGCGATGGCGGGCCACATGGCGCACCTGCCTGGTGGCCAGCCAGAATTTCAGCATCACGCTGGCTACCAAGGTGACGGCGAAAAAGGTGGTCATCCACAGGGATGGCGAGAATTCAAACGGGGTGTCTTGCATGGCGGCAGAGTTTAGGTCATCGGCGACAATGGCGGCATGGCTGAATCAAACTCCCCCATCGCGCCCGTGCTCATCAAATCTGACAAAAACCTCGTCTGGCTGGACTGTGAAATGACGGGTCTGGAGCCCGAGACCGACCGCCTGCTGGAAATCGCTGTCATTGTGACCGACCCGCACCTTGGCCAGCGGGTCGAAGGTCCGGTGTTCGTGATCCACCAGTCCGATGCCCAGCTCGACAAAATGGACGCATGGAACAAGGGCACCCACGGGAAGAGTGGCCTGATCGACAAGGTCAAGGCATCTACAGTGACAGAAGCCGAGGCGGAGGCCGCGTTGATTGCCTTTCTGGCCCCCTATGTGCCCGCAGGCGCTTCGCCCATGTGCGGCAACACCATCGGGCAGGACCGCCGTTTTCTCGTCAAGTACATGCCCAAGCTGGAAGCTTTTTTTCACTACCGAAATCTTGACGTGAGCACCCTTAAGGAGCTGGCCAAACGGTGGAAGCCTGAAGTGGCAGATTCCTTCAAGAAGCAGCAAAAACACACGGCCTTGGCCGATGTGAATGAGTCCATCGAAGAATTAGCACACTACCGCGAGCACTTCCTGAAAATAAATTAGGTAGAAACCCGAATTCGTGCCATAATCGAGAGCTTCGCAGGTAACGCTAAGTTGGCGGCCCGCGAGATTTGTACATCTCCCTTCATTCACCGGGCACGCTTTTAAAAAGCGACATACGCCCCCAGCACTGAGAACCCCAATGCGGGTCAGAGCAGGTTCCGTTTGATGGTTGATGTTTTTTAACCATTGACGGAGCAGCCGCACAACCTGCGGTGCTTCCGTGTGAGAAAAAATATGACTGACGCTTTTGAAGTGACAGGCGAATTCGCGCCTGCCGAAAACCTTTCCGTTTCCGCAACTTCTGTGGAATCCAATGTTCCTGCTGAGGCTGTTGAAGTCGCAGCTCCCGAAGCCCCCAACGGTTTCGTGGAACTGGGCTTGGCACCTGCATTGGTGCAAGCCTGTAAAGACCTGGGCTACACACAGCCCACCACCGTGCAGCAAAAGGCTATCCCTTTGGCTATGGCGGGCGTGGGCTCCGAGAAGGCCGGCAAGTTTGTCGACCTGATGGTGTCCAGCCAGACCGGTTCCGGCAAGACTGCTGCCTTCCTGTTGCCCGTGTTGCACACCTTGTTGACCCAGCAAGCCGAAGCCGAAGAAGCTGAGCGCGCTGAATACGAACAAGCTTGCGCTGACGCTGCAGCCAAGGGCGAGCCTGCTCCCAAGCGCGCCAAGCGCAAGGATCCGACCAACCCACGCAACTTCAAGGCTCCTACTCCCGGCGCCCTGATCGTTTGCCCCACCCGCGAACTGGCCCAGCAAGTGGCGCATGACGCGATTGACCTCGTGCAACACTGCCGTGGCCTGCGCGTCGCCAACATCGTGGGCGGCATGCCTTACCAGTTGCAAATTGCCAAGCTGCAAAACGCCAACTTGGTGGTGGCCACTCCCGGCCGTTTGTTGGACCTGCAACGCTCCATGCAAATCAAGCTGGACCAAGTCCAGTTCCTGGTGGTGGACGAAGCTGACCGCATGTTGGATCTGGGCTTCTCTGATGACCTGGCTGAAATCAACCAGCTCACTATCGACCGCAAGCAGACCATGATGTTCAGCGCGACTTTCGCACCCCGGATCCAGCAATTGGCTGCCCGTGTAATGCGCGAACCCCAGCGCGTGACCATTGACAGCCCGCAGGAAAAGCACGCCAACATCAAGCAAGTGCTGTTCTGGGCAGACAACGCCCAGCACAAGCGCAAGCTGTTGGACCACTGGCTGCGTGACACCACCATCAACCAAGCGGTTGTGTTTGCGAGCACCCAAATCGAGTGCGATGGCTTGGCCAACGACCTGCAGCAAGACGGCTTTTCCGCTGTGGCCCTGCATGGTGCCCTGAGCCAAGGCCTGCGCAACCGCCGCCTGATGGCTTTGCGCCAAGGTCAGGTGCAGATTCTGGTGGCTACCGATGTGGCTGCCCGCGGTATCGACGTGCCCACCATCACCCACGTGTTCAACTTCGGTTTGCCCATGAAGGCAGAGGACTACACGCACCGTATCGGCCGTACCGGTCGTGCGGGCCGTGATGGTCTGGCTGTGACATTCGCCGAGTTCCGCGACCGTCGCAAGATTTTCGATATCGAAGCTTATAGCCGTCAGCCTATCAAGGCAGAAACTATTCCCGGCTTGGAACCCCAGCAGCGCGCCCCCGAGTCACGCCCCAGCTTCGGTGGCCGTGGCCGCGGTGGTGACTTCCAGCCTCGCGAACGCAAGTTCGGTGGCCCACGTGAAGGCGGCTTCGGTGGTGGACAGCGCGATGGCGCTCCCCGTGAAGGTTACGGCGCCGTGCGCGGATTCGGTGGACGCCCTGAAGGCGGTGGCAACCGTGGTTTTGGTGAAAACTCCCGTGACTTCGGTGGCGCTTCCCGTGAAGGCTTCAGCTACGAGCGCAAGGGCGGTTTCAACGACCGCTTTGCCGGCCAAGGCGCCCCCCGTGGCGATGCGCCGCGCGGTGATGCACGTCCTCCCCGTGGTGACTTCCAACCCCGTGGCGATTTCGGCGCCCCTCGCGGTGACTTCGGTGCACCGCGTGGCGACTTCGCAGCCCGCAAGCCAGCCTTCGGCAAGCCCGCTGGTTTTGCCAAGCCCGGTAATGCCGGCAAAGTCTTTGTGCCCCGTGATGCCAAGAAGCGTCCCGCACGCAACTTCGACTAATCTGCCAAGCGGCACATAACAAAAAGCCCCGCGGCGCGAGCCAGCGGGGCTTTTTCACGTCTGCAGTTGTTGTCGTGCAGATCGGAGGTTGCTGTGCGTCAGGACATTCCGTTGCGGCTTGCCAGCTCCACAAACAAGCCGGCATGGTCCAAGTCTGACAGGCCGTGCTCGATGCCTTCGGCGTACAACTTTTCAAACAAAGTCGTAATCGGCGCATCGAAGCCCACCTCAGAGGCCGTGGCCAAGGCGTTGCGCAGATCCTTGATTTGCACGGTCATGCGGGCGCGGGGCGCAAAGTCGCGATCCACCATACGCTGGCCGTGAACCTGCAGGATGCGGCTGTCCGCAAAGCCTCCGGTGATGGCCTCTTTCACCTTGCCCATATTCGCGCCGCCGCGTTCACAGAGAAGCAGGGCTTCTGCCACGATGCCGATGGTGGCGCCCACGATCATCTGGTTGGCCAGCTTGGTGAGTTGGCCGGAGCCGATGGGCCCCACATGGGTGGGGCGGCCGAAGATTTTGAGCACCGGCATGGCTCGCTCGAAGTTGGTGGCCTTGCCACCGGCCATGATGGCCAGCGTACCTTGCTCGGCCCCCAGCGTACCGCCGGAGACAGGTGCATCCAGGTAGTCCACACCGCGCTCGCTCAGGCGGGCGGCATGGTCGCGGGCTTCTACGGGTTTGATGGAAGACATGTCCACCAGCAGCGTGCCCTGTTTTATGGCGTCTGCCGCGCCCAATTCAAACAACACGTGGCTGACGATGCCGCCGTGGTCCAGCATGGTGATGACCATGTCGGCTTCGGCAACGGCATGGGCAGCTGTGGGATGAACGATGGCGCCGAAGGCGATGAGGCGCTCCGCTTTGGCGGGGGTACGGTTCCAGACGTGGACGGTGTGGCCGGCTTCACAAAGGCGGCGCCCCATGGGGAACCCCATGAGACCGATGCCGAGAAGTGCTATTTTCATGGTGTCAGTGTGCTCCTGCACCTGAGAATAGCGCCGCCCCGTGAGGGGGGGAGAGGGTTTGTACCGTGAAGGCTGTCGGGGTGCTGACAGCCTTCACGGCATGACCTCGACCGACTGAAAGACGGCGACAGGTTCAGGGACAAGATCGAGATCGCCATCTGCCAAGGGTCTCGGCCTTCAGTTGGAATCAGTAGCTAGAAGCAGTGGTTACAATCACAGCTCAAATTATTGTGGTCCGTACAGGGCATTGTTAGCTTCTAAGGAGGCTGCCGTTTGCACCTTTACCTCGAATTAAGGCGCGAGCGATTGGTATGCGTTCGTCCTGAGGGCGGGCTTTATTCTGGAGCAGTGAGGTCGAACAATCAAGAAAACAAGGTGGCGAGTGGCCTAGATACAAGTTGTTTTTCAGACGCAGAATCTGGTTCGGAAACTAATGCACAGGTTGCGGAAGTTTTGTTTAGACCAAGTAACGTCAGTTCTGCTGCTTGCCATAATCCCGTCTCTTTTTCATTAGAGGCGGATATTTGAACAGCCAAAACTGCCAGTAAGGCAACTTGTTATTGGCCCTTGCAAGAAATAACCTTCGATAGTAGCTCGCCTGACAATACATAAAAATAAATTTAGCGCTCCAGGATCTGTTTGTTCACGTTTGATGTTGGTACAGATTTTCCTATCGATTAAGCTTGTGCGATGTTAAAAATTCGCAGATATCGGAGATATTTTTGAAAGTATTGATTACTGGTGCAGATGGTTTCATTGGATCTCATTTGACCGAAGCTTTAGTGAAGAGTGGATATGAAGTCCGTGCGTTTGTTCTCTATAACTCCTTTAGTTCTTGGGGATGGCTGGATCACGTGTCAAGATCCGTTCGCGAAAATTTGGATGTTTTTGCCGGTGATATTCGCGATCCAAACGGTGTGCGGACTGCAATGAAGGATTGCGATGCAGTGCTACACCTCGCTGCACTTATAGCGATTCCGTACTCATATCATTCGCCAGATACCTACATTGATACTAATGTAAAGGGCACATTAAATGTGCTTCAGGCTGCTCGCGATTTGGGTGTCAAGCGCCTAATCCATACTTCGACGAGTGAGGTCTACGGTACGGCGCGCTTTGTGCCAATTACCGAGGAGCACCCTTTACAGGGGCAATCACCGTACTCGGCATCAAAGATTGGCGCAGATCAGTTGGCCTATTCGTTCTATGCCTCATTCAATCTTCCTTTGGTTATCGCTCGACCATTCAACACATATGGTCCGCGTCAGTCTGCCAGAGCTGTTATACCAACCATCATTACACAGGTTGCCAATGGACAAAGACAGATCAAGCTTGGCGCGGTGTCTCCTACTCGTGACTTTAATTTTGTAAAAGACACTGTGGCGGGATTCATTGCTGCGCTCGAGAATAACGGTGGTTTGGGTGAAGTAATTAACTTCGGTAGTAATTTTGAGATATCGATTGGCGATACGGTACAACTGATTGCCGAGGTGATGAACAAAGAGATTGAGATTGTTACTGATGAGGCTCGCTTGAGGCCAGAAAACTCAGAGGTGGAGCGTCTATGGGCCGACAACAGTAAAGCAAAACAATTGCTCAATTGGCAACCTGCCTATGGTGGGCGTGAAGGCTTCAAGCGTGGGCTTACGGAAACAGCTGATTGGTTCCTCAACCCTGCCAATCTTGCCGCCTACAAAGCAGACCGGTACAACATCTGACATGGCTGCGAACACCTCCCTCCTTTCGGAAAATTTTCTTTCCGGTTTGCGCCAAGTTCTAGGCGTTGCGAAGTCTTCGCTATCACTCCATGAGCCTGAGTTCGGTGGTAACGAATGGGCTTACGTCAAAGAGTGCATTGATACCGGTTGGGTATCCTCGGTCGGAAAATATGTCGACGAATTTGAGCTGAAATTGGCCGAGTTTACGGGCGCGCGACACGCGGTGGCAGTGGTCAATGGAACTGCTGCGCTTCATATTGCGTTGCAAATTGCTGGCGTAAAGGCAGGGGATGAAGTACTTGTTCCTGCTTTGTCTTTCGTCGCCACTGCCAATGCTGTGTCACATTGTGGTGCTGTTCCGCACTTCGTAGACAGTAGCGAATCAACTCTCGGGTTGGATGCAGATGCACTTGCGTCTCATTTGGAATTTGTTGCGGAACGCACTGCCGGTGGCTTACGCAATAAAAATACTGGTCGCAAGATAGCCGCCATCGTTCCAATGCATACCTTCGGTCATCCAGTGGACATGGATGGCCTCATGCACGTTGCTGCACGTTTTTCATTGCCAGTAGTAGAAGACGCTGCCGAGTCTTTGGGTAGTACCTATCGCGGCAGCCATACAGGCACCTTCGGATGCATGGGGGTCTTGAGCTTCAACGGCAACAAGATCATCACGACGGGCGGCGGCGGGGCGATTCTCACCAACGATCCAGATATCGCACGTCAAGCCAAGCATCTGACAACCACTGCAAAACAACCACATCGCTGGGAGTTTGTTCATGATGCCGTGGCGTACAACTATCGTTTACCAAACCTGAATGCAGCCTTGGGCTGTGCCCAGCTCGAAAGGCTGCCAGACTTTCTTACCCGTAAGCGGCAACTCGCTGAAAACTATCGTAAGACATTCGCGCACATTCCGGGGGTTCATTTTATCGACGAGCCGGAAGGCTGTCACAGCAATTTCTGGTTGAATGCAGTGCGCCTCAGCGGGGCCAGTATGTCCGTCAGAGACGCGTTGCTTGTCGTAGCAAACGATGCCGGCTACCAGTGCCGTCCCGCTTGGGCACTATTGAACAAGCTCCCGATGTACCAGGATTGCCCAAAAGCAGATTTGTCTGTGGCGGAGGCATTGGAAGCTAGTCTCATCAACCTGCCAAGCAGTCCTAAATTGGCTGCGTTGCTGACATGAACTCGTCAAGAAAAATATGCGTCGTAACGGGCACCCGGGCTGAATACGGGTTGCTCTATAGGCTACTGAAAGAGATTGCCGATGACCCTGAACTACAACTTCAAATTATTGCGACAGGGATGCATCTTTCCCCTGAATTTGGCCTGACCTATCGTCAAATTGAAGCAGATGGCTTTGCCATCGATGCCAAGGTGGAAATGCTGCTGTCATCCGATACGTCGGTAGGTATTGCCAAGTCCATGGGCTTAGGCGTTATTGGTCTTGCGGATGCGCTGAATGTCCTGAATCCAGACATACTCGTCGTGATTGGTGATCGCTTCGAGATATTGGCAGCAACACAAGCTGCGCTGGTAGCGCAGATACCGATAGCACACATTCACGGCGGAGAAACCTCAGAAGGCGCATTTGATGAGGGCATTCGGCACGCAATTAGCAAAATGGCGCAATGGCATTTTGTTGCGGCCGAGCCTTATCGAAAACGTGTTGTCCAGATGGGGGAATCGCCAGATCGTGTATTCAACTATGGAGCCCCTGGATTGGACCAGCTTTCCAAGCTCGATTGGCTGACGCGGCAAGAACTCGAATCAACTTTGGAAGTTAAGCTAAGAGCCCCAGTTTTTTTGGTGACGTATCACCCAGTTACCTTGGCGGGTGGCGATCCAGTGGACGCGATGACGGAGCTACTGAATGCGCTAAAGGCATTCCCCGACGCGACAGTCATTTTTACCTATCCGAATGCGGATACCGGCGGTCGAGTTTTAATCGAATCTATTGATCGTTTTGTGGCACAGCGTCGCAATACTTCACGCGCCTTTGTATCCCTTGGGCAACAACGATATCTCAGCCTGATGCGTGAGGCAGATGTGATCGTTGGAAATTCATCAAGCGGTCTCACCGAAGCACCTGCTCTCAAAAAAGCAACGGTCAATATTGGCGACCGACAGAAGGGACGGCTCAAAGCCACCTCAGTTATCGACGCTGCCGAGAACAACACAGACATCACAAGAGCCATTCAACTCGCGCTATCAAGCGAGTTTTGCGCAAGCTTGCCAGAAACAGTTTCGCTTTATGGACAAGGCAGTGTCTGCCAAAAAATCAAAGCAACCTTGAAAACAGTGCCCCTTTGTGTTCGCAAACCGTTCTTCGACATTGAGCATGGAAACTGACATGTCAACTTTCATCATTGCCGAAGCCGGCGTCAACCATAACGGCTCTTTGGAGTTGGCCAAGCAACTAATCGATGCCGCTGCAGATGCTGGTGCAGACGCTGTGAAGTTTCAAACCTTTCGTGCGGAACAACTGGTTGCTCGCCATGCCCCGAAGGCTGAATACCAGACGCGCACCACGGACGCGAAGGAAAGTCAGTTCGAGATGATTCGGAAACTCGAATTGACTGATGCTGATCACGTAGTGCTGATTGCGCATGCAAAGGCGAGGCGTATTGAATTCCTGTCTACCCCGTTTGATACTGCAAGCTTGGATTTGCTCACGAATCGCTTCGGCCTGACAACCATCAAGGTTTCGTCTGGAGATATCACAAACGCCCCCTTTCTATTGGACATAGCTCGAGCAGCGCAACGCGTAATCCTGTCTACGGGCATGAGCACCCTTGCGGAAATTGAAGCCGCACTAGGAGTGCTCGCGTTTGGTTTTATCGAGCCGAACGCCACTCCTTTGCGTAATTCGTTTGAGGAGGCTTATTCATCTGATGCCGGCCAACGTGCCCTACGCGATAAAGTCGCTCTCCTGCATTGCACAACGGAATACCCAGCACCTATTTCTGAGGTAAACCTCCGCGCTATGGATACGATGTCCACTGCCTTCGGTCTTCCAACAGGGTATTCCGATCACACTCAGGGTATACATGTTTCCGTGGCTGCAGTGGCACGAGGCGCGACAGTCATAGAGAAGCATTTCACACTGGATCGCGGCCTTCCTGGCCCAGATCACAAAGCGTCACTAGAGCCGGGGGAACTAAAGGCCCTTGTGTCGGCGATCCGAGATGTGGAGCAAGCATTGGGTGACGGCATTAAGCGTCCAACTGCATCAGAGTTGAAGAACAGGGCTATAGCTCGAAAGAGCTTGGTTATTGATCGTAAGGTACTGGCTGGCGAAAATCTGGTGCTTGCATGTAAGCGGCCAGGTACAGGTTTTTCCCCTTTTGAGTATTGGCGGATGGCCAATCGGGTCGCTATGCGGAACTATGCCGCTGACGAGGTTTTGGATGAGTAAAGGACGCGTAATGTTGCTGGCGGCAGGAGGGCACGGTGGCGTTGTACTGGACGCTTTACTTGCGAGTGGCACCCGCGTAGCCGGCATTATTGACCCAGGAATGCGTGTTGGTAGCGCATTGTTTGATGTGCCCGTTCTTGGAGGCGATGATTGGCTTGATCAGGCAAACCCAGACGATGTTTTGCTGGTCAACGGCATTGGCGCAAATCCCTTCAAAAACTTACGCGGCCAATTTTTCAGCAAATGGAAGCAGCGTGGTTTTGATTTTCTCTCCGTGAAACATCCGTCCGCCAATGTTGGCCGGGAAACCGCGCTTTCCGAAGGTAGCCAAATCATGGCTGGTTCAATCGTGCAGTGCAGAGTCAACATTGCGGACAACACCGTAATAAATACCCGAGCGAGCGTAGACCATGATTGCAAGATTGGGGCGCATGCATTCGTTGGCCCCGGCGTGACACTGTGTGGGGACGTATGCATTGGCGACAACGCTTTCATCGGGGCGGGTGCAATTGTCTTGCCAGGCGTTTCGGTAGGGAGTAATGCAATTGTTGGTGCGGGAGCGGTAGTAACCCACGACGTACCCTGCGGCGAGTTAGTGGCTGGAAATCCCGCAACTCCAACAACAAGGAGGCTTCCGTGAAGGATTGGAAGCAAATAGTTGTTTCGCCCGAAACGACTTTGAGAGATGCAATCGCGCGCATCGACGGTTCCGGTTTGCAACTTGCCCTTGTCTTGGATGGGGATGGTCGTTTGGCTGGAGTACTGAGTGATGGTGATATCCGCAGAGCAATTCTGCGTGGATGCGATCTTGCAGCACCCACTGCCGATGTCATGAATTGCAGCCCAACGACAGCACCGGCCACTTCAGCAAGCAATGAATTGTTGGCGCTGATGCGCCGCAAGGTCCTGCATCACGTACCGCTTTTAAATGGTGAAATGCAGGTTGTTGGCCTTGCCACCTTGGATGGTTTGACTGGTGTTTTGGAGAGACCCAATTGGGTGGTTTTGATGGCTGGTGGTCTTGGTTCCCGGCTCATGCCGTTGACAGAAAATTGCCCCAAGCCCATGCTGCACGTTGGTGGAAAGCCAATCTTGGAAAGTATTTTAGAAAGCTTCTCTGAGCAAGGTTTCCGGAAGTTCTTTCTATCCGTTAACTACCTGGCCCATGCAGTTCGCGACCATTTCGGCGATGGTAGCGAATGGGGTGTAGAAATCAGCTATTTGCACGAAGATAAGCGGCTGGGTACGGCTGGTGCGCTCTCATTACTGCCAAAGCGGCCGAGTGATCCCCTGGTTGTAATGAATGGCGATCTACTTACGCGCGTTCGCTTTGACAACATGCTGAACTTCCATTCCGAGCATGGTGCAGTTGCCACCATGGCTGTGCGTGAATACGACTTCCAGGTTCCCTATGGTGTTGTGCAATTGAATGGCTCCAACATTGCTGCAATTGAGGAGAAGCCTGTTCATCGATTCTTTGTGAATGCGGGAATTTACACGTTGTCCCCAGAAGCTTTTGAGCACATCCCCGATGGGACATTCTTTGATATGCCAACGTTGTTTGATCGGATGTTAGCTGCTGGCCATCCAACGTCCGCTTATCCACTTAGGGAGTATTGGCTAGATATAGGTCGTCTCGAAGAGTTCGAACGGGCACAGCACGAATGGAGCAATGGGAGCGTTGCTGCATGATTAACGGAAACCGTGTGCTGGGGGTGATACCCGCCAGAGGGGGCTCCAAGGGTGTTCCGGGAAAGAACATTCGTCATGTGGGCGGAAAACCGTTGATCGCTTGGACAATCGAAGCGGGTCAAACATCAAAAATTATTGACCGGGTTGTGTTGTCTTCAGATGACCTTGAAATAATTTCCGTCGCGCAAAAGCACAACTGCGATGTTCCCTTTGTTCGTGAACCGCAGCTTGCAGAAGATACAACTCCCACGATTGACGTCGTACTTGATGCTCTGGATCGTTGCCCTGCATACGAATGGGTGGTGTTGCTACAACCTACATCTCCCTTGCGCACAAGCCAAGATATTGATCAGGCTATTGAGCGGTGCGTGGCATTAAATGCTCCCTCATGCGTATCGGTCTGTTTAGCGCAGGAAAGCCCATATTGGATGTTTACCTTAGACCACAACACCCATTTGGCTGCACTACTACCCGATCAGGCGGCTACCCGAAGACAAGATCTTCCGCCAGTGTATTCCCTAAATGGTGCAATCTATGTGGCTAACGCTGAGTGGCTAAAGCGTGAACGAACGTTTCTAGCATCAGAAACCGTTGCTTATGAAATGCCTGTCGAGCGATCGCTTGACATCGATACCGAATTCGATTTTCTTCAACTTAAATTTATATTGGGAGACTAATCCATGTTCCGCTACCCCAAGCGCCGTGACTTTGACATTGAACCATTCAAACGTGACACAGGCACGCATGACACTCGATATGGTCTCCCGCATGATATTGCGTTTTGTAAGAAATGCGTTATTTCAAATCAAAGACCCAATTCTGCTGTTGAGTATGGCCATACCAAAGACAGCAAAAAGAAGACCATTCATTTTGATGAGCATGGTGTTTGTGATGCTTGCCGCTTGGCGGAGCAGAAGCATGGCAGCATTGACTGGGCTGAGCGCGAACGTAAATTGATGGATCTGTGCGATCGCTATAGAAGCAAAGACGGCTCATACGATTGCGTTGTACCGGGATCAGGTGGCAAAGACAGCTTTTATGCCGCGCATATGCTCAAGTACAAATACGGCATGCACCCCCTGACCGTTACATGGGCGCCCCACGTTTATACGGAGTGGGGTTGGAAAAACTTTCAAAGCTGGCTGCATGCAGGTTTTGATAACTTTTTATGCACGCCCAATGGAAAAATTCACCGCTTGATAACCCGATTGGCTGTGGAAAACCTTTTTCATCCCTTTCAGCCTTTCATGTTTGGGCAAAAAGCGCTCGCTCCAAAAATGGCGCTGCTGCACAAGATACCTCTCGTGTTTTATGGTGAAAATGAAGCGGAATATGGCAATCCAATTGCGGACACCGAGTCTGCAAAGCGTGATTGGTCTTACTTCACCTCAGATGACAAATCCAAGATTTACCTTGGCGGCACTTCACTTGCTGATCTGAAGACCAACTTTGGCGTAGATGAAAGCGAACTTCAACCTTACCTTCCCGCCAACCCAGCTCAAATTGAAGAACAGAAGATAGAAGTGCACTATCTGGGGTACTACCTCAAGTGGCATCCACAGAGCGCTTACTACTACTCCGTTGAACATGGGGGCTTTGAGGCATCGCCGGAACGTACACCTGGCACCTATAGTAAGTACAACAGCATCGACGACCGTATCGACGATTTCCATTACTACACCACGTTCATCAAATTTGGCATTGGTCGTGCTACATACGATGCTGCGCAGGAAATTCGTTCAGGTGATATCAACCGGGACGAAGGCGTTGCACTTTCAAAACGATTTGACGGTGAGTTCCCACAGCGTTTTGCGGACGAAATCTTCCGTTACCTGAGTATTCCCGCCAAAGAGTTTCCAGAAGCTTCCCGTATGTTCGAACAACCGAACATGGACTACGAGTACTTCATGCATCTGGCGGACACTTTCCGCTCACCGCACTTGTGGAAGTTTGAGGATGGCGAATGGAAATTGCGTCATCAAGTCTGGCATCCCGGGGCTTAGTAAATGGCTGGTATTCGATTAATCCCTCGTCTAGACATCAAGGGACCGAACCTCATCAAGGGAATACACCTTGAAGGCTTACGGGTCGTTGGTGATCCGCAGGAGCACGCTCGTCGTTACTACGAGCAGGGCGCTGACGAGCTGATTTATATGGACATTGTTGCCAGCCTGTATGGACGTAACAGTCTGCGAGATATTGTCAGCCGAACTGCCCAGGATGTATTCATCCCGCTCACGGTGGGTGGTGGGGTTCGTTCTGTTGACGATGTTCGCGAGCTGTTGCGGGCAGGTGCAGACAAGGTGGCTATCAATACCGCTGCGGTCAAACGTCCGGAATTAATTACCGAGGTCTCCAGAGCGTTCGGCTCGCAATGCATGGTGCTATCCATCGAGGCGAAACGGATCGGCAACTCGCGCTGGGAAGTATTTACTGACAACGGCAGAGAGCGAACTGGGCTGGATGTAGTTGCCTGGGCGAAGCAAGCAGTTTCTTTGGGTGCTGGTGAAATACTACTTACATCGGTTGATCAGGAAGGTACCCGCAAGGGTTTTGATATCGAGCTGATTAGAGCCGTGTCAGACACGTGTTCAATTCCTGTGATAGCCAGCGGAGGAATGGGGGGCGTTGACGATTTCGCCAACGTCTGCCAACAAGGGCATGCAGATGCCGTCGCTATTGCAGATGTCCTCCACTATCGTCGACTCGAAATCGGAGACATAAAAGAACAGGCTTCGCAACGGGGCATTCCTGTCCGTCAAGTGAAGTGTGTGAGTTAATCCTATGACCAAGCTGGTAACAATCGTCGATTATGGAATTGGCAATATCTTTAGCGTAACCCGTGCCTTTCAGCGTTGCGGGGCGGATGTTCTACTCACGGACAAGCCAGAAGATATCTTGGTCGCCTCAAGTTTAGTGTTGCCTGGGGTGGGCGCGTTCTCAAACGGCATGAATGGTCTACGCGAGCGTGGCTTAGTTGATCCTCTCAGGGCATATGCAGCAAGCGGGAAACCGCTGCTTGGTATCTGTCTTGGAATGCAAATGTTGTTCTCCAGCAGTTCTGAGTTTGGTGAACAAAGCGGTTTGAACATTATCGAGGGAAAAATCCTTCCTATTGAGCCCGCCGGGCCAGATGGGTTGCCCCTTAAAGTTCCCCATATTGGATGGAGTGAACTCAAGCCAACGGCTGCTGGTCCGCAATGGGATACCTCGATTCTGAAACACTTAAATGACGATGCACATTGCTATTTTGTTCATTCCTTCACGGCATTTCCGGCCGATGAGCGCCACCGTTTGGCTGACACCTATTTCGGAAGTAGCCAAATCTCTGCAGTTGTAGCAAAGGGAAATGTGTACGGATGTCAGTTCCACCCGGAAAAAAGCGGCGCTATCGGGTTAAAGATTATTGAAGGCTTCTTGGAGATTTGACATGTTCAAAATAAAAATTATCGGTGCAGGGCAATTAGGCAGCCGACACTTGCAGGCCCTTAAGGCGGTGAAACAACCTCTGGATATTCAGGTAGTTGATCCATCCGCAGCATCCCTGCAGGTGGCGAAAGAACGTTATGACGCTGTATCCACCGAACAGGCACACCAGATTTCGTTCAGTACGAGTTTTGATCGAACCGATGGAACCGATGTTGCAATTGTTGCGACTAATTCTGACGTACGAAGGAAGGCACTGGAGAGTCTGTTTGATGCTTCTGAAACAAGACTTTTGGTGGTTGAAAAGCTGCTGTTCAATCATCGTGCTGACTATGCGGAAATAGAGAGCAAATTGGCGGAGACAGGTGCTAAAGCATGGGTAAATTGCCCCATGCGCGTCATGCCGGTATACGAACAAATCCGGGAAAACATTGCGGCGACTCCGATCTCTTATCGCGTCACAGGAAGTCAGTTCGGTCTAGTGACCAATGCTATTCACTATATCGATCATGTAGCGCACCTTTGCGGCTGCACGGAATTTGAGCTTGATACAAGTGGATTGGATCGCAACCCGATCCCGAGCAAACGACCTGGATTCCTTGAGCTCAATGGAACTCTTGTTGCGCGCTTCGCTGATGGCAGCCGCTGTGAAATCACCTGTTATCCAACAGGTGCGGCTCCTGTTGTGGTGGAGATATTCAACGAAAAAAATCGCTATGTAATTAGGGAGTCAGAGGGAAAACTTTGGCACGCTGGCGAAAGATCGAAATGGGCTTGGCTTGAGCAGGCTGCACCTATCCCTTATCAAAGCCAAATTACCACTGAAGTAGTCGAATCACTCCTCAGTACGGGTGATTGCGGCCTGACTCCTTATGCGACCTCTGTGCGAATTCACTTGCAGCTACTAGACCCATTGCTGGAACTTGTTCGATCACAGTCTCCAGAAACAACTGGGTATCCGTTTACCTGACTCGGACGAATGATCAAGCCTTACGTACCGTACTTTGAAATTGAAATCAAGAGAGAAGAATAATGAGTCAATCCACCATATTGCTTGTCGGCTCCGGCCCGATGGCCGTTGAATATGCAAAGGTATTCAAATCACAAGGGATTACCCCGGTTGTCGTGGGGCGAGGAACGTCTTCAGCTGAAAAGTTCACTGCAGAGACCGGCCTGCCAGTCTCACTTGGTGGGGTTGATGCTTGGTTGGCCGATACATCAAATCAACTGCCCGAGCGTGCTGTCGTAGCCGTTGGTGAAAAATGGATTGGTGCTACTGCAAAAGCACTGATGGAACGTGGTGTCCGGCATTTGCTCCTAGAAAAACCCGGTGGCCATGATGCCGCCGACATTCGTTCAGTATATGAAAAGGCAAGGGAGACGGGGACGGAGGTTTATGTTGGCTATAACCGGCGCTTTTACGCCGCCGTTGAAGCGGCCAAAAAAATAATCCAGGGAGATGGTGGTGTTACATCGTTCAACTTCGAGTTCACGGAGTGGGGCCATGTTATTTCCGCCATCGAGAAGGAGGAAGGCGTTAAAGAGCAGTGGTTCCTATCCAACTCTACACACGTGATCGATTTGGCTTTTTACTTGGGTGGGACTCCAGCAGAGTTGTCAGCGTATTCGACGGGGCGGCTTGACTGGCACCCGACTGCGTCTGTTTTTGCAGGCGCGGGGCGGACTGCTGACGGCGCGATTTTTTCATATCAGGCCAATTGGGAAGCCCCCGGGCGCTTTAGCGTCGAGATGCTGACGCGTAAGCACAGACTCATTTTCCGCCCTCTAGAAAAACTCCAAATTCAAAATATCGGCAGTGTGGCAGTCGAGGCGGTGGAAATTGACGACAGCCTAGATAAAGGTTTCAAACCCGGCCTCTACAAGCAGGTAGAGGCATTCGTTGGCGAGCGCACCGATCTGCTGCCGACAATTTCAGACCAGGTGGAGATGCTTGATTGGTATCTCAGAATTCGTGGTGACGGGAATTAACTGTTGAACGGATCTGAATCTCGCGGAAACAGAGAAGGTACTTTGCATTGCTGCGGCTAGCCCTTCAAATGTTTTCAGTGCTTGAAAAAGCGAAGAGTTACCGGAAAAAACATTCTTCACGTCGTGAAACATTCACTAATTTGGTTTACCGTGTAGCGTAAGCGTTGTGGATGGTTGAAAGAAATGCATAGTGTACGCAACAAATCTACATTGCAGGATGTGTAAGTGATAAGAAGTCGGAGGCATTAGCATGTCAAAAATAACAACAATATCGGCTGGAAAGCCTCTCTCGGTAATTCAACTCCTAACAGAGCTTTGGCACTATCGTGGGCTTATATGGGCGTTCTCCGCGCGAGACCTTAAGGTCAAATACTTTCAGACAATATTCGGGCCACTGTGGGTGGTGATGACTCCATTGATTACTGTCGGCGTGATGACATTTGTTTTTGGCCTGATGATCAAAGTGCCCTCAGATGATCTGCCTTATCTAATGTTCTACCTGGTTGCAATTGTGCCTTGGTACGCCTTTATTGCTGTGCTAAACCAGACTATTTCGTCACTTGAAGCGCATTCGGGTCTGATCAGTAAAATCTACTTTCCCCGATTGGTCATTGGCGCTTCCTACGCGCTGAACGGAACGGTTGACTTCCTGGTTGGGTATGTCGTATCCGTGATCTTCGCTATGTACTTCTCGCTGCTTACCGTCGAGTTCATTCTGGTTATGCCGCTTCTGCTATTTATACAGATGGCGTGGGCGCTGGGGCTTGGTTTGCTTCTGGCACCCTACAGCGCACGTTATCGAGACGTGAAGCACATCATCCCTCTGGTGATTCAGCTCTACTACTTTGCAAATCCAATCATGTACCCGGTTTCTGTTGCGCCAAGCTGGGCACTCTGGTTGTTCAAAATAAACCCCTTTGCCATTGTGATAAGCACCTATAGATCATTGCTAAATGGGCACGGACCAGACTGGATGTTAGTATTCTATGCACTGTGTGTATCCGTTGCTTTTCTTGCAGCAGGCGCATTCCTCTTTATGCGTAAGGGCGAGGACATGGTGGACGTATTATGAGTTGGGCGATTCAGGTTGAAAACCTGTCAAAGCAGTACCGTATGGGGACAGCTGTTAAGCCTGCGTTTGACAGTGTGTACCAGATCATAGAGCAAAAATTTGCCTCAATGGCTCGTCGCATCAGTGGTGCAGATACACCTATTGCCGTGCCCGCACATCACGAACCAAGTAACCCGAGTGCGCATCTAGTTTTAACGCCAGAACAGCAAGAAGGCTGCCCTGAGGGGCACTTTTGGGCATTGCGGGATGTTTCTTTTGAGATCAAAGAAGGCGAACGAGTCGGCATAGTGGGCAAGAACGGTTCTGGCAAAAGCACGCTATTAAAAATCTTGTCGCGCATTACCACACCTAGTGCGGGGCAGTTCCGTTTTCGTGGGCGACTGGTAAGTTTGCTGGAAGTTGGCACTGGCTTCCACCCGGATTTGTCCGGAAGAGAAAACATTATTCTCAATGCAAAGATCAATGGTATGTCTTCCAAGGCAATACGTAAAATCTACAATGAGATTGTCGATTTCTCCGAGTTGGGCCCGCAAATTGATACTCCAATCAAGCGCTATTCATCTGGTATGTATATGCGTCTCGCTTTCTCGGTTGCCGCTCATCTCGAATCTGAAATATTGATTGTTGATGAAGTATTGGCCGTTGGTGACGCAGGGTTTCAAAAAAAATGCTTAGACAAAATGCTTCAAGTATCAGGGCAGGGGCGCACATTGGTTTTTGTCAGTCATGACATGGAGGCAGTGAGGAAGCTTTGTTCGAAAGCGATCCTTCTTGATCATGGTCAGTTAGTGAAGTCAGGCACAGGATCTGTCGGTGAAGGAGTCGGATCTGGACTGATGTCATTTTCCGATGCGGTCTCGGACGAGCTCAGAAGTAGTGGTGAAGTTACAAAAGAATATCTCTTGGCCGGACGTGAATATTGTTCTGAAGTTAAATGGGAGGAGAACGATGCACCAGGCTTTGACAACTCCGTTCGTCTCCGTCGAATTGAACTGCTCAATGAAAATAATTTACAGCAAACTTCTTTTGATGTAACAGAAGAGATTACTATCGAAATTGAATTTGATGTATTGACAGATAAGTGGCCACTTTACGCTCATGTTTATGTTGAAAATCTAGACGGACATAGAACTTTCTTCACTATGGATAATCTTGATATTGAAAGTCCGGTACGTAATTTGGGGGGGTATGTAGAGCGTTGCACCATCTATACTCCACTGCTGAATGAGGGATCTTACAAAATTGAAGTTTTGATTTGTAATGGGCCTAGTGGAAATCTCTACGTATCTGATAGTTCTATCAGTTTTGAAGTCGTGGATCGGCGACTACCCACTAGTATTCGTGGTGACTGGACCCGTGATTGGTTTACAAGTGCGGTCCGTCCTCGCCTTAAATGGTCCGAAAGAAGAAGCGGCTAACCTATTGAGGTTCTATTTCCCAGATCTTTTTTGACTTGTAGTTTCTTTCTGGCGTGAAGTAAATTATTGAGATAAGCTATTAAGTATGAGTATAAACATGACAAAACCATTTATTGAATCAATTTCCGTCAATGCGGTTTCAAAATTACCTTCAAGGGCCTTTGGATACAAGGTGCGCGCAACTATAGGAGGAGCGCTGAACTACTTTTTGAAGCCCTATCAAGATCAATTGGAGTTGAGTCGTCTCAATTATGTTTTGCGAGCGAGGTCGCCTGGCAATGAACTGAGCAGTGAGGAGGTTGAAGCGCTTGCTCAATATCAAACAAGTACTTTTGATCTTGAGTTGAGAAAGCAGTATTTTCGGAAAAGCCTCTCTGATGGGGTTCTGGAGACGCATACTCTTCATGGACTTGTGATCCCCTTAATTGAAAAAGTGTTGAAGTCCGATAGGTCTGTCAACTCGGTAGTGGATATAGGGTGCAACTATGCATTTGTCGACCACCTATTGTCGATGAAGTATCCAGATAGAGTATTTATCGGTGTGGATGTCCCAAAAGGAATTGCAGAAATTAATTCTGATTTGCGAAGTGAGAACTTGACAGTTATTTCCGGATATGCGTTAGGCTTGATTAAGGCGGGTGATTTACTTGGAGATGTCTTCTATTTTTCATCTACGGCAACAGCGATTAAAACTGCAGAGTTAAGGAATTACCTTGAGCTTCTTTCAAGCCGAGCAAAATATGTTATCTTTAATGAGCCATTGTTTGTCTCGCCAAACGGTAGGATCGTGAATCCTGATGAGGTTAGTATTGAAGAGTCGGAGCCAATTTCTGTTGCTCGCGGCCCGCTAAATAATGAGTATGGTTATTTGTGTCGTGCGCACAATTATCGCAAGATGCTGGAGGTTTCTCGATTTGATGTAGTGCATTACGAAGTATATAAGCCGGAATTTACTAATATTTATTGGATTAGAGCGATAGGTCAAAATCGCAATAAAGAATTATGGAAATAAGCATGATGGGGTATGCGTTAATGTTTTTTGAAGTGTGAGGTTCGTATGAGTATCGTCTCAAGGCTTGGATGTTATCCTCACCATTTAGATTACCAGGATCACGCAAATGAATTTCGTCCATTTGTTACATCATTTGGGCAGGCAAATTACCGATCTAATGCTTTAAACACCGATCATTTGGGGTTCAGGGTTCAGTTTGATGAGCGCGGGAAATCCATTGATTTCTATAAGATTAAGAATCAACCGGGTAAGTTTAGTTTGTTAATCGGTGGTAGCACCTCTTTCGGAGTTGATTGCTCTTCGGATGAGAAGACTTTCGCCAATAAAATTACTCGTTCAGGAAGCCAGCTCCTTAACTGGGGTCTTCGCGGTGCCGTTTGCCAGCAAGAGTTAATCACTTATTTGTCACAGAAGCACCTACTGCCTGATTTAGATAGCATTATTATATTTTCAGGTGCAAATGATGCATCGTTGGTCTGCGTTAGAGGAGAGTTTGCATACCCTGAATGGGGGAGTGTGTTCAGTGAAGACAATTTCTTCCAGCAGTACCGTAGTCAATATGCAGTTCGAACGCGCAGTTCTGTCCAAACAGGAAAAATCGTTTCCTGGATTGAGAAGCAGTTTGGTTTGGGCGGCTGGAGAAGAAATCTATTAAACTGGCTTGCCCGCAATCAAGCTTATCCTTCTCATCAGTCCGAAAATGTAAGTTTGACTGAGGCGGAGCGTCTTCAGGTTGTTATTGGGCATCTGAAGAACTGCCTTGAAACCTGGGGGTGGGTTGCCAAATCGACAGGTGTAAAGATTCACTATGTACTCCAACCGGTGGCTGGTTGGAGTACCAAAGAGTTGTCGGATAGAGAGCGTGTCTTGATCGCATCGGATATTCAGGCTATACCAGAGCTTGCATTATTTACGGATCCTCTTTTTTATAAGAAATTCAAAGCGGCGCTTGCGGAAGCATTTTTTTCGTCAGAAGTTAAGTTCCATGATGCAAATTTGTGGCTTTCCGATACAAGGTATAACTCCGCAGATATTTTTACGGACTCGTGTCACCTCAATGATCATGGAAATGAAGTTATTGCTGAATTGTTAAATGAGCATATATTCGGAAGAGGCAAATGAGCTACTTAATCAAGCTTGGTTCTTCACTTTATATGCTTTGGTTTTACCATAAGGCAACGACGCGCGCTGAGTCAAATACTTTCCATAGACGTTCTGTGGCTAAGCCCCAGAGTTCATTCACATATCCTTTTTTTTGAATCACCTGTGTGAACAAATGAAACTATTTAAGTTGATGATCTGGACATTTGTAGGGTGTGCTTCTTGGTTTCAGTGGCAGCATGCCCGACGCGTAAGCTACTGGAGACAGAAGGAAGATCCTTCGTCCACCAAAGAGATTTATTAGGGAAATAGATTGTATATTCTCGGTATATCAGCATTTTTCCACGATTCCGCTGCGTGCCTTATGCGAGGCGGCCGCGTTGTTGCCGCTTGTCAAGAAGAGCGATTTACGAGAGTAAAACATGATCCTGGATTTCCAAAACATGCGATCAGATATTGTTTGGGTGCTGCTGGAATATCTGTAGATGAGGTAGACCACGTTGTGTTTTATGAAAAGCCTTTCCTTAAAATGGATCGGATATTGAATTCGGCGGGTCGATTTTTTCCGAAAGGATTTAGTTATTTCTCAGATGCATTTGACGTATGGTTTGGGTCTAAGGCTAGACTGCCTGAATTAATTAGAGATGAATTGATCCAGTTGTCTCCCACTAGCGGGTCTGGCGCTATATGGATGGATCAGATTCATTTCCTTGAACACCATCAGTCTCACGCAGCTTCAGCTTTCTTTCCTTCTCCTTTTGATAATGCGGCCATATTGGTCATTGACGGTGTCGGGGAATGGTCAACGACGACTATATCTAGAGGCTATTTGGACGGAATCGGCGTTCCACGAATTTCGTTTGTTGAGGATATACGTTATCCACATTCATTGGGTCTGCTTTACGCATCTATTACTGCGTTTTTGGGATTTAAAGTGAATTCTGGAGAGTATAAAGTTATGGGTTTGGCTCCATATGGTCGCCCTATTTATTATTCGGAAATTCGCAATAACTTAATCGATATTAAGTCAGATGGCTCTTATGAACTGAATTTGAAGTATTTTTCATACATGTACAGTCATGAAATGGTGACTGAGTTGTTTGCCAGTTTATTTGGGTTTGAAAAACGGATACCTGAAACTCTCCTTGAGCAGCACCATTTTGATTTGGCAGCTTCCCTTCAGCGAATATTAGAAGATGCTGTACTGGGAATTGCCAGACATGCAAGAGTTGTTGTCGATAGCAAGAATATTTGTCTCGCAGGTGGGGTGGCATTAAATTGCGTATCAAATGGTCGACTTCATCGTGAAGCTATCTTTGATGATATTTGGGTCCAGCCTGCAGCTACTGATGCGGGTAGTGCTCTGGGGGCTTGTTACTATCTTTGGCATGAAGTTTTGGGGCATCGCAAATGGTCACCACATCCGTTTCACGGCAAGTCCCCTATCGATTCAATGCAGGGGTCATTACTGGGTCCCAGTTTTAATCTATCTGAGATAAGTGAAGCGGCAAGAGAATTAGAGGTTGACTATCGTTGCCTTGATAAAGAAGAGATCTACCACTATGTTAGCGGGCTTTTGGCTGACGGTGCTGTTGTGGGGTGGATGCAAGGTCGGATGGAATTTGGTCCGCGCGCCCTTGGTGCTCGCTCCATTCTGGCAGACCCACGTTCTGTTGACATGCAAAGAAAACTAAATATTAAGATTAAATTTCGCGAATCATTCCGTCCATTTGCACCTGCAGTCCTAAGGGATAAAGTGCAAGATTGGTTCGATCTTAATGGAAGTACAAATTCAGAACTGGGTAACACTGACTGCGGGTACGATTCTCCGTATATGCTTATGGTTGCGCCAGTAAAGGAATCTGTTAGAGTTTCTTTGCCGGAAAACTATGAGGACCTGGTTGGAATTGACAAATTGAATGTTCCACGTTCTCAAATACCCGCGTGCACGCATGTCGATTTTTCGGCTCGAATTCAGACTGTTTCGCGCGAAAGTAATGACAAATTTTATTCTCTTATTGAAGCCTTTTATCACCGGACCGGTGTGCCTGTTCTAGTTAATACTTCCTTTAATGTGAGAGGGGAGCCCATAGTTTGTTCGCCGAGGGATGCAATTCGTTGCTTCTTGGGCTGCGACATGGACTATCTTGTCATTGAAAATTGCATTTTTGATAAGAGTTTGATTGATCCAAAGAAATTGGTAAGTTACGAAGCTGAGTTTTCTTTGGATTAGTATGTCTTCCATTTCTAGAGAAGTGTTTTTATTGGTAACCATACCTACCCATCTTCGCGTTTTGATGGATGGTG
Organism: Comamonadaceae bacterium; assembly: GCA_027488985.1. GTDB lineage: Bacteria > Pseudomonadota > Gammaproteobacteria > Burkholderiales > Burkholderiaceae_C > Allorhodoferax > Allorhodoferax aquaticus. The sequence continues at coordinate 216,523 of JAIYAR010000009.1, read as the reverse complement.
CTGATCTACTTCAATCATCTGGTCGATACGTTCCGGTACTGGTATATTACCCGTCGGCAGTCTTCGATCAAAATCACGCGAATTGTCAATTATCGCCACATAAGGCATTTATTTGGAATGGTAGCCGCTTCATTCCGAAGGCTGAATATCTTTCAGGCGATTGGCGTTCAGGTTCGCATTTATTTTCTGTGGTGGGCAGTAGTCTTTCCCGTTGGTTACCAAATAGGGGAATCTATAGAAGGTTGTTGAATTTTCTACCATTTCTTCCTACGCCTGCCAATTTGGTCTTTGGAGTCCGCCGTGTTGTTTCTAAAGGTGTTGCGGTTGTGCGATTTGCCGCTGGCACTTATGGGCTGGTGCGTTCAGCATTGTTTGGCTTGATAGCTGCCGCCAAATCGCTTTTCATGCGAGACGAGCGTCACCGTGCATTTGTCAATCGCAATTGGTTACAGCGATCTTTGCTCCATGTATTCGCGTCTGAATGGAACTCTGCGACTAAGCAGGGTTCGCAGTCTGATCTTGGTTTTCGTCAGCGATTATTTCGTCTTGTTAGCGATGGTATGTTTAGTGGCTTAAGTGGTCAGAGAAGGCTTTTTGAAGAGATATCTGAGCTGATCCAATGTCAGAGGCCCGTACTTATTATATTGCCAGAGGCAAATATTTTTTATGATAGTCAATTCGTTATCCGTGCTGCTCATTTGGCTTCGGTTCGGGTGGTAATACTGCCTTTTACCATCGTCAATACTTTGGAATGGGCAGAAGCTTTTTTTGACATACCCATTTATAATGCCGACAGGGGGTGGAATCGACTTTTTGCAAGGGCTTTCCCTCGCTGGGTCTTGGAGCATAAGGGTCGCCGTTTGATTTTGCCTTTCGCTCATATTTTAGGTTGTGAGTATTTTGATATGGTTCCAGCCATTCCATGGCTGATAAATAGTGGGAATGCAGATGCTATTGCGGCTGAGAGTTATTTCATGTCTGACTATTACCTTAACGCCGGAATAGAGAAGGATAAAGTTCGATTCACTGGCGCACTTTCGGACGACAAATTGTTTGCATTGCTCAATGAACGCGATGTGCATCGCACTGCATTAGGCGAGCGTTTCGGCGTTCCAATTAGAGAAAGAATTTTCTTGATTGGTTTACCTCCAGACCAATTCGGAGGTGGGAAGCGCCAGGGGTGTGAATTCGATAGCTATAAAGAACTTATTCGCTTCATGGTGGGCATGGTCGCTTCTTTAAGTGGTAGCAAGGTTACTGTGCTAGTTAATTTGCACCCAAGGGTTAAACTTGCGGATGTCGTCTGGTTATCTGCCTTGGGGGCAACGATTATTGATGAGCCAATCGAGCGATTGGTCCCATTGGTTGACGTTTACATAGCCGTCGCATCTGCAACGATCAGACTCGGTATTTCTAGCGGAATCCCCGTTGTTAACTATGATGCATATCAATATGACTACGACGATTACAAGGGTTTGCTTGGAGTTTGTGAAGTTAAATCCATGCGTGATTATGAAAGCGTTCTGTCGGCATTGATCAACGATCATTATTTTTATTCAAAAATTCATGCTGCCCAAAAGGAGACGGCGAGTAGCTTGTGTCTTGTTGATGGGAAAGCCGGTGAGCGCTTGCTAAGTTTATTTAGTAGTCTTATTCAGCCTGCTGAGTCGACATAACGGGAAGGCATAGATTTTTGCATTTGGGAGCTCTTTTTGATTCAGCCGATTGGTGCAATTTGAATCATGGACCTGTATGATTTTGATTTAGACATTAGTGTTATTTCTACAATTAAGCCAGTGTTACTTAAATGGTTATGATCTAACTCTGCCAGGTTTGATGACTGTATCGATGCTTGTTTTTTGATGTTTGTATTGAGTGAGTCGCTGACATAAATGGCATAGATACAGGTAGCATGAGACGGCATCACAGTTTAAGTTTCAGGGCTTCACTTTTCGTATTGAAGATATTATCGCTTAAGTGTCGGATTTGACTCGTTAGGGCATGGGTGACCTTTTTGTGTGATTTAGATTCTGCTGGGAAGATTAGTGATTAAAAGTTTATCTGAGGCTGAGGCGGCGGTCCAATTGGAGCAACTGGAGCAAGAATTCGGGTTGTGGCAACTCAGGGTTGATGGCTTCAGTCCTTGGCGTATCGTGCGGTTTGCTGTTGGCCTTGAATTGCAGAATATGCCGTTTAATTCAAATGATCTTCCCCGAGTAGCGATGATCTGGCCATGTTTACGTTCTCTTTTTGACCTGATACGCCCGTGGCCTTCATTTCGTTATGCTGTGAAGTCGTACTCATCAGCGTTGCGGGTCAAAACTCCGGCTGGTTACGAAGACACTTACTATGAGGCATTGCTGCAGTTGGTACCTGGAGGTGTACGTCTTCACAGTTACAACGCGACTGGATATGAGCGTCGGTCTTTGGCGTGGCGTGGTTCCAACATCGACATCACACTAATTTTGGTCGCGGGCGCACTACTGGGGCGGCTTTTGCCTCTGAAAGGGCATGATCAAATCTTTGGATGCATTGCAACGGCCACGAGGAGCAGGTTGGGCAAGGATAGATTTCCAACTGCGAAAGTGCGTCGAATGTTTAGTTCATTCTTGTGGCAAGCGTGGTTCTATCGGCGGCTTCTAAAGAAACTTGGAGTGAAGACGTTGTTTGTTGCGGATACTGGCGAACGTGCTTTCCTTAAAGCAGCACGCGAGAACGGCTGTAAGCTCGTAGAGTTGCAGCACGGAGTCTACACGCCCAACCATCCAGATGCCATTCCACACCTTACCTGTCTAGATGCAGATGATCAGGGTCTTTTGCTTCCCGACATAGTCGCAGTCTATGGGAGTCACTGGGCTGACGCGCACAGTCAGAGATTGCTCGGAGTCTCTCGCCGGGTTAGGCCCATTGGCGCCTCATTCATCGATCAACTTAAGTTGCAAAGGCTTAGCGATGATCGTGAGCATGTTACGACAAGGCTGTTGGTTACAACGCAGGGATTAGCGAGGGACGCATTAATCTCTTTACTTAGAGAGTTCCTTGACTCTTGTAAACTTCCACTTCGCCTAGACATAAAGCTCCACCCTGCGTTTGATCCGGTTCCAACCCAATACACCGAAGCATTGGGCAGTGACAATCGAGTGAATGTAATTCTTGGCAGTGCAGAACCGGATACCTACAGCCTACTGGCAGGTTGCAGCCTTCATTTGAGCATTTCATCGGCCTGCCACTATGACGCGCTCGGCTTGCGAGTTCCTACTGCGGTGCTGGCATTGTCGAACCATGAAATGGTGCTTGATCTGGTGGAGGCGGGTCAGGCACTTCTGGTCCGTAATGGAACCCAGTTGGCTCAAATAGTGGAATCCAGATCTTGGATACCAGTGCCTCTTGAAGTTGCTAACCATTATTTCAAGCCTGAGTTTGCAAGTAATCTCTCGGAATGGATCCCTTCGGGATGACTATCATGATTAACAACGATGTGAATCAACTGGCGTAGATTCACATGCGGTTGAGTGAGTTAGCGAGTATTTTGGCAAGACCGTGTTTGTATTTTGACTTACCGACTTTGACTTCCCTGACATATCTATTGTTGGCGCCGTTTTAAGTGCGCATTTGGCGAGGTTTCATTTCCGAGACTAACGTCAACCAGGAATGCATTGGCAACGCAGCCATAGCCGGACTAAATTTACCGTCGTCCAGCCGATAGACTCGCCATAGTGCAGAAGTACCTTTTGAAAGGTGAATCGATTTGCCCGCTGGCTATGCAACTCGGCGACCTTGGCCGGAGGAATAAGTCCTTGGACACTGTGGGCTCGGATTTCGTTGTAGTGATGCCTTCATGTGCTGAAGAGTGATCTGGCCGGTTCCAGGTTGAAAAACCACTGTTCGTTGGGTCATTCATCGCAGAACTTTCCGTTGAAGCCTCCCGGTACACGATATACGTATGGCGTACAAACTCACTTTGAATGTTCTGGATGCCGTAATTGCTGGCCTGGCCCATGTACATCTTCTAGTCGACTACATGCCATGTTCAATTCGTATTACTACGCGGTAACCCAAGAATAGCTAATAGCTTTCTTAAATTCGCGTAACTTGGTGCCCTAAGACTCCATAATCCACAGTGATCTCTGCGCTCTTTTGGGTGAAGCTATCGGTTTACAACAAATACTTGATCTGCGGTTCATTGGCTTGGTTGCTTCTCACCGAGTCTATGCTCCTCACGGCATTGGTTTATTTGGCCATTACGCGTTCAGACAAAAACTAAGCGCTTGGTCTCCTTGCGCTTGCGCGCGTGCAGATTGGCTTCTGTGCACAAGTTTTACAGGCTCTTGTAGTTAACGCTTGGGAATTCCAGAGTGCAATAGATAGTAGATTCGACTGCAGCCAAAGCAACTACGCACTTGGGCTATCTCAACGATCTTTCCGCCCAGATATAACGTGTTTTGCTTTACCTATGGCGCGTTGCGGTAGCTTTAGCGGATGAGCACAACTAGGCTGCACTAGCGAAGTTCGGACAGTTGGTGTTCGCTCATCAAGTCGCTAAATGCCTCGCGATTAACCCGTGGGACTAGAGGTCTACCTGGGAATTTTCTTCAAGGTAAGCAATTCCCAATAGAGCTTCGCGAAGCCACTGCCCGAGACTGGCGTATTCGTTCTCGAGTTCATGCGTTCTTTGGGCATCCTGCACATCCAAGCTCCCGCTTTGGCCTCTCCACTCTTTAAGTGGGGGCATCCGTTAATTTACTCGTCTCCATATTGGTCATTCTCTATGGGGATGATTGGCCCAGGCATCTGGACACGTACGGCATACCGAGGAACGCAGCACACACTTTACATAGCGATCGGCTGCTGGGGGAATGGCCGAAAGCCCCTTCATTCAAGTCTTGAGGAGTTGGATAGACAACTCGAAAGGGGTAATCTGTAAAGTCTTTTGTAAGGTCAATATAGCGCTTCACTCAATAGCCCTTCGATTTACATCAGCAGGTGTTCGCCCGCATTGTCGCCGCCCAAGGTCACATAGTTCACCTTGCGGATGTCCATGAGCTTCTTGCCACCGGCATAGCTGATGGAGCTTTGTACATCCTGCTCCATTTCAATCAGCGTGTCGGCCAGCTTGCCCTTGATCGGCTCCAGGATGCGCTTGCCTTCTACGTGCTTGTATTCGCCCTTGTTGAAGTCGCTGGCCGAGCCGTAGTACTCCTTGAACATGGCGCCATCGACTTCCACGGTCTTGCCAGGGGACTCCTCGTGGCCGGCGAATAACGAGCCGATCATGACCATGCTCGCGCCGAAGCGGATGCTCTTGGCAATGTCGCCATGGCTGCGGATGCCGCCGTCTGCAATGATGGGCTTGGTCGCCACACGGGCACACCACTTGAGCGCGCTGAGCTGCCAGCCGCCGGTGCCAAAACCAGTCTTGAGCTTGGTGATACACACCTTGCCCGGGCCCACGCCGACCTTGGTGGCGTCCGCACCCCAGTTTTCCAAGTCGATCACCGCCTCGGGTGTGGCCACGTTGCCGGCGATCACAAAGCTGCCGGGCAGGTGTTTCTTGAGGTAAATGATCATGTCGCGCACGCTGTCGGCATGGCCGTGGGCGATGTCGATGGTGATGTACTCGGGCGTCAGGCCCAGCGCCACCAGCTGGTCTACCGTGGCGTAGTCCGGCTTCTTCACACCCAGCGAGATGGAGGCGAACAGGTCCTTGGCGTGCATCTCCTGCACAAACTTCACGTTGTCCAGGTCAAAGCGGTGCATCACGTAAAAGTAGCCATTGCGCGCCAGCCATTCGCAGATGGACTCGTCCACCACGGTTTTCATGTTGGCGGGTACTACCGGCAGGCGGAATTTGCGGCTGCCCAGCTCGACGCCGGCATCGCATTCAGAACGGCTCTCCACCCGGCATTTGCGGGGCAGCAAGAGGATGTTGTCGTAGTCAAAAATTTCCATGGTTCCCAAGCTCCTATCCAAAGTTTCAATACAAAACACTGAGCACTTGGACTGGCACCGGCCATAAAAAAACCGGGTGCCAATTGCTTGGGCCCGGTGCTTGATTGTAGAAAGGTTGCGGCCGGCGCGGTATATGAATTTGCTTATGGCCGCCAAAATGTGGCGCACAAGGGAATCGTGTGCGCCGCCGGTGTGGGCTCGCGGCCTTTCTACAATCAGCGCATGCATTCTTTCGCCGCCGATGGCTCCACTCCCCCCCTGTTACACAACCTGAACCCGGAGCAGTTGGCCGCTGTGACCCTGCCCGCCGAGCACGCGCTCATTCTGGCGGGGGCTGGTTCCGGCAAAACGCGGGTGCTCACTACCCGCATTGCGTGGTTGTTGCAAAACGGCTACGTGTCGCCGGGCGGCATCCTGGCCGTGACGTTTACCAACAAGGCCGCCAAGGAAATGATGACGCGGCTAAGTGCCATGTTGCCGGTGAATGTGCGCGGCATGTGGATAGGCACCTTCCACGGCCTGTGCAACCGCTTTTTGCGTGCGCACTACAAAAATGCGGGCCTGCCGCAGGCCTTTCAGATTCTGGATACACAGGACCAGCTCAGTGCCATCAAGCGCTTGTGTAAGCAGTACAAGATCGACGACGAGCGCTTTCCGCCCAAGCAGATGGCCTGGTTCATTGGCAACTGCAAGGAAGAAGGCCTGCGCCCCAAGGACGTGGTAGCCAGCGACCCGGACACGCGCAAGAAGATTGAGATCTATCAGCTCTATGAAGACCAGTGCCAGCGCGAAGGCGTAGTGGACTTTGGCGAACTGATGCTGCGTTCTTACGAGCTGCTGCGCGATAACGCGCCCATCCGCGAGCACTACCAGCGACGCTTCCGCCACATCCTGATTGACGAGTTTCAGGACACCAACAAGCTGCAATACGCCTGGATCAAGATGATCGCCGGCGTGGGGCAGGGTGGTAGTGACGGGGGCGGTGGCTCGGTGCTGGCAGTGGGCGATGACGACCAGAGCATTTACGCCTTCCGCGGCGCGCGCGTAGGCAATATGACGGACTTTGTGCGCGAGTTCGCGGTGCGCAAGCAGATTAAGCTGGAGCAGAACTACCGCAGCTACAGCAACATTCTGGACAGCGCCAACGCGCTCATCAGCCACAACAGCCGTCGCTTGGGCAAGAACCTGCGCACCGACCAGGGCGCGGGTGAGCCGGTGCGGGTGTATGAGGCGCCCAGCGACTTTGCCGAGGCGCAGTGGATGGTGGACGAGATGAAGCAGCTCATCCGCGACGATGTGCCGCGCTCGGAAATTGCCGTGCTCTACCGCAGCAACGCGCAAAGCCGGGTGATTGAAACCGGGCTGTTCAACGCCGGCATTCCCTACCGCGTGTACGGCGGCCTGCGCTTCTTCGAACGCGCCGAAATCAAGCACGCGCTGGCGTACCTGCGCCTCTTGGAGAACCCCAACGACGACACCAGCTTTTTGCGGGTGGTGAACTTCCCGGCGCGCGGCATCGGTGCGCGCAGCATCGAGCAATTGCAAGACCTGGCCAAGGCAACGGGCTGCTCTCTGCACGACTCGGTCAGCACGCTGACCGGCCGCCCCGGCGCCGTGATTGCGGGCTTTGTGGCCAAGCTCGATGTGATGCGCGAGCAGACTGCCAACCTGAACCTCAAAGACATCATCAAGCTCATGTTGGAGCACAGCGGCCTGCTGGAGTACTACCGCAACGAGCGTGAAGGCGAAGACCGCGTCGAGAACTTGGACGAACTGGTTAACGCGGCCGAGAGCTTTGTCATGCAAGAAGGATTCGGCCGCGAAGCCCCCGGCATGGCGCCGCTGGTCAGCAGCCCGGAGGCCTTACTGAGCCAGAGCCCGGCCAGCCAGGGCTTGAGTGGCGATGCGATGGAGGCGGCAACCGATGAATTCGGCGACACCGGCGAAACCCTCTCACCCCTGCAAGCATTCCTGACCCACGCCGCGCTCGAAGCGGGCGACAACATGGCCGCTGCGGGGCAGGACGCCATCCAACTCATGACCGTGCACTCCAGCAAGGGCCTGGAATTTGACTGCGTGTTCATTACCGGTATGGAGGAGGGCTTGTTCCCCCACGAAAACTCCATGAGCGACCACGACGGTCTGGAAGAAGAGCGCCGCCTGGCCTACGTGGCCATCACCCGCGCGCGCAAGCGCCTGTACCTCAGCCATTCGCAGACTCGCATGCTGCACGGGCAGACGCGCTACAACCTCAAGAGCCGCTTCTTCGACGAGCTGCCCGAGGAATGCCTGAAGTACCTCACGCCCAAGCAGCAGGCCATGCCCGCAGGTGGTGGCTTGGGCGGCGGTTTTGGTGGTGGAGGCTATGGCGGTTCCGGCAACAGCTGGGGTGGCGGAGGCTATGCTACGAATTCAGGAGCTGCTCGCGCTTATTCCACGGGCGCTGGAAGCACATTTGGCTCGCATTCAGCCCCGCAAAAAGAAGTGGTGCGCAAAGAGGAGCCCACCGGTCTACGCAAGGGGCAAAAAGTGTTTCATGCCAAATTCGGCGAGGGCACGGTGCTCACCCTGGAAGGTGCGGGCGACGATGCACGCGCGCAGATCAACTTCCCCCGCCACGGCACCAAGTGGCTGGCCCTGAGCGTGGCCAAGCTCACGCCGGTACCTTGACTTTTTGGAGACCCCGATGAGCCTGGACATTGCGAACACCCCACCGGCGCCGTACTACGCCGTCATCTTCACCAGCCTGCGCACCGCTGTCGATGAGGGCTACAGCGACATGGCCGAGAAGATGGTGGCACTTGCCGCCCAACAGCCCGGCTTTCTGGGTGTGGAGTCCGCGCGCGACGGGCTGGGTATCACCGTGTCGTATTGGAAAGACCTCGAGTCCATCCGTGCCTGGAAGGCCCATGCCGAGCACCAGGTCGCCCAGCAACTGGGCCACGAAAAATGGTACGCGGCCTTCAAGACCCGCATTGCCAGAGTCGAGCGGGACTACGCGCTCTGAGGGCGCTGGCCCTTGCGCTGACTTAGCCCCATGACTGACCCCACAGGCGCCGCCGCATCGTCCCGCCCCTCCTTGCAGGTGGTGGCGGGCCGGTACCAGGTGCTGCGCAAGATCGGCAGCGGGGGCATGGGCGCGGTGTATCTGGCCAAGCAGATCGGTGTGGGCAACCAGGTGGCCCTCAAGTTCCTGCCGGCTCACCTGTCCGACGATGCCCAGCTGCGTCGCCGCTTTGAGCGCGAAGCCGCCCTCAGCCTGGAAGTGCGCCATCCCGGCGCTGCCCAACTGCTGGACTCGGGTGTTGATAGTGACGGGCAGCTGTATTTGGCCTTTGAGTATGTAGAGGGTGAAGACCTCTCGGCCCTGCTGGACCGCGAGGGCGCGCTGTCGTTTGAAGACGCCATAGCCCTGATCTGCAAGGTGGCCGAAGTGCTGGCCTTTGCCCATGCCAAGGGCGTGGTGCACCGAGACATCAAGCCGGAGAACATCCGGGTGCGGCGCGATCTGGCGGGCCTGCATGTGAAGGTGCTGGACTTCGGCATTGCGAGGCTGGTGGACGAGGTGGGCACCAAGCTCACCATCGAGGGCGGTGTGGCTGGCACCCCGCGCTACATGGCGCCGGAGCAGATTGCAGCCGGCACCATTGATGCGCGCACCGACATCTATGCGCTGGGGCTGGTGCTGTTTGAGGCAGTCACCGGGCGCGAGGCCTTTACCCGCGAGACTACTTCGCAACTCATGTGGGCCCAACTCAACGACCCGGTACCGGCCGTCGTGGAGGTGCAGCCGCTGCGCGATTACCCCGCGCTGGACGCCGTGATCGCGCAGGCCTGTGCCAAAGAGCCTTCAGAACGCTTTGCCAGCGCCCAGGCTTTGGTGGAAGCGCTTAAAGCCCTGCAAGTGCCGCAGTGGTGGGGCGTAACCGTACCGGTGGTTCGGCGCGCCCGCGCCAACCCAACGCTGTCGGGCGGCCTGAACGGCGGCACACCCGGAGGTGCCTCGCAGCGCGACCCTGTGCAACTGCCCCGGCCCGGTCGCAAAACCTTTTTGCAGATCCGTGCCAGTGCGTGGGCGGCTATCGCCGTGGGAGGGCTGGCGCTTGCGTTGGCGGGGGCTGCTTTGTGGGTGGCTTTGGACCAGCGCAAGTCTCTCCCTGCCAGCGGCCAGCGCTTGCCGGATGGCAGCATGGCCCTGCCGCCCGGGCTGGCTGCCAGCATGCCCACCGTGACCCGGCCGGTTCCAGAGCCGCCGGATGAAGTGCCTGCCACACCCCGACCCGCCGTACCTGCTTCTTCGGCGGCAAGCCCCATGCAGTTGGGGCCGGTGGTGTCCGCCAAGGGCGGCACCTCGGCCTCGATGGCCCCTGTTACCCCGCCAGTGAGCTTGCAGATGCCCGCACAGCCTGCGCCCGCGGCCTCTGGCAAAGGGGCCGCTGGGCTGCCCGCCAAACCTGCTACCGCAGCAGCGGCAGAAGGCGAGGTGCCCGAATGTTCCCAGCTCGCCATCTACGACACGCCCATGACGCGCATGCCGGTGCCCGAGCTGGAGCGGCGCGCGGCGGCCATGAAATACATGTCGCCGTCCATGATGGCCAACCAGCTCAAGACGCTCAAAGCCACGGTGGAAACCTTTCACCCCGACCAGCGTGAGTGCACCTATCGCGCCATGTTGATCCGTGTGGTGCTGAATGAAAAAGTGGTGATCACCTCCAGCCCGACCTTGTGGGGCCACAGCCGCGAAGTGCCCGAGCTGGAGCGCCTGTTTCTAGAGCAGCCCTTGCGCAACGACTGGACGGCCGCCCAACGTAAAGACGTGCTGCGGCAGGTGGAAACCATCTTCATCGCCAACCTGCAGAAAGATGCGCCGGGCGACGATGTGTACTGGCGTCGCATGTATTTGGGGCTGTTGGTCGCTTGCGAACTCACTGATGAAGCCCGCGCCAAAGTAGGCGCTCCGCGAATTGGTGAGAACAATTGCCTGAAGATCAAGCCAGCAGGAACCTGAGTTCTTTGGGCTAAGGGAAAAATGAGCTTCTCTCGCTCATGGAATATGCGCGAGCAGCTATCAAAAAAATAGCGGACTGCGTTGCCGCAGTCCGCTATGTCAGGTTCCCTTGGAACCGATGACTATCAGGTACCGATCACGCCGCCGTCCGCCTTGCGGATCACCACGGTGGCAGAACGTGGGCGACCATTGGCCTTTTTGTCGGGCCAGTTGGAAACCGCACGTGGGTTCTTGGGATCGTTCACCTCATTGGCCGGCTCGCCGGGGTGCTGGACGTTGACGAACATGGTCTTGCCGTCTGGTGTGGTAGTGACACCCGTGATTTCGCAGCCGGAAGGTCCGACCAGGAAGCGGCGTGCTTCGCCGGTGCGCACATCGGCGGCCAACATCATGTTGTTGCCGAAGTTCTTCAGGTCGCCCTTGCCCATGGCAGAGGTGGACATGTCGCACTGGATCCACAGAACGCCACGGCCATCGACCCACAAGCCATCCGGGCAGGAGAACATGTCACCCTTGATGTTGCCCTTGGCATCTGCGCGCTCCAAGGAGGGGTCGCCAGCCATGATGAAGTGGTTCCACGCGAAAGTGACGCCGTGGAAATCGCCATCTTCCTTCCAGCGGATGATGTTGCCCTGGGTGTTGTTCACGCGGGGGTTGGCAGCATCGACGCCGGGTTGCTTGTCAGCACCGCGGTTGCTGTTGTTGGTCAGCGTGGTGTAGACCCAGCCTTCCTTGTCAACAGCGATCCACTCAGGACGGTCCATCTTGGTGGCACCCAACAGGTCGCTGGCCTGGCGTGCCTTGATCAGCACTTCGCCCTGGTCAGCAAAACCGTTAGCAGCAGTCAGAGGGCCTTGACCGTGGGTCAATGCAATCCACTGGCCCTTGCCGTCCGCGTTGAACTTGGCAACATACAGAGTGCCATGGTCAAGAAGGGTAGCGTTGGCTGCAGCGCCGCCTTCTTTGATCGCGTCGCGGCTTACGAACTTGTAGATGTACTCAAAACGGGAGTCTTCACCCATGTACACCACAGCGCGCTTGTCTTTGGTGACAGCCACGGTCGCACCTTCGTGGGCGCCACGGCCCATAGCAGTGCGCTTCATGGGGGTGGAGCTGGGGTTATAGGGGTCGATTTCCACAATCCAGCCGAAGCGGTTGGGTTCGTTGGGGTTCTTGGTGGCATCGAAGCGTGCATCGTGCAGGTGCCAGTTGTAGCTGCTGCCCTTGCGCAGGCCCCAACGTTTTTCATGCTCGCTCAGGCTGTCGCCGCCGCTGAAGTAGTTGATGAAGTTTTCTTCAGAGGTGAGGTAGGTGCCCCAAGGTGTGATGCCGCTGGCGCAGTTGTTCAGGGTACCCAGAACGACGCGACCGGAGGTATCAGCCGCAGTCTTCATCAAAGCGTGACCCGCTGCAGGACCGGAAACTTCGGTGCGGGAGTTGGCTGTAATGCGGCGTGCCCATGGAGATGGTTTGACCACTTCCCACTTGCCGCCCTTGTCTTCCACTTCAAAAATGGAGACGCCGTGTGCAGCCTGGGATTTACGAACTTTTTCCAGATTCCAGTTGTCGGTGCCGTCGGTGAACAGCAAACCGTGGTCCACGTATTCGTGGTTCATGGCGAGCAGACCGCTCTTGGAGCCTTCTTGCACGAAGTAATGGATACCGTCGTGGTTCATGCCGAACTGTGCTTCCTGCTGGGCAGCCGTGTTGCTGGCATCATCCTTGAAGGCATGGTTTTCGCCGGACAGACCGACGGGGTCACCCCAAGGTGCGATCACTTGAACGGTGTAGCCTTCGGGCACGGAGACCGTGTCCGCTGTGGAAATGGCAACGCTCTTGAAACCAAGAACCGGGCCGCTGGCCATGCCGGTTGTGGCGCAGCCGGTCAATGCAGCAGCACCGCCGATGGCGCTCAAAGGAGCGAAGAAGCTGCCAGCCAATGCACCCAGACCACCACGCAGGATGGTGCGGCGTGCGGGGTCCGACACGTCATGGATGCTGGGGTTGGAAGAGCGATTGCTATCTTCCATCAAGGAAAAGTCTTTTGCCATTTTGGTGCTCACTGATAAGGAATGAACGGCTCTGCCGGATGGCAGGCTTCCTTCCGATTTTTAGCTCCGCCATATGACAGATAAGTGACAAAACCGCACGCCAACCGATTCGGTCTGATTCCGTTACGCTTCCTGTACTTTTTTGGAGGCAAGGATGAAGAAACTGCTGCTGACTGTTTTGCTGAGCATGGCTGCCACGGGTTTTGCGGCCGATATTCCCGCCATCACGCAGCCGACCGGCGGCGAGCGGATGGACGCGGCCCGCCAGGCCATCGCCCGAGGAGGCTGGGCTCGTGCCCAACTTGATTTGAAAGTGGTGGTGCGCGATGAGCCAGGCAACGCGGATGCCCACAACTTGTTGGCCTACACCTACCGCAAGCAAGAGCAACCTGACTTGGCCAAAGCGTTCGAGCACTACAAGACTGCGCTCAAGCTCAACCCCCAGCACAAAGGGGCGCACGAGTACATAGGCGAGGCCTACCTGATGGACCGCAAGCCCGCGATGGCGGAGCGGCATTTGTCCGATCTTGAAAAGATCTGCGGGAACCGGCAGTGCGAGGAATACCAGGACTTGGCCAAGGCATTGGCCGCTTACCGCAAAGCCAACCCCTGATCTGGCAGGCTAAAGTGCGTGCTCAGGCGCCTGTGTTCACGTAGGCCGGGTGCATCTGGCCGGGCTTGTCGTCCATGTAGCCTTTTCCGTCCTTCACGCCTTTTTTGCCCAAGCGCTGCCAGGCGGTTTGCTGGTTCACGAGACGTGCCAGGAATTCCAGCTCTTCATCCGTGTGGTTGATGGCCTTGGCTGGAGTGAGCAGGCGACCGTCCTTGGGCTGCACTTCGCCCCAGAAGGCTTGGTGGTAGTCCGAGCGGCTGAGCACGCGATCGCGGCCAGCGGCCATATCTACGGTGCCATAACAATTGCAGAAATAGCTGCGGTTGTCCTGATCGGCAAATACCTCGGTGTAGACCCCGGTGCCACGGATGCCCGCGGTGATGGTCGGCGTAACGATGCTGCGGCGGTTCCCACTGCCCCAGACACTGACGACCGCACCACTGAGCAAGCGCAGCAAACCGACCGTGTTGAGGCTGGAGCCGCGCTCAACCGTGAGCATGCTGCTCTGGCGCACATGGAATGACGAGTTCCCGATCACAAACATCAGGCTCGATCCCGGACCGGTAGCGATCTGGTCGCCACTTTGGATGGCTTGATCCGGGCGCAGGCGGCTGCCGTTGAGCAAGGCGTCCCCCACCAGTTGCACGATATTGCCTCGGCTCTGCGCGTGGGCCGCTGCGGCGCCTCCCATGGCCGTCCAAGCTGCTGCAGCCTGCAGAAAGCTGCGGCGCTGGAACCAGGTGACTTCCGCATCACTGCGGCCTTGGAGGGTGTGCTGTGTCATGGTGTTTCTTCCGAAGGAGTGTCAAAACAATCCCGGTAGGTGAAATAAAACGACGTGAAAAACATCGCCGCCATCGCCAGCCCGACCGGGAACAGGATGGCATTCATTAACTCCACATTACCCAGCAAACTGACCACAATGGCAACCCCTGTCGCGATGCCGAGGAAAGCAGCCATCCACACCAGGCCGAATACCGTGAAGGCGCCGAAGTTGCGCAAACAGGCTACCGCACTGAAAAACAGGCTCTTGATAGGTGTGATGCCATGCCAGTGCACCAGCGCAGGCGCATGCCAGAAGAGCAGTGAAAGAGGCAGATAGAGCACCATGGCCACCAGTGCAGCGGTCTGGAAGTCGGCCTGCATCACGGTTTCGGCGGTGAGTTCGCCACCCAGCAGGTAAACCCGCGCAAACTGGCCGCCGTCCACAGTCGCTGATATGCCCATGAGCAAAATGAAGCCGACGGCATAGAGCACCCCGAGTACCACCATGGACCGCAGCCGTTCTTTGCCGGCACGAAAGCCCGCAATCAGGACCTGCGGCATGGGGAACTGGCCTTTATCCGCGATTTCAGTGGCAGCCATTAGGCCGAGAGTGGCGGCCGGCAGCAGGGCCAGCGCGATGGGGGTGCCGATGACCGGCACCAAGCTAAGCAGCGAGATGGCGGCCATGAACATGAAAAACAGGCCGGTAAAGGCCAGTGGCTGCTTCATGAAGGTACGCACGCCTTGCTGAAACCACACGACGCCCTGGCGGGCGGGAACAATCTGGAGTTTCATGCGGTTTGGGTTTCCGGGTTCATCAAAGCGTCCAGTGTCACCGGATGCGCAATTCGTTGTTGGAGCACCCGTTCAAAGTGCGTGGGATCGTGGGGTTTGAGCATGGAGGCTTCACGCGGCAGGTACCAGTCCCACAAGCGGGAAAGCCAGAAACGCAAAGCCCCGGCCCTCAGCATTGCCGGCAGCAGCTCCCGTTCCTGGGCACTCAAGGGGCGCACGCTTTCATAAGCTTCCACGAGGGCGCGGCTGCGTTCGAGGTCTGCACGGCCGGTGGGAAGGTCTATGCACCAGTCGTTGAGGCACACTGCCAGGTCAAACAGCCACGCGTCGGTACCTGCAAAGTAAAAGTCAAAGAAACCGCTGAGGCGGGGTTCCCCGTCCAGGGTTTCAAACATCACGTTGTCGCGGAAGAGGTCGGCGTGGATGGCGCCACGGGGCAGGGCGGTATAGGCGCTTTGTGCTGCGACGTGGTTCTGGTAGGCCAGCTCGCTCTGGATGAGCGCGGCTTGCGGAGCCTCCAAGTGCGGCAACACAACGGGCACCGTTTCGTTCCACCAAGGCAGTGCCCGCAAGTTGGGCTGCTGCATACCGAACTCGCGCCCGGCCAGGTGCATGCGTGCCAGCATGGCGCCGACTTGGCGGCAGTGCTCCACGCCCGGGGCGAGCTCGCTCTTGCCTTTGAGCCGGTTGACCACCGCAGCAGGTTTACCGTTCAGGCTGTGCAACACATCGCCATCTCGGTTGGCGGCAGGGTCCGGCACGGGAATGCCGTGGAAGGCCAGATGCTTCATCAGCCGCAGGTAAAACGGCAGTTGCTGCGCCGTCAGCCGCTCGAACAGGGTCAGCACATAGGGCGCCTGATCGGTGGTGACAAAGTAGTTGGTGTTCTCAATGCCACCAGAGCAGCCCTCCATGGTTTGGAGAGTGCCCAATTGCAGGGAGGAAAGAAAAGTGCTGGCCTCGTCGAGCGAGACCTCTGTGTAAACCGCCATGGCTCAATTGTAGGGTGGCGAGGCACGCTGGCTTGAGGTAAACCTTGCCCTGCGCGGGGCTCAACACCTGCAGCCTGGCCGCCCCGAGGCGGATGCGCCCCCTTGAGAGCACCGACCCGAAAAGCGGTGAAACGTGGGGGCACAATACTTCTTATGACCGAATCCAAGAAAACCCTGCTGCTGGTGGATGGCTCCAGTTATTTGTATCGCGCCTTTTTTGCCGGCGGGGACAACATGAGCGTCACACTGCCGGACGGCACCGTCCAGAAAACCGGCGCGGTACGCATCATGATCAACATGATGAACAGCCTGCGCAAGGAATACCCAGCCGACTATGTGGCCTGCGTGTTTGACGCCAAAGGCCCGACTTTCCGCGACGAGATTTACCCTGAGTACAAAGCCCACCGCGACCCGATGCCGGACGACCTGCGCAGCCAGATCGCGCCCATCCACGAGATCGTGCGTTTACTGGGCTGGAAGGTGCTGGATGTGCCAGGCGTGGAAGCGGATGACGTGATCGGCACGCTGGCTGCCACCGCCGCCGCGCAAGGCATTGAAGTGATCGTGAGCAGCGGCGACAAGGATTTGGCACAGCTGGTGAACGAGCACATCACTAGCATCGACACCATGAACGGCAAGCGCCGTGATCTGGCCGGGGTGGAGGCCGAGTTCGGCGTGCCCGCCCGCCTGATGCTGGACTACCAGACCCTGGTGGGCGACACGGTGGACAACGTGCCGGGTGTGGCCAAGGTCGGCCCCAAGACGGCAGTGAAGTGGCTGCAGCAGTACGGTTCGCTCCAAGGAGTGGTGGACAACGCTGCCAACATCGGCGGTGTGGTGGGAGAGAACCTGCGCAAGGCGCTGGACTGGCTGCCTACCGGCCGCACGCTGCTCACCATCAAGACCGACTGCGACCTCACGGGTTGGGTTGATGGCCTGCCTGCTATGGATTCGATAGCTTCTGGCGCACAGGATACGGGCGCTTTGCGTGCTTTTTATGAGAAGTACGGTTTCAAAGGGCTGGCCAAGTCGGTAGGTGGAGCTGAAACTGCGGCCGCCGCTCCAGGGCCCTCTGCCCGCACGTCCGAGCCGGGCTTGTTTGACGAGTCTGCCGGTGACGCGGCTGCGCCTGCATCGCGCGTGAGCACGGTGGAATACGAAACCATCTTTTCGTTCGAGGCTTTGGATGCCCTGATCTCGCGCATTCAGGCTGCGCCGTTAACCGCCTTGGACACTGAGACCACCTCGCTGGATGAAATGCGCGCCGAGATCGTGGGCATCAGCTTCAGCACTGAGCCGGGCAAAGGCGCCTATATCCCGGTGGCGCACCGCTACCCCGGTGCGCCAGAGCAGTTGGATCGCGAAGCGGTGCTGGCCAAGCTCAAGCCCTGGCTGGAGAACCCGCAAGCCTTGAAAATGGGCCAGCACATCAAATACGACCGCCATGTGTTTGCCAACCATGGCATCGAAGTGCAGGGCTATGCCCACGACACCATGCTCCAGAGCTATGTGCTGGAGGCCGACAAACCGCACGGGCTGGCGAGCTTGGCCGAGCGCCACCTTGGGCTTAGCGGTATCAGCTTTGAAGACCTGTGCGGCAAAGGTGTCAACCAGATCAGCTTTGACCAGGTCGACATTGCCAAAGCCGCCGAATACGCCTGCGAGGACTCGGACCAGACGCTGGATGTGCATCTGGCGCTTTGGCCACAGATCGAGGCCAACGACAAACTGAAGTTCATTTACGAGCTGGAGATCGCCAGCAGCGAAGCGCTGTACCGCATTGAGCGTAATGGGGTACTGATCGACGCGCCCACGCTGGCGGCCCAAAGCCATGAGCTGGGCCAGCGCATCCTGCAGCTGGAAACCGAAGCCTATGAGATTGCCGGCCAGCCCTTCAATCTGAGCAGCCCCAAGCAGCTGGGTGAAATCTTCTTCGACAAGCTGGGCATGCCCGTGGTCAAGAAAACCGCCACTGGCGCACGCAGTACCGATGAAGAAGTGCTGGAAAAACTGGCGGAAGACTATCCGCTACCGGCCAAGCTGCTGGAGCACCGCAGTTTGGCCAAGCTCAAAGGCACTTACACCGACAAACTGGCACAACTGGCCTTGCCCCGCACCGGGCGCGTGCACACCCACTACGCGCAAGCGGTTGCGGTGACAGGGCGCCTCTCCAGCAATGACCCCAACCTGCAGAACATCCCGATCCGCACCGCAGAGGGTCGCCGCGTCCGCGAAGCCTTTGTAGCAGCGCCAGGCTGCGTGATTGCCAGTGCCGATTACAGCCAGATCGAGCTGCGCATCATGGCGCACATCAGTGACGACCCGGCGCTCTTGCGCGCCTTCCATGACGGACTGGACGTGCACCGAGCCACAGCGGCAGAAGTGTTTGGTGTGCCGGTGGACCAGATCAGCAGTGAGCAGCGTCGCTATGCCAAGGTGATTAACTTTGGGCTCATTTACGGCATGAGCGCCTTCGGCTTGGCGCGCAACTTGGGCATCGACAACACAGCTGCCAAAAACTACATCCAGCGCTACTTTGAGCGCTATCCCGGCGTGAAGACATATATGGAATCCACCCGCGAGCTGGCCAAGCGCCAGGGCTATGTGGAAACGGTGTTTGGCCGCCGTCTGCAACTGGCAGGCATCAAAAACGCCAAAGGTGCCCAACTCGCCGGGCTGGAGCGCGCGGCCATCAACGCGCCCATGCAAGGCACGGCAGCAGATTTGATCAAGTTGAGCATGGTCAAAGTCCAGCAGGTGCTGGATGCGCAGAATAGGTCTACCAAGATGATCATGCAGGTGCATGACGAACTGGTGTTTGAGGTTCCGCAAGACGAGGTGGACTGGCTGCGCATGGAGATACCACGCTTGATGGCAGGTGTGGCCGAGCTCAAGGTGCCGCTATTGGCAGAGGTAGGGGTTGGCCCCAATTGGGACAAGGCCCATTAACGCCGAGTATGACTGGAATGACACTTTTCAATAAAAATTTGTTGAAAATGTTAAATATTTGTAGATAATTGAGCTAATTAATTAAACGGGGACGTCGTATGGGACTCAGTGGAATGAAAATCGCAACCAAGCTCTGGTCGTTCATCGTGTTGATCATCGTGGCCATTTGCATGGTGGCTGTGATTGGCCTTGTTCGAAGTTCTGCGATTTTGAGCGAAGGCCGGCAAAAGCAAGTGGTTGCGCAGGAATTGGTGCAAATCGCCACGGAGTGGAATGGCCTTACCTCCACCAACTCCGCGCGAAATACAGCCATTTTGTTGAGTTCCGGAGACGCTGTCAGCGATGCCTTCAAAGACGCTGTGACCGCCACTTCCAATCAGATCACTGAACTGCAAACCAAGATCGAGGGCATGGCCCAGACTGAGGAAGACAAGGCTCAACTCAAAAAAGTAGCTGATTCACGCAAGCTGGTTCTCTCTACTCGCGGCAAGGCCCGTGACCTCAAAAAAGCCGGTCAGGATGCAGAAGCTTTGCAGGTGTTTACTTCTGAATATGAGCCCGCGTTGAAGGTGTATTTGGCTGAACAACTGCGCTTCATTGAGCTACAGAAAGAGCAGACCGCAAAGCTGCAAATAGAGACTGAGGCCAAGCGCAGTACCAATACCACTGGCATTCTGGTGGGCCTGGCGGTCATCGTGGCCGCCATTTTTGCGGGGACCACCTGGTTGGTGCGCTCCATCCGCGAGCCGCTGGGCATGGCCAATGAGCTGGCCGCCCGCATTGCGCTGGGCGATCTGACCCATTCACTGCACTCTGACCGTACCGATGAGTTCGGTCAGCTTTTGCATTCCCTGGAAGCGATGAATATTTCTCTCGGACGTATGGTGTCTGAGATTCGTAGCGGCACTGACAGCATTGCGATTGCCAGCGCAGAGATTGCCACCGGCAACAACGACCTGGCCCAACGCACAGAACAAACCTCCGGCAACTTGCAGGCTACTGCATCGAGCATGGCAGGCATTACCCAGATGGTGCAACACAGCACCGACAATGCCCGCCAGGCCAGCGGGCTGGCGGCCAGTGCGTCCAGCGTTGCGCAGCGTGGCGGCGAAGTCGTCAGCCAGGTGGTGCGGACCATGCAGGAAATTGATGCCAGCAGCAAAAAGATTGCAGACATCATCAGTGTGATCGATGGCATTGCCTTCCAGACCAATATTCTTGCGCTGAACGCCGCGGTCGAAGCGGCGCGCGCGGGCGAGCAGGGCCGTGGGTTTGCGGTGGTGGCCTCGGAGGTCCGTTCTCTTGCAGGACGCAGTGCCGAAGCGGCCAAGGAGATCAAGGCGCTCATCGGCACGTCGGTCGACAAGGTGGAATCCGGTACCCAACTGGTGACAGATGCCGGCGCCACCATGGAAGAAATCGTGCAGTCAGTGCGCCGGGTGGCAGACGTGATTGGTGAAATCACCTCGGCCGCCAATGAGCAGAGCAGTGGTATTGCAGGCGTGAATCAGGCTATCGGCAATCTGGATCAAATGACCCAACAGAATGCTGCGCTGGTTGAAGAAAGCGCAGCAGCCGCTGAAAGCCTGCGCGAGCAGGCCGACCGGATGAAACAGGCCGTCGCTGTCTTCAAGGTGTCAGGCAGCCTGGGCGGCACGCCGCTCTCTGCGGTGCCTGTGCGCTCCGGCAAGCCCAGCCCGGGTTTCAAAGGTCCGGAGCGTCGCACCGGACAAGCAGCAGGTCCTCAGGCCCGCGCGTCCGGCGCCCAGACATCGTCCCCCAAGCCGACGGCGCCCAAAGCCGCTCCCGCACCTGTCCCAAGCTTGCAAAAACCTGTCGCCACGGCCTCAAGCCGTCCTGCGCAGTCGGGCGGAGACGACGATTGGGAAACGTTCTGATAGTGGCTGCTCCTGATTTCCTGTAGTCTGCGTGTACACCTCGCAGGTGTGTCTACACTTGCGTCTGGTTTTCTAAATACATGGGGACACGCATGCTTGAAAATTTAAAGAGCGAATTGGATTCCCTGCGCCCCGGCCGCAGCACAGAAGCCGGTGCCACACGCCGTACTGCCTTGAAGGCTGCACTCGGTGTGGGTTATGCAGCGACTGCGATGCCCATCGTGGCCCAGACCGCCGTCAAAACTTCTGCTGATGGCCTGATTTCGGGCGAGCAGATCTATGACGTAGACGGCTTCACGGTGCCGTTTTTCTACGCAGCGCCCGCCGGCGGCAGCAATTTGCCTGTAGTGCTCGTGGTGCAAGAGATTTTTGGGGTGCATGAATACATTGCCGACACCTGTAGGCGCTTTGCCAAGGCGGGCTACCTTGCTATCGCGCCCGATCTTTTCGCTCGCCAAGGGGACGCGTCCAAGTACACCGACATCGGCAAACTCATGGCAGAAGTTGTCTCCAAGGTACCCGATGTGCAAGTCATGAACGACCTCGATGGCGCATTGGCGTGGGCTACCCAAAATGGTGGAAATACGAAAAAAATTGCTATTACAGGTTTTTGCTGGGGTGGACGCATTACTTGGCTCTACGCCGCTCACAATAAGGATGTCAAAGCAGGTGTGGCTTGGTATGGTCGCCTGGTCGGAACTGCTTCCGCGCTGACCCCTAAACACCCGGTAGATCTGGCTTCGTCCTTGCGGGCCCCAGTGCTGGGCCTATACGGGGGGAAAGACAATGGCATTTCGCTATACACCGTCAATCAGATGAAAGAAGCGTTGTCAGAAGCAGCAACAAAAGGCAACAAGGCCGCCAAGGCCTCGGAATTCGTGGTGTACCCCGATGCGGGTCACGCCTTTCATGCCGACTACCGCCCTAGCTACCGCGAAAAAGAAGCGGCTGACGGCTTCAAGCGCGCACTGGCCTGGTTCAAAGCAAAGGGTGTTGTTTGATTCTTTTGGCGATTGTGGCCGGCACACTGGTCGCCGGCATAGGGAGTGTGTGGCTGGCTGCTGCACTGAGTTTCGGTGCGTTGGCTCGCTACACCCAGCATATGTTGAGCATGGCAGCGGGGGCTTTGTTGGCCACCGCCTTCATGCATTTGCTGCCCGAAGCGTTTGAAAGCCAGGCTGGCGCACATGACCTGTTCATGGTGCTGCTGGTAGGGCTGGTGTTTTTCTTCCTTCTGGACAAAGCCGAGCTCTGGCACCATGGCCACGAGCACCACCATGGCCCTGCGACGCACAGCCATGAGGCCCACAACGACCATGACCACGGTCATCATGCCCATCATCACGGGCACGCACATGCGGCAGACAAACCTGTCGGCAGTTGGGCGATTCTCACCGGCGATAGCGTGCATTGTTTCGGGGACGGGGTGCTGATTGCTTCTGCCTTTGTGGCGGATTTGCGCCTGGGCGCGATTGCCGCCTTGGCGGTGTTGGCCCACGAGGTGCCGCACCACATGGGTGACCTGATGGTGTTGCGCAATGGCTCCACCAACAAGCAGGCGGCGCTGATCAAGGTGACGCTGGCCGGTGCAGTCACTGCTTTGGGCGGCATCGTTGGCTATTGGCTGGTCGACCAGCTGCAGGACTATTTGCCTTACTTTTTGGCGGTGGCGTCCAGCAGCTTCATTTACGTCGCATTGGCGGATTTGATTCCCCAGTTGCAAAAACGGCTGACCGCTCGAGAGACTGCAGCACAGATTGCCTGGCTCGCTGCGGGTATTGGCTTGGTGGCGCTGGTCAGCAGCCTCGGTCACGGCCACTGAGCCCCTTGGCCTGCCGTGGAGTCGCAACCTGCCTTTGAGATGGAGTTTGCGGACTCCGAAATCCGTCAGCCCCTCTGGAAGGGCGACGATTTGCATGTGCTGTTTTCGGCAGTGGCGGCAATCCGCCATACGCCGGGGCAGGCCCCGGTAAGTGGGTTTTTGCAAGGTGTCGAGTTGGTGCTACTGCGCTGCGAGCCTGCATCCACTGCGGCCTTGTTCGGACGGATCCGAAGTGGCGGTTTGCATTTGGCAGGACAGGCACCAAGTCCTCGCATATCCGTGCCATCCCGGTGCGAACTGCCCCTCACTCTGGAGCTAGAACCTGCCCAAGCGGGCACTCTGGTGTTTCGGGCTCAAAGCATGGAATGCCGCTTGCAGGCTGGCAACTCCTTCCGTGAATCGTTGTTTTGCTGAGCCGAAAACCCTGTTTGTCATCGTACTTTAATCAAACGTTTGATTTGTATGCTTAGAATCGGCACCTATGTCGATTCCTTCGCCTGAAACCCTCTCCGCCAAGCCCAACCGCAGTGATGGGGTAGAGGCGCGCAACCGTCTTCTGGACGCTGCTTTGCAACTGTTTGCGGAGCAGGGTTTTGCCAAAACCTCCATCCGTGAGATTGCCCAGGCCGCGCAGGCCAATGTGGCGTCCATCAGCTATTACTTTGGTGACAAGGCCGGTTTGTACCGTGCTGTGTTTTCTGACCCGCGTACCAATCCGCCTTTGCCTCCCGAAGCGCTGGAAGGCACCGATGTCACGCTGGAGCAGGCGATCCGCGGCTTGTTGTCCAGCTTTTTGGAGCCGCTCAAGCAGGGCCATGTCACCCAACAGCAGTACATGAAGCTCTGCTTTCGCGAAATGTTGGAGCCCACTGGCGCCTGGCAGCACGAAATTGACACCAATATTGCCCCCGCCCACCTGGCCCTGACTCGCGGGCTCTGCCGCCATGTCGGGCTCGCTGAAGCCGATGACGATATCCATAGGCTCGCATTCACCATCAGTGGTCTGGGCGTCATGCTCCATGTGGGCAATGACCTTTACACCCAAATCCGTCCCGGCCTCGTCAACTCACCGCAGGCACTGGATGCGTATCTGGACCGCCTGGTGTCCTACGCCCTGGTGCTGGTGGATGCCGAAGCGCTCCGGCGCGGTGCCAAAACTCAAGCGTCTACACATTTCTCTGAATCCACATCACTCCAAGTCCCATGAACCCAATGTATTTACGAACCCCCAAGCCCATCTATGTGGCACTCTTGCTCACACTGATGTTGAGCGGATGTGCCATCGTCATGCCGCCCGCCAAAGTCGATGCTGCTCCTGCCTTGCAATGGCAGGCTCCTTTGCCCCACCAAGGCGCTGTAGGCTCGCTGGCCCAGTGGTGGCAGAAGCAGGGCGATCCGCTGTTGGTGGAGCTGATCGATGCCGCACAAGCCGTCAGCCCCAATGTGGCCCAAGCACTGGCGCGGGTGGAATCTGCCCGCGCACAGCGCACTACTGCTAACGCGGCTTTGCTGCCCAAGCTGGATGCGAGCGTGAGCGCCAGCCGTGGTGTGAGTCAGCCTGATGTGCCGGTGGCCACCACCCAATCGGTGGGTCTGCAAGCCAGCTGGGAGCTCGACCTGGTGGGCGCCAACCGCGCCGTCAGCAATGCGGCTGATGCCCAGTTCCAAGGTACCCAAGCCCAGTGGCACGATGCCCGCGTGTCAGTAGCAGCCGAGGTGGCCAACACCTATTTCAGCTACGCCACGTGCACCCGGCTGCTCGCCGTGGCGCGCAAAGACGCAGCCTCCCGCCAGGAAACCGCGCGCCTGACTGAACTCAATGCCAAAGCCGGGTTTGCGGCGCCTTCGGTCGCAGCACTGGCCCGCGCCAGCGCAGCCGATGGCAGCAGTCGCGTGACGCAACAACAAACTGCATGCGACCTGGATGTGAAAGCCTTGGTAGCCCTGACCGGCCTGCCTGAGCAGGATCTGCGAAAGAAACTCGCCGCAGCGCCCATGGATAGTGCGCAAGCAGCTCCTGTTTCCATAGCAAGCGTGCCCGCCCAAACCCTCACCCAACGCCCCGATGTGTTTGCCGCTGAGCGCGACGTGATCGTCGCTAGTGCCCAGGTCGGCAGTGCCAAAGCCCAGCGCTACCCGCGCCTGACCCTGAGCGGTTCGGTGGGGGCACTGCGTGTCAGCAGCGCGGGCCGCGAAACGAATTTGGACACCTGGTCCTTTGGCCCCTTGGCGGTCACTCTGCCTTTGTTTGATGGCGGCCAGCGCAAGGCCAATGTGGTGTCTGCCGAAGCGGCGTATGCGCAAAGCGTGTCGGCCTACCGCGGCAAGGTGCGCCAGGCCGTGCGCGAGGTGGAAGAAGCACTGGTCAACCTGCAAAGCACCGATGCCCGCAAGCAGGATGCTGCAGTAGCCACCGCGGGCTATGCCGAGTCGCTCGCAGCCACCCAGGCCCGCTACGGCCAGGGCCTGGCCAGCCTGGTGGAGCTCGAAGACGCACGCCGCAATGCACTTGCCGCCGAATCGGCCCAGCTTTCGCTGGGGCTGGAGCGCAACCGCGCTTGGGTGTCGCTCTACCGGGCTTTGGGTGGAGGCTTTGAGCCGGACCGCCTGAACGCGGATGTCGCCCCAAGCGCTGCCGATCAGCAGCGCCCCTAACTCCCGCACACCTCCCGCATAACGCCCCAATTTTTGTTGTCACCTCTTTGAGAGCAAAGCCATGAACCAATTCAAATTCAAACCATTGACTCTGGGTCTTTTGACCGCCAGTGTGCTGACCCTTGCCGGCCTCGGCCTGTTTGCCAGCCGAACTCAAGCGGCCGATGCCCCCAAGGCCGCTGCTGCGCCCAAAGCTGCGCTGACCGTGTCCACGGTGCAGGCCAAAAGCAGCCAGCTGCCCGTCAAGCTGTCCGCCAACGGCGGTGTTGCCGCCTGGCAGGAGGCCAGTGTGGGCTCAGAGGCCAGCGGCCTGCGCGTGGCCGAGCTGCATGCGGGTGTGGGCGACAGCGTGAAGCGCGGCCAGGTGCTGGCGACCTTTGCCTCTGAAAGCGTGCAGGCCGATGTCGCCTTGGCCCGTGCCAGCCTGAACGAAGCGCAAGCCAATGCGGCTGAAGCGCTGGCCAACGGCGACCGCGCGCGAGCAGTGCAGGGCACCGGCGCCGTCAGCGCCCAGCAGATCAACCAATACCTTACGCAAGAGGCTACCGCCAAAGCGCGTGTGGCGTCCGCCCAGGCTCAGCTCGACGCCCAGTTGCTGCGCCTGAAGCAAACCCAATTGCTCGCGCCCGACAGCGGCATCATCTCTGCCCGCAGCGCCAGTGTGGGGTCAGTGGTGGGTGCTGGCACCGAGATGTTCAGGCTCATCCGCCAGGGGCGGCTGGAGTGGCGGGGTGAAGTGACCTCGGCAGAGTTTGCCCGCATCAAGCCCGGCATGACGGTGCTGGTCACCTCGCCCGGTGGTGTGCAGGCCAAGGGCAAGGTACGCATGCTGGCGCCCACTGTCGATGCTGCCACCCGCAACGGCCTGGTGTATGTGGACTTGTTGGCTGCCTCGACTGCCGGTCAGTCGCTGGGTGGCGCTTTCAAGCCCGGCATGTATGCCCGCGGCGAGTTCGAGCTGGGCAGCACCGGCGCATTGACGGTGCCGCAAACCGCAGTCGTCGTGCGCGACGGTTTCAGCTACGTCTACCGTGTGGGCAGCGACAACCGGGTGAGCCAACTCAAGGTGCAGACTGGCCGCGTGGTGGGTGAGCAGATCGAGATCCAAAGCGGCGTGAGACCGGAAGACAAGCTGGTGGCCAGCGGTGGCAGTTTCCTGAGTGAAGGCGACACAGTCAAGGTGGTGGATGCCGCAGATTCCAAGCCAAAAGCGGCTGCAGCGCCCGCAGTACCTGCGCAAGCAGCTACGAAATAAGGAGCAAGCACATGAGCCCCCACATTCACTTGCGTTCATTGCCCCCCGAGGGGGCGCCCGCCTCCTTTGAGGCGGCTTGGCAGGAGGCGGTATGAACGTCTCTTCGTGGTCGATCAAAAACCCCATACCGGCGGTCATGCTCTTTGTGATGCTGACCTTCGCCGGCATGCTGGCTTTCAACAGCATGAAGGTGCAGCAGTTCCCTGACCTGGAGCTGCCCAACATCACCATCTCGGCCAGCCTGCCCGGTGCGGCGCCGGCCCAGCTGGAAACCGAAGTGGCCCGCAAACTGGAGAACGCAATTGCGTCCATCCAGGGCCTGAAAAACATCTACACCAAGGTGCAGGACGGTGGTGTAACCATCACCGCCGAGTTCCGCCTCGAGAAGCCCACGCAAGAGGCGCTGGACGAAGTGCGCAGCGCCGTGCAAGGCGTGCGCAGTGAGCTGCCCAGCGACGTGCGCGACCCGGTGATCAACAAGGTGAACCTGTCGGGCGCACCCATTCTGGCGCTCACGATTCGCTCCGAAAAGATGGACGATGAAGCGCTGAGCTGGTTCGTGGACAACACGGTTTCGCGCCGCTTGCTGGGTGTGAAAGGCGTAGGTTCGGTGGTGCGCGTGGGTGGAGTCACCCGCGAGGTGGAAGTCGCCCTCGACCCCATGAAGCTGCAGGGCCTGGGCGCTACTGCTGCCGACATTTCGCGCCAGCTCAAACAGGTGCAAACCGAGAGCGCGGGTGGCCGCGCCGACCTAGGCGGCAGTGAGCAGCCGATGCGCACACTGGCCACCGTCAAGACCGCTGAAGAGCTGGCTAATCTGGAGCTGACACTGTCCAACGGCCAGCGTGTGCGCCTCGACCAAGTGGCCACTGTCAAAGACACGATCGCCGAGCCTCGCGCCGCCGCTTTGCTCAACGGTGTGCCGGTGGTGGGGTTTGAGATTACCCGCAGCAAAGGTGCAAGCGAGGTGGAAGTGGGTGCCGCAGTGAATGCAGCGCTCGAAGAACTCAAAGCCCAGCACCCTGATATTGAACTTACCTACGCGTTTGACTTTGTGAAGCCGGTGGCCGAAGAGTTTGATGCCTCCATGACCATGCTCTACGAAGGCGCTGTGCTGGCGGTGATTGTGGTGTGGCTGTTCCTGCGCAACTGGCGTGCGACCTTTGTGTCGGCCGTGGCATTGCCCTTGTCGGTGATTCCCGCCTTCATCGGCATGGCGTATTTGGGCTTCTCCATCAACACCGTGACATTGCTGGCGCTGTCGCTGGTGATCGGCGTGCTGGTGGATGACGCGATTGTGGAAGTCGAAAACATTGAGCGTCACCTGCACATGGGCAAGACGCCTTATCAGGCGGCCATGGAAGCGGCGGACGAAATCGGCCTGGCCGTGGTGGCCACGACCTTCACCCTGATTGCCGTGTTTTTGCCCACCGCCTTCATGAGCGGCATTCCGGGCAAGTTCTTCAAGCAGTTCGGCTGGACGGCCGCACTCGCGGTGTTCGCCTCGCTGGTCGTCGCCCGGGTGCTCACGCCCATGATGGCTGCCTACATCATGAAGCGCAGCCCGCGCGAACACAAAGACCCGTTCTGGATGGGCGCCTACATGCGCGCCAGCCGTTGGGCCTTGAACCACCGCTGGATCACCATGGGCGCTGCCGCAGCGTTCTTTGTGGGGTCTATCATGTTGATCCCCTTGTTGCCCACCGGCTTCATTCCACCGGACGACAACTCGCAAACGCAGGTGTACATCGAGTTGCCACCGGGCTCTACGCTGAAACAAACGCGCGATGCAGCGGAGCAAGCCCGCCAGTTGCTGGGCAAGGTCGATCACATCCAGAGCATCTACACCACCATCGGTGGTGGTGCGGCGGGCTCTGATCCGTTTGCGCCTCCAGGTACCACGGAAGTCCGCAAGGCCACACTCACCGTACTGCTGACCGAGCGTGGCAAGCGTCCTCGCAAGCAGGGTATTGAGAACGCCATTCGCACCGCCATGGCCGAAGTGCCCGGTGTTCGCAGCAAAGTGGGCTTGGGCGGAAGCGGCGAGAAGTACCAGCTGGTGCTGACCGGCGAAGACCCCTTGGCCTTGGCCAGCGCTGCCGCCGCGGTGGAGCGCGACCTGCGCACCATTCCCGGCCTGGGCAGCATCACTTCCAGCGCGAGCTTGATCCGCTCCGAAATTGCGGTGCGCCCCGATTTTGCCAAAGCGGCTGACTTGGGCGTGACCAGTGCCGCCATCGGCGAGA
Organism: Comamonadaceae bacterium; assembly: GCA_027488985.1. Taxonomy (GTDB): domain Bacteria; phylum Pseudomonadota; class Gammaproteobacteria; order Burkholderiales; family Burkholderiaceae_C; genus Allorhodoferax; species Allorhodoferax aquaticus. Next base: position 187,525 of record JAIYAR010000009.1, on the reverse strand, counting down.
CACTGCGCATTGCGACGGTGGGTGACTACGACACCTCACTGGCCAAACTCAACCTCAGCCAGCGCCAGGTGCCGATTGTGGTGAAGCTGGACGACTCCGCGCGCCAGGATCTGGAGCTTCTGGGCCGCCTATCGGTGCCCGGAGTCAAAGGTCCGGTCATGTTGAGCCAAGTGGCGACGCTCGAAGTGGCCGGTGGTCCCGCAGTGATCGATCGCTTGAACCGCTCACGCAACATCACTTTTGAAGTCGAGCTTTCCGGCGCGCCGCTGGGCGATGTGACCGAAGCAGTACAAAAACTGCCCTCGATCACCAACCTGCCACCCGGTGTCAAGCAACTCGCGCTGGGCGACGCCGAGGTCATGGGTGAGCTGTTTGCCAGCTTCGGTCTGGCCATGCTGACCGGTGTGTTGTGCATCTACATCGTGCTGGTGCTGTTGTTCAAGGACTTCTTGCAGCCCTTCACCATTCTGGCGGCCTTGCCCTTGTCCTTGGGTGGAGCGTTTGTGGGCTTGCTGGTGGCCAACCAGAGCTTCTCCATGCCGTCCCTTATCGGTCTCATCATGCTCATGGGGATTGCCACCAAGAATTCCATTCTCCTGGTGGAGTACGCGATCCTGGCACGCCGGGGTAGCGATGGCAGTGATGGTCATCCGGTTGCGTCTCCCATGAGCCGGTTTGACGCCCTGATTGACGCCTGCCACAAGCGTGCTCGCCCGATTGTGATGACCACCATCGCCATGGGCGCGGGCATGGTGCCGCTCGCCGTGGGCTGGGGTGCTGCAGACAGCAGCTTCCGCAGCCCGATGGCGGTAGCAGTGATTGGCGGGCTGATCACGTCCACGGTGCTCAGTCTCTTGGTGATCCCCTCAGTATTCACCGTGGTGGATGATCTGGAGCACCTGCTGGGTCGCATCAAACGCTGGGTACTGCGCGAAAAACCGGCAGTGGAGTCGACGCCGGTACAATAGGGCTTCTGTCATTGGGGAGTAGCCTCTCTTGCACTGCAAGAGGCTTGCGTCAACACACTGGGTCCGCAGACCCTGGCGCCAGCAGTTCAGTCTTGGCAAGACCTTTGACCACCGCACATCCGCCTTGGCCGGTGATGTGCCGTGGTCATTTGTCTTTTACCGGCCTCGGAACTCGTGCACATGGAATCCCTTCTCGTCTCTACCGGTGTGGTCGCTCTGGCCGAAATCGGTGACAAAACCCAACTCCTCGCCTTCATTCTCGCGGCCCGGTTTAAAAAGCCTTTGCCTATCGTGCTGGGCATTCTTGCTGCGACTATCGTGAACCATGGGTTGGCCGGAGCTCTCGGCGCATGGATTACTTCTGCCATTAGCCCCGAGGTGTTGCGCTGGGTGCTCGGCGCATCCTTCCTGGGCATGGCCATTTGGACGCTGATCCCCGACAAAATTGAAGATGAACAAACCCAAATCGCAGGCCGCTTTGGCGTGTTCGGCGCGACGCTGATTACATTCTTCCTGGCCGAGATGGGCGACAAGACGCAAATCGCCACAGTAGCCATGGCCGCCCACTACGCGGCACCGGTGATGGTGGTGATTGGCACCACACTGGGCATGCTGATTGCCGATGTGCCAGCCGTATTTGCCGGCGACAAGCTCGCCAACAAGATCCCGATGAAGCTGGTGCACTCGATTGCGGCAGCCATCTTTGCTGTCCTGGGCATTGCCACCCTGCTGGGGGCTGGTTCTGGTTTCGGCTTTTAAAGAGTGTGTGGGTTGGGGTGCCTCATGCGCCTTCTTCTTCCTGCCGGGGTTCCGGTGCGGTGCGTGGTAGCTTGATGGTGACGGTGGTGCCTTTGCCCACAGTGGACTGGACTTCCAAGGTGCCGCCCAGAGTCGCCTTCACCAGGTTTTCGACGATGGACATGCCCAGTCCAGTGCCGCCGCGCCCAATGCGGGTGCTGAAGAAAGGCTGGAACATTTTCTCCAGTGTGTCTGCGGCAATGCCCCGCCCGTTGTCGGTGCAGACCAGTGTGACGTGGCTTTCATCGGCGGTCGCCCGGATGCGCACCTCCCCTTGCTCCATGCCCTCAAAGGCGTGCAAGTAGGCGTTGTTGATGAGGTTGATGAGTACCTGTCCGAGTGGGCCCGGATAGCTGTCCATGCGGATGCCTTCGGGTGCATCCAGCAGTACCCGATGGCTCTGGCGCTTCAGGCTGGGTGCCAGCGTATCCAGAATTTCACGCAAGCTCTGCTGCAGGTCAAAACCGCGGCGTTGCTCACTGGCTTGGTCTGCCGCTACCTGACGGAAGTTCTTGAGCAGTGCCACAGCGCGTTCCAGATTGCGCAGCAGGAGTTGATTGCCGCTTTGCACCTGGCCGACAAACTGCGCTAATTCCGAGCGCTTCAAGGTGCCCGCCACCATTTGCTGTTCAAACTGGTTGGCCTGTGCGACCAAGGTGCTGGCCGTCATCATGCTGTTGCCCATAGGCGTCGCCATTTCGTGCGAAACGCTGGCGATCAGAGTCCCTAAAGTGGCCCTCGCTTCGCTGCGTGCCATCGCCTCCTGCATCTGGGCTTCCAGGCTGGCATTGAGCGCATGGATGCGGATTTCCGCTTCCTTTTCCAGGGTGACTTCCAGGTTGATACCAGCAACTTTGGTCGGGTGGCCAAGTCCGTTCCGCGCCACGATATGGGCCAGCGATTTGACCCACATCCATTGCCCGTTCTTCTGGCGCATGCGGTATTCGTACTCAAAGCGGTCGCCCTGCAGATTGCTCAGGTCCGCGAAGGTCGCACTGATCCGTGGTTGGTCTTCGGGATGAACCATGGCCAACCAGCTTGAAAGCACGTTGTCGCCCAACTCTTGCCGGCTATAGCCGCTCACCACATGCCATCGCTCGCTGACGCTCAGGAAGCGCTGTTGCAGGTCGTATTCCCAAATGGCAACGCCCGTACTCTCCACCACTTCCTTGAGGCGGTATTGCTCGGCCAACAATTCTTCCCGCAGGACTTGCTCGTGCTCGCTTGCAGTTTCCGACCGCCGACGGTTGATCTGGTTCCGCGCCAGCAGGATGGTGAGGGCTGCAGTCACGGTAAGCCCCAGGAGGAGCGCCAATTGCGCTTGCCGAACTCCGCCGGTGGTTCCTTGGGCCAGGCGCGGATGCACCAGCAATTGCCATCCACGCATGCTGAATTCCAGATCCAAGGCGTAGTCGGCTTTTGCCGGGTGCCCGTTGTCATGACCCGCGGTGTGAATGGCGGCTTTGCCGGTGGACAAGAGCAGTCCTGATCCTTGGGGGGCCGCCGTATCCTGAATCCACAGATCGCTGTCAGCCTGATCTGCAAAGTAGATGGCGTGGCGCGCCAGCAGAGGCATATGGATCAGCGCATTCATGAAGCCCATGAACTGGTCTATGTTGCCTGAACCAGGTTTGCGCCGGTACACCGGAACAGTCACTGCCACTGCGGTGACCGATTCCCCGGGCTGCCCAATCGCCACCTTGAAGGGGGCCGTACCTACCGGGCGCACCATCACGCGTGCGTCTTTCTGAGCTTCCGTAAGTTGCACTTTGGCCTGCATGCTCCATGGCGCGCTGTCTTCAGGGTAGTTGAAGGTTTCATCCGTTTTTTGCCATTGCAAGGCCGCCAGTCCGGGGTGCATGGTTTTGAGCCGGTCCGCGTATTGGTTGAACTGCAACCTGCGCATGTCGGGTTGCGATTCGGCAGCCAATGCGGCTCCGCGTATGGACTCCACGAGGCTGGTGATATCGCGGTCCAACGCGGCCTGAACGGTGCCGGCCAAAGCACTGCGCCGCTCGAAAATCCGCAGGTTTTCCGACTCCTGAAGATTGTCATACACCGCGGCAGTACACAGGGCTCCCGCAGCCGCCACAGCCAACAGCATCACCAGGTCGGTGGCCAGGCGCTTGGCAGAGGGGCTGAGGCTCGGCAGGAACATGTAGCCGCAGTGTAAGCGGGGTCTCAGCCTTGCGCTACCGGGAAGCCCGGCCGGTTGCACCACTCGCTCCAACTGCCGGCAAACAAGGCACTGCCTGGCAGGCCTGCGATTTCCATGGCGAGAATGTTGGGCACTGCACTCACCCCGCTGCCGCAGTGGTGGACCACATCCTCAGGCTGACGCTGACCCAGCAGAGCCGCGAACTCAGCGCGCAGCACAGCGGCCGGTTTGAAGAAGCCATCGGCGCCCAAGTTGTTACTGAACGCCCGGTTCAAAGCGCCGGGAATGTGGCCGGCCACCGGATCGATAGGCTCGGTTTCGCCGCGGAAGCGCGGGGCACCGCGGGCATCCAGCACATGCTGGCTGGGCTTGCCCAGATGGGCGAGCACGTGGTCGCTGCTGCGCAAAGCCACCAGCGGATCGGCCACTGCAAATGTGGCGGGTGCGCGCGCAGGTTCATCACCGCTGCTCACCGCACCCCCGGCCGCCTGCCAGGCTTGGAAGCCGCCGTCCAGCACCGCCACATTCGCATGGCCCAACCACTTGAGCATCCACCAGAGGCGGCCGCAGTAATTGGCGCCTTGACGGTCGTACACCACCACTTGGTCGGTGTTTTTGACGCCCAGGCTGCCCAGCCATTGGGCGAACTTCTCGCGGGATGGAAGCGGGTGGCGCCCTCCAGACTGCGCACCGGTCACAGCAGGATCGCCCTTGGCACTTAAGTTGTTGTCCAGATGGGCGTAGAGGGCGCCGGCAATATGGCTCTCGGCATATTGGGCAGGGCCCTTTTCAGGTTGCATCAGGTCGCAGCTGCAGTCGAATACGACGGCAGGCGTGGCGCTGGCCTGCAGGGATTGCAGTTGGGCGACGGAGATCAGGGTGGTGTAGGGCATGAGGTTGGGAGGCGGCTGTGCTAACAAATAGAGAGCTCCAAGTGACGGTCAATAAGTCCGTGAAACTTTGAAACCCGCGATGGACTTGAGTCTAGCCTTGCTTGGGGAATCGTCCAATCCAGTCAATTTAAGCGGAACCGAAAACTTTTTTCTGCGGCTTGTCGATTGGAGCTTCATCCAAGCATCACATGGATGAGCCAACGCAATAATGCTCTGGCTCTCACCTTGGAGATCACTTATGTCTGAAGACAACGCGCGACGGGCTCTGCCCACATGGTTCTGGACCGTGGCCATTTTGGGGCTGGCCTGGAACATTTTTGGAATCATCCAATTCCTTCCCACCGTGCAAGGCACAGTGGGCAGCCTGATGAGCAACGGAATGACCAAAGAACAGGCGGAGCTGTATGTCAGCTTGCCGTCTTGGATGACGGTCGCCTTTGCCACTGGGGTGTTCGGTGGTGCGCTAGGGTGCTTGTTGCTGCTATTGCGTTCGCCATGGTCACGTGCGGTGTTTGCCGTTTCTCTGGCCGCATATCTGGTGCTGTATGTGGGTGACATCACGCAAGGTGTCTTCCAGGCTTTCGGAATGGGGCAGGTCATCATTCTCACGACCGTAGTGCTCATCGCCGCGGGTCTGCTGTGGGTTTCCATGCGGCAAATCCGCCGCGTCAGCTGGTAGTTGGCCCGTTACTCGTTTCACCTTACCCATATTGAAGTCATCTTTATTCAGGAGAAAACCATGCAATTCATGTTGATTCACAAAGAGACCGCCGAAGACTTGGCACAACGCGCCAACCCTGAGACTGCACCCGCTTACTGGGGCGCATGGAATGCCTATATCGGCGCGATGGGTCAATCCGGAATCATTGTTCAAGGCAATGGTCTGCAGGACCCCAACACCGGTACCCAGGTTCAATTACGCAACGGCAAGCGCGTGATTCACGACGGACCTTACGCAGATACCAAAGAGCACATCGGCGGCTATTTCATTATTGAAGTCCCGAGCCTGGATGACGCTTTGGAGTGGGCCGCGCGCAGCCCCAGTTCATTGACCGGTACGACCGAAGTACGGCCAGTGCTGGTGATGTCCGCGCCGAAGTGAGTGTCGGCTGATTCCCGCGCTGCTTTCAGGGCCGCCGAGTTGGCGGCCCGGGAGTCGTATGGCCGTTTGGTGTCTTACCTCGCATGGCAGTGGCGCGACATTGCCGCCGCGCAAGATGCCTTGAATGATGCATTGTTGAAAGCCTTGGAGGTCTGGCCTGTCAGTGGGGTACCCGCATCGCCGGATGCCTGGATCTTGACGGTGGCCAAGCGCCAGTTGCTGCAAGTTGCCCGTCATGACCAGGTCCGCTTTGATCCTGCGGTGACGGTGCTTCTTGAGCACGAGGCCATTCAGGAGGATCGCCCTGTGGTACCCGATGCACGGCTCAAGCTCATGTTTGTGTGTGCCCACCCGGCGATTGATGAAAAAGTGCGGATTCCGCTCATGCTGCAGGTGGTTCTGGGATTGCAGGTGGCGGACATGGCGCCTGCATTGATGGTTTCGCCCACAACCCTGACCCAGCGGTTGGTTCGTGCCAAACAAAAAATTCGCGATACCGCTATCCGGTTTGAAGATCCCGAAATGTCGGAGTTGCCCGAGAGGCTAGGGTGTGTGCTCGAGTCCATATACGGCGCCTTCGGTTTGGCTTTGGACGCGGTGGACGGGGCAGAGACCCGGATTACGGATCTTCGGGAAGAGGCCCTGTATCTGGGCAGCATTGTGTGCGCTCTCTTGCCGGAAGAGCCGGAAGCCCGGGGATTGCAAGCGCTGATGATGTTTTGTGACGCACGGCGGGATGCCAGGATGGGGCCGTCCGGTGAGTTCATTCCCCTGGCTGAGCAGGAACTTCAGCGTTGGAATCGCGATGCGATCGTGCGCGCGGATCAGATGCTGTGGATTGCAGCCCAACAACGGCGACCGGGTCCTTTTCAGCTGGAGGCCGCTGTGCAGTCTGCCCATTGTCAACGTCTCTTTACGGGAGAGACGCCTTGGCGAGGCATCGATATGCTTTACCGGAAGATCAATGCGCATTACCCCACGCAGGGAGCCTTGGTAGCAGGCGCGGTGGCGATGGGCGAGTCCGGCAATGTGAACGAAGGGCTCGCGCAACTGGACGCGATGGACAGGTCCGTGACCCAGTCGTTCCAGCCTTGGTGGGTTGCCAAAGCGCATTTGTTGCGCTTGCAAAGCGATAGCTCCAAGGAAGAGGTCGAGGCGGCTCTGCAGATAGCCATCGGGCTCACCACACAACAACCTGTGCGAAGGTATCTGGAGACCATCCGTGCCAGTCTCGGTTGAAGCGGGCCTAGTGTTCCTCGGCAGGTGTATGCGGTAGCAAGCGCGTGCGCAGCACGGTGGCCAGCACGCCGCTGGCAACGATGACGGCAATGCCGATCCACCCGATCATCGGGATCTGGTCGCCGAACAATGCCAGGCTGAAAACCGCGCCGAAGACGATGCCCGAATACTGCATGCTCGCCACCACCAGCGTGGCGCCTTTGCGGTAAGCGCGGGTCATGCACCATTGGCCCATAGACGCCAGTACGCCGATGGGGATGACCCAGGCTGCATCCCGCCAATCGACCTCGCTCCATGGCGTGAAGCCGGTGAATGTAATGCCTGCCGCCCCCACCACGGCGCTGCCCACTGAAAAGTAAAACACGGTACGCTCTTCCGGCTCGCCGGCTTTGCCCAGTGCCGTTACTTGCATATAGGCCAAGGCCGCACCCAGACCAGAGAGCAGGCCGATCAGGCCGGCAAACAGCTGGTTCTGGTCGATGGTAGGGCGCAGGGTCATGACCACGCCCACAAAGCCCATGAGCACGGTGCCCAGGAGCGCACCCTGCGGTTGTTCTTTGCCGTAGAGCAGGGCACCGCCCACCACAAAGGCGGCCACCCACACCCCGCTCATGTAGTTCAGTGTCATGGCAGTGGCCAGGGGCAGGTGGGCAATGGCGTAAAACCAGCTGCCCAGAGACACCACGCCGATGGTGCTGCGCCACACATGCATCATGGGCACGGGGGTGCGCAGGCTGGAACCACTGGCCCGCACCACGATGCCCATGAACACAATGCTCACCAGGCCCCGGTAGAACACCAGCTCAAAGGTGCCAAAGCTGTTGGAGGCGTACTTGATGCCCACCGCCATCAGCGCGAACCAGAACGAGGCCAGAACCATCCAGAGAGCTTGCATAGGTGTTTAGCAATAAAAAGAGCTGCTAACGCTCATGAAATGAGCGCGAGCAGCTATGTTTTTGATAGTAAATGTTCAGCGGCCTACCGCGCTGCCCAGCTTGCTCCGGTACCACTCGTGGAAGTGCTGCATGCCGTCTTCCATGGGGCTTTGGTAAGGGCCGACTTCGTTGTCGCCGCGGTCAAACAAGGCGCGGCGGCCGGCATCCATACGCTCGCCGATTTCGTCGTCTTCGATGCAGGTCTCCATGTAGGCGGCCTGCTGCGCTTCCACAAACTCGCGCTCAAACGCCGCGATTTCTTCGGGGTAGTAGAACTCCACCATATTCATGGTTTTGTTCACGCCCATGGGGAACAGGGTGGATACGGTCAGCACATGCGGATACCACTCCACCATGATATGGGGGTAGTAGGTGAGCCAAATGGCGCCGTACTGCGGGGGCACGTTGTTGCGGTAGCCCAGCAGGGCCTTGTGCCAGCGCTCATAGGTGGGGCTGCCGGCCTTGCCCAAGCGGTTGGCCACACCCACAGTTTGCACCGAGTAGTTGTCCTTGAATTCCCAGCGCAGGTCGTCGCAGGTCACAAACTGGCCCAGCCCGGGGTGGAAGGGGCCTACGTGGTAGTCCTCCAGATACACCTCGATAAAGGTCTTCCAGTTGTAGTTGCACTCGTGCATCTCCACCTTGTCGAGCACATAGCCTTCAAAACTCAGGTCGGCACGCGGGCCCATGTTGGCCAGTTGCGCTGCCACGTCCACACCGCTGTTGGTGCGGTTGTCTTCAAACAGCAGGCCGTTCCATTCCTGCAGCTTGTAGTTGTTGAGGTTCAGGCAGGGGTCGTGGGCGAAGTGGGGCGCGCCGATCAGCGTGCCGCTCTGGCTGCCGTTCTGGCCCGCGTGGGCGCCACTGTAGGTCCAGCGGTGCAGCGGGCAGACAATGTTGCCGCTTTGCACTTGGCTGCCGCTGTGCGTGAGCGAACCACGCCCTTTAAGCATGATGGCCTGGCGATGGCGGCAGACGTTGGAGATGAGTTCAATGCCTCCGGCATTGCGCACCAGCGCACGGCCCCCGTTTTCTTGGGGCAGGGCGTAGTAGTCCCCGACGTGGGGGACGCTCAAAGAGTGCCCCACATAGCGGGGCCCTTGCTGAAAGATACTTTGCATTTCAAGCGCGTAGAGCGCCGGGTCAAAGTAGCTTGAAACTGGTAGTTGGCTGTTCGCCTGCTGCAGTTGAAGACTTAAATCAGACATGGGTGACCTGACCTAAAGACTCCCCACAGGGGGATGCACCAAAGTGCGCGGTGAATGGGAGCCGGCCAGTCCAGAAACGGGTGGCCGGAAGCGGGAGGGGCGATTGTACCCGCACCCCGTATCAGGCACTCTGCTTTAGAGACTGTTGCCCACCCGCTATGCGCCTAAAATCGCGGTTTGCTTCAGATTGCCCCACCGATGCCCAAGGCCAGCCTATCCCAACCCGACGCCCTCGCGCTCCCCGCCACCTATGAAGCGGCCATGGCCGAACTGGAAGGACTGGTCGCGCGCCTGGAGTCCGGTGACTTGCCCTTGGACCAGCTGCTCACCAACTACCAGCGCGGTGCCGCGCTGTTGCAGCACTGCCGCGACAAGCTGCAGGCCGTAGAAGACCAGATCAAGGTGTTGGATGACGGTGTATTGAAACCTTGGAAAGCCCAATGAGCCAGGCCGCAGACATGACAGTTGATTTTGAACTGGACACCTGGATGCGCGAGCGGCTGGACCGCGTGGAGCGCGCCTTGGAAGCCTGGATCACCGCTGATGCCCCGCAGGGTGTAGACCATGGGGCGCCTGCCGCCTTGGTGGAAGCCATGCGCTATGCCGTGCTGGACGGTGGCAAGCGCTTGCGGCCCCTGCTGGTGCTGGCCGCCCACGAGGCGGTGGCTGAGCTGGGCCATGGCTGTGCGGCCGCTGCTCTGCGCGCCGCCTGCGCGGTCGAACTGATTCATGCCTACTCGCTGGTGCATGACGACATGCCCTGCATGGACAACGATGTGCTGCGCCGCGGCAAGCCTACTGTGCATGTGCAGTTCGGCGAGGCCAGTGCCTTGCTCGCCGGTGACGCCTTGCAGGCGCTAGCCTTTGAATTTTTGACGCCCTTGGATGGCTCCGTACCCTGCACCGTCCAAGCCCGTTTGTGCGGTTTGTTGGCGCGTGCGGCCGGCAGTTCCGGCATGGCCGGTGGCCAGGCCATTGACCTGGCCAGCGTGGGCCTGCCGCTCACCGAAAACCAGTTGCGCGAAATGCACCAGCTCAAGACTGGCGCGTTGCTGCAAGGCAGTGTGGTGATGGGCGCCCAGTGTGCGCAACCTGCCCCCAAAGTGCTGGCGGCACTGGAGGCCTACGGTGCGGCCATCGGACTGGCCTTCCAGGTGGTAGACGACATTCTGGACGTGACCGCAGATTCCGCCACCTTGGGCAAAACCGCCGGCAAGGACGCGGACAACGACAAACCCACCTACGTGTCCCTGATGGGCCTGCAAGCGAGCCGCGACTACGCGCTGAGCCTGTACACCCAGGCGCTGGACGCCCTGGACGCTAGCGGCCTGCCCGATACCGCGGCTTTGCGGGCGCTGGCCGGCATGGTGGTGCATCGCGCCCATTGAGAGACAGGCAAGCAATAATTTATATGAAATCGGCCTCTAGCGCTCATGGAATGTGCGCGAACAGCTACTAAAAGAATAGCAAATGTCATCTAGCAACACCTCCGCTACGCCCTTGTTGGCCACCATTGACGATCCGGCCGCAATGCGGCAATTGCAACGGCCCCAGTTACGGGTGCTGGCGGACGAGTTGCGCAACTACCTGTTGCACAGCGTGGCCCGCACGGGGGGGCACCTGAGCTCCAACCTGGGCACCGTGGAGCTGACGGTGGCACTGCATTACGTGTTCAACACGCCGGATGACCGCATCGTCTGGGACGTGGGTCACCAGACCTACCCGCACAAAATTCTGACCGGCCGACGCGACCGGATGGACAGCCTGCGCCAGTTCGGTGGTTTGTCCGGTTTCCCCCGCCGTGACGAGAGCGAGTACGACACCTTTGGTACCGCCCACTCCAGCACCTCGATTTCCGCCGCACTGGGCATGGCGCTGGCCTCCCGCATCAAGGGTGAGGACCGCTATTCGGTCGCAGTGATCGGGGACGGCGCCATGACCGCCGGCATGGCCTTTGAGGCGCTGAACAACGCGGGTGTCGAGGACTGCCGCTTGCTGGTCATCTTGAACGACAACGACATGAGCATCAGCCCGCCCGTAGGCGCGCTGAACCGCTACCTGGCTCAACTGATGAGCGGCCAGTTTTATGCCGCTGCCAAGAGCGTAGGCAAGAGCGTGCTCAAGGGCGCGCCGCCATTGTTTGAGCTGGCAAAGCGCCTGGAAGAACAGGCCAAGGGCATGGTGGTGCCTGCTACGCTGTTCGAGAAATTCGGCTTCAACTACATCGGCCCCATCGACGGGCACGACCTTGATTCGCTGATACCCACACTCGAAAACATCAAACAGCTCAAAGGCCCGCAGTTTCTGCACGTGGTGACCAAAAAAGGCCAGGGCTACAAGCTGGCGGAGGCGGACCCGGTGGCCTACCACGGTCCCGGCAAGTTCGACCCTGCGGTGGGGCTGGTGAAATCCACTACGCCTGCCAAAACCACGTTCACTCAGGTCTTCGGCCATTGGCTGTGCGACATGGCAGCCGCAGACGAGCGCCTGGTGGGCATTACCCCCGCCATGCGCGAGGGCTCAGGCATGGTGGAGTTTGAAAAGCGCTTCCCCCAGCGCTACTTTGATGTGGGCATTGCCGAGCAACACGCAGTGACCTTTGCAGGCGGGCTGGCTACCGAGGGTCTCAAGCCGGTGGTGGCGATTTACTCCACCTTCCTGCAGCGGGCCTATGACCAACTGATCCACGACGTAGCTCTGCAAAACCTGCCGGTGGTGTTTGCGCTGGACCGTGCAGGCTTGGTGGGTGCCGACGGAGCCACGCATGCGGGTGCCTACGACATTCCCTTCCTGCGCTGCATTCCCAACATGAGCGTGGCCTGCCCCGCGGACGAAAACGAATGCCGTCAGTTGCTCAGCGCTGCATATGCGCAAAACCATCCGGTCGCCGTGCGTTACCCGCGTGGCAGTGGGGCGGGTGTGGCAGTTAGCAGTTCTTTGGAAGGCCTGCCCTTTGGCAAGGGTGAAATCCGCAAGCAGGGCGGCAACATCGCCATCCTGGCGTTCGGCACTTTGCTGTATCCGGCACTGGTAGCTGCTGAAGCCTTGGGTGCCACAGTAGTCAACATGCGCTGGGCCAAGCCTTTGGACACCGAGCTGTTGCTGCAAGTTGCAGCCACGCACAGTGCCTTGGTGACGGTGGAGGAGGGTGCCACCATGGGCGGCGCAGGTAGCGCGGTCCTCGAAGCTCTGCAGGCCGCACAACTCGCAATCCCGGTGTTGCAATTGGGGCTGGCAGACGAGTTCATTGAGCACGGTGACCCCGCGTATTTGCTGCAACTACAAGGCTTGGATGCAGCAGGTATCCAGGCATCGATCCGCCAACGTTTTAGCGCGTTGCTCACGCCTTCGGTCAAGGCTGCGTAAGTCTGTCGTCAGTTAGGCCGGCGTCCCGCGGCGCTTGGCTTGCAGGAAGCTGAATGCTTGCTGAATATTGACTGCTGTCGAGGGAAAACCCCCACGGGCAGGAGAATACGCATTCCTACAATCGCGCTTGACTAATGCAGTCCTTGTGGCACGGAGGACCCGTGCTGCAAGCTGGTTACAACACAATTACCGGAGAAAAGCGAATGGATCGTCGTTCAATAATCAAAAACGCAGGTATCGCCGGCGTACTGGCTGCTGGTGCAGCTCCTGCAGTGCACGCCCAAGCCGCTGTGCGCTGGCGTCTGTCTTCCAGCTTCCCCAAAGCTTTGGACACCATCTTCGGCGCTGCTGAAGTTTTTTCCAAACAAGTGAAGGCGTTGTCTGGCGGCAAGTTTGAAATTTCTGTCCATGCGGGCGGGGAAATCACCCCTCCTTTCGGCGTGGTGGATGCTGTGCAGAACGGCGCTATTGAGTGCGCGCACACCGCTCCCTACTACTTCTTCGGCAAGAACGAAGCATTTGCTCTGGGATGCGCAGTTCCCTTCGGTTTGAACAGCCGTCAGATGACTGCATGGATGTACGAAGGCAACGGTTTGAAGCTCATGCGCGACTTCTATGCCAAGTACAGCATGATCAGCTTCCCCATGGGCAACACAGGTGCCCAGATGGGTGGCTGGTACCGCAAAGAAATCAAGTCCCTGAAAGACATCAAGGGCTTGAAGATGCGTATCGGCGGCTTCGCCGGCAAGGTTTTTGAACCCATGGGTGGTGTGCCACAGAACATTCCCGGCGGCGAAATTTACACTGCTCTCGAAAAAGGCACCATTGATGCTGCCGAGTGGGTGGGTCCGTATGACGACCAGAAGCTGGGCTTCAACAAGGTAGCTCCGTTCTACTACTACCCCGGCTGGTGGGAAGGTGGTCCGCAGTTGGATCTGTTCGTGAACCAGAAGGCCTACGATGCCCTTTCTCCAGAGAATAAGGCCATCATTGAAGCTGCATCTACTTACGCTCACGTAGACATGCAAGCCAAATACGACGGTCGTAACCCAATGGCATTGAAGCAACTGGTTGGTGCTGGTACCAAGCTGCGTCCATTCCCGAACGACGTGCTCGCTGCAGCGTTCAAGGAGGCTTCTGAGCTTTACACCAAGCTGAGCGACACCAATGAAGATTGGAAAAAAATCTATGCGGACTACTCCAAGTTCCGTGCAGATTCCAATCTGTGGTTCCGCTTTACAGAAGCCAAGTTCGACACCTTCATGCAAGCACAGAAGCTGTAAGTTCAGGTCGACAAAAAAACCGCGCTCCGGCGCGGTTTTTTTTGTCACTTGCTCGGGTATCGCTGTGCTGTCACCGCTGTTGGCGAAGTGCGTTCAGACTGTTCTCAAGACGTTTAAGTTCATCCAGCATTTCGGGCGCTGCGGCGTAAAAGATAACCAGCTTGCCTCCAAAAGTTTTGCTGTAAAGGCGGGGCGCAAAGAGCCACTCGAAACCCGGCACGCGAATCACTTTGGCATACGCAAGATTGCGTAGCTCCACCCGCTTGCTCCACATCCATCGTTGCTCGATAGCGGAAGCTGTCAGCGTCGTGGTGCCTGTGACTACAAACCAAACGGTGTAGGCCATCAGGCCCCAAGGGGCCCATATCCAAAACACGGTGTTATCGGCTGTCAAAGGGCCAGTGCCTTGCTGCATCTGCCAGGCCCACATGCTGGCCAGCGCCATCAATACGACAGCAATCCCCTTGAACACATTACTGTACGCAGGCGATGAGATTTCCCCGTGAAGGGGCGCGAATTCGAGGGTAGGGCCCGGGACTTGCGGGGCACTGGAAGAGGGGTCTTGCACGGTGGAGTGCTCCATAAAAAAGCCCCATCCTAGGACGGGGCTGTTGATTCCGGATGGGCGCAGAGATTATTTCTTGAACAGCTCGTCGATTTTGCGCTGCTCTTCTTCGGCTGCCTTGTCGGCAGCTTTGGCCGCTGCCGCTTCGTCAACGGCTTCACCCTCTTTGGGAGCCGGTAGTTCACCAGCTTTCAATTCGGGAATAGGTGGTGCTTCTTCAGCCGGCATTTCGATGGTGACCTTGTCCACATCGATTTCCACCTTTTCATCGAGGAACATGGTGACCGACTGGGGAACGAAAATCACAATAACCACCAGAATGATCTGCATCACGACCCAGGGGATAGCACCCAAGTAGATGTCATTGGATTTGACAGGCTCGGGGATGCGCTTTTCCTTGAACAAGGAGTCGGCAATGCCGCGCAGATAAAAGAGCGCGAAGCCGAAGGGGGGATGCATGAAGGATGTCTGCAAGTTCACACACAACAAGACGCCGAACCAGATCAGGTCGATCCCCATTTTGTCGGCCACTGGCGCCAGCATTGGAACGATGATGAAGGCGATCTCAAAGAAGTCCAGGAAGAAAGCCAAGAAAAACACGAATACGTTCACGACGATCAGGAAGCCGGTTTGCCCACCAGGCAAATCAGTCAGCAAGTGCTCCACCCAGATGGCGCCGTCCACCCCCTGGAAGACCTGGCTGAAGACTCGGGAGCCGATCAGGATGAATACCACCATAGCGGTAAGTCGCATGGTGCCTGCCATGGCTTCCCAAATCAGTTCTTTGGTCAGGCGCTTGGACATGGCCGCCAGGATCATGGCGCCGACCACTCCCATAGCGCCGGCTTCTGTCGGTGTCGCGATAGCATGATTCTGGAATGGCAGGCCACCCATGGATCCCAACACGGTGAAGATCAGGATGGCCGAGGGCACGATGCCGCGCAGGCATTTTTTCCAGAGTGCCCAGCCGTTCAAGGTGCGGTCTGACACCGGGATTCCGGGCAGATAGTCGGGTTTGATGCGGGTGAGCAGGAAGGTGTAGAGCGCAAACATGCCGACTTGCATCAGGGAAGGGCCCCAGGCACCCTTGTACATGTCACCGACGGGGCGACCCAACTGGTCTGCCAACACCACCAACACCAGGGATGGTGGCACCAACTGGGTGATAGTGCCCGAGGCTGCCAACACGCCGGTGGCATAGCGCATGTTGTAGTTGTATCTCATCATCACCGGCAGTGAGATGAGGGCCATGGCAATCACTTGGCCGGCTACTGTGCCGGTAATGGCACCGAGGATGAAGCCGACAATGATGACGGAATAGCCCACACCGCCACGCATGGGACCGAACAGTTGGCCCATGGAGTCCAGCATGTCCTCGGCCAGGCCGCATTTCTCCAGGATGGTGCCCATGAATGTGAAGAACGGAATGGCCAGAAGCAACTCGTTGTTCAGGATGGAGAAGATGGAGATGGGCAGATTGCCCATGAAAGCGGCGGGGAACCAGCCCATCTCGATAGCGTAAAAGCCACTGGCCAGTCCCAGTGCTGCCAGTGAAAATGCGACCGGGAAGCCGATCAACATGATGACGACCAGCCCCGCAAACATAATGGGTGGGAAGTGTTCCATTTGCATATCAAATATTCCTGAATCTCAAAAACGGGGAGATGCCTTGTGGGCGAGGGGCAGGCAAAAGCGGCACTGAAGTCCGGCGCGATTACTGCAGTGGCTTTTCATAGTGCGTATCCATTTGGTACTTCCCTTGCAGGTAGGCTACCCGCTTGATGATTTCAGCAAGCCCCTGGCAGAGCACGAGAGCGAAACCTAGGGGCATTGCAAGAACTGCAGGCCAGCGGATCAGCCCGCCGGCGTTTTGCGACATTTCACCCGAGGTCCATGTGTTCATGAAGTAGCTCCATGAGAGCACCATCAGGAGCGTAATCACAGGCAGGAGAAATACAACCAGTCCGAAGAGGTCGACGAAGACCGGTTTGTTTCCCTTGATCTTTCCGTAAATCAAGTCGACTCGGACGTGTTCGTTGAGTTTGAGCACCAGCGGGGCACCGACCATGACCATGTAAGCAAACATGTACCACTGGATCTCGATCAGTGAGTTGGAACTCCAGTCGAATCCATAACGCACAAATGCGTTTCCAGCGCTGATCATGGCGGCGAGTAGAACGGTCCAAGATGCGAGGATGCCGAATTTCTCGCTGATCCAGTCCATGCCGAAGGCGAGCTTTAAGAGGATTGTCACGGGAAGTCTCCAATCAATGTTTTCAATGACGTTGACGGACGGATGTCCCCCAACTCAACCTAGTGATGGTGCCCTAAATCCCCTGTAAAAAGCCTGACGTAATTCCTTGGTGTTTACCCTTAAATATTGAGAAGTCGGTTTGCTTGATCCATGTCACAGCGCACAGGCGCAGAGCCCACTAAATTGAGCTTTTCATTGACCACTCAAGATCAGGAACAACTCCATGTTCAAACATTTGCTTATGCCAACCGATGGTTCGGAAGCTTCAGCCCGCGCAGTGAAACAAGGGGCCGAGCTGGCCCGGTCTGTCGGTGCACGCGTCACGCTGATGAGCGCTATAGAGCCCAGTGCCTTTCGTATCGAAGAACCCACGAGCCGGCAGGCTGCGCTGGATGCGGCCCAGTTTTGGCTGGATGCGGCAGCCGGCATCACTGGCGGGATAGGGGTTGAGGCCCAGCAGCGTATCGAACAGGAGCGCAGCGTTTGCCAAAGCATCCTGAAGGCGGCACACGAATGTGGTGCGGACCTGATCGTGATGGGCACGCATGGTGCTGGTGCGCTGGAACGTTTGTTGGTTGGAAGCCAAACCCAGAAGGTCCTTGCGCAGACGAGTGTGCCGGTTCTGGTGCTGCGTTAGCCTTAACGGGAGCGGGCAGAGTCCCCAACGCTGCAGAGCGGCACTGCTGAAAAGTAGAGAAAAAAGTGCTCTAGTGCACGTACTCTATGCGCGAGCAGCTATAAAAAATGTAGCGGTTCGCAGTCCGGCGACTGTCAGGAGCAGAGAACCGAGGAGGTGAACGCCCGCGGTGCCCAAAGCCAGCCCATACCGCTGCTGGCCCAGCATGGCCACCACCTCCGCCGAAAAGCTGGAGAAGGTGGTGAGCGCCCCTAAGAAGCCTGTGATCAGCGCAAGCCGCCAAACGGGGTCTAGTTCTGGCAGCGCCTGAAACACGCCTACACACACTCCGACCAGGTAGCCGCCAATCAGATTGGCTGCCAGAGTGCCCCAAGGCAGCACGGTGCCTGCCGAGGCGACCGGGTTGAGCCACAGCCCTAATTGCCAGCGAGCGATGGCACCGGCGCAAGCACCAAGGCATATGGCAATCACCGGAAGCATTACCTGCCCCCCGGTGGGTAAGGTGCGCCCTGGACCGTTAGCCCTTGCGCAGAGAACTTGGCGGCTGTGGCGGGCTTGATGCCTTTGACGCGGGCAATGAAATCTGCCCAGCTCTGAAAAGGCCCGGCCTCGCGGGCTTGCAATATCCGTGCGGTGCTGCTGGGGCCCAAGCCACGCAAGCCGTCAAGTTGTGCCTCGGTGGCCTCATTGAGTTCCAGCGCCTGGGCCGCCCCACACGCCAGCAGCGCTGCGCCGCAGAGGAGGCGACGGATCACTGAGCGGGTTGTGGGGGCGAAGGCCTGCGACATCGGTCCAGTGGTGAGGTTGTCAGGCTTTGCGGCTGGCCAACCAGTCCACATAGCGGCTGACGCCGGTTTGCACATCGGCAAACTGGTGGTCACAGCCTGTAGCGCGCAGGGCGCTCAGGTCGGCCTGGGTATAGCACTGGTATTTGCCACGCAAGGCATCGGGGAAGGGCACATACTCCACCAATCCTTGCTGGGCGATGTCATCCAAGGCCAATGCGGATTCACCGCGCAGGCGCCGCATGGCATTGACCACCGAGCTGGCCACATCATTGAACGGCTGCGCGCGGCCCGAGCCCAGGTTGAAGATGCCGCTTTGAGCGGGGTTGTCGAAGAACCAGAGGTTGACCGCCACCACGTCATCGATGTACACGAAGTCGCGCATCTGGCCGCCTTTCGGGTAGCCGCCGTATTCACCAAAGAGCTTGACCTTGCCCTCGGCATTGAACTGGTTGAACTGGTGGAATGCGACGCTGGCCATGCGACCTTTGTGTTGCTCACGCGGGCCGTACACATTGAAATACCGGAACCCCACAACCTGGTGGGTGCGGCCGGCCTTTGTGCGTTCAAAGTTCACACCACACTCGCGGCGCATGCGCTGGTCGAACAGCAGTTTGGAGTAGCCGTAGACATTGAGCGGGCCTTCAAAGGCCGGGTCTTCACGGAAGGTGTCAGATCCGCCATAGGTGGCCGCGCTGGAGGCATACAAGAGACGCGCGCCACGCTTCTGGCAGGCTTGGAACAAGTGCCAGGACAGCGTGTAGTTGTTGGCCATCATGTACTTGCCGTCCTGCTCCATCGTATCGCTGCAAGCGCCTTCATGGAACACGGCTTCTACCTGGCCGTAGTGGCCTGAGGCGAACTCGTCATAAAAGGTGTCCATGTCGACATAGTCGGCAATCTTCAGGTCGACCAGGTTGCGGAATTTGTCGCCTTGCTTGAGGTCATCCACCGCAATGATGTCGGTCATGCCACGGGCATTGAGTCCGGCAATGATGTTGCTGCCAATGAAACCGGCGGCGCCGGTGACCACGATGCGTGTCATACAAAAAGCTCCTCATAAGACACCGTGGCGGTGCCGAATTTTCCGACCACAATGCCACCCGCGCGATTGGCCAGGGGCACGGCTTCGCGCAACGTCATGCCGGCGCCCACAAGGCTGGCCATGGTGGCAATCACCGTGTCGCCTGCGCCTGTAACGTCAAACACTTCGCGTGCTTGTGCGCTGACATGCAAATGCCCGTCGGCATCAAACAGGGTCATGCCTTCTTCACTGCGGGTCAACAGCACGGCATCCAATTGCAGTTGTTTGCGCAACGCATGTACTTTGGTGTGGAGATCATCTTCACCGGTCCAAGCGCCAATGACTTGTTGCAGCTCGGCGCGGTTGGGAGTGATGACGGTGGCTTGCTGGTAGCGGGAGTAGTCGCTGCCTTTGGGGTCGATAAAGATGGGTTTGCCCGCCGCACGTGCGCCGGCAATCATGTCACTCACGTGGGCCAGACCGCCTTTGCCGTAGTCGGAAAACAAAATGGCATCGTGCTCGGCCAGCAAGTGAGTGAAGGTAGCGGTCTGGGTAGCCAGCACTTCACTTTTGGGCGTGTTTTCAAAGTCGAGCCGGATCAGTTGTTGTTGGCGCCCGATCACCCGCAGCTTCACCGTTGTTTTGAGGGCAGTATCCCGTCCGAAGTGGGTACGGATGCCGGTCTTGGCGACCAGTGCCTCCAATTTATGGCTGGCTTCGTCGTCGCCTACCACGGTCAGAAGCGAGGCTTGTGCGCCCAAGGTGGCGGCATTGAAGGCCACGTTGGCAGCACCGCCGCAGCGCTCTTCTTCGTGCGTAATCCGCACTACGGGTACCGGGGCTTCAGGTGAAATCCGATCTACCGCTCCGTACCAGTAGCGGTCCAGCATGACATCGCCGACCACGAGAACGCGCGATGCCGAGAGTTTGTTTTTGTCCATGTTCATAAAGGGGTTCAAAGCTCCTCTACCCGCCGTGCAGGGTAGCTATCCCAAGCCTGGCAGCCGGGGCACTGCCAGAAATGCACTTTGGCTTCAAAGCCGCAAGCGGCGCAACGGTAGCGGGTCAATGGTTTGACGGCATGGTCCAGTGCACGCTGGACCTGCGGATGAAAGGCTTCGCGTTCCAGCTTTTCACCGGCAATCCATTTGGTGGCGGCGACCAGGGAGGGTTCTTTTTCGAGATGGCGGGCATACCAGTCGCGAGCCGTGGGGGTGAGCTCGGTCGTGCTGGCCTCCAGGCTCACTATGGCGTCCAGCACGTCCAGCGAGGGAACTTCCTGGTAGGTGGACTTCAGCAGTTCCAGGGTCGCGGCCACCTGGCCGGCGGCAATGGCACTTTGGGCCAGCAAAGGTGCAATGAGTGGTATGGCCGCTGGCGAAGCATGCAGCGCGTCCGTCAGAACCTTGCAGCTCTGGGCAGCTTGCCCGGACTTGCTCAGCAGTGCGGCCATGTCCATCCGGGGCCGCGGGACCTGAGGCGCGCTGTCCATGGCCTGCTGCAAGAGGGACTGCGCGCCTGCAGTGTCCGCTTTGGCCATGAGTGTGGCAGCTTGCTCGCAGAGGTAGTGTGCGAGGCGGCCGGTGAAGCTGCCCTGGCCGGAAGCTTCGAGTTTGCGGGCAATTCCGGCGGCATGTTCCCAATCACGTGAGCGTTCGTAATTGGCCAGCAGTGCGAGGCGGGCCTGAGCTTCAAATCGGGTGCCTTCGAGCTTCAGCAGGGCTTCTTCGGCGCGGTCCAGCAGGCCTGCCTTGAGGTAGTCCAAGGCGAGCGCGTGTTGGGCACGGTGCTGGTCGTCCTGACTGAGGTCGCCGCGCGACAGCAGGTGTTGGTGCACACGTACTGCGCGTTCGTATTCGCCACGGCGACGGAAGAGGTTGCCCAATGCAAAGTGCAGCTCTGAGGTGTCGGGGTCGCTTTGCACGGCTTCGATGAAGGCGTCGATCGCCTGGTCTTGCTGTTCATTGAGCAGAAAGTTCAAGCCCTTGAAATACGCCTTGGGCGCCTGGCGGTTTTCCAAGCGCAATTGGCGCAGGTCGAGGCGTGATGCCAGCCAGCCCAGCACAAAGGCCAGCAGCAGGCTGATCAGCAAAAGGGAAATGTCAAAGTCCATGCGGGGGCACTATCGGGGAAGCGTTGGTTTCTGCGGCCAGCGTGGCACGTGCGGAGTCGGCATCCGATCGGGCCCGGCGTGCAGCCTTGCGGTGTCGCCACCAGCGGGGCACCATGCCTAACACTCCAATCAGCAGGCCAGCAGCAAATGCGCTCAGGACCACCAGCACCATGGGCGCCGTCCAGCGGGTGCCGAAGAAAAAGTGCACCGTGACATCACCCTGGTTGTTCAGGGCAAAGGCGAACAGGGTAAAAAAAATGGCCGCTTTAAGTAGCCACTTAAAGAGCCATGCGATCTGTTTCATTCATCTCCTCGTTGTCGAGGGATTCTACTCAGGGTTTTGCCTTGGATTCCAGCTCTGCAGTGCGCGTGTCCACCGCTTCACGCAAGGCTTTTCCGGGCTTGAAATGGGGGACCCGTTTTTCGGGAATGGCCACGCTTTCGCCGCTGCGGGGATTGCGTCCCATGCGGGGAGGGCGACGGTTGATGGAGAAGCTGCCGAAACCGCGGATTTCAATGCGGTGGCCACGGACCAGTGCGTCATTCATGGCGTCCAGAATGGCTTTTACGGCGAACTCGGCGTCGCGATGGGTCAGTTGGCTGAAACGGTTGGCCAGTTCTTCAACGAGGTCGGAGCGGGTCATAGAAAAAGGCAAGTGGTAGGGGGAAGAAAAAACGACCGGTGCAATCAAGCAACCGGTCGTTCAATCAGGTCAGCAACAACTGATTAGTTGTTGTTGTCCAGCTTGGCGCGCAACAAAGCGCCCAGGCTGGTGGTACCAGCGGAGCCGGTGTTCTGGTTCAGGGAAGCCATGGCTTCGTTCTGATCAGCCATGTCCTTGGCCTTGATGGACAACTGGATGTTGCGTGTCTTGCGATCCACGTTCACGACCACAGCAGTCACTTCGTCGCCTTCTTTCAGCACGTTACGAGCGTCTTCAACGCGGTCGCGGCTGATTTCGGAAGCACGCAGGTAGCCCAAGATGTCGTCGCCCAGATCGATTTCAGCGCCCTTGGCGTCCACGGTCTTGACCTTGCCGGTCACGATCTGGCCCTTGTCGTTAACCGACACAAAGGTAGTGAAAGGATCGGAGTCCAGCTGCTTGATACCCAAGGAGATGCGCTCGCGGTCCACGTCCACGGCCAACACGATGGCTTCGACTTCCTGGCCCTTTTTGAATTCGCGCACGGCGGTTTCGCCGGATTCGTTCCAAGACAAGTCAGACAGGTGCACCAAGCCGTCGATACCGGCAGCCAGGCCCACGAACACGCCGAAGTCGGTGATCGACTTGATCGGGCCCTTCACGCGGTCGCCGCGCTTGGTGTTCTGAGCAAATTCTTGCCAAGGGTTGGCCTTGCACTGCTTCATGCCCAAGGAGATGCGACGCTTGTCTTCGTCGATTTCCAGAACCATGACTTCGACTTCGTCACCCAAGGCAACGATCTTGGAAGGAGCCACGTTCTTGTTGGTCCAGTCCATTTCGGACACGTGCACCAAACCTTCGATGCCGGGTTCGAGTTCCACAAACGCACCGTAGTCGGCGATGTTGGTGATCTTGCCGAACATGCGGGTACCTTGTGGGTAACGACGGTTCACGCCCATCCATGGGTCGTCGCCCATTTGCTTCAGACCCAGAGACACGCGGTTCTTTTCGGTGTCGAACTTCAGGATCTTGGCAGTGATTTCCTGACCGGCAGTCACCACTTCGGAGGGGTGACGGACGCGGCGCCATGCCATGTCAGTGATGTGCAACAGGCCGTCGATGCCGCCCAGGTCCACGAACGCACCGTATTCGGTGATGTTCTTGACCACGCCTTGCACCACAGAACCTTCTTTGAGGGTGTGCATCAGCTTGGCGCGCTCTTCGCCCATGGAAGCTTCCACCACAGCGCGGCGGCTCAACACGACGTTGTTGCGCTTGCGGTCCAACTTGATAACCTTGAATTCCAAGGTCTTGTTTTCGTACGGAGACAGGTCTTTGGTAGGACGTGTGTCGACCAAGGAACCGGGCAAGAATGCGCGGATGCCGTTGACCAGAACGGTCAGGCCGCCCTTGACCTTGCCGGAAGTGGTACCGGTCACGAATTCGCCGGATTCCAGGGCCTTTTCCAGGCTCATCCAGGAAGCCAGACGCTTGGCCTTGTCACGGGACAGAATAGTGTCGCCGTAGCCGTTTTCGACGGAGTCGATAGCCACAGACACGAAGTCGCCTACTTGGACTTCGATTTCGCCCTTGTCGCTCTTGAATTCTTCGATTGGCACGTAGGCTTCAGACTTGAGGCCGGCGTTGACAACGACGAAGCTGTGCTCGATGCGGACGACTTCAGCGGTGATCACTTCACCGGTGCGCATTTCCGAGCGTTGTAGCGATTCTTCAAATAGGGCTGCGAAAGATTCAGACATGTGTTTTGCGGTTGGTACCGCGGGGTTAAGTTGTTGAACCCCAGAGCTTCTGGTGTGAACCGGTGCGCTGACGCGCGATGGAAGCAATGGGGGCCAGGTTGCTTTTCAGGCCGGGGCTAGAAAGGCTGTTTGCTCTGCCACCAGTCCAGCACGGATTTGACAGACGCTTCGACTGTTAAATCCGAGTTATCAAGCAACAAGGCATCTTGTGCAGGCTTCAGGGGGGCAACAGTCCGGGAGGAGTCCCGGGCGTCGCGCGCCTCCAAGTCAGCACGAAGACCGTCGAGTGTAGCGGGAATTCCCTTTGAAATCAACTGCTTATGACGGCGCTCTGCCCGGCAGGCCGCGCTGGCCGTCAAATAGACCTTCAAAGGGGCTTCCGGGAAGATGACTGTTCCCATGTCACGACCATCGGCGACAAGGCCCGGAAGTTTGCGGAAATTGCGCTGCAAATCAATCAAAGCGGCACGAACGGCCGGGAACGCGGACACTTTGGAGGCGTTCATGCCGGCTTCTTCGGTGCGGATTGCGTCGCTCACATCGTCGTCAGCCAGCCAGATGTGGCTGCCTTCAAAGTGAATGGGCAGGCTTTGCAGCAGAGCCACGATAGCCGCTTCATTGGCCGCTTCCAATGCTATGCCCGCACGGCTGGCAGCCAGGCCGGTAATTCGATACAGCGAGCCGGAGTCCAGAAAGTGGTAACCCAATTTTTCTGCCAGAACCGCAGCTAAGGTACCTTTGCCGGAGGCGGTGGGGCCATCGACACAGATCACTGGAATGTTCTGTGTATCTGCCGTGGCCACAGAAAAGAGCGCTTCAAAGTAATCCGGGAAGGTTTTGGCTACGCACTTTGGGTCTTCAATCCGCACCGGCACTTGGGCGGGGTTGAAAGCAGCCAGAGAAAAGCACATGGCTACCCGGTGGTCATCATAGGTATGGATGCTGGCAGCTTTCCAGTCGTCGATACCGGAAGGCGGCGTGACTTGGATGTAGTCCTGACCCTCGACGACGGTGGCGCCCAACTTGCGAAGCTCGGTGGCCATGGCGGCAATCCGGTCAGTTTCCTTCACGCGCCAGCTGGCAATGTTGCGCAGGGTGGTGGTGCCATCGGCATACAGTGCCATGACCGCCAATGTCATGGCGGCGTCGGGGATGTGGTTGCAATCCAGATCGATAGCTTTGAGAGGCCAGGCGCCACGCTGAATGTGCAGCCAATTCGGACCACTTTCGATCTTGGCGCCCATGGCCTGTGCGGCTTCCATGAAGCGGATGTCGCCTTGAATTGAGTCAGCGCCTACGCCCTGAATCTTGATGCCATTTTGGCCATTAGCGCCCGTAGATAGTGCGCCGAGTGCTATGAAATAGCTAGCGCTTGATGCATCGGCCTCGACATGGATGTCGCCTGGCGAACGCAACTTGGCACCCGCTGGAATGGTGAACCGTTCCCAGCCATCACGCCGGACCTGCACGCCAAAGCGGGCCAACAGATTCAGGGTGATTTCAATATAGGGGCGGGAAATCAGTTCGCCCACTACTTCGATCACGATGTCTTTGGATGCCACCAGCGGCAGCGCCATCAACAGGGCGGTCAGGAATTGGCTGGAGACATCGCCACGCACCTTGATGGGGGCGTCGAGTTGCAAGGCTGGAGTGCCCAGTTTCAAGGGCGGGTAACCCTCGTTGCCCAAATAGTCAATGGCGCACCCCAGCTGGCGCAAAGCGTCTACCAGGTCGCCAATGGGCCGCTCGTGCATACGCGGTACGCCGCTGAGTTCAAAGTCGCCGCCGACCACCGCGAGTGCGGCAGTCAAGGGACGCATGGCTGTACCGGCATTGCCGAGGAACAGTTTGGCTGAGCCGTTGGGCAACTTGCCACCCAAACCGGTGATCTTGACGATGGTGCCCGACTGCTCCACGGTGCAGCCCAAGGTACGCAAGGCAATCAGCATGACCCGGGTGTCGTCTGAGTCCAGCAGGTCGTGGATGGTAGTGGTGCCCTCGCTCATGGCGGCGAGCAGTAGCACGCGGTTGGAAATGCTTTTGGAGCCGGGGAGGGTGACTGCGCCAGCGGCGTGGGCCAACGGTGGCAGGTCTAGGAATGCGTTGGAAAACATTATTTGTTGTGCTTGGTCGCCATGGTCCAATTGGCGCGCGTGTTGCTGGCCTGTTCGATCAGCCCCTCCAACGCGTCGCCGTTGCCGCTGGAAATCATCAGCTCCATGGCTTGCAGGGTGCGTTGGAAAACTTTGCTTTGTGCCAACAGCTCTTCGCGGTTGGAGATCATGATGTCCCGCCAGATTTTGGGGTCGCCTGCAGCGATGCGCGTGAAGTCCCGGAAGCCCGGTCCGGCCAGTGACAGGTAGTCTTGGCCCTGCGGTTGGCTGGTGATGCCGTTCATGAGCGCAAAGGCAATCAAATGGGGCAAGTGGCTCACCGCCGCAAAAGCAGCATCGTGCTGCTCGGGCGACATTTTGAGCACCCTGCAACCGAGTGCGGTCCATACGTCGACGGCCTTTTGCAGCTGCACGGTCAGCGTGCGCTCAATCGGGGTCAGGATGATCTGCTTGCCGGCGTACAGGTCAGGATCGGCGTGCTCCACACCCGATAGTTCTTTGCCGGCAATCGGGTGGGCGGGCACAAAGGACCCGATGTGCTCACGCAGGCCGCGGCGGCCGGCATCGATCACATCGCGCTTGGTAGAGCCCACATCCATGATCAGCATGCTGGGGGTGACCAGATGTTTGATGGCTTTGAAAGTGGCTTCCGTGGCAGACACGGGCACCGCGATCAGCACGATATCGGCGCCGGACACCGCCAAAAGCGCAGAGGGCGCTTCAATGTCGATCACGCCCATCTGCCGGGCACGCTCGGTAGTAGAGGGCGATTTGCTATAGCCGACAACGCGCTTCACCAGTCCTGCACGCTTCAGCGCCAGGGCGAAGGAGCCGCCCATCAAACCGCAACCAATCAGACCGAGTTGTTCAAACATAGTGGGTGTCCTGCAGTCTGCTCAGTCTGCCAAAGGGTAGGTGCCCAGCACCTTGTAGAAGGCACACAGACCGGCAAGATCCTTCAGCGCAGCGGCCACATGGGGCTGCGAAGGATGACCCTGCAAATCGATGTAGAAGTAGTACTCCCACTGGCCGCTACGGGCCGGACGGGATTCAAAGCGTGTCATGGACACGCCGTGCTGTTTGAGGGGTACCAGCATGTCGTGGACCGCGCCTGGTTTGTTGGGCACCGAAACCACGAGGCTGGTGCAGTCCTTGCCCGATGCTTGCGGAGCCGGCAGTACGCTGGGCAGGCACACTACGACAAAACGGGTGCGGTTGAATGCCTCGTCCTGGATGGCATGTGCCGCTGTATGCAGGCCGAACTCGGACCCCGCACGTTCGCTCGCAATGCCCGCCCATGCGGGGTTGGAAGCCGCCAAGCGCGCGCCCTCGGCGTTGCTGGAGACGGCACGCCGCTCGGCATGGGGCAAGTGAGTGCTGAGCCATTGCTGGCATTGCGCCAAAGCTTGCGGGTGTGCGAGCACCACTTCAATGCCATCCAACGAGGCGGTAGTGCGCAGCAAATGGTGGCGCACCAGCAGACTGATTTCGCCCACGATGTGCAGTGGGGAATTCAGCAGCAGATCAAGCGAGCGCGTAACGACACCTTCGGTGCTGTTTTCCACCGGCACTACCCCAAATTCGGCGGAGCCAGCGGTCGCCGCGTGGAACACCTCGTCAAAGTTGGCGCAGGGCACGTGGGTGATGCTGGAGCCGAAGAAGCGCAGTGCGGCTTCTTCACTGAAGGTGCCTTTGGGGCCGAGATAGGCCACGCGTTGCGGAGCTTCCAGCGCCCGGCAGGCGGACATGATTTCGCGCCAGATCACGGCGACACTGCTGTTCTTGAGCGCGCCATCGTTGGCGGACTGCAAGGTCTGAATGACCTGCGCCTCGCGCTCGGGGCGGAAGACGGCCGAGCCTTCCACTTTTTTGATTTCGCCGACCTCGTGTGCCAAGGCTGCACGGCGGTTCAGCAGGTTGAGGAGCTCGATGTCCAGTGCGTCAATCAGGACGCGGAGTTCGGGGAGTGTGCGTGCCATGTGTGCCTCAGCCGTGGGTTCGCTCGAACTCGCGCATGTACGCCACCAGCGCTTGCACACCTTCCAGCGGAATGGCGTTGTAGATGCTGGCGCGCATGCCGCCTACGGACTTGTGACCTTTGAGCTGCAGCAAACCCGCTTCTTTGGCGCCGGCCAGGAACGCGTCGTTCAGGCTCTCATTACGCAGGAAGAAGGGCACATTCATGCGGGAGCGGGCATTGCGTGCCACGCCGTTGATGTAGAAGCCTGATGCGTCAATGGTCTCGTACAGCAACTCGGCCTTGGCGATGTTGCGTGCTTCCATGGCCGCAACGCCACCCTGGCGCTTGAGCCACTTGAACACCAATCCCGCCATGTAAATGGAGTACGTGGGCGGGGTGTTGTACATGGAGCCGTTGTCGGCCACGGTTTTGTAGTCAAACGCGCTGGGGCAAATGCTTTGGGCATGACCCGGCAGGTCTTCCCGCACCACCACTAGAGTCAAGCCTGCAGGCCCCAGGTTCTTCTGTGCGCCGCCAAAAGCCAGGCCCACGCGGCCCCAGTCCAACGTGCGAGATGCGACATGGGATGAGAAATCAATCACCAGCTCGGCTTGGGAGCCCAGTGCCTTCAGGTCGGGCAGGCTTTGAAACTCGATTCCGTTGATCGTTTCGTTGCTGCAGATGTGCACATAGCTGGCCTCATCGCGCAGTTCCCAGCTGGCCGCAGGAGGAATGGCGGTAAAGCCATTGGCCTTGCCGGTCGCGGCCAAGTGGGCGCTGCAGTATTTGCCCGCTTCTTTGAGCGACTTTTCACTCCAGCTGCCGGTGACCACGAAGTCTGCGGCGCCACTGCCACTCCTGGCGCGCAGGCGGCTCAGGTTCAGGGGCACGATGGCGTTTTCGGCCAGCCCCCCGCCCTGCATGAACAGGATCTTGAAGTTCGCAGGTACCGCCAGCAACTCACGCAGGTCTGCCTCTGCAGCTTCATAGATGCTCAGGAACTCTTTGCCACGGTGGCTCATTTCCATCACGCCCATGCCGCTGAGGCGGCCGTTGGCATCCGGCCAGTTCAGCATTTCAGCAGCGGCTTGTTCCAACACTTCGGCTGGCATGGCGGCCGGTCCGGCCGAGAAGTTGTAGGGTCGTTGCATCAGGGGCTTTGTGGATGAAATCGTGCTCTAGCGCCTACGAAATATGCGGGAGTAGCTATCAAAAAGATAGTTACTCGGTAGCGGGCGCATCTCCTTCGGTACCGGCGGCTGTGTCGTCGCCTTCACCTGCATCGGTCGGGTTGGCGTCGTTTTCCACGATGCGCTGCAGACCGCTCAGCTTGGAGCCTTCGTCCAGACCGATAAGCGTCACGCCCTGGGTCGCACGACCCATTTCACGGATCTCACTCACACGGGTGCGCACCAACACGCCCTTGTCGGTGATCAGCATGATTTCGTCTTCCGCATGCACCAAGGTTGCCGCCACGACCTTGCCGTTCCGTTCGGATTGCTGGATGGCAATCATGCCCTTGGTGCCACGGCCATGGCGGGTGTATTCGGTGATGTTGGTGCGCTTGCCGTAGCCGTTTTCGGTGGCGGTCAACACACTTTGCTGCTCGTCTTCAGCCACCAGCATGGCGATCACGCTCTGGCCATCGTCCAGCATCATGCCTCGCACACCCCGGGCGTTACGACCCATGGGGCGCACATCGTTTTCGTCAAAGCGCACAGCCTTGCCGCCGTCGCTGAACAACATCACGTCGTGCTTGCCGTCCGTCAGTGCGGCGCCGATCAGGAAGTCGCCTTCGTCGAGGTCGACGGCAATGATGCCGGCCTTGCGCGGGTTGCTGAATTCGTCGAGCGCCGTCTTTTTGACCGTGCCCATGCTGGTGGACATGAACACATACTGGTCAGCAGGGAAGGTGCGCTTCTCGCCGGTGAGTGCCAGCACCACGGTGATTTTTTCGCCTTCTTGCAAAGGGAACATGTTCACGATGGGGCGGCCGCGTGAACCGCGTGAACCTTGCGGCACTTCCCAGACCTTGAGCCAGTACAAGCGGCCGCGGTTGGAGAAGCACAGGATGTAGTCGTGCGTGTTGGCCACAAATAGCTGGTCTACCCAGTCGTCTTCCTTGGTGGCGGTGGCTTGTTTGCCCCGGCCGCCGCGCTTCTGGGCACGGTATTCGTGCAGGGGCTGGCTCTTGATGTAGCCGCTGTGGCTCATCGTGACCACCATGTCGGTAGGCGTGATCAGGTCTTCGGTGGACAGGTCGAACGAGGAGTGCTCCACCAAGCTGCGGCGCGCGCCAATCTTGGTCTGGCCGAATTCCTGTTTCACATGACCCAGCTCTTCGCCGATGATCACCGCCACGCGTGCGGGCTTGGCCAAGATGTCCAGCAGATCTTCGATCTCTGCCATCACATCCTTATACTCGGCGACGATCTTGTCCTGCTCTAGGCCGGTCAGGCGTTGCAAGCGCATTTGCAGAATTTCCTGCGCTTGCGTTTCAGACAGGCGGTACAGGCCGTCGTTGCCCATGCCGAATTCTTTTTCCAGGCCTTCGGGGCGGTAGTCATCCGCGTTTACTACTCCACCATCAGCACGGGTGCGGGTCAACATTTCGCGTACCAGCTTGCTGTCCCAAGGGCGGTTCATCAGCTCCAGCTTCGCCACCGGAGGTGTAGGTGATTCACGGATGATGCGGATGAAGTCGTCGATGTTGGCCAGCGCCACTGCCAGGCCTTCCAGCACGTGGCCGCGTTCGCGGGCTTTGCGCAGGTTGAATACAGTGCGGCGGGTCACCACTTCACGGCGGTGGTTCAAGAAGACCTCGATCAGGTCCTTCAGGTTGCACAGCTTGGGCTGCCCGTTGACCAGGGCCACCATGTTGATGCCGAAGGTGTCTTGCAGCTGGGTTTGCTTGTACAGGTTGTTGAGCACCACTTCAGGCACTTCGCCGCGCTTGAGTTCGATCACCAGGCGCATGCCCGATTTGTCGGACTCGTCCTGGATGTGGCTGATGCCTTCGATCTTCTTTTCGTGCACCAGCTCTGCCATGCGCTCTTGCAAGGTCTTTTTGTTGACCTGGTAGGGCAGCTCGTCCACGATGATGGCTTGGCGCTGGCCTTTGTCGATGTCTTCAAAGTGGCAACGTGCGCGCATGACCACGCGGCCGCGGCCCGTGCGATAGCCGTCCTTCACACCCTGGATTCCATAGATGATGCCGGCTGTGGGGAAGTCAGGTGCCGGAATGATGTCCATCAGCTCGTCAATGGAGGCTTCAGGGTTCTTCAGCAGGTGCAGGCACGCGTCCACCACTTCATTAAGGTTGTGGGGCGGGATGTTGGTGGCCATACCTACCGCAATACCGCCCGAACCGTTGACCAGCAGGTTGGGGATGCGGGTGGGCATCACCAAGGGTTCTGATTCGGAACCGTCGTAATTGGGCCCGAAATCCACGGTTTCCTTGTCCAGATCGGCCAACAATTCGTGGGCGATTTTTGCCAAGCGGATTTCGGTGTAACGCATAGCCGCAGCACTGTCACCGTCAACCGAGCCGAAGTTGCCTTGTCCATCCACCAGCATGTGACGCATGGAAAAGTCCTGCGCCATACGGACAATGGTGTCGTACACCGACTGGTCACCGTGCGGGTGGTACTTACCGATCACATCGCCCACGATACGTGCCGACTTTTTGTAGGCACGGTTCCAGTCGTTGTTGAGTTCGTGCATCGCATAGAGCACACGTCGGTGGACTGGCTTCAAGCCATCACGCGCATCAGGCAACGCTCGGCCTACGATCACGCTCATGGCGTAGTCGAGGTAACTGCGGCGCATTTCCTCTTCAAGACTGATGGGCAGTGTTTCTTTGGCGAACTGGGTCATGTTTAGTGTCTGTCTATCAATGTCGAGGACAACCTTGGATTCTACGGCCGCAGGCATGTCGCTTGATTGCAACAATTTTGCGACTGATTACCTGCCTTCATGCCTCGTTAGGGTTGAGCTTCAAAAGGGTGCGCGCGCTATGGCACAATGTCGAGAGCGTCTTTGGTGCATCAGCCTTGGGGCGTCACAAAATCAATCGCAGCTCGCTGCAGTCTTTGCCGTAACTAGGAAGGTCTCATGAAACAATTGAACAAAGTAGCAGCCTTGATCGCTACCGCCGTATTGGCATCTGCCGCTGGCGCACAAGAAATTCACAACTGGCGTAGCGCTTCCGGCGATGTCTGGAAAAACGCTTCCGGCCAATGCTGGCGTGATGCCAGCTGGACTCCCGCTACCGCTGCTCCTGGTTGCGATGGCGCTATCGCTGCTCCAGCACCTGCTGCTGCCGCTCCAGCTGCCCCAGCACCTGCTGCTGCCGCTCCAGCCGCAGCCGCTCCAGCTGCAGCTGCTGCTGCTCCGGCCGCCGCCGCCGCTGCTGCAAGCAAAGTTACTTACGCTGCTGACGCTTTCTTTGACTTTGACAAGGCTGTGTTGAAGGCCGAAGGCAAAGCCAAGCTGGATGACCTGGTTTCCAAAGTCAAGGCCATCAACCTGGAAGTCATCATCGCTGTGGGTCACACTGACGCTACCGGCGACGACTCTTACAACCAGAAGCTGTCTGTTGCACGTTCCGAAGCTGTGAAGGCTTACTTGGTGTCCAAGGGCATCGAAAAGAACCGCGTTTACACCGAAGGCAAGGGCGAGAAGCAACCTGTTGCTGACAACAAGACCAAAGAAGGTCGCGCCAAGAACCGCCGCGTGGAAATCGAAGTGGTTGGCACACGTTCCAAGTAATCTGTTCTCCTGAACGATTCGAAAAAACCCGCTCCGGCGGGTTTTTTCTTGCCCCTACATAATCGGACCATGCAAACCACACTCAATGCCGACCCCGCTGAACTAGCCAAATTCTCTGAACTTGCCCATCGCTGGTGGGACACAGAAAGTGAGTTCAAGCCTTTGCACCAGATCAACCCCTTGCGTCTGGCGTGGATTCAAACTTTTGTGCCGCTGGTTGACAAGAATATGGTCGACGTGGGCTGCGGAGGCGGCATTTTGGCGGACTCTGCAGCGCGTCAAGGCGCCAAAGTACTCGGTATCGATTTGTCCACCAAGGCTTTGAAGGTTGCCCAACTTCACGCTTTGGAAGCTGAAACGCCCAATGTCACCTACCGAGAAGTCAGCGCAGAAGCCTTGGCTGCTGAAGCGCCCGGCAGCATGGACGTGGTGACCTGCATGGAAATGCTGGAGCATGTGCCCGACCCCGCATCCGTGGTGTCAGCTTGCGCCCAAATGGTTAAGCCCGGTGGGTGGGTGTTCTTCTCAACACTGAACCGCAATCCCATGTCCTTCATTCAGGCCATTGTGGGGGCCGAATATGTGTTGAACTTATTGCCTAAAGGTACGCACGAGTACGCCAAGATGATCCGTCCGAGTGAGCTAGCGCATTATTGCCGCGAGGCTGGACTGGAGCTCCAAGCGACCAAGGGCTTGAGCTACAACCCCTTGACCCGTCGCTACTCCATGAATAACAACACCCAGGTCAATTACTTGTTTGCAACCCGGAAACCTGCGGCATGAGCTTGAAAACACCTGCAGGTGAAGTAAGGGCGGTGCTTTTCGACTTGGACGGCACTTTGATAGACAGCGCGCCGGACTTGGGGGCTGCTGCCGACAAAATGCGAATTGACCGCGGTTTGCCTTCCTTGCCTGATGCTGCCTACCGCCCCATGGCGGGCGCGGGTGCCCGGGGCATGTTGAGCGTAGCATTCGGGCTCACTCCGGAGTCCCCAGAATTCGAGGCGATGCGTGAAGAGTTCTTCGTGAACTACGAAAGATGTATGACAGAACGAACCTATGTGTTTGAAGGCGTTCATGACATGCTGGCTCAGCTGGAGACCCGCGGAGTTTTGTGGGGTGTTGTCACCAACAAGTCCAAGCGTTTCACGGAGCCTTTAGCTGCTCAAATGCCCTTGTTTGCCAATGCTTCCGTTGTTATCAGTGGGGATACCACGCCTCATGCGAAACCCCATCCAGAACCTTTGCTGGAGGCAGCGCGCCGATTGGCGCTTGATCCCGCGCAATGCGTGTATGTGGGGGACGATGAGCGTGACATCCTCGCGGCGCGTGCGGCCGGTATGTACTCTGTGGCTGCCTGTTACGGATATCTGGGTGCCAAGTCGGATACGGCAGAGTGGGGTGCTGACGTAGAAATTAAATCTCCTGCGCAGCTCTTGCAAAGTCTGGCTGGCGCCTAAAATAGGGGTTAAGGGGCTGCACTGGTTTCGACGTGGATTGGAATCGCTGTGGTGCATGTCGAGCTGAATGCGCTCGTAAAACAGATTCAAACAAACTAACTGCAAACGACGAACGTTTCGCACTCGCTGCTTAATAACCAGTGAGCCTTACAACGGCAGGCCGATGGGCCGGGCAAGGGTGGCGCAAGCTGTCCAGGCTGTAAGGTCATTTACATCGGCTGGCTTTTTACCGGGTACCTTGGTGAGAGGCGAGAAAGTAGGGTACTGGCGTCCGGCATAGCGTGCGACTGCGCGATTCCGGTGGCGAGACTTAAATCAGACCGCTAAACATGTAGATCTGCTCGAGGAAGTTTTGCGGACGGGGGTTCAAATCCCCCCAGCTCCACCATACCCCCTGACAAAGGCCGCTAGGAACATACACCTAGCGGCTTTTTTCTTTTGCAGATAGTTTTGATCAAATCACGTGCTGGTGCTTATGGAATGTGCGCGAGCAGCTCCTGTTTTGATAGCGTTTCCGACATCCCATCTGATGATGACTACTCATCTCCGCGGTTGCTGCGAGCCTGTTTGATGCCACTGCGCTGGGCTTTGTCTTCCCTTCTGCGCACGCGGGACGCGTAGCTCGGTCGCGTCGCTTTGCGGAGCAGGGGCTCGATGGCCGCGGCTTCAAGTATGGCGCGCAGGCGTTCGTAGGCATCCTGGCGGTTGAGTTCGCGGGTTCGGTGCTGCTGGGCTTTGAGAATCAGGACCCCATCCCGCGAGATACGGCTGTCCGGGCTTTGCAGCAAGCGCTCTTTCATACCCTGCGGTAAGGAGGATGCCGGGATATCAAAGCGCAAATGAATGGCGCTGGAAACCTTGTTGACGTTTTGCCCTCCGGCCCCCTGGGCGCGGATAGAGATTAGTCGTGCTTCTGATGCAAAACGGTCAAAAAGAAAAGCCACAGTGGGGTGTTTAGGCGGTTAGACTGCCTCGCACCATACCACTCCAGAGCAAGGACTCACCCATGGCCAAAGGTCAACAAAAATCCAATAAAGAGTCCAAAAAGCCCAAAAAGGACAGCTCCACACCGAAACCCTTGTCTTCAGGCGGGGAACCGGTGCGTGCGACGGTAACGACGACCGTGATGCCTCGTGGCAAGCTCAAAAATAAGGCCTGAAAAATCAGGCCTTGTCGCGATTCACAGGAGCGCTTGGGTTTCTGTGTAAGTGGGGGGCTGGCAGCCCGCCCTGGAGCAGTTGATGGCTGCAGCCTGCATGGCTTCCGTCAAGGTTTGCTTCACGCGTCCTTTGCCATCGGCATTGAGAACCCAGTCACCCAGGCAATTACCCCAGAACGTGTCGCCTGCACCGACCGTATCGACCACGGTTGTGCGAGGTACATCGGCATCGGCCGTGGCACCATCCACTTCCAACCAAGCACCTTCTCCGCCGAAAGTCAGAGCGATGCGGCTGGAGCCTTGGTTGCGGAACATGGCTGCAATCTGGGCACCTTGTGCGCGGCTTGGGGCATGCACACCTAAAAGCTCCAGGTCTTCGTCGCTGGCCTTGATCCAGTCGGCCAGCTTGGCCACTTGTTTGACAGCCTCAACATAAGCAGCCAAATCCGCTGCGAGTTTGGGCCGTAGGTTCACATCCACGCTGATGGTCCAGCCCAATTCCTTGGCACCTTGCAAAATGGCAAGTACTTTGGTGTGCTCGGGTGGTACCAACAGTAAGGATCCGGTGTGGAGCACGCCGGGTGGATGGGCTTTGAGCATGGCGAGCACGCTCTCGACGGTGTAATCCCGGTCCGCAATGCCTTCGCGATAAAAGCCATAGCTGGGTTGGCCGTCCGTAATCTGTACCACGGCCAGGGAGGTCGGCAGACGGCTCTCACCGGCCAGCACCTGGACGCCGTCTTTTTTCAGTTGCTGGCCCAATTGCAGCCCGAAGCGGTCGGTCGACAGCGGATTCACATAACCCACAGGCGCACCGCGCAATGCCGCTGCACGCGCCATGTTGTAAGGGCTACCGCCCATGAAGGGACGCAATGTACCATCGGGCTGCGACAGACAGTCCATCAAAGCTTCGCCGAGTACCCAGATCGATGTGCTCATTTTTTCAAGAGTCGTTGACGACGGATCACGTCAATCCACACAGCCACGATCACCACCGCACCGATAGCCATCATCTGCTTGAACTGCGAAATTTCCATCAAGTTCATGCCATTGCGGATCATGGTAATCAGCACAGCGCCCAACAGGCTGCCCCAGATACTGCCACGTCCGCCAAAGAGTGAGGTGCCGCCCAGGATGACCGCCGCAATGGCGTCCAACTCGAACATTTGTGCCATCTTTCCGCTGGACGAGTCCATGCGGGCCATAAGCACCAAAGCACCCAAAGCGCAGCTTAAACCGGATACGACGTACACGCCTAGCTTGTACCAGCGGATATTGATACCGACTTGACGCGCGCCCATTTCATTGGAGCCCATGGCATACACATAGCGGCCCAGTTTGGTGCTGGAGAGGATAAAGGCCATCACCACAAAGAAGATGCCGGTAATCCAGATCGGCATGGGCACACCCAAAAACTGGCCATAACCGATGAAGGGCATAGGGTCGGGCATGCCGGAGTTGTCAAAGCCGCCCGTAGACTCAAATGCCATGCCACGCCACAAAGTCAGGCCACCCAGCGTGACGATGAAGGAAGGAATGCCGACAAAGGCGACCAGATAGCCGTTGAACAGCCCAACAGCGGCGCCTATGGCAAATGCCGCTGCAATACACACGTAGGGATCGATCCCGAGCTTGATCATCATGTGTCCTGCCACGGCACCTGCCAACGCCGTGAGCGCGCCCACGGCGAGGTCTACACCGCCTGTGAGAATTACAAATGTCTGGCCACCCGCTAGCAGGGCGATCACAGAGGCCTGCACCAGAATATTGGACAAATTGCCGGTAGTCAGAAAGTAGGGCGATGCAACGGTCAGCAGTGCTCCCAGGACCAATACGGCGACAAGGGCTCCATACCATTCCTGGCGGGTGATGGACTTCATGAAATCAATTCCTCAAATAAAAAAATGACGACCGCCCTGCAGCGGTCGTCTGTGCCCGGCAACGGATCACCGGGCGATTCGTCGAAAGCTTATTTCACCTTCATGAACTGGGCTACGCCGGAATCTTTGGCGAACTGGTCCACGTTCGACGGCAACACCAGGAACGAGCCGGTGTCGATACGGGCATCCACTTTCTTGCCTTCAGCTGCAGCGATAGCGGTTTCCACGCCAACTTGGCCGATCTTGGCCAACATTTGCGCAGCGTTGGCAGATTGCCAACCTTGCTTCATCATGTCCAGACCGCCGGGGGAACCGTCAAAACCAGCGATCTTGACGTCGCCGGCCTTCTTGCCAGCTGCCATCAACGCCGCCTTGGCGCCCAGAGCGCCGCCGTCCCATGCGCAGGCAATAACCTTGGCTGTGGGGTTAGCACGCAGTGCAGTTTCCACGCCGTTTTGCGCCATGGTCTGGTCCCAAGTGGTAGGCACTTCAACCACTTTTACATTCTTGCGCTTGGCGTTCAGGCCGTCCAGGAAGCCCTTCTTGCGCTCCTGGCCGGTGGACTGGCCTTGGTCGCCGGTCACGTAAATGACGGTGTCGCCGTCCTTGACCTGCTCTGCAGTCCAGTCGCCTTGCACCATGGCCGCCTTGATGTTGTCAGTAGCCACGTAAGAAGTGATCTTGGCGCCGCTGATGCCGGTATCCACAGCTACCACTTTGATGCCGGCAGCCAGTGCTTTGTTGATGGCTGGTGCAATGCCAGCGCTGTCTACGGGCGCAATTGCAATGGCATTCACCTTGCGGGTGATCATGTCTTCCACGATGGCGAGCTGCTTGGAGAGCTCGCCTTTTTCTGCTGCCAATTCAATGAACTTCACACCGGCTTTTTGGCCGGCCTTTTTGGCGCCGCCGTTGATCAGCGTCCAACCTTCATTGGTGTTGCCGTTGGTGATGTAAGCGATGGTGGTTTCTGCCATGGCGGCAGACATCAGGCCGGCGGTGGCCATGGCGATGGCCAAGCGGCCCAGCATGCGTTTGGTGATCATTCGTTATCTCCGTTGTAGGTTGAATTAGCAGCCGAGGTGGATTCCATGGCTTGCTGGAACCGAATTACAGCAGAGTTTCTTTTAAATAAATCTAGTAGTTTTACTAATACGATCGGGGTCAAGTCTCTGGCATGCTTACGCCCAATTCCCCGAAATGAGTCTCCAATGACAACTTCCCAAGCAGTCCTCCATATCAAAAATCTGACTAAACACTACGGTGGCGTAAAGGCGCTGACCGATGCCAATTTCCGCCTTCTGCCCGGCGAACATGCTGCGATCGTGGGCGACAACGGCGCCGGAAAAAGCACGTTTGTGCGCCTGATCACAGGGGTCGAGCAGCCTAATTCCGGAGATATCACGCTCGACAACAACAGCGTGCGCTTTAACTCTCCATTGGATGCCCGTGACCAAGGCATCGAAACCGTTTACCAGACGCTGGCATTGGCTGAGGACCTCGACGTGCCGGCCAACATTTTTTTGGGGCGCGAGATCACCCGTTTGTCCCTGGGGCCGCTGTCGGTGTTGAATCACAAGGCCATGCGCGAACAATCGGCGACCATGTTGTCCACCACGGGAGTGAAGATCCAGGACATGTCAGAGAGCTTGCGCGGCATGTCCGGCGGACAACGTCAATGCGTGGCCATTGCCCGTGCCGCTGGTTTTGCCAAAAAGCTGATCATCCTGGACGAGCCCACGGCAGCCTTGGGCGTAGCCGAAACAGCCCGCGTGGAGCAAATCATCAAGGGCTTGAAGCAGCAAGGCATTCCTTTGATCATCATCAGCCATAACCTGCGGCAGGTGTTCGATCTGGTCGATCGCATCTGGGTATTCCGTCAAGGCCGCATCATCTGCAGCCGACTGACTAGTGAGACCAACCCTGAAGAAATTGTGGGCTTGATCACTGGTGCGATCGATCCTGCGACATTGACTTCCGAGGAGGCCGTGGCATGCTGAAAGGTCTGGACCCCCTGTTGACGCCGGAATTGCTGATGCACCTGTCTGCCATGGGTCATGGCGAATGGGTTGCCGTGGTCGATGCCAACTTCACGGCCGATTTTTTGGGAAAAGGCAAAGCCTTGGTTAGGCTTCCCGGTCACAGCCTGGAACGGGTGAGCAAGGCAGTGCTTTCCGTATTCCCCTTAGCAGAAGACGTTGCTTCCCCTGCAGCCTATATGCAGGTTTGCAACAGCCCACAGGGCTACAAAACACCGGCGCAAACGTCTATCGTTGAGCTTCTAGCGCGGGAAGGGCTGCCCGCCGGGCGCGTCGAAGCGGTCGAACGGTTTGCCTTTTACGAAAAAATCAAAGGTGCCAGCGTAATCGTGCAAAGCGGTGAAGTCACGGCATATGGCAATGCCATGTTCTGCAAAGGCGTTATTCTCTGAGGCGCGGGCTGGCAAAGTCCAGCCCTATTGAGAGAGCTGCATGGTCAAAATTTATCTGGATTCTGCTCGCGTTGACACTTGGTCGCTCCCTGCGGGCTGCCCGCCGGTGCAAGGCGTTACCACGAATCCCACCCTCGTTTTTCAAGCGGGACTACCCGTCAATTTGCCCACCTACTTGGGCTTGATTTCTGCCGCGGCAGACCATGGCTTGGCGGAGCTCATGCTGCAGCTGCCTCAGAGCAACCCTGAACAAGCCCGGGAGTGGCTGAAGGAACTGCAGCCTGCGGCCCAAGCCCGCAAGGTGCACTTGACCATCAAGTTGCCATGCGCGGCCGACTGGGAAGCCTGTATCGATGCAGTGAAGGCCGAGCAACAAGACATCCTGCTGACTGGTTTGTCCAATGCTGTCCAGCTGTTGTGGGCCCAAAGCAAGGGCGTTCAGTATGTTGCTCCGTATGTCGGCCGATTGGCCAATGACGGACGCAATGTATGGGCACTGATGGAAGCTTGTGTTCGCGTGCAGGCCAACGGGCCCGCTCTGCTGGCCGCCAGCATCAAGACGCCCGAAGTGCTAGCGCAATTGGTGGCGGTAGGCGCCGCCGCAATAACACTGCCTCCAGCGAGCCTTGCCGCGTGGTGCACCGATGCATTGACCCAAACCGCAGTCCAGCAGTTTGAGCACGACATCCAGGCGAGCTTGAAGATTACCCAACGCTGAACACCTTAGTCGGGCTTGTGCGCATCGCGAGCAGGGTTGACGCTGTTTCGCGATACTCGCCCGCCAGCCATCTTGCTGGGATGCCGGTAGCGCATTTATGTCTTACAGCGTTGTCTGGTTCAAACGGGACCTCCGGACGCACGATCACGCGGCATTGCACCAAGCCCTTCAGTCGGGGCCAGTGCTGTGCCTCTACTGCGTAGAACCTGCGCTATGGGCGCAACCTGATGCGTCCACCCAGCATTACCAATTCACCCTGGAATGCCTGCGTGACCTGTGGGTGCAGCTCAAACGGCTAGGCCTGCGACTGCATCTCGTCACAGGGGATGCGCCGGAAGTATTGGCTAGACTGCACGCAGAGGCGCCTTTCAAAGCGGTCTACTCCCATCAGGAAACGGGCAATGAGGCCAGCTACGCGCGGGACCGGGCGGTCTCCCGTTGGTGCAAGGCGCAGGGGGTGGGCTGGCACCAATACAAACAATTCGGTGTGGTGCGAGGCGCCCTCAACCGCGATGTGTGGCACGTGCAATGGACCGAGCATATGTCCGGGCCGCAGATCAGGATTGAAGCTTCGTTGAATGCAGTCAGCCTTGCTTTGCCTTGGGATGCGCCCAAGCCACTTCTGTCAGCCAGTCTTGGTTTGAGAGAGCCTGACAAGCCCCACCGGCAAGCCGGTGGCAGGGCGCGCGCGGAGCAGGTATTGCAGAGTTTCTTGACGGACCGCAGCGCGCGCTATCGGGGCGGTATCTCCTCACCCCTGTCGGCCAGCGAGGCATGCTCACGCCTGTCGCCTTACCTGGCCTTGGGGTGTCTGAGCGTCCGTGAGGTGGTGCAGGCAGTGCAAATGGTGCAAGGTATACCGGGCGAGGGGCGCAAGCGTCATCAGGCGGGGTTGCGGTCCTTCACCAGTCGTTTGCACTGGCATTGCCACTTCATCCAAAAGCTTGAATCCGAGCCCGACATCGAATTCCGGAACATGCACCGGGGCTATGACGGCCTGAGGGAAGCCGAGCACAATCCGGAGCACCTCCAGGCGCTGATGGCTGGGCGCACGGGTTGGCCGCTAGTGGACGCTTGCATTGCCATGCTGCGGGAAACCGGTTGGGTCAACTTTCGCATGCGAGCCATGATCGTGTCGATCGCTGCCTACCCTTTGTGGCTGCATTGGCGCCCCGTGGGCGAGTGGCTCGCAAGAGAGTTTTTGGACTACGAGCCTGGCATTCACTGGAGCCAGTTGCAGATGCAGTCCGGCACCACCGGGATCAATATTCCTCGCATCTACAACCCCATCAAGCAAGCGCGTGACCAGGATCCTGAAGGCCAATTCGTGAGGCAATGGTTGCCCGCCATGCGCAAGGTCCCGGATGCGTGGTTGTTCGAGCCTTGGCGCATGCCCTTGGACATGCAAAGCCGTCTCGGCTTGGCCGTGGATGTCCCTGAGCCTGATATTCCGCAGCCTTTGGTGGATTTGGAGGCCGCAACCCGTGCAGCCAAAAAACGCTTGTTTGAACTGCGCGCACAACCCGGTGTGAGAGCGGCAAAGGCTGGCATCGTCCACAAGCACGGATCGCGGACATTCCGATCTTCGCGCGGCGCTGACAAGAGGTCTGCTGCCCATCACACACAACTGGATCTGTTATGAAAATGCGGAAGAAATCTGACTTGCCCAGCAAAACCTGCGTGGCATGTGGCCTACCGTTTCAATGGCGAAAAAAGTGGGAAAAGGTCTGGGATGAAGTCAAATACTGCTCAGACCGTTGCCGGCATCAAGGGGCCAAAAAGTCATGACACCTAGCGACTCTGGCGCGCCACTCCTTTATTGGTTCCGGTCCGATCTGCGCCTGCAAGATAACCCAGCTTGGACGCGAGTTTGTGAGTCTGGGCGTCCAGTGTTGGCCGTCACATTTGCTCCCACCTTATCGGCGCGTGAATCTGCCTGGGGCATCCCTGCGGTGGGCGCATCCCGCAAGGCTTGGTGGGTTGCTACAGCGCTGGCACTTCAAGTGGAGCTCAAGGCGCTGGGTGTTTCGCTTCTCATCGGTCAAAGTGACCCTTTGGGGGTTTTGCCCGGCTTGTGTGAGGCCTGCGGTGCGGAGACCATAGTCTGCGAGGACATCGCCGCACCCTATGAGCAGGCGCAACTGGCATCGTTGCGCGCTGCAGGCATCACGGTGCAAAGCGTCTGGCAAAGCACCTTGTTTGCTGCAGAGGACTTACCCTTTCCGGTGACCGATCTTCCGGGTGTGTTCACCCGCTTTCGCAATGAGGTCGAGCGGGCCAGTGTGCCGGTGCGCAATCCATTGCGGGCTCCTTTGAAGGTGACCGGTTTTGAGCCGGCTTTTGAGTGTTTGTCTTTCGTTGGCGGCCTTGTGGATTGGTCCGATACCAACCATTTCCTGGCAGATCCCCGCAGCGCATTTCAGTGGCGTCCCGCTACTGCCAATGACGCGGACCAAGTTACTCCTTTGGAGCAGGTTGTTGCTGGCGCTGGCGGCGGCCATGCCTACCTCCGGTGCTATATGGCTTCGGACAGAGTGGCACATTACAAGGCAACACGCAATGGATTGACCGGCATGGCGTATTCCAGCAAGTGGTCGCCATGGCTGGCGTTAGGCGCACTTTCCGCGCCGGAGTTGATGTCTGCGCTGAACCAGCACGAGAAGAATCATGGAGCCAGCGACGGCAGCTATTGGTTGTGGTTTGAACTGCTGTGGCGGGACTACTTCCGGTGGTTACATCTGCAATTTGGAATAGGCCTCTATCGTCCGAAGGGATTGCTGGAGGCTCCGGTCTCAGAACGGGTGCCACACCATCTGCGCTCGTTCAACTTGTGGAAAGAAGGGCGCACCGGTTGCGAATTGGTGGATGCGGGTATGCGTGAGTTGGCGTGCAGTGGCTACTTGTCGAATCGGATGCGGCAAGTGGTTGCCAGCTTCCTGATTTACGAATTGGGTTGTGATTGGCGCGCGGGCGCGGCGTGGTTCGAGTCGCAGTTGCTGGATTTTGATGTGTACTCCAACCAAGGCAACTGGCTGTACATCGCAGGCTTGGGGACCGACCCGCGTGGAGGGCGTCGCTTCAATGTGGCCAAGCAGACCGCGGACCATGACCCCGACGGTGCCTACCGGGCTTTGTGGAGTAACAAACCATGAGCGCGCCACAAACAACAACAC
The DNA here is from genome assembly GCA_027488985.1 of Comamonadaceae bacterium. GTDB lineage: Bacteria > Pseudomonadota > Gammaproteobacteria > Burkholderiales > Burkholderiaceae_C > Allorhodoferax > Allorhodoferax aquaticus. Next base: position 144,128 of record JAIYAR010000009.1, on the reverse strand, counting down.
ACACCATTCGCCTGATTTTGGGGGACCAACTCAACCCGCAGCACAGCTGGTTTCAACGTGTAAATCCGCAAGTGGTGTACCTGATGATGGAAGTTCGCCAGGAGACGGACTATGTGCTTCACCATGCGCAAAAAGTGATTGCCATTTTTGCTGCGATGCGTGCCATGGCTGGTGCGTTGGAGGTGGAGGGGCATCGCGTGCATTACATCCGTATCGGTTCGCCTGAAAGCGCGAATACGATGGTCGACAACATTGCCTTGGTGTTGCAGTCCTATGGCGCCTCGCGATTCGAATACCAAGAGCCGGACGAATGGCGTTTGGATGCTTCGCTCCGGGAGTACACCGCCATGGCTCATGCTTCCGGCACCCATTCAAGCCAGATGGTGTCGAGCGAGCATTTCTATACCGGGCGATCAGACGCGAAGCAGCTTTTCAAACCCGGCAAGCGATGGCTCATGGAAACGATGTACCGCCACATGCGGACGCGACATCGTGTGTTACTCGACAACGGTGGAGAGCCCGAGGGTGGGCAATGGAACTTTGATGCCGAGAATCGCAAAGCCTGGAGAGGCGATCCGGCAGAGCCCGTCGATTTCCGTCCCGTGCATGATCACAGCGTGCTCTGGGAGGAGATACATGCGGCAGGGGTCAAGACCTTCGGAGTTCCCGGTGCGAGCACTTTTCGCTGGCCTCTTGACCGTCAAGAAGCGCTGTTGCAGCTTGAGTCTTTCGTCGTCCATGCGTTGCCCTATTTCGGTGACTATCAAGACGCGATGAGCCGCGAAGCCAGAAGGCTTTTCCATTCGATGTTGTCATTTGCGCTGAACACCAAAATGCTGTCGCCGCGTGAGGTGGTCGACCGTGTGGAGTCTGCCTGGAGATCCGGTGGCATTCCGTTGCCTGCGGCTGAGGGCTTTATCCGCCAGATATTGGGGTGGCGGGAGTATGTGCGTAGCGTGTATTGGGTGCAGATGCCCGGCTATGAGTTAAACAACTTTTTCGAACACCACGCTGGCTTGCCGGAATGGTTCTGGACCGGACAAACGCAGATGGCATGCATGGCTGCGGCCATCACCCAATCGCTGGAAATGGCCCATGCGCACCATATTCAGCGGCTCATGGTGATCGGTAACTTTGCCTTGTTGGCCGGCCTGAACCCCAAGGACTTGCATGCTTGGTACCTCGGGATCTACATCGATGCATTTGAATGGGTGGAGCTCCCCAACACCGTGGGCATGAGCCAGTTTGCAGATGGTGGAGGTCTCGCTACCAAACCCTATGTGTCCAGTGCTGCCTATATCGATCGCATGGGGGATTACTGCTCAGGGTGCCGGTACAACAAGAAGCTCAAGACCGGCCCGGATGCCTGCCCGTTCAATGCCTTGTACTGGGAGTTCTACGAGCGCCACACGGCTAAGCTCGGTCACAACGCCCGCATCGGCATGGCATACCAACAGTTGAAAAAAATGGATCCGGCAGTCAAAGAGAGCCTGATGGAAAAAGCCCGAGAGTTGCGGGCTGATCTCAACCGGCTTTAGCGCAATCCATCACTGGAGCTTGTCCATCCGGCTATCGAGCGGGCTGACAAAAGAATTCAGCTCCCAGCCGGAGGCCAACCGGCTTTCCTGGAATTCACCACTGGAAAGCGGCGTGAAGCCGGAGGTGCTGCCCTCTGCAGATTTGCTCTGGCGCCTGCGGGTCACCGCTGCCTGTAAATGTTCCCGGACATTTTGAAAGCGTGTATCCAATTGCCGGTCGTTCGACACCATGGCGGCGTGCTCACCCAAGAATGCCGTGCGGATCTGTGTCAGGTGGGGCAGGTTATCCGGATCAACCACCCAATACCGCACATTGCACTGCTCCAGCAGGGTGTGCTTGAGGGTCTGGTTCCCCAGTGAGAGACCTGCTGCACCCGGCACATCAACGCAGCCAATCACCCTTCCATCAAGTCCGCATACCGTAAAGGTGCAATAGACGCCATTGAGCAGTTTGTACCAATGTGTGGCTTCTGTCTGCTCGGAGGGAACGGTAAAGCGGGTAACCGGAAGTTTGACGAGCACTTGCTGATCAAACATGACCTTGGTGAGCCATAACCAGACCTTGCGTTCCCGGCTGTTGACCATTGGCCTCACCTTGAGTGGCCAGACTGAAGGGATCTTTCGGCGTTGCCTTTGCAGGTAACGGCCGCGCCAATAGGCGGCTGCCAAGCCGGCTATCAACCCACCCAGAAAATATAGAAACATGACATCACCCTGAATGTGAGGCTTTCTGTGAAGCCTTTATGACTGCAAAAGTTTAGCCGTCTTTTGCAATTGCCGCCATCTTTGGGGGGGTTGAGGGGTGGGTGAGGCAGACTATTGACGCTGCGCTTTAATTAGCTTTGGTAAATGCGCTCAACGTCCGCCACATGGTCCAACAGCAAGCGGACAAGCGAAGGATCAAAATGGGATCCAGCCGAGTCGCGCACATAGTCCAGCGCTGTAGTCAGCTCCCAAGCCGGTTTGTAACTGCTGGCGCAGACCAATGAATCCAGAACATCCGCGATGGCGGCAATCCGTCCGGGCAAGCTGATGGCAATTCCCTTGAGACCACCGGGATAGCCACTGCCGTCCCAGCGCTCATGGTGTTCCCGTGCGATTTGTGCTCCCAAGGCATGAACCCTGGAGCCCGACCGGGAGAGCAGTGCGTCCCCCTCTTTGGAATGGGTGCGCATCACTTGCCACTCCTCCTCGGTCAAAGGGCCGGGCTTGGTAAGAATGTGTTCGGGAATCCGGGCTTTGCCCACATCGTGCAAGGTGGCGGCTGTACGGATCAACTCCACCTCCGCGTCGTCTGCGCCGGTCAGGCGGGCAAGCAGCGCAGAAATTTCTCCGACACGTTCAAGGTGTCTTGCAGCATCGCCCTCGCGCCGCTCAATCGCACCGCCCAACACCGCGATCGTGTCGCGCTGGGTGCTTTCGGTTTCATCCCGAAGCAGTAGGCTGTCGTAGGTAATTGCCACGTTGCGGGAAAAAAGCTCCAGCAGTTCGCGGGCTTGTTCACTTACGGGCTCCGGGAACTTCATGTAGATCAGGCTTTCACTACCAGCCTTGGTACAAAAGTAGCCGGCGTAGTAGCGCTCCCCGTAGCGGCTGGTCTTGGCCGCCAGTGAATCACGGATGGCGGTCTGAACTTCTTGCGGAAGGTTGGCGAGCTGGTCGTCCACCATCATCCGGGAATAGGCGTCGGTCACAGCCAGCACCCGGAGTTGCCCGTGTGCCGCATTGGCGGTGTAGGCCGACACGCGGCTGGCACACAGGCCTTCACCGTTGAGATCCAGCAGGTAATTGAGCTGCGAGAGCACCGCCGAGGCGAAGCTGCGCAGGTTGTTGGAGTCGCAGACTTCGCTGATCGCCTCAATCGAGCGCACCAGGCCCAGGCGAGCGTTTTCGATACGCATCAAATCCCGGTAGGCACGCAGGCCCGCGTAAAACACGGTGATCAGCTTGCGGCGGGTGAGGTCGGTCTTCTCTTTGTAATCGTTGATGTCGTAATCGCGGATTACTTGCTCTTCGGGCGCCTGGCCGGGCTGGCCAGTCCGCAGCACGATGCGCACGTTGAGGTTGCCCAGGTCGTCGCGGATGTACTTGGCCAGGTCGAGGCCAGCATGTTCAGACTCCATCACCACATCCAGCAGGATCAGTGCGATGTCGTTGCGCTGTGCCAGCAGAGACCGGGCTTCGGCAGCGCTGTAGCAGTGGGTGAACTGCAAGCGCCGGCCATCCATTTCAAAGTCAGACATGACCAGTTTGGTGACTTCATGAACGGCCGGTTCGTCGTCCACCACCAGCACTTGCCAGGGGGCAGCCGCATGGCTTGAAACTTTTGCTTCTTGCTCGTCACTGAACACCAAATCATCGGTCATGGCACAGATCCCGGTTGCAAACGGATCCAACAAGTCTAGCGGATCTCACTGCGATACTACGGTTATGCAGCTTCAGGAAATACTCTATACCCAAGGTTTCGGCACACGACGTGTGTGTGCCGGTTTGATCCAACAGGGCCTGGTTCAGGTTTATGTGCCAAGTGAGGGTCCAGCCCCCGTTACTATTGCGCAGGCAGCTACTGAATTTGTAGCGGAAGGCTTGCGATTCCGGGTGCAGGGGGTGGACTGGCCGTACGCCGAACGCGCCTACCTGATGCTTCACAAACCGGCTGGCACGGAGTGTTCGCAAAAACCCTCCACTTACCCCAGCATCTACACCCTATTACCCAGCCCTTTGCGCTTGCGGCCGCAAAAAGCAGCCGTGCAGGGCGTGCAGGCGGTTGGCCGGCTAGACCAAGACACGACCGGCATGCTGCTGTTAACCGACGATGGCAAGTTCATCCACCGAATGAGTTCACCCAAGCACCATGTGCCCAAGGTGTATGAAGTCACTGTCAAACACCCTTTGGACGACAAGCAGGTCAGCAAACTGCTGAGTGGCGTGGTGCTGGACGACGACCCTAAGCCCGTGCGTGCTGCAGCTTGTGAGGCGGTGAGCGAGTTTCATCTCCGCCTCACTCTGACGGAGGGCAAGTACCACCAGGTCAAGCGCATGCTGGCAGCGGTCAGCAACCGGGTTGAGGGCTTGCACCGGTCTCGCATAGGTGGCGTGTCCCTGCCGAATGACCTCGCTCCGGGCCAATGGCGCTGGCTCACGGAAGAGGAAATTGCTGCCGTGCAATCCAAGGAGTAAACCCATGAATGCCGTCCTTGACGCCTTCTGGCGATCGCTGGTTTACTGCCTGCACCCGAAGGTCATGCTGTGGTCGCTGTTGCCTCTGGTCTTGATGGTGGGTGTGACCGCCGGCTTGGGTTACTTTTACCTGGACGGTTTGCTGGCCTGGGTCAGCCAGTTGCTCGAATCCATGGATTGGCTGCAACTGATGTGGGGTTGGCTCGAGTCGGTAGGGGCTGGAAAACTCAAGACCGTGTTGGTTCCACTGATCGTGATCCTGATGCTCACCCCGTTGGTACTGGTGGGTTGCCTGTTCGTGGTGGCCACACTGATGGCCCCCATGATCGTGCGACTGGTGGCCAAACGCCGCTTCCCTGCGTTGGAAAAAGCGGCCGGTGCCTCTTACCTGGCGAGTGTGGGATGGGCTGTCTTGTCCACCGCTGCGGCATTGCTGGCTTTGGTGTTGTCGATGCCGCTCTGGCTGGTACCGCCTTTGGTGCTGATCCTGCCGCCGCTCATTTGGGGCTGGTTGACCTACCGGGTGATGGCCTTTGACGCACTGGCTGACCATGCCAGTCCGGAGGAGCGCCGTGAGATTTTCAAGCGCCATCGCTGGTGGCTGCTGGGCATGGGCGTAGTGACGGGCTACATGGGCGCTGCGCCCAGTCTGGTGTGGTCTTTGGGCTTTATGGCCGTGGCATTGGCGCCATTTCTGGTGCCGCTGTCCATCTGGCTCTACACCCTCATCTTTGCCTTTTCGTCACTCTGGTTTTCTCACTACGGACTGAGCGCACTGCAAAGCCTGCGGGCCCAACGTTCAGCCGACACCGCCACCACACAAATGCCCCTGATAGTGGACGCTGTAGATCTGGAGCTCTTATGAAATTCGGTGTCATCATCATCGGGGACGAGATCCTCTCAGGCAAGCGCTCCGACAAGCACCTTGCCAAAGCCATAGAGCTGTTGGGCGCGCGTGGCTTACCCCTCGCTTATGCGCACTATGTGGGCGACGACCCTGAGCGCATCACCACCACATTGTCAGCGGCATTCGCCTCTGGCGACACTGTTTTTTCTTTTGGCGGAATCGGCGCTACGCCGGACGACCACACCCGCCAATGCGCCGCCAATGCATTAGGAAAGGAGCTGGCGCTGAGTGACACAGCCCGCGCCCTGATCGTTGAACGCATGCAGGATGTCGCACGCGAGCAAGGCACCGATTTCGAGCCGGGCCGTCCGGATAACGTGCACCGCCTGCAGATGGGCATGTTTCCCGCCGGGGCTTCCATCATTCCGAATCCGTACAACAAAATTCCTGGTTTCAGCCACCCGGGCGTGGGGCAGGGCACTGTCCATTTCGTGCCGGGTTTCCCTGTGATGGCATGGCCCATGGTTGAGTGGGTGCTCGATACCCATTGCAGTGCATGGTTCCAAACGGGCGCCTGGCGCGAGCAATCGGTAATCGTGTTCGGTGCCATGGAATCTTTGCTGACCCCGCTCATGGAGCAGTTGGAGCAGCGGCACCCGGTCAAAGTGTTCAGCCTGCCTAGCGTGGACCATCCCCAATACGGCAAACACATTGAGCTGGGCGTGAAAGGGCGGCCGGAGGCATTGCCGGCGGCCTATGCAGAAATGCTGGATGGCTTGAGAAAACTGGAAATGCCACTAGGCCCCGAATTGGTGCGCTAACTGCTGCGCATTGTTTTGGTGCATTCTGAGATTGGCACCTAATTGGTGCAATCTTGACGCTGGTCCGAGTTTCAGATGGCTTCTTTGTAGGTTCAGCGGCACAAAACCGCGGTTTAAGGATGCAAAATAGAGTGGTTTGCCGAGTTTGCTTTGGTGCATGTTTTGGCACAAAAGCTGCATTAACAGCAGGGCAAATCTTTTTACAACCGTGCAACAGGAGTATTTGATGGCCAAGACCGTCGCAGACGTGATGAAACTGGTGAAAGAGAATGAAGTCAAGTTCGTTGACTTCCGTTTCACCGATACCCGTGGTAAGCAGCAGCACACCACTGTGCCTGTTTCGCATTTTGACGAAGACAAGTTCACCTCCGGCCATGCGTTCGACGGCTCCTCCATCGCCGGCTGGAAGGGTATCGAAGCTTCCGACATGTTGTTGATGCCCGATCCAGGCACCGCCAACATTGATCCTTTCTTCGAAGAAACCACCCTGATTCTGAACTGCGACGTGGTGGAGCCTGCCGATGGCAAGTCCTACGACCGCGATCCACGTTCCATCGCCAAGCGCGCTGAAGCCTACCTGAAGGCTTCCGGCATGGGCGACACCGCGTACTTCGGTCCCGAGCCAGAGTTTTTCTTGTTCGACGGCGTGCGTTGGTCTACAGATGCCCACAACACCTTCTACGAAATCGAAGAGTACGAAGCTCCCTGGAACACCGGTTCCAAGCTCGAAGGTGGTAACCGCGGTCACCGTCCCACCGTCAAGGGCGGCTACTTCCCCGTTCCTCCCGTCGACAGCACGCAAGACATGCGCGCTGAGATGTCCCTGATCCTCGAATCCCTGGGCATCCCGGTCGAAGTGTTCCACCACGAAGTGGCGGGCGCTGGCCAGAACGAAATCGGTACCAAGTTCTCCACTCTGGTAGAGCGCGCTGACTGGACCATGTTGCAAAAGTACGTGGTGCATAACGTGGCCAACGCCTACGGCAAGACAGCGACTTTCATGCCTAAGCCTTACCATGGTGACAACGGTTCCGGCATGCACGTGCACCAGTCCGTGTGGAAAGACGGCAAGAACCTGTTTGCCGGCGACGGCTATGCAGGTCTGTCTGACTTCGCGCTGTACTACATCGGCGGCATCATCAAGCACGCACGTGCCCTGAACGCCATCACCAACCCTGGCACCAACAGCTACAAGCGCTTGGTTCCTCACTTTGAAGCTCCGGTCAAGCTGGCTTACTCTGCCAAGAACCGTTCCGCTTCTATCCGCATTCCTTTCGTGGCGAACCCCAAGGGCCGTCGCGTGGAAGCTCGTTTCCCCGATCCATTGATGAACCCTTACCTCGGCTTCGCAGCCTTGTTGATGGCAGGTCTGGACGGCGTGGAAAACAAGATCCATCCCGGCGAAGCCGCCACCAAGGACCTCTACCATCTGCCTCCCGAGGAGGATGCAAAGGTACCAACCGTGTGCCACAGCCTGGATCAGGCCTTGGAGCATCTGGACAAGGACCGCGCGTTCCTGACCAAGGGTGGTGTGTTCACTGACTCCATGATCGATGCCTACATCGAACTGAAGATGCAGGAAGTGACCCGCTACCGCATGTCGGTACACCCTGTCGAATACGACATGTACTTCAGCCTGTAATCGCGGCGCTGCAAAGCACTGTGATGAGCAAAAAAGGACGGCGAAAGCCGTCCTTTTTTTATGGAACACTTGCTCACAGATGGCCTCCCTCAAGTCGGGGATACTCGGGTGTTTTGTTCTTGGGCACTTTTTAGCGCATACTGAATCACAGCGCTCACGAAAAGATAGCGCGGACACCGACACAGCATGAAACCCACACTCCTGATTCTTTTGCTCACTGCAGTCGCCAGCTCTGGCGTAGCAGCGCAGGAGCGCATCTACCGTTGCGGCAACGAATACACCAACACCGTCTCAGAAGCCCAGGCCAAAACCTGCAAGCTCATTTCCGGCGGCAATGTCACGGTAGTCCAAGGCCAGAAACCTGCAGGGGGGGGGGGGGTGAAGGTGGCCTCAGCGCCGAGTTCCACCCCAAGCACTGCACCGCGGATTGATAGTGCCGACCAGCGCGCCAAAGATTCTGATGCCCGCCTTATTCTGGAAGCCGAGCTGAAAAAGGCCGAAGCCCGCCAGATCGAGCTGCAGAAGGAATACAACAAAGGCGAACCCGAGAAGCTGGGACCCGAGGCGCGCAACCACCAGAAATACCTGGATCGTGTGGCCGAACTCAAGGCAGCCATTGCCCGCAACGAGAGTGACATGGCCGGTATCCGTCGTGAACTCGGTCGTTTGCCGGCGGCCATGCTCAAGCAGTAAGCCCCGTCGGCCCCGGCGCGAGGCCGTTATGCTGACGGCTAGTTCTTTTTCAATTCCACCGGACAAGCCCCATGGAGCGCTTCCATTCATTTGACTTGCTGGCCACGTTGGTGGCAGTGGTCACGGCCGATGCTTCGGTGCAGTTTTCGAACTCAGCCTTGGAGGATGCCTTGGGCATCTCGCGGCGAACCATCATCGGCTCCAACTTTGCCGAGGTGTTTACCGAGCCTGCCCAGCTGCACAGTGCCCTGGAGGGCGCGCTCGACAACGCGTTCGCGGCCCTGCGTTATGACGCTTTGCTCAAGCGCAGCGGACTCGATGCCATGCCGGTGCACGTGATCGTGACGCGTACGGAACTCTCCAATGACATCATTGTGGAAATGGTGCCCCAAGAGCAGCAAACCCGCCAAGACCGCGAAGAACGTTTGGCTGAACAGGCCCAGACCAACAAAGAGCTGATCCGCAATCTCGCCCACGAGATCAAAAATCCGCTAGGTGGTATCCGTGGCGCGGCGCAATTGCTCGAGATGGAGATGGAGTCCCCCGAGCTCACCGAGTACACGCAGGTCATCATCCATGAGGCAGATCGCTTGCAGAGTCTGGTAGACCGCCTGCTGGCGCCGCACCGCAGACCCCACTTGGTGGGCGATGTGAACATTCACGAGGTGTGTGAGCGCGTGCGCTCTTTGATCCTTGCAGAGTTCCCCAAAGGTTTGCGCGTGGTGCGGGACTACGACACTTCCATTCCCGAGTTCCGGGGCGACCGCGAGCAGCTCATTCAAACCGTACTGAACATTGCCCACAACGCCTGCCAGGCCCTGGCGGAGCGCATTGCGGCGGGTGACGGTTGCGTGACATTCAAGACCCGCGTCACTCGGCAGATCACCTTTGGTAAGCAGCGTTACCGGTTGGCATTGGAATTGCATGTCATCGACAACGGACCTGGCGTGCCAGATTCGATCAGAGACCGCATTTTTTACCCCTTGGTTTCGGGAAGGGATGGCGGATCCGGACTGGGGCTCACACTGGCGCAAACCTTTGTTCAGCAACACCACGGCCTGATTGAAGTGGACAGCGTGCCGGGCCGTACGGACTTCAAAATTTTGATTCCGTTACCGTAACAGACCGACAAAGAATATAGGGTGCCGTACAACATGAAGCCGATTTGGATCGTAGATGATGACCAGTCCATCCGCTTCGTGCTGGAGAAGGCACTGCTGCGTGAGCACCTGCCCACACGCAGTTTTTCCAATCCACGCGATGTACTGACTGCGCTGAGCACCGCAGCAGACGATGAAGGTCCACAAATCCTGGTGAGTGACATCCGCATGCCCGGGGGCTCTGGTCTGGACCTGCTCGAAAAAGTCAAAGCCAAACACCCCGGCCTGCCCGTCATCATCATGACGGCCTTCTCGGACCTGGACAGCGCGGTCAGTGCCTTCCAGGGCGGCGCTTTTGAATACCTGCCCAAACCCTTCGACCTGCCCAAAGCCGTGGAGCTGATCCGCCGTGCAGTGGAAGAGAGCCAGCGCGAAGAAGTAGCCGAAGAGCGCATGGCCGAGTCCCCCGAAATGCTGGGGCAGGCGCCCGCCATGCAGGACGTGTTCCGTGCCATCGGCCGCTTGAGCCAGAGCAACGTTACGGTGATGATCACCGGCGAATCCGGCTCCGGCAAAGAGCTGGTGGCGCGTGCGCTGCACAAGCATTCCCCGCGCGCTGATGGGCCGTTTGTGGCCATCAACACGGCAGCCATCCCCAAGGACCTGTTGGAGAGCGAACTCTTCGGCCATGAGCGTGGTGCCTTCACCGGCGCGCAAACCATGCGCCGTGGCCGCTTCGAGCAGGCCGATGGCGGCACGCTGTTTCTGGACGAAATCGGCGACATGCCGTTCGAGTTGCAGACCCGTTTGCTGCGCGTCTTGAGCGACGGCCACTTCTACCGCGTGGGCGGGCACAGCGCTGTTAAATCGAACGTGCGCGTCATCGCGGCTACCCACCAGAACCTGGAGCAGCGCGTCAAGGACGGCGTGTTCCGTGAAGACTTGTTCCACCGCCTGAATGTGATCCGTCTGCGCTTACCGGCCCTGCGCGAACGCAAGGAAGACGTGGCCATGCTGACCCGTCACTTCCTGCAGCAAAGCGCCAAGCAACTGGGCGTGGAGCCCAAACGAATTTCGGATTCCGCGCTCACCTGGCTGGAAGGTTTTGCCTTTCCGGGCAACGTGCGCCAGCTGGAAAACATCTGTCACTGGCTGACCGTGATGGCGCCTGCGCAAGTCATTGAGCGCAAGGACCTGCCGCCTGAGGTGAGCCTGGGCCGTGCGGAAACCGGCGAGCCGCTGGTCGCCAAGCCCGTGCTCACTGCAGCCCCTGAGGCGCAACTCAAAGATGTTCCTCTGGATGCGCATGCCCAAGCACCTGCGAGCCACGAGTCGGAAGACCTGTCGCACGTACTGGCGCGCGCGGCAGCGGCCCATGGACCGCTGGAAGGCTGGGAGGCCGAGCTGGAGACCGAGGCGGTGGCCTTGCTCGGTTCCGGTCAGCCCGAGGTGTGGGACACCCTGACCCGTCGTTTTGAGTCGCGCCTGATTTTGGCGGCCTTGGCCAATACCAAGGGCCGCCGGATTGAGGCCGCGCAAAAGCTGGGCATAGGTCGCAACACTATCACCCGCAAGATCCAGGAGCTGGGCTTGGAGTGAGTTTTATGTAAAAAGAGCCGCTAGCGGTCATCAGATATGCGAAAGCCGCTCCTGATTCCATAGCAAAAAGCCGGCACGTGTGCCGGCTTTTTGTGGGCGGAGCATTTTCAGGCTGCCGGGCTGATGTCAACCACCACCGGGGCGTGGTCGCTGGGGCGCTCGTTCTTGCGCGGGGTCTTGTCGATGGTGCATGCAGTCACTGCGGGCTTGAGGGCGTTGCTCACCAGAATGTGGTCAATACGCAGCCCCCGGTTGCGGCGAAAGCCCGCATCGCGGTAATCCCACCAGCTGTATGACTTGGGCGGCTGCGGGAACAACCGATGGCTATCAGTCAGGCCAAGCGCGATCAGGGCGCGCAGGTGGTAGCGCTCTTCCTCGGTGCAGTGGATGGTGCCTTCCAGGTTCACCGGGTCCCACACATCGTCCTCGTCAAAGGTGATGTTGTAGTCGCCCATCAGCACCAGTTTCGGGTGCGCGGCGAGCTCGTCCTTCACCCAGCGGCGCAGCGCAGTGAGCCATTCCATTTTGTATTCGAACTTGTCGCTGCCCGGCTCCTGCCCGTTGGGGAAGTAGGCACCAATCACGCGAACACCCGGCGTACCGGCAGGGGCGCCTTCCAAGTCCACGGTGCCGGTAATCACGCGGGACATGTCGTCGTCAAAGCCGGGGATGTTCTTAATGACCTCGTTGGCCGGTGTGCGCGAGAGCAGGGCCACGCCGTTGTAGGTCTTCTGGCCGAACCACTGGGCGTGGTAGCCGATGGCCTCAAAAGCGTCGGCAGGGAACTTGTCGTCAGTGAGCTTGAGCTCTTGCAGGGCCAGCACATCCACCGGGTTCGCAGCGAGCCAGTCCAGCACTTGGGGCAGGCGCACGCCTAAAGAGTTGACGTTCCAGGTAGCGAGTTTCATGGTGCGGTGCGTGTGTAAGTCACAAAGCTGAAAGGCAGCCCGCTGGCTGCTACATGGCGCTCGCGGGTGGTCTCCTGCCATGCTGGGCCCAAGGTAGGGGCGAAGGCGTCGCCTTCAAAGTCTTTCTCAATCTCTGTGACCACGGCAGTTGTGGCCTGGGGCTCTGCCAGTGCATAGAGCTGCGCGCCGCCAATCACCCAGACGTCTGCTGAATGCTCACAAAGTTGTAGCGCTTCGCGCATATCAGATGCGCGCTGGGCGCCAGTTTCGTTCCAATCCGGCTGGCGGGTGACCACGATATTGGCGCGGCCAGGCAAGGGGCGGAACTTCGGGGGCAGTGAGTCCCAGGTCTTGCGACCCATGATGACCGGGCAGCCCAGCGTGGTCCGCTTGAAGTGCGCTAGGTCTTCGGGCAGATGCCAGGGCAGGGTGCCGTTGGTGCCGATCACGCCATTGGCAGCGCGGGCGTAAATCAGGTGAAGCCGGGGGAGTGGGGTGGTCGCGCTCATCGTGCTTGCCATCACACCGCTACCGGTGCCTTGATGGCGGGGTGGCACTCGTAGCCTTGCACTTCAAAGTCTTCAAACTCATAGTCGAAGATGCTCTCAGGCTTGCGCTTGATGTGGAGCGTGGGGTAGGCCATGGGAGCGCGGCTCAGCTGCAGCTCCACCTGCTCGGTGTGGTTGCTGTAGATGTGGCAGTCGCCGCCGGTCCAGATGAAGTCGCCCACATCCAGGTCGCACTGTTGGGCCACCATGTGGGTGAGCAGGGCGTAGCTGGCAATATTGAAGGGCACGCCCAAAAAGATGTCGGCACTGCGTTGGTAGAGCTGGCAACTCAGTTTGCCGCGCCCACCCTCGGTCTCGGCGGGTGCTACATAGAACTGGAAGAACGCATGGCAGGGCATCAGGGCCATCTTGCTCAACTCCGCCACGTTCCAGGCGCTTACGATGATGCGGCGGCTGTCGGGGTTGCTTTTGAGCGTCTTGATGACGTCGGCAATCTGGTCGATGTGGCCGCCGTCCGGCGTGGGCCAGCTGCGCCACTGCACGCCGTAGACCGGGCCCAAGTCGCCGGTTTCGGGGTTGGCCCATTCGTCCCAGATGGAGACGCCGCGCTCTTTGAGCCAGTTGTTGTTGGCAGACCCGGTCAGGAACCACAACAGTTCCTGGATGATGCTGCGCAGGTGCACTTTCTTGGTCGTGACCAGCGGGAAGCCCTCATTCAGGTCGAAGCGCATCTGGTAGCCGAACACGCTTTTCGTGCCGGTGCCGGTGCGGTCGGCTTTGAAAACGCCCGTGGTGTGCACGTGGCGCATGAAGTCTTCGTACTGGCTGCGCACGGGGCGCACGGTGGAGTGGCTGGTCATACAGAGAATTTTAGTGGGGGAAGTCCGCTCTGGTCGGCGTCGTGCCGGTTTCAGCTGATGCTGTCCAGCACGGCGGCCAGCGCCAGCAGTGCCAGCAAAATGAGAACCACCACCGGCATGACTGCACCCAGGCCCGCCCAAGTGGCCAGCAACCCAAAGGCGGCTGGAATCACCGAGCCACCGGCATAGGCAAAGGTCATTTGACGCCCGATGACGGTGCGGGCTACGTCTTCTGGAAAGCGGCGCGCAGTCTCGTGCATCAGCGACGGGAAAACCGGCGCGCAGCCCAAGCCCATGAGCACCAGCCCGAAGCTGGCGGCGCTGCCGAATACGGCGGGCAAAGCAAACACCAGAGCGCCCACGGCCGCCACTGAAATACCCAGCCTTACCAGCCTGCGGTTACCTAGCCGGTTGGCAATCAGCCCCACAGCAAAGCGCCCCGCAGTGATGGAGCCGAAATACACCGACACCCAGATACCAGCGTGTGCCTGTGTGAGTCCGCGGTCGGTCACCAGAATACTGGCCGCCCACAGGCCGGTGCCCATTTCGGCTGCCACGTACAACAAAAACAGCGTGGGTGCCAGCCACAACGCCAGCGGGCGCACGGGTTTGAAAGCTGCTTCGCCATGGGCGTCGTCTCCGGTGGGTGGCTTGGAGTGTTCTTTGGCCCAGAGGGCGAGTGTGGCAAACAGCACCACGGCCAGTACCAGCTGCATCAACCCGATGCTGCGCACGCCCAGCGCCCAACCGCCAGTGCTTGCGAGCGCCAGGCCCATGATCAGCGGGCCGGTGGTGGCGCCCACACCCCAGAAGCCGTGCAGCCAATTCATGTGGCGAGAGGAATAGTGCGCCGCCACAAAGTGGTTCAAGCTGGCGTCCACAGCGCCAGCACCCAAGCCCAGGGGAACTGCCAGTGCAACCAGCCAACCGAAAGAAGGGGCCACCGAGAAGCCCAGCAGTGCCAGCGCCGTCATCAGGCAGCTGGTGGCCACTACGGCGCCGGTGCCCATGCGTTTGGCGATGGCCCCCGCAAAGAAGCTCGCAGTGGCCGAGCAGATGGTCATGGTGATGGTGATGGCGCCCACTGCCGCCAGCGGCTGGCCCATATCGGCGCGGATAGCTGGCCAGGCCACACCCAGAATCCCGTCCGGCAGCCCCAAGCTGATGAAGGACACATACACAATGCCCAAAAGAATAAGGTGTGCCACTGCGGGTTCCTGAAAAATGAAGTGGGGAGATGGCCTGAGTCTATAGAAAACAGGCCTCTATCCTCCGTGGAATATGCGCAAGCAGCTACTCAATTGATAGCACTCTGCCTGGATTCATGAGATTTTTCGGATCCAGCGCGCCCTTGATGGCCCGCATGGCGTTCAAGGCCACCGGGGATTTGTGGTGCGCCAATTTCTCGCGCTTGAGGCTGCCGATGCCGTGCTCGGCCGATATGGAGCCGTTGAAGCGGTCTACCACCTCGTACACCAGCGTGTTGATAGGGCCTTCCTGGTCGCGCAAAAAGGCTTCTGCATCTGCGCCGTCCGGGGCCTGCACGTTGTAGTGCAGATTGCCGTCGCCCAGGTGGCCGTAGTTCACCAGGCGCACACCGGGGAAATGCTGTTCCAGCAACGCATCCACTTCGGTCACAAAGGCCGGAATGCGCGACACGGCAATCGAAATATCGTGCTTGATGTTCAGGCCCTCTTGGGCCTGCGCCAGCGGAATGCTCTCGCGGATGTGCCACAGTGCGCGGGCTTGGGCAATGTTCTCGGCCACCACAGCGTCTAGCACGCAGCCTTGCTCCAGCGCCGCTTCCAGCAAGCGCTCGAATTGCTCACGCGCATGGCTCTCCGACTCGTGATCTGAGTTTTCCAGCACCACGCAGTAGGGACTCATGCCGCCAAACGGCACATTTTGCTGGGGAAAGTGTTTACGCACCAGGCTGAGCGCAAAGTCGCCCATCACTTCAAAGCCGGTCAGGCCGGCGTTCAGGTGCTGGTGGGCCAGGCCCAGCAGTTTTACAGCCGCGTCCAATGACGGTACAGCGGCAAACGCGGTGAGCTGGGCCGCGGGCAGGGGGTACATGCGCAGGGTAGCGGCGGTAATCACGCCCAAGGTGCCCTCGGAGCCGATGAACAGGTGGCGCAGGTCGTAGCCGGTGTTGTCTTTGCGCAAGCCGGTCAGGCCACTCCAGATGTCTCCCTGCGCAGTCACTACTTCCAAACCCAGACACAGCTCGCGGGTGTTGCCGTAGCGCACCACCTGCGTGCCGCCCGCGTTGGTAGCAAGGTTGCCGCCAATGGTGCAACTGCCTTCAGCGGCCAGGCTCAGGGGGAACAGATAGCCTTCTTTTTCGCAGGCCTCTTGCAGCGTCTGCAATACACAACCGGCCTCTACCGTCACGGTCAGGTTGGCTGCGTCAATGGTGCGGATGCGGTTCAGGCGCTGCAGGCTCAGCAGCACTTGGGTACCCGACGCATCAGGGATGGAGCCCACCACCATGCCGGTGTTGCCGCCCTGGGGCACCAGGCTCACGCCGGCCGCCGCACAGGCTTGGACCACTGCGGCTGCTTCTTCGGTCGTGCCGGGGCGCACCACGGCCAAGGCGCGGCCACGTTCACGTTTGCGCCAGTCTTGTTCATAGGCGGTGAGGTCGCCGTCGGTGAGTACATGTGCTTCACCGACGAGGGTGCGCAGCGTGGCGCGCAGGGCTTCGATATCCATCATGGGGCAGGGCGGGTGGTGGGTTCTTCGGGGTTGGCAGGCAGCGCCTTGGCGTGCTTTAGGCGCAGGCGAATATGGAAGGTGCAGGCCACAAACAGCACGATGCACAGCAGCACTTCCAGCAGCGCCAGCCAGTTGCCGGGCGCCTTGTCGCTCCAGGCGCGGACCACGCCTTCGGTGAAATACAGCCACACCATCAGGCTGAGCCAGCGGTAGGTGTACATGCGGCTTTTCAGCAAGCCGGCCAGCGGAATGCATAGGGGAAGCACCTTCAGGGCCAACGTGCCGCCGCCGGTGGGGGCCAGCCACAGCTCCCACACCAGGCCCAGAATAATCAGCGCGATCAGGCTGGCAACAGCCACCCAGCGGGCAATAACGACAGAGGAGGCGGGGGTAGCAGCTTGCACGGGTTTTGCGCCGGTTGATGGACAGCCGTGTAGCTTAAGCCAAACAGCTGAATCGATCTGAATAGGGGACTTGACCTAAGTTTTCAGGCGGATTGCCCTCTTGCCAATCCGGGTACGCCCGATTACTGTGCGCTGTGTCTCCGGTGGGACAGGGGGTTTCATGAACTGGCGAAAAGTCGCTCAAGGCTTGCTGGGAGTGTGCTTGGTGACGTGCAGCTTTCTGGCACAGTCCCAGTGCACCCGTATGGTCGTGACATCAGACCCCGCCTACCCACCCTTGCACTGGTTTGATGGGGACGCCTTGCAAGGCGCCAGCATCGAGATCGCCAAGCGCGTGCTCAGCGATTTGAAAATCGACTACGAGATCCGCAGCGTGGGCCCCTTCCCGCGAGTGATGGCTCTCGCCGAGCGGGGCGAGGTCGATATGGTCGTCACGCTGAAGAAAACGCCGGAGCGAGAAGCCTTTTTGCTCTACCCCAAAACCATTGCGCTCCAAAACCCGGTGGCGGTATTCACGGCTCGGGATCTCCCGCTGGCCTACCGCGACCGGTCTGACTTGGTCGGTTTGCGCGGCGCCATGGCAAGAGGCAATGTGTTCGGCAATGGGCTGGACGACTTCATCAAAGACAAGCTCAATGTGCAGGAGGTCAACCGTCCTGATGCCAGCTTCAGCCTGATGCTGCTAGGGCGGGCCGACTACTTCATTACCGGCTACTACACCGGCATGGCGCTGATCCTCAAGCGGGGGGATGAAGCCAATTTCGTGGCCAAAGAGCCTTTTTTGGTTGATACCCCCAATTACCTTGCGCTGACCCGCAACGGCAAATGCGCCGACAAGCTGGATCAGATTGATGCCCGCTTGGCCATCTTGAAGAAAACCGGAGTGCTGGATGAGATTCTTCGCGCCAGCTTCCAGCGCTGGAAGAACCATCCGGTGATGGTGGAGCGCTGAGGCTTACCGCCCCTCACACCGGCTACATGGCGGCAGTGGCATGATGCGGGCCATGCAAGCCAAACCCCTTTTGACTTCCTGGTTGCGGGAGATCGCCAGCATCCCCTGGCGGGACGCTGCCATCACCCTGCGCGAGCGCTTCCGCGAAGACCGCCTGGGCCTCACTGCCAGCAGCCTGACATTCACTACCACGATTGCACTGGTGCCCCTGATTACGGTGGCACTGGCGGTGTTTACCGCCTTCCCAATGTTTGCCAAGTTTCAGGACGTATTGCAGAAGTGGCTCATTGAGAGTCTCGTGCCTGACAACATTGCCCGCCAAGTGCTGGGCTACCTGAACCAGTTTGCCGGCAAGGCCAGCCGCCTGGGTGTGGCGGGCTTGACCATTTTGTTAGGCACCGCGCTGGCGCTGATCTTCACCATAGACCGCACGCTCAACAGCATCTGGCGCGTGAAGAAGCGCAGGCCTTTCGGGCAGCGCGTGCTCATCTACTGGGCCGCAGTGACCCTGGGGCCTTTGTTGCTGGGGGCTAGTTTGTCGATCACCTCGTACGCGGTGACTGCTTCCAAAGGCGTGGTGGGTGGCCTGCCCGGCGGGCTGACCCTGTTGCTCGACAGCTTGCAGTTCGTGTTGGTGGCAGCCGGCACGGCGGCGATGTTCCATTACGTGCCCAACACGCATGTGCGCTGGGGCCACGCGTGGATGGGCGGCCTGTTCGTGTCTACCGGCATGGAGCTGGCGCGCAAGGGGCTGGCGCTTTATTTGAGCAAGGTGCCGACCTATTCCGCGGTGTACGGCGCCTTCGCCACGGTGCCGATTTTGCTGATCTGGATCTATATCGCCTGGGTCATCGTGCTCTTGGGTGCCGCGCTCACGGCTTACCTGCCCAGCCTTTTGGCTGGAGTGCCACGCCGCAAGCTGGGCCACGGATGGCAGTTCCAGCTGGCGCTGGAAGTACTGCACATGCTGGATGCTGCCAAGAGCGCTGAAGACCGCGGGCAGACCTTGTCGACCCTGCGCCTCGCACTGCGAGTGGACTCACAGCGCCTGGAGCCGGTGCTGCAAACCTTGCAAGAGCTGGACTGGGTCGGCCAATTGCAAGAGTCCACCGACCGCGACGGCCAGGCCCGCTACGTGCTGCTGGCCGACCTGAACCAGACGGTATTGGAGCCCCTGATGCAGCGCCTGCTGCTGGCCCCGGAGCCCATCACCGCCAATTTATGGAAAATTGGCCGCTGGCGCACGACTACTGTGCGCGAGGCGCTACAAAAAGAGTAGCAATTTGGTGTTTTCGATCGCCTTCTTCGTCTGATATCTCTAGTTCCTAGCAGTGTGGAGCTAGAGGTTTAGGCTGATTGGTCAATGCCTGCTTTGCAGCGGAAGCCGACATTCAGAACTTCACCCGAACGGGGGATATTCAGAGCCAAATTGGATTGCAAAAATCGAGGCGCTTCTTGCCTCAGCCGTAAGGACTCTATGCGTGCGCTATTTTTTATCTATGCCTTTCTGTCCGCTCTGATGATGTGGGGAATCATTGCGAGTGGAGGCAACGCCAATCACGGTGGCTCTTGGATTGCTGCGCTACTGGGCCTCGTAATTTGCCAACCTTGGATTATTCCTTTGGCTAAGGCGTTTCATCCGCAGGGCGACCTCACTGCCTTGTCACTGGGTCTTTCCTCGTCCATAAATCTGATCGTATTTGCAGTTCTTGCATTCCGAAAAAGCAAGAAGGCAGTGGATGTTGAGTCTTAAAGTGCTCCTTCTAACTTTAACGACCGATTAGTGTGGTTGGAACGACCGCAATCAGCCTAAAGCAGCCCTAAAAATATTTGCAAAGGAGACTGCTAGCGCCCATCGAATAAGCGCCGAGTACTCCTAAAAATATAGCAAGCTGTTTTCGCGCCTCGCAGCTTAGCCAGGTCAGAACTTGATCTTCCCCGTCCAGATGTCCGCATACATACGCCAGTCGCCCATCAGGCTGTAGAGCGGGCGCTTGAAGCTGGCAGGTTTGTTCTTTTCAAATCCGAAGTGGCCCAGCCACGCAAAGCCGTAGCCGCACAGTAGCGCATACACAAAGTATTGAGGCTTGCCCGTGGCAATCAACATGCCCAGACAGACCAGACTCAGGGTAGAGCCCACGAAGTGCAGTCGGCGGCAAGTAGTGTTGCTGTGCTCTCCCAGGTAAAACGGATAGAACTCGGCAAAGCTCTGAAAACTGCGGGGGTCCACGGATGTGTCGGTTGGCATGGGGGCTCCGTTGTCAATGCAGCCCTCATGCTCTACCGCGCCGGCCGGGCCGGCAAGAGGGTGCGCCCTAGGGTTTGCCCAAAAACTGTCGCAAGCCCGACAGAGTTTCCTCTGGCGCCTCGGTCATCTGGTGGTGACCTACCGCGATCCGCACGGTCTCTGTGCGCACGCCTGCTGCTTTGGCTGCCTGCACCAGCGTCTGCGCGGCTTTGGGCGATGTCATCTGGTCCTGATCGCCCAGCACGAACAGCACCGGGCATTGCACCTGTGCCATGGCCGCCTCGCCACCTGCGTAGCTGTCGCAAGCCTTGAAGCCGCGGTGGAACACGTTGACCGCCGTGTTACTGGCCAGCACCCGCCGGCCCAGTGCCATGCTGGCGCCATAGACCCAGGTTCCCGGCCCCAGCGCTGAGGGCGGTGCAGCCAGCGTGCTGCGCGAAAACACGTTGATCATGGTGAGCGCCTTCATCGGCTCTTTGAGCGAAGTTTCCAGCAGGGCAGGGGATACCTTCATCGGATAGGCCGTGCCCACCAGCACCAGGTGGGTGGTGCGTACGCCTAGGCGGCTGGCCGCTTCAAGTGCAATCAGCGAACCCCAGCTGTGGCCCACCAAAGCGGCTTTCTCTATGCCTACCCCATCCAGCAGCGCCACGATAAAGTCTGCGGCTTGTTCCACGGTTTCCGGTGCCTCGCCAACGCTGCGGCAGTGACCGGGCAGGTCCACGGCCAGCACGTTGTAGCCGTGGTGGGCGAGGTAGCGGCTTTGCAAAATCCAGACACTATGGTCATTGAGCACCCCGTGGATGAAGACCACCGTGGGCTTGGCAGGATCGAAGGGTTTGCCGCCG
Source organism: Comamonadaceae bacterium (assembly GCA_027488985.1). Taxonomy (GTDB): domain Bacteria; phylum Pseudomonadota; class Gammaproteobacteria; order Burkholderiales; family Burkholderiaceae_C; genus Allorhodoferax; species Allorhodoferax aquaticus. Next base: position 123,261 of record JAIYAR010000009.1, on the reverse strand, counting down.
GTGTAGCAGTAGGTGTTGGCACCGTTGACTTGAATTTGCATCACGCACCTGCCTTTTCTGCGGCTTTGAGCGCGCGTTTGAGGTCGTCAATCAAGTCGTCCGGGTCTTCCAGCCCGATGGACAGGCGGATCGTGCCCTGCTTGATTCCGCCCGCCGCCAGCGCCTCATCGCCCATGCGGAAGTGGGTGGTGCTGGCCGGGTGGATGACCAGGCTGCGGCAGTCGCCCACATTGGCCAGGTGGCTGAAGACCTTGAGGGTTTCAATAAACTTTTTACCCTGCTCGCGGTTGCCTTTGAGGTCGAAGCTGAACACCGAGCCTGCACCTTTGGGCAGCAGCTTTTGGGCCAGTTGGTGGCTGGGATGGCTCTCCAGCAGCGGGTGGCCCACGCGGCTCACAAAGGGCTGGCTGGCCAGGAACTGCACCACCTTTTCGGTGTTGCTGATGTGGCGGGCCATGCGCAGGCTCAGGGTCTCTATGCCTTGCAGAATGAGCCAGGCGCTGTGCGGGCTCATGCAAGCGCCGAAGTCGCGCAGGCCTTCGCGCCGGGCACGTAGCAAGAAAGCACCTACGGTGCTTTCCTCGCTGAAGTTCATGTTGTGAAAGCCCTCGTAGGGCGCGGCTAGCTCGGCAAATTTGCCGCTCGCATCAAACGCGCGCGCCCAGTCAAAGCTGCCACCGTCCACCACCACACCGCCAATCACGGTGCCATGCCCGCTCAAGAACTTGGTGGCCGAGTGGTAGACCAGATCGGCCCCTTGCGTGAAGGGCTGCACCAGCCAAGGTGAGGTGAGGGTGGAGTCCACCAGCAGTGGCACACCTGCCTCGTGGGCAATTTGAGAAATAGTGGGGGTGTCCAGTACATCCAAGCCGGGGTTGCCCACGGTTTCGCCGAAAAACAGACGGGTGTTGGGCCGTACTGCAGCGCGCCAGGCATTTACATCGCCGGGCTTTACAAAGGTGGTTTCAATGCCGAAGCGGGACAAGGTGTAGTGCAGCAGGTTGTGCGAGCCGCCATACAAGGCGCTGGACGACACGATGTGCCCGCCCGCCCCCATGAGGGTGGCGATAGCCAGGTGCAGCGCGGCCTGGCCGCTGGCGGTGGTGATGGCGCCTATGCCGCCCTCCAGCGCGGCGACCCGCTGCTCGAGCACCGCGTTGGTGGGGTTGCTGATGCGGCTGTAAACATGGCCAGCGCGCTCCAGGTTGAAGAGGGATTGCGCATGCTCGCTGGACTCGAACACAAACGAGGTGCTCAGGTGGATGGGCACGGCGCGTGCGCCGGTGGTGGGGTCCGGTGCGGCACCTGCGTGGAGCGCGAGGGTGTCGAAGCCGGGGTCTGCGTAACCAGCCATAGGTGTCTCCAGTGATGAAACCTTGATGAAACCGCGATGAAACCCGCGCATTGTGGGCTATATTTGCTACTCGAATTCAACCCCAGTGTCACGAGGAAGTCCCCATGAAAGTCAGCGATATCCTGCGCGTAAAAGGCGGAACGCTTTACACGACCACGCCGGAGGACTCTCTGGCCGATGCGGCCCAGCTGATGGCGGAGAAAGACATCGGCTCATTGGTCGTGATGTCACATGGTTTGGTAGTGGGCATGTTGACTTTTCGCGAAGTGATCCAAGCCGCTGTCAAAAACGGTGGCACTTTTGGCACCACCAGCGTGTACCGCGCGATGGACCCCGGCCCGCTGACCTGCACCCTGGAAACCGAGATGGATGAGGTGCGCCGCATGATGCTGGAGCGCCACGCCCGTTACATGCCGGTCATCGACAACCGCATGCTGCAAGGCGTGATCAGCTTCTACGACGTGGCCCGCGCCGTGGTGGACAGTCAGAATTTCGAGAATAAGATGCTCAAGGCCTACATCCGCGACTGGCCCGAGGGCGAGGCTGAAAAGCCGGAAGCTGAGAACACGTAAGAGCTCGCCGCCGGGCCGCCCCAAGGCGAGCTAGCCCCCTCGGGGGGCAGCGACCCGCTCAGCGGCGGAGAGTGGGGGCAAGCCCCTAGCCTTCGCTGGCGTGAATCATCTCCCGCACCCGCGGGTAGATTTGCTGGTTCCACTTGCGACCACTGAACACACCATAGTGCCCCACACCGGTCTGCACGTGGTGTGTTTTTTTATAGGGGCGGATGCTGCTGCACAGGTCTTGCGCAGCTACGGTCTGCCCCACTGCACAGATGTCGTCCCGTTCGCCCTCCACCGTCATCAAGGCGGTGCGTCGGATGGCCGCCGGGTTGACCAGCCTGCCGCGGTAGCTCAGCTTGCCCTGCGGTAAGTCGTAGGTCTGGAAGACCTTTTCCACAGTTTCGAGGTAGAACTCGGCCGGCAGATCATTCACCGCGAGGTACTCGTCGTAAAACACGCGGATCACATTGGCCTTCTCCACATCGCCGTTCACCAGGTGCTGGTACAGGTCTTTGAATGACTGCTTGTGCCGCTCCGGGTTCATGCTCATGAACGCGCTGAGCTGCACAAAGCCTGGGTACACGCGGCGCATGTAGCCCTTGTGGGGCAGGGGCACATGGCTGATGAGGTTCTTCTCAAACCAGTCGATCGGCTTGCTGACCGCCAACTTGTTGACTTCGGTGGGGTTCACCCGGCAGTCCACCGGGCCGGCCATCAGCGTGAGGCTGCGGGGCTGGGCAGGGTCGTCGTCTTCGGCCATCAGGGCGGTGGCAGCTAGTGCTGCCACACAAGGCTGGCACACCGCCACAAGATGCGCGCCTTTTCCTATGGTCTGGGTGAAACGGATCATGTGGTCGATGTAGTCGTCCAACCCGAAGGGGCCGTGGCGCAGCGATACATCCCGGGCGTTGTGCCAGTCTGTGATGTAAACATCGTGGTGTTGCAGCAGGGTGCGGGCGGTCTCGCGCAGCAGGGTCGCAAAGTGGCCCGAGAGCGGGGCGACCAGCAGCACTTTCGGTTGGGGCTCGGACAGTGCAGTGGTTTTCCGGAAGTGCAGCAGGCTGCCGAATGGCAGGCTCAACACCGTTTCTTCTTTAATCGGGTAGACCTCGTCGTCCACCGTCACAGAGTCAATGCAGTAGTCGGGCCGTGAATGCGTAAGGCGCATGCGGGAGATCACCTCCATACCGGCGGACATTTTGCGCAGCCAGCTGCCCTCGGTCTGGTTCATCCAAAGCATGGCGCTCATGCCCTGTGCCATCAAGCGCAGAGGAGAGCTCAGGTCGGTTTGGTTCTGGTAGGCCTGGTACAGCATGGGAGTCCTGTCTTGGTGCGGCAAAAGCCTGGTGATGTTCTTTAGGCAATTTGCGCGCCAAGACCGCTGATCAGGCTGGGGCCACTCCGCTTGGCACAACCCTTGCACGGCATGGGGCACACCGACAACCCCGAAAGCAGCACCATGGCCAAAGCGATTCTTACCATCAGCAGCAAGAACTACGGTGCCTGGGCCCTACGCGGGTGGCTGATGACCAAGCTGGCGGGGCTGGACTTTTCGGAACAAGTGATTTCCACGGACGACCCGGTCATGCGCGCCGAAATGCTGCTGCTCTCCAGCAGCATGCTGGTGCCTACTTTGCAGCACAACGGCGTGACAGTGTGGGACACCCTGGCCATCGGCGAATACCTGAACGAAATCAAGCCCAAAGCCGGCCTTTTGCCGGCCGACATCAAGGCGCGTGCCCATTGCCGCGCGGTCAGTGGTGAAATGCATTCCGGCTTTGCGTCCATGCGTGGTGCATTGCCCATGAACATCAAGGCGCATTTCCCCGACTTCAAGGTCTGGTCCCGCGCGCAGGCCGACATCGACCGGGTTCTCGCCATCTGGAAAGACTGCTTGGAAAATTACGGCGGGCCCTACCTCTTTGGCAAACAACCCTGCATTGCCGACGCCATGTATGCACCCGTGGTCACCCGCTTCATGACCTATGACGTCAAGCTGGACAAACAGGCCGCCGCGTACTGCAAGCTGATGATGGCTTTGCCGGCCATGCAAGAGTGGGTGGAAGCCGCTCGGGCGGAACCGGACGAGATTGACGAGTTAGACGCCGAGTTTTAGGTCCCGGCGCCCTGGGGCTTCAGGCTGCTTCTTGTTCCGGCCACGGGGTGGGAGCAGGAATCTCGCAGACCGGCTCCACATCAATCGACTTGAAGTCCGCCGGCGACACGATTTCCAGGTACTCCATGTCGGGGGAGTAGTCGAACAGGTAGTGGCGGATGCCGGGGCGCTGGTGAATCACATCTCCGGCTTGCACCAGGGTTTCTTTGTCCTCGTACATGAAGCGCGCCCAGCCTTTGGTCATGATGACGATTTGAAAATCCGCCTCATGCCGGTGCCAGCCGGTGCCTTTTTCTGGTGCCATATTGGCTTTGACCAGGTGCGCAATCACTTTTCCGTGCGTGGCTTCGGCGATGCCCAGATCCCGGTACAGAAAAAAATCACGCAGGCCCCCGGACACAAACTGCGTGTCTTCAGGTTTGACATGGGAGAACTTGGTTGCAGTGCGGTCTAGCATGGCTCACTCCTGGTTCAAAAGGCGGGAAAACACTGAAATGGTGCACTGCAGCACGATGCATAAACTGTTCCAGCCCGGTTACCGGGGCCGACAGTCGCGTCAGGGATAATCGGAGCACTATGAGCGGCAACACCTTCGGACACACATTCACGGTCACCAACTTCGGTGAATCCCACGGCCCGGCCATCGGCTGCATCATTGACGGCTGCCCCCCGGGCATGGAACTGTCGGAGGCTGACATCCAGATTGACCTGGACCGCCGCCGCCCCGGCACCAGCCGCCACGTGACCCAGCGTAATGAGCCCGACGCGGTGCAGATTTTGAGCGGTGTGTACCAAGGCAAAACCACGGGTACCCCCATTGCGCTGCTCATTCAGAACACCGACCAGCGCAGCAAGGATTACGGCAACATCCTCGATACCTTCCGCCCTGGCCATGCGGACTACGCCTACTTCCAGAAATACGGCATTCGCGACCCGCGCGGCGGTGGCCGTTCCAGCGCCCGCTTGACAGCGCCCATGGTGGCGGCAGGTGCAGTGGCCAAGAAATGGCTAAAAGAAAAATACGGCACCGAATTCCGTGGCTGCATGACCCAAGTGGGCGAATTGCCGATTGCGTTTGAAAGCTGGGAGCATGTCCCGAACAACCCCTTTTTCGCCCCGGTGGCTGATGTGCAGGCCCTGGAGGACTACATGGACGCCCTGCGCAAAGCCGGCGATTCGTGCGGTGCCCGCATCCGCGTGACCGCCAGCAATGTGCCGGTGGGGTTGGGTGAACCTTTGTTCGACAAGATGGACGCCGACATCGGCTACGCCATGATGGGCATCAATGCGGTCAAGGGAGTGGAAATCGGTGCGGGCTTTGCCAGTGTGGCCCAGCGCGGCACCACCCATGGTGACTCGCTGACTCCCGAAGGCTTTGCCACCAACAACGCCGGTGGCGTATTGGGCGGCATTACTACCGGACAGGACTTGGAGGTGAGCATCGCCATCAAGCCCACCAGCTCCATCATCACGCCACGCGCCTCGATTGACTCCCAAGGCAACCCCACCGAAGTGGTGACCAAAGGCCGTCATGACCCCTGCGTCGGCATTCGCGCCACCCCCATTGCTGAGGCTATGTTGGCTTTGGTGGTGATGGACCACGCCCTGCGCCACCGCGCCCAATGTGGCGACGTGTTGCCCACGCTGACGCCCATTCCAGGCAGCATTTGAGCGATACGCCGCAGCTGGCCGCCGCAACAGGCATGCGGCAGGTTGTGCCGTTTGCCGCGCTATCCGCCGTGTATTGCGCGCACGGTGCGCTGATGAACCCCTTTCTGCCGCTGTGGTTGAAGAGCTTGGGCCTGAGCCTGGTGACTATCAGTGTGCTCACTTCCATCCAAGCCGCGACCCGCATGTTTGCCCCTTATGCGTGGGGTGCGCTGAGTGACCGCACGGGTGAGCGCGCCCGCTTGATGCAATGGGGCGCCGGCTTGGCCCTGATTGCGTCTGGCGGCCTGTGGTGGAACGGCGGCTTCTGGTGGTTAGGCTTGGTGTTGCTGATCGTCTACCTGCAAACCAGCGGCATGATGCCCATGACTGAGGCGGCAGTGGCCCATGTGGTGAGCCGGGGTGGGGTGTTTGACACCAAGCTTTACGGCCGGGTGCGCTTGTGGGGTTCGCTGGGCTTCATGGTGGCTGTGATGGCCGCAGGCGCTTGGTATGAACATGTGGGCATGGCCAGTTTTCCGTTGATAGTGTCACTGAGTTTGTTGGCTTTGCTGGTGTTTGCCTTTCGCATGCCGGATGTCAAAGAGCAACACGCTGACGTGCAGTCGATATCCATGCCCATACTCCCGGTGTTAGCCCAGCCGGTGGTGCGCTGGTTTTTTGCCTCGGCGTTTTTTCACATTCTTTCGCACATGGGCATCTACAGCTTCTTTTCGCTGTATCTGGATTCGCTAGGCTATTCCAAAACCATGATCGGGGTGTTGTGGGCGGTGTCGGTCACCGTCGAGATCGGTTGGTTTTTTACTCAGAGCCGTTGGATGCCGCGACTGAGTCTGAGTGGATGGTTGGTTTTGTGTGCAGGCGTGATGGCTTTGCGCATGGGGGTTACTGCGTCCATGGCTTCAGCGCTCTGGCTGTTGGCAGTGATGCAGGCGCTGCATGCGCTCACGTTTGCTGCGCACCACAGCGCGTCTATTGCGTTGGTGTCCCATCACTTTCCGGGCAGCTTGCGTGGCCGCGGGCAGGCGCTTTACACAGTGATCGGGTATGGCGTGCCCGGTGTGATAGGTGGGCTTGCCGGTGGGCAGCTCAGCACGAGTTGGGGTCTGCAAAGTGTGTTTTGGGCCACGGCTGGAGTCGCTGTTTGCGCGCTGCTTTGCGCCATGCAGGTATGGCGGCTCAACCACCGGATGCCTAGACCGGCTTGATGGCTCCGGATGGTTGCAGTGGTTTCAGGAATTCCGCCAATGAGACCTCGAACCGCTCCACGGGCACCGGTCTGCTGAACAGGTAGCCTTGGTAGGCATGGCAGCCATGCCGCGCAAGGTATTGCATCTGCTCCACGGTTTCCACGCCTTCGGCAATCACGCTCAGCCCCAAGCTGTTGGCAAGTGCGACGATCATGTTGGCAATCGCTGCATCGTTGCTGTCGACCAGCACATCGCGCACAAAACTCTGGTCGATCTTGAGCACGTCCAAAGGCAGGCGTTTGAGGTAGGTGAGGGATGAATAGCCGATACCGAAGTCGTCCATGGCAAAGCCTACGCCATGGTGCTGCAGCTCTTCCATCCGCACGATCACGTCGTCGACGTTGGCGATGAGCATGCTTTCGGTGATTTCGATTTTCAGCCGGTTGGCACGGGCGCCATGCCTTGAAAGGCTATCCAGCACCTGTTCCACGAAATCCGGTTGGTGGAACTGCTTGGCACTCACATTGACAGCAATCGTCATATGCTCAAACCTCGGTTTGCGGGCCCACGCGGCCAGTTGTTGGCATGCGGTATCCAGTACCCAGTTGCCCAAGGGAACGATCAGTCCGCAATCCTCTGCGACTGCAATGAATTCGCCCGGCATGACCAATCCTCGGACCGGATGCTGCCATCGGATCAAAGCCTCGGCGCCTGTAACTCGCGCGTCTTCCGAGATCTGTGGCTGCAGGTACAGGACGAACTGTTTTTCGTCCAACGCATTGCGCAACGCAGATTCGAGGTCAGCCCGTAAAGTCACTGCGGCTTGCGCCTTGGGGTCAAAGAGCCGCATGGTGTTGCGCCCGGCAGCTTTGGCCTGGTACATGGCCAGGTCTGCCCGCTTGAGTGGCTCGTCCAGCGACTCCTGGCAATTACCGAACAGCGTAATGCCTACGCTCGGCGTGCTGCTGCGGGTCAGGATGCCCAAGTCGTAGGGCTGGTTGAGCGCCTGCATGACTTTGCGCGCCAGGGCTTCGGCCTGCGCTTCGGCTTCGGTGGTGACAGTGCTCAGGCCTTCGAGCATGACCACGAACTCATCGCCCCCCAGCCGCGCAACGGTATCGGCCTCGCGCACGCAGGCTTGCAGACGAAGTGCTACCTGCTGCAACAGAATGTCACCCTGGTGGTGGCCCAGTGTGTCGTTCAGGGTTTTGAAGTCATCGAGATCCACAAACAGCAGAGCGCCGAGATGGCCGGTACTCAGCGAGGTTTGGAGTGCGGTTTCCAGCCGGCCCATCAGCATGCGGCGGTTGGGGAGCATGGTGAGAGAGTCAAAGTAGACCAGCGTCTTGATTTCGTTCTCGGCAGCTTTGCGCGCGCTGAAGTCCGAAAGATTGGCCACGTAATGGGTGACTTCGCCAGAGTCAGAGCGCACAGCGGTGATCGTGGTCCAGGCCGGGTAGGTTTCGCCGTTTTTTCGTTGGTCCCAGACTTCACCCTGCCATGATCCCTGGGTCTGGATGCTTTCATTCATTGCATCGTAAAAATCCTGCGCGTGCGCACCTGAACCCATGAGGTCCCGGGGAGCTTTGCCAATGGCTTCTTCGGGCAAGTAGCCTGTGACACGCTGGAAGGCAGAGTTCACTTGCAGGATGCGCCAATCGGCATCGCATACAAACATGACATCGTTCGATTCGAACGCCGTGGCCGCAATGCGCAAGGCATCGCGCGACTGCAGGAGCTCCTTCTCGCGGAGCTGCAAGGTATCCAGCATGGCGTTGAATGCACGCGCCAGGTGGGCTGCCTCGTCGCTCCCTTGTATGGCGACACGCCGGCTGGTGTCGCCGCCCTGAACCGCGTCTGCGACGGTGCTGATCGCATTGAGACGGCGGGTGAAATACAAGCCGGTTACCGACGCGAAGAAGCCGATCAACACCATGCCGCCCAGCAGATACCACAAGCCGCTCCGCAGCAATCGCTCGACTTGTGTATTGAGCTGGGTGCGCCCCATCCCGATACGCACCCAGCCGAGGTGTTTGGCATCCAGCATCACGGGGCTGGCAATCTCCAGCAATGTGGCGGCATCCTGCAGGATGCGGGTCTTCGGCTCTGTCGGCAGGTCGTTCAGATACTGACCCAGACGCGCAGCGTCTGAATGGGCCAGCACCTGACCACGCAGGTCCAGCACCATGGCATAACGGACGTCCGGAAAGCTCGCTGAGCTGTTCACAATTTCCCGCAGGCCTGCGAGGTCCCTGGAGGCCACCCAGACGCTGGACGACACAGCCACGCTCTCTGCCATGGCGGTAGCCTGCTCGGTTTGCCGTGTTTTGAGTTCCTGATGTTGCCTGTGGGCCAACTCCCAGAGCAACATCACCATCATCCATGCGACCACCAAAGCCAAGCCTGCCATCAATTGACGGCGCAGGCTTCCCAGCAGCAAGGGGCGAAGAGAGAGTTGCATCAGTCCAGTTGAAGTTTTACCGGTCGCACATTGTTTTCAAAGGTCTGAACATAGCGTGTAACGACATCGTAGCTCTGGTCATCCGCTGCGTAAAAGCCAGAGGTCTCCAGCTTGGCGAGGATGTCGGTTCCGTCCGGCGTTTTGCCCATGGCCAGCAACAATGAACGGACCTGCTGTTGCACCGGCATCGGAACGGAGCTGTGCGCCATCACTGAGTTGTTGATCAGGTGCGGGGTTTCCCAGATCTGCATGAGTTGCGAAGCTTCTGCCGGATGGTCTTTCTGGAACATGCGCCATGGTGGTGGCCAGGTTGCCGCCGCCGCCGCGGTACCCAAATAGGCATTCAAGATGGAAGATTCCTGGGAGCCCACGTATGCATTGTTCAGGTCGTTTTTCACATCCAGGCCCTGCTGGTGCAGATAGTACTGGGGCATGATGGCAGCCGCCAGTGCAGTAGGTGAGGGATAGCTGACCGTTTTGCCTCTGAGCTCCCTGGGTGTGCGGATTCCTGAATCCCTGCGCACGATAAAGATGCCTTTGAAATCCCGGGCATCGCCCGCCATGGCCAATACCCGGTAGCCCTTGCGCTGGGCCAACAGTGTCTGTACGGGGTTGGGCAACAAAAATGCAGGTCCGGCGGCGCGCACCTTGTCTTCGAATGCCGGGTAGTCGCGCGAGGCTTCGACCTCGATCCTCGCGTTGATCAGATTGGCATTCAGGTAATCCATCAGCGGTTGGTAGGTATTCAACAGCTTGTGGGGGTTGTACAAAGGGTGAACCGCAAATCGATAGACCGGCACGCTTCCGTCGGGCGCTTTGTCGGAATAGGCCGGGGCACGTTCGGGCTCTGCCGGAGAACAGCCGCCCAACACCAGCATTGCCATCAAGGCCGCAATTCCGTTTCTGAACAGTGATGGCATCCGACCTCCAGTACGGCCCAATGTAGCAGGGCGAATATCGGCTGAATTGATCGAAATCAAGTTCGAGCGGCTCAAGGCACCACGGTGGTGAACAGGTAGGTTGCCAGCAGGACAAGGTGCACCGTGCCTTGCAAGACAGTGGTACGCCCGGTGCTCAAAGAAAGGCTGGTGACAAACAAGGACAGAAGCAACAGCACCACGGACTTCACATCCAGACCCAACGTCAACGTCCAGCCGGTGAGCAGCGAAACGATTGCTACCGCAGGAATGGTGAGCCCGATGCTGGCCAGCGCTGAGCCCAATGCAAGGTTCAGGCTGGTCTGGAGCCGGTTGGCCTGCGCCGCCCGGAAGGCAGCCAGGCCCTCAGGCAACAGCACCACCATGGCAATGATGATGCCGACCACCGCCTTGGGAGCACCGGCATGCGCCACTGCGGTTTCAATAGTAGGAGCCAAGGCCTTGGCCAGCAGAACGACGGCCACCAAGCCAAGTAGCAGCAAACCGCTACTCAATGCCGCCACCTTGACCCCGGGGGGAGCAGCATGGGCTTCCTGGTCCGCCTGGGCGGGCAAAAAATAGTCACGGTGTCGCACGGTTTGCACCAGTACAAAGGTGCCATACAGCACCAGAGACACCACTGCTACAAATGCCAGTTGACTCGGGCTGTAGACCGGCCCTGCCACGCTCGTGGTGTAGTTGGGTAACACCAGTGTCAGCACGGCGATGGCCGCCAGTGTGGTGAGCGAGGCGCTCACGCCCAGTTGACCAAAAGTCTGCTCCCGGTGCTTACTGCCGCCGGCCAAAAGGCACAGGCCCACAATGCCATTGAGGATCAGCATGACGGCTGCAAACACCGTATCCCTGGCCAGTGCGGTGGTTGCAGGCCCACCGGCAAGCATCATCGAGACAATGAGTGCCACCTCAATCACGGTGATGGCTAGCGCAAGCACCAGCGTGCCATAGGGTTCGCCGACCTGGTGGGCAACCACCTCGGCATGGTGAACCGCAGACAGTACTGCCCCCACCAGGCTTGCGGCCAATAGGGCAATCCACCAGCCACCGGCCAGTCCGGCCAGATTGCCGGCCAGCAGGCCCCATGCGATCAGGGGCCAAGCGATGGACCATTTAGGCAGGGAAGCAGTGGTGGCTTGCATGTGCGGCTTTCTCAAAGAAGCAAAAGCACCATTGTCTGCAAAGTGCAGCCCGCGCGCGCAGGGCAGCGCCATTTTTCTTGGCATTCGCACTTGCGGGTAGACCCCGCTGTTCCCCCTGAGGCCGAATCTTTCAATTCACCCTCACGGCGCCTTTGCCCCTTGGGGATTCCAACACCCTGAACGGGTGCAGGACCTTCAATGCGCCGCGGACCAGTTCAAGGCCTGACGGGTGTCAGAACTTGTAGCCCAAGCCGATGCTGTAAACGTTCTCTTTCAGGCTGGCGGTGTTGCCGTTGCTGAATGTCACATCGCGATACTGATTCAGGTCGTAACCGGCCTGCACGTAGAGGTTCTTGTCAAGCATCTTACGCACGCCCAGGCCATAGCCCACGCCTTGTACGTTGTTGCTGGAGACGCCGTCACTGGAGCTGGCCGAGCCATAAATGGACGAGATTTTGCCGAACAACTGATAGTCGTTGGACAAGGCCACGGTGGGCACGATATCCAGCGAGTAGCGGTTGTTCATCGTGGCGGCAGTGCCATTGGCATAGCTGCCGAACGCGTGGTTGCCGGTGCTGTAGCTGGCGCCCAGGCCGATGGCAAAAGTGGGGGTCAGGGCCCAGTCGTAGCGGGCGTTGATGCCGGCAGTAGTGGAGGCGCCGCCGTCCGCGCTGCCATCCGTGGCGCCAACGTTGCCACGCGAGAACTCGGCATTGGTGCCGATGCTAAAGCCGGACAAATCCGAGCCGGGGGTTGGGCCAGCTGCAAAGGCAGAGGCGGCGGACAAAGAGCCCAGAACAACAGAAGTGATCAACAGTTTTTTCATGGATAAGGTTCCTGAGTGAAGGGACCTTCATGGTGCGTGTCGGCTGTGAAGCGGGTTTGCATCTTTGGAAAACGTGGGTAAAGCTGTGTAACGCGCTTGCAAGCAGATGTTTGCGGGACTGGGGCTATATATTGAATATGCCTCAATCGCCTATTGAATATGCGGGAGTAGCTATATTATTGATAGCACTTTGCAAGTGGGTTAAACCTCAGCGCGGTCGCGCTACAGTCGTGCTTTGGTAAAGCTCGCCCCCTGCTCGTATGCAACGCAAACACATTCTGGTTCTGTTGGCCGTCATCCTCGTCGCGCTGGGCGCCGTGCTGTTGCTGCCGCACGGCGAGCTGGTGCAAACGCTTGCAGCCGTGCCCATCTTCGGTGCGCTGTCGGCGGTGGTGGTGGACATCCTGCGCGAGCAGGCCAAGCGCCAGCAGGAGAACCAAGTCGCTGAATCCCAGCAGCGCTTTTCACTCGCGGCGGGATCGCACATGGCGTCTACCGCCTTTGACAAGCACGTGGCCTTTTGTGAGGAATATGTGGCCGAGGTCTTGTCCGCGCTGCGCACCCTGTTCCGCGAAGGCCCCACGCAGGAAGCCCTCGACCACTCAGACCGCCTGCTGCAGATCAAGCAGAAATATGTACTCTGGATCACCCGCGATGTGGAGGCCCGACTGGAACCCTTTGAGCGGGCATTGCGCCGCATAGGCGCCAACGATCGCGCCGAGCGCTTGTTCCCCGAGGGCGAGGGCAGTGTGCAGCGCATGACAGAAACCTACCGCCAGTTCGCCGAAGTGCTAGGCACCGAGCACATGGGCACCGAATGGGAAGGCGAACCCATCACCGATGTGGCCGCCGTCAGCCGCGTCGTGGCGCAGTTGCGCGACATACTCGGCGTTGAAGAGCTGACCCGCCTGCGCGCCGCCATCGTACGCAACGCGTTGGCGTGAGCACTAGCCTCAAGGCCAGTCGTTCAACGCGCTGCACGCGCCCACATGCACGATGCCGGCTCGGCTGTCGTTGGGCACAAACACTTGGGTTTGCGCCGTCTTGGGGTAGATGCTGCCATCGGCACACTGCGCGCTTTGGGTAGTGCCAATCACCAGCTGAGTGCCGGGGCGCACCTGGCAGGACACCACTTTGTTCAAAGGGCTCCATTCCGGGCAGATGGCGTTGTCCGCGCGGTACTGCGCTTTGGTGCCCGAAGGCGGCTGCAGAGACCACCAGCCACCCCATTGGGTATAGGGCTTGTCAGCATCAAACACCCGGTACAGCACTACCGGTGCGGTGACTGCCAGCACTTTGGCCTCGCAAACACCGCCCTTGTCGCTGGGCAGTCGGGCCATGGCCAGCAGGGCCGGGTTGTCGGAGGCCTGTACGCCTTGCGCAGGTGCCTGCGGGGTGCCTACGCACGCTACGCCGTCCACCCCCACAGACCCGCCGGGTGCGTTGTTCGGCAGGCCTGCACAGCCTGTCAAAACAGCAGTGATCGTTAAAGCAAACAACGCACTTTTGAGCATGACCCGACTCCCCTGAAGTAAACAGGAATTGTGCCTTCGCCAAGGCGCTCGGACGATGCTGATCAGCACTCCACGATGTTTACCGCCAGCCCGCCGCGCGCCGTCTCTTTGTATTTGGTTTTCATGTCCGCGCCGGTTTCGCGCATGGTCTTGATGACCTTGTCCAGGCTTACGAAGTGGCTGCCGTCGCCTCGCAGGGCCATGCGGGCGGCGTTGATGGCTTTGACCGATGCAATCGCGTTGCGCTCGATGCACGGGATCTGCACCAGCCCGCCCACCGGGTCGCACGTCAAGCCCAGGTGGTGTTCCATGCCGATTTCGGCGGCGTTTTCCACCTGCTCGGGCGTGCCGCCCATCACCGCGCACAGAGCGGCGGCGGCCATGCTGCAGGCCACGCCCACTTCGCCCTGGCAGCCTACCTCGGCGCCGCTGATGGAGGCGTTCTCTTTGTACAGGATGCCGATGGCCGCTGCGGTGAGCAAAAAGTCGATCACACCGGCATCACTCGCGCCCGGCACAAAGCGGCTGTAGTAGTGCAGCACGGCGGGGATGATGCCGGCCGCCCCGTTGGTGGGTGCGGTGACCACGCGACTGCCGGCGGCGTTTTCTTCGTTCACGGCCAGGGCATAGAGGTTGACCCAGTCCAGCACCTGCAGCGGATCACGCAAGGCCTCCTCAGGTTTGGATACCAGCGCATCACGCAGGGCCTTGGCACGGCGCTTGACCTTGAAGCCGCCCGGCAGCACGCCCTCGGTCGCACAGCCGCGCTTCACGCAGTCTTGCATGACCTGCCAGATGCGCAGCAGGCCGGCGTCGATGTCGGCATCGCTTCGCCAGTGCTGCTCGTTGCGGCGCATCACCTGGGCAATGCTTAAGTCCTCGCGGCGTGCCACCGCCAGCAGCATTTCGCCGCTGGTGAAGGGCAGGGGCAGCACCGTTGCGTCCGGGGCAATCACCTTTTGGCGACTGCCGTCGGCGGCCACTTCGTCACTCACGATAAAGCCGCCGCCTACGGAGTAGTACACCCGGTTGGCCAGCTCCTGACCTGCAGCATCCAGTGCCACCAGCCGCATGCCGTTGGCATGGAAGGGTAGTGGCGCGCGCATGAAGAGCAGGTCTTCTTTCTCGTTGAAGGCAATCGCGTGCTGCCCCGCCAGCTGGATGCTTTTGTTGCCGCGTATGCCGGCCAGCGTGGGGGCAATCTGCTCTACCTCCACCGTGTCCGGCTCCAGGCCGGAGAGGCCCAGCAGCACCGCCACATCGCTGGCGTGGCCCTTGCCCGTAGCGCCCAGGGAACCATGCAGCCAGCACCGCACGGTGGCGGTGCGCGCCAGCAGCCCCTCGTGCTGCAGGCGGCCCACAAACAGGCGGGCGGCCCGCATGGGCCCCACCGTGTGCGAGCTGCTGGGACCGATGCCGATTTTGAACAGGTCGAATACGGAGACTGCCATGGTGGTTTCCTAAGGGCGATGGGAAATGGTAGATCAGGCCGGCAGCTGCTGGTGCACATCCCCTGCCAACTGGTGGGCGGTGATGGCCGAGAGCGTCCAGCCCAAGTGGCCGTGGCCGGTGTTGTAGAACACGTTGTTGCGCTTGCCGCGGCCGACGCGGGGCATCATGTTCGGCATCATGGGGCGCAGGCCGGCCCAGGGTTCGCAGCGGCGGGTGTTCACACCAGGGAAGAGCTGGTTGACCCATGCGATCAGGGGGCGGATGCGGTCAGCGCGGATGTCGTAGTCAATGCCGTTGTACTCGGCGGTGCCCGCCACGCGGAAGCGGTCTGCCCCGAGACGGCTGGTGACCAGCTTGGTCTCGTCGTCCAGCAGGCTGACCCAAGGGGCGGCTTGTTGGCTGGCTTCGTCGTTCAGTTGCACAGTGATGGAGTAGCCCTTGACCGGATAGATGTTCAGCCGGTCGCCCAGTTGTGCGGCAATGCCACGGCCGTGCACACCGGCGCACACCACCACGCCGTCAAACCTGCGGGTCTCAGTGCTGCCTTCGTGTTGCAGCTCGAGGGTGGCTACCGTGCCGTCGGTGCTGGCGCTGGCCACCTGGTGGCCGTAAAGCGTGGTTACGCCCAAGCGCGCGCAGGCCTGGGACAGGCCGTGGGTGAACTTGTGGATGTCGCCGGTGGAGTCGCTCTCGGTGTAGTAGCCGCCGTAGTAGGTGCCTTGAAGGGTGGGCTCGATGGCGCGCATTTCTTCAGGTGTGACGGTGCGGCGCGAGAGGCCACCGGCTGCCAGCATGGTGGAAACCTTGCCCGCGTGCTCAAAACCTGCCTTGTTACGGTAGATGTGCAGGATGCCTTTGCGCTGGTGGTCGAAGTCAATGCCCTCCGCCTGCGCCCAGGCAAACAGGTGTTCGCGTGCTGCAATGGCCAGGCGGGTGGTGGCTTCGGTGTTCTCGCGGTATTTGGGGATGGAGGCCACAAACTCGGTCATCCAGCTCAGCTTGTGCCAGGTGGGGGCAGGGTTCATGAGCAAGGGCGCGTCCTTGGTGAACATCCACTTCAGCCCCTTCACGAGTGTGCTGGGGTGGGTCCAGACCTCGGCGTTCGAGGCCGAGAGCTGGCCGCCGTTGGCATAGGACGTTTCCATGCCCGCGTAGCGGTTTTTCTCGATCAGGGTGACCTTGTAGCCGGCCTTGGCCAGGGTGTAGGCGCTGGTAACGCCGGTGATGCCGCCGCCGATGATGGCAATGTGTTTCATGTGAGCTCTCTCTGTGTGTCGCAAACAAGGGAACACGCCTGTGCACACTGTGTGCCAGGCGAGCCCCCTCTGTTTGAGACCTGAGAGATTCACCCGCTGCCTGGTGGGCAGCCGGCTTGCTCCTGCGGTGTGCCGGCGGACAAATGCGCGGCAGCTCTTCAGAGTGCAAACGATCGCAGCGGTCCTGGGTGCCTGAGAGTTTCCGGGGTGGTTGCTCCTTCGGCGCTGCTGCCCGGGTGGGCGGCAGGCTCTCCCGCTGCGATGCCGGGGCTAGCCCGGCAAGGGCGGCGGCATGCAATGCACAGCCGCCCTGAAAAGCAAGTTCAGTGGTGTGAGAACTTCCTTTATGGGGCGGCGTAATCTGCCACAGGAACACAGCTACAGAAGAGGTTGCGATCGCCATACACGTTGTCCACCCGGCCCACAGTAGGCCAGTACTTGGCCGCCTTCAGGGTGGCTACCGGGAAGGCGCCGACCTCACGGCTGTAAGGGCGGTCCCACGCGGCGCCGATCACACTGGCAGCGGTATGGGGAGCATGCTTCAAGGGGTTGTTGTCCTGTGGCCAGACAGCGCCCTCGACTTGCGCAATTTCGCCACGGATGGCGATCATGGCGTCGATGAAGCGGTCCAGCTCGGCCAGCGTCTCGCTCTCGGTGGGCTCCACCATCAAGGTGTTGGGCACGGGGAAGGACAGCGTGGGCGCGTGGAAGCCATAGTCCATCAGGCGCTTGGCCACGTCCTCGGCCATCACGCCGCAAGTTTCCTTGAAGTGGCGTAAATCCAGAATGCACTCGTGGGCGACGTGCCCATTGGCCGATGCGTACAGCGTGGGGTAGTGGTCAGCCAGGCGGGCGCTGATGTAGTTGGCGCTCAAGATGGCGACTTCGGTGGCTTGTTGCAGGCCGTCCGGGCCCATCATGCGGCAATACATCCAGCTGATGGGCAGCACGGCTGCGTTGCCCAAAGGTGCGGCGCTCACCGCACCGGTGCCGGGCACACCACCCGTGGCATGGCCGGGCAGGTAAGGCACCAGGTCTTCCACCACGCACACGGGGCCCACGCCGGGGCCGCCACCGCCGTGGGGGATGCAGAAGGTCTTGTGCAGGTTCAGATGGCTCACGTCACCGCCGAACTCGCCGGGGGCCGCGGTGCCCACCAGCGCGTTCATGTTGGCGCCGTCCACATACACACGGCCGCCGTGCTGGTGCACCAGGGCGCACAGCTCTTTCACGCTGGTCTCAAACACGCCGTGGGTGCTGGGGTAGGTGATCATCACCGCCGCCAGGTTGGCGCTGTGCTGCTCGCACTTGGCCTGCAGGTCGGCCATGTCCACGTTGCCGTTGTCGTCGCACTTGGTGACCACCACCGTCATGCCGACCATCATGGCGCTGGCAGGGTTGGTGCCGTGTGCGCTGCTGGGGATCAGGCAAATGTTGCGGTGGCCCTGGCCACGGGCCTCGTGGTAGGCCTTGATGACCAGCAGGCCGGCGTATTCGCCTTGGCTGCCGGCGTTGGGCTGCAGGCTGATGCCCGCGTAGCCGGTGGCGGCGCACAGCCAGGCGCGCAGCTGGGCGTCCAGCTCGGCATAGCCCTCGCGCTGGTCGGCGGGTGCAAAGGGGTGGATATTGGCGAACTCGGGCCAGGTGATGGGGATCATCTCGCTGGTCGCGTTGAGCTTCATGGTGCAGGAGCCCAGCGGGATCATGCTGCGGTCCAGCGCCAAGTCCTTGTCGCTCAGCATGCGGATGTAGCGCAACATGCCGGTCTCAGAGTGGTGGGTGTTGAACACCGGGTGGGTCAAGAATGCACTGGTGCGGCGCAGGGCAGCGGGAATCAAAGGTTGTGCGCCGGCCTGAAGCGCTTCGACCGTGGGCAATGTCTGACCCGGCTGGGCGAAAAGGCTCCACAGCAGCGCGACATCATCGCGCGTGGTGGTCTCATCCAGCGAGATGCAGATGTAGTCGTCCCATGCAATTCGCACGTTCACGCCGGCAGATACTGCGCGGGCAGCTATGGATTTGGTAGCGCCATCCGTTTTGAGGCACAAGGTGTCGAAGGTTTCGGGGCGGCCGGTGTGGATACCCATTTGCTCCAGGCCCTTGGCCAGAATGGCGGTGAAGGTGGCTACGCGAGTGGCGATGCGCTTGAGCCCTTCCGGTCCGTGGTACACGGCGTACATGCTGGCCACCACGGCCGGCAGCACCTGCGCGGTGCAGATGTTGGAGGTGGCTTTTTCGCGGCGGATGTGCTGCTCGCGGGTTTGCAGGGCCAGGCGGTAAGCGGGGTTACCGTGGGTATCAATACTCACACCGACCAAGCGGCCGGGCATGGAGCGTTTGAACTCGTCACGGCAGGCCATGTAGGCGGCGTGCGGGCCGCCGTTGCACAGGGGCATGCCGAAGCGCTGGGTGGTGCCCACCACAATGTCGGCCGCGCCTGTGGGATCGCCTGCGCCCCATTCGCCGGGAGGGACCAGCAGGGTAAGTGCCAGCAGGTCGGCTGCCACGATGTAGGCGCCGCCTTTGCGGTGCACGGTTTTGACATCCTCGCCTTCTTCGCCCAAACGGCCACTGGTGGAGGGGTATTGCTCCAGCACGGCAAAGTAGTCGTCGCCGGCAATCAGTGCGTCCCATTCCTCCTGGGAGTTAGCCAGCTTGACGGTGATGCCCAGCGGTGCCGCACGGGTTTGGATGACCTCAATGGTTTGCGGGTGCGCATCGCCCGCCACCACGAACACATTGCCTTTGGCCTTGACCGAGCGGCGCGCCAGCGTCATCGCCTCAGCGGCGGCTGTGGCTTCGTCCAGCATGGAGGCGTTGGCAATCGGCATGCCGGTCAGGTCGCACACCATGGTCTGGAAGTTCACCAGCGCTTCCATGCGGCCCTGGCTGATCTCGGCCTGGTAGGGCGTGTAAGCGGTGTACCAGGCTGGGTTTTCCAGGATGTTGCGCAGGATCACGCCGGGCGTGTGAGTGCCGTAGTAGCCCTGGCCGATGAAGCTTTTGAGCACCTTGTTCTTGCCCGCAACCGCCTTCAGTTCTGCCAGTGCAGCCGCCTCGGTGATGGCCGCCGGAATGGCCATGGCGCTCTTACGCGCAATGCTGGCGGGCACGATGCTGGCAATCAGGTCGCTGCGCGACTTTTCGCCGATGGCTTGCAGCATGACGGCTTCGTCATCCGCAAAGATGCCAATGTGGCGGGCCTGGAATTCGCTGGCGTTTTCCAGCTGGGCCAAGGTGGGTGTGGAGGTGGTAGCAGAAGTGGACATGGCGGTGGCGTTCGGTGGTGGGCAGTTCACACAAACGGGTAGCCTGCTGGTTCAGGGCGGGCTCCCGGGGACTTTGCAGGCTGAGCCTGCAAAGCGGCTTTAAGCGTTGGCGGCGAAAGCGGTGTAGCTGGTTTCGTCCATCAGGCCTTCGAGTTCGGCCGGGTTGGACAGCTTGACCTTGAAGAACCAGCCGGCACCCAGCGGGTCGGTATTGGCCAGCGAAGGGTCATCGCGCAGGGCTTCGTTGACTTCGGTGATCTCGCCGGTCACGGGCATGTACACGTCGGCAGCCGCCTTCACGGACTCGACCACGCCGGCCACGGCCTTGGCGTCAATGCTGGCGCCCACGGCGGGCAGATCCACAAACACCACGTCGCCCAGCGCATCCTGCGCGTGGTGGGTGATGCCGACGGTGGCGATATCGCCTTCGACCTGGAGCCATTCGTGATCGGCTGTGTATTTGATAGACATAACGTTCTCCTGAAACTAAAGATTAGGGTTTGCGGTAAGGGGTTGAACCACCGGAACTGGAACCTGCCAGACGCCACTGTAGCGGCTGAATCTGCAGTTTCCAGCTCCAAGATGCCTTGGATCAGCCGCGGTAGTAGTTCGTGGGCACAAAGGGCATGGCGCTCACCACCATGGGTACCGGCTTGCCGCGGACTATGGCCACCACCGGGGTGCCCAAAGCCGCCAGCGAAGCGTCGATGTAGCCCATGGCTACGCACTGATTAATGCTGGGGCCGAGCAGACCGCTGGTGACTTCGCCGATACGGTTGCCCGCGGCGTCTTGCAGCTCGGTGTGCTCGCGCACCGGAATGCGCTCCTGCGCAACCAAGCCCACCCGCTTTTTGGTGCCTTCTGTGCCGCTGGCGCTCGTAGAATCTGCGAGAGCAGCTAGGATTTTTGTAGCGCCGGGGAAGCCGCCTTCGCGTGCACCACCGGTGCGGCGCACCTTTTGGATGGCCCAGTTCAGGCTGGCTTGGACCGGTGTGGTGCTGGTGTCAATGTCGTTGCCATACAGGCACAGGCCCGCTTCCAGGCGCAGGGAGTTGCGGGCGCCCAGGCCAATAGGCTGCACTTCGGGCTGTGCCAAGAGTGCGCGGGCCAGGGCTTCGGCATGATCGTTGTGGACCGAGATTTCGAACCCGTCTTCGCCGGTGTACCCGCTACGTGTGAGGAACACGTCAATTTTTTGGGTGCCGGTGTCGACCGTGAAGTCTCCACCGGTCATGAACACCAGCTTTTCCACGCCGGGCGCCGAGCGGGCCAGCGCCGTCACCGCCTGGGGGCCTTGGAGGGCCAGCAGTGCGTATTCGGGCAGGGGGGTGACCTGGCAGCGGCTGCCAATCCGGGCTTGGATGTGGGCGATATCCCCCGCCTTGCAGGCACCGTTGACGATGACGAAGAGTTCGTTCTGCGCCTTCTTGAAGAACATCAGGTCATCGATGATGGTGCCTTCTTCGGTCAGCAACAGGCCGTAGCGTTGTTTGCCCACGGGCAGGTCGATCACGTCTACCGGCATCAGGCTCTCAAACGCCGCGCAGGCGTCCGGGCCGCTCAGTCGCAGCTGGCCCATGTGGGACACGTCAAACAGGCCGGCGGCTTTGCGGGTGTGGTGGTGTTCGGCCATCAGACCTGCGGGGTACTGAACCGGCATGGAGTAACCGGCGAACGGAACCATGCGGGCGCCCAACTCTATGTGCAGTGCATTGAGCGGTGTGGTCAACAAGGTTGTGTCAGAAGCGGACATGGCGGCGATCCAAACAATCCCGGCGCAAGGCGCCGGAGGGGCAATCCAAACCCGGATGCACGCACATTTGCGCTCATCCGGAGCTGCCCCCGCTGTCCGCTTTACCTGAGAGATTCGCCGGGCCTGCGTGCACGATGGGATGTGCGCAGACTGCGGGTTGCTCCTTCGGTGGTTTGCTAGCCGCTGTGCGGTGCAAACTCTCTCCAGTGGGGTGTTGCTGGCTATGCATGCATGGCCAGCACTTGTCAGTCCTTTTGCCTGAGCGTTCAGACCGCTGCAATCAGCCGTCCTGCGCCTTCGGCGGCCCCGTAAAAGGGCTCTCTCCTGAACGGGTGGGATTCTAAACCAGCCATGGTCATCGGGACGCTACTTGTTACCATTCGGCAGGCATTTGCCAAATTTCACCTACTTCGCATGCTCTATCTTTTACGGCTGGTGCTGATCAGCATCCAGTTTTTGTTGGCCTCAGTGGTCAACCTGCTGATCTGTTTTTCGCGGCCTTTCAATCCCGATAATTCGCGGCTCTCCGGATACACGTTTTCAGTCCCGGCGCTGAAGATACTGGGCCTGAAGATGCGGCTGGAGACAGCAGACTTTCAATCCCAGCCCAACCCTTTTGTCGTGGTGGCCAACCACCAGTCCAACTGGGACTTGTTTGTGTTGGGCTGTTCCGTACCGCGCCGCACGGTGTCGCTAGGCAAGAAGAGCCTGAAGTGGATTCCCTTTTTCGGCCAGATCTACTGGCTGGCCGGCAACATCCTGATCGACCGTGGCAATGCCGTGAAGGCCAAAGCCGCCATGCTGCACACCACCAAGGTCATGCAGGAACAAGACACCTCGATCTGGGTGTTTGCCGAAGGTACCCGTAACCTCGGCAAGGGTTTGCTGCCCTTCAAGAAAGGCGCATTCCAGATGGCCATCAACGCCGGCGTACCCATCGTGCCGCTGTGTTGCAGCAACTACAAAAGCTCCATGCGCCTGAACCGCTGGAACAGCGGCAACATCATCATCAAGACGCTGGAGCCCATTCCCACTACCGGCATGACGCTGGACGACATGCCCGCCTTGATGGACCTGTGCCGGTCGCGAATGGAAGCTTGTATCGCCGAGCTGGACGCCCGCGCCGCTGCCCTGTGAATTCAGCGAGCTGGCTGATGCTCGCCGAACCAAGTCAGCACGTCGTTCCACAAGGGCTGCGCCTGCCTGCGAAAGTAACCCATATGGCCAATCGGCCCCATGCCCTGTTGACCAGGGTGAATGTCCACCCTGCGCACCGTGGTGTTGCTGTAGGCGGCCATGAAGGCATCGCGTGAAGCGGGTGGCGCCCAGAGGTCGTCGGTCGCATTGGCCGCGATGATGGGGGTGCGCACCCGCCCGAACAAACCGGCCACATGCGGCATGCCGGGGTCGTCAAAGAAGTAGCGCGGAAACTGGCACCAGCGCTTCCAGTCCCGGTAAACGCCCATTGGCAAGTCCTCGCCCATCTGGAGCTTGCTCCAGGCCAGATAGCCCTTCCAGCGGATGAGCAGCGGGCCGATCACGTGCCACATCAGCAGCACTTTGAATTGCTCGGCGCGCGGCATCCAGCCGTGCCAGCCCGCCCCGGTGGCAAAGGTATAAAACCGCGCGACCTTGTCGTGGTTGGGGAGCAGTCCAAACGCATGGCCGCCGAACGAGTGTCCCACCATGAAAAGGGGAACGGTGTCTTGAGCCATCGCGTCCACTGCGGTCGCAACATCGTGAAAAGCCCAATCCAGGTAGTCCATCTCAAAGCCGCGCAGCTCGGCGGGTTTGGAGAGACCAATGCCGCGGTAATCCACCGTGAGGGTGGTGTAGCCCTGTTGTGCGGCAAAGAGCGCGAAGTTTTTGTAAAACAGCTGCGGCACACCGGTCGCGCCCGCGACCACCAAATGCCCACGCACCGGGCCTGTTGCGGGGTAGCGCAGGACCTGTAATGCGTAGCCGTCTTGGGTGGTGAGGGTCAGGGCTTCTGGTGTTTTCATGGGCTGCCTCCGTATTTAAAAAAACGGGACCGTGAGGTCCCGCTCGTGCTTTTGAGCGTGCCTTACATGCCCGCGTAGTTGGGGCCGCCGCCGCCTTCTGGCGTGACCCAGACGATGTTCTGGGTCGGGTCCTTGATGTCGCAAGTCTTGCAGTGCACGCAGTTTTGGGCGTTGATCTGCAAGCGGTCGGTGTTGTCTTCGTTCTTCACGTATTCATACACGCCTGCGGGGCAGTAGCGGGCTTCGGGGCCGGCGTATTTAGCGAGGTTGATGCTCACCGGCACCGAGGCGTCCTTGAGCGTCAAGTGGGCAGGTTGCTGCTCTTCGTGGTTGGTGTTGCTGATGAACACGCTGCTCAAACGGTCGAAAGTGAGCTTGCCATCGGGCTTGGGGTAGACGATGGGCTTGCACTCGGCCGCGGGCTTCAGGTAGGCGTGGTCGGGCTTGTCACGGCGCAGGGTCCAGGGAATGTGTCCGCGCAGCACGAATTGCTCGAAACCGTTCATCAGCGTGGCGGTGGTTAGGCCGTACTTGAACCAGTTTTTGAAGTTACGGTCCTTGTTGAGTTCGGTGTGCAGCCAGCTCTTCTCAAAGGCTTCGGGGTAGGCGCTCAGCTCGTCATGCTGGCGGCCGCCCACTACGGCATCAAAAGCGGCCTCAGCGGCCAGCATGCCGGTTTTGATGGCGGCGTGGCTGCCTTTGATGCGGCCCACGTTCAGGTAGCCCGCGTTGCATCCAATCAGGCAGCCGCCGGGGAATACGGTTTTGGGAAGGGCGTTGATGCCGCTGGCATTGATTGCGCGCGCTCCGTAGCCCAAGCGCTTGGCCGTGATTTCACCTTTCTCGTTTTCGAAGTAGTAGCGCACGTTCGGGTGGGTCTTCCAGCGCTGGAACTCTTCAAACGGGCTGAGGTAGGGGTTGCTGTAGCCCAAGCCGGTGACAAAGCCCAGAGCCACTTTGTTGCCTTCGAGGTGGTACAAGAAGGCGCCACCGTAGGTGTCAGATTCCATGGGCCAGCCGGCAGTGTGCATCACAAAGCCCGGTTTGTGGCGGCTGGGGTCGATTTCCCACAGCTCTTTGATACCGATGCCGAAGCTTTGCGGGTCGCGACCTTCGTCGAGTTGGTATTTGGCAATGACCTGTTTGCCCAAATGGCCGCGCGCACCTTCCGCAAATACGGTGTATTTGCCCAGCAGCTCCATGCCGAGCTGGAAGCTTTCCATCGGTTCGCCGTCTTTGCCCACACCCATGTTGCCGGTGGCCACACCCTTGACCGAGCCGTCGTCGTTGTAGAGCACTTCAGCGGCGGTGAAGCCGGGGAAAATTTCGACGCCCAAGCTCTCTGCTTGCTCGGCCAACCATTTGGTGACAGCGCCTAAGCTGATGATGTAGTTGCCGTCGTTGTGCGCGAAGGGCGGCAGCACCATGTTGGGCACGCGGAAGCCGGATTTTTCGCTCAGGAAAATGTAGGCGTCGTCAGTCACCGGCTGGTTCAGGGGAGCGCCCAAGGCCTTCCAGTCAGGAATCAGTTCGGTCAGCGCTTTGGGGTCCATGATGGCGCCGGACAGGATGTGCGCGCCGGGCTCAGAGCCTTTTTCGAGAACGACCACCGATACGTCGGTGCCTTTCTCGGCCGCCAGCTGTTTGAGGCGGATCGCCGTAGCCAGACCGCCGGGGCCTCCGCCAACGACGACCACGTCGTATTCCATGGATTCACGGGGGCCGAATTGAGCCAGTATTTCCTGGTTTGTCATGGGGAGTCTCGCTTAATAATGGGTGGTCTTTTTGTCAGCGTTCGCGCGCTGGAGCGCACGCGACCGGCAGCAGATTTTATTCGCTGATTTCAAAAAAAAGAACGACCGTTCTTTTTTAATTTGTGGAGGCACTCTAAATGGCTTACAGGATCGATCTTTCCGGGCGAATTGCATTCATCACAGGTGCATCCGGCGGGTTGGGGGCGCAGTTTGCCCGCACCTTGTCGGCAGCTGGTGCCGCGGTCGTGTTGGCCAGCCGCCGCATCGACAAGCTCAAGGACTTGCGCGCAGAAATTGAGGGGCAGGGCGGTGACGCCCATGTCATCGAACTGGATGTGACCGACCACGACTCGATCAAGTCGGCGGTGGCCCATGCGGAGACCGAGGTGGGCTCGATTGACATCCTCATCAACAACTCCGGGGTAAGCACCACGCAGCGCTTACAGGACGTCAGCCCGGACGATTACGACTTCATGTTTGACACCAATGTCAAAGGCGCTTTCTTTGTGGCCCAAGAAGTCGGGAAACGGATGTTGGCTCGTGCCAAAGGCTCCGCTCCTGGCAGCTACACCGGCGGACGCATCATCAATATTGCCTCCATGGCGGGTCTGCGGGTGTTGCCCCAGATCGGGGTGTATTGCATGAGTAAAGCAGCGGTCATCCAAATGACCAAAGCACAGGCGCTGGAGTGGGGCAAGTTCGGCATTAACGTCAACGCACTGTGCCCTGGCTACATCGACACCGAAATCAATCATCACCACTGGCAGACAGAAAGCGGGCAAAAGCTGGTGCAGATGTTGCCTCGCAAGCGCATAGGCCACCCGACCGACCTGGACGCCATGTTGGTGACACTGTGCTCAGACCAGAGCCACTTTATTAACGGAGCCGTGATTGCGGCAGATGATGGTTTTGGAATTTGAGTCCCGCTCAAGAACAGGTAGCGCGAACATTGAAGTGGAGGCTATTTGCTTGCCGGGGTAGTTGCCGGTCTGACGGCCGGGGCTCTGTGGGGCTTGGTGTTTGTGGCGCCTGCAATGGCCCCGGGTTTGTCGCCTGTGGATCTCACCGCCGGGCGTTTTGTGGTTTTCGGCCTCACATCGCTGTGCATGATCGGTTTTGGCTTGTTGAACGGAAGTTCACGTCTGCCTACCTTCAAGCAAGCGGGGACTGCACTGCTACTGAGCGTCTTGGGTTTCTCCGGCTACTACCTGCTGCTGGTTTACGCCATTCGGGATGCTGGTGTGGAAGTGCCCACCATGATCATCGGGACCATCCCCGTGTGGGTCATGTTGCTCGGCAAGCCTGTGGTGTTGCGCTGGCGTAGCCTGATTCCGGGCTTGCTACTCACACTGGCAGGTGTCACCACCATGATGGCGGCCGAGAGCAGCAGTGGCGACGTGCAAATGCACGGTTGGATATTTTGGCGCGGGGTGCTCTATGGCCTGTTGGCCATGGTCTTTTGGGTGGCCTTTGCGATCATCAATTCGGCATGGCTTAAGAAACACACCAATGTGAACCTGCGGGACTGGACGAGCTGGATGGGTGTGAATGCGGGTTTGGCAGGGTGGTTACTGTGGGTGGCCTTGGGAACACCTGCCGAAGACCTGCTAGCGCACGCAGATTTTGCGCGGTCCGCTATGGTTTGTATAGCAACGGGCATTGGTTCAGCATGGATCGCGGCCGTGCTGTGGAATTTTTCAAGCCGGCGATTGAGTGCCAGTTTGTGCGGGCAACTCATCGTCTCCGAAACCTTGTTTGCACTTGTTTATGCGTTTCTGGTCTACGGAAACTGGCCGACCGCCTTGCAATGGTTAGCCAGCGGGATGTTCATTCTTGGGATGATGTCTTCGATCCGGGCGCACCGCTAGAGGCTGCACGCCCGGGCATTCAAGTCTACCTTTCCTGAGTGAACCGGCCTACTTCGGTGCCAGGCGAATGGCTCCGTCCAATCGAATGACTTCGCCATTGAGCATATCGTTCTCAAAAATGTGGATCGCGAGTTTGGCGTAGTCTTGCGGAGTGCCCAATCGTGAAGGGAATGGAACGCCGGCAGCCAGCGAATCCTGTACTTCCTGAGGCATGCTGAACAGCATAGGCGTACCAAAGATGCCGGGCGCAATTGTCATGTTGCGAATGCCGTTGCGTGCCAGATCGCGTGCAATGGGCAAGGTCATGCCGACAACTCCACCTTTGGACGCACTGTAGGCTGCTTGGCCGATCTGGCCGTCGTACGCAGCAACCGATGCGGTGGAGATCATGACACCGCGCTCACCCGTGGATTCGGGGTCGTTTTTGCTCATGGCGTCGGCAGCCAAGCGGATCATGTTGAAGCTGCCGATCAGGTTCACGGTGATGGTTTTGCTGAAAGAGGCCAGCGCATGGGCGCCGTTTTTCCCCACTGTCTTCTCGGCCGGTGCAATGCCGGCGCAATTCACCAGGCCCATGAGCTTGCCGAGGGACAGGGCCTTGGCAACCACAGCCTGGCCATCGGCTTCATTGCTGACGTCGCATTTCACGAAAGCGCCGCCCAATTCTTTGGCGATCGCCTCGCCTTTTTCGGCTTGCATGTCCGCGATGACAACCTTGCCGCCTTTGGCTGTAAGCATGCGTGCGGTACCTTCGCCCAAGCCGGATGCGCCGCCGGTCACGATGAAGACTTTTCCTGCGATATCCATGGAGTACTCCTTGTAAAAACTTAAAGTGATTGACGTTTACGTAAACGTCAATTATGGCGTAGCGTGAACACTGACTTTTCGAACTTTCAAATCCGGTTTGGCTGGAATGCGGTTTTTATGCTGCTATACTTCGGCCTCTCGGATAAATGTAGGCGCATAGCTCAGCTGGTTAGAGCACCACCTTGACATGGTGGGGGTCGTTGGTTCGAGTCCAATTGCGCCTACCAAATTTTCCGGATGTCCTTCTCGACTAGGGTATTCCTAGGTCAGCATCAGCCGGTCCCTCTCTAGAATGTGCTGCAGTGCAACACTAACTTGGCTCCCACATTTTGTGCTGAGCGATCGCAATGCAAAAAAACTCCACCAAAGATTCCAAGTCGTCGCAGCGGGTGATCAAAAAATACCCGAATCGGCGTCTCTACGACACCGATACCTCGACGTACATCACATTGGCTGAAATCAAGCAGTTGGTCATGGACAGCGAGATTTTTGCGGTGGTGGATGCTAAGACCGGGGATGATCTGACGCGCAGCATTCTGCTGCAGATCATCCTGGAAGAAGAGGCCAATGGTTCCCCTATGTTTACCACCCCAGTGTTGTCGAACATCATCCGTTTTTACGGGCATGCGATGCAAGGCATGATGGGCGGGTACTTGGAAAAAAACATGCAGGCGCTCATGGAGATGCAAGCACCCATGGTTCAAGGCGTCATGGGCAACAATATGTTCCAGCAGATGCAGGAACAAATGCAAAAACAAACCGAGCAATTCCTCGGCACATTCGGCCTCAAGCGCTAAACGCTACGGCAGATGTCTGGGAGGCGGGCTCCGGAACTTCGTAACATGACTGATATTTTGACCCCCACCCAAACAGCACAAGCTGCTCCCAAAGTCGGTTTCGTGAGCCTGGGTTGCCCCAAGGCGCTGACCGACTCCGAACTCATCCTGACCCAGCTCAGCGCAGAGGGTTACCAAACATCCAAAACCTTTCAGGGCGCGGATTTGGTAATCGTCAACACATGTGGCTTTATCGATGATGCGGTCAAAGAAAGCTTGGACACCATCGGTGAGGCGTTGGCCGAAAACGGGCGCGTGATTGTGACAGGTTGCCTGGGTGCAAAGACCACCGATGGCGGAGAAAACATGGTGCGCCAGATGCACCCCAAGGTGCTTGCTGTAACCG
Source organism: Comamonadaceae bacterium (assembly GCA_027488985.1). GTDB lineage: Bacteria > Pseudomonadota > Gammaproteobacteria > Burkholderiales > Burkholderiaceae_C > Allorhodoferax > Allorhodoferax aquaticus. Next base: position 94,154 of record JAIYAR010000009.1, on the reverse strand, counting down.
GCCCACACGCAACTCAAGAGGTAATGGATGCGGTGCACTTGAATCTGCCCAAGCCGCACGACCCATTTCTCGATTTGGTTCCGCAGTCTTTTGGTGTTGCAGGTGTAAAGCTCACTCCACGGCACTACGCATACTTGAAAATCAGCGAAGGGTGCAACCATCGCTGCACCTTCTGCATCATCCCCAGCATGCGCGGCGACTTGGTGTCCCGTCCCATTGGAGATGTACTGAGCGAAGCTCGGGCATTGTTTGAAGGCGGCGTTAAAGAGTTGTTGGTCATCAGCCAGGACACATCAGCTTATGGTGTGGATGTGAAGTACCGCACGGGTTTTTGGGATGGCAAGCCGGTCAAGACACGCATGCTCGAATTGGTGCAAGCCTTGGGTGATATTGCCGAGCCCTATGGCGCTTGGGTTCGTTTGCACTATGTGTACCCCTACCCGAGCGTGGATGAGATTGTTCCCTTGATGGCAACTGGCCGTGTATTGCCGTACTTGGATGTTCCTTTGCAACACAGCCATCCCGATGTGCTGCGCCGCATGAAGCGGCCGGCCAGCGGTGAAAAGAATCTTGAGCGTTTGCAGCAGTGGCGTGAAGCGTGCCCCGAGCTGGTGGTGCGCAGCACGTTCATTGCGGGCTTCCCCGGCGAAACGGAAGAAGAGTTTGAGCACTTGCTCGACTTTGTGCGTGAAGCCGAGATTGACCGTGCGGGTTGCTTTGCCTACAGCGCTGTGAATGGTGCGACTGCCAACGACTTGCCTGGCATGTTGCCCGTGGAAGTGCGTGAAGAACGCCGCGCTAGATTCATGCAGGTTGCCGAAGAAGTGTCGGCAGCCCGTTTGCAGCGCCGTGTCGGCTCGGTAATGCAAGTATTGGTGGATTCAGCGCCGGCTTTGGGTCGCAAGGGGGGGGTGGGTCGCAGCTATGCGGATGCCCCTGAGATTGATGGCGTGGTGCGTCTGTTGCCGCCCGAAAAAATCAGCAAGACACTGAAGGTGGGCGAGTTCACCAAGGCGCGCATTGTGAGTGCACAAGGCCACGATCTGGTCGCACTTCCCATCTGATTTTTTGCCACTGACTGATGCATCAAACGGTCAGTGGCACGAATCACACAAGCAAAAAAAAGCCGCTGTTTTCACAGCGGCTTTTCATTAACTACATTACCATTGTTGGTGCCCAGAAGAGGACTCGAACCTCCACGATGTTACTCGCTAGTACCTGAAACTAGTGCGTCTACCAATTCCGCCATCTGGGCATCTCAGGAAAGAGAGAAGTATATCAAAAATTTAGGCCAAAACAGCAGTTTGCTGGAAGAAGTTGAAGGGATTGTTCAGGGACATCGGGACGGGCATGGCTTCGTGTCCCGCGATGACGGTGCTCCCGATATTTACCTTCCTCCCAATGAAATGCGGGCTGTGCTGCATAAAGACCGTGTCAAGGTCCGTATCGTGCGCAGTGATCGAAAGGGTCGCCCCGAAGGGCGGGTGGTCGAGATCACCGAGCGCTCAAAACAACCCATCATTGGCAGGCTTTTGCAGGAAAGTGGTGTCTGGCTGGTGGCGCCTGAAGACAAGCGCTATGGGCAAGACGTATTGATCCCCAAAGGCGCCACTAGCGTGGCCAAACCGGGTCAAGTGGTGGTGGTGGAATTGATTGAGCCCCCAGCACTATTTGGTCAACCTGTCGGACGCATCAAGGAGGTGTTGGGCGAGGTGGATGACCCTGGCATGGAGATTGAAATCGCAGTGCGCAAATACAGCGTGCCGCATGAATTCTCTGATCCCTGCGTGGCTCTCGCACGGACCCTGCCGGACAAGGTTCGACCCCAAGACAAATTGCACCGCATCGACCTCACCGATATTCCTTTGGTCACTATCGACGGTGAAGATGCCCGAGACTTTGATGATGCGGTGTACTGCGAGCCCGCCAGCAAAGGTCGTGGCAAGACGGCGCTGAAAGGTTGGCGTTTATTGGTCGCGATTGCGGATGTCAGTCACTACGTCGAGACAGGCAATGCCATCGATGTAGATGCCTATGACCGTGCTACCAGCGTGTACTTTCCACGCCGCGTTATTCCTATGCTTCCTGAAAAACTCTCCAACGGCTTGTGCTCGCTGAACCCGGAAGTCGAGCGACTGTGCATGGTGTGCGACATGTTCGTCACCGAAGATGGCGAGGTGGATGCTTACCAGTTTTATCCCGCAGTTATGTGGAGCCACGCACGTTTCACATACACAGAAGTGGCCGCCATTCTCGGCAATACGCGTGGTCCTGAAGCAAGCAAACGCAAGGAGCGAGTGCAGGATCTGTTGAACTTGCACGGTGTGTACCAAGCATTACTCAAGTCCCGACACAAACGGGGGGCCGTGGATTTTGAGACCACGGAAACGCAGATCGTTTGTGATGAAAACGGACGCATCGAGAAAATCGTTCCCCGAACTCGCAACACAGCTCATCGCTTGATTGAAGAAGCAATGTTGGCGGCCAATGTCTGCAGCGCGGACTTCATTGCCCAAAACAAGCACCAAGGACTGTTTCGCGTGCACGAAGGCCCTACGCCCGAAAAGCAGGAGATGCTTCGCAATTATCTGAAGGTCAGTGGCATTGGCATGACGATCAGCGACAAGCCTGCCCCCGGCGAGTTTCAAGCTATCGCAGAAGCTACCAAAGACCGGCCGGATGCGCAGCAGATCCACTCGATGCTGTTGCGCTCGATGTCGCAAGCCATCTACACCCCGATTAACAGCGGGCACTTCGGCTTGGCGTTTGATGCCTATACCCACTTTACCAGCCCGATCCGGCGATATCCGGATTTGCTGGTGCACCGTGTGATCAAGGCCATTCTCGCCAAAAGCAAGTACCAGTTGCCTGCACTGCCAACTCCAGGCGAGGCACACGCCAAGCTGGCGCGACGTCTGGAAAAAAATCTGGCGTCGCGGGTGGCCAATCCGGAAACCAAGCCCAAGAAGCTCAATACCGAAGGCACCGCATGGCAGGCGGCTGGTTTGCATTGCAGTGCGAACGAACGCCGCGCTGACGAAGCAAGCCGCGACGTAGAGGCTTGGCTCAAGTGCAAGTACATGCGTGAGCACCTCGGGGAGGAGTATTCAGGCGTTGTGTCGTCTGCGACCACGTTTGGCCTGTTCGTAACTTTGGATGCCATGTATGTGGAAGGTCTTGTCCACATCACTGAGCTGGGTGGTGAGTATTTCCGATTCGATGAGGCCCGGCAGGAACTGCGGGGTGAGCGAACCGGTATCCGCTACGCAATCGGTACTCGGGTCCGCATCCAGGTCAGCCGTGTGGATTTGGATGGGCGCAAGATTGACTTCCGCTTGGTACAGGAAGGGGCGAGCGCAGTTCCGCGGCTGCCACCTGAAAAAGGGGCAGGGCGTGACAGCAAGCCCGGGCGCGGAGATTTCGCTGCTCGCTCCGAGCCGGATGCTGGGGTTGGAGTGACATTCAACGGGAAGGTCCGCCAGCAGCGGAGTTCGGCCAAGTCTGCGCGGAGCAGTCGTAGTGCGGAAAAAACAAGCCCCTCGACCAAAAAGGCAGCCAAAAAGCGCAGGTAGATTTGACGTCTATTCGCTATAAAAATAATAGCTGCTCGCGCAATATTTGAAAGCGCTGGAGGCTATTTTTATATTTTTTTCAATAAGCCGTTGGCAGTGAGGGATTGGGACTCAGGCCACTGGTCTGCCAAAGCGCCATGGCGGTAACAAGCTTCGCGTGCTGCTTCCCAAGCGCTGGCAGAACGTGCCAGCGCAGCACCTGTCATGCCGGCAAGCACGTCGCCGGTACCTGCGATGGCCAGTTTGCCATTTCCGGTGGGGTTGATGTGGGGCGTTTGATTCGGTGCAGCGATGATGCTGCCCGATCCTTTGAGGATTACCGTGCAATTCAAATGCTTTGCCAAACGCTGCGATGCTTGCATGCGGTCTGCTTGCACTTCACCGACGCTGCAATCCAACAAACGTGCTGCCTCCAAAGGGTGCGGTGTGGCGACCGTGGAGTCCGGGGAACGTCGTTGAAGCAGATTTTGAAGCTTGGTGGAAGCTGCGATGGCATTTAGGGCGTCAGCATCCAAAACCAATTGCTTGGACTCCACCAGCCAGCGGGGGAGTGTGTGCGTAATCTCCTCGCCGCCGCCACATCCTGCGACCACTGTCAATTGCGCCGGCAGCAGTGCGTCTGTATGCCGTTGCATGAGGTCGGCAGGAACGTCGATCGCATTGGTCCCTTGCACAGAGGGCAGCAAAGCCAAGTAGACCCTGCCGGCTCCTGACTGCAGCGCAGCCCGGGCCGCCAGTATCGCGGCACCTTGCATGCCCAGCGTGCCACCTGCAATGGCGACATCTCCAAAAGTACCTTTGTGGGATATGTGGGCACGCTGGTGAATGGCGGGCATGGGGTTAAGCCAGGCTGTCGGCTCTGTGGTGGTATCCACACCCAAGGTGTTGAGCCAGAGGTTGCCGCAAGCATCCCGGCCCTGAAATGTCAGTAAACCTGCTTTTAGACTCAGCATGGTCAAGGTGTGTGTGGCTGTCACGCACACGCCCGGTACAGTCCCTGTGTCTGCCATCAGTCCGCTGGGAATATCGGCAGAAATGACCTCACATGATCGCGAGTTGATACGTCCGATCCAATCCGCATAGACACCGGTGGGTGCGCCCCTCAGCCCGATGCCAAGTAGAGCATCAATGCATGTGTCCCAGCTATCCGGTGCATGGTCGTGGACTGATAGGCCTGCTTGGTGTGCTCTCGCTAGGCCTTGAGCAGCGTCATCTGGCAAAGCCTTGTCGCCACTTGGCATACTGATGTGGACCTTCTTGCCCCATCGATGCAAATGGATGGCGGCCTCGAGTCCATCACCACCATTGTTGCCCCGCCCACAGGCAATCCAAAAAACTTGAGCATGTGGCGATACCGCTAGTGAGAGCTGCGCGAGAGCCAAGCCGGCGCGGCTCATCAGGTGGACCGATGGATGATCCAGCGCAGCAGTTTTCTCAAGGGCGCGTGAAGCAGTCGTGTCGAGGATGGGAATGCGTATGTAAGCCTTGGGACCCTTGGAGGATAGGATCCACTCAGAATTCATAGGTGTCGCCTTCGCGGGCGAGCCGGATATCCATGCCTCTGCTCAACTCGGAGTTTTGTTCGAGTGCGTCCGCAAAGGCGAGCTCCAATGCGTCATCACTTCGGGTCGGCTCGTGGTGTGTGCAAAAGAGCACTTTGGCCCCAGCAGCGTGAGCCGATGCAATACTGGTGCTGAAGGTGCCATGCCCCCAACCTTTTTTGGAGGGGTACTCTGCATCGGTATAGGAGGTGTCAGCAATGTAGACATCCACCCCTCTAATGGCTTCCAGGATCGTGTTGTTCTTCTCGTCTACAAATGCCTGATAGTCCGCAAAGCCCTCATCCCCGGTCGCATAAATGTTGTACGGCGGCTCATGGTCACCGGTGAAGAATACGGACTTTCCGTTGCATTCAATGCGGTAACCGAAGTCCACCACCGGATGATTCAATAGGCAGGGTGTCACGGTGGCACTGCCGATCTGGATCGGCTGGTCTGGTATCAGCGTCACGTACTCGATGCGGGCCTTCATCTCTTCCTCGCGTACGGGGAAGTAGCTGTATTGAAGTTGCACCGCCATTACCTGCTCGATGCCTTTGCCCGAAACCGGGTCAAAGCCACCGTGCAATCGCAAAGTGTTGCCGGGAATGAAGTTAGGGATGAAAAATGGAAGCCCTTGAATGTGATCCCAATGCGAGTGGGTGATCAGCACATTCGCGGTCACCGGCATTTCTGCCAACAAGGTCTGGGAGAGGGGGAAGATGCCGGTTCCGGCATCCAGGATGATCAATTCGTTGTTGTCTGTCCGGATTTCAATACAGGTTGTATTGCCGCCGTACCGCACGGTTTTGGGACCGGGCGAAGCGATGGAACCACGAACTCCCCAAAACCTGACTTTCATAAGCCTGTCCTTTACAACTTCGCAAACACTTGTGCTTCTTCGAACAAGCCTGTCAGATCGCCTAAAGAGGCGATCACTTGGTCCAGATCGCCACCAAGGCGTTTCTGGAAGGAGGCTGGGAGCTCGTCAATGTAGTGGTTGCCGGCAAATCCAAAGGCCAAGCGTTTGCTGATTTGATTGGCGCCGAAAACGCAGGCAATCATGTCGGTGTCTCTCAGGTTGTCCGCCCTTTGATGCCTGATGGTTTCCACCAAAGCCGGTGCAAAACGCCATTTTTCCACGAGCATGGCCCCTACCACGGCATGATCAGCGCCAATGGTGCTTTGCAGGGCGGTATGCAAGGAGCTGTTGTCGGCGGCACTCAAAGCCAACGCGGCTTTGAACTCCTGCGGCATGAATTGGGCGAAAACCATCTTTCCAAAATCATGCAAAAGACCTGCAATGAAGCAATCCATAGGATCGGCATCATCCACCTTCAGGGCGAGTTGCTTGGAAATACTCGCGGTCGCCAGGGAGTGAAGCAGATATTGCTGTACATCGAACCCCGCTTGGTTTTCTTTGGGGAGCATGCCAATCGCTGCGATGCTCAAAGCCAGATTTTTGATCGTATTGAAACCAAGATAGACCACCGCATGACCAATGGAGGTCACCTGTCTTGGCAGACTGTAGTAAGCTGAATTGACGACCTTCAATATCTTGACCGTAACCACAGGATCTTTGTCGATGACGTCCACCAGGTCTTTGGGCGTACTGTTGACATCTCGCGTCAGTTCCAAAATGCGTTGGACGCTTTTCGGAAACGCAGGCATACCGTCTACCGCTGCGGCAAGTCGTTGTGACAGTTCTGGGCTCATGACGTCTCTTTCCCTGTGCTGCTTGATCTACCGTATTACACGGTTTGCAATGCTTATCGATTAAAGCGATGCGGGCTGATAGATTCACACGGCAAGCTGGTGGTGTGGCCTGCAATTTGTTCGGATAGTAACCTCGCACTCGCAGTCGCCAGTGTCCAGCCATTGGCTCCGTGGGCCAGATTGAGCCAGACGCCGGGCAGTCCGGCACTTCCCACCAAAGGAAGACCATCCAAAGTGAATGTGCGGCTGGCGCGCCAAGTTTGTGTTCCGGCCGGGTAATTGGCTGCACCCGGAAAGTACTGATCCAACGTACGGAACAGTTTGTTCACGACGCGTTTGTCATGTGTTTTCGAGCTAGAAGGGTTTAACTCTGCACCACCGCACACCCGCAGTCTTTTGCCGATGCGAGTGATCGTGATACCTGATTTGCAGTCCTGCACCGCACTGCGCGGTGCATTCAATGGCTCACGAATGGCCACGCTCAGTGCGTAACTGTCAATTCGGGCAGTGGACGCTTCTAGGTTAGTTTTCAGAAAGCCCTCTGGCGGCAAGGATTCTGTGCACACTATCACATGATCGAATGGCTGAACATCACCGCCCTTGAGTCGGACTTGAGGTTTGTTCTGCGGTTTAATGGCCGCAACTTCGGTGTCAAATTGAAAGTTGACTCCACTGCGTTGAGCGGCCTGCTTTGCAAGGAGCGAAAACTGGCGGCAATTCATAACCCGGTCTCCGGGAATGTGAACTGCCTTGAATACACCTTCTGTGCCATGCAGGGCTGGCTCATGGGCTGCCAGCTCATCACAACTGAGAAGCCTGTACGGCTGTTCCGCTTCTTTTAGTGTCTGAAGTGCGTTCGAATATCGACTCATCTCTGCTTCATTACTAAGCAGCACCAGCTGACCTTCGCTTTGTTCGACTTCCCACTGATGGTGCGAGATCAATCCGTCTGTAATCTCCATGCCCAGGCGCGCCATTCGTTGTCCGAAAGACTGGTTTTCACTTGACCTGACTAAAGCTTTACTGCCGCTTTGTGACCATAGCCAACGAAAGTTCGCAGGCGTTGCCCATCGTGAATGCGACATCCGACGGGTGTTCTGCCAGAAACGGCTCAATTTGTTTCCGGACAATGCTGGGCCAGATAGTGGCAATGTAAAGCTACTGCAGTGAATTCCGCCGTTTGCAAAGCTGGAAGACTCACTTGCGGCACCATTTTTCTCAAATACGGTGACTGCATGGCCGGCTTCGGCTAGTTCGTGGGCTGTTGTGATTCCTACAACTCCCGCGCCCACAATGGCTATTTTCATTTCAACTTTCAAAATCGATTGCGTCTTTTGCTTGTCCTTATTTTTTCATAGCTTTCGGTCGGATTGACAGAATTGGCTCGAAGTTGGCCCGTAAAAGGTAGTGCTAGAACCGTTAGGCCTTAGAAAACGGTGCGTGTTATACTCGACCGGCTTTGGTGGCTGTGTCCGCCAAAGTAATCACAAACCATCCCCACAAGGTGTTTCCTGTAGCGTCGTTTGCAGGCGATCAGCGGGATGGATTTCAGACCCAACCTTCGGAGTTAAATATGGCAGTAACAATGCGCGAAATGCTGGAAGCCGGCGTCCACTTCGGTCACCAAACCCGCTTCTGGAACCCCAAGATGGCGCCGTTCATCTTCGGTCACCGTAACAAAATCCACATCATCAACCTGGAAAAGTCTCTTCCGATGTTCCAGGAGGCGGCCAAGTTCGTACGCCAGCTGTCTGCAAAGCGTGGCACCATTTTGATGGTGGGTACTAAGCGCCAAGCTCGCGAAATCGTGGCTGCTGAAGCGCAACGTGCCGGTGTTCCTTTTGTTGACCAGCGTTGGTTGGGCGGCATGCTGACAAACTTCAAGACTGTCAAGACTTCCATCAAGCGCCTGAAGGACATGAAAGTCCAGCAGGAAGCAGGTTTGGACAGCATGAGCAAAAAGGAACAGTTGATGTTCGCCCGCGAGCTTGAAAAGCTGGAAAAAGACATCGGCGGTATCCAAGACATGAACACCTTGCCCGATGCTATTTTCGTGATCGACGTGGGTTACCACAAAATTGCGATCGCAGAAGCACGCAAGTTAGGTATTCCTTTGATCGGTGTGGTGGACTCCAACCACTCGCCAGAAGGCATTGACTACGTCATTCCCGGTAACGACGACTCTTCCAAGGCTGTGACTTTGTATGCCCGTGGAATTGCTGACGCAATTCTGGAAGGCCGTGCGAACGCGGTTGACGATGTGGTCAAGGCTGTTGCGGCTGAAGGCGATGATGAGTTTGTTGAAGTGAGTGAAGCATCGGCTTAAGCACTTTTGCACCCGAAAAAGGGGGCTTCGTTGCCCCTTTTTTTTAGCCCTTAACTAAACTGTTGAAATTCGGAGAATACAAATGGCAGCAATTACAGCGAGCATGGTGGCAGAACTGCGCGGCAAAACCGATGCACCCATGATGGAATGCAAAAAAGCTTTGACAGAGGCTGAAGGAGACATGGCCAAAGCGGAAGAAATTCTGCGTGTCAAATTGGGTAGCAAGGCTGGCAAAGCCGCCGCTCGCGTTACAGCTGAAGGCGTTGTTGCTACCAGCATTGCTAACGGTGTCGGCGCACTGATTGAAGTGAATTGCGAAACTGACTTCGTCACTAAGAACGACAGCTTCCTGGCGTTGGCAAATGCCGCTGCAAATCTTGTGGCTGCGAACAATCCTGCAGACGTTGCGGCTCTGGGTGGTCTGGCTTACGAGCAAGACGGTTTCGGCCCTACCTTGGAAGATGTGCGCAAGGGTCTCATCGGCAAAATTGGTGAGAACATGACTTTCCGCCGCTTCCAGCGTTTCGACGGTTCCAACAAGCTGGCTTCCTATCTCCACGGTACACGCATCGGCGTTGTTGTGGAGTTTGATGGCGACGAAGCTGCTGCAAAGGACGTCGCAATGCACGTTGCAGCGATGAAGCCAGTTTCTTTGTCTGCTGACCAAGTCCCTGCTGAGCTGGTTGAGCGCGAGCGCTCTGTAGCTGCAGCAAAGGCAGCAGAAGACGCTGCAATCGCTACTGCTGCGGGCAAGCCAGTGCAATCTGCTGAGATTGTGGCCAAGCGGATTGAAGGCGGTGTTCAGAAGTTCCTGAAGGAAGTGTCTTTGTTCAATCAGCCTTTCGTCAAGAACGACAAGCAGACCGTTGAGCAAATGCTCAAGTCAGTATCTACTACTGTGACGGGATTCACTCTTTATGTGGTGGGCGAAGGCATTGAGAAGAAGGTAGATGATTTCGCTGCTGAAGTTGCAGCGCAAGTGGCTGCGGCCAAGCAGTCTGCTTGATCTAATAGAAAAGTTGTTAGTCACCGAACGGGAGTCGTCCATGAGCCAATCTAAACCTGCTTACAAGAGAATTTTGCTCAAGTTATCCGGCGAGGCATTGATGGGCGACGACCAGTTTGGTATCAACCGGGACACCATTGTCCGGATGGTTGATGAAATTGCGGAAGTGACCCGATTGGGTGTAGAGGTTGCCGTGGTGATCGGTGGCGGTAACATTTTCCGTGGTGTTGCGGGTGGCTCTGTCGGTATGGACCGGGCTACAGCCGATTACATGGGTATGCTGGCGACAGTGATGAACGCACTTGCGCTGGGCGATACGATGAACAAAGCTGGTCTAACGGCACGTGTTATGTCTGCTATTGGCATCGAGCAAGTGGTGGAGCCCTATGTCCGTCCCAAGGCCTTGCAATACCTCGAAGAAGGCAAGGTGGTTATTTTTGCTGCGGGTACCGGTAACCCATTTTTCACAACTGATACTGCCGCAGCATTGCGCGGAGCTGAGATTGGTGCCGAGATGGTTTTGAAGGCGACTAAAGTTGACGGTGTTTACACAGCGGACCCAAAAAAGGATCCGTCGGCAACCCGCTACTCGAAGATTACTTTCAATGACGCGATGACCCAAAACCTTGGCATCATGGACGCAGCTGCATTCGCCCTGTGCCGGGATCAAAAGCTGCCGATCAAAGTCTTTTCAATCTTCAAGCACGGAGCGCTAAAGCGTGTTGTGATGGGTGAAGATGAAGGTACTCTGGTGCATGTGTAACCCCAGTGCAAACAGTGTGATCGCATAGGAGCAAACAAACTATGTCCGTTGACGAAATCAAAAAAACATTGGATGCAAAGATGGATCAATCCATCGCATCTCTGAAGAATAACTTGACCAAAATCCGCACTGGCCGGGCCAACCCTGCCCTGTTGGATACCGTTCAAGTGGACTACTACGGCTCTATGGTTCCATTGAGTCAGGTTGCCAATCTTTCTCTCATCGATGCACGTACTATCAGCGTACAGCCATGGGAAAAAAACATGGCACCCAAGATTGAGAAAGCTATTCGAGATTCCGACTTAGGCCTCAATCCTTCCAGCATGGGTGAATTAATTCGGGTACCCATGCCTGCCATGACAGAAGAGCGTCGCAAAGAGCTTACCAAGGTCGTGCGCGGCGAAGGCGAAGGTGCCAAAGTTGCAGTCCGTAACTTGCGACGTGACGCCAACGAAGCAGTCAAGAAACTGGTGAAAGACAAGCTAGCTTCTGAAGATGATCAAAAGCGTTGCGAAGCAGATGTACAAAAAACGACCGACAAGCACATCACAGAAATCGATCGTTTGGTGGCGTCCAAAGAACAAGACATCATGGCGGTGTAACGCTACAACGCATGTCGGCTTCTGATTCTTCAAGCCCGTTGCATGTGGCCATCGTGATGGATGGAAACGGGCGCTGGGCCTCCAAGCGTTTTTTGCCTCGATTGGCGGGTCATAAGCAGGGTGTAGAGACGCTCAAACGTATTGTCAGAGCCTGCCCGCCCAGGAATGTTTCCGCACTGACGGTTTTTGCCTTCTCGTCCGAAAACTGGAATCGCCCTGCTGATGAGGTATCCGGTCTTATGGATTTGCTGGCTGGTGCGTTGGCACGCGAAGTATCCCAACTCAAGCAGGAAGGCGTTCGTCTCCGGTTTGTAGGTAGCCGATCCGGGCTCTCGGAAAAGGTGCAACAAGGTCTCCAACAAGCAGAATCGGAAACTGCTCTAAACAGTGGGCTTACGCTCAATGTTTGCTTTAACTACGGTGGGCGCTGGGATATCGTTCAGGCAGCCAATGCTTTGGTTGAAACCGGTGAGGCCATCACTGAGGAAAGTTTGTCCAAGGCGATGGCGCTGTCACCGAGTGCGGATCCTGACCTGTTTATCCGCACTGGTGGTGAGTTCCGGATCAGTAATTTTTTACTGTGGCAATCAGCCTACTCTGAGTTTTTCTTCAGCCCGGTTTTGTGGCCAGATTTCAACGAACAGAATCTTGACGAGGCTTTGTCAGAGTTCAGTGGCCGCGAGAGGCGATTCGGTAAGACTTCCGAGCAGGTTCGCTAAGCGCGCGTTGCTCTATATCTAAGGGTTTTTATGCTGCGCCTGCGTATTCTCACCGCGGTGGCCTTGTTGGCCATTTTGCTGCCGGCAGTCTTTTATCCACAACCCGTTGTTTTTGCATGCGTAGCCGGGGTGCTGATGGCATGTGGAGCGTGGGAATGGTTTAGATTGAATGGCGCAAGCCGGTTGTACTCGCTCTTGGCCGGATGTGTTTGTGCACTTGTCTGCAGCGCGTTATGGATGCTTCAGCCCACAGACTCAACGTTGCAGTTGGTTTGGCTCGCAAGTGCGGTCGTTTGGGTAGCAGGTGGTGGAGCATTGATCCGTTCTGGTGTGCAAGCTTGGAGTGCATCAAATCAGACGATGCGCCAGCTGACCGGCTTCGTCATCTTATGCGCAGCATGGCTGGCGGTTGTTTCTGCACGATCGCAGGGCGTGAACTTTCTCTTTTCAGTTTTGGTGTTGGTTTGGGTCGCTGATATTGCCGCCTACTTCGTCGGACGCTCCTTCGGAGGTCGGGTATTCAAAGAAAAATTGGCACCAGAAATCAGTCCTGGCAAAACCCGTGAGGGTGCGTTGGGCGGGCTTGTGGGCGTACTTTTGCTTGCAGTGTTATGGATGGCTGCCGACCGATTTTGGACCTTGGATTCACCGAGTATCTACAGTGTGCTGGCCAGCAGGCACTGGGTGTTCATGGTTCTTGCTGTGGTGTTTCTTGGCGTAATGAGTATCTGCGGTGATTTGTTGGAGTCCCTGGTCAAGAGGGCCGCAGGCGCGAAAGACAGTAGCCAACTGCTGCCGGGGCACGGGGGCGTTTTGGACAGGGTGGATGCACTCTTACCTGTTGTTCCGCTGGCAATGCTCCTCCAGTCATTCTGATCGGCAGTAAATGAAGCAAATTACTGTACTGGGTTCGACAGGCTCTATTGGAGTCAACACCCTCGACGTGATGCAGCGTCACCCTGAGCAATTCTCTGTTTTTGCGCTCACCGCCTCTACGAATGTGGAATTGATGTACGCACAGTGCATTCAATTCCAACCGCAGCTTGCGGTTATGGTTAGCCCCAATCACGCCATGGTTCTTCAAGAACGGCTTAAGCAAGCAGGTGCAAAAACAGAAGTGCTTGCGGGTGCGGCTGCCCTGGATGAGGTTGCATCCCATAAAGAAGTCGATATGGTCATGGCAGCCATTGTGGGGGCCGCAGGCTTGTCGTCCTGCATTGCAGCCGCATTGGCTGGCAAAAGGCTACTGCTAGCTAATAAAGAAGCCCTAGTGGTGGGCGGTGACGTGTTTATGTCTGCCGTCAAGCAGGGTGGGGCTGTTTTGCTTCCGATTGACAGCGAGCATTCCGCCATTTTTCAGTCCTTGCCGGACAGCCGTGAGCACTGGCCCTCTGTCATCGACAAACTTATATTGACCGCCTCCGGCGGCCCTTTCAGAACCTGGACCCCCGAGCAAATTCGTGAGGCGACTCCTGAACAAGCTTGCGCGCATCCCAATTGGGTGATGGGGCGGAAAATTTCGGTGGATTCTGCAAGCATGATGAACAAAGCCTTGGAAGTGATCGAGGCGAAGTTCTTGTTCGGTGTGGATCCCCGCCAGATTGATGTCATCGTGCATCCGCAAAGTGTGGTCCATTCGATGGTTCAGTATGTCGACAACTCCGTGGTGGCACAACTCGGAACTCCTGACATGCGAGGCCCAATCGCATACGGGTTGGCTTGGCCGGGACGAGTGGCGTCTGGATCTTGCGCACTCAATTTTTCAAGCATGGCTTCATTGACGTTTGAATCCATACACAGTGCCGAACACCAAGCACGGTACCCCGGATTGCGGCTTGCTTGGGAAACTTTGGAGGGTCAGTCCGGATCAACCGTAGTGCTAAATGCGGCCAATGAGATTGCCGTTGATGCATTTTTGAACAGGAAGATCCGCTTTGACCAGATCCACACAGTCAATATGCTTACCTTGAATGCATTGAGCTTTGTTTCTCCCGTTGATTTGTCATCGTTGATAGCCCTTGATGCAGAAGCACGTTCTGTGGCTTCGCAGTCTTGTTTTTCACTCATTAAATAGATCACATCATCCTGACATGCAAACGGTTTTGGCGTTTTTGGTAGCTATAGGCCTGTTGGTTGCAGTGCATGAGTGGGGCCACTTTTATGTCGCTCGGCTATGCGGCGTCAGAGTGCTCCGATTTTCCATTGGCTTTGGGCCCAAAGTGTGGGGTTGGACCTCCAAGCGCAACGGTACTGAGTTCGTGCTCAGTGCGATACCTTTAGGTGGTTACGTCAAGATGTTGGACGGTCGTGAAAGCCCTGTTGCCGAGCACGAGTACAAACAAGCATTCGATCGCCAGTCGCTTGCTCGGCGCTCGGCGATCGTGATAGCTGGTCCATTGGCTAATCTGGTGCTCGCGGTCTTTTTGTATGCCGTTGTGAACTGGCAGGCGGTTCCTCAAGCAGCAGCGGTTTTGCCCACTCCCATGGAATCTTCGGTCGCAGCCAAGGGCGGATGGTCTGGTGGAGAGCGTGTTCTTGAAGTCGGGCTGGATGCTGACAATATGGTGCCCATCCGGACCTTCGAGGAATTTCGTTGGTGGTTGGCAACCGCTAGTCTAGAGAGAAGTCTGATCTACGTTCGCGCCACGGACTCGGCGAATGACGCACCCACTGATGCCACACTGCGGTCTCTCGATTTGTCGGGGCTCGAAGTGAGTGCGGCCGATACTGCGCTGTTTCAAAAAATAGGGTGGATGGCACCGTTTTCCAGACCGGTTATGGGTGAGATTTCAACCGGCAGTCGTGCAGAAGAGTCAGGTTTATTGCTCGGAGATACCGTACTTTCCGCAAACGGCAGACCTATCGTTGATTCCGGTCAACTCCGGGCTTTGATTCAGAAGTCCGCAGACGCCCCCATGGTTTGGCGCGTATCACGATCAGGTCGCGAACTGGATGTAGTGGTCAAGCCGAAGGCGGAATCGCAAGGTGGTATCACCATAGGACGTATAGGCGCTTATATCGGTGCGGCGCCGGAGACATTGGAAATCCAATACGGATTGTTTGAAGGCCTAGGCCGAGCACTCAAGAAAACATGGGAAATTTCCCGGATGTCATTGGTCGCCATGGGTCAAATGGTGATGGGGGAGGTATCACTGCGCAACCTGAACGGCCCTCTGGCCATTGCCGACTATGCAGGCAAATCTGCCGCTTTGGGATCGCTGCAGTACATCAGCTTTCTAGCTCTCATTAGTATCAGTTTGGGGGTGTTGAACTTGCTGCCCCTGCCCGTCTTGGATGGAGGGCACCTGATGTATTATCTTTGGGAGGGTGTTACTGGTCGTCCGGTACCCGAGAAATGGTGGGAATGGCTCCAGCGTGCAGGAGTCGCACTGCTGATGGTGATGATGTCCATCGCCTTCTATAACGATGTTTTGCATATCTTGGGTTAGGGCGTAACGCCATGAGACCCAATCCCCGGAGATTCAAAGTGAGTACATTCAAAAATCATCGTCGCGGCATTCGTGCATCCGCTTGCAGTGCGCTGTTGGCGGTGTTGATGCAGAGTAGCTTGGCACTGGAGCCTTTTGCGGTGCGTGACATCCGCGTGGAAGGCCTTCAGCGAGTGGAGGCTGGTACAGTGTTTGCCTCGATCCCTGTGCGGGTCGGTGACACGTATACTGATGAAAAGGCAGCGGCCTCGATACGCTCATTGTTTGCGCTTGGTTTGTTTACAGATGTGCGAATCGAAAGCAAGGATGGGGTCGTCGTTGTAATTGTGGAAGAGCGGCCTAGCGTCGCAGATGTGGATTTTTCCGGTAACAGAGAGTTTGACAAGGATGTTCTGAAACGAGCGTTGAGGGATATCGGCCTTTCCGAAGGGCGGTCTTTTGACAAAGCTCTCCTTGATCGCGCAGAACAAGAGCTGAAAAAGCAGTACATCAACAAAAGTATGTACGCGGTGGACATCGTCACGACGGTAACGCCCATTGAGCGCAATCGCGTTAACGTGAGTTTTGCCGTTTCTGAGGGCGATACGGCCAGGATCAGCGAAATCAATATTGTTGGAAACAAGAGTTTTTCTTCTAGCACACTGCGCGGACTGTTTGACTCCGATACCGGTAATTGGCTGAGCTGGTATACCAAGTCCGACCGCTATGCCCGTACCAAACTCAATGCGGACGTTGAAACCTTGAGGTCGTACTACCTCGCACGTGGATTCCTGGAGTTCAAGGTAGATTCGACCCAAGTGGCGATTTCACCTGACAAAAAAGACATCGCCATCACAGTGAATATCACCGAAGGTGAGCAATTTGCAGTGTCAAAAATAAAACTGGCAGGCAACTTTCTGGGCAAAGAGCAGGAGTTCCAGTCACTGGTGACCATCAAGGCGGGTGAGCCATACAACGCAACAGATGTTGCGCAAACCACGAAGGCATTCACGGATTACTTCGCCAATTTCGGTTACGCGTTTGCACGTGCTGAGGCACGAACGGATATTGACCGTTCCACGAACCGTGTCGAAATCACCTTGGTGGGGGAGCCCTCTCGCCGTGTGTATGTGCGGCGCATTAACGTGGCTGGCAACGACCGCACCCGCGACGAGGTGATTCGCCGTGAGTTCCGCCAACTCGAGGCCGCTTGGTACGATGGTGAAAAAATCCGTCAGTCTCGTAATCGCGTAGATCGACTGGGTTACTTCACCAATGTGGGCATAGATACCCAAGAGGTCGCGGGCTCGCCTGACCAGGTCGATTTGACAATCACCGTTGCTGAGAAGCCCACCGGCAGTATCAGCCTGGGAGCTGGTATTTCCAGTGCGGATGGACTGGGCTTGTCGTTTGGCTTCAAGCAGGAAAATGCATTTGGCTCCGGAAATTCGTTGGGTATCGAAGTCAATACCAGCAAAGCTAACCGGACGGTGGTGCTGAGTACGACCAACCCGTATTTCACGGACGATGGTGTATCCCGTACTTTCGACTTGTACCAGCGCACATCGCGTCCCTACGATGATGTCGATACCTACGCCGTCGAGACCACTGGTGTCGGTGTACGTTTCGGCGTGCCATTCTCGGACTCTGACACGGTGTATTTCGGTTTGGGTGCCGACAAGACCCGAATCATTCCCGGTACATTCCTGCCGACGGTTTATCAGAATTACGCCAATGAATTCGGTTACAGCGCTACAGCTGTTCCCTTGACGGTCGGATGGTCCCGTGACACGAGGGATAGTGCGCTAGTACCGAGCACCGGCAAGGTAATCCGCACCAATGCAGAGTGGAGTGTAGGCGGTGACATGCGGTATATCCGCGGCACTGCGCAGTACCAACAATTTGTCCCGGTAAGTCGTACCGTGACGGCAGCCTTCAACAGCGAGCTGTCCATGGGGGCCGCGACCGGTACTGGCTCCTATCCTATTTTCAAAAACTACTACCTCGGTGGATTGGGTTCGGTCCGCGGGTTTGAGCAAGGTAGCCTGACAACTGCAGCCCAACGTGCTGCGTCACTGACAGCAACAGGTGGTGCGAAGAAGGTTGTGTTTAACGCGGAGCTGCTCTCTCCGCTCCCGGGTGGGGGCAATGATCGCACCTTGCGTGGCTTCGCATTCGTGGATGCCGGCGGAATCTACGCGGTTGATGAGGCGATTCAACTGTCGGATATGCGCTCATCTTTCGGTGTCGGTATCAGCTGGATATCGCCGGTGGGCCCCTTGCGACTTGCGATAGCTAGGCCGCTCTCCAAGTTTGACGCAGATAAAATGCAGAACGTTCAATTTCAAATCGGAACAACCTTTTAATGAAAACAGTACAAGTGAAATGGGCGTTGGCGACCGCATTGGTTTTGGTCTTGGGCAGCAGTTTTGCTCAAGAGTCCAAGGTGGGCTATATCAATACACAACGGATCACCACCGAATCGGCGCCTGCAAAGACTGCGCAAGCCAAGTTGGAGCAAGAGTTTTCCAAGCGCCAGAAAGATTTGGCTGATTTGCAGCAGTCGCTCAAATCCAAGAGCGAAAAGTTTGAGCGAGATGCGCCTGCCATGTCGGAGGCGCAACGTGCCGCGAGCCAGAAAGAATTTGCCGAGCTAAACCGTGATTTCCAACGCAGGCAGCGTGAATTCCAAGAGGACTTGAATGGCCGCCGCAACGAAGAGCTACAGAAAGTGCTCGACGCTGCAAACCGTGCTGTCAAGCAAGTGGCAGAAAGCGAAAAATACGACCTCGTGCTACAAGAGGTGGTCTACAGCAGCGCGCGTCATGACATTACCGAAAAGGTTCTGAAGATTCTCAACGCCGCCGCCAAATAAGCTTTGGCGATACCGACGCTTGATGTGACTTCACTCTCGATTGCTTCCATCGTCGACAGACTTGGAGGCGAGCTTGTCGGCTCGGGTGAAATCCTTGTTACCGGTCTGGCCCCGCTGGAGTCTGCGACAGAGGCTGATCTCAGTTTCCTTAGCAACCCCAAGTACCAGCAGCAGCTACTTCAGTCCCGCGCAGCTTGTGTGATTGTCCATCCCGCCATGGCGGCCACGGCAACTTCCCGCGGGGCGTGCATCGTGACATCGAATCCCTATTTGTACTTTGCCAGGCTGACGCAACTGTGGCGTCAAGTTGCGGCAAAGGATCTGAAGGGCACACCCCTGATTCATCCGACTGCAGTAGTTGACCCGGGGGCGTCCATCGCTGCCACGGCCCGCATAGGTCCCTTGTGTGTCATCGAAGCGGGTGCGTCAGTTGGCGAAGGCACGGTGTTGAAATCCCGCGTAACCTTGGGCGAGGATTGCCATATCGGGGATCGGTGCATTGTCCATTCGGGTGTGGTGATAGGCGCAGACGGCTTCGGTTTTGCCCCCGATGGCGTCCGTTGGGAAAAGATTGAGCAGCTGGGTGCAGTTCAGATTGGCAATGATGTGGAAATCGGGGCCAACACGTGCATCGATCGCGGAGCCTTGAATGACACGGTCATAGAAGATGGCGTAAAGCTGGACAACCTGATCCAGATCGGTCACAACGTTCGTATTGGTGCTAACACCGCGATGGCGGGTTGTGTGGGCGTAGCTGGTTCAGCGTCCATAGGACCGAATTGCACGGTGGGTGGTGGCGCAATCATTCTGGGTCATTTGACACTCGCAGCGGGAGTAAACATCTCTGCGGCTACGGTGGTCAGCAAGTCGATCCTCAAGCCGGGCAATTACACCGGTATTTTCCCCTTGGACGAAAATGCCAACTGGGAACGCAACGCAGCTTCCTTGAAGCAGCTCCACAGTTTGCGTGACCGAATCAAAACCTTAGAAAAAGAGAACAAGCCATGATGGATATCCACAAGATTCTGAAACAACTTCCTCACCGCTATCCGTTCCTGCTGGTGGACCGCGTTCTGGAGTTGGACAAAGGCAAGACCATCAAGGCTCTGAAGAACGTCACCATCAACGAACCTTTCTTCGAGGGACACTTCCCCCACCGGCCCGTGATGCCGGGAGTGTTGATGTTGGAAGCTTTGGCCCAAGCGGCTGCATTGCTGGCATTTGATGCTTTGGACACCACGCCCAACGATCAGATGGTGTACTACTTTGCAGGCATTGACGGCGCACGATTCAAGCGTCCTGTAGAGCCGGGCGACCAGCTCCATCTGAATGTGGAAATGCTGCGCATGAAGGCTGGCATTTTCAAATTCAAAGCCAGTGCCATGGTGGGCGATGAGCTGGCCTGCGAAGCGGAGTTGACCTGCGCCATGCGCGCGATCAGTTAAGGGGCAGGGCGTGTCAAACGTTCACCCCACCGCGATCGTCGCGCCCGGCGCTGAGCTGGACAGTTCGGTCACCGTCGGGCCTTACACGGTCATCGGGCCACATGTTCGTATCGGTGCCGGCACCACAGTCGGCCCGCACTGTGTAATCGAGGGGCACACCACCATCGGTGAGAACAACCGGATTTTCCAGTTCAATTCCTTGGGTGCGATTCCTCAGGACAAGAAGTACGCCGGTGAGCCGTGTGAGCTGATCATCGGTGACCGCAACACCATCCGCGAGTTTTGCACTTTCAATATCGGGTCCCCCGGGGATGCCGGCGTTACCAAGGTAGGCAATGACAACTGGATCATGGCCTACGTCCACCTTGCGCACGATTGCATGGTGGGCAACAACGTGATTTTTGCCAACAACTCCCAACTGGCCGGCCACGTGCATGTGGGTGACTGGGTGATTCTGGGGGGCTTCACCGTGGTGCATCAGTTTGTCCGTTTGGGCGCGCACAGCATGAGTGCCATGTGTTCATTGCTGTTTGCGGATCTGCCCCCGTTTGTGATGTGCCAAGGCCAGCCCGCTGGCGCACGGTCCATGAACTTCGAAGGCTTGCGCCGCCGTGGTTGGACCCCGGAGCGCATTTCCGGTGTGAAGGCGATTCACAAGGCCTTGTACCGGGACGACCTCACCTTGGATCAAGCCAAAGAGCGGATTGCCGCCATGGCTTCCGAGCGCCCCGAGACAGCGCCTGACGTGGCGATGATGAACGACTTCCTCGCTGGCGTATCCGCGAACCGCGGTATCGTGCGCTGAGCATTCGCTTTTACGGCCTGTGATGGACAAAAGCCCCCGCGCGATGGATGCGCCGGTCATCGCGATGGTGGCCGGCGAGGCATCCGGCGACCTACTGGCGGGGCTGCTACTGGCAGGCGTGCATCAACGCTGGCCGGGAGCGGCGGCACAAGGTATCGGCGGCCCTCAGATGGCCAAGCAGGACTTCCAAGCCTGGTGGCCGCACCACAAGTTGGCCGTGCATGGCTTCAGCTGGGAGCTGTTTCGCCGCTACCGTGAAATCGTGGGCATTCGCGCTGCATTGGGTGACCGGCTTTTGGAGGAGAAGCCGAATGTGTTCATTGGCGTCGATGCGCCGGACTTCAATCTTGATCTTGAGGCCCGCCTCAAGGCACAAGGTGTCAAGACGGTGCATTTCGTCTGCCCCTCCATCTGGGCCTGGCGCCCTGAAAGGGTGGAAAAACTGCGGCGCAGCACGGACCATGTGCTGTGCATTTTCCCTTTTGAGCCGCAATTGCTGGCGACGCACGGAATCGCCGCAACGTACGTGGGCCACCCCTTGGCCAACGTTATTCCCATGGAGCCGGACAGGGCAGCCGCGCGCCGATTGCTAGGCCTATCCGACACTGACGAGGTGGTGGCCATTCTGCCGGGCAGCCGGCAGTCAGAAATCCGCCACTTGGCTTCGAGATTCTTTAGGGCTGCAGGGCTCATCCAGTCTGCGCGACCAGCTATCAAATTCATAGTACCGGCGGTTCCTGGCTTGCTGCCTGAAATAGAAGCGATTGCGCGGCACAGTGGCATGGCGGGGCGCTTGCAGCTACTGACCGGCCAGTCCCACACGGCCTTGGCCGCCTGTGATGTCACCCTGATTGCCAGCGGCACCGCCACCCTGGAAGCCGCCCTGTTCAAGCGCCCCATGGTGATCGGCTACCACATGTCCTGGTTGTCCTGGCAGATCATGCGCCGCAAGCGGCTGCAGCCCTGGGTAGGCTTGCCCAATATCTTGTGTCGCGACTTTGTGGTGCCTGAGCTGCTGCAGGATGCAGCCACTCCGGAAGCACTCGCGGCCGGCGTTCTGCAATGGTTGGATGCGGCGGTTCAAGAGCCTGCGAAAATAGCCGCTCTCGAATCCACCTTCCGAGCGCTGCACGCCGAATTGCTGCGCGACACCGCTGCCCTTGCCACTGATGCCATTGAAAAAGTCCTCCAAAGCTAAAAGAACCGTCGCTGCCAAGGTGCAGCAAGTGGCCTTCAGCTGGGACATTCCGGGACTGGTAGCCGGAGTGGATGAGGCGGGACGCGGCCCCTTGGCCGGGCCGGTGGTGGCTGCCGCCGTCATCTTGGACGACCTGCGTCCGATTGCCGGGCTGAATGACTCCAAGAAGCTCAGCGCCGCACGCCGTGAAAAGCTGTTTGACGAAATCCGCGCCAAAGCCCTGTGCTGCTCCATCGCACACGCCAGTGTGGAAGAAATCGACGAGATCAACATCCTGCAAGCCACTTTGCTGGCCATGCGCCGCGCCGTCGAAGGCTTGCGCCTCAAGCCGGCCAAGGTGCTGGTCGACGGCAACCGCCTGCCGGTGCTGGATGTGCTGGCCGAAGCCATCGTGAAGGGCGATGCCACGGTGCCCGCCATTTCGGCTGCGTCCATCCTCGCCAAGGTCACCCGCGACCGCTGGTGTGCCGAGTTGGACGCCCAATACCCCCAATACGGCTTTGCCACCCACAAGGGCTATGGCACTGCCGAGCACCTGGCCGCCTTGCAGACCCACGGTGCCTGCCCTGAGCACCGGAAAACCTTTGCGCCGGTGACCCGCGTGATCTGAAGCCTTTATGACCGAACCCATCCTCATCAGCTCCCGCGAGAACGCGCTCCTCAAGGAGCTGCGCAAGCTCAGCGCCGACAACACCGCGTACCGCAAGGCAGGGCGCTTCTGGATTGAGGGTGACCACTTGTGCAGTGCTGCGCTGGCGCGTGGTGTGGTCCCATCGGTGCTGGTGGTTTCTGAGTCATTTATGCCACTGGCGCCCGTGGAATATGCGCGGGCAGCTATCAAAATAGTAGTGATTCCGGACGCCTTGTTCCGTGAGGTCAGTGGGCTGGAGTCCCCTGCCAAGGTCGGATTTGTGCTCGACCTGCCTGAGGCGGCAAGCATCGAACCCAAGGCTGCCACCGTGATTCTGGACCGCGTGCAGGATGCCGGGAACGTGGGGTCCATCCTGCGCAGTGCAGGGGCCTTCGGTTTCCGTCAGGTGCTCGCGCTTAAAGGATCGGCCGCGCTCTGGAGCCCCAAGGTATTGCGGGCCGGCATGGGGGCGCACTTTGGTCTTCGCCTGATCGAGGGGCTGGAGATGCAAGACCTGGATACACTGAAAGTGCCCCTGGTGGTCACCAGTTCCCATCAAGGCGATCTGGTGCAAAAGCTGGACTTGCCTCACCCCTGTGCATGGGCCATGGGGCACGAAGGGCAGGGCGTCTCCGAGGCGCTCATGGCCAAAGCCTCGGTTTTCGCGCGCATAGGCCAGCCGGGCGGGGAAGAGTCCCTCAATGTGGCAGCGGCAGCGGCCATTTGCTTGCATGCCAGCAGCTTGAAGCTTGCCTGAAACTGAATTCGGGTTTGCCCTCGGCTATAATCAGAGGCTTTCCAGAAAACAGCCGTCCCAAGCGCACCTCTGCACATTCCCTCGTAAAAAGCATCCGCCAGGAGTCAACTCCCGCGCGGCACCCGCCAAGAGCCTGTCTTGAGCGCGTTTGGGCGTACCCGTAAAACATTCGGAGAAACCAGTGCTTTTGTCTCTCAAGGGAACCACCCCACCCGCCATCCTGGCGCTCGCAGACGGCACGGTCTACATTGGCAATTCCATTGGAGCCGCAGGCTCTACCGTCGGTGAAGTCGTGTTCAACACCTCCATGACCGGCTACCAGGAGATCCTCACCGATCCCAGCTATTGCCAGCAGATCGTCACCCTGACCTACCCCCACATCGGCAACTACGGTATCAACCCCGAAGACGTGGAGTCCAACAAGGTCCACGCCGCCGGCTTGATCATCAAGGACCTGCCCTTGGTAGCCAGCAACTTCCGCAAGACCCAGACGCTGACCGAGTACCTGGTCGCTGAAGGCACGGTGGCCATTGCCAACATCGACACCCGCCAGCTGACCCGCCAGCTGCGCACGCAAGGCGCGCAAAACGGCTGCATCATGGCATTGGCTGCCGGCGAAACGGTGACCAAGGAAGCTATTGAAAAAGCCTTGACTGCCGCCAAAGGCGCGCCCAGTATGGCGGGCTTGGATTTGGCCAAGGTGGTTTCCAGCGCCAGCAGCTATGCGTGGACGGAGGCTGAATGGACCTTGGGCAAAGGCTACGGCCAGCAAGCCGCCCCCAAATTCCATGTGGTGGCCTATGACTTCGGTGTGAAGAAAAACATTCTGCGCATGTTGGCCGAGCGCGGCTGCAAGGTGACAGTGGTTCCTGCTCAAACGTCCGCTGCCGAGGTGCTCAAGCTCAACCCTAATGGCATCTTCCTGTCCAACGGCCCTGGCGACCCGGAGCCTTGCGATTACGCGATCACCGCAGCCAAGGAATTGATCGAAACCGGCACACCCACCTTCGGTATTTGCCTGGGTCACCAGATCATGGCGCTGGCGAGCGGTGCCAAGACCTTCAAGATGAAGTTCGGCCACCACGGTGCCAACCATCCGGTCAAAGACTTGGACAGCGGCCGCGTGTCCATCACCAGTCAGAACCATGGCTTTGCAGTGGATGAGAAGTCCTTGCCTGCCAATCTGCGCCCCACGCACGTCAGCTTGTTTGACGGCACCTTGCAAGGCCTGGAGCGCACTGATAAACCAGCTTTCTGCTTCCAGGGCCACCCCGAGGCATCACCAGGCCCGCACGACATCGGCTACCTGTTTGACCGTTTCATCACCGAGATGGAAAAGAAGGCAGGCTAAGCAGCATGAGCTTCTACGGTGTCACTGACCTCTGGACCTACGTGATAGGCGCATTGGGCATCATTTTGTTGCCCGGCCCGAATTCGTTGTTCGTCCTGTCAGTGGCTACCGTACGCGGAGTCAAGGCCGGTTACCAAGGCGCCATGGGCGTGTTTGTGGGCGACACCATTTTGTTGCTGCTCACGGCTTTGGGGGCAGCAGGTTTGCTGCGGACTTACCCCGCTTTGTTCATGGTGGTCAAGTACGCGGGTGCTGCCTATCTGACGTGGATAGGTGTCAACCTCGTGATTGCAGCCATCCGCAAATGGCGCAGCGTGGCTCCGGTTACGGCCGAAACTGCCGTGGCAGAAGCCGCAAGCAACCTGCAACAGCCTTTCAAGCGGGCGCTGGTGATCAGCCTGTTGAACCCGAAGGCCATTCTGTTTCTGCTGTCCTTCTTCGTGCAGTTCATCGATCCCGGTTACGACACCCCTGCCGTGCCATTCCTGATTCTGAGCGCCATCATCATGGTGTTCAGTGCGATTTATCTGTCTGCCCTGATTTTTGCAGGCGCCCGCCTGGCCCAAGGTTTCAGCCGCCGCAAGCGGCTGAGCGCCACCTTGTCCAGTGCTGTGGGTGGCCTGTTTGTCTGGTTCGGCGCCAAGTTGGCAACCGCCAGCCTGAACTGACCCCGATTGATTTGATTAAAAAGTAAAAAGCCCTAAAGCTAAGAGTCCACCATGCCAAAACGTACCGACATCAAAAGCATTCTCATCATAGGCGCCGGCCCCATCATCATTGGGCAGGCCTGTGAGTTCGACTACTCCGGGGTGCAAGCATGCAAGGCTTTGCGTGAAGAGGGCTACAAGGTCATCCTGATCAACAGCAACCCCGCCACGATCATGACCGACCCTGCCACGGCCGATGTGACCTACATCGAGCCCATCACCTGGCAGACCGTCGAGAAGATCATCGCCAAGGAAAAGCCTGACGCAATCCTGCCCACCATGGGTGGCCAGACTGCGTTGAACTGCGCGCTGGATCTCTGGCACCACGGCGTGCTGGACAAATACAAGGTCGAGCTGATCGGTGCTACTCCTGAAGCCATCGACAAGGCGGAGGACCGCCTCAAGTTCAAGGACGCCATGACCAAAATCGGTCTGGGTTCTGCGCGTTCCGGCATCGCACACAGCATGGAAGAAGCCTGGGCAGTGCAAAAGACCTTGGGTTTCCCTACCGTTATTCGCCCCAGCTTCACCCTGGGTGGCACAGGCGGCGGTATCGCCTACAACTCCGAAGAGTTCGAGACCATCTGCAAGCGCGGTCTGGAAGCCTCGCCCACCAATGAGCTCTTGATCGAAGAGTCGCTCTTGGGTTGGAAAGAGTATGAGATGGAAGTGGTGCGCGACAAGGCGGACAACTGCATCATCGTCTGCTCGATTGAGAATCTGGACCCCATGGGCGTGCATACCGGTGACTCCATCACCGTGGCACCTGCACAGACCTTGACTGACAAGGAATACCAGATTTTGCGTAATGCCTCTTTGGCTGTCTTGCGAGAAATCGGCGTGGACACCGGTGGATCGAACGTGCAGTTCTCCATCAACCCCAAAGACGGCCGCATGGTCGTTATCGAGATGAACCCGCGTGTGTCGCGTTCTTCTGCTTTAGCCTCTAAAGCGACAGGTTTCCCGATTGCCAAGGTCGCAGCCAAGCTGGCCGTGGGCTTCACCCTCGACGAGCTGCGCAACGACATCACCGGCGGTGCCACCCCCGCATCGTTCGAGCCCAGCATAGACTATGTGGTCACCAAGATCCCGCGTTTTGCATTCGAAAAATTCCCCGCCGCAGACAGCCGCCTGACCACGCAGATGAAGTCGGTGGGCGAAGTGATGGCCATGGGCCGCACCTTCCAGGAGTCCTTCCAAAAAGCCCTGCGCGGCCTGGAAGTGGGCGTGGACGGCATGAACGAGAAAACTCAAGACCGTGAAGTGCTCGAAAAAGAGTTGGGCGAGCCCGGCCCCGAGCGCATCTGGTACGTGGGCGATGCCTTTGCCCAAGGCATGAGCGTGGACGAAGTGTTTGCGTTGACCAAGATCGACCCTTGGTTCCTGGTGCAGATCGAGCAGATCGTGAAGCTCGAGCTTGAAATCGAACGTCTGCCCCAGCCCGCCAGCGGCTCTGCGCTGGACAAGATTGATGCGTCCACATTACGTGCTTTGAAGCAAAAAGGCTTCTCAGACCGCCGCTTGGCGCGCCAGTTCAAGACCACCGACAAGGCGGTACGCGAAAAGCGTCGTGCCTTGGGTGTGCGCCCTGTCTACAAGCGCGTGGACACTTGCGCCGCCGAGTTCGCCACCAATACGGCCTACATGTATTCCACGTACGAGGCCGACGGCTCCGAGTGCGAAGCCGCGCCAACCGACAAGAAAAAGATCATGGTGCTGGGCGGTGGCCCCAACCGTATTGGCCAGGGTATCGAGTTCGACTACTGCTGCGTGCACGCTGCCTTGGCCATGCGCGAAGACGGGTACGAGACCATCATGGTCAACTGCAACCCTGAAACCGTGTCTACCGACTACGACACGTCCGACCGTCTGTACTTCGAACCCCTGACCCTCGAAGACGTGCTCGAAATCGTGGACAAGGAAAAGCCGGTCGGCGTGATCGTGCAGTACGGTGGCCAAACACCTTTGAAGTTGGCGCTGGACCTCGAGGCCAATGGCGTGCCCATCATCGGCACTACCCCTGACATGATTGACGCTGCTGAAGATCGCGAGCGCTTCCAGAAGCTGCTGCACGCCTTGAATCTGCGCCAGCCACCCAATGCTACGGCCCGCACTGAGGCCGAGGCCTTGGAAAAGGCGGCTGCCCTGGGTTACCCCTTGGTGGTGCGCCCCAGCTATGTGCTGGGTGGCCGCGCCATGGAAATCGTGCACGAGCAGCGCGACCTAGAGCGCTACATGCGCGAAGCCGTCAAGGTGAGCAACGACAGCCCCGTGCTGCTGGACCGCTTCCTGAACGACGCTATTGAGTGCGATGTGGATTGCATCCGCGACGCGACCGGCGACACCTTCATCGGTGGCGTGATGGAACACATCGAGCAAGCCGGTGTGCACAGCGGCGACTCTGCGTGCTCTTTGCCACCTTACAGCTTGCATGCCGACACCGTGGCCGAGATCAAGCGCCAGACTAAAGCCATGGCCGGTGCCTTGAATGTGGTGGGTTTGATGAACGTGCAGTTCGCTATCCAGAACGTGGATGGCAAAGACGTGATTTACGTGCTGGAAGTGAACCCACGCGCCAGCCGTACCGTGCCATTCGTCTCCAAGGCCACCGGCATCCAGTTGGCTAAGGTGGCTGCACGCTGCATGGCCGGCCAAACGCTTGCGAGCCAAGGTATTTCAAAAGAGGTGACACCTCCGTACTTCAGCGTGAAGGAAGCGGTGTTCCCCTTCGTCAAGTTCCCGGGCGTGGACACCATCCTAGGACCTGAGATGAAGTCCACCGGTGAGGTGATGGGCGTGGGCAAGACCTTTGGCGAAGCGTTCGTGAAGAGCCAATTGGGCGCGGGCGCCAAGCTGCCCCGTGGTGGCAAAGCGTTCATTTCGGTGAAGCAGGCCGACAAGCCTCGTGCGGTGGAAGTGGCGCGCAAGCTGGTGTCCATGGGCTTTGATGTGGTGGCAACCAAGGGTACTGCCGCTGCCATCAATGCTGCAGGCGTGGCCTGCGGTGTGGTCAACAAGGTCACTGAAGGTCGCCCGCACATCGTAGACATGATCAAGAACGAGGAAATTTCCATGGTGGTGAACACTGTGGAAGAGCGTCGCAACGCGATTGCGGACTCCCGTCTGATCCGTACCTCCGCCTTGCTGGCCCGCGTGACCACCTACACGACCATTGCAGGCGCAGAGGCTGCCGTGGAAGGCATGAAGTACCTGGATAGCTTGGGTGTGATCTCTGTGCAGGAAATGCACGCAGAACTCACTGCCTAAACTTTCTCAATCATTGGCATAATCGGGTCCAACCGCATAGGACAGTGCCGCGCGCAAGCGCCGCACTGTCCTTGTACTTTGAGGCTCCATAAAACCTGGCTAG
Organism: Comamonadaceae bacterium; assembly: GCA_027488985.1. Lineage (GTDB taxonomy): Bacteria > Pseudomonadota > Gammaproteobacteria > Burkholderiales > Burkholderiaceae_C > Allorhodoferax > Allorhodoferax aquaticus. Next base: position 65,345 of record JAIYAR010000009.1, on the reverse strand, counting down.
AGACACCATGGCAACCTATCCCATTACCAAGCGCGGCGCTGAAATGCTCAAGGCCGAGCTACACAAACTCAAAACCGTCGAGCGTCCCTCGGTGATCCAGGCGATTGCCGAAGCCCGTGCCCAGGGCGACCTGAGCGAAAACGCAGACTACGACGCAGCCAAAGAGCGCCAAGGCTTTATTGAAGGCCGTATCCAGGAAGTGGAAGGCAAGCTGTCTGCGGCCCAAGTGATTGACCCGTCCACCATCCAGGCCGATGGCCGTGTAGTTTTCGGAGCCACGGTGGAACTGGAAGACGAAGACAGTGGCCAGCAGGTCAAGTACCAGATCGTGGGTGAAGACGAGGCGGATCTGAAGCAAGGCCTTATCAACATCAGCAGCCCGATTGCCCGTGCCCTCATCGGCAAAGAAGTTGGCGATACCGCTGTCGTGCAGGCGCCCGGCGGCGAGCGCGCCTACGAGGTGGTTGCGGTTCACTACATCTGATGCGGCAACTCCCGGTCTGGTTGGCGGCAGCGTGGGCCATGAGCCTGACGATGCTGGGTTTTATGGTGGTGCCCATGTTGTTTGTGCATCTGCCTACCCCGGCCATGGCCGGCCAAATGGCGGCCAAACTCTTCAGTGCCCAGACTTGGATTTCAGTGGCTTGCGGTGCCATGCTCTTGATGGTTTTCAGATCAAATCGCTTGTTGGTCCCCGTGGAATCTGCGCGGGCAGCTACACTTTTTGTAGTGGGTGGCGTGCTGTTGGCCTTATTGGTGGAGCTGGCGGTGGCTCCCCGTATCGTTGCCCGAGAGAACCTCGCCCTTTGGCATCGTTTGGGCAGCGCGATGTACGTCGTGCAGTGGCTGTGTGCGCTGGTGGTGTTCAAGAAAATGATCACCGCACTTATGCCGGCGAAAGCTGCGAGCGAGACACAGGCATAAAAAAACCGGAGCTTTGGGCTCCGGTTGTCAGTAAAAAATTCCGAATCAGGTCTGGCTGCGTTTCTTGACGCTGGTCTTTGGCTTCGGTTTGGCGCGCTTGATGTTGCCGCCGGGCGTGAGGCGCTGGTTGCCCAGCACACGCAGGGTTTTGACTTCGGGGCGGGTGCCGGGACGGCCGAACTTCAAGACCTTGAAGTCACGGGGGCCTGGCATGCGATCTTCGTCAACCGCTTTTTCCTTGGCCGGTTTGGGGCGCCAGAGCACCAGCAGTTTGCCGATGTGCTGGATGGGCGCAGCATTGAGCTCTTCCGCCAAGGTTTTGAACATCTCGTCACGGGCGGTGCGGTCATCAGAAAACACGCGGACTTTGATCAGTCCATGGGCGTTCAGGGCGGCTTCGATTTCTTTTTTTACGTTGGCAGTCAGGCCATCGCCACCGACCAGAACCACGGGGTCCAGGTGGTGGGCTTCAGCGCGGTGTTCTTTGCGCTGAGCGGGTGTCAATTGGATTTGAGGCATGTGGGTATTATCAACGCAATGAAAACGCAGAGCAAAAGTAACAAGCCCGACAACAAGGCGGGCAATAAAAAGGTCAACAAGGCATGGTTGCACGACCATATCAATGACCCCTACGTCAAGCTCGCAAACAAAGAGGGCTACCGCGCCCGCGCTGCCTACAAACTCAAGGAAATTGACGAAGCCCTGCATCTGGTCAAGCCGGGGCAGCTGGTGGTGGATTTGGGGTGCACACCAGGTGCATGGAGCCAGTACCTGCGCCGACGCATGTCGCCCCAAGGGGCTGCCGTCGGGGAGATGAACGGCACCATCATCGGCCTCGACTTGCTGCCCATGGAACCCATCGAAGGGGTTACTTTCATCCAGGGAGACTTCCGCGAAGCCGAAACCTTGACGCAGCTCGAAGCCGCTCTGGGCGGGCAGAAGGCGGATCTGGTGGTGTCGGACATGGCGCCTAACCTCTCGGGTATTTCGTCGGCCGATGCCGCGCGGGTGGAATACCTGGTTGAGCTGGCCATTGAATTTGCCCAGAACCACATGAAGCCTCAGGGGGCACTGGTGGCCAAGGTTTTCCATGGTGGCAGCTACAACGAAGTGGTGCAGCGCTTCAAACAGGCGTTTGTGACGGTCAAGCCGCTCAAGCCCAAAGCGTCACGTGACCGTTCGTCTGAAACCTTTCTTATCGGGCTGGGTCTCAAGGGTTTTTGAGCCCTGCTTGACTAAACCCATGCAGTTTCTATGGCCGCGATAGCGTAAATAACGGTGCCGCTTGCTTGAAAGGCCTAAAATGGGTCCCATGTACGCGGAGCACGGGCCTTCGCGTCCTTATTGGAGCTTCGCTTGAATAATCAGTGGTTTTCTAAAGTTGCAGTGTGGTTGGTGATCGCTTTGGTGCTGTTCACCGTGTTCAAGCAATTTGACTCACGCACAGCAGCGTCGGGTACGGTCGGGTATTCCGATTTCCTGGAGCAAGTGCGGAACAAGCAGATCAAGAGCGCCATCATCCAGGAAGGGCAGGGCGGTACCGAGATTCTGGCCGTCACCGCTGACGACCGCAAAGTGCGTACTACTGCGACCTATCTGGATCGTGGCTTGGTGGGTGATCTGATTGCCAACAACGTCAAGTTTGACGTCAAGCCACGCGAGGAAGGCTCTCTGCTCATGACCCTGCTGGTCAGCTGGGGCCCCATGCTTCTGTTGATCGGCGTGTGGGTGTACTTCATGCGCCAGATGCAGGGTGGCGGCAAAGGCGGCGCCTTCAGCTTCGGCAAGAGCAAGGCCCGATTGTTGGATGAAAACACCAATACGGTGACTTTTGCCGACGTGGCAGGTTGCGACGAAGCCAAGGAAGAAGTGAAGGAAGTTGTGGACTTCCTCAAAGACCCCAGCAAATTCCAGAAGCTCGGCGGACGAATTCCTCGCGGTTTGCTATTGGTGGGCCCTCCCGGTACCGGCAAGACTTTGTTGGCCAAGTCGATTGCCGGTGAAGCCAAGGTGCCTTTCTTCAGCATTTCCGGCTCCGACTTTGTAGAAATGTTTGTCGGCGTGGGTGCGTCCCGCGTGCGCGACATGTTCGAGAACGCCAAGAAGAACGCACCTTGCATCATCTTTATCGATGAAATTGACGCTGTAGGCCGTCAACGTGGAGCAGGCTTGGGCGGCGGTAACGACGAGCGCGAACAGACCCTGAACCAGATGCTGGTGGAGATGGACGGCTTCGAGACCAACGTCGGCGTGATTGTGGTGGCTGCCACCAACCGCCCTGACATTCTGGATGCCGCTTTGCTGCGCCCCGGCCGTTTCGACCGTCAGGTCTACGTGACGCTGCCCGACATTCGCGGCCGTGAACAGATTCTGAACGTGCACATGCGCAAAGTGCCCTTGGGCCAGGACGTGAGCGCCAGCGTGATCGCGCGCGGTACCCCCGGCATGAGTGGTGCCGATCTGGCCAATCTGTGCAACGAAGCAGCGTTGATGGCCGCGCGCCGCAATGCGCGCTTGGTCGAAATGCAGGACTTTGAAAAGGCCAAGGACAAGATCATCATGGGACCTGAGCGCAAGTCCATGGTCATGCCCGAAGAAGAGCGCAAGAACACGGCCTACCACGAAGCCGGCCATGCCCTGATCGGCAAGATGCTGCCCAAGTGCGACCCGGTGCACAAGGTCACCATCATTCCCCGTGGCCGTGCCCTGGGTGTGACCATGAGCCTGCCCGCGCAAGACCGCTACTCGTATGACAGCGAATACATGCTCAATCAAATCAGCATGCTGTTCGGTGGCCGTATTGCCGAAGAAGTGTTCATGAAGCAAATGACCACGGGTGCGTCCAACGACTTCGAGCGTGCTACCTCCATCGCCCGCGACATGGTCACCCGTTACGGCATGACAGATGCCCTCGGCCCCATGGTCTACGCCGAAAACGAAGGCGAAGTGTTCTTGGGTCGCAGTGTGACCAAGACCACTAGCATGAGCGAGCAGACCATGCAAAAGGTGGACTCGGAAGTGCGCCGCATCATCGACCAGCAATACTCTTTGGCCCGCAAGCTGATTGAGGACAACCAGGACAAGATGCACGCCATGGCCAAGGCTTTGCTGGAATGGGAAACCATCGACAGCGACCAGTTGGACGATATCATGGCCGGTCGCGAGCCCCGTCCTCCCAAGGACTGGACACCGCGTACGCCGCCGAATAGTGGTGGCGGCAGTGGTGGAGCCCCCGCTGTGGCGGCAGACCCCGCACCCAACGCGGCTTGATTCCCTAGCCATCACGTGACAACAGGGCCTTCGGGCCCTGTTGTCATTGGGGATAATCAAACGTTATGCATTGGCAAACCACCCGCTTCACGCTCGACCTCAGCCGCCCCCACGTCATGGGGATTGTCAACGTCACTCCTGACTCGTTTTCTGATGGCGGGCAGCACGCCACCAGCCAGACAGCAATGGCGCATTGCGAGACCTTGCTCAAGGATGGCGCGGACATCCTGGACATCGGCGGTGAGTCCACCCGCCCTGGAGCACCGCCGGTTTCGCTAGAAGAAGAGTTTGCTCGCGTGGTGCCGGTGATCCGGCATGCGGTCACTCTCGGAGTGCCGGTGTCGGTGGATACCTACAAACCTGCCGTCATGCAGGCTGCGCTTGACCTCGGTGCGGACATCATCAACGACGTGTGGGCTTTGCGCTGGGCGGGCGATGCACAGGGCAAGACCGGCAAGGACATAGTCGCAGCGCACCCCAACTGCGGCGTGTGCCTGATGCATATGCACCGTGACCCGCTGACCATGCAGGTTGCGCCCATGGACGGCGACGTCGTGCCCCAAGTGCTATCATTTTTGGAGCTACTCGCGCAGGATCTGCGAGGGCTAGGCATTGATCAGGCTCGTATTTGCCTGGACCCCGGGATCGGCTTCGGCAAAACCGTTCAACAAAATTTTGCGCTTCTGGCGCGCCAGGCACAGGCGATTCCGCAAGGCTTTGCAGTGCTGGCAGGCTGGTCCCGCAAATCCTCCCTGGCGGCGGTCACTCACACCTCTTTGGCGCAAGCGGCCGGCATGAACATTGAGTTGCGCCGTGCGCCCAGCGTGACAGCAGCGGTGTTGGCGGTGCAGAACGGCGCGCATGTGGTGCGCGTGCATGATGTGCGGGATACAGTCAGCGCTTTGCGGGTACTCGCGGCTATGCAGGCAGAACAAGCACCTGCGATCACAACGCAGCGCTGATCGCTGCCCAAACAACCTTAAAACAACAGTAACAACCAGAACAGGAATTACATCATGGGACGACAATACTTCGGCACCGACGGCATCCGTGGCACTGTGGGCCAAGCCCCCATCACCCCCGACTTTGTGTTGCGCCTGGCTCACGCCGTGGGCCATGTCCTCAAGGAAACAGAGGCGCGTCCTACCGTGCTCATCGGCAAAGACACCCGCATCTCCGGCTACATGCTGGAAAGTGCGCTGGAAAGCGGCTTCAACTCTGCGGGGGTGGATGTGGTGCTGTTGGGCCCGCTGCCCACACCTGGAGTGGCCTACCTCACCCGCGCCCAACGTGCCTCGCTGGGCGTGGTGATCAGCGCCAGCCATAACCCGTTTGCCGACAACGGCATCAAGTTCTTCAGCGCTAAGGGCAGCAAGCTGCCTGACGCCTGGGAGCTGGCGGTGGAAGCAGCCTTGGAGAAACCCCCTGTGTGGGTGGAGTCCGCCCACTTGGGCAAAAGCCGTCGCTTGGACGATGCAGCCGGCCGTTATATCGAGTTCTGCAAAAGCACGTTCGCCAATGACTTGACCTTGAAGGGCATGAAGATCGTGGTGGACGCGGCCCACGGCGCGGCCTACCACATTGCGCCCAAAGTCTTTCACGAGCTGGGTGCGGAGGTCATAGCTATTGGCTGCTCGCCCGACGGACTCAACATCAATAAAGGTGTAGGTGCTACCCACCCAGAAGCGCTGGTGCAGGCCGTGAAGGATCACCGCGCAGATTTCGGCGTGGCGCTCGATGGCGATGCCGATCGCCTTCAATTGGTGGACGCCAGCGGCCGCCTCTTCAATGGCGATGAGCTGCTCTACCTGATGGCCGACGACCGCCTGGGCCGCGACGAACACGTACCCGGCGTGGTCGGCACGCTCATGACCAACATGGCGGTGGAAGTGGCCCTTAAATCTCGCGGGGTTCAGTTTGTGCGCGCCAAAGTGGGCGACCGCTATGTGCTCGAAGAGTTGGAGAAGCACCATTGGATTCTGGGTGGCGAAGGCTCAGGTCACTTGCTGGCCCTCGACAAGCACACCACGGGCGACGGACTGGTCTCTGCCTTGCAAGTACTGCAAGCCAGCGCGCGTAGCGGCAAGACCATGGCCGAGTTGCTGGCCGGTGTGACTCTTTTCCCTCAAACACTGATTAATGTGCGTTTGACGCCCGGCCAAGATTGGAAGAGCAACACCCGCATGGCCGAAGAAACCAAGGCGGCCGAAGCGGCGCTCGGCGAGAGTGGCCGCGTGCTCATCCGCGCCAGTGGCACCGAGCCTCTGGTGCGCGTGATGGTGGAAGCCCGCGATGCAGCACTCGCCCAAAGCTGCGCCCAGCGCATTGCTGACACCTTGAAAGCCTGAGCCATGAGCCACCCTATCCGCGTTTTGCGTGCTGATTACGCCAACCCTGTACATGCAGCGGCGTTGGTCATGCTGCTGGACGCATACGCCAGCGATCCCATGGGCGGAGGTGAGCCCCTGAGCGACTTTGCGAAGGCGCACCTCGTGCCCTCGCTGGCCGCGCGCCCGCAGGCCTACAGCGTGCTCGCGTTTGCGTCCGCAGACGATTCGATACCTGTGGGTTTGGTGAATTGCATTGAAGGCTTCTCGACCTTCAAATGCCAGCCATTGGTCAACGTGCACGATGTAGCGGTGCTGGCGGGTTACCGCGGCCAGCGCATCGGTGAACAGATGCTTGCTTTGGTGGAGGACATCGCGCGCGAACGCGGCGCCTGCAAGCTCACGCTGGAAGTGCTTTCAGGCAACGCTGGTGCCGAAAAGCTGTACCGCCGCGTAGGCTTTGCCTATTACGAGCTGGACCCCGCAATGGGGCAGGCCGGCTTCATGCAAAAGTGGCTGACCTGAGCAGCCAAGCGCTGAATTAACGAGGGCTCACCATGTTCAAAATCTACTGGACCGACACCGAAGGCCAATCCCACGGCGCTGAAACCGCAGACCTGGTGCAGGCCCTGCAAATCACAAAGGAAAAGCGCGATGCCGGCTACACCTTTGTGACCATGGCCAGCGAGAACCCGCAGAACGTGGGCAAGCAGGGCGTGGACGCCGTGGTGGACGGCAAGACGCCCGACGGCCAGGACTACGACTGGTCCAAAGCCGGCCGCGCCGGCAAGCCGCGCAGGGGCGACAAGGTCATCACGAACAACGATCACTGAGCTCCAAACTCTACTGCCAGGCCTTGCGCATGTCCCTTCTGTTCGTCCTCTATACCCTCGCCAGCCTCACGCACTTCGTGCACAACGCGGAATACATCGCGTTCTATCCCGGCTTGCCGGTGTGGATGACGCGGGAGTCGGTGTATCTCGCCTGGTTGGCAGTAGCAGCTGTAGGTGGTCTGTCCTTGATCGCCAGCCGGCTGGGCTGGTCGCGGTTGGCAGCCGTTTTATTGGTTGCCTATGGCTTGCTGGGCGTAGACGGCCTGCTGCACTACACCCTGGGCCTTTGCTCGGAGCACACGCTGGCAACTAACCTCACGATCTGGGCGGAAGTGCTGCTGGGCGTGACACTGGCTTGTGCGGCAGCGCTGCGCTTGAACCGGCTGGGTTTCCGCAAGACAGCTGCCAAGTTCTGAATAAAAACTGCCTCTAGCGCCCGATGAATGTGCGCGAAAAGCTATGTTTTTGATAGCGTAGTCAATTTGCCAAGCGCGGCAAGCCCCACCGGCCGCTCGGCCATCCAGGGCATGACATAGCTGTGCTGTGACAGACCGTGGGCAATCCGGTCCATCTGTTTTACTTCCCCTGCCAGTCGTGCTGCCAACAGCGGATCGCTTGTACCGGCGGCGGACATGCTTTTGTTGATGACCCACGCATAGGGCTCAATCTTGGCGCGGCGCAGGTCGTCCTGCAGCGCGGCCGCTTGCGACACCGGAGTGGTTTCGGGCAATGTGACCAGCACGATCTTGGTGTGGTCGGGGTCTTGCAGACGCATCAGCGGGGTGACAAGGCGGCCGGGGTTGGCATCGCCATACTCACGCAACATCTGACGGTGGTAGGCGCCGGTGGCGTCCATCAGCAGCAGGCTGTGGCCGGTGGGAGCCGTGTCCAGCACCACAAAGGCACTGCGCGCTTCTGACACGATGCGCGAGAACGCATGGAACACGGCCACCTCTTCGGTGCAGGGCGACTGCAAATCTTCGCGCAGCAGGGCAATGCCCGCTGCATCCAAGCCCGGGGACTTGGCTGCCATCACCTTGGCAATGTATTTCTCGGTCTCAAGCTTGGGGTCGATGCGGTCTACCTTGAGGCCGGGCAGGTTGCCATGCACGGTCACTTGCAGGTGGTCGGCGGGGTCGGTGGTGCTCAGGTGCACCGAGTGACCGCGTTGTACCAGCCCAGCGGCAATGGCGGCCGCAATGGTGGTTTTGCCCACGCCGCCTTTTCCCATCACCATGATGAGTCCACGCCCGGGGGCGGCGAGTGCGTCTGTGAGCGCAGCAAGCGTGTGCTCCGAGTGGGCGGCTTGGGGCGCCGCGTGGCTGGCCGAACCAGCAGGAGACGATGCTGGTGCGCTTGGCGCCGTTTCGTCGTTGGACAGCAGCTCACGCAGGGCGGACAAACCCACCGTGTCAAACGCTCGCAGCACAATGCGGTCTTGCGGCAAGGCCTGCAAGTGCGTGGGCATAGCGGCCAAGGCTTGGGCGCCCAGTGCTTCAAAAGCAGTAGCGACCGCATCGCCCGCCACGCTGGCGTGGAACACGCCGTTGATAGCCAGTCGCTGGTTGTGCAGCCCCAAGTCTTGTAGCTCCAGCGAGGTGCGCGCGGCCTCGGCAATCGCACCCACATCCGGCCGGGTAACCAGCACCACGGTGGTTTGCGCCGGGTCACTGAAGGTCTGCAGGGCTTGGGCAAAGCGGGTCTCTTGCATCTTGAGGCCCGAGTGCGGCCCGAGGCACGAAGCGCCGCGGTCGTTGTCTGCCAGAAAGCCGGTCCAGGCTTTGGGCAGGCTCAAGAGGCGCAGCGTGTGGCCGGTGGGTGCGGTGTCAAACACCACATGGTCATAGCCTGCTGCATCGCCGCTGAGCAGGTTGGCAAATTCGTCAAACGCGGCAATCTCGGTGGTGCAGGCACCGGACAGCTGCTCTTGCACCTGGCCGCGCTCGGCCTCGGTACTGGCCGGATCCATTTGGGCCAGTACGCGGGCGCGGTAGCTCTGCGCCGCATTGTCGGGGTCGATATTGAGCACCGACAAGCCGGGCACACCCGGCACCGGTACCGGGGGGTTGGCCAGGGTGATGCCCAGCATCTCGTCCAGGTTGCTCGCCGCATCGGTGCTCACCAGCAGCACCTGCTTGCCGCTGTCAGCCAGCGCGATGGCGCAGGCGGTGGACAGCGAGGTTTTGCCCACTCCCCCCTTGCCGGTGAAGAACAGGTGGTGGGTTGGGTGGATGAGCAATGTGAGCATAAATGGCTTCTAGCCCTCATGGAATATGCGCAAACAGCTATGTTTTATATAGCAATTTCAAGGCTTATGCACATGGGTCGCAGGAAGTTGTAAGCGTGGCTGCTGTTGCCAATTGGCTCAGTTCGGGAGCCAACAGAACGGGGGCAAAGCCGCCGCCCTCTGTTCGGAAGTTGGTGGTTTGGCCGCTGTAGGTGCGGGCGGCCAAAAGCTGTACCCGGCCCGCGTAGGTATAGGCCCGCAGGTCGAACTTGAGCTCGGTGCTGGCGCCGCCTACCTGCATGGCGCGCAGCGGTGGCGCGACCAGCGTTTGGGCGATGTAGTCGCCCGCCTGAATGTGCTCCCACACCCTCTTCGTGAGCTTGTCGCCCCGGTACACGGCGCGTGCGCCAAAACCGTCCAGGGGTTTGAAAAAAAGTTGTTTGCGGCGTTCCCAAAGCGCGGGTGCATTTTCGGGGCTGACCCGCTCGCAGGCGGGCACTGTGGCCAGCAGGGTGCGCTGATCGCTTGCGTCTACGCCCAGCGCTTGTAGCGCAGCGGCCTGCCCCAAAGTGACCAAATGCTGTTTGTTGGCCCGCAAGGCGTGGGCGTGCGGGTGCGGCGTGACGGCCGCCAAACCCTGTGCATAGGCTTGCGCCAAGGCCGCGTGCTGGGGGACAGACAGGTCAAAGTCGGTCAAACGGTTGTATACCAAATCCAGCGCCAGGGTGCCGCTGAAGAGTTGCCCATCCCGCAACTGCAGATCGGCGGCATCCAGCACCACGGCGGTAATGCCGTGGCGTTCAAAGAGTTGTGCAAACAAGGCGAACTCAGGGGCCAGGTATTGGCTGTCGGGGGCCTCGTCCACGATGGCCATGCTGCACAAGGGGCGCGGCGCTTGCCCCTGAGCTTGCAAAAACAAGGCCCACTCGGCCTGAAACATGGCGACAAAGTCGTCTTCCAGCGTGCTGATGTCGCGGTAGGGCTGCACCGTGGCGTCCATCAGGTCGCAGCACGCCGCTTGCGCCTGCAAGAGCACCGCGTTGAGCATGGCACCGCCCGCGTTGGTGTTGATCTCAATGAGTTGCGGCCCGGTGGGCGTGAGGTGAAAGTCGTAACCCATGAAGACGCCCACAGGGCCATGGTCCGCCTGCGCGATGGCGCTGGCTGCCGGAAGCGCGTGCGCGGCCCATGCGGGCAGGGACAAGGTGCGCTCCAGGGCAGTCACCGCGCGTTGTACGGCTTGCACCGTGGCTCGGGACACAAACACCGCCGTACTGGAAAACAAGTGCAGGTGCGTATGGGTCAAGGTGCCTGCCATGTCGCGCAGCCGCGCATCCCGCCCCATGGCTTGGCGCAGCAAGTCAGCGTCCAGGGTCTGGCAGTAGCAGTGGTGGTTGAGCGCTTCGGCCAGCGTGGTGTGGGTGGGTTGCATGGTGTGGGGCCTGTTGCTACAGGCTACGCTGATTCACCCGCTTCATCAGTTGCTCAGCGCTCTCTTTGCGCTCGCAGTAGCGGTCCACCAGATAGTCGGACGCATCGCGGGTGAGGAGGGTGAACTTCACCAGCTCTTCCATCACATCGACCACGCGGTCAAAGTAGCTGGATGGCTTCATGCGGTCGTCGTCGCCGAACTCCATGAAGGCCTTGGCCACCGAGCTTTGGTTGGGGATGGTGAGCATGCGCATCCAGCGGCCGAGCACGCGCATCTGGTTGACCGCGTTAAAGCTTTGCGAACCGCCGCTCACCTGCATCACCGCCAGCGTTTTGCCCTGGGTGGGGCGCACCGCGCCGCTGTTGAGCGGAATCCAGTCGATCTGGGCTTTCATGATGCCGGTCATGGCGCCATGCCGCTCGGGCGATGTCCAGACCATGCCTTCGCTCCACTGCGCCAGCTCGCGCAACTCTTGCACCTTGGGGTGGGTGTCGGGTGCGTCGTCGGGCAGGGGCAGGCCGCTGGGGTTGAAGATGCGGGTCTCCGCCCCCATGGCTTGCAGCAGGCGGGCGGCTTCTTCGGTGAGCAGCCGGCTGAAGGACCGTGGCCGCAGCGAACCGTAAAGCAGCGCAATGCGCGGCGCGTGAGTGGAGGGTGCCGGGCGCAGCGCGGCGGCATCCGGCAGGCGAAAGTGCGCGGCCTCCAGCTGGGGCAGGGTGCTCAGCACATCAGACACGTTGGCCCTTGTCATTCACCACCGCTTCGCCGTCTTCTTTGGTGAAGGCGGCTTGCTGGGCGTTGGGCAGGATGTCCAGCACCAGCTCGGACGGGCGGCACAGGCGGGTGCCCAATGGCGTTTCCACCACAGGGCGGTTGATGAGGATGGGGTGGGCCAGCATGAAGTCCAGCAGCTCGTCGTCGGTCCACTTCTCATTGGCCAGATCCAGCTCGGCATAGGGCGTGCCTTTTTCGCGCAGCAGCTCGCGGGGGCCGGTGCCCATGGCCGCCAGCAGCGTTTGCAGGCGGGCCTTGGTGGGCGGGGTCTTGAGGTATTCGATGACCGTGGGCTCCACGCCGCTATTGCGGATCATGGCCAGTGTGTTGCGCGAGGTGCCGCAGGCGGGGTTGTGAAAGATGGTGATGGTCATACTGAAGTCTTCTTGGGGGAGAGTGCTTGTGCCAAGGCCACGCCGAGGCCTGCACCCACGGTTTGCGCCAGCACAAAGCCGAGGGCGCTGGCCGGTGCAATGCCGGCAAAGGTGTCGCTGAACATGCGGCCCATGACGGCTGCCGGGTTGGCAAACGAGGTGCTGGCGGTGAACCAGTAGGCCGCGCCGATGTAGCAGGCCACCAGGGCCGGGGCTTTGCCCTCGGGTGCGCGCAGGATGGTGAACAGCAGCCCGCCGGTAGCCACCGCTTCTGCCACCCATTGGCCCCAGCCGGTGAACTGGCCGGCAGCGTCCCAGCCGCCGCGCAGGTGTTGGCTCAAGTGCAGCAGGGGCAGCTCAAACATGGCGTTGGCTAAAGCTGCACCCGCCACGGCACCGGAGAGTTGTGCTGCTATAAAAAGCGTAGCTACCCGCGCAGAATTCTCGGGTGCTAGCTGCCCTTTTGACCACATGACCAGGGTGACTAGGGGGTTGAAGTGGGCGCCGCTCACCGGCCCCAGGCTTTCAATCAGCACGTAGAGCGCGAACACGGTGGCCAGGGTGTTGGCCAAGAGCGCCACGCCGTCGTTGCCGCCGCTGATGCGCTGGGCCATGATGCCCGAGCCAATGACTGCGCAGAGCAGGGCGGCGGTGCCTGCGAACTCTGAAAGCAGTTGCTTGGGCAGTGGAGTCGATTCGCTCATGCTGTGGCCAACTCCTTGGCGGTGCGCTGGAGCACCATGGCGTCGAGCTTCTCATCCGGCAGGTTCACCAACAGGTCCAAGCGGCGGCGAATCGCATGCAGGGTGAGCTGGAAGGCGGCTGCTTTTTCGGTATCTGTGCCGTCACCTGCAGACGGGTCGGCATAGCCCCAGTGGGCGGTGGCGGGTTTGCCGGGCCAGAAGGGGCACACCTCGCCGGCAGCGTTGTCGCACACGGTGATGATCAGGTCCATGTGCGGCGCGTCGGGCAGGGCGAACTCGTCCCAGCTCTTGCTGCGCAGGCCCTCGGTGCTGATGCCGGCTTTGTGCAGGGTTTGCAGGCCGATGGGGTTAGGCTGCTGGTTCTCGCGGGGGCTGCTACCGGCCGAAAAACCTTTGAAGCGCCCACCACCAATGTGGTTGAGCGTGGCCTCAGCCAGAATGCTGCGGGCGGAGTTATGGGTGCACAAGAAGAGGACTTTGATAGGGTTGGCAGGCATGGTGGCTTCCTTGGTAAGTGGACGGATTTTGCGAAAGATTGCTATGAATTCAGGAGCTTCTCGCGCAGTATTTACGGGGGTCGGGGTCGGATTTGATACCAATCTGCGCTAGCAGGTCGTGCACAGGCCCGTCGGTGTACTGACCTCGCAGGCCACGCCTTGGCAGCAGTGTTCGGTCAGATAGGCCAGCACGCCGTTCATGCGGGCAAAGTTGGCGCGGTAGATCAGGTTGCGGCCGCGCTGTTCGCTGTCTATCAGGCCGGCGTTTGTCAGTTCTTTCAGGTGAAACGACAGGCCGCTGGGGGTGGAAGCCAGTTGTTCTGCCAGCACACCGGGTGTCAAGCCGCCTTGTCCGGCGACCACCAAGGCTTTGAAGATGCGTAGGCGCTGGGTTTGCGCCAAGGCGGTCAGGGCTTTGAGGGTCCGGGCTTCTTCAGAAGCCATGTCGAGGTCAAGGTTCATATTTCAATAATACTTGAAATGTTGAAGTATTTAACTTGCTTCTCCCTATGTCACGAAAGTTTCACGCCGTTGCCATGTTCGGGTCATGGCGCTTGATCAGACTTCCAGTTCATTGAAACCGCACTCAAAGAAGGGGATAACAATGACAAGTGCCGCTATCCACACGACGCCCACACTGGCGTCGCCGACTATTCAAGCGCCAGCCATGCCGGCGGCAGCGGTACCCATTGCCCTGAAACTGGCCGAGCGCGCCACCGGCATAGAGGTGCAGTGGGCCCGCCACCAGGACGACGTGCGCGCTGCCCAACGCCTGCGCTACGACGTGTTCGCTGGCGAGATGGGCGCCCGCCTGAGCACCCCCGTGGCCGGCCACGATGTAGATTTGTTCGACAACTTTTGTGAACACCTCTTGGTGCGCGACCAGGCCACCGGACAGGTGATCGGCACGTATCGCGTGTTGACCCCCGCCCAGGCCAAACGTGTCGGCAGCTTTTACAGCGACACCGAGTTCGACCTGACCCGCCTGCGCTCCTTGCGCGAACGCATGGTCGAGCTGGGCCGCAGTTGCGTACACCCCGATCATCGCCACGGCGGCGTCATCATGGCACTCTGGGGTGCACTGGCCGAGTTCATGGTTCGTAACCAGCTCGACACCATGATCGGCTGCGCCAGCATCCCCATGCTGCACAACGGCGTCGTCAGTGGCGATGTGGCCGCCAGCATCTGGCGCCAGGTGCAAGCCACCCATCTTGCTCCCATCGAACACCACGTGCGACCCCGCCTGCCACTGCCCATTGAGCAGTTGGATTCCACTCTGGATGTCGAGCCACCCGCATTGATCAAGGGCTACTTGCGATTGGGCGCCAAGGTGCTCGGCGCACCGGCCTGGGATCCGGATTTCAACACCGCAGACTTGCCGATGCTCATGCGCATCGCGGATTTGCCGGCCCGTTACCGCAAGCACTTTCTGGGGGCCTGATGCGCAGCACATTCGACGCCCTGGGAGCCAACTTTCAAGGATTGGTGACGGGCGCCGAAGGCCCTGACGCCGACGATGATGTGGGCCACCGCCGCTACCGCGCGGTATTCGTCTCCGATGTCCATTTGGGCACCGCAGGTTGCCAAGCCAAGCCGCTGTTGGACTTTTTGAAGCACCACCCCAGTGACAACCTATACTTGGTGGGCGACATCATCGACGGCTGGCAACTCCGCCGTCGCTGGTTCTGGCCGCAAGCCCACAACGACGTGGTGCAAAAGCTGCTGCGCCGTGCCCGTAAAGGGTGCCGCGTGGTGTTTATCCCCGGCAACCACGACGAATTTGCCCGTGCATTTGTAGGCCACCAATTCGGCGGTATCGAAGTGCATGAGGACACGGTGCACACTACCGCAGACGGCCGCAGACTCTGGGTCACGCATGGCGACTATTTTGATGCCGTGATCCAGCGCGCCAAGTGGCTGGCCTACACCGGCGACTATGCCTACGAGTTCACCCTGCGGATGAACCGCCACCTCAATAACTTCCGCGCCCGCCTGGGGCTGCCGTACTGGTCTCTCTCGGCCTACCTGAAGCACAAGGTCAAGATGGCACTCAACTACGTTACGGACTTCGAAAAAGCGGTTGCCCAAGAGGCCCGCAATCGGGGGCATGACGGGGTGGTCTGCGGCCACATCCATCGCGCGGAAATGCGCACCATCGATGGCACCCTCTACTGCAACGATGGTGACTGGGTCGAGAGCCGCACTGCGCTGGTGGAGCATATGGACGGCCACTTGGAGCTGGTGCAGTGGGACGATGCGCCTGCCAAGCCCGCTACAGCCTTGTTGCCAGCACCTTTGCCGGAAACTGTGGCATGAAGCTGGTGCTGGTGACGGATGCCTGGGTGCCCCAGGTGAATTCCGTCGTCACCACACTTGTTGAGCTCGTGCGTGAGCTGGAGTCACTGGGCCATGTGGTGCAGGTGATCCATCCAGGGTTGTTCCGCACCCGGCCTTGCCCCGGCTATCCAGCCATCGACATCGCTCTGCGCCCTTCAAAACAACTGGCCGCGATGCTCGATATTGCCGGGGCGGATGCGATCCACCTGGCCACCGAGGGTCCACTGGGTTGGGCAGCGCGCGCCTATTGCCGCCGGAACAACCTGGCTTTCACCACGGCGTACCACACCCGGTTTCCTGAAATTTTGAATGCAGCGCTCAAAATTCCGTTGCGTCTGGGCTACGCCATATTCCGGCATTTTCACAAGCCGTCTGCTGGCGTGATGGTGCCGAGCTCGGCCATGCTGCGACTTTTGCATGACAAAGGCTTCCGCAATCTGCGCAGCTGGACGCACGGTGTGGATACACAGCTCTTCAAGTATGTGGAGAGCCCGCAAGTGTGTCCGGCCTTGGGCTCTTTGGCGCGGCCCGTTTCCTTGTTTGTGGGGCGAGCATCCCGGGAAAAGAACATTGAGGCTTTTTTGAAGCTCGATGTGCCCGGCACCAAAGTGGTGTGCGGTGTGGGGCCCTTGGAAAAAGACCTTCGCGAGCGTTACCCCACGGTACGGTGGTTGGGCATGTTGCCCCGGGAAGAGTTGGCCCAGGTTTACGCCGCTGCTGACGTGTTTGTCATGCCCAGCCAGCACGAAACCTTTGGCTTGGTGATGTTGGAGTCCATGTCTTGCGGGACACCGGTGGCTGCGTTGCCGGTGGCGGGGCCTGTAGAGGTGGTTGGTGTGCCTTCTCAAGGCGGCGTATTGCATAAGGACATGCAAAAAGCATGGTACGGAGCAGTCAGTGTGCCCCGACATGAGGCGCGCAACCGCGCTGTGGAGTTCAGCTGGGCGTATGCTTCACTTATGTTTGCCGGTCACTTGGTACCTATCCGCTCTGGCGGACGGCACCAAAAGACACAGGCAACAGGGGTGGATGTCAGAAAAATGTCATCTGGTGCATCAAAAATTTGACACTTTTAAGTCAATAAATCGTCATGCTGACTACTTATCAGGATCGTGCCTCCATTGCCGATCCACGCTTATTGGATCGCGATCTGAGCCTGCTGGCCTTCAACGAGAGGGTGCTGAGTTGGGCCGTTCGCGAAGATGTGCCTTTGCTGGAGCGGCTCCGGTTTTTGTGCATCGTTTCCAGTAACCTGGACGAGTTTTTTGAGGTCCGTGCAGAACCTCACCTGAGTGCCGCGCGCGCGAGGGATGAAAAAGGCCAGTACTCGGTGGCCAGTTTCGACCGTTTGGCCGATGCCTTGCACAAGTTGGTGAGCCGCCAGTACACGCTGTACAACGAGCAGTTGATGCCCGCCTTCGAGGCAGAGGGCATCCGGATCCTGTCGCACGGCGAGCGCAATGCTGCACAACGTGCCTGGGTGAAGCAGTATTTTGAAAAAGAAGTCCGCCCCCTTTTGATTCCGGTGGGCTTGGATCCTTCCCACCCGTTTCCGCAGGTGGCCAACAAGTCTCTCAACTTTATTGTGCGGTTGACGGGCCAGGACGCCTTCGGCCGGGAAAATGACATTGCTATCGTGAAGGTGCCCCGGGTGCTGCCGCGCCTGATTCGCATGCCTGACAAGGTGGCCGGCGTCAAGGCATCGTTTGTCTCCTTGTCCAGCGTGATCCGCGCACACCTTGCAGAGCTTTTCAGCGGGCGAGCGGTCTGGCAGTTTTCGCAGTTCCGCGTGACCCGCCACTCTGATCTGGCGGTCGATGAGGATGATGTGCAAAACCTGCGCATGGCTTTGCGCCAGGGCCTTGAGCACCGGCACTACGGGCAGGCAGTGCGCCTGGAGGTGTCTGCGGGTTGCTCGGAGCACCTTGCCGACTTTTTGCTCAAGCAGTTTGAATTGCCGGCCAAGGCCTTGTATCGGGTGCATGGCCCGGTGAATTTGGTGCGCCTGACGCAGCTGATCGATCTGGCAAACCGCCCGGATTTGTGTTTCGCGCCCTACAAGCCCAACTTCCCGGTGCAAATGCATGCGGGACGCTCTATTTTTGAGCAACTCAAAGAGCGTGACATCCTGATTCACCAGCCCTACGAGAGCTTTGATGGGGTGTTGTCCTTCTTGCGGGAAGCGGTGAACGACCCCAAAGTACTGGCCATCAAGCAGACGATTTACCGCACCGGTACCGACTCGGAGCTCATGGAGTTGTTGCGTGAGGGGGTCAGGCGCGGCAAGGAAGTGACAGTCGTGGTGGAGCTCAAGGCCCGCTTTGACGAAGAGGCCAACATCAATTGGGCCGAGATGCTGGAATCCATCGGGGCGCAGGTGGTGTACGGCGTGGTGGGGCTGAAAACCCACGCCAAGATGATGCTGATCACCCGGCGTGAAGGCAAGTCGCTCAAGCGCTATGGCCATTTGTCCACCGGCAACTACAACCCCCGTACCGCACGCCTCTATACGGATATCAGTCACCTCACCGCAGATGCATCCATCACCACCGACATGGAGCACGTGTTTGTGCATCTGGCCAGCCAGAGCAAGCTGCCCCGCTTGTCCAAATTGTGGATGGCCCCCTTTCATCTGCACCGCAATTTGATCGCCAAGATTGATGCATTGGGTCGGGCTGCCGCGGCCGGCAAAGATACCCGCATCGTGGCCAAAATGAACTCTTTGACCGATGAGGCCTTGGTTCGAAGCCTCATCGCTGCGGGTCAGCAGGGCGTGAAGATCGACGTCATTGTGCGAGGCGCCTGTGTGTTACCTGCACAAGTGCCGGGGTATACCGACAACATCCGGGTCCGCTCAGTCATCGGGCGTTTGCTGGAGCATTCTCGGGTGTTCTACTTCCGCGTAGGTGAGGTGGACGAGTTGTATCTCTCCAGCGCCGACTGGATGAACCGCAACATGGTGCGCCGCGTGGAGTTGGCATGGCCGGTCACGGACGATGTTCTCCGCCAGCGCTTGGTGGACGAGTGCCTGGTAGCCTACTTGCATGATGGTGTGGATGCCTGGGATATGCGCGCCGATGGCCTGTATTACCGCAACGGTTCGACGGAACATGGGAACGCCCATGGTGCCCAAAAAGCGTTGATGGACCGCTACGGCCGCTTCGACAACAGCTGATGGGGGAGATAGGCCATGGACTTGATTTTGTGGCGGCACGCGGAAGCGATTGACCTGGATCTGGTGGGTGACGACATGTTGCGTTCACTGACCAGCAAAGGCGAAAAGCAGGCTACCCGGATGGCGGCCTGGTTGGACCGGCAATTGCCGGATGGTGCAAAAATTTGGGTCAGTCCGGCAACGCGTACAGAGCAAACCGCTATGGCCTTGCAGCGCAAATACAAAACCCACTCGTCACTGGCGCCTCTGAGCGGTGTGGACGACTTGTTGCGCTTGGTGCAGTGGCCCAACGCAAAGGGTTGCGTGGTAGTGATCGGGCATCAGCCCACGCTGGGACAGACTATTTCCCGTCTGTTGGGCTTGAGCGAGACAGAGTGCGCCGTCAAGAAGGGCGCACTCTGGTGGCTTCGCTACCGGGAGCGGGATGGCATCGGACAGACCGTGGTGGTGACGGTCCAGTCACCCGAGGTCTTGTGAATCCATCAGCCTCCCGGCATCAGGTCTGAAATTCAGGCCTTTTTGCCTTTGGCGGGGCGACCGGTTTTCAGGCTGGGTACTGCGCCCAATGCGGCCTTGAAAGCGGCATCGTTCAGTGCAGCAATGGCCTTCATGCCAGCGCGGATCAGTTCTGTCTTTTTCACGGGGCTGCCGAGTTTGGCTGCACGCAACTTCAGAACGTCGAGCACGTCATATTCATTCTTGGGGATAGTGAAGCTATCGCGAACCATTTTGGGCTTCTTGGGCTTCTCGAGCTTGGGTGCTGCTACTTTCACGGCAGGCTTGGATGCCACTTTGGCGGCAGGCTTTGTTGCCTTCACTGCGGGCTTGGCGGCCGGCTTCGCTGCAGCCTTGGGTGCTGGCTTAGCAGCTGGCGCAGCGGCTTTTGCAACCGGCTTGGCGGCCGCTTTTTTCACTGGCTGTGCGGTCGCTTTGGGTGCGGCCTTGCTGACTGCTTTTGCAGCTGGCTTGGCAGCTGCTTTGGGAGCAGCGGCAGCCGCTGCAGTTTGTGCTGCAGCGGGTGCTGTGGAGGTGTTTTGTTCTGTAGATGTCATGCTTGGCACTCCTTGGTTAAACGGTATATATAGTTTATACCGTTTTAAGGCCTGTGTGAATGGTCTGCCTGAGGCCGTTTATCGGTTGCGGACGGAACTTGTCACCGACCTGTCATCCGCTGGCGGGACACTTGCGATCCTTTAGTCGTTTGGAAGCTCGCCATGTCGTCAACCCAGTTGCGTTTGGTCAAGGGCAGTGTGCCTACCAACAGCGGGCCAAGACCCCTGGAGGCGATATTGCGGCGCAATGCCTTGTATCCCGTGTTTCAGCCTATCGTGAAGCTGGATGACGGTTCTGTTTACGCCCATGAAGCCCTGATCCGCGGGCCCCAGGCTACGGCTTGGCATACGCCTGATGCATTGCTAAAAGCGGCCTCCGATGAGGGGTTGACCTACGAGCTTGAAACCGCATGCGTAAGCTCCACGCTGACCACTTGGGGACGGTTGAAAACAGCGGGGCGATTGTTTGTCAACATCAGTGCAGAAGCGCTGATAACCGCCTTCGACAAGCGCGGCCGGGACGGTCTTCTGCATTGGATTCAGGACTTCCACGTAGTTCCGCGCATGCTGGTCTTGGAGATCACCGAGCACGAGCGTGTCGGGAACATGGACCGGCTCGCTGAAGTGGTGGGCGAGATCCGGGCTGCCGGACTGTCGCTCGCTCTGGATGATTTCGGGGATGGCCGTTCCAGCCTGCGCTTGTGGTCCCAGATCAAGCCGGAGGTTGTAAAGATCGACAAGTACTTCACCCGCAACATCAGCGCTCATGGGGACAAGCTCAAGACCATTCAGGCCTTGCAACAGATTGCCACCATCTTCGGCACAGCCTTGGTTGCTGAAGGTATCGAGACGGCAGAGGATTTGCGCGTGCTGCGCGATGTGGGCATCGAGTACGGTCAGGGTTATTTTCTGGGGCGTCCGGACGGAAGTCCTCTTCAATTCTTGGCAGAGGAGCCCCGCAGAGTGCTGTCCGAGCGGCAGGTTGCGGTGTTCCCGGAGTTGGGGCGCATCTCGCAGGGTGGGCACTTGCGCAGCCTGTCCTTAATTAAGGCGCCTACCGTGACGCCCGACACCAGCAATGACACCTTGGCACGCATTTTCCTGGACAACCCCGTGCTCCATGCCGTTGCAGTGCTTCAGGGTGAGCGCCCGGTCGGCATCATCAACCGCGCGCAGTTCATGAACGAATACACCAAGCTCTACTACCGCGAGGTGTGGGGTCGCAAACCCTGCGTCGTGCATGCGAACCCGGAGCCGCGTTTGATTGAGCGGGAGCACAGTGTGGACGAGCTGGTGGGCATTCTGACGTCGCAAGACCAACGCTACCTGAGCGATGGCTTTATCGCCACGGATAACGGCCGCTACGTGGGCTTGGGCACCGGTGACCAGCTGGTGCGATCTGTCACTGAGACGCGTATAGAAGCCGCCCGTCATGCGAATCCGCTCACATTTCTGCCCGGCAACATTCCCATCACCCAACACATTGAACGACTGCTGAAAAAACAGTCTTGCTTTGTCGCTTGTTATGCGGATTTGAATCACTTCAAGCCCTACAACGACTATTACGGCTACTGGCGTGGAGACGAGATGATCCGCCTGCTGGCGCGCATTGCCATGGAGCAATGCGATGCCCAACGTGACTTTTTGGGGCACGTAGGTGGCGACGACTTCATCCTTCTATTCCAAAGCGCCGACTGGCGTGAGCGCTGCGAACGCCTTGTTACCGAGTTTGCAGACCGGGCACGCACCTTGTTCGATGAAAAGGCCAAGGAGGCCGGAGGTATCGAGGCGGAAGACCGGCATGGTGTACGCCGGTTCTTCCCCTGCACGACCGTATCGATTGGGGCTGTCGTGGTGGATGGTCAGCAGGTCACCCGCGCTGAAGACGTTGCCAACCTGGCCGCCATGGCCAAGCACGAAGCCAAGCTATCCGGCAACGGCCTGCATGAGACCGTATTGACTTAAACGCCGCTGATATGCAGCGTCCAGGGCGTCTTTTGCCACGCCAGCTCTTCTTCCCTGAGCAAGTGGGCGCTTTGCGGGTAAGCCGCTGCCCAATTGGTTCTGCAACTCAAATTCACTTCATGGCTGCCCGCAGGGCCGGATGAAAGAGTCATCCCCTTAAGGTCCGGGTCGCGCCGTGCATGGCACAGGATCACGGCCAGGCGCAGGCATATCAACTGCAAAATCAGATCGTCCTGCATCAGCACCGGATCGAGCTTGCGCAGCTTGCCCCGGTGCCCCAGCACCAAGAGGCTCAATCGGTGCATTTCAGACAGCGAGAAGCCGGCAGCATCCGCGTTGTCGAGGATGTAAGCCCCATGCTTGTGATAGTCGCTGTGTGAGATGTAGCTGCCGATTTCATGCAAATCAGCGGCCCAGCCGAGCTTGCGCAGCAGGCGAGCAGGCTCAGCGGTTTCATGGCTGGCGAGCACCTGTTGCAATAGTTGGGTAGCGACCTTGTTGACCCGCGCGCTGTGGGCAGTGTCTACGTTGAATTTGGAGGCCAGACGTTGCACGCTTTTGGCGCGCAAATCGCCGTAGTCGCGGGCACCGCCGGTCAGGTCACAAATCAAACCGTGGCGCAAGCCGCCTGCGGCTTGCTGCATTTCCGTGATGCCCAGCAGGCTGAAGATGGCGCGCATCACGCTCAGACCACCGCCGATGATGGCGCGGCGGTCTTCGCGCATGCCGGCAATGCGCAAGCGATCCGCGCTTTGGGCGCTTATCAGGCGTTCGAGCAACCAGTCCAGACCTTCCTGGGTCAAAACACCCTCGGGCCAACCGGCTGCCACCAGCACATCACCGATCGCACCCACGGTACCTGCGGATCCGTAAGCGGTGTCCCAGAGCTCAGGGTGGTAGGCGTCGAATGCTTCGTCCAGAACTGCCTTGGCAGCCACTTCGGCAATCTCGAAAGCTTTGCGCGTGAAAGCGCCGTCCGGGAAATACCGTTTGGACCACGCAATGCTGCCTACCCGGTACGACTCCATGGTCCCGGGGACTTGACCCTGACCCAGAATCAGCTCGGTGGAGCGGCCCCCGACGTCAATCACCAACCTGCGCTCATCACTGGCGGGCAGCATTTGGGCGACACCCTGGTAAATCAAGCGGGCTTCTTCCCGGCCGGAAATTACGTCAATCGGAAACCCCAGCACCGCATTGGCTTTTTCGAGAAAAACGTCCCGATTGCGGGCTTCGCGCAGCGTTTGAGTGGCAACCGCTTTGACCTCGTGCGGCTTGAAGCCTGCGAGTCGCTCCCCGAAGCGGGCCAGACATTCCCAACCCGCCTGCATGGCAGCCGGCGTAAGGTTGCGGTCTTCGTCGAGCCCGCCGCCTTGGCGTACGGTCTCCTTGATGTACTCGGTGCGCTGGAATTCGTCGTGGTCCACCCGGCCGATTTCAAGCCTGAAGCTGTTGGAGCCCAAGTCCACTGCAGCCAGGCGGTTTCCGTTTGTCATGTAATTTTCAAGTGAGAGATTAATCGGCGATGTGTGGATGGTACCCCTGCAATTTGCAAGGGCTGTGCGTCAGCCCACTATTTTGCCGTCAGCGCCCAACATGCTTTGGGTTACCAGTACACCCGTGCGCTTGCGGGTGTCCGGGTTAAGGCGCATACCCGCCATGTCCAGCGGCTGGCGCCTGGAAAAGGTCTGGAGAACGTTGGCGCGGTTGAGTCCGCCTTCCACGGTTTGCAAGGTTTCCGCGCAATAGCGGGCCGAAACATAGCCCGCCAGGCTTTGGGCGGTGGGGGGTTCATCGTAAAGACGCCCCAGCACTTCGCGGAAGTTGCGCACCAGAGGCAGGTTGCTGTTCACCGCGGGCACGCCCTGTGTAGCGATTACCGGTGTGAACCTGGAGACGCCCAGTTGCTGCAAGGCGACAACATTGACGTCAGACATCGCAATGAGGTAGCGCTGCGCGGCTTGCTTTTCTATGCCTTGGGCAAATTGCACAAGCTCCG
Source organism: Comamonadaceae bacterium (assembly GCA_027488985.1). Taxonomy (GTDB): domain Bacteria; phylum Pseudomonadota; class Gammaproteobacteria; order Burkholderiales; family Burkholderiaceae_C; genus Allorhodoferax; species Allorhodoferax aquaticus. Next base: position 41,455 of record JAIYAR010000009.1, on the reverse strand, counting down.
GCGTGCCACCCATGAAAATCAGGATCCGCGGGCTCTGTGCGTTCAGTGTGCTGGCCAGGTTCTCCAGTGTGGTAGTCGGCGCGTAAGTACGCAATTTGAGCTTGAGCTCAGAGGCAGCGCGCTCCATGTCTTCTTTGTAGGCAGACAACTCGGACGCGCTGCCATACACCGCGCCGACTTCCTGTACGCCCATGACCGACAAGGACTTCACCGCATAGGCGATTTGCTCCTGTCGGGTTGCAAAGATGCTGAACGTATTGTCGGTGCCGTCGCCGGGGTTATGCAGCCATGGCGCAACATGGGCCAATTCGGGTAGCTCGCGCCGCAGCACTGAGGCCAGTTGGGCCGCGACGGTGTCCCCCACGGTGCCGACTGCAGCAATGCATTCATTCATGCCTTTGAGTGTGTCTATCGCACTACGGAAAGATTTGGCGCTGCCATCGACCTCCAGCACTACGTGGCGCAGAGGCCGGTTGCGGATACCTCCGCGGGCATTGAATTCCTGCCAGGCTGCGCGCGAGCCGACCAGAAAGTCTTTGGATACATCGATCTGCCCTGCGGACATATCCACCACTTGCACCACAGCAGGGCCATTGGCAGCCCCGGGGGACTTGCTGCTCTGCGCGAATGCAGCGGGAGTCGTGATGGCCGCGCCTCCAGCAGAAAGCAAGGCGAGCATGGAACGGCGGGTCAAACGGGGAGTCGTCACAAACATGGGGTGATCTGGGTGCTATAAAAATAATAGCTGCTGGCGCACTATTGACGTGCGTCAGCAGCTTATTTGGTGGGAAACGTAGGGCTTACTTTGCTGGGGGCAGCAAAACGGTGTCGACCACATGCACCACGCCGTTGGTGGCAGCCATGTCGGCTTCGGTCACTGCAGCGTTTTCGACGGTCACAAAGGTGCCGGCTTTGGCGACGGCCAGTGTGGCGCCGTTCAGGGATTTGATGTTGCTGTTCTTGATGTCAGCGGAGGTCAGCTTTCCGGCAACCACGTGGTAAGTCAACACAGCCTTGAGTTTTTCAGGGTTGGCAGCCAGCTCGTCCAGGGTCTTGGCGGGAACGGCCTTGAATGCGTCATTGTTAGGGGCAAACACTGTCAGGGGGCCGGCGGCTTTCAGCGCGTCGCTCAGTCCGGCCTTGACTACCAGCGAGTTCAAGGTGCTCAAAGAAGGCGTGCGGGCAATCGTGTCAGCCACATTGGTGGGCTGGGATACCGTGGCGCAACCGCTCAAGCCAGCGATGACGGCGGCTGCGACGAAGATGGTGCGGCGGGACAATTTGCTCAGGGACATGGCGGACTCCTAGGTTGAAAGAGGCAAAGCGTAAGAACCTTTTGCGTCATTTTTGTGACAGATATTTGAAATTTTGCTTTCGTGTTTCTTTTTGATTTATCTTCCGAGTCCGTCTGGGGGGTCACAAACTTGTCATAAAAGGTTCTTAAAGTGCAAGTTGTCTGAATTCTCCCAACCCTTCTATCAAAGGCCATTCCATGACATTTACTTTGAAACAAATCGCTCTGGCTGCTGCCGCTGGCGCACTGCTGGCCGGTTCCGGCTTGGCTTCCGCCCAGGAAATTACCGGCGCTGGCGCTTCTTTCCCAGCTCCTATCTATTCCAAGTGGGCTTCTGACTACAACAAGGCCACCGGCGTGAAGGTGAACTACCAGTCCATCGGTTCCGGTGGTGGTATCAAGCAAATCGATTCCAAGACCGTCGATTTCGGCGCTTCTGACGCTCCTCTGACCGATGAAGTTCTGAAGAGCAAAGGCCAGATGCAATTCCCCACCGTGTTGGGCGGCGTGGTTCCGGTGATCAACGTGAAGGGCATCGAACCCGGCAGCATGAAACTGAACGGCCAGGTATTGGGCGACATCTACTTGGGCAAGATCTCCAAGTGGAACGACCCCGCCATCAAGGCGTTGAACCCTACCCTGAATCTTCCCGATGCTGCTATCGCTCAAGTGCGCCGTGCTGACGGTTCTGGCACCACTTTCATCTTCACCAATTACCTGAGCAAAGTGAATGCCGAGTGGAAGTCCAAAGTGGGCGAGGGCACCGCTGTGAACTGGCCAGTGGGCGCTGGTGGCAAGGGCAATGAAGGCGTGGCTGCGTTCGTGGCTCGCCTGCCCAACTCCATGGGTTACGTAGAGTATTCCTACGTGAAGCAGAACAAGCTGAACTACGCCATCATGCAAAACGCAGCTGGTAACTTCGTGAAGCCTGATGACGAAACATTCAAGGCCGCCGCTGCTGGCGCTGATTGGGCCAAGAGCTTCTACCAGATCCTGACTAACCAGCCCGGCAAAGATGCATGGCCTATCAGCGGTGCTACTTTCATCCTGATGCACCTGAAGCAGGACAAGCCCGCAAACGGTACAGAAACATTGAAGTTCTTTAACTGGGCGTTCTCCAACGGCGGCAAGGCTGCGGAAGATCTGGACTATGTGCCTATGCCTCCTGCAGTGGTTGCGGCCATCCAGAAGTCCTGGGGTGAAATCAAAGACGGTGCTGGCAAGCCCATCGCCTTCAAATAAGCCCAGTTGAATCGATCTTGACGGAGGAAATCCCCATGTCTTCAACACTCGTTCATGGGGATTCCCCGAGTCAGAACCCTGTTCAACAATCATCCCGCGTTATGACAAAACCACCACCGATGAAGCGTGCCCGTTCCGGTCCCATGGCGGATCGAATCTTTGGCTATGCGGCCAAGGCATCTGCCCTGATTACTCTTGTTTTGCTGGTTGCAATCCTTGCTTCGCTGACCATCAGCGCATGGCCTGCGATCAGCAAGTACGGCCTGTCCTTTCTTACCAGTACCACTTGGGATCCTGTGCAGGAAGACTTCGGCGGTTTGGTAATGATTTATGGCACTTTGGCCACGTCCTTTATTGCCCTTTTGATTGCAGTGCCGGTCAGTTTCGGCATTGCTTTGTTTTTGACAGAACTGTCTCCCGCATGGCTGAAGCGCCCACTGGGAACCGCAATTGAGCTGCTCGCAGCGGTACCGTCCATCGTTTACGGTATGTGGGGCTTGCTGGTGTTTGGTCCTGTGTTGGCTACCTATGTGCAGCAGCCTATTCAGGCGATGACCGCTGGTGTTCCTTACATTGGCGCGTTTTTCTCCGGCCCGCCTGTCGGCATCGGCATTTTGTCGGCCGGCATTATTTTGGCCATCATGATTATTCCGTTCATCGCTTCGGTGATGCGCGATGTGTTTGAAGTGACGCCGCCCCTGCTGAAGGAATCAGCCTACGGTTTGGGTGCTACGACATGGGAAGTTGTGACCAAAGTAGTCTTGCCCTACACCAAAGCGGGCGTGATCGGCGGCATCATGCTGGGCCTGGGTCGCGCCATCGGCGAGACCATGGCCGTCACATTTGTGATCGGCAACTTCAACCAATTGGATTCGCTCAGCCTGTTTCAGGCCGCGAACAGCATTACTTCCGCATTGGCGAATGAGTTTGCCGAGGCGGGCGAGGGCTTGCACCAAGCTTCCTTGATGTACCTCGGCCTGGTACTTTTCTTCATCACTTTTGTGATTCTTTCGTTGTCCAAACTCCTGCTGGCGCAGCTGCGTAAGTCGGAAGGAGCCAAGTCATGAGCGCCACCCTGTCTCAAATCCGTACCGCGCGTTTTGCCCACCGCAAGCGCGTCAACATCTTCGCAACTGCATTGGCCCTGGCGGCCATGGCGTTCGGCCTTTTCTGGTTGTTCTGGATTCTTTGGGAAACAGTCCGACTGGGTCTGGGCGGCTTGTCCATTGCCACGCTGACCCAGATGACCCCGCCTCCCAATGAGGTCGGTGGTTTGGCAAACGCCATTTACGGCTCGTTGTTGATGGTGGTCCTGGCAACCTGCCTCGGGACGCCCATCGGTGTGATGGCCGGCATCTACCTCGTGGAGTTTGACAGCAAGAGTTGGCTGGCGGCCACCGTTCGCTTTGTCAATGACATTCTGCTGTCTGCACCGTCCATCGTGGTGGGCTTGTTTGTCTACGCCGTGGTGGTTTCCCGCTTCAAGTCGTTCTCCGGTTATGCAGGCATTCTGGCGCTGTCGCTGATTGTGATCCCCGTGGTGATCCGCACGACCGAAAACATGCTGGCATTGGTTCCTGCAGGTCTGCGGGAGGCCGCCTATGCCCTGGGCGCACCGAAGTGGAAAGTGATTCTGAGCATCACGCTGAAGGCCGCGCGGGCTGGTGTGATCACCGGAGTGCTGTTGGCGGTCGCCCGTATTGCCGGTGAAACAGCTCCTTTGTTGTTCACAGCGCTGAGCAACCAATTCTGGACTTCTTCCCTGAGCGAACCCATGGCCAGCTTGCCTGTGACCATCTTCAAGTTCGCCATGAGCCCGTATGAAAACTGGCAGCAACTGGCTTGGGCAGGTGTATTCCTGATCACCCTGGCTGTGTTGGGATTGAACATTGCCGCACGGGTACTGTCCCGTTCCAAAGCCTGATGCGCGCCGCGCACTGACGTCTAAAGGATTATTTGTATGTTGAACACACCTAGCGCCCCTACCAAGTCCAAGTTGTCTGTCAAGGACCTGAACTTCTATTACGGCAAGTTTCATGCTCTCAAGGGCATCAATATGGAGATCCCCGAGAAGCGCGTGACAGCCTTCATCGGCCCTTCCGGTTGCGGCAAGTCCACTTTGTTGCGCATCTTCAACCGCATGTTCGAGTTGTACCCTGAGCAACGCGCTGAAGGTCAAATCTTGTTGGACGGTGAGAACCTGTTGACCAGCAAAGAAGATGTGGCCTTGCTGCGTGCGAAGGTTGGCATGGTGTTCCAGAAGCCGACCCCGTTCCCGATGTCGATTTACGACAACATCGCCTTCGGCGTAAAGTTGTTCGAAAACCTCAGCTCCACCGACATGGAAGAGCGTGTCGAATGGGCACTGCGCAAGTCTGCTTTGTGGACCGAAGTGAAAGACAAGCTGCACCAGAGCGGTTCCAGCCTGTCGGGCGGTCAACAACAGCGTTTGTGCATCGCCCGCGGCATTGCGATCAAGCCTGAAGTTTTGTTGCTCGACGAGCCTTGCTCCGCGCTGGACCCTATTTCTACCGCCAAGGTGGAAGAACTGATTGTTGAGTTGAAGAACGACTACACCGTGGTCATCGTGACCCACAACATGCAGCAGGCAGCCCGTTGCAGTGACTACACCGCCTACATGTATTTGGGCGACCTGGTGGAGTTCGGTCCTACAGAACAAATGTTCTTCAAGCCGACCCGCAAAGAAACAGAAGACTACATTACAGGCCGCTTCGGCTAAGCAAGGAGAGGACCACATGTCCGATAAACACCTATCAACCCAGTTCGACAGCGAACTGACCTCGGTTTCATCTCAAGTGATGGAACTGGGTGGTTTGGTCGAATCACAGATCCGCCAGGCAATTTATGCCTTGTCGCAGTTCAGCGTGGAAGTGGCTGATGAAGTCACCGCCCGCGAAGCGCGCGTCAATGCCATGGAGCTGGAAATCGACCGCGATCTCTCCAGCATCATTGCCCGCCGTCAACCGACCGCCCGGGATCTGCGCTTGTTGATCGCTATCTCCAAGACCACTGCCAATCTGGAGCGTGTGGGGGATGAGGCTGAGAAGATCGCACGCATGGTGCGTTCCATCATTCAAAGCGGAGCACCGCGTTCGCTGCCGTCATTGGAACTGCGCGTAGCGGCTGACTTGGCTTCCGGCTTGTTGAACAAAGCCTTGGATGCATTTGCCCGCTTGGACGTGAACGCCGCGGTGTCCATCCTCAAGGAAGACGACTTGATCGACGCCGAGTTTGACGGTTTCGTGCGCAAGCTGGTCACCTACATGATGGAAGATCCCCGCATGATTTCCCCTAGCTTGGACTTGTTGTTCCTGGCGAAGGCGATTGAGCGCATCGGCGATCACGCGAAAAACATCGCTGAGTTCATCATTTACGTGGTCAAGGGTGAAGATGTGCGTCACTCGACCATGGAGAAAATCGAGTCTGTTGTCAAATGAAAACCATGCCCGCCGTTCTGGTGGTCGAAGACGAATCGGCCATTGCTGAGTTGATTGCAGTGAATCTGCGCCATAACGGGTTCCGGCCACGTTGGGCGATGGACAGTGATTCAGCACAGCGTGAGATCGATGCGGGCGTGCCGGACTTGATTCTTCTGGATTGGATGCTGCCGGGTGAAAGCGGGCTGACGCTCGCCAAGCGCTGGCGCGCTGACCCCCGTACCAAAGAAGTCCCCATCATCATGCTGACAGCGCGCGGCGACGAGGCAGACCGGGTGGCTGGTCTGGATGCGGGGGCGGATGATTACATTGCCAAACCGTTTTCTACCAAAGAGCTTTTGGCTCGAGTGAGGGCTGTATTGCGCCGTCGTACGCCGGAGAGCACCGGTGAAGCATTGAACATTGCCGGCTTGACGCTCGACCCGGCAACCCACCGTGTTTCTTTTGAGGATCTGGCACTCAAGCTTGGTCCCACCGAGTTCAAGCTTTTGCATTACCTGATGGGTCATGCAGAGCGGGTCCATAGCCGCGCACAATTGCTTGATAACGTGTGGGGTGACCACGTTTATATCGAAGAGCGTACGGTAGATGTCCATGTGAAGCGATTGCGCGAAGCGCTGGCCCACGCCGGTTCCATGGTGGAGACCGTTCGCGGCGCGGGCTATCGGCTAACTGCCAAGCCTGCGGTACCCGTTCAATCGATCGCTCAAACGGCTGACCGGGCCAACGCCTGAACGTTTACAGTTCACGGATGTTTTTTCGCGTTCTATCGTTCCTGCTGCTGCAGGTACTGGGTGGCGTGCTCGGCTATCTTTTGGCAGGCGGTCATTTACCGGTATGGTGCGCCTTGGCGGGTGTTGTCACAGGCAGCCTGGTGTGGTTGCTGGTGGATGCCGTGCGCGGTGTCCGTTTCATGCGTTGGTTGCAGTCGGGTGAATCAACTGAGTTAAGTCTCGGCTACGGTTTTTGGAGCGAGGTCGCGGAAAGAACGCGCCGTCAAATGCGGAGCAGGGAGCGCCGCGTCGCGGAGGCTGACACCAAGTTGCAGGACTTTCTTGCCGCTTTGCAAGCCTCGCCCAACGGCGTGGTCCTTCTGGATACGAACGGGCGGATCGAGTGGTTCAATCAAATGGCGGCACAGCATTTCGGATTTGATGCCCGGCGTGACATGCTCCAGCATTTTGGCAACCTCGTCCGAGACCCCGGCTTTGCAACATATTATTCAGGGCATGACTTCAGCCATGGACTGGTGATGCCCGGCAGGGAAAACACCGGATCCAAGCCGGTACGTCTGTCGGTGCATTTGCATCCCTATGGTGAGGGGCGCAACCTTCTCTTGTCCAGAGACATTACCGCGTTGGAACAGGCCGACGCCATGCGTCGGGATTTTGTGGCCAATGTGTCTCACGAGATCCGTACTCCATTGACCGTGCTGGCCGGATTCGTGGAGACGCTTCAAACGCTGCCTCTGGATGAACAGGAGCGACAAAGCTACCTGAACTTGATGTCGCAACAGTCGTCGCGCATGCAGAGTTTGGTCAATGACTTGCTGACCCTGTCCAAGCTGGAAGGGAGTCCTGCGCCCTCCGGTGCCGATCTCGTGGACATGGTCCAGTTACTGCAGCAGTGCAAGCAGGAAGCTCACAGCTTGTCCTCGCTGTTGTGGGGTAAGCCGCAGGATATTCAGTTCTTTGTCTCCGATGCGGTAGCGGTCACCGGTTCACCTTCAGAGTTGCACAGCGCCGTATTCAACCTCATTGCCAATGCCATTCGTTACACACCGGCGGACAAAAACATCGTTGTTCATTGGCGCAAAACGGCGGAAGGTGACGGGGAGCTTTCCGTTCAGGATACCGGGCCTGGCATCGCGCCTGAGCATGTTCCGCGATTGACCGAACGCTTCTACCGCGTGGACAGAAGCCGGTCAAGGGAAACCGGTGGAACCGGACTCGGCTTGGCGATTGTCAAACACGTTGCACAACGACACGGCGCAGAGCTATTGATCGAGAGCGTACCGGGGCGTGGCTCTAAATTCACATTGCGCTTCAGGGCTGCCAGGCTACGCATCCAGTAGTCCACGGCAACCGACGGGCCGGGTTAAGAGGGCAGTTTAAAGGCGCTTGAGAATCCAGAACATCTCTGAGTTGGCGACGGGGTGTTGCACCAGGGTGTGGGGTGCCCACTGTTCGCGATTCACCGATGGCGATATTCCGGAGCTTCTGGCAGGCTCCGTCAGCAACCAATTGCAATCTGCCCCCGCGGTGAAAGCCCGTAGGTTCATGTTCCCGTACCACTGTAGGGCGCTAACTTGTGCAACATCCATCTGCAAGACCAGAGCACAGTCTCCTGGGGGGATCACCGATGTAGTCTGCCGTACCATGGTTCTGGCGCTCTGGGCGTAATCCAGCAAGGGCATCCACAGCGTCATCAGAAGCAGCCAGCAGAGTGACGCACCACTGGCGGGGAGGACCAGGCTCTTCCAGATCGCAGCACGATGGCGACCTGCCCGCCATCGAACCAACCAACCCCATGCCAGGGTGGCGGTAACGGCAAACAAAAACGGAAAAATTTGAAAGCTGGCCTCAAACCCGGGTGCCAGACGGGCCACGTTGGCTGCCGGCTGGGGCGGTGTTCCGGTCTGCATTGCAAGCCATACCACCCAAATGATTACGCCACATCCGGTGAAAAAGAGCAGCGTGAACCAATCGATCAATGCCGCCACTTGACGGCGAAGCGTAGGTAAAGCGAAAGCCGCCATCGCCGCAAACGCTGGAAGGGCTAACAGCAGGGTCCGGTCAGGGGCGCCAGAAAGCAACATGGTTCCTACGCTGGTCACGATAAACCAAGACGGTAGAGACAAGTGCCGGCTGATTTGGAGGTTAAACAATTGCTTGCGCCAACGCCAGACGCTGTAAAGGGCCAGGGGCCATGCAGGCCACGTGAACCAGAGCAAGAGCTGGATATGACCATTCCAATAGACCCAGGTCAGGGCGGGCCACTCTACCTTCCAAACCCAGAGATTCAGTTTCCATGCAGCGCAAGCAATCAGTATGGAAATCAGGCCGATCCCCAGTGCCTCCAAGGTCGCGTTGCGTGAATCATCGGCTGACTCTGTGCCAGTGCGTTTGTCGATGGCATGGATAACTGCACCACCGAGCCCGAAGAGCAGGCCCAAGGCGGGCGCACCACTCAAGGTCAAGCCAGCCAGTCCAAGCATGGCACTGATGTAGGGCCCGGTGCAGTGGTAGGGGAGGGCGCTCAGTGCGTAGAACAAGAGTGCAGTGAAGCCCAATTGTGCAAGTGCTGGTGTTGTCTCATGCCCCAGTTGTGCCAGACCCAACGTAGCAAGGAACGCCAACAGGCCGCCATCAGCCATGGCGCGGGCATAGTCCGTTGGTTTTGCTTCACCTCCGAAGGCAAAAGCAACCGGTTGGGCCGCCGGCGAACGAGCCAGGTAATAGCTGCCGTACCACGTTCCAGCAAAAGCCAGTGTCAATAGCAACGCAAACGGAATACGCACCCAAAAGTCTGCTGGCCAACCATTCGGTGTTATCTGCAGTGTCCAGGCACCTATCCAATAGGGGAGCAGCGCGGGAAACTCAGGCTTGCTATCTAACAGCATTGGATGTAACCAGGAAGCATCGTCCCGGGCGAGTGCGGCCATAAATCCAAGCGCACTCAAATCTGCACTGCGCCATGCATCGCGACCCACAAAGCCCGCGCCGATAAAGGCCAGACATAAAAGAATCAGGGCAGGGCGTGGAAGTCGTCGGACAGAGGCTTGCGCAACGATGGCTGGATTCGGTAGGTTCACGCGGATGAAAGTTGGAAACAGGTTTGAATCAAAAAAAAAGCAGCCCGGGGATCCGTGCTGCTTTTATGCCAACCCAGGCCTGGGCCTGAACTGAGATTACTTCGCTGCGGTTTTGCCGAAACGGTTGCGGAATTTTTCCACGCGTCCGCCCATGTTGTCCACAGACTTTTGGGTGCCGGTGTAGAAGGGGTGGGATTCGCTGGTGGTGTCGAGCTTGAAGAGGGGCAATTTGCGGCCGTCTTCCATGTCGATCATTTCCTTGGTGTTTGCGCAAGAACGTGTCACGAACTTGAAGCCGTTGGACATGTCCTGGAAGCAAACTTCGCGGTAGTTGGGGTGAATGCCTTCTTTCATACTCTTCTCCATCAGTTGCGCTAGCCGCGCCGGTCCTTGCGCAAACCCTGCGCAATATAAAAACTCGGCGTACTTGTCGCGAAAACCCTAAATTATAGCCTAGTCAGAATCAGCCGCCCCGACGCATCATGTCGAAGAACTCGCTGTTGTTCTTGGTGGCCCGCATTTGCTTGAGCACCATCTCCATGGATTCGATTTCGTCCATGTTGTAGAGGAACTGTCGCAGGATGCGGGTTTTTTGCAGGATTTCCGGCTGCAGCAGCAATTCTTCGCGACGGGTACCGCTGCGGTTGAGCTGGATGGAAGGGAAGATCCGCTTTTCATAAAGACGACGGTCCAAGTGCACTTCGCTGTTGCCGGTGCCCTTGAACTCTTCAAAGATCACTTCATCCATACGGCTGCCGGTATCCACCAGCGCGGTTGCAATGATAGTGAGTGAGCCGCCTTCTTCGACGTTACGGGCGGCACCCAGGAATCGCTTGGGGCGCTGCAAAGCATTCGCATCCACACCACCGGTCAACACTTTGCCGGAAGACGGAACCACGTTGTTGTAGGCCCGGGCCAAGCGGGTGATGGAGTCCAGCAGGATCACCACGTCTTTTTTCAGCTCAACCAAGCGTTTTGCACGCTCAATCACCATTTCCGCGACGTGAACGTGACGCGCTGCGGGTTCGTCAAAGGTGGAGGCAATCACCTCACCCTTGACGGTGCGCTGCATTTCAGTCACTTCTTCTGGGCGCTCATCGACCAGCAACACCATCATGTGGCTGTCGGGGTAGTTCGCAGATATGGCGTGGGCAATGTGCTGCATCATCACTGTCTTGCCGCTCTTGGGCGGTGCCACCAGCAGGGCGCGTTGGCCTTTGCCGATGGGTGCAATGATGTCGATGACGCGGCCGGTGATGTTTTCGTCGGTCTTGATGCCATCTTGTTCAAGGCGCATTTGCACCTTGGGGAACAAGGGGGTCAAGTTTTCGAACATGACCTTGTGCTTGTTGCCTTCCGGCGGTCCGCCGTTCACCTTGTCCAGCTTGTTCAGCGCAAAGTAACGTTCGCCATCCTTGGGGGTGCGCACTTCACCTTCGATCATGTCTCCGGTGTGCAGGTTGAACCTGCGGACTTGGCTGGGGCTGATGTAGATGTCGTCCGTGCTGGCGGTGTAGCTGGTGTCGGGGCTACGCAGAAAGCCGAAGCCGTCCGGCAGGATTTCCAGCACGCCGTCGGCAATGATCTGCTCGCCGGCACGGGCCCGCTTCTTGATGATTGCGAACATCAGCTCCTGCTTGCGCATGCGGCCGGTGTTTTCAATCTCAAGTTCTTCGGCTTGCTTGAGCACTTCGGACACGTGCAGTGCTTTGAGTTCGTTTAAATGCATGGAGTGGGTCCCGTCAGGGCGTTAACCGGAAATCGGCAAGAAAACCAAGGTTGGTTCAAAAAATTCAGGGGAGTGGGGAATGAGGCAAGACCGTGTGCTTGGCCTCGGTGTCCTGAGCCTGATCTGGCTGACCGCCTTCAATCCGGCGGATGAACACAAATATTATGACAGGAAAATGCGACCGTGCTGCAGTGTCACGGTCGCAGGGGCGAAAGGCGGATCAGGCCAGTTGCTGGTCAATGAAGGCAGTGAGTTGCGCTTTGCTCAAAGCGCCGACCTTGGTAGCCGCCAATTGACCGTCCTTGAACAGCATCAAAGTGGGGATGCCACGGATACCGAACTTGGCGGGAATGTCGCGGTTCTCGTCCACGTTCATTTTGGCGATCTGCAGCTTGCCTTCGTAAGTGGCAGACACCTCATCGAGGATGGGCGCGATCATTTTGCAGGGGCCGCACCACTCCGCCCAGTAGTCCACAAGTATGGGTTGCGCAGACTGCAATACATCGGCTTCAAATGTGGCGTCGGTGACGTGTTTGATGAGTTCGCTGGCCATGGAGTTTCCTTTGGAAGAGTGCTAATGCAGCTAAAGTTGCGGCATTGTGACAGAAACCAAGCCCCCCCATGACGCCCCGCAAGCTATCACCGGCATAGCCAAAAGCGATGCAGCCCGAGGGCTGCGAGCCTTCTCCTATGCGGCAAGTCATCCCTCCATGGCCTTGTGGTCCGCTCCTGTGAGCGGTTTGGTACCGCGGCTTCAGCAGTGGATCGCATCGTCCGGCGCCCACCCCGGACGCACACTGGTGTTGCTGCCTTATGCCCAGCTGCTTCCCTTGGCTCGCCGGGTGTGGTCAGACCTTCACCCGCAGGGTTTTTCTCCCCGGTTTGAAACCACCTCCAATTGGTTGGCATCGATATCTGCCCGTAGCTTGCAGGCCACCGATATCAGTCACGACATGGCGCTGGACACCCTGACGGCACAGCACCTTTTGGCCCAAGCTGGCATGGGCAACCAAGCCTCCCTGGCAGGTCTGTTGGCTGAGACTGCCCACCAACTCGCGCCTTGGGCTGCAGCGGCTGGTCCGCAGGGGCGGAGTGCGTGGGCTTCAGAGGCTCGCGCGGCAGTGTCGGTTGGAATGGAGAGTCAAGCGCTTGCGTGGGAGGCCCGGGTCGTCCGTGTCGCTGTGGAGTGGGCAGCGTTGTCCTCTTACTCCACTGATGCGCTTTTTAATGAGGAAGTGTTGGATCCGTGGGATGCCGTGGCCTTGGTGCAAGGTTTGAGCTCTGAACCGGTTTCTGACGCGCTGAAGGCGCTTTGGGGCAGCAAGGCTGAATTGTTCCAGTTGGACGGCGTCCATCCCAGTGCAGGCGCCAACTTGAATCTCAACTTGGACCACCTGCATTTCCATGCTTGCGAAGACTCAGAAGATGAAGCCCAGCGGGCTGCAGCCTGTGCCATCACGCATGTGGCAGCCGACCGCTATCCGTTGGCCCTGGTGTCGTCCGACCGCGCATTGACGCGGCGGGTGCGCGCCATGCTGGAGTCTGCAGGTATTGCCATGCGGGATGAGAACGGCTGGAAGCTATCGACCAGCCGGGCCGGAGCGGCGATCATGGCCTTACTGCGGGCCGCGGTGTGGAACGCCAGCACGGATGCCGTGTTGAATGCGTTCAAGCTGGCCCCGGCTTTTGCGGGTGAATTGCAGGCACTGGAACAAGCATTGCGCAAAGAGCAGGTGCGCGACTGGCGCCATGTGTCCGGCTGCAAACCCGTCAAGGACGCAGAGGCTTTGCGCGCAACGTGTGCCCGTGTCGATCAGGTTCGCAGTGAGTTGAATGGCAGTCGCCCATTGCCGGCATGGCTGACCCGCATGCAGGCGGTGTTGCAAACCTGTGGTTGGTGGGATGCCATGCGGTCCGATGAGGCCGGGGCCATGGCGCTGAGTGCGCTGCGCTTGACCCCGCCAGAGCCGCAAGCTTGGGCGGACTATATGGATGCCGCCTTGTGGGCCGGCACTCGCATGGACTTGAGCGCTTTTTCGTCCTGGGTGAACCAGGTGCTCGAAGCCCACAGTTTTCAACCCGCATACCCTGAGGAGGAGCAGGTCGTCATCCTGCCCATGAGCCAGATGCTGGCCCGGCCCTTCGCAGCGGTGGTGCTGGCTGGCTGTGACGAGGTGCGTTTGAAGCCTTCTCCGGAGCCGGCAGGCATTTGGACTCCTGCCCAGCGCGCGGCATTGGGCATGCCATCTCGCGCTGAATTGGAATCCCGTCTGCGCGCGTCCTGGCGCCAGGCCTTGCAAGCGCCAGTGGTGGAAGTGCTGTGGCGCAGCAGTGACGACACCGGTGAACACATCGCAGCCAGCCCGCTGGTGCAGTGTTTGCGCCTAAAGCCCGGCGCGTCGGAGGGGCTTGCGATTGATCCACGCACATCCAGGCAGGTCACGCCCGCGCCCGTGCTCCCACCTATGCCGCGTGGCGACCGCTTGCCGGTACGCCAGTTGTCAGCCAGTGCCTACGAAGATTTGCGCACCTGCCCCTACCGCTTTTTTGCGCTCCGGCAACTCGGTCTCAAGCCGGCGGACGAGCTGGAGTCTGATGTGGACAAGCGGGACTTCGGGCTCTGGCTGCATGCCGTGCTGCAGGAATTTCACGCCGCCTTGCAGGCAGCGCCTGTGATTGGGTGTGAGCCGCGCCGCGCTTTGCTGGAAACCTGTGCGAACTCGGTGACCGCATCCATGGGCTTGCCGGATGGCGAGTTCCTGCCCTTTGCGGCTGCTTGGCCCAACGTGCGCGAGGGCTACTTGCAATGGCTGGACAAACACGAGGCCCAAGGCTGGACCTATGCCAGTGGCGAAACCTCGCACACCCAGCCGGTGGGCAGCGTCACGCTCATGGGCCGCATTGACCGTACGGACACGGACACGGGCACTGGTGGAGCGACCATGGTGCTGGACTACAAAACCGAACCTTCGGCCAAAACCAAAGAGCGGGTCAAGACCCCGCTGGAAGACACCCAGATCGCCTTTTATGCCGCGCTACTGCCCCACGACACCTTGCAGGCCGCGTACATCAATGTGGGCGAGCGGGATGGTACGGTGGCCGTAGAGCAAAAAGACATTGTGCTGGCCCGTGACGCCTTGGTGGAAGGCATTGCCACTGACATGGCCCGGTTGGCGGCTGGTGAGTCCTTGCCCGCACTGGGGGATGGCGTTGCCTGTGACTACTGCCAGGCGCGAGGCCTGTGCCGTAAAGATTTCTGGAGCGCGCCATGAGTGCCGTGCAAGACACGGCCGCCTACGAGGTGAATGGCCGCCATGTGGCGCGGGCGGACTTTTATTCCATAGCCTGCGACCCCCGCCGCAGTGTGGCGGTAGAGGCCTGTGCCGGCGCCGGGAAAACCTGGATGCTGGTGTCCCGCATGGTGCGTGCTTTGCTCGATGGCGCTGCGCCCCACGAAATTCTGGCCATCACGTTTACGAAAAAAGCGGCCGGTGAAATGCGCGAGCGTCTCTACGACTGGCTGCGCAGCTATGCGCGGGCCGATGACGCCACCTTGCGCCGCGAGCTGCAACTGCGCGGAGTGCAGGGCGATCCCGGTGCCGAGCAACTGGCCAAGCTGCGCGGCCTGCACGAGGCGCTGCTGCTCGCCGGCCGGCCGGTGCAGGTGCGCACCTTCCACAGCTGGTTTGCGGCCCTGTTGCGCAGCGCGCCGCTGGGCATGTTGCACCAGCTGGGCTTGCCCACGCAGTACGAGCTGCTGGAGAACGATGCCAAGGCCATCGCCCAGGTCTGGCGCCGCTTTCACACCCGCATTGCCCAAGATGCGGCGGCCCGCGCTGACTATCTGGAGGCGGTAGGCGTCTACGGGCGCCACGGTACGCTCAAGGCGCTGGAAGCCGCTATCCACAAGCGCACCGAGTTTGCTTTGGCCGATGAACATGGCGTGGTCGATGCCTCGGTGCAACATTTCACCCAGCAGTTCCCGGCCCTGGCGGATTGGGCCCAGCCTCAGGACCGCTTGTTCAGCGAAGTGGCGCAACAGCTGCTCTGGGCCAGTTCCAAAGCGCTGGGTGCCAGCAGCCTGAAGACTTGTACCGAAGCGGGCTCCGAATTGGAGAAGGCGCTGAACGCACGCGATGGCACGGCGATTTTCAATGCCTTGTTCACCGACAAAGGCACGCCCCGCAAACTGAGCGAAAAGGTCGTCGGCATTGAGACCGTGCGCGAAGCCCAGGCCTTGCTGTCTGAAACCAAAGCCGCCATGTACCAGCACCAGGCCTGGCTGCACCAGCAGCGCATGGTCCGCCTGAGCCGGGGCTTGCTGCAAGACTACGCCGCCCTCAAGCGCGAGCGGGGCTGGATCGACATGGGCGACCTGGAGCAGGCCGCCCTGAGGCTGCTCTCGGACGAAGAGATTTCCGGCTGGCTGCAGGAGCGCTTGGATGCGCGCGTTAAGCACTTGCTGATCGACGAGTTTCAGGACACCAACCCCTTGCAATGGCAGGCTTTGAGCACCTGGTTGCAGGGTTACGGCGGCGCGGGTAACCGCCCCGGCGTGTTCATTGTGGGTGACCCCAAGCAAAGCATTTACCGCTTCCGCCGGGCGGAGCCTCAGGTCTTCCGCGCAGCCAAAGCGTTTGTGGTGGAGGGCTTGCAAGGTGATGTGCTCAGCTGCGACCACACGCGGCGCAATGCGCAGGCCATCATCGGGGTAGTGAACACGGCCATGCTGGCCGCGCAGGACGCCGGCGAGTTTGAAGACTACCGGCCGCACACCTCCGAGTCGGTGGAGGCCGGTTCGGTGTGGAAGCTGCCGCGCATCGAGCGTGCTGCCAAGCCCGAGGCCGATGCCTCGGAGGACATGGTCTGGCGCGACAGTCTGACCACGCCTCGCCACGAGTCCGAAGATACCCTCAAAACCCTGGAGTGCCGGCAGGCCGCCCTGTGGCTGTCCGGGCAGCTCATCGGGCGTGGCGGGCACTTGCGACCGCAAGACATCATGGTGCTGGCCCGCAAGCGTGAGCGCCTCTCGCTGATGCAGCAAGAGCTGGCCGCACTGCGCATTCCGGCCCAGCAGCCCGAGAAAAACGAATTGGGTGAGATGCCCGAAGTGCAAGACCTCGTGGCCTTGCTGGATGTGCTGGTGTCGCCCGCGCACGACCTGTCACTGGCGCGCGCGCTTAAGTCTCCGCTGTTCGGCGCGAGTGATGAAGATCTGGTGGACTTGAGCCTGTTGCATCAAATGGCCCGCCGCCAGGCCCGCGCGGCAGACCCAGAGGCCCTGGTGCCCGGCTGGTTGGCGGTGTTGTGCGAATTCGCCGCCGCCGACCCGGAGGTGGAGGGTGGTCTGCCCCTGAGCCAGTGCATGCTGGCGGCAGCCCGCTCCCTCACGCGCTGGCAAGGTTGGGTGCAGAGCCTGCCGGTGCACGATGCGCTGAGTGCGATCTATGACGATGGTGACGTGTTGGCCCGCTTTGCCGCCGCGAGCCCGGCCGTGCTGCGGGAGAGCGTGTTGGCCAATGTGCGCGCATTGCTCAATGCCGCCTTGCAGGTGGACGGCGGGCGCTACAGCACCGCCTACACCCTGGTGCGCGCGCTGCGGGCAGGTGGCATACCAGCGCCGGTGCGGGCCGACGCAGGCGCGGTTCGCCTGCTCACCATCCACGGGGCCAAGGGGCTGGAGGCGCCGCTGGTGATTTTGCTGGACACCGATGCCGAAGGCACCCGGCCCGAATCCATGGGCGTGCTCGTTGATTGGCCGGGCGAGGCGGCCTACCCCCGCAAGTTTGTGTTTCTGGCCAGCGAGTCCCGCCCGCCGGCCTGCGTGGTAGATACCCTGGCGCTGGAGCAAACCGCCCGCGCGCGGGAGGAGCTCAACGCCTTGTACGTGGCGCTCACCCGCACCCAGTCCACCCTGGTGCTGTCCAGCACCGCGCCCCACCGCGAGCGCGAGGGCAGCTGGTGGAAGCGCTTGCAGGAACTGGCGGCCGACGTTGCGCCTTCGCCCGAGTCGGATCCGGCGGACGGCGCTGAGCAGGCAGGGGCAGGCGATACCATGCCGTTTGCCTTGTGGGTACTCCCCATCGATGGTTTTAAGCGAAAACTGCCTCTTGCACCCGTGGAATATGCGCGAGCAGCTCCTGAATTGATAGCGATGGATGAGCCAGATAGCCTGGAGTCCCGTATCGGCCAAGCCATGCACCGCTTGCTGGAATGGCTGCCACTGCGCGAGGGCCAGGTACCAGACGCAGATGCGTGGACGCCTGAGCAGTGCGCTCAGGTTGCCCGCACTTTTTCTCTCACCGAAGCACAGATGCAGCAAGCTCAGCGCATGGCACAGGGCATACTCGCTGGGGAAGGCGCATGGGCCTGGCAGCGCAGCGCCTTGAGGTGGCACGCCAACGAGGTAGCCTTGACCCACGGGGGCCGCACGCTGCGCCTGGACCGCTTGGTGCAGCGCCGCGACACTTCAGCCTGGTGGGTGCTGGACTTCAAGTCCTCGGCCAACCCGCAAGACCAGCTCGAGCTGTGCGCCCAACTCCGTGAATACCGCGCCGCGCTGACCCTGATTTATCCGGGGGAGGCTGTGCACACCGCGTTCCTGACGCCGCAAGGCCGTTTGATTGAAATTTTGTGATGGACTCCTTTGACTGATTTGCCTACCTCTCCCCGTTTTGAATCCCAAGCCCTGCAAGTGGACGTTGCCATTGTGGGCGGCGGCCCTGCGGGGCTCATGGCCGCCCAGGTGCTGTGCGATGCCGGTGTGACCGTGCACCTGTTCGACGCCATGCCCTCGGTGGGCCGCAAGTTTTTGCTGGCCGGCAAGGGTGGGCTGAACCTGACCCACTCCGAAGGCGCAGACACGTTTGCCGGTCGCTACGGCGAGCGGCGCAGCGCCATCGAGTCGCTGCTGGCCGGCTTGGACTCCACCGGGCTTCGCGCTTGGGCTCAGGAGCTGGGGGTGGAAACTTTTGTGGGCAGTTCGGGGCGGGTATTTCCCAAGGATATGAAAGCGGCGCCTTTGTTGCGCGCCTGGCTGCACCGCTTGCGCCACCCCGCAGCGGGCGGTGGGGTGCAGTTCCACATGCGCCATCGCTGGACAGGGTGGGCGCAGGGCGCATCCGCTGCGCAGGCTTACCAAGCGCTGGTGTTCGACACGCCTTCCGGTCCGGTCGAAGTCCAAGCCCGCGCAGTGGTGTTGGCGCTGGGGGGCGGCAGTTGGGCGCGTCTGGGCTCCAACGGCGCCTGGGTGCCTTTGCTGGCAGCCCGTGGCGTAGCCGTGGCGCCGCTTTTGCCGGCCAATTGCGGTTTCGATGTGCAGGGCGGGTGGACGCCGTTTTTCAGCGACAAGTTTGCCGGGCAGCCTTTCAAGTCGGTGGCGCTCAGCTTCACCAATTCGCTGGGCGTGGTGTTCTCGCGCAAAGGCGAGTTCGTGGCCACCCAGGGCGGCGTGGAAGGCAGCCTGATTTACGCGGCTTCGGCGCTGCTTCGCGACGACATCGTGCGCCATGGCAGCGCCACTTTCCATCTGGACTTGCTGCCGGACATGCCTGCTGAAAAGGTGCTGGCCGAAGTGCGCCACCCCCGTGGCAGCCGCAGCCTTTCCAGCCATCTCAAGAGCCGCTTGCATCTGGACGGCATCAAGAGCGCCATTCTGTACGAGTGCCTGGGGAAAGAGGCGGTGAACGATCCCGAAAAGCTTGCCGCTGCCATCAAGACGCTGCCCTTGACCCTGCAAGCGGCACGCCCGATTGATGAAGCCATCAGCAGCGCGGGAGGGGTGTTGTTTGAAGTGCTGACGCCCCAGCTCATGCTGGAACAGCTGCCGGGCATCTTCTGCGCTGGTGAAATGCTGGACTGGGAAGCCCCGACCGGCGGCTACCTGCTACAGGCCTGCTTTGCCAGCGGCAAACAGGCGGGCCTGGGTGCCCTGTCATATCTGCGTTCTTGATGAAAGTGGCTGCTAGCGCTTGTTAAACATGCGCGGGTAGCTCTTGAATTGATAGCGGAACGGGCTGTCAGGCTGCCAAGATGCTGCTTCGCCCGGCCAGCCGGGGAGCCGCAGCGCGCACACAGTTCCGCCCGCCGTCTTTGGCCTCGTACAGTGCGCGGTCTGCGTCCCCCACAAACTGCGAGGGGGTGAAATGCATGTCCGGGATGGCACTGGCGACGCCGATGCTCGCGGTGATCCGCAGCGTCCTCGATTCAAAAGCGATTTCCAGACTCGCGATGTCTGCGCGAAATTCATCGGCCAGGTCCAAGGCATCGCCCAGAGTGCTGTTGATGAGCAGTACGACAAACTCTTCTCCGCCGTAGCGGGCCAGCAGGTCACCGGCGCGCTGCACTTTCTGCCGCATGTAGTCTGCGAGTGCCCGCAGGCAGGCGTCGCCGGCGGCGTGACCATAGGTGTCGTTGATCGCTTTGAAGTGGTCAATGTCCAACAACAACAATGCCAGAGGCTGTTTGAGGCGACTGGCACGCTTGTGCTCAGTGACCAGCGAGTGGTCAAAGTAGGCCCTGTTGCCGACCTGGGTCAGGCTGTCGGTCATCGATAGGCGCTGCAGCTTGTCGTTGGCCAGCCGCAACTGATCCATGGCGGCATGGAGTTCATTGGTGCGGGCTTGCACCCGGTTCTCCAGCTCGCGGTTGGCTTCTGCGGTGGCCTGCAGCATGGCTTGTTGTGTGGCACGGGCCTTTTTGGCATGGGCCAAGGCTACGGCCTGGGCGTTGATGCGCAGGCTGCGGTCCGTGTTGATTCGGTCCGCCAAGGTGAAAGACAGCAGCACGACCAAAGACAAAATGCCGATTTGTGAGGCGTTGTCCACCCAGAAATTGGCAGGCAACCAGCCGAATTTGCTGGCTGTCAGCACGCTTACCCCCACAAATACCGCGGTCCAGGAGAGGCAATAAAACCGGGCAAAACGTGCACCCAGCCACCAGCGCCAATAGCCGATCGACAGTGCCGCAACCGAGACTATCAGGATGAATGCGGACGTAGCGCGTATCACCCAGACATATGGCAACACAAAAGCCCCGAGCATTAAGCCGATGCTGATCAGTGCCATTGTCTGCATGGCCCGGTGGGCAGGCAGGGAGAATCGGTGCAGCTTCAAAAAATTGTCAGCGAACAGGCTGGCAGACAGACAGGCTGCACCGATGGAAAACGGTACAGCCATGCTGTTCCATCGGATGGCTTCGGGCCAGACATGGGCGAACGCATACCCGGTCAAGGTAGACCAGAACACCAGATAACTGGCCACAAAACTGATGTAGTACAGGTAGTTGATGTCCCGGGTGGAGACATAGACAAACAGGTTGTACACAATCATGACCAGCAACATGCCGAAGACGGCGCCGGCCATCAAATGTTCGTGCGAGGCGGCTTCATAAAAGGCAGTGGGTTGCCAGAGCCGAAGTGGCGCCTCTACGGTCCCTGTGGATGCAATCCGCAGCACGATTTCATTGCGGCCGGGCTCCAGATTCAGGGGCATCACAAAATTCTGGTGTTGCACCGCCCGTTGCCCGAAGGGCTGCTCATCGCCAAGGGCATAACGAGTCACGATTCGACCACCGACAAAATGAAACAGGCGCACGTCGTCCAGAAAGGGGCGGGGAAGCTCGATATACCGCGTGGTGGCCTTGCCGGTCAGGTTATCCAGCGCGAAGCGGAACCAATAGGCGTGGTTCGTGAATCCGAAGTTGGGGCTGGTGCGGGCTACCGGCATCCAAGGCTGGTCATCGGCCATGGCCTGATCGATTTTCAGTTGCCGGCCTTCGTCCTGGAGGTAGGCGATGTGGGGGCCGATATCGATAAGTGCTGAGCTATCCGGCGTGAGCGCAATCACCGGAAAAGTGGCGGACGCACCCAGTGCTTGGGCTCCCGCGGACCCACTCAGTACCAGACACAGGGCCAGCGCCCAACGCATGAAACCCAGAACCATAACAATGTGGCGTACTGAGAGGGGAATAAGTTAGTTGACGAGCCTGACCCCGGCACTGGCTCCACAGTTAGGGCTGCTTGGTTCCCCACCTGACCCGGTTGGCCGCTTCACCATGCGGGAAGGCCCGTCAGCGTCTATTGTACCCCTGACAAGCCCGTAGAATCCCCGCATGTCCTATCTCGTGCTCGCCCGCAAGTACCGCCCCCGGAATTTCACAGAAATGGTGGGGCAGGACCACGTGGTGCAAGCTTTGTCCAACGCGCTCACGACCCAGCGCCTGCACCACGCTTACCTGTTCACCGGCACGCGGGGCGTTGGAAAAACCACCGTTTCGCGCATTCTGGCCAAGTCGTTGAACTGCCAGGGGGCGGACGGGCAGGGCGGCATTACGGCCACACCTTGTGGTGTGTGCCAAGCTTGTACAGATATTGATAGTGGCCGCTTTGTGGACTACACCGAGCTGGATGCCGCGTCCAACCGGGGGGTGGATGAAGTGCAGGCCTTGTTGGAGCAGGCCGTCTACAAGCCGGTGCAAGGGCGCTTCAAGGTTTTCATGATCGATGAGGTGCACATGCTTACCAACACGGCCTTCAACGCCATGTTGAAGACGCTGGAAGAGCCACCCGAGTACTTGAAATTTGTGCTTGCCACCACCGACCCGCAAAAAGTGCCAGTGACCGTGTTGTCTCGCTGTCTGCAGTTCAACCTGCGCCCTATGGCACCCGAGACCATCCGCGAGCATCTGACCAAAGTGTTGGATGTCGAGAAGGTGAGTGCCGAGGCCCAGGCCCTGCGCTTGCTCGCCCGTGCCGCCCGCGGCTCCATGCGCGATGCCCTGAGCCTGACCGACCAGGCTATCGCCTTTGGTTCCGGCCAGTTGCAAGAGGCCACCGTGCGCCAGATGCTGGGCAGTGTGGATCGCTCCTATGTGTTCCGGCTGATTGAGGCGCTCGCGGCAGGAGACGGCAAAACCGTGGTGGACACGTCCGAGGCCCTGCGCCTGAACGGCCTGAGTGCAGCCTCCACACTGGAAGAAATGTCTACCGTGTTGCAGCGCATGGCCGTGGCGCAAGCGGTGGGGCAGGGCGCGCTCGATGAGAGCGACCCCGAAGCAGTGGATACCGCTCGCCTTGCTGCTGCAATGCCTGCCGATGAAACCCAGTTGCTGTACAGCATCTGCCTGCATGGCCGCGCAGACCTCGGTTTGGCGCCGGATGAATACGCGGCGCTCACCATGGTGCTGCTGCGCTTGTTGGCTTTTAAGCCCACGGCTGAAAAAAAAACTCTAGCGATTCCTGAGCGGCGGCCTGCGGCTGCATCCGCTGCGGTTTCCGTTGCTCCCGCAGCGCCTTCTTCCCCGGCTGTATCGGCACCTTCTGCCCCTGCAAAGACAGACGCCCCGGCTGCTGCACCTGCAGCACTCAAAGCGATTCAACCCAGGGAGGACTCGCCGGTGGCTTCCCCGGCGAGTGTGGCTCTCTTGCCGGCATCCGTCGTACCGAGAGACTTTCCGCCGGTGGTGCCTCCCGGCCAGGTATTGGCGGTGCGAGATAGCGGGCCGGTACTTCCGCCTGAGAGCGTGGACGAAGATGATGTTGTAGTGGCGGATGACCCTGTAGACGATGCGTTTGAGGCGCCCTGGGTCGACGATGTCGATGAAGACTACGAATCCAATGTGACGCTAGCGCCCATCGCCTCTGCGCCACCAGCTACCAAAATCGTAGCAATTCCGGTGCAGGAGTTGCAGGAAAGCACCCTTGATGAGCCTCTGTCGGTCACTGGCTTTGAGCCGACTGAGGAAGGTGACTTCTGGCACCAGACGGTCACGCAGCTGATGGAGACCGAAGCCGTCACCGCCATGGTGCGCGTGCTGGCCTTGCAGTCGCAGTTGATCGCGCGGGATACCGACCAATGGCTGTTGCGTCTGGAGCGCGAATCCTTGAACCAACCCAGCACCCGCGAACGCTTGACCAATGCCTTGCATGCTGCCGGTTATCCAGTGCAGCTTGCTATCGAAGTCGGGCGGGTGGTAGACAGCCCGGCGCGCCGCAATGCCACTGCATCCAGAGAAAAACAGCAGGCTGCGGAGCGGATAATTCTGGAAGCTCCTTTTGTTCAAGCCATGATGCGGGACTTCGGCGCGAAAATCGTGCCCGGATCCATCAAGCCCCTGTGACGGGCGATCACCTTTTTCTTTTCTCTCACCTCTCTTAAGGAAGACCATGTTCAACAAAGGACAACTCGCGGGCCTCATGAAGCAAGCCCAGGCCATGCAGGACAACATGAAGAAAGCCCAGGACGAGTTGGGCAACATCGAAGTCACCGGTGAGTCCGGTGCCGGTCTGGTCAAGGTCACCATGACCTGCAAGCATGACGTCAAGCGCGTGGCGATTGACCCCAGCCTGCTGGCCGATGACAAAGACATGCTCGAAGACTTGGTGGCCGCCGCTTTCAACGCCGCAGTGCGCAAAGCGGAAGAAACCTCGGCGGAAAAGATGGGCAAGATCACTGCTGGCATGCCGGGCTTGCCCGGTGGCATGAAGTTCCCGTTCTGAACGCCGCCCACAGCCATTGGCTATGTCTGACACCAGTGCACTCGACACGCTGATCCAGGCCCTCAGGGGCCTGCCGGGCGTGGGTGTCAAGTCTGCCCAGCGCATGGCTTTTCATTTGTTGCAGCACGACCGGCCCGCTGCTCAGTTTTTGTCCCGCGCGCTCCAGCAAGCGGCAGACACGGTGCACCACTGTGAGCGTTGCCATACCTTTACGCAGGATGCGGTGTGCTCCACCTGCCTGGATGAGCGGCGTGATCGCACCCAGCTCTGTGTGGTGGAAACACCGGCCGACCAGAGCGCCATGGAGCGCACCGGGGCCTACAAGGGCTTGTACTTCGTGCTGATGGGCAAGCTCAGCCCCTTGGACGGGGTGGGACCGAACGACCTTGGCTTCAAGAAGCTGTTTGATCGCGCGTGTGATGGTGTGGTGCAAGAAGTCATCCTGGCGACCAACTTCACGGCTGAGGGCGAGGCCACAGCCTATGTGATAGCCGAAGGGCTCAAGGCACGGGGCTTGCGTCCGACCCGACTGGCGCGTGGCGTGCCTGTGGGCAGTGAGCTGGAGTATGTAGACCTTGGCACCATCGCCCATGCGCTGGTCGACCGCCGTTAGGTGTTTTCTGATTCCTTTTTATTGAAAGACAGTTTGTTCATGCAATACGCCCACTTCACCGTCGCTTATTGGTGTGTTCTGATTGCGGCGATATTGCCGATCGTGTGTGCCGGTATCGCCAAGTCCGGTCGCATTGGTGTGCCACGCAAACAAGGGGGTTATGACAATGTAAATCCCCGCGAATGGCTGGCCCGTCAGACAGACTGGCGTGCCCGTGCGAATGGTGCACAGGCCAACAGCTTTGAAGCGTTGCCGTTCTTCATCGGTGCTGTGATCATTGCGCACCAGCTCGGCGCTCCGCAAGCGCGGCTGGATGTGTTGGCCTTCCTCTTCATTGTTCTGCGGGCGCTTTACATCATGATGTATGTGTCCGGCATGGCTAACGTGAGGTCTGCAGTCTGGTTCGCCGGCTTTGCGGTGAACGTGGGGATTTTGCTGGTCGGCTATCGTTAAGCCGCTGGCAACTGCCAGGCCCACATATGCATAGGGGTGCTCCGGTAGGCGCACCCTTTTTTTATGGCTGTTTCTTTTTGCTGTTCGGGGTGGGCTTGGCTGATTTGCCCGAAGCAGCACTCTTGTTGCCGGGTGCGGAGGTTTTTTTGGATGCGCTGGCAGCTTTACCTTTGGCGACTGGCTTGGTCGACGCCGACGCTTTGTCCTTGACGGGAGCTTTCGTGCGTGCCGGCAGGTACAGCACCACTGCCTGACCCGGTTTGAAGCTCGCATTACTGCTGACTTTGTTCCACTCCGCGATGTTGGCCGGTGTTGTTTTGTATTTTTTTGCCAAACTAACCACAGTATCAGCGCGGCCTGCCTTTACCGTGCTTCGCTTGAGCGCCACTTCGGGTGCCAGGGAAAGCTGGCTGTTATCCGCCACTTTTTCCGTGACGTCCGGCATATGGCCGCTCCGGGGGATCAAAAGAGTGGACCCCGCGCGGACTACGACTCTGGGAGGAATGTTGTTCATGCTGCGCAACTCAGCCTCGCTCATTCCGACCTTCTTGGCAGCGTCTGCAGGGCGCATTGTGGTCGGAACCACCCAAGCTGTCCAACTGGCAAGGCGACCGCTATAGCTCTCCAGGTTGGACTGAAAAACCTCGGCGTTATCCCAAGGAAGCAGGATCTGGGGTGTGCCCGCTGCCAGAATTACCGGGCGGTTCAATGAGGGATTGAGTGCCTTGAAATCATCCAGTCCGACTTCGGCCAGCTTGGCAGCCAGCGAAATATCAATGTCGCGACGAATGGTGACACTCTGAAAATAAGGGTGGTTTTCGATCAGAGGAAGTTTGGAATTGAACTTGCCTGGATTGGAAACGATGTTTTTAACGGCTTGAAGCTTGGGCACGTAAAAGCGTGTCTCCATGGGCATGCTCAGATCCGGGTACCCGGTCGGAAGTCCGACCCGGGTGTTCTTCGCAATGGCACGCGACACGCTGCCTTCTCCCCAGTTGTAAGCGGCAAGTGCAAGATGCCAGTCGCCGAACATGCGGTGCAGCTTTTGCAGATAGTCCAGCGCGGCGCGGGTCGATGCAAGCACGTCACGGCGGTCGTCGCGGAAACTGTTTTGCTTCAGTTCAAAGTATTTACCGGTAGCGGGCATGAACTGCCACATGCCGGCCGCCTTGGCGCTGGACACGGCTTGTGGGTTGAACGCACTTTCTATGAACGGCAACAAGGCCAGTTCGGTGGGCATGTTGCGGACTTCCAGTTCCTCAACGATGTGGAACAGGTATTTCTTGGAACGCTCAGTCATGCGGAATATGTAATCCGGACGGCTGGTGTACCACTGTTCCCGGTCCCTGACCAGATCACTTTCGAGATCGTTCATGGCATAGCCACGGCGTATGCGTTCCCACAAGTCTGCTGGGGGAGCGATGGCGGCTACTGTTCGCGTACCTTGGAAAGTGTCGACGGTGGTTAATGGCACCGCGTCACCACGTGCGCTGGACGCCGGTGCTGGTGCAGGCTTGGAGCGGGTGATTTCCCGGCTGGAGCGCAGGTTCAGGCTATCACTGTCAGGTGTCGCCGGTTTGGTTGCAATCGGCGGTGTTGAGGCTGTAGCTGGCACATTGGAGGGCGTGTCAGGCTGAAGTGGGGAATTCAAAGTTCCCGCACAGCCCGTCAGGAGCACGACC
Source organism: Comamonadaceae bacterium (assembly GCA_027488985.1). GTDB lineage: Bacteria > Pseudomonadota > Gammaproteobacteria > Burkholderiales > Burkholderiaceae_C > Allorhodoferax > Allorhodoferax aquaticus. The sequence goes on along the minus strand of JAIYAR010000009.1, from coordinate 14,674 downwards.
AAACCGGCCGTGGCGATAGGAAGAAATTTCATTGAAATGTGTTTTTCCATTGGCGCAGAGTGGCAAACACACCTGCGGATGCAACACCTACTGCATCGTGGGACTGCACTGCGTCAGCCACACTGCTCAGGTGCGTGCGTAAAAAAGGATTGATGTTGCGCTCCAACAGCAGGTTGGAGGGGAGGGTCGGGGTCCCCACGGTGCGCAGTGCGCGGCAATGCACGTCGTAGTCCACCAGCGCTTGATTACTGGGTTCTACGGCGAGTGCGAATCGCAGATTGCTCAGGGTGTACTCGTGGGTGCAACACAGGCGAGTGTCATCCGGCAGGCTCGATAGTTTTTGGAGAGAGTCCAGCATCTGCGCTGGCGTTCCTTCGAAGAGACGTCCGCACCCCGCGCTGAACAAGGTGTCGCCACAGAAGAGAATGGGGTGTGCCCCTCTAGGTTCAGCAAAAAACGCAATGTGTCCTGCAGTGTGTCCGGGCACATCAATGACGATGAACTCCAAGCCCAAGGCATTCACGCGATCGCCTTCAACCAATCGTGTGATCGGTTCCGGCATTTTTTCATGGGCCGGCCCGTAGACCTTGGCACTGGTGGCTTCGCGCAAAACTTGTACGCCACCCGTGTGGTCGCCATGGTGGTGCGTGACTAGAATGCTGTGCAGTGTCAGGGACTCGCGTTCCAGGGCTTCAAGCACCGGTTGCGCCTCTCCGGGATCGACCACCAATGCTTCACGCCCGTTGTGCAAAATCCAGATGTAGTTGTCAGTCAATGCGGGCAGTGGTGTTAACGTCATGAGCGACCAAATTATAGGTTTGCAGGAATGGTTCCAATCCCCTGCGGGGGCGTACCTGCTGGAATGGGAACAAGCCCAGCTGGATGAAGCCGTCGCCGATCTTTTCGGTTACCACGCTTTGCAACTGGGAATCCCTGAACTTCATGCCTTGCGTGCCAACCGCATACCCCATCGCTGGTTCACCATGCAAGAGACCCCGGATCACGCTGCAAAACATGGGGCTGTCATCGACTTCTACGCTGACTTTACCGCCTTGCCTTTCCCTGCAAACAGTATGGATTTACTGGTACTGCCCCACGCCCTGGAGTTCAGCCCGGATCCGCATGCTGCATTGAGGGAGGTGGAGCGGGTCTTGGTGCCTGAAGGCAAGGTCGTGATCTGTGGTTTAAATCCAGCCAGTCTTTGGGGCTGGCGGCAGCGGCGAAGCCGGGTCTACCAGCAGATGGGATGGGAGCACGTATTTTTGCCCGGTTGGGGGGACCTGATCGGCTATTGGCGATTGCGGGATTGGTTGCGCCTATTGAGCTTTGAGGTCGAGGTCGGGCGATTCGGTTGCTACCGTCCCGCTGTAGATTCTCCGGAGTGGTTACGGCGGTTTGCATGGTTGGATCGCATGGGCGCGCGCTGGTGGCCGATTTTCGGCGCGGCATATTTTGTGGTCGCGACCAAACGGGTTCGTGGCATGCGGCTTCTGGGTGGGCAATGGAAAGCCTCCGCCAAACGGAGTTCTGCTGCAGTCCCGGTGGCACAGCAGACCCGCAAGGCTGAAATTGAGAAAATTAAAGGACAGTAAGTGACTGAATGCTTGACGAAAGTTGTGATTTATACCGATGGCGCCTGCAAGGGAAATCCTGGACCCGGTGGATGGGGCGCCTTGCTGCGCTCTGCAGATGGCACCGAAAAAGAGCTCTCCGGCGGTGAGCTCGGAACCACCAATAACCGCATGGAGATGATGGCGGTCATCGAGGCTTTGTCTGCACTAAAGCGCCCATGCGAGGTCACTTTGCATGTGGACAGCCAGTATGTGTTGAAAGGAATTACCGAATGGCTGCAAGGCTGGAAAGCCAAAGGCTGGAAGACCGCGTCCAAGCAACCCGTCAAAAATGTGGACCTCTGGCAGAGATTGGATAGCGTCGTGAATACTGCCGGGCATACGATTGCCTGGCATTGGGTCAAAGGTCACGCCGGTGACCCCGGGAACGAGAGGGCGGATGCCCTCGCCAACCGCGGGGTCGATCAGGCCTTACGGCAAAGGGGATAGAAAACAGAGACGGAAACTAACCGCCGATGTAGCTCATCTCGACACGCTTTTCGCCATGGGCTGGCCCGGCAGCCCCAGATCCACGGAGCGCGGAGTAGCGATCGGTGCGAGCACCCCAGACAGAGGCAATCGCATTCCGTATCTGCTCTGTGGAGGCGCCATTGCGCAACAAGGAACGCAGGTCATACCCGCGACCTGCAAACAAGCAGAGATACAACTGGCCCTCTGTGGACAAACGAGCCCGGTTACAGTCCCCGCAGAAGGCATGGCTCACGCTGCTGATCAGGCCCAATTCTCCGGCAGAGACATCGTGATTGCCCTGCCCATCGGCATAGCCCCAACGTTGTGCAGTTTCGCCGGGCTGGGTTTCGGCTAAGGGAATCAGCGGAATGTGTTCGCGTAGTCGCCTGAGCACCTCATCAGAAGGCAGCACTTCATCCATGCGCCAGCCATTGGTTGCTCCCACATCCATGTATTCGATGAATCGCAAGGCTACACCGCTGCCTCGGAAGTGCCGGGCCATGGGCAGGATTTCTTGTTCATTGGTGCCGCGCTTGACGACCATGTTCACTTTGATAGGGCCTAGCCCCGCAGCCTGTGCCGCGTCGATGCCTAGGAGCACATCACGCACTGGGAAGTCGACATCATTCATGGCTTTGAATGTGGTGTCGTCCAAGCCGTCCAGACTCACGGTGACGCGCTGCAAGCCCGCAGCCTTGAGCGAACGTGCTTTTTTGGCCAGTAGTGATCCGTTGGTGGTGAGGGTGAGGTCCAGTGGTTTGCCCTCAGGAGTAGTAATTTCTGCCAGCTGCTCAATCAGGGTTTCGATGTTTTTGCGCAGCAAGGGCTCGCCTCCGGTCAACCGGATCTTTTGCACTCCCAACGAGACGAACTGCCGTGCCAAGAGGGTGATCTCTTCAAAGCTCAGCAGCGCACTGTGCGGGAGATAAGGGTAATCCTTGTGAAACACCTCTTTGGGCATGCAGTAGCTGCACCTGAAATTGCAGCGGTCAGTCACGCTGATGCGCAAATCACGCAAAGGGCGGGCCAAGGTATCGCGAACGATCCCTGTGGATTCAGCTAAGCCGGGTGCGGGCAGAGTGGAAACAGGCACTGGAATGCCCGAGGAGCGTTCATCGATCAAAGGAAACACTCGTGTATTGCGGCTTGCCATGCTGTTTTATGAATGTTGTGCGTTAAGTGGCCTGCAGACAGGGCAAAATCAGCTTGCAAAATAATAGCAATCGTCGTTGGGTTGAACCCCATGAAACCATTACCGTTCGCCATATTACTGACATTGCTATCCCCTTGGGTTTCGGCCCAGCAAGGAGGGGGGGTGCCGCTTTCCGAGCGAGATTTTTTGGACGAAATGCCAGTGGTGTTGTCGGTGTCCCGACTTGCACAGCCTCTGGATGAAACCCCGGGTGCGGTCACGGTGCTTGACAGTGCATTCATCCGAATGACCGGTGCGCGGGATGTCGCCGATCTGCTGCGTCTGGTGCCCGGCTTTCAAACCACAACGTCTTTCGAGACGGACGCTCCCATGGCCAGCTACCACGGCCGTAACGATGACTGGGCCAATCGCATCCAGGTTCTGGTGGACGGTCGGTCTGTGTATTCAGGCCATTTGCAGGGCTCGGCCGGCTTGGGCTTGCAGACCTTGGCGATGGACGATATTGAGCGCATTGAAATCATGCGGGGGTCGAACTCCGTTACCTATGGTGCACGTGCTTTCCTGGGCGTGGTGAACATTGTGTCCAGGGATGCGCGGGAAACTTCAAGCAGCCGCGCAACGCTCACCGGCGGGGACGGCGGTGTTGCAGATGCTTACGCCGCTTTGGGCTGGGGTGATGAACATCATGCCTACCGATTGAGCGCTGACAGCCGGGGTGACATGGGTTTGCGCGGGGCTTATGGCGTGAACCGGGTCTCACGCCTTAATTTTGCAGGTGCCATCAATGTAGCTCCGGCATCTTCCCTGGAGATCCGTGCCGGTAGTTTGGGGATAGATGCAGGGAGGGGTGAACCCACCTCCCCTGGCAATATCGCGCGGAGTCGATTTCTGGGATCCCAGTTTTTTCAGGCGGATCTTCAGCTCCCCGTAGCAGCTGAACGAGATGTGCAGATCAGCTTCTCCCAGACTGAAAACACCCATAGAGACCGATTCCCCTACATCGATAGCCAAGCTCCCGCCAATTTCCAGGGTGTTCCGGTGGACTTCGGTGCGTTCGAGCTGACTCAGGCACTCACCCTGCAGCACACAGCGCGCTGGAATACACAATGGCGAACGGTATGGGGCGTGGAGTTGCGCAGGGAAATGATTGATGCGCCGTCCAGCTTTGACAAGCGTGGAGCGATCACCACGAACTTTCAGCGGATCTTCGGTAACGCCGAATGGCGCCTACAACCCGCATTGCTGCTTAACGGTGGTGTGATGTTGGAGGAAAGCGGGCTGGGTGGCGGTACGGTATCCCCACGGGTCATGCTGAATTGGCACGCCTTGCCGGGTCATACTTTGCGTGCAGGTGTGTCCTCGGCGTTCAGACCCCCCAGTGCTTACGAAAAATATGCTGCGGTCCGCTACTACGACGCCAGCAATACCTTGTTGCTGACAACCGTACGGTCCAGTGGAGAAGTGGCGCCAGAAAAAATTTTTGTACGTGAACTTGGCTACAACTTGAGCCTACCAGCCATGGGTGTATCTGGTGATCTCCGTTTGTTTGAAGAGCAAATTACTGACGGGATCGAGCGCCCTTTTGATCCGCAGGACCAAAGCGCGACCAGTCCGAACGACTATCGCAACATCGACAACTACAGGATCACCGGTGCAGAGCACCAGTTGCAGTGGAAGCCATCGAGCTCTGCCCTGTTGTTCTTTACCCAGACGTGGACAGACGTCGCAGGCGCACAACGCTTTCGCGTAGCGCATAGCGCTGCGCGCTATGCCATGTCACTCAGTGGCATGTACACCACCGAGGGTGGGTACGTATGGTCTGCCATGCATGCGCAGTCTGAGGACATGGCCCTGATGTCTGACAAGAAAAAGCTCTACTCCGTTTCGCGTACCGATGTCCGGGTTGCCAAACCGTTCAAGTGGGGACGTCACAAGGCGGAAGTTTCCTTGACTGTGCAGAACCTGGATCAGCCACACCGGGATGGCGATAAGAAGTTCATGTTCGATCGCCGTGCTTTCCTTTCATTCCAGTTGGAGCACTAGATTGGGCTTCCTGCATCTCCTACGCTGCACTTGCGCACTGATAGCGTGCTGCTTAAGCATGGGGAGCATATGGGCGGCCGAATTGATCGTGCTCAGTAGCGATCGCAGTCCCGGCTATTCGGAAGCCGCTCAAACCATCGCGTCAGAGTGGATGCGCAGTGGGCCGGACAAGCCTGAAGTCCAAGTGTTGTACCTCACAGACCCGGGCGCGCTGGAGTCTCCGCAATTGGGTACCGCGAAAACTATTGTCACCTTGGGTAGCGAGGCACTTTCACGCCTTCTGTTACGTGATTTGCGGACTCCTGTGATCGCGGCACTGATTCCCCGGGCCGGTTTTGAGCGGGTCTTGAGAGATCTGCCCAAAAGGCCCATAGCGCCGGTGGCGGCCCTGTATCTTGAGCAACCCTTTCCGCGCCAGATTGAGTTGTTGCGATTGGCGTTGCCAGAGGCCAAAAAGGTTGGAGTTCTATGGGGAATGGAGTCGGGCTTGCAAGCCGGTAATCTGCTGTCGAGTCTGAATGCACGCGGCTTGGAGATGGTGAGCGGCTATGTGGGTGGCACCGTTAACCTGTTCATTGGTCTGAAAGCGGTGCTGGATGGCACAGACGTCTTGCTGGCGGTGCCAGACCCGCAGGTGTACAACGGCTCCAGCATTTCAAACGTTCTTTTGGCGACCTATCGTGCCCGCGTACCGGTGGTGGCTTTTTCGCCCGCCTATGTACGGGCCGGTGCCCTGCTTTCACTGCACAGCACACCGCGGCAGATCGGCGTGCAAGCGGCTGCCATGGCCAAAGTCCAGTGGACGGCTGCGGGTTCCGTGAGCTCCCAGTATCCGGCGGATTACACCGTGGTGCTCAATGAGCATGTGGCGCGTTCGCTCGGCCTTTCACTGGACGAGGCGGCCCTGTCAGAGCGCCTTCGCAGATGGGAGAAACGGCAATGACCTTCCGCGGGATTCGATTCCGTATGTTGCTGGCAGCCCTGATGCCGGTGTTTTTGGTCGTGCTGTCGCTCATGGCAGTGTTCTGGTCTACCCGGGTTGCTGACCTCGATGAAGCCCACACCATGCGGGCCAAATTGATCGCCCATCAGATTGCGATGTCCAGCGAATACGGGTTGTTTTCGGGCAATGTGGCGAGCCTGCAGGCTATTTCAGCCGGCCTGCAAAGCGAGGCAGACGTTCGTTCGATTGCGATCTTTGATGCCAATGGCCAGTTGCTGGCCAAAACCGGCAAAAGCCGCTACGGGGAGCTGGCAGAGGCTGTAGGTGCCAACTACATTGCTCTACAGAAATCGCTCGGTGTGGATGTCATTTGGGAAAGTGTCTCTACCAGCAACGTGTCTCTGGACGATTTCTTCAACCCGTCTCCAGGCGCGCGCGGCAGCTCCGTTCTGGGCTACGTGGTTCTGGAAGTTTCCCGGGAGCGACTGGATACCCGCGGACGCGAAACACTGTTGGTGGCGGTTGTCATCGGCATAGCAGGCCTTTTGTTGGGAGGTCTGCTGGCGCTGCGCCTAGGCGAGGGCGTGATCGGTCCGGTGATGCGGGTTTCCCGCACGATCGAGCGTATCGGTGAAGGAGACCTGTCGCCTAGTTCAGAAGCATTGCCTTCAGATCCGCTTTTTGACTTGCAGACCCGGCTGAATCAAATGGCGCAGCGTCTTGCGTGGGGCCGGGAGGAGTTGGAGTACCGCGTAGAAGCCGCAACACGCGAACTGCGTTTGAAGAAGGAAGAAGCGGAAACTGCCACCTTGGCCAAGTCCAGGTTCCTGGCCGCAGCCAGCCACGATTTACGGCAGCCCACCCATGCCTTGGGCATGTTTGTGGCCCGGCTCGGGCAGCTGCCACTGGATGCAGCCACACGGCAAGTTGTGGGTAGTCTCGAGGCTTCCGTGCAGTCCATGCAAGATTTGTTGGATGGGCTTTTGGATGTGTCCCGCCTGGATGCCGGTGCGGTGCAAGTGCAACGGGTCGCTGCGCCGGTGGAAGAGTTATTCCAAGGACTCCGCAAAGCCTTGCTTCCCTTGGCAGAGGGCAAGGGATTGCGAATGCGGGTGAGAGCCTCCAGAGAGTGGTTCTTGAGCGACCCAGTGCTGCTGCAACGCATGTTGATGAACCTGGCCAATAACGCTGTCCGCTACACAGAACGCGGCACCATCCTCATTACATGCCGTGTGACGGATGGAGGTGCCCAGCTTCGATTCGATGTGTCTGACAGTGGAATCGGCATCTCGCCGGAGCACCAGCGCGAGATATTCCGGGAGTTCTATCAAGTCGGCAATGCCGGACGCGACCGGACGCAGGGCCTGGGCCTGGGGCTCAACATTGTGGAGCGGACGGCCAAACTGCTGGGGCATACCGTGTCCTTGCGGTCCGACCTGGGGTGTGGCACCCGTTTCTCTATCCGTGTGCCACGCGCTTTGCCGAGGGAAATCCCTGTGACTAGCAACCCGCTTTCCGAGCCGGCTGGCTTGGGGGAGTTGGGGGGCATGCGCATTCTGATTGTGGAAGACGATGGCTTTGCGTTGGAAGCATTGCAAGGGCTTCTGCGTTCCTGGGGGTGTGTCGTCAACGCTGCAGAGGGGGTGCAACAAGCGTTGGATTTCATCAATGCATTTCCCGCACCGGACCTGGTTCTGTCTGACTTCCGTCTGGGTGAGGAGCGCAACGGTATGGATGTGATCGCGATGGTCCGATCGCATGCTCGTCGTGACATACCCGCCTGCTTGATGAGCGGCGATACCGATGTCGCCTTGATTCAGTCGGCCAAGGCAGCAGGCTTGACCTTGCTGCACAAACCGGTACGTCCAGCCAAGCTGCGCAGCCTCTTGCGCCGCCTGGCGATCAGCAGTGCCCCAGAATCACAGTGAGCCGCTCAGGCGGTAGTGGCAGGGCGGTAGCCACTGCGCGCCGCGGCGACTACAGCCTGGGTGCGGTTCTGTACATCAAAGTAACGCAGGATCGCGGCGACATGGGTTTTGACGGTTTCTTCTGACACGTTCAGGGTTGTGCCGATTTCTTTGTTGGATCGGCCATCCAGCAATTCCCGCAATACCAGTTCCTGGCGTTGGGTAAGTGGCGCTTTGTCGGATGCTGCTTCCAGACCTCCAAAATCCGAACGACCTTCCAACTCCGGGGGGGAGTAGACATCGCCATTGAGCACCAGCCGCACCGCATGCAAGAGTTCATCACTCAGGGTGGACTTCGTCACAAAGCCGGATGCACCACTTTGCAAGACCTGCCGCATGATTTGGGTGTTGGCGGAGCCGGACAACATGACGATAGGCAGTTCAGGGTGTCGTTGGCCGAAAATGTCGAGTGCGGCCAGACCCGTCATGTCAGGCAGGTGGTAGTCCAGCAGAACCAGATCCAGGTCAGGGTGCGAGGCAGCCTGCTCGAAGGCTTGTGCGCAGGTGCCTGCCTGCAGCACAGAAACGTCTTCATCCAGTCCTTTCAGGACCTGATGCAATCCCTCACGCACCAAGGCGTGGTCATCAATCACAAGAATTTTCACTTCAATCTCTTTGTCGGCGCCATGACGGTAGAGCTTGCATGTTAGCGCAAGGCGGGTTTGCCGGCACAACCAAAACAAAGGCCCGCAGCGCTTGGCATGCGGGCCTTGTCTTCAGGGAGACAGTCGGGTTCAGCCGCCGTGAATTTTCATCATTAGCGGCACGATCAGCAAGGCCACGATATTGATGATCTTGATCAACGGGTTCACAGCCGGACCGGCGGTGTCTTTGTAGGGGTCGCCCACGGTGTCGCCGGTGACGGCGGCCTTGTGCGTGTCGCCACCTTTCTTGTGGGTTACGCCGTCCGTGTCGACAAAGTCGTCTTCAATGAGCTTCTTGGCGTTGTCCCAGGCTCCACCGCCTGTACACATAGAGATAGCTACGAACAAGCCTGTGACGATGGTGCCCATCAGCAAGCCGCCCAGCGCCTTGGGGCCCAGCACCAGACCCACCACGATAGGGACCACGACAGGCAGCAGGCTGGGGATCATCATCTCCTTGATAGCGGCGGTGGTCAGCATATCCACTGCCGTGTCGTACTCCGGCTTGCCGCTGCCATCCATGATGCCCTTGATTTCCCTGAACTGGCGACGAACTTCTACCACCACTGAGCCGGCAGCGCGGCCTACAGCCTCCATGGCCATCGCGCCGAACAGGTAGGGGATGAGCCCGCCGATGAACAGGCCGATGATGACCATGGGGTCGCTCAGGTCGAAGCTGATGTGCTTTCCGTACGCATCGAGTTTATGGGTGTAGTCGGCAAACAGCACCAGTGCTGCCAGGCCGGCAGAGCCGATCGCATAGCCTTTGGTCACTGCCTTGGTAGTGTTACCCACGGCGTCCAGCGGGTCGGTGACGTCCCGCACGCTGGCAGGTAGCTCGCTCATTTCTGCAATGCCGCCGGCGTTGTCGGTGATGGGGCCGTAGGCGTCCAGTGCCACCACGATACCTGCCATGCTGAGCATGGAAGTCGCTGCTATCGCGATGCCGTAAAGACCTGCCAGTGCATAGGCGGTGTAGATGGCCACGCATACAAAAATCACCGGCCAGGCAGTGGACCGCATGGAGACGCCCAAGCCCGCAATGATGTTGGTGCCATGACCCGTAGTCGATGCTTGGGCGATGTGCCGCACGGGTGCGTACTGGGTGCCGGTGTAGTACTCGGTGATCCAGACCAACGCAGCGGTGAGCACCAGGCCCACGGCGCAGGCGCCGAAGAGCTTGCCGGCGGCTCCGGTGCCACCCAATGCGTTGTCGGCAATCATCGATTGCGTCACAAAGTAAAACGCAATCAGGGACAGCACGCCTGCCACCGCCAAACCCTTATAAAGCGCGGGCATCACGTTTTTCATGCCGGGCGATGCCTTGACAAAGAAGCAACCGATGATGGAAGCCACTATCGACACAGCCCCCAAAGCCAAGGGATACAAAACTGCGTTGGCGCCCGCCCCACTTGCGAGGAGTGCTCCTAAAACCATAGTGGCAATCAGGGTCACCGCGTAGGTCTCAAACAGGTCGGCAGCCATGCCGGCGCAGTCACCTACGTTGTCGCCCACGTTATCGGCAATCACGGCCGGGTTGCGCGGGTCGTCTTCCGGAATGCCGGCCTCCACTTTGCCCACCAGGTCCGCGCCTACGTCCGCACCTTTGGTAAAGATGCCGCCGCCCAAGCGGGCAAAGATGGAAATGAGGGAGGAGCCGAAGGCAAACCCGATCAGCGGGTTCAGTTTGGCGGCAGTGACAGCACCGTCCGGCACCAGAAACCAGTAAAAGCCTGTCACCCCCAGCAGGCCCAAGCCCACCACCAGCATGCCGGTGATGGCTCCGCCGCGGAAAGCGACGTCCAAAGCAGGTCCGATGCCATGGGTTGCGGCCTGTGCCGTGCGCACATTGGCACGCACCGACACATTCATGCCGATAAAGCCGCAGGCTCCGGAAAGCACTGCGCCGAGCACAAACCCGACGGCAGATAGGCTGTCTAAGAAGATACCGATCAGGATGGTGAGCACCAAGCCCACGATGGCGATGGTTTTGTATTGCCTGGCCAAGTAGGCCGCGGCGCCGGTTTGGATGGCGGCCGCAATTTCCTGCATGCGTGCGTTGCCTGCGTCCTGGGAGAGAATCCAGCTGCGTGCCCAAAAGCCGTAAGCCACGGCAATCAATCCACAGCCAAGCGCCAGAAATAGCGCTGTGTTGCCCGTCATAGAAATACTCCTCTATGGTTGTTTCGCAAAGATGGGAGCAACGCCAGCGTTGTCCCCGCTGCGTTGCTTCCTCAGTGCTCCAACCCTGCATGGCAGAGGGAGTTGATTGGCCAACGCAATCAATGTAGCGTGCTTTGCGGGTCAGGCGGTGAATTCGAAAGTGCCAAGTCAGTAAAATCAGGGTTAATCCGTACGTTTCCTGTTTCAACTCATACAAAGAGAGATTGCATGTCCCTAGACAATGTCACCCCCGGCAATAAAGTGCCCGATTCGTTCAACGTCATCATCGAGATCTCGATGAACGGCGACCCCATCAAGTACGAAGTGGACAAGGCCTCCGGCTGCATCTTTGTGGACCGTTTCATGAATACGGCCATGCATTACCCCACCAACTACGGCTATGTGCCCAAGACCATTGCTGGTGACGGCGACCCGGTAGACGTGCTGGTGATTACCCCCGTGCCCTTGCCACCCGGCGTGGTGGTGCCCTGCCGTGCCATCGGCATCCTGAAGATGGAAGACGAGGGTGGCCTGGACGGCAAAGTGCTGGCGGTACCTACCGACAAGATCCTGCCCCTGTATTCCCGTTGGAAGACTCTGGAAGACCTGAACCCTATGCGCCTGAAGGCTATCGAACACTTCTTTGAGCACTACAAAGACCTGGACAGCGGCAAATGGGTCAAGGTCCAGGGTTGGGGTGGTGTCGACGAAGCCCACAAGGAAATCCTGGACGGCATCGCGGCCTATAACCAGCAATAAGTTGCCCCGGCTCGAGACACATGGTTAAACGTGTTTCGGGCCTTCAGCGCCCATTTAGTGTGCGCGAGCAGCTATAAAAAATATAGCGCCCTGCGGGAAGTCCCGGGGCGCTTTTTTTCGTCTGCAAGCGGCGGACCTTAACGGTGCGGGTCGGGGAACAGCAGGCGCGCCAGCGGACTACCGGGTTGGAAGGCTTGCCATTGGCCTTCTGCCTGCGCAAGTCGGTCCGCCACCACCCACCATGCACTGGGGTTCAGCCCCAGGCCGATGTGGCTTGCAAACACTTCCACATTTTCTGTGCGAGGCTGCTTGCGACTTTTGGCTTGCAGACTCGCTTGCCAAGCCACCACGCCATCACTGCGGGAATAGATCGATGTGGTGGGCACCGGGGGAGCGCCCGCCAAGTCGAATTGTTCAATAGTGTCGGTAATTTTGTGGCCTGCGGTCAGCTCATAGAGCTTCCAGGCATTCGTACTGGTGTGGGAGCCTCCGAAGGGTGTACCCAGTGTGATGACGGCACGGACTTGGTCCGGCAACTCCTTGGCCAATTCGCGGGCATAAATGCCACCCAGGCTCCAGCCCACCAGGCTGACCTTGCGGCCGGTGGTGTGCGCGAGCTCCATGATTTGCTGGCGAGCCGTCTCCAGTACACCGGCGCGGGGGCCGAAGTTATACCCCTGGTTCCAGCCCGAGACGTCGTAGCCAAGGTTCTTCAGGTAAGCGCGTATCGGCAGCGTAGACCCGTCACTTGCTGTCAGACCGGGGAATACCAGAACCGGGTGTCCATCCCCCGCCGGTGCACGGGATAGCAACGGCCAACTCGGCAGTAAGGACCACAATTCCCAAGGTGCGCGCAATTCCAATGCAATCAGATGCCAGCCCGGTGCGGGAGGGTGGGCCGAGGGGTCGTGTGGTTCAGATGCAGGTGCCATGGATGTCGGTGTAGCCAAGAGAAAGAAGTTAGCAGCTTTCCAAGCCGTTCGCCGGCTCTTGGTTGCGCTTTAGGTGAGGCTCCTCACGACCAGTCCATTCAGGATTGAAGGTGTTTTTCCGCCTTTTCATTGTCGCAGAGCCGGTGTATGATGGTTTTAAAGATTTGAAAAAAACCAAATAAATCGATTTTGAGGTACGCCGATGGAAGCCCTGCACACATCAACTTTGTTCGATAAATCCCATGCTGGATCAGCCCAATCGGTCTCCGGCCAGTACCTGAGTCTGCGGCTGGGTAACGAGGAGTATGCGATTGACATCCTGCGCGTGCAGGAAATCCGCTCCTATGAGGTCCCCACCAAAATGGTGAATTCACCCAGTTTTGTGAAGGGCGTCATCAACCTGCGCGGTGTCATCGTGCCCATTGTGGATTTGCGCCTCAAACTCAACCTAGCCAAAGTGGAATACAACGATTTCACGGTCGTCATTATTCTGAACATCGGCGGCATGGTGGTCGGTGCGGTTGTCGATGGTGTGTCTGATGTGGTGACGCTCCAGGCGGAAGCCATCAAGCCGGCACCGCAGTTTGAATCTGCGCTGGAGGCACGGTTCATTGTGGGTCTTGCGACATTGGGTGAGCGCATGTTGATTGTGATGAACATGGACGCACTGATGAGTAATTCCGAAATGGGCATGGTGGCCGCCGCACTTTGATAACTTTTTCTGCACGTTTCTTGCGTGCAGGTCTCGCGTAGCCCGGATCGGTGTTCTAACTTTGGACTGGAGTGGACGATGGCTTTCTCTTTTTTGAGTTCCCTGCGGGGAAAAATCGTCGCCCTTGTGGGCCTGCTGGTGCTGGTCGGACTCGCTGCTTTGTCTGCCACCAACGTCATTACGGCACGGTCCCACGCCATGGCCGCCCTCGATAGCCAGACCCGCGCTCTGGCACGTTCGCACGGCTCTGGTGTTGCGGAGTGGGTGGCCAGTCGCCATCAGGTGGTCAAGTCATTCGGGTTTGCGGTGAGCGAACCGGACCCGCTGAAGTTCCTGCAAGAAGCCAAAGTCGCCGGTGATGTGGACTCCGCGTATATCGGTTATGCCGACAAGCGAACCGCTTTCTCTGAGAAGCAAAATCTGCCGCCCGACTACGACCCCACTGCTCGACCCTGGTACCAGTTGGCCGCAGCCGCCCAAGGTCCTGCGTTGACCCCACCCTATGTGGACGCGGGGTCCAAAAAGCTGGTCATTACCTTCTCGGCCGCGATTCGCGAAGGCGGTGCTGTCAAGGCGGTAACCGCAGTGGATGTTTTCATGGACGGGGTGGTCCGCAATGTCGCCTCCATACGGCCGACTCCTGGCACCTATGGTTTCATCGTCGATAAAGCCGGCAAAATCATGGTGCATGAGGACACCGCACTGGTGCTCAAGCCCGTCACTGACATTGCGCCCGATCTTGGCGGATCCGGCCTGGAGGCACTGAGCAAAACCGAGGCTGTGCGCGAGATGAAGATTGCAGGTGAAGACCGCCTTGCATATGCCAGCCCCATCGCCGGCACTGACTGGATCTTGGTGATCGCACTCAACCGCGCAGAGGCGCTGAGCGGCATCACCGCCATGGTGTGGTCCTCTGCGGTCGGAAGTCTGGTGATTGCAGTGGTCGCGGTGCTGTTAATCGGTGCCGTCTTGACGCAGGTACTCGGACGACTGGTAGTGCTTAAAGATGCCATGCAGGACATCGGTTCCGGCCAAGGCGATCTGACCCGCCGCATCGAGACGTCCGGCAACGATGAGCTGGCCGCGATTGCCACCGGTTTCAACCAGTTCGTGGACAAAACCCAAGGCGTACTCAAACAGGTGCGGTCCAGCGCAGATGCGGTCGCCACCGCCAGTGCAGAAATCGCCCAAGGCAACAACGACCTCTCCGCCCGCACCGAACAACAAGCCAGCGCCCTGGAAGAAACCGCAGCTTCCATGGAAGAACTCGGCTCCAC
>JAIYAR010000013.1 GCA_027488985.1 Comamonadaceae bacterium | reverse complement strand
GTGTGTTCGTGACTCGGCCGCTCTCTGCAAGCCTGCTGGTGGCGGCTCTGGCTCTCCTGGTGGTGGTGATGCTGCCTTCCATCAAGGCTAAGCGGGAAGAGGCGTTTGTGGATGATTGATTTCATCTCAATTGCTGCCCAACAAAAAGGCACCTTCGGGTGCCTTTTTTTATGGGGACAAGGAGTGCCTTAACGTTTCACTGGGTTAAGTCGCAAGGTGGAGGTGGCGTTGCCGGCGCACGAATAGACTGGCACGACCGGTTACCGGCATGCTTCCTGACAGGGGGTTCTATGGCCAACAGCGTTACCCGTTTTTTCCACTCTGCATTTCGCACTGCGGTGTTAGTCGGTATGGCGGCTTTGGCTGGCGCCCTTCCTGCGCATGCCCAGGCTGACAAAAATGAATCCGCGGTGATCGAGGTCATCCAACAGCAGCTGCATGCATTTGCGGCGGATGATGCGGAGCAGGCCTTCAAGTATGCAGCCCCCAGCATCAAGGCCATGTCGGGCAATGCGCAGAATTTCATGGCTCTCGTAAAGACCCGCTACAGCGTGGTGTACCGGAACTCCAATGCTGCATTTCTGAAGCCAGTGATTCTTGGCAAGGCTGCTCTTGTCAGGGTGCGCCTGACAGATGAGAACGGCGTGAATTGGATGGCGGCCTACACCTTGGAGCGCCAAACGAACCAGGAATGGCTGATCAGCGGTTGCCAGATCCAAGGGGAGCAGGGCACCTTCGTGTGAATGCGCTGCGGGGCTGAGGCCCACTTGCGGCTCTATGATCCGGTATCGCTGCAGTGCAGCATGCCTTCATTGAAGCCGCCATGACACAGCTACCTTCCCAGCACCGCCTGCGCCTTTCGCTGCACAACGAAGTGCATGCCCGTCCGCCCGAACCCATGGGCATGCCCATGGCGCTTTCGCATGTCGTCATGGCCTGTAACGCCGAGCAGCGCGATGCCAGCCGCGCGCACATGGCCGCTCTGGCCCGAGACCACCACCTGCCTGCGCCTGAGGAAGGCTCCATCCATATGCGCATGGATTTCGGCCCCTTCAAGGTGCGCTGGGAGCTGCACACTGAGTTTGTGACTTGGACCTTCATGCGCAGTATTGCCGCCCAGGGCGGCACGGAGCGAGACCCTGAAGTCGCGCTGGACGCAGTGCCCCAGCAGTGGTTTGCCGAGCTGCCTGGCGAATGCCTGGCCTGCCTGCACCTGTGGGTGTTGCCCGCCAAGGAAGAAACCGTGATGCCCTGGCTGCGCCACGTGTTGCACGAAGAAACGCTGGTGGCCTCTACGGTGGCTGACGGTTTGGGAGAGGTGTACACCGACTTCTCGGTGCATGCCGATGGCTTCTCCCGCATGGTGCTGCTGGCCGGTGGCATGACGCCACGCCGCTTGGGCCGCCTGGTGCAGTGCCTGCTGGAAATCGAGACCTATCGCATGGCCGCCTTGCTGGGCCTGCCCGCAGCGCGCGAAGCCTCGCACGTGCTGGCCAGTGCAGAACGTGAACTAGCTGAATTGGCCGAAGCCATCCGCTCTGCCACCCGCAATGTCGAACCCATGCTGCTCGACCGTTTGACCCGCTTGGCGGGGCAGGTAGAGAGCCAGCACGCCGCCACCCATTCACGCTTCTCAGCCAGTGCTGCCTACTTTGAATTGGTGGACAAGCGCATTGAAGACATTGCCGAATCCCGCCTGGCTGGTATGCAAACCATCCGTGAATTCATGGACCGGCGCCTTACCCCCGCTCGCAGCACGTGTGCCTGGTCCAGCCGGCGGCAGGATGCGCTGTCGCAGCGCGTGTCCCGCATCAGCAACCTGCTGCGTACGCGGGTGGAGATCGAGCAGCAGCAAAGCAGCCAGGCGCTCCTGGCCACCATGAACACCCGCCAGGGCCTGCAGCTGCAGTTGCAGTCCACCGTGGAGGGGCTGTCGGTCGCGGCCATCACCTATTACATCGTTGGCTTGGTGAGCTACATGGCCAAGGCGGCCTCTCACCACGGTTGGCCCTTGAGCCCCGAGATAACGGCTGCAGCCGCCATTCCGGTGGTGGCTGGCAGCGTGTGGTGGTCTTTGCGGCGCTTGCACCACCGCCTGTTCACATCGGTGTCATAAGCCCATGGAAGATTCCTATGGGGTGTGGGGCAGGCCTATAGGTTTTGCCAATCTACTCCATTGGATCAATCAACCCTGAACATTGCAAAGAAGGCCTAAGATTCACCCCGTTCACTTCACGAACAACCTATTTCTACAGGAAGTCACCATGTCTTTGATCAACACGCAAATCCAAGCTTTCAAGAACGAAGCTTTCCACAACGGCAAGTTCGTCACCGTGTCCAACGAGTCCATCAAGGGCAAGTGGAACGTGTTCATTTTCATGCCTGCCGCTTTCACCTTCAACTGCCCCACCGAAGTGGAAGACGCAGCTGACAACTACGCTGAATTCCAAAAGGCCGGTGCCGAGGTTTACATCGTGACCACCGACACCCACTTCGCACACAAGGTGTGGCACGAAACTTCCCCCGCAGTGGGCAAGGCCAAGTTCCCCCTGATCGGCGACCCCACACACGCCCTGACACGCGCTTTTGACGTGCATATCGACGAAGAAGGCCTGGCACTGCGCGGCACCTTCATCATCAACCCAGAAGGTCAGATCAAGACCATGGAAGTGCATTCCAACGAGATCGCACGTGACGTCAAGGAAACCCTGCGCAAGCTGAAGGCTGCCCAGTACACCGCCGCTAACCCCGGCCAAGTGTGCCCAGCCAAGTGGAACGAAGGTTCCAAGACCATCACTCCTTCCCTGGACCTGGTCGGCAAGATCTAAGCCAACGGCTCTCAAGGTGGAGCGCCCGGTGCGCTCCCCCGGCCGGACAGCGTCCTTGTGCGTGTGCGCGAGGCCGTCCGGCTTTTTTTTACCCGAAATATGGCTCTAGCGCCCGTAAGACCTGCGCGAACAGCTACGAAATTGATAGTAAGTAAGACGAGGAATCACCATGCTTGACGACACACTCAAATCCCAGCTCGGCGCCTACCTGGAACGCGTGACGCTACCGATCGAGATCGTGGCGTCCCTCGGTGAGGACGACAACTCGGTGGAAATGCGCGACCTGCTGCAAACCATCCAGAGCCTGCGCGCCGACAAAATCTCGGTCGCCTACGACGGCACCGATGCCCGCAAACCCTCTTTCAGCATCAAGCGCGGTGGTACTGACACCAGCCTGCGCTTTGCCGGCTTGCCTCTGGGCCACGAATTCACCTCGCTGGTGCTGGCCCTGCTGTGGACCGGCGGCCACCCACCCAAGGTCGAGCAAGACGTGATCGACCAGATCAAAGGCCTGGACGGCGACTTCAACTTCGAGGTCTACATGAGCCTCACCTGCCACAACTGCCCGGACGTGGTGCAGGCCCTGAGCCTCATGGCCATCCTGAACCCCAAGGTCAAAACCACGGTGATCGAAGGCGGCGCCTTCCAGGACGAAATCAACGCCCGCGAAATCATGGCGGTACCCAGTGTCTACCTGAACGGCGCGTTGTTCGGCAACGGCCGCATGCTGGTCGAAGAAATTGTGGCCAAGCTCGACACCGGCGCTGCCGACAAAGACGCTGCCAAGTTGAGTGCCAAAGAAGCGTTTGACGTGCTTATCGTCGGCGGTGGTCCCGCAGGTGCTGCAGCTGCGGTGTACGCCGCCCGCAAAGGCATCCGCGTGGGTGTGGCGGCCGAGCGCTTTGGCGGCCAGACCAACGACACCATGGCCATTGAGAACTACCCATCGGTCCAAGAAACCGATGGCCCCAAGTTCGCCGCCGCGCTGGAAGCCCAGACCCGCTCGTATGGCGTGGACATCATGAACCTGCAGCGCGCCGACAAAATCGTGCCCGCCGCAGAAGCGGGCGGCTTGACCGAAGTGGTGCTGGCCAATGGCGGCTCGCTCAAAGCCAAGACCGTGATCTTGTCCACCGGCGCCCGCTGGCGCAATGTGAACGTGCCCGGCGAAGCCGAGTACAAAAACAAAGGCGTGGCCTACTGCCCGCACTGCGACGGCCCCTTGTTCAAGGGTAAAGACGTGGCCGTGATCGGCGGTGGTAACTCCGGCATTGAGGCTGCCATCGACTTGGCCGGCGTGGTGAAGTTTGTTACCGTGATTGAGTTTGCCGACCAACTGAAGGCCGACGCCGTGCTGGTCAAAAAGCTGCTCAGCCTGCCCAACGTGACCGTGCACACCAACGCCCAAACCACCGAGATCACCGGTGCCGACGGCAAGGTCAACGGCCTGAAGTACAAAGACCGCGCCACCGGCGTGGAGCACCACATTGCGCTGGAAGGCGTGTTTGTGCAAATCGGGCTGGTGCCCAACACCGAGTTCTTGAAGGGCGTGGTGGACCTGAGCAAGTTCGGCGAAATCGTGGTGGACGCCAAGGGCCACACCAACGTGCCCGGCGTGTTTGCCGCAGGCGACTGCACCACCGTGCCCTACAAGCAAATCGTGATTGCAGCCAGCGAAGGCTCCAAGGCAGCGCTGAGCGCGTTTGACCACTTGATCCGGCACTGAGCTTTTTGAGCTGCGGTTTACATGCAAAAGAGGGCTGCGGCCCTCTTTTTTATTGCGCGAGCAGCTATGAATTTGATAGTGCTTGGCTAGTAGTCAAGCCCCTGTAGCCAAAGTGGTTCTCGTTGTAGAGCATTGGCCGAAACCTGTTCAACAGCAAAGTCCATTGTTCATAAGCAAGCTTGCAGGGTTTGTCGGCATTTTCGTTGGTGGGCATTCGCTGCCTAGGTCTTGAAGTCAGTTATAAATCAAGCACTCAAGCAAAGAGCTGGGAGGCGGTCATGTTGAGTTGCAAAGTTGTTCATAAGACCTGTTTGACGTCCATAACACGTTAGGTTGCAAGAGCCATGGTCCGCGCTATCTCAAGAATTTTTATCGCCGTTGCGGTGCTGTGCGTGATCGGCGTTGTGATTCAATTCCAAGTACGACCCAGGCTCCTGCTTGGCGAGCAAGTCACGTTGCATTTTTCGAAGAGCGTTTTCATCAGCTGCCTCTCCAATCCGGTTGAAGAAGTTCGAATTCGAGAAGTCGGGTTGTCAGGAGTACGCGTGGAGGCAGTCACGTCACGGCTGGAAGAGGGTTTTGCGATGCCTGAATGGGCAGTGGGGTGTGCCGACCTGGGAATCACGGCAAGCCTCAAAGGGTCGAAAGGCTACTTCATTCCGTTCTCGGTCATCGGTACCGTACAGCGCCAAGGCGTGCGTATTTGGAGCAACCCGCTTGCAACCTAACCAGTCGCTCGAGTGGACCTCAACCGGCTGGCCGCGCTACGCTCAGCAGTCCATCATCGCTTCGCGCGGCCAGCCGGTTTCGGCCCCTCAGCTCCAACGTTAGACGTGCGAATGCGTACAACCACACTTCTCCTTTCAGCCTGCAGCGCCCTCGCGTTAGCAGTCGTAGCAGGCTCGTGGCTGAACGCGGCAGAAGTAATTAAGGTTCGAGCCCTTGAGGTAGTTCCGCTGTTCGACCCAGAAACGCTGGCCGGCAGTATCGGCGATGCACCTAAACAGGTGGGACAGATGAAGGTAGGTGAAGAGTTACCAGTTTTGGCGTGCGTTGACAGAAAGTCCGATATCAACGTCCTCGCTGCATATCAGGGCAAGGTGGTCGCAGTCGGAGAATGGAAGGCTAAGGTTCAACTGCTTCGGACTCACGGGTACCCCTGGGAGCGGGGTGCTACAACCTCCTGTCTGGACTTTTTTGAGAGCATCTCCTCGCATGTCTAACATTTCGGCCCACACGGACAAGCAATATCAGGTTGCCGCTTGGCGGCGTGTGTTGCTTGCTGGTGGCCTCTAACGTTAGAGCCTATGGAACTAGAGCCAAAAAGTCTTGGGGTGCCGTTATATCGCCGAAACTGGTCCGGCATATGGTTCGTGCTCGCCAGCATGGGGTGTGCATGGATGTGGCACAAACCAACCGACGTTCTTGGCATTGCCATTTCTTGTCTAGTTGGTGGCGTCACCTTTTGGCTCGCACTTGGGCCTGGGCTGAATTTTTTGAAGTATCACCCATCACCATCAGTTCGTTTTGTTACCTTCTTCGCAGGGGTCGGTGGTGCAGCTTTCGTCATGCAAACGGTTATTCCTTTTCTTAACTCCTATGTCGGCAGCCGGTTCTAACACTACAGTCGAGAGGGACAGCCACAAGCTGCGCTTGTGGTTTCCTCCGCTTTGCTCCGGCTGCCCCTCACTTCCACGTTAAATTGCTCCATGGTTTATCTCGACTGCTCAGGCGTTCGCTTCGGGTCACAACTTGACGAGAAGCATCTATTCCAATGGGCAGCGGAGATCGCATGCTTTGTTCGCTGGGAGCAAGACACTCTCGTCGTGAAGTCGCGTCGAATTTCCGAAGAATCGTTGCGCGACTTGCTTGCACTGTTCTGGCGCTACAACATTCCAATGAATCAGTTGGCGCAGTTTAGAAACACGGCCAATGTGGCCTGGTTTGCCGCGCCAACCATGTACTGGCACAAAAAGGTTTTCGCCCCGCAACTTAACCTGCCGCCCAACGCGGACGCCCCTGCGGGTCGCCGGGTAGCTCCACGTTAGGCGTCTCGTGCAACAACACCTTCTCATCCGTCGCCTGCCATATGAAGAGCCGCATCACACTCAGCTGGAGTTCACCGTCTCAAATGGAGTACTTGCCGCAAAGATTGATATCTACTGCGGAGTTCAGGAGATCGCTGAACTCGGGAGAGCACTAACAAACTTCCCGAAGCTCATCGGTGATGAGTACGTCTACGAGTACGGATCGGAGAAGCCGGAGGAGAAGTTCTACAGACACTTCAAGCTCAAGGCATACACAGTCGGCAATGTCGGCAACTGCGCAATTCAGTTCACTGTGAATCTGAACCAACCAGAACCAGAAGAAGGCATCTGTAAGTTCTCGCTAACGGTTCTTCCTGCGGAGATAAATCGCCTTGGTGAACTGCTTTTGGTCTTCTCCAAACTTGAACACTTGGAGCTCCAGTGGTCGCCAAAGGATTCATGCCTTTTGGAGTCATACAGTGGAGACGCCTAACCCTTCAATCGAGAGGACTTGCCCCGGCAAGCCGGGTCAAGCCTCTCATTTCAAACGTAAGCATAAAGATCCAAGGTACTTGTCACGGACTCTAAGAGCCCTATGTCCAAACTCCGCGTAGAAAGTTTCACCATTTCCCTTGACAGCTTCGGTGCAGGGCCTGACCAGGATTTGAACAATCCTCTGGGCATTGGCGGCTCGGGCTTGCATGGCTGGGCAATTCCTACCAAGACGTTTCAGAAGAACCTGTTCGGTAACGACAGTGGTGAGACCGGGGTGGACGAAGACTTTGCGGCACGTGGCTTTCAGAATGTGGGCGCCTGGATTCTGGGGCGCAACATGTTCGGCCCGGTGCGCGGGCCATGGCCGGACGAGAGTTGGCGCGGGTGGTGGGGCGATAACCCGGTGTACCACGTGCCGGTGTTTGTGCTGACGCACCATGCGCGCCCACCGCTCGTCATGGAAGGTGGCACCACCTTCCACTTCGTGACCGAAGGCCCAGTGGCTGCGCTGGAGCAGGCCCGTGCGGCAGCGGGTGGCAAAGACGTGCGCTTGGGTGGTGGCGTCAACACCATTCAGCAATACCTGCGCCTCGGCTTGATTGACGAGATGCACATTGCTATCTCGCCCGTGTTGCTGGGCGCTGGAGAGCGGCTGTTTGAGGGCATAGACCTGCCTGCATTGGGTTACACCTGCACGCAGCATGTGGCGTCTGCCCGTGCGACGCATATTGTGTTGTCCAAGCAGTGAGCTCGCCTGT
The DNA here is from genome assembly GCA_027488985.1 of Comamonadaceae bacterium. Lineage (GTDB taxonomy): Bacteria > Pseudomonadota > Gammaproteobacteria > Burkholderiales > Burkholderiaceae_C > Allorhodoferax > Allorhodoferax aquaticus. The sequence continues at coordinate 463,355 of JAIYAR010000013.1, read as the reverse complement.
GGCGCGCTTGGGGGCAAGTGCAATGGTTCTGCTGTTGCCGGCCCTCAGCATCGCAGCACCCACCCATTGCACACCCGCCGAAGAGGTGGTGTTCAGCTGCCCGCTGCAGCGCACCGCCAAGGTGGTGTCGGTGTGTGCGTCGCCGCGGTTGCTGGCCAGCCCAAGCAAGGGCTATCTGGTCTACCGCTTTGGCAAGCTAGGGGCCGTGGAGCTGGAATTTCCCAAAGACAAATCGGGGTCGCCCGCCAAGTTTGTGCATTCGCACTACTTTCGCGCCCAGACGGACCGCACGCAGCTGCGGTTCACCTCGGGCGATTTCACCTACGAGCTGTTTGACGAGTACGAGCAGGGCGCCAAGCCGCCTAGCGCGGCGGGCGTTCGGGTCATCCAAGAGCGCACGGGGCAGGTCACCCAGCTGGCATGTGGCAAGGGCGTGACCGCGCACTGGCACCTGATTGACGGCGCTGTACCCGCGAATGACGACTAACGGCTCGCACGGGCTGGATATCGGATTGCGGTGACAATGCGCCCCTGATTCCCCCAGAGCCGCATCTCCCCATTCCTGTGCCCGTACGTATCTACCTCGCCCCCATGGAGGGGCTTCTCGACTTTGTGTTGCGCGACATCCTGACCCGTGTGGGCGGGGTGGAGAAGTGCGTGTCGGAGTTCATCCGCATTACGTATTCGCTGATGTCCGAGAAGGCGCTGCTGCGCACCGTGCCCGAGCTGGAATTCGGTGCGCGCACCTTTGCAGGCGTGCCGGTGTGGCCGCAGCTGTTGGGCTCAGACCCAACCTGCATGGCCGAGAACGCCGCCCGCTTGGCCGAGATGGGTTCGCCCGGCATTGACCTGAACTTCGGCTGCCCGGCCAAGGTGGTCAACCGCCATGGCGGTGGCGCCACGCTGCTGCAAGACCCTGAGATTCTTCACACCATCGTGGCCGCCGTGCGCGCTGCGGTGCCGGGCCACATTCCCGTGACCGCCAAGATGCGGCTGGGCTACAACGACGACAGCCTGGCCCTCGATTGCGCCCGTGCGCTGGAGGCCGGCGGTGCCGCTGAAATTGTGGTGCACGCCCGCACCAAGGCCCAGGGCTACCGCCCACCCGCCTACTGGGGCCGCGTGGCCGATGTGCGGGGTGCGGTGAAGGTGCCGGTGGTGGTGAATGGCGAAATCTGGAATGTGCAAGACGCCCAAGCTGCCGTGGCGCAAAGCGGCTGCCACACTCTGATGCTGGGCCGCGGCATTGTGGCCCGCCCTGCGCTGGCCCGCAGCATTTTGGCTGCCATGGGCACCGCGCCTGACAGCATTGCCCAGCCGGGCGATGACTGGACGTGGCAAGACCTGGGCCCGCTGATGCACGCCTTCTGGCAAGTGGCTAGCACCCGCCTGGAGCAAAAGCAGCAGGCCGGTCGTGTGAAGCAGTGGCTCAACCTGCTGCGCCGCCACTACCCCGAAGCGCAGCTTGCGTTTGACGAAATGCGCACGCTGGTCAAGCCCAGCGATGTGGATGCATGGATACGCAGTAGAGTCCCGCAGACATGAATATTCACCTCGGTTACCGCCCCGGTTGTATCGGCAGCATCGTTGAATTGCACGCCAGTTACTACGCCCGCACCGCAGGCTTTGGTGTTTCCTTTGAAGCCAAGGTGGCCTCTGGCTTGGCGGGGTTTTGCGTGGACTATCAAGAGGGCCGCGACGGCCTCTGGCTGGCCGAGCAAGACGGGGTGATTCACGGCTCCATCGCCATCGATGGGTCGCACCACGAGACAGCGGGTGCGCATCTGCGCTGGTTCATTACCTCAGACGCTTCACGCGGGCATGGCATAGGCTCGCAGTTGCTGACGGCGGCGCTGGAGTTTTGCGCCCAACGGGGTTACCGGCAGGTGCACCTGTGGACCTTTGAAGGGCTGCTGGCAGCACGGCATTTGTATGAGAAACATGGCTTTACATTGGCGCAAAGCCAGCCGGGGTCACAGTGGGGCAAAGAGGTGAACGAGCAGCAATTTATAAAGAAAATAAGCCTCTAGCGCTCGTGGAATATGCGCGAACAGCTACTGATTTTGTAGCACTATGCGCGGCACTTAACTCCATAAACTCTCCAGCGGGCCCTCCGGCAAAAAGCGCTTGTTGCGCACCACCATGCGGGTGGGGCCGGGCAGGGCGCGCGCTTGCACCGAGTGGCGTGGGTCGCCGGGGTAGCTCAGTACGGTGGTGCCGTTTTCTTCAAAATTCTCGGGGAGCACGCAGGGTGGCAGCTGTGCCTGGGCGGCCCGGATGGCGTCGGCCGCGGTGGCGTAGCGGGCCAGGTGCCCCAGGCTCATGATCTGGGGCGGTGCCATTTCGATTTCCTGGCGGGAGTAGCGTTGCAGAGCTTCTACCGGCTTCAGCCAAATGCTGGCGGTGGTCTCGTGGTTGTCGTGGCTGGCGATCTGGTCGCTGGGCGCGATGGCCAAAAAGAAGCGGGTGTCGAACCGCTTTTTGCTCAGTGCGGCCATGCGTGGCGTGATCCAGCGGCTCCAAGGCACCAGGGCGGTGGCATCCAGGCTGGCAGCGGGTGCGGCCAGCCATGCCTGCCAATCGGCGGGCGACACGCCGGCCGGTCGGAGGGGGGCTGCGCTCAAGAGCACGCCCGCTTCTTCAAACAACTCGCGCAAGGCAGCCACATACAAGGCGGCGGCAGTGTCGTGGTGCAACTCGGGTTCGCCCAAGCGGTGGGCCAGTGCGGTGGCCGGTTCATTCAGGGCGGCGAGGGCGGCAGAGCTGCTGTCGTGCGCGTCCAGCTTGCCGCCGGGGAACACATAGGCCTCGCCAAAGGTGTCTGAGAGGCCACTGCGCTTCATCAAAAAAACTTCAAGGCCATCGGGTGTGTCGCGCAGCAGCACCACAGTGGATGCGTCGCGCGCAGCGCCGGAGGTGGGTTCGAGCATGTCTTGCATGGGACTGTCTTTTCTCTTTTGTTTTTTAGTGAGCAACTGCTTGAATTAAAGTACCAGCAGCTGACTGCGGGCCTACAGAGTTGCCCTCAGCCTGATCCAACCATTTGAGGAGACACAGCATGGCATTAGATTTCAAAGGCCGCGTGGCCATCGTAACGGGCGCCGGCGGCGGCTTGGGTCGCCAACATGCGCTGGCCCTCGCCGCGCGTGGCGCCAAAGTGGTTGTGAATGACTTGGGCGGCGCGCGCGACGGCTCCGGTGGCTCGCTCTCTGCGGCTGAGTCTGTGGTGGCTGAGATTCGCGCGGCGGGTGGCGAAGCAATCGCCAACGGCGCATCGGTCACCGACTTTGAAGCCGTGCAGGCCATGGTGCAGCAGGCCATAGACGCTTGGGGCCGGGTAGACATATTGGTCAACAACGCTGGCATCCTGCGTGACAAGAGCTTTGCCAAGATGGACATTGCCGACTTCCGCACCGTGGTAGATGTGCACCTCATGGGCGCAGTGCATTGCTGCAAGGCCGTGTGGCCGCACATGACCGAGCAAAAGTACGGTCGTATTCTCATGACCACCTCCAGCTCCGGCTTGTACGGCAACTTCGGCCAGAGCAACTACGGGGCGGCCAAGCTGGCGCTGGTGGGCCTGATGCAAACGCTGGCGCTGGAAGGCGCCAAAAACAACATCCACGTCAACAGCCTGGCCCCCACAGCTGCGACCCGCATGACCGAGGGCCTGATGCCGCCGCAAGTGCTGGAAGCACTCAAGCCCGAAGCCGTGGTGCCGGCCATGTTGGTGCTGGTGTCTGAGGACGCGCCCACCCGCACCACGCTGTGTGCCGGTGCCGGCAGCGTGGAGGCCGCGCACATCACGCTCACGCAAGGCGCGTGGATCGGGCTGGACGCACAAGCGCCTGAAACATTGGCTGCCAACTTGCGCCAAGTGCTGGCCCGCGCGGGCGACATGGTGCCGGAGAGTGGCGCTGCGCAAGGCAGCCAGGAAGTCACTCGCGCTTTGTCCCATCTGGCCGGCAAGGCCTGAGGGTAGAGCCCGCTGCCCCTAGCGAAAGGGGGCAGCGGCGGTGGAAGCGGTGGACGAGTCCATCTCGGGCAGCATTTCGCCGTTGATGTGGGCCAGCGCGCGCTGCTCGGTTTCGTCCAGCACTTCCTGAGGGCGTGCGGTGCCGGGCACCAGCCGCGAGATGCCGATGCCGAATTGCGGCTGGAAGTGGTGCATGCCTGCGCGTGGGTCGGATACCAGCAGCGGCTTGTTGAGCAAGGCGCGCAGCCGGAAGACCAGCCGGTCTACCTCTTTGGCCTTGGCGCCGGCCGAAATAATCACTACAAAGCACCGCGGGTGGTAGAGCCCCACCACATACCGGAAGCCCACGGCACGCCGTATACGGGCAGACATGGCGGTGAGGATTTGTTGGTCCACCGCGTGGCCTGCCGCTTCGCCCATGGAGTACAGGTTGCGAAGGTGCAGGGCAACTACGGTGCATTCAGCCTGGGCGCGATCGGCGCGCCAGAATGCATCGTCTACTTTGGAGAGCAGCACCGAGCCCGTGGGCAGGCCCGTAGCGCGATCAAAGCCTTTGGCGTCGCCCGCCATGCGCTTGAGGCGGCGGTTCTGGCGGTTTCGCCTCGCGGTGAGTGTCACGCCCACCAGAAAATGGGCGACGGTGCCGACCCCGATAGCCGCTTTGGCGGGCAAGCTGATGTCGTCCGGCCACAGCGCACAGGCATACAGGCCCAGCACCATCACCGCCAGAAACCCGCAGGCCACCACCATCCAGCGCGCCATGTCGTCGCCCAGCATGCTGGCGCGCACGCAGGCTTGGAAAGCCAGCACCACGCCCAGCGAGCTGATGCCGGCAGACACCAGCAGCGGGTTCAGCCCGGGGACTTGCACCCAGCCTGCCCCCACGAGCGCCAGAAAGCCGGACACCAACACCAGCAAGGAGGCGCCCCAATTGATGGTGGTGTGTACCACCCGATCTACGAGCGCCACGCCCAGCCAAAGACCGAGGTAGCGCAGCACCAGCGCGCCACTCAGGGGGCCGAAGGTCGATTGCAGCAGCAACAGGGTGTCCGGCGCGAGGCCGGGCACGAGCGCCATGGGCAGGCCGGACATCAATACACAGCTGGTGCCCATGACCAGCACATACGCCAGTCCGCGCCAGGAGGCTACCGAGTTGGACACCACAATTTCGCTCAGCGCGCCACAGGCCAGGGTGATCAAACCGCCCAGCATGCACGACCAGATGAAGACTTCCATGGCAACCATGCGACCATTATTCACCCCTCGCTTACAACTTGAAACCTTGAAAAGTCCGGTTTTGGCGTTATTTAGTCGCTTGGCAAGGGGAAAACCGGCGTTCAGCATGTTTCATGCGCCTGTGGTACCTTTGCGCCCCCCGTCAAAAAGTTAAGGGCCATTGGTAATGGACAGAACACAAGAGGCCCTCAGTGCCCTGACCCCCGAGCGTCTGCGCGGCATTCGCCGTGGTCTCGAAAAAGAAAGCTTGCGCGCTCTTCCCGGTGGCAGTTTGGCCATGACGCCGCACCCCCAAGCCATGGGCTCGGCGCTGACGCATCCGCACATCACCACCGACTTCAGCGAGTCGCAGGTGGAGCTCATCACCGGCGTACACGCCCAACCTGATGATTGCCTGCAAGAGCTCACCGATGTGCAGCGCTTCACCTTGCAAAGCATGGGCGAGGAGCGCCTCTGGGTGTCCAGCATGCCTTGTTGCCTGCCGGATGACGATGCCATTCCGTTGGGGCAGTACGGCAGCTCCAATGTGGGCCGCTCCAAAACCGTGTACCGCATGGGCTTGGGCCACCGCTATGGGCGGCGCATGCAAACTATTTCTGGCATTCACTACAACTGGTCGCTGCCTGCTGTGTCTAGCGAGGCGTATTTCGGGCTGATCCGCAACTTCCGCCGTCATGCGTTTTTGCTGCTTTATTTGTTCGGTGCTTCGCCTGCGGTGTGCTCCACTTTCGTGGCCGGTCGCCAGCACCAGTTGCAGCCCTTGAGCGAAGGCACCATGTATCTGCCCTTTGCCACTTCGCTGCGCATGGGCCGGCTGGGCTACCAGAGCGATGCGCAGTCGTCGCTGGCGGTGAGCTACAACAGCCTGGAGGGCTATGGCCATTCTCTGCACGGGGCATTGACCCAGGCTTACCCGGCCTATGAGGCGATCGGCGTGCAAGGCCCGGACGGTGAGTACCGTCAGCTGGCGACCAGCCTGCTGCAAATCGAGAACGAGTTTTACGGCACCATCCGCCCCAAGCGGGTCACGTTCCCGGGAGAGCGTCCGCTGCACGCACTGCGCGAGCGCGGTGTGGAATACGTGGAAGTGCGCCTGATGGACCTCGACCCCTTTGAGGTGGTGGGCATCAACAGCAGCACCATGCGCTTTCTGGATGTGTTTTTGCTACACAGTCTGGCGACAGTCAGCCCAGACGACACGCCCGCAGAAATTACGGCGTTGGCGCGCAATCAGCAGGACGTGGCCGAGCGCGGCCGCCAACCCGGCTTGCAATTGCAACGCAACGGACAAGCGATTACTTTGGTGGACTGGGGGCGCGAGCTTCTGGCCCAGATGCAGCCGTTTGCACAAGCCTTGGATGCCGCCCACGGCAACACGCTGTACACCGAGGCTTTGGCCCATGCGGTCATCGGGCTGGATCAGCCGGACAACCTGCCATCGGCCCGCGTGCTGAAGGCTATGCAGCAAGATCACCAAGGCTCGTTTGCCAAGTTCGTGTTGGCTGAGAGCAATCGCACCCGGGACGTCATGTTGGCGCAGCCTTTGAACGCCGGAGTGCAGGCACAGTTTGAGCAGGAGTCGGCACAATCCTGGGAAGCCCAACGCGCCATAGAAGCGGCAGACACCATGCCCTTCGGTGTCTACCTCAAGGAGTTTCTGGCGCCCCACCGTTTGGTGGCAGGGCGCAGAACCGTAGCAGCTTAAGCGGCTACGACAGCTTCAGCTGCGGCTGCTGCCTTGCGCACGCGGGGGGCAGCCTTGCGAACCGTAGTTTTCGCTGCGCGCTTGGCACCGGCCACTTTGGCTTTGACCTTGGAGCCAGCGATGCGGGCGGCCAAGTCACCACTCTTGGCTTCCAGTTTGGCGGCTACTTTGTTCACAGCGACCACGGCAGGCACAGCGGCGTTGGCCACGGAGCTCAGGGTGTTCAGGCCGGTGGTTTGCTCAAAGCGGGTGGCGTTCACTGCCGCTTGTTCCAGGCCCTTGCCGGCCAGCTCAACAGCTTTGTTTACGGCATTGTCTGCAGTGTCGGTGGTCAGTGTCACGCCTTGCACGTAGTAGCCGGTGAGCTTCTTCTGTGCGCTCAGGGCGTTGGTGCGCACTTCGCTGCTGATGCGCTTGCCGGCTTTTTGCACGGCGGCAGACCATGTCTTTTCCACATAGCCTGCAGCGCGCTCGTTGCCCAAGCGGTATGCGTTGATGACGTTCTTGGCGGTGTTGCCGTAGCTGGCGATCAGATCATTGGTGGCGCTGGTGAGGGTAGTGCTCATGGAAAACTCCTATGGAAAGATGAATCGAGTGGTCTATGACTGGATTCTCAAGAAGCACCCTAGTGAAGGCACCTTAAATCCGGCCTCTTTCCTAGGGGCGGCTGCCTAAGCGGTGCGGGGCCGCCACATACGGGACAATGCAGGGTTTAGCGCAGCGACAGAAAGACACACGGCATGGCAATTCAGTGGTTCCCGGGGCATATGCACCTGACCCGCAAGGCAATTCAAGAGCGCATCAAGGAGATTGATGTGGTCATTGAGCTGCTCGACGCGCGCCTGCCCGGGTCAAGTGCCAATCCCATGCTGGCCGAGCTGACGGCGACCAAGCCCGCGCTCAAAGTGCTCAACAAGCAGGACCTCGCCGACCCGGAACGCACCGCGCTCTGGCTGGCGCACTACAACGCCATGCCCGGCGTGCGCGCGCTCCCGCTGGATGCCAGCATGACTACACCCGCCAAAGCGCTGGTGGCCGCCTGCCACGAACTGGCCCCCAACCGGGGCGGTATGGCCAAGCCCATGCGGGTGTTGATTTGCGGCATTCCCAACGTGGGTAAGTCCACACTGATCAACACCCTCAAAGGCAAGCGTGCTGCCAAAACCGGCGACGAGGCCGGTGTGACCAAGATCGAACAGCGCATCACGATTGCCGACGATTTCTACCTCTACGACACCCCCGGCGTGCTGTGGCCCCGCATCATCGTGGCCAAGAGTGGCTACAACCTGGCGGCCAGCGGCGCCATCGGAAAAAATGCCTTCGACGAAGAAGAGGTAGCCCTAGAACTGCTGGACTACCTGCGCCAGCACTACGCCGGCACGCTGGAGGCTCGCTACAAGCTCACCGGTGTGGCGGAGCAAACCGACGAGCAGCTGCTGGATGCCATTGGCCGCAAGCGCGGTGCATTGCAGTCGGGTGGGCGCATCAACCTGAACAAGGCTGCTGAGATCGTGATCCACGACTTTCGCAGCGCGGTGCTGGGTCGCATCACCCTGGAGACGCCGGAGCAATTCGCCCAGTGGCTGGCCGAGGGCAAGCAGATCGACGCAGAGCGCCAGATGAAGAAAGACGCGATTGAAATGGCCCGCCTCATCCGCCTCAAAAAGGTCAAGCGCCCCGACCAACCGCGCCACAGCGATGCCCGTGAGGCCGCGGCCGACACGCCCGCTCCCTCAGAAGAGAAATAGAGTAAAAATAGCCTCTGGCGCCCGCGGAATATGCGCGAACAGCTCCTGATTTAATAGCGTTTAAGCCATGTGCACCAACTTCATCCCTTCTGCGCGGGTCGATTTTCTGGAGCAACGGCTGGGCCCGGTCACCCCCGCCCCTCGGGGCGGAGTGCCTTGGCCGGCGGAGACTTTTCCCGGTTATGCCGCGCCCATAGTGGTTCGCAGTGGGCGGGATGGAGTGGCCTTGCAGGTGGCTCGGTTCGGGCTCGTGCCGCCGTGGAGCAAAGATGCGGAACATGCCCGTGAGCTGTCCCGCGGTACCTACAACGCGCGCAGTGAAACCGCAGCCATCAAACCCAGCTTTCGCCATGCGTGGGCGGCCCGGCAGTGGGCGCTGGTGCCCATGGAGTGTTTTTTTGATCCCTGCTGGGAAGACGCGGCTGCACATGGTGGCCGCGCTGTGCGCTGGCGCATGTCCATGCCCGACGGGCAGCCCTTTACAGTGGCCGGTTTGTGGGAGCGCTGGACGGACAAGGCCAGTGGCGAGCAGGCCGACAGCTTTACCTTGCTGACGGTGAATGCCGATAGCCACCCCCTCATGGGCCGCATGCACCGGCCCGGCGATGAGAAACGCATGCCGGTGATCGTGCCGCCCGGGCGTTACGCCGATTGGCTGGACGCCAGCCCACAACAGGCCATGGAGTTCATGCAGTGCTTTCCGGCAGAGCAGATGCAGGGCGAGCCGGCACCGGTTTCGCGTGCTGTCCAAGGGCGGCGGCCTGCCCAACGGAGCGATGGCGCAGCGCCGCCTGAGAATCTGTCTTTGTTTTGAGCGCTGTTTAGCGCAACTCGGAAGCCAGGTTGTCCCAGAGTGCCTTGTTGCCCAGTGGCGTTTCAGGGGGCAGCATGGGGTTGGGAATGCGGATCACCCTGCGACCTGCCAGGTTCAGATCGGCAAGGATGCTTTTCTTGAACACGGTGTAATGCTTTTGGAATTTGCCGTTACGCATCAGGATCTGCAGTCCCTCTTCAGCCCTCTGGGCCAGCTTCTCGCCCTCCGCTGATCGGGGAAAGAAAAAGTAACGGGGCAAGGGGTAGTACAACAGCAGATTTTTTTCTACAACCAGGTCGGGAAAGCTGGCGCGGTTGGCTGCCAGCTCCGCGCTTACCTCGTTCACGCCCCGGGAAAAGAAGTCGAAGCGCCCGGCCTCCAACATGGAAAACAAGCTCTCGTAGCTGGGCCCGGTCACCACCTCAAGACCTGCGTTGCGAAGGATGTCCACATCGATCCAGTTCACGGCTTGGCCAATGCTGAACTGTCGCAATTCGGTAGTGGTGCGAATGCCGCTGAAAGCGGCCTGATTGCCGGCCTTGATCAAAAACACGCGGTAGCCGGTCAGGCCCTTGTCCAGCGGAATGCGGATAGGGAGGAGTTTCTGTTCCCGCTCGCGGCTGGTGGTGCGCGCCATGACCGAAATGTCCTGGCTATTGCCCAGTTGCATTTCTGCCCTTGCGGGAGTCATGACTTTCGGGCCGGGCTGTAGTTCGAAAGGACCCCATTTCGCCCGCGTTTCCTCCAGCGCGAGTTGCAGGATGTCCCAATAAAAATTCATACGCACATCGGAGCCGCTTTCCGGAGGCGGATAGATGTATTGCATGGGCGCAGCCCAGGCGCTGACGTGCAACAGCGCCGTCAAAATCAGGCCAACGATGGCATTTCTTTTCATGAGTCGCAGCATCTCTGCTCTCGGTTTAATTTTGAGCCAGTGTAGCGATGCGATGTGACAAGGTGGCGAACGCTATTTGCCTACCGCCTTGCGGGAACCGTCTTCAAACAACTCGTCGTCACTGCGCAGTACGCCGTTGGCATCCCACACACGTTGGCGCTTGATGTTGCCTTTGTCGTCGTAGCTGTTTTCCGACTCGGTCTTCCCGTTCTCAAAATAGCTCAGGTGCACGCCGATAGCGCGTTCGTTGTAGCGGCCTTCTGCCACGAAGCTACCTTGAAAGCGCAGTTTTCCGCTGTCGAAGTAGCGTTGCAATTCACGGACTTCGATCGTGCCATCCAGTGTGAACTTTTCTTTGCTTTGCGGCTGGCCGTTCAGAAAGTAGCGCGCATCCAGGATCAGGCGGCTGCGTCTGCGGCCATTGCTCTCTGCCACGGTGTACTGCCGCTCACGCACCAGCGTTCCACTGGTATGGAACTCGGCATCGCGTAGCTGCAGGGCAGGGCGATTGCTGTCGTCCCACACCTTTTCTCGACGTTTGGTGCCATCCTCGGCATAGAAGTTTTCCTTGACCTGGGTGCCGTTGCGTTCGAGGTCCTCCGATGGCTTTCCGTTCTCGTGAAAGCGGCTGGACTTCTGCACCACGCCGGCCAGCAAGGTCTGGGTGCTGCGCAGTTTTCCCTCACTGCTGAAGAAAGAGACGGTCGACGCCTTGCCGCCGAAGCCGCACAGGGCTGCATCGTCCACATGGGGTGCCAACAAGGGCTTGGGGCCGCAGCGCAATTCGCTGAGCTCTTGCTTGGGCGTGAAGTGGGCAGCGGCGCCTTCGCGCTCGTTGTCCGCCACAAACTCCACGCGCTTGGGGCTGCCGTTGTCGTACCAGCTGCGGCGCAGACCGCGGGCGCTGCCGTTCACGTTGGTGAATTCTTCTATGAGTTGGCCATTGGCGGCCCATTCCCGTTCCAGGCCTACGCGGGGACCATTGGGCGTGGTGGTGAATTCCTTGTTCAGCTTGCCATCGCGGTAGTAGCGCATCAGTCCGAACGAACTTCCGTTGCGCAATTCGTACTCCCGCTCCATCCGCCCGGTGTCGCGATCCTTGCAGCGCACCATACCGGTTTTGCCCGCGGTTTCTGCGCCGTTGCTGGTATTGATGGATTGGCCGTTGAGCTCACAGTCCTGCACCGCAAAGGCAGCAGGGGTGATGCAGATCAAAAGTGTGGCGAGAAGGCGGTTTCGCATGGTCCTGCAGATGATGTAAGTCAAGGGTTGTAGCGTAGCAGGAGGGCACAGTGGTGGCATCTCAATACAGGAGGACACCATGTTCAAACACATTCTGCTGGCTACGGATGGCTCAGCCTCGTCAGAGCACGCGGCCCGACTCGCGGTGAACCTCGCCCGTACCCATGGCGCCGGGCTCACCGCCTTGTATGTGTCGGACCCCTATCCCTACATCGGCATCGGCGAGATGAACCCGGCCGGCTTGCAAGCGTATGCATCTGCCGGCCAGCAATTGGCGGCACAAGCCCATGCGCATGTGGACGCCCTGTGCCGCGACGGATCCCCCGTCCCTCTGGATGTGCGTCTGGTGGAAGATGTAACCGCAGTGAACGGAATTGTGCAAAGCGCCCAAGATCTGGGCGCAGACCTGATCGTGATCGGCTCGCATGGACGTTCCGGCGTGGCGCGCTTGGTGCTTGGCAGCGTGGCCGCCAAGGTGGTTGCGCAAAGCCCCGTTCCGGTGCTGGTAGCACGTTAAAGTTTACGCGCCTAAGGGCGCTTGAAAAAGGCCGCAGGGCCTCCAGTTACAGCGCTTGTGCCATGCCGCTAACGGGAGACCTGTGGCCTTTTTTCTATTTTGTGTTGCCGCCTTTGTGCTGTTGACCGGCTTGCTGGCCTACCCTTCCTGGCTGCGTTGGCGGCGCAACCGCCTGCAAGCGCAACCTTTTCCTGCGGCTTGGCGCAAGCATTTGCGCAAACGGGTGCCTATGGTGGGCCGTTTGCCCGTGGATTTGCAGCTGCAGCTTAAGCGGCATATTCAGGTCTTCGTGGCGGAAAAAGCCTTTATCGGTTGTGACGGTTTGCGCGTGACTGACGAGATGCGGGTCGTCATAGCGGCCCATGCCTGTTTGTTGCTCTTGAACCGTACCCTGGGCGCGCCGGCCGATTACTTCCCCGGGGTGCGACAGATCCTTGTGTACCCCGCAGCTTTCCAAGTGGAGCGCAGCTACACCGATGCAGCCGGTGTTCATCATGCAGGCCGGCAGACCTTGGCCGGGGAGTCCTGGTCAGAAGGGCAAGTCATCTTGTCCTGGCAAGATGTGCTGCAGGGCGCTGCCGATGCGCAAGACGGCCGGAATGTAGTGATCCATGAGTTTGCCCACCAGCTGGATCAGGAAAACGGACAGGCCATTGGCGCGCCCTTGCCACTGCGGGGTGACGCCGATCACAATCCCCAACGCTGGAAGGCCGTGCTGAGCGCTGCTTTTGAACGCTTGCAGGGCGAAGCCTTTATGCACCAGCAGTTGCTGCTGGACCATTACGGTGCCCAGGACCCGGCTGAGTTCTTCTCTGTCGTTTCAGAGGCGTTTTTCGAACAGGGCGCTGCATTGCGCGACTATGACGCTGCGCTGTATGTCGAGTTGCAGGGGTATTACAAGGTGGATCCGGCCAGCTGGTAAGGAGCCCGTCAACCGCCATGAGCAGCCGAGCGGCACAATGCTTGCTCTGTCTGGTTCATGTCTTCTTCCATGCCTCTATCTCCCCCCGACAAGCCCGCCAGCGGGCCCGTTGAGTTGCCCGCCGCTTTGCAAGGTGACGTGCAGCATCACACCTTGTTCGAGGATGCGCAGGCTATTTTTACCGGTACTTTGTTCGTGAGCCTGGCCCTCATCCTGTTCGGGCAGGCCGGCTTGCTCACCGGCGGCACGGCAGGCGCCGCGTTCGTGCTGCACTACGCCACCGGGGTGAGCCTGGGCAAGCTGTTCTTCTTGATCAACCTGCCGTTTTACTGGTTTGCCTGGCATCGCATGGGCCGCGAGTTCACCCTCAAAACCTTTGTGGCCATTACGTTCTTGTCGGCCATGGCGGAATGGTCGCCACGTTTGTTTGCCATTGAGCGGCTGCATCCCGCCTATGCCGCGGTACTGGGCGGCCTGCTTCTGGGGTCGGGTTGCTTGTTTCTGGCGCGGCACCGTGCCAGTCTGGGCGGTGCCACCATCGTGTCGCTGTACCTGCAGCGCTCACGGGGCTGGCGCGCAGGCATGGTGCAAATGGGCATGGACTGCACCATCGTGCTGCTCGCCCTCACGGTAGTTGACCCTGTGCGCGTGGCCTACTCAGTGCTGGCGGCGGTGGTGATGAACCTGTTTATTGCTGTCAACCACCGTCCCGGCCGTTATGCAGTGCTGTAGCAGGCGTGTTGCGGGTGTTTAGTTCACACCCAACAATGCGGCCAATCCGGCCGTGTCCATGGCCCCCGCATGCGTGACCACCTGACCGGATTGGATGTTTTTGGCCACCACGTAGGGGACTGATTCCACAGACAGCGCATTGAACAGCTCGGTATTGGCCTTGATGATGGCTTCTGCTTCCGGCGAAACCGAGGAGGGCAATGGTGCACCACCGCTGCCCGCGAGCAAGGACGTTTCGTGGGCGGTCATGAACTCGGCAGGGTTGGATGCGCCAAGGATGGCCGCCCCTTGAGGCGCGCTCTTTCCATTGAGAAACGACACCGGGATCCATACAAACTTTACCTTCGGCAACAGGGCCTGAGAGGACTGCCACAAATGGCCACAGTGGGGGCACTGGGGGTCAAAGAGCACATACGCAGGGTTGGCGGCCATCATGGCCCCCACAGTGAAGCCCTTGCCTTGAGCAGCAATCTTTTCGTACGCCTGCGCAGGAGGAACGGCAGCTGATTTCCCGGCGGGCTTGTTGCCGGCTTCTTCCTGCTTGCCGCACGCTGCCAAGCTGCCCAAGGCCAGCGTCACGGGCAGGGCCAGGAGGCGCAGGCGATTGCGATCAGAAGTGGTGGGGCAGGCAGCAGGCAAAGACGTCATGGACATAGGTGTTGCAGGTTGTAAAAGTGACAGCGTGGGTAGAGTCGGTGAAAGCGGCAATGGTTCCCGCAGTGGCTACTTTACAGGCACCACCTGCAAAGCCCCTGTTGGTGCGGGTTTTGGGGCTTGTAAACATAGTTATCCACAAAGTGACACACAGTTTGCGGGGGTAATGCGGTGCAGTCTGAAGTCGTTTTCTTCAGCTATACCGAATTTCAAAAAGTGCTAACACAAAACTTTCCCTCATTGACAAAACACAGATTTTTGATTTTGAAGAGGTGTGAATTTGCTTAAAACTTAGGCATCGTGTCGCAGCCCAATACCGGCGCGGATTTCGCGGCTTGTGCCTCGTGTTATCCACAGCGTGGCCCACACGGGAATGGGGTAAGTTTTTTTGCCTCTGGTTGTTTCAAATCGGTCCTTCTGCCATAGTGACATCGGGGAAGGTTCAACAACTACAGAGGCAGGTTCAACATGCCAAACCGGATACGCGTCCGCCGCAGTGTGTCGCTGCGGCGTGCCTTGCGAATGCTCGTGGTGTTCAGCGTCTTGCCCACGGCTATCGTGGGGATGCTGGTCGCTTACGCCAATTACCGCCTGCAACGTGAGAGCGTGGAGCAGCAAACGGTGTTGGTGGCACGGGCGATTCAGTCTGATCTGGAGCGCGAAATGGCCGCCATTGAGTCCGCACTCAAAACGCTGGCTACCGCGCCCGAGCTCAGGAGCGGCAATTTGCAGGGCTTTTATCTGCGTGCTACCCAAGCCTTGGGCTCTGGCTCTGTCCTGAATTACATACTCACGGACCGCGACGGCAGGCAAGTGCTCAACACCTTGCTGCCGTATGGGGCCAAGTTGCCCACCTCAGGCACGCCAGCCCAATTACTTCGTGTGTTTGATGAGCAGACCACCGTATTGACGGACATGTTCACCGGTGTGACCACCAAGGCTTACATCATTGCCATGGGGGTACCTGTGGTGTCAAACGGCAAGGTGATTTACAGCTTGAACATCGGCCTCCTTCCGGAGCGTATCAACAGCATCATTGGGCGTCACAAGGTTCAGGAAGGGTGGCTGGTGGCGGTGCTGGACAGTACGCGAACGATCGTGGGGCGATCCAGAGAGTCTGAACGGTTTGTCGGGCAAAAAGCAGTGCCCGAGCTGGTGAACATGCTTGCGCAGCGGAACACCGGTTTCATGGAGTCGGTCACCAAAGAGAATATTCCGGTATTTACTGCGTTCAGCACATCTCCGCTCTGGGGGTGGACCGTGGTGAGCGGCGCCCCCAAGGCAGAGTTGCACAAAGAACTGCTCATGCAGCTCGCACAGGTAATGGCAGGCTTGCTGGCCGCGTTGGTGCTGGGGCTCTGGCTGGCGCGCAGGGCCAGTCTGCGCGTGCTGTCTTCAGTTGATGAGCTCAATGAGGCCGCGATTGCATTGGGGCGCGGAGAAGACATCACCTTGCCCACCCTGGAACTCCAGGAAGCGCAAGCAGTTGGCGCTGCGATGCTTCATGCGGCGGATGCCATGCGCCAAGTCAAGTTCTTTGCCCAGCACGATGCGCTGACCGAACTGCCCAACCGGCTCTTGTTCGATGAGCTCGCGCAGCGCAGCATGGCCATGGCACTGCGCAAGGACAATGAACTGGCTTTGCTGGCCCTGGATCTTGATGGTTTCAAGGCGGTCAATGACCACCTCGGGCACTCCAAAGGGGACGAGGTGCTCAAAATGGTGGCACAGCGCATCGCTCAAACCATTCGGGGCTCGGATGTGGCTGCCCGAATAGGAGGCGATGAGTTCATCATTCTTCTTGCCGATGTGAACGCCGACGCCGCCATGCAAAGCGCAGACCGGCTCGTGGAGGTGCTTTCAGGCCCTTATCCCGGGGTCCATACGCCGCTCGGGGTCAGCATCGGCATCGCGATGTTCACCCGGCATGGCACTGATATGAAGACCTTGATGCTCGCCGCTGACCGCGCTTTGTATGCCGCCAAGGCAGCCGGCAAAGGCCGCGCATTATTGGCCGGGGGCTGAGGGGGCTAGCACAGAAATCAGGGCCGATAAGGCGAGTCCACCTGAGTGCCTAAAGTTTGTGCATCGCGTCCGGAGCCAAGGCTGGTGCGGTTTGCGGGCTTTGTGAACACGCTTATCCACAGTGCAGTCCACATGCGTCAGGGGTAAGTTTTTTTCAACTTTTTTTGCCCAGCGCGCACTCAATCAGTGGCTGGTTTGTGCTAGCCGGAAATCACTCTTCCAGGAAGTTGGCAATCGTCGAGCCGGCTGCCGGATCGCGCGGCTTGCGCACGCCGTGTTTGGCCAGAATCTCGATGTAGAACTGCTTGCCGCCCTCTTTGGCGATGGCATCCACCAGGCCGATCAGTTCGGCAGAGTGGGCCACCACGGCGTCCTGCTCGCTTGCACCGAAGCGGCAGTCAAAGTCCCAGAAGTCCACGCCTTCGGGCAAAGCACGGTTGCGTTCGCGCTTCATGTATTTGCGGATTTCGTGTTTGGTCGCGTCCAGCAGGCGGTCGGGGTGCTTGCCTTCAACCTGAAGGGGGAATGTTTTTTTCATGAGGAGATCCTGGAGCGAGCAGCGGCTGAATGACAGCCGGCAGGTCATTGAGGCCAACAGGTGGCGGGTGGGCGATGATACGCCCCATGCAACATCACCCCCGCGAACAGCATCCCACCCCCGACAAAGACGCCATTGCCCTGCTGCCCGAATTCGGCCGCTTGGGGCTGGACCGCATCACGCTGGCCAGCACCGGCCCGCAGGCGCTGGCGGCGCTAGAGGAGCTGCGCTCTGCCCGCGCGTGGGGCTTCGACACCGAGTCCAAACCCACCTTCAAAGTGGGCGAGGCGTCTGACGGTCCCCACGTGCTGCAGCTCTCCACCCCCCAGCGTGCCTGGGTGTTCCAGCTGCTTGACCCGGAATGCAGGGCGGTGGCTGCGCAGTTGATGGCCTTGCCCGGCGTGGTGAAAGCAGGTTTTGGCTTGGGGGATGACCGAAAACGCATTCTGCACAAACTGGGGGTAGAGCCGGTGGGCGTACTGGAGTTGAACCACGTGTTCCGCGAGCGGGGCTACCGCAAGGACATGGGGGTCAAAGGCGCGGTGGCGGTCTTGTTCAGCCAGCGGTTCATCAAGAGCAAGAAGGCGGCTACCAGCAACTGGGCGGCACCGCGCCTGACAGAGGCGCAGCTGGTCTATGCCGCCAATGACGCGTATGCCGCTATCCGGGTGTACGACGCGCTGGGTCTGTAAGACCCCACACCAGCAGCAGATTGTTGGCCGGCATTTCGTGGCGGGCTTTCAGTCTGAGGCCGGCTCGTGCCGCCTCGGCCTCCACGTCGGCAAGCTCACGGATGCCGTAGCTCGGGTCATGGGCCCGAAGACTGCCATCAAACTCAATGTTGCTGGCGGTTGGAGACACCCCGGACTCAAAGTAGGGTCCGTAGGTCACCAGCACGCCCTCGTCGGCCAAATGCTGCGCTGCTCCCCGCATGAGCGCGCCGCAGGAGGCCCAGGGTGCGATATGCAGCATATTGATACACAACATCAGGTCATAAGGCCCGGCCAGCTCGGAGTCCGGCCCAAACCAGGGCTCCTGGCATACATCCAGCTGCTGTGCGATTTCTACATTTGCGAGATCCGCCTCGCTGGCGCGCACTTCAATGTTGTAGAGCGCGCCTCGGTGTACCTCGGTCGGCTGCCAGATCCACTGCGGCAAGTGTTGGGCAAACCACACCACATGCTGCCCGGTACCCGATGCGATCTCCAGCGCCCGCCCATTGGGCGGCAACATGGATTGCAGCACCTCGAGGATGGGGTGCTTGTTGCGTTCGGCCGAGGGGCTATGGTCCGGTGGTGTCATCGCGGATGGAGCGCGCGTGTGCAGTGGATCTTGCGTGCTTAATGCGTCACAAATTCGTAGCTGACTTCTTCGCTCTCGACCATGTCGAGAATGTCGTTCAGCTCGTCTTCGCTTTCGGTGCTGCTCCAGGTGTCTTCCGGGTCAGCGGCAAACAGGGGTTCGATGGCGATATCCAGAAACTGGCCGTCGGGCAGGCTCAGCACCGGGGTGCCTTCTGAGGTTTCGACCAGAGACCAGTCGTCCGGTACCGACATTTCCAGCTTGATGGTGACGTTGAGTTTTTTCATCGAAAAGTCCTGTAGGTGTTCATTGTGTGAGGCGGCGAGGTTAACCGACTTGCATTGCCCGCGCCATTTCGCCGTCGTGTACGGGCCGCTTAACACAGCTTTTCGTGCCCTTGAGCGATGGCTTTTCCACTGCCTGTTTTTTAGGCGTGCTTGTCAAACCCAATGCCGGCGCGGATTTCGCGGCTTGTAAACACGCTTATCCACACAACAGCCCACAGGCGCTTGGGGTAAGTTTTTATAACTTTTTTTAGTTGTTGCTTACGTCGGCGGCCACCACTTCGGGCGGATAGTACTTTTCAAACGCTGCGCGAAGGCTGCCATCACGTGCGCTTTTCACCATGGCCGTGCTCAACAGGTCCGTGTCCGACGGGCTGAGGGTCTGGCGCGACATGTAAGCCCCGACGCGGGACTTGGGCAAACCCGCGAGGGGGCTGAACCGGAACTCGCCGCTTTGCACTCCGTCCGGGCTGGCTTGCAGGGCTGAGTGAAGCAGTGTGGGTGGCAGGATGGTGAAGTCCACCCGGCCCGCACGGAGCATACGGCCTACGGTTTCCAGGTCGTTCACAAAATCCACCCGGTTGTCGACCGCCAGCTTGCGCACCAGTGTGTCGTATTCATTGCCCCAGCTATAGCTGCGCACTAAAGCTGCACGCAGTTTGGAGCGGCCTTCCAGCGTGTACAAGTCTTTGGGCGGTACCGGCGCGGTGCTGAGCGTGATGAGGGTGGGAGTGAGGTTAACCAGATGCACGAACTGGGCTTTCTGGTCGCGTTCCTGGTTTTGTGAAGCCGGTATCAGCATGTCTGCCTGGCCGGACACAAACGTCATCGAATCTGCCCGGGCCCGAGGTACCACCGGGAACTGGATCTGGCAGCCCGCCCTGCGGCCCACTTCGCGCAGCCAATCAGGGTAGACACCGGAGACCTGCTCATCCGCAACCTTGACGTTAAAGCCCGTAGGGGCTGCCGGCACTACGATGGGCCGGGAACACTCCGCCTGACTGCAGACTGCACCCACGGCCAGAGCGGCCGCCAAGGGCATATCAATTAAGCGAATCCTCCAGCCGGGAAAAATTGCGCAAGCCATGCGAGTCACTATACACAGGCCCCGCTGCTTTGGGTGCTATCTCACCGGCAAGTGCATCTTTACCCAGCGCAGGATATCGGCTTGGCCCATGGCGCCCGGCTGGCGGGCTATCTCGCGCCCGCCTGCAAACAAAGCCAGCGTCGGAATGCTGCGGATCTGGAAGCGCGAGCCCAGCGCCTGCTGAGCTTCCGTGTCTACCTTGGCTACTCGGATGTGCGGCTCCAGCTGCGCCGTGGCTGCTGCATAGGCCGGGGCCATGGAGCGGCAGGGGCCGCACCACGGGGCCCAAAAGTCCACCAACAACGGGATGTGGCTGCGGTTCAGGTGCTTGTCAAAGGTGGCTGTGGTCAGGTCCAGCGGCTTGCCGGTGAACAGGGCACCTTTGCATCTGCCGCAGTCGGGGGCACTGCCGAGCTGGTCGGCAAGCACCCGGTTGGTGGTGTGGCAGTGGGGGCAAACGATGTGGAGTGCGTCAGTCATGTCGGGTAGCTGGCGGCGGACGCGGGTTTCTCAAGACGCTTGTGGGCCTGACTTAGGCCTTACTCCCTAAGAAACGACAGGGATTAGGGTAAACCCTTGCAATGAGTCTAGGGTTAACCCTATACTGCGGTGCAACATCAGTTGTTTTTACTTAAGGAACCCACCATGTCCAGCACGACACTCAACGCAATCTCTCTGCCCCAGAACGCACAACCCACCGTGGGCGCTTCCTTGCAGGCGCTGTGGGTGGCGGGCAAAAACCTGGCGGTAGCCTTGTGGCAAGTTTCCTTTGGCACTGGCCAGTCCCAAGTCGCTACCCGCTTTGCAGAAGCGGAAGAGCTGCGCACTTTTGCGGCCAGTATTCAGAAGACTGACCCTTCGTTCGCGCTGGAACTGTTTGCAGCTGCAGACCGCCACGAGAGCAAGTAAACCGGCCCTCCCAGGCACCACCCCGGCTGTGCTGGCCGGGTGGTGCCAGCCTGACGATTACATCGTCGGGTAGTCGGTGTAGCCCTGTGCACCCGGTGTGTAGTAGGTGCTGCTGTCTGGCGTGTTCAACGCCGCACCGGCCTTCACGCGTTCCGGCAGATCCGGGTTGGCAATGTATGCGTTGCCGAACGCCACAGCATCCAGTTTTCCGTCTTTGATCGCTTGCTCTGCCTCTTCGGCGCTGTAGCCCATGTTGCCGATCAGCACACCCTTGTAATTCTCACGCGCCACTGACATCACGTCGGCCTTTTGCACACCGAAGAAATCCGCTCGCATCATGTGCAGGTAAGCCAGCTTGAAGCTGTTGAGCTTTTCGGCCAGGTAGGCGGTCAGGCCTACCGGGTCGCTGTCAATCATGCTGTTGTAACTGTTCAGCGGCGACAGGCGCAGACCGACGCGGTCGGAGCCGATGGCTTCGCTCACTGCCGTCAGCACCTCAAACAAGAAGCGCGCGCGGTTTTCCAATGAGCCGCCATAGGCATCGGTGCGCTGGTTGCAGCCGTCACGCAGGAACTGGTCAATCAAATAGCCATTGGCGCCGTGCACTTCCACGCCGTCAAAGCCTGCGGCGATCGCGTTTTTGGCGCCTTGGGCAAAGGCTGCCACGATGTCCTTGATCTCTTCCACTGTCAGTGCGTGGGGCAGCGCGTGGGGCACTTTGCCGGCAGGGGTGTGGATCTCGCCCTCAATGGCCAATGCGCTGCTGGACACGGTGCGCGCACCGCCATTGATGTCGGGGTGGGCCGCGCGACCTGCGTGCCAGATTTGCATGAAGATGCGGCCGCCCTTGGCGTGCACCGCGTCGGTGGTTTTCTTCCAGCCGGCGATTTGTTCTGCGGAATACACACCGGGCTCGGCCACGAAGGCAGAGGTGCCCTCAGTCACCATGGTGCACTCGGTGATCAGCAGGCCGCCGCTCGCGCGCTGGGCGTAGTACTCAGCCATCAAGTCATTGGGCAGGTGCTCCATGCCCGCGCGGGTGCGGGTCAGTGGCGCGAGGACGAAACGGTTGGGCAGAGTCAGCGCGCCGACTTGGAGGGGGGTGAAAAGCATGTTCAAAACCTGTAAACGTAACAACAAGGGGCGCGAGTGTGGCACCGGGCCAATAAGCCCGATGCGGTGGGGTTACTCGGATTTAGGTTAATCCGCAGCCAGCGCCGCATTGCGCACGCGTGCCAGCAGCCGCTGCCGGATCAGCCCGCTCACCGGACGTATCAGCCACCAATAGGGCGTGAAGCGCCGCAACGAAGCGCTGTCGTTGCAAAACACCCGCGTCTCGGTGTGCAACCAGGTGCCACCCTCTGCGGCGGGGCGAGTGCTGAAGTTGAGCACCAGCTTGGCAAAGCCCGCTTGGTTGAAATTGTCAAACTGGTCCGGGCCGGCCATGCGCACCTGGCCGTAGTCCGCTTGCCAGAACTTGCCTACCAGCCCGAGCGCGATTTCACGATCGCCATCACGGCCGAGCAGGGTGAAATTGTCGATGCCAAAGGGCGCTTGGGTCGCCAGGCGGCTGCGGCCACCCAGGGCACCCCGCAGCCGGTCCGGCAACTCACGCAGCTGGATGAAGCGGCGTGCCCAAGGGTCTTCGCTTACGCCCGGCTGCAGCACCGCGTCCAGCAAGGCGCCGGGCTGGGCCGGCGTCAGCAACTGGTGCTTTTCGCTGAACTGGTACTGCGGCATGAGCCGCTCCATCAACTCCATGCGCTTGCTTACTTGGCTGCGAACTTTGCGTAGTAGGCCTTGATAGCGGGTGTCTCGGAGATGCGCTGCATGTGCGCGTTCAGCGCAGGGGCCACGCGCTCTACCAGGTCGGTCGGCACATGGTCGAAGCGGCCGGAGTTCAGGGCACGCACATCGACAAATACTTTCAGGTCTGCCACGGTGAGTCGGCCGTCGGCAAAAAACTCGCCGCCTTGTGCTTGCAAGCGCTGCTGCAGCCAGCCCAAATACACGGGCATGGAGCCGCTTACCAGCGCCAAACGCACGGCCTTTTGCTCTTCGCCGCTCATGCGGAAAGTAGGGCCCATCTTGACGCCGGCTTCTTCCACCACATAGGTCACCTCGTCGCAGTACAGGGCTTGCAGCGCGTCGGTGGGGTACAGGCCGGCCAGCTTGCCCGCAAAGCGCAAGATGGCATCGCTCTGGGTAAAGCGGGTGCCATCCACATCCAGAGTGGGTACTTGGCCGAAGGGGGTGGACTTGCGGACTTCCGCGAACTCCGGGAAGCTGAAGCGGTGGTCATCAAACGCCACACCGCCCAGGTGCAGGGCCAGGCGCACAGGTTCAGCGCGGCCGCCGTGCATGTCGAAGTAGCTGAGTTTCAATTGGGGCATGGTGTCTTCCTTGTAAGCTGGTGATTCAGGTCCGCACGTCGGGTGTGCAGGGCGTAGGGCATTCTATGCAGGCGGGCCTCTGCGCATAGACCAAGCATAAAAAATCCCTCTGGCGCCCGAATAATGAGCGCGAGCAGCTACTAAAATCGTAGCAAAAAGATCAGACCAAGAAGCCGCATTCATGACCATCCCTCGTTTCTATCCACTTGGCACCCCCGGCCAAGCTTGGGGCCCGGCCGAAGTTCAGCAGTGGCGCGCCCGCCAGGTGCGCCAGCGCAGCTATGCCGACGATGTGCTCTCTGCAATGGAGCAGCTGCGCGCGCAGTGGGAGGTGGAAAGCTATGGCGAAGTGATCTATGTCGATGCCGCACAAAGCGAAGAGCGCTTCCCGCTCATGGCGCTGCGCAGCCGCAGTTGGAGCAGTGCTTTGCCCACGGTGCTGCTCACCGGCGGAGTGCACGGGTACGAGACCAGTGGCGTGCATGGCGCATTGCGCTTTGCCGCGAAGCATGCCTCCGCCTACGCCGGCCGCGTGAATCTGCTGTTGGCGCCTTGTGTGAGCCCCTGGGCCTACGAGCGCATTCAGCGCTGGAACTTTGACGCGTTGGACCCCAACCGCAGCTTCCGCGCCGACTGCCCCGCGCAAGAGAGCGCGGCCCTCATTCGTCTGGTGGCACCCCTGCTGGGCAAGTTTGCTGCCCATATCGACCTACACGAAACCACCGACACCGACGAGAGCGAATACCGCCCCGCCGTGGCCGCGCGCGATGGCAAAGCCTTTGAACCCGGTGTTATTCCAGATGGCTTCTATCTGGTGGATGACACAGCCAATCCCCAGCCTGCATTCCAGCAGGCCATCCTGCAGGCAGTGGAGCGTGTCACGCACATTGCGCCTGCCGATGCGCAAGGCGGCTTGATCGGCACTCCGCTAGAGGCGCCCGGTGTGATCGCCTATGACGTAAGAAGCTGGGGCCTGTGCACTGGCATCACCGGCGCGCGGTACACCAGCATCACCGAGGTTTACCCCGACAGCCCCCGCGCCAACCCCGAACAATGCAATGTCGCGCAGGTAGCAGCGGTGTGTGCGGCTTTGGACTTTGTGATCACCGCCTCACCCTGAAGCAGCCGGGGTCGCTTGCCCCACTTGCTTGCTATCGGGTGGTTTCCCACTCGGGTTCAGCGGGCGCTTGTGCGGCGACTAGGTGTCGGCGCCAAGCCCACACTGCCGCAGCAGCAAACACTATGGCTGCGCCCAGTGCGGTGCGGCCTAAGGTACGGTGGTACTTGTCTTGCGGGTACAGCTCCGGCCAGCGGCGTTGGAAAAGGTCCCCACGTATGTCTTTGTCGGAAGTGGTGGTTTCGGGTTCTTCCAGGATGACCAACGGCAGCATAGAAGTCCCCGTCTCTTTGGAGAACGCAGTCAAGTCCAGGTTCTTGCGCAGCAGGCCCCGCTCTGCGGCAGCGTCTTCAGCGTTACCCAAGGTGGGCAAGGCCAAGCGCCCGTGAATCACCACATCGTGTCGGGCAGTGGAGCGCTGAATCATCTGCGCCATCTTCATGGAGCTGTCCGGCACCCAACCACGCAACACCAGGATGGCCAAACCGGTGTTGTTGCGTTCTACCAGGGGCGCAACGACGTAGGCACCGCTTTGCCCCGCCATATTGCGGCCTTTGAGCATCACGGTGTGCTCGCCTTGCAGGCGCCCCACCAACTGAGCTTGGCGGTGTTGCAGCGGCTGCAATGCAGTAGCGTTTGCTATCTCTTGCAAGAGGATTACCTCGCCCGAGTTGCCCCCGGTGGTGGGCAACGGTTTTGCCAGAGGCATGGGGCCCCACAGCGTCCAGGCACCCCAGGCTGCGCAGAGCAACGCCAGCGAGGCCCACACCCAATGCCAGGGAAGGGGGGAAGGCGCGCGCACGCGTTTGGCGGTCAAGTTGATTCAGCCTTTGGTTAGCTCAAATGCGCCCAGCGGCTGGGAGCGGCCGTTGAGGATGGCGTCTACCCGGTGGTGGCCGGGGTAGTGTTTGCGGGTGGTCATATCGGCCAGCGATACTTTCTTGCCCACCCTTTGCGTCTCATGCGGGGCCAGGTCCAGCGTTTTGAGCTTGAACACTTTGGCGCGCGCCTGGCCATTGGCCTTGACGTAGTGCACCGCAAAGTCCACCAGCACCTGTTGTGGCAATGCGGTGGTGTTGTTCACATCAAAGCTCACGTTCAGCGAACCGCCCATCACTGCCTGCGCCGGCGTGATGGCGGGCTGGCTAATCACTACGTTGGCCGTCTCACCAAAACCCAGTACCGCCAAGGCACCGGCCTCGCCGCGCTTGACTGCTGATCGCAGCGCGTGCTGCACGGTCCAGCTCCGCTCGGGTGTGGCGCCTTGCAGCCAAGCGCGGGCCGTATCGGCCAGCACTGCGGGGTGGTCTTTGCCAATGTCATTGAGGTTGTTGGCCACGGAGCGCCGCACGTAAAGGGCAGGGTCGTCCTTCAACTGCTCCAGCAAGGCCAGCACCGGTGCAGGGTCGCGCTGGAAGGCGGGTAGGCGTGAGGCCCAGGGCAGCCGCGGGCGTGTGCCCTCTGACACCAAGCGGCGCACATGCTCGGAGGGGTCGCGCGTCCATTCCATCAGCCGCTCCAGTGTGGCCTCTTGGTGGTGTTGCAAGTAGGGGCGGATGCTGAACTCTGCCGTAAAGCGCTGTGTGAGCGCATGCTGCGCCTGCATCGACAACTCAAAATGCCCCAGCCCGAATTCCGCCACAAACGCGGTGTGGGGCAAGTACAAAAACGAAGCCAGCGAAAGGTCCGGGTTGCGCCCGTGCGGCTGCTCAGCAGATGCCAGCAAAATCGGCAGCGCCTGGGCATAGTCCTGCGGCAAGTGCCGCTGCAGCGCTCTGGCAATGTGCTTGCCACGCGGCATCAGGGCCAGTGCCTCGTACCCGCTCAGCGCATCATGCAAAAAGGCATCAGCATCAAACTGCGAGTGCACCGCCGACACCATGCGCGCAATGGCTTGCGGCACATCGGGGCCATATTGGGCAACTAGCGGCTCAGCCATGGGTGGCGCCTCAGCCGCGCTCCAGGTCCTGAATCAGCGTCTTCACCTTGGTGGTGATGATGTCCACCGCAGGGTCGTTGGCGCCGTGGGGCAGGATGACGTGGGCGTGCCGCTTGGTGGGCTCGATGAACTGCTTGTGCATGGGGCGCACGGTTTCCAGGTACTGGGCAATCACGCTCTCGGTGCTGCGGCCGCGCTCGGTAATGTCGCGCTGCAGGCGGCGGATAAAGCGCACGTCGGCCGCCGTATCCACAAAAATCTTCAGCGACATCATCTTGCGCAGGTCGGGGTCAAACAGCGCAAACAGGCCTTCAATCACGATCACCGGCGCCGGGTTCACCACCACGGTGGTGGGTGCGCGGTTGTGCTTCACGAAATCGTAGGTGGGCATGTCGATGGCTTCGCCGCGGCGCAGGGCCTGCATGTGTTGCACCATCAGGGGCCAGTCGAAAGCGTCGGGGTGGTCGTAATTGGTTTTGACGCGCTCCTCGGGCGAGAGGTGTGTCTGGTCGCAGTAGTAGTCGTCCTGGTACACCACAGAGGCCATCTCAGGGCCGATAGACGCCAGCACCTGGCGCGTGACGGTGGACTTGCCACTGCCACTGCCCCCGGCTACGCCGATCACGAAAGGTTTGTTATTGGTTTTAGGCATGGGGTGTTCCGGTTCCGTGACGACAAAGCGCGCTATTTTACGAGCGGGGGCTATGAACCCGCAGCAAGTAGTCGCGCGCTCACCTCGGCGGCATCGGGCGCGGTGAACTGCATGTTGTGCTGATCAGTGAGCGGGCCACCACCGGGCTCCAGGCCTCCAGTTGCGTCGTAGCCCATGGCCTTGAACTTCCAGACCGCGCCAATCTTCTTGAGCGACCCCACATGCGCGCCATCGGCCGTGTGCACGGCCAGTACCTCGGCGTTGACGGGCAGCAGCTGCAAAGGGCCGGTCACAGGGCCATCAGGCAGGTGGATGAACTTGGGAAAAAGAGCCATGGCTTGCTGTTCGTTGTGGAAAAAAAGCAGGGCTAGCGCCCGTGGAGGCTGCGCTAGTAGCTACTAAAAGCGTAGCGCAAGCTACTTGAGTTCGTCCAGCAGGCTTTGTACTGACGCAAGCAGCGGGGGACGGGCTGCCTCGTCCACATCCGACCAGAGGGCGCGCGGGTCACGCTGCATAAATAGCTTCGCGATTTCCGTTGATGCTGGCCAGCACGTAGGGGTTGCGGATGGCGCTAGGTTCTACCAAGTCCACCCCGCGCCCCAGCAAAGCTTCCAGATCTGCCTTAGCACCGTAAAGCGCCCGAAGCCCTGGCTGCACACCCGGTGCGAATTCCACCAAAAAGTCTGCGTCGCTGCTTGAGGGGTCAAAGTCCACTTCACGCGCTGCCGAGCCAAACACCTCCAGGCGCTGAATCTGATAGCGCTGGCAAATGGCGGAGATGCCGGTTCGGTGTTGAGCAATAGCGGGATGCATGCGTGGGAGTTTACTGGAGGGACCTAAGCCTGCCAAACCCCGAACCCGGCGGATTGCAGGTCTATGGCGACCTCTATTTCTTTGTCCACCGCGTCGTCGTAGCTCATGGGGTTGAAGCCTTCAAACAAGTCGGGCAGCAGGCGCAGGCCGTATTGCTGGGCGAAACGGTTGGCTTGGATGCCGGCTTTGTGTTTGTCGAAGCGCACATCCGGGTCCAGCCCGGTCATGCCTACGTACACGCAGGGCTTGCCTTCCACATAGCCCGGGTTGTTTTTGCGAAAGCGGGGCTCCAGCAGCACGTCTTTGTGCAGCTCAATCACATACACATGGTGGTGCTTGCGGCGGGCCATGGGGCGAGATGCCTCAGCGGGGTTACAGCACCCAATGCGTTTGCAGCATCTGCGCGGGGGTGCGGGGCTCGTCGGGGTCGGTCACCAGAGTGATCTGCCAGCCATCGTCTGCGGGCTGGGCGGCAATGCCTTCAACCTTGGGTGCACCCGCCAACAGCTGCAGCTTCACTTGCCCGTCGGGTGCGACGATGCCAATGGCCGAGCCCACGCAGGCGCCATCGTGGTAGCTGTCGTCGGTGCTTTCGGCCACGGCGCAAAAGGCCCAGGCGCCGCCTTGCAGGGGCGTGCCATCGGTCAGGCTCAGGGGCACACCGCTCACCTCACCCAAGTCCATGGTCTGCACGTCGTGGGGGCCGGGCGGCAGGGGCTGCAGGCCTGCCAACCAATGGGCGATGTGGCTCCACTCGTAGCGAATGCAGGCGCTCAAGGCGTTGCCCTTGTTGCCCCGCTGCAGCAAAAGCAACTCGTTGCCCAGCACGAAAGCGCCCTCAATGTTCAGGTCTGCAAACCGCTTGCGCAGCGGCGCATACAGCGGCGCCAGATCGACGGTGCCCACTTGCCCGAGCGGAGCGCCCTGTGCATCCAGCGGCAGCAGCACACCGGTTTCGCGCGTGGGCTTGGAGCCGGACCCCAAGGCCAGCAAGGCCCCGTGGGCATGGCCGGGCAGGGGCGGCAGTTGGGTCAGGGTTTCGAGGTCGGGTTTGGCCTTTTTGCGCGCGCCCTTGTCGTGGGGCAAGTCGCCCTCCAGCAGGCGCAGCAGCGCGCCGGGGGCGTGCATGGCGCTGCTGTCAAACACGCCCAGATGCACCTCGTCGTCCGCCACCACATACAGGCGCTCACCCACGCGCACCAGGCCGCTGGCCGCACTCAAGTGCGCTACACCGCGGGGGTGGTCTGCCGGGTTCAGCGTCAGCTGGCGCAGCAGCTGTGGGGTGAGGGTGGGGCTAGCTTGGGGCATGCGGCAGTATAGAGCGCACGACTGCGAAACCTAAGCGAAATAGGCCTCCAGCGCTCGTGGAATATGTGTGAGCAGCTACGAAAAACGTAGCAAATCTATTGCCGCAAGCCTAGAACGAAGATCCCGGTTCGCTCAGGTAAGCCAGCTCCTCGGGCGTGGAGGTGCGACCCGTTGAGGCTATCCCTTAGCACTCTGCAGGATGATGCCGATTAGCAAAGACGGAAATCCTATGCCCACTGACCACTTGGCAATCGTTTTGTAGATGCTCTCGTTGGGACGTCGGTCGAAATGGTCTATGAGCTGCGACATGAAGAAGACAGCGAGCAGCAAGTACCCCGATATGACAAAAGACAAAGCCCAATACTGTTCAATCAGAACGCCTTTTGAATGGCGGCTGAGGTAGACCGTAGATTTGCCGTCAAGAAAAGCTGTGTATGCGGCGTACCCGGCCGCCAGCGTGAAAAAGGGGTATCTCAGCAAATCCTCTATGGGCAATTTGTTCGAGCCGTCAAGGCGCTTCAATGGGTCGCGTGATTTTGGCGCGGCACGATGGGCTCCGTCGTAAGGCTGCCCCAATTTGAATTGCCTTTGGCGCTCCTGCAACTCGCGCCCACTTACGCGGTCTGGGCATTCACAGAGGCTGCATGAAGTCCGCCCTGCTGGGTTGTTTGTTTCGCAGACCAGGCAACACCAATCGTAGGGTTCCTTGGGTGGTTCCCAAGATGTGTTTCGCCAATTCATAGAAAAGTGAGCTTCGTTGTTCAGCGAATATCGTACTTGCCCGATCAGGCTTGAGCGTTATGGATCACTCCAGAAACGCGCCATGCGGTTGTGCCAAGAGATCGGGTGAATGGTTCATGCTGGGTTTCACAGCACTTACCCAATTCTTAATGAAATTAACCTCCATCCGTTGTGTAATTTGCGCGAGCAGCTACTAAAAGCGTAGCAAGCCGGCTGCCGCCAAACTAGAACGAAGACCCCGGTTCGCTCAAGAAAACCAGCTCCTCGGGCGTGGAGGTGCGGCCAAGGATGGCGTTGCGGTGGGGGTAGCGGCCAAAGCGGTCGATGATGGCTTTGTGGCGCAGCTCAAAGCGCAGGGTGTCTTCCATGCCCGGCTGCGAAAACAGGGCCACTGCTTGCGCATGCACCAGCGCGGACTCGCTGTGCATGTAGGGCATGTAGGCAAAGCTGCGCTGCGCCAGGGGCAGGCTGCGGTCCTGCCCGCTGGCTACCAGCTCTTGCGCCAGCACCAGGGCCAGTGCGTCCTGCGCAAAGGCGCGGGCAGTGTCGCGGTACACATTGCGCGAGAACTGGTCCAGCACCAACATCTCCGCTAACCGCCCCTCGGGCGTGGCGCGCCAAGCAAACAGCTCACACCGCGCCGCCGCCTCCAGCGTGGCGCCGAAGCGGGTGCGGATGGCTTCGTCCAAGGCAGCGTCTTTGGCGAAGTGCTGCTTGGGGGTTAGCTCGGTGAACCAGAAGTGGAGGATGGATTGGGGTTTCATTTGGTGCAGCGATGAATCAGCAAGTCTCGTCAAATAAACTTTATTGACCTGCCGGTACTTGATTCTTTTTCTGCTGAACGTCTCCGTACAACAGTACGAGTTCCTCGTCTAGCGCGCGGGCTTCCGCTGTAAGTTGGTTGAGACGCTCTATGCTGATCTGCTTTTCGTGCTTTTTCGCGCTTCGAAGTTCAATCTCTAAAAGCAATTCATCATCCGCATTCGTATACACATGCAGCATTGGGCCGTTATGAGCAACAAGGTTACGGCTAGATGCCAAGTCCATGAGCTTCTTGAATGCTGCTTCAACGCGATTCTGTATTTCCGGTACGAGACCAATTTCGAGAATCAGTGACTCGGCAATTGGTGCTCTTGCGTTGAGCATCAGGTCACCAGTAGCTTTGCCCAGGAGATTGGAACCGAAAGTCTTGATGTACTGGTACGTCCAGTATTCACAACTTGTGAACTGGACCATAAAGCGACCTATCGCGAGTGCCCATTCGTCCATCAAATTTTGATGCTCTGTTGCATCGACGGGGAATGGCTGTTTATTCATACGCGAGATCGTAACTTGACTCATAACAGTGTCCACCTGCCAAGTCCCGCCTATCCACTTGGGGTGAATGCAATTCAAAAAAAAAGGCCAGCACCGGCGGGCGGTGTTGGCCTTCGAGGTGCTATTTGGGGGCTTACTTCCCCCAAGAATCCTTCAACCCCACCGCCAAGTTAAACACTGGCTTGTCCGCTTGGTGGTCCACGCGGTCGGCCACAAAGTAGCCGTGGCGTTCAAACTGGAACTTCTGGTCGGGCTGCGCGTTGGCCAGTGATGGCTCCACGATGGCGGTCACGACCTTCAGGCTGTTGGGGTTCAGGCTTTCCAGGAAATCTTTGCCGCCCGCGTCGGGCTGGGCGTCGCTGAACAGGCGGTCGTACATGCGCACCTCGGCGTGCACGCCGTCGGCCACGCCTACCCAGGTGATAGCGGCTTTCACCTTCACCAGGTCGGCGCCGGGGGTGCCGCTCTTAGTGTCGGGCACCACGGTAGCCAGCACTTCGGTGATCACGCCATTGGCATCCTTGGTGCAGCCGGTGCACTCGATCACGTGGCCGCCCTTCAGGCGCACCTTGTTTCCGGGGAACAGGCGCTTGTAGCCCTTGGGGGGCACTTCTTCAAAGTCTTCGCGCTCGATCCACACTTCTTTGCCGATGGTGAAGTGGCGCACCGGACTTTCGACGCCCTCGGGCGGGTGGGGCAGGGCGGGCATGCTGCACGCGTCCAGATAAGCGTCGCCGCCTTGCTCTGCAAACACCTCGCCCCAGTTGGTCAGCACCAGCTTCACGGGGTTCAGCACGGCCATGCCGCGGTGGGCGGTGTTTTCCAGGTCTTCGCGCAGGCAGCCTTCGAGGGTGCTGTAGTCGATCCAGCTGTCGCTCTTGGTCACGCCAATGCGTTCGGCAAACAGTTGGATGGCGGCAGGGGTGTAGCCACGGCGGCGTAGGCCGACGATGGTTGGCATGCGCGGGTCGTCCCAACCGCTGACCTTGCCTTCATTCACCAGCGCGGCCAGCTTGCGTTTGCTGGTAATCACATAGGTGAGGTTCAGGCGGGCAAATTCATATTGCTTGGGCGCGGGGGCTGCCAGCAGGCCACTCTCGCACAGGCGGTCCATCAGCCAGTCGTAAAACGGGCGCTGGTCTTCAAACTCCAGCGTGCAGATGCTGTGGGTGATTTGCTCCAGTGCGTCCTCAATAGGGTGCGCAAAGGTGTACATGGGGTAGATGCACCAGGTGTCGCCCGTGTTGTGGTGCGTGGCGCGGCGGATGCGGTAGATGGCCGGGTCGCGCATGTTGATGTTGGGGCTGGCCATGTCGATCTTGGCGCGCAGCACCATGGAGCCGTCTTCATGCTTGCCATCGCGCATTTCGCGAAAGCGGGCCAGGTTTTCAGCGGGCATGCGGGTGCGGAAAGGGCTGTCCACACCGGGCTTGCCGAAGTCGCCACGGTTCACGCGCATTTGCTCGGGCGTTTGCTCGTCCACATAGGCGTGGCCGGCTTCAATCAGCGCCTCGGCGGCGCGGTACATAAAGTCAAAGTAGTCGCTGGCCTGGTAGGGGGCCACGCTGTAGTCGCCCTGGCTGCCGTTCCAGTCAAAGCCCAGCCACTTCACCGCGTCGATGATGCTGTTCACATACTCGGTGTCTTCTTTTTCAGGGTTGGTGTCGTCAAAGCGCAGGTGGCACACGCCGCCGTAGTCGCGCGCCAACCCGAAGTTGATGCAGATGCTTTTGGCGTGGCCTACGTGCAGGTAGCCGTTGGGCTCGGGCGGAAAGCGGGTGCGGATTTTGGCGGGGTCTGGCTGGCCGGCAGCGTGGTGCGCGGCGTCGCCGGGGGTGCCGGCCCAGCGGCGTTGGGCGTAGGTGCCTTTTTCGAGGTCAGATTCGATGATCTGGCGCAAAAAGTTGCTGGGCTTGGCGGATTCGGACGCTGTGTTCGCGTGGGTGGGGGTGCTCATTCGGTGATTTTAGACGCCGCACCTGCGTGGCCCTGCAATCAAGGGCGCAGGCGGGGTGTGCGTTGGCAGACGGCTGATTAAAATGAAAACTGTATAACAATTATTAACATCTCTCGCGAGGGAGCGACGTATGGCAAACAAGTTGGACATGGCGGATAGCGCAGTGCTGGTAGAGCATTTCTCCAGCTTGTACGAGCACTCGCCGCTGCATGTGGTGCTGTACGACCCGCAAGACATGGTGCGCTACGCCAACCCCGCGCATTGCACCGATTTCGGCATGGCGCGGGATGTGCAAATGTCGTGGTCCGACATGATGCGCCACAGCTACCAAAACCAGGTGGGCGCTGCCATCAACACCGACAACCTGGAGGCTTGGCTGGTGTCTGCCAAGGCGCGCCGGGGCAAGCTGCCGTTTCGCACCTTTGAGACCGACCTGCGCAACGGCCGCTGGATGTACATCACCGAGACCATGGACGACCAGGGCTGGATGCTGAGCGTGGGCTTTGACATTACCGCCCTGCGCGCCAACGACCGGTCTTTGCGCCAGGCGCGCGATGGCGCTTTGCGTGCCGCCCAGGTGGACGCGCTGACCGGCGTGAGCAGCCGCGCCCACGTGCTGGAGCAGCTGGATTTGCGCCTGAACCAGCTGCGCAGCACGCAGCAGCCTTGCGGGCTGGTGCTGGTGGACCTGGACTACTTCAAAAAAATCAACGACACCTACGGCCACACCGCAGGCGACGAGGTGCTGCAACGCTTCTCGCGCCTGGTGGTGGGCACGCTGGGCCGCAACGATGGCTTCGGGCGCATCGGGGGCGAAGAGTTTTTGTTGCTCTTCCCCATGGTGACCGCGCCCGAGATGGAGGCCAAGGTGCAGGGCATTTTGGAGCTGGTGCGGGAGTCGTCCCCCTTGCCGGAGGTGCCGCGCTTTCACCACACCTGCTCTGCCGGCTTGGTAATGTTGGACCCGGCCCTGAGCGCCATTGAAAACATGCGCAACGCAGACCGCGCGCTCTACGCCGCCAAGGGCGCCGGCCGTGACCGGCTGATGTGGGCCTGAGCCCTCCGGCAATCGCCGTCTATCTAAGTGTGGTTCCAGCCGGTGAGCTGCACCAAGCGTTCCAGCGCAAAGGCGCCTAGCACCGAGTTGCCTTTGGCGTCCAGCTCGGGCGCCCACACGGCAATGGTGCCCACGCCGGGGGCTATGGCCACAATGCCGCCGCCCACACCGGTTTTGACCGGCAGGCCGATGCGGTAGGCAAAGTCGCCGGCGGCGTCATAGGCGCCGCAGGTAAGCAGCAGGGCGTTGACGCGGCGGGCGTCGTCAGCGCTTAAAAACTGTTCGTCAGGCCGGCCGTCGCGGCCCAGGTCGCGCCCGCCATTGGCCAGAAACATGGTGGCTTGGGCGAGCTGGGCGCAGTTCATCTCGGTGGCGCACTGGCGGCAATAGTTGTCCAGCACCAGCTCGGGCGGGTTGGCAAAGTTGCCATGGCTTTTCATGAAATAGGCCATAGCCATGTTGCGGTGGGCCGTGTCGCGCTCGCTTTTGGCCACAGCCGCATTCCAGCTCAGTTCGGGGTCGTCGGTAAGGCGGCGCAGGGCACCCAGCAGCGCGTAGTCCAGGTGGGCGTAGCGGGTGGTCAGGATGTCGGTAATCACCAGTGCCCCCGCGTTGATGAACGGGTTGCGCGGAATGCCGTGCTCGGTTTCCAGCTGCACCATGGAGTTAAACGCTGCGCCTGAGGGCTCGCGGCCCACGCGCTTCCACACGTCGTCGCCAATGGCTTTGAGAGCCAGCACAAAGGTAAACAGCTTGGTAATGCTTTGCAGCGAGAACGGCGTGTGCGCATCGCCCACAGCACAGGTGCTGCCATCCACCAGTGCCACGGCCATGCCGAACTGACGCGGTTGCACTTGAGCCAGTGCCGGTATGTAGTCGGCCACCTTGCCTTGACCGAAGAGGGCACGGGCTTCGGTGTCGATTTGGGCCAGCGCCGCTTGCAGCGATTCGGCTGCCGGCAAACCAGTGGTAGTGCGGGGGGTAAGCATGGTTTCATTCTAGAAGCGGCTCTGTGGTACATATGCAGCCAAACGACAGCGGGGATGCGCAATGGACATCAAGGACTTCACCGACACCAGCAATTTGACATTCGAGCTGCGCCTGCAGGACCTGAAGCAGGCCGCACGCGACGGCCTGATCACTGAGCAGCAAGCGCAGGCCCTGTGGCAGCGCTGGAGCCAGGGGCAGCACTGGCAGGCCACCCGGCCTATAGACCCCAATGCGCCGCAGCCCGCGGTGTTGGCCATGGCTACGGGCCCGCGCTTCAGCTTTGTGAACGTGCTGTATTACTTTGGCGGCCTGCTGGCCATTGGCGCCATGACGCTGTTCATGACGCTGGGCTTTCAGCAGATGGGCCCGACCGCGCTGATGGTGCTGGGGGCTTTGTACCTGTTTGCGGCGCTGAAAGTGGCGGACTACTTTAAGGCGCGCAGCCTGTCTGTGCCAGCCGGTTTGATGGCCACGCTGGCGGTATTTTTGGTGCCGCTGATTGTGTGGGGCGCGCAGCACCTGATGGGCTGGTGGCCGCCGGGCGGGCCGGACTCGCTGGCCAGCTACCACACGCGTATTGACTGGCGCTGGATCACCCTGGAGTTCGCCACGCTGCTGGCTGGTGTGGTGATGCTGTGGCGCTACCGCTTGCCCTTTATGGTGATGCCGCTGGCGCTGACCCTTTGGTACATGAGCATGGACGTGGCCAACATGCTGCTGTTCGACCACCGCTGGGAATGGGAGTTCATGCGTGACATGTCGCTGGTGTTCGGCATAGGCACCGTGGCGGTGGCCCTGTGGGTGGATGTACGCACACGCTTGTCCAAGACTGCTGAGTGGCGGCAGGATTTTGCCTTTTGGCTGTACATCTTCGGTACCACCATGTTCTGGTGTGGCTTGAGCCTGAACGACTCGGACTCCGAGCTGGCCAAGCTGGGCTACTGCGCGCTGAATGTGGTGTTGGTGCTGGTGGGTGCAGCCATCGGCCGGCGCGTGTTCACGGTGTATGGCGCCTTCGGGGTCATGCTGTATTTAGGCCACCTGTCGCATGAGGTGTTTCGCGACAGCTTCATGTTCCCGTTTGCACTCACTTTGCTGGGCTTGGGCCTGGTGGCGTTGGGCGTGTGGTGGCAGCGGCATGAGACTGCGATAGCGGCGCGCTTGAGCCGTTATGTGCCACAAGGGTTGCAACCCCGGACCTGAAAATCCGGCACCGCTTGAACGCGGCGCACATAAAAAAAGCGCACTGCATGCAGTGCGCTTTTTTAGTTTCAAGGCAACTCGCGTTGCCGAGAGACTTGCAGTGATTAGCGGATCACAGCGATATCAGACAGCTTGCCGCCCTTGACGGTCTTCAGTGTCAAAGCGCCGTTCAGGATGTCGCCCTTGTTGTCAAAGGAGATGTTGCCTGTCACGCCCTTGTAGTCCTTGGTAGCTGCCAAAACAGGCAGGTACTTGGCTGGGTCGGAAGAACCGGCCTTGACCATGGCGGCAACCATCAGGTTCACGCCGTCGTACACGTAGGGTGCGTACACTTGAACTTCGGTACCGAACTTGGCCTTGAACTTGGCCTTGAACGCGTCCATGCCGACCTTTTGCTGGCCTTCCACGCCACCGGCTTCCGCGCAGTAGACTTGGTTGTCAGCAATCGCGTCGCCACCCAACTTCACCAGTTCGGTGGAGCAGATGCCGTCGCCGCCCATGAACTTGGCGCTGATGCCCAAGGACTTCATTTGACGCAGCATGGGGCCTGCTACAGCGTCCATACCGCCGAAGAACACGACGTCAGCTTTCTTGCCCTTGATGGTGGTCAGGATAGCGGAAAAGTCAGTGGCCTTGTCGGTTGTAAATTCCTTGGCAACCACGGTGCCGCCAGCAGCTTCAACAGCTTTGGTGAACTCTTGTGCAACGCCTTGGCCGTAAGCAGTACGGTCGTCGATCACGGCTATGGACTTGCCCTTCAGTTCTTTCACAGCGTAACGGCCCAATGTGCCGCCCAGTTGTGCGTCGTCAGCCACCAGACGGAAGGCTGTCTTGAAGCCTTGGCGTGTGTACTTGGGGTTGGTAGCGGAAGGAGAAACTTGGGGAATGCCAGCGTCAGAGTAGATGCTGGAAGCAGGGATGGTGGTGCCGGAGTTCAAGTGACCGATCACGCCGGAAACCTTGGCATCAGCCAGCTTCTGGGCAACTGCAGTACCTTGCTTGGGGTCAGCTGCGTCGTCTTCAGTCATCAAGCGCAGGGTAACTTTTTTACCGCCGATGGTCACGCCAGCTGCGTTGAGTTCTTCGATGGCCAATTTGGCGCCGTTTTCGTTGTCCTTACCCAAGTGGGCGATAGCGCCGCTGGTAGGGCCAACGTGAGCGATAGTGACAACCGCGTTTTGAGCGAAGGCCATACCGGTAGACAAGGCGATGGCTGCGGCTGCAACAATTTTCAACTTCATAAAAACTCCAAATTAAAAAAGTGTGAATAAATTTCTCACCGGGGCGAACATTAGCGCAAGTCTTGAAAGGTGAGCATCAGGCTTGTACTTATATGTTACTAGTATTTAAATCTCTAATGGGTCATGAATTCAATTGCTCCCAAAACAGGGATTTCCCCTCTGGAGAAAGACTTTATTTGGTGCCAGGCAGATGCAAATGCACACTTCTAGTGCGTGTAAACCATTAGATATTGACCCCGGTCATAACGGGGAGTGCGAGCCGGATTGGCTCAGTCAAGCAGGGTGCGGGCGAAGGCGTTGATGACGTCAACATCCGGCGCCAACGAGCTGTAGTGCAGGCCTTCACGGACGAGGGTGGCACGCAGGCCGCGGTCTACTTCGCGGGCTTGCTCTTCATCCTGAAAGCGGCCGGTGTGCACGTACTTCTTGTCGCCACGCTCGACCAGGATGTTGATGTTGTTGTGCTGCTTGTACCACTGCAGGATCTGGTTGCGGGTCTTGCCCACGTCGCAGATGTTTTCGGGGTAGTGCTCGTTGTAGTACAGCACCTGGGGCAGTGAACACTCAGTGATCAGGAACTGCACCTGCCCGTCGAGCAAGTTGAGCATTTCAAACTGGCGCTGGGCGATGAAGTACTGGTTTTTCAGCACCTCAAAGTTCTGTTGCCAGACCAGGGACTTGGCGTAGTCCGGAATCGTCTCCACCGTTTTGTTGTGGAGATTGAGGAAAAGGATGATGGCTGCGGAGAACAGCGATTTGTCGCTACCCGGTCCGCCGATGATGTTGATCACCTTGGTGGGGTACATGCGCATCTTGCTCTCGGGCAAGGTGTTGGGCACGGTGGTGTAGCGCAAAGTCATCCTGTTCTCCTCAGTGGTCTTTGCCGGGGCGGGTTACCAGCTGTCGGACCGCATCTGGGATTCCCAGAGCCCGCCGTTGGCACTGTACACCCCGATCACGCCGTAGCGCTGCTCGCCCTTGTCATCCCACTTCATGGAGCCGGTTACAGGGGCGTAGCCATCGATCTTCTTGAGCATCGCGACGATGTCTTTGGGCTTGGCAGACTCCGCACGGCGGATGGCTGAGGACAGCACATACATGGCGTCGTAGGTGTAATGGCCGGCATAGGCCGGGTCTTTTTTGAACTGGGCGCGGTAGCGGTCCAGGAAAGCAGCGCCAGCGGTGAACTCGCGGGCGTCCAGCACCGGAGAGGTGGCATACAGCCCCTTGACCACGCCGGTGCCCTTGAGCATGTCGGTGGTCTTGATGGTGTCGGCACCCAGAATGGTGATGCGGGTGTAGTCGATTTTCTTGAGCGACTCCATCAACGCAATGATCTGGAAATCGCTCACGGTAGAAACCAGCACTTCGATTTTTTCCGCCTTGAGCTTGGCTGCAAACTCATCAAACGCGACTGTCTTGTCGTCAAAACTCTGCTTTACCAAAATTTCTTTTTTGGCTGCCTTGAGCTGAACTTCGGCGCCAGCTGCCAGGTCTTTGCCGTATACCGTGCCGTCGTCTTGCAAGGCGTAGCGGCTGCCGGTGAACTGAGACGCTGAGTAACTGCCGATGGCCTTGGCTTGCAACACGTCGTTTGCCACCAGGCGGAAAGTGGTGGGCAGCCCCAGCGCGGTGAATTTGGGGTTGGTGGAGATGGCCAGCTGAGGAATGTCTTTTTCAGCATAAATCGGCGCTGCCGCAATGCTTTGGCCGGAGTTCAAATGCCCGATAACGGCTACCACGCCGGCATCCACCAGCTCTTTGGCGACTTGCTTGGCGGTGGCCTCGTCTCCTTTGTCGTCCACTGCAATGACTTCAAAAGTCACCGTCTTGCCTTTGACCTTGTAGCCTTCCTTGTTGATCTCGGCGACTGCCAGATTGACACCGTTGAGCAAGTCCTGCCCCAGCGCTGCGAGGTTGCCGCTCAGGGGCTGGGCCACACCGATCTTGATCACAGCGGGTGTGGAGTCGCAGCCTTGCAGCAAAGCAGCGGAGGCGACAGCGCTCACAGTGAGCAGGCGCAGGGTACGGCGACGCGAGAGTTTCAATTGCATGGAAGGGGTCCTGGTGAATCGATGGCGCATTGTAGGGACCAATGCCTCGCAACACCCGTGCCCGTAGCCACTGGTTTACCCGATGTCGCAGCAGGCGCCGCACGCCTCACATGGCTTTGAAGCGATGGGCGTAGAGGCGGCTCACGGGGAGTTTTTCGTCCCGGTCACGCAAATGCAGGCTCAGGCGGCCGGCATCGTCACGGCTGACGGTGTCTATGGCCGTGGCGCGCACCACCGTGCCCCGGTGCACCTGCCAGAAGACCTGCGGGTCCAGTTGGGGTAGCAGGTCCTTGAGTGCGGTGCGCAAAAGGTGCTCGCGGTCGCGGGTGAGCAGCCGCACGTATTTGTCGGCCGCTTCAAAGTACAGCACCTCTTCAATGGGCACCATGCGGATCTGGCTGCCTGAGCTCACTTGCAGCACCTGCAATAGCGGTAGCGCGCCGCCTGCGTCCGCCGCTTGCGCAGGCATGCCCGTGTGGGCCTGGAGCAGGCCGCGC
Source organism: Comamonadaceae bacterium (assembly GCA_027488985.1). Classification (GTDB taxonomy): domain Bacteria; phylum Pseudomonadota; class Gammaproteobacteria; order Burkholderiales; family Burkholderiaceae_C; genus Allorhodoferax; species Allorhodoferax aquaticus. The sequence goes on along the minus strand of JAIYAR010000013.1, from coordinate 423,490 downwards.
AGCTGGCTGAGGGCGGCTTCCAGCGCCGGGTCCGTAGCCGGGTTTGCTATGGTTTCAGGAGCTGGTCGCGCAGATTCCGCAAGCGCCAGCTGCAGTTTTGACACTGTTTTCTGCAGGCGTGCCGGCTGCACCGGTTTGAGCAGGTAGTCCACCGCCTGGGCCTCAAAGGCTTGCACCGCATATTGGTCATAGGCTGTCACAAACACCAGTGCCGGGAAGGGCTGCTGCAGTGCGTGGGCGGGCGGCCAGAGGTCGGCCAATTCAAGGGCGGCATCCAGTCCGTTCAGACCGGGCATGCGTATGTCAAAAAACAGCAGTTGCGGCACCAGATCCAGCGCGGCCTTCACGGCGGAGGCTCCGTCGCCCACGGTGCGCAGCACCTGCAGTTCCGGCCACGCACGAGCCAGCTCGGCTTGCAAGGCTTGGGCAAGCAGGGGTTCGTCTTCTGCAATCAGGGCGGTGGGCATGGTGTGCTTACGCCTTTAAGGGAAAAGTGATGCTGGCGCTCATCCCGCCTGCGGGAGCAGCTACCAAAACCATAGCGCCACGCTCGCCGAAGGTGGTGGCCAGGCGATCGCGCACCTGCTGCAGGCCAAAGCCGTGACAGGTGGTTTGCATGCCGGAAGGCTGTAGTTCGGCGGGGTCCGCGCCCAGGCCGGTGTCTTGCACATCCAGCTTCAGCACGCCATTTGCGGCCGAGGCGGCAATGCGGATGCTGCCGCCTTCTACCTTGGGCTCCAATCCGTGCTGAATGCTGTTTTCCACCAGCGGCTGCAACAGCAGTGGCGGTACCGGTTGGGTACGCAGGGTATCCGGCAGGTCCAAACTGAATTGCAGGCGCGGACCCATGCGGATGGCCATGAGTTCCAGGTAATCCTGCAGACGGGCGAATTCGTCGGCCAGGGTGTGGGTGTTGCCGCCTGAGGGTGCGCGTGAGGCAGACAGCGTGGCGCGCAGATAGGCAATCATGTGGTCCAACATGGTCTGGGCCCGTTGCGGGTCTACCGCAATCAGGGCGCGCAGGTTGGCCAATGTGTTGAACAGCATGTGCGGCTCCAGCTGCGCTTCCAGCAGTTTGAGCTGGGCCTCGCTGGCCTGGCGGCGGGCCATCTCCAAGTTCTGGCGCTCGGCCGCCAGCTGCTCTCGGCTCACAAATACCCAGCTGATCACGCTGCCGGCCACCAGACTCACAAACAACATACCAAAGGCCATGCGCGGGGTTTGCGTCCAATACAAGAAAGAAGTGGTGCCCAGGATCAGGTCGGTCAGCAAATGGCCGGCGAAGTAGCCCAGCACCACGGCCACCGGCACGATGAACAGCAGCCGGTGCACATGTACCTGCCAGTTATCCACCAGAAAATGGTTGGCACCTTCAATGCAGGTCCAGATGCTCACGCCTATGCACTGGGAGTACACAATGTTCAGGCCGAAGGAATGGTTGTCGAACAGGGTGATGGCGGTCGCGATCACGGTATTGAGCACCATGACCGCCAGGCCGCGCAGTGCTAGCGCTCGGGTAAAAAAATGTCGCATCGTGCGCCAGAGTATGCCGCGCTTACCAGGGGTCGCGCAGGGTTTCGAGGCGCTGGCGTTCGCGCTGCAGCAGGGTATGAAAGAGGCTGAAGTTCTGAAGGCTCAGGTACACCGCCACGCCATGTACCGCCAGGCCGAGGCCCCAGCCCATGGCTGGAAACACCGCCCAGTGCTGGCCTTGCAGGGCCGACAAAGCCGCCAGTCCTGTGTTGACGAGCACGAAAACCAATGCATGGATATACCAGCCCATTTTGGCGCCGGCGCGCTTGCGGGCCAGGCGGTCTAGGTCAGCAGGGGACAAGTGGGTGAGAGCGTTCATAGCGTTTTCCATGTGCAAGAAGATGGCTTACAGAAGCCCGAACCACTGGCCCCAGACCAGTTGGCCCAGGTAGCGGCCGGGCAGGAGGGTGAAGGCGCCTGCCCCGATGCAGGCCCCGAAGTACAGGCCTTGCATGATCTTTTGGTGGCGGCTGATGTCTTTGAGATACAGGGCCCGAAACGCCCCGAACAACCCTGCGAGGGTGACTGGCACAAACAGATGGATCCAGGTGTAGCCCGAGAGGTTGGGGAGCTGAAAATCGCGGATGAACATGGCGCTGATGGCAGTCGCCAGCATCAGCGTCACCCAGGCATAGCCGGCAGCGCGGTGCAGGCGGGTGCGCTGCACGCGGCCCTTGCGGGCCCACAGGGCGATGGGGCCGATGGCCAGTGCAGCCAGTGCGGCGGTCATGTGGATGGAAATGACGGGAGTGAGTTGCATGGCAGGGTTTCCGAGTTCTGGTGGCATGACTGTGCCGGCACCTTGGTGCGAAGCCCACCGGTTTGCGACGGAATGCAGCGCCCAGGGAGCCAAATGCATTCTTGCGGCGTGAATGGCAGCCGGAAAAAGGGGGCTCTGACGGTGTGCCACATGCGTGCCACAGGGGCTTTCTAGAATCGGGGCATGAATAAACAACGTATAGGAGCCGCCGCTGTCCTCGTGGCTCTGCTGGCCGCCGGCGCCTGGTGGTGGACCCAGCAGTCCGGCACCGGCCGGGTGGAGTACCGTACCGCTGCTATCACTCGTGGCAACCTGCAAGCCACTGTGGCTGCCAGTGGCGCCGTGAGCCCGGTGGCGCAGGTGAGTGTGGGCACCCAGGTGAGCGGGCAGATCCGCGACGTGCTGGTGGATTTCAATAGCGAAGTCAAAGCCGGCCAGCTGATTGCCCAGATCGACCCCGAAACCTTTGAATACCGCGTGCGCAGCGCCCAGGCGGATGTGGATGCCGCCCGAGCCGCCGTGCTGACTGCGCAAGCCAATGCGCTGGCCGCGCAAACGCAGGTGTCTCGCGCGCAGGTGGACCTGGACGAAGCCCGCCGCGATTCCGATCGCAAGCAAAACCTTGCTGAAAAGCAGTTCATCGCCACGAGTGAGGCCGACAAGGCCCGCGCTCTGGTGAACACCAGTGTGGAAGCCATGAAAAGCGTGCAGGCCCAGGTGGGTGTGGCGCAGGCGCAAGTCAAAACCGCGCAGGCCAATGTGGCCCAGCGTGAAGCCGCCTTGGCCCAAGCACGCATTGACTTGGCCCGCACCCGCATTACTTCGCCGGTGAATGGCATCGTGATCAAGCGGACCATTGAGCGTGGCCAGACGGTGGCCAGCAGCCTGCAAGCGCCTGAGCTGTTTGTGATTGCGCAGAACCTCTCGGACATGCAAGTGGACGCCGCCATCGACGAGAGCGATGTGGGCCGCCTGCAAACCGGCCAGAAAGCCAGCTTTACCGTAGATGCTTTCCCCGGCCAAACCTTTGAGGGCAGCATTCGCCAGGTGCGCAAGGCGGCGACCAATGTGGCCAATGTGGTGACCTATGTGGCCATCGTCGGCTTCAAGAACGAAGGCGGCAAGCTGCTGCCCGGCATGACGGCCAATGTGCGTGTGATTACCGACCAGCGCGACAAAGCCCTCAAAGTACCCAACGCTGCCCTGCGCATGCGCATCGACGGCGTGGACGCACCCCCAGGCGGGCGCGGACAGGGCAGGGGCCGGGTCTACACCCTGGGAGCGGATGGCAAGCCGCAGGCAGTGGCCGTGCGCATTGGCGTGTCGGATGGCAGCAGCACCGAAGTGCTGGAGGGTGGTGAGGGTGGCGCAGGATTGGCGGAGGGCACCGAGGTGATCACCGGCATCAAAAATGCGGCCACTGCCAAGACCGGCAGCAGCCCGCGACCACCGTTTTGAAGGTTCTCGCATGTTGATTTCGGCCCGCGAGCTGACCAAAACCTACGCCATGGGCGACCAGACGGTGCATGCCCTGCGCGGCGTGTCGCTGGACATTGCAGAGGGCGAGATGGTGGCCATCATGGGCACTTCGGGCTCGGGTAAATCGACCCTGATGAATATTCTGGGGTGCCTTGATCAGCCTGGCAGCGGCAGCTACCTGCTGGCGGGTGAGGCAGTGCAAGGCATGGCGCCGGATGCACTGGCCTCCATCCGCAACCGGCGCATCGGCTTTGTGTTTCAGCAGTTCAACCTGTTGTCCCGCACCAGCGCGCTCGAAAACGTCGAGCTGCCCATGTTGTACGCCGGCATCAAAGCGCCTGAGCGTCATGCCCGCGCGCTGGAAGCGCTGCAGCGCGTGGGCTTAAGCGAGCGCGCCCAACACACTCCGACTGAGTTGTCGGGTGGGCAGCAGCAACGTGTGGCGATTGCGCGCGCGCTGGTGAACCGGCCGCAGCTGATATTGGCCGATGAACCCACCGGCGCACTGGACTCGGAGACCAGCGAAGACATCATGAAGCTCTTGGCCGACCTCAACCGCCAAGGCATGACCGTGGTGCTGGTGACCCATGAGCCCGATATTGCCGCTTGGGCCCGCCGCAAGCTGGTCTTCAAGGACGGCCGCATGGTGGAAGACACGGTGCAAATGGGGGCCAAAGTATGAGTTTGTTCGCCGCATTGCGCAGTGCCTTGCGGTCGCTTGCGGCCAACACTTTGCGCAGCATCCTGACCATGCTGGGCATCATCATCGGGGTCGCAGCAGTGATCACCATGATTGCGGTGGGCCGCGGAGCGACCGACCGGGTGCAGGAGCAGATGAAGGGCCTTGGCTCCAACATCATGCTGGTGCTCCCCGGTGGCGTCTCACAGGCGGGTGTGCGCCTGGGTGCGCAAACCCGCCAGCGCCTGACGGAAGAGGACGCCACAGCCATCGGACTGGAGATTCCCGAGGTGCAGGTGGCAGCACCCACTTCCCGCACCAGCGGGCAACTGGTGTTCGGCAACACCAACTGGAGCTCCACCATCTTCGGGGTAAACAACGACTATCTGGAAGCGCGCGACTGGCCCTTGGCCAACGGCCGCATGTTTGATGCGGGCGAACTGGCTGGCTCTGCCAAAGTGGCTTGGATCGGCAGCACGGTGGCGCGCGAATTGTTTGGCGATCAGGACCCGGTGGAGCAGGTGGTGCGGGTGCGCAACATTCCGATGACGGTGATCGGCGTGTTGGCGCCCAAGGGCCAGAACTCGATGGGGCAGGACCAGGACGATGTAGTCATGGTGCCGCTGGGCACCTTGCGCAACCGCATCTGGGGCGGCGACGCCACCAGCCGGCTCAAGCGTGTGGGCAGCATCAGCGTGAAGGTGCGTGAGGGGCAGGACATGAAGGTCGCCGAGCAAGGCGTCAAAGACCTGCTGCGCCAGCGCTTCAAGGTGCTGGATGGTGCGGAAGACCCGTTTGTCGTGCGTAACCTCACCGAGATCCTGCAGGCGCAGGAAGAGAGCAGCCGTGTCATGACGCTGTTGCTTGCTGCGGTGGCGGGCATCAGTCTGGTCATCGGCGGCATCGGCATCATGAACATCATGCTGGTGAGCGTGACCGAGCGCACCCGCGAGATCGGTCTGCGCATGGCGGTGGGCGCGCGGGGGCGCGACATCCTGGCGCAGTTCTTGATTGAAGCTGTGACATTGAGCCTGTTGGGCGGCGCCATCGGGGTGGCGCTTGGTGCAGCCGCGACGTGGGGTGTGGGACACTTCGCAGGCTGGCAAGTGAGTTTGAGTGCAGGCTCAGTGTTGTTGGCGGTGGGATTCTCGGCGGTGGTGGGCGTGTTTTTCGGCTACTACCCGGCGCGGCGCGCGGCCCGGCTCATGCCTATCCAGGCGCTGCGCTACGAATAAATGCTATTAAAAGGTGAGCTGCTCGCGCATATTCGATGAGCGCTAGCGGCCGATTTGACTTGGTTTTCAGGGAGAAAAATTTTGGATATCGTGTTGTTGATCAAGGCCGCCATCATGGGTGTGGTGGAAGGGCTGACCGAGTTTTTGCCGATTTCCAGCACCGGCCATTTGATTCTGGCGGGCTCGCTCCTGGGCTTTGACGATGAAAAGGCCAAGGTGTTTGATATTGCCATCCAGACCGGCGCCATCTTTGCCGTGATCCTGGTGTACTGGCAAAAAATCCGTGACACGATGGTCGCCCTGCCTACCGACAAGGCGGCCCAGCGCTTTGCGCTGAATGTGGTGATCGGGTTCTTCCCCGCCGTCATTCTGGGATTGCTGTTCGGCAAGGCCATCAAGGCCCATTTATTTACCCCGGCAGTGGTAGCTACCACCTTCATCGTGGGGGGCTTCATCATTCTGTGGGCAGAGCGCCGCCAGAGCGCAGGTGGCACCGCCGTGCGTGTGCACAGCGTGGACGACATGACCGCACTGGATGCGCTCAAGGTCGGTCTGGTGCAGTGCCTAGCTATGGTGCCCGGCACCAGCCGCAGCGGGGCCACCATCATCGGCGGCATGCTGCTGGGCTTGTCGCGCAAGTCAGCTACAGACTTTTCCTTCTTCCTTGCGATCCCCACCCTGATTGGCGCCGGCGCCTATAGCCTCTACAAAGAGCGTGCGCTGCTGTCGATGGCCGATGTGCCCATGTTCGGTGTGGGGCTGGTGTTTTCTTTCCTCAGTGCCTGGCTGTGCGTGCGCTGGCTGCTCAAGTTCATTTCGACCCATAGCTTTGTGGGCTTTGCCTACTACCGCATCGCGTTCGGCATTGTGGTTCTGCTGACGTCTTGGAGCGGGCTGGTGGTCTGGGCCGAATAAGCCTCAGGCGCTTGGCGCTACTTCGCGCGTCTGGGGCGCAAATCCGGCAAAGGCGGCAGCGGCTTGATCGGCCGGTACCGGCTTGCTGAACAAGTAGCCCTGGACTTCCTCGCAACCCAGGGAGCGCAGGAATTCCAGTTGTTCGCGCGTTTCCACACCTTCGGCCACCACCGACATGCCGAAGCTGTGGGCCATGGCCACGATGGCGTGGGTGATGGCGACATCACCACGGTCGTGGGGAATGTTGCGCACAAAAGTCTGGTCAATCTTGAGTGTGTCCAGCGGGTAGCGCTTGAGGTAGGCCAGGCTGGAATAGCCGGTGCCGAAGTCGTCCATCGCCAGATGCACGCCCAGCGCTTTGCAGTCGTGCAGGATCGCCAAGGTGCTGGCCACACTGTGCAAGGCCAGACTCTCTGTAACTTCCAACTCCAGCATGTGAGGGGGCAAGCCGGTTTCTCCGAGCACGGTTTGCACCAGATGCGGCAAGTCCTGCCCGACAAACTGACGCACTGAAATGTTGACTGCGACCCGGAAGTCGCGCTGGCCCCGTGCCAGCCATTGCGCTGCCTGGCGGGCGGCGGTGTGCATGACCCATTCGCCGATCTGCACGATGATGCCGCTTTGCTCTGCCACGGGTATGAATTCAGCCGGTGAAATCCAACCCATGGTGGCGTGGTGCCAGCGCAGCAGTGCTTCAAAACCGACCAGCTCACCGGTGGCAATGCGCACCTGGGGTTGGTAGAAGAGTTGCAGGTCGCCCACTTCAAGGGCGCGATGCAGTTCATTGTGGATCAGCAGGGACCGCGCGACCCGGCGGTTCATCGCCACATCGAAATAGGCATAGGTGCCGGGGCCGTCGGGCTTGGCGTGGTGCAGTGCCGATTCGGCATTGAGCAGCAGTGCGTGCACGCTGTCGGCTTGCTCCGGGTAGGCGCTGCCGCCCACACTGGTGGTTAAAAACAGGGTGTGCCCGGAAACCAGATATGGCTGGGAGAGCGCCCGCATGATGCCCGCAGCACTGCTGGTCAGCGCAGATGCATCAGGCAGATCCACCAGGCACGCGGCAAACTGGTCGCCCCCCAGGCGACCCACAGCATCAAAGGGGCGGCTGTGCGGGCCGTGCAAGGCACATTGCTGCAGGCGCCTGCCCACTTCGCGCAACACGAGGTCGCCCACGCCGGTTCCCAGCGATTCGTTGATTTTGGAGAAGCCGTCCAGTCCCAGGCAGAGCAGTGACACCGTGGCGCAGGAATTGAGTGCGTTTTCCAGTTGCTGTTCGAACAGGTCGCGCCCGGGCAGAGCGGTCAGCGTGTCGATCTGCATGGCCTGGCGCACCTCGAGCTGCATGCGTTGCGCCGCTTGCTGTTGAATGCGGCTGCGCTCCAGCCGGGCTTGCACCGCCTCCAGCAGTTCTTCACGGCGGCAGGGTTTGGTGAGGTAGTCGTCTGCGCCGAGATTCATGCCGATGCGGGTGTCGGTGCGGTCTGCACGCGCGGTGAGCATGATGATGGGCAGGGTGGCGGTCAACGGGCTCTCACGCAGTGCCTTGACCAGGCCGAAACCATCGAGCTCGGGCATCATCACATCGGTCAGAACCAAGTCCGGCTTGTGCGCCCCGACCAGTGCCAGTGCTTCCCGCCCATCACTGGCAGCCAGCACCTCAAAGCCTTCGAGTTCCAGCATCCACTGCAGGTTCTCGCGCAGAGAAGGTTCGTCCTCGGCGATCAGAATTTTCACTGGGCATTCTCCTGAGCCATTTGCGGCGCCGTCAGAACCACCGTGAAGGTGCTGCCTTCGCCGGGCGTACTTTGCACTGAAATGCGCCCACCGTGGCATTGCACGGCTTCCCGGACTATCGTGAGGCCCAAGCCGGTACCGGAGATGGTGCCCACGTTGCTGGCGCGGTGAAAACTCTCAAACAACTGGGGTTGGTCAGCCAGCGGAATGCCGATACCCTGGTCCGTGACCCGGATCTCCAGCTCCCCGGGTAGTGGCTGCACGCTCAGGCTTACCCGACCGCCATGCGGTGAGTATTTGATGGCGTTGGACAGCAGGTTTCCCACGATATTGCGGATCAGGGTTTCGTCCACAAGGTAGTAGTGCGCATCAGGGGGAAGATCCAGATTCATCTGGATCCGGCTGAAGGGCTCGGCCATGGCGCTGCGCAACTCATCCACCAGGCTGCGGCAGAACGCATTGACTGGTGACGCTTGGGGCTTGAATTGCAGGCGGCCCGCATCGGAGCGGCCTATCACCAGCACGTTTTCCAGCATGTGGGTCATGCGGTCGACGGCTTCGTCGATTTTTTGCAGGGTCAGGCGTTTTTTGTCCGCAGGCATGCGGTCGTCGTAATGCATCAACAAATCCACAGAGCCATGGATCGTGGCGAGCGGCGTACGGAACTCGTGCGACGCCATGGTGATGAACCGGCTTTTGAGGTCATTGAGCTCAATTTGCTGCTGCAACGCGCGTTTCTGGTTGAGCTCTGCATTGACGCGGGCGGTAGCGTCCACCACAAACAGGAGGGTGGCATCGCGGTTGCTCCACTGGATCAACACGGCTGACAAGTCCAGCGTACGGACCTCACCTTGGGCCGTGATGATGCGGAAGCTGTAGTTTTCCTCCACAGCTTCACCCCGGAGGCGGCGCTGGTGGCGCTCGATGACGGTGGGTTTGTCTTCCGGGTGGATGGCACCGGTGAATGGCATGGCCATGAGAGCAGCCGTGGTGTGGCCCACGATGCGTTCCATGCTGGGGTTCACAAACACCATGCGGCCGTCTTGCACCACGACTACCCCCACGCCCACGTTTTCGATCACCGACCGGTACCGCGCCTCGGATTTCCGCAGCGCTTCGATGGCCTGGTATCGCTCGATGGCGGCACTGACGTGATTGGCAAAGAAGCCAAGAATGTTGGCATCGTTGTCGTCATAAATGACGTCGGCGGTATAGCCCTGCACCACCAGCACTCCACCCGTGCGGCCATGGATCTGCATGGGTACGCCCAACCACGAGGTAAAGCTGAGATCTCCCGACGCCTCGGCCATGAAGCCACTCTCGCGCAGTGCCATGAACCGTGCGCCGTCCATCAGTTGGGGCTTGCCACTTTCCAGCACAAACTCGGTCATGCCCCGCTTGTAAGGCACCCCATCGCGCTGCATCTCATCGCCGTCTTTTTCGTCCACGTAGTAGGGGTAGTCCATGACGCCCTTGTCGTGATCGTGCAGCGCGATGAAAAAATTGTCGGCAAACATCAGCTCCCGAAGCAGCTGGTGCACGACCTGCAAAAAATCATAGAACGACAGGCCCGCCGTCGCGCGCTCGGCAATGCGGTAGAAGACCCGCTGCATGGCCTCAGCGTCTTTTTGTTCGACGGCTTCGCGCTGAAGTTCAGAGGTGCGGTGCTGCAGCCATTGGCGCGCCTGGATCTGTTGCTGATCAAGCAATGAGCGCAGCGTCTCATTGTCCGCCTGGAGTTCCCGGAGCTGGGTTTGCAACGAGGCAATCAGGTCGGGGTCAGGGGTGGTCATGGCAGATCAGTGGCCCATGTTCCGCAGGGCAGCTTCCAGGGCAGCTGCCGTTGCCAAGGGCTTCTCCATCGGAAAAAGGTGAGTGCCATCCAACATCATGTTTCGCCCTTTGGTGATCTTGTTGGTCAGGTCCATCCCGACTTGCTTCATTTCCGCCGATTGGTCGCCACCGATAAACGTCACCGGGCACTTCAAGGGATGGCGCGCCAGCAGGCGGTCCAGGTTGTCGGGCAAGGTGTTGTAGAAGGCGGTTTCTACGTCGCGGTCGAAGGCTAACACCCGTTTGCCATCGGCGTCCTCAGGGAAATCATCTACATAATCCTGCAGAACCTGCGGGTCCCAGCGGGCAAATGCCTTCTTATGCCGGAAATGCTCCAGCGCAGCCTCGGCATCCGGCCAACTGTTGCGTCGCTTGCGGCTCACTGCGCCGGGGGAGATGGAGCCCACCAGCTGTGTGGTTTTGGCCAGGCCCACCATGCGGGAACGCCAGCCGCCCACCAGCGGGGAGTCAATCAATACCACGCCTTTGGCGAGCCCGGGCTGCTGCGCAGCGGCCATCAGGCTCAAAAATCCGCCCAGGGAGTGGCCCACGAGCCAGACGGGTTCGCCGCCTTTGTCGACCACCTTGGAGGCAAAGTCCACGAGTTGCTGCACCACGTGGGGCCAGTTGTCGCTGACCGGATAGCGTGCATCGTGGCCATATTTTTCTACCGCCTTGACGCTATAGCCGCGGGCCCGCAAGCTTTTGAAAAGGACCTTGTAGGTGGCGGCGGGAAAGCTGTTGGCGTGAGAGAAAACGATGGTCGACATGCGGGCGAGACTAAATCAATTTCTCGTCAGGGGTGGTGATCTTCTTCAAAGGCAGGCTGCGGGTGCTGGGTATCAACAGCGGCACCTCGGTCTGGCCGCCGTCCCATGCGGGGTCTTCAATGCTGTCGAACACTTCGCGCAGCTTCTGGCCCCAGTTGTTGTGCAGCATCTTGAAGTAGGGGTTGTTTTCATCGATGCACACCACCTTGTCGGTCTGGAAGCTATTGGCTTCGTACACCACCATGTCCAGCGGCAAGCCGACTGACAGGTTGGACTTAAGGGTGGAGTCCATGGATACCAGCGCGCATTTGGCAGCTTCGTCCAAGGGGGTTGTAGGGGTGATCACGCGGTCCAGCACCGGTTTGCCGTATTTGGATTCGCCCACCTGGAAGTAGGGCGTCTCAGGTGTGGCCTCGATGAAGTTGCCTGCCGAATAGACCTGGAAGAGGCGCATGCCTTCGCCCTGGATCTGGCCTCCGAAGATCAGCGACACGTTGAAATCCACGCCTGCATTCTTGAGTGCCGCGCCATCGCGCTCCTGTACCTTGCGGATGGCCGAGCCCAGCACCCGGGCCGCATCAAACATGCTCTTGGCGTTCCAGATGGTGATGCCTTCGTCGTCTTCGTGGTCCTTGAGCTTTTCGATCTGCAAGATCTCGCGCACCGACTGGGAGATGCTGAGGTTGCCGGCCGAGAGCAGGACCATGAAGCGGTCATTGGGCTTCTCGTACACGATCATCTTGCGGAAGGTGCTGATTTGATCGAGCCCAGCGTTGGTGCGGGAGTCGGAGAGGAACACCAGGCCGGCGTTGAGTTTGATGGCGACGCAGTAGGTCATTTTTCTTGTGGTTAGGGGCAAAACCTAGAGTGTATCGGGGTAGGTGGGTTGTCCTTGTCGGGCGGGGAAGCGGTGTGCGGGCCGGGGGCTCATGAACCTTCGGTTCCCAAATCGCACCCAACCCGCATACCGCTTCCCCGCCCGACAAGGACATGGGTTTGCGTGACGCGCCCTTGGCGCTGCGCAAACGCTTCGCCTCTTCGGAGACCTACCCGCCCCAGCTAAGCGAAGGAGCTAAATCTTGCTGGCCAGCGCTTTCAACTGGTAGAGCGCGTCCATGGCTTCTCTGGGGCTCATCGCATCTGGGTTGATGGCTGCCAGCGCCGTCTCTACTGCGCTGGCAGCTACTATTTCGGTAGCGGGTGGCGTGGCGAAGAGGTCCACTTGGGCTTGCGACTCGCTGGCTTGCGCTTCCAGTGCATCCAGCGTGTGGCGGGCGTGGTTGAGCACCGCAGCGGGCATGCCGGCCAGGCGGGCGACTTGCACGCCGTAGCTTTTGCTGGCGGGGCCGGGTTCGATGGCGTGCAGGAACACGATGTCTCGGCCGGCTTCTGCGGCGCTCACGTGCACGTTCAGCGCCGCGTGGTGGGTGGCGGGGAACTCGGTGAGTTCAAAGTAGTGGGTTGCAAACAAGGTGAAGGCCTGCGTTTTGTCGTGCAGCTGGGTGGCAATCGCGCTGGCTAGGGCCAAGCCGTCGAAAGTGCTGGTGCCCCGGCCGATTTCATCCATCAGCACCAGGCTATGGGGCGAGGCGCTGTGCAAAATTTGCGCAGCCTCGGTCATTTCCAGCATGAAGGTGGACTGGGCGTTGGCCAGGTCGTCCGCCGCACCGATGCGGGTGTGGATGGCGTCGATGGGCCCGAGGCGGCAAGCCTGCGCAGGCACGTAGCTGCCGATGCTGGCCAAGAGCACGATAAGCGCAACCTGGCGCATATAGGTCGATTTACCGCCCATGTTGGGCCCGGTGATGACCTGCATACGCTGCTTCATGCCCAGCCGGGTGTCGTTGGCGATGAAGTTGCCGTTGCTGAGTTCTGCCAGTCTGGCCTGCACCACGGGGTGCCGGCCTTGTGTGATGTCGATGCAGGGCTCGGTCACAAACTGGGGGGCGTTCCAGTTCAGGGTGAGGGAGCGCTCGGTCAGGGCGCACAAAGTGTCCAGTGCGGCGAGAGACTGGGCTACGGCGGTGAGGGCCGGTATGTGTGCCTGCAACTGGTCCAGCACCTGCTCGAACAGCCATTTCTCGCGGGCCAGTGCGCGCTCTTGGGCGCTCAGAGCTTTGTCTTCAAAGGCTTTGAGCTCGGGGGTAATGAAGCGCTCGGCATTCTTCAGGGTTTGGCGGCGGCGGTAGTCCTCGGGCACTTTGTCCACTTGACCGGTAGTGACTTCGATGTAGAAGCCGTGCACCTTGTTGAACTGCACCCGCAAATTGACAATGCCGGTGCGGGCTTTTTCGCGGACTTCGAGGTCCAGCAAAAAGGCATCGCAGTTGGTCTGGATGGCGCGCAGCTCGTCCAGCTCGGCATCGAAGCCGTCAGCCATCACGCCGCCGTCGCGCACCAACGCGGCGGGTTCGGGGGCAATGGCGCGCCCCAGCAGGGCGATGGCTTCAGCCGGCGGCTGCAGGCGGCTGCAAATATGTGCCAAATAGCCCTCTAGCCCACGTAGATTCTGCGCGAGTAGCTCCGTTTTTTGTAGCGTTTGTACCAGCGCCACCAGCTCGCGCGGGCGCACTTGACGCAGGGCGATGCGGGCGGTGATGCGCTCTACGTCTGCGCAGCCCTTGAGCTGGCCGCGCAGGGTTTGCCAAATGTTGTTCCTAAGGGTGGCAATCGCCAGCAGGCGGTGCTGTGCCTCGGTGCGGTCGCGCAGGGGTTCCAGCAACCAGCGTTTGAGCAGGCGGCTGCCCATGCCGGTCATGCAGGTGTCGAGCAGGCTGAACAGGGTAGGGCTGTCCTCGCCGCGCAGGGTCTGCACCAGCTCCAGGTTGCGGCGGGTGGTGGCGGGCAGGTCGATGAGCGCGTCGTCGCGCTGCACCTGCACGCTGTGGATGTGGGTGAGCGCACGTCCCTGGGTGTGCTCGGCGTAGCCGATCAGGGCACCCGCGGCCGCATGGGCCAGGGCCAGCTCTTGGGCGTTCCAGCTGGTCAGGCTGGCGGCTTGCAGGGCGTCCAGCAGTTTGCGCTGGCCCAAAGAGCTGTCGAACTGCCATTCGGGGCGGGCCGTCAGGTACACAGCAGTGCCGTGGCGCAGGCGCTTGATGCGGTCTTCAAAGGTGGTGGTGCAGCCTGCGCTGTAGGCCAGCTCGCTGGGGGCAATGCGGCTCACCCAGTCTGGCACTTCGTCAGGCGTGCATTCGGCCAGAAACACCACGCCCTGAGTGACGGACAGCCAGGCCAGACCACAGCGGTTGCGCGGGCCTTGGTGCACGGCCATCAGCATGGATTCGGTTTTTTCGGACAGCAGTTCGGCGTCTGTCAGGGTGCCGGGGGTGACGACCCGCACCACTTTGCGCTCCACCGGACCTTTGGTGGCACCCACCTCGCCGGTTTGCTCGCAAATGGCCACCGACTCGCCGTGGCGTATCAGTTTGGCCAGGTACCCTTCCATCGAGTGGAATGGCACGCCGGCCATGACCACCGGTTGCCCGGCGGACTGGCCGCGGGTGGTGACGGTGATGTCCAGAATGCGGGCCGCCTTCTCGGCATCGGCGTAAAACATCTCGTAGAAGTCGCCCATGCGATAGAACAGCAGCGTGTCCGGGTAGGCGGCTTTGAGCCCCAGATACTGCTGCATCATGGGGGTGTGCTGGTCGAGCGGAGCGGTTGCGAGGGGAGATGTCACAGTGGGAATGGGGTATTCACGGGGAAGCCTGTCTATGGCACAGGCGGGTATCAGGCCCTATCATAAGGACGTCACACTCAACGGTTCATGATCTTTGTGCAACTTCCAGCAGACGCAAATCAGCCTGAGCCCGCCCCCTTGCCGGCGGCGAAGGAAGCGGCGTCTGCCGGAGTGGGCCTGTCGGTGTTCCGTGCGATTTTCGAGAGCAGCCCCGAAGCCATTGCGCTGACCCGGGTGCGGGATGGGGTGCTGGTACAGGTAAACAGCGAGTGGCTGCTGATGACGGGCTACACCCGCGAAGAGGTGATAGGCCGCAGCGCCGTGGAGCTGGGACATTGGCTGGACCCACAGGAGCGGGAGCAAGTATTCGGGCGCTTGCAAATCGGCGGCCGCGTCGCCGACACGGATGTGACACTGGTCATGAAAGACCGAATTCCCCGCGTGGTACGTATCAATGCGGCCATGCTGGAGGAGGCCGGTGAGCCATACCTGCTGATTTACCTGAGAGACGTTACCGCCGAGCAACTCGCCCGGGAGGCCCTTAAAGCCGGTGAGCAGGCGCTTGAGCAGGCCAATGCGTCCATGAACCGGCAAGTCAAACTGCATGAGTTGACCGAGTCCGTCGCCAAGGTCGGGCACTGGGTGTCCTACCCCAATGATGAACGGGTGCAGGTCTCCCGTGGCTTGGCCTTGATGGCGGGTCTGGGTGAGGTGTCATTGACCACCACCAATGCGTTGTGGAAAGGCGTACATCCGGAGGATTTGCCCCGGCTCAGGGAGGCGCGTCATCGCATGGACGGCTCAGTGGTTGAGTTCCGCTGGTTGCGGGAGGACGGTCGCACGCTCTGGGCCCGTTCCCGCATGCACCGTCAGGTGGCAGATGGCCGTGTTTTGGCGGACTTCGGTGCCGTGCAGGAATTTACCGAAGAGCGGGAGGCACGTGACGCCTTGCAAAAACAACTGGACTTCATCCAGAAAATCACAAGCCGCGCCCCGGGCATGGTGTATGAATTCCAGATTTGGGCGGACGGGCGTTTCAGCTTCCCCTTTGTCAGTGCCGGTGTGATGCCGCTCTTCGGGGTGTCCATGGAAGAGGCACATGCAGACGCCAATGCCGTCATGCGACGTGTTCACCGGGAGGATGTCGGAAGGCTCATCAGCACCAGCCTGAGCAGCAGGGACTTGATGGTGCCGTGGAACTGCGAGTTCCGCACACGGGATACCGGATCGGAGATGCGCTGGTTGCTCGGCAATTCAGTGCCCCAGCGCCTGGAGGATGGTTCGGTGCTGTTCACCGGTTCCATCACCGATATCACCTCGCAGAAGCGGGCCTTGGCGCAGTTGCAGGAAAGCGAGGAGCGCTTTCGCAGTCTCTCCAGCCTGTCGTCTGACTGGTATTGGGAGCAGGACGCAGACTTCCGCTTTGTGCGAATCGATGGCAACGGCATCAATGCAGACCGCCTCGCACCGCAAATGGCGCTGGGGCGTACCCGATGGGACTCCGGCGCACGCGGAGTTTCTCCCGCGCAATGGAAAGCCCACCAAGAGGTGCTGTTTGCCCACCAGACCTTTCAGGAATTTGAGATGCAAAGGGTGCTGCTGGATGGCAGCTTCATGTGGGTCTCTATAAGTGGTGCGCCCATTTTTGATGCGCAAGGGACTTTTTGCGGTTACCGGGGTACCGGGCGTGACATATCTGCCCGCAAAGCGGCTGAGGCCGAGATTGAGCGCTTGGCATTTTTTGATGCACTGACCACTCTGCCCAACCGCCGCATGCTGATCGATCGCCTGCAGCATGCCCTGGAGGCCAGCACGCGCAACGGGCTGCATGGAGCCCTGTTGTTCATCGACCTGGATAACTTCAAGGTTTTGAACGACACGCTGGGGCACCACATGGGCGATTTGCTGTTGCAACAGGTTGCGCAGCGCCTGCAGGAATGTGTGCGCAGCGCCGACACCGTGGCCCGCCTGGGGGGCGACGAGTTTGTGGTGATGCTGGAGGAACTGGACGGGGATGCCTTGGTGGCGGCAAGTCAGGCGGAAGTCGTCGCCAAGAAGGTGCTTAGCGCATTGAACAAGCAGTTTGCATTGGGCAACCACAATGTGCACAGTTCGCCCAGCATCGGCGTGACGCTCTTCTTCCAGCACAAGCACAACATTGAAGAGCTGCTCAAGCGTGCTGACTTGGCCATGTACCAGGCCAAGGGCGCAGGGCGCAATACCTTGCGTTTCTTCGATCCTGATATGCAGGCCGCAGCCTCTGAGCGGGCGGAGATGGAGGCCGATCTACGCCGCGCCTTGCAGGACGAGCAATTCGTTCTTTACTACCAGCCGGTGGTGGATCAGGCCGGCGGTGTGACGGGCGTAGAGGCTCTTCTGCGGTGGCAGCACCCGGTGCGCGGCATGGTGTCGCCGGCTATCTTTATTCCGGTGGCCGAGCAAACAGGGTTGATCTTGCCCTTGGGGCGGTGGGTGCTGGAGGCAGCATGTGCGCAGTTGGTGGCATGGAATGACAGCCCCCACACCCAACGGCTCAGCATCGCGGTGAATGTGAGTGCCCGACAGTTCCGGCATCCGGATTTCTCCACGCACATTCTGGATTTGCTGCGCACCAGCGGCGCGAACCCCTACCGTCTGAAGCTGGAACTTACGGAGAGCCTGCTGCTGACCGACTTTGAAGAGGCTGTACTGAAGATGGGTGAGTTGCGGTCTATCGGAGTGAGTTTTTCGCTGGATGATTTCGGCACGGGCTACTCATCTCTGGCCTATCTCAAGCGGCTGCCGCTGGATCAACTCAAAATCGATCAATCGTTCGTGCGGGATGTGCTGACCGACGCTAACGACGCGGCCATCGCGCGCACCATCCTGAGTTTGGCCAAGAGTCTGGATCTCGGGGTGGTGGCTGAGGGGGTGGAAACGCAAGGCCAGCGCGATTTCCTGCTGCAGGCAGGCTGCAGGGCATTTCAGGGATTTTTTTTCGGGCGGCCTGTGCCGGTTGAGCAATTGCGTCTG
Organism: Comamonadaceae bacterium; assembly: GCA_027488985.1. GTDB lineage: Bacteria > Pseudomonadota > Gammaproteobacteria > Burkholderiales > Burkholderiaceae_C > Allorhodoferax > Allorhodoferax aquaticus. The sequence continues at coordinate 405,855 of JAIYAR010000013.1, read as the reverse complement.
GCGGGGGGCTGATGTCTAAAGACGAAAAATCCGCCCTGCCACAAGACATCGCTGCCCTGCAGGCGGAGCTGCGTTCGCTGGAGTTGGTGAGCCGGCGACAGTACGACATGCTCGGGGCCTTGTTTGCGCAGAGTCCGGTAGCCATTTCTGTGCAGCGCTTGGAAGATGGGGCCCTCATCGATGTGAACGCACGCTGGCAACAGCTCACGGGCTACACCTGGGAAGAGGCAACCCGCAGCACTTCGGTGTCCTTGGGGTTCTGGCCCGATATTGAAGCCCGAAATGCGGCTTTGGAAGACATGAGAACGGACCCGCTGTCTTCGGGCATTGAAATCAACTTCCTGACCCGGAGCGGCGAAGAGCTGCTGCTGGAGTGGCGCGGCTCCATCATGCACATCGCCGGGGAGGCACATGTGCTCGTGTATCTCACCGACATCACGGCGCAGCGAATTGCGCAGGAAGCCGTTGCCGAAAGCGAGCAGGCCCTGCAAGACGCCAATGACGAGTTGCGGGGACAGTTGGAACTTTTTGAAGAAACAGAAAGCCTTGCGCAGGCCGGGCACTGGATCGTTCCGCAAGGGCAGACTGTGCCGCGCTGGTCGCGGGGTCTGTTTCGCCTGACACAGACGCCATGGACTGAAAAGCTCACCCTCGAGAAATCCCGCGTAGGTATTCACCCCGAGGACAAAGCATCCTATATGGAAGCCCGCGAGGCGATGGATGGTCGGCTGCTGGAGTTCCGGTGGGTGCGGCGTGATGGAGATATCCGCTGGGTGCGCAGTCGCATGCATCGCTACCACCGCCAGGACGACAGCTATGTGGATTTCGGGGTGGTCCAGGATTTCACGGATGAAGCCGAGGCCAAGCAGGTCCTGCAGCGCAGGCTCGATGTGATTCAGCGGCTCACCAGTCGCTTGCCGGAAATGGTGTACCAGTTTGAAATGTTCAGCCGGGACAGTGGGCGGTTTTTGTTTGTCAGTGACGCTTGTCGCGACATCTTCGGACTTTCGCCCGAAGAGATCCGCAGCTCGCCTGAAAGCGTATTCCGGATGATTCACCCCGATGACATTATTCAAACGCTCAAATCCATGAATGCGTCGGCCCGGGATGGCATGACCTGGGCACAGGAATTCCGGATCATTCACAAAGACGGGCATGTCCGCAGCCTGTTCGGCAAAGCCATCACTTATTTGGAGGCCGATGGCCGATACAACGCTTACGGATCGGTCACAGACATTACCCAGCACAAGGAGTCGCTTGCCATCCTGCAAGAGAGTGAGGCACGCTTCCGTGCTCTGACCGAGCTCTCATCGGATTGGTATTGGGAACAAGATGCCGATTACCGCTTCGTCCGTTTTCACGGTGCGATTGAAACCGGGCGGGACAAGACGACGGAGAGAAGCATCGGCAAGACCCGTTGGGAAAACGGTGCGATGAACATGACGGAGGCCGACTGGGCTGCGCACAAAGCTGTGCTGGATGCGCGGCAAGTGTTCCGAGAGTTGGAGTTGGGGGACAGGGATGCTCAAGGCCGTGTGTACTGGATATCTACTAGCGGTGCCCCGATATTCGACTCCCACGGCGTGTTCAAGGGCTACCGTGGCATCGGCCGCAATATTACCGAGCGCAAAGAAGCGGAAGAAAAAATCGAGCGCTTGGCCTTTTACGACGTACTGACGGACCTGCCGAACCGGCGTCTGTTGATGGACCATTTGCAATACGCGGTAGCGACTTGTGCCCGCGGGCGTTTGCATGGCGCTTTGCTGTTCATCGATTTGGATAACTTCAAAGATCTCAATGACACCCGTGGCCATGATGTCGGTGACGAGCTCTTGCGCTTGGTCGCGCAGCGACTGAAGGCTTGTGTGCGTGAATCCGATACGGTGGCGCGCTTCGGTGGAGACGAGTTCGTGGTCTTGCTCCAGGACTTGGAAGGCAGCATGGCCGATGCAGGGGTACAAGCTGAATCGGTGGCCAAGAAAATTCTGCTGCAGCTCAATGCCTCCTACGAGCTGCCTGGCGGCTCGCACCACAGTACCCCCAGCATTGGTGTGGTGCTGATTCACGGTCAACGGCAGTCGGTGGATGAGCTCCTCAAGCAAGCTGACCTTGCCATGTACGAAGCCAAGTCAGCCGGCCGCAATACCTTGCGATTTTTCGACCCTGCCATGCAATCCATGGTGGCAGAGCGCACGGCCATGGAGTCGGACCTTCGTGCCGGCTTGAAGCGGGGCGAGCTCACCCTGTACTACCAACCAGTGGTGGATGCGGTGAGCCATGTGGTGGGCGCAGAGGCCTTGCTGCGCTGGAAGCATCCCGTGCGTGGCATGGTGTCGCCGATGCAATTTGTGCCTCTTGCGGAACAAACGGGTTTGATCATTCCATTGGGTGAGTGGGTGCTACAGACCGCTTGCATGCAATTGGCAGCCTGGGCGCGCCGGCCGGAGAGTGCCCATCTGACTGTGGCTGTGAATGTGAGCGCCCGCCAGTTCCGCAGCCCGGAGTTCGTGGTTCAAGTGCAAAGCGCATTGGAGCAAAGTGGAGCCGATCCACGACTCCTAAAGCTGGAGCTGACGGAGAGCTTGTTGTTGACCGATAGTCAGGAAGCTATTTTGAAGATGTCAACTCTTCGTAGCTTGGGCGTGCGCTTTGCGCTGGATGATTTCGGCACTGGCTATTCGTCGCTTTCCTATTTGAAATTACTGCCTTTGCAGCAACTCAAAATCGACCAATCCTTTGTGCGGGATGTACTGACAGATGCCAACGACGCGGCCATTGCCAGTACGGTGCTGGCGCTGGGGCGTAGCCTCGGCTTTGATGTGGTCGCCGAAGGCGTAGAGACGGAAGGGCAGCGCCAGTTTTTGTTAAACCAGGGCTGCCTGTTTTTTCAAGGGTACTTGTTCGGCCGGCCGGTGCCGGTGGCCGAATTCAGCGTAGGCTGATCAGAAGGGCGCGTCTTCAGCGCCGGCAGCGGGAGCGTCTTCCGCTGTCGTCTCCGGGTTGTCAGCGGCAATGGCGGCTTGGCGCAAAGCGGCCTTTTCGCCGGCGGGTGCGAACTTGCTGTACTTGCCCAACAGGCTAACCAACTGGCCATAAATGCGTGGGTTGCCGGCGAGGCACTCATGCTGCTCGAGGAAGTCAGCCTCGCCCGTAAAGTTGCCCACCAGACCACCGGCTTCGGTGACCAGCAAGGAGCCGGCAGCCACATCCCAGGGCTGCAAACCGAGCTCGAAGAAACCTTCGGTGTAGCCGGCGGCCACATAAGCCAGGTCCAAAGCTGCAGCGCCGGGGCGGCGCAAGCCGGCGGTGCGTTGCATCACGTCACCCATCATGTGCAGGTACTGGTTGAAATTGTCACCCGGGCGGAAGGGGAAACCGGTGGAAATCAGCGACTCTTTAAGCTGAGTGCGCTTGGAGACGCGGATGCGGCGGTCGTTCAGGTACGCGCCACGGCCTTTGGTAGCGGTAAACAGGTCGTTGCGGGTGGGGTCGTACACCACAGCTTGTTCCACCTTGCCGCGTACCGCCAATGCGATGCTCACGCAGTACACAGGCAGGCCGTGGATGAAGTTGGTGGTGCCGTCCAAGGGATCGATGATCCAGACGTATTCAGAGTCGCGGGCGCCGTATTCGCTACCCGATTCTTCTGCGAGGATGCCGTGGCCCGGGTAGGCTGTCAGCAGGGTTTCTATGATCGCTTGCTCTGCAGCTTTGTCTACTTCGGTGACAAAGTCATTGGCCTTTTTCTGGGAAACACGAACAGATTCGATGTCCAGCGCGGCGCGGTTGATGATGGAACCGGCGGTGCGGGCGGCCTTGATGGCCACGTTGGCCATGGGGTGCAGATTGAGCGTCATAGATTGTGGGGGGAAGAACCGGAAGGGCCGACTGGCGATGCAGGCGGCGACAATCGGGTATTTTAACGGTTTGGCCTGACTTGCGCATCATCTCTTTGTGCAGTTGCAGCAGTTCGGCCCATTTCAGTCAGCATGCACACCCGATTTATCCTTATTAACACCAGCCACGCAGGCAATGTGGGCGCCGCTGCCCGCGCCATCAAAACCATGGGTTTTGATGATCTGGTGCTGGTCGCACCCCGATGGCCGAATGTTCTGCGCCGCGAAGAAACCATCCAACGCGCCAGCGGTGCCCTGGATGTATTGGACAAGTGCCGCATCGTTGAAACCTTGGACGAGGCGCTGGACGGCATTACCCACTTGTGCGCCACAGCTATGACCCCGAGGGATTTCGGGCCGCCTACTACTACCCCGCGAGAGCACTTCGAGGCGCTATCAAAAAAGGAGCTGCTCGCGCATATTCCATCAGCGCCAGATGCCGATTTGGCATCTGAATCTCCAGTGCAGGGGCAGCAGGGCATTGGTTTTTTGTTTGGTTCCGAGCGCTTTGGCATGCGCAATGAAGACGTCTATCGCTGCCATGTCTGCCTGTCCATTCCAAGCAATCCGACTTTCGGCTCCCTCAATATCGGTGCAGCCCTGCAGGTCATTGCGTATGAATGGCGCTTGGCCTTGGGTGGTTTCGGGGTTCAGTCTCCTGCCGCTCCGTCACATTTGGCCGATGCCGCGCAGGTGACGGGCATGCTCACGCACTTGGAGCAGTCTCTGGTGCAGCTGGGTTTTCTGGACCCTGCGTCGCCCAAGAAGCTGATGCCACGACTCAATGCCTTGTTCAATCGAGCCCAGGTCACGCAGGAGGAAATCCACATCCTCCGCGGCATTGCCAAAGCTATTTTGCAGCAGAGCCCGCAATCGCCTGCCCGCAGTGCGGATTTGGTGGCTATAGACGGCAAACCAGTCTTGAAGGGATAGACTGACACCATGTTTGCCCGTATCCGCTCCGACATCCAGTGCATTCTCGACCGTGACCCCGCTGCCCGCAGCACCTGGGAGGTCATTACCTGCTACCCCGGCCTGCATGCCGTAGTGTTACATCGCCCGGCCCACTGGTTCTGGAACCACGGTCTGAAGTGGCTGGGGCGTTTTACGTCACACATCGCACGATTCCTTACCGGGATTGAGATTCACCCCGGTGCAAAGCTCGGTGAACGTGTGTTCTTTGACCATGCCATGGGCACCGTAGTGGGGGAGACGGCCGAAATCGGCGACGGCTGCACGATTTACCAAGGCGTGACCCTGGGCGGCACTAGCCTGTACAAGGGCGCCAAGCGCCACCCCACCTTGGGCAAGGATGTGGTGGTGAGTGCCGGGGCCAAAGTGCTGGGCGGCTTTGAAGTAGGCGACGGCGCTAAGATCGGAAGCAATGCGGTAGTGATTAAGCCGGTGCCGGCGGGTGCTACGGCGGTGGGCATTCCGGCGCGCATCATTCCCAGCAAAGAGGGCGTGAGCGCGGATGTGACAACCCAGGACCGCAAGTTCACTGCTTATGGCATCACTCAGGAAGATGATCCGGTCAGCCAGGCCTTGCGTGGCTTGGTGGACAGTGCCTCCGGCCAGGACCACCAGATTGCCATGCTGTGGAAAGCGGTGGAGCAACTGTCAGCGCGCCTTGCTGATAGCGATTGCGTGCCCAAAGACGCCGCCCGCAAGGAGTGCTTTGAGGCCGCGAAAATCAACGAGTTGATCGGGAAGTAAGGAACACCCCCGGGCGGCTTTGCCGCTTCCCCCTTGCAGGGGGCAACACCAGCAGGCCGGCAGAGCTGGTCCTGCGGTGTTTTTGGGTCAAGGCACGCGCGTCGGATGGGTGGCGTTTATCGAAACGAAGAGCTTCCTCAGTCCCGTGGCGTGCGAATAGCGCTTTTGGGGCGGAAGGCCTTGCAGACGGTGTCTACGGTTTCAATGTAGGGGCCACCGATCAGGTCTACGCAGTAAGGCACTGCGGCAAAAATACCGGGTACCACTTGATTGCCCTCGGCACCCTTCACACCTTCCAGTGTTTCGGCGATGGCTTTGGGTTGGCCGGGCAGGTTGATGATGAGGGTCTGGTCGCGGATGACGGCCACCTGACGCGACAGAATAGCTGTGGGCACAAAGTTCAGACTGATGGCGCGCATCTGTTCGCCAAATCCCGGCAACTCTTTGTGCGCGACGGCCAGCGTGGCCTCAGGCGTCACGTCGCGCAGGGCTGGGCCGGTGCCACCGGTGGTGAGCACCAGTGCACAGCGGGCATCCACCAGTGAAATCAAGGTGTCCTGAATGGTGCTCTGGTCGTCCGCGATCAAGCGGGCTTCAAACACCACCGGGTTTTGCACTGCATGCTGCACCCATTCTTTCAGGGCTGGAATGCCTTTGTCTTCATACACTCCGGCAGATGCGCGGTCGCTGATGGACACAATGCCGATGCGGACTTCATCCAAATCGCTGCTGCTCAAACTTCGTCTCCGTCTTCAACTTCATCTTCTGCAGCTTCTGTGTGAGACGCTTCCTGGTTTGCGAGCAAAGCTTCGCGCACGAGCTGAAAGATTTCGCGGTATGAACGGCCGTGGCGAACAGCCTCACCCGGCTTTTCGGGCTTGGCGTCCTTGCGGGCTTGGCGGATCAGGGCGCGCAATTGCTGGCTGTCGGTGTCAGGACTGATGTTGAGCCACTGGCCCACCGCATCGTCGTCGGCAATCAAGCGGTCGCGCCATTGTTCAGCCTGGTGCAGCACCATGGTTTCTTGCACAGAAGGCATGTGCTGCTCTTCCAGCGCTGCGCGGATTTCGTCCCATTTGGCGGGATCGAGCTTGCGCATCAGTTTGCCGATGAACTGCATCTGGCGGCGTTTGCCCTCGAAATTGGTGATGCGCTTGGCCTCGGCCACGCCATCCACCAGTTTGTCGGGCAGTTCCAACTTGGTCAGTAGTTCTGCGCGCAGCGTCAGCAGGTCTTCACCCAACTTTTGCAGTGCATCGCTTTCTTTTTTGAGATCGGTGCGGGTCGGTTCATCCGTGCCCTTGAGTTCGCGCTTGTACTCCAGGTCGAGCGCGCTGCCTTCGGCAACGAACAAGCCCCGGACGTAATAGCCCTTTTTAAGTTTGCGTGACATAGCCAAGTATCATAGCCGTCGCCATGAAGAAACCCACCTCCGCCCGTCCTCTGCCTACCCCTGAATCCACCAAGCCCGCCGACAGCGGCTTTGCTTATACCCGCGCATTTTTTGAAACCCGTGTAGACACTGCCTTGGCCCATGCCAAAAAATTAGGCGCTAGCGATGCCGGTGCAGAGGTTTCCGAAGGTTGCGGTCTGAGTGTTTCGGTGCGCAATGGCGAGCTGGAAAATGTGGAACGCAACCGTGACAAATCTCTGGGTGTGACCGTCTACATCGGCAACCGCCGTGGCAACGCCAGCACATCCGACTTTTCGGATGCAGCGATTGAACAAACCGTGCGCGCTGCCTACGACATTGCCCGCTTTACCGCTGAAGACCCTTTCGCCAGCCTGCCGGATGCGGACGACATCGTCCCTGTGGAAGAGCGCGAGCGGAATCTGGACCTGTTCTTCCCTTGGGCTGTGACCAGCGAAGAGGCCGCCCGTTTGGCTCTTGAATGCGAAGCTGCAGCGCTGGGTGTGAGTAAGCGCATCACCAATAGCGAAGGCGCTGCGGTGTCCGCACAGCAATCCCATTTTTTCAGTGCGCACACCCGTGGGTTCCGGGGTGGCTACGCTTCTTCCCGCCACTCGTTCTCGGTCTCTCCCATTGCCGGCAAGGGCAAGGACATGCAGCGTGACGCGTGGTACAGCTCCATGCGCTCGGCCGATGAGCTGGCGTCGCCCCAGGCGGTGGGGCGCTATGCGGCGGAGCGTGCCCTCAGCCGCCTCAAGGCCCGCAAAATTGCTACCGTGGAATGCCCTGTGTTGTTTGAGTCGCCTTTGGCTGCAGGGCTGTTGGGTGCGTTTGTGCAAGCAGTCAGTGGTGGAGCCCTGTACCGCAAGAGCACCTTTTTGCTGGATTCTTTGGGCAAGCAGGTGTTGCCCAAGCACATTGACGTTCAGGAAGATCCCTTCGTGTTGCGCGGTAAAGGCAGCTCCCCCTTTGACGATGAAGGGGTGCGCGTGCACCCCCGCAAGGTGGTTGATTCTGGCCGCGTTCAAGGCTACTTTCTGAGCAGCTACTCCGCCCGCAAACTCGGTATGCGCACGACCGGCAATTCCGGTGGCTCACACAACCTGACCTTTACCTCGCGCCTGACCAAGGCAGGTGACAACCTGGATGTCATGTTGCAAAAGCTGGCCACGGGCCTGTTCGTGACCGAGTTGATGGGGCAAGGCGTGAATTACGTCACGGGTGACTACTCTCGTGGTGCAAGCGGCTTCTGGGTGGAAAACGGCCGCATTGCCTATCCGGTGCATGAAATCACCATCGCAAGCAACATGAAGGACATGCTCAAAGGCATCGAGGCGGTAGGTGCCGATACTTATAACTACGGCGCGAAAACCGTGGGCTCCATTCTGGTCAACAGGATGAAAGTGGCCGGTAGCTGAAAGGATTTGCATGCGTGGATCGGCCTCTGGTGTAGGTGTGCTCGCCCTGTTTGCCTCCAGTCTGGTGTGGGCTCAAGCACCCGCTTCCCCTGCGCGGATATTGCACCCTTGGCAGGCGCCCATGCCAGCCGGGAATGCAGAGGCCTATTTCACCAACCTCAAGTCGGGTGACAGCATTGAATCCCCATTTTTGTTGAAGTTCGGCTTGTCCGGCGGGTGGGGGCTAGCGCCCATTTCCAAACCTATGGGGGGCAAAAGCGGTCACCACCATCTGCTGGTGAATCGAGACTTGCCGCTCGATTTCAAGGCCGCATTGCCTTTCAACGAGCAGTACATTCACTTCGGCAAAGGGCAGATGGAAACCGTGCTCAACCTTGCGCCCGGCACCTACACACTGCGCATGCTGTTGGCCGACGACAAGCATCTGCCCCATTTTGTTTACAGCAAGCCGCTGAAGGTCACAATCACCAAAAAGAATGCTGTTGACCCGAAGTCACTGGTGAAGCCGGGTCTGGCGCTCATGCTTGCGGGAGACGAACAAAAAGCTCCGTTCCGTGTGCAGTTTCACGCATCAGGCCTGAATGTTGCGCATGTGGCTCAGAAGGAAAAAGATACAGGCCACTTCAAGCTCACAGTCACCAGCAAATCGGGCGCTGTGGCGGAAATGGACTTTGTAGAGGGACAAACCGAAACTTGGTTGGCCCCTCCGCAGGGGGAATACGCACTCAAGTTGGATTTCGTCGACAACCTGAATCCCAAGCAACCAGTGACGGAGCCGGCTTCAGCCACCGTCAAAGTGCTGCCTTAGCCAGCCAGTGCCGCCTTGACTGCGGCAGACACGGTGCCCATTTCGGCCTTGCCGGCCAACTTGGTTTTGACCACGCCCATCACCTTCCCCATGTCACCGGGGCCGGAAGCACCCAGTTCGGCCACTATGGCCTTGACTTCGGCCAGGACCTCTTCAGCGCTCATGCGCTGGGGAAGGTAGGTTTGCAGCACTTTCATCTCGGCTTCTTCCTTGTCTGCCAAGTCAGCGCGCTCCGCCTTCTTGAAGGCGTCAATGCTGTCTTTGCGCTGCTTGATCAGCTTGTCGACGATGGCCACCACCATGGCGTCGTCCAGCACCACTCGCTCATCCACCTCTTTTTGTTTCATCGCAGACAGCAGCAGGCGGATGGTTCCCAGACGCTCGCTGTCTTTGGCGCGCATGGCGGTTTTCATGTCTTCGGTGATCTGGTCTTTGAGGGACATAGCGGTGCTTCCTGAGAGTGGAACGAAAGGGGTGAGGTCAAAATGAAAAAAAGCCCGCCGGAGCGTCCCCAGGCGAGCTTGTGTGGGCCGGGTCGCTCGTGAGAGCGACCGTGCCGCGAAGCTTAGTACAGCTTCTTAGGGAGTTGCATGCTGCGGATGCGCTTGTAGTTGCGCTTCACAGCGGCTGCCTTCTTGCGCTTGCGCTCGGCAGTGGGCTTCTCGTAGAACTCGCGTGCACGCAGGTCAGTCAGCAAGCCCAACTTTTCGATGGTGCGCTTGAAGCGACGCAGTGCTACGTCAAAGGGTTCGTTTTCTTTTACACGGATCGTTGTCATTACGTAATGAATTCCAAAATATGCCGGCGGATTGCTTGGGGGAAGATCGGGCCCCACATGCCTCGCTCGGCGGTTTCCCCGTCATTAACTAGTATTGGCCGACGGGGGTTCTGCCAGAATAGCCCGCCATTATAGCCTCTACCCGCAGGTTGGCTATCTCGATGGACTGAAAGTTGTTTTGTTGGTCCGCTGTACCTAAGAAGGACCAAAGAACCAAAGTTAAAGGTCGCTCAAGGGCAACTGCAGCCCCTGATTGGCTGCAATAGCGGAATTACTTGCCGGTGAGCAAGGCGCGCTTGATGTTCTCCTGAACGGGGCTGTCGCCGACCCAAATTCGTAAAACGGCATTGAAGAAAGTGATTTCTGGCAATGTCTCACCGATTTTCTTTCCGTTTAATGTGCTGACCGTGCCCTGTCCGGGAATCCAATCCAAAGTCACCACGTCCCCTTTTTTGACGGGCTCCAGAGCGGCAAACATTTCGCCGAACTTGGTAGTTTGGTTGATGACCTTTGCTTTTTCTTCTTTGGTGGAGTTGGCATTCATCCCCTTGATGAACAACTGGCCGAACTCATCGCTGTTGATTTCACGCTGGATGTGCAATGCCACACGACGTGGGCGGTCGACGGGAAGTGCCAAAAGGTCCGCAGCACTTAGTTCCTTCTTTTCAGTCAGGTAAAGCCCGATGGCATAGCCCTTGATCATCAGGATTTGGCGCATGGCAGCGCCATTAAGCTTGAGTTCTTTGCCGGCTACCGTTGCAACATCATCAACTTTTACGCCGCCGACATCGGCGGCAGTAGCTGGAGTGAAAGCGCTGCTGACAGCCAGCGAACAAGTCAGAACAAGTTTTGTGAATTGGGAGGTCAAGGGCATGGTGGGGCTCCTAGGTAATGGTGATCAGTATCAGGAAGAACGGTGAGGGAGTGCCAAGGTGGCTATTTCATCGGCACCATCGATAGAAACAGTGTCGAGTTTGAATACGCTGATGGCGCGCACCAAGCGGTCGGTTTCTTCGCGCATCGAAGAGGCTGCCGCTGCGGCTTCTTCGACCATCGCAGCGTTTTGTTGAGTGACATGGTCCATGCGCTCGATGGCCTGGTTGACGCGCTCAATGCCCGAACTTTGCTCTTGATTTGCCGCAGTTATCTCGCCCATGATGGTCGCTACGCGTTGCACGCTGTCCACGATTTCTGTCATCGTTGAGCCTGCTTGACCGACCAGGCGGCTGCCGGTTTCTACATTGGAAACAGAGTCATCAATCAAGGCTTTGATTTCTTTGGCGGCAGTCGCTGAGCGCTGGGCCAAGCTACGCACTTCGGATGCCACGACCGCAAAGCCACGGCCCTGTTCTCCCGCCCGTGCCGCTTCTACTGCGGCATTCAACGCCAGGATATTGGTCTGGAAAGCGATACCGTCAATAACACCGATGATGTCAGCGATTTTCTTGCTCGACGAATGGATGGCACCCATGGTCTGCACCACTTCCGACACCACTGCGCCGCCCTTGGACGCAATCTGCGAAGCAGTGGCTGCCAGTTCGTTGGCTTCCCGGGTCGCCTGTGTGGTGTGACGTACTACTTCCGTGAGGTCGAGCATGGACGAAGTGGTTTCCTGCAGCACCTGGGATTGCTCCATCGTCCGGTCGTTGAGCTGGTGGTTGCCCTGCGCAATTTCTTTTGCCGTGTTCGTGAGCGAATGGGTACTGTGGTTGACCTCGCCTACAAGATGCTTCAGGCCTTCATTCATTCCCTTGAGGCCAGCCATCATCTGTCCGACTTCGTCCTTGGTGAGCACCTGGATGTCACTGGTCAAGTCACCCGACGCAACCTTGTTGGTGATGTTGGACGCGCGCCGCATAGCCGTCACGATGCTTTGGGTCACGAAATAGCCCACCACCGTACTCAAAATGGCAGCCGCAAATGCCAGAACCAGAATCAGAGTGGTGGTTTGACTTGCGACCTCATTGGATGTTTCGCTAGCGGTTTCCATGAGGCTGTTTTCGTATTTCACGAAAACGTCCAGCGCTTCAAAGTACTTGGTTTGCAGCGGCCGCATCGAAAAAAGGAACTTCAGTTGTGCTTCGTCTTTTTTCTCCTGGTTGACCAGATCAATGAATGACTTCTGGTGGGGCTTGAGCTTGTCGCGGATAGCGATGATCGGCTTGAGCAGTTCACTGCCTTTCTCGTCCGTCATGTTCTTTTCAAGTGTTTCAAACGCAGCCATGTTTGCCGCGGTCACTTTTTCAATCTTGTCGACTTCCCCCTTGATTTGATTCGGGTCCTCCATGATCAAAATACTGAGCATGGCGCGAGAAATCTCGTTGGTCTGGACCTTGATTTCATTGGCGATAGCCGTCTTGGGGTAGCGGTCCGTGATGATGGTGGAGAACTCGGCGTTGAGGCTGTTGATGCGCACGTAAGCCAGTGAAGCCAATACCGCCATCAGGGCAATGACCACGGTAAAGCTCACGGTCAACCGCTTGCCGAGACTCATGTTCGCGAACATATTGTTTGCCCCCAAAAAGTGATTCCAATGCGGAATCATCACGTTTCGAATTTTTTAGTATTTTGCCATTTATTTTTAAAAGTGGCAAAAATATTAAAAAAATTCTAAACGTTTTTATTGGGATCTAGTAGCCAATGCCTTTGCACAGGCAAACGCACTGGCCCAAGCCCATTGGAAGTTGTACCCGCCTAGCCAACCCGTTACATCCGTAACTTCACCTATAAAGAAAAGGCCGGGCTGTTTGCTCTCCATGGTCTGGCTGGAGAGCACTTTGGTGTCCACGCCGCCAGCTGTGACCTCGGCTTTGCGGTAGCCCTCAGTGCCGGTGGGTGTGAGTTCCCATCGGGAAAGTCGCTCTGCTAATGCGTTCAGCGCCTTGTCACTGGCTTCATTCACCGGGCGTTGCCAGTCGTGGCCCCAGTGCTGCCCTTGGCTGACCCAAGTGTCAGCGAGGCGGCCAGGGACGATGCCGGCCAGCTCATTGGCTATGCGTTTGCGGGAAGTGCCCTTGGCGTCAGACAGGTGTCGTGTCAAATCCACAGTGGGCGCCAGGTTGAGGCGGATAGGGGTGCCTTCTGCCCAATAGCTGGAGATCTGCAGCACGCCTGGGCCCGACAGACCGCGGTGGGTAAAAAGCAAGTCTTCGCGGAACGACATGCTGTCTTTCTTGGTGCCAGTGGCAATGTCGACCGGGAGCGACAGGCCCGAGAGTTCCGCGAACGGCGCCCATGCTGCCTCGTCAAAAGTCAGCGGGACCAGCGCGGGGCGGGGGGTGATCACGGGCAAGTCGAATTGCTTGGCAATGCGGTAGCCGAAGTCTGTTGCCCCGATTTTGGGAATGGACAAACCACCCGTGGCAATAACTATGGATGCGCAATGAATGGTGCCGCGATCACTATCGATTTCATAGCTGCTCGCGCTGGTTCCATGAGCGCTGGAGGCCGAAAATCGTATTGCTTTGACGGCGCAGGGTTGCCATCGTTCGACGCCACCTGCTGCGCATTCAGCGAGCAGCATGGCAATCAGGTCTTCCGCTGAGCGGTCGCAAAACAGCTGACCTTTATGCTTTTCGTGAAAAGCGATGCCGTGTTTTTTGACAAGGCCGATGAAGTCCGCCGGCGTGTAGCGGGAGAGGGCAGACTTGGCAAAGCGCGGGTTCTCGCTGATGAAGTTTGACGCACTCACATCCATGTTGGTGAAGTTGCTGCGGCCCCCGCCGGAGATCCGGATTTTTTCGGCCACTTTTTCGCTGTGGTCCAGCACCAGTACCTTCAGGCCCAACTGTCCCGCGACCCCGGCACAAAACAAGCCGGCAGCCCCCGCCCCTACGATCACCACGTCAAAACTATGCATAGGCGCGCAGTGTAGGCGACGGCGACGTTCGCCAAGTAGCCGAGTGGCTGGCCCTGCTGACTGGCACGATTTGGTGAGCGCAGCGAGTATGAGTGCCAAACTGTGGGGCCTGCCGCAGGGCGTTTTGCGCCCTCACCGGGGTATCAAGCGTGCTGCTTGCGATCCGCCAGATGCAGGGCCTTCTTGGTTAGCCCATCAATTTCGGTGCTGATGCCCGAGAGCACATTTGCAACCACAGCAAACTCCCGCCCTTGGTCGCCTGCCCGGGCTGCGATGACCTGGGCATTGAAACTGACAATCTTTGCTTCGCGGGCAATGGTGTGGATGTCCGAGACGATGGTGCCCAACTCTTTGAACAAGCGGTCAGACTTGGCTTTGGCGATGGCATCAAACGTGCCCGTGGCTTTGTTGAGTGCTTCCAGCACCTCGTCGGTGGAGCCGACGATTTCTGTGAGCAAAGCTTGCACCATGGCTCCACGAGCGATGGTGTCCAGCGCGCGGCGCATCCGGTCCATGAAGGCTTCTATCGTCACACCTATGCCTTGCGGCCCTTCGTATACCGCCCTCAGTTGGCGCGCACTGGCCTCGTCGTAATGGGTGAGGGTGGTGAGCAGTCGGGCTTCGCTTTCGCAGAAGAGCTGAAAAGTCTTTCGGGCAGCGTCAAGCTGCTTGCTGTCACCGGCTGCCGCCAACAGGGTTTGCATGACCATCCGCTGCGACAGCATGCGCTGGCGTGCTGCGAGGTTGAGGTCTGACAGAGGCACAGGCGCTGCGGGTACGGCCAGAACGATAGTGCTGGCTGCCGTACGGCTGGGGATGATTGCAACTGAAGGGGGCATGGTGCAACTCGACGTGGTGACGGTGCACCGGGCGCCGCAAGTTGCATGCCGTGTTCAGCGGGCTTGCAGTGCGCCCGCGCTGTCGCTCAAGTCAGTCGCGGCGGCGAGCATTCCGCTCATCACATCGCCCACCACGATCACGCTGGGGCTGGCAAGCCCTTGGCGGGCTATGGTGGCTTGCAGTTCACCCAGGGTGCAGACCGCATGGCGTTGCAGGGGCAGGCTGGCGTTCTGAATCACAGCGACCGGAGTGTCAGCTCCCAAGCCTTGCAGCAAGCCGGTTTGGATGTCTGAGGCGCCGCTCACGCCCATGTAGACCACCAGCGTGAGCTTCGCTTGCCGGGCTGCGCGGGCCAGTGCGGGCCAGTCGGTACCACTGTCGCCGGGTTTGGCGTGACCCGTGACGAATACCACACCGTGGGCATGCTCGCGGTGGGTCAGGGGAACGTTCAGGGAGGTGACTGCTGCCAGACCTGCAGTGATGCCGTTGATCACCGAGACACGGATGCCGGCTTCTTCAAGGTGTTCCACCTCTTCGCCGCCGCGGCCGAAGATGAAGGGGTCGCCGCCTTTGAGGCGCACCACGTTTTCGCCTTCCTGGGCGGCGGTGATCATCAGGCGCTCAATGAAAGACTGAGGGGTGGACTTGCAGCCGCCGCGCTTGCCCACATGGACGATGCGGGCCGCCGGGTTGGCGTGGGCCACGATGGCGTCGTTCACCAAATCGTCCACCAGCAGCACGGTGGCTTGCTGGATGGCCTTCAAAGCCTTGAGGGTGAGTAACTCCGGGTCGCCGGGGCCGGCGCCCACCAGGGTGACTTGGCCTGCGGCCGGGGTGTTCAGGGTGTTTGTCATAGTGCTTGGTGCAACTGCAAGATGTGCGCCACTTGCTCTGCGATCGGGGCAGGAACCGGGCGCTCTCCATTCAACACCGATTGTATGTAGGCGGCGGTGCTGGCTGCATCGATCGCGGTGGGCAGCTCCGGCAGCGTTGTCAATGTCCCGGTCTGGTAAGCCTGCAAGTCCGTCGCCTTGCCGGCCAGAAAGGCTTGCATCTTGGGGGTGCGGCGGGCGTCGGCCACCGCTTCGCCCTCCGTGCCGCGGATCAGCAGGGCGTGGGCCTGCACCAAGGCAAAGGTATCTGCCATGGACACCGCATATTCGGGGTGGGTGTAGCTGCTCACCAGCAGAGCGGGGCCGTCTACCGGGTTCATGAGCTTGACCAGGCTGTGCGCCGGGTTGCGCAGGTTCACCACGCGGCGCACATCCAGCAGGCGCTGCAGGCCGGGCAGCAGGGTGCCGGTAGGCACAAAGGCCACGCTGCCGCTTGCTATCTTTTCAGGAGCTGCTTGCGCATGTATTCCGAGCGCTGCAAGCACTTCAGACACAAATACACGTTTATCTTCGGTAGCAGTGCCATGGATCAGCACCGGCAGGCCCTCGCGCGCCAGCAGCAGGGCCAGGAGCGGGGTCAGCAGGGGCAGCTTGCGTGCGCCGTTGTAGCTGGGGATGACCACCACAGGAACGTCGCTTGCGGGCAGCAAGGCCATACGGCTGCTCACGGCGTCGAGGAAACCGGCCATTTCTTCCGCGGTTTCGCCCTTGATGCGCATGGCCAAACAGAAGGCGCCCACTTCGAGGTCGGTGACGGTGCCGTCGAGCACTTGGCCCAGCAGGTCAGCCGCCTGCATCCGATTGAGCGCACGTGCGCCTTCTTTGCCCCGACCGATTTCCTTGATGTAGTTGCCAATAGCCATCTGCTGATTGTCGACGAAGCCTGATAACTTTCGGCTATGTCCTTATGCCCCGACCGGCACGGCCGCAAATGGCGTGGCCTTGACCATGCGTTGTAGTTGCGGGATGCAGGAGCCGCAATTGGTGCCACAGCTCAATGCTTTTTGCAGCTGGCCCAATCGCTCGGCTTCGCTGCCGGTGCAGTGGCTGAGCGTGTCGCTGATGGCGATATCACTCACGTTGAAGCAAGTGCACACGGTTTTGCCTTTGCTAAGTACAGGCAAGGGCGGCTTTGCGCCGCCGGCCAGCAGGGCGCGGCCGTAGTTCTGGGCAGGTTGCTCCTCGCGAAGCAGGGCCGCCATCCAGTCGTGGGCTTGGGTATCACCACTGAGCAAAAAGCCCTCCAACGTGGCATTCACCGTGCTGCGCTGCAGCCGCACCACACGGCGCTGGCCGCGCTTGGGGTCGGCATAGCGCACGGCGTCTGGCCCTTGCAGGTCCAAAATGGCTTCGATTTGCGCCAGCAGCGCCTCGTCCGGCGGGGTACTGCCTGACGCCCGGAACATCACACCGGTGCGCCCGGCGTGGCCCAAAGCGGCATCGTTGCCGAAGAGTACGCAGCTGGCGAACTCAAAGCGGGCCATTAAGGCCTGCAGCTCGGTGCGGCGCGCCAGCACTTGGTCGGCGGGCAACCAGGCCAGGGCCACCACGCCCCAGGGCATGTCTGCTTTGAGCACCTTGACGGCAGCGTGTTTGAGCTCGGGTTGTTTGGAGTCGGGGCAGAACACGGGGCTGGTCAGCGCGTTCACGCCGCCCAAGCGCTCCCCTGTGTTGCTCTGGCCGCTCAAAAATTCGTCGCCCCAGTGCATGGGCAGAAACACCTGGCTCAAGCCCACCTCGGTGCTGGCCTGCACCGGCGCGAGGATGGATCCACGCTTGCTGGTGATGTGCACCAGGTCGCCCTCGGCAATCAAACGCCGCGCCATGTCTTGCGGGTGCATTTGCAAGGCAGGCTCGCGTACATGACCGAACAAGCGGCCCAAGGTGCCGGTGCGGCTCATGCCGTGCCACTGGTCACGCAGGCGGCCGGTGGTCAGGGCAAAGGGATAGCGTGCTTCGCGTTGCTCTGCCACCGGGGTGTAAGGCGCGGCCACAAAGCGGGCGCGACCGGTGGGCGTGGGGAAGACGCCGTCCTCATACAAGCGCACTTTGCCGTTGGCGGCGCCCTCGGGTAGGGGCCATTGCAGCGGAGTTGCCTCCAGCTGCGCGTAGCTCATTCCGGTGATGTCCAGGTCCCGGCCCCGGGTGCTCTCGCGGTGCTCGTTCCACACCGATTCGGGCGTGGGGTAGGGGAAGAGGGTAGGCAATGCGGGCGTGCGGCCCATTGCGGACTCCAAGCGCTGCGCAAAGTCCACGGCAATCGCCCAATCGTGACGCGGACCGTTGTCTTGCGGGCCGGGTGCCGCGACTGCCGCGCGCACTCGGGAAATGCGGCGTTCACTGTTGGTGACCGTGCCTTCCTTCTCGCCCCAGGTGGTGGCGGGCAGCAGCAGGTCTGCGTAGCGGGCGGTGGCGGTAGTGGCAAAGGCTTCTTGCAGCACCACGAACTCGGCGCGCTCCAAGGCGCGGCGCACGGTGGCCTGGTCGGGCAGGCTCTGGGCCGGGTTGGTGCAGGCAATCCATAGGGCCTTGATCTCGCCATCGGCCGCGGCTTGGAACATCTCGATCGCGGTTTTGCCGGGCTTCTCGGGCACGGTGGGCACACCCCAGAGTGCGGCCACTTCGGCGCGGTGGTCGGGGTTGGCCAGGTCGCGGTGCCCAGAGAGCAGGTTGGCTAGGCCCCCCACTTCGCGTCCACCCATGGCATTGGGCTGGCCGGTCAGGCTGAACGGGCCGGCGCCCGGCTTGCCGATCTGGCCGGTGGCCAGGTGCAGGTTGATGAGGGCTGTGTTTTTGGCCGTGCCAGCACTGGACTGGTTGAGCCCCATGCAATACAGGCTGAGGGTGGCGCTGGACTGCGCAAACAGGCGCGTGGCCTCCATCAGCTCCGCTTTGCGGATGCCGCAGACTGCGGCCACCGCGTCAGGCGTGCAGTCGCGCACCAGCGCCTTGAGCGCGTCAAAACCTTCGGTGTGGGCGGCGATAAAAGCGGCGTCCGTCCAGCCTTCCCACAGCATGAGGTGCAGCATGCCGTTGAACAGCATCACGTCAGTGCCGGGTTGGATTTGCAGAAACAAGTCCGCGGCCTCGGCGGTGTCGGTGCGGCGCACATCCACCACCACGATTTTCAGCTCGGGGTTGGCAGCCTTGGCGTCTTCGATGCGGCGGAACAGGATGGGGTGGGCATAGGCGGCGTTGGAGCCGGCGATGAACAGCGTGCTGGCGAGCGCCAAGTCTTCGTAGCTGGCAGGTGGCGAGTCGGCTCCCAGTGTTTTTTTGTAGCCGGCTACCGCGCTGCTCATGCACAGGCGGGAGTTGGTGTCGATGTTGTTGGTGCCTATAAGGCCCTTGGCCAGCTTGTTGAAGACGTAGTAGTCCTCGGTGAGCAGCTGACCGCTCACATAAAAGCCCACGGCGTCCTGCCCATGGTCGCGGATAACTTGAGCAAACTTGGTGGTGGCGGTGTGCAGGGCGCTGTCCCACGTGACTGGCTCTGGCGTGGCACTGCGTTGCAGGCGCTGCAGGGGCTGCAACAGGCGGGTTTGCAGGGTGACTTCGGCGGTCGCCGTCAGGTGCAGCGTGCTGCCCTTGGAGCACAGCCGCCCGAAGTTGGCCGGGTGCTGTGGATCGCCCTTGACGCCGGTGATCTGATTCCCCGTGCTCTGGATGATGACCCCACAGCCCACCCCACAGTAGGGGCAGGTGGAGCGGGTTTCTTTGACCATTGGCATCCGCAATCAGGCCGCCGATGTGGAGCGCTTCTTCGGCCCCGCAATGGGGCGCACCAGATCGGTGCCGTGGCTTTGGAGTTCGGCTGCATTTAGATACACCACGCCATCCTCCAGCTTGACGCTGAATTTGGGCGTGCAGCCCTCATCCGGCGCGCTGGCCTGGCCGTCGCACAGGCCTATGGTCCAGTTGTGCAGGGGGCAGGCCACGCTGGTGCCGAACACAATGCCTTGCGAGAGTGGGCCGCCCTTGTGCGGGCAGCGGTCCAGCAGGGCAAACACCTCGTCCTGGCTGTTGCGGAAAACGGCCACATCCAGCCCAGTGGCACGCTCCACGCGGCGGGAGCCCAACACGGGGATGTCTTCAAGGGTGCAGATGCGGGTCCATTCGGTCATGTCGGTCTTCCGGTTTGCTATGGTTTCAGTAGCTGCTCGCGAATATTTGGTGAGCGCTACAGCATGAATTTGTATGGAATCAAGCCTTGACTGCAGCGTACAGGCCGGTTACCCGGTCCATCACACTGAGCAGGTTCTCGCTGGCCAGAAACACGTCGGCCATGGGCCGGGGGCGTTGTGCGCCTTCCTGCAGGTTGTTCAGCGCGCTGTCAAAAAACACCCATTGGGCCTCTGCAAGTGTCAGCTCGCTTTTGATGCGCTCAGTGGCTTCCGGAGCGCTTTTCAGCAACACCATGGCCGCGGTGAACTCACCACGTGCCTTGTTGATTTCTACACCTGCAGTGGCAGCATCTACCGGCAAAGTGGTGGCGAGGTAGTACTTGGCCATACGTTGGCTCAGCATGCGCTGGCGGCCTGCGATGTTCACCAGTTTGCCGACCGGCTTGGCCAGCGCGGCTTCGTACTGCTGGGTGCCTTGATGGGCCAGTGCCAGCACCTTGGCATCCTGCTGCAACAGGGCTGCTGCGGCCTCGCGGGATGGCGCTTTGCCAACCAACAGGGTTTTGTAGTCGCTCCAGGCGCTTTCCAGCTTGCTGTATGTGGCCAGCACCTCGGGGTTGGGCGCAAAGGCTTTGAGCTCCACTAATTGCCGGTCAAAGAGGGCAATGGACTTGTTCAGCACCATCTGGGCGCTGGTTTTCTCCACGCTTAGCAGCAAGGCCAGCCAGGCCTTGCCCATGCGCTGGCTGAGCATGCGCTGGCGGCCGGCTTTGTTGATGGCGTCGCTCAGGTCTACCACCTGAGCTTGTGCACAGGGCAAGGCCAGTGCCAAGGCGCCCGCAGCAGCGACGGTGATCAGATTTCGGCGTTGCATGTCCGTTCCTCCCATGCTCAGGCGACGGCTACCGGCGCGAACTGGCGGGTGTCGACCTGTGCATCCTGAAAATCGAACCAAGGGTCGGGCTCACCATCCAGCGCGAACAGCAGCTCTTCGTTGAGGGCCTTGCGGCCTTCGGCGTCTTCCAGAATGCGCTTTTTCACATAGTCCAGACCCACGCGGCTCACAAAGTGCACGGTGCGCTCCAGGTACCAGCCTTCTTTGCGGTAGAGCTGCATGAAGGCGCCGGTGTACTCCAGCACTTCCTCAGCCGTTTTGAGCTTGACGAAGAAGTGCGCCACTTCGGTCTTGATGCCGCCGTTGCCGGCGATGTACATCTCCCAGCCGCTGTCCACACCGATGATGCCCACGTCCTTGATACCGGCTTCGGCACAGTTGCGCGGGCAGCCGGACACGGCGTATTTCACCTTGTGCGGGGCATACATGCGCCAGTGGGCGCGCTCCAGGTCTTTGCCCATCTGGGTGCTGTCCTGGGTGCCCATGCGGCACCACTCGCTGCCCACGCAAGTTTTCACCGTGCGCAAGGCCTTGGCGTAGGCGTGGCCACTGGGCATGCCGATGTCTTGCCATACGGCTTGCAGGTCTTCTTTCTTGACGCCCAGCAGGTCGATGCGCTGGCCGCCGGTGACCTTGACCGTGGGGATCTTGAACTTGTCCACCGCGTCCGCAATGCGGCGCAGCTCGGCGGCGGTGGTCTCGCCGCCCCACATGCGGGGGATGACCGAGTAGGTGCCGTCTTTCTGGATGTTGGCGTGGCTGCGCTCGTTGATGAAGCGGCTTTGCGGGTCATCCTTGGCCTCTTTGGGCCAGCTGGAGATCAGGTAGTAGTTCAGCGCGGGGCGGCAGCTGGAGCAACCGTTGGGCGTCTTCCAGCCCATGTTCTTTTGCACCTCAGCAATGGTGAGGTATTTGTTGGCGAAAATGGCATCGCGCACTTCCTGGTGGCTGTGGTCGGTGCAGCCGCACATGGCTTTTTTCTTGGGCGTGGCGGAGTAGTCGCCACCTGCCGTGAACATGATGATTTGCTCTACCAAGCCGGTGCAGGAGCCGCAGGACGCGCTGGCCTTGGTGTGCTTTTTCACCTCGTCCAGGGTGAACAGGCCTTTCTCCTTGATGGCCTTGC
The DNA here is from genome assembly GCA_027488985.1 of Comamonadaceae bacterium. Taxonomy (GTDB): domain Bacteria; phylum Pseudomonadota; class Gammaproteobacteria; order Burkholderiales; family Burkholderiaceae_C; genus Allorhodoferax; species Allorhodoferax aquaticus. Next base: position 384,091 of record JAIYAR010000013.1, on the reverse strand, counting down.
AGATGGTGCCTTTGGTGACGCCGTTGCAGCCGCACACCTCGTCGCTGTCGGCCATGGCGGCTGCTTTGTTCTGGCCCTGGTGACCCACGTCGCCGATGTTGGCGCCGCTCTCGCCGAACATCAACTTGTCGCGGATGTCGGCCACGTTGCGGCCATCGCGCAGCAGCTTGAAGTACCAGCTGCCGTCCACCGTGTCGCCGTACATGCACGCGCCCACCAGCTTGTCGTCCTTGATCACGAGCTTCTTGTACACACCACCGAAGGGGTCGCTCATCACGATCTCTTCAAATCCCTCGCCGCCGGTGAAGTTGCCGGCGCTGAACAAGTCAATGCCGGTGACCTTGAGCTTGGTGGAGGTCAGCGAGCCCTGGTAGCGGCCGATGCCGTACTCGGCCAGGTGGTTGGCCGCCACTTTGGCCTGTTCAAACAAAGGGGCGACCAAGCCATAGGCAATGCCGCGGTGGGCGGCGCATTCACCCACGCTGTAGATGCGCGCGTCGGTTACGGTTTGCATGGTGTCGGTGACCACAATGCCGCGGTCCACATGCAGGCGCATGCTCTGGGCCAGCTCGGTGTTGGGGCGAATGCCCACGGCCATGACGACGAGGTCGGCAGGCACTTCAGTACCGTCTTTGAACTTGATGGCCTTGACGCGACCATCTTCGCCACCGACCAGCTCCTGGGTTTGGGCGCCCATCAGGAACTTGAGACCGCGCTCTTCCAGCGACTTTTGCAGCAAACCACCGGCCACAGTGTCGAGCTGGCGCTCCATCAAGGTGGGCATCACGTGGACCACCGAGACTTGCATGCCGCGCAGCATCAGGCCGTTGGCCGCTTCCAGACCCAGCAGGCCACCGCCGATGACGACAGCGTGTTGGTACTTGGTGGCCGCTTCGATCATCGCGTTGGTGTCGGCAATGTCGCGGTAGGCGATCACACCTTGCAGGTCCTTGCCGGGCACGGGCAGGATGAAGGGGTTGGAGCCGGTGCAAATGAGCAAGCGGTCGTACTCGGCCTCGGTGCCGTCGGACGCCTTCACCACACGTTTGACGCGGTCTACTGCGGTCACTTTTTTGCCGGCGTGGAGCGCGATGTTGTTTTCTGCGTACCACTCAAACGAGTTGAGCACGATCTCGTCGAGTGTCTGCTCACCGGCCAGCACGGGGCTCAGCAAAATGCGGTTGTAGTTGGGGTGCGGCTCGGCACCGAAGACGGTAATGTCGTACAGGTCCGGTGCGACCTTGAGCAGCTCTTCAATGGTCCGCACACCGGCCATGCCGTTGCCGATCATGACCAGCTTTTGACGTGGTTTGACGCGCATGTCCATGGTCAGGCTGCCTTTTCAACGTGGGCTTGGCGGGTGTACAAAAAGTCAATCACCGCCTTGCGGTAGCCCAGGTACTCCGGGCTGTCAGCCAGGGCCACGCGGGATCTAGGGCGGGGCAGGTCCACGCTCAGCACTTCGCCTATGGTGGCGGCAGGGCCGTTGGTCATCATCACGATCTTGTCGGACAGCAGCACGGCTTCGTCCACATCGTGGGTCACCATGACCACCGTGCTCTCAGTGCGGGCCACGATCTCCAGCAACTCGTCTTGCAGCTTGGCGCGGGTCAGCGCATCCAGCGCGCCGAAGGGCTCGTCCATCAACAGCACTTTGGGCTCCATGGCCAGCGCACGGGCAATGCCCACGCGCTGCTTCATGCCACCGCTGATTTCACCGGGGCGTTTTTGAGCTGCTGCAGTCAGACCGACCAGTGCCAATGCAGCATCGGTGCGGGTCTTGAGCTGGGCTTTGTTCTCCGCGGGAGCGCCAGGGTTGCGGGTGCCGAACACACGCTCCACCCCGAGGTAGACGTTCTCAAAGCAGGTGAGCCAGGGCAGCAGCGAGTGGTTCTGGAACACCACCGCACGCTCCGGGCCGGGGCCGGCAATCTCGCGGCTGGCGCAGATCAGCGAGCCCTGTGTAGGCATGGTCAGGCCGGCAATCAGGTTCAGCAGGGTGGACTTGCCGCAACCGCTGTGGCCGATCAGGGCTACAAACTCGCCCTTGGCCACATTCAGGTTGATGTTGCGCAGCGCCGGGAACGGACCCTTCTTGGTTTTGAAGGTCTGGTCCACGCCCTGGATTTCGATGTACTTCGTGTTCATGGATTCCATGCTCATGACTTCACCTCTTCAAATGTGAATGCGGTAGCCAGTTTGATCAGGGCAAGCTCCAACAGCAGCCCCACTATGCCGATCACGAAGATGGCGATGATGATGTTCTTGACGTTGAGGTTGTTCCACTCGTCCCACACCCAGAAGCCGATGCCCACGCCGCCCGTCAACATCTCAGCGGCCACGATCACTAGCCAAGCCGTGCCCACGGCCAGGCGCACGCCGGTCAACATGTAGGGCAGCACCGAGGGGAATAGGATCTTGGTGACGATCTTCCACTCGCTCAGGTTGAGCACCCGGGCCACGTTCATGTAGTCCTGTGGCACGCGCTGCACGCCGACAGCGGTGTTGATAATCATCGGCCAGATGGAGCAGATGAAGATGGTCCAGATGGCAGCCGGGTTCGCACCCTTGAACACCAGCAAACCGATAGGCAACCAGGCCAGTGGCGATACAGGGCGCAACAGACTGATGAGCGGGTTGAACATGCGGCTCAAGAACTCAAACCGCCCGATCATGAAACCCACCGGAATGCCCACCACCGCCGCCAAGCCAAAGCCCATGGCCACGCGTTGCAGCGAGAACAGGATGTTCCAGCCTACGCCTTGGTCGTTGGGTCCCTTGCTGTAGAACGGATCGCTGAAGATCACCACGGCCTGCTTCCAGGTCTCCAGCGGGCTGGGGATGGAACTGGCCGTCCCTATGCTCACCATCGCCCAGATGCCGATCAGCAAGGCCAGCCCGAAGAAGGGTGGCAAAACTTTCAGCAACAGGCCGCTCCAGTCGAAACCGGATGCAGGCTGCTCTTGCCATTCCGGTGTTGCAGGTTTGGCATCTTTCAGGCCTCCAGCGCTTACGGAATGTGCGGGAGCAGCTTCTGTTTTGATAGCAGAACCATCAGCGGCAGCTGCGATCGGTGAGTGGAATACGGCGCTGACCATGTCGGCTCCTTAAGCTTTGATCTTGAAACCGTCGGCGTATTTCTTGGGATCCTTGCCATCCCACACGACGCCGTCGATCAATTTGCTGGTACGCAGATCGCTCTTGGGCAGAGGTGTCTTTGTTGCAGCGGCGGCTTGCTTGTAAATCTCGATCTGGCTCACTTGCTTGGCCACGTTCAGGTAGTCGGGGTGGTCTTTGAGCAAGCCCCAGCGCTTGTGCTGGGTCAGGAACCACATGCCGTCGGACAGGTAGGGGAAGTTCACTGTGCCGTCGTTGTAGAACTTCATGTGGTTGGGGTCATCCCATGTCTTGCCCAGACCGTTCTGGTAGCGGCCCAGGATGCGCTGGTTGATCGCGTCCACACCCGTGTTGACATAGCTCTTGTCGGCGATGGTTTCAGCCATCTTGTTTTTGTTGGACAGGCTTGCGTCAATCCACTTGCCGGCTTCGAGAATGGCTGCGGTGACTGCACGGCAGGTGTTGGGGTTCTTTTTGGCAAAGTCGCCGGTGGTGGCCAGCACTTTTTCCGGGTGGTCTTTCCAGATGTCTTGGGTGGTCTGTGCCGTGATGCCGATGCCATCAATGATGGCGCGGTGGTTCCAGGGCTCGCCCACGCAGTAGCCGTCCATATTGCCTACGCGCATGTTGGCGACCATCTGGGGTGGTGGCACGGTAATGACCTTGGCATCCTGCAGCGGGTTCACGCCGTGGGTCGCCAACCAGTAGTACAGCCACATGGCATGGGTGCCGGTGGGGAAGGTCTGTGCAAAGGTGTAGTCGCGCTTGTCGGTCTGCATCAGCTTGGCGAGGCTGGGGCCGTCCACTGCGCCTTTTTCAGCCAGCTTTTTGGACAGGGTGATGGCTTGGCCGTTCTGGTTCAGGGTCATCAACACCGCCATGTCTTTCTTGGCGCCGCCCACGCCGAGATGCACGCCATAGGCCTGACCCAGCAACATGTGGGTGAAGTCGTTCTCGCCGCTCATCACCTTGTCACGCACGCCGGCCCAGCTGGCTTCTTTGCTCGGGATGATTTTGACGCCGTATTTCTGGTCCAGTCCAAGCACGGAGGCCATCACGATGCTGGCGCAGTCGGTTAAGGGAATGAAACCGATCTTGACTTCTGTTTTCTCGGGGGCGTCGGAGCCGGCGGCATACACCGCAGCGCGCAGTGCAGGGTCGATGCCGATGGCGCCCACGGCAGCGGTTTGCAGAACAGCGCGGCGGCTGAGTTTGGCTTTCAGAAGATCCGTCATGTCAGTAGCTCCAGAAGGTTTAAACACAAAAAACAAAGGCAGAAAACAAAAAAAGGCGTCCACACGGGGTTCGACGCGCCGTGCGCAATCGAAGCCGTGGGGACGCCTTTGTCCTTTTGCATTCACCCAGCCCGTCGTTGGACGGGGCGTTTGCATGACCGTTGCCGGTCTTGTGATGATTAATGCAATGTCTGTGCCAAGTGCTTTGGGTGTCTTTTTGCTATGAAAAGGAGAGCTGCTTGCGCAATATCTGCGGGCGCTGGATGCACTTTTTATTCAAATTTGCTTGGTGGTTGGCGTCTCGGTGTGCCTGCGCACTGCATTTGTGCGTCGCACCATTTCGGGCTGCGGCGGTTTAACCCAGCAGGTCCGCCACGTCCAACATGCGTTGGGCGACTTCCACGATCTTCAGGTTCTTGTCCATCGCGGTTTTTCGCAGTTTGGCGTAGGCGGCCTCTTCGCTGAGCTGCTGGCGCTGCATCAGCAGGGTCTTGGCCCGGTCTATGACTTTGCGGTCCTGCAGCGCGGTAGAGAGCTGGTTGAGCTCGTTGCGGGTGTCGGCCAGCTCGCGGCGCAGCGCCTGGTCCTGCTCGAAGCGGGCCATGGCCACATCTAGAATCGGCCGGATGCGTTCGGGGTGCAGACCGGCCACGATATAGGCCGACACACCGGCTGCCACGGCTTCGCGGGCGGTACGGGTGTCGTGGTCGTTGGTGAACATCACGATAGGGCGGCGCTCATCGCGGGTGGCCATCACCACATGTTCCAGAGCGTCCCGCGCGTCGCTCTCCGCGTCCACGATGATCATGTCAGGCTGCAACTGCGCGAGTCGCTCGGTCAAAAATACGTCAGCGGGCAGGGAGGCGATCAGGTTGAAGCCGCTCTCCAGCAGTCCGATGCGCAAACTGCGCGAACGTTCGGCTTGGTCCAGCGCGTGGGTGTCCTCCGGGTCTTCCACGACCAGGTCAGAGGTGATCACAACAATACGCAGGGGCTCAGACATGAATAAACGGCGTGCAAGATTTGAGCCAATTCTAGAGAGCGCTTCGGTCACGACCCTGTCTCAGGAGGCCATCCTCTACACTCTGCGCCTCTGAAGGAAACAAGCATGCTGGTGTTGGGGATCGAGTCGTCGTGTGATGAAACAGGTGTGGCCATGGTGCAGTCGCAGGGCGACGCAGTGCCCACGCTTCTGGCGCACGCCCTGCACAGCCAGATCGAGATGCACCAGGCCTTCGGTGGCGTGGTGCCCGAGCTGGCCAGCCGCGACCACATCCGCCGCGTGCTGCCCCTGACCCGCCAGGTGATGGCCGACAGTGGCCGCATTTTGCAAGAGGTGGATGTGGTGGCCTACACCCGCGGCCCCGGTCTGGCCGGCGCGTTGCTGGTGGGCGCTGGCGTGGCTTGTGCGCTGGGTGCTGCCTTGGGCAAGCCCGTGCTGGGGGTGCACCACTTGGAAGGCCATTTGCTATCGCCTTTCTTGAGCGAAGACCCGCCTGAGTTTCCGTTTGTGGCCTTGCTGGTCTCCGGTGGTCACACCCAATTGATGCGGGTCGATGGCGTCGGGCGTTACGAATTGCTGGGCGAAACCATTGACGACGCGGCAGGCGAAGCCTTTGACAAATCCGCCAAGCTGATGGGGCTGGCTTATCCCGGCGGGCCCTTGCTCTCCAAGCTCGCGGAGTCGGGCGACCCCAAAGCGTATGCACTGCCACGCCCTTTGTTGCACAGCGGCAACCTCGATTTTTCTTTTGCCGGCCTCAAAACTGCGGTGCTGGTGCAGAGCCAGCGCATGTTGGTGACTGGTGGTGTCACCAGCTTTCAGGCATTGCCCGCGCGACAGCAGGCAGATCTCGCGGCGTCTACCCAAGCAGCCATCGTCGAGGTTTTGCTGAAGAAATCCGTCACTGCCCTTAAGCAGACAGGGCTCAAGCGATTGGTGGTAGCGGGTGGTGTAGGGGCCAACCGCCAATTGCGCGAGCAGCTCAATGCCGAATGTGCCAAGCGCGGCGTGCGGGTGCACTACCCCGAGTTGCATCTGTGCACCGACAACGGCGCCATGATTGCCATGGCAGCCGCCATGCGCCTGCAAAGCGGCCTGCAGCGGGCCGTGACCGACTACGCGTTCGACGTCAAACCCCGCTGGCCTCTGCATTCACTGTAAAAAGTGCTGCCAGCGCCCGTCCATAGTGCGCGGGCAGCTCCTTTTTTGATAGTAAGTGCGCAGCCGTGCGGGGAATTCGCTTACTGGATGCTGAGCTCGGCGGAGGTGTCTACCGGCACTTTTTTGGCCAGTTTCAGGGTCAGTACGCCGTTTTCCAACTTGGCTTCGCTTAGGGCGCTATCCACTTCCTGGGGGAATTCGTAAGCAGCGCGGTAGCGGCGGGGTGCATCGTCTTTGCTCTGGATGCGGACCACGGCGCCGTCGATGGCGATGCGCAAATGCTCCTTGGCGATGCCGGGAACATCCAGGCTCAGGGTGAAGCTGGTGTCATCCTGGGTGTAGGCAGTGCCGGACTGGCGGGCGGAGAGCAGCGCGTCATTCAAAAAACGCTCTACGGTGCGACCGCCATGGGCGTAAGCGGGGCGGCGCAGGGAGGCTTGGAAGGCGGCGGGGGCGGTAGTGAAGAACATGTGGATTTCCTTAACAAGGGCGGCGCTCACCGTGATTGCCGCATGGACCCTAACTGCGCTCCCCCAACTGCATTTCAAGCGAAAAATGGCAACTTTATTCTTGGATTTGGCCTCTTGAAAAAGCGCGCTGAGTCGTTATCTGGCGCGGGCTCCGGGAGGATTTGATCTTTGGCTCCTTCCCTGGTATTGGATCGGATACGGGGGCATATTTCGCCATCAACTCGCTTCGGGATATAATCGACAGGCTTTGCATTGGGCAAGGCGCACGCCAAGAGCCGTTCCAGCACCTGGCGCAAGTCAAAACATCAATAGGAAAAACACATGATCGCTTCCAGCATCAAAGCTGCTGTTGTCAAAGACAACGCCCGTTCCGCCGGTGACACCGGTAGCCCAGAAGTGCAAGTTGCACTGCTGACAGCCCGTATCAACGAGCTGACTCCTCACTTCAAGACCCACGCCAAAGACCACCACGGTCGTCGCGGTTTGCTGCGTATGGTAAGCCGTCGCCGTAAGCTGTTGGACTACTTGAACTCCAAGGACCACGACCGCTATGTGGCCCTGATCGCGAAATTGGGTCTGCGCAAGTAAGCGACTGACTGAATGACGAACGCCTGAGTTAGGTCACTAGCTCAGGCGTTTTTTACTTCGGAGACTGCAAAAACAGAACGAAGCTGTGTCATTCCAAAGCCGTTGCCCCCAAAAGGGCAGTGTTTCTGGAATGGCATCGTGGACTGTGTTGTGGAATCCGGGCTGTGGCGGGATGGCCTGCATCCCCCGATAAACCTCGATACTCACAGGAGATTCACCATGAGCATTTTCAACAAAGTTACCAAGACTTTCCAATGGGGTCAGCACACCGTGACCATGGAAACCGGCGAAATCGCTCGCCAATCCACCGGCGCCGTGTTGCTGGACATGGACGGTACCGTGGTGTTGGCCACCGTCGTCGGCAAGACTGAAGGCAAGCCCGGTCAAGACTTTTTCCCCCTGACCGTCGACTACCTCGAAAAGTCTTACGCCGCTGGCAAGATCCCCGGCAGCTTCTTCAAGCGCGAAGGCCGCCCCAGCGAGTTTGAAACCCTGACCAGCCGTCTGATCGATCGCCCCATCCGCCCCCTGTTCCCCGAAGGCTTCTTCAACGAAGTGCATGTGGTGGTGCACACCGTGTCCTTGAACCCCGAAGTGGATGCCGACATTGCCGCCATGATCGCGGTGAGCGCGGCCCTGTCCGTTTCCGGCATTCCGTTCAACGGCCCCATCGGAGCTGCCCGCGTGGGTTACGTTAACGGCGAATACGTGTTGAACCCCGGCCAGACCGCACGCAAAGATTCCATCATGGATCTGGTGGTTGCCGGTACCGAAGCCGCTGTGTTGATGGTCGAATCCGAAGCACAACAGCTGTCCGAAGAAGTGATGTTGGGCGCTGTGGTTTACGGCCACGAGCAGAGCAAGACCGCTATTAACGCCATCCACGAACTCGTGCGTGACGCTGGCAAGCCTGTCTGGGACTGGAAGGCTCCTGCCCGTGACGAAGCCTTGATCGCCAAGGTCGATGCCCACGGCAAAGACAAGCTGGTTGCCGCTTACCAGATCCGTAACAAGCAAGCCCGTACCCAAGCCTGCCGCGCTGCCTACGCAGACGTATTTGCCGGTTTGAAGGCTGACGGCGTTGAGTTCGACAGCGTCAAGGTCGAAGGCATGCTGTTTGACATTGAAGCCAAGATCGTGCGCGGCCAGATTCTGGCAGGCGAGCCCCGTATCGATGGTCGCGATACACGCACAGTGCGCGCTATCGAAATCCGCAATGGCGTGCTGCCCCGCACCCACGGCTCTTCCTTGTTCACCCGTGGCGAAACCCAGGCTTTGGTGATCGCTACTTTGGGTACCGAGCGTGATGCGCAACGTATCGACGCTTTGAGCGGCGAGTACGAAGACCGCTTCATGCTGCACTACAACATGCCTCCCTTCGCCACCGGCGAAACCGGCCGCGTGGGTACGCCCAAGCGCCGCGAAATCGGTCACGGCCGTTTGGCCAAGCGCGCTTTGGTCGCTGTGTTGCCTAGCAAGGAAGAGTTCCCCTACTCCCTGCGCGTGGTGTCTGAAATCACCGAGTCCAACGGCTCGTCGTCCATGGCTTCCGTGTGCGGTGGCTGCTTGTCCCTGATGGACGCCGGCGTGCCTTTGAAGGCGCACGTTGCCGGTATCGCCATGGGCTTGATCAAGGAAGAAAACCGCTTCGCCGTGTTGACCGACATCTTGGGTGACGAAGATCACCTGGGCGATATGGACTTCAAGGTTGCTGGTACTACCAACGGTATCACTGCTCTTCAGATGGACATCAAAATCCAGGGCATCACCAAGGAAATCATGCAAGTGGCATTGGCTCAGGCCAAGGAAGCGCGCGTACACATCCTGGGCGAAATGCAAAAGTCCATGGCTGAAGCGCGTACCGAAGTGTCCAACTTCGCGCCCCGTCTGTTCAGCTTCAAGATTAACCCCGAGAAGATCCGCGACGTGATCGGCAAGGGGGGCTCCGTGATCCGTGCGCTGACCGAAGAAACCGGCACCCAGATCAACATCGAGGAAGACGGCACCATCACCATCGCTTCCAGCGATCCAGCCAAGGCGGAAGAAGCCAAGCGCCGTATCGAGCAGATCACTGCAGAAGTTGAAATCGGCAAGGTATACGAAGGCCCGATCACCAAGATTCTGGACTTCGGTGCACTGGTCAATCTGCTGCCTGGCAAAGACGGCTTGTTGCACATTAGCCAGATCGCTCATGAGCGCGTCGAGAAGGTCACCGATTACCTGTCTGAAGGCCAGATCGTCAAGGTCAAGGTTCTGGAAACCGACGAAAAGGGCCGCATCAAGCTGTCCATGAAGGCTTTGATCGAGCGTCCTGCGCAAGAGTAAATCTTTCGTCTGCTATTGATTTGGTAGCTGCTTGTGCATATCTGGCGAGCGCTACCGGTCAATTCGATATGAGAGCATTTGAAATCACATCTCCCGGTACGCCGGACGTTTTGCGTCTGGTGGATCGGCCTGCGCCGAAGTTCGGGGCAGGGGAGTTGTGCATCCGTGTGAGCGCGAGTGGTGTCAACCGGCCGGATGTGTTGCAGCGCATGGGCAAGTACCCGCCGCCTGCAGGTGCATCCGACATTCCGGGTCTGGAAGTGGCGGGTACGATCGTCGAAGGTGATGCTGAGGCCTTGGCGCGAGCCGGTCTCCGTCCCGGAGATCGTGTGTGCGCGCTGGTAGCGGGCGGGGGTTACGCAGAGTTGTGTGTAGCTCCTGTAGCCCAGTGCCTTCCAGTGCCTGAGGGCTGGTCTGACGTGGAAGCTGCGGGTCTGCCGGAAACCTACTTCACGGTGTGGAGCAACGTGTTCGAGCGTGGCCGCTTGCAATCCGGTGAGGTCTTGCTGGTGCAGGGTGGTACCAGTGGTATCGGGGTCACGGCGATTCAGCTGGCCAAGGCGCTGGGCGCTACCGTCATTGCAACAGCCGGATCGGATCAGAAGTGCGCGGCGTGCCTGAAATTGGGTGCCGACTTTGCGATCAACTATCGCACCCAGGATTTTGAGGCGGAAGCGTTGCGAATCACGGGTGGAAGTGGTGTCGATGTCATCCTCGACATGGTGGCAGGGCCCTACGTGGCCAAAGAAGTCCAGTGCCTCGCGGAAGATGGTCGATTGGTCATCATTGCCGTGCAAGGCGGTGTGCAGTCCGAAGTCAATGCCGGTTTGATACTGCGTAAGCGGTTGACTGTCACGGGTTCCACTTTGCGTGCACGGCCTGTGGCCTTCAAGGCGGCGATCGCCAGCGCATTGCGCGAACATGTCTGGCCGCTCTTGGTGGGCAAAAACGTGCGCCCGGTCGTGCATCAGGTGTTTGCTGTAGGTGCCGCACAGCCTTCAGAGGCTGCAGCACAAGCGCATGCAGTGATGGAAAGCAATGCGCATATCGGAAAGCTTGTTTTGAATTGGGAACCCGCATGAAAAAGAAATTGATTGCCGGCAACTGGAAGATGAACGGTAGTTTGGCTGCTAACGCAACTCTGTTGGAGCAACTGCACGCCGGATTGCCTGCCGCCTCTTGTTTGGTTGCGGTATGTGTGCCGGCAGCGTATTTGCACCAAGTCATCTCAGTGAATAAACCGGTGGGTGCGCTCGCCGTGGGGGCGCAAGACGTATCAGCGTTTGATGCAGGTGCCTATACCGGCGAGACATCGGCTGCCATGTTGCGCGACCTCGGTGTGCACTATGCCATCGTCGGCCACTCTGAGCGGCGCCAGTACCACGGCGAGACCGACACCATCGTAGCCACCAAGGCGCAAAAGGCTTTGGCAAATGGCGTAACGCCCATTGTGTGCGTGGGCGAAACCTTGGAAGAGCGTGAAGCTGGCAAGACCGTGGAGGTGGTGAAGCGTCAATTGGCTGCAGTTATCCACGCGAATGGGCATTGCATTAGTGAGATCGTGGTTGCCTACGAGCCTGTATGGGCCATTGGCACTGGCAAGACGGCCACACCTGAGCAAGCGCAGGAAGTGCATGCTGTGTTGCGTGGGCAGCTGGCAGCAGCTACGCCTCATGCAGACCGCGTTCACATCCTGTACGGTGGCAGCATGAATGCAGCCAACGCACAGCAACTACTCGCGCAGAAAGATATTGATGGCGGCTTGGTGGGCGGTGCTTCACTCAAGGCGACAGACTTTTTGACCATCATCTCTGCCGCTTCGGCGGTCTGATTGAAATTGAATTTAGGAGCAGTTATGAATATCGTTATCACCATCATTTTGACCGTACAAATTTTGTCAGCCATCGTCATGATCGGCTTGATCTTGGTTCAACATGGCAAAGGCGCTGACATGGGGGCAGCCTTCGGCAGTGGCGGTTCCGGCAGCTTGTTTGGCGCCAGCGGTAGTGCTAACTTTTTGTCCCGGACAACAGCTGTACTGGCAACCGTGTTTTTCGTTTCCACTCTTGCACTGGCCTACTTCGGCAACTTGCGTCCAGCCAGTTCCGGTTCCGTGCTGGAAGGTGCTGCGGTCGTTGCGCCTGCTGTAGCCCCAGCGTTGGAAACTGCACCTGCCGGTCCCGCTTCGGGTGCGGCTCAGATCCCCGCGAAATAAACCGCTGCTTTTAACCCTTTCCCCCGCTGTGAAGAGGGGAAATTCAGGGTAAACTCTAGGGCTGGTGAATAAGCAAATGCCGAAAGGCTCCTCAAGCAAATTCATCAGCTGAGAGCCGCCGTCGTGGTGAAATTGGTAGACACGCTATCTTGAGGGGGTAGTGGCGAAAGCTGTGCGAGTTCGAGTCTCGCCGACGGCACCAGAAAAAATCAGCTTGTGCGGGTTTCGCCCCGCAACAGGCATTCACGGTGATCAGAATTTCAAGATGAACCTCGATCAATATCTCCCCGTTCTGCTGTTCATCTTGGTCGGTATCGGCATTGGCGTAGTGCCACAGGTACTCGGCTACATACTCGGGCCGAACAAGCCCGATGCGGCAAAAAACTCCCCTTACGAATGCGGCTTCGAGGCTTTTGAAGATGCCCGCATGAAATTCGACGTTCGGTATTACCTCGTCGCCATTCTCTTTATCTTGTTTGACTTGGAAACAGCGTTTCTGTTTCCATGGGCGGTATCTCTCAAGGAACTTGGTCTATTCGGGTTCCTGATCGGTGTCGAGTTTGTGGTCATCTTGACCATCGGATTCGTCTACATGTGGAAAAAAGGCGCTCTGGACTGGGAGTAACGCAATGATTGAAGGCGTTTTGAACGAAGGCTTCGTCACGACGAGTTACGACTCGGTTGTGAATTGGGCAAAGACCGGTTCCATTTGGCCCATGACATTCGGGTTGGCCTGCTGTGCGGTGGAGATGATGCATGCTGCGGCCGCTCGCTATGACATCAGCCGTTTCGGCTCTGAGGTGTTTCGCGCAAGCCCTCGCCAGTCGGATTTGATGATTGTCGCGGGTACGCTTTGCAACAAGATGGCACCTGCCCTCCGCAAAGTCTACGACCAGATGTCTGAACCCCGTTGGGTTCTCAGCATGGGTTCGTGTGCCAACGGTGGTGGCTACTACCATTACAGCTACTCAGTAGTCCGCGGATGCGATCGCATTGTTCCTGTTGATGTGTACGTACCTGGCTGCCCCCCTACCGCAGAAGCGTTGCTTTACGGCATCTTGCAGCTGCAGCAGAAAATTCGTCGTACCCAGACGATTGCCCGGGCGTAAGGCGGCCTATGACTACTTTTGCAATTCATCCCGAAGTCACAAAAGCAGCTGTCGAGGCTGCATTGGGCGACAAAGTGAAGCACATCGATATTGCTCTGGGCGAAATTACTGTTCTTGTTTCTGTTGAACACTACCACGCCGCTGCCGAAATTCTGCGGACCGCGTCGGGATGCCAGTTTGAGCAATTGATCGACCTGTGTGGCGTTGATTACTCCGAATACAAGGAGGGGGCCAATGATGGTCCTCGCTATGCTGTCGTGAGTCATTTGTTGTCGATTAGCCTGAATCAACGGCTGCGCCTTAAAGTCATGGCGCCCGATGATGATATGCCGGGAGTGGCGTCAATCAATGACATCTGGAACTCGGCCAATTGGTTTGAGCGCGAAGCGTTTGATCTGTTCGGCATCATTTTTGACGGGCACGACGATTTGCGCCGAATTCTGACGGATTACGGTTTTATCGGACACCCCTTCCGCAAAGACTTCCCTATGACCGGGCACGTGGAAATGCGATACGACGCAGAGCAAGCGCGTGTGGTCTATCAGCCGGTAACGATTGAAGCGCGCGAGATCACACCTCGCATCATTCGTGAAGACAAATACGGAGGCCTGCAGTAAGCAGTTGACGCATGGCTGAAATTAAGAACTACACATTGAACTTCGGCCCGCAGCACCCTGCGGCGCATGGGGTTTTGCGCTTGGTGCTTGAGTTGGATGGCGAGGTCATCCAGCGCGCAGATCCGCATATCGGCCTTTTGCACCGCGCCACTGAAAAGTTGGCGGAGAGCAAGACGTACATTCAATCGCTTCCCTACATGGATCGGTTGGATTACGTATCTATGATGTGCAACGAGCACGCCTATTGCCTAGCCATTGAAAAATTGCTGGGCATCGAAGTGCCTATTCGTGCGCAGTACATCCGCGTTATGTACTCTGAAATCACCCGTTTGCTCAACCACCTAATGTGGTTGGGTTCTCACGGAAACGATTGCGGCAGCTCTACCATCCTCATCTACACCTTCCGTGAGCGTGAAGACCTGTTTGATATGTATGAGGCCGCCAGTGGTGCCCGCATGCATGCGGCTTACTTCCGCCCGGGTGGCGTGTATCGCGACTTGCCCGACACCATGCCGCAATTTAAGGCCAGCAAGGTTCGGAACACCAAAGGCGTTGAAGAGTTGAATAGCAACCGCAAAGGCTCGTTGCTGGACTTTATCGACGATTTCGCTCAGCGCTTCCCCGCGTGCCTTGAGGAATACCACACACTTCTGACCGAGAACCGGATCTGGAAGCAGCGGACGGTGAACATTGGCATTGTGTCGCCTGAGCGTGCTTTGAATCTGGGCTTTACGGGCCCTATGTTGCGCGGCTCGGGTATCGCTTGGGATCTTCGCAAGAAGCAGCCGTACGATGCGTACGATAAAGTCGAGTTTGATATCCCGGTGGGCAAAACGGGCGACGTATACGACCGTTACCTTGTCCGCATGGAAGAGATGAAGCAATCCAATCGCATCATCAAGCAGTGCGTGGATTGGTTGAAAGCAAATCCCGGTCCGGTGATTACTGACAATCACAAAGTGGCCCCTCCATCGCGCGAAGCAATGAAGACCAGCATGGAAGAGCTGATTCACCATTTCAAGCTGTTTACAGAAGGCTTCCGCGTTCCGGAAGGCGAGGCCTATGCTGCTGTTGAGCACCCCAAGGGTGAGTTTGGCATCTACATTGTGAGTGATGGGGCCAACAAGCCCTATCGCTTGAAGATCCGTCCTCCGGGTTTTGTGCACCTCGCCAGTTTGAATGAGATGGCAAAAGGGCACATGATTGCTGACGCCGTTTCCATTATCGGAACCATGGATATTGTTTTTGGAGAGATTGATCGATGATCTCCGCTGCAACCAAATCGCGCTTCGATCGCGAAGTCGCTAAATACCCTACAGATCAAAAGCAATCTGCGGTGATGGCGTGTTTGGCCATAGTTCAGCAAGAGCTGGGCTTTGTCAGTACGGACAGTGAGAAAGTGATCGCCGAGCACTTGGGCATGGCGCCCATGGCTGTGCATGAAGTGACCACGTTCTACAACATGTATAACCAGCGCCCCGTTGGCAAATTCAAACTGAACGTTTGTACCAACCTGCCTTGTCAATTGCGTGACGGGCAAAAAGCACTGCACCATCTGGAATCCAAATTAGGTATTCACATGGGAGAGACGACGTCCGATGGCTTGTTTACTTTGCAACAAAGTGAATGTTTGGGCGCTTGTGCGGATTCCCCAGTAATGTTGGTGAACGATCGCGCCATGTGCAGCTTTATGTCGAATGACAAGCTGGATCAGTTGGTCGACGAGTTGCGTGCCTCGGAAGGACAAGCATGAGCGCAGATACCATCTTGGCGAAATTCAGTGCGAAGGGCACAGAGACCTGCTTCCATGACCGCCACATCAACCCGCAGATCTATGCAGGCCTGAATGGCTCCAATTGGAGTTTGCAAGACTACGTGGCACGTGGTGGCTACCAGGCGCTTCGCAAGATTCTGGGCAAGGATGGCGGTGAGGGTCTGACGCAAGATCAAGTCATTGCGACTGTTAAGGAATCCGGCCTTCGTGGGCGCGGCGGTGCAGGCTTCCCGACCGGATTGAAGTGGAGCTTCATGCCCCGCCAATTTCCGGGCCAAAAATACTTGGTTTGCAATTCAGATGAGGGTGAACCCGGGACGTGCAAGGACCGCGACATTCTGCAATTCAATCCGCATATCGTGATTGAGGGAATGGCGATTGCTGCTTACGCGATGGGTATCACTGTTGGCTACAACTATATCCACGGTGAGATTTTCGCTTCCTATGATCGCTTTGAAGCGGCACTCGAGGAGGCAAGAGCAGCCGGCTTTTTGGGTGACAACAT
The DNA here is from genome assembly GCA_027488985.1 of Comamonadaceae bacterium. GTDB lineage: Bacteria > Pseudomonadota > Gammaproteobacteria > Burkholderiales > Burkholderiaceae_C > Allorhodoferax > Allorhodoferax aquaticus. The sequence continues at coordinate 367,972 of JAIYAR010000013.1, read as the reverse complement.
TCTTGGAAGCAACTTCAGCTTCCAGTTGCATGCTGCGCACGGATTCGGTGCTTACATCTGCGGTGAAGAAACGGCTCTACTGGAGTCCTTGGAAGGCAAAAAAGGCCAGCCACGATTTAAACCACCGTTCCCGGCAAGTTTTGGTTTGTATGGTAAGCCTACGACCATCAACAACACCGAAACATTTGCGGCAGTTCCGTGGATCATCAGGAATGGTGGCCAGGCCTACCTCGAGTGTGGAAAGCCGAATAACGGCGGTACTAAGATCTACTCGGTGAGTGGTGATGTGGAGCGCCCCGGAAACTACGAAATTCCGATGGGAACCCCTTTCTCCAAATTGTTGGAGTTAGCCGGTGGTGTACGCGGTGGCCGCAAGCTAAAGGCGGTTATTCCTGGAGGATCATCCTCCCCTGTACTGCCAGCTTCCATCATGATGGAATGCACAATGGACTATGACTCGATTGCGAAAGCCGGATCCATGTTGGGGTCTGGTGCTGTGATAGTCATGGACGAAACGCGATGCATGGTCAAAGCGCTTCAGCGTTTGAGCTACTTCTACATGCACGAGTCTTGCGGACAATGCACACCATGCAGAGAAGGTACAGGTTGGCTATCTCGAATGGTTGACCGCATTGAAGGCGGTCAAGGTCGTCCGAGTGATATGGATCTGCTAGACAACGTGGCAGAGAACATTCAAGGCCGCACGATTTGTGCATTGGGCGATGCGGCGGCTATGCCTGTGCGCGCCATGATCAAGCATTTCCGTCATGAATTTGAGTACCACGTAGAGCACAAGACCTGTATGGTCCCAGCTTACGTTTGAGCGAGTCCACAAGATGATTGAAATCGAACTCGACGGCAAAAAGGTTGAAATCGCTGAAGGCAGCATGGTGATGCATGCTGCCGATAAGGCGGGCACCTATATTCCCCACTTTTGCTATCACAAGAAGTTGAGCATTGCGGCGAACTGCCGTATGTGTCTGGTGGACGTGGAAAAAATGCCCAAGCCGATGCCGGCGTGTGCGACGCCAGTCACCAATGGCATGATCGTCCGAACAAAGAGCGACAAAGCTATCAAGGCGCAGAAGTCTGTGATGGAGTTCCTCTTGATCAATCACCCTCTGGACTGCCCGATCTGCGACCAGGGCGGAGAGTGCCAGTTACAGGATTTGGCAGTAGGTTACGGTGGATCTTCTTCTCGTTATGAAGAGGAAAAACGTGTCGTGTTCCACAAAGACGTAGGTCCACTCATTTCTATGGAAGAAATGAGCCGCTGCATCCATTGCACACGTTGCGTGCGCTTTGGTCAGGAGGTGGCTGGTGTCATGGAGCTAGGTATGTCGCACCGCGGTGAACATGCCGAGATCGAAACATTCATCGGTAACAGCGTGGATTCTGAACTGTCCGGCAACATGATCGACATTTGCCCGGTCGGTGCATTGACCAGCAAGCCTTTCCGCTACAGCGCGCGTACTTGGGAACTGTCCCGCCGTAAATCAGTCAGCCCCCACGACTCAACCGGCGCCAATCTGATCGTTCAAGTAAAGAACAATCAAGTCTTGCGTGTGGTCCCGCTGGAAAACGAAGCGGTAAACGAATGCTGGATCGCTGATCGTGACCGCTTTTCTTATGAAGCCTTGAATGGCAATGATCGCTTGACATCGCCCATGATCAAGCAAGCTGGAGTATGGAATACAGTTGATTGGCAAACCGCACTTGAGTATGTAGCTAACGGCATGAAGCAAATAAAGGCGAACCACGGTGCAAATTCCGTTGGAGCCTTGGTGAGCCCCCACAGCACGCTCGAGGAAGTTTTCCTAGCCAAAGGCCTTCTGAATGGTTTCGGCTCAGGGAGTGTGGATTTCCGTTTGCGGCATGCTGAATTTGTAACCCCGAATGGGGTTCCCTATTTGGGTACTTCCATTGCAGCGCTGAGTACTTTGCAGCGTGTATTGGTTGTTGGTTCAAATCTCCGTAAGGATCATCCGTTGTTTGCGCAACGTATTCGCCAAGCTTGCAAGGCTGGCGCGCGTGTCCATGCGTTGGCAGATACTGCTCAAGATTGGGCGCTGCCCTTGGCCTCCATGCAAGTGGTTGAGTCTGCGGTGTGGGCACAAACATTGGCTGATATTGCTACAGCTGTCGGCGAGCAAGCTGGAGTACAAGCACCAGTAGCGGGAACTGCTACGGACTCTGCACGCGCTGTAGCAGCTTCGCTGCTGAGTGGAGAACGCAAGGCCATTCTTCTGGGGAATGCAGTTGCGCATCATGCCAAATCCAGCAGCTTGACTGCGATTGCCAACTGGATAGGCGCACAAACTGGTTCAACTGTCGGTTTCTTGACCGAATCGGCAAACACAGTGGGCGCTTACGCTGTGGGTGCATTGCCGTCGGCTGAGGGGTTCAATGCAGGTCAAATGCTGACCGGTGCACTGAAAGCCGCGATTCTGCTGAATGTTGAGCCTGAGTTTGATTCTGCGACAGGTGCAGCTGCAAAGCAAGGCCTGATGGACGCTGAAATGGTGGTGACCTTGAGCCCTTTCAAAGCAAACATGGCCTTCAGTGATGTTTTGCTACCCATCGCTCCATTCACGGAAACATCTGGCTCTTTTGCCAATGCCGAAGGTCGCGTTCAAAGTTTCCATGCAGTTGTCAAGCCCTTGGGTGAGACTCGTCCTGCTTGGAAGGTGTTGCGCGTTTTGGCCAACTTGCTCGATGTCTCTGGAATGAGTTTCGAATCAACTCAAGACGTTTTGTCGGCCATGAACGCATCCGGGATCGATAGCAAAGCGGTAGCCGCGGATCGCCTCAGCAATGGTTTCAATGGCACTATAGATTTGACTCCGGCAGAAGTCCGACCAGCTGTTGCTAGTATTTATCAGTTGGACGGCTTGGTGCGCCGCTCCGGATCATTGCAGCTGACTGCTGATGCCCGCGCTGCACAAGAGGTGGCAGCATGACCGATGCAATCTACAACTTTGGAATGAGCTTGTTTTCCGCACCTGTTTGGGCTGCTGTCATCTGGCCGGTAGTCTGGACGATCATCAAGATTGTTGTTTTGGTCCTGCCCCTGATGGGTGCCGTTGCCTACCTCACTTTGTGGGAACGCAAATATTTGGGATGGATGCAGGTGCGCCTCGGGCCGAATCGCGTGGGCCCAGGCGGTCTTTTGCAGCCTATTGCGGATGCGCTTAAGCTCTTGACCAAAGAAATTCTGGTGCCGACGGCTGCGAGCAAAGGACTGTTTTTCATCGGGCCGATTCTGACCATCATGCCCGCGCTGGCTGCTTGGGCCGTCGTTCCGTTTGGACCCGATATAGCTTTGGCAAACATCAATGCCGGATTGCTTTTCTTGATGGCCATTACTTCACTCGAGGTCTATGGCGTGGTGATTGCCGGTTGGGCGTCCAATTCAAAGTACTCCTTTTTGGGTGCTTTACGTGCATCAGCGCAAATGGTGAGCTACGAAATTGCAATGGGTTTCTGTTTGGTGATTGTGTTGATGGTTGCCGGTTCCATGAACATGACTGAAATCGTATTGGGGCAGGGCAAGGGCTATTTCGCCGATCAAGGTTTGAGCTTCCTGTCCTGGAATTGGCTCCCGTTGTTGCCGGTGTTTGTCGTGTATTTCATTTCCGGTTTGGCCGAAACCAACCGCCATCCCTTTGACGTGGTTGAGGGCGAGGCAGAAATTGTTGCTGGACACATGGTCGAGTATTCAGGCATGTCCTTCGCCATGTTCTACCTAGCTGAGTACGTCAACATGTGGTTGATTTCCATTTTGGCAGTCGTGATGTTCTTGGGCGGCTGGTATTCACCAATTGCTGCATTGGATTTCATTCCTGGATGGATCTGGTTAGGGGCCAAGACATTCTTTATGGTTAGTCTCTTCATTTGGATCCGAGCCACCTTCCCGAGATTCCGGTATGACCAGATCATGCGTTTGGGCTGGAAGGTGTTTATTCCTGTGACCTTGGTCTGGCTGCTGGTGATTGGTATCTGGATGCAGACCCCTTTCAATATCTGGAACTGAAGGGGCAAACGATATGACTGCAACTTTTCAACGTTCGACACCCGCTTTCTCTTTGAAGGATTTTCTAGCGAGCTTCCTTTTGCTGGAGTTGATGAAGGGTATGGCGTTAACTGGGCGCTATCTGTTCCGTCGCAAGGTGACGGTCCAGTTTCCAGAAGAGAAAACCCCTCTTTCCCCTCGCTTCCGCGGTTTGCACGCACTGCGCCGATATGAAAACGGCGAAGAGCGTTGCATTGCATGCAAGTTGTGCGAGGCTGTTTGCCCTGCCATGGCCATCACCATTGAGTCTGATGTCCGCGAAGATGGGTCCCGCCGTACAACCCGATACGACATTGATTTGACCAAATGCATCTTCTGCGGGTTCTGCGAAGAAAGCTGTCCTGTCGATTCCATAGTCGAAACCCATATCCTGGAATACCACGGTGAAAAACGCGGTGACTTGTATTTCACCAAGGAAATGTTGTTGGCAGTTGGTGACCGCTACGAATCCGAAATCGCTGCCAACAAGCAGGCTGATGCCAAGTATCGATGACTCGCCGCAAGAAAGCCCTTGAATCATGAATGTTACGACTGGACTTTTTTACGTCTTTTCTGCGGTACTGCTTTTTGCTGCATTCCGCGTCATCACAGCCCGAAATCCGGTACATGCCGTTCTTTATCTGGTGTTGACCTTCTTCCAAGCCTCCATGATTTGGATGCTTTTAAAGGCTGAGTTCCTTTCCATTATTCTGGTGTTGGTCTATGTGGGCGCAGTGATGGTGTTGTTCTTGTTCGTCGTCATGATGATGGACGTCAATGTCGAAAACTTGCGCGTCGGCTTCTGGAAGCATTTCCCGTTAGCCGCAGTTGTGGGGGTTGTGATTGCTTTGGAAATGGCCGCTGTTTTGATGGGTGGTTTCCGGGTTGTTGATGATCCCAATGCAGTGACAAACGTAGCTCAAGTGGACAATGCCAAGGAACTTGGCAAGTTGTTGTTTACGCAATATTTGGTGCAACTTGAAGTAGCAGCTGCCATTTTGTTGGTGGCGATGATCGCTGCTATCGCATTAACTTTGCGCGCTCGCAAAGACAGCAAATATGTCTCCCCAGGAGATCAGGTTCGTGTGCGGTCTGCAGACCGAATGACTGTTGTCAAAATGGACGCAACCCAAGCTGCGGTTGCTCCTGCTGTTGAAGTTTCGGAGCCGAAAGCATGATCTTGACCCTTGGGCATTTCCTCGCATTGGGCGCGATGTTGTTCGCACTTTCCGTCGTTGGGATTTTTCTGAATAGACGGAATTTAATTGTTTTGCTAATGGCCATCGAATTGATGTTGCTTGCAGTGAATACCAACTTCGTTGCCTTTTCCCACTACCTGCATGACATGCACGGTCAGATTTTCGTTTTCTTCATCTTGACTGTTGCCGCTGCTGAATCGGCTATTGGTCTTGCTATTCTGGTTTTGTTGTTCCGAAACAAGTCCAGCATCAGCGTGGATGAGCTCAATACATTGAAGGGCTAATCGAATGAGTCAGACCCTTTCTGCATCCACGCTGCTGGCGATACCACTTGCACCATTGGTGGGAGCGGTACTGGCCGGCGTGTTCGGAACCAAATTCGGAGGTAACTGGATCGGGCGTAAGCTCAGCCACAGCTTCACCATATTGGGTGTCTTCATTGCATTTGTTTTGTCTGCAATGACATTGATTTCCGTTGTCAATGATGGTGCCAGGTTCAATGAAACCATTTATACATGGATGGTTGTCGGCGGTTTGAAAATGGAGGTCGGGTTTCTGATCGACTCCTTGACTGCGATGATGATGTGTGTGGTTACCTTCGTATCTTTGATGGTGCACCTTTACACCGTCGGGTACATGGAAGAGGACGAAGGTTACAACCGCTTTTTTGCCTACATTTCGTTGTTCACTTTTTCCATGCTGATGCTGGTGATGAGCAACAACCTTTTGCAGCTATTCTTTGGCTGGGAAGCTGTAGGTTTGGTGTCCTACCTCCTGATCGGTTTCTGGTTCAACAAGCCCACCGCCATTTTTGCCAATATGAAGGCTTTTTTGGTGAATCGGGTTGGCGATTTCGGCTTTATTCTTGGTATCGGCTTAATCGGTGCCTACACAGGCAGCCTCAACTACACGGAAATATTCGCGAAGTCCTCAGACCTGTCTGCTTTGGTGTTTCCTGGTACCGACTGGATGTTGGTGACGGTGATATGTATCTGCTTGTTTATTGGAGCGATGGGTAAATCGGCGCAATTCCCTTTGCATGTCTGGTTGCCGGACTCCATGGAGGGCCCCACACCAATTTCGGCGTTAATTCACGCAGCAACCATGGTGACGGCCGGCATCTTTATGGTGTCGCGCATGTCGCCGCTGTTCGAATTGAGCGATACAGCGTTGAACTTCATACTCGTGATTGGTGCCATCACTGCGCTCTTCATGGGTTTCCTTGGAATCATCCAGAACGACATTAAGCGTGTTGTTGCGTACTCCACCTTGTCGCAGCTCGGTTACATGACCGTCGCACTAGGTGTGTCGGCGTATTCTGTGGCGGTTTTCCACTTGATGACCCACGCGTTCTTCAAGGCCTTGCTTTTCTTGGGTGCAGGGTCCGTGATCATGGGTGTTCACCACAACCAAGATATTCGCTGGATGGGTGGGTTGCGCAAATACATGCCGGTGACGTGGATTACATCCCTGCTGGGTTCTCTGGCCTTGATTGGTACGCCGTTTTTCTCTGGTTTCTACTCCAAAGACAGCATTATTGAAGCCGTCCATGCAAGCCACTTGCCGGGGGCCGGTTTTGCGAATTTCGCGGTGCTCGCTGGTGTTTTTGTGACAGCGTTTTATTCGTTCCGTATGTATTTCCTGGTCTTTCACGGCAAGGAACGATTTGACCAAAACCCAGATGCGCATCACGACCACCACCATGGGCATGATGCCCATCCCCACGAATCCCCGTGGGTGGTTTGGCTGCCATTGGTCCTCTTGGCGATTCCCTCCGTCTTGATTGGTTATTTCACCATCGGGCCAATGTTGCATGGCGACTTCTTCAAGGGCGTGATCTTCGTGAACCACGAATTGCATCCAGCGATGAAGGAGTTGTCTGGTGAATTCCATGGTGCAGCGGCAATGGCAATGCACTCACTGACGACTCTCCCGTTGTGGTTAGCCATTGGCGGCGTGTTGACCTCGTATGTGTTCTACATGATGTACCCCGCTGTACCTGCGGCCATCAAGCGCAAGGTGCAACCTCTATACACCTTGCTAGAAAACAAGTACTACCTTGATTGGATCAACGAAAACATTCTGGCACGGGGAGCGCGAATGTTGGGTATGGGGCTTTGGAAGGTTGGCGACCAAGCCGTTATTGATGGTGCCGTGGTGAATGGATCCTGGAAGCTTGTTGGACTTTTTTCAGGGTTCGTGCGCAAGGCTCAGTCTGGTTACTTGTACCACTATGCGTTGATCATGATCCTTGGCGTGTTTGTATTGATGACATATTTCGTCTGGCTCAAGTAGGAGAAAAAGAATATGGGTTTGTTGAGCCTTTCTATTTGGGTGCCGATTGCATTTGGTGTCCTGCTTCTTGTGCTCGGGCGTGATGAGCAGGCCAATGCAGTTCGTTGGGTGGCATTGATTGGTGCTGTTGTGAGCTTGTTGTTGACCTTGCCTTTGTATAGTCAATTTGACAACAGCACCGCCGCCATGCAGTTCGTTGAGAACATTCCTTGGATTGAACGTTTCAATGTCAACTACCACCTTGGGTTGGATGGCATTTCGTTTTGGTTTGTGCCGTTGACCGCGTTCATCACAGTGATCGTTGTGATCGCTGCTTGGGAGGTGATTACTAACCGTGTCAATCAATACATGGGCGCCTTCTTGATATTGAGCGGGCTGATGATCGGTGTGTTTTCCGCGTTGGACGGCATGCTGTTTTATGTGTTTTTCGAAGCGACCTTGATCCCGATGTATTTGATCATCGGTATCTGGGGTGGCCCCAACAAGATTTATGCGGCATTCAAGTTTTTCTTGTACACGCTCCTAGGTTCTTTGTTGATGCTGATTGCGCTGATCTTCCTGTACACCCAATCGGGCGGTAGCTTCGATTTGGCGAAGTGGCATGCATTGCCTTTGGGGCAGACGGCACAGACGCTGCTGTTCTTTGCATTCTTTGCAGCCTTTGCGGTAAAGGTTCCCATGTGGCCGGTCCACACTTGGCTCCCTGATGTGCACGTGGAAGCTCCTACCGGAGGATCTGCTGTGCTGGCAGCCATCATGTTGAAGCTCGGTGCCTACGGGTTCCTGCGTTTTTCCATGCCAATCGCTCCCGATGCAGCGCATGCGTATGGTGGCTTCATGGTGGCGCTGTCGCTGATCGCCGTGGTGTATGTTGGATTGGTGGCGATGGTTCAGCAGGACATGAAGAAGTTAGTGGCCTATTCCTCGGTGGCTCATATGGGTTTCGTGACCCTCGGCTTTTTTATCTTCAATGACTTGGGCGTTTCAGGCGGTTTGGTTCAGATGATCGCTCACGGCTTTGTGTCTGGCGCTATGTTTCTTTCTATCGGCGTGTTGTATGACCGTGTTCACTCCCGTGATATCTCCAGCTATGGCGGAGTGGTGAATACCATGCCTAAATTCACAGCATTCGCATTGCTCTTCGCAATGGCGAATTGCGGCTTGCCGGGAACTGCTGGTTTCGTTGGTGAATGGATGGTGATCCTGGGGGCTGTGAAATTCAATTTCTGGATTGGTTTTGCCGCAGCGAGCGCCTTGATCTTCGGCGCAGCCTACACCTTGTGGATGTTCAAGCGTGTTTATCTGGGTCCAGTCGCCAATGATGATGTCAAAGAGTTGACAGATATCAATTCGAGAGAGTTTTTGATGCTCGGCTTGTTGGCCATAGCGGTCCTAGTTATGGGGTTGTATCCCAAGCCTTTCACTGATGTGATGGATGTGTCGGTAGCGGAACTGCTGAAGCACGTAGCCATTTCCAAATTGAACTGATCAAACTGAATTGAGAGACGAACAATGATTGACAAAATCAGTTGGATCACGGTGTATCCGGAGATCGTTTTGATGGTGATGGCATGTGCCATCCTGTTGATCGATCTGGGGGTAAAGACCCCATTGCGCAACCTTACCTATGTTTTGACTATGCTGACCTTGGCGGTGGTTGCTGCTTTGGAAGCACAATTGGCTATCGCGGGTCATACTTACTATGGTTTCGGCAACATGGTGGTAAGCGATGCCATGGGCAATTGGCTCAAATGTTTTGCAGCTGTCGCCGTTATGGTTTCCTTGGTGTACGCGCGACCTTATGCCGGTCACCGTGACATGCTGCGTGGCGGAGAGCTGTTTACGCTCAACTTGCTGTCATTGCTCGGCATGTTCGTGATGATTTCATCGAACAACCTGTTGCTGACCTACATGGGTTTGGAGCTGTTGACCTTGTCAAGCTACGCTCTGGTTGCATTGCGTCGCGACAATGTATCGGCAACTGAAGCTGCAATGAAGTATTTTGTGTTGGGCGCCATGGCATCAGGTTTCCTCCTGTACGGCATGTCCATGTTGTACGGTGCTACGGGTACCTTGGATATCACCCAGTTGTTTAAGACGATTTCCAGTGGCCAGATCCGCCCTGACGTTTTAGTCTTTGGCTTGGTGTTTCTTGTGGCGGGCCTGGCATTCAAATTGGGTGTGGTTCCGTTTCACATGTGGATTCCCGATGTTTACCAAGGCGCTCCGACAGCTGTCACCTTGATGATCGGTGGCGCCCCCAAGTTGGCAGCTTTTGCCATTTGCATCCGTTTGTTGGTGGAGGGTCTGCGTCCCTTGGCCGGCGACTGGCAGCAGATGTTGATGGTGCTGTCCATAGGCTCCTTGCTGATAGGAAACCTCGCAGCCATCGCGCAGACCAACTTGAAGCGCATGTTGGCGTTTTCCACGATCTCCCAGATGGGCTTTGTCTTGTTGGGCCTCATGTCCGGTGTAGTGAATGGCGATGCCGTTACCTTCGCTGCCAACGCTTACAGCTCTGCGATGTTTTATGTCATCACGTATGTGTTGACCACCTTGGCGACCTTCGGAGTCATCTTGCTTTTGTCCCGTGAAGGGTTTGAGAGCGAAGAGATTTCTGATTTTGCCGGTTTGAATCAGCGCAGTCCGCTATATGCCGCCGTCATGGCCATTTGCGCATTTTCTTTGGCGGGGATTCCACCCATGGTTGGTTTCTACGCGAAGCTCTCAGTCCTGCAGGCGCTGGTAGTTTCGGGTCAGGCGGTCTATCTCGGAATGGCAGTTTTCGCCGTACTGATGTCACTGATTGGCGCTTTCTATTACCTGCGCTTGGTCAAGGTGATGTACTTTGATGAGCCAATTACTGCGACGACCGTGACTGCGCCTACCGACGTGCGAGTTGTACTCTCAATCAATGGTGCTCTTGTCTTGATCCTTGGTTTGGCTCCCGGTAGCTTGATGGCCTTGTGCGCTTCGTCTGTGCGTCAGATGTTGGGCATGTGAGTGCACTGCTCCAGCACATTTAGTTGTTTGTATATTATGGGTAATTCGCTGTATGTACTGGTCCTGCTGATGGCTGGCCTGGTTGCGGCGAATTTGCCCTTTGTGACCCGCCGCTTGCTTGGATTATTTGGTCCGGACAGTAAGTCATTGGGAATGCGGTTGTTGGAGTTAGTGCTTTTCTATTTCCTGGTTGGGGGTATCGGTCTTCTTCTTGAGAAGAATGTCGGTCAGATTGCTCCCCAAGGCTGGGAGTTTTACGCTATCACAGCAACGCTCTTTTTGACGTTTGCATTTCCCGGCTTCGTGTATCGCTACCTCCTGAAGCACCATGATTGATCCTGGTGGCGTTGCCCACTTGCTGGAAACCCAGGTTACCAGCGAAGACATGGTGAGGGGGCGTTTTTTACACGCGCGGCGCGACCTGGTCTCCTTGCCCGATGGAACCCGTGCAACTCGCGAATATGTGATCCATCCCGGTGCAGTCATGGTCGTGCCCCTGATTGAAGCACCCGGTCAACCATTGCAGGTGGTGCTCGAGCGCCAGTACCGTTATCCGGTACAGCAGGTCATGATCGAGTTTCCAGCTGGCAAACTGGACGCTGGAGAAAACACGGCGCACTGCGCTCGCCGCGAGCTTCATGAAGAAACCGGTTACAGGGCTGCAGATTGGGCTAAGGCGGGCGTTATTCATCCCGTTATTGCGTATTCCACCGAATTTATTGAGGTGTGGTTTGCGAAAGGATTGGTAGCCGGTGAACGCAAGCTGGATAGCGGTGAGTTTCTTGACGTGTTTACTGCGACAGCCGACGATTTGATCGCGTGGTGTCTGGATGGGCACGTGACAGATGCCAAAACCATTGCCGCAGCATTGTGGCTTCAGGCTTATCAGGCTGGAACTTGGGCGCCGACATGGTCGTCCGTTTCTCCAGGCTAAGGGCACTTGGCCAATTTATGAAAGTGTTGGACTTGCAGTGCTCTTCCGGGCACGTATTTGAAGGTTGGTTCGGTTCAGAGGAGGACTTCCTATCTCAGATCCAACGCGCTTTCGTACAGTGTCCGCTGTGTGGTGATGCTGCGGTTCAAAAGAAGCTGAGTGCTCCACGTTTGAATCTTTCGGGTGCCAAGGCTCCAGTGGAACTTCCGCCAACCGCAGATACTACGACCGAGCCGACAACCGTTCGTACACCTGATCTGAATCCCGAATTGCAAAATGCTTTGCATCAAGCTTGGGTTCATGTGGCCAAGCAGGTGCTTGCGAATACCGAGGACGTAGGCAACCGGTTTGCAGATGAAGCCCGGCGCATGCATTACGGAGAAGTAGAAGAGCGTGGTATCCGTGGCAAGACTACGCCCGCCGAAGCGCGTGAATTAATGGAGGAGGGCATTGAACTGGTGGCGCTCCCCATTCCTGAACACCTGAAAAAGCCGCTGCAATAGCACGATCCGCAGCGGCCTTTCAGCCGGCAATCAGGGGTAAAGACCGCGAAGTTCACGGGCGTGCAATATCCGCTTGCACGCGACAATGAAAGTTGCAGTGCGCAGACTCACCTTGTGGTCTTGGGCCACTTCCCAAACGGCCGCAAATGCATCTTTCATGATGCGCACCAAGCGGGCATTGATTTCATCTTCGCTCCAGAAGAAGCTGGAGAAATCCTGCACCCATTCGAAGTAGCTCACGGTGACCCCGCCAGCGTTGGCAATCACATCCGGCACCACCAGGATGTTGCGTTCCTGGAGGATGTCATCAGCAGCAGGCGTTGTGGGGCCGTTGGCACCTTCAATGATCAGTTTGGCTTGTATCCGGTTGGCATTGGCAGGAGTAATCTGCTGTTCCAATGCGGCCGGAATCAGGATCTCGCATGGAATATCCCAAAACGCGTTGGCATCCAATGCTTCTGCGCCAGCAAAGCCGCCTACCGAGCCGTGACGTGAAACGTGGGTCAAGAGGGCGGGCACGTCGATCCCCGCTTCGCGGTACACCGTACCGCCGTGGTCTTGCACCACCACCACTTTGGCACCGGCCTGTGCAAACAGTTTGGCCGCAATGCCGCCCACGTTGCCAAAGCCCTGTACTGCAACACGTGCCGAGCTGATATCCAAACCGAGGTGACGCGCCGCTTCTACCCCCACGGTGTACACCCCGCGCCCAGTGGCCTCACGTCGCCCCAAGGAGCCGCCCAGGTCAATCGGCTTGCCGGTGACTACGCCGGTGGCGGTGGCACCTTCGTTCATGGAGTAGGTGTCCATCATCCACGCCATGATCTGCTCATTGGTGTTCACATCCGGCGCGGGAATGTCTTTGGACGGCCCGATGATGATGCCGATTTCGCTGGTGTAGCGACGGGTCAGACGCTCCAGTTCCCCCATGGACAAGGTTTTGGGATCCACGCGGATACCGCCTTTTGCGCCACCATAAGGCACGTTGACCGCTGCGTTTTTCACCGACATCCAGGCCGATAGCGCCATGACTTCGGACAGCGTGACATCCTGGTGGAAGCGAACGCCACCCTTGCCAGGACCGCGGGACGTGTTGTGCTGTACGCGATAGCCCTCAAAATGGGCCACGGTGCCGTTGTCCAGCTGGATAGGCACATCGACGATCAAAGCACGCTTGGGGCGCTTGAGCGTTTCAGCCCAACGGGCCAGATGTCCGAGATAAGGGGTAACACGATCGACCTGCTGCAGGTAGATGCCCCAAGGGCCGAGGTGGTCGGCTTGCAGATACGAAGGCAGCGCGTGGGTAGTGGCTGCGGGTTGCACGGGAAGCGTCGGGTGGACGCCGGGGTGTTGCGACATGAAAGCTCCTTATGGTTGTCGTCAAGGCCCGCAATGTAGGCCTGTGCTGACGACCTGTCCAAGGCCGCTTCATATGCTAACTATGCAAAACTTTTATAGATGATCACGCACTAAGGTTGACGATGCGACCAGTGGGTTGTCCCAAGGTGTTGATGAAGGGTCGCGCATTCAGGCTGGACTTAAGTGCATTACCGCTCGCTGCAAACTTGGCCGAAGTGGCCGCATACATCCGAACCAAAAAATCCTGAGTGGCTGGAGCCACAGCAGAGCGAGCAGCACGCAACTGGCCCATGTAGGTCGTGTCTTCCAGCCTGGTGCGGGAGCTGAGTTCTCGCACGTTCTCCCGTTTGGCCTGGACTTCCTGCTCGGCTTGCTCAGTCTGCTGTTGCAGAGCCTCCACCTTGGTTTCGGCGTTTTCCGCCTCGCGCTTGGCCTGTTCCAGACGCGCCTTGCTCAGCGTCGCCTGGAGCGAAGGTGTTGCGCTGTTGGTGGCCGTGATCGCCATGGCAGGATAGAACGGCTGTCAGGCGCTCACGTTGATGCGCGTGCCGATAATCTGGCCTTGGCCGTTGACCACAGGCCTGCGTTCTGCTTCTTGCGCTTTGGGAGGTTTTTGCTCGCGGGCTGCTGCCTCGCGAACTTCTTCGCGTTGGATTGCCTCTGTTCGCTTTGCAGCTTGCACTTTTTCGGGCTGCTGCACTTTGGCGCGGGAAATTTCCATACGGGCCTCCTGAGTCGGAAAGCCCGATTTTAGGAGGTGTATGCCCCGTTAATCAACCGATTAAAGGGTGTGGCTTTGTGCTTTGCCGCGAAACTTCGCAAGTCATTTAAGCATTGAACTGCAGTGCGGCCAAGCCTGCGTATACGCCACCCCTGGCCACCAACTCAGCGTGCGTGCCTTGCTCCACCAGCACGCCGTGGTCCAGCACCACGATCAGGTCTGCCTTTTGCACGGTAGCCAGGCGGTGGACGATAACCAGCGTGGTCCGGTCGCGCATGGCGCTCTCCAACGCTGCTTGCACCATACGCTCGCTTTCGGCGTCCAGCGCGCTAGTGGCCTCGTCCAACAGCAGCAGGGGAGGGTTCTTGAGCATCGCTCGGGCGATAGCAATGCGCTGGCGTTGACCACCGGACAAGCGCACACCCCGCTCACCAAGGAAGGTGTCGTAGCCCTCTGGCAAGGCTTCAATGAATTCGTGTGCGAACGCAGCATGCGCAGCGGCCTTGACTTCGGCATCCGTAGCACCGGGCTTGCCGTAACGGATGTTTTCCATCGCAGAGCTGGAGAAAATGACCGCGTCCTGCGGCACGATGCCTACCCGTTGCCTCAATGCGTCCAGCGCCTGCGCGCGTGTTTCCACCCCATCGAGGGCGATGCTGCCGCTTTGCGGGTCGTAGTAACGCAGCAGCAGCTGGAACACCGTGCTCTTGCCGGCACCGCTGGGCCCCACGATAGCCACCGTCTGGCCGGGCTTCACATCCAGGCTGAAGTTTTGCAGTACCTGCTGCTGCGGTCGGGAGGGGTAGTGGAAATTAATTGCTTCAAATTTGATAGCGCTTCCCGCAGAAGGCAGGGGCGCCAGAACAGGATTTGAGGGTGAAGAAATAGGCGACTGGGTTCCCAGAAGTTCCATCAACCGCTCAGTCGCACCGGCGGCACGCAACAGGTCGCCATAGACCTCACCCAGGACCGCAAATGCACTGGCCAGAATGATCACGTAGACCACGGTTTGCCCCAAGTGGCCCGCGGTAATGCGCCCCTCGGCCACCGCTTGTGTGCCCTGGTACAAGCCCCAGAGCAAGGCGGCAGAGGTCGCGATAATGATGAAAGCCACCAAGGCCGAGCGCATCAAACTGCGCTTGGTGGCTGTGGCGAAGGCATTGTCGGTAGACGTTACAAAGCGGCCGGTTTCACGCCCCTCCGCGGTGTAGCTCTGTACCACGGGAATGGCATTGAGCACTTCGGCGGCAATCGCACTGGAGTCCGCTACCCGGTCCTGGGATGCGCGGGAGAGCTTGCGTACCCGCCGGCCGAACCACAAGCTGGGCAGCACGATGAGTACCAGCACCACCAATACCTGCAGCATGACCACCGGGTTGGTCCACACCAGCACGCCCAGCGCCCCTATGCCCATGACCGCATTGCGCAGGCCCATGGAGAGTGAAGAGCCCACCACGGTTTGCACCAGGGTGGTGTCGGCGGACAGGCGCGAAAGCACCTCACCGGTCTGGGTGGTCTCAAAAAACTCCGGGCTTTGCTTGAGCACGTGGCTGTAGACCGCATTGCGCAGGTCCGCCGTTACCCGCTCACCCAGCCAGCTCACCATGTAAAACCGTGCCGCCGAAAACAGGCCTAGTGCCACAGCCACCGCAAACAGTGCGGCAAAGTGGTCGCGCAGCGCCATCAATTGCGCGCCCTTGTCGGTCTGCACCAGACCGCCGTCAATCAGACTGCGCAATGCCACTGGAAACGCCAGCGTGGCACCCGCCGCGAGGACCAGAAACACGAGGGCCATGCCAATGCGGGCCCGGTAGGGCCGTAAAAAAGGCAGCAAGCCGGAGAGCGATTTGGGGTTGGTGGATTTGGGGCGGTCGGAGGAACTCATGGGTGTTCAGGTGAGGGTGGGGGGTCCGGCTGCAAGGCGGCTTGCACAAATAAAGAAAATACCCGGTCGGCCCCCGTAAGTATTGCGCAAGTAGCTATTGCTTTTATAGCGTCTGATTTTCGGTTTGTTTCACTTTGTTGCATAACTGCCGAGGTAAGCTCTAGGAAAAAATTCAGGAGGACAGATGGGCTTTCAGGAACTTCACGTCAATGGCGTCAATGTGCGTATCGAGGGAGTTGGGCCGCGCACTGTGGTCATGCTGCACGGGTGGCCAGACACCTTACATGTATGGGACGGTACGGTACAGGCTTTACGGTCCCATCATCGCTGCGTTCGGTTGACGTTGCCCGGCTTCGGGATCACTGATGGCAAAGCGCCTCTCCCCACTCTGGACGAGGTGGTGGCGTCGTTGCTGGCTGTCATCAACGCTGTCAGCCCCGGTGAGCCTGTGACTTTGCTGCTGCACGATTGGGGTTGCATTTTCGGCTATGAGCTGGCCATGCGCCATCCGGAGCACGTCGCAGCCATTGTGGCGGTCGACATTGGGGACTACAACGCGGGCGCTTACCTGTCATCTCTCTCTGTCCGCCAAAAGTTGTACATCGCAGGCTACCAGCTGTGGCTGGCGACTGCATGGGCCGTCGGTCGCTACCTGCATGGTGGCTTGGCCGACTGGATGACCCGTTGGATGGCCCGGGCGATGCGCTGCCCTGTCCCGGCCGATCAGCTGCACTGGACCATGAATTTTCCTTACGCCATGAGCTGGTTCGGCCTGCGTGGTGGCCTCAAAACCGGTCCGGTGAAACCAAGGTGTCCGGTGCTGTATGTGTTCGGAGAACGCAAACCGTTCATGTTCCACTCGCCGCGCTGGGTGCACACTTTGCGTGCCTCTGAAGACGGGGCGGCGCATGCTTTGCGTTGCGGCCACTGGGTCATGCTGGACCAGCCCGAGGCCTTTCATGCACTGCTGTTGCGTTGGCTGGCAGGGCGGGAGCGCCGCAAGTCCAGCCGCTGAGCCTAGAGCTTCAGGGTGGCAGCGTAGCCTGTCATTTCGAGGTAGCCCCGACCAACCAGGCGGTTTTTGCTGTCCCAAACCTCGCTCAGGCCTTCCCAGTAAATGGCGCCGGTGGAGCCCCTGCTGTCGAGCTCCTGGTTGTCCAGCACGGCTTTCACGGTGTAGTAGTCCGCGGGTGTGCGCACCATCCACTCCACCGGGTAGCTGGCCTGGCTGAGCGGGCTGGTCCAGCGCCTGAGCGGCTTGAACAGTACCTCGCCACGGGTGAAGCCAAAGCGCTGGCCGTTCCCGCTGCGAAACGAGCCGCCATCCCACATCGCATTGCCTGTTGCGTCCCGCAGCTGAAAGGCAGTGAGTGCACTGCCGTCAAACAGGTTGACGCCGATCCAATCCCAGCCCACTGCCAGCGGGTGCAGCACTTCCTGGCTCCATTCATGGTCCATCCAAGCGACGCTGCCGTTTTGCAGCGTGAGATTCTTGCCCTGCAAGCGGATGCTGCCGCTGGTTTGCAGCTGCGGTTGGCTGTAGTAGTAGCTGGCTTGTTTTTCCTCAGGGCCTTTGCGGGAAAGTCCGTCCACACCCTGCAGCAAAACCGGTTGGCTGGCCTGAAATCGCAGCTGGATCGCAAAGTCTTTGCCGCTAATGTCTGCTTGCAAATCAGGCCCGACGCGCTGCAGACTCCAGTCCCGCAAGGTGACATTCGTGTCCGTAGTGCTTGCATGAGCGGTATCGGCCGGGTTAGTGCCCGGCGCATCGCCGGACCAGCGGGCGATGCGCTGGTCATGCCAGAGCTTTTTGCCATCGACATCCGTCACCGCCGCATGGGCAAACAGCAGTTGGCGCGCGGCAAGTCGCGACTGCATGCCTTGGGTCGCATCCACCCGGCTGCGAAAGAAAGTGACCTGAAAACCCAAAAGGCGAGGCTTGTCTTTCGCGTCGCCTGCTTTGCCCTGCACCTGAGCCACGCCGGTTACGTACCACCACTCGGTCTTGAAATCGTTGTGACTGCCCGCGTCCCGCGGAAAGTGCAGGGTAGTACGCGGTAGCGCCTGCGCGGCGGGCAAGAGGCCTGCCAATGCAGGCGCCAGCAGCAATTGCCGGCGGCCCAATCCGGGGTGTTTCATGCGATGTGCCGCTTTACCGCCCCACGCCGCGCGCCAAGCGCTGGGCGATGGTGAGCGTGGGCTTGCCGGAATAAGCATCCAGACGCTGCCCCATGGCCAGCTCCAGCTGGTCCAGGCGCACTTGGGTGGGCGGGTGAGTGCTGAGCTGCAGGCTGAACATCGGGTTGTCCGGTGCGGCGGTGCGCAGGCCCTGCAAGACGGCCACCAAACCATAGGGGTCAAAGCCTGCTCGCGCAGCAAGCGCCACACCCACACGGTCGGCTTCGAGTTCGTCACTCTGGTCCAGGCCTTTGGAGTACATGTCTTTGCCCAGCATCAGCAGCTGGCCTTGCAACACCCCATTGGTGCGTTCGCTCAGACGGGCGGCGATAAGGCTGGTGAGTAAACCTGCCTGGGCGCTTTTGCGCATGGCCTTGAGGTGGTGCTTGCCGACTACGTGCTGGATTTCGTGCGCCAGAATGCCGGCCAGTTCGGACTCGTCGTTCAGGGCCTCTACCAGGCCTTTGGTCACAAACACATAGCCCCCGGGAGCCGCGAAGGCATTGAAACCCGCGTCATCCAGCACCCCGAAAGTCCAAGGCAGGTCCGGCCGTGCGGACTGCAGGGCAATCCAGCGCCCCAAGCGGTTCACATAGCGTTGGAGTGCCATGTTGGGCGACAGCGGTTTGGCTCCCAGCAGGACAGCGGCCAGCTGCTTGCCCATTTCGATTTCTTTGGGCTCGTCAATTTGTTCGATGGACTGGTTGAACAAGCTGGCCAAGTCGCCTGTGTTGGTTGCGCCGGAGGCAGGCGCTACTGTTGCAGCAGCAGGTGATGCAGGGCCTTGCCTCAACAAGTTCTGAAACAGATTGCCCAGTGCCCTTCCGGGCTCCTCTGCCTGTACAGGCAGGGCGCACAATATGGTAAGAGCCGCAGCGGATAGCGTGCGAGCGATAGAGGAGTGGTGGCGCGCGCGCATCAGTTATAGCTCTCCAGGCGACGACCGGCAGGGCCGGCTGGTGGTGCGGGTGGAGTGGGTACCGGCAGGGGCTCGACCGCATGCACCTGCAAGGCGGCGCTGTCCGCAAATCGCCGGGCTTGAGATGCGTCCTGGCGCTGGCCTTCCATTTGCGCAAGCGCAGAAGGGTTGGGCTGTGCGTTGGCAATATCCTCTGCCCCCAGCCCACGGATACCGACGGTGGTGGACGCCGTGTTCGTAGCAGGCGCGTTTCCGCGGTTGAAAAAGTTGGTCAAGCCCCTCAGGGCGCCGGTGGCGGTGGCTGCCACACTGCTTTGCTCAGCAGGGCTGCTCACATCAAAGAGGTGCATCCAGCCGGTGGTGCCATTGGCCGTGCGCACTTGCACATAGGGCCCCTGGCGCACCGGCAAGCGGGTGAGCGGTGTTTGTGCAGTCAGGTTGGCCAAGGTGGCTGCCGTATCTGCGGGGGCATCACGCAAGGTGCTGGGCCGTTTGGTAATGAGTGCGTCGTTCTGCGCCAGCGCTGCGAGCGTGGTTGTGCTTGCTAAGGCCGCCAGAACCAGGGCGCGAAAAAGGGTGATGTGTGACATGGGCTCATTGTCATGGATGCGCTGCAGCATCGCAATTGGTGTCTGGCGTATCCGGCAGCCGTCCGTCCGGATGCGCTTGGGTTTCCGGGTCGGGCACCTCGCCGATGGCTCTTCGCGTCACCGCAGCCTGAGCCAACAGCCAGTCGCAAAAGGCCTGAATTTCCGGGCGGCCGCTGTTGCGCGCTCCCACCAAAAGCCAATAGACCATGGGCGTATCAATGCGGCCGCCTGGCAGCACCTCAACGAGGTCGCCACTGGCGAGGCTGTCTGCCACCAAGGGCATACGCGCCAACGCAATACCCTGGCCGGTCAGTGCTGCCTGAGCGATCTGGTGGGCATAGTTGAAATACATCCAGCGCTTGGGCTCCAGCCGGGGCTGTTGGTTGAGTTCCAGCCAACGCCGCCAAGTGAGCCACTCCAGGTTCTGCACGCGGTGAGTGTCGCTGGCCTCCAACAGGGCAAAGCGGGCCAGGTCTGCTGCCTTGCGCAGCGGGGCGCCGCTCTTGAGCAACCAGGGGCTGGCTACCGGGGTGAGCTGCTCGCCGAAAAGGCGCACTGCGTCGGAGTTCACCCCGCCGGGCTGGGTGTAGCGGATGGCCAGGTCCACATCGCTGGTGTCCAGGTCCACCGGGTTGTCGGTAGCGTCGATACGGATGTCGATGTCGGGGTATTCCGCCTGAAAGGCCTCCAGGCGCGGGATCAGCCACATGGAGGCGAACGAGGCCCAGGTCGAAATGGCTACGCTTTTGCGCCCTGCGGTGCGCCGGATCTGTCGTACGGCGGAGTCGATGCGCTCCAGGGAAGGCACTGCCGCGCGCAACAATTGTCCACCGGCACCCGTGAGCTCCACAGCGCGGGTGTGGCGCAAAAAGAGGGGTACGCCCACTTCATCCTCCAGTGCCTGGATCTGGCGGCTCACGGCGCTTTGCGTGAGTGCCAGTTCCTCGGCAGCCGCTCGGAAATTCAGGTGCCTAGCCACGGCTTCCAGTGCGCGCAGGTGGCCCACAGCGATCGGGCGGGTGCGCAGACGGATCTCGGTATTCGGGGCGATGGCGTCAGACATGGCGGGAGGATCGCAGAGTGCGATTCATGCGTTAATGGAATGAATAGCATAGCCCGATTTCATTGGACGGCAAAGCCGGGGCGGGAGGATCATCTGCTTGCCCATCCACATTTTTCAAGGAGTTTTCCATGTCATCGCAAAGCCTATCCTCCCCCTGTTCACTGCAAGAATTTGTGTCCGCATCCATGTCCGGCGTGAACCTCGCCGCACCGGTGGCCCCCGGCATGACAGTGGCGATGGGCAAGGTGGCGCTGTGCGAGAGCACCCCCTGGACCCTGCCGCAAGGGCATGCAGTGACCCTCAAGCCCCGCACTGCCGGCGTACTGCGCGTCATCAGCGGTCGCGCTTGGGCGACCTTGGATGTGTCGCGCCACACCCCGCTTGCCGAGACCGGCGACCACTTTGTGGCGCTGGGCCATGATCTGCAACTGCGTGCCGGGCAGCGCGTGGTGGTGGAAGCCTGGGCCTACAAAGGGCAGGATGGCATTCAGCTGCAATGGGTGCCAGCGCCGGAAAATTGCGCGGCCAGCCGTTGGCAGGCGGCCGTCGTGGACCCGGTGCGTGACATCGGTCATGGTCTGGCTCTGGTAGCGCGTGCCATGTGGCGACTGGTGGCAGGTCTGGCCGGGTATGCCGAATACCTGACGGCAGGCCGCGGCCGGGTGTTGCGCGGTTTGGAGTCCAACGCTCCCTGAGCGCTTGCGACTCAGGTGCGCTTCAGGTGCTTTGCCGCACCTGGAGCGCGTAGCCCAGGTTCACCGCTTCGTCGGGCACGGTATCGCCCTGCATCAGTCGGATCAGCATTTGCGCAGCTGCATGGCCGATCTCGGCCCGTGGGGTGCGCACGGTGGTGAGTGGCGGCACCATCTGGTCACTGCCGGTCAAGTCATTGAACCCCGCAATTGCCACACGCTGCGGCACCGCAACCCCCATGCGCATGGCCGCAAGCAGGGCGCCTTGCGCCAAGTCGTCGTTGCAAAAGAAGATGGCGTCTACCGGCGGCGTTTGTCCCATGATCTGCTCAAACATCCGGGCCCCCAGCTCCAATGATGAGGGCGCAGGGTTGAGCCACTCCAGCAATTCGTCGTGCAAACCAGCTTCTTGTAAGGCATTGCGCCAGCCTTGGAGCCGCTGCAGGGTTCGCGGGTCCAGCTGGGCCGCTGCAAATGCAATACGACGGTAGCCTTTGCCGATCAGGTGCCGGGCCATGTCGCGGCCGGCGTCCATTTGGGAAAAGCCGACGCAATGGGCGCCCGGTGGCACCTCGGTCGTCATCAGGTGTACGCAGGGCACTCCGCTTTGTGCAATCAGCTGGCGGGTAGTTTCGTGGCGTTCCAGCCCGGTCACGATCAGGCCTGCAGGGCGGTGCAGCAGCTGCTCGCGCAGCAGGGTTTCTTCTTCACTCGGGTCGTAGTGGGTAATGCCGATCAGCGTTTGAAAGCCGGCTTGCCGAAGACTGAGCTGCAAAGCTTCCAACAAATCCACAAACAAGGCGTTGGAAAGCATGGGGATGAGCACTGCCACATGGCTGCTCTGCCCTGAAGCCAGGGCCCGCGCGGCCGGGTTGGGCACGTAGCCCAGCGTGTCGGCGGCTGCGCGCACTTTCGCGACCAAGTCGGACGCCACCGCACGCTCACCCCGCAATGCGCGCGACACGGTGATGGGGCTGACGCCGGCCAGCTGCGCCACATCGGAGAGCGTGACGCGGCCCGTGGCACGGGGCCGGAGAGGGTTGTTCATGGCCTAGGGAAACTACTGAATGGGTTTGTGAAATCTTCTCATAGGATAGCGCTATCCGAAGACGGCGAAGCAGAGTACTAACCCGCATCGCTTTGCATAGCGGCTTTTTTGCATACCGATGTGAAGTGCCGTTATTTTTTTTTGAAGCAGTTTGGATAGCGCTATCCAAATAATGGAAGCTATGAAATCTATTGTGATCATGGGAGTGGCCGGGTGCGGCAAATCCAGCGTCGGCGCCCGGGTGGCTGCGGCGACCGGCATGCCGTTGGTGGAAGGGGACGACCACCACAGCCCGGCCAACCGCAGCAAGATGCAGCAGGGCATTGCCCTGACAGATGTAGACCGCCAAGGCTGGCTGGCCACGCTGAGTGAGCAGATCCTCCTTCATCCCCGGGGTGCCGTGGTGACTTGCTCGGCCCTCAAGCACAGCTACCGGGAACGTTTGCGCGCTGCGGCGCCCGAATTGTTGTTTGCTTTTCTGGAAATCAGCCGCGCAGATGCACAAGTCCGCGTGACAGCCCGTGCCGCCAGCCACTTTTTTTCCACCACCCTGGTGGACAACCAATTTGCCACGCTGGAGTCCCCGACCGGGGAGGCCGGCGTGTTGACCTTGAATGCCATGCTTCCGTTGGAAGATTTGCAAGCTGCGGTCACCGCCTGGCTCGCCACCTACGAGGAGACCTTATGACTGCCCCCAGAACACCGGACTCGCCGGTGCGCGCCAGTGGCTTTGTACGCACCACCAATGTATTGATGGCGGCCTGTCTGGGCGTGATGGCAGTGTCTGTGTTCATCAACGTGGTGCTGCGCTATGGTTTCGGAAGTGGCGTGGCAGCCAGTGAAGAGTTGTCCCGCCTGTTGTTTGTCTGGATGGTTTTCATCGGTGCCACCGCGGCCTACCCCGCCGGCGAGCACATGGCCTTTACCACTCTGGTCGCGGCCCTCCAAAGCAAGCCCAGAGCGCTAGCCTGCATGACGGTGCTGATCCGGCTCTTGGTTGTACTCGCTTGTGCGTTGTTGGGCCGTGGTGCCTGGCAGCAGGTCGTCGTGGGCTTGGACAGTACTTCGGTGGTGCTGGGTTACCCCAGCGCGTTGCTGCCGCTTCCGGCGTTCCTGTGTTCCCTGTCCATAGGTGCGATGGCGCTTTGGGAGCTGGTTCAACGGACTCCTTTGGACCTCGGCCATAGCGCCGACATGGAGTAACACCATGAGCAACGAAGGACTCGCATTCTTGGTCTTCTGCGCCGGCATGCTGACGCTGATGGGTATCGGCATGAATATGGGGCTCGCGCTGGTGCTGACCGGTGCAGGCATGGCGTGGGTGCTCGACTTCTGGGACACCCAGTTACTGGCCCAGAACCTCGTCGCCGGGGTAGACAGTTTTGCACTCCTGGCCGTGCCGTTTTTTATCCTGGCCGGTGAGCTGATGAACACCGGTGGCATCAGCCGGCGCATTATCGACATGGCTCAGGCTTGGGTGGGGCATATCCGCGGAGGTCTGGGCTATGTGACCATTGGCGCTGCAATTCTCTTGTCCGCCATGTCGGGCTCTGCCTTGGCGGATGCGGCTGCCATGACCGCCATCCTGCTGCCCATGATGCGCAAGCACGGTTACCCGGTAGCCGACTCTGCAGGGCTGATCGCAGCGGGGAGTGTCATCGGCCCGATTATTCCGCCTTCCATGGCCTTTGTGATTTACGGAGTCACCACCAATACGTCCATCTCGGCACTGTTTGTATCGGGCATCGTCCCGGGGCTCATCATGGGCGCGGGGCTGGTGGTCGCTTGGCGTTTGGTGTTGCGAGGCATGGATTTGCCGGCTGGCACCGCCGTGCCTCTTGTGGAGCGCATTCAGGCAACCGGGCGTGCAGTCTGGGCGCTGCTCATGCCGGTCATCATCATCGGCGGCATGAAAAGCGGTGTCTTCACACCGACGGAGGCCGCCGTGGTGGCCGCGGTGTACGCCCTGGTGATTGCTTTGTTTGTGCACCGCGAGATGCAATGGTCCGAGCTGTACGGTGTGTTGGTACGGTCCGCAAAAACCACGGCTATCGTCATGTTCCTGTGCGCCGGTGCCGCGGTGGCAAGTTACATGATCACGCTGGCTGACCTGCCCTCTACGCTCACTGCCTGGTTGGGCCCACTGGTGGAGCATCCACGCCTGCTGATGGCGGTGATGATGGTCGTCCTGGTGCTGATCGGTACCGCCCTGGACCTCACGCCCACCATACTGATTTTTGCGCCCGTCATGCTGCCGATTGCGGTCAAGGCCGGCATCGATCCTGTGTACTTCGGGCTGATGTTTGTGCTCAACGGCGCCATCGGCTTGGTCACCCCGCCGGTAGGCACGGTACTCAATGTAGTTGCCGGCGTCGGCAAGCTGCCATTGCACCAGGTGATCAAGGGCGTCAACCCTTTCCTCATCACCTACACGCTGATTCTGTTTCTCTTCGTTCTCTTTCCGCAGATCGTGACCGCGCCGGTGGCGTGGATGCGCTAAGCGCTTATTCCTTCCCTTTTGCACCACAACAACACCTACCCTGGAGACAAACCATGAAAGCTTCCACCACCCTGATCCGTCGTGCCGTTCTGGCCGTAGCGGGCGCCGCTGTGTTCGCCGCAGCACTGCCTGCGGTGGCGCAGGACATCAAGCCCCGGCTGATCCGCTTCGGCTACGGCCTCAACGAGCAAAGCAACCAGGGCCGAGCAGCCAAGGTATTTGCCGAAGCCGTAGAGAAAGCCTCCGGCGGCAAGATGAAGGTCCGCACCATCGGTGCCGCCGCACTCGGTCCGGATGTCCAGATGCAAAACTCCCTGATCGGTGGCGCGCAGGAAATGATGGTCGGCTCCACCGCAACCTTGGTCGGCATCACCAAAGAAATGGCGCTGTGGGATACCCCTTTCCTGATCAGCAACGCCAAGGAAGCCGACGCGCTGCTGGACGGCCCGGTGGGCGACAAAATCCGCAACAAACTGCAGGACAAAGGCCTGGTCGGCCTGGCGTATTGGGAAAATGGCTTCCGCAACCTGACCAACAGCAAACGCGCGATCAACAAGGTCGAAGACCTGGAAGGCATCAAGCTGCGCGTGATGCAGAACAACGTGTTCCTCAACAGCTTCAAGACCTTGGGTGCCAACGCCGTGCCCATGGCTTTCTCGGAGCTGTTCAGCGCGCTGGAGACCAACACGGTGGATGGCCAGGAAAACCCCTTCAACACCATCTTGTCCAGCAAGTTCTATGAAGTGCAAAAGTACGTGACTGTGACCAACCACGTCTACAGCCCCTGGATCGTGCTGGTGAGCAAGAAGTGGTGGGATCAACTCTCCAAAGATGAGCAAAAAATCCTGAGCGATGCAGCCAAACTGAGCCGCGACTTCGAGCGCAAAGACACCCGCGAGGAAGCATCCAAAGCCGTGGCCGACCTGAAGGCCAAGGGCATGCAAATCAACGAGTTGTCTCCCGCAGAGTCTGCCCGCATGCGTGACAAGCTGACCCGTGTGTACGCCTCGATCGGCGCAGACATCGGCATGGACTTGTGGAACGAAGCGCAAGCCGAGCTGGTAAAAATCCGCGCCAAGAAGTAAACAACTTCCGCAGGCGGTGAAGGCCGGCTTACCAGTCTTCCTTCACCGCCATCACCGCGTCCCGCCCGGCAGCAGCTCGGCCGGACAACCAAGCGGTGAGGGTGCCTGCCGCAATCACGGCAGCCCCCAGGGCCGCCAGCCGGCTCCAGGGGAGGGCCAGCTCCATGGTCCAGTGAAAGCTCTGCGGGTTCACCACATGCACCAGCACCACGGCTACGGCCAGGCCGAGCGCAATGCCGGCCAATGC
Source organism: Comamonadaceae bacterium (assembly GCA_027488985.1). Classification (GTDB taxonomy): domain Bacteria; phylum Pseudomonadota; class Gammaproteobacteria; order Burkholderiales; family Burkholderiaceae_C; genus Allorhodoferax; species Allorhodoferax aquaticus. The sequence goes on along the minus strand of JAIYAR010000013.1, from coordinate 341,700 downwards.
GCCCAGTGATGTCCACGCAGCGCCCTCCAGCGCCACCACCCGTAGAATCTGCCGGCGCGTGAGTCCCAGATGCACCAGCAGGCCGAATTCCTTGCGCCGCGCCAGCACTTGCGCGCTGAAGCTGGCCGCCACCCCGAAGAGGCCGATGGCAATCGCCACCGCCTGCAGCCAGTAGGTCACTCCAAAACTGCGGTCAAAGATTTTCAGGCTGGTAGTGCGTATCTCACGTGCCGAGCCGAACTCCAGCAGCCTGCCGGCTTCGCCAGCCGGCGTGCCAGCCAAGCGGTTGGCCAGGTTGCGCATGGCGGTCTGCAGGACCTCTGGTGATGCGCCGTCTTCCAGCCAGAACGCCATGTCATTGACCCGCGTGTCCTGGGTCCAACGCAGGTAGTCGGCACGGTCCAGCGTGATGGCACCGCTTTGGCGGGCATAGTCGCGCCAGATGCCTGCTACAAAAAACGGAGCGACTCGCGCATATTCTGTGTGCGCTGGAACCTGATTTGGCTTAAATGCCAGAGACAACGCAGGAAAAGGCTCTCCGACCTTGGCGCCATACAGGTCCACCATCGCCTCACTTACATAAATGGGTACGCTCCCCTCAGGGGCGGTCGCCACGTCGCCTACTAATGGCAGGTTCAGCCGGCCACTCTGCGGGTCACGCAAGGGGCGGGCAATCAGCGCCACGCCGGGTTTCGCAGAGTCCAAAGACAGGTTCAGGATGCGCTGGGTGGTGGCGCGTGCCACGCCGGGTATGGCACTGGCTTGCTCCACAAAGGCAGGGTCCAGATACGCGGTGTCCAGCGCACTGCTGCTGATGGCGGTGCGCAGGTACAGGTCTGCGGGCAGTACCTGGTCCAGCCAGTCCATCACCGAGCCGCGAAAACTGGCCACCATCACCGTGAGTGCCACCGCCAGGCTCAGGGCGGCGACCACGCCGCTCACCGCCACCGCTGCACTTTCGCGCACTCGCCGAGCGCGCTCCACCGCTAGCAAAGGCAACAAGTGGCGTGCTAGCAAGGGTGCCACGCGGTTCAGCACCACACCCACCAGCGCCGGCAGGCTCACGATGCCGCCCAGCAGCAGGGCCGCCACACTCAGGTAGGCGGCCAGTGGCATGTCCCACACCGGGGGCAAGAGGGCCAGTAGCCCGCCCGCCGCCAGCAGCACCAAGCCAGCGCGCACTCCGCTACTGCCACCTTGGCTGTGTCCCAAACCCTTGAGGGTTTGGGCGGGTGGCAGCGCTTGCGCCAGCTTTGCCGGACCCCATGCGCCCAGCAGTGCCGCAGCAGTGCCTAACGCGCCGAACACCAGCGCAGCCCAAGGGCTCCATTGCAGAGCGGGTGTCGCGCCGCTGAAGTAGCCTCCACCCAAGTCGCCACCCAATAGGCGTAATGCCAAGGCGGCCAATGCGGTGCCCAACAGCAGGCCCAGCACGCTGCCGAACGCGCCCAAAGCAGCCGCTTCCCACAACACCAATTGCAGGCGATGCCGGCCGGTCAAGCCCAGCACTGCCAGCAAGGCAAACTGCTGTAAGCGCCGCGTCACGCTCAGGGCCAGCACCGAATACACCAGAAAGCCGCCGGTGAATAAGGCCACCAGTGCCAGCACCGTCAGGTTCACCCGGTAAGCGCGTGAAAGGTTGCTGACCCGGGTGACTGCATCGCCGGGCTCGCGCAGCGTCGTACCTGCAGGCCAATCAGCTTCGTTTTGCAAGCGTTGCACCAAGGCCTTGCGGTCCACACCGGCACGCAGACGCAGGTCGACGCGGGTGATGCGCTCCCTCAAGCCAAACAGGTCTTGGACCGCTGCAATGTCCATCACGGCCAGCGGAGCACCGCCAGCCGCTACGCTCCCGGCCACGCGTACAGCTTGCATGCGCAAGCCGTTCTGCAATTGCAGTGTGTTACCGCCCAGCGACTGGCGTGCCAAAGGGTTCAGGAAGACAGCATCGGGAGCAAAGAAGGACAGCCTGTCTGCACCCTCTGCGTTGTCCGGCTGCGGCATCAAGTCCGGGGCTACGGCCGCCACCTGCAAAGGGTCTATGCCGACCACTCGCACTAGCGTGCGCTTGGACTCGGAGGCAGCGTTGGAAGGCACGCCCGCAGCGGATGAGGCGGGCAGGGCATAGGTGCTGATCTCTAGCACCGGCGCGGCCAGCGCAATATCGGGGTCTCGCTGCAAGCGGCCCCATAGTTCCAGGGGTACGCCCTCGGTGTTGTTGACGCTACGCAGCTCCAGGTCGGGCTGGCCACCCACAGATCGCACGGCTTGCGAAAACTCGTCCAGCGCGGAGGCATTGATGAGGTGCACTGAGAACGCCAGCGCCACCCCCAGCATCACCGACACCACCGCTGCCGCGTTGCGCCAAGGGTGCTGCCGCAGCTCCTGCAAGGAGAAGCTGCAGAGTAGGGGCCACAAGGGCCCGGCGCGGCGCCGGAATTTCTGGAACATGGGGGGATTGTGCGTCTGCTGGCAGTCCCTGCACGCCGGCGCCTACAATCACGGCTTCCACCGGGGGTGTCCGTGACAGGACTGAGAAATACCCCATGTACCTGATCTGGGTTATGCCAGCGTAGGAAGTGTGAGAAGCCATAGTCCCGTTTGCGGGTGCCGGTTTTTGATGCAGCCTACGTCGGCGCATTGAAAGAGAGCACACCATGCAATACGGGATTTTTTCGTTTCTGAAAACCACTCTGGGCGCCGCGCTTCTGAGCGCCGGCCTGGCTGCCGCCCACGCAGCAGACCTGCGGGTACTGACACACAGTTCCTTCACCATCCCCAAGCCATTGCTGACCCAGTTTGAAAAAGAAAACGGTGTGAAGCTGCGCATCACCAAAGCCGGTGACGCCGGCGAAATGCTCAACAAGCTCATCCTGACCAAGGCCAATCCGATTGCCGATGTGGTTTACGGCGTTGACAACGCATTGGCCCCCAAGGCGCTTGCAGCCGGGGTCATTGAAGCAGGTAGCTCCGCCGCTGCCGGTCGCAAGCCAGTGGCCGAGCTGCCCGCCCCATTGGTGCCTGTGGACTATGGCTATGTGACCCTGAATTACCACAAGGCCTGGTTTGCCAAAAAAGGTCTGGCTCTGCCTCAATCTCTCGATGACCTGACCCAGCCCGCCTACGCCAAGTTGCTGGTGGTGCAAAACCCTGCCACCAGTAGCCCCGGCTATGCGTTCCTGCTCTCGACTATCGGCACCTTGGGCGAAGACAAAGCCTTTGATTTTTGGGCCAAGCTGCGTAGCAACGGTCTGAAAGTGGCCAAAGGCTGGACCGAGGCCTACTACACCGAGTTCAGCCAGAACGGCGGCAAATACCCCATCGTGGTGAGCTATGCCACTAGCCCTGCGGCTGAGTTGTTCTATAGCAAAACCAAGTTGGCAGAACCACCTACAGGCTCCCTGAGCTTCCCCGGTGCAGTATTCCGCCAGGTTGAGGGCGTGGCCTTGGTGAAGGGTGGCAAGAACCGCGCTGCGGCCGAGAAGTTTGTGGATTTCCTCCGCTCTGCCCCTGTGCAGACCGGCATGCAGACGGAGATGTGGATGTACCCCGCCGAAGCCGGCGTGGCGAAGTCTGATGCTTTCAAGTTCGCGCCTGAGCCGACCGCGTTCAGCGCCCCCACAGATGCGGACATTGCGGCCAAGGGTGCGGAATGGGTGGCGCGCTGGACCAAGGTGGTCTTGAAGTAAATGCTGTCACGGCGCGCGGTGAGTGGAGCGTAAAGGCGGGATGCAAGCTGTAGCGAGGCGGACCGGCGTCTTTGCGCACTGGCGGTTGGCGGCTGTGCCATTGACGTTTCTCGTTGTGGTCTTGGTAGCGCCGGCGCTGCGCCTGCTCGCGGAGGGTTGGGGGGCCGAGAGCCTGTGGGGCCCTTGGCAGGACGACTACCTGCGTGGCCGCCTGCTCTGGTCGCTTGCGCAAGCGGCCATCACCTGTCTTGTCACGTTGATACTGGGTTTGCCCATGGCCTGGGTGCTGGCGCGTCTGGAGTTTCCCGGCCGGTCTTTGATGTTGCGTGGGCTGATGTTGCCCTTTGTGGTGCCCACGCTGGTAGCTGCCATGGGCGTGTTGGCACTGGCAGGGCCTAACGGCTGGCTCACCCGATGGGGCGGGCCGGATCTGCAGGGTACGCCGTGGCTGTTGCTGTACGGAAATTTGTTTTTCAACCTGTGCGTGGTGGTCCGTGCCGGGGTGGATGCCCTCTCCAGCGTGAGTGCCGCTCGGGTGGCCGCAGCCCGCAGCCTGGGCGCCACGCCATGGCGGGCTTTCTGGCGCGTGGAGTGGCCGGCCATTGCACCGTGGTTGGCCTCGGCCCTGTGCCTGGTGTTTTTGTATTGCTTCTCGGGCTTTGGCTTGGCGCTGGTGCTGGGGGGGCAGGAGTATGCGACTGCCGAGGTGGAGATCTACACCCTGGTCGCCCACGAACTGCAGCTCGGGCAGGCCGGTGTGTTGTCCTTGTGGATGCTGGCACTCAGCGCCTTGGTGGCCTGGGGCTATGCCGTCATTGAACACCGTTTGGCGACGCCCGCGCGATCAGATTCCATACTCCGCCGCCGCCCGCGGGGCTTTGCAACTTGGAGTGCGGTGCTTGCGGTTGTCATGCTTTGGATGCTGATTTGTGCTGCGCCGCTTGTCAGTATTGCGCGGGGTGCTATGGATTCAGGAGCAAATTTCTGGGTCGTGTTGACGGATGAAGACACGCTGCTGGCCCTGTCCAACACCGCGCAGTTCTCCGCTCTGGCGCTGGCGCTGGCTACAGGCTTGGGGCTGGCACATACCTTGGCTGCGCAGCGCGTGCTGTGGCTGCGCACGCTCGTGTTTCTGCCATTTATGGTGTCACCGGTGATGGTGGCATTTGGATTGTTGCTGCTTTATCCGCAGTGGAGCGGCAGCTTCGGGGTGTTGGTGGCGGCGTATGCATTGCTGGCCTACCCCTTCATAGCCAAGTCATTGGCAGCCCGCCTGGACAGCCTGCCGGCCCATTACCTGGAAGCTGCGCGCAGCTTGGGTGCCAGTCCGTGGCGCTGCTTCTGGCGGGTGACCTTGCCCCTGCTGGCGCCTGCTTTGCGTCGGGGCATGGCGTTCGCAGCTGCCACGGCGGTGGGTGAGTTCGCGGTAAGCCTGTTTCTGTCTCGACCGGAGTGGGTGACGCTTACCACCCTGATTTACCAGCACCTGGGCAAGCCCGGGGCGGACAATCTGGCCGCGGCCCAGATGTTGGCCTGCGTGTTGATGGGGTTGGCACTGCTGGCCTTTGTGTTGATCGAATGGCCGACCGACGAGGACGATGTACGTGCTTGAGTTGCTGAACGTTTCCAAACAATGGGTGCCACCGCGCGGTACACCCAGAGCCTTGCTCCGGGGTGCCACCCTGTCGGTAGAGGCCGGCGAAACCGTGGCCTTGCTGGGCCCCAGTGGTAGCGGCAAAAGCACCTTGCTGCGCATTGCTGCCGGGCTAGAGCAGGCAGATGCCGGCATCGTACGCATGGAGGGCGTAGACATTTCGGCCCTGCCGCCGGAGCGACGTGGCTTTGCGCTCATGTTTCAGGACTTTGCCCTGTTCCCCCACCTCAACGTGCAGGACAACGTGGCTTTCGGGCTGGTGGAGCAGCGCCTCTCCAAGTCTGCAGCACGCGAACAAGCGCTGACCATGCTCGCGCGCTTCGGCTTGTCCGCTTACGCGCAGTCCAGAGTCTGGCAACTCTCAGGGGGGGAGCAGCAGCGGGTTGCGCTGGCCCGTGCGCTGATTACCCGCCCGCGCGCCTTGTTGCTGGATGAGCCTTTTTCGGCTCTGGATGCTGACCTGCGTCTGCAACTGCGGGATGAGTTCAAGTCCCATATTGCCGAACACCGCATGGCAACCTTGTGGGTGACGCATGATGAGTCCGAGGCGCGTGCCGTGGCAGCGCGGGGTTACCGGCTGGTAGAAGGCACACTGCAGCAGCAGTGGTAACTGGTGGTTCGGCCCCTCAGGGCGTTGCGCGATCGAGTGGCTTGATGCTGTCTTTCAAGACGTGCGGAGGGTAGTAGCCAGCAAAACCCTTGTACACGACGCCACTGATCGTTGCGCGCTGCAATGCCGCCTGCAGGTGCTTGAACATGGCGGGATCCATCGATGTCTTGGAGAGGTAGACCCCGCTTTCCCCCCAAGGCAGGTTGTCCAGAGGCTCAAAACGGAGCTTGTCGCGGTCGTCCTGCAGGCGGCTGTCCTCCTGCATGGCGCCGTAAATGATGGTGGGAACCATGATGGTGATGTCGTGCGGGTTCACGCGCATCAGTCGCGCCACGGCTGTGGGTTCCGCCTCGAGCAGAAGCCGGTTTTCCTTTGCCATTGCATCGAGCAGCTCGTGGTAGTTCGGGCCATAGTCATAGCCGCGCACCACCACCAAACGCACCTCTTTGCTGTCCAGAATTTCCTGGGTCGTTCTGAAGGGGGGGCGTGCGGAGTCCTCCAGGGTGATGGCAGTGGCTCGGCTGCGGATCATCGGAATGAACACGCCGAACTGATCGCGTCTGGCGGAGCGGGTGCTCGCCACAATCATGTCTGCCTGGCCACTTTCAAACAGTTTTTCCAGCCGGGCGCGCGGCACGGGGGAAATCACAAAGCGGCATTTTTCCTTGGCAGACAGAGCGCTCAGCAGCTCCGGGTAAATGCCACGTACGGTGTCTCCCTCAATGACCACGCTCTGGCCGGTGGCCGACATGGGCACTTGCACCGGGCGTTTGCAATGCGCCACAACGATACCTGGTGCGCACAGGCACAAGGCAAAAAGCGTCAGCGGGGAGATACCGGTGGGGAGCTTTAAGTTGAGCACGTGTGGAGGTTATGGCGATGGCTGCGTTCAGTCTACCGCAGCGGTCTGCTTTTGTCAGCGTCACGCAGGAGTGATGCCATCGCTGCGCAAGTGCAACACCCGGTCCGCACGCTCTGTGGCCGCCAGCGAGTGCGTGACCACAACCAAGGCGCTGCCGTGCTTGCGGGTCTGGTCTACCAACGCTTCCATGACTTTGGCTGCAGTGGTCGGGTCCAGGTTGCCGGTCGGTTCGTCGGCCAATATCAGCGCAGGTTGGTGTACCAGGGCGCGTGCGATCGCAACCCGCTGCAATTGGCCGCCGCTGAGCTGCTGCGGCAGGCGAGCGCCCAGATCGCCCAAGCCCACCGCGTGTAGCAGCGCGTTCACCCGTTCCGGGTCGTTGCGCCCCAGAAGCAAGAGGGGGAGGGCCACGTTCTGGGCGACGTCCAAGTGCGGGAGTACATGAAAGGCCTGAAACACAAAGCCCACTTTTTCGCGGCGCAGCAGGGCGCGGCCGTCGTCAGCCAGGGTGCCCAGGTCCCGACCGGTCAGCTCCACGGTGCCGCTGTCCCAGGTGTCCAGCCCTGCCATGCAATTGAGCAGGGTGGACTTGCCCACACCCGACTCGCCCACGATGGCTACAAACTCGCCGGGAGACACGTCCAGCGTGACATTGGCAAACACAGGCGCAGGGCCGTAGTACTTGCTCAGGCCAGAAATGCGCAATGTCATGGTGCGGTCCGGTGGTTTAGCGTGCTGCGCACAGCCTCCAGCAGAGCACTCTGGGCTTCCGGCTGGTCTGCTGCAATCAGGTGGCGCTGCGGCATAGAGCGCAACCAGGTGATCTGGCGTTTGGCGAGTTGGCGGGTGGCGAAGATGCCTTTGTCGCGCAACTCCGCCATGGGTGAGGTGCCGGCCAGTGCTTCCCAAGCCTGTCGGTAGCCCACACAACGCATGCTGGGCAGGTCAGGGTACAGGTCGCCGCGGGCCATAAGCGTTTTTACCTCGTCCAGAAAGCCGCCTTGCAGCATCAGGTCAAACCGCTGGGCAATGCGGCCATGCAGCCAGGCGCGATCTTGCGGTTCCAAGGAGAATAGGGCGCTGGCGCCCGTATTCTCTACGCGAGCAGCTTCTTTTTTGATAGCGTCCTGCTGCGCATGAAAGTACGACAGCGGTCTGCCGGATACGCGGTACACCTCCAAAGCGCGCTGGATGCGCTGGCTGTCAGCCGGCGCCAGGCGGGCTGCGGTCACCGGGTCCACTGCAGTTAGTTGCGCGTGCATGGCAGGCCAGCCGATTGCTGCGGCTTCAGCTTCCAGCGCGGCACGGACGTCAGGGCTGGCAGCAGGCATGTCGTCCAAACCGTCAAACAGGGCTTTGAAATACAGCATGGTGCCGCCCACCAACAGGGGCAATTTGCCGCGGGCGTGGATGGCTGTGATCAGCGCTTTGGCATCTTTGACGAACTCGGCTGCACTGTAGGCTTCCAGCGGGTCGCGGATGTTAATGAGGTGGTGGGGCACGGCTGCCAACTCATGGGCTTCGGGTTTGGCGGTACCGATGTCCATGCCGCGGTATACCAGCGCTGAATCCACGCTGATGATTTCAGCGTCGTGCTCCGCGGCAATGGCCAAAGCCGCTGCCGTTTTGCCCGCCGCAGTCGGGCCAGCCAGGCACAGGTAAAACGGTAGGGCTGCACTCATGCGGCAGCTCCCCGGCGCACATGTGCCTGCGTGATCCGGCGCAGCAACAGCAACAGCCCGACCGCTGCCACGGTTAAACCCACGACCAGCGCAATCCAGAAGCCTTCAGCGCCCATGGCTTGGGCCGGCCGCAGGGGCAGCCATTGCGGTGCCAGACCCAGTACGCAGCCCAAGGGCAGCGAAAAGCCCCAAAACGCGGTGAGGTGAATGACCATGGGGCTGCGCGTGACCTTGTAGCCCCGGATGGCGCTGCTGATGACGACCTGCGCGGAGTCCGACATCTGGAACACGGCCGCCAGAAAAAGCAGCTCGGCAGCCAGCGCAGCCACGTGGGTATCGTTGGTGTAGAGCCAGGCAATTTGGTGTGCACCTGCGGCCATGGCCACGGCCGACAGCAGCCCGAAACCCAAGCCCGCCTTTACGCCGACCCAAGCCCTGAATTTGGCGGCCACCGCATCGCCTGCGCCCAGGCTTTGTCCTACGCGGGTGAGCAGTGCAATGCCCAGGCTGAGGGGCACCATGAACACCAGGGAGGTGAAGTTCAGGGCAATCTGGTGGGCAGCCACCTCGCGGCTGCCGAAGCCGGCAATCAGCAGGGCGATCAGGCCGAATGCGCTGGTCTCCGCAAAGTAGGTCACGCCGATAGGAAAGCCCAGTTTCCATAACGCGGCAAGCTTCTCAGGGTGCGGGCCTTCCCATTGCGCAAAGGGCCAGGTGCTGCGGTAGGCGGGGGACAGGCGCATCCACACCAGCAAGCCCAGAAAGTTGAACCAAACGCAGATCAAGGTGGCCCAGGCGCAGCCCAGTCCGCCCATCCGTGGAAAGCCCCAGTTGCCGAACACCAGCAACCAGTTCACCACGATGTTGAGCAGCAGGGCCGCGACCGCGATCACCATCAGGGGCTTGGTCTGGTTGAGACTGGCGCTGTAGCCATAAAGTACCCGGTAGCAGGCAAACGCCGGCAGCGCGAAGCTGATGATCTGCACAAAACCGGTGGCTACTTCGTGCACATGCGGTTCGATGTCCATGTAGTCAAACACCAGGGCCGACAGTTGTGTAAGCACCAGCGCCACGGTGCCCACTCCCAAGGCCTTCCACATGCCTTGACGTACCAGGTGCGGCACCTTGGCAAACTCCTGTGCGCCCACATGGTGGGCCACCATGGGGGCTACAGACATCATCAAGCCCATGAGCGTGATGATGACAATGTTCCAGATCGAAACCCCCAAGGAAATTCCTGCCAGGTCATGTGCAGACGCATGGCCGGCCATGGCCACGTCTACCACCGACATGCCCACGTTGGCCAGTTGACCGATCAGGATGGGCCAAGCGAGCTGCCAAAGAGCAAACAATTCGGTGCGGGTAGTAGGACGTGCAGGGCCTGCGTGAGGCGGGAGTTGGCTGGCAGCGGGAGCGGTCATGTGCGGGCCATTTTACGGCGCACATGTCGCTTTGCGGGTGCGCAGGGTAGTAGCCCTGCAAAGCGAAAAATCGACCCGACAGAAGCAAAAAAAACAGCGCCGGAGCGCTGTTTTTTTCGCAGGCGACTGCTTGTTTACTTGCTGTCGCGTGCTGTCACTGCAGTGTCAGGGAAGTCGCTGAACAAGCCATCCACACCCAAGGCGTAGAAGCGCTTGTACTCGGCTTTGGGGTCGCCCTTGTAGTCAGACAGCAGGCCGGGGGCTTCGCTGCGGAAGGTGTAGGCGTGCACAAACAAGCCGGCGGCGTGGGCGTTTTTCACCACGTCGGTCGGGGGCAGGGCCACGCGGTCGTTGTCGGTGATCTTGCCATCGCCGTTCAGGTCACGCGGCTTGCCGTCAGCTCCCAACACGTGGGCGGCGCTGGCCAGGTAGGGCTTCCAGGGGCCGATGCCGTCAGCATAGGTTTTGACCTCCGCCAAGCCCTTGGGGGTCAGCAGGTCGGGGAAGGTGCGACTGTCTTTGGCCACGGCAAAGTCATACGGCTTGTCGAAAGGAGCGACTAGGGTCACGTTGCCTTTGGAGTCCACATCGTCCGCGTCCACCAACTGCACCAGGCGGACCTGGGTGAGCTTGCGCAGGGCTTTGAGGTTGGAGACTTCAAACGATTGGATGATGACCGGGGAGTCCTTCTTGGTGTAACCGTACTCGGCCAGCAGGGCCAGCAAGCGTGGCTCGATGGGCAGGCCGGCATCCACGTGGTAAGTGGGGTGCTTGGTTTCGGGGTACACCCCGATGGTTCGGCCAGTGCGGGCGGACTCTGACTTGGCGAGGTCCAGAATTTCTCGGAAGGTCGGGATCTGGAATTGGCCGTCAAAGGACTTGTCGCGCGCAGCGTTGGGCTGCTTGGCGCGCAGGGTGCGCAGCTCGGCCAGGGTGAAGTCGGTGGCAAACCAGCCGGTTTCATTCACGCCGTCCACCTTGCGTGTGGTCTTGCGGCTGGCGAACTCTGGGCGGGCCGACACATCGGTGGTGGCGGTGATGTTGGGTTCGTGGCGGGCGATCAGTTCACCGTCTTTTGTGACCACCAAATCGGGTTCGATGAAGTCGGCACCCATTTCGACGGCCTTTTTGTAGGCGGCCAAGGTGTGCTCGGGCAAGTAGCCGCTCGCGCCGCGATGGCCGATGACCAAAGGCTTGGCACCATTCAGTGTTGGGTAGCCTGAGCTTTGCATGCCAGTGGTGGCACAGGCGGCGAGCAAGGTTGCGATCGAAACAGCCACGGCAGTCGATGCAAAACGGATGGTTTTCATGTAAGTCCCTAGTTGTGAAAAATACCAACGCGGGATCATGGTGTGACCGAATGACTGTTGCGTGACACGGATCAGGGCTTGGCGTCTATGAGGTCCCACCAGCGCTGCAAGGGGTTGAAGCCGGTAATCAACGCGCTGGCCAGCAGCACCAGGCTTCCACCCAGCACCAGGCCATGACCCAGTTGCTCACCCAGAAACACGTGCCCCCACAACACCCCGAATACAGGCACCATAAAAATCGGACTCATGGCAGCGACGGGTGTCACATGCCGCAGGATGCGCAAATGAGCCCAGTAGGCCAGGCCCGAGGTCACGATGCCCATGGCTGCCACGGCCGCCAGTGCCGTCCAGCTGAATCGGGCCGAGGGCAGGCCGTAAGCGGCCCCCGGCAACACCATTAATAGCGACAAGGCGTGAATGCCGGCCGCAATTTGCACCGGTTGCAACTCGCCTACTGCCCGCTTGGTGATGGGGGCAGACAATCCGTAACACGCCGAGGCGGCAATGCAGGCCAAGACCGCCAGCACCACTTTGAAAGAGGGCTCTACCGGCCCGAGGCTCACGATGAGTGCCACCCCGGCAAATCCGCACGCACAGCCCAGCAGCTTTTTGAAGGTGATGGTGTCTTCACCCATGCGGGCCGATGCAAACATGCCGAAGATTACGGCGGTCGAGTTGAGCAGAGCGCTGTAGCCAGCGGGTAACTGCAGTCCGGCCCATGCGAACAACAAAAACGGCATGGCAACAGACAGTGCGCCAATCACTGCCAAGGTGCGCCACTGGCGCCATGCCCAGCGCTGGCCCAAGACACGCATTAACAGTGCCAACGTCAGGGTGGCCAGGGTCACCCTCAAACAGGCCAGCACGTTGGGCCCGAACACCGGACTGGCAATGCGGATGAACAAAAAGGACGCGCCCCACAAAGCGGAGAGTCCGACAAGTTGAATGAAATAGGTGGCTCGCATGGGTGCAAGGATTGTGAGTCTATTGATGTGCGTCAAATGCGCTGCACGCGACATCTCGCCTAGCGCCGAGATAATTTCCGCATGACGCCTGCTGCACCTGCTTCCCCCCATCATCGCACCCCTGAATTGCTGGCCCCTGCGGGCTCGCTCGCCATGCTGCAAACCGCGCTGGCATTTGGAGCCACAGCGGTTTACGCGGGGCAACCCCGTTATTCCTTGCGCGTGCGCAACAACGATTTCGGCAGCTTGGATGTGCTGCGCGCCGGCATTGAGCACACGCACGCGCAGGGCAAGAAGTTTTACTTGGTGTCCAACATCTTCCCGCATGGCAACAAGACCCAGAGCTATGTGAAGAACATGCAGCCGGTGATAGCCCTGAAGCCCGACGCGATGATCATGTCGGACCCCGGCCTCATCATGCTGGCACGCGAGGCGTGGCCCGATATGGAGATTCACCTCTCGGTGCAGGCCAACACGGTGAATGCTGCGGCGGTGAAGTTTTGGAGCAAGGTGGGTATCCGCCGCGTGATCTTGTCGCGCGAGTTGTCGCTGGACCAGGTGGCGCAGATCCGGCAGGACTGCCCGGATACCGAGCTGGAGGTGTTTGTGCACGGCGCCTTGTGCATTGCCTACTCGGGCCGCTGCCTGCTGTCAGGCTATTTCAACCACCGCGATGCCAACCAGGGCAGCTGCACCAATTCCTGCCGCTGGGACTACAAGACCCATACCGCAGAGGTCGACGCCAGTGGCGATGTGCTCAGTCCGCCCCAAAGCAGTCATGCTTGGTCTCAGGGCAACAGCGTGCCGGCGGAGGCGCATCAAAGCATTTCTTACCTGCTCGAAGAAAGCCAACGTCCGGGTCAGTACATGCCCATCGAGGAAGACGAGCACGGTACCTACGTGATGAACTCCAAAGACCTGCGCGCCATCGAGCACGTGCAGCGCCTGGTGGAAATCGGGGTGGACTCACTCAAGATTGAAGGCCGGACCAAGAGCCCTTATTACGTGGCGCGCACCGCGCAGGCCTACCGCGCGGCGATTGACGACGCGGTCGCCGGCCGCGCGCTCAACCCTGAGCTGCTGGGCCAGCTCGAAGGCCTGGCCAACCGGGGTTACACCAGCGGTTTCTTTCAACGTCACACGCCTGATGCCACCCAGAACTACCTGCGCGGCTACTCCGAGAGCGGGCGCAGTCTGTACGTGGGCTATGTGCTGGCTTTTGATACGAAGCGTGGGCTTGCGCAGGTGAATGTGCGCAACAAATTTGCAGTGGGTGACCGGCTGGAAATCATCCACCCCGCTGGCAATGTCGATGCTACGCTGACCCGGATGGAGAATGCAGAAGGCACCGCGATGGACGTGGCGCCCGGCAGCGGACACACCGTGTGGGTAGATCTGCCGCAGTCCGCGGTGGGTGCGTTTGTGGCGCGCTACGTGCAGACCGAAACCTTGGCTGAATCCGATCAGCCGGCTGCTATGGTTTAAGGAGCTACTCGCGCAGGCAGCTTTTGGGCTAGAGGCCCATTTGACTCAAGTATCAGTGGCTGAATCTACCCTGCAGCAGGGCCTGGCGGGTTGTGGCATTGAACTTCTCAATGGCGTACCGCAGCGTGGTGCGGGGCAGTGCGGCGTAGTGGGTTTGCAGAAACGCCAGCAGGCGTACCTCGTCGCGCTTGCCCAGTTCACGCAGCATCCAGCCGCATGCTTTGTGCATCAGGTCGTGCGGGTCAGTCAGCAATTGGGCATACAGCGTGAGCGCGTCGTCGAAGTCTCCCGCACGGATGAAGGCAAAGGTGCTGAGCACCGCAATGCGCCTATCCCACAGCACGGGTGATTGCGCAAGTTGCCAAAGTACGCTGCGGTCCCGCTTGAGCCAATAGGGGCCGCTGATGCAGGGCGCCGAGCTGTCCACCAGGTTCCAGTTGTTGACGCGGTCGCGGTGCTGCAAGAAGCATTCATACACCGCGGTCTGCACATCGGCCTTTCCTTTGGTGAAGCGCCGCACCATCACGTCCAGCGTCAGCAAACGTAGCTCGTTGTACGGTGACTGCAGCAGAGCGGCGCAATCATCAAGAGTGAGAGTGTTGAACTGCCGTGCGGTTTCGCGGACGAGAGGTACGCGCACGCCCAGGAACTGGTCACCTTCGCCATACTGGCCCGGGCCACTTTGAAAGTACCGTGCTGCCGTGCCAGCCTTGCCGTTGTCAGCCAGTGCGAACAGTGCACTCTCGGCCGCTCGCGCCTCGGGGTTCAGGCCAGGCACTTCGGTGAACATCTACCGTCCGCGCAAAAACAGCGAGTCCAGCTCCTTGAGCGTGAGTTGACGCCAGGTGGGGCGGCCGTGGTTGCATTGGTCGCTGCGCTCTGTGGCTTCCATGTCGCGTAAGAGCGCGTTCATTTCTTCGAGCGTGAGCTTGCGGTTGGCGCGCACCGCGCCGTGGCAGGCCATGGTGCCCAGAATTTCATTTTGCGCGCGCTGGATCACGGTGCTGGCGTCGTGCTGCGCTAGTTCGGCCAGTACGCTGCGGGCGAGCTCGACTGCGTCGCCTTGGGCTAGTGTCGTGGGCACGGCGCGTACGGCCAGGGTTTTGGGCGAGAAGGGGCTGATCTCCAGGCCGAGTGTGTTGAGCGTTGCCACATGGGCTTCGGCGGTGGCGACTTCGTCGGGGGTGGCGGCGAAGGTGGCGGGGATGAGCAGGGGCTGGCTTGCCAGCGGGTGCACGGTGCCGTCGGGGGCGGTGAGGCTGATTTGTGTTTTCAGCCGTTCGTACACGATGCGTTCGTGGGCCGCGTGCATGTCCACGATGACCAGGCCTTGGTTGTTTTCGGCGAGGATGTAGACGCCTTGCAGTTGGGCAATCGCGCGGCCCAGGGGCCAAGCGCTTTCGTTGCCGTCGTGTCCCAAGGGCCAGGCTTCTTTGCGCGCCAGATCGCTGTGCGCCTGCGCGCTCTGCTCCGTGTCCCCCGCCCGCGGTGCGGGCTCCTCCTTGACCTGCGCAGAGCCCACAGTCGCCCAGCCATCTTGGGTGGCTGGGTTGCGTTGCCAAAGCAGGCTGATATCACTTACCCGGTGGCCTATCAAGCCTTCTTCTGCTTCAAATTTGATAGCCGGTTGCGCACTGTACATGGGCGCTGCCGGTCTATTTGGCATATAAGTGCCAGGTGCAGGAAGTACGCTGGCCTCGCTGGTGTTGCCGAACAGGCTGGGCGCTTGGGGCTGGCCCGCTGCGGTGCCTGCCGCTGCTGCGGCGCGCGGTGCGGCCAAGGTGTCTTCTATCGCGTGGCGCACGGCTTGGTGCACTTCGCGGCTGTCGCGGAAGCGCACTTCGATTTTTGTGGGGTGCACGTTCACGTCCACCCGCGTCGGGTCCATGGCCACATACAGGGCGTAGACGGGTTGCCGGTTGCCATGCAGCACGTCTTCATACGCACTGCGGGCGGCGTGGGTGAGGACTTTGTCTCGCACAAAGCGGCCATTCACATAGCAGAACTGCTGGTCGGCGCGCGAGCGGGCGGCGTCGGGCACACCGGCCCGGCCCCACACGCGCAGGGCGGGTTGACCCAGTTCGTTGCTTTGCTTGCTGTGCCAATCGACGCGCACGCTTTGGGCCAAAAACTCCGGGCCCAACACGTCGGAAAGGCGTTGGTCCAGGGCAGCGAGTGCGGCGTCCATGGGGGCATCCGCTAGCGGTACATCCAGGCAGCGGCGCCACTGCTCGACCAGCTTGCCCTCGTGCCAGATGGCAAAGCCCACATCGGGGCGGGCCAGGGCGTGGCGGCGCACGGACTCTATGCAGTGTGCGAGTTCGGTGGCGTCGGTTTTCAGGAACTTGCGGCGCGCGGGCGTGCTGTAAAACAGCTCTTTCACCTCGACGGTAGTGCCTTGACCGCGTGCCACCGGGCGCAGCTCGCCGGTGCGGCCGTCCAGCAGATAGGCATCATTCAGGCCGCTAGCCCTTGACAATATTGCGCAGTCAGCTATGGAATTGATAGCGGCCAGCGCTTCACCCCGGAAGCCCATGGTGGCCACGCTCTCCAGGTCGTGCAGATTGCCGATCTTGCTGGTTGCGTGGCGCTTGAGGGCAATGGGGAGTTCCTCGCGCAGGATGCCCTGGCCATCGTCTTCCACACTGATCAGGCGCACACCGCCGGCCAGCAGGCGCAGGGTGACCTGGGTGGCGCCGGCGTCCAGTGCGTTGTCGACCAGCTCGCGGACCACGCTGGCGGGGCGCTCGACCACTTCACCGGCTGCAATCTGGCTGATGAGTTCGTCGGGGAGTTCGCGGATGGGGCGGCGGGGGGCGGTGGTCAATGGTGCGTTCACCCGGGCATTTTAGGCCGCAGAGTTTTTCCGGGCATGAATGCGGGCACTGCATTAGGATGGCAGGACGCGAGCCTTGGAGTCCCGGAGACAAGTCATGGAGTTTTGGCACTATCTGCAATCTGCCCCCTGGAGCGACCCTGAGGCATGGCGTTGGCTGGCAGGTTTGTACACCCGCAACTTTCTCAAGGAGGGCGTTTTTTACCTCGTGGCGGCTGGTCTCATGTGGGGAGTGTTGCATGTGGCGTTGCGGCGGCGACTGGCCCACCGGTTGATAGCCCAGTGGCCGAGCTCCGGTGATGTACGGCGGGAAATCCGGTATTCGATAAGCACACTGTTGGTGTTTGCCGCGGTTGGACTTGCCGTGCTGGCTGCCGTGATTACCGGTCGGGTGGAGGTGTACTTTCAAGCATCCCGGCACGGTTGGGTATGGCTGGTACTCAGCTTTCCCCTGATGCTGTTGTGGCACGACTTTTACTTCTATGTCACCCACCGCCTGTTGCACACCCGCTGGTGGTTCCGGCATGTGCACGGGGTGCATCACCGGTCGCGCAATCCCTCACCGTGGGCTGCTTACTCCTTTCATCCGGCGGAGGCCTTGGTCAATGCCCTGGTCACCCCGCTGGCGCTGGCCGTTGTGCCCTTGCATGTAGGGGTGCTATTGGCGTTTACCTTGCACCAGATTGTCCGCAACGTCCACGGGCATGCTGCGGTTGAAATCATGCCTGCAGGGTTCACCCGTCATTGGCTGTGGGGACGCTTCACGACCACCACGCACCATCACTTGCACCATGAAACTGCCCAAGGCAACTATGGTTTGTGGTTCAGTTGGTGGGACCGATGGCTCGGAACTGAACATGTGCAATATCAACAGCGGTTTTCTGAGGTGACCGGCAGGGCAAAGCCATAATCGGCGGCATGGACATCATCACCGCACTTTTCGATTTCATCCTGCATGTAGACAAACACCTGGAGGTCTTTGTGCAGACCTATGGCGTGTGGGTGTATGCCCTGTTGTTTGCCATCATCTTTGTCGAAACCGGCGTCGTCGTCATGCCGTTCCTGCCGGGGGACTCGTTGCTGTTTGTCGTGGGGGCCATGTGCGGTGCTGGGCTGATGAGCTACCCGCTGGCGGTAGGGCTGCTATTGCTGGCAGCCATTCTGGGTGACCAGTGCAATTACAGCATTGGGCGATTCTTCGGGCCCAAGGTTTTCCAGTGGGAGCAAAGCCGATTTTTCAACAAGGCAGCATTCGATAAGGCCCACAACTTTTATGAAACCTACGGCGGCTTCACCATCATCGCCGCCCGGTTTATGCCTTTTCTGCGAACCTTCGTCCCTTTCGTCGGCGGTGTGGCGCAGATGAACCGAGCCAAGTTCACCCTGTTCAACGTTGTCGGTGCGGTGCTGTGGGTGGTGGGCATCTGCACAGCGGGGTACTTTCTGGGCAGCTTTCCGTGGGTGAAGGCCAACCTGGACAAAATCATCTGGGCCATGATTCTGATCCCGGGATTGATTGTCATCGTGAGTGCACTGCGCACTCGGACA
This sequence comes from Comamonadaceae bacterium, assembly GCA_027488985.1. Lineage (GTDB taxonomy): Bacteria > Pseudomonadota > Gammaproteobacteria > Burkholderiales > Burkholderiaceae_C > Allorhodoferax > Allorhodoferax aquaticus. The sequence continues at coordinate 323,638 of JAIYAR010000013.1, read as the reverse complement.
CGTAGCTAGCTAGTGGTGCGTACCCGCGCCAAAGGCGGGTTTTTGGCGAAGTAGGCTTCAATGCCGCGCATCAGGGCATCGGCGAGCTGGTTCTGGTAGTCCTCGCTGTTGAGCTTGGTTTCTTCGGTGGGGTTGCTGATAAAGGCGGCCTCCACCAGCACACTGGGAATGTCCGGTGCCTTGAGCACTGCAAACGACGCCTGCTCCACGCGGGGCTTGTGCAGTTTGCCCACCCGCTTGATCTCTCCCAGCAGGTTGCCGCCCAGCTTCAGGCTGTCGTTGATCTGGGCGGTGGTGCTCATGTCCAGCAAGGCGCGTTGCACCGTCGCATCTTTGGCCTTGACGTTCAGGCCGCCGATCAAGTCAGCCTTGTTCTCCTTGGCCGCCATCCAGCGGGCTGCGCTGCTGGTGGCGCCGCCTTGGCTGAGCGCGAACACGCTGGCTCCTTGGGGGTCGGGCGTGAAAAAAGCATCGGCATGGATGCTGATGAACAGGTCGGCCTGCACCCTGCGGGCTTTTTGTACCCGGGTGCCCAGTGGCACAAAGAAGTCGGCATCCCGCGTCAGAAAGGCGCGCATGGCATTGCCGTTGACGCTGGCGGCGTTAATGCGCTCGCGCAGCAGATGCGCCAGTTTGAGCACCACGTCTTTCTCTTTGGTACCCCCCGGGCCGATGGCGCCGGGGTCTTCACCGCCGTGGCCCGGGTCCAGCGCGATGATGATGAGCCGGTCGGTGGTGGTTCCACCATGAGGTGATTTTTGGTCTTTTAGGCCACTAGCGCTCGCATTGTCTGCGCGAACAGCTCCTGTTTTGATAGCGTCCTGGGCCTTGGCCATCGTTGTGCCGCTGGCCGCCGGGGCAGGGCTGGATGCAGTCGGGCGCTGGCTGTGCTGCGCAATCAGCAGCTCCAGCGGGTCCTGGGCCGCCGCTTTGGCCGCTTGCGCCGCTTTACTCTCCATGGCCCGGTCAGCGATCAAGGCATCCAGCGGGTCGACCTCTGCCACCGGGTACAGGTCCAGCACCAGCCGGTGCTGGTAAGCCGCCACCGGCGCGAGGCTGAACACCTGTGGGCGGATAGGGTGTTTGAGGTCAACCACCAGGCGCACGATATCGGGGGTGAATTGGCCGACGCGGATGCCGGCGATATTGGGGTCATCCGGCTTCACCTTGGCCACCAGCTCTTTGAGCGCTGGGTTCAGGGTGATGCCCTGAATGTCCACAGCCAGCCGGGGCGGGCTGGGTACAAACAACTGCTTGGCGCTCAGCGCCGCATCCGATTCGATAGTGACCCGCGAATACTCGGGCGCCGGCCAGACGCGCACAGTCATGATGGCCGCACCCTTGGCAATCTCGGCCGCGCCCAGAGTCAGCACCAGGCTTCCGGCTTGCAGCAGGGTGCGGCGTTTCACGCGCGGGCCTCCAGCGCGCTAGCCACCAGCGCCTGGCCACGGGCGGTGCCGGGTGAGAGGGTGACTTCACGGCGGTTGTCGTCCAGCGTACGCAGGTGCAAGGTGACATCGGCCACGGGCAGCACGTTGGCTGCCTTGTCGGGCCACTCGGCCAACTTGAGGCCGGGGCTTGCGAATATGTCGCGAAAGCCCGCTTCTTCCCATTCGCGCGGGTCGTTGAAACGGTAGAAGTCGAAATGCCAGATGTTCAGGGCGGGCAGCTCGTAGGGCTCCACCACCGCATACGTCGGGCTCTTGATGCGGCCGGTCACGCCGAGTGCCTGCAACAGGTGGCGCACCAGGGTGGTTTTACCGGCGCCCAGATCGCCATGCAGCGCGATGAAGGCATGGGCCAGTTCGGGCTGTTTGGCCCAGTACGCCGCAAATGCGGCGGTGGCGGCTTCATCTGCCCATACCAGCACAGGGGCGGTGGCAGCACTTTCTACAATGGTGTGGTGACGATCAACAGCACTCAAATCAAGGCTCAATTCGATGGCGACCAGGTGGTCGCCTTGATGCAGGGCTGGGCCCGGGAACTTGGATTCTCCCAAATTGGCGTGGCCGGTGTGGATTTGTCCTCTGCAGAAGCCGGTTTATTGGCCTGGTTGTCGCACGGTTTCCACGGTGAGATGGGCTACATGGCCCACCACGGCCTCAAACGGGCCCGCCCCGCTGAGCTGGTGCCGGGGACGGTGAGCGTCATCACCACCCGCATGGATTACCTGCCCCGGGGCACGGCAGACGGCTGGGCCGACGCCGAGCTGGCCCGACTGGAGCGCCCGCAGGAGGGCATTGTGTCGCTCTATGCCCGTGGGCGGGACTACCACAAGGTGCTGCGCAACCGCCTGCAAAAGCTTGCCGACCGGCTGGCGGCGCACATGGGCCCCTTGGGTTACCGGGTGTTTACCGACAGCGCTCCGGTGCTGGAGGCGGAGCTGGCGGCGCGCAGCGGCCAGGGTTGGCGAGGCAAGCACACCTTGCTGCTAAACCGTGAGGCCGGGTCCATGTTCTTTCTGGGCGAGATTTATTTGGACGTGGCTTTGCCTGCAACGCCGCCCTCGGAGGCCCACTGTGGCAGCTGCAGCGCCTGCATCAGCGCCTGCCCGACCCAGGCCATCATCGCGCCGCACCGGCTGGATGCGCGGCGTTGCATCTCCTACCTCACCATCGAACACGATGGCGCCATCCCCATGGAGATGCGGCCCCTCATCGGCAATCGCATTTACGGCTGCGACGATTGCCAGCTGGTCTGCCCGTGGAATAAATTTGCCAGGCGCAGCAGCCTGCCGGACTTTGATGCCCGTGAGGGGCTGGCAGGCGAGACATTGGCAACTTTGCTCGACTGGACAGAGGACACGTTTTTGAAGCACACCGAAGGCAGCCCGATACGCCGTATCGGTCATGTACGCTGGCTGCGCAATGTGGCGGTCGCCATGGGCAATGCCTTGCGGATTGCAGGCTTGGGCGACGATGAGCGCGACACGCTGGTCCGGTCCTTGCAACGCCGCATGCATCACTCCGACCCGCTGGTGCAGGAGCACGTGCAGTGGGCCCTGCAAGCCTTTCAACCTGTTTCGCCTGATTGAGATTCCGCCATGTCTGCTTACGACCTATTGATCATTGACCCCCAGAACGACTTTTTGGATGTACAGGGTGCAGCCCTGCCAGTGCCCGGTGCGAATGCCGACATGCAGCGATTGGCGGGCTGGCTGACCATCCACGCTGATCAGGTTCGCCACATCACGGTCACGCTCGATTCGCACGCCAGTGTGGGCGTGGAGCGCACGACCTTCTGGCAGCAGGCCGATGGTGGCGTGGTAGCCCCTTTCACGCTGATTACTGCCGCGCAGGTGCAGCAAGGCGTCTATCGCCCGCGCCATGTAGCGCTGACGGGCGAGGTGGTGGCCTATCTGCAGGCGCTTGAGGCGAGCGGCCAACGCCAGCTCATCGTCTGGCCGGTGCATTGCGTGACGGGCACCTGGGGACACAACATCCACAGTGGCTTGAGCGACGCCATCGCTGCGTGGGAGCTGCAGACCGGGCGTGTGTGCCATAAGGTGCTGAAAGGCCAGAACCCTCTAACCGAGCAGTACAGCGCATTCAAAGCGGAGGTGCCGCGTGCGGATGACGAGCGCACTATGCTCAATCGGACCCTGATCCACAAGATATCGGCGCAAGGCGCTACGCTTTTGGTAGCGGGGGAAGCTTTGAGTCATTGCGTGGCTGCGTCAGTGACAGACCTGATGCAGGAGTTGCCCGTGGATCGCCTGCGTCAGACAGTGCTGCTGACGGATTGCATGAGCCCGGTCGCCGGCTTTGAGGCTGCGGGCGCTGAATTCCTCGAGGGCGCGCGCGCTGCAGGTTTGCAGACCCGGACCTTGGTCGAGCTGGATTGATCCGGCCCGTGCTGCCTTAGCGCTTTAAGCCTTCCCACACATCCATGGGGGCCCAAGCGGCGGGCATGCGGATGTCCACGTTGTATGTTTTGGCCTGGCTTTGCAAGAACGCCATGGACGCCTCAAAGTCATCCAATGGTTTGGGCATGGGCTGCATGGGCAGGATGGAGGGAATCCAAAAATCATCCCAGTGGATGGGGATCACTCGCTGGGCACCTACCGTCGCCACCGTTTCATTCCAGTAAGCCAATTTGTGCGCTGGGCTGCGTGGCCCCATGGCACCAATACCCAGCAGCACCACGTCTGCCTTCACGCCTTGCAATGCTCCCGGCACAAAGCCGGCGGTGCCGGTGATCAGCAGGGTGCGACTATCATGTTCGACCCGCATGGCGTAACTTTGACCTTCCTTGTAGTCTGTGGCGCGCACCGGCGGTACCAAGGGGCTGTCAATCACACCGCCGGTAAAGCCGGTGGGCGTGTGCAGGGCGGGGTAGAGGGTCACAGTGAATCGCCCGAATCGGTAGGGCTTGCGCATCTCCGCCTGTTGCATCTGCTTGTCCTGGAGCCCCCAGCCTTCGCCAACCATCAGTGTGGAACTGGAGCCCAGCAATAAAGCACCGGTGCGCTTGGCGACTTCGGGCGCGTCCATGGCGTGGTCGTAATGGGAGTGCAGGGGAATCACTGCTGCCAGCTTGCTGCCAGTGGCTCCTGCCAATGTGATGCGCGCGCGTTGCAAACCGTCTGCGATCGCCTGCGTGTCGGGTGCCACTTTGCGCAGGAAGACCGTCATTTTGTCGGGGCGGGAGAAAAAGCCGTCGGTCAACAGGGCCGTCTCACCATCGTCCAGCAAGACTGTGGCGACACCCAGAAAACTGACTTTGACAGGGGAAGCAATTGGCGCCGGTTTCTGCCAAAAAAGATTCTGAACGTCACTTAAGCCGGGTGGATGAGTCAGTTGCCAAGACAGGGCAGCGACTGCCGCCAACAGGGTGGCGGGCATGAGCCAAAGAAGTTGTCGTTTGCGCATGCGCTCAGTCTAGGCGCGCAGCGCCGGCTACCTAGCGGTGTTTACGCTGAAGCGCCAGAAACTCTGATGCGCCTTGCAGCATCGCCAGCGTGAGGGCCAGCCATGTCTTGGCGCTGCGGCGCTTGGTGGAGTGGCGCGCTTTCATACTTCAATCAACGCAATGGGGTCCAGCCATTCGTCGTCAAAGAGTTCATCCAACAGTCGTTGCAAGCCCAGCAGTTTGAGGATCATGACAGCTCCCGGTTACGTTTTGCTGAAACGAATTTATGCCGTTTGTGTGACTATTTGATGGCACTGTGGTGTAAGCGTTGAAAGACTTTGAAACGCACCGGTGACTGTGTAAGCTGACAGGCCTCAGGAGACAACTTTTGCCGCATTCCGCCTTGCCTGCATTGGCAGAACTCGAACGCATTCTTCAGCTCGCGGGTGACCGGGTGCAGGTGCAAGTAGCCCACGAGGTCATGCAAGACGGGGGCAGTTTGCCCGTCTATGTCATCACCATGGGGAATCCTTCGCAGGACGTGCCGGCGATCGGCTTTTTCGGCGGGGTGCACGGGCTGGAACGCATCGGTACCGAAGTGGTGCTGGAATTTCTCAATAGCCTGGTGATGCGCATGGCGTGGGACCACACCTTGCACCAGCAGTTGCAGACCATGCGTATGGTGTTCATGCCTCTGGTCAATCCGGGCGGAATGCAGCGTGGCACCCGTGCAAACCCGGCGGGCGTAGACCTGATGCGTAACGCTCCCCTCGATGCGGTGGAACCTGTGCCCGCCTGGGTGGGGGGCCAGCGTGTCAGCGCACGGCTTCCTTGGTACAGGGGCGCTGAAGGTGAACCCATGCAGCCTGAAGCTGCAGCCCTGTGCGATGTGGTGGAGCGTGAACTCAGCCATCGTGTGTTCAGCATGTCGGTGGATTGCCATTCCGGTTTCGGGGTGCGCGACCGCCTGTGGTTTCCTTATGCGCACACCCGCCAGCCCATGGCGCACCTGGCGGAGATGTATGTGTTGCAGCGCATGTACCGGCAGAGCTACACCCACCATCCCTATGTGTTTGAGCCTCAAAGTCTGCAGTATCTGACGCATGGAGATCTGTGGGACCATCTGCATACTCGGTTGAGTGACCCTGAGCGACAGGTGTTCTTGCCGCTAACCCTGGAAATGGGGTCATGGCTCTGGATCAAGAAGAATCCCCGTCAGATATTCAGCCGGTCCGGGATCTTCAATCCGCTGATCGGGCATCGCCAGCAGCGGGTACTACGCCGTCACGCGGCTTTGCTGGATTTTCTGGCTCGCGCCGCTTGCAGTGCGGTGAGTTGGCTACCGCAGGGCAGCTACCGGCACGCGATGCATGCTGAAGCTTTGCAGCTCTGGTATGAGTGAACTCAATAAGCCCGTAGCACCCCCAAAGCAAACGGCAGACTCACCACTCCGAGCAAAGTGGAAAGCGTGACCAGGCCAGCCACGTAAGCTCCGTCGTAGCCCATACGAGCCGCCAATACATAGCAACTGGATGCGGTAGGCAGCGCAGAAAAGGCCAGCAGTATGGTGCTCTGGGTGGCATCCAGTCCGAAGATTTGCGATACCGCCAAAGCGATCATCGGTGTGATCAGGTGGCGTATCGCCAGTACCGAGACGGCGAGAGTCTTGGCCCGGGCCAAGGCACCGAATTGCATGCCCGCCCCCGCAGCCATCAAGCCCATGGCGAGGGAAGCTGCACCCAGGCGGGTTACGGTGGGTTCGAGCCAGACCGGCATGCGAAAACCTGCAAGATTGCTGATCAGACCGGCTAAGGTGGCGATGATGAGCGGGTTGCGTACCAGCTCGCCCAGGAAGCCGCGTTGTGCGTGACGTGCCATGGGCCAAACCGCTGCGACGTTGAACAAAGGCACACAGACCCCGATGAGTACGGCGATAAGCTGCAAACCTTGAGGGCCGGCAAGGCGTTCTGCAATGGCAAGGCCAATGAAAGAATTAAACCGGAAGGCGATCTGGGCGCTGGCGGCATGGTCGTGGCCAGGGATGTAGCGTTTCAAAAAAGGGGTGTGGGGCAGAACATAAGCCAGTGCAATGCCTGCCAGGCCCAAAGTCCAGCCAGCGGCCATCAGTTTGGAGGCCAATTGCAGGTCCAGCGGACTTTTCACAATCGAGTGAAACAGCAGCACGGGGAACAGCAGGTAGTACACCAGTGCCTCGACCTTTTCCCACAGAGGGCGGTTGAGCTGGGTGTAGCGGCACACCAGATACCCGAGAAGAATGAGCGAAAAATCCGGGAAGAGGAGCTGGGCGTAATTCACCCCTTGAGGATACCAGTGGTCTAGTGGTTCCACCGCATAGACCGGACCGCTGCAGTCCCCTTAGTATTCATCTTTGGCATGTCATGTGGCAGTGGTTCACCAATCAACAGGAGTATTGAACAATGTACCGTCGAGTCGTTCTGGCCTTGGGTCTTGCAGCAGTGTCCGGGGCAGCCATGTCCCAGGCGTATCCCAACAAGGTCATCAAGTTGCAGGTGCCATTTGCGCCGGGGGGTACCACGGATATCGTGGCCCGCATCATTGCGGACCCCTTGGGGAAGGTGCTGGGGCAGAGTGTGATTGTCGAGAACAAAGCCGGTGGTGGTGGCGTGGTGGGGGCCAACGAAACGGCCAAATCCGCCCCTGATGGTTATTCGCTGGGTGTGGCTACGGTATCTACCGTGGCAGCCAATCCCGCGATCAATCCCAAAAACCCGTACAACCCGTTGACGGATTTCACCCCCATCATCAATGTGGCGGCAACGCCCAACGTCATTGCGGTACACCCCAGTTTTCCTGCAAAAGACTACAAAGCCTTTTTGGCTGAAATCAAGAAGAATCCCGGTCGTTACTCCTACGCTTCATCGGGTACCGGTGGTATCGGTCACATGCAGACTGAATTGTTCAAAAACCTCACGGGTGTCTTTATTACCCACATTCCATACCGGGGCGCCGGTCCTGCACTCAATGACACTGTGGGCGGACAGGTCCCCTTGATTTTTGACAACCTGCCGTCTGCCTTGCCCTTCATCACCTCCAATCGTCTGATTCCTATCGTGGTGGCTGCGCCGCAGCGCCTCAGCCAGATGCCCAATGTGCCGACCTTCAAGGAAGTGGGCCTGGAGCCGGTTAACCGCATGGCGTTTTACGGCATTTACGGCCCCAAAGGCTTGCCGAAAGAGGTGGTGGACAAGGTGAATGCAGGAGTGCGCAAAGTGCTGGAGGACCCGGTGGTGCGCAAACGCATCGAAGACACAGGCTCCCTGATTGTCGGAAACACGCCCGAGCAGTTTGCTGCCCAAATCAAGGCAGAGTTCGAGGTCTACAAGAAGGTCGTGGACTCCGCCAAACTCAAACTGGATTGATGCGCGGTCATGGTAGGCGACACGGCATCGGTGGATGCATTCATCGATGCCTTGTGGCTTGAAGAGGGGCTATCCAAAAACACCCTTGAGGCCTACCGCCGTGACCTGAAACTGTTTGCCGGGTTTCTCGCAGGTAAGCGGTTGTACGGTGCAGAAGAGCATGATTTACAGGCCTACTTTGCCGCTCGTCATGCAGAAACCAAGGCGACCACAGCGAACCGGCGCCTGACAGTGTTCAAGCGGTTTTATCGATGGGCACTGCGGGAAGGGCACGTCAGCAGCGATCCGACTTTGAAACTGTTGGCAGCCAAGCAGGCCATGCGTGTTCCCAAGTCCTTGAGTGAGGCCCAGGTGGAGGCTTTGTTGAATGCGCCAGATACCCAAGACGCTTTGGGTGTGCGGGACAAGGCCATGTTGGAGTTGTTGTATGCCAGCGGTCTGCGCGTGAGTGAACTGGTCAACTTGCGCATGGTTCAGCTCGGTTTGAACGAAGGTGTTTTGCGGGTCACCGGCAAGGGAACCAAAGAACGTCTCGTGCCGTTCGGCGAGGTGGCCGGGCTTTGGCTAAGTCGTTACTTGGAAGGTTCCCGTGCAGAGCTGCTCGCAGACAGGCAAAGCGCTGACGTGTTCGTTACGGTTCGTGGCTCCAAAGCGGGAAGTGCCATGTCCCGCATCATGTTCTGGGGCTTGGTCAAACGCTATGCCTTGCTGGCCGGAATACGTGTGCCGATGTCACCCCACACATTGCGCCACGCTTTTGCGACGCACCTTTTGAATCACGGTGCCGATCTGCGTTCAGTGCAAATGTTGCTCGGCCACGCTGATATCTCGACTACCACCATCTACACCCACATCGCCCGAGATCGTCTCGCTGCACTGCACGCGCAGCACCATCCCCGGGGGTGATGTGGTGCACTAGGCGTCTTGTCCGAGCGTCTCTGCCCAAGCCAGTGCCTGGAGGTGTGCCCAGTTGATTTGCTTTTCTGTGAGTTGCAAGGCCTGTGCAGCCCGGGCAAAGGCCTCGTCATCGCCGCTTTCGCAGGCCAGGGTGAGCTTCAAATAGTCGGCGAGCGGGCCTGTCTGGTAAAGCAGCGCATGGGTCACCGAGTTGGGCAGCGATAAATTGGCCAAGGCAGCTTGCATGGGCATGCCGAGCAGGCTATCCAGCAGCGAGAAAACGCCAATCACAAAAGCATGGTCGCATTCTTCAGGGGGCAGGGCTTCGGCTGCCAGCAACTCCATCAATCGCCCCCGTACCACCGCTGTGGTACCCACTGCAGGGGCCACACCGCCGCCTGTGGATGTGGTCATTAAAAGTGCCGCCCACTTGAACAGCTTTTTGAGGCCCAAGAGCATCACGGCGTGCTTGAACGACGTCACTTCAGCACGTAAACCGAATCCCGCTGAATTGATAAACCGGAGCAGGTTGAAAGACAAGGTCGGGTCCCGCTTGAGGACTTCTTCGATCTCGGCTGTACTTGCTTGCTTTCGCACGAGATTGATAAGCTGAAGAATCGCTGCCTGCGAGGGGCGCAGCGTTTGTCCTTCGATGATGGTCGGCTGGGCAAACCAGTAGCCCTGAAACAGACCTACACCCAAGTCGCTCAATTGTTTGTACTGATTTTCCGTCTCCACTTTCTCGGCAATCAGCTTTGCTTTGGTCTTCACCTGTGCGAGTTGCACGAATGACGCCAGCGAAGCGGGTTTGAGGAGACTTACGTCAAATTTGATGTATGCGGCCAGGGGCAGCCAGTCTTCATACGAGCGGGTAAGCACGGAGTAATCAAAGGCCAGTTTGAAGCCTCTGGCATGAATACTTTGCAAGGTCGGCAAACGCAACGCGATCTGATCTACCTGCGACGCGGGCAGTGGGGGTATTTCCAAGACTACATGCTCAGGCGCCACCAAGTCCAGATGGCCTCCTGCAAGGCTGTCGTGGGTGCAGTTCACGAAAAGAAGTGTTTTGCCGATGAGGGTTTCACCCTCCGTCAGTGACAGCAGGTTGAAAAGCATCTGCGCATCGGAGGACGCAGTGTGTGCGTCAGCCCGAACACTGCGATCAAAGAGCTCATAGCCCATGATGGCACGCGACTCGTTGACGATGGCTTGTCTCGCCATCGTGATGGCGGCAGAACTAGGTTCCGCAGGGTGTGAGAGCTCGGTGGACATCGGTGAATCGCTAATCCGGTGGGTGAGAGGCTTCGGGACATTCTAGGTTGAATGCATCGCTCCCAACGCGACGCCCGCATCTGAATCCAGTTGCTCCAGCTCCTGTGGGCTGAAGCCTGCAGCCTGTCTTGCTGGATAGTTGAAGGGTGGCTTGGGTCTGGGCGCTGCGTATCGGACCGCGGCTTGTGCGTGAAAGGCAGCAGGGTCTAAGCCATGTTGATCGCACAGCCACCGGTACCATCGGTTTCCTGTAGCCACATGCCCGACTTCTTCCGAGAGAATGATCTCGAGAATCGCCTGGGCCTCTAACGCCGCAGGAGTGCCCACTTTGGACAGTTTGGCTTGAATCAAGGGTGTTGCATCCAGTCCGCGGGCTTCCATGGTGCGGGGCACTAAAGCCATCCGCGCAATGATGTCTTCTGCCGTATTGGCACACATGGTCCACAGCCCGGTGTGGGCCGGAAAGTCTCCATATCGATAGCCTAATGCGCTCATATGTTCTTCCAGCAAGCTGAAATGCTTGGCCTCTTCTGTGGCGACCAACAACCAGTCTCTGTAGAAACGATCGGGCATTCCGGCAAACCGCCAGACGCAATCCAGTGCCAAATCGATGGCATTGAATTCAATGTGGGCAATGGAGTGCATAAGCGCCGCGTGGCCTGCAGGGGTAAACGGTGAGCGTCTAGGTACTTCTTTAGGGTCGACCAGCAATGGACGCTCAGGTCGGCCTGGACCCGCTGTATGTGAATAGGTCCCCATGGAATCGAGCCTACCCTCATTCAACAAGGGGGCCAATGCCAAAGTTGCCTCTACTTTGGCGCGAGGTGACGAGGTCTTGAAGGCCGACAAAGCCTGTTCTCTGAGTTCCATCTTTACAATTCTAGTTTTTTGAAGCGCAAGGGGCTGTGATGGCAATTTACGAATTGGATGGCGTGGCTCCCCAGCTGGAGACTGGCGCTTGGGTGGCCGACAGTGCCGAAGTGATGGGCGCTGTTGAAATCGGCAAAGATGCCAGCATATGGTTCGGTGCCGTCGTGCGGGGTGATACCGAGACCATCCGGATCGGTGCGGGTACTAATATCCAGGATGCCAGCGTTTTGCATGCTGACATCGGCAAGCCTTTGACCATTGGGGAGAACGTGACGGTGGGGCATCAAGTCATGCTCCACGGTTGCACCATCGGAGACGGATCATTGATTGGTATCGGCGCAGTCATCTTGAATGGAGCCCGAATCGGTAGCAGTTGCTTGGTGGGGGCTGGTGCTTTGGTGACCGAGGGGAAAGAGTTTCCCGATGGGAGCATGATCATCGGCAGCCCTGCCAAAGCAGTGCGGGAGCTAACCGAAGCGCAGAAGCAAGGCCTGCTTGCCAGTGCGCGTCACTATGTGGCCAACGCCCATCGATTCAGATCAGGATTAAAGAAAATCGCCTAGTTTTCGCCCCGCAAGGGGCCTATTTTTTGGAGAGTGTGCATGTCAGAGCTGCACAAATTTTTGTTTGACGGTTTACCTGTCCGGGGTGCCATTGTCCGGTTGACGGACTCGTGGCAGGAAATCCTGCGCCGGCGCGCGTCCAACACCGAGCATGGAGCCTACCCGGCAGACGTGCAATCGTTACTCGGCGAGATCACGGCCGCTGCTGCGTTGATGCAGTCCAACATCAAATTTGACGGTGCATTGGTGCTGCAGATCTTTGGTGACGGGCCGGTCAAATTGGCGGTAACTGAGGTGCAACCGGACTTCACCCTTCGCTCCACGGCGACGGTGATGGGTGAAGTGGAAACGGGTACTTCCTTGAGTCAAATGGTTAACGTCAGTAATCAAGGCCGTTGTGCCATCACGCTAGACCCCAAGACGAAGTTCCCGGGTCAACAACCTTATCAAGGTGTGGTGCCTTTGTTTGACGATGCCGGGCAGCCTCTGGAGCGGATTAGCGATGTGCTGGAGCATTACATGTTGCAGAGCGAGCAACTGGACACGACCCTGGTGCTGGCGGCGGACGACAAGGTGGCTGCCGGCCTATTGATCCAGCGCCTGCCGATGGAAGGGGCAGGTAACCTGGCGGGCAGCATGGTGTCCCGCGAAAATGAAGACCAGATTGGTCTGAATGAGCACTACAACCGTATCGCCATTTTGGCCAAAAGTCTGAAAACCGAGGAGCTGCTGCAACTCGATGTCGATACCGTGTTGCGCCGCTTGTACTGGGAAGAGCCGTTAACCCGTTTCGAACCTCTCATGGGCGAGACAGGGCCGAAATTTCAATGCAACTGCAGCCGCGAGCGTGTTGGAAAAATGATCGTCAGTCTGGGTCGAGAAGAGGCCGAGAGCATTTTGACCGAGCGCAGCGACATTGAAGTGGGATGCGAATTTTGTGGTGTGCAGTACCGGTTTGACCCTGTGGATGCAGCTCAGTTGTTTACGGACGCGGTCCTACTGCAACAGGGCAATTCAGGGACCCACTAACCGTCTGTGAGCTCGCGGAACAGGCGGTGTTCGCAACTGGCATCCGAGCATTTTTCACATTTGGCCATCCAGCGGCTGTAGGTTTCCAAGTCCGCCTTAACGTTTGCTCGCGATGGCATGACCATGGCAAGGGCCGCTTGGGTGCGCTGTTCGCCGTTTCCGTAGACCATTGAATAGGCGATTCCGTGATCTCTGAGCACTTCCTGTAGCCGCAAATGGACAGCCTGTTGCCCGTCGGGACTGTCGCGGAAATGGCTGTCTGCCACCCAGGGGAGATCTGTGGCGGCAACCAATACATGATGGAAACGTCGGATGTCTTCAAGACCCTGCTGATAAAGGCAGTAGTCTTTGAAGAGCACATCACTGTAGATGGCCGTCATGATTGCCGTCGTGTCTGCAATCACCGTCACGTCTTCCAGCTCATGAATTCGACGGGTTTGTTCGTGCGCGATGGCAGCCTGCTCGTGCGCTTGGGGAGTGCGCATTTGGGTGGTACACCACTCGCGCAAGTATTCATCCACTACGACAACATTGGTGCCCGCCTCACGCATGCTTGCCGCCAAGGCGTGGCATAGAGTGCTCTTGCCGGTGGATTCCGCACCCAGAATCGCGATTTTCATCGGATAAGTTTGGGCGTCAGCGAGCGATTTGAACGTAAATTTCGTTCGCCTTCACCATTCCCAGTTCGGAGCGTGCTTTCTCTTCCACGATTTCCAAGCCCTCTTTCAGGTCGTGAATTTCAGCTTCCAGGCGCTCATTGGCTTGGGAAGCTTGGGCATTGCGTTGCTTCTGCTCCTCTAATTGCCTGGAGAGCTTGGAAACATTGGGAATGCTTCCACGACCGAACCACAACTGTCCGTGCAGGATCAGCAGGAGGGCGATTAACACGGCAGGGACCCAGCGGTTACCCATCGCAGTGGCTCGGTCGGTGAAGAAGATTAACGCAGGTTGTAGAACGCGGCGCGGCCGGGGTACACGGCCACATCACCCAAGTCCTCTTCGATGCGGAGCAATTGGTTGTACTTGGCCATGCGGTCAGAACGGCTCAAGGAGCCAGTCTTGATCTGACCTGCATTGGTACCCACGGCGATATCAGATATGGTGGAGTCTTCGGTTTCGCCCGAGCGGTGGCTGATGACGGCGGTGTAGCCGGCGCGCTTGGCCATTTCGATCGCAGCGAAAGTCTCGGACAAAGTGCCGATCTGGTTGATCTTGATCAGGATGGAGTTGGCAATACCCTTGTCGATGCCTTCTTTCAGGATCTTCGTGTTGGTTACGAACAAGTCGTCACCCACGATCTGTACCTTCTTGCCCAAACGGTCGGTCAAAACCTTCCAGCCGTCCCAATCGCCTTCGGCCATGCCGTCTTCAATGCTGATGATGGGGTATTTGTCGACCCATGTGGCGAGCATGTCTGTCCATTCTTGTGCAGTCAGGCTCAAGCCTTCACCTTCGAGTTCGTATTTGCCTTCTTTGTAAAACTCAGAGGCTGCGCAATCCAGACCCAGTGCAATTTGTTCTCCGGCCACATAGCCGGCTTTGTCGATCGCTTCCAGAATCATCTGGATCGCGGCTTCATGGTTTTCCACGTTGGGGGCAAAGCCACCTTCATCGCCGACAGCGGTGCTGATGCCTTTGTCGTGCAGAATCTTCTTCAATGCGTGGAAGACTTCAGCACCCCAACGCAGAGCTTCGCGGAAGCTAGGAGCGCCAACAGGAATGATCATCAACTCTTGCAGGTCGAGGTTGTTGTTGGCGTGCTCGCCACCGTTCATGACGTTCATCATGGGAACGGGCATCTGCACGCTGCCCATACCGCCGAAGTAACGATACAAAGGCAGGCCAGCTTCTTCAGCTGCAGCGCGGGCTACTGCCATGGACACGGCCAGCATGGCGTTGGCGCCCAAGCGGGACTTGTTCTCGGTGCCGTCCAAGTCAATCAATGTTTTGTCGAGAAACGCTTGTTCGGAAGCGTCAAGGCCCAAAACGGCCTCGGAAATTTCGGTGTTGATGTGCTCAACGGCCTTCAATACGCCCTTGCCGAGGTAGCGCTTCTTGTCGCCATCACGCAGCTCAATGGCTTCGCGGGAACCAGTGGATGCGCCGGAGGGCACAGCCGCACGGCCCATGGTGCCTGATTCCAGCAACACGTCGCATTCAACGGTAGGGTTGCCACGGGAGTCCAGAATTTCGCGGCCGACGATGTCAACAATAGCGCTCATTGGTTTCTTTCCAGTTCAAAAACACACAAACAAAAAAAGTCAAATTCCATCATGCAGCCGTTCACTGGAAATCATTTTCCAGAAACGGGGTTTTTTTGGTTACGGAATCCAGCGCCACCAGGGTTTCCAATAGCGCTTTCATATGGCGCAGCGGAACGGCATTCGGGCCGTCGGACCAAGCGTCTGCGGGGCGAGGATGTGTCTCCATAAAGAGGCCTGCCACCCCTGCTGCAACCCCTGCACGTGCCAAGACCGGCACCATTTCGCGTGCACCCCCACTGCTTCCGCCCAAGCCTCCAGGCTTTTGTACCGAGTGGGTCACATCGAACACCACCGGCGCGCCAGAATTGCGCATCTCAGCCAAGCTGGTCATGTCAGCCACCAAGTTGTTGTAGCCAAAGCTCACGCCACGTTCGCAGGCCAGAAAACGGTCTGGTGAGAGCCCGACCTCTTCTGCGGCCGCACGCGCCTTGTCGATCACGTTCTTCATGTCCCATGGCGCGAGGAACTGGCCCTTCTTGATGTTTACCGGCTTGCCGCACTGGGCGACCGCACGGATAAAGTCTGTCTGGCGGCACAAGAAGGCGGGAGTTTGCAAAACATCCACCACGCTCGCGACTTCAGCGACATGTAATTCGTCATGGACATCAGTCAGGATGGGCAATTGGAGTTGGCGACGCACTTCTTCCAAAATCTTCAGGCCGGCATCCAAGCCTACGCCGCGTTTGCTGGTGCCGGAGGAGCGGTTGGCCTTGTCGAAAGAGCCCTTGTAAATCAATGGAATGCCCAATGCCGTGCAAGCTTCCTTTAGTTGGCCCGCAACCTCAATAGACATTTCCAGCCCCTCGATGGAGCAAGTACCAGCGATTAGAAAGAAGCGTTGATCCAAACCAACGTCAAAGCCACACAGTTTCATTAGGCGACAGCTTTCAGGTTTTTGCCACCGCTCTGGTGCTCAACAGCTGCCTTGATAAAGGCGTTAAACAGCGGATGGCCATCCCACGGGGTGGATTTGAACTCGGGGTGGAACTGCACACCCACAAACCAAGGATGGACGCTTTCGGGCAGTTCCACGATTTCAGTCAGCTGTTCCCGTTGCGTCAACGCGGAGATGACCAGTCCGGATGCCCGTAGAGCATCCAGGTAGTTGACGTTGGCCTCATAACGATGGCGGTGACGCTCTGTCACCACGTCACCGTAAATCCGGTGTGCCAGCGTGTCTTTGGCCACGTCCGAACTTTGGGCGCCCAAGCGCATGGTGCCGCCAAGGTCAGAGTTGGCGTCGCGCGTTTTAATCGTGCCGTCTTCGTCTTTCCATTCCGTGATCAATGCGATCACCGGGTTTGGGCTCTCGGGCTCAAATTCGGTGCTGTTGGCATCCTTCAAGCCAGCCACATGACGGGCGAACTCGATGGTCGCTACTTGCATACCAAGGCAGATGCCCAGGTAGGGCACTTTGCTCTCGCGGGCAAAGCGTGCGGTGCTGATCTTGCCTTCAATGCCGCGCTTGCCGAAACCACCGGGCACCAGAATCGCATCGTATTTGGCCAGTTGATTGACGCTGGCGGTATCGATGGTTTCCGAATCCACGTGTTCTATCTTGACGCGTACATGGTTTTTCATCCCAGCGTGACGCAAGGCTTCGTTGACCGACTTGTAGCTGTCGGTCAGGTCCACGTACTTTCCGACCATGGCGACGGTGACTTCGCCTTGGGGGTGTTCAGTCTCATACACCAGATCATCCCAGCGCTTGAGGTTGGCGGGTGGCGTGTTCAGACGCAATTTGTCGCAGATCAGTCCATCGAGGCCTTGCTCGTGCAGCATGCGAGGTACCTTGTAAATGGTGTCCACATCCCACATGGAGATCACGCCCCATTCGGGCACGTTGGAGAACAGCGAAATTTTGGCGCGCTCTTCATCGGGAATCGGGCGATCTGCACGGCACAGCAATACGTCGGCTTGGATACCGATTTCGCGCAACTGCTTGGCAGTGTGCTGGGTCGGCTTGGTTTTGAGTTCGCCAGCAGCGGCAATCCAAGGCAAGTAGCTCAGGTGCACAAACGCGCTGTTGTTGGGGCCGAGCTTGAGGCTCATCTGGCGCACAGCTTCGAGGAAGGGCAACGACTCGATGTCGCCCACAGTTCCGCCGATTTCGACAATCGCCACGTCCACTGCGTCCGGCTCGCCAAAACGCGCACCGCGTTTGACGAATTCCTGGATTTCGTTGGTGACGTGGGGGATGACTTGTACGGTCTTGCCCAAGTAGTCACCGCGACGCTCTTTGTCGAGCACGCTCTTGTAAATCTGGCCGGTGGTGAAGTTGTTGGATTTGCGCATGCGCGTTTCAATGAAACGCTCATAGTGGCCAAGATCGAGGTCGGTTTCTGCGCCGTCGTCGGTGACAAACACCTCTCCGTGCTGCAGGGGCGACATGGTCCCTGGGTCGACGTTGAGGTAGGGATCCAGCTTGATGAGGGTGACTGTCAGGCCCCGCGATTCCAAGATCGCAGCAAGGGAGGCTGAGGCGATTCCCTTTCCAAGGGAAGACACCACACCGCCGGTGACGAAGACAAATTTGGTCATGTCAGGGGCGAACCTGAGGGTTCGATGAGGTGGTAAAGCGAGATTATAGGCGTCTGCTACATTGCGGCGGTCTGCGGTGGCACCATCGTGCTTGCCGTCATCACGAAATGAGTACGACATGGACCTCTCCGGTAAGCACATTGTTCTGGGTTTGACAGGTGGAATCGCCTGCTACAAGGCGGCTGAGCTCTGCCGTGCATTGATCAAACAAGGCGCGACGGTGCAAGTCGTCATGACAGAAGCAGCTGCGCAATTCATCACGCCTGTCACCATGCAGGCTTTGAGCAATCGCACGGTCTACGACTCCCAGTGGGATGCACGCGAGCAGAACAACATGCCGCACATCAACCTGAGCCGGGAAGCCGATGCCATTCTTATCGCGCCCTGCAGCGCGGATTTCATGGCCAAGCTGTTGCACGGCCGTGCCGATGATTTGCTGAGCCTTATGTGCCTGGCGCGCCCCATTGAAACGGTGCCCCTCCTGATTGCACCCGCCATGAATCGCGAGATGTGGGCCCACCCCGCAACCCAGCGAAATCTGGCGCAGCTGCGAGCCGATGGAACCCATGTATTGGGGGTCAGCAATGGGGATCAGGCCTGCGGCGAGACGGGCGACGGGCGCATGCTGGAGCCTGACGAACTGTTGCACGAAGTGATCGCATTTTTTCAGCCCAAGTTGCTGGCGGGTCGGAAAGTGGTGGTTACGGCGGGCCCTACGTTTGAAGCGATTGACCCTGTGCGCGGAATCACCAATCTTTCGAGCGGAAAGATGGGTTTTGCGATTGCGCGAGCAGCACAAGAGGCGGGCGCAGTCGTGACCCTGATAGCCGGCCCCGTTTCCTTGCCCACACCCAGGGGGGTAGACCGTGTGGATGTGAAATCTGCATCAAATATGCATGTAGCCGCCGTGGAATATGCGCGAGCAGCTACTGTTTTTATAGCAACTGCAGCGGTGGCGGACTGGCGCCCTGCGACGGCAGCGGATCAAAAACTCAAAAAAGACGGCAGTGGCGCGACTCCGCAGCTTGAATTCGTGGAGAACCCGGACATTCTGGCCGAGGTGGCGTCCAGCCCGCGTGCGGTCGAGGGGCAGTTGTTTTGCGTAGGCTTCGCAGCCGAAAGTCATGACCTTTTGGCACACGCGACGGCCAAGCGGCTGCGTAAAAAAGTGCCCCTGTTAGTCGGCAACATCGGGCCGGCCACCTTCGGGCAAGACGATAATGCCCTGCTGTTGGTGGACGCCCAAGGCGCTACCGAAATCCCCCGAAATACCAAGCTTCAGCTCGCGCGCCAATTGGTGGCTGAAATTGCCAAGCGCCTGCCCTCCCATTGAAAGACTCTCATGAAAATCGACGTCAAGATCATTGATCCCCGCCTGACCAACAATCTGCCCAGCTACGCCACGCCGGGCAGCGCTGGGCTGGACCTGCGTGCTTGCCTGGATGCGCCGCTCACCTTGGCACCCAATGCGTGGCAACTGGTGCCCACCGGTATGGCCATCTACCTCGAAGATCCCGCTTATGCCGCACTGATCCTGCCGCGCTCCGGCTTGGGGCACAAACACGGCATTGTGTTGGGTAACTTGGTGGGGCTGATCGACAGCGATTACCAGGGGCAGCTGATGGTGAGTGCCTGGAACCGCAGTGAAGTACCGTTCACCATTGAGCCAATGGAGCGCATTGCCCAGCTGATGATTGTTCCAGTGGTGCAAGCCCAGTTCAACGTGGTCACCGAATTCCCCGCATCACAACGCGGGGAGGGTGGCTACGGCTCCACGGGAAAAGCGTGATCGGCTCAGTGCAGGTGTCCGTTCCCGGGCCCTTGCTCATGCAGGGACTGGATGCGGAAAAACCCGGTGCCTAGCGTGCCGGAGCCGATTTCTTCTTCAGTAGCTTCCCGCACTGATTCCACCTTCATTTGAATACGGACCGCAATGCCCGCCAGTGGATGGTTGCCATCCAGCACCACGTGCTCGGGGTAGATGTCGGTGATGGTGTACAGCGCGTCTTTGGGTGCGTCCGGGTTGCAGCCTTCAGGCAATGCATAGCCTTCCATGGTCAGGCCTTCTTGCAGTTCTGAGGGGAACAAGGCACGCGGCTCCAGAAAAATCAACTGGTCATTGAAATCGCCGAAGGCTTGATCCGGTTCAATTTGCAATTGAACCTTGTCGCCAGCCACATGGCCTTGCAAGGCGGCTTCAATCGAGGGCAGCAAGTCATTGCCGCCTAACAAAAACTCGACCGGCTCGTCCAAAACGTCCAGCTCTTCGCCCAAAGTGTCTTTCAGCGTCCATGTCAGGGCAACGACGCATTGTGTGGTGATTTCCATAGGCGAGAATTGTCCCATGAACATTCAAACACCCCTTCAACTACTGGGCGGCATCAGCCCGGAAACCTTCATGCAACGCTATTGGCACAAAAAGCCATTGGTGATCCGGCAGGCCATTCCCGGGTTTGTGCCTTTGCTGGAGCGCATCGAGTTGCTGGAGCTGGCGGCACAAGAAGAGGTGGAGTCACGCCTGGTCGTGCAGGATGCCTCGGGCAAAGGCGCAGGGTGGAAGTTCAAGCACGGGCCATTTTCCCGAAAAGCCTTGCCGCCTTTCAAGCAAGCAGGCTGGACCCTGCTGGTGCAAGGTGTGGATATGCATGACGAGCGTGTCCACAGCCTGATCAACCAGTTCCGCTTCGTCCCGGATGCACGCCTCGATGACCTCATGATCAGCTATGCCACTGACCAAGGCGGTGTGGGCCCCCACTTTGACAGCTACGACGTGTTTCTGTTGCAGGCACATGGTCGACGACGTTGGCGCATCGGGCGCCAAAAGGACTTGTCCTTGCAGCCCGATATGCCACTGAAAATTCTCGCGAATTTTGAGCCGGAAGAGGAATTCGTTCTGGAGCCCGGCGATATGCTGTACCTCCCACCCAAATACGCCCATGACGGCATTGCGGAAGGGGAGTGCATGACTTACTCCATCGGATTCCGTTCACCATCGCAGTCGGAGTTGGCTCAGGAGGTCTTGCAGCGGCTTGCTGAGCAGGCGGTTGATGAATTGCCTGCGGCCTTGTATGCCGATCCCAAGCAAGCCGCGGTGGAGGGGCATGCGGCCTTGCCCCCAGCCATGTTGGAGTTTGCCCAATTCGCGGTGCAAGCGGCTCTCAAAGATCCCAAGGCAGTGGCACGTGCGTTGGGCGAATACCTGAGCGAACCCAAAGCGAATGTCTGGTTTGATGGCGAAGGACAGGATATCGATGGTGCGATCCGCTTGGACCGCCGTACCCGCATGCTCTACGACGGGCACCATGTGTTCATCAACGGAGAAAGCTTTAACGCTACGGGGCGCGATGCGCAGCTGATAAAGCGCTTGGCCGACCAGCGCTGCCTGGATGCCAAAGAGGTTCGGCGCCTGAGTGATGGTGCGCGTGACCTTGTGCAAGACTGGTGCGAAGCGGGCTGGTTGCATGTCGACCAATGAAATTGCCGCACTAACCGGAGGCGTTTTTTCCGGACCTTCGGAATTTGCCCAGCGCATCCGGGATTTCTTAGCCGCTGCTGCTGTTCAAAAGTGGCCTCACATGGTGTGGAGTGATGTCGACTTTCAAGACTGGCCTTTGCGTGAAAAAGCTGTTGTTGAGGCTTTGAATGCCTGGGCGGGGCCGGGGCGCAGACTAACGATGATTGCGAAGCGTTACAACCAGGTCACCCTCTTGCATCCCAGGTTTGTCCAATGGCGCGGTATATGGAGTCACTTGGTAGATTGCCGAGTTGTGAGGCATCTGGACGACAGCGAAATGCCTAGCGCATTGGTAGGCCCTGAGTGGTTTTTGCACAGGCGCGAAACTACTCGCTCTATTGGCATTTGTGGCAAGGAGCCTCGCGGGCGAGTCGAATTGACAGAATTGTTAGACGAGTGTAACCGTCAAAGTTCGCCAGGGTTTCCAGCCACTACGTTGGGGCTTTAGTCCTTCAAGAGGGGTTTACCCTCATGCACTGATTTGGGTCTTGTATAATTTCAAGCTCTGGTGGAAAGAGACCGAATGCTTTTCGTCAGGGCTGGGCGGCTTGCTACCCAGACAATTTCCGGAAATTGTTTCGTTAACTCACTGAAGTCTTTAAAAATGAACAAGTCTCTCGTTTTGGCAGCTCTGATCGCTGCCGCTGCCCTGGCTGCTTGCGGTAAAAAAGAAGAAGCTGCTGCTCCCGCCGCCGCTCCTGCAGTTGAAGCTCCTGCTGCCGCTGCTTCCGCTCCTGCTGCTGACGCAGCTGCTCCTGCTGCTCCCGCAGCTGCTGCTTCCGAGCCAGCAAAGCAGTAATCTGCTTGCAGACGAAAAAAAAACCACCGCAAGGTGGTTTTTTTTCGTCCCTGCATCAGCGCTATTCGTTGGCTGACGCAGTTGGTGTTACTTGATGTCGTCCGCAATCACCTTGACGATGCGTTGAGCGGTCGCCGAGCTTTCGGCGTTGCCTTCTGCATCCAGCACGCTGACGGTAGATTTTTCGCCCTCGCTGCGAACGGCGATGCGGTATTTGGTGGCTTCGTTGGCTTTTTTGGAGCCGCTGAACATCTTGCTGAAGAAACCAGGTTCCGAATTCTCGGATGTCAGGTTCTGGTAGCGCACAAAAT
The DNA here is from genome assembly GCA_027488985.1 of Comamonadaceae bacterium. Classification (GTDB taxonomy): domain Bacteria; phylum Pseudomonadota; class Gammaproteobacteria; order Burkholderiales; family Burkholderiaceae_C; genus Allorhodoferax; species Allorhodoferax aquaticus. Next base: position 301,326 of record JAIYAR010000013.1, on the reverse strand, counting down.
AGACGCCTAGTTTGCGGTCCCGGTCTTCCACCGTGAATCCGGTCCGGTCCAACGCCAGGCCGGTACGGCGCCAAGCACGATCGAAGCCTTCTTCAAGCTGCACCACGGGTTGGCCATTCACGTTGCCCACGACCGCGACAGGTTTCGGGGTGCTATTGGCAACCAAGGCTTTGGACTGCTCTTGGGATACACCCAGCTTTACCATCAGTCTGCGCAAAAACTCGGCTTCTAACTCGGGGTCTGCCGGGCGCGGCTGCCACACGGTTTGGTTGGTACGTTCCGCGGTGTAAACCTCCGCCATGCCGCGGTGGCTGATGAAAATTTCTGTATTGCCATTCGCATCTCGCTCTAGGCGGGTACGGAACTTGTCCCGCTCCGGGGTCGAGTAGAAGGAATCCAGCAATTTACCCAAAGAAGCCCGGATGAAATCTTGTGGAATCTTGGCGCGGTTTTCAGCCCAGTCGGTTTCCATGATGCCCAGCTTGTCTTGATCCATGGCAAGCAAGAATCCGTTTTCCTGCCAGAAGTCTTTGACGGGCTCCCACAGTTTTTCTGCAGGACGGTTCACCACCAGCCAACGCTGGTTACCCGCACGCTCAATCCGCACGTCACCGACAGCGACCGCGGCAATTGCCGTTTTTGAGGTCTCCACCTGCCCTGCCTTGGACGCGTTTGCGGATACTGCACCACCCACTACGCTATAGGGCGTTTCCTTGCTCAGCTGGGTCAGGTCTGGCGGCACGTCGAGCTTGGGAGCTTTAGCTGCCGAGCGGTAGTCCACTTTGTCAGTCTCGAGAACGGAGCAGGCCCCTAGGGCCAAGGTCGCACCGAGCAAAATTACTTTGGAAATGGAATTCACGGAAATCCTCAAAAAAGGTCGGCTGCTCAAATCAGTCCGGCGGACTGCATGGCACGCTCAAGAACCTGTTGGCTCGCATCAGTCAACGGCGTTAAAGGCAGTCTCAGCGCAGGCTTGCTCAAGCCCATGCGCGACACAGCCCACTTCACCGGGATCGGGTTGGACTCGACGAATAGAGCCTTGTGAACAGGCAAAAGTTTCAATTGGATGTCCATGGCCCGTGCCACGTCGCCGGCAATGGCTGCTTCGCACAGCTCGTGCATCAGACGCGGAGCTACGTTAGCGGTCACGCTCACGTTGCCATGACCGCCGCACAACATCAATGCCACCGCGGTTGGATCGTCGCCGCTGTAGATGGAGAATGCTTTGGGTGCATCCTTGATCAACCATTGCGCGCGTTCGATGTTGCCGGTGGCTTCCTTGATGCCTACGATACCTGGCACCTGGGTCAGGCGCAGCACGGTGTCATGGGCCATGTCTGCCACAGAACGTCCGGGGACGTTGTAAAGCACGATGGGCAGGTCGCCGGTCGCTTCCGCAATCGCCTTGAAGTGTTGGAATTGGCCTTCCTGGGTAGGCTTGTTGTAGTACGGCACGACTTGCAATTGGCAGTCGGCACCCACTTGCTTTGCAAATTTGGCCAAAGCAATAGCCTCACGGGTGGAGTTGCCGCCGCAGCCGGCCATGATCGGTACCCGACCAGCGGACTGCTCTACCGAGACCCGGATGATTTCGCAATGCTCTTCTACACTGACGGTGGGAGACTCTCCAGTGGTACCCACCACGCCAATGCAATCGGTGCCCTCTGCAATATGCCAGTCGATCAGTTTGCGCAGCGCGGGGTAATCGACGGAGCCGTCATCAAGCATCGGAGTGATAAGGGCTACGATGCTGCCCCGGATTGGACCTTTAGAAGCGTTCATGTCGAGTGTTGATTCAGTAAACAAACATTTTAACTAGAGTGCATAACGCGCTGGGGCGTCATTGTGTGCACCGGGGGTAAAGTTCTTTATTGCCGCGATGCGCTGTACAAAGCGGTCGGGTCGATCCAAAAATCCGTTTTCATAGGCCACGATGTGTAAATCGCGGCAAATGTGCAGCAGCTCGCCAGCGTTCAGCAAAAAGTCCGGTCGGGCAGGGCGCCCTACCGTTTCATTGCCCACCGCAAACGTTTCATATAGCAAGACTCCACCGGGCGCCAGACTTGCCAAGAGAGTGTCCATCAGGGGCCGCCAGAGGTAATTGGTCACCACAATCGCATCAAATAACTCGGGTGCGGAATTCGCACCGTTCATCAGGGGCCAGGGTCCGTTCTCAATGTCGGCCTGCACCAGTCTGGCAATGGGCGAGAGCTGGCGCGCATTTTCAATATCCCGGTCGACTCCGGTGACTTTGCAGCCGCGCCCGGAAAACCAATGGAGGTGGCGCCCACTCCCGCAGGCCACGTCCAGAACCGAGGCGCCTGAGGGGATGAGATGGCTCCAGCGTTGAACCCAGGGTGAAGGTGCAGACAACTGCGGGTGTGGTGCCGGTATCACTTGGGCTTCACTTCGTCTTTGAGTGCTGCCATGGCCATGTTTTCCACGACCCCGGGCAACAGGAGCTTGATAAATCGTCCGAGCTTTCCTTGGGGGGTCATCACCACTTCGCGTTGGCGCTTTTGCATGCCGGTGGCAATCAAATAGGCGCACTCCGCTACGGTCATGGCCTTGTCTTCTTTGAGGCCGCTGGAGCCGGCTACCTCACCCTTTGCGTTCAGGCCGTGCGCACGGATCTCGGTCAGGACTACGCCTGGGAAGGCCGTTGTCACGCTGACGCCAGAGGGCTTAAGCTCTGCTCTCAGTGCCTCAAAAAAGCCGGTCATTGCAAACTTGGAAGCGCTGTACGCAGTACGCCCGGGCACACCAATCAAGCCCGCCAGAGACGACACCGCCACGATACGCCCTTGGGTCTTTCTAATATGTGGCAACGCAGCATGGGTACACCACACACTGCCCCATAGATTGACGCGCATGAGGTCTTCGTACCAATGCAGGTCTTGGGCATCCACCTCCTGAAACAGGGCTTGGGCAGAGATGCCGGCGTTGTTCACCAGGGTGTCGACGCGCCCGAAGTCATCAAGAGTTGCCTGAATCAGGCTGCGGCACTGAGCTTCCACGGACACATCGGTGGGCACCACGAGAACCTGGCTGCCCTTGGCGCGACAGAGGTCTGCCACCGCCTCCAGCGCTTCACGTTTACGGGCCGCCAATACGAGGTTCAAGCCCGCACCGTGGCGCGTTGCCAATTGACGCGCAAGTTCGGCTCCAATGCCTTCAGAAGCGCCGGTGATGATGGTGACAGGTGTGTTTGGGGTCATAGCACGACAGACTAAAAGCAGGCCCAGACCTGATTGGCCATTTGCATCATGAAATCCGGCTGGGCATACAAGGAAAAGACAGCGGTCATCAACAAGCACAGGGCCATTGTGATTGCAGTTTTCTTCAGCATGTCAGGGGTCCTTACGCGGCTTGGGGTGCGCGCGTAATAGGTGCTTCGCGCACCGGCAGGTTCACCAGCGCAGCCGCAACGCCCAGCGCAATGGCGATGTACCAGACGATGTCATAGCTTCCCGTGCGGTCATACAAGTAGCCACCCAGCCACACCCCCATGAAGGATCCGATCTGATGGCTGAAGAACACAAAGCCCCCCAGCATCGACAAATGCGCCACACCGAAGATCTGGGCGATGGTGGCATTTGTGGGGGGAATCGTGGAGAGCCACAGCAGGCCCATCACTGACGAAAACACATACACGCTCATGGGGGATATGGGCACCAGCAAAAACACACTGATAGCAATCGCCCGCGCAAAGTAAATGAAAGCCAAGATGTACTTCTTAGGCATTTTCTGGCCCAGCACGCCGGCCGCATAGGTGCCGAACACATTAAAGAGGCCGATCAAGGCCAGCGCATAGCTCGCCACCTGGGGCGACAGGCCCTTGTCTTTCAGGTAACTGGGCATGTGAACTCCGATAAAAACCACCTGAAAGCCGCACACAAAGTAACCCGCCATCAGCAACTGAAAGCTGGGGTATTTGAAAGCCTCGCGCAGCGCCTGGCCTATGCTTTGCTGTCGCACCGGGGCACCGGAGCCGCCGAATGTCGATTCTTTCAGCCCGCGTGCCAATGGAATCATCAGCAAGGTGGCCGCTGCCAGCACCAGCAGGGCCTCTTGCCAGCCGAGTTGACTGATGAGAAAGCCTTCGGTCGGCACCATCAAGAATTGTCCGAACGAGCCTGCCGCCGCTGCAACGCCCATAGCCCAGGATCGCTTTTCTGCGGGCACATTGCGCCCGATCACGCCGTAAATCACGGCATACGTTGTGCCCGCCTGTGCCATGCCGATCAGGGCGCCGGTCGCGAGGGTGAACATCAGTGGCGATGTTGCCAGCGCCATGCCGCACAAGCCCAACGCATACAACAGCGCACCGATGATGATGACCCGGAAAGCCCCGTACCGGTCCGCCACCATGCCCGCAAAAATGCCGCTCAAACCCCAAGCCAGGTTCTGGATGGCGATGGCAAACGCAAAGGTCTCACGCGTCCAGCCCTGGGCTTGGGTGATGGGCTGCAGCCACAGACCGAAACCGTGGCGTATACCCATGGACAGCGTGACGATCGTGGCGCCACACACCAGTACCTGGGTGATCGAGAGGGGTTGGGAGGTCGAACTCATCCTTCAAATGTAGCCAGTTTCGAGGCAATCGTTTGCAGCGGGCGGGACAGGTTCAAGACTTGCATCAGACCCGGCTATGGGCATTTGTATGTATGCATATACAGTGGATTGCCGCAGTTCCCCTACAATCCGCCGCTATGGCTGTCAAACCCACCCCCGAATATTCTGAATCGTCGATCCGCGTGCTCAAGGGCCTGGAGCCCGTCAAACAGCGCCCGGGCATGTACACCCGCACTGATAACCCTCTGCACATCATCCAGGAAGTGCTGGACAACGCCGCCGACGAAGCCTTGGCCGGCCACGGCAAGAAAATCAAAGTCACCCTGCACGCCGACGGTTCCGTCAGTGTGGAAGACGATGGCCGGGGCATTCCCTTCGGCATGCATCCGGAAGAAAACGCTCCTGTCATTGAGCTGGTGTTCACCCGCCTGCATGCGGGCGGCAAGTTTGACAAGGGCAAGGGCGGTGCCTACAGCTTCTCCGGTGGCTTGCACGGCGTGGGTGTGTCGGTGACCAACGCGCTGGGCAAGCGACTGGAGGCCACCAGCTACCGCGAAGGCTCGGTCGCCTACCTGGTGTTTGAGGGTGGCGACGTGACCGAAGCCCTGCAAGTGCGAAAAGCCGGTGACGGCGACCGCAAGCAGGGCACCACAGTGCGCGTGTGGCCCGACGCCAAGTACTTTGAATCCGCCGTCCTGCCCATGGGCGAGCTGACCCACCTGCTGCGCAGCAAGGCGGTGCTGATGCCCGGCGTGAGCGTGACGCTAGTAAACGAGAAAACCAAGGAAAACCAGAACTGGCTCTACAAGGGCGGCCTCAAAGACTATTTGGGCCAGACCCTGAGCGCCGACCCCGTCATCCCCATGTTTGACGGCGAAGGCTTTGCTGATGGCAATAACGACACCTTTGCCGAAGGCGAGGGCGCTACCTGGTGCGTGGCCTTCACTGAAGACGGTGCTCCGGTACGCGAGAGCTACGTGAACCTGATCCCCACCAGCGCAGGCGGCACCCACGAAAGTGGCTTGCGCGATGGTTTGTTCCAGGCCGTCAAAAGCTTTATCGAGTTTCACAGCCTGCTGCCCAAGGGCGTGAAGCTCATGCCCGAAGACGTCTTCGCCCGCGCCAGCTATGTGCTCAGCGCCAAGGTGCTGGACCCGCAGTTCCAGGGCCAGATCAAGGAGCGGCTGAACTCGCGCGACGCGGTGCGCCTGGTGAGCAGTTTTGTCCGCCCCGCGCTGGAGCTGTGGCTGAACCAACATGTGGATTACGGCAAGAAGCTGGCTGAGCTGGCCATCAAGGCTGCGCAGACCCGCCAGAAGGCGGGGCAGAAGGTGGAGAAGCGCAAGAGCAGCGGCGTGGCCGTGTTGCCCGGCAAGCTCACCGACTGCGAGAGTCGCGACATTGCCTACAACGAAGTGTTTCTGGTCGAGGGTGACTCCGCCGGCGGCAGCGCCAAAATGGGCCGTGATAAAGAAAACCAAGCCATCCTGCCCCTGCGCGGCAAGGTGCTCAACACCTGGGAGGTGGATCGCGACCGCCTCTTTGCCAATACCGAAATTCACGACATTTCGGTCGCGATAGGGGTGGACCCGCACGGCCCCAACGACACGCCCGATCTGAGCGGCCTGCGCTACGGCAAGGTTTGCATCTTGAGCGATGCGGACGTGGACGGCTCGCACATCCAGGTGCTGCTGCTCACGCTGTTCTTCCGTCATTTCCCCAAGCTCATCGAAACCGGCCATGTGTATGTGGCCCGGCCACCGCTGTTCCGGGTGGATGCGCCAGCCCGTGGCAAAAAGCCCGCGAGCAAAGCCTATGCGTTGGACGAAGGCGAACTCACCGCCATCCTCGACAAGCTGCGCAAAGAGGGCGTGCGCGAAGGCGCCTGGTCCATCAGCCGCTTCAAAGGCTTGGGTGAAATGAATGCCGAGCAGCTGTGGGACACCACCCTGAACCCAGACACCCGCCGCTTGTTGCCGGTGATGCTGGGCGCCATTAACTTCGGTGATACCGAGGCGCTGATCACCAAGCTCATGGGCAAAGGCGAAGCAGCCTCACGGCGAGAGCTGATGGAGCTGCATGGCGACTCGGTAGAGATCGACGTCTGATGCACCTGCGTGCCGCCATGCCCCGTTTTGCTATCAAAAGAGTAGCTGCTTGCGCATTATTAATGTGCGCTGCAACCACTTTTGATGCCAAAGCTGATGTGTGGGTCTATGTAGACCCTCAGGGCAAAACGCACCTTGCCACTGAGCAAGTAGATGAGCGGTACACGTTGTTTTTCCGCGCCTCCATTCGGGGTCAGCAGCCAGGCGCTGATGCGGCTGCCCCGCAGGTGGTGGTTCCGGATGCCCCCGAGCTCTCGCCAAAGTTGGTGGCATTCTTTGACAACTCCCCGCGCTACCGCAAGGCCCAACCTTTGCTGCAAGAGGCCGCGCGCAAGTACCGGTTGGATTACGAGTTGCTCAAAGCGCTGGTCACCACCGAATCCGGCTTTGAGCCCACTGCCGTTTCGCCCAAAGGTGCGATCGGGCTCATGCAAGTCATGCCCGATACGGCACGCCGCTTCGGTGTGGACAGCGATCGCTGGATGTCGGTGGAAGCCAAGCTGGCGGACCCCAAAATCAATGTCAGCATTGGCGCGCGCTATCTGCGTCTGTTGCTCGACATGTTCCCTGGCCGCACGGATTTGGCACTTGCCTCTTACAACGCAGGTGAGGGCGCTGTCCAGCGTGCAGGCAACAAAGTACCCAACTACAAAGAAACCCAGAACTACGTCGCTACCGTGACGGAGCTCTACGCCGCGCTCAAACCACCGCCGCCCACCGGTATGTCCGTGCCGCAAGTGGTGGGCGTCAAGCCCGTGCTCAACCCCTATGGCGACGGCTACGTGCTGTCGGGCTCCCGTACGGCGTATGTGCTGGCGCCTGGTGCCATGCCCGGTGGCGCCATCGGGCGCGGCAACATGATGACCCCGGCATTGCCCGTGGCCCCTGAAGAATCCCGGATTGCAGTGGACTGAACTGAAGAAACATGACTGACCAAACCACGCTCGATTTGATCCCCGAACCCGCTACCCCTGGTGAAGATGGCGAACTGAACCTGGCCACCTACGCCCAGCGCGCCTACCTCGAATACGCACTCTCTGTCGTCAAAGGCCGTGCCTTGCCCGATGTATGCGATGGACTCAAGCCGGTGCAGCGCCGCATTTTGTACAGCATGGGACGCATGGGCCTTGGATTTGGCGGCGCCAATGGCAATGCAGGTGCCAAGCCGGTCAAGAGCGCCCGTGTGGTGGGTGATGTGCTGGGCCGTTTTCACCCGCATGGCGACCAATCCGCTTACGACGCCTTGGTGCGCATGGCGCAAGACTTTTCGCAGCGCTACCCGCTTGTCGACGGTCAAGGCAACTTCGGCTCCCGGGACGGTGATGGTGCGGCTGCCATGCGCTACACCGAAGCCCGCCTGGCCAAAATCACCACGCTGCTGCTGGACGAAATCGACCAGGGCACGGTGGACTTCCAGCCCAACTACGACGGCTCCACCGAAGAGCCCAAGCAGTTGCCCGCGCGCCTGCCGTTCAGCCTGCTCAACGGCGCCAGTGGCATTGCCGTGGGTCTGGCCACCGAGATCCCTAGCCACAACCTGCGCGAGGTGGCCGACGCCTGCGTGGCGATGATCAAGAACGACAAGCTGTCTGACGACGAACTGTTCACCTTGATTCCTGGCCCCGACTTTCCCGGTGGTGGCCAGATCATCAGCAGCGCCACAGACATAGCCGACGCTTACCGCAGTGGCCGCGGCAGCCTCAAGGTGCGTGCCCGCTGGAAGATTGAAGACCTGGCGCGCGGCCAGTGGCAGCTGGTGGTTACCGAGTTGCCGCCCGGCGTGAGCAGCCAGCGCGTGCTGGAAGAGATTGAAGAGCTCACCAACCCCAAAGTTAAAGCCGGCAAAAAGGCCCTGAGCCAGGACCAAACCCAGCTCAAGGCTAGCATCTTGAGCGTGCTGGATGTGGTACGCGATGAATCCAATAAAGACGCCATGGTGCGATTGGTGTTTGAGCCCAAGAGCCGCACCGTGGAGCAGCAGGAGCTGATCACCGCGCTCTTGGCCCACACCAGCCTGGAAACCTCTTCGCCTATCAACCTCACCATGGTGGGGTTGGATGGCAAGCCGGTGCAAAAGTCATTGCGCCAGATGCTCAACGAGTGGATCAGCTTCCGCCAGACCACGATTGAAAAGCGCAGCCGCCACCGCTTGGGCAAAGTGCTGGACCGCATCCACATCTTGGAGGGCCGCCAGACGGTGTTGCTCAACATCGATGAAGTGATTGCCATCATCCGCAACAGCGACGAGCCCAAGGCCGCGCTGATCGAGCGCTTTAAGCTCAGTGACCGTCAGGCAGAAGACATTCTTGAAATCCGCCTGCGCCAATTGGCGCGGCTGGAGGCAATCAAAATTGAGCAAGAGCTCTCCGAGCTGCGCACCGAGCAAGGCAAGCTGGAAGAAATTCTGGGCAGCCCCGCTGCACTACGCCGCCTGATGATCAAAGAGATCGAGGCGGACGCCAAAGTGTTTGCCGACCCACGCCGCACCCTCATCCAAGCTGAGAAGAAGGCCGTGGCGGAAGTGAAGGTGGTGGACGAGCCGGTGACGGTGGTGGTGTCCGAAAAAGGCTGGGTGCGCGCCCGCACCGGCCATGGGCACGAGGCGTCCACCTTCGCCTTCAAGGCGGGTGACGGACTGTACGGCACCTTCGAGTGCCGCACGGTGGACACGCTGCTGGTGTTCGGCTCCAACGGGCGCATCTACACCGTGCCGGTGTCTGCACTGCCCGGCGGGCGGGGCGATGGCCAGCCGGTCACCACGCTGCTGGAGCTGGAGAGCGGCACGCAAATCCTGTACTACTTTGCCGGCCCGGCCAGCGCGCAGTTGCTGCTGTCCGGCAGCGGCGGCTACGGCTTTATTGCGAGTGTGGAGAACATGACCTCGCGCCAGAAGGCCGGCAAGGCCTTTGTGGGTGTAGGCGAGGGCGAAACGCTCTGTGCGCCGTCTGTGGTGTCGGGTGCGCAAGGCAAGGTCACCGTCGCGGGCACTCCAGCCACGTTGGTGTCACCAGCGACCCACGTGGCCTGCGCGTCCACCGGTGGGCGCATCTTGACCTTTGAGATCACCGAACTCAAGACTATGGCCAACGGCGGCCGCGGTTTGATGCTGATTGATCTGGAAGCCAAAGACACCCTGGCCGGCGCTGCCGCTTACACCCGCAGCATCCGCATCGACGGCATCGGCCGCGGCGGCAAAGAGCGCGACGAAACCCTGGAAATCCGCAGCCTGAACAACGCCCGCGCAGCGCGTGGCCGCAAGGGCAAGGCAGCGGACTTGGGCTTCAAGCCGAACCGGATTACGCGGGTGGAGTGATGAGGGAAGCAGCCGGGTGGGCCGGCTGCATGGCAGCACTTGCCGGCTTGTAGGGATTCATTTCGATACCGAAAGTGGCCCCGGACGCGGCCAATGGGAGGTCTTCTTGTGACAGGCGTTCCTTGGCGAGCTTGCTGGCCAATTCCAGCGTAATCTGGGCTTCTTTTTTTGCCACTTGTAGAACTTTTTTCGCAGCGCTGCTTGCAACTTGCAAAATCTGCTTGGCGTATTCAGTTGTCTCCGCGGTGCCAACGGTTCCTTTTGCTGCCATGGCCATCGCGGCAGCTTCAAGTGCGTGGTCGACAATGGCTTCGGCCCTTGCCACATCCAAAGCGACGAGTTCCGCTTGCTGCAAAATTTTCTGCATTGACTGCTCTTCTGTGTTCTGTAATTTGGCCATATCGCTCTCTAATCTTGATGTGAGTCAATGTTAGTGAGGCTCTGTGGTCCAGGTATGTGCGTTAGCCCACACAAGCTTGCACTTCGTGGTGTTCAGCGTGCCTGAAGTTCATGGGTTTAGTGCATTCGGCAATGCATCAATTCCTCGAATGCTCCTGAATCTATAGCTTCTTGCGCATATTCCTTGAGCGCTGGGGCTGTATTAGGTTAGGAACAAGCGCCTACCATCCGCCCCGTCCACTTGCCGTAAAGCTTCACGGGAACTGCCTGGCCACCGGCTGCGGGGGGCATCATGATGGTGCCGGTAGAGACGAGGTCGATATCGTAACTACGGCTGTCGTAGCGGCCGTCCACTTTCATCTGCACTTGGGTCTCATTGGCGCAGCTGATGGTGCCGCTTATCTTGCCCATACCCACGGTCAGGCTTTGTACCGAACATTGCGCCGCGGCAATTTGTTGGCGTGCACTGCTTTCCCAGTCGGACGCATCTTCCTTGGTCAGGCAGCCACGGTTGTCGCTCATGGTGCGCCAATTGGTGCGGTCCACTGACAGTTTGGTAACACCCACCCACATACCGGGGGCGGGGCGAATGTTGTCACCTGCGTGGGCAAAGGTGCTCACCAGGAGCAGGGCGAGGGCGATGGGGGCGATACGTGTCATGCGTGCAAGTGCTTCCGGCAAAAAGAAAGCCCGCAGTCTATGGACAGCGGGCTTGGGTGCCTATCCCCCAAACGGGTGAATTACGTTTGCTGACATATGCTCCTGATTCAGGAGCTGCCCGCGAATATTTGACGGGCGCTAGCGCCCGTTTTTGCTTTATGGCTGGGCTGTTCTTGGCGCGTCGGCAGCTTCAGTCCATCCACCGCCCAGCACCTTGTACAGGGTCACCAGGTTTTGCAGTTGCTGGGTTTGCACCTGCACTTGTGCCTGTTGGGCTGCGAACAGCGAGCGCTGCGCCTCCAGCACCTCAAACGAGCTGGCCGCACCGGCTTTGAAGCGCAGGTCGGTCAGTTGCATGGTGGTCTGGGTGGCGTTGAGCTGTGCGGTCTGGGCTTGCAGTTGCTCGCCCAGGGTGGCGCGGCCGGCCAATGCATCGGCCACTTCCTTGAAGCCTGTCTGAATGGCTTTTTCGTACTGGGCGATGGCGATGTCCTTGTTCACCTTTGCGGTCTCGAGGTTGGCTTTGTTGCGGCCCGCATCAAAAATAGGCATCAGCAGTTGGGGCACAAAGGTCCAGGCGGTGGTGCCGTTGCTGAACAAGGTGTCCAAGTCGCTACTAGCCACGCCGGCGCTGGCAGTGAGCGTGATGCGCGGGAAGAGCGCTGCGCGGGCAGCACCGATGTTGGCGTTCAGCGCGAGCAGGTTTTGCTCGGCCTGGCGCACATCAGGGCGGCGCACCAGCAACTCCGACGGCACACCGGCGGGCAGGTCACTCAAGAAGCCTTGCTCCGCCAGGCCCACGCCTGCAGGCAGGTCGGCCGGCATGGGCTGGCCCACCAGCAAGACCAGGGCGCTTTCGTCAGTAGCGCGTTGGCGGGTTTGCTGGGCCAGCGACACCTTGGCGGCTTCCAGCAGGCTCTGGGCGGTGCTCAGGTCCAGCTTGGAGGCGGCTTCGTTGTCGTATTTGAGCTGCATCAGGCGCAGGCTCTCTTGCCGTGTCTTGAGTGTTTCGCGGGTCACGCGCAGCAGCTCGTCGTCGGCCAAGAGCGTGAGGTAGGTGTTGGCCACCGATGCAATCAGGCTGATCTGCACCGTTTTGCGGGCTTCTTCAGTGGCCAGCAGTTGCGACTGGGCCGCTTGGCTCAGGGCGCGCACGCGGCCAAAAAAGTCCAGCTCATAGGCGGTCACGCTCAGGCCAGCCGTGTAGCTGCTGCTGATGGCGCCGCTGGCAACCGGGCCGCGGCTGCCGTTGATACCGGCATTCACCGTGGGCAGCTGGTCGGCGCGCGCCACTTGCAGCTTGGCGCGGGTGGCGTCGATGTTGAGGGCCGCTACGCGCAGGTCACGGTTGTTCTCCAGAGATAGCTCGATCAGGCGCTTGAGGCGCGCGTCTTTGAAAAAGCTTTGCCACTCAATGTCGGCCGCGGCCTTGGCGCTCGCAGCGGGTGTGCTGGTTGCGGCCACTTGCGGGAAGGCGGGCGCTACTGGCGCCGCCGGGCGGCTGAAGGTGGGGATAAAGCTGCAGCCGGCCAGCCACAGGGCCGCCGACAAGGTGGCCAAGCGCAGGGCAGGGCGCGCAAAAGTGTGCTTACTCATGGGATTCAGCTCCGATCTGGTGTCCGTGTTGTGCGTCGAATTGGCGCTGGCGTTCGCTGCCCTTGAAGATGCTGCGTACCACCACAAAGAAGATAGGTACAAAGAACACCGCCAGGATGGTGCCCGCCACCATGCCGCCGATCACGCCGGTGCCGATGGCACGTTGGCTGGCAGAGCCCGCGCCGCTGGCGAGGGCCAGAGGCAGCACGCCCAGAATGAAGGCCAGCGAAGTCATGATGATGGGGCGGAAGCGCAGGTGCGCGGCCATCAAGGCAGCCTGGATGGCCGTCTTGCCCTGGGCTTGCAGGTCTTTGGCGAACTCGATAATCAAAATCGCGTTCTTGGCCGACAAACCGATGATGGTGATCAGGCCGACCTGGAAGTACACGTCATTCGCATACCCCCGGAACAGCGTGGCCAACACCACACCCAGCACGCCCAAAGGCACTACCAGAATCACGGACAGCGGGATCGACCAGCTCTCGTACAGCGCAGCCAGGCACAAGAACACGGCCAGGATCGCAAACGCATACAGGATAGTGGCTTGCGAGCCGGCCAGCTTTTCTTCGCGGGACTGGCCGGTCCACTCAAAGCCAAAGCCTGCGGGCAGCTGGCTAGCCAATTTTTCCATTTCGGCCATAGCTTCTCCGGTGCTGTAGCCAGGGGCTGCACTGCCGCCGATGCGGATGGCCGAATAGCCGTTGTAGCGCACGGTTTGCATGGCGCCGTTCACCCAGCGGGTGGTGGCAAATGCCGACAAAGGCACGGCCTTGCCGCTGCTGTTGATGACGTTGAACTTCAACAGGTCGTCCGGCTGCATACGTGCGGTGGCATCGGCTTGCACCACGACCCGCTGCAGGCGGCCTGCGTTCGGGAAGTCGTTCACATAGCTGGAGCCTAAGGCCGTAGAGATGGTGCTGTTGATGGCGCTGAAGCTCACGCCCAAGGCGCTGGCTTTGTCACGGTCAATATCGATCTGCAGTTGGGGCGCGTCTTCCAGGCCGTCAGGGCGGACCTGGGTGATCACCTTGCTCTTGGAGGCCATGCCCAGCAACTGGTTGCGTGCAGCGAGCAGGGCTTCGCGCCCCTTGCCTGCACGGTCTTGCAATCGGAAGGTAAAGCCCGATGCATTGCCCAGTTCCGGGATGGGAGGCGGGCTCAAGGGGAAGATGAAGGCATCGCGAATGCCAATCAGCGCGCCGAACGCACGGCCGGCCAATGCCTGTGCCGATTGGCCGGGGCCTTGGCGCTCAGACCAGTCTTTCAGGGTCACAAAGCCCAGCGCAGCGTTCTGGCCTTGGCCGGAGAAGCTGAAGCCGATCACACCCACCATGCTCTCCACCTCGGGTTGCTTGAGCATGAAGCCTTCGACCTGTTCCATCACGCTGGTGGTCCGCTGCTGGGTCGCACCCGGCGGCAATTGCACGTTGACGATGATGTTGCCCTGGTCTTCAGCCGGCAAGAACGAGGTGGGCAAGCGCATGTAAACGACTGCCACGGCGCCGATGATGGCAACATAAATTACCAGGTAGCGGCCTGCCTTTTTCAGCAAGCGCTGCACCACGCTCTCATAGCCCTTGGCGGTGCTGGTAAAGCGTCGGTTGAACCAGCCGAAGAAGCCGGTGCTGGCGTGTGCATGGCCGGTCACTACCGGCTTGAGCAGGGTGGCGCAGAGTGCGGGTGTGAGCGACAGGGCCAGGAAGGCCGAGAACGCGATGGATGCCACCATCACGGTGGAGAACTGGCGGTAGATGTTGCCCACCGAGCCCGAGAAAAACGCCAGGGGCACAAACACGGCAATCAGCACCACGGTCACGCCGATGATGGCGCCCGAGATCTGGCCCATGGCCTTTTGGGTGGCTTGCAGGGGCGGCAGGCCTTCTTCGCTCATGATGCGTTCGACGTTTTCCACCACCACGATGGCGTCGTCCACCACGATACCGATCACCAGCACCATGCCGAACATGGTCAGCACGTTGATCGACATGCCTAGCGCGAGCAGTGTGCCGAATGTGCCTAGCAAAGCGATCGGCACCACGATGGTCGGGATCACGGTGTAGCGCCAGTTCTGCAGGAACAGGAACATCACCAGGAACACCAGCACCACGGCTTCGACCAGGGTCTGGGCCACTTGTTTGATGGAGATATTGACGAAGCGCGAGCTGTCGTAGGGAATGCTCCACTTCATACCCTGCGGGAAGTAGGTTTGCAGTTCCGTCATGCGCGCACGCACCGCCTTGGCAGCAGCCATGGCGTTGCCGCTTGGCGACAACTGCACGCCGATACCGATGGCGGGTTTGCCGTTTAGGCGCGCGGAGGTGCCGTAGGCTTGGGCGCCCAGCTCAATGCGGGCCACATCTTTGAGACGCACGGCAGAGCCATCGGCGTTAGAGCGCAGGGTGATGTTGCCGAATTGCGCCACGCTGCCTAATTGGCCGCTGACCACTACCGTGGCAGCAATGCCTTGGCCGGTTATGTTGGGCAAGTCGCCGATAGCGCCGGCAGATACCTGTGCGTTCTGGGCGCTGATAGCGGCGTTTACCTCAGCGGTCGACAGGTTGAACGAGGCCAGCTTGGCCGGGTCCAGCCAGATGCGCATGGCGCGCTCGGTACCAAACAGCTGGGCCTGGCCAATGCCGGGCAGGCGCTGCAACTCGGGCACGATGTTGCGCGAGGCGTAGTCACCCAGCTCGATCGTGCTGGTGTCCGGGTTGTCGGTGGCCAGCATGGTGAACAGCAGGAAGTTCGAGCGCGACTTGTCCACCCGCACACCTTGTTGCGTCACAGAGGCTGGCAGGCGGGGTGTGGCCCGCGCGAGGCGGTTTTGCACATCGACCTGAGCCAAATCCGCATTGGTGCCGGTCTCAAACGTCAGGGTCAGCGTGCCGGAGCCATTGGCTTGCGACACCGATTCCATATAAATCAGGCCGGAAGCGCCGTTCATTTCGCGCTCGATCACGCTCAGCACACTGTCTTCCAGCGTTTGAGCGGAGGCACCGGGGTAGGCCACATTGACAACGATGGCAGGAGGCGCCACGGGCGGGTACTGCGAGATCGGCAGCTGGGTAATGGCAACGCCGCCCATCACCATGATGAACAGCGCCAGCACCCATGCAAAGATGGGGCGGTTGATAAAAAACTGGGCCATGGAATGTGCCTTTAGCGATTTACTTGGCAGCTGCAGACGCGGCTGCAGCAGGAGCGGATGCGGCAGCACCGGGGGCGCCTGCCGGAGCAGCACCCGCAGGCGCTGCATTGGGGCTCCACGGAACCGTCTTCACCGGGGCACCGGGCACCAACATTTTCTGGAAGCCGTCCACGATGACCTGGTCTCCTTCTTTGAGGCCACCCAGGATCACCCACTGGTTGTTTTGGGAGTTACCTACTTTGACAGGGCGCGGGCCGGGCTTGCCGTCTTCACCCACTACCAGCACGGTGTCACCCTGGTTGGTGCGTGTCACGGCTTGCTGGGGCAGCAGGATGCCGGAAGGCAGCTCTGCTTGCGACAGGCGTACACGCACGTACTGACCGGGCAAAAGCAGGCCGTCGGCGTTGGACACTTCGGCACGCAGGGTGATCTGGCCGCTGGTGGCGTCCACTGTCAGGTCGCTGAACAGCAGCTTGCCGGCTTTGGGCAGCTCGCTGCCGTCTTCCAGCACGATGCGCACCGGCACCGAGCCATCGCCCGAGGCGCGCAACTGCTTGGAGGCAATCGCTTTGCGCAGGCGCAGCACCTCGGTGCTGGACTGGGTGAAGTTCACATACACCGAGCCGGTTTGCTGGATGGTGGCCAGCGCGGTGGCATCAGCAGCACCCACCAAGGCACCTTCGGTCACCGACGACTGGCCGATACGGCCGGAAATCGGGGCAGTGATGGTGGCATAGGCGAGGTTAATGCGCGCAGTTTCGGCAGCGGCTTTGGCTACACCGAGGTCGGCTTCGGCCTGGCGCTGGGTGGTTTGCAGGGTGGTGAATTCTTGTTTGCTGATGGCGTTGGCTTCCACCAGAGCCTTGTTGCGCTCGACCTGTGCGGTGGCTTGGGCCAAGGTGGCCTGGGCTTTCACTACGGTGGCTTGGGCGCTTTCAAAGGCCGCGCGGTAGGGCGCAGAGTCCAGCTGGTACAGAACCTGGCCGGCTTTGACTTCACTGCCTTCCCGGAAAGCGCGTTGCAACACTACTCCGTTCACACGGGCGCGCACTTGTGCCACGCGCAGGGCGCTGACGCGGCCCGGTAACTCCGATTGCAACGCCACCGCTTGGCTGGACACGGTAACCACACCCACCGTTGCCGGGGGCATGCCGCCGCCGGCCGGGCCGGCGGCGGCGGGTGCGCCGTCTTTGGCGCCACAGGCCACCAGAGCGACTGCCAAGGGAATAGCCAAAAGGGCCATGCGGCCGGTGGAGAGAGAGGGCGCAATACCCGGGGTCTGACGGAGCAGCGACATACAGTTTTCCCTTGTGACAGAGGTAGTGGGGATGGAAATCGGGGAGCGTTTCGCCGGCAGCTTGATCTAGGGCAAACCCTCAAGAAATAGCGAACCAGACTGCGGCAATGATGGTTAGTATACATACATGCACGAATGTATGTTTTATAAAAACTACAATTCCCCCACATTCCTATGAGGTCACAACATGGCCCGCAAAACCAAAGAAGATGCCCTGGTCACCCGCGAATTGATCCTAGACGCTGCAGAACGTGTGTTCCACCAGCGCGGGGTGTCTCGCACTTCCCTGCAGGAGATTGCCAAAGATGCCGGCTTGACGCGCGGCGCCATTTACTGGCATTTCGACAACAAGGGCGAGCTCTTTCACGCCATGATGGAGCGGGTGACCTTGCCGATGATGGCGCGCATGACAGAAATTACCCCGGACGACGAAGCTCGGCCGCTGGACAAAATACGCCGCAACACCGCCACCGCTTTACGCCAGGTTGCAACAGAACCGCAAGTGCGCCGCGTGTTCGAGATCGCGATGCAGAAAGTGGAGTACGTCGATGAAATGCAGGAAATGCAGCAGCGCAAGATCAGCGGCCGCAACGAGTGCATGGACGACATGCAGCGCCTGCTGCAGATAGCCCAGCAGCTGGGCCACATCAAAGCGGATGCACATCTGCGCAACGCCACCATCGGCCTGTTTGCGCTGGTGGGTGGTATCAAATACAACTGGCTCTTGGATCCGCAAGCCTTTGACCTGGAAGCCGTGGGCCTGGCTACGCTGGACGCTTACCTGGCCGGCCTGAAGACATCGCCTGTCGTCTGATTGCTATCGATTAAATAGCTACTCGCGCATATTCGACGGGCGCTAGAGGCGGCTTTTACTTGAAGACGCCTTGCAAGGCGTTACCCGCGCGGTTCAGGGCGCCACCCACCGACTGGAGCAGCTTGTCAAAGCTGACCGCGGCCGTCAGCCGCTTCTCCATGGCGCCGGCGATGCGTTGGCCCAGCTGGGCCGGGGTCAGGCCGCCCTCGGCTTTGCCCAAGTCGCGCAGCAGCAGGTCGGGCAAAGCGACTGACACGGTTTTGCCAACCATGAATGCCGCGCTGACTTGCGCGCGGGCATTGCGCACCACCAGCTCCTGCACGATCAGTTTCTTGCCGGGACCTTTGTTGGCAGACTGGCCCACGGCCTTGGCAATTTGCGCCTGCAGTGCATCAAAGTTGGTTTGCCGCTCGCCTTTCTCGTAAATCACATCCGGTGCGATGACTGCAATCTTGCGGATCACCACCACGTCTGAGGCGAGCGAGCTGAGGTCCAGCTCCAGCTCAATGTGATCGGCCTGTACGGCATACGGCGTCTTGAAGCCAGCAGGGTTGCCGATACGCAGGCCCCGCAGCTCACCGCGGCCATTGGTGGGCTCCAACCTGGCGGCTGCCACACTGAATGGCGCACCGGTGATCTCGCTGCCGTAGCGGGTAACGGCCTGGTGCACCAGCCGGTCCAGGTTGCCATGCAGCCAATAGGCGCCACCGGCGAGGGCCGCCAGGAGCAAGGTGGTCAGGGCGAGCAGAAACCGGGTGCGACGGGTCATGGGCATGGTTGCGAAGAAGTGTGACGGGGCGGGCGGAATCTACACTCAACCCATGGCGCACACGATAGCAAAACCCAGCAACAGCGAACTCATCGTCAAAAAGAGCCGTTTCATAGGGCGCGTGCAAGCGGTGGCAGACCGCGCTGCGGCGCAGAAGGTGGTGGCTGACTTGTGGGCCGAGCACCCCACCGCCACGCATGTGTGTTGGGCGCTGATGGCGGGTGGGCATTCGGCGGCCGTGGACGATGGTGAGCCCAGCGGCACCGCCGGGCGCCCGATGTTGGACGTGCTGCGCCATCAGGACCTCGAAGGCGTGCTGGCCACGGTGGTGCGTTACTACGGCGGCGTGAACCTGGGCGCTGGCGGGTTGGTGCGCGCCTACACCGACACGGTGGCGCAGGCTTTGTTGCAAGCCGAAAAAGTAGCGATTGTGAAAATGCAGGCGCTGAAGTGCGCAGTGCCCTACCTTCTGGAGGGCCGTGTGCGCCGCGAGCTGGACGCTGCCGGTGCCGCCTTGGGTGAGGTGCAGCACGGTGAACGGGTGGAGCTGGAGTTTGCGCTGCCCGCTCACGCCGCTTCCGCATTGGTGGCTCGCCTGAACGACGCAGGCAACGGGCAAGTGGCTTGGATAGACCTGACCGGTGCCGGGCCGGAAGATTGACTTTCCGGCCCGCAGTGGCGCTTAAGCCGCCATGAACACGCCTGCAATCACCGCAGCCAACAGGCCCAACAACGGAAGGGCGCTGAGTGAATAGCCCAGGGCGCGTGTTTTGGGATCGGAGACATAGGCGCGCAGGTAAATGAAGCGGCCCACGATATAGACCACACCTGCAGCAGCGACCCACAGGGGTGACCAATAGCGCGCTGCCAGGTACATGGCGGGCACCAGAGGTACCAGCAGCTCCAGGGTGTTCATCTGCACGCGGTAGTAGCGCTCAAACATGTCGTGGCCGGTGACAGCAGGAGCATTCACGCCATAGCGTCCACGGGCTTGACCCACCAGCACTCCAAACCAGAGGTACTGCGCGATCGCGAGCACCGTGACCAGATCCAACCAATTCATATTCGTCTCCTTGATGAAAGACTGCTGAGCCTACAGCACCGTTGCTTGCGCCCACAAGCTGTAGGCGATGTAGCCCATCATCGCAGCGACCAGCAGGTCCAACACACGCCAGGCAACAGGGCGTTCGAACAGCGGGCTGAGCAGCCGCGCGCCGAAGCCGAGGGTAATGAACCACAGCGCACTGGCACCTCCGGCCCCAAGCAAAAACCAGCCCTGGGTGCCTTCAGCCTGCTTGGCCCCCACAGCGCCCACCAGAATCACCGTGTCCAGGTACACATGAGGGTTCAGCAGGCTGATGGTTAATACCTGCATGACCGTTTTGCGCAGGGTTTGTGGCGCACCCTGGAGCTGCGCATGCATGGCATGCGGCGCAAGCGCCCGGCGCAGTGCGGAGAGTCCATACCAGCCCACTACAGCAGCACCAGCCAAAGCCAGCGCATTCAGGGCGCGCGGATATTCACCCAGTGCGGCGGCTAGCCCGCTCACGCCGATGGTCATCAAGGTGATATCCAGCAGAGCGCATACGGCTACCACAGCGGCCACGTGCTCGCGGCGCAGACCCTGCCGCAGTACAAAGGTGTTTTGCGCACCAATGGCCATGATGAGCGACAGGCTCAGGGTCAAGCCGGTCATGATGCTGGGCAGGGCGGTGGTGAGGGAGGCCAGGAAGTCGGAGGTTTCTTGCATGGCGCAAGTATCTGATTGAAGTGCCGGAATTCACATGAATTCTGCTACGCTGGAATTAGCCGAACTTCATCGAGATGCATCATGCTGGAATCCACACTCCTTGCCACTGTCGCCGCTGTGGTGCGCGAAGGCAGCTTCGAGCGCGCAGCGCGAGCGCTGCACATCACGCCCTCGGCCGTGTCGCAACGTATCCGCCAGATGGAAGAGCGGGTGGGGGCGGTGCTCATCGTGCGCGGGCAGCCGTGCACTGCTACCGAGGCAGGTGCCCGCATCTGCCGCCATGCGGATTCGGTGGCCATGCTGGAGCACGATCTGCGGCGCGACCTGCCGGCCTTGGCCCCGGAAGACGCGCAGGCCGAGCACACCACCATCCGCATTGCCATCAATGCCGACAGCCTGAGTACCTGGTTCGTGACTGCCATGCGCGACTTCTGCGCGCAGAGCCGCGTACTACTGGATGTGGCGGTGGACGATCAGGACCAGACCAACGAATGGCTGCGCCGTGGCCATGTGCTGGCGGCGGTGACATCGCACGCCAAGGCGGTGCAGGGCTGCAAAGTGCGCAAGCTGGGGACCTTACGCTATTGCGCCACTGCCTCGCCGGCTTTCATGCAACAACACTTCGCTGTGGGCGTGAATGCCGACACCTTGGCCCGCGCGCCCAGCATCGTGTTTGACCGCAACGACCGCCTGCAGGAGCGCTGGGTGCGTCGTCAGTTGCGCCGCGATGTGGCGCTGCCGGCCCACCGGCTTCCTTCCTCGCAGGCCTTTGTGGATGCCGCGCTGGCCGATGTGGGCTGGGGCATGAACCCGCTTCTCTCGGTACACGAGCACTTGGACAAGCGCCGGCTCGTGGAGCTGGTGCCGGGCCGCGCGTTGGATGTGCCTCTGTATTGGCAAGTCGCCCAGCAGCCCTTGCCGGAACTGGAGCGCCTCACCCGCAGTGTGGTGATTGCGGCAGGGCAGGCACTGCTATAGGTTTTCCCTCAAACGAGACAAGCCCTCGCCCCGGGATGAATCCGAGGCGTATTAGCGTACTGAACGCTCTACGCCGTATTTTTTGAAGATCCGGTCATACGTGCCATTGGCTTTGATGATCTCCAGCCCCTTGTTGAAGGCACTGATGATTTCCTGAGCCAGCGGGTTTTGTATTCCCGCGGTGATGTAGAGGGGGTTGACCGCCAAAGGCGTTTTCACGAATTCAATCTGTTCCAGAACTTCCGGGCCCTCGGCAAAGAGGGCGGCGCGTGCCACAGTCTCGTCTTCGATCGTCAGGTCCAAGCGTTTCAACAAGAGTTTTTGGACATTGGTGGCAAGGTCTTTCCCGTTTTCCCGCACAAAGCTGGTGGATTGCGCAAAGGCATCGCTGTACCCATAGCCCTGAATCACGCCTATGCGCTTACCCTCCAGACTTTCCATCCCCTGAAAATTGAAAGGGTCGCCCTTGCGCTTGATGAAGCGGACATTGCCTATAGCAAACGGGGCGCTGAATAGCAGCACTTTTTCGCGGGCATCCGTCTTCCATGTGAAGGGAAGGATGTCGTAAGTGCCATTCTTGACGCCCGCTTCGGCCCTGGCCCAAGGCACATATTCCATCGTGACCTCATGGCCTTGCGTCTTGTAGGCCGCACGGATGATCTCGATACCCAAGCCGCCATCGGGGTGCTTGGGGTCACCATAAGGTGGGTACGGATCGCTCGCAGCACGGAAGGTCAGGGCGTAGGCGGTCAACGTCAGGGACATGACCAGCCAGGCCGTAACCAAGCGCAAAGCTGTTTTCATGGGGCTTTCCAACCTATTCTCGATGTGTCCGGACATCCTAAATGCCTTTTCAATTCGAGAATAGAGTCAACCCCTCCAAAACTTGCTTACCTATCGTCGGCGACCTTCATGCTGCTTCCATGGTGATGGCCACGCCGCCCAGCACCGCGTTGCCCGAGAGCGGGTCGCGCAACTGATCATCCAGAAGCGCATTGATATTGGCGCCCGGGCGCTCTGCCGCCACCCGCAACTGCGCGCCCGGCAGGTTGTGGCCCCAGCCGTGCGGCAGACTCACCACGCCGGGCATCATGTCGCTGCTGAATTGCATTTGGGCCTGCACACTGCGGTGTCCGTTGCGCA
The DNA here is from genome assembly GCA_027488985.1 of Comamonadaceae bacterium. Lineage (GTDB taxonomy): Bacteria > Pseudomonadota > Gammaproteobacteria > Burkholderiales > Burkholderiaceae_C > Allorhodoferax > Allorhodoferax aquaticus. The sequence goes on along the minus strand of JAIYAR010000013.1, from coordinate 278,776 downwards.
AGGTTGCCATGCCGCCGTCCTGCACTCCGTAGCGCGCAGCGTCAATGGGGTGGACCAGCGCAGTACAGCGGAAAGGGCCTTTGGCCAGCGTCGGCAGGTTGTGCATCCAGCTGTTGTTGGTGCGCACATCGCGCCTTCCAATAATGACCAAATCGGGCGCTGGCGCCCGTAAATCCTGCGCGGCACGCTCCAAATCTTGTAGCAATAATGGCGGCGCGAGCTCTACCTTGCCGCTGGGCGTGCGCAGCATTTCGGGAATGCGGGGTTGTAGCTCGCCCAAGTCAATGCCACCGCTGCCGCTGGCCGCCATCACCTTTTGAAGGTTCAAACCCTCAGGCCTCAGGCCGAACTGGTCGCCGTAGGGGCCGCTGCGCAGTGCCACGTCCAGCCCGCGCTGGGGGCCGCGCAAGCTGCCGGTTGCTGCGATCACAGCAGCGGCATGGGGGCCGAACAGGCGGTTGGCGTCATCGGCGAACTGCTGGTCGTCCAGCAGGTTGGCATCCTGCTGGGCGCCTTGGCCTTGCACGATGGCAGTGAGCTTGAGCAAGGTCTGCCATTCCTCGGGCTGGCCTTCGGGGCGGGGCAGCACGGGTGCGCTGTAGCGTGCATGGTTGCGCCATGAAAGCTGGGGGAAGGCCACGTCGTAGTGCAAGTCTTCGAGCGGCGAAAGGCCGGGCAGGATCACATCCGCATGACGGGTGGTTTCGTTCAGGTAAATGTCCAGGCTGACCATGAAGTCCAGCGAGTCCAACGCTTTGGCAAGGCGCGGGCCGTCCGGGCTGGAGAGTACCGGGTTGGTGGCCACGGTGATCAGCGCACGCACCTGGCCTTCGCCGGGTGTTTCGATTTCTTCTGCCATGCAGGTGATGGGCAGCTCGCCATACACCTCGGGCGCCCCGCTCACGCGGGCCTGGTGACGGCCGGTGCTCACGCCTTTACCAATACCGGGCTTGCCCACGGTGTTGCTGGCAAAGGCCGCAGATTTGGCAAACAGCATGCCGCCTTCCATGTCCAGGTGGCCGGTTAGGGTGTTGAGCACATCCACCAACCAGCTCGCCAGCGTGCCGTATTGCTGGGTGCAAGTGCCTATGCGGGCATACACCGCCGCTTTGGGCGTGCTGGCAATCTTGCGCGCCAGGCTGCGGATAGTGTCGGCCGGCATGCCGCAACGGGCGGCTGCAGCTTCGGGAGTGAAGCCGGCTACCGCTGCGCGAACCTCCTCGGTGCCTTGTACCCAAGGGGCCACGCGTCCCAGGTTCACCAAGTTTTCCTCAAACAGCACCTGCACCATGGCCGCCAGCAAAAACACGTCGGCCCCCGGGCGGATGAAGTGGTGCGCGTCGGCCACGGCGGCTGTTTCGGTGCGGCGCGGGTCGATCACGATGAGCTGGCCCCCTCGGGCCTGCAGTGCTTTGGCTTTGCCCTTGAAGTCAGGCACCGTCCACATGCTGCCGTTGCTGGCCAGCGGGTTGGCGCCAATCACCACCAGCAAATCGGTGCGGCTGATGTCGGGCAGGGCAGTGGAGAGCCAGTGGCCGAACATCAGGCCGCTGGCCAGTTGTTTGGGCATCTGGTCCAGGGTAGAGGCGGAAAACACGTTGCGGCTGCCGATGGCGCGCGCCAGTTTTCCGAAGTAGGTGAGTAGGCCGATTTTGTGGGCAGAGGGGTTGCCCACGGCCATGGCCACAGCGTGTTTGCCATGCGCGGCCATCAGTGAGGGGAGGCGCTTATCAATCTCGGCAAAGGCCTCGTCCCAGGTGGCAGGCTCGTGTTTGCCGTTGCGCTTGATCAGCGGGGTGCGCAGGCGGTCCGGGTCTTCGTGCAGGTCTTTGAGGGCAATGGCTTTGGGGCAGATATAGCCGCGGCTCAGCACATCGGCCTCGTGCCCGCGGATGCTGATGACCTTCTGGTCCTGAACCTTGATTTCCAGCCCGCAGCAGGCCTCGCACAGAGGGCAGATACGGTGGTGGGTGTGCACGGGGAGGCTTGTCTCGCTCATGATTCTGGTGCTTTCGGTTGCGGATGGCGCTTTATTGCTGCACCGCGCCCGCTTGTCCAGAACCGACGCGACAGTGGAGCAACGGTTTCGCGCTTAAAGGCACTTTACGCAGAACTGTCATTTTTGTAGTGACAGAATGAAATGTCATCAATCCTCAGGGAGCCCGCTGTGCCACACGCTTTTGCATCCACCCTCCGGCCCTTTGAAACTGCCTCTGGCAAAGCCGGGCAGCTTTACTCCTTGCCGCATCTGGCGCGACAGTTCCCCAACATACGCCGACTCCCGCTGTCCTTGCGCATCGTGCTGGAAAGCATGATTCGCAATTGCGACGGCCGCAAACTTACCCCGGCCCACGTGGCCCGGCTCGCCAACTGGCAGCCCCAAGCCGAGCGCACGGCCGAAGTACCCTTTGTAGTAAGCCGCGTGGTGCTGCAAGACTTTACCGGTGTGCCCCTATTGGCTGATCTGGCTGCCATGCGCAGCACGGCCGTTGCAATGGGGGCAGACCCGGCGCGCATTGAACCACTGGTGCCGGTGGATCTGGTGGTGGACCACTCCATCACGATCGATGACTACGGCCACAAGAACTCCTTGGACCTGAACATGAAGCTCGAGTTCCAGCGCAACCGCGAGCGTTACGAATTCATGAAGTGGGGCATGCAGGCCTTTGATACCTTCGGTGTGGTGCCACCGGGCTTCGGCATCGTGCACCAGGTGAACTTGGAGTTTCTGGCACGCGGTGTGCACAAGGCCAAGCAGCCCCGCGCGGCCGATGGCAGCAAGCAAGCGGCCATCTACTACCCCGACACCCTGGTGGGCACCGACAGCCACACCACCATGATCAACGGCATCGGTGTGGTGGGCTGGGGCGTGGGCGGCATCGAGGCCGAGGCCGCCATGCTCGGTCAGCCGGTGTACTTCTTGACGCCGGATGTAGTGGGCTTTGAGCTCACCGGCGCCCTGTGCGAAGGCGTGACCGCCACCGACCTGGTGCTGCGGGTGACAGAAATGCTGCGCCGCGAAAAAGTGGTGGGCAGCTTTGTGGAGTTTTTTGGCGAAGGCACCGAAAACCTGGCCCTGCCGGACCGCGCCACCATTGCCAACATGGCGCCCGAGTACGGCGCGACCATGGGCTTCTTTCCGGTGGATGAGCGCACCTTGGACTACTTCAAGGGCACGGGCCGCACCAAGGCAGAGATCGAGGCGTTTGAAGCCTACTTCCGCGCTCAGGGCCTCTTTGGTGTGCCGGGCGGAACCAGCGCGTCTGCCGAGATGAAAGACATCGCCTACACCCGAGTGGTCAAGCTCGATTTGCGGGATGTGACTCCCAGCCTGGCCGGCCCCAAGCGCCCGCAAGACCGCATCGAGTTGGGCCATGTGGCGGATAAGTTCACCGAGCTGTTCAGTCTGCCGGGCACGGCCAATGGCTTCAATAAAGACGCCGCCACCCTGCACACCCTGTACCCCGCACCCGTGCCTGCCGACAAGCCTGCCAAAAAAGGCAAGGCGGAGCCCACGCCCCTGCTGGTTCAAAACGGCGATGTGCTGATTGCCGCCATCACCAGCTGCACCAACACCAGCAACCCCAGCGTCTTGCTGGCCGCTGGCCTGCTCGCCAAAAAGGCGGTCAAGGCGGGGCTGACGGTGGCGCCGCATATCAAGACCAGCCTGGCACCGGGTTCACGCATCGTGACCGAATATCTGCAGGAAACCGGTCTCTTGCCTTACCTGGAGAAGCTGGGCTTTTCGCTGGCAGGCTACGGCTGCACCACCTGCATCGGCAACGCCGGTGATTTGGCGCCCGAACTCAATGCGGTGATTACTGAGAACGACCTGGTTTGCGCCGCGGTGCTGTCGGGCAACCGCAATTTCGAAGCGCGCATTCACCCCAACCTCAAGGCCAACTTCCTGGCCAGCCCACCGCTGGTGGTGGCCTATGCGATTGCCGGCAACGTGACCCGCGACCTGATGACCCAGCCGGTGGGGCAGGGCAAGGGCGGCAAAGACGTGTACCTGGGCGACATCTGGCCCAGCAGCGACGAAATTTACAAGTTGCTCAAATTTGCGATGAACGGCAAAGCCTTCCGCGCCAACTACGCCAAGGTGAAGTCAGAGCCGGGCAAGCTGTGGGAAAAAATCAAGGGCGTGAGCGGCCAGACCTACACCTGGCCGGCCAGCACCTACATCGCCAAGCCGCCGTTCTTTGACACCTTTGCTATGGAAAAAGGAGCTGCTCGCGCAGATTCCACGAGCGCCAAGGGCTCAAAAGGTCCTAAGGTGTCAGCAGAGGCGGTTCAGGGTGCGCGCATCATGGCGCTGTTCGGGGACTCGATTACTACCGACCACATTTCGCCCGCAGGCAACATCAAAGAGAGCTCGCCCGCCGGGCAATGGCTGCTGGCGAATGATGTGCAGAAAGCAGACTTCAACTCCTACGGCGCGCGCCGCGGCAACCATGAGGTGATGGTGCGCGGCACCTTTGCGAATGTGCGCATCAAGAACCTGATGGTGCCGCCCAAAGAGGATGGTTCCCGCGAGGAAGGTGGTGTCACGGTTTACCAAGGCGCTGACGGAGTGGGTGAAAAGCTCTCCATCTTCGACGCTGCCACCCGCTACCAGGCGGCCGGCATTCCCACCGTCGTGTTTGCGGGCGAAGAATACGGCACCGGCTCCAGCCGCGACTGGGCGGCCAAGGGCACGCAGTTGCTGGGCATCAAGGCGGTGGTGGCACAGAGTTTTGAGCGCATTCACCGCTCCAACCTGGTGGGCATGGGCGTGCTGCCGCTGCAGTTCAAGGCCGGTGAGAGCTGGAAGAGTCTGGGGCTGACCGGCAATGAAACCCTCAGCATCATTCCGGATGCCGACCTCACTCCGCAAAGCGAGGCGCAGCTGCTGGTGACCCGGGCGGACGGCACCCAGACTCGCCACACCTTGCTGCTGCGCATAGACACCCCGGTGGAGGTGGACTACTACCGCGCCGGTGGCATCCTGCCGTTTGTGTTGCGGCAGTTGCTGGGCCCTCAGCCGGTGAGCTTGCCGAAGTAATCCGCCAGCAGGGTGAGCGCATGCCGCACTTTGGCAGGCTGCTCGCCCCGCCGCGGGGTGACGGCATAAATCACGAATTCGGGCAGTTTCCAGTCGGGTAGCACCTGCACCAGGCGTCCGTCGGCCATGGCACGGCGGTCGTCTTCGGTCACCGTGACGCTGATGCCCCAGCCCCCTACGCACAGGGAATGCAACACGGTGACTTGCGAGGCACGTACGCGACCAGTCACTTGTACGCGCTCGATCTCTCCACCCGGTCCATGCAGCACCAAGGTTTCTTCGCCACTGCCTGACGGGCGCCCGCCCAGCCAGGCATGGTGTGCAAGGTCACGCGGGTGTTGGGGCCAGCCGTGCTGCGCCAGGTACGCGGGTGATGCGCACATCTGGGCTTCCATCACGCCCAGCCGGCGCGAGACCATGCTGGAGTCCGGCAGGCTGCCGGTGCGCAGCGCAATATCCACACGGTCTTCAATCAGGTCCAGCACTGCATCGTCCAGCAAGAGGCTGATGTGCAACTTGGCATGGTCCTTCAGGGGCAACAAGACTTGCGCCAGCAAGGCCCCCATACCGATGGGGGCGGTTATGCGCAGCTCACCCTCGGGTTCGTCCCGGTGCAGCATCAGCGCCTGGTCTGCAGCGCGGGCCGCGGCCACCATGGCGGTGCAACCCTCTACATAGCGGGCGCCAGCCTCTGTCAGCGTCAGCTTGCGGGTGGACCGGTGGAGCAGCGCCAGGCCCAGCGCGTCTTCCAGTTGGCGCAGGTGCTGGCTCACGGCGGAGGGCGTCATGCCCAGCTGGCGGGCTGCGCCGCTGAGGCTGCCGGCAGCGACCACTTCGGCGAACACGGCCATGCGTTTGAGTTGATCCATATTTAATTATTAAGTTTTACTTCACGGTAAAAGTGAAATTTACCGTCTATTCAGCTTTTCGTGAAGCAATCAAACTAACGCCATTGCTTAACCACCTTGAAACAGGAGTTTTTATGAAGATTGCATTGATTGGCGCTACGGGTTTTGTGGGCACCCCTTTGTTGGCCGAGTTATTGAGCCGTGGCCACCAAGTGACCGTGCTGGCCCGTAATCCGGGCAAGCTGGCTGCCCAAGCCGGCTTGACCGTGGTAGCTGCCGACGCACTGGATGCTGCACAAGTCGCCCAGGCCGCTTCCGGCCATGACGCGGTGGTCAGCGCTTACAACCCTGGCTGGACGGAGCCGCGCATCGGCGAAATCTTTTTGCAAGCCACCCGTGCCATTTTTGACGGCGTCAAGCAGTCCGGCGTAAAGCGCTTTTTGATGGTGGGTGGTGCGGGTAGCTTGTTTGTGGCACCCGGCGTGCAGCTGGTGGATACGCCTGAGTTCCCCGCCGAGATCAAAGTGGCTGCCTCTGCCGCCCGCGACGCGTTGAACTTGATCCAACAAGAAGCTGCGCTGGATTGGTCTTTTGTGTCGCCCCCCATCCTGCTGAACCCCGGCGTGCGCACTGGCCAATACCGCGTGGGTGCCGATGAGCCTTTGTGGGCTGAGGGCGGAGCGCCCGGCAGCATTTCTGTGGACGACCTGGCAGTCGCCATCGTGGACGAGCTGGAAAATCCGAAGCACATTCAAAAGCGCTTTACCGTCGCCAACTGAGGCAATGCAGGGGCGACAAACTTGCCGCGCAAGGCCGCCCTTGGTGTTCAGTGGGAGTGACCATGGTGGTGACTATTGTGCGCGTGAGCCGCATCTTGGCCATCGGCCAGCTCCCGGCGGGCCTGGCGCATCACCTGCCAGCCGCCGTGCAGGGCCAGTGCAGCCATGCCGGCGGCCACCAGCAAATCCGGCCAGCCGCTCCCTGTTCCCAGCACGCCGGCTGCAGCCAACATGACTAGCACGTTGCCGATGGCGTCGTTGCGTGAGCACAGCCACACGCTGCGCATATTGGCGTCGCCTTCGCGGAAGGCATAGAGCATCCAGGCGACCGCCACATTGGCGATCAGCGCCAGCAAACCGACCGCACCCATGGTGGTGCTATCGGGCACGGTGCCGGTGTGCATGGTCCAGACCGCGCGGCCCAATATCAGGGCGCCAAATCCCATCATGCACAGTGCCTTGACCACGGCCGCGCGGGCCCGCCAGGCGAGGGCGGCAGACAGCACTGCGAGCGATACGCCGTAGTTCAGCGCATCACCCGCAAAGTCAATTGAGTCCGCCAAAAGGGACAGCGAGCCCGAGTGCCAGCCACTGAAGAGCTCTATACCGAACATGGCGGCATTGATCCACAGGGCAATCCACAAGACCCGGCGGTAGCGGGCCAGGTTGAGAATGCTGCCGGCAGCAGGAGTGTGGTGTTCGCAAGCGTGAGACATGGTGTTTCCTTTCAATGTTGTCATTGGAAACCCTGTAGCCACTTCAGGGTCAAGTGCTACACTGCAACAAGGTTATTTCAAGGCGCACCATGAAAATCGGCGATCTGGCTAGAGCCACTTCCACCCCAGTGGAAACTATACGCTACTACGAGCGCGAGGGCTTGTTGCCTGCCGCCGCCCGCACCGATGCGAACTATCGCCATTACTCTGACGCTCACACCCAGCGGCTGCAGTTTGTGCGCCATTGCCGCAGCCTGGATATGAGCCTGGACGAAATCCGCGCATTGTTGGCGTTTCAGGATGCGCCGGGTGACAACTGCGCCAACGTGAACGCCTTGCTGGACACTCACATCGGCCATGTGGCGCAACGTATTCGTGAACTGCGGGCATTGGAAAAGCAACTCAAGGAATTGCGTGCTCAGTGCCAAGGCGCATTGGATGCCGAGAATTGCGGCATTTTGGAAGGGCTCTCAGCGCAGGCACCTGTACCAACTTTGCACGGGCATCTGCATGGCACCCACCGCAAAGGGCAGGGGCGCAAGGTTTAGTTGCTGCGTCGCTCCAGCTTGGCCTCTTCGTAGAATCGGCGCTTGGCGGTATACATGCGCTGGTCCGCCAGCTGGGTGGCCTCTTCCACCTCAGCCGCATTCTGGCAACTCGCAACGCCAATCGACAGGCTGATTTTCTGTCCGGGGTAGAACTGGTTGTTCATCTCCAGCATGGAATCAATGCGTTCTTTCAGGCCCTGGGCTGCGCGCTCGTCATGACCGGCCATCAGGACCACAAACTCATCGCCACCGGTGCGTGCCACACACAGCGCCTGGCCTGCTGTGGCCTTGGACAGCACTTCGCCGGTACGGCGCAGCATGGCGTCGCCGGCAGCGTGGCCGTGGTTGTCGTTCACATGCTTGAGGCCATTGAGGTCCATGGCCATCACGCTCAGCGGCCACGGGCCTTTGCGTGAGATGCGGTTGAGTTCCTCGACAAAGAAGGCCCGGTTACGCAGCTGCGTGAGCGCATCGTGTTTGCCCAGGTACTCGAGGTAAGCCTCGGCCTTCTTGCGGGCGGTAATGTCCACCAGCGATACCAGCACCAGGCTCCAGTCATGCTCGTACCCCGGCAACACCGAGAACTGCATGTGGATGTTGATCAGCTCTCCGTTGAGCGAGTAGTTGATCACCTCCCGCGTTTGCACGGTTTTGCCATTCCACAGGTCCATCAGCTGCTCTGCAAATGAGTGCTGCATCTCATCCCGGAACACCCGTTCCAATTGGCTCAGCAGGCTGTCGCGTGATGCGGCTGCAAACATCTGCAGGGTGTGCTGGTTGACATCCAGCACCCGGATGCGCTCCATGCAGCGGTGCACAAACTCCTGGTGCACGCTCAGAAAGGTCTTGAAGTCGCTGATGCCGGAGGCACGTACTTCGTCCATCAGTATCTTGACGCCACTGAAATCCTCCACCCAGAGCGACACCGGCGAAAACTCAAACAGGTTGCGCGCATGGCGTTCGCTGCTTTCCAGCAAGCCTTGGGCCAGGGTGTGTTCGGTGATGTCTTCAATCGCCACCATGGCTCGGCTCCAAGTGTCCTCGTGCCCTTCCAGGATGCGGATGCTGATGCGTACATCCATGCGCCGGCCATCCAGCGCGTAGTTCACGGTCACGCCGGAATACTGCAGGTGCCCATGCCAAAACGCCAGCAACTCGGGCAGCATGCGGGTGTACGTGTCCCCGCGCAGAACCTCGCCCAAGCGGTTGATCAGTTCATCCTGGCTTTGCGCCGCAAACACCGACAAGGTCTGGCGATTGACGCGCAGTACCCGATAGCAGTCTGCGCAGGCTTGGGCGCGGCGCGGGTCCGCGTGCAAGTGGGCTTCGAGATCGGTAACGCCTTCGGACCGCCATTGGTCAAACAGGTTCTTGAGCAGGCTGTAGTCTTCCAGCCAGAGAGAGATGGGGGCTGAGTCGAAGAGCAACTCAAAATCGGTGTGGCTGGCCATGGTTTTTATGGATGAGTTCAACGACGACCCCACTATAGCGCTGCAAGCCGCCTGCACGTGATTTGCGCTGCCTCAGTGTTTTCGCGGGGGCAACACGGCAGAATCCGTGCCCATGGAAGACAACATGGTCATCGTGGGTGGGGGCATAGGCGGCTTGGCTGCGGCTTTGGCGTGCGGCCGGCACGGGGCTTTCGGCCCGCAATGCGAAGGCTTGCGGCTCGTCGAACAGACTCCCGCATTCGGTGAAGTTGGCGCCGGCGTGCAGCTCGGCCCTAACGTGACACGCATCCTCCATGGTTGGGGTCTGCAGCAGGCCGTGGCGGACGTCGCTGCTTTTCCGGACCGGCTGGAAGTGCGCAGTGCCCTCAGCGGCCAATTGCTGGGTACCTTACCCTTGGGCGAGCGGGCCCTGTCCGTCTATGGCGCACCCTATGCCACCATTGCGAGGCAGGATTTGCACGCTCTTTTGCGCGAGGCCGTGGAGTCCCTTGGATGTATCGACATAGACCTCAACACCCGGATTGCCAGTGTGGCCCCTGTGGGCGAGCGCGTGCAGGTGCTTACCCACGACGGCCGCGAGCTGGATGCGAGCGGCGTGCTCGGTGCCGATGGCGTGTGGAGTGCACTGCGTCGCCAGCTGGTGGATGACGGGGCGCCGCGCGTCACTGGCCATCTGGCATTCCGTGCCATGGTGCCTCAGATTGACTTACCCGCTGGTGTCCGCTCACAGGTAGTCACTGCATGGATGGGGCCGCACTTCCATGCCGTGCAGTATCCGGTGCGCCGTGGTGAATGGCTGAACGTGGTGGTTATCGTGCACGGATCGGTAGTGGGCGACCCTGCGGTGTGGGACCACAGTGCCAACGCCGGCGAGCTGCGTGTTCGCCTGGCGAATGCCGGTGGCCCCTTGCTGGACCTGGTGCATGCCATAGACGATTGGCGCCTCTGGGCCTTGAGTGACCGTCCGCCGATGCGCAGCGCGCAAGAAATGGCGTTGGGTCGACTCGCCCTTCTGGGCGATGCAGCGCACCCCATGCGGCCCTACCTGGCCCAGGGCGCAGGCATGGCCATTGAAGATGCGCAGCAACTCAGCTTGTCACTGCGAGCCCACGCGGGCGATGTGCCCGAAGGCTTCAAGCACTACGCGGCAGCGCGCTGGCAGCGCAACGCACGGGTGCAAGCCCGCGCCATCCGCAATGGTGAGATCTTCCATCTACAAGGCCCCATGCGCTTTGCGCGTGATGTGTCGATGAAGTTGCTGGGCGAAAAGCTGTTGGATGTGCCCTGGCTGTATGGCTACAACGCAGCCTGAAGCCTGAAACAGAAGCTGTACTCCGTTAGCATCGCAGCCATGAAAACCAGCTTTATCTTTATCGCCATTCTGGTGTGCAGCGTTGCGGGCACACTCACCAGCAACCGCGCCGTCAAAACCGGCATGCTCGTGGTTTGCGGTGCCTTGTCGCTTTACGGGATGCTGCGGTTTCTGGGCTGAAAGCTCCTGAGCCGCGGTACAGCGCTCTCCATCTCTTCGAGCAAGCGCGGCCACAGCTGCTCTCCGATCTTCCGGCGGAAGGGGCCGAAGTGCCCGATGCTTCGCACTCCCAAATCTGCGGGGGAAATCTGCCGCAATTCGGCCACGCCCGGTGCACCGGCAAACGCTTGCTGCAATGCTTCTACCGCCCGGCGTGGGCCGAAGACCTTGTCGTCGCTGATGGCCCACAGGTGGGCGGTTCCGGCCCAGCGGTGGGCGGTTACTTCGACCGTCGGATCGCTAGTGAAGTAGCCCGGCATCAGGCCCCAGCGGCTCCAGTCGCGCGCGGCAGCAGCGGGCAGGTCTTCTCCTCCACCCAGAGCCCAGCCGGGCAGTCCGCCAAAAAGCCGTACACACAAGTGGAGCCAGAAGCCAAAGAAGAACAGGGCACCGAGGCGCTGGTGCCAACGCGGCCACAGGCGCCAGAAGGGCAGTTGTGCTGCCACGCCAATAGCAGCGTCCACGCGTTCCAGACCCTGCGTTTGCGCCAGCGCATGACCGCCCAGGGAATGGCCAATCCATAGAGTGGGCAGCGCAGTGTCCACGGTGGCTTGAGCGCGCCGGTGCACTGCCGCGAGCGCTGCCTGTAGGTCCTGCTGCATCCAGTCGCGCATGCTGATATGCCGGGCGGGTTGACCAGCCAGGCGCGATTCGCCGATGCCGCGATAGTCCAGCGTGAGAACCGCGTAGCCCCGTGCACAGAGCCAGCGTGCAAAGGCCCGGTAGTAATGGCGGGGAACTGCGGTTGCCGGCGCCACCAGCGCTACCGCATGGGCTGGAGTGGCGGGTTCAAACACGGTGGCCCAAAGCAGGACACCGTCTTGCGTGGTAAGGCAAAGGTCCAGCTCTGCGTGAGGAAGGCCTGGCGCAGCTTCGAACGACTGTGTCAGGTGCCGCATGGCGGGCGTCATGTTGGCCGCAGCAATCCAGCGTGCAGCCAAGTCTTGGGTATTGGTATGTGTCATGGGGCAATGGTTCCTGCTTTCGGCGTGATTGACTAGACTGCGTACCGCATGCACTCTGTCAACACTATGGAAACAAAAAGACCCTCTGCCCGTACGGGAACCCTGACACCTTCGCTGGATGCAGACGCGCTGGAGCTGTTTGCCCGCGTGGCCCGTGCGGGCAGCTTTTCACTGGCAGCCCAGCAGGCAGGTCAGACCCGCGCTGCGGTGAGCCGGCGCATTGCCTACATGGAGCAGCGCACCGGGCAGTCCCTGTTCTTGCGGACCACACGTTCGCTGACGTTGACAGCGACGGGCAGGCGCCTGCTGCCACATGCGCTGGCCGTGCTGGACGCGGCCGATCAGGCGCGCGGCACGCTGACCTCGGTGCATGCGGGTCTCGCGGGCAGCTTGCGCATTACCTCGCTACCCAGCTTTGGCACGACCGTGTTGCCAACCTTGTTGTTGAAGTTCCGTGCTCTGCATCCGGAGGTGAATTACGACCTCATCCTGTCGGACCGGCGGGTGGACCTGCAGCGCGAGGGGGTGGACATCGCCTTTCGCGTCACGCGCAAACCACCGCCTGACTGGGTGGCGCGACCCTTTCTGCAATTCCATGTCAGGGCCTATGGCGCACCGGGTTCATGGGCCCCCATGGCGCACCCTGAAGCATTGACATCGGCCCCGCTCTTGCTGCTGGGGCCCGTGTCCATGAACCCTGAAATGCACTGGTTGCGTCGAGATGGCAGCGATGCAGTCATCTGTGCCCGCGCACCTGCGGCGGTGCAGAGTGATGACTTGACTGTGTTGGTGCGCTTGGCCGAAGGCGGGATGGGTGTGGTGCTGGCGCCCATCTACTGCGTGCGGGACGCCGTGGTGGCGGGCCGACTGGTCGAGCTGCTACCTGACTGGGACCTGGACATCCGACAAGGCAATACAGTGCAACTGCTCACCCTGCCGCGGCCACAACTCAGCGCTGTCGCACGCGCGTTTGCCAAGTTCGTGCAGGAGCAGGCGTCTTTGGCGTAGGCTTTATTTGCTATAAAAATAGTAGCTGCTTGCGCATTATTGACGAGCGGTAGTGGCCTATTTGATTACTTTTTCTCCCCACAGGGCTTGCATGGTGGCTTCAAACTGCTGCGCAATCTGTGCCTGCGCGATGTGGCGGCCCCGGGCCACGACCTGCCGGCCTGCCACATACACCTCGCTGAAACTTTTGCCCTGGCTGGCAAACACCAGCGCATCCAACGTGTGGCTGGCAGGTATGCCCTGCATGCCGCTGGCTTCGGTGTCCAGCACCAGCAGGTCGGCGCGCCCACCGCGCGCTAGCCCCCACTGCGTTTGGCCGGCCGCCAGGCCGCCGGCGTGCACAGCCGCCTCAAACAGGCGCGCAGCGGTAGCAGGCTGACTCCCTGGCGCTGCCGCCACGTTACGCTGTTGCAGTCGCAAGCGTTGGCCGTATTCCAGCCATCGGATTTCTTCGTTCCATTGCCGTCCCACATGGCTGTCGGAACCCAGTGCCATGCGCACGCCTGCGGCCAGCCAGCCGGGCAGGTCAGCAAAGCCGTCGCCCAGGTTGCCCTCAGTGCTGGGGCAGATCACAATGCCGGCGCCACTGCGTGCCACGGCGTCAATCTCTGTAACCTCGGTGTGGGTGGCATGAACCAGTTGCCATCGCGAGTCCATGGACCAACGTTGCACCAGGTGAGCGATGGGGCGTTGGCCGGTGGAGGCCAGGCAGTCGCGCACCTCCTGCATTTGCTCAGCCACATGAATGTGGATGGGCATATCTGCATCGCCCACGTGGGCCAGCAAGGCGTCTATGGATGCGGCTGACGCAGCCCGCAGCGAGTGGATGGCCACGCCCGCATTCAGCAGCGGGCGGCCGCTGGCCTGCACCGTGGACTGCAAGCGGGCGATGAATTCCGGGGTGCCGGCAAAACGCCGCTGGTCGGGGCGCAGGTCGGGTTGCTTGAAACCGGCGCGCTCGTACAACACGGGCAGCAGTGTCAGGCCCATGCCCGCGTCCTGCGCTGCATCGGCCAGGGCCAAGGCCATGGTGGCTTCATCCGCGTAGGGCTGACCATCTTCCTGGTGGTGCAGGTAATGGAACTCACACACCTGCGTGTAGCCGCCTTGCAGCAGCTCCACATAAAGCTGGGCGGCCACGGCCCGCATCTGCGCGGGCGTGATGCGCAGGGCCGCGCCATACATGCGGTCCCGCCAAGACCAGAAGTCGTCCGCCTCGGTCTCGCGCCGCTCCGCCAGGCCGGCAAACGCCCGTTGGAAGGCGTGGCTATGTGCATTCACCAAACCCGGCAACACCGGGCCCCGCAGCACTGTGGCGTTGGCCGGTGGCTGAGTGATGCCTGGCGTGATGCCTGCCCAGTGGCCGCGTGCATCGACTTCGAGGCACACATCGCGCTCCCAGCGACCATGCACCCAGGCCTGTGGAGCCCAAAAAACATGCTCGCTCATGCGGGCCTCCAGTCGGTCATGGTGCGCACCAAGGCTTGCAAAACGGGCAGCACGCGGGCTGCGCGGTCTGGTGCGATGGCGTAGGGCGGCTCCTCAGCCATGTAGCAGCGCCAGCACATTTCCAGCTGGATAGCGTGCACCTGCTCCGCCGGGCGTCCGTAGTTCCGGGTGATGTATCCGCCTTTGAAGCGGCCGTCCACCACCTGCGTGAACTCTGATTGGCTTTGCAATACTTTCGATAGCTGCTCGCGCAGATCTGGTGCGGCGCTAGTGCCATTTGCGGTTCCAAGGTTCAGGTCCGGCAGGCGGCCTTCGAACAGCCAGGGCAGCATCGAGCAGATGCTGTGCGCATCAAACAGCACCGCATGGCCATGCAGGGTGCGCAGGCGCTGTAGTTCGCCGCTCAGCGCGTCGTGATAGGGGCGCCAATAGTCCGCTACGCGCTGGGCGATTTCCGATTCTGTGGGCTCCTGGCCCGGCAGGTACAGCGGCTCGCCACTGAAAAAGCGGGTGGGGCACAGCTCGGTGTTGTTCACGCCGGGGTACATGGGCGCGTTCTCGGGCGGGCGGTTCAGGTCCACCACATAGCGGGCATGGCGCGGGACGAGGGTACCGGCTCCCATCTCGAGCACAAAGGCATAGAGGGCCTCCAAATGCCAGTCGGTGTCTTCCGCGGCATGTGCGCGGGGCACTAAGCGTCTGCGGATGGCGTCGGGGATGTCGGTGCCCACATGTGGAAAACTCACCAGCAACGGGCTGCTGCCGGGCGTGAGGGTGTAGGTGGGGTGATGGATGGGGTGGGGCTTAGCTTGTGTCACAGAGTGCGCTCCAGTCCGCCCACGAAGGTGCGGCGGCAAGGGTTGTGGCCGAACCAGTAGGATAGTTCGCGGGGGTGGTCCAGGTCCCACATACAGAAGTCGGCTCGCTGGCCGGCAGCTAAGGTGCCCCGGTCGTGCAGGCCTAGCGCACGTGCACCGTTCACTGTGGCGCCGCGCAGCACTTCTTCGGGTGTCAGGCGGAACAGGGTGCAGGCCATGTTGAGCATAAGCAGCATCGACAAGCCGGGCGAGGTGCCGGGGTTGTGGTCGCTGGCGATGGCCATCGGCACACTCTGGGCGCGCAGGACTTCTATGGGCGGCAGCTTGGTTTCGCGCAAAAAATAATAGGCGCCGGGCAGCAGCACAGCGACGGTGCCGGCTGCCTGCATGGCGCGAATGCCGGCGTCGCTCAGGTGCTCCAGGTGGTCGCACGAGAGGG
The DNA here is from genome assembly GCA_027488985.1 of Comamonadaceae bacterium. Classification (GTDB taxonomy): domain Bacteria; phylum Pseudomonadota; class Gammaproteobacteria; order Burkholderiales; family Burkholderiaceae_C; genus Allorhodoferax; species Allorhodoferax aquaticus. The sequence goes on along the minus strand of JAIYAR010000013.1, from coordinate 263,180 downwards.
CGCCGAATTCGGCTGCCAGCGCCGCTCCGCCCTGGTCGCTGAGCTGCTCGGCATGCAGCTTGACGGGCAGGCCCAAGGCGCGCGCCGCCTCAAACACGCGCCGCGTTTGAGCGGGGGTGAAGCCTATGGTCTCGCAAAATGCGTCTACTGCGTCCACCAGCCCTTGTGCATGAAGCTGGGGCATCCAGGCGCACACGGCGTCGACATAGTCGTCGCTGCGGCCTGCATATTCGGGGGGTACGGCGTGGGCGCCGAGGTAGGTGGTGCGCACGCTCAAGGGCAGGCTCTCGCCCAAGGTGCGCGCCACGCGCAGGCAACGGGCCTCGTCCTCCAGACTCAGGCCGTAGCCGGACTTGATCTCGACGGTGGTCACGCCCTCTGCCATCAAGCTGCGGGCGCGGCGGGTGGCGCTGTCGAGTAAGGTGGATTCGCTGGCGGCACGGGTGGCAGTCACGCTGGAGCGTATGCCGCCGCCTGCTTGCGCAATCTGCTCGTAGCTGGCGCCTTGCAAGCGCATTTCGAACTCAGCTGCGCGGTCGCCACCGTATACGAGGTGGGTGTGGCAGTCCACCAGGCCGGGGGTGACCAGGGCGCCATCCAAATCTACCTCTTGCGTGATGCTTTGCCTGTGCTCAGCAGGCAGGTCAGAGCGCAGGCCGCACCAGACGATGTGTTCCCCACGGGTCAGCATGGCGCCGTCTTCCAGCCACCCCCAGGGTTCGTTGCCATGCAGGCTGGCGATGCGGGCGTGGTGCCAAAGCGTGGTGGCGGTGTGGGTAAGGCTCATGGTGTGGCTCCCTCAGGTGTGTGCGGGGTGAAGCCCAGCCAGTAGGCCGGTGCGTCGTCAGTGGGCTCTGTGCAGGTGTCCGGGGTAAACGTCCACGGTGCGCTGCCGGGCGTCTCGTCCCACAGCAGAGTGTGGGCGCTGATTTGCACTTGGCGTGCGCCGTCGCTCCATGTGCCGGCGCCGGTGCTGTACAGGCCGCGCATGGCCAGCAGGCTGTGCCAGGGTTGCCCCGCAATGACTGTCTGCATGAGGCCTTGGCCTTGCCGCGCCATCAGATTCAGGTCCCGGGTGGGGCCGTCCAGCAGGCGGCAGTCGGGCGCAGACGCACCGTCAAATTCCAGCGGCGCATCGCCGGCACGCAATGTGTGCGGCACAGGCAGCGCCAATTCCACCCCCGCGCCTTGCAACACGGCGAACCAGCGTTGCACACCGGGGAAAGCAGAGAAAGGGCCGTCCGCCGCAATGTCAGCCCGGCTGATGCGCAGCTGCCAGTCGCCCCCAGGCGGCCACACCAGCAGTTCACGGGTCTGGCCTCCACCGTTGCGCCAGGGCTGGGGTGCGCATTCTTGCGCGTGGATGATTTGCAGCGTCATGGCTTGAACTGCCCTTGAATCTGGTAGCGCGTGCCGGGGTGCACCAGGCGCGCCAGGGTGATGGGCACATCGCGGTTCATGGTGCGGCGCACGATGATGAGGCAGGGGTCCTGCGGGGTGATGCCCAGCAACTCCGCTTCTTGCGTGCTGGGTGGGCCGGCCTCGATGGAGTACTGCGCCTCCCAGAGGGGGGCGACTTCCAGCAGGTAGTGGGTAGGTGTGGTCTGGCTGAAGTCCACGCTCAAATAGTCGGGCGCGCAGGCGGGGTTCACGTAGCGGTCTTCGCACTGCAGCGGCACGCCGTTCTCGAAGTGCACGATGAGGGTGTGAAACACCGGCGCCCCCAGCGGCAGGCCCAGTTGCTGGGCCAAGCCGTCCACCGCTAGCTCCTCGCGCGACAGCACAACCCGTGCTTGGTGCTGGTGGCCGCGGGCGGCGATTTCTTCGTGCAAGTCCTTGATGGTCAGGGTGGATGACACCCGCGCCAGATGCGCCGCAAAGGTGCCCACACCTTGTACCCGGGTGACAAAGCCTTCTGCTTGCAACTCGCGGATAGCGCGGCCCACCGTCATGCGACTGACCTTGAACTGCTGCACCAGCTCGGACTCGGAGGGCATCTGGCTGCCCGGTGTCCAGCGGCCTTGCGACAGGCCCTCCATCAAAAAGTTTTTGACGTGGGTGTAGGGCGCCGCAGCGCCTGAGGGCGTGGAGTTGGTGGAAACCATCAGCAAATTGTAGTTGCATAGGCATGTCTAGACAAGTAGACTTCGCGACATCGAATTTTTGTTGAAAGCGAGTTTGAAGATGTCTGCACCCTCCAAAGCCCGGCCTGTGCGCGCACCCCAAGGCACCACCCTGCATTGCAAAAACTGGCTTATTGAGGCCGCCTACCGCATGCTGCAAAACAACCTGGACCCTGAGGTGGCAGAAGATCCGGATGCGCTGGTGGTGTATGGCGGCATCGGCAAGGCAGCGCGCAACTGGGAATGCTTTGACGCCATCCTGGAGAGCCTGCGCAACTTGAATGAAGACGAAACCCTGCTGGTGCAAAGCGGCAAGCCGGTGGGCGTGTTCCGCAGTCATGCGGATGCACCACGTGTGCTGATTGCCAACTCCAACCTGGTGCCCAAGTGGGCGACCTGGGAGCACTTCCATGAGCTGGATAAAAAGGGCCTGATGATGTACGGCCAGATGACGGCCGGCAGCTGGATCTACATCGGCAGCCAGGGCATCGTGCAGGGCACTTACGAGACGTTTGTGGAAGCCGGCAAGCAGCACTTTGGTGGCAATCTGCAAGGCAAATGGATTTTGACGGCTGGCCTGGGTGGCATGGGTGGCGCGCAGCCGCTGGCGGCCAGCTTTGCAGGGGCTTCGTCCCTGAATATCGAGTGCCAGCAAAGCCGTATCGATTTCCGCCTCAAGACCCGTTATGTGGATGAGCAAGCCACGGATCTGGACGACGCGCTGCAACGCATGGCCCGCTATGCGGCTGAAGGCAAAGCTGTGTCAGTGGCCCTGCTGGGCAATGCTGCTGAGCTGCTGCCTGAGATGGTGCGCCGCGCGCGCACCGGTGGCCCGCGCCCCGACATGGTTACCGACCAGACCTCTGCACACGACCTGGTGCACGGTTATTTGCCACCCGGCTGGTCGGTAGAGCAATGGCGCGCAGCCCAGGCGGATGACACCCAACACGCCGCATTGCGCCAGGCGGCTGCACAAGGATGCGCGGTGCATGTGCAGGCCATGTTGGATTTCCAGTCCATGGGCATTCCTACGGTGGACTACGGCAACAACATTCGCCAGGTGGCGCTGGACCAGGGCGTGAAGAACGCGTTTGACTTCCCCGGCTTTGTGCCCGCCTACGTGCGCCCCTTGTTCTGCCGGGGCAAGGGTCCGTTCCGCTGGGTGGCCTTGAGTGGCGACCCGGAAGACATTCGCAAGACGGACGCCAAGATGAAAGAGTTGTTTCCTGAAGACGCGCACCTGCACCGCTGGCTGGATATGGCGGGCGAGCGCATTGCCTTCCAGGGCCTGCCGGCGCGCATCTGCTGGATCGGCCTGGGTGAGCGCCACCGCGCGGGTTTAGCCTTTAACGAGATGGTGAAAAACGGCGAGCTCAAGGCTCCCATCGTCATCGGCCGTGACCACCTGGACAGCGGCTCGGTAGCATCACCCAACCGCGAGACTGAAAGCATGCAAGACGGCTCAGACGCGGTGAGCGACTGGCCTTTGCTCAACGCCTTGCTCAACACCGCCGGCGGCGCCACTTGGGTCAGCTTGCACCATGGCGGTGGCGTGGGCATGGGCTACAGCCAGCACAGCGGCGTGGTCATCGTGGCCGACGGCACAGACGCAGCTGCCAAGCGCCTGGAGCGCGTGCTCTGGAACGACCCCGGTACCGGCGTCATGCGCCATGCGGATGCGGGCTACGACATCGCCAAACAATGCGCCAAAGAGCAAGGCATGAACTTGCCCATGTTGACGAAATAACCAGAAAGACGACGGAATGACTTCTCTCATCCTCAACCCCGGCAAGATCACGCTGGACGAACTCGGCCTCATCCACGCCGGCGTGTGCCAGCTGAGCCTCCCCGAATCCGCCCGCGTCAACATCCGCGCCGCCCATGCGCTGGTCAAGGCGGCAGCCGATGGCGACGCGCCTGTCTATGGCGTGAACACCGGCTTTGGCAAGTTGGCGAACAAGCGTATCGACAAAGACCAGCTCGATACCCTTCAGCGCAATCTGATTCGCAGCCACAGCGTGGGCGTGGGCGAGCCGCTGGCGGCCCCCATCATGCGGTTGATGATGGCTACCAAGGCCGCCAGTCTGGCGCGCGGCTACTCGGGCTGCCGCGAGGTGGTGGTGGACACCATTCTGGCGGTGCACAACGCGGGCCTGGTTCCTTGCGTGCCCTCACAAGGATCGGTGGGCGCCTCGGGCGATTTGGCGCCGCTGTCGCACATGACCCTGGCATTGATGGGCGAGGGCGACATGCTGGTAGACGGCAAGCGCGTGCCCGCACTGCAGGCCCTGCAAGCCGCCGGCATTGCCCCGCTGACGCTGGAAGCCAAAGAAGGCCTGGCCCTGATCAACGGCACCCAAACTTCCACCGCGCTTGCCTTGCACGGCTTGCTGGCCTTTGAGCCGGTGCTGGAGGCTGCACTGGTGATTGGCGCACTCACGCTGGACGCCGCCCGTGGTAGCGACGGCCCGTTCGACCCGCGCATCCATGCGGTGCGCGGCCAGCCCGGCCAGATCGACGTGGCCCAGTACTACCGCGAGCTGCTCAAGGGCAGCGCCATACGCGCCAGCCACGCCGAGGGTGATGACCGCGTGCAAGACCCGTATTGCCTGCGCTGCCAGCCGCAGGTCGTGGGCGCTTGTGTGGACCAGCTGCGCCACGCGGCCCGCGTGCTGCTGATCGAGGCGAACGCCGTCACCGACAACCCGCTGGTGTTCCCCGAAGACGGCGCCATGATTTCTGGTGGCAATTTCCACGCTGAACCCGTAGCCTTGGTTGCTGACGGCATGGCGCTGGCCATTGCCGAAGTGGGGGCGATTGCCGAGCGCCGCATTGCCATGCTGATCGACAGCAGCGTGTCGCGCTTGCCGCCATTTCTGACGGCTGATGCGGGGCTGAACAGCGGCTTCATGATCGCGCACGTGACGGCGGCGGCCTTGGCGTCTGAAAACAAGTCGCTAGCCCATCCCGCCAGTGTGGACAGCCTGCCCACCAGCGCCAACCAGGAAGACCATGTATCCATGGCTACGTTTGCTGCGCGCCGTTTGCAAAACATGATCCACAACACGGCGCACATTCTCGGCATTGAGTTGCTGGCGGCCGCGCAAGGCATCGAGTTTTTGCGCCCACTGACCAGCTCACCCATACTGGAAGAGGTGCACGCACTGCTGCGCAAAGACATCGCCGCTCACCATGTGGACCGTTACCTTGCGCCCGATATCGCCCACGCAACCCAGCTCGTGCAAGACGGTGTGGTGGCTAAGCTGTTGAAGCCCTTGAGCGGCTTGCCGGCACTCTGGATTCCGGGCTGAAGCAGGGTTCCAAACGGCTGCGGCCAGTGCGATACTGACCGGCATGCACACGCCTGAATCCCCCCACTGCGTCCGCCATTTCGGTCAAATTTTGTTGTGGCCCTTGCGGCTGATGCCGGTAAGGGGGGCTGAGGCCCGGCATTCCAAGCCTTGGGAAATCTTGTCCGCCACGGGAGACGCAACGCCCTGGCGCGAAGTGGTGGACGAATACACCGGCGACGCCTGCAACTTTCATGAGCGGCACTACAACGAGTTCGTGACCTTCCTGCCTTATGTGCAGCGCTTTCTGTACGGTGAAGGCCATGCCAAAGGTGGAGGGCAGGTGCACGGCTCGCCCATGCGGGTGTTCCGCCGGCACGACGTCAGCGCGGTGCGGGTGGTGCTACGGCCCGGCATGGAAGCCATCACCCTGAGCGTGGTGCACGTCGACCTGTATTTCTTTCTGGATCTGGACCTGGTGCTACTCAATGTGGAGGTGGCGGGCGACAACCTGCCGCTCACGCATGCGCAAGATTTGCTTTACCGCTTTGGCCGCGGCTATCCCTCGGGTTGGGATACGCAGGGCCATGCCCAGCACTGCCTGCACCAGGCCGAGTGGCTGGGCGCGCAGGGCCAAGTGCTTGCGCAGTCTGATGCAGGGCAGCCCGATCTGTTCATGTCGCATGTGGCCCGCCACCGCGCACCCCGCATTGCTGCCCATTGGGATTGGCTTCTGCAACCCTTGGTGAGCGACCATTCAGACCAAGTGGGCGCATTGCGTTACCGGCAGATCGAGTACTACCGTATGCCCCTGTTGGGCTACCTGGCGGTAGACGAGCCCCAGACCCTGAGCCGCAGCGATTTTGTGCGGCTCGGTTTGGTTACCGGTGCAGGCAGTGCCGATGGCGAAGCCGCGCTGCCGTTTGCCAATGATCACTTGCAGGACTTTGAAGAGCGCTATTGCTACGACCGGTTTTGGACCGCTAGCGGCGCCGCGCCCTACACCCGCTACCTCTGCACCGGCCACTCGCTGGTCGTGGTGGGGGATGCCAAGAGCCAGTTCTTCTCATGCCGCGATAGGGGTGTGTTAGCCCAGTTCAGGCACCAGCATTTCCTGCTGTTTTTGATCGCGCACTTTCAGAAGGCTGCGCTGTTGATGTTTTCAGACCGGCTGGCTGAGACGCTGCGCAACCTCAACATCAGCGACCCCGGCAGCGTGCGAGCGTTCAAGCGCAGCATCCGTAGCAGCTTTGCCAGCTTTCTGCGCTTTACCCACCGCTATTGGTTTCATGAAATTTCCGAGCAGGCCCAGACCCGCGCGCTGTTTGCCAAGTGCGCGCAGCACCTCGGACTGGACCCGCTGTACTCGGAAGTCAAAGAGCGCATCGCCGACATGAACAACTACCTGGAGGCCGACAGCCTGCGCCGCCAGGCCAACACCGTGGTGCGTCTGACGGTGGTCACCATCCTGGGCTTGATAGGCACCATCACCACCGGCTTTCTGGGCATGAACCTGCTGTCCGAGGCGGACGCCCCGATGTCCCGCAAGGTGCTGGTGTTCGGGGTAGTGTTTGTGGTCACCATTGCGCTCACCATCTACACCATGGCCAAGTCCAAGCGCTTGTCGGATTTTCTGGATGTGCTGTCTGAGGAGCGCGTAGGCCCTTGGGCCAAACTGAAGGCCTTTGTTGCCATCTGGAGCCGTGAGCGCGACCGGGAGTGAGTGGAGTAGCGAGGCTTTTTGCTATCAAAAGAGAAGCTGTTCGCGCATATTCCATGAGCGCTACAGGGCGATTGGGCGTTCTCTCCGTTGCAAGGCATTTCGGGTTCACCGGGCTGTGAACCCCCTCTCAAAGCAAGGTGTTGGGCTCGAGCTAAATACTATGCAGTATTTTCAGATACCGTCGGGTCTTTTGCCAACTTGCAGTCCCATGAACAAGGCACTTTACGGCACCACTGATGCTTGCTACGGCCTGATGCGCTCGCTGCGCGTCAAGGTAGTCTTTTTATTCGCGACACTTTCTTTTGCTGGCGCTCACGCTCAATTGTTTTCGCTTGAACAACCGAAATTTCAATCACTCGAAAGAGATGCCGAGTATGAGTTGCGCTTGTACAAGCCCATGCTTGTAGCTGAAGTAGTCGTTGAAGGCGACCTGACATCTGCCGGAAAAGAAGGTGCCCGTTTGGTCAAACAGTACATTTTTCGAGAGGGGCCGAATGCTTCTCTAGACCAGAAAAAACAGGCTTCCGAAAAAATCTCCATGACCTTGCCAGTCACTATGGAGAAGAAGCAGGAAAAGATTTCAATGACCTTGCCGGTCACGATGGAAGCAAAATCCAAATCGTCCTATCGCTTGCACTTTGTTATGCCGTCCAGCTACACACTGGACACGTTGCCAAAGTCAGCAGATCCAAGGGTGATGATTCGTGCCATACCCGAGCAAAGATTTGCGACCATACGTTTTTCCAAATTCAGTACCGAGGCGAATGTGGCGGAGCAAACCTCGCTATTGGTGAAATGGATGGACAAAAAAGGACTGGTTGCCAGCGGAGCACCGCAGTTCGCACGGTATGACCCCCCATCCGTGCCGCCACCGCTTAGACGCAGCGAAATTCTGATTCCTGTTCAGTAAAGGCAATCTGGCAGACCGAAGTTTTGGCGGCAATGCCACGCCATTGAATGAAGAGACCGTCATGGCCTCCAAGGCGTCACACTGTCGCCGCCAAACACCGCAAATTGACGCACAGCAGAGGTGAACAGGGTGTACAGCATCCGTGGATCTGGCGCACTCACTGCGTCAAGAACTGCTTTATGTTCCACTGAAATGACCAAGTCGAGCGATGCGATGTTCTCCGCTATTTGCGTAACTCGGCTAACTCCCATGAGAGTTGAAGAAACGCAAGGCCGCTGAGTGACCCAAGCGAGCGCCACACGGGCAGGCGTTTCGCCAGCGTCTTTAGCCACTTGCTTTAAGGTTTCCACAATCTTCCAGTTCTGTTCGGTAAAGAGTGAGTCACCGAACGGATTTGCACCATCCAATCGTTTATCGCCTTCAGGGCGTTGTTCACCAACCGTTGCCGCATCGCTTGGCAAGCCCGCGCTGCGAGGTGCAGCAGCTTCAACGGTAGTGCGGTCATATTTGCCGGACAACAATCCGAAAGAAAGTGGACTCCACGGCACGATGCCCAAACCGAATTCGGCAGCTACGGGAATATGCTCATCTTCAATGTCGCGATTGGTCAGTGAGTAAAAATATTGCATTGCAATGGGCCCCACTAGACCGCGTGTTGCCGCAAGCGTCGCGACCTTTGACACGTACCAAGCCGGCGTGTTGGACAGCCCCCAATAACGGATCTTGCCGGTGCGCACCAAGGCGGTCATTGTTTCCAGCAGTTCCTCTGCAGGAGTCACCGAATCCCAAACATGGACCCAATACAGATCTATGTAGTCGGTGCGTAGACGCTTCAATGAACCTGACAATGCGGCCTGGATATGTTTGCTGCCATTGCCTCCTTTATGTGGTCCCTGTCCTGCCGCGAAACCAGACTTGGTAGATAGAACAATGCTGTCCCGTAGCGACTGCTCCACAATGAAGCGTCCCAGCATTTCTTCTCCGAGTCCGGCGGAATAGACATCCGCGGTGTCGACAAAGTTTCCGCCCGCATCCACGTACGCGTTAAAAACGGCACGTGAATCGTCCTCTCCGGAGCCCCATCTCGCTGCTCCAAACGTCATGGTCCCCAGTGCCAATGGACTGACCGCAAGCCCGGATCGGCCAAGAGTTCGGTAGTTTGTAAGTGACATGATCTTTATTTCCTAGTGATTGATAGGATAATCATAGGGCAAGCCGAGGATATTTACTAGTGACTACTACAAATATAGATCTGACAACCCAGCGCAAAAAAGGTCGCCCACTGTCCTTCGACCGCGAGGATGCGTTGAACAAAGCTATGTTGCTGTTCTGGCGGCATGGTTACGAAGCCACATCACTGAATGACTTAACGACGGCGCTGGGTGTCAAACCCTCCAGCATCTACAGCGTTTTCGGGGATAAGAAGCGCCTCTTCCTTGAAGCGGTTACCAAGTATTTGTCTGGACCCATTACGTCTGCGTCCATCATTGATCAGGCCGCGGATGGGCGTGAGGCAGCGCGGGGACTGTTAATAGCAGCGGCAGAAGGCTTTACAGGGCAAGACACACCCGCAGGTTGCTTGTTGGCGAGCTCCGCTATCAGTTGTTCTGAAGGGGCAAACGACGTAAAAGAGGAGTTGGCAGCTATCCGGCGTGGGATTGAGGGGCGATTGCTAAAAAAGGTGAAAGAGTCCGTGGAGGCCGGTCAACTTCCCGAGGACACGGCTGCTGAAGCATTGGCAAGTCTAACCATGGCAGTTATCCAAGGTATGTCGACTCTTGCACGCGATGGAGCCCCTAGAGACAAGCTTCTCAGAATGATCGATTCCGTCATGCTGGCCTGGCCGTCCCCACATGACTCAAAGTAAACAGGTAATGGGGAGCGCGAAAAGCTGACCCTCACCAAGATGCGCAACTGGCCAAATGCCGGCACCTAAAAACTGAGCTGGAACAGCGTTCAGATGTTCTGAACGGGGCGCTTTGTTTCCAGCGTTTCGAAGGTGCTGCCGTGTCGTGCAAACAGGTCAAAAAACGGCAGGAGTCGAACCTGCTACGGGAGCGTCAGGCCTTGCTGGGCTCAGCCTTTGAGGTGCTTGCGGCTGCCGGCTTCTTGAGCTTGAACCTGGCTGCTGCGGCTTCCTTGTTGCGGGCTCGCTCGGCCATGATGCGGTCCAGCTCCTCCCGGCTACCTTTTCGCTTCATGTTGGGGTCTTTGCCAAATACGCCGGCCATAGTGATGTTTTCCTTTCGTCCAGTCTAACTGACGGCTCCTTGGTTCGGGCGCAAGTGGCGGTAGATAAACTGTTTGGTAATACCCACTCACTTGCATGCCATGCGTTACACCCTGCCGCCCGACACTGTTCACGATTACGCACGCTACGGCGCCGTGGTGCTTCGCGGTGTGCTCACGCCCGCTGAAGTGGCGCAGCTGGAGCATGGCATCGAGCACAACCTGGCGCACCTCAGCCCGCTGGCCTTGGTGGCCAGCCAGCCGGACGACCCGGGCCGCTTCGTCGAAGACTTTTGCACCTGGCAGCACAACCCGGACTACGCCGCCGTCATGCAGCACAGCGCCTTGTCCCATGTGGCCGCGCAGCTGATGCAAAGCGACACGGTGCGCATTTATCACGACCATCTGCTGGTCAAAGAGCCAGGCACCCGACAACCCACCCCCTGGCACCAAGACCAGCCCTACTACAACGTGGCCGGCCGGCAGAACGTGAGCTTCTGGATACCCGTGGATGCTGTGCCCCTGGAGAGCACGCTGCGCTTTGTGGCCGGCTCGCACGCGGGCACCTGGTACATGCCGCGCACCTTCCGCGACCAGCAGGCCAAGTGGTTCCCTGAAGGCACGCTGGCCGAGCTTCCTGCCATTGATGCGCAGCCTGAACAGTTTGAGCAACTCGCGTGGGCCTTGCAGCCTGGCGATGCCGTCGCATTCCATATGCTGGCCCTGCACGCCAGCAGTGGGGTAGGGCCGGGCACGCGACGCCGCGTGTTCTCTGCACGTTACCTGGGCGATGATGCCCGCCACTCCGTGCGCAGCTGGCGCACCTCGCCCCCGTTTGCTGGCTTGGCAGACCGCTTGCCGGATGGCGCGGTGATGGACGATGCGTTATTCCCCTTGGTTGCTATCAAATAAGAAGCTGCTCGCGCATATTCCGAAGGCGTTAGCGGCCTATTTGGTTTGCAAATGACTTGAGTGATGCCAAGGGCAAGCACTGCGTCAGTTAGAGGGCCAACAATCGGCGAATTCTTACTTCCCCCAGACGCAGGCCCCCATGACGCACCAGCAGCCTTACGAACACAAACGCACATCCTCCGACCAAGCCATCCGGCAGGTGCGTGATGGCGACACCATCATCGTGCCGACCGGTGTGGGCGAACCACCCAGTCTGCTCACCGCGCTGTCAGAGCAGCGGCGCAGCTTTCGCGATGTGAAGGTGTGCCAGATTTTGGCCATGCGCAAGTACGGCTATATCGACCCCGCCACCACCGAGCACGTGCGCCACGTCGCCTTCTTTTTTGGCGGGGCCACACGGGCCGGCGGGCAGGAGGGGTGGATTGATTTCATTCCCAACTATTTCTCCGAGATTCCGGCCCAGATCGAGCGCGGGCAGATGGCGGCGGACGTGGTGTTTGCAATGGCCTCGCCCATGGACGAGCACGGCTTTTTTGCGCTGAGCCTGGGCGCGGACTACACCATGGCGGCTGTCAAAAAAGCCCGCGCAGTGGTGCTGGAGGTGAACCCCAACGTGCCTTTTGCCTTTGGCAACTGCCATGTGCACGTCTCGCAGGTGGCGGCGCTGGTGGAAAGCGATGCGCCGGTACTCGAAGTGGGCCTGCCCAAGATCGGGCCGGTGCAGCAGGCGATTGGCAAGTACGTGGCCGACTTGATTGACGATGGCTCCACCCTGCAGATCGGCTACGGCGGCATTCCCGACGCGGTGGTGATGCAACTCACCGGCAAAAAGGACCTGGGCATCCACACCGAGATGATTGGCGACGGCATCATGACCCTGGTGGAGGCGGGCGCGGTGACCAACCGGCGCAAGAACTTCATGCCCGGAAAAATGGTGGCCACCTTCGGGCTGGGTTCGGCCAAGCTCTACCGCTTTATGCACCGCAACCCGGGGCTGGAGATGCACCCGGTCGAGTTCACCAACGACCCGGCCATTGCCGGCCTGAACGACAACCTCGTGGCTATCAACGCCACCTTGCAGATCGACTTTTTGGGCCAGTGCGGCTCCGAGAGCCTGGGTCACGCGCCGTATTCCGGCACTGGTGGGCAGTCGGACTTTGTGCGCGCGGCCAATCGCTCCAAGGGCGGCAAGGCCTTCATAGTGCTTCCGTCCACCGCCAAGGACGACACCATCTCCCGTATCGTGCCTTCGCTGTCGCCGTGCACCCACGTCACCACCAGCAAGAACGACATCAACTACGTAGTCACCGAATACGGCGTAGCCCAGCTGCGCGGCAAGTCCATGAAGCAGCGCACCCAAGAGCTCATCGCCATTGCACACCCCAAGTTCCGCGACGAGCTGACCGCGCAGGCCAAGCAACTGAAGATTTTGTAAGACCCCACCCGGCGGTGCGCGTCAGAACTCGGTGATCACGGTCACGCCGGCCACCTCGAACTTGTCCATGTTCATCAGCGCGTCTATGGACTGCTGCAGGTTGATCTTTTTGCCCACCAGCTTTTCAGGCGCCAGCTTGCCGGTGCGCACCATGTCCAGCATGGCGCCGTAGCGGTGGGCCTGCATGCCGTGGCTGCCCAAAATCTCCAGCTCATGGGCGATGACCTTGGCCATGGGAATGGCCGGCGTGCTGTTCTCGGCCAGCATCAACCCCACCTGAATGTGTTTGCCCCGTCGGCGCAGATTGCTGATGGAGTTGAAGCAGGTAGTGGGGTGGCCCAGCGCGTCCAGTGACACATGCGCGCCGCCTTTTGTGATCTCCATCACTGCCTCGACCACATTGGTCACTTGGGTGGCGTTGACCGTGGCCACCGCACCCATGGCACGCGCCATGGCGAGCTTGTCTTCCGAGATGTCGATGGCCACTACATTGGCGCCCACCGCGTGGGCAATCATGATGGCTGACAGGCCCACGCCGCCACAGCCGTGCACTGCCACCCATTGGCCCGCCGAGGTCTTGCCCTGATCGACCACCGCGCGGAAGGAGGTTACAAAGCGGCATCCCAGGCTGGCGGCGGTGGCAAAGTCCAGGCTCTCGGGCAGAGCCACAAGGTTCAGGTCTGCCTTGTGGATGGACACGTATTGCGCGAACGAACCCCAGTGGGTGAAGCCGGGCTGGAACTGCTTTTCGCAGACCTGCTGGTTGCCGGAGTGGCACTCCGGGCAACTGCCGCAGCCGCCCACAAAAGGCACGGTGACGCGGTCGCCCACCTTCCAGCGGGTCACGTCTTTGCCCACGGCTTCCACCGTGCCCGCCAGCTCGTGGCCTGGCACATGGGGCAGCACGATGTCGGTGTCATGCCCCACCCAACCATGCCAGTCGCTGCGGCACACGCCGGTAGCCTGCACCTTCACGACCACGCCATGCGTCTCCGGCGTCGGGTCTGGCACGGTTTGCAGACGCGGTGGGGCGGAGAAGGCTTCGTAGACAACGGCTTGCATGTGGGGTCCTTGTGGGGGCTTGGAGAGAATTTACATGCTATCAAATGAATAGCTGCTCGCGCACATTCGGTGTGCGCTAGAGGTCAATTTATATCGGGCCTTTACCGAAGGTTGATTCCCCGATAATCATTAACACCCCACAGCCATCCATTCCGGAATCTGCAATGTCCCTCGCCATCCTCAAAACCCTTTTCGCCCAGAAGACGTGGGCTAATGCCGAGTTGTTTGATGCCATGCATCTGGTGGACCCGGTGCAACACTCCGAGCCGCTGCACACGGCCACGCGCACGCTGAACCACATCTACGTGGTGGACCGCATCTTCCGCGCCCACCTGTTGGGCGAGGCGCATGGCTACACCCAGACCAATACCGACGACACGCCCGCGCTGGGCGACTTGCATTTCGCCGCTGCCGAAACAGACCACTGGTTTGAAGCCTATGTGGCTGGGCTGAGTGAATCTGCGCTGTCCGAGAGCCTGAGTTTTCAGTTCACCGATGGGGATGCCGGCCGCATGACGAGCGAGGAGATGTTGTTCCACGTGTTGGCCCACGGCTCGTACCACCGTGGCAATGTGGGGCAGGTGCTCAAGGGCATCGGCATGGCGCCGCCACGTGACCTGCTCACCAAGTTCTTGCACCAGCGCGAGCCGGCACGGCGCCAGCCCGTTTGAGTAGCAGTAGATTGCTATTTATTTGATAGCTTCTCGCGCATATTCCACGAGCTCTAGCAGCCCATTTGGCTTGTAATTGGCCTACAGCGCCGTGCGCAGCGTCCAGATCTCGGGGAACAGCACCACGTCCAGCATCTTGCGCAAGTAGCTCACCCCGCCGGTGCCGCCGGTGCCGCGCTTGAAGCCGATGACGCGCTCCACGGTGGTGACGTGGCGGAAACGCCAGAGGCGAAAGGCGTCTTCCAGATCGGTCAACTCCTCGGCCAGTTGGTACAGGTCCCAGTGGGCCTTGGGGTCGCGATAGACCTGCAGCCAGGCGGCCTCGACTTCGGGGCTGGCAGCGTAGGGCTGGGTCCAGTCGCCCTGCAGGTGGCTGGCGGGCACGTCAATGCCGCGGCGGGCCATGAGCTTGAGGGCTTCGTCGTACAAAGACGGCGCTTCATACGCCGCTTGCACGAGCGCTAGGCGCTCGGGCGCATGGGCGTGGGGCTTGAGCATGGCGGCGTTTTTGTTGCCCAGCGAGAACTCGATGCAGCGGTACTGAAAGCTCTGGAACCCGCTGCTTTGGCCCAGGTAGGGCCGCATGGCGGTGTACTCGGGCGGAGTCATGGTGGCCAGCACATCCCAGGCATGCACCAGCTGCTCCATGATCTTGCTAACACGCGCCAGCATCTTGAAAGCGGGCGGCAGGTCGTCCTGCGCGATGTGCGCCATAGCAGCCGTCAGCTCATGCAACATGAGCTTCATCCAAAGCTCGCTGGTCTGGTGCTGGATGATGAAGAGCAGCTCGTCGTGCGTGGGGGAGAGTGGCTTCTGCGCGGACAGGATGGTGTCGATCTGCAAGTAGTCGCCATAGCTCATGGACTTGCTGAAGTCGAGCTGGGCTTTTTCGTCAGCCACAATTTTTTCGGTAGATGTCATAAGTAATCCAAGAGGTGGAGGGGCTCCAGGGGACTGGGCCGATTTGCTGATCCAAAGGATCTGATGAGGCTCGGGCCCCCGGAGCCCGTCCGCCTCGTACAAGCGCCAAGGAAGCTCAAGTCACCGCATGCTTCTGGTTGAACTCAGGCTTTTGCCACTCGCCAGTTACCAATACCTGGCGCAAATGCTCCACCGCATTCCACACATCTTCAAACCCGATGTACAGCGGCGTAAACCCAAAGCGCAAGATGTCTTTGTGGATGCCACCATCGCCCGCGCGGTAGTCGCCAATCACGCCACGCGCAATCAGCGCTTGCACGATAGCAAAGGCACCGGAGCCCAAGGCGCCACCGGCAGTGTGCTCGCGGGTCAGGCACACCTGCGAGCCGCGCTGGGCGTGCTCGCGCGGGGTGGCCAAGCCCAGGCCATAGCCTTGGCAGCGTTCTTCCACCAGTTGAATGAACAGGTCCGTCAGCGCCAATGATTTGGCGCGCAGGGCCGCCATGCCGCCCAATTTCTCGGCCGCTTCAAAGCCCTCCAGCCCGCAGCCCAGGAGCGACATGCTGACGATGGGCTGGGTGCCGCACAGGTAGCGGGTGATGCCGGGGGCGGGTTGGTAATCGGGCGTGAAGGCAAAGGGTGCCGCGTGGCCCCACCAGCCGGCCAAGGGCTGCCAGAAGCGGTCGGCATGCTGGGGGTGCACCCAAACAAAAGCTGGCGCGCCGGGGCCGCCGTTCAGGTACTTGTAGCCGCAGCCGACCGAGAAGTCAGCGCCCGATGCCTTGAGGGTTACCGGCACCGCGCCTGCGCTGTGCGCCAAGTCCCACACCATCAGCGCGCCGGCTGCGTGGGCAGCGGCGGTCACGGCGGGCATGTCGTGCATGGCACCGGTGCGGTAATTCACGTGGGTGAGCATCAGCACGGCCACGTCGGCAGTAAGTGCGTCAGCAATCTCTTTGGGCTCCACCAGCTTCAGGGTGTAGCCGCGCTCCTTGCACAGGCCTTCGGCAATGTAGAGGTCGGTGGGGAAGTTGCTGCGCTCGCTCACGATGAGCTTGCGCGCGGGTTCGTCCTGCGCGGCGATGGACAGCGCGGCAGACAGCACCTTGAACAGGTTGATGGAGGTGCTGTCGGTGGCCACCACCTCATCTGCATCCGCACCGATCAGCGGGGCGATGCGGTTGCCCAGGCGCTGCGGCAGGCTGAACCAGCCGGCGGTGTTCCAGGAACGGATCAGGCCTTGGCCCCACTCCTGGGTGACGACTTCCGCAGCGCGCGCCGCGGCGGTTTTGGGCATCACGCCCAGCGAGTTGCCGTCGAGGTAGATCACACCTGCGGGAATGTCGAACAGGTCGCGCAGTGGGCGCAAGGTGTCGGCCGCATCACGGGCGCGGCAGTCGTTCAGGGTGAGGGCAATGGTCATAGTGTCTCAGGGAGGGTGGTTTTGCGAAATTATGTGTTGGGGGCTTTGGAATGTTGATATCTAATCTTCAATATTCAGAAAATGGACTAAGTTAGTCTTTGAAGAAGATTTGGGGAAAAATTTATGCAGCAAGTCACCGATAAAGCCGACCGCCTGCTGCTGCGGGCCTTGCAAGACAACGCGCGCCTGACCTCAGGTGAGCTGGCGCAGATGGCCCATTTGTCGCAGTCGCCCACCTGGCGGCGCGTCAAGCAGCTGGAGGATGCCGGCACCATCAAGGGCTACCACGCCGCGCTGGACCGGCGGGCACTGGGCTACAGCGTGCTGGCGTTTGTGTTGATCGGCATTGACCACCAAAACGAAGCTTCGTCACAGGCCTTTGTGCAGGCGGTGTCCGAGATTCCCGAGGTGGTGCAGTTCCACGCCATCTCGGGTCAGGCCGACTTTTTGGTGGGACTGGTGGCGCGTGACCTGGACCACTATTCCGAGCTGTTGCAACGCAAGCTGCACCGCCTGCCGGGCGTGCGGCAGGTGCAGTCGCATTTTTCGCTGCAGGAGTTCAAGGGGCAGATGGCCGATCTGCCGGTTCCCCTGGATTGAGCGGGTCAGCTGCTCAGAGCTTGCCCAGCAGCAGGTACTCCATGAGAGCCTTCTGCACGTGCATGCGGTTTTCGGCCTCGTCCCAGACCACACTTTGCGGGCCGTCGATGACTTCGGCTTCCACCTCTTCGCCGCGGTGGGCGGGCAGGCAGTGCATAAAGATGGCGTTGGGTGCAGCTACGGCCATCATCTTGCGGTCCACGCACCAGGCGGCAAAGGCTTTGCGGCGGACTTCGTTTTCAGCCTCGTAGCCCATGCTGGTCCACACATCGGTGGTGATCAGGTCGGCACCTTGGCAGGCCTCCATTGGATCGCTATAGGTTTTATAGCTGCCCGCGCCCATTCCACAAGCGCTAGCAGCCAATTTCTCATTGACCTCGTAGCCGCTGGGGGTAGACACGCGCAGGTGAAAGCCCAGCTTGGCGGCCGCCTGCAGCCAGGTGTTGGCCATGTTGTTGCCGTCGCCCACCCAAGTCACGGTCTTGCCCTGGATGGTGCCGCGGTGCTCGATGTAGGTGAAGATGTCCGCAAGGATCTGGCAGGGGTGGAACTCGTTGGTTAGGCCGTTGATGACGGGCACTCGTGAGTTGGCCGCAAAGGCCTGCAGCTTGGTTTGCTCGTAGGTGCGGATCATCACTATGTCGGTCATGCGGCTGATGACCTTGGCGCTGTCCTCAATCGGCTCGGAGCGGCCGAGCTGGCTGTCACCGGTGGTCAGGTGCACCACGCTACCGCCCAGCTGGTACATGCCAGCCTCAAAGCTCACGCGGGTGCGGGTGGATGCCTTCTCAAAGATCATGGCCAGCGTGCGGTCCACCAGCGGGTGGTGGCGCTCAAAGCGCTTGAACTTGGCCTTGATGAAGGCGGTGCGCTCCAGCAGGTAGGCGTATTCGTCGGCGCTGAAGTCGTCAAACTGCAGGTAGTGCCGCACCGGTGGCGCACCTTGGGGCAAGGTGCTGGCGACAGCGTTGCTGGAGAGGCTCATGCGGTTTCTTTCAAAAAGACGGCAATCAGGGGCGCGAGGATGGCGACGATCTCGTCAGCCTCGTCGGTGCTCAAGATCAATGGGGGCACCAGGCGGACCACGCTGTCAGCAGTCACGCTGATCAGCAAGCCGGCGTCGGCTGCGCGTTGCACCAGGGCGCCACAGGGCTTGGACAGGTCCACGCCCATCATCAGGCCTTGGCCACGCACTTCTTTCACGCCGCCGTTGGCAATCTCGGCTTTCAGGGCGCCTTCCAGACCAGCTTTCAGGTGGGCGCCCACCTTTTCGGCATTGGCAATCAGGCCATCTGCTTCCATGATGCGGATGGTTTCCACCCCGGCGCGCATGGACAGCGGGTTGCCGCCGAAGGTGGAGCCGTGGTTGCCGGGTTGGAAAATGGTGGCCGCTTTGGGGCCCACCACCACGGCGCCTACCGGCACGCCGGAGCCCAGGCCCTTGGCCAGCGGCATCACATCGGGCTGGATGCCGGCCCACTGGTGGGCAAACCACTTGCCGGTGCGGCCCATACCGCACTGCACTTCATCAATCATCAACAGCCAGTCGCGCTGGTCGCACAGGGCACGCACCTCGCGCAGGTAGTCCATGTGCATCGGGTTCACGCCGCCTTCACCCTGGATGGCTTCAAAGAACACCGCCACGACATTCGGGTTGCCTTCGGTGGCCTTTTTCAGTGCGTCGATGTTGTTTACCGGCACGCGGATAAAGCCGTCCACCAACGGGCCGAAGCCAGCTTGCACTTTGGGGTTGCCGGTCGCGCTCAGGGTCGCGATGGAGCGGCCGTGAAAGGCCTTCTCGTACACCACTACTTCGGGGCGCTCGATGCCTTTGTCGTGGCCGAACTTGCGGGCCAGCTTCAGGGCGGCTTCGTTGGCTTCCAGGCCCGTGGAGCAGAAGAACACATTCGTCATGCCGGAGCGCTCCACCAGCAGCTTGGCCAGCTCTTCCTGCAGGGGTACGTGGTAGTAGTTGGAGGTGTGGATCAGCTTGGTGAGCTGGTCTTGCAAGGCAGGCACCAGCTTGGGGTGGTTGTGGCCCAGGGTGTTGACAGCGATACCGCCCAAGGCGTCCAGGTATTCCTTGCCGTTCACATCCCACACACGGCAGCCTTGGCCATGGCTCAGGGCGATGGGCAGTCGGCCGTAGGTGTTCATCACGTGGGGTGAGGACGGCGTGGTAACGGTGGCGGCGGTCATGCGGTAACTCCGGTGTTGGCTACAAAACAGATCGGCCCGACTGCTGCAAAGGCCAGTCGGGCCGTTGAAGCCTGATTTTAGGCGCACTGAGCATGGCGGTTTCGTGACAAATCCACATCACACTGATGCGCGTCGGCATAGCTGCTTTGTCATCTCCAAGACAGCGGAGCGGGTAGAATTCTTGTGCGGCGCAGCACCGGGTATTTACGGTGTGGCGTGCACCCCGACATTTCGCACGTACTGATGGCCACCACTCCTCCAAAAGAACTCTACATCCTGGGAATCACGCGGCAAGGCAAAACCTTTCGCCCCAGTGACTGGGCAGAGCGTCTGGCCGGTGTGATGAGCCAGTTCCGCCCCGGCGGCGCCACCCGCGGTAGCCACTTGGGTTATTCCCCATGGTGCGTGCCTACCTCGATCGGGCAGGTGAAATGCGTCATCGTGCACCCTGACTTGCGCGACTACGATGTGATGGCTTGGGATTTTTGCCTGAACTTTGCCCGTGACAACGAGCTGCAAGTCAGCGAGACCCGCCCTGAGGCGCCTGCTGCGCCAGCCGCTCGTCCGGCAGCTCCCGAATAATTTTTGTCCTGACGACAGAAGCAAAAAAGCCGTTCAAATGAACGGCTTTTTTGCTTTTGCTGACAGCGCACCCTAACAAACGGCGGACCTTGTTGCCAAGGTCCGTGCGATTGCCTAAGTGATTAGGCGGCGAGTGCCAAGGCTTTCACCTTGGTAGCCAAACGGCTCTTGTCGCGTGCAGCCTTGTTCTTGTGGAAGATGCCCTTGTCAGCCACGGAGTCCACCACGGCTTGCATCTTGGCGAAAAATTCTGCAGCTTTGGTCTTGTCGCCAGCTACAACTGCCTTTTCCACGTTCTTTACCGCGGTGCGGTACTTGGAACGCAAAGAAGTGTTTGCAGCGTTAATTTTGACGTCCTGGCGGACGCGTTTACGGCCCGACGCCAAGCGCGGGTTCTTTTTCTTGGGTTTACCAGATGCCATGATTTATGTTCCTTGTGTTGGAGGATGTTGTCAGCAAAGCCGATGATTATATACCGGAGTGCCGAAACTAGCCCTCCAAGCGGTTACGGCCTTTGGCTTTGGCTTCATACAGGCGCTTGTCTGCTGCGTGCAGCAGCGCATTCATGTCCGGGTGGTGGCCGCCATGTACGCCAATGCTGATACTGATCGGCACGCCGGCCGGCGCATCTTCGCTGCTGTGGCGCGGCAACAGTTCCCGGAATGTCTCCAGACGTTCGCGCATGGCAGGGAGTCCTTGCTGGTCACAGATCATGGCAAATTCTTCCCCACCGATGCGGGCCACTAGGGTGTCGGGAAAATGTTTGAGCAGGCAACTGGCCACATGGCGGATCACCTTGTCGCCATGGGCGTGGCCGTATTGGTCATTGATGGACTTGAAGTGGTCAATGTCCAGCATGGCCACCACCACGGGTTGTCCTTCCTTGTGCGCTTGGTGGTGGAGCTCTTGGCCTTGTTCAAAGAAAAACCGGCGGTTGCTCAGGCCGGTCAATTCATCCACGTTGGCCAGGTGGTGCAGGTTGTCCATTAGCTCCAGCATTTCCAGGTTCTGATTCACCCGGCAGGTCATTTCTTCAAAGGAGTAGGGCTTGGAGATGAAGTCATTGGCCCCATGCTTGAGGAATCGGGCGGATATATCCGAGTGGTCTTCACCCGAAATGCCGATGATGGACAGCCGCTCCTTGCCCATCATGCGGCGGGCTTCCATCACAAATTCAAAGCCGTCTAACAGTGGCATGTTGTAGTCCACCAGTACCAGCTTGATATCGGTTTGCGCTTGCAGGATGGACAGGGCTTCGCGCCCGTTGTGGGCCACCTGGACACTCAGACCCTGCATGCCCAGCATGCGGCGCATGATTTCGAGCGATGAGGGCGAGTCGTCCGCCACCAGCACTTTCAGGCCGGTATTGCGCAGCAGGCGTCCAACCCACTGCACCACATACTCAAAAGACGGCAGGCCCTTTTTGAGCACGTAGTCCACGATCAAGCCTTGCATCATCATTTGGCGGATGTCATGGGTGATGGTGCCCGTCAGTGCAATGGCCGGAATATGCTGGGCCGCCACGATGTCGATGACCTCACCGTAAGGGGCGTCCGGCAGATTCACGTCACATACTGCGGCAAATATTTCATTAGAGCGGGTGTCCAGCAACTGCCGGGTTTCGGCGAAGTTGGCGGCGATCAGTGCCGGACATTGCCAAGCGGCCTTTAGCAGGCTTGCCAGCATTTCTGACAGTGCGCGCTGGTCTTCGACGATCAGCACAAAGCGACGGGAGCCTTGTAGCTCTGCTGGGCGCTGACTGCGATGAGAATAACGTAACCTGGTATTCATGGTAATTCCTGGGTTCCCGCTCAAGGGCGTTCATTCAATCATGAAACTGAATGCCCCCAATGCTGTTTGTCGGGCTTTACTCGACGGCGGCTACACTCCGGCCAGTGAGCCTTATCAAATCTGTATCAACGGTGTCTCTTTGGACACTGGCCTCCCGGGTGACCGGCTTGGCCCGCGAGTTGTTGATGGCGGCAGCCTTTGGCGCCAGCGCCATGACCGATGCCTTCAACGTCGCCTTCCGCATCCCCAACCTGTTCCGTCGCCTTTTTGCTGAAGGCGCTTTCAGCCAGGCTTTTGTGCCGGTGCTGGCGGCTAGCAAGGCCCGACACGGGGACGACGCGACCAGGCTCCTGGTGGACAAAGTGGCCACCCTGCTGGCTTGTGCCTTGGTGCTGACCTGTGTGGTGGGCGTAGTCGCCGCGCCGCTACTGGTATGGGCCATGGCCAGTGGCCTGCAGAAGGACCCTGCCGGGTACGACGCTGCCGTTTTCATGACGCGGTTCATGTTTCCCTACATCGGCTTCATGTCCCTGGTCGCCCTGTCTTCGGGAGTGCTCAATACCTGGAAGCGATTTGCGGCGCCTGCCGCGACCCCGGTATTGCTCAATATGAGCATGATTTTGGCGGCCTGGCTGCTGGTGCCTTGGTTTCGTGAGCAGGGAGTCCAGCCGATTTACGCCATGGCGGTCGGCGTCATGGTGGGTGGACTGCTCCAGCTGCTGGTGCAGATTCCGGCTTTGAACCGCATCGGCATGTTGCCGCGCTTCGGGTTCACGTTCACCGCCTTGGGTGAGGCCGTCGCGGATCCTGAAACGCGGCGGATCGGAAAGCTCATGCTGCCGGCACTGCTAGGCGTCAGCGTGGCGCAGATTTCCTTGCTCATCAACACCCAGATAGCTTCTCATTTGCCCACGGGCAGTGTGAGTTGGCTGACCTACGCTGACAGGTTGATGGAGTTTCCCACTGCCATGCTGGGCGTAGCGCTGGGCGTAGTGTTGATGCCGCAGTTGGCTGGCGCCCGCGCCAAGGACGATGCCGCAGGCTACTCCGCCTTGCTGGATTGGGGGCTGCGCATCGTGGTGCTACTGGCAGTGCCGTGCTCTATCGGATTACTGACATTTTCCAAGCCCATCGTCTCTGTGCTGTACCACTATGGGGCGTTTTCGGCCACCGATGTGCAGCAGACTACCTGGGCTTTGATGGGGTGGGGCGCAGGCCTGGTGGGTATTGTGGCGATCAAGGTCTTGGCACCCGGCTACTACGCGAACCAGGACATCAAGACGCCGGTGAGGATTGCCGTGGTCGTGTTGATTGCCACTCAACTGATGAATATCGCTTTGGTGCCGGCCTTCAAGCATGCCGGCCTGTCCTTGTCCATCAGCTTGGGCGCTTTGCTGAATGCCGGTTGGCTGTTGGCGGGGCTGTTGCGCCGGGGTAGTTTTCAGCCACTGGCAGGCTGGGGACGTTTTTTGCTTCAGGTGATTGCCGCGGCAGCGGTGCTGGTGGTCTACTTGTTGTGGGCCGCTGGCTTGGTCGACTGGGTGGCGCTGCGGGCAAACGCCTGGCTGCGCATAGGCTGGTTGACGTTGTTGATGAGTGGTGCCGGAGTGGTGTATTTCGGTGCCCTTTGGGCGGCGGGTTTGAATGTGCGGCAGTTTTTGCGACGCTGAAACGGGAGGTGAACCATGAAGCTGGATGTGTCTCTACCTTCTCCGCTGGAGTACTTCGCCAGCTTGGTGCAGGACGACAGTGACTTTGCGCTGTTTGAAGCGGCGCTTTCGCTGGCGCAAGACGAATACCCCGAGCTCGATATGCAAGCCAGCATCGGCGAGGTGGATCAGTTGCTGGCCCGCGTGCGCAGGCGTCTGGCTGACGATGCATCTGCACTCCAGCGAGTGCGGGTACTGAACCAGTTTTTCTTTACCGATCTCGGATTCGCAGGCAACGTCAACAACTATTACGACCCGGACAACAGCTTTGTCCCGGTCATGTTGCGTACTCGCCGGGGTATTCCGATTTCACTCGCGGTACTGTGGATGGAGCTGGCTCAGGGCCTGAATTTGGAGGCGCACGGGGTGAGTTTTCCCGGTCACTTCATGGTGAAGGTCAGCTTGCCCATGGGGCAGGCGGTCATTGACCCGATGTCCGGCAGGTCGCTCAGCCGTGAAGAGCTGTCCGAGCTGCTGGAGCCCTACCGTCGTCGCAGCGGGCTGGTGGATGAATTTGAAGCACCCTTGGGTTTGTATCTGCAATCGGCTACCCCACGGGATATCGTGGCACGCATGCTGCGCAACCTCAAAGAAATTTATCGTTCCCAGCAGGACTGGCAACGGCTGTTAGCTGTGCAGGAGCGTCTGGTGGTGCTTTTGCCCGAGTCCTGGTCCGAGTACCGGGACCGGGGCTTGGCCCATGCGGAGCTCGGACACCACCGGGAGGCTTTGGCGGATCTCGAGCTCTATCTGGAACATGCCGACAAAGTGGTGGATGTGGACCAGGTTGTCGATCAGGTCAAGGCGATCCGCACACAAACCGGGCTTTGATTCCCGCCTTGCCGCACCGATTGTGTCAGGCGGCGGGTTGACGCAGCAGGTATTGCGGGAGTGCCTGTGAGCCGGCCGCACGGAGCGGGGTGACGGGCGCGTGGTCTTCATTTGCCGGCTTGGGGCTGTGGGCAAAAACCGTGAGGCGACTTCCGTGCACCATTGACTCTTGTGCCGGCATCAAACTGGTCGCACGGGGTGAGGCAATAGCCCGCTTTTCGGCTGGGGCGGTGGCTGTCTCCTGGACCGCTACGGATGGCGCCACTGCCTTGTTCATCGTCCAGTTCAAAATGGACTCCCACTGTGCAATGTCCGCACTTTGCAAAGGCTTGTGGGGATCGAAGATCGTGAAGCCGCTCTCCAGGCTACGCACATACACCTGGGTTTCACGCAGTACCCCCACAAACTCCACCGCATGCGCGTCAGCCCAGGTGCGCAGCGTTTCTGCGCCTTTGGTGCGGGCATCAAGCCGCATACCCACCACGCCCACCCGGCAGCGTCCTGAGGCTATGCGAGGCAGGGCACGCAGTTCCTGCAGGCAAGCACTGGCGGATTCACGGTCAAACAGGGAGTTGCACACCGGCATCAGTACGGTGTCGGCAGACATGATCACTTTGGCGAGTTCAAAGCCGTGCATGCCGCCGGGGGTGTCGAGCACCACGTGGGTAATGCCGGCAGGTGCTTTGAGGGTGTTTTTTTGGTCTACCGCCCAACCGGCGATAGGGGCGAGCTGCGGGGGCCGTCTCTTGAGCCAGGTGCGGGTGGATTGTTGCCGATCCACATCGCCCAACATGACGGCAATTTTCTGGTTGGCCAGCCACGCGGCCAAATGGGTGGCCATGGTGCTTTTCCCACTGCCACCTTTGCGGTTGATGACTGCAATAACCGGCATACGCATTACCCCGGAGCCAACGATGCCTCCAGTTTGAGCCCAAAAAGCCCAAAAGTCCACAGCTGCTGTGCGCGAGCAGCTATAAATTTACTAGCAACCGCTGATTTCGGAGCCGCTACCAGCGGCTCCGGGAGCTGCCTCGATCAGGAGACGACGACTTGTTCGCCTGCACCTTGTGCGGCAATCACGCCTACGGTGTACACGGTCTCGCCGCTGGCACGCAGGGTGGCTGCGGTGGCTTCGGCTTGGGCAGCATCCACCACCACCACCATGCCGATGCCGTTGTTGAAGGTACGGTTCATCTCGATGTCGTCAATGCCGGCGGTTTTCTGCAGCCAGGCAAACAACTCGGTCTGAGGCCAGCTGCCCTTGACCAGATGCGCCGCCAAGCCTTCAGGCAGCACACGGGGAATGTTTTCCAGCAGGCCACCACCGGTGATATGGGCCAACGCCTTGATGGGGTGTTTTGCCAACGCAGCCAATACGTTCAGCACGTACAAGCGGGTGGGTTCCATGATGGCTTGCTTGAAGGGCTTGCCGTCTAGCGTTGCGGGGACGGTGCCAGCGCCTTCAGCGCGCTCGATGCATTTGCGCACCAGGCTGAAGCCGTTGGAGTGCACGCCGCTTGATGCCAGACCCAACACCACGTCGCCGGCTTTCACGTCGGCGCCGGTCAGGATCTTGGATTTTTCAACCGCGCCCACGGCAAAGCCCGCCAAGTCGTATTCCCCAGCGGGGTACATGCCAGGCATCTCAGCGGTTTCGCCGCCGATCAATGCGCAGCCGGAGAGCTCGCAGCCCTTGGCAATGCCACCCACGACAGCGGCAGCGGTGTCCACGTCCAGCTTGCCGCAGGCAAAGTAGTCCAGGAAGAACAGGGGCTCGGCACCTTGGACCAGCACGTCGTTCACGCTCATGGCCACCAGGTCGATGCCCACGGTGTCGTGCATGTTCCACACAAATGCGAGTTTGAGCTTGGTGCCCACACCATCGGTGCCGCTCACCAGCACAGGTTCCTTGTAGCGCTTGGGTACTTCAAACAGGGCGCCGAAACCGCCGATACCGGCCAGCACGCCTTCGCGCATGGTCTTTTTTGCCAGGGGCTTGATGCGTTCAACCAGCGCGTCGCCGGCAACGATATCGACACCGGCGTCTTTGTAGGAAAGGGGAGTGGAAGCAGAAGATTGGGTCATGGGAAGTAGCTTTTGGGGAAGGACAGAGGCAGACCCCGATAGAATTTGCCCAGATTTTAAGGGTTTGCCCCCTCTCTTTCCCGAATGCAATTCACCCCCACCCAAAAAAGATTCCTCGCCTGGGCCCTCATCGCGCTGTCTGCCGTGCTCGCGCTGTGGTTGCTGGCGCCTGTGTTGGCACCCTTTGCGGTGGCGGCCGTGTTGGCGTATGCGCTCACGCCGGTGGTCGACTGGATTGACGATGTCGGCTTGGGACGCATCCCCCGTGTGGTGGCTGTCGTGCTCGTAGAAGTGCTGTTCCTGGTAGTGCTGCTATGTGTGCTGCTGTTGATCGTGCCGATTCTGGCCAAAGAGCTGCCTCTGTTGCGCGAGCAGTTTCCTGTGCTCCTGGACAGCCTGAACGAAGCCCTCAAACCCTTGTTGGCCCAGTGGGGGATCAAGCTCAATCTGGATGTGGTCAGCATCAAGGGCTTTGTCATGAAGTACCTGAACGCGAACTTTGAGGACGCTTTCGGTTCGGTGCTGGCCTCCGTCAAGCTCGGGGGCAGCGTCGCTTTTGCCCTAATCGGCAATGCCATCCTGATCCCGGTAGCTTTGTTTTACATGCTGATGGACTGGACCCGTTTCATGGGCCAGCTGCGCCAATTGGTGCCGCCGCGTTTGCGTGCCCCAACCGACAGCTTTTTGAAGGAGTCTGACGAGGTGTTGGGTCAGTACTTGCGGGGGCAGTTGCTGGTGATGCTCATTCTGGCTGTTGCCTACAGCATGGGCCTTGCGCTCTTCGGTCTGGACTTGGCCCTGCCCATCGGCATCTTTACCGGCCTGGCGATTTTTGTACCTTACCTGGGCTTCGGAGTGGGGCTGGTGCTGGCCCTGTTTGCGGGGTTGCTGGAGTTTTCGTCGTCGCACGGCATCGGCTACCCCTTGATCATGGTGGCGGTGGTGTACGGCTTGGGGCAGGTGGTGGAAAGCTTCTTGCTCACCCCCCGTCTTGTGGGCGAGCGCATTGGCTTGCACCCGTTGGCCGTGATCTTTGCCTTGCTGGCGTTCGGCCAGCTGTTCGGTTTTGTCGGTGTGCTGGTGGCCTTGCCGGCGAGTGCAGTGCTGCTGGTGGCGATACGTCGTATCCGTGCGGGTTATCTGGCCAGCCGCCTGTACCTGGGTTGACCTCTTGCGTATGAAACAGATCGCGCTGGACATCGGCTTGTCCGCCGGCCCCACAGTGGCCAACTTTTTTGCCGGCCCCAACGAAGCGGCTCTCAAGCATTTGACTCTGTGGATAGGTGATAAGGGCAATGCTTCCAGCCGTTCGCCGGTTCCCACCTATTTTTGGGGTCCCGAGGGCAGCGGCAAAACCCACCTGCTCAAAGCGGCCCATGAAGGCCTGCGGGAGCAGGGTGCCCGCGTGGGCTGGTTGGGCGCCTCGGACGCCCCCTCTGACTTCGATGAAAACTGGGCCGCAGTGCTGCTGGATGATGTGCATCTTTTCACTGCAGAGCAGCAACATGCTGCCTTTAACTGGTTTGTGAACGCCCAGACGCACCACAAACCGGTGCTGGCAGCGGGTGACTTCGCTCCGGTAGAGCTCAAACTGCGCGACGACCTGCGCACACGTCTCGGCTGGGGCCATATTTTCGGGCTGCAACTACTGAGTGAGACCGAGCGCCGCAGTGTGCTGCGCCAGGCCGCCGATGCGCGGGGGGTGTTTCTGGGCGATGAAGTAATGGATTTCATACTCAACCGCTTCAGCCGCGACCTAGGCAGCCTGATGGAGTTGCTGGATCTCATGGACGGCTACTCCCTGCAAACCCAGCGCGCCATCACGATTCCCCTGATCAAATCCATGCTGGAAAACACATGACCGTGAAAAAGATTGCCCTGTTTGACTTGGACCACACCCTGATTCCGCTGGACTCCGACTACGCCTGGGGCGAATTCACCACTGCGTTGGGCTGGACAGACGCTGAGACCTTCAAGCAAAAGAACCACGAGTTCTACGAGCACTACAAGGCCGGCACACTCGATATACATGCCTATATCCGGTTTGCTACAGCAGCAGTTATCCGCCAAGGTGCTACCAAATCGATAGCTGCTCACGCAGATTTCATGAGCGCTGTGATCCGAAAGTCCATCCAACCGCAGGCCTTGAAGCTGGTGCAGGACCACCAGGCTGCGGGGGATGCGGTGGTCATCGTCACTGCGACCAACGCCTTTGTGACCCGTCCGATTGCGACCGCATTCGGTGTGGAAGATCTGATCGCCGTCGATCTGGTTACCGACGACGCTCCGGCTGGCACCGGCTGGTACACCGGCGAGATTGCCGGTGTGCCTTCGTTCCGTGAGGGCAAAGTTACCCGGGTGAACCAATGGCTGGCGGACCGCGGCTTGAGCTGGGAGGGGGTGCACACCACTTTCTATTCAGACTCCATGAACGATCTCCCCCTGATGGAAAAAGCCGATGTGGCGGTCGCCACCAACCCCGACCCGCGCTTGCGCGCACTGGCCGAGCAGCGTGGATGGCGCATACTCGAGCTCTTCTCCTGACCCCCGGGCAGGACCGCTAGGAAAAAGAACTTGATCAAAAAATTTATCGACAAATTGCTGGGCAAGAGCTCCGCAGGCACCAGCAAAAAGCCGCAGTTCGGCAAACGGGTGGACATTCCCGTGTCGGTGCACGGCATCGATCCCAGCTTGGTGGACGAGCGCGCTGTGAACGTGGTGCGCACCCTCAAGCAGGCCGGTTTTGAGGCTTATGTAGTGGGTGGTGCGGTGCGTGACCTGCTGGTCGGTTTGCGGCCCAAGGACTTTGATGTGGCGACCAACGCCACCCCTGAGCAGGTCAAGGGCCTGTTCCGCCGGGCCTTCATCATCGGGCGGCGTTTTCGCATCGTGCACGTGGTGTATGGCCGCGGGCGCGAGCATGAGGTGATCGAGGTTTCCACCTTCCGCGCCTACCTGGACAACGCTGCCGCCGAACAAGTGGCCGGCAACGAACGCACCAGCAAGAGCGAGCTCGCTGGCATGAAGCACGCGGTGGACAGCACGGGACGCGTCTTGCGCGACAACGTCTGGGGACCGCAGGAAGAAGATGCGGTGCGCCGCGACTTCACCATCAACGCCATGTACTACGACCCCGAAACCCAGATCGTGGTCGACTATCACAATGGCCTGAAGGACTCCAAGAGCCGCACCCTGCGCATGATCGGCGACGCCGCTACCCGCTACCGGGAAGACCCGGTGCGCATCATCCGCGCGGTCCGTTTCGCGGCCAAGCTGAGCCCTTTGGGATTCAAGCTGGAGCCCAAAACGGCAGGGCCCTTGATCAAGAGCCAGAAGCTGCTGAACGACGTGCCCCAGAGCCGTTTGTTTGACGAAATGCTCAAGCTGCTGCAAACCGGCCACGCGTTGGCTTCCATCGAGCAGCTCAAGGTTTTGGGACTGGCCACCGGCATCTACCCCTTGTTGGATGTGGTGGTCGAGCGGGGCGAGCAGCCCTTTGTGGCCGCAGCCCTCAAAGACACCGACCGCCGCGTGGGTGAGGGCAAACCGGTGGCACCCAGCTTCCTGCTGGCCTGTGTGTTGTGGGCTGATGTGCGTGACGGTTGGGCCCAACGCCTCCAAAGCGGTCAGCACAGCCATCCGGCATTGCAGGACGCGATTGAAGATGTGTTCAATGCCCGCATCGGTGATGTGTCCGGCCGCGGCAAGCTGGCCGGTGACATGCGCGAAATCTGGCTGATGCAACCCCGCTTTGACAAGCGCGTGGGCAGCACACCCTTCGGCATGGTGGAGCAACCCCGATTCCGTGCCTCCTTCGATTTCATGCGCTTGCGTGCAGACGCCGGCGAAATTGATGAGACCCTGGCCGACTGGTGGCAAGAGTTCAGCATGGCCAGCGACGAAGTGCGCCAGGACATGGTGGACCAGGTGCGCGCCGAACAGCAGCAACAGCGCAAGCAGGCTCCCAAAGGTCCGCGTGCTGCCAAACCGGCGCGTGACCCACGGCCGATTCCATCTTCTAGCCAGTCCGGTGACGAGTCATCCGAGCCGGAGTTTCCGGAATCTGCAGCTGACTCGACCGGGGATGCGCCGCGCAAGCGTCGCCGCCGTCGTCGCGGTGGCGCGGCCCGTGGCGCGGGTGAGGGCGGATCAGCCCCCTCGGCCGAGTAAGCCATGATCCTGCGCGATCCGGTCCGCGCCTACATCGGCTTGGGAGCCAATCTGGGCGACCCCATGGCTGCCTTGCGCACCGCGCTGGAAGGGCTGGAGCGCCTGCCCGCCAGCCGTCTGGTGCGTGCCTCCGGTTTCTACGGCAGTACCCCGGTGGACTCCACCGGTCCGGACTATATGAATGCGGTGGCCGAAATCAGCACCTGCCTCAGTGCGCCTGCATTGCTGGCCGCACTACAACAGCAAGAGCTGCAGGCCGGGCGTGAGCGCCCCTACCGCAACGCCCCACGTACCCTCGACTTGGATGTGCTGCTGTACGGCAGTGCCCGCATTGACAGCCCCTTGCTGACCATCCCGCATCCCCGCATGAACGAGCGTGCATTTGTACTGATGCCGCTGGCCGAACTTGCTCCTGAACAGGTGTCTGCCGACCAGATCGATGCCGTGCGCGGGCAAGGCATCTGGCGGCTGGACGCGTAAAGCCAGAGGCCAAAAAAGGCCTCAGCCTCAAGCTACTTCGGCGATCAGCTCGATTTCTACACAAGCACCCATGGGGATCTGCGCCACGCCGAACGCGCTGCGGGCATGGGCGCCGACCTGGGGCCCGAAGACCTGACCGAACAGCTCGCTCGCGCCGTTGGTCACCAGGTGTTGTTCGGTGAAGTCGCCGGTGGAGTTCACCAGGGACATGACCTTCACGATGCGCTTGACCTTGTTCAGATCACCCAAGGCGGCGTGCAGGGTGCCCATCAGGTCGATGGCGATGGCGCGTGCTGCGGCTTTGCCTTCTTCCGTGCTGATGTTTTTACCCAGCTGGCCGGCCCAGACGGCGCCATCTTTCTTGGCGATGTGGCCGCTCAGGAATACCAGGTTGCCGGTCTGCACGAAAGGCACGTAGGCCGCAGCGGGAATGGCCACGGGGGGCAAGGTGATCTGGAGTTCAGCGAGTTTGTCGTAAATGCTCATGGCGTTGATCTCAATGGTTACAAGTAAAAAGTGCTTCTGGCGCTTATGGAATGTGCGCGAGTAGCTACGAAAATAATAGCAGGAGGCACTTGACCCCGACTCAACCCGACTGCGATTGGGATTGAGACTGGCTTTGCGTCGCCAGGGGAACAACTTCCGTCTGTGCCGGTGCGTCATTATGGTCAGGCGCGGGCGCACCCTGCGCTTGTGTGCCGATTTCTTCCACCGTTACCCCTACTGTCAAGGTGTGCCGTGAGCCTCCGTGGATCACACCGCGCAGAGGTGATACATCGCCAAAATCCCTACCGGTGGCCACCGTCACATAGTCCACCCCCGGCGCATGCCAACCCCAGCGGTTGTTGGTAGGGTCGAAATCTACCCAGCGTTCTCCTTCCGGCAGGTCAGGCACGTAAATGCTCACCCAAGCGTGCGATGCGTCGCTCCCGATCAGCTTCACCTCGCCCGGTGCAGGCCGGGTCAGCAGGTAGCCGCTTACATAGCGCGCAGGCAGGCTCATGCTGCGCCAGCAAGCCAACATGATGTGTGCAAAGTCCTGGCAAACGCCCTTGCGCTGCTCCAGCGCTTGCAGTGCCGGGGTGTTGATCTGGGTGCTGTTGGTCTCGTAGGTGAAGTCGGTGTGAATCCGCTCCATCAGGTCACGGGCCACGCTCAGCACATCGGCACCGGCGCTGAAGCTGGGGCGCGCATAGCCTGCAAACTCCAGCTGGCGGGGCACAAAGGCGCTGGCAAACACAAATTCGGCGGCAGGCTCGTAGACGGTGGCGGCCTGGTAACGCAAGCGGTCGCGCAGGTTTTCCCACGGCAGGCTGCTAGCCGGTTTTTCCGTCTCGCGGGTGGAGACCAGGCTGCAGGCCCGCACCTGCAAAATGCCATGGGGCACCTGCAAGGAAAAAAAGCACCGGTGGTTGCCGAACACGTCAGCCGCGCTGCGCTGCTGGGCAGGCTGCGGGTTGATCAACAAGCTGTGGCTCAGTACGTTCTGGCTGCCATGGGCGAGGGGCTCCAGGTAGGCCACATGCTGGGCGGTTTCTACGGCGGGCTGGTAGTCGTACCGCGTTTCGTGGGTCACTTGCAACAGCATCAGGTGCCCACGCTTTGCTTGGTTTCCCCGGAATGGGTGAAATAGGTGGTGCTGATGTCTTCGGACACCGTGTAGGCCGCCGTACACAGCGATGCGAGCAGGTCGCGCAGCGGCTGCATCACCGGCTCTCCTGCAGGGCTTTCGCACAGGGCGGCCAGGTCCCAACTTTCGGGGGCGGGCACTTGCAAGCTCATGGGGCTCAGCTCGTTGGCAGGGCTCAGGGCCAGTTTCGCCAGGCGACCGCGCAGGGTGTGCGCTACCCAGGCCAAGGAGCGGGGGTTGTCGCGGTCCAGCACCAGCAGATCGATCAGCGCAGCCACATCGCGACTTTGCTGGTACTGGGCGTGGAAGGTGATGGTGCTGTCAAACAGGCCCAGCAAGGCTTCAAATCCGCCGTCGGTGTCCACCGCGCCGGTGTCAAAGGACTGGTCCAGCGCAGTGGCCAAAAAGTTCAGCCGCTCCACATGACGGCCGATGCTCAGCAGGCGCCAGCCATCGTCACGGGTCATGCGGTCGGTTTGGGCGCCGGTAATCGCAGCCAGGTGGTCGCTGGCATCTTTGAGGATGCGCAGGGCCTGGTTGGGCGCGTAGTCGCCCTGGGCGGCCAGTTGGGCGCAGCGCTGGAACATTTCTTCCTCTGCCCGGACGATGGTGCTCCAGTGTTCTTGCGACAGGCGCTCGCGGACGGTGGCTGCCGCCATCTTCAGGGCCCGCATGTTGTAGCCCACGCTGGTAGCGCCGTCCGGCGAGGCCAGGCTGGCAATGATGGAGCGCTCAAAGACCCGCCGCGCTTGCACAGCGGATGGCACGCCCGGCAGCACCAGGGTGTTGATCTGGGCTAGCTGCGTCAACCATTGCAGCAATGGGGCGCTGGACTGTTCTTCACCGCCCAAGTACTCCAAGGCCAGGCGGGCCAAGCGGATGGTGTTGTCGGCGCGCTCCGTGTAGCGGCCCAGCCAGTACAGGTTTTCTGCGGCGCGGCTGGTGACCAGGCGTTTGCGCTGGGCCAGCACGGCCGGTGTCAGCGTGGTGGGCAGCAGGGTGGTGGTGTCCACTTCGCCACGGGTAAGGGCCCACACGTCAGCACTGCTGCCACCACGCTGCATGGAGGCAATGTCCGCGCTGGCACCTGCCACGCGCGCCAGCCCACCGGGCAGCACCTGCCACTTGGGTTGGCCGCTCGCGTCCCGCCCGTCAGACACGGCAAATACCCGCAACATGACTGAACGGGCTTCCATGGCGCCATTGCCTTTGCCGTCTGCATCGCTGCGCCACGTTGGCATTTGCGAGAGCGGCATGTAGGCCTGAACCGTGTGCTCTTCGCTCTGGCGCACGATGCGGCCTGCCAGGCGGTCCAAGGCGCTTTGCTGCATGGTGTGCCCCAGCACGGCGTCAAAGCTGGGGTGGATGCTGGAGCCCGGATAGGTAGGTTTTATGGTGCGTTCGCCGAGCAGGGGCAATGCAGCTTCCATGGCACTGCGCTCACCGCACCACCAAGTCGACAGGGCCGGCAGGCTCAAACTCTCACCGAGCAATGCTTGAGCAATAGCCGGCAGAAAGCCCAGCAAGGCCGGAGACTCCAAAAACGCCGAGCCCGGGGTGTTGGCCACCAGCACGTTGCCCGCGCGTATGGCTTGCAACAAGCCGGGCACGCCCAGCGTGGAGTCGGGCCGTAGCTCCAGCGGATCCAGATATTGGTCGTCCACCCGCTTGAGCAGCCCGTGCACCGGCACCAGACCGCGCAGTGTTTTGAGGAAGAGGCGCTCATCACGCACGATGAGGTCGCTGCCTTCGACCAGCGTGAGGCCGAGGTAGCGGGCGAGGTAGGCGTGCTCAAAGTAGGTTTCGTTGTAGGGGCCGGGGGTGAGCAGTGCGATGTGGGCCTGGGCACCGGCCGGGCTGGCCGTTTTGAGGCTGTCCATCAGCGCCCGGTAGGTCCTGGCCAGGCGCTGCACCTTGAGGGCCTGGAAGGCTTGCGGGAACTGCCTGGACACGGCCAACCGGTTCTCCAGCAAATAGCCCAAGCCACTGGGCGCCTGGCAACGCTGGCCGACCACCCACCAGTTGCCATCCGGCCCGCGTGCCATGTCAAAGGCAGCCACATGCAGGTGCACACCTCCTACGGGTGGCACATCAGCCATGGGGCGCAAGTAGCCGGGGTGGCCATGCACCAAGGCCGGCGGAAGCAAGCCGCGTCGTAGCAGGTCTTGAGGGCCATAAACATCGGCCATGACGGCATCCAGCAGGCGCATTCGCTGCTGCACACCCGCCTCGATATGTGCCCAATCGGGGGCGTCGACGATCAGGGGGAAAAGGTCCAGCGACCAGGGGCGCTGCGGACCTTCAGCATCGGCATATACGTTGTAAGTGACGCCGTTGTCGCGAATTTGCCGTTGCAGGCTGGCGATGTGCTGGTCGAGGGCAGCTTCACTGCCACCCTCCATGTTATTGAAAAATTGACGCCAGACGCCCGTCAAATATGCGTCGGCAGCTTCGGAATTGATAGCGCCACGGAGCTCGTCAAAGTGTCCTTGGGTCGCCGCGCATGCATGGGCGTAGCGCAGCACATCGGCTGCAGCGTCGCCAGGGTCGTCGGATCGGGATTCTTCTGTGGGTGTCACTGGGCTGAAGTATGCCAGCCTGCGGCCGGAACTTCCGTGTGCAAGCAAACCCCGTGCCGGTCATACTGGTGACCTGTTTTCCGCCTGAGGCCAAGACTGTGTCTGATCAACCCTATTTCTTCGAACCGCGCTCGGGTCACGGCCTGAAACATGACCCCTTCAATGCGATTGTGGGTCCACGGCCTATCGGCTGGATCTCTACCCGTAGCGCTGATGGCGCACTCAACCTCGCGCCTTACAGCTTTTTTAATGCATTCAATTACGTGCCGCCCATCGTGGGTTTTGCCAGCATCGGGCACAAGGACACAGTGCGCAATGTGGAAGCGACGGGTGAGTTTGTCTGGAATTTGGTGACACGCCCGTTGGTCGAGGCGATGAACCAGACCTGTGCGGCCGTAGGGCCCGAGGTTGATGAGTTTGCGCTGGCAGGCCTGACGCCGATGGCTTCACGGGTGGTGGCTGTGCCGCGGGTATTGGAGAGTCCTGTCAGTTTTGAGTGCCGGTGCACACAAATTTTGCAACTGCAAACGGCCGCCGGTGCGACGGTGCCGACTTGGCTGGTGCTGGGCGAAGTGGTGGGTGTGCACATCGCCCCGTCGCTACTGGTGGACGGCGTGTACGACACTGCCGCTGCAGGACATGTGCTGCGAGGTGGCGGACCGGCGGACTATTTCACCATTGGGCCGGAGCAGCTCTTTCGTCTTTTCCGTCCCCAATAAAAAAGCCACCGGCTGCGGTGGCTTTGGTGATCAGCTTGCGCCGGTCGGGGTCTCAGGCCTTTTTGGCGTAGGCGCTGCACCAGCCTTTTCCGGCCACTTGCTTGCCGGCAAACAGGGGGCAACCGGCAGCGGCGTCAGCAGCTTTGCCTTGGTAAAGCGCGCAGTTGTTGCACAGCTGGCCCGCTGCATATTTGGGGAACTTGGTTTTGTCCACCTTGGTGGCGTCTGCCTTGTAGCCGAGTGCACCGGCCTGGGGGTCGGTCTCTGCCAGCATGGGGGTAGCGGCTTGAACCTGGCTTGCCAGCAGCGCAGTGCTGCCGAGTGCGACGTGAAGGATGAATTCGCGACGTTGTGTCATGGCTTGGTTTCCTAAGGTGAAAAGCGTGCCCGCACGATAGCGGGTCAGATGGGCATTCTCATCAAAAGCCGGATTCCGGCCCTTGATCCTGATCAATACCCGGCTAAAGCACTCCAGTGTTGTGTTTCCGGGGCTCCCGTTCAGCTCAATGGCAGCGCATCCAGCGTGGCGTAACAGCTTTTGAGCCAAGTCTTGACCCGTTGGCGCTCCAGCATACCTAAGGCGTCTGGACCCTCCTTGTGGTTCACTGCCGCCCAGAAGCTGGCGTTCTGGCGGTCGATCTTGCGCATGCTGGCTTCATGCAACTGGGGCAGGCTAATGACATGGGCACCCAGTGCCACGGCCTTCTTGAGCGCAGCAGAATCTTCGAGTTGCGAGAAGTCGCTGCCCCGGCCCAGGTTTTTCACCACGATGTAGTTGGGGCCGGCGCCATAGGTGGCAACCAGGCGGTCCAGCAGGTCCACGGAGTCCTTGCCGGCATCAGCAACGTGCCAGAAGTTCACGGTAATCCCCATGCTGGCCATCAGGGAGACGAGGTCGGAGTCTCTCACCCAGCGTGCCAAAGGCGCGGCAGTCTGGGCTGCCAGATCGACGATGACGTTGGGCATAGGGCCTTCAGCAGGCTCTTCCTCAAACACGGCAGCAATCAGGTCCAGACCTTCGTAGGTATCCACCACCACGGGGGAGGCGTAGTCTGCATAAAAGCGGGTGAAGGAAGTGTGGGAGCGGTCGGTGTCGAAACCGGTGAAAGCGCGCCCCTTGTCAATGAAGTGCTGGGCCAGCAGGCGGGCGACGACTGATTTGCCGACGCCGCCTTTTTCGCCGCCGATGAAGTTGATAGAAGGCATAAACATCCTGTTTGAGTTGAAAAAAAGAGACGCGTCAGGCCGCACTGCGGCCCGACAGGCGCTGCACCAGCCAGCGAGAGAGACGCGGGCCCAGCAGCAAGACCATGAAAAAACGGACCATCTGCATGGCCATCACAAAACCTGCATCCACGGCGCTGCCCACAGCAATTACGGCCACCGAGTCCGCACCACCGGGGCTGGTGGCCAGGTAGGCGGTGAGGGGGGCTACGTCTGCGAACCACATCAAGCAGCCGGCAATCAACAAACCGAGCATGATCAGGGCAAAAATGGCGACCAACACCCGCGGCAACACCCGCCAGGCGTGTTCCAGAATTTCGCGGTTGAAGCGCAGACCTATGCCCCAGCCCAGCGCGGCATAGGCCAGCGCCAGCAGCGGGCCCGGCAGCTCCAGCCTCCAGGGGCTGAGGTTGTCCATGGCTAGGCCCAGCATCATGGGGATCAGTAAAGGGCCACCCGGGACGGTGAGGATGCGACCCAGCCAGGCAGCGACCAACACCAGGGCCAGAGTCAGGCTCGCATGCACAGGGTTCTGGATGTGCAGCCAATAGGCCAGCTGGACATCCCAACCGGGTGCGACGGGCTCAGGGTTGGAAGCAATGCCTGCTGCAAAGTGGGCCACCAGCGAAGCAATCGCCGTGACCATGGCGACACGCAGGTACTGCATGAATGCCACCAGCCGGGTGTCCGCACCGAAATCACCGGCCATCAGCACCATGGCAGAGGCCGCGCCCGGTGCCAGGCCCCAGATGGCGGTGCTGCCGGGCAGCAAGCCGCTGCGCATCAGCCAGTAACCCAGCAGCGCACTGGCCGCCATGACGGCGAACGCAATCCCGAGAAATAGAGGCCATTCGCCGGCTACGCGGTGCAGCACTTCGAAATGCAGGCTGTGCGCCATCAGGCAGGCGATGACCGACTGGCCAATGGCAAACAAAGGGGCTGGCACCTGCACGTTCATGTCTTGGGTGGCCAGAAGCACGGCAGCCAGCATGCATCCCAGCAGCATGCCCGCAGGTACGCCCATGAGCAAAAAGGCTGCACTGGCCAGCGCGCTGCACAGCAGTAACGCAGGCCCGTGCAGCCGGGGCTGCTGGCGGAGGAAAGACATTCGCATCAGCAGATTAGATGCGAACCATATGACGCTTCAGATCAATTCCTGCGCATGTCTTTGGTGAACGGGAACTCCTTGCTGCCAGGCACATGGATGGTGGCGGGTGGTACCACCAGCATGCCCGGGGTGTGCCCCAATGGACTGAATCGCGAGAGGCGGCGGCTTTCGGCCTCGTAGCTGTTGACCGGGAAGGTGTCGTAATTGCGCCCGCCGGGGTGGGCCACAAAGTACTGGCAGCCGCCCAGCGAGCGCTTCATCCAGGTATCCACAATGTCAAAGGTCAGCGGGGCGTGCACACCGATAGTGGGGTGCAGGCTGCTCGGCGGGTTCCAGGCTTTGTAGCGCACGGCGGCTACAAATTCACCCACCGTGCCAGTGCTGGTCATGGGCAGGGCTTCGCCATTGCAGGTCACCACGTAGCGACTCTCGTTGAGGCCGGTCACGCGCACTTCCAGTCGTTCCAGGCTGGAGTCCACATAGCGGGCGGTCCCGCCGGCGGAGCTTTCTTCGCCCATCACATGCCAAGGCTCCAGCGCGTTGCGCAACGTCAGCTCGACGCCCATGCTCTTGACCGAGCCCACCATGGGGAAGCGGAACTCGTAGTGCGGGGCGAACCAGCTGGTGTCGAACGCGTAGCCGGCCATGTTCATGTCGGCGATCACGTCATCAAAGTCCATTTTGATGAAGGTGGGCAGCATGTAACGGTCGTGCAGTTCGGTGCCCCAGCGGGTGACCGGCGCTTTGTACGGCGATTTCCAGAAGCGGGCCACCAGCGCCCGCAGCAAAAGCTGCTGCACGCTGCTCATGTGCGGGTGGGGTGGCATCTCGAAGGCGCGCAATTCCAGCAGACCCAAGCGACCTGTGGACGAGTCCGGCGAGTACATCTTGTCGATGGAGAACTCGCTGCGGTGGGTGTTGCCCGTCACGTCAATCAGGATGTTGCGCAGCGTGCGGTCCACCAGCCAGGGTGGCATGCTCTGGCCGTAGAGTTCGCGGTTTTTGTAGATCTGCTCGATAGCGATTTCCAGTTCGTAAAGCTGGTCGTTGCGAGCTTCGTCCACACGCGGTGCCTGGCTCGTGGGGCCCACAAACATGCCGCTGAACAGGTAGCTCAAGGACGGGTGGTTGTGCCAGTACAGCAGCAGGCTGGCAAGCAGCTCGGGTTTGCGCAGGAACGGGCTGTCCGCAGGTGTGGCGCCGCCCATCACAAAGTGGTTGCCGCCGCCGGTGCCGGTGTGGCGGCCATCGGTCATGAACTTCTCGGCACTCAGGCGCGACTCGAACGCTGCGTTGTACAAGAACTCGGTGTTGTAGACCAGCTCTTTCCAGTTGGTGACCGGGTGCACGTTGACCTCGATCACACCGGGGTCTGGAGTGACTTGCAGGAGCTTGAGGCGTGGATCGCGGGGAGGAGGGTAGCCTTCCAGCACGATTTGCATCTTCAGTTCACTGGCGGTGGCCTCGATGGCGGTCAGCAGGTCCAGGTAGTCTTCCAAGCGCTCCAAGGGCGGCATGAAGATGTACATCACACCCGATTTGGAACCCACGGCCTCGGCCTTGGGGCCGCTGGCGCGGCGCGGGTCGCGCACTTCCACGCACAGGGCCGTGCGGGTGATCCAATGGGCGGATTCAAAGCGGCTCGGAGCCTGCGCGTACATCGCCGGTTCAGGCTGCTTGGCGCTTTGGGCGTT
The DNA here is from genome assembly GCA_027488985.1 of Comamonadaceae bacterium. Lineage (GTDB taxonomy): Bacteria > Pseudomonadota > Gammaproteobacteria > Burkholderiales > Burkholderiaceae_C > Allorhodoferax > Allorhodoferax aquaticus. Next base: position 223,080 of record JAIYAR010000013.1, on the reverse strand, counting down.
GGTGGCAACGCTAGCGTCGCCGCTGCCCTTGGCGGTTTGCATTTTGCGGCCGGCTTCGGGCACGGCCAGGTTGCCGGCCATGTAAGGCAGTCCGTTGGCGGCTATAGAGCCTGCACTTGTTACCCCGGAGGCGCCTGCATTGGCGGTCGTTGCGGTCGTAGCGTTAGGCGCATAGCGCTGTGCAAAGGCCGCGTGCGCTGGCAACGCGCCGCGGTCCACGGTCGGGTCGCGCTCAACCAGATACGGGTAGTCACCTTCGCTGACCCAGGGCAGGGAATCCAGCGGCAGACGCAGGCCCATGGGCGAGTCGCCGGGCATGAGATACATGCGTTCATCGCGGAAGAACCAGGGGCCGGTAGTCCAGCTCGGGCCAGTCAGGCGCGGTCCATCACCCACCTTGAGCGGCAGCACGTAGCCCACCACCGAGTCCAGCTTCTGCTCGAAGACGCGGCGCAGGCGGGCGCGCTCCATCTCGTCGTCGAGCTTGCTGTTGAAGGGGTCCACATTCACCGGCAGGCGGCGCTCGCGCCACAAGTAGTACCAGGTGTCTTCATAGCCGGCCTGCACGTACTTGTCGGTCAGGCCCAGTTTGCCGGCCAGACTGCGGATGAAATAGTCCGCGTCTTCGGCGGTGTAGTGGGTGGGTTTGCGCTCGTCGGTGAACAGCGCGGGGTTGTTCCACACCTTTTGTTTGTCGGCACGCCAGTAAATGTTGAGTGCCCAGCGCGGCAGTTGCTCGCCGGGGTACCACTTGCCCTGGCCGAAGTGCAGAAAGCCGCCTTGGCCGTATTCGTCCCGCAGCTTGTGCACCAGCTCAGTGGCGAATCCGCGCTTGGTCGGGCCCAGGGCGTCGGTGTTCCACTCAGGCGCGTCGCGGTCGTTCACCGCCACAAAGGTGGGCTCGCCACCCATGGTCAGGCGTACGTCGCTGGCCACGAGTTCTGCGTCTACTGCGTCGCCCAGGGTCATGACCTCGGCCCACTGCTCGGGCGTGTAGGGCTTGGTTACGCGGGGGGATTCGTACATGCGGGTGACTTGCATGTGGTGGGCAAATTCCACCTCGCACTTGTCCACGCCGCCTTCGATCGGGGCTGCGCCGCTGGGCTGCGGGGTGCATGCCAGCGGGATGTGGCCCTCGCCGGCCAGCAAGCCGCTGGTCGCGTCCAGCCCTATCCAGCCTGCGCCGGGCAAATAAACCTCGCACCAGGCGTGCAGGTCGGTGAAGTCCACCTCGGTGCCGCTAGGGCCGTCTAGCGATTTGACGTCCGGTGCCAGCTGAATCAGATAGCCCGACACAAATCGTGCTGCCAAGCCACAGTGGCGCAGCAGTTGCACCAGCAGCCACCCGGAGTCGCGGCACGACCCGCTGGCCAGCGTCAGTGTTTCTTCCGGCGTTTGCACACCGGGCTCCATGCGGATGGTGTAGCTGACCGCCTTGTGCACCAGCTGGTTGATATAGACCAGAAAGTCGATAGTGCGGCGTTCCTTGAGGTCGATAGCGCCCAGGAATTTTTTGAACTCCGTGGTCAGCGGCTCCGCCACCAGGTAGGGGGCGAGCTCCTGGCCCAATAGCTTGTCGTACTTGAAGGGGAAGTTCTTGGCCGTGGGTTCCAGGAAGAAGTCAAAGGGGTTGTACACCGCCATTTCGACCACCAGGTCGACCGTGACTTTGAATTCCTTGGTTTTCTCGGGGAACACCAAGCGGGCCTGGTAGTTGGCATACGGGTCTTGCTGCCAGTTGACGAAGTGGGTGCTGGGCTCGACCTTGAGCGAGTAAGAGATGATTTTGCTGCGGCAGTGCGGGGCAGGGCGCAGGCGGATGACTTGGGGACCGAGGTTGACCAGACGGTCGTACGAGTAATGGGTAACGTGGTTCAGCGCTGCGTGAATGGACATGGGCCGGTCTCGGTAGATCTCACAGGGGACGCCGTGCAGCGGTTGCCGCACAGGCCCCATACTAACAATCGGGTTTGACGCACGTTTAAAGCAAGGTCCGCGCCATGGGCGGTTTGAGCGCGGCGGACCTGTTGGGCAGTGGCGTTAGCATGGCCGCATGGACGGAGCAGCTCCACACATCGCAACATGGCCTCGAACCGGCTTGGCTTTAGGGGCCGGGTTGTTCTTCGGTATTGCCTTGCAGCTGCAGCAGGCCGTGTTGGGGGTGTGGTGGATTTATGCGTTGTTATTGCTGTTGGCGCCCGTTCTCTATGCGCAGGTAGCTACCAAAAGAATAGCAAATGCCCGGGTTCAATGCATCGTGCTGATCGCCGGCCTTGCGTTTGCTTGGGGCCTCACCGGTTTGCGGGCGGTGGTGTTTGTGAGCCAGGCCCTGAACCCGGCGCTCGAAGGGCGCGATGTGTGGGTAACCGGCGTGGTGGCCGATATGCCGCAGATCACCGAGGCTGGAGTACGTTTCCGCTTTGCGCCTGAAGAGGCTACCTTGGATGGACAGCCTGTGCGCTTGCCTGTGTTGGTGGATCTGGGCTGGTACACCAGTGCCTACAACGCGCAAGCACAGCTTCCGGAACTGCAGCGTCCGCCAGCAGACGTGCGGGCCGGCCAACGCTGGCGCATGCAGTTGCGCTTGAAAGCGCCGCATGGCAGCGCCAACCCCCATGGCTTTGACTACGAACTGTACCTGTGGGAGCAGGGGGTGCAGGCTACCGGTTATGTACGCGCCACCGCCAGCGCGCCCGTGCCGCAATTGCTGGGCCAGACCTGGCAGGCGCCGGTGGCGCTCGCGCGGCAATGGACGCGGGAGCGTATCCTGGCCCACGTGGCAGATGCCCGTTCGGCAGGCTTGCTGACAGCGCTGGTGGTGGGGGACCAGCGGGCCATAGACCGCAATGACTGGGATGTGTTCCGGGCCACCGGGGTGTCGCACCTGGTAAGCATCTCCGGCATGCATATCACCATGTTTGCTTGGGCGGCCACCCTGCTTGCGGGCGGTTTGTGGAGGCGCTCGGCGTGGCTATGTAGTCGCTTGCCTGCAGCCCACGCTGGCTGGCTGCTAGGTTTGGCCTTCGCTAGTGCCTACGCGTTGTTTTCAGGCTGGGGTGTGCCGGCTCAACGCACCTGCTTGATGCTCGCTATGATGGTCGGCTTGCGCGTGTTGGGGGCGCGTTGGCCCTGGCCTTGGGTGGCTCTGTGGACGGCGGTCGTCGTGCTGATGTGGGACCCTTGGGCTCTGTTGCAGGCCGGTTTCTGGTTGAGTTTTGTAGCGGTGGGCATCCTGTTTGTTACTTCCATTGCTACGAATTCAGGAGCTGCTCGCGCATATTCCACGAGGGTCAGAGGCCATAATGACCTTGAGTCTGGAACTATAGCTCCACAAAAGGTGTGGGCCCGATTCCTGCACTCCGTTTGCGGAATGTGGCGCGAGCAGTGGGTGATCACCATCGCGCTGGCGCCGCTGGTATTGCTGTGGTTCGGGCAGGTGTCCTTGGTGGGTCTGGTGGCGAATGCGTTTGCCATTCCCTGGGTGACGCTGGTGATCACGCCTTTGTCGCTGGCCGGCGTGTTGTGGTCGGAGGTGTGGACAGCCGCCACCGGCGCGGTAGCGCTGCTGTATGCCGCGCTCGATGGATTGGCCGCTTTGCCGTGGGCGACGCTCAGTCTGCCCCTGCCGCCCCTCGCCTTGGGCATATGGGCCGTGGCGGGCGGCGTGCTGCTGGTGTTGCCCTTGCCGTGGGCGGTGCGGGCCATAGGAGTCATGCCGGTGCTCGCCTGCCTGCTCTGGCGGCCACCGCTGCCGGCCGAGGGCGAGTTTTCGCTGTTGGCGGCTGATATCGGGCAAGGCAACGCGGTGCTGGTGCAAACCGCCAACCATGCCCTGCTGTTCGATGCCGGCCCGCGCTACAGCTTGGAGAGTGATGCGGGCAACCGCGTGCTGCTGCCACTGCTCAAGGCGCTGGATGTACAGCTGGACATGGTGGTGCTCAGCCACCGGGACACCGACCATGTGGGCGGCGCGGCCGCCGTGCTGATGATGCAGCCGCAAGCCGCCTTGCTGAGCTCCATTGACCCCCAGCATGCCTTGCAGCAACTGCGCCGCTCCAGTCGTTGCGAGGTGGGGCAACGCTGGGCGTGGGATGGTGTGGATTTCGAAGTGCTGCAGCCGCCGGCAGGCGCGTATGAGCAGCAACCGCCACCCAAATCCAACGCCTTGTCCTGCGTGCTGCGCATCAGCAACGGCAGGCAGACGGCCTTGCTCACCGGAGACATTGAGGCCGCGCAAGAGCTACAGATGTTGGCTGATCCGGACACGGCTTCCAAGCTGCGCGCCGATGTGCTCTTGGTACCCCACCATGGCAGCAAAACTTCGAGCACGTCTGAGTTCTTGCAAGCGGTGCAGCCACGCCATGCGCTGGTGCAGGCTGGCTACCGCAACCGCTACGGACACCCTGCTGCGCCCGTCGTCGCGCGTTACGAAGCCTTAGGCACCCATTTGGTGTTGTCGCCCCGTTGTGGTGCGGGGCGCTGGCACTCTGCAGAGCCCCAAAATGTGGCGTGTATGCGGGAAGACGAGCGGCATTATTGGGCTCATGATGTGCCATAGTGGTGCATCGGCGCTGTGGCCCGAAGTTTGCATAAGAGGTAATCAGAGAGGTCTTTTACATGCAGAAATTCGACGAGATGTACACCCAGCTCCCTTATGAATTTTTCAGCAAGGGCAGCCAGATAAGAGACCACTACAAGATTTACGACGAATGGCTCGCTCGCCAGCCAGGCGACATGATGGCCAAACGCCGTGAAGAAGCGGAAATGATCTTCCGCCGTGTGGGCATCACCTTCGCCGTGTACGGCGAGAAAGACGAGGACGGCTCCGGTACCGAGCGCCTGATTCCGTTTGACCTGATTCCCCGCATCATTCCGGCCCACGAGTGGTCCACCATGGAAAAAGGTCTGGTCCAGCGGGTCAATGCGCTCAACCGCTTCATCCATGACGTCTACCATGACCAGGAAATTTTGAAGGCCGGCGTCGTACCGCGCGAACAGATTGAGGGCAATGCCCAGTTCCGCCCTGAGATGGTGGGTGTGGATGTACCGCACCAGATTTATTCCCATATTTCAGGTATCGACATCGTGCGTGCGCCGGACGCCAAGGGCAACGGCGAGTACTACGTGCTCGAAGACAACCTGCGCGTACCCAGCGGCGTGAGCTACATGCTGGAAGACCGCAAGATGATGATGCGGCTCTTCCCTGATCTGTTCAGCGCGCACCGTGTGGCGCCTGTAGCCCATTACCCCGACTTGCTGCTCGAGACCCTGCGTCAGAGCAGCCCGGCCACCACTGCCGAGCCGACCGTGGTGGTGCTCACCCCCGGCATGTACAACAGCGCCTACTTTGAGCACGCTTTCCTTGCCCAGCAAATGGGTGTGGAGCTGGTCGAGGGGCAGGACCTCTTTGTCAAAGACAACTTTGTTTACATGCGCACCACCCGCGGCCCACGCCGAGTGGACGTGATTTACCGCCGTGTGGACGATGATTTCCTGGACCCCACAGTGTTCCGCCCAACGTCCACGCTGGGCTGCGCGGGGCTCATCAACGCTTACCGTGCAGGCAACGTGACCATCTGCAACGCGGTAGGTACCGGCATTGCGGACGACAAGTCCATTTACCCCTATGTGCCCAAGATGATCGAGTTCTATTTGGGTGAAAAGCCCATCCTGAACAACGTGCCCACCTACATGTGCCGCAACAAGGATGACTTGGCTTACACCTTGGCGAACCTGAAAGACTTGGTCGTGAAAGAAGTACACGGCGCCGGCGGCTACGGCATGCTGGTGGGCCCGGCGGCCACCAAGGCCGAGATTGAAGACTTCCGCAAAGCAGTGCTGGCCAACCCGGCGGGCTACATCGCACAGCCCACACTCAGCTTGTCGAGCTGCCCCACTTTTGTGGAAAGCGGCATTGCCCCGCGCCACATCGACCTGCGCCCCTACGTGCTCTCCGGCAAAACCGTGCAAATGGTGCCCGGTGGCCTGACCCGCGTTGCGCTGAAAGACGGCTCGCTGGTCGTCAACAGCAGCCAGGGCGGCGGCACCAAGGACACATGGATTCTGGAAGAAGATGTGCCTGCAGCTCCCGCCGCAATGGCCGCCACCCAGTCACAAACACAGTCAGCTTAAGTACGAGGAAGCTTTTGTATGTTGTCACGCACCGCTGACCACCTGTTCTGGATGTCCCGCTACACCGAGCGGGCAGAAAACACCGCACGCATGCTCGATGTTAACTACCAGACATCGTTGCTTCCCCAATCCCAAGCCGTGGCCCAACTGGGCTGGCAGGGGCTGCTGTCCATCAGTGAGCTGCTGTATTCCTACAAGGAAAAATACGGGGAGATCCAGGCCCGCGAGGTGATGGACTTCATGGTCAAAGACGAGAGCAATCCGTCGTCCATCATGTCCTGCCTGAGCGCCGCCCGTGAGAACGCCCGTGCCGTCCGCGGCGCTTTAACCACCGAGGTGTGGGAAACGCAAAACACCACCTGGCTTGAAGTCAAACGCATGATCAAGAGCGGCGAGTTCGAGCAAGATCCTTCGCAGTTTTTTGAGTGGGTGAAGTTCCGTTCCCACCTGTCCCGTGGTGTGACCGTGGGCACCATGCTGATGGACGAGTCCTTGCACTTCATGCGCTTGGGCACTTTCCTGGAGCGGGCCGACAACACCGCACGCTTGGTGGACGTGAAGTTCCATGCCGTGCAGAGCGACTTTTTCGGAGCCGCCAGCGAGAAGGACCAAGAGTACGACTTCTACCACTGGAGCGCGATTCTGCGCAGCGTGTCGGCGTTTGAGATCTACCGCAAGGTCTACCGCGACGTCATCAAGCCCGAGCGCGTGGCAGAGCTGCTGGTGCTCAAGTCAGACATGCCGCGTTCGCTGCATGCCAGCCTGAATGAAGTCGTCCACAACCTGACGCTGGTGGTCAGCAATCCCCAAAGCGAAACGCTGCGCCGCGCCGGCAAGCTGCGCTCGGAGCTGCAATACGGCCGGATCGACGAGATCCTGGCCACCGGCCTGCACGCCTACCTGACCCAGTTCCTGGACCGGGTGAATGATCTGGGGGCGCATGTCAGCCGCGAGTTTCTGGTTCCCGTGACCTGAAGCAATAGTAAAAACCCATATAAAAGCGGCCCGTGAGGGCCGTTTTTTGTGGGGCGGACTGAGCATAATGTTCACATCAAGGAGCACTTATGCGCGTAGCCGATATTGACCGCGAAATTGAGACAGCACGGGTCGAAGGGCCCCTGAGAGACATCGTTATTCAGCCCTGCCCCGCGCTGTTGTCAGACCTTCGGGTCGAAGTGAACCGCGAAGACCCTGAACCAGCCACCATTGCCCGCATCGCCTCACGTGATGTGGCCATGGCAGCGGCGCTCATCAAAGTGGCCAACAGCCCCATTTATGCCCGGTCCCGCCCGGCAGCCACCGTGGCCGAAGCGGTAGCGTTGCTCGGCATATCGCAAACGGTCTCCATCCTCACGGGATTCCTGTTGCGCGAAACGATCCGGGTCAAGTCGCCCTTGCTCGAACACTTTTGGGAAACGTCCACACGCCGGGCCTATGCCATGGGCTACATCGCCCGGCAGATGTATGGCGTGAATGCCGACATCGCCCATACCTGTGGACTATTTTGCAATGTAGGGATTCCGGTGATGCTGCAAGGCATCAAGGGCTATGAGGCCACGCTGGCCCATGCCCTGGCACAGACGGAAAAAACCGGAACCGAAGTGGAGAATGAAGCGCACCGCACAGACCACGCGGTAGTGGGGGCTATCGTGGCCAAGACGTGGCGCCTCTCTCCCGATGTGGCCCACGCTGTGCGGTTGCACCACGACTTCACGGTGCTCAAAGACGACAACATCCCAACTACGGTCCGTACCCTGGTTGCCATGGCCTTGCTCGCGGAACACTTGGTTGCCATGCACGAGGGTGCCCGGGAGAACCGTGAATGGGAACTGCATGGCGCAGAGTGCCTCGCCTTCCTGCATGTCAGCGAAGAAGAAATCGAGCACTGGCAAGACGCCCTGCATGAGCAGTTCACCGGTCCGGCCGGGTTCTAGACCCTCGGGTTTTGGCCCGCAAGATTAGGGCAGCGGAGCGACGCGGGCTTCCAACTCCAGGGCTCGCACCTTGTCGGCCGCGGCGTCTGCCTCCGCCAATGTGTCAAAAGGGCCGACCTGCAAGCGGGTGCGATTTCCTTTGGGAAAGCGGATGTCCTTGCTTACCACCGGCAACTCCGCATCCATCAGCTTGACCAGCGCATTGCGCGCGTTGTTGGCGTCGGCGAACAGGCCTACATTCACCACGAAACGACCTGCAGCAGGGGCTTCCTGCGGCTCCGTTACAGGATTGCGCGCTGCGACCGGTGCAACCGGAGTAGATTGCCCCAGGGATGCAGCTACTTCCCGGGCGGCGGATTCCGCAGCGGCAGAGCGCAAGGCCACCGGCGCCGGCCCTGCTGGCCTGGAGGCTACTTTTTCACCAGAGGACTTGGCTGGCACAGGTGCAGATGCCGCAGCGCTTCTAGCAGCGCGCGCGGGCGTCGCCGCATTTGCGGACGCAGAGGGCTTGCTCGCGATAGCGGGCACTGCTGCGGACGCCGGGGTTTTGGCCTGCAGAGAGGACGCAGTTGTCGGGGGCACTTTGGCTAGTGCGGATGTGGCAGGGATGCTCGCACTGGCAGCAATCTGCGCAGGCTTGGCTGCGGCAGGGGACGCCGCCGCACTGCTCACTGGCGCTGCAGGGGATGCTGTTGAGCTGGCCGGCGCCGGTGCGGCTTGAGAGGGAGCAGACCCCGGGGCCTTCGCATTGTTTGCCAAAGTGGCATCCACCGCACGTCCGCTGGCCACATTGCGTCCTTCTGGGGCTGCATTCAACGCCACGGGCGTCCCGGCAGGTAACGGTTCAAAGCCTGAAAACATGGCATAGGACTGGGCCGCAACCGCTGCAACCGCAACATTGCAGGCCGCGATGACGATCAGCCCTTTGCGGGTACTCGCTTGTTTGCTGAGTTGGGCACAGGCTTCAGGCACTGTCTGATTTTTGGCGAGGGCGTTTTGCACACGCTGGCGGGTGGCCAGGTAGTAGAGTGCATTGCCTCCCAGGCCGGGCACTACAAAGGCCAAGCCAACGACAGCGGCCAAAAGGCTCCATTGGGTACCTTCCGAAAACTGGAACACCAGTTTGCCGATGCCAAAGAGCAACAGTGCGAGTGCCACGACGCTGCCGCTGTAGACCAATGCTGCATGCCAAAGCTGTCGGAACATCAGCCAGTTCAGGGTGTTGAGTGCGGCCGCCCAGTTCCAGCTCAGGCCCGGGCGGTCCGCCGATTCATATCGCGTGAAGCGGGGCAGGTAGTAGTTGTTGCTGATGTCACCGATGGCCGCGCGGTACAGCGCGGTGGTGGAGTGTTCGTCCGTGTTGTCCAGTGCGGTGGTGGGTGCGGTGGCCATGACTTATTTTGGCACGCCTGTCTGGGCTTGTACCGCTTGCGCCACCGCTTGCCCGAGATCAATGACCGCCATGGCGTAGTAGCTGCTCCAGTTGTAGCGGGTGATGGCGTAGAAGTTTTCGGTGCCGGCTACATAGGTGGGGGGGCTGGCGCCGTTTTGCAACTCGATCAGGGCCAAGGGACCGTTGTGGGCCTGGCCTGCGGCGTCCAGCACTACGCCTTTGTCTTGCATGGTGGCGGGGCTGAAGGTCGGCAATATGTCCGGAGCAATTAATGCGGGCAGGTCCAAGCGGGACATGTCGAACTGCATCGGGTAATGGGTGGGCATGCCGCGTTGCCACTTGAAGGCCTGGAAGTAGTTGGCGACCGACCCGATGACATCGGCTTGGCTGTGGAACAGATCTACCCGGCTGTCTGCATCAAAATCGATGCCGTACTTCACCCAGCTCGAAGGCATGAACTGAGGCCAGCCCATAGCTCCGGCATAGCTGCCACGCAAGGCCATGGGATCGGTCCCCGTGCGATCCATCAAGCTGAGGTAGGCCTCCAGCTCAGTCAAAAAGTAAGCAGCCCGGGTGGCTTTGCGCGGGTGGGCGTCCGGGAAATCGACGCTCAGGGTAGTCAGAGCATCGATCACGCGGTAGTTGCCGAGTTGCTGGCCATAGATGGTCTCGACCCCGATGATGCCCACAATGATGTTGACCGGTACACCGGTCTGGGCTTCTGCGCGGGCCAGCGTGTCCTGGTTGGCCAGCCAGAACTTGACGCCTGCCTTGATGCGGATGGGCTCTACAAAGCGGCTGCGATACAGCGCCCAGTTTTTGGGGGTGCCTACTGCAGGCGGGGTGATCGCTCGCACCACGGACGGCACCATGCGGGCCTTGGACAGGGTGGCTCGGACCCACGCAGGGTCCAGGTTACGGCGCTGGGCGATGTCGTCTGCCATACGCATGACGTCTTCCCGATCGCCGTAGGGTGTACCTTCGGTCACCGTTGCTGCGGGCTTGGTTGTTGCTTTGGATTTAGGGTGTTTTTTGCCGGTAGCGCCCATGGAATGTGCGCAGGCTGCTATCAAAACGAGAGTAAACAGGGTTTTCTTTAGAGACACAACAGGGTCTTGCAAAAGGTGGGTGCCGGTCTTGCGGCACATGCGGGCATATGGCTGGCAGTGTAGCCAGTGCCGGCGGGCTTGCGGGCACAATCCCAGCCTGTTGTTTTCACCTTTTTGTGTTCCTTATGCCTTTTTCTCCCCGTGTCCGTTTTGCCTTGGCCGGCAGTGCCCTTGCCATCACTGCAGGAGCTTTGGCGTTGCCGTGGTACAGCTCGCGCATGGTGGCTGTAGGCTTGCAGGAGCTGGCCACCGAGCACTCCAAGGGGGACTTCCGCATTCGCAATCTGTCGCATGAAGCAGGCTGGCTGAATTCATCGGGAAGGTTGGATATGGAATGGCACGACCCATGCGCCGGCAACGCCGAGGCGTCGACCGTGGTGCATCTGGAGTACCGTGCCCGCCATGTGCCGGGCCTGAAGGGATTGACACGCTTTGACTGGTTTGCGGCGCCGGCGGGCGAGGGTGCTGCGGGTGTCCGGGAGCTGCTACGCGGGGGCAAGCTCACCGGCACCGGACATGCAGGCTTCGATGGAACATTCAGTACCGACATGCAGCTGCCCGAGCTGGGCATGGTGGCCAACGGCCAAAGCCTCCAAGTGACACCTTCTGCGGGGCGTATGGAGCTGGGTAAAACGTCGCTGCGATTTGACTGGGCGTTTGAGCGCATGGCACTTCGCGGTAATGGCAATGCTTTGGAGGCCAAACAGATCGCCCTGAGTCTGAATCTGAAGAACCGGGCTGTGGGTACCGGACGCATAGCCCTGGACATTGACAGCATGAGTACGGCAGACCTGACTCTCCAGGGCCTGCGGGTCAGCAGCGAAACGACCGAGCGCGCTGACCGCTTGGACTCCAAGGTGACCGAGTCGGTGCGAAGTGCGCAGTTTTTGGGGCAGAACCTCCAAGATCTGGTGCTGGAGGCTGAAGTCAAGGGCTTGCATACCGCCAGTGTTCAGACCCTGAGCCGGGTGTTTAGCGAGAGTTGCGGCCTGCAAAACGCCACAGCCGATGAAAAACAGCAGGTGCGCGCTGCAGTGAAGAAGCTTCTGCTGACCGGATTCAGTGTGGGTATCCCCAAGTTGCAAGGAAGCGGCAACGAAGGCGGTCTCGATGCCAAGCTCGTACTGACTTTGGCCCCCACACAGGGGGATGAGGTACTGCTCGCCAGTCAGCTCTCCAGCAGCGGGCACATCCACATCAAAGGCCAGCTCATGCCACCCGAGCAAAAGGCATTCGCATTATCGACGGGGTATGTGAATGAACTGCCTGACGGCGTTCAAGCCGGCTTTGAGTACGGCGGTGGCACCCTGAAGGTCAGCGGCAAAACACTCGATGGCGCCGTGGTGCAACTGGGTTTGCAGAAGCTGGACGGATGGATCAAAGCGTTTCTGGCCGGTGAGAGCTTGGCCTTGCCTGAAGAAGAACTACCGCTGGTACCTCCTTCTGAAGCACCCGCAGCCGCCCCTGCGGCGCCGGCATCCTGAACATTTACTGCTGGAGCCAGCGCAATGTGCCGAGCTCCCTGCGCAAGTTTCGCAAATCGGTGTTGCTGCCCTTGTGCCTTGCATAGCGCCAGGCCTCCAATCGCATCAACCAAGCAATGGCCTCAGGCGCAGCGCGCGGGTCGTTTTCCAGCAAGCCTGCCAGTGCGCGCGGCGTGCAATCTTCCGGAAATGCCAGGCCGGCTGCTTTCAGGCGTTGCCGTGCACCCTGCAACAAGCGCAACCAAGGGTCCTGGCGCTGCCGCTCCCACCAATTCCAGCCCGCGCCCGCAAGGCTGGCAGTCACGACCAAGGCGATCAGCACGGTGCTCAGGTCCTGCCAGTCCGGCGCGCTGAAGCCGATGTTGCGCAACAAATCCATTTGCTTGGTCTGGCTGTAGTTCAGCACCCACTGGTTCCAGCGGTTGTTGGTGGCCTCCCAAATCGCGCGAAGGTTCACCGAGAAGCCGGGGCTCACGGTGTTGAGGGCTTGCGTAAACACATTGGGCTGGGGCTGCAAGCGGGTGTACGTGCCTATGCCTACACGACCCGGCGAGACCGCCGAAGTCGGGTCCACCCGCACCCATCCGCGGCCCGCCATCCAGACTTCAGCCCAGGCGTGCGCGTCGCTTTGCCGCACCGTCCAGAAACCGTCCACATTGTTGACCTGCCCGCCCTGGTAGCCGGTGACCACCCGGGCCGGAACATCGAGTGCGCGCATCAGCAGGACGAAGCTGGACGCGATGTGTTCGCAAAACCCGGCTTTGCGGTCGAACCAGAATTCATCGGCCGTGTGGGTGCCGTACACGCCGGGTTCCAGTGTGTACTCATAGCCACCGGTGCGTAGTTTTGTCATGACTGCGTCTACCAGGGCTTGGCCACTAGCTGTTGCCAGTTCCGGTTGGCGGCGCAAGTCAGCGGCGAGTTGCAAAGTGCGCGGGTTGAAGCCGGGAGGAAGGTCTACGTAGTCCTGCAGGCCCACAGCCAGACGGTTAGGGCCGTGGCGGAAGTCGGGGTAACTGGTGGCGCGGTACCGAATCAAATCGGCAATCGGTTGGTCCGCCTGCCATTGCAAGTCCGGCCCCATGCTCACGCTGTAGCCCACGATTTCGGGCGCCTGTGGTGTTGCATCCAGGACCATCAACCACGGGCGGTTGTTGGCCGCCAGCGTGACCTGGTAGCTCACCGGGTTGCCGCGCACTGCCAGTTCGGGTTGCAGTTGGGCGCGGGTAGGGAATGCCGAGCGCAGTGGCTTCCATTCACGCCCGTCAAAGGTGGAAAACACCGGGCCGCGGAAATACATCAAGTCTTGTTTAGGTGGCGGGCCCTCAAACTTGATGCGCATGGCAATGCTGTCGTCCAGTGCCAGGCTGGCGATGGTTCCCACCTGCATCTGGCCGGACAGACCGCTGCGCCCGCTCATGGCGTCGCCCGGCAAGCCCCACAGCGGAGCGATGCGGGGGAACAGCATGAACAGCGCCGCCATGATGGGGGCGCCGGCCAGCGCCATCCAGCCCGCCATGCGTGCGGCCTGCATCAGGGGCGGGCGCCCCACCGGCATGTGGCTGTTGACCAGCGCAGTGAGCAGTCCCAACAAAGCAATCACCATGGCCCCCGCAGTCAGCAGGCTTTGCGAGAAAAAGAAGTTGCTGAGCATGGTGAAAAAACCCAGGAAGAAGATGACAAAGGCATCGCGCCGCGCCCGCATCTCCAGTGTTTTGAGTGCCAGCAGCACCACGATGAAGGTGACCCCGGCATCCCGCCCGAGCAGGGTGCGGTAACTGAACCAGGTGCCGGCTGTGGCCAACGCAAGCAATGCCAACAGCCACCAGCGTGAGGGCAGGGGACGGCTGCCCCAGGCCAATACGCCGCGCCACAGCAGCACGGCGCCAGCCATCACGCTGCACCACAAGGGCAGGCGGTCCAGCTGCGGCAGGATGACCCAGGCAATCACCCCCAGTAGAAAAAGAGTGTCGCGAGCCTCGCGGGGCAGGGTTTGAAGTCGTTGCAGCATGGCGGCGCTCGGGGTTCAGTGGGCTCAGGCCAACGCCAGGGCTTGCAGGCAGTTCTTCTGGTGGGCTGGGCCGCTATCGGGCGCCAGCTCGTGCGAGCCCAAACGCAAACCGTAGCGGAGGCCACGGGTTTCGGCTTGTAGCACCCAGGCACACAGGCGCGAGAGGGCTTGCTCCCGCGAGGCACCGGCAGCCCGGCTGCGGAGCTGGTTTTCCACCGCGCCCAAGTCCAGCCACAGCTCCAGTCGCTGGGCTTGCTGGGCATCACGGCTGACCAGTTCGTCGCTTTTGGCGGCCTTTTTCCAGACCACGAGTTTGAGCGGGTCGCCCCGGCGGTAGGCACGTACACCATCGAACTCGCCGGTGGTGTGGCGCTGCGCGGTTTGGGCGCCGCCGCTGCGGGGCTCGCCCGGTGGTAAGGGGGGTGGATTCAACTCCGGCGCTGGATATACCAGCACCTTGGAGGCCGGACGCCACACGGTCCAGACCCGGAAGGTCCCTAGCGGAAAGCGGGTTTCTGCTGTCAGGGCCGGCAGGGGCTGCAAGCCGCGCACCGTGGCGGGAAAGCTGATCTGCACCTTGGCGCTGCCTTGCGGGCCCACGTCGGTCCAGCTCCAGTGCCCGCTGCCCAGCACGGCCAGGCCGATGCCGTAACGGTTGCGTTTGGAGGGGTTGTTGAGTTGTATGCCCAATGGCACGCTGGCGCCCGCGAAATGTGCGTCAGGCGCTATCAAATGCATAGTGAGGCCACTGAGCGTGCCGTGGCAGACATGCACGCCAATGATGGCTGCTCCGGTCAGCATGAAGGTCAGCATGTAACCCAGATTGAGCTGGTAGTTGATGCTGGCCACCAGCAACACCAGCAGCGTGAGCCCCAGCATGAAACCCGGCCGCGTGGGCAGGATGTACACATTGCGCTGGGTGAGGGTGGTGCTGTCCTTGAGCGGCAAGCGCGCTTGCCACCAGGCTTGAAAGCGCTGGCGCACCGACGCCACTGGATTCCACCATTGGGCACCCGTGGAACCGGCTCCGCCGGTCCACTGGGTACGCCCCCCCAGAAGGGAGGCGCCATCGGCGCTACGGGGGGGAGCCATCAGGGCAACGGAACCGCTTGCAACATCGCGCGCACCTGCTCTTCGGCACCGCGCCCCGCGTCACCCACCGGAATCAAGCGGTGCGCAATGGTCTGCGGCAGCACAGCCTGCACATCATCTGGGGCTACGTAGTCACGGCCACTGATCAAGGCCTGTGCTTTGGCAGCCCTCAAAAGCGCAATGCCGGCGCGGGGCGACAGGCCTTGCAGGAACCAGCGGCCGCTGCGGGTTGCTGTGATCAGGTCCTGCACATAGTCCAGCAGCGCGTCGGCTGCATGTACAGCTTGCACCGCCTGTTGCAGGCGATCCAGCTCATCACCTTGCAGCAGGCTGGGCAGGTGGTCCACCATGGCGCGGCGGTCTTCACCTGCGAGCAGGGCGCGTTCGGCGGCACGGTCCGGGTAGCCCAGGGAGATGCGCATCAGAAAGCGGTCCAGCTGGGACTCGGGCAGCGCGTAGGTGCCGAGCTGGTCCAAGGGGTTCTGGGTGGCGATGACGAAGAAAGGGCGGGGCAGGGCACGGGTTTCGCCTTCGACGGTGACCTGCTTTTCTTCCATGGCTTCTAGCAAAGCACTCTGGGTTTTGGGGCTGGCGCGGTTGATTTCGTCGGCCAGCAACACTTGGGCAAACAATGGGCCGGGGTGGAACACAAAGGCTTCTTTGCCGCGCTCGTACACGGACACGCCGGTCAGGTCGCTGGGCATCAGGTCCGAGGTGAATTGCACCCGCGAGAACTGCAGCCCGAAGGTGCGCGACAGCGCATGGGCCAGGGTGGTTTTGCCCACGCCGGGTACGTCGTCGATCAGCAAGTGACCACCGGCCAACAGGCAGGCCACGCAGTCGCGGATCTGATCGGGTTTGCCCACAATCACCGTGTTAAGCTGGTTGAGCAGGGATCTGAGTTTGTCTTGGATGTCCATAGCGAGACGTTACCCGAAAATCAAGAATGTTGAGACTCAGGTGAAGAAGACCGGATACTTTACGCACCGCGATTGCCACTTGCACGAAATGGGCCGCGGCCATCCGGAATGTCCTGAACGCCTGAGCGCGATCGACGACCGGCTACTGGTCACAGGCGTGTTGGATGCACTGGACCGACGGGAGCCGCCGCTGGCGCCTCTGGCGGACTTGGAGTTGGCTCACAGCCGCATGTATGTGGCCTCAGTTCGAGGGCTCACTGACGCTTTGCGGGACGATGTGGCAGCCGGCGGCCCGACCCATGCGCAGGTAGACCCCGATACCTCCATGAATATCCACACATGGGATGCGGCTTTGCGTGCGGCTGGTGCGGCTTTGGCTGCTACCGACGCGGTTATGGTCGGCGAGCTGGAGAACGCCTTTTGCTCCGTGCGTCCGCCCGGGCACCATGCCTGCAAAAGCGAAGGCATGGGTTTTTGCATCTTCAACAATGTGGCAGTGGCTGCGCGTCATGCGCTGGAGCGCCACGGGCTACAACGAGTGGCCATCGTGGACTTTGATGTGCACCACGGCAATGGCACCGAAAACATCGTTGCAGGTGACCAGCGGATACTGATGCTGGGTTTTTTCCAGCATCCGTTCTATCCCTACGGTGGCGCCCAGTCGCATGCCAGCAATCTCCTGAACTTGCCCGTGCCGGCCTATACCCGGGGAGATGCCATTCGTGACTTGGTCATGGCGCAGTGGCTGCCGCGCCTGGAGGCGTATCGGCCGGAGATGATTTTTGTAAGTGCCGGCTTCGATGCCCACAGGGACGATGACCTCGGCCAGATGGGCTTGCTGGAAGACGACTATGCCTGGATGACGCAGCAGATCAAGGGCGTGGCCGACCGGCACGCACAGGGGCGTATCGTGTCCTGCCTTGAGGGCGGGTACAACCTCGACGCGCTGGCCCGCAGCGTGGAAGCTCATGTGCGAGTGTTGGCGGATTTGTAACGGTATTTCTGTATCCTCCGGAGCCCGGGCCCTAGTGGTCGCTCTGTTTTGTTACTGGATTTATGGCTTCTTTGAAAACCATCCCTGCTCCCCAACCGATTGATGATTTCTCCGGTTGGCTGGACGCATTCACCCAAGTCACGGTGCTGCTGGAGCTGGCGGCATTGGGCGTGAGCGTGCTCGCCGCATGGGGGCTGGTTGCCGCCTTGCGCCGGGCGCTGGGGCAGCAAGAAGAAAAATCCATCTGGTTCGGTCGGAGGGTGATCGACGGGGTCTTGTTCCCCTTAGTCCTCTTGTGTCTGGGCTATTTGGCGCTGGAGTTGCTGAGCCACTTTGTAAACATTGCGGTGTTCCGGGTGGTGATTCCGGTACTGATGTCTTTGGTGGTGATCCGGGTGGGCGTCAAGGTCTTGCAGGCCACGTTTGCGGAGTCCCGCTGGATCAAGCCGCTGGAGCAGACGATTTCCTGGTTGGCCTGGATCGCCATGGTGTTGTGGGTGAGTGGTTTGTTGCCGGTCATCTTGAATGAGCTGGACCTTATCACCTGGAAGGTGGGCGGTACCACGCTCTCAGTGCGCAACATCTTGGAAGGCATGGTGACGGCGGGCGCGGTGCTCATCATCACGCTGTGGATTTCGGCCGGCATTGAATCCCGCCTGTTGCGCT
This sequence comes from Comamonadaceae bacterium, assembly GCA_027488985.1. Classification (GTDB taxonomy): domain Bacteria; phylum Pseudomonadota; class Gammaproteobacteria; order Burkholderiales; family Burkholderiaceae_C; genus Allorhodoferax; species Allorhodoferax aquaticus. Next base: position 205,345 of record JAIYAR010000013.1, on the reverse strand, counting down.
CAGCCACTGGTGGCGAACTCTCGCTGCGCAAAGCCGCCAGCAATGCCGTGCGTGCAGTGCTGATGTTCGTGGGCTTGATGATGGCGCTCTCAGCCGTAGGCATTGATCTCACCGCTCTCTCAGTTCTGGGAGGAGCCGTGGGTGTGGGTATCGGTCTGGGTTTACAGAAGCTGGCGGCCAACTATGTATCTGGCTTTGTGATCCTCACCGAGCGCAGCATGCGTATCGGGGACGTGGTGCGGGTCGATGGGTTTGAGGGGCAGATTACCCAGATCAACGCCCGCTACACCGTGGTACGCAGCCAGACCGGACGCGAGTCTATTGTGCCGAATGAAATGCTGATCACCCAGCGGGTGGAAAACCTCTCGCTCGCTGACCCGAAAGTGAACCAGAGCCTGTCAGTCACTGTGGGCTATGACAGTAATGTGGATCAGGTCATGGCGCTGTTGCTGGAAGCCGCCTTGCGCCAACCGCGCGTGTTGCGTGAGCCCGCTCCAGCGGTGAATCTCGCCAACTTTGCAGCAGACGGCCTGGAGTTTTCCTTGGCGTACTGGATTGATGATCTCGAAAACGGGCAAGGCAATCTGCGCTCTGACATTAACCTCACCATTCTCAAGAACCTGCGCGAGCACGGCATTGACATTCCCTACCCCCAACGGGTCGTGCACACCAAGGTGCATTGACGGTTTCTGAGTCTCCGCCCTAAAAGTTAGCGGGGTAAGTCTGCACAGACCGGCGAGCCCCGCTATAATTGCAAAAAAGCACGGTCGTTCTATTTTATCTATTTCGATTGGCCAGTTCCCTCATTCCACAGGGAGCAGGCAGTCCGGCATAGAATCTGATGATTGACGTGCACGTCAACTAAAACGACCAAATTTCTAACTATCTGGAGTCGCAGTAATGAAAGTCCTGGTACCCGTCAAACGTGTGGTGGACTACAACGTGAAGGTTCGTGTCAAGTCGGACAACACGGGTGTAGACATCGCCAACGTCAAGATGAGCATGAATCCTTTTGACGAGATCGCCGTGGAAGAAGCCGTGCGCCTCAAGGAAAAGGGCGTGGTCACCGAAGTGATCGCCGTGTCCTGCGGCGTGGCCCAGTGCCAGGAAACCCTGCGTACCGCCATGGCCATTGGTGCCGACCGCGGCATCCTGGTGGAAACCACCGAAGAGCTGCAACCCTTGGCCGTGGCCAAACTGCTCAAGGCGCTGGTCGATAAAGAGCAGCCCGGCTTGGTGATCTTGGGCAAGCAAGCCATTGACGACGATTGCAACCAGACCGGCCAGATGCTGGCAGCCCTGGCAGATCTGCCCCAGGCAACTTTTGCCTCCAAGGTGGAAGTGGTGGACGGCAAGGCGCACGTGACCCGTGAAGTGGATGGCGGCCTGGAAACCCTGGCCGTGACCCTGCCGGCCATCATTACTACTGACCTGCGCCTGAACGAGCCCCGCTACGTGACTTTGCCCAACATCATGAAGGCCAAGAAGAAGCAGCTCGACACCTTCAAGCCTGAAGACCTCGGCGTGAATGTGGCTCCCCGCATCAAGACCCTGAGCGTTGCTGAACCTGCCAAGCGCAGCGCCGGTATCAAGGTGCCCGATGTGGCGACCCTGGTGGACAAACTGAAGAATGTTGCAAAGGTAATCTGATCATGACCGCTCTTGTTATCGCCGAACACGACAATGCATCCATCAAGGGTGCCACCCTGAACACCGTAACTGCTGCCGCCCAAGCGGGTGGCGATGTGCACGTGCTGGTTGCCGGCAGCAATGCGGGTGCCGCCGCTGCCGCTGCTGCTCAAATCGCCGGTGTGTCCAAAGTGATCCATGCCGACAGCGCTGCCTTCGAGCATGGCTTGGCTGAAAATGTAGCAGCCCAGGTGTTGGCTATCGCCGGTGCCTACAGCCACATCGTTTTTCCGGCCACTGCCTCTGGAAAGAACATCGCTCCCCGCGTGGCGGCCAAGCTGGACGTTGGCCAAGTGTCCGACATCACCAAAGTGGTGAGCGCCGACACCTTCGAGCGCCCCATTTATGCCGGCAACGCTATCGCCACTGTGCAAGCCACGGACGCCGTGAAAGTGCTGACCGTGCGCACCACCGGTTTCGATCCCGCAGCGGCCACGGGTGGCAGTGCAGCGGTAGAGACTGTGACAGCCGCAGCCACCAGCGCTGCCGTGACCTTTGTGGGTTCCGAAATCGCCAAGAACGACCGCCCTGAACTGACAGCCGCCAAGATCATCGTCTCCGGCGGACGCGCTTTGGGTTCTTCCGAGAAGTTCTCCGAAGTCATGACCCCGCTGGCTGACAAGCTCGGCGCTGCATTGGGTGCATCCCGCGCTGCGGTGGACGCCGGTTACGCGCCCAACGACTGGCAAGTGGGCCAGACCGGCAAGATCGTGGCACCTCAGCTGTATGTGGCTTGCGGCATCAGCGGTGCCATCCAGCACTTGGCCGGCATGAAAGATTCCAAGGTCATCGTCGCCATCAACAAAGACCCTGAAGCCCCCATTTTCAGCGTGGCAGATTTCGGCTTGGAGGCCGACCTCTTCACTGCTGTGCCGGAATTGATTGCGGCACTCTGATGCCGGTCCGAAAAAGGGGCATCGTACGCGGTGCCCTTTTTTTTGGTCTAGCCCGTTACCTACCCTGTCTGTAACCCCCACAATAACTGGAGACTCACCATGAGTTACGTCGCCCCCGTCAAGGACATGCTGTTCAACATCCAGCACCTGGCCAACATCGAACAGATCGCCAAATTGCCCGGCTTTGAAGATGCCGGCTTCGATACGGCCCAAGCCGTGCTGGAAGAGTCCGCCAAGTTCACCGAAGGCGTGCTGGCCCCCCTGAACTGGGAAGGCGACAAAAACCCCTCCAGCCTGAAGGACGGCGTGGTCACCGCCACTCCTGGTTTCAAGGAAGCGTTCAAGCAGTTCACCGATGGTGGCTGGCAAGGCCTGCAGCATCCCACCGATTTCGGCGGCCAAGGTTTGCCCAAGACGATTGGCGCGGCCTGCGGCGAAATGGTCAACAGTGCGAACATGAGCTTCGCCCTGTGCCCCTTGCTGTCGGATGGTGCCATCGAGGCTTTGCTGACCGCCGGCTCTGACGAACTCAAGGCCACCTACCTGGAGAAATTGGTGAGCGGTAAATGGACCGGCACCATGAACCTGACCGAGCCCCAGGCAGGGTCCGACTTGGCTTTGGTGCGGAGCCGCGCTGAGCCCCAGGCGGATGGCACCTACAAGGTATTCGGTACCAAGATTTACATCACCTGGGGTGAGCACGATATGGCCGAGAACATCGTCCATTTGGTGCTGGCCCGCGTGAGCGGCGCGCCCGAAGGCGTGAAGGGCATCAGCCTGTTTGTGGTGCCCAAATTCATGGTGAACAAAGACGGTTCTTTGGGCGCCCGCAACGATGTGCATTGCGTGTCCATCGAGCACAAGATGGGCATCAAGGCCAGCCCGACTGCCGTGCTGCAGTACGGTGACAAGGGCGGCGCCATCGGCTACCTCGTGGGCAAGGAAAACCGCGGCCTCGAGTACATGTTCATCATGATGAACGCTGCCCGCTACGGCGTGGGTGTACAGGGTATTGCGATTGCCGAGCGCGCGTACCAAAAGGCGGTGCAGTTCTCCAAAGACCGTGTGCAAAGCCGCCCTGTGGATGGCTCCATGCCCGGCAGCGCTCCTATCATTCATCACCCCGATGTGCGCCGCATGTTGATGACCATGCGCGCTTACACCGAAGGCTGCCGTGCATTAGCCAGCGTGGCTGCCAGCGCCTACGACGCAGCGCACCACCACACCGACGCCGAAGCCCGCAAGCAGAACCAAGCCTTCTATGAGTTCATGGTGCCGCTGGTCAAAGGCTACAGCACCGAGATGAGCTTGGAAGTCACTTCGCTCGGTGTGCAAGTGCACGGCGGCATGGGTTTCATCGAAGAGACCGGCGCAGCCCAGTACTACCGTGACGCCAAGATCCTCACCATTTATGAGGGCACTACTGCCATCCAGGCCAATGACCTCGTGGGGCGCAAAACCGCCCGTGACGGTGGCCAGATTGCCAAGGGCATTGCCGGCCAAGTGGAAGCGACCGAAGCGGACTTGCTGGCCAGTGGCTCCGCCCATGCGTTGGCGGTTGCCAAGCGCCTGAAGGCAGCACGTTTGGCGTTCATCGACGTGGTGGACTTTGTGGCCGGCAACACTAAGTCCAGCCCGAACGCGGTGTTCGCCGGCAGCGTGCCTTACCTCATGCTCGCAGGCAACTTGATGGCCGGCTGGCAATTGGCCCGCTCGCTGCTGGTCGCCGAAAAGGCGATTGCCGCCGGTGACGATGTGGCGTTCATGCAGGCCAAGATCACCACCGCACGTTTCTATGCCGACCACTTGTTGAGCAAGGCCGGCGGCCTGCGCGACAGCATTGTGGAAGGTGCTGACAGCGTCACTGCCTTGCCGCTCGACGCATTCTGATGGGCTGGCCGGTGATGCCGGTGACGTTGATGCTATAGATTCGGTAGCTGCTTGCGCATATACAGCGGGCGCTACCGGTCGATTCCTTCCATAAAAAGTACCTGAGGAGACGCCATGTCCAAACTGCCTTCACCGCTGAATAAGCTGCCATTTCCGGTGATCGGCTCGCCGCTGTTCATCATCAGCAACCCGAAGCTGGTGATTGCCCAGTGCATTGCGGGTGTGGTGGGTTCTATGCCAGCGCTCAATGCCCGACCGGCCGAGCTGCTGGAAGACTGGCTGAAAGAAATCACCGAGGCTTTGGCGGCCCACAACGCAGCCCATCCGGACAAACCGGCTGCGCCTTTCGCGATCAACCAGATCGTGCACAAGAGCAATGACCGTCTGGAGCACGACATGGCCCTGTGCGTCAAGTACAAGGTACCGATCATCATCACCTCGCTGGGCGCACGGGAGGACATTAATGCTGCCGCCCACTCGTATGGCGGTGTGGTGTTGCACGACATCATCAACAACAAGCACGCGCACAAAGCCATTGAAAAAGGCGCGGACGGCCTGATCGCCGTGGCCGCAGGTGCAGGTGGCCATGCGGGCGTGAAAAGCCCGTTTGCCCTAGTGCAGGAAATCCGCCAGTGGTTCGATGGCCCTGTGGCTTTGTCCGGCTCCATTGCCACCGGTGCCTCGGTGCTGGCGGCACAGGCCATGGGTGCAGACTTCGCTTACATCGGCTCGGCCTTTATTGCGACCGAAGAAGCCCGCGCAGCGCAGGAATACAAACAGGCCATCGTGGACAACAATTCGGACGAGATTGTTTACAGCAACCTCTTCACTGGTGTGCACGGCAACTACCTGGCGCCCAGCATCCGCGCGGCGGGCCTGGACCCTGCCAACCTGCCAGAGAGTGACCCGAGCAAGATGAACTTTGGCGGCGCATCGGCCAAAGCATGGAAAGACATCTGGGGCTGCGGACAGGGCATTGGTGTTGTCGACAAGATTCAGCCCGCGGGCGAGTTTGTGGCCCAGCTCAAGCGGGAATACGCCGCTGCCAAGGCCGAACTACTGGCGCGCAATTACACCTGATTTTTAAAGCATTTAGCCCGCTAGCGCCCGCGCTCTCTGCGCGAGGCGCTATTTTTTTGATAGTACTGGAGGTCGGGGCTGGCAATGCCCCGTGACGCTCAGGCTTGCAGGCGCAGCTCGGGTTCGTTGTCGGCCATGAGGCGGTTCAAGGCACGTTCCACGATAGGCGCCTGATCCAGCATCTGCAGCTCGTGGCGGCGCAGCATGGCGGCGACTTCCCGCTCGGACAGCACGAAGGCATCAAAACCTTCGCGGTTGGTGAACAAAAAGCGCGTGCGCATCGGGCTGACCCAGCTCAGGCGGCAGCGGAATGGGGGTGTGTCGGGCGACACTTTTTCAAACCACACGCCGCGGGTCAGCAACTGCGCGTTGGCATCGAACTCATCCATCTGGCTTTGGTCCTGCTCCGCAAGCTTGATAGCGCGCCGCTCATCCAGCGCCTGCATGGCTTCCTCGCCCGCACTTTCCTCTAGCGCGGCTCCTTGGGTATCAAGGGGAGCTGCTGCTTTCATGCGGATGGCCAGCATATGGGTGGCAATCAAGCGTCGCGTGAAGTTGCCGCGGTCTTCACCTTCCCAATGGATGCTGTCCAGCTCCGCGTTCAGGGTGCGCACCAAGTCGGGCAGCAGAGCGACCAGTTTCTGGCGCTCTTCCGAAGTGGTTTTGGGCTGCGTGCTCCAGATCAGCTGGTCCATGGTGTCCAGCGTATGGTTCCAGTGGCCCGCATGGCTGTCTTCGGTCATCCAGGCCAACGCAATGACCTGACGCCACTGTATGGCCAGAAATGGCTTGAGGAAGGGGGCCAGCGGCAAATCGGCCGGCAGGGCGGTAATGCGTGCGTGCACGATCTCGTCCGCATGGGCCAGCGCTGCGTTGAGTTGTTCCTGGTTGTTCTCTTTCTGGGTAACGGGCTCGATGTGCACGTCCACCTGCTGCTCACATTCGAACAGGAATTCAGTGAACTCGGCCAGCAGCACGGAAAATAGGGCGAGGTCGTCATCAAACTCGTGAAGCACTCTTTGCACGGTACCTTCAATCCGCAGGTAAAGCGGATCTTCCTCGCCTTTTTCGGGTGTCCAAGTGACGGAGGCCGAGGCCAAGGTGTCCACCAACTTGCGGGCAGGGTGCTTCGTGCTCAAGAAGAAATCTCGGTCCATCATGGCGGCGCGCAGCACTGGAATCTGCAGACGCCCGATGATGACTTTAAGTTGTGGTGGTATGGCCCCGTCGGCAAAGACATAGTCAAAAACTTCGGCCAGTGCGTCTACCGTGCCGCGATCCAGCTCCTGGGCATCTTGAAAAGCAGGTTGTGCGCGGAGCTGACGCAACACGTTGCGGTGTGGCGCCGGCGATTGGCCCTCTTCAAGCTCTTCCTGCAGAAACTGGAACTGTGAGCCTCGGCCTGCGCCGGCCTGCATGGCGCCCAGGTATTGCAGCAGGGCAGGGTCGGCCGGAATGGCGATGCTTGCCCCATGCCCGGGTGCGTCGCCGTCTTCTCCGGACATTTCAAATCCTTCGGTGCCGGCTGAAGCGGCACGGCCCACGCCCAAGCGCTGCAAGAAGTTGCGCACTTGCTGGACGATTTGTTGCCCCGTCGGGGCCAAAGCTGCCCAACCAGGGCGGCTGCCGGGGTTCGTCAGGGCTGAACCTGTCCCAGCGGACTGACCACCAGGACCTGTGCCTTGGCCACCTTGATTACTTTGATCGTGGGCGCCAGTCTGCGTAACTTGATGGGCTGCACCCAAGGGAGCCGGTGCAGACAGGGGAGCGAAGTTGGAGGGAGAGCTCGGCGCTTTGCGAATGCGGTGCACTGTGGTGGCTTGCACACCGGCTTGGGTCAGCATGTTGATCAAGTCGGTGTACAGCGGTGCCAAGTCGATGAAGTGCCCTGGTTCCAAGGCGTCCACCAGATGCTCAGTTACTTGCGGATCGAGCTCGCCGTTTTCCCATCCAAGCATGAACCCTTTGAGCAGCACCAAGGGCCGGAACGGGTTCTGAGACAGTGAGACTGTTTCGTCACCAACCAAGGCTGCCAGCTTGGTGCTGAGTGGTGTCAACAGAGGCTCAAACCGGTTGTTGAAGCGCTGAGCCACCCGGTCCAGCAGCAGAATGCGATGGACCTCATCCACATCAATCAGGCTGAGGGACATGCCGTCGAGCGCCTGGCTCTGTGCAGGCACCGGCGCAACGACCTGGGACATGCCGGGCCACACCTGGGCAATGTCTTCGTGCAAGGCACGCTGCAATTCTTTGCGATAGCTTTTGAGGAAACGCTCGGACTGGCGGTCCAGCAGCATGGAGGCTGCGCGCAGATTTTGCCCGTGCATCATGGGGACTTTGCCATCGGCCAGATCCAGCAGATGCCCGCGGAGATGTTTGATCTGCTCTACGTCGCGCTCTTCAAAATACCCCAGCGTCTTCCCGACCATGGCGCGCACCAGACGTTGCGCCCGGGCGCGTGTCTCGGGCGTGCTGTTGCTGGCATCTAATGACTGAAAGGCGCTCATGGACCAACGTTGGCGTGGAGGCAGGGTACCCGTCTGTCACGCGCTTTTTGAGAGGGATTAACCGAGTGGGGATGATCGCACGGACCGGCACCGCAGGGCAGTGGGTGGATGCCGCTTTGCTTCACTCAGCTTCTGGAAAAGAGGTGTTTCTGGTAACGAGTTGTAATTGCGTACCGCCTTGCGGAAAAGCTCAAGCGGGTGGAAAGTAACTCACCTCGTCGCCTTCACGCCATGGCGCAGCTTTGTGCATGCATGTGGCAAAAAATGCAGAGTCTTCAAATGCCTGCAACCAGGCTCGCAGCGCGGACCAGGACTGCGCTGAAAACCAAGAGGAGTCGGTGTGGGCGAATTGCCGTACAAAAGGGGCAACGGCGGCATCTGCCAAGCCCCATTGGGATCCGTGAAGGAAGCTCTGCGACCGCAGTATTGCGTCAATTGCTTCCAAAAAGATAGCGCCTTCCGCACGATTGGCAAGGCCATCAGGCAGATTGAACCGGTGCGGGTACTTGTAGCGATCAAGGTGCTGTTTGAAATTTTCATCACAGCTGGCGATGAGTCGCAGGCTGGTGTGCAACTGCTGATCTGTTTCGGGCATCCACTTCAAGGGATCGTTGCTGCGTAACACCCTGAGCATGATCTCCAGGCTCTGTTCTACGACCTCGCCGTCGGAAAGGATCATTACCGGTACGGTGCCTTTCGGCGAAGCAGCCAATAGGGGAGGGGGCTTGTCTTTAAGCACCACTTCCCGCAGCTGGACCCGTGTGCCACTGGCCAAGAGTGCCATTCGAGCGCGCATGGCGTAAGGGCAGCGACGGAAGGAGTACAGAATCAGCTCAGTCATGGCGTTGTGCCAGAGGGGTTAGTCCGCATGGGGCATGACGGCCCCGATGTGTACCTGCTGCCTGGCCTTGGCCAACTCCCACTGTCGCTGTCGTTCGCGTGCGCTGGCTTTTTGCGCATCACTGGTGTGGCCATGGCAGCGGGGGCAGCTGACTCCGGCTTCATACAGCGGGGACTCTGTGGCTCCTGCCTCCAAAGGGTATCGGCACGAACGGCACAGGCCATGTGGCCCCGGAACCAGTCCATGACCTACCGAGACGCGCTCGTCAAACACAAAGCACTCGCCTTGCCACAGGCTTTGTTCCGGGGGAATGGTCTCCAAGTATTTGAGGATGCCGCCCTCAAGGTGATAGACCTCGTCATAGCCTTGCTCGCGCATGTAGGCAGTGGACTTTTCGCAGCGGATACCACCTGTGCAAAACATGGCCACTTTGGGCTTTTTGCCGGAGCGTCCCAGCAGCTCGGATTGCTCGACCCACGCGGGCAATTCAGCAAAGCTCTTGATGCGGGGATCAATGGCGCCCGCAAAGGTGCCAATCTTCACCTCGTAGTCGTTGCGGGTGTCCACCACCACGACATCGGGATCGGAGATCAAGGCGTTCCAGTCCTCCGGTTTGACATATGTGCCGGCCATTTTGGTGGGGCTGATGCCCGGCACCTGCATGGTGACAATCTCTTTTTTCAAGCGCACTTTCATCCGGTAAAAGGGCGCTTTTTCAGAGAAGGATTCTTTGTGCTGCAGATCGGCCAGCAGGGGGTCCGCTCGCAGGTAAGCCAAGACGGCATGGACATCGTCCGGCATGCCTGCAATCGTGCTGTTGATGCCTTCGCGGGCCAGCAGAATCATGCCTTTGACCTTGCGGCTTTCACAAAATGCCAACAAGGGCGCCTTGCGCTCGGCGTAGTCCGGCAGGTCAACAAACTTGTAAAAAGCGGCGGTCAGGTAAACAGGTTGGGACATGTCGTCATTGTGCCTCCAGAGGCGATCTCACCATAACAAAAGCCGCCGGACTGGGAAGTGCTGGCGGCTCGATTTCAGGCTGGAGGGCAAGCCCTCCGGGCTTGAGAATCAGCTGAAAAAGCTCTTCAAACGATCCGTCCAGCTATCACCTGACGGCGAGTGCTTGCTGCCGCCTTTTTTGAACGACTCGTCCAGCTCTTTGAGCAGCTTGCGCTGGTGCTCTGTGAGCTTGACCGGTGTTTCCACGGTGATGTGGCAATACAGATCGCCGGGGTAGCTGGAGCGCACACCCTTGATGCCCTTACCGCGCAAGCGGAACTGCTTGCCGGTCTGGGTGCCTTCGGGGATGTCGATCGCTGCTTTGCCCGCCAGCGTCGGCACATCAATTTCACCGCCCAAAGCGGCTGTGATGAAGCTGATGGGCACCGAGCAATGGATGTCATCGCCATCACGTTCAAAGATGTCGTGCTTTTTAAGGCGGATTTCAATGTACAGGTCGCCGGGTGGGCCGCCGTTAGTGCCGGGTTCACCGTTGCCAGCACTGCGGATGCGCATGCCGCCGTCAATACCCGCCGGGATTTTGACTTCCAGGGTTTTCTGGCGTTTGATCTTGCCCTGGCCACTGCATGCATTGCAGGGGTCAGGGATGACCTTGCCATTGCCTCGGCAGGTGGGGCAGGTCTGCTGCACGCTGAAGAAGCCCTGACGCATCTGCACGGAGCCGGCTCCGTTGCAGGTGCCACAGGTCTTGACTTGGGTGCCGGGCTTGGCGCCAGTGCCTTTGCAGGTATCGCAGTTGTCCCAGCTGGGGATGCGGATTTGGGCATCTTTGCCGCGTGCCGCTTCTTCCAGCGTGACTTCCATGGCATAGCTCAAGTCGCTACCTCGGTAGACCTGACGTCCTCCGCGTGCACCGCCACGCTGCTGGCCGAACATGTCGCCGAAGATGTCGCCGAAGGCTTCCGCAAAACCGCCATAGCCCTCTCCACCGCCGCCACCCCTGTTGGGGTCTACACCGGCGTGGCCGTACTGGTCATAGGCCGCGCGCTTCTGGGCGTCGGAGAGCATCTCGTAGGCCTCTTTGGCCTCTTTGAATTTCTCTTCAGCAGCTTTGGCGGCATCGCCCTGATTGCGATCAGGGTGGTGCTTCATCGCCAGTTTGCGATAGGCCTTTTTGATCTCTTCTTCCGTAGCGGTCTTTCCGACGCCCAGAATTTCGTAATAGTCGCGTTTGGCCATGTGTCTCTTTTGCCTGGTTACAACAGAAAAGCCGCGTTGAACCCCTATTGGCGTTCAACGCGGCATCTTTGTGCTGCGTTAGTGTGCCAGCTTAGCCTTTTTTCACTTCTTTGACTTCAGCGTCCACGATATTGTCATCGTCCGCTGGCTTGGAGCCCTGTGCGCCTTGTTCTGCGCCAGCAGGCTGCTCACCGCCTTCGGCGGCTTGCTTGGCTTGCATGTCAGCGTACATCTTTTCGCCCAGCTTTTGGCTTGCCGCCATCAGGGCTTCGCTCTTGGCTTTGATGGCATCCTTGTCGTCAGACTTCAGGCTGTCTTCCACGTCCTTGATGGCCGCTTCGATCTTTTCCTTCTCACCGGCGTCCAATTTGTCGCCGTATTCGCCCAGGCTCTTCTTCACGCTGTGGGCGTTGGCTTCTGCTTCGTTGCGGGCCTGCACCAGTTCCAGCTTCTTCTTGTCGTCGGCAGCGTTCAGCTCGGCGTCTTTCACCATTTGCTGAATTTCGTCTTCCGACAGACCGGAGTTGGCCTTGATGGTGATCTTGTTTTCCTTGCCGGTGCCCTTGTCCTTGGCGCCCACGTGCAAGATGCCGTTGGCGTCAATGTCAAAAGACACTTCGATCTGGGGAGTGCCGCGCGCTGCGGGTGGAATGCCTTCGAGGTTGAATTCACCCAGCATCTTGTTCACAGCCGCGATTTCGCGCTCGCCTTGGAACACCTTGATGGTCACGGCAGGCTGGTTGTCCTCTGCAGTCGAGAAGGTCTGCGCAAACTTGGTCGGGATGGTGGTGTTCTTGGTGATCATCTTGGTCATGACACCACCCAAGGTTTCGATACCCAGGGACAGAGGAGTCACGTCCAAAAGCAGCACGTCCTTGCGGTCGCCAGACAAAACTTGACCCTGGATGGCAGCACCCACAGCCACAGCTTCATCGGGGTTCACGTCCTTGCGTGGCTCTTTGCCGAACAATTCCTTGACCTTTTCCTGCACCTTGGGCATGCGGGTCATGCCGCCGACCAAGATCACGTCATGCACTTCAGAGGCGGAGACGCCGGCGTCTTTCAGGGCGGTGCGGATAGGCGCAATGGTGCGCTCGATCAGCTCTTCCACCAGGGACTCCAGCTTGGCGCGGGTCAGCTTGATGTTCAGGTGCTTGGGACCGGACGCATCTGCCGTGATGTAGGGCAGGTTGATGTCGGTTTGCGAGCTGCTGGAAAGTTCGATTTTGGCCTTCTCAGCGGCTTCCTTCAAACGTTGCAGGGCTAGCACATCCTTGGACAGGTCGACGCCTTGCTCTTTCTTGAACTCGGTGATGATGAAGTCGATCACGCGCTGGTCGAAGTCTTCACCGCCCAGGAAAGTGTCGCCGTTGGTGGACAACACTTCGAATTGCTTTTCGCCATCGACGTCTGCGATTTCGATGATGGACACGTCAAACGTACCGCCACCCAAGTCGTACACGGCGATCTTGCGGTCGCCCTTTTCGTTCTTGTCCATGCCGAATGCCAGTGCAGCAGCGGTTGGTTCGTTGATGATGCGCTTGACGTCCAGACCGGCAATGCGGCCAGCGTCCTTGGTGGCTTGGCGCTGTGCGTCATTGAAGTACGCAGGCACCGTGATCACGGCCTCGGTCACTTCTTCGCCGAGGTAGTCTTCGGCGGTCTTCTTCATCTTGCGCAGCACGTCAGCGCTTACCTGCTGAGGCGCCAGCTTGTTGCCGCGCACTTCCACCCATGCGTCGCCGTTATCGGCAGCGGCAATGGTGTAGGGCATCAGGTCGATGTCTTTCTGGACTTCTTTTTCAGTGAACTTGCGGCCGATAAGGCGCTTCACTGCGTAGAGCGTGTTACGGGGGTTGGTCACGGCCTGGCGCTTGGCGGATGCGCCCACCAGCACTTCGCCGTCTTCTTGGTACGCAATGATGGACGGGGTGGTGCGTGCGCCTTCAGCGTTTTCGATCACTTTGGGCGTGTTTCCTTCCATCACAGCCACACAGCTGTTGGTGGTTCCCAAGTCAATGCCGATGATTCTTCCCATGGTGTACTCCTAAAACTCTAAAAACTCAGATGTGGATAAGGTGTGGGCTACTCAAAACCTTTCAAGTGCCCACAGCGTCAATAAATGCGATTTATTCGACGATGTAAGTGCGCTAGTGCACTTACTTGGGTGCGGACACAGTGACCAAGGCCGGACGCAGCACGCGGTCGGCAATGGAATAGCCTTTTTGCAGCACATTGACCACGGTGTTGGCTTCCTGCTCGGAGGGCACCACGCTGATGGCCTGGTGCTGGTGCGGGTCAAACTTGGTGCCGGCGGCTGGTGCGATAGCTATTACTTTGTTGCGCTCCAAGGCGGCTGTCAATTGGCGTAGGGTGGCTTGGGCGCCTTCCCTGATTTGCTCGGGGGTGGCGTCTTTGATGACCAGTCCGGCTTCCAGGCTATCAGCCACGGGCAACATGCTTTCGGCAAAGCTTTCGACGGCGAACTTGCGGGCTTTGGAGATTTCGTCTTCAGCGCGGCGGCGGGCGTTTTCGGCTTCGGCTTTGGCGCGCAAAAACTGGTCTGCCAAGTCGGCGCTCTTCGCTTTCAGGGTAGCCAGCTCTGCTTGCGCTGCGCTAAGCGCGTCGACTTCGTTGGCAGCTGCAGCCGCCAGAATTTCTTCAGGGCTCTGAGGGGCTTCTGCGGGCTGGTTGCTGGGGGTGCTTGGGGTATCTGACATACGGTTCAATCCGGTTGAATGCGATTGCGCCTTAAATGGCGACGCATAACCATGTTTTCAAGGGGGGCTTGCCGGATATCTTCAAGACATCCGGCAGAAACCAGTTCAACGAGGCGGCAAACGCTCAACCGCGAATTGCCAGCAGTTCCACGTCAAATTTCAAAGTGGCGTTCGGGGGGATTACGCCACCAGCGCCACGGGAGCCGTAGCCCAGTGCCGCTGGAATGATCAGGGTGCGGGCACCGCCCACCTTCATGCCTGCAACGCCTTCGTCCCAACCGCGGATTACCATTCCGGCGCCCAGATGGAACACAAATGGATCGTTGCGGTCTTTGCTGGAGTCGAACTTGGCACCTTGAACGCCGTCGTTGTACAGCCAACCGGTGTAGTGCACGGTCACGCTTTGGCCTTTGGTGGCTTCGGGGCCGGTGCCCTCGATGGTGTCTTCAAATTGGAGGCCGCTGGCGGTAGTAGGCATAGTCACATCCTTTTGCTATAAAAACAGGAGCTGGCCGCGCATGCGCGATGGGCGCTGGCGGCCGGAAAAACCATAAATTATGCCCCACGCAAAAAAAAGACAGGCATGGCCTGTCTGGTGGTGCACAGGCCGCTAAGCGGCCGGGCGGGGGTTATTTGGCTTTTTTTGCCTGTGCGGTCGACCACTTCACGGCAAATGCCTGCAGGTCGCCCAAGCGTTTGAGCAAATCAGCGCCGGCAGCAGTCACCACATAGCCATCGGATCCATGGGTGAGGAGGCCTGCTTCGCGCAGTTCCTTAATGCGAGTGTTCAGGGTGTTGGGAGTAATGCCGCCCACGCTGTCCTGCAAAAGGCGGAAGGTCTGGGCATGGCCGTCGCGCAAGGCCCACAAAACGCGTATCGCATAGCGGGATTCCAGCAATTCCAACAGTTGACCCACTGCGACCGTTTCTTTTGCACTCATTACCTTGCCCTTTGTTGTTGGTACTTTATTTGGTTCCGGATGGATCGGCGGCATTCAGGCCGCGAATCGGAAAGCGAGCAGAAACTATAGCGCAGTTTTTCTACTGCTACAAGTTTCATAGCTGGTGACACATGTAAACAGGGCGTCAAACTTACAAATTGGCAGAAAGAGAGTTTTGTCGCCTTCGCACTTGTCACCCGGGGTGACGGATGCTATGGTTGCCGGCTAGCATCAGGTTTTCGAATCTTCCGGAGGCAGTCGTACCATGCAATTCAATTTTGAACAGGTCCACAATTACTACGAACGCCTGGTATTCGAAGAGGTTGTTCAGAGGGCATCCCAGTACCCTGAGTTCACCAACGACATGCTGGCCGACGTGACGTGTGTCGCTCTCAACCGGCTTCCTGCCCGCTACGTCCGCCATGATGTGGACATGATGTTTTACCTGACAGAGCAGGAGCGCCAAGCGATCGAGTTATCTCTGGAAGAAGTACTGTCTTTCGCTTTTCGCTTTGTCGGCGAGCGCAGCGCAAAAGCAACAGCATAAGGCTCTGCCGAAAGCCTAAGCCCGCGGCTGAGCAGACTAGAAAGTCTCCAGCACTTTTTGAAGTAATTCCGGGCTGACCGAGGGGAGCGGGCCAAACCAGGCCTGAAAAGCAGGACGTGCCTGGTGCAGCAACATCCCTAATCCATTTACCGTAGCGTTGCCCCGGGCAGCGGCGGCTGACAGAAGCGGTGTTTCCAGCGGCACATACACAATATCTGACACCAACGCAGAAACGGGCAAAGCGTCCAGTCGCAGGTCCAGAGCCGGTTGACCGTGCATGCCCTGGTTGGTGGTGTTAACCAACAGGGCCGCGCCCGCTAGAGCATCGTGTCGCTCTGACCAAGGCACCGCTGTTACGAAAGGGCCGAACTCCAACGCCATGTCCACTGCCTTGTTGTCGCTGCGGTTGGTCAGGCGAATCTCAGGAACACCCTCATCCAGCAGGCCGACGATCACGGCGCGTGCGGCACCTCCCGCACCCACCACGCAAGCGGGTCCATCAGCGGGCTTCCATGTGCTGCCGGCTTCATACAGGCTTTGGATAAAGCCGAAAGCATCGGTGTTGCGCCCACTCAAGCTTCCATCCGCATTGACAACTATGGTGTTCACCGCCCCGATGCGCTGACCCAGAGCATCCACTTGGTCAACGATGTTCATCGCATCTACTTTGTGGGGAATGGTGAGGTTGCAGCCGGCAATGCCGAGTACCGGCAGGGCGCGCAAGGCTTGCTCCAGCTTCTCGGGTTGCACGGGCAGCAGCACATAAGCGCCGCGCAGGCCGTGCTCGGCGATCCAGTGGTTGTGGATTGCGGGTGAGCGGGAGTGGGCCACAGGCCAGCCCATGACACCGGCAAGCCGGTACGGTTGATCGTGAGCCATAACAGGTCAGATAAGCGGAAAGTGAAATAAATGCTATCAAAAAAATAGCGCCCCGCGCACATTGCATGTGGGCTGGGGCGCTATATGGCTTAGAAGCCGCTGGCTTTACAACGTGTCGGTAAAGCTGCGCAGCTTGTCCGAACGGCTGGGGTGCTTGAGCTTGCGCAGCGCCTTGGCTTCGATCTGGCGGATGCGTTCGCGAGTCACATCGAACTGCTTGCCCACTTCTTCCAGGGTGTGGTCGGATGTCATTTCGATACCGAAACGCATGCGCAGCACCTTGGCTTCACGCGGCGTGAGGCTGTCCAGAATGTCCTTGACCACATCGCGCAGGCCGGCCTGCATGGCGGCTTCCATGGGTGCAGTGTTGGCGCTGTCTTCGATGAAGTCGCCCAAGTGGCTGTCGTCATCGTCCCCGATCGGCGTTTCCATGGAGATAGGCTCTTTGGCAATCTTCATGATCTTGCGGATCTTGTCTTCCGGGATTTCCATCTTGGCAGCCAACACGGAGGCATCGGGCTCAAAACCGAATTCCTGCAAGTGCTGACGGCTGATGCGGTTCATTTTGTTGATCGTCTCGATCATGTGCACCGGAATACGGATCGTACGGGCCTGGTCCGCGATGGAGCGGGTAATGGCCTGTCGGATCCACCAGGTGGCGTAGGTCGAGAACTTGTAGCCGCGACGGTATTCGAACTTGTCCACCGCTTTCATCAAGCCGATATTGCCTTCCTGGATCAGGTCCAGGAACTGCAGACCGCGGTTGGTGTACTTCTTGGCAATCGAGATCACCAGGCGCAAGTTGGCCTCGATCATTTCCTTCTTGGCCGCACGTGAGGCGTATTCGCCTTCGTTCATGCGCTTGTTGATGTCTTTCAGCTGGTCCAAAGGCACCACGACTTGCGCTTGCAGGTCGATCAGTCGCTGTTGCAGGTCCTGCACAGGCGGAATGTTGCGGCCCATGACAGCAGCCCAAGATTTGCCGGAGGCGGCCTGCTTCTCGATCCACTTCAGGTTCAAGAGGTTGGAGGCCACTTTATTGCCGGCTTTGTCGCGTCCGCTGAAGTCGGCAATGAAGTTTTCCTGCGGGTAACCGCACTTGTCTACGATGATGCGGCGAAGTTCACGTTCCTTCTTCCGCACGTCATCCACCTGGGCGCGCACCATGTCGCAAAGCTTCTCAATAGCCTTGGCGGTGAAGCGGATGGTCATCAACTCGTCGCTGAGAGCTTTCTGTGCCTTCACATACGCGGGAGTGCCGTAGCCCTCCTTGTCGTAGACCTTGTGCACCTTTTCGAACAGGTCACGCATCTTGTCAAAGCGCTCGAGTGCCTGCTTCTTGAGTTCTTCGAGCTTCTTGGTCAGCGCCTTGGAGCCGCCCTTGCCATCGTCGTCGTCGGCTTCGTCAAACTCGTCGAAGTCTTCTTCGGCCACATAGTCGTCAGCCTCATTGGGGTTGGAGAAACCGTCCACGATGGTGGTGATGACGACCTTGCCTTCACGGATCTCTTCGCCCAGGCGCAGGATTTCGGCGATGGTGGCGGGCGATGCGGAGATCGCCTCCATCATGTCCATCAAGCCACCTTCGATGCGCTTGGCAATTTCAATTTCGCCTTCGCGGGTCAGCAGCTCCACGGTGCCCATTTCGCGCATGTACATGCGCACAGGGTCGGTGGTACGGCCGAATTCCGAGTCCACGGTGGACAGGGCGGCTTCGGCTTCTTCTTCCGCTTCTTCCACAGTGGCTGCTGTGGAGACGTTGTTGTTCAGCAGCAGGGTTTCCGCATCGGGGGTCTGCTCGTACACCGCCACGCCCATGTCGTTCAACATGGAGATCACGACTTCCAGGGTTTCAGCATCCACCAACTTGTCAGGCAAGTGGTCGGAGATTTCGCCGTGGGTCAGGTAGCCGCGGGTCTTGCCCAGGGTGATCAGGGCCTTGAGGCGGGCGCGGCGCTTGGCCATGTCTTCTTCAGACAGGACGGTTTCGTCCAAACCGAATTCCTTCATCAAGGCGCGTTCTTTTGCCTTGCTGATCTTCATGCGCAGGGGCTTGACCTTTTCGCCGGCGGCAGCGGCGGGCTCAGGTTCGCCCACCAAGTCCGCTTCAATGTCCGACATATCCATGTCGTCGCCACTGGGCTCTGCTGCCGCTGCCTTGGGCTTGCGGCCGCGCTTGGCGCCTGCAGCGGCCTTGACCGGGGCAGAGGCTTCTTCAGGAGCAGCAGCCTTGGCTGGGCGGCCGGCTTTCTTTTTGGCGGGCGCTTCTGCTGCGGCGAGCAGCGCGTCTGCGGCTTCTTTCAACTGGGCGGCTTTGGATTTCGGTGCGGTCACTGCGGGGGCTTTCTTTTCAGTTTTGGCGGCGGCCTTGCTGGCAGACTGAACAGGCTTGGCGGATTTTGAAGCGGGCATGCAGAAACCTCAGGTCAACAAAAAACTAACAAACGACAGGACAGGTGCCGGCTACGTTACGCACAAGATGCGAAGTAGTGGCAAGGCAGGGAATCAGATTCCCCAGTGGCAAGATGGGAGGGCGATCATTTGGGGTGCAGTCCTTGCGGTAAGGTGGCCGTTTGTGAGTGAAGTTTCACGGTGGCCTGGCCCGGAGGTGCTGCTGTCGCTCTTGCCGAAACAATCCGCAATTATAGTTGCGAATCAAAAAAATTGAGTCGTTGGATGAAAAACAGATGGACTAAGCGCCAATCTGGCGCTGCTTTGGCCTGCTTGCTGCTGTCGCCCGTGGTCGGACGCAGCGCCAGCGCACCAGTGGTTTTGACGGCGTTCACGGAACGGCTGCCGCCCTTGAATATGGATGTGGACGGTCAGGTCACCGGGTTTTCGAGCGAGTTGCTGGACATGATGGCAGCAGAAGCGGGTGTAGTCGTTCGCAAACAAGTACTGCCCTGGACCCGCGCTTACGACCGGGCTCTGCGGCAGAGTGACGCCGTTCTGTATTCGCTGGTCAGGACGCCTGAACGCGAGAGCCAGTTTCGATGGGTAGGGCCCATCAGCCCGCGCCGCATCGTGCTGTACCGGTGGGCGGATCGCAATGACATCGCGCTCAAAAACCTGGACGACGCACGCCCCTATCGCATTGGTACGACCCTGGAGTCCGCGGCGACCAAGTTGCTTGAGAAATCAGGTTTTGCGGCGATTCCCGCCTTGGATGCAGCCGGTGGGGGACTAGAGTTGGGGGTCAATGATGAAACCAATATGCGCAAGTTCATTGCCCGCCGGTTTGACTTGTTGGTCTCTCTGGACTGGGCCGCGGCCTACAACGCCAAAAATGCCGGTATCGACCCGACTTTGCTGGTGCCTGCGTTGGTGCTGGATGAATCGGCGTCCTATTGGTTCGGTTTCCATCCCGCAGCGGACCCGGACATTCTCCGGCGCATGGATCAGGCCTTGCTCAAGTCCAAGGCGGACGGTCGCTACAACCAGCTGCGGCAGAAGTACCTGCTCAAGAACACCCGCTAAAGCGGACTAGCTGTCTGCAGAGGTAGGCTGCAATAGCTTGGCCAGTTCCTTCTTGCGGTCCATGAGCACGCGCAGCTGCCCGAGGTTGGCCGGGTCGGTGGCGAGGGTGCGCATCTGGGCATCCAGGCGGTCCAGCAGCATGCGGTTGAGCAGGTCACGCAACTCGGGGCCTGACTCGCTCAGGGGCTCCGAGGCCAACACGGGGCCGGCGGTGAGACGCTGCACCAGGTCTTCGGCCGGGTGCCCCACGATTTCTTCTTTCAGGGTGCCGCGCGATACCGGACCATGTTCGTGCAACTGGCTTTCCAGCCAAGTGAACAGCTCGCCATGGGGTGCCGGCAGCTCGCAGAGCAGGCCATGGTCTTCGCTGGAGAGGATTTCCCACAACTCGCTGTGGTTGAGAAGAATGCGGGCGGCCAGGTCGGGCCGGCTGTCCAGCTTGGCCAAAGGGCCAGCAGGGCGCGCTTCACGGCTACCGAACTTGCTCCCTTTACCGGACCACTTGCCTTCCCATTTACCGTCGCCCTTGCCACGGGGCGTCCAGCCTTCTTTTTTCCACTCGGTTTTCTTTTTCCATTCTTCTTGTGGAATCCAGGGTTCTGAAAACTCAGCAGGTTCGTCATAAGCAAAGTGCTCGCCATTCGGGCCGAACTCCGCTGCGGGGGCGGCTTCTCGTTTGCGCCGTGGTGCTTCTGCCGCCGCAGGTTTGGCCGCACCATGGGCCCACAGCGCACCCAACTCGGTGCTGCCCAGTTGCACCAGTTGGGCGATCTCGCTTAGCAACTGGAGCTTGAGTGCGCCGTCAGGTAGCTGGTTCCACAGGGGCTTTGCGTTGCTGGCCATGCGGGCCCGGCCTTCGGCGGTGCTCAGGTCGCAGCCGTCCTGGGCGGACTCCACCAAAAAGCGGCTCAGCGGCGTGGCCTTGGCCACATAGTCGGCAAACGCCTCTTTGCCGTAAGCGCGGATAAAGCTGTCGGGGTCGTGCTCAGCGGGCAAGAACAAGAATTTGATGCTGCGCACATCGGACGCAAAGGGCAGCGCACCATCCAGCGCCTTGCGGGCGGCGCGTCGACCTGCGGCATCACCGTCAAAGCTGAACACCACGGCATCCGTAAAGCGGAACAGCTTTTGCACATGGTCGTTGGTGCACGCCGTGCCTAGCGTGGCCACGGCATTCGGAAAGCCCAGCTGGGCCAGCGCCACCACGTCCATATAGCCTTCGGTTACCAGCACATAGCCGTGCTCGCGCAAGGAGCTGCGGGCTTCAAACAAACCGTAGAGCTCACGCCCTTTGCTGAATACCGGAGTTTCGGGCGAGTTGAGGTACTTGGGCTTTTCGTCACCGAGCACTCGCCCACCAAAGCCAATGCACTCGCCCTTGATGTTGCGGATGGGGAACATCACCCGGTCGCGGAAGCGGTCGTAGCGCTTTTCATCAGCGCCGTTTTCGGCCTCGTGCAGGATCACCAAGCCGCTTTCCACCAACAGCGGGTCGGCGTATTCGGGGAAGATGCTCGCCAGATTGCGCCAGCCTTCGGGGGCGTAGCCCAGCCCGAATTGTTTGGCCACTTCGCCGGAGAGACCGCGGCCTTTGAAATACTCAATCGCCCGGGGCGACTCCTTGAGGCCACGCTTGTAGGCGTCGCAGGCTTTTTCCAGCACGCTGGTCAGGGTGTTCTGCTTCTCGCGCAGGGCCTGGGCACGGGCACGGTCCTGGGGGCTGCCTTCTTCTTCAGGCACTACCATGCCGAACTGGCCGGCCAGGTCTTTGACGGCTTCGATGAAGGTCATGCCGGCGTGGTCCATCAGGAAGCCGATGGCATTGCCGTTCTTGCCGCAGCCGAAGCAGTGGTAGAACTGTTTGGCCGGGCTCACGGTAAACGACGGCGACTTCTCGCCGTGAAATGGGCACAGGCCCATGAAGTTGGCACCGCCCTTTTTGAGCTGCACATAGCGGCCCACGATCTCCACTACGTCCGCACGCGCGAGCAGTTCCTGGATGAAGCTTTGGGGGATGGCCATGGAGCGATTGTAGGGACGTACGCCATGTCGGCGCTCCGTTCCGGGTGTGCTAGAGCGGCGTTTTTGCTATCAATTCAGAAGCTGCTCGCGCATATTCCATGAGCGCTAGAGCTTGATTTCATAGGGTATTGAAGACTCAGTCGCCCAGCACAATTCCTTCCCGCCTCGGGTCGGCCCCGCCGAAATAGCCCGGAGCGGTGCGCTCAATGGCTTGCAGGCCGCTGGGCATGGGTACCTCCAGTACGGTGTGGCCACGATTCTTCAAGGCTTGCACCGTGGCGGCATCAAAGCGGCCGGCCTCCAGCAGGGTGGGGCCGTTGAGGGAGCCGAAGTTGGGCAGGTCAATGGCTTGTTGGGCGTTCAGGCCCCAGTGGAGCTTGGCGTACAGCGTTTTGGCGGTGTAGTGAATGATGAGCGCGCCGCCAGGGCTACCGCCACTCATCAGCAACTTGCCGCTGGTTTTGTCAAAGACCAATGTGGGCGACATGCTGGAGCGCGGCCGCTTGCCCGGCTCTACCCGGTTGGCCACCGGCCGGCCATCCGGGCCGGTGGGGCTGAAACTGAAGTCGGTGAGCTGGTTGTTGAGCAAAAAGCCTCCTGCCAAGCCTTGGCCCCGGTTCACCATCTGGCGCGAGCCCCAGGCGTCTTCAATCGTGGTGGTCATGGCCACGGCGTTGCCGTAGGCATCTACCACCGAGATGTGGGAGGTGCCGTATTCGATCTGGTCCGGCATGGGGGCGTAGCTCAGCGGGGTGCCGGCGGGCTGGCCGGGCAAGCCCATTTGCATGCTTTTGCCTTGCGGGCGGCTGTCGATTTGCGCAGCCCGGCTGCGCAGGTATCCCGGACTCAGCAGACTGGTCCAGGTGCCGCCCGGTGCCGATACAAATGCCGGGTCTCCAAGGTACTGGGCGCGATCGGCAAAGGCCAGCCGTGCGGCTTCGGTATAGAGGTGCAGCCAGTCTGCCGAGGGCTGGCCCTGTACCAGAGGCAGGGAGGTGGCCGGCGTGTTGTCCAGCATGCGCAGGATCTGGCCGATGGCAATGGCACCTGAGCTGGGCGGCGGCATGCCGCAGATGCGCACCTCACTGTCATAGCTTGCCCGGTAGTCAAAACACAGGGGTTCACGCACCAGCGGGCGGTAACCGGCCAGGTCCTGCGCAGTCAGGCTGCCGGGATTGGACGGGTGACCTTGCACTTTGCGGGCGATCGCTTGGCCCACCTCGCCCTGTAGCAGGGCAGCCGGTCCGCGGTCCGCAATACTTTGCAGCACAGCTGCGAGTTCCGGGTTGCGCAGTACATGGCCGGCAGGCCAGGGTTTGCCGGCGGCATCATAGAAATAGGCAGCCGCCACCGGGTCTTTTTTCAGGTGCGGTTCCGCTGCCAGCAGGGCAGCCATGCGCGGGCTGACGGCAAACCCCTGCGTTGCCAGCGTGATCGCAGGTTGGAACAGCTGAGCCCAAGGCAGCTTGCCGTGCTGCGCATGGGCCTGTGCCAACATCGCGACAGCACCCGGAACGCCCACCGACTTGCCACCCACCACCGCATCGGCAAATGGGATGGGCTGGCCCTGGTTGTCCAGAAACAAGCGGGGTGTGGCGGCAGCGGGTGCGGTTTCCCGCCCGTCAAAGGCCTTGGTGGTGGTGCCATCAAAGTGCAGCAGGAACGCACCACCTCCTATGCCGCTGCTTTGCGGCTCCACCAGAGTCAGGACCATTTGCACGGCAATGGCAGCATCCACTGCGCTGCCGCCGGCGGCGAGCACCTGGCGACCCGCGTCGGTGGCCAAAGGGTTAGCTGCTGCGACTGCATAGGTGCGCGTAGCCCAACCGGGTTTGCTGGTCGTGCCGGTCGCGGCTTCGGGCTGCGCGGGCGGGGCCACGTAATTCAGGGTGCGGGGCCCGGTGGTGCAGGCCGACAGCATTCCTGCCACAAGGGCTGCGGCAAGGACCGGCCCGCGCAGGTCATTCAGACGGGGTGCACTGGAAGCGACGCGAGGGGCGGAGGCAGGCTTGCGGCTCGTGGACATAGGGGGTTCCTGAAGGGGGGCTTATTTGGCTTTGGGCATGCGGCCCAGCAGGTAGAACTCGGGGTTGGGCAACATGCCGGTCACATTGGCCATGCGGTTGGACAGGCCAAAGAATGCGGTGATGCCTGCAATATCCCAGATGTCTTCATCGTCAAACCCATGCGCGTGCAGGGCTGTGAAGTCGGCGTCTTCCACGGTGTGGCTCTGCAGGCAGACCTTCATGGCGAAGTCCAACATGGCGCGTTGGCGGGGCGTGATGTCGGCCTTGCGGTAATTGACGGCGACCTGGTCCGCCACCAGCGGCTTCTTTTCATAAATGCGCAAGATGGCGCCGTGTGCCACCACGCAATACAGGCAACTATTGGCCGCGCTGGTGGTGGTGATGATCATCTCGCGCTCGCCCTTGGTCAGGCTGCTGCCTTCACGCAGCATAAGGGCATCGTGGTAGGCAAAGAAGGCGCGCCACTCGGCAGGGCGGCGGGCGAAGGCCAGAAACACATTGGGGATGAAGCCTGACTTTTCCTGCACTTCCAGAATTTTGGCCTTCAGGTCCTCGGGCAGGGTATTGAGGTCGGGCAGGGGGTAGCGGCTGGCAGGGGCTGTCGGGGTGCTGGTCATGGGTCTTCCCGGGTCGGTTTTGATTGTGGCTATGGCCGCCATGCTTTTTATTGCTTTTACAGCAGCAGGCGGGCTTCGTACTATTCATCGTACTGCGGCGAGTGCCGGAGCACCACTGCAAAACCTTGAACCCTCAACCGGGAGCTGCTCACCATGAAACACCTCAAAGCCAGCGTCGGAATCGTCATCAACGGCATGGGCCTGATCGTCCTGCTATCCCACTTGGGACAGTGGCATGCGGGCTAACATGGAGTTTTTGCTCGGGAACCCGCCATGACTGACCCCCACCTGACCTCTGTAGACAGCAGCAACCCCGAGGCATTTGCCCGCGGCTTGGCGACCCGGCGCGAAGTGATGGGAGATGCCTTCGTCGATGCCGCCTTTGCCGGCGCAAACGCATTCACCGCCCCCTTGCAGGAGCACATCACCCGCGCGGCATGGGGCGATGTGTGGCAACGCCCCGGGTTGGACCGCAAGACCCGCAGCCTGATTACCGTGGCCATGCTCACCGCACTGGGCAAGCAGAACGAACTCAAGGGGCATGTGCGCGGCGCGCTCAACAATGGCGCCACGGTGGAAGAGATTCAGGAGGTGTTGTTGCACGCCACGGTGTACTGCGGTGTGCCGGCGGCGGTAGAGGCCTTCCGCTCAGCCAATGAGGTGGTGGCGCCGCAGCCTTGAGCGGGCCGGTGCCGTTGGGGCGGGTCAGTCGGTCGTGAGCAACTCGGCCGGTGACACGCCCAGCGAGTCGGCGAGCGCAACCAAGACCAGCAGAGTGGGGTTGGCAGAGCCGGACTCGATACGACTCAAGTAGGTGCGGTAAATCCCGCAGCGCTCTGACAGAACCTCCTGAGACAACTCAGCTTCTTGCCTTAACCCCTTGATGCGTTGTCCGACGATATTTTTGTAATTGATCTTGCATTTAGTCACCGGCGCAGTGTCCGGTGAATGTGTTTTCTTGAAAACACATTCATTCGCACAAGGCAAGGACGGGGGGCTGCGGGCCATGGTGGTGGAGCGGTTGCTTCCAAAAACACCATGGTCCTGCACCTTGGCAAGCCCGTCAGTACGCTGGCGCGCGCCGTGGCTAAATAAAACCGAGCAGCATGTTGCGTGCTGCGCCGGGCACCGTTCTGCGGCAGACTTCGTCCTCGCAAATCGTGAACACCTTCACATGCGGTGGCAGGTGTTCCGAAATCTCGTCGACG
This sequence comes from Comamonadaceae bacterium, assembly GCA_027488985.1. Classification (GTDB taxonomy): domain Bacteria; phylum Pseudomonadota; class Gammaproteobacteria; order Burkholderiales; family Burkholderiaceae_C; genus Allorhodoferax; species Allorhodoferax aquaticus. The sequence continues at coordinate 179,805 of JAIYAR010000013.1, read as the reverse complement.
AACCGGTTCAGTCCTACCGCTACTTCCCGCGTTGCGGGCTCGTCTATTGTTTCTTCCAGTAAACGCTGTATGCCGAAAAGCTTGCTCAGGTCACGCAAATCATGCAGGGCCTTTTGCAGCACTGCCACCTCGCCTTCGAGCATTTGCATTACGTGGCCGTTGTTGAACAAGGTGACCCCAAACAATTCAACTCCCACTCTGGACCCATAGGCGGCCTGCACCACCGGGGGCAGCGCCATGCCATAGGCATCGACCAGAGAACCTCTGAAAATCCAACGTGCATAAGCCATTCACCAGAACCCTCTTTGTGCTTTGCGGAATAGCTACGAAAGCACTGTAAAAAACCAGGGGCCGGGCTGGAACACACTCATTCGCACAGTATGTCCGCAGGGTGAAAGCGACTCGCGATGGAAACAATAAATGAATAAAAATGCGGGAGCGCGCTTGTGGGTATTGCGCGAGCAGCTACGATTTTTGTAGCGTCTGGGCCAAGCCCCAGGCACTGGCATGGGCCGACATCAGCAACTGTGTCCAGTCGCTCTGGTCCGCCTGCCAGAAGCCGAGGTTGCGTTCATGGGCGTGGGGCATGGAGCTCAGCAGGCCGGCTGCGCGCTGCGGTGCGCGCCGCGCCATGGCCAACGCAATCAGGCAGCCTGCAGGCGATGAGTCCTCGGGTGTATCACTCAGCAGCGTGCGTGCCAGGGTGCCCAGACTGCCGACCAGAAGCGCCACGTCGCAACCCAATGCCAACCAGGCATCACGCTGCACATCCCAGGGAGCGCAGGGGACTGCCAGACCCAGGGTAGCTGCTACCTGGGCTTGCACCGCCGCACCCTGGGCGGCCATGCCGGCGATGGTTCCGCCGAGTTGGACGGCGAGTGCGTCTGCCCCGCTATGTTCCAGCCGTTGTAAGGACCGCCGGAGGGGCGCTACCGAAGCCAGGTGGGTACTGGTGCGCTCCAGCCGGTCGACGCAGTTCTGCACGTATGCGCAAGTCACGGCGAGTGCACGCTGGGTCATGAGTGCCATGGTCGTATCCACCAGATCCTGCCGGGTGCATTCGAAGTGCACAAAAGGCACCGCCGACGGGTTGAAGAGCCCCACGGTCTCGCGCAGGCTCTTTACCAAGGGCTGTGCCAAGCTGCCACTGCTGGCGCTGTCGCGCACGATTTTGGGAGCGTCAAAAAGCTCTACCTTGCAGGTCCCTGCGATGGATCTGGCGGCCTCCACCGGGATCAACCCATGGTCTGCCTGCGCTTGTGCTAGGGCGGACTCGACCTGCAACATCGCCGCGACCAAGCGCTGCGCCCCGAAAGACTCCAACACCTCGGGGGCATGCAAAAAGTCGTCAAACACACTGCTCATGGCGGGCGAGTCTCAAAGCTTCTCAGACGTGGGCCTGGCGCAGGCGCATCTGGTTGGGCAGCGGTACCGAGCGGCGCAGAACGTCTTCACCCAGCCACAGGGCGGCGCGGCGCGCGCGGGCCGCCACGGTTTCCAGCGGCATTTGTTGGTAGTCGTCGTTGAATACTTCAAAGCTGTAGTCGCCGCGATAGCCCAGCTGGTGCAGTTTGAGCACCAGCTCAGCGAGCGCATCGCTGTGCACGCCTTCACCGGGGAAGACGCGGAAGGTGCGCGCCGTGGTGATGCGCTCCTCGACTGTTTTGATTTCGTTCCACATGAAGTCAGCCAACTGCACCAGAAAGATTTTGCTGGGGTCTAGGATCTCCAGCTCGTCCAACGGCGTTTTGGTGGCAAACAGGTGGAAGGAGTCAAAGCCCAGGCCGAGGTTGGGCATGTCGGCTTGGGTAATCAGGTCCCACGCTTGGGGGAATTCATTCACGTTACGGCCCCAGGACAGGGCTTCGAACGCGATTTTGATGTTCATTGGAATCGCTAGCATGGCCAGCTTGCGCAGGTCCTGCACCAGCTTGTAGGTGTCACCGGTAGCGTGGGTGGAGGTGCTGGAGCAGGCCAGCATGACGCGGCAGTCGAGCGCCGCGCACATCTCCATCATGCTTTTGGCGATGTCGACCTTGTAGTCGTGCAGGTGGCCGGAGAGGCCTTCAAAATCGCGCAGCACCTGAAAACCGGTCACGCGCAAGCCGCTGTCTTTGACTTCTTGCACCGCTGCGCGCCAGCCCTCGGGGTGGCTCACCAGATCACGGGCCAGCAGCATCACCTGGGTAAAGCCGGCCGCCTTCATGGCGTCCAGCTTGGCCTTCAGGGGCCCGGCCAGGGTGATGGTGTCCATCCCGAAGTCGTCAAATTTGCCTTCAAATTGGCTCATGGTGTTCAGCCCCGGACGTGGTGAACCAGCTCAAACATGGCGTTGCCCATGGTGGGGCGGGTGAGCGCGCCCTTGCTGTCTTGCGCCGGGTCTTTGCTGGGCACAAAGTCCACGCCGCGCTGGCGCAAGGCCGCCACGGTGGCTTGCACATCGGGGGTACCCAGACCTACGCGCTGGAAGCACTCGTCGTCTTCCACATCCAACACACCGGGCTCGGGCTCGATGAGTTGCAGGTAAAAGGTTTTGCACGGGCTTTGCAAAATGCGCCCCTTGGGCAGGATGCCGAAGCGGGTCTCGGGCTCCAGCGCGGTAAAGCCGAAGAGGGCGCTGTAGAACTCGGTCCAGTCATCGCTGCGGTCGTTGCCGATGTACTGCACCACGCCGAAGAAGTGCAGGCCGGTGATGGCTGGCGGGTTCTTGTCGACTGCCGGTACGGGGGTGAAGTCCACGTCGTAAATTGAGAACTCGCGGTGGCGGTCTACAAAGTAAATGCGGCTGTTACCCACGCCATGCACGGCGGGAATGTGCAGCTCCATCACTTCAACTTGCACCGGCACGGCCCAAGCACCGCGGGCCAGTGCACGCTTGTAGGCGGCAGATGCGTCTTGCACCCGCATGGCGATGGCGGCGATCACCGGCTTTTCGGTCAGCGCGGCACCCCGGCCGTGGGCGTTGACGATGACGTTGATATCGCCCTGGCGGTACAGCAGCACTTCGCGCGAGCGGTGGCGGGCAATCGGGCGAAAGCCCATGGCCTCCAGCACCTGGCCCAGCGCTTGCGGTTTGGAGGTGGCGTATTCGATGAACTCAATGCCTTCCAGGCCCAGCGGGTTGGGGCCTTCGTCAATGTGTTCGCGATCTGCGCCGCTGGGGCGTGGGATGTTGGCCATGGGTTCTCCTGGTCGTCAAATAGTGAAGTAAAGCTAAACAGTGGCGCTTACCGGCGCGGCACTGGTATGCGCACCGCCCAAAAACAAACGCTCAATATGGGGGTCAGCCAGCAATTCCGATGCAGGCTTTTGCAGCACCAGACGGCCGGACTCGAGGGCAATCGCTTCGTCTGAAATCTTGAGCGCGCTCTTCACGTTCTGCTCCACCATCAGCACCGTGGTGCCTTGGTCGGCGAGCTTGCGCAAGAGCTTGAATACGTCTGCCACCACGATGGGCGAGAGGCCGATGGAGGGCTCGTCAATCAAAATCACCTTGGGGCGCAAGAGCAGCGCGCGGCCGATTTCCAGCTGCTTTTGCTCACCGCCTGAGAGTGCGGAAGCGGGTGAATGCAGACGCTGGCTCACGCGGGGGAAGAATTCCAGCACTTCCGGAATGCGCTCGTGGGTGGTCTTCATGCCCAGGGTGATGCCGCCGAGCTCCAGGTTTTCAAACACGCTGAGCTGGCCGAACAGGTTGCGACCCTGGGGCACAAAGGCAATGCCCTGGGCCAACAGTGCTTTTTGGGTGGAGCCAGCCACGCTCACGCCGTCTAGCAGGATGTCGCCTTGGCGCGGCTTGAGCAAACCAAACAGCGCCTTGAGCACGGTGGATTTGCCCGCGCCATTGGGCCCGAGCAGCAAGGTGATAGTGCCGCGATTGGCTTTGAATGACAGGTTGTTCAGGATCATGAAATCCTTGTAGCCGGCCACCACGTCTTTGAATTCAATGCAGGTGTCGTTGCTCATGACTTAGCTTCCGAGATAGGCGTCCAACACCTGTTTGTTGTTGCGGATTTCTTCGGGTGTGCCGATGGCCAGCACCTGGCCTTCCACCATCACCATGATGCGGTGGCACAGGTCCATCACAAAGTCCATGTTGTGCTCGATGACCACAAAGGAACTCTTCTTGCCGAACTTGGGGTTCCGGTTCAGCTCCTTGAGCAGAGTGCTGATGCCACCCACCAGGCTGGGGTTCACCCCTGCGCAGGGTTCGTCCAGCAGCACCAGATCGGGCTCGCTCATGAAAGCCATGGCAATGTCCACCAGCTTCTGCTGGCCGTAGGACAGTTCGCCCGCCTTCTTGTCGGCCACATGGCGGATGCGGAACTGGTCGATCAGCGCATCGGCCTTGGCTCCCAGCCCGGAGTCCGATGGGGCGAACATGCGGCTCAGCATGGAGCCTTGGTGCTCCTGGGCGGCGACGATCAGGTTGTCGCGCACCGTCATCTTTCCGAATACCTGCAGCGTCTGAAACGTGCGGCCCACACCGCGGCGGCTCAACTCCAGCGGACCGGCTTGGGTGACGTCCTGGCCGTTGAGTTCGATCTTGCCTTCGTCCGGGGTGATCTGGCCCAGCATGCTGTTGAACAGCGTGGTCTTGCCGGAGCCGTTAGGCCCGATCACGCCGAAGATCTCGCCGGGCATGACTTCGAAAGAAACACCGCCTACGGCCTGAATGGCGCCGTAGGCCTTTTTGATGTTGCTAACTTTGAGAACGGGTGGTTGTGTTGCAGGCTGGCTCATCATTGGGCTCCCTGTTGTTGGGCCGCAGCGGCGCGTGCGGCGCTGGCTTCACGGGCCTGGCGTTTGGCCTTGATGCGGTCAGGAATGCTTAGCAGGCCATCCGGCAGCCAGATCATCAGCACCACCACCGCAGCGCCGAAGACGAACAGGTACCAGGCCTGCGCAAACCGCAGCCACTCGGGCAGGATCACGCCGACCGCGGAGCCCAGCAGAGGGCCCAGGAAGTAGCCCGGCCCACCGACCACCACCATCAAATACATCATGATGGACGCACCCACCGTGAAGGGCGCAGGCTCAATGAACTGCACCAGGGATGCAAACAGCGCACCTGCCACACCGGCATACGCCGCACCAATGGCAAAGCTGAGCAGGGTGTAAGAGCGGGTGTCGATACCCAGGCTTTCGGCCCGGATCGGGTTGTCCCGCAGTGCAGTAAACGCCTTGCCCCAGGGGCTGCGCAACAGGCCCCATTGCAGGGCGCCCAGCAGCATGGTGGTCACCAGCACAAAGTAGTAATACGCGAGGTTGCCTTCCAGCGAATAGCCGAAAAGGGAAGGGCGGGCGATGTTGTTGATACCGAAGGTGCCGCCGGTCAACCACTCTTCATTGCGCATGACCAGCCAGACCGCAGTATTGAAGCCCAGGGTGGCAAATGCGAGGTAAATGGTTTGCACCCGCAGGGCCGGAAAGCCAAGCGCAATGCCAATGAAAAAGCAAATCAGTGCCGCTACCGGCAGGCCCAGCCAGAAACTGAAGCCGGCCTTCATCAGGATGGCGACGGTGTACGCACCTATGCCGAAGAAAGCAGCATGACCCAGTGACTTCTGGCCGGCGTAACCCACAGTGAGGTTCAGCCCCATGGTGGCAATGACAAACACCAGCCAGTAAGACAGCAAGTACACGCCGTAATTTTTTAGAAAAGGCGGCGCAGCCAGCAGCAATATTGCGCAAGCCGCTATCAAAAGAAGAGTAATTTTTTTCATGAGTGTGTCCCGGTGGTACTCAGACTTTGCGTTCCACTTTTTTGCCCAGCAGCCCCTGCGGCTTGAACAAAATCACGACCATGAAGATCACCAGTGCCACCGCGTCTTTGTAGGCAGGGGAGATGTAGGCGGCAGCCAGGTTTTCACACACACCCACAATCAGACCGCCCAAGAGCGCGCCGCGCGAGTTGTTGAAGCCACCGATGATGGCGGCGAAGAAGGCCTTGGTGCCCAAGCTCTCGCCCATGTCGAACTTGGCCAGATAGGTGGGCGTGACCAAGAGCGCTGCGGCCACTGCCAGCACCGCATTGATGGCAAAGGCATAAAAAATCATGCGGGGCACATTGATGCCCAGTACCGATGCGCTTTCGGTGTTTTGCGCCACCGCCTGCATGGCCCGGCCGGTCACGGTTTTGGTCATGAAAGCCTGCACCACAAAGACCAGAATCAGCGCTACCGCAAAGGTGCCCACATCCGCTAGCGTGATGGTCACACCCGCGATATTGAAAAGCTTGTCTGCAAACAGGCTGGGGAAAGGGTGGGCTTCGGCGCTGTAGCCGGCGCGCAAGCCATTGCGCATGGCAATCGACAGGCCGATGGTGGCCACCACGATGGGCATCATGCCGAACTTGAACAAGGGGTCCACCAGACCGCGCTTGAAGACCCAACCCAGCACAAACACCGCGAGCACCACCGTCATGGTGAAGCTCACCGCCAGTGGCGCGCCAATGCTCATGAAGCCCAGCATCATGAAGGCGGGCAGCATCACGAACTCGCCTTGGGCGAAATTGATGGTGCCGCTGGCCTGCCACAACAGCGTAAAGCCGAGGGCTGCCAGCGAGTAGATGGCGCCGGTGGCCATTCCACTGAAAAAGAGTTGGAGGAAATCGGTCATGGGGGTCCCTTGGGGCGCGGTACTAGCCGGGGGCCAAGTGGATCACCTGCCCCGGAAAGAGTGTGCCAATCCGGTCTGCCCGGGCGTCAAAGCCAGGGAGACCGGATGGTTTCAGGCCGTTATTTTTTGGCCGGTGCAGCAGGCTTGGCAGCGGCTGCGGGTTTGTTGATGGCGATGGGGTTCAGCGGGGGCAGGGTAGCCACCACCACTTGCTGGCCGTTTTTCACCTCCACCAGGAAGCTTTCGCGGTCCAGATCGCCGTTCTGGTCAAAAGCCACGTTCATCAGGATGCCGGGCTCTTTGTCGGTGGTGACTACCAAGCTATGCATCGCGTTGGCAACGGCCTTGCGATCGAGCTTGCCCACTTTTTCGATGGCAGCTTTCAAGGTGTAAATGCCGGAGTAGCCCTTCATGCCGTTGTGATCGGAGATGTACTTGTACTCACGCTCAAACTTGGCGCGGAAGGCGCGCACGGCGGGGATGGGAGCATCCACCGTCAAGCCCACGTGGGCCACTGCGCCGTTGGACGCCTCGCCGGCCAGCTCAATGACCTTCTGGCCGGTGAGGGTGGTTTCGCCAACGATGGGCTTGTTCCAGCCTTGCTTGCGCAGCTCGCGGAGGGCGCGGGCGGACTCTTCTTCGTTGGTATACACAAATACACCGTCGGCATTGCTTTGCTTGGCCTTAAGCACGGCGGCAGAGAAGTCCACCTGGCCGGCATCGGTCGAAATCTCGGCTGCGATCTTGGTGCTGGAGTTGGCCAGCGCCTTTTTGATCATGTCCAAGCCACCCTTGCCGAAATCGTTGTTCACATAAATGATGGCGATGTTCTTGAGCTTGGCCTGATCGCTCATGTAGCGGGCCACTTTGGGCATGGCAGTGGCTTGGGTGAAGCTGGTGCGGAAGATGTAGGGGTTGCCCTGCATGGTGATGCTGGCTGCTTCACCGCCGGTGAAGTTAGGGATCTCCGCTTTGCGGCTCTCGGCCATGGACACCATGATGGAGCCGGAGAACACGGGGCCGAAGATGGCGAACACATCATCGTCCACCGCCTTCTGGGTCAGGCCCTTGGCCACACCGGGGTTGGACTGGGTGTCGGAAGTAACTGTCTGAATCTTTTTGCCCAAAATGCCGCCGGAGGCATTGATCTCTTTCACGGCCAATTCCACCCCGTTTTTGAAGTTGGTACCTGCGGATGCGCCGCCGCCGGACAGCTCGACGATGTTGGCGATTTTGATCACGTCCTGGCTGAAAGCGCTGCTAGCGCCCATCAACATTGCGCAGGCAGCTATCAATTTGAGAGTGTTACGTTTTTGCATGGTGTTTGTCTCCTGGTGTGGCGTTCGGTTCTGGGGGTGACCGTCTGTTCGCTAGTCGTACGAATGGTGCGGTTCGAGGGGAACTTTAGCGATTCACCTGTGCGAATGAAAGCGAAGAATTGTCAATGTGATCGTTTGTCGTACTATAAAGATCGATAATCGATCATTTTGCGGGTAAGCACTAGGCTGACACCGTTTTCCAGACCTCCAGAATCAGCGCCCATGACTACCGAACTTGCCTTGCGCCCGCCCGTTGTAGGGATTGACGCGCCTGCCTTGGATAAAAAGGACTGGATTGCCGGTCTTGAAAAAGGCCTGGGCCTGATCGAGGCCTTCGATGACGCCCACCAGCGTATGACGGCCAGTCAGGCCGGCGAGCGCTGTGGCATGACCCGCACCGCCGCCCGCCGCTATTTGTTGACCTTGCAGTACTTGGGCTATGTGGCGAGTGACGGTAAGTTGTTCTGGCTGACGCCGCGGGTGCTGCGCATCGGGCAGTCTTATCTGGAGTCGGCCCGTTTGCCGCGGGTGGTGCAGCCGTTTTTGCAGCGGGTCACCGCTGGCACTCAAGAGATTGCCTATGTGAGCGTGCTCGATGGCGATGAGATCGTCTACATCGCCCGCAATGGCAGCAACCGGCCCATGAGTACTGGGTATGTGCTGGGTTCAAGGGTGCAGGCGCAGGTGACGTCTGCGGGGATGTTGATCCTTGCAATGCGCGACCCGGCCTGGCTGGAGGATTGGTTACAAACCCGGCAATTCAAGGCCTACACCTCGCACACCATTGCCAGCAAAGATCGTATGCGGGTGGAGCTGGCCCGCATTCGCCAGCAGGGCTGGGCGGTCTCGGAACAACAGCTGGAAATGAACTACCGCGGGGTGGCGGTGCCTTTGATTGACCGCCATGGCGCCTTGATGGGCGCGCTCAACGTGACCATGCCCATGGGCAACGAAAGTACAGACGATGCGGTGCGCCGCGTGTTGCCGGTGCTGCAAGAAACCGCGCGCGCCATGCGCAACCTGATTTAGGCCTCGCCGGATTCTTGCAACCTGGCCTGCATCTCCGGCACGAACTGGGTGCTGATCCATTCGGAGATGACCTGCGTGGTCATGGTCTCAGGATGGCCGGCCTCTTCGCTCACGCGCGCCACTTCTTCCGCCGAAGTCACCACGCTGATGAACATCTGAAGCACGGCTTGAATGCCGCCGGTGGTCAATGCGGTGTCCCCGAGCTGCTTCAGTGCAGCCCATGCGTCGGCTTCGTAAGGGGCGGGTGTGCTGTGTTCTGTCATGGCGGTCCTTGTTAATGCGCGAGAGTCTAGCTTCAGTAAACTGCACAGGCCTTGAGACCAGAGCCTGCTTCATGCCCGAACATCTTTATCTGCCTTCTGCCGACAATGCCAACCCCCGCACGGAGGCCGCATTGGCCCGTTTGCGCAAGGCGATGGCAGACATTGAAGCAGACATCGCTGCCCATCAGGGCGTTTACCCGTTCAACCATGGCCGCGTTACCCAAAGTGAACTATGCCGGCGGGCCGATGTGAAAAAAGCTACCTTGCAAACACCGCTGCACAAAGACACCACGCGAGTTCAGATTCTTGCCTGGCTGGACACCTTGTCCGCCGGCCTCACCCTTACCCGCGATGCCACCCGAGAGAAGGTGACCGCAGTTGCAGACACCTTGGTGTTGGAGGTGGCACGGTTGGAAGCGGAACTCCAGGCTGCGTTACTGCAGCTGGGACTGGCAGAGCAGAGGATTGCAGCGCTGGAGGGTGAACTCGCTCGCGCTCACGGTCAACCCGCCAAGTTGCGGCAAGGCTATCTCGACTAGGTGGCGCTCTCCAGCAAGATCTGCCGCAACGGCGAATTGCCGCCTTTATTCAGCCTGAACGCTGCAACGCTTTGCACCAGTTCGTGAGCGCGTGCCCGCAGACTGGCGGCCGCAGCAGACATTTCCTCTACCAAGGCCGCGTTCTGTTGGGTGGTCTGGTCCATGTGACCGACCGCTTCGCCGATCTGGGAAACCCCGGAAGCCTGCTCCGAGCTGGCTGCGCTGATGGAGTCCATGAGGTCTGCAACCTGCTGGATAGCGAGTACCACTTCTTCCATGGTGCCACCCGCCTGTTCCACTTGGTCGTTACCTCGTGCGACCCTCTCTACGCTTGCTGAAATCAAGCCTTTGATTTCCTTGGCCGCATCCGCACTGCGCCCGGCCAGTGAGCGTACTTCGCTGGCCACCACTGCAAAGCCGCGACCCTGTTCCCCTGCACGGGCTGCCTCTACGGCAGCGTTCAGCGCCAGGATATTGGTTTGAAAGGCGATGCCGTCAATCACCCCGATGATGTCGGCAATCCGCTGTGAGGCCTGGTCTATACCCTGCATGGTGTCCACGACCTGGGCCACGACATTGCCCCCCTTGCGCGCGATGCCGGAAGCCACATGGGCCAACCGGTAGGCTTCCCGGGCGCTGTCAGCGTTTTGACGCACAGTGGCACTTAGTTGCTCCATGGAAGCGGCGGTCTGCTCCAGAGCGCTAGCCTGCCGCTCGGTTCGCGAAGATAAATCTCCACTGCCGCTGGCTATCTGGGTGCTGCCACTGGCCACACTTTCGGAGCCTTCCCGGACGGTTCCCACCATGATCTGCAGCGCATGTTGCATACGGGCCATGCCGGCCATGACACTGTCCGGGGCAAAGGCGGGTACCGTAATGGAGGTCGTCAGGTCGCCTTGCGCCACCGCGGTGGTAATGGCGAGCACCTCTGAAGGCTCGCCACCCAACTGGCGGTAAAGGGAGCGGATCATGAAGTAGCCCAAAGCGATTGCGATCCCCAGACCCGCAAGGATCGCCGAGATGCTTACTGCCCGCATCCACCTAAAGTCGGCAAGGCCCGATTCGTACTCCTGCTTGGAGACTGCATATTGGATGCGGTTGAGCTGTTCGATGTTCTCCATGACCGGAGCCATCAGGCGGGTTACTTGCGTTTGGTAGAACTGATCCGCACGCTCATGGTCCAGGTTTGCCAAGGCCCCGCGCATGGGTCGCAAGCCCAGATTCATCAGGTTGCCGTATAGGGATGGAAACTCTTTGGCGAGAGCTGATTCCTCCGGGGTGAGGTAGGTCGCCTCGTAGGCTTTCCAGGTGCTCTCGATGCGGGCGGTGTTGCGGTCAAACTCGTCGGTCTGCTGCTTCACATGGGCGGGTTCCCGGTGGACGAGGCTGTCCAGCAGCACGATGCGATTGCGTTGCAGCAGTCGGGAGACTTCACCGAGCTGGCCCAACGCGATGACACGGTCTTCGTAGACGGTTTTCAGAGATGCATTGGACGCTGCGAGGCCTTGGAGGCCCAGGCTACCGATGCCGACCAACAAGCATCCGAGGATGCCGATGATCCATTGCAGACGGGTTGCAATTTTCCAGGCTTTCATTTGCACGTTCTCCCTACAAACACAGGAGGTGGCGTGCCAGATGGTCCAACGGATGTCCGCCGGTCGCCGCTCCCTGTCAGCAATAGGTGCGCAGCTCCGCCTTGTGGTCTGTGAGCTGCTTGTGTGCCACATTCTGGTGCATTGATACAAAAAATGCACCATTCCGATACAGATTTAGGGTCTTTTCAGGTTTTCAGCCTGCCATGAGCTTGTGCACCAGGTCTGCGGTGGTGGATGCCTTGTATTTGCGCATCAGGCGCGCACGGTAAATTTCGACGGTGCGGTGGCTGATCTCCAGCGTTTTGCCGATCTGCTTGGAGGTCTGGCCCTGCATCAGGTAGGCCGCGACCTCGCGCTCGCGGGGGGTGAGCTCCGCTCGTACGGGGCGGCGGGCGCTCAAGTCTTCGAATGTCCAGATACCAGCTTCGTGGGGGGCGCTAGGGTTCAGTGCCCGGCCGCTTACATGGCACCAAAAGGTTTCTCCCTTGAAGCGGCCGTCCAGCCGTTTCATGATGCGGTCATCTGCATAGGTTCCATTGCGGTTGAGCAGAGGCGCCATGCGTGCACCGAGGCGCTCAAATTCGTCCGCACTCGGGTAGAGCACCTGGAAGGACTGGCCCACCAGTTGGTCTTTGCTAGCCCCGAACATCTCGCACAGTTGTTGGTTGCAATCGATCATGGTGCGGTTGCGCGAAAGCGCCAGCCCCACGGGCGCGAGGTCAAAGGCTTGGCGATAGTCAATGTCCATGCAGATTGCGGTGAGGGAAAGGCTTTACGGAGAACTACGTATGCGGTTACGTAGTATCGTAGTGCCCATGTTGTTTCTATCCATATAGGAGATATGCGCAGTGAACAAGATTTACCCCAGCGCCGCTGCGGCGCTTGAAGGCATCATCCAGGACGGCCAGTTGCTGGGCGTCGGTGGTTTTGGTTTGTGCGGCATTCCCGAGGCACTGATTGATGCCTTGCGCGATTCGGGTGCCAAAAACCTGACCGCTATCTCCAACAACGCAGGTGTTGACGGCTTTGGCCTCGGCAAGTTGCTCGAGACGCGTCAGATCAAAAAGATGATCAGCTCCTATGTGGGCGAAAACAAAGAGTTCGAGCGCCAATACCTGGCTGGCGAGCTGGAGTTGGAATTCACCCCCCAAGGTACGTTGGCTGAGAAGCTGCGTGCAGGTGGAGCTGGTGTTCCCGCCTTCTTCACCAAGACCGGTGTGGGCACCATGGTGGCCGAGGGCAAAGAGCTGCGCGAGTTTGATGGCGAGACTTATGTGATGGAACGCTCATTGGTTCCGGATGTGTCGCTGGTGAAAGCCCACCGCGCTGACAAGTCGGGCAACCTGCAGTTCCGCTTTACCGCGCGCAACTTCAACCCGGCTGTGGCCATGGCCGGCAAGATTACGGTGGTGGAAGTGGAAGAGATCGTCGAGACCGGCGACATCGCGCCGGATGCCGTGCATTTGCCCGGGATTTATGTGCATCGCATCGTATTGAACGCCTCACCCGAGAAGCGGATTGAGAAACGCACGATCACCGAGAAAGCAGGAGTCTGAACATGAGCTGGGATCAAGACCAAATGGCTGCCCGTGCGGCCCACGAGCTGGAAGACGGGTTTTATGTGAACCTGGGCATCGGCATTCCCACCTTGGTGGCAAACCATGTGCCCTCTGACAAAGAGGTGTGGTTGCAAAGCGAAAACGGCATGTTGGGCATAGGCCCTTTCCCGACCGAGGATGAGGTCGACGCCGACCTGATCAATGCGGGTAAGCAGACCGTGACCACCATCAAGGGCAGCAGCATCTTCGGCTCAGACCAGAGCTTTGCCATGATTCGCGGCGGCAAAATCAACTTGTCCATTCTGGGTGCTATGCAAGTGAGTGAAAAGGGCGACCTCGCGAACTGGATGATTCCCGGCAAGATGGTCAAGGGCATGGGCGGTGCAATGGACCTGGTGGCTGGCGTGAAGCGCGTGATCGTGCTCATGGAGCACGTGGCCAAGAAGAAAGACGGCACCGAAGACCTGAAGATCCTGCCCAGTTGCACCTTGCCCTTGACCGGCGTGGGCGTGGTGGACCGCATCATCACGGACCTGGCCGTCATGGACGTCACCCCTGAAGGGCTGAAGCTGGTGGAGTTGGCTCCCGGCGTCACCCGCGAGGTTGTGCAGTCTAAAACGGGTGTGACCCTGCTCTAAGCCGGGGGTTCTAGCGGGTAAGATGCTGCGCAGTGTCAAACCCCGGGGAAAACATGTCCAGAGCGCTTAAATTTCTGATGTTCATCTACTTCGTGGTCTTCGCGACCACGGGGGCTTTCATGGTTCTCATCGTGAATGCGGATGAAACCTCCCAACCCTGGATTGCGCTCTTGGTGCGCAACCATGCCATCGTGTATGCATGGCATTTGGGCTGCTGGATGGTGATGGGCATGTTTACCAACTACTACTGGGATTTGTTCAACCTTGGCAAGGGGCTGGAGTCCATGCAGGCATTGCGCATTGGCTTGCCTTTACTGGTGTCGCCGTTTGTGTTCATGCCGGTGTACAACCTTTGGCTCGCATCCAGCTCGCAGAGCTACATGCTGTTCGCGGTGATCGCTATCCAGAGCGGCTTCTTCTGGCAGGCATTGTTGACCAAGGTGGCGCCTTTGGACCGGGCACCCTCCATTCCATGGTCGGTGAACAACGGCGTGAACCGCAGTGCCCGTGCTGCCAACCCGCAAGGGCCAGAGCTGAGCTGATCAAATTGCTGATTAAAAAAACGGGGCCTCGGCCCCGTTTTTTCTTTTTGGCGATTACTTGAGGATATCGCCCAAGCAGAGGTACTTGACTTCGATGTAGTCGTCCATGCCGAAGTGCGAGCCCTCGCGGCCCAGGCCGGATTGCTTGACACCGCCGAAAGGCACGTGCTCGGTGGCCAGAATGCCCACGTTCACGCCCACCATGCCGTATTCCAGCGCTTCGCCCACGCGGTAGATGCGGCCGATATCGCGGCTGTAGAAGTAGCTGGCCAGGCCGAACTCGGTATTGTTGGCGGCGTCTATAGCTTCCTGCTCGGTGGTGAACTTGAACACCGGTGCGAAGGGGCCGAAGGTTTCTTCGCGGGCGCACAGCATGTCGGCAGTAGCGCCGGAGACCACGGTAGGCTCAAAGAACTGGCCTTGCAAGGCGTTGCCGCCAGTTTCCACTTTGCCACCTTTTGCCACGGCGTCCGCCACGTGGCGTTTGACCTTCTCAATGGCTGCGTCTTCAATCAGCGGACCTTGCACCACGCCGTCTTCAAAGCCGTTACCGACCTTCATGGCTTTGACCTTGGCGCTGAACTTGGCCACAAACTGGTCGTACACGCCGGCTTGCACATAGAAGCGGTTGGCGCACACGCAGGTCTGGCCAGCATTGCGGTACTTGCTTGCCAAAGCGCCTTCCAAGGCGGAGTCCACATCGGCGTCGTCAAACACGATGAAGGGGGCATTGCCACCCAGTTCGAGCGACAGCTTTTTGACGGTGGGCGCGCTTTGCGCCATCAGGATGCGGCCCACTTCGGTGGAGCCGGTGAAGCTCAAGTGGCGCACCACGTCGCTGGCGCAAATGACCTTGCCCACGGCAATCGATTGGTCGCTGTCGGCGGTGATCATGTTGAGCACACCGGCCGGAATGCCGGCGCGGATGGCCAGCTCGGCGGCAGCTAACGCAGTCAGGGGCGTTAGCTCAGCGGGCTTGATGATCACGGGGCAACCGGCGGCCAGCGCAGGCGCCACCTTGCGGGTGATCATGGCGAGCGGGAAGTTCCAGGGCGTGATGGCAGCGCACACACCGATGGGCTGCTTGATCACCATCAGGCGGCGGTTGTTGTCGAACTGGGGCAGCGTCTCGCCGTTGACGCGCTTGGCTTCTTCGGCAAACCACTCCACAAAGCTGGCGCCATAGGCAATCTCGCCTTTGGCTTCGGCAAAGGGCTTGCCTTGCTCGGCCGTCATGATGCGGGCCAGGTCTTCCTGGTTGGCCATAAGCAGGTCAAACCACTTGCGCAGGATGATGCTGCGCTCTTTGGCGGTCTTGCTCTTCCAGGCGGGCCAGGCGGCGTTGGCAGCTGCGATGGCGGCTTCCGCGTCTGCTGCACCGAGGTTGGCCACATCGGCCAAGTGCTGGCCGTTGGACGGATCAGTCACCGCAAAGCGGCTAGCGCCGGTGACCCACTGGCCGTTGATAAGTGCGTCTGTCTTGAGCAGGCTGGGGTCTTTCAACAGGGAAAGCGGCAATGTGGACATGGTGTCTCCTCAATATACAAACAAAATTGGCTGCCAGCGCCCATGAAATATGCGCAAGCAGCTATGAAAAACGTAGCATTTCATCTGATCCCATCAAACGGAAGCGGTGAAGCTGTCGGCCAGAATGCTCAAGCCTTCCTCCAGCAATGTATCCGGAGCCGTCAAGGGCACTAGGATGCGGATGACGTTGCCGTAGGTGCCGCAAGACAGCAGGATCAGTCCGCGGCGGGCAGCTTCGGTCACCACTTTCTTGACCAATGCGGCGTCAGGGCGGTTGACATCGCCGTCCTCAAATAACTCGATGGCGACCATGGCGCCCAATCCGCGTACATCACCGATGGCAGGTACCTTGGTGGCAATCGCCTTGAGCTTCTCGACCAGGAAGGCGCCCATGGCTTGGCTGCGTTGCAGGAGTTTTTCTTCTTCAAAGGCCTTCATCACGGCCAGTGCCGCGGCGCAAGCAACGGGGCTGCCTGCATAAGTACCGCCCAAGCCACCTGCCGCCGGTGCGTCAATCACGTCAGCACGACCGACCACACCGGACAAGGGGAATCCGCCAGCCAACGATTTGGCAGTGGTAATCAAATCAGGAGCCACAGGCCACTGCTCGCAGGCGAACCAGGTGCCGGTGCGACCCGCGCCGGTTTGCACTTCGTCGGCGATCAACAAAATACCGTACTTGTCGGCCATGGCCTTCAGGCCGGAAATGAACTCGGGAGGGGCGACGTAGAAGCCACCTTCGCCTTGCACTGGCTCCACGATGAAGGCCGCAACCCGTTCTGCCTCGATGTCATTCTTGAAGATCAACTCCACCGAGTGCAGGGCATCCTCCACGCTCACACCATGCAGTTCGATGGGGAACTGTGCGTGAAAGACTTCGCCGGGGAAGGGGCCAAAGCCCAGCTTGTACGGAGCCACTTTACCGGTGAGGCCCAGCGTGAAGTTGGTGCGGCCGTGGTAGCCGCCGGTGAAAGCGATTACGCCGGGGCGCTTGGTATGAGCGCGGGCGATTTTGATGGCGTTTTCCACTGCTTCGGCGCCGGTGGTTAGAAGCAGGCTCTTCTTGGCAAAGTTGCCGGGCGCCATGGCGTTCAGGCGTTCGCACACTTCGACGTAGGGTTCGTAGGCGATCACCTGAAAGCAGGTATGTGTGTAAAGGTCGAGCTGGGCCTTGACGGCCTCAATCACCTGGGGGTGCAGGTGGCCGGTGTTGAGTACCGCAATACCGCCGGCGAAGTCGATGAAGCGGCGGCCTTCCACATCCCAGAACTCGGAGTTGCGGGCGTTCTTGATGAAAATCTCGTGGGCCTGACCGACGCCACGGGCAACGGCGGATTGGCGGCGGGCATACAGGGCGGCATTGAGAATTTGGCGTTCGGCTTGCATAGGGTGTTGAAGTGCAATGGTTGAACAAAACATGCACTATAGGAGCCACTATTGATTCTGCCCATGTACAGCAGCAATTGGAGAGTGAAGCACTGTACAGGTCTAGAATCCAGCACACGCTGCCCTCGCTGACATGCTCACTCTTCGTCCCGAAATAACTACGCCTCTCATCACGCAGATCGTGGAGGGAATGCGCGGCCTGATTGCTGCGCAGGTGCTCAAACCCGGCAGTAAATTGCCCTCTATCCGAGCTTTTGCCGCCAGCCATCGTGTCAGCGTGTTTACGGTCGTGGAGGCATACGACCGTCTGGTGGCACAGGGGTGGTTGGTATCACGGGCGCACGCGGGGTTTTTTGTGAAGCGCCGTGATGACGCTTCCAGTGCGGCATCCGGAGAGAGTGCGGCGGAGGCTCCCAAATTCGACGCCAGTTGGTACCTCAAACAAATATTTGAAAACCGGGACCTGCCACTCAAGCCCGGGTGCGGATGGCTGCCCCATGACTGGTTATTTGGTGATGCAGTCCGCCGTAGCATGCGGCAGATCTCGTCCGATACCAGCGATCTCGACGGTTATGGTGTTCCCTTGGGGCATCGTGAACTGCGGGCCATCGTTTTGGATGCACTGGGAGAGCAGCAAGTGACAGCAGAGCCCGGTCAAATCGTGTTGACCCATGGCTCCAGCCAAGGTTTGGACCTCATTGCCCGCAGTCTGGTGCAGCCAGGGGATACGGTGCTGGTCGACGATCCGGGCTATCCCAATTTGCTCTTTATGCTCAAGTTCGTCGGTGCAGAGGTGTTGGGCGTCCCCCGCACTGGCACCGGGTATGACTTGCAGGCTTTGGAGGTTATCCTCACACAGCGAAAGCCCAAGGCTTTTTTTACCCAGCCCCGACTGCAGAGTCCCACTGGTTCAGTCGCTTCGGTCGGGCAGTTGCACCGGCTCTTGCATCTTGCAGAAGTGCATGATTTCGTATTAGTGGAGAATGATATCTACGCCGATATGGACTCGGGGACGCGCACCACGCTCGCCAGCTTGGATCAGCTAAATCGAGTGGTGTATGTGGGGAGCTACTCCAAGACGATCTCGCCGAATCTTCGCGTGGGCTACATGTTGGCCAATCCAGAACGGATTAGGCAGTTTGTCAGGCTGAAAATGATGTCTGGATTAACTTCATCGGACATCTCAGAGCGCATTGTCCTAGGTGCGGTGACCGATGGTCGCTGGCGAAAGCATTTGAAGTCGCTCAGAGAGCGTTTGGGAGATTCGCATCACCGGGTGACCCGGCGTTTGGCTGATTTGGGTTTTGAGATCTTCCATGAGCCCGAGGCCGGCATGTACCTGTGGGCCCGGCACCCCGACATCGCGGACAGCGCCGTCCTGTCGCAGTCGGCGACCCAGGAGGGCATCATGTTGGGGCCCGGCCAATTGTTTCTGGTGGAGCCCCGGCCGACCGGCTGGCTGCGCTTCAATGTGGCTTTTTGCGCGGACGAGCGTTTGTGGCGCTTCCTGGACCAGCGTATTCTGGTGGGGCAAAGCGCAGAGCACGCCTGAGGCGCGCGGCGCTTACAGCAAGCCCCGTACCGCCAAGTTGCGCATCAGGTGTGATGCGCCGAATGTCCAGGGCGGACACTGGTTGCAGTGCCTCATGCGGTTGCGCAGGGTACCCAGCTTTGCGCTGTGGATGGTGACAACATCGTCCAACTTGTGGGTAAAGCCGCTACCCGGCGCATCCCGGTCCTGCACGGGCGCAAACAATGTGCCCAGAAACAGCATGGCTCCGTCCGGGTACTGGTGATACGGCCCTATCAATTGGGCAGCAAGGTCGAGCGGGTCACGACTGATGCGGGCCATGGACGAATAGCCATCCATTACGAATCCGTCAGCCCCTTCCACCCGCAATGTCAGTTCAGCGCTGCGCACGTCGTTGATGGTGAACTGCTCGTCAAACAAGCGAATGAAGGGTCCTATAGATGCAGAGGCGTTGTTGTCCTTGGCTTTGCCCAGCAAGAGTGCTGAGCGGCCTTCCACATCACGCAGGTTCACATCGTTGCCCAGCGTTGCACCCACGACTTCACCGTGCGAGTTAATGGTGAGTACGACTTCCGGTTCAGGATTGTTCCAGTGGGACGCTGGGTGCAAGCCCGCATCTTCCCCGCTGCCAACAGCCGCCAGCACCGGTGCCTTGGTGAAAATCTCCGCGTCGGGGCCGATGCCGACTTCGAGGTACTGGCTCCACGCACCTTGTGCAATCAGCACTTGTTTGAGTGCCATGGCCTGTTCCGAACCCGGCTTGAGTTTGGAAAGGTCGTCGCCGATCAGTGACTGGATTTCGCTGCGTATGGTGCTCGCCGCCGCCGGATTGCCACGGGCTTTTTCCTCAATGACCCGCTCTAGCATGGACGTGGCAAACGTGACCCCGGCTGCCTTGACGGCCTGCAGATCACAGGGGGCCAATAGCCAAGGCAAAGTAGCGTCTCTGCTTGCGACGCTGCTGTTGGCCAGTAGGCTTTGCACACTGCAGACAGCCTCCCCATGGGCCGCGCGCAGGGTGCCGGCCGGATCAGCGGACTCGCACACATCCCGGGCTGTGGGATAGCCGGCGCTGATGTCGACCACCATGCCATTGCGTACGGTAACCACGCTGGGGCCTTGCAACTCAGGCCGCCAGATTCGGCCCAGCAGCGTGGCGTGGCCGGCATCGACCGGCAGAGTGTTTTCAGGTGTGAGTTGCATGGATGTCTATTGGGTCACGTAGCCCATGGTTTGCGGCAGCCACAAAACGATCTGGGGGAAGAACGTCATGGCAACCAGAAGGCATAGCAACATGACCAGAAAGGGCCAGCCCTCTTTCATCATCTCGCCGATAGGAATTCCGGTGAGCGCCTTGGTGACGAATAGCAGCATGCCGAAGGGGGGGTGAATCAAGCCGATCATCATGTTCAGGACCACCAGTACACCAAAGTGGACCAGGTCCACGCCCAACAATTTGGCAGCTGGCAGCAGCATCGGCACGAAGACCAATAGCAACACCGACACATCCAGAAAGCAACCCAGCACCAGGAACATGACGTTCACCAGCAGGAGGAATTGGACTTTGGAAAGGTCCATGCTGTCTACCCACATCGCCATGCCTTGCGGTACGCCTTCTGCAGTGAAGGCATAGTTCAGCATGAAAGATCCGGCGAGGATAAGGGTGATGACCGCACTTCCTCGGGTGGACTCCATCACCACCCCCCAGAAGCTGCGCCAAGTAAGCGCACGGAATACCACTGCCGCCAGAATGAGGGCATGCAGGGCCGCAACCGCAGCGGCCTCTGTGGGCGTAAAGGCGCCGGAATAGATGCCGCCCAGCAACACGATAGGCATGGACAGCGGCAAAGCACCGCGAAAAATGAGCCCTGCCCATTGGGCGCGGGGTACGGGTTCATCGCGAGGCATGTTGCGCTTGACGGCGATGATGTGCACCACAAACATCATCAGGCCGGCCATCAAAAAGCCAGGAACCACTCCGCCCAGAAACAATGCCCCTACGGATGCACCGGACACCAGCGCATAAATGACCATGGGGATAGACGGTGGAATGATGGGCCCCAGCGTGGCGCTGGCCACCACCACGGCACCGGCAAACCCGCGGGTGTACTCGGGTTTTTTGAGCATCTGGCGGATGGTGACGAGGCCGGGCCCCGCAGCATCTGCAATGGCACTGCCACTCATCCCCGAAAAGATCACACTGACCAGAATATCGACTTGTGCCAAGCCACCCCGCATACGACCGACCAGGATGCGACAGAAGTCAAAAATACGTTCACTTACGGTGCCAGCATTCATGATGTTGGCGGCGAATACAAATAGTGGTACGGCTAGGAGCACGTAGCTGTTGTACAGACCGTTGCCGACTTGTTCGGCCACCAGGCCTACGTCCTGCCCCTTGGCAATCAGATATCCGATGCCGGCAGCCAGCATCGAAAACCCGATGGGCATGCGCAGCAACAGGCCGGTCAAGAGGATGCCCGCCAAAATCCAAAGTCCCGTTGTCATAGACGCAGCTCCGCTTCCAAACCGATGCCGCGCACCGCGTTCCAGATCGCCCAGGCACTGCGGATGACCAAGCCGATCAGCAGAAATACAAAGGGCATGAATATCCAAAGGAAAGAAACGCCCAACACCGGCGAGCCTTCGCGTGCCATGAAGCGTACATAGTCCCAACTGGCAGGGATGGCTGCTGCCGACAGGCCGCCTATGAGCAGGTTGCCCACAATGCGCATCACCTGGCGGCTGCGGTAGTTGGCGCTATTCCACAGCAAGTCAAACACGACATGTTCGCGTTCAGGCACCACGGCAGCAGCACCCCAGAGAATCACCCACACGTACAAAATGACTGCGGCTTCATCTGTCCAGGGCAGAGGCTTGTTGAAGCCGAAGCGCGCTGTGATTTGAATGATGAATACGACAAACAGGGTCAGGAATAGGCCGCCGCCCAGAAGGTTGGCGGCCTGTTGCAATCGACGCAACATGGTTCAGTCGTCGCTTACTTGGTCGCGTTGATGCGATCCAGCAAGCCCTTGGGCCATACTTTGGCATAGTCAGACGTCTGGTAGGTGGCCTGCACCGACTTGCGGAATGCATCCACATCGGGCATGGAAACTTGCAAGCCTTCTTTCTTGAAGAACTCGACCAGCTGGCCCTCTTCCTTGATGCGGTTCTCGTTGTTGTAGGCAGCTGCAGCTTGGGCAGCGGCTGTTACCTTTTGCTTTTGCGCGGGCGTCAGTGCGTTGAAGCTCTTGTTGGAAATGGCGATGAAGATGCCGTCCACCAGGTGGCTGGTCAGCACGATCTGTTTGGTGACCTCGTAAAACTTGGCCGCGCGGACCGAGGGCAGGGGGTTGTCCTGTCCGTCGATAGTCCCCGTTTTGAGGCCCATGTACACCTCACCGAACGCCAGCGGTGTGGCGGTGGCACCCAGTGCTTCGCCCAGGAACAACCACTCTTTGGAGCCGGGCATGCGCAGCTTCACGCCTTTCAGGTCGGCAGGTGTTTTGACCGGCTTGGCTTCTCGCAGATTGACCTGCCGGGTGCCCAGGTACACGGTGGCTAACGGTGTGACCTCCATTTTTTCAGATACGGCTTTGAACAGCTCTGCACCGATGGGGCCATTGAAAATCTTTTGTTGTTGGTCAGGGTCACGTACCACATAACCGGCGGTGAAGATGGAGAACTCAGGCACCAGCTTGGCAATGTCAAATGCCGAGATGCTGGACAGCTCCAGATTGCCGCGCGCCATGGCTGCGGGCTCGGTGCCTTGCTTGAACAGGGTGGCGTTCAGGTTGATCTGGACATCGAACTCACCGGGGGCTGTTTTCTCGAGTTGTTCCTTGAACACCGTCCACATCTTGGCGTGCCAGTCGTCGGGCACCGCGGGGGTGGAAATGCGCAGAACGGTCTTGGTCTGTGCCAAGGCCGGCAATGCGGGCAGCGTAGCCGCGCCCAGTGCGGCAGCGGCGCTCAGTAGAGTGCGGCGATTCAGTCGGGTAGTGGTCATGGTTTTGTCTCCTCGTGTTGTTGGTATTTACAGGTGGCTTAGTGCAGCACCCAGTGCACGATAACCGCTGCGCACAGTTTGCAACTCGGTGTTATCCAAGGGGCTCAACGGGGCGCGCATGGTCAGCCAGGCATCGTCGCCGGTTTGCTCTGCAAGCATGGCTTTGTAGACGCCCACAAAGGGCATGCCGGGCTTGGCGGATAGCAGCTTGAGCAAATCAAGAATGAGTTGCTCATCCGCTTGGCTGACCTTGTCGGGTGCGCTCATCACCCGCTTCATCAGGCGCGGCGCAATGTTGGACAGTCCATTGATGGACCCCGACCCACCTTGGCACATGACCGGGACCACATGCGGCTCTGCACCCACCAGAATCGATAACTCGGGAAATGCGCGGGCCAGCGCGAGGGAGTGCTCCAGATCACCACTGCTGTCTTTCACGCCCATGACTTGTCCGGGGTGGCGGTGCACCAGTTCAGCAATGGCGGCGTGCGAGAAGCCGAAGGTGCTCATGAAGGGGAAGTGGTAGAGCAGCAACTTCAAGCCATCGTCGCCTATGCCACACACCACCTGGGACACGGCCTCGATGATGCCGGCGTCTTTGGGTTGGTTGAAGAAAAAGGGTGGCATTAGCATCTGGCGGTGCACCCCCAGCCCGCTGGCGTGGCGGCCCAGTTCGATGGCATCGCCCAGTGCCAACGCGGTGGTGGTGACAATGATCTGGTCGGGACGTACGCCGTGGGCCAACATGGCTTCCAGCAGGCCTTTGCGCTCAGTCATCGTGAATGCCGGGCCCTCGCCTGTGGTGCCGAAAAGGGTCACGCCATCGCAACCTGCATCCAGCATGCGTTGGGCATGGGCTAGGGCGCGTGGCGTGTCGAGCGCGCCGTCTGCGGTAACCGGTAATAGAAGCGCAGGCCAAAGGCCATGGATGTCGGGGTTCAAAGGTGTCTCCTGGTGGTGTCGGTATGGATAGGGCTGGCGCTCCATTCATTTCGCACCTGCTCTAACGGGGCATGCATGACCCGGTTGCGGGCGCTGCTGATGTGCTCGTCCAGCAGGGTTGCCGCCTTGGCGCCATCCCGTGCCCGCAGCGCTTCGATAAAACGCAAGTGCTCCTGCATCGCAGGTATGAGGCGGCCGGGGGTGATCACGCTCTGCTCCAGCTTGATCAGTCGCACCCGCAGGCTGTTGACCCGGTACTGGTCGGAAATGATGTCGTTGCCCAGTGCGTCCACCATGCGGTCATGCAGGCCCCAGTCCAAGGCTTGGGCCTCGTCTAGCAGGGTGGCGTCTTGCAAGGCATCGGGTGCTGCGGCACGGGCCAATATTTGGTGATGGCTGGATTCAATGGCTTCCAGCTCCGCGTCGGTTGCGGTGTGCACGAATTGCAGCAGTGCACACCGCTCGATCATGGAGCGCACCTGAAACGCGTTACGGATCAGCCGCAAGTCCACATGGGCAATTTGCAGCCCGCGTTGCGGCACGGTTTTGACCAGCCCGGCGGCCTCCAGGCGGGGAATCATTTCGCGCACCGCGCCCAGCGGCATGTCCAGCAACGTCATCAATTCGCGTTGCGACACGAATTGCCCGGCACGGATCGTTCCTTCAAAAACCTGCCGCGTGAAGCCCTGGTAAGCCTTGGCACGCTGGCTCAGAGAGTCGTCGATAGGGCTGTTTACCAGTTGATTCATAACTGACATGTTAGTGATGGGTCACTGATGCAACTATCGGGATAAACCCGTGTGCCGCATAAGCCCTATGAGTGGGGAAAGCCTTCTACGCGGGCGGCGATAATAGTGAGTTCTATTGATCCACCACTCGAAGAAATTCCGTCATGACCCAGCCCGTAATGAGTGTTGCCGACATTCGCAAAACCTTCCTCGACTTCTTTGCCTCCAAGGGGCACACCGTCGTGGCGTCCAGCCCGCTGGTACCGGGTAACGACCCCACCCTGATGTTCACCAACTCGGGCATGGTGCAGTTCAAGGATGTGTTTCTGGGCACAGACAAGCGCAACTACGTGCGTGCGGCCTCCGTGCAAGCCTGCCTGCGTGCCGGCGGCAAGCACAACGATCTTGAAAACGTGGGCTACACCGCCCGCCACCACACCTTCTTCGAGATGCTGGGCAACTGGAGCTTCGGAGACTACTTCAAGAAGGAAAGCCTGAACTGGGCTTGGGAACTGCTAACCACCGTCTACAAGTTGCCCGCGGAAAGGCTGTACGCCACCGTCTACCAGGAAGACGACGAGGCCCACGCCATTTGGGAAGACATTTTCGTGAAGGCCGGCTGGACCCCAGAGCGCGTAAAGCAAGAGGGGCGCATCATCCGCATCGGCGACAACAAGGGCGGCCGCTACAAGAGCGACAACTTCTGGATGATGGCGGACACCGGCCCCTGCGGCCCCTGCTCGGAAATTTTTTACGACCACGGCGCCCACATCCCCGGCGGCCCGCCCGGCAGCCCTGATGAAGACGGCGACCGCTTCATCGAGATCTGGAACAACGTGTTCATGCAGTTCAACATGGACGAGACCGGCGCGGTGACCCCGCTGCCCGCGCCCTGCGTGGACACCGGCATGGGCCTGGAGCGCCTGGCTGCCATCCTGCAGCACGTGCACAGCAACTATGAAATCGACTTGTTCGACGCGCTGATCAAAGCCGCCTCCCGCGAAACCGGCTGCACCGACTTGAACAACAAGTCTCTGCGCGTGATTGCCGACCACATCCGCGCCACCGCATTTTTGGTGAGTGACGGTGTGATCCCGAGCAACGAAGGTCGCGGTTATGTGCAGCGCCGCATCGTGCGCCGCGCCATCCGCCACGGTTACAAACTGGGCCAGAAGACCCCTTTCTTCCACAAGCTGGTCAAGGACCTGGTGCAGGTCATGGGCGCGGCTTACCCCAACATGGCATTGCAAGAAGCCCGCATCACCGAAGTGCTGCGCGTTGAAGAAGAGCGATTCTTCGAAACCCTGGCCACCGGCATGCAGATCCTGGACGAAGCCTTGGCTGGCGGCGTCAAAGTGCTGCCCGGCGAGGTGGCCTTCAAGTTGCACGACACCTATGGCTTCCCGCTCGATTTGTCGGCCGACGTGTGCCGCGAAAACGGCGTGGAAGTGGACAGCGCCGGTTTTACCGCCGCTATGGAAGCGCAAAAGGCCAAGGGTCGCGCAGCCGGCAAGTTCAAGATGGACAAGGCGCTGGAATACACCGGTGCTGGCAACACCTTCGTGGGCTATGAGCACCTGACCCAAGCCGCAAAAATCGTAGCACTCTACGCAGACGGCACGCTGGTTAGCGAGCTAAAGGCGGGTCAAGACGGCGTGTTGGTGCTGGACACCACTCCGTTCTACGCCGAGAGCGGCGGCCAGGTGGGCGACGAGGGCGCAGTGTTCTCGGATGCCGGTCTGTTTGAAGTGGGCGATACCCAGAAGATCAAGGCCGATGTGTTCGGCCACCACGGCACGCTCAAAACCGGCGTTTTGCGCGTGGGCGATGCCGTGACTGCTCATGTGGACGCCGCCAAGCGCGCCGCCACGGTGCGCAACCACAGCGCGACCCACCTGATGCACAAAGCCCTGCGCGAAGTACTGGGTGAGCATGTGCAGCAAAAGGGCTCGCTGGTAAATGCCGAGCGAACTCGTTTTGACTTCGCGCACAACGCGCCAGTCACTGACGAACAGATCCGCCAGATTGAAGCTATTGTGAATGCGGAAGTGCTGGCCAACGCTGCTGCCCAAGCGCGCGTGATGGACATCGAGTCGGCTCAGAAAACTGGCGCCATGATGCTGTTCGGCGAAAAATACGGCGAAACCGTGCGGGTGCTGGACATCGGCTCCAGCCGCGAACTCTGCGGTGGCACGCACGTCCACGCCACCGGTGATATCGGCCTGTTCAAGGTGGTAGGCGAGAGCGGCGTGGCCGCTGGTGTACGCCGTATCGAGGCGGTGACCGGCACCAACGCGCTGAACTACTTGCAGGACCTGGAAGACACCGTGAGCGCTGCCGCTGCGACGCTCAAAACGCCAGTGGCTGAGTTGGGTAACCGTTTAGGCCAGATGGTGGACCAGGTCAAGGCACTGGAAAAAGAAATCGCCGCCCTCAAGGGCAAGCTGGCTTCCGCTCAGGGCGACGAGCTGGTGAGCAGCGCAGTAGAGGTGAACGGCGTCAAGGTGCTGGCCGCCAAGCTCGAAGGCGCGGACGCCAAGACCCTGCGCGACACCATGGACAAGCTCAAGGACAAGCTCAAGACTGCTGTCATCGTGCTGGGCGCGGTGGATGGCGATAAGGTGCAGATCGCCGCTGGTGTGACCAACGACACGACAGCTAAGGTCAAAGCCGGTGAACTGGCGAACTTTGTCGCAAGCCAAGTCGGTGGCAAGGGCGGCGGCAAAGCCGACATGGCCATGGCCGGTGGCACTGAGCCTGCCAAGCTGGCAGGTGCGCTGGCCAGCGTGCAAGCTTGGGTGAGTGCAAAGCTGTAATGGCAGAGCGTTAGCCACATCTTTGCTATCAATACAGGAGCTGCTCGCGCACATTCCATGAGCGCCAGCAGCTCTTTTTATGCCTAAGCTTCTCTTGATTCGACGTCACGCACTAGCTGCGCTGGCGGCGCTGTGGATGCCTGTGGCCCGTGCCGCCTCAGATTCCGCCAGCCCGGGCTATGACGTCCAGACTTGGCCGAGAGGGCGTGCGGCGCCCGCCATTCCCACGACGGACATGACCGGGCAAGCGGTTTCGCTTCAGGCGCGGCGTGGCAAAGTGGTGTTGGTCAACTTCTGGGCGAGTTGGTGCGAACCTTGCCGGGCCGAAATGCCGTCGCTTCAGGCGTTGGCTGAGCGCGAAAAAGCGCAGTTGGTCGTGCTGACCGTCAACCTCAAAGAAAGCCCTGAAGCTATTGCTCGCTTTGTGCAGTCCACCGGCCTGACCTTGCCCGTAGTGCGCGATCCGCTAGGGGGCACTGCTCGCGCTTGGGGCATCAAGATTTACCCATCTACAGTGCTGGTTGACTCAACAGGCCAAGTCCGTAGTGTGGTGCGGGGGGCGCTGGATTGGGCGGGTTCCGAGGGCGAGGCCTTGTGGCGCCCCTTGTTGAGAGCAGAGCCTCAGCGCGCGCCCAAGCGCTGAACCAGAGCTTGTACCTCGGCGTCCCGCACCGCAGGTGCTCCTTGGGCCGCACTGGATTGGATCAGGCGGCGCAGCGTCTCCATGTGGGGCGTCACGGTGCCAAAGAAGGTGGCGCTCTCACCCTGGGCAATCAGCAGGGTGGGGAAGTTTTCCACCTCAATCGGGTCCACCAGATCGGCATCATCTTCCACGTCCACCCACTGCATGCGCGCGCCGGGGAACTCGGCCTGCAACGCAGTGAACAGGGGCTGGTAGTCCTTGCAGGTGCCGCACCATTGGGCACACAGGCAGGCAACCAGCAGCGGAGCGGTGGTGGATTCAGCGTGGAAGGGCAAGTGCTGGCTCATGACTCAAATCAATATCGATATAACGGGCTTCAGGGGTATGAAGTTTTACAATATAGGGTTTCGCCCTAGGCCTTTGTGGCCTGTGCGGTGCTCCACAGTTTGACCCTCAAGCAAGGCCCCCATGAGTGCATTTCTGGAAGAAACAGTTTTAAGCGTACACCACTGGACAGACCGTTTGTTCAGCTTCACGACCACGCGTGACCCTGCGCTGCGCTTTTCCAACGGTCATTTCACCATGATCGGCCTCAAACAAGAGAACGGCAAACCCCTGCTGCGCGCGTATTCCATTGTCAGCGCCAACTACGAAGAACACCTCGAATTCTTGAGCATCAAGGTACAGGACGGCCCTCTGACTTCCAAGCTCCAGCACATCAAGGTGGGCGACAAGATTGTGGTGGGCCGCAAGCCTACCGGCACCTTGCTGATTGATTACCTCTTGCCCGGCAAAAACCTGTACCTCTTGGGCAGTGGCACCGGCTTGGCCCCGTTTTTGAGCGTGGCGCGTGACCCGGAGACGTACGAGAAGTTTGAAAAAGTCATCGTGGTGCATGGCGTGCGCGAGGTAAATGAACTGGCCTACTACGACTACTTCAAGAACGAGTTGCCCAAGCACGAATTCCTGGGCGAGATGGTCACCAACCAGATGCTGTACTACCCCACGGTGACCCGTGAGGCGTTTGAGCATCAGGGCCGCATTACCACCCTGATCGAGTCCGGCAAGCTGCCTGAAGACTTGGGCCTGCCCCCGCTGGACCCT
Source organism: Comamonadaceae bacterium (assembly GCA_027488985.1). Classification (GTDB taxonomy): domain Bacteria; phylum Pseudomonadota; class Gammaproteobacteria; order Burkholderiales; family Burkholderiaceae_C; genus Allorhodoferax; species Allorhodoferax aquaticus. Next base: position 151,014 of record JAIYAR010000013.1, on the reverse strand, counting down.
GCGACCGACCGCATCATGATCTGCGGCAGCCCCGGCCTGAACAAAGACATGCGCGAAATCCTGGACGCCAAGGGCTTCAAGGAAGGCAACACCACCACACCCGGCGACTACGTGGTGGAGCGTGCATTCGTGGAGCAATAAGGGCAGAGGCTCTCAAGAGCCGCCTCACCATCGAAAGGCCTGCTTGCAGGCCTTTTTTATGCCTGCCGGGTGTGACTGGCGCGGTGCCGCAGCACCTCGGGTGAGCGCAGAGCGCGGTGCTTGGTAACCCGTCCAGCCATGCGCTTGCGCCACATCCGGAAAGAACTGGCTTTCATGTGGGAACGCATCAGTGCGATGACGGCGGACTCATTCAAACCGAATTGCACCTCAATAGATTCAAACGGCGTGCGGTCTTCCCACGCCATTTCGACAATGCGCGACACATCGGCGTCTGTGAGTGTCATGTGGCCAGGCTTCCGGCCAACATACACAGTGCAGCCACCGCGGTGAGATGCAATCGCATGCCCAGCCATTCGCCCAAGCCGTAGGCAGGGTAACTGCGTCGGTCTACCGCCAGGCAAATGCCCAGCAACATGGCCATGGTCACCAGCCCTTGGGACAGGGGCAGCAGCAAAGCCACCCAGGCCACGAGGCTGGGAAACACGCCCCACACAAAGGGCCCGGGTTGCGGTGTGAGTGGCCCGCGCATCGCCAAGCCCCAATGGATCGCACCCAAAAAGCTTGCGATCGTTGCCCCATAGGCCAGCAAGGCAAAAGCCGCCTGCGAGCGATACTCAGCGGGTGCCAGCCACGCCGCTGCCGCCAGTGCCACAAACGGGATCAGTCCGGCGTATCCCAGTCTGGCTGCCCAGCGGGGCAGGGGAGTGCCTGCGGGAGGGGATGTGAGTGGGGTACTCATGGCGCGTCCCCCGTCGCGTCTTCTGTATCGTCCGGTTGGGTGGGCACAGCATTGCCACCTTCGGGGGCCGGGCGGCACATCATGGTGCCGTTCCATCGCTGGCCGCACCAGCACAGACCTTCCGCGTTGATGATGCAGGTACCGGTACCGCAGCAGCGTTCGTCTTCTTCCATGGCGGGTCCTGAATATCCGTGTGAAACAAAGGCGCTTGCCGCTGTGGCAGCATCCAATAGCCAGATTTTGCTGGAATCAGCTCCGCCCGTGTGCACGGGGGGGCTTTTTCCTGAATATAGAAAGCCAGTTCAACATGTCCGCACTCAATGTTTTAGGGACTGCACTGCATGCCTGCTCGTACGATCCGCTCACCGGCTACTACCGTGACGGTTGCTGCAATACCGATGCGCATGACCATGGCACCCATGTGGTGTGCGCCAAAGTGACGGCAGACTTTCTCGCCTATTCGCTACAGCGCGGGAATGACCTTGTTACACCGCGGCCGGAGTACCGCTTTGTGGGCCTTCGCCCGGGAGATCGTTGGTGCCTCTGTGTGAACCGTTGGCTGGAAGCCTTGGAGGCTGGCGTGGCGCCGCCGGTGCACCTGGAGGCCACGCACGCCAAGGCGCTGGAGCGCGTGAGCTTGCACCAGCTTAAGGAATACGCCCTGTAGAGCGGTGCGCCGCCGCACTGCAAAGTGATGTGGGCAGGTGCATACTGCCGCCATGAAAAACAAACTTCTTTGGGTGTGCTTGGGGGCGTTGTGGGCTACGGGCTCCACTTGGGTCCATGCGGAACAGCCAGCGCTGCAGACTATCGCGTCCCTCGACGTGCCCCGCTACATGGGCACCTGGTACGAGATTGCCAAATACCCCAACAGCTTTCAAAAGAAGTGCGCTCGCAACACCCGTGCGGATTACCAAGCCCAACCAGACGGTAGCGTGCAAGTGTTCAACCGCTGCATCATGGCGGATGGTCAGACCACCGAGGCACTGGGTGCTGCCCGACAGGTCGGCCCCGCCACCTCCCCCAAACTGCAGGTGCGCTTTGCGCCTGCATGGTTGTCGTTTTTGCCTATGGTGTGGGGGAATTACTGGGTCATCGATCTGGACCCACATTACCAGCTGGTGGCCGTCAGCGAGCCGCAGCGAGAATACTTGTGGGTTCTGTCGCGCACCCCCAAAGTTGAACCCGTGGCCTACCAAGCCTTGCTCTCACGCCTGGCCCAGCAAGGTTTCGATTTGAAGCGTTTGGAATCCAGCCCTCAGGAGTGAGCATGATCGATGGATTGATAGCAGGGCACTTGGTGGGTTTGGCTGAAACCCGCCAAGGCAAAAACGGCAGCAGCTTCGCGCTGGCCAAAGTCAAAGCCACTGCGGGTGATGGCGAAAGCCTGATCGTCAATGTGATTGCCTTCGCCACCGAGGCCAGTGCCGCGTTGATGGCCTTGGACGACGGCGATGCGGTCGCGCTGGCAGGGGCACTGACGCCCAAGGTGTGGACTGATAAACAAGGTAACACCCGGCCGGCATTGGACATGGTGGCTACGCAGGTGCTTACCACCTACCACGCGGCACGTAAACAACTTGCGCTTGCCGAACCGGAGAGAGATGCGCGGTGATTCCGGCAGTGTTCTCCCATTTGCATTGGCGCTGTCTTTTGGCTTCGCCTGGTACGTCGAACAGGTGTACTCATCGGGAGGCGTGCAATGTGTTGAGCGATTTTTTGCAGACTTTTTCACCTCTGGTGCCGTGCGGCATGTAAGTGGTTTTCGGCGTTGGTTTACAAAACCTTCGCTGTGGGCGCTTAAGGCCGGCTGAAAAAAACATCGACTTGGGCGGACATAAACAGTGCAAGCCATCCCCCCGCGTAACTTTGAGTCCTTTTTATGACTTCATGGGCAGTGGGCCTACTTGTCCAAGGGAGTCTCATTGCCGCCTCGTTGTGACAAGGCTTTTGACATATGAGGAGCAGGTATGCTGTTTCCCGAAGACATGGTGGGCACCCTTCAGGTGAATCGCTGCGTCTGGCCATTGAAAGTGAAGAAAGCAAACTGAGATTGTCGATTCAAACCACGTAACTCAAACTTGGTCTAAGTATGCGAGATACTTTTGAATTTCTGAAACTTGTTCTTGATGCGCTGCCCGAGCATATTGTTGTGATAGATGCGCGTGGGGATATTCAATATACCAACAGGAGTTGGTGCGAATTCGGCTCACAGAACGCAGCCTTTCCAATGGAAGACTGGAGCCACTTTAATTATCTTGATGTGTGCGACCGGTCAGCAACCGCTGGTGATCGGTATGCAAAGAAGGCTGCTGTCGGAATCAAAAGGGTTGTGGATGGTTGCGAATCTGCGTTTTATTTGGAGTATCCATGCCATGGCGGATCTGAATATCGCTGGTTCATGATGCGGGTGAAACCGCTTGAGATGGATAAACGCACATATTTTGTTGTTTCTCATCACGATATTTCCGAGCGAATCCTCGCTGAAGAGCAGGTCAGGAAATTGGCCAAGCTGGATGGACTGACAGATATTCCGAATCGCAGGTCATTTGATGAGTTTGTGAATCAGGAGTGGCGAAGATGCAAACGTCTGAACAAATCCATTTGCATGCTCATCATCGATATTGATTTCTTCAAGTTGCTCAATGACACCAATGGGCATCAAACAGGAGATGCCTGCCTGAAGAAAACTGCGAAGTTGCTTATGAGCTATGCAAAGCGCCCAAGTGATTTCTGTGCCCGCTATGGAGGCGAAGAATTCGCAGTGGTTTGGTGTGACATGTCGGAGAAAGAAGTTATCGACAGAGCTACATGCCTGATACGAGAGTTTCTCGATCTAAAGATTCCACATCGAAGCTCTCCAATCGGTCCGTACTTGACTATCAGTATGGGCGTGTCCATGACAATCCCGCGCAAAGAAGACAGCGTTGAAGACTTGATATATCTCTCTGATCAGATGCTATACAAAGCAAAAGTGAATGGAAAGAATCGTATTGAGTATTCATTTCCAATTCGCTAGAAGCGATAAGTGCAAGGAGCCAAGCGAATCGCTTGGTTTGTGCACTTCTGAATACAGTTGATACGATTCAATTGATTTTCAGCAAATGTCTTTCATGGAGGTATTTGGGCTTGCTGAGCAACTCTGTCGGCTTATCTCAAAGGCCGCGCCACCAACCTGTAGGGAGGCAATCCCGCCAACATCCGCTTTCCGTAGCTGGTTTGCGTGAGCCGCTTGTCATAGCAGATGACCTGCGCGCGGTCCTCCTCGGTACGAATGGCGCGTCCGGTCCATTGCAGCAGTTTCACTCCGGTTGCCGGGATGACCAGTTCGTTGAACGGGTCGCGGCCTACGCTGCGTAGCCACTCGGCACGCGCCTCATCCACCGGGTCGCTAGGCGGTGCGAAGGGCAGCTTGGCGATGAACACGGTTTCGCACAAAGCGCCGGGCAAATCCAGTCCTTCGCCAAAGCTCTGCAGGCCGAACAGCACCGAGGGCAAACCGCTTTCCACCCGCTCGGCGTGTGCAGCCAGCAGCCGCGTGCGGGACTGGGTGCCTTGCACCAGCACCATGTCCATCATGTGGCCGGGCACAGCCTCAGACGCGGTGCGCATCTGGGCGCGGCTGGTAAAGAGCACCAGCGCGCCGCGTTTAACTTGCTCCATGTCATCCATGAGTGCGCGCACCATCTCGGCGGTGTAGGCATCTGCGTGCTTGGGGTCAGCCTTTGTCTGCACCACCGTCAGGCTGCCTTGTTGGGCGTAGTTGAAAGGGCTGGCCACTTCAAGGGCGGTTACGTAGTCCTTGTTGGCAAGACCTGCTTCCTTCAAAAAGTAGTCAAAGCTTCCGCAGCTGGTGAGCGAGGCGCTGGTGACGATGGCACCTCGCACCTGGCTCCACAAAAACTGCCGCAGCAAGTCGCCGGGAACGATGGGGCAGGCATGCGCTGTCATGGTCAGGTAGCCGTTCTCGCTCTCGGCTTGCAGCCACTTGGCCAGGGGCTGGTCACCATGCTCCAGCAGCAAGTTGGCGGTGCTCACCAGGCTGCCCAAGCGCGGCGCAATGCCGCCCAGTTGGGCATAGAGCTGGGCGCACAGCACGGCTTGGGACGGATCGTCTTTGGCGATGGCTTTCACGTCCACACCCAGGGCCTCCAGCGCTTTGGACAGGCCAGTGGCCTGAGATTGGATCTGTCGCACCGGCTCGTGCAAGGCTTCGGGCAACACGCCGTTGGCAAAGCGCAGCGTGCCGTCTTTGCCGCCGCCGTGGGCGTCCTGGCCGGTGTGGGCCCACACCAAGTCCATGGCCATGCGGGCCACCGAGGTGAGGGCTCCCTTGAGCTGGCTGGTTACTGTCTGCACATCTTCGCCCAAGTGCAGGGCCAATTTGCCGGCCACCTCGGTCATGGTTTTGGGCAGCTTGTCCAGCCAGCGCAGGTTGGACAGGTCCATGGCGCTGGAGAACTGGTCCAGGGCAACAGCCGGCAGGTGGTGGCCTTCGTCAAAAACGACTAAGCAGTTGTCCAGGTCGGGCAGGGTTTTCATGCCCAAGGACGCCAACACCAAGTCGTGATTGGCCACGATGACATTGGCCTCGGCGAGTTTGGTGCGCGCGTTGTAGTAGCTGCACTCCTTGTAGCGGGGGCAATGGCGTGCGGTGCAGGTGTGGCGTTCGGCGGCCACGGCAGACCAGTCGCGCGGGTCCGGCGTGTCGGCCAGGTTGTCGCGGTCGCCATCCCAGCTGGCCACAGCCAGCTTGTGAGCCATGCCCTCAAAAAGGGCTTGGCGGCGTTCTTCGATGGCCTCTTGCGACAGCGCGCTCACTTTGGGCTGTGGCAGGTCGTCGTCAAACAAATCGTCTTCGGCCGCGCCGCTACCCACCAGTCGCTCCAACTTCACCTTGCACACGTAACGCCCGCGGCCCTTGGCCAGTGCGTAGGCAAAAGGCTGGTCCATGCTGCGGGCCAGAGCCGGCAGGTCCTTAGTCATCAGCTGCTCTTGTAGCGCTACGGTGGCGGTGCTGATGATCACACGCGTCTTGCGCTCCAGTGCCATGGCAATGGCGGTGCTGGCATAAGCCGCGCTTTTGCCCACGCCGGTACCCGCCTGGATAACCGCAATGGCTTTGGTGGGGTTGGGGTGCTCACCGATGTCGGCCTGCGCAAGGGTGGCGGCCACTGTCTCGGCCATCTGGTGCTGGCCAGCGCGACGCCTGAAGCCGCTGGTGCTGCCTACTACCTGTTCAAAGGCGCGCAGGGCGTGCTGTGCCAGGGCGGCGCTGGCTGGCGGCAGGGAGGAAAAATCGGAGCTCAAGGGGATGGCGGCCAGGGGCCGTTGCGGGGTCGGGAAGGAGAGCGAGGGCTGAATATACAGGCAGCAGGGGATAATCGCTTCTTCGTCGCCGTGCAGCGCCCCGCGCCGCGCAGGGAAGGCGGCCAGACCACCCACCGGGAAAATTCAGAATGACCGATCAAAGCACTATTGCCACTGGCAAAAACACACATGCCGCACGCCGAAACTTTATGAAGAATTCGGTGGTAGCGCTCGCCAGCTGTGCGCTGCCTGCTATCAATTTTGCACAAACTGCGCCTGTAATCGAGCGCCAATTCAGCCCCAAACCCGCTGCCTGGCGCACTTTTGAAGTGACCACGCGCGTTGACATCACCAAGGCCCAAGGCGCCACCCGCTTGTGGGTGCCCGTGCCCTCCATCAACAGCGAATGGCAGCAGTCCCTAGAGAGCAGCTACGCCAGCAATGGCAGTGCCCGCATGGAAGACGACAACGCCACCGGCGCCCGCATGCTGTTTGTGGACTTTGCGGCCGACCAGGCCAAGCCTTTTGTCGAACTGACCAGCCGCATCCGCACTCGCAGCCGCGCCCAGGACTGGAGCCAAAGGACAGCCGCGGCGGAAGATGCCGCCACCCTGAAGTACTGGACCCAGCCTACTGATTTGTTGCCCTTGGACGGCATCGTACGTACCACCGCGCAGGAAGCCACCGGTGGCGCAAAGACCGATGTAGAGAAAGTGCAAAAGATCTACGACTGGATCGTGACCAACACCTACCGCGAGCCCAAGGTGCGCGGTTGTGGTGAAGGTGATATCAAGACCATGCTGGAGACCAACAACCTCGGCGGCAAGTGCGCCGATTTGAACGCTTTGTTCGTAGGCCTGTGCCGCGCCGCCGGCGTGCCTGCACGTGATGTGTATGGCTTGCGTGTGGCACCGAGCGCCTTCGGCTACCGAGAGCTGGGTGGCAACTCTGCCAGCCTCAAAGGTGCGCAGCACTGCCGTGCCGAGGTTTACCTCAAAGGCTATGGCTGGGTGGGCATGGACCCTGCCGACGTGGCCAAGGTCATGCGCCAGGAGACCCCGGAGTGGATCAAGTCCGCCAGCAACCCGCTGGTCGCACCCGTGAACAAGGGCTTGTTCGGCGGCTGGGAAGGCAACTGGATGGCCTACAACGTGGCACATGACGTGGTGCTGCCGCAGTCCAAAGGCCCCAAGCTGGGCTTCCTGATGTACCCGGTGGCAGAAACTGCGGCAGGACGTCTGGACTCGTATGCACCCGACGACTTCAAGTACCAGATCAGCGCCAAGGAACTGACTGCTTGAGTCTGCAGCGCACTTGCCCATGACGATTCCCCGCGCGCAGCTGGAATTCGGCGACCCCTACCACGCAGGCCAGACCCCGGTGCGTCTCGCTTTCGGTGAGCCGCAGCAGGTGTTGGTGGCCCGCACGCTGGACGAGGTGCGGCCCGTGCTGGAGCAGGTGGATGCATTGAGCCGCCAGGGCCTTTGGTGCGTGGGCTATGTGCGCTACGAGGCTGCGCCTGCCTTTGATGCGGCGCTGCAGGTGCATGCGGCCGAAGGTCCGCTGGTGTGGTTCGGTGTACATGCGCAGCCCTTGGCCGATGCTGATGTGCAGCAGCCCACAATGCCTGAGCCGTATGTCCCCTGGACCCCACGCTTCAACCGCAACGGGTTCGATGCCAACATGGCGCGTATCCACGAGGCCATTGCTGCCGGTGACCTTTATCAGTTGAACTACACCGCGCAGCTGGAGGCGCCCTTTTCAGGGTCGCTTCCTTCGAGCGCTGCTGACAGTGCCTGGGCCTGGTTTGCGGCGTTACGGCGTTCGCAGCCAAGGGCCTATGGCGCCTTTATCGATACCGGCGACGAACAGGTTTTATCCGTCTCGCCGGAGCTTTTTTTCGACTGGGATGGTCAGTGCATTCTGAGTCGTCCCATGAAGGGCACGGCGGCCCGGGGCGCCAACCGCCATGAGGACGCGGCCAACGCGGAGCGCTTGCGCAGCACCCCCAAAGAGCAGGCCGAGAATGTGATGATTGTGGACTTGATCCGCAACGACCTCTCTCGTGTGGCACAGCCTTTCAGTGTGAAAGTGCCTCGCCTGTTCCATCTGGAAGCGCTGCCCACCGTCTGGCAGATGACCTCCGACGTGGTGGCCACCACCCGCGAGGGCACGAGTCTGTGGGACGTGTTTGCGGCTTTGTTCCCTTGCGGCTCGGTCACCGGCGCGCCCAAGGTGCAGGCCATGCGGCAGATCAAGGCGCTGGAGCCGGATGCGCGCGGGGTGTACTGCGGCGCGGTGGGCGTGGTGCGGCCCGGCGGTCACGCTACTTTCAATGTGCCTATCCGTACCGTCACCGTGCGCGAAGGCCGGGCGCGTTGCGGCATAGGTAGTGGCATTACCTTTGACGCCCAAGCTGAGGGTGAATGGCAAGAGTGGCGCAGCAAGCGCATGTTCCTGGAGCGGGCCAGCCAGCCCTTTGAGCTGCTCGAAACCTTGGCCCTGCGTGAGGGCGTTGTGCAAAACCAAGCCTTGCATCTGCGGCGCATGGCAGGGGCAGCGGCCCACTTCGGCTTTGTGTGGAATGAGGTGAAAGTCGCACAGACGTTAGCCGAAGTTGTGCAAGCACATCCCTCTGGCGCGTGGCGTGTGCGTCTGTTGTTGCAGCCGGGTGGTGCATGCACTGTCGAGGCGTTTGCTTTGACAGACACACCGGTGCCGGTGAAGCTGCTGCTGGCCGATCGCCCCTTGGAAGAAGCGCATGGCGAGTTTGTTCGTTTCAAGACCACCCGCCGCGCCCATTACGACGCTTTCACGCCCCGTGACCCTGCGGTGTTTGACACCATTCTCTTCAACCCGCAAGGCGAAGTGACCGAGTGCACGCGCGGCAACATCGCTTTCCTTGTCGAAGGACAGTGGGTCACGCCACCCTTGTCCTGTGGCATGTTGCCGGGAATAGGGCGCGAGGTGCTGCTGGCGCAGGGGCGCTTGAAAGTGCAAGTGATGCGGGTGGAGGATTTGCCGAAGGTGCGGAGCATGGCGTTTATCAACAGCCTGCGGGGCTGGCTGGATGCGCAACTGGTTTGATCTGAAATCGGTGGGGCGACTGGCAGTCTGTGCCAGCCTCGCGCTGTGCGCGATATCTGCTCCGGTCGCGGCGCAAAGTGCATTGCCTGCCAAGCCGGTGTGGATTAGCGTGCCACGGGTGAGTGGGCATTTAGGCCCGGCAGACATGGGGCTGGTGATCAACATCAACGACCCCTATTCAGTGGCAGTAGGAGAGCACTATGCCCGCCAGCGCGGCATACCTGCTGAGCAGGTGCTGCGGGTGGCCATGCCGGTGAAAGCTTCGCTGAATGTTGCAGAGTTTGAAGCGCTCGCTCTGGAGATCAAATCCGCAATGGGGCCCAAGGTGCAGGCACTGGTCTTGGCATGGACGCAGCCTTATGCCGTGGAATGCAACTCCATCACGTCGGCGTTGACGCTGGGCTTTGTGCCTGAGCTCTGCAGTCAGACTTGTGCGCCCAGTCCACCGTCGGTTCTGTTCAACCAAACCAGCGTCCGGCCGTTTGCCGATTTTGGGGTGCGCCCCAGCATGTTGCTGGCCGGCAAAACCGTGACGAGTGGGGTGGCGCTGATCGATCGCGGTGTGGCCTCTGATCGGCAACTGGGCAAGCGGGGCGTGCCGCCTGCCAGCATGGTCCTTTTGCGTACCGCGGATGCGGCCCGCAATGTGCGCGCGGCATGGTATCCGCCCGTGCCATCCATGGGGCAGCCTGACCCCATGCTTTCGCTAGGGGCACAACTCCGGGTGCAAAGTGACAAGGCAGATCTGCCCGGTCGCGTCGTGCTGTACCAAACTGGTGCAGTGCGGGTGGATAGCCCGGCAAGCATTGACTGGTTACCCGGGGCGCTGGCGGATCACCTCACATCGTTCGGTGGCCAACTCAACAACGCCACTGGGCAAATGACTGCACTCGAGTGGCTGGAAGCTGGCGCCACGGCCAGCTATGGCACGGTGAGCGAACCCTGCAACCATTGGCAGAAATTCCCTCATCCGCAAGTCCTGTTGTTGAACTACCTGCAAGGTGCCACTGCACTAGAAGCCTATTGGCGCAGTGTGGCTTGGCCGGCACAGGGCGTGTTGGTTGGTGAGCCCTTGGCAGTCCCTTTCGGGCGCTGAGGTTCATCGACGGGTCGACTCATTAGACTGGGGCTCTTATGTCGCATGTTCCTGTGTCGAAAGTTCCTTCTTTATTGACTGACCTCATGCGCAGTCCTGCGCGATCGGTTCCGGTCACAGTGGGGCTCCTTGCCCTCAATGTGGTGGTTTTTCTGGCTATGTCGGCTGCGGGTGGGGGCTGGTGGCATGCCACGCATGGCGTGCAATTGGATTGGGGTGCCAACTTTGCACCCGCCACCCAGGACGGGCAGTGGTGGCGCTTGCTGAGTGCCATGTTCATCCACTTCGGGGTCTGGCACCTGGCGGTGAACATGTGGGCACTGTGGGATATCGGCCGGCTTTTGGAGCGTTTGCTGGGTCGTTGGCGGTTCCTGGCGCTGTATCTCGGCGCTGGCGTTTGCGGCAATCTTCTCTCTTTGGTGGTGCAAGGCAACCGTGCGGTGTCCGGCGGAGCTTCCGGTGCGGTTTTCGGGCTTTACGGGGCTTTGCTCGTGTTTCTATGGGTAGAGCGCAAGCAATTGGACGCGGGAGAATTCCGTTGGTTGTTTGGTGGCGCCTTGGGTTTTTCGGCGCTCATGTTGGGCTTGGGCTGGTTTTTACCGGGCATTGACAACTCGGCCCACGGCGGTGGGCTGGTGGCCGGCATGCTCTGGGCCGGCGTGTTACTAAGGCCTTGGGCAGCTGCCAGTCCGGTGGCTGGCTTGCGCCCTTGGTGGTCGGCTTCAGCGCTGTTCGTTGCACTGGTGTCGATGGGCCTCTGGTTGCCCGAGCCTGCTTATCTGTTGACTGAAGAAATCAAGGCGCGTCAGAGCATTCAACGCTTTCTTTCAGACGAGGAGCGCATCAATGAACGATGGGGCTCAATTTTGAATGATGTTCAAAAAAATGGAGTTACGTTTGAATCGATGGCGGGCCGCATGGACACAGAGGTCGCACAGCCTTACCGCCAAAGTTTTGAAGCCTTGATGCGGGCAGCCCCCGGAGGCGCTGCGCCCTCTGCCGCAGCATTGGCCAACTTGCAGGCGTACGCGGCTGAGCGAGCCCGAGAGGCGCAACAGCAGGCGGATGCTTTCCGCAGAAGTGACACGCTGCATGGCCGGAGCCTTCCGCCCACGCAGCCTTAGAAGATGCAGCTCATGAATGTAGCCACAGTGAGATGAAGATGATTTATTCTCGTTGCGGTGACTTCATCAACGGGGAGAGAGCATGCCGGAACCATTGGCTTCTCAGGGTGGGAAGGACTTTCTGGGCGGAATAAACCGGCCGGAACAAGTCCAGGAAGGCCGGGGCTGGCCCATCCGCCTTTCTATCGCATCGGCGGTCGTACTCTCCATGCTGGTTCTGGCGGCCTTGATCATCAGTGTGGGCTGGCAAGGGGCGCGCCAGAGCCTGCTGGATACCGCGTCGCGCAGCGCCATGGATGCCGGCAAGCTGATCACCGAAAAGTCGTACCGCATGCTGGAGCCGGCACAGGTCACATTGCAATTGCTGGCGACCGGTTCTTTGGCGAATGCCCGCAGCCTGGATGAGCGGCTGCTGCGACTACCCACTCTAGCGGATGTGCTGGCGGGCAATCCATTGGCCTCCGCCATCTATGTGGGTTACGGCGATGGCGAGTTTTTCCTGTTGCGGCCGCTGGATACGCCAGAAATCCGCCGGCGATTTGATGCGCCTCCAAGGTCCAATTTCCTGGTGCAGAGCATTGAGCGCACCCCGGCAGGGCTCGTGAAGGGGGAGTTTCTGTTCTACACAGCCACACTGAACCTTCTGCAACGCCGCGTGCAGCCGGAATACCAGTTCGATCCCCGCACTCGTGGCTGGTTTAGCGAGGCCACGGATGCTTCAGATACCCAAACTTCCCTGCCGTACGTTTTCTTTACCACCCGGCAGCTGGGTTTGACCATGAGCCGCAGCGCTGCGCAAGGCGGTGCAGTTTTCGGGATAGATGTCGTGCTGGACGACTTGGCCAAAAGCATGGAGGGGCTGCGCATGACGCCCCATTCAGAGCTCGCGTTGGTCGACAAAGCAGGTACGGTGCTGGCATATCCCGACATGACGAAGGTCCTGCGGAAAGCGGGTGAAAGTTTGACATTTGCACCGGTGAAAGACATCGATGTACCCGCACTGGCAGCCTTGTACGCCATGCAGCCCCGCGAAGGTTCTGTGGCTTTGTTCGATGTGGCTGGGGTCGAATGGATGGGGGTGGTGATCCCTTTCGAGGGCTGGCGCGGCGAAGTACACCAACTGTTGGTCACGGCGCCCAGCGATGATTTGTTGGGTGATTTGCGCCACAAGCGGCGCAACCTCGGCTTGCTCATCGCTTTGGTCGTGTTGGCCTTGCTCCCTGTGGGATGGTGGGTTGGTGCCACGATAGGAAAAAGTCTGGACAGATTGACTCTGAAAGCCGCACGCATGGTCGGTTTTGACTTTCATGATGAATCTGAGAAAGACAGCTGGGTGCTGGAGGTCAACCGGCTGTCCTCCGCGCTGAGTGACACCAGCCTGACCATAGAAACCTTTCTGGACCTCTCCCACACCATGGCCACCGAGCGGGATGTGGAAGACATGTTGTCCAAGGTTCTGGACCAATTGGTGCATGCCACCCGCTGCAATGGCGGTGTCGTCTATTTGTGGGATGCCAAGCAGCAACAAATGGTGGAGGTGGCACGACGGGGCCAGGTCGATGGTTTTGCGCATGCCAGCTTTGCCTATGCGAGTCCAGCGCAGCCATCACGCCCGGAACCCCGGGCCGCCAATGAACTGGTTTTTCAGCAAGAGTTGCGTGGTCGCACCGGTCGCCTGGAAGGCTTGCTGGCCGTTCAACATGCGGCAGACGAGCGCCATGCCGCGCCGGCGTTTGCAGAATTCGTGCGCAAACTCTCAGGTAGCTTGGCCGTTGCCATTGAGACGCGGCAACTGCTGGCATCTCAAAAGGCGCTGTTGGACGCGATCATCAAGTTAATGGCCGGTGCCATTGATGCCAAGAGCCCCTACACCGGCGGGCATTGTGAGCGGGTCCCGCGGCTGGCGGGCATGCTGGTTGACCGGTTGGCTGCCGAGCAAAGCGGGCCGTATGCGGCATTTCAAATGTCGGAGGAACAGCGCTACGAGTTCCACCTGGCCGCCTGGTTGCACGACTGCGGCAAGGTCACCAGTCCGGAGCACATCATCGACAAAGCGACCAAGCTGGAGACCATCTACAACCGCATTCACGAAGTGCGCATGCGGTATGAAGTGTTGTGGCGCGATGCAGAAATTGCCTCATTGCAGGGCGTACTGGCGGGGGCAGATGCCGGTGAAGCTGCCGGAAAGCTCGCAGCGACCCGGGACCGGCTTTTGGACGATTTCGCCTTTGTTGCGCGCTGCAATGTAGGCGGGGAATTCATGGCCGATGCCGACCTTGCCCGTCTGCGGCTGATCGGCGCCACCCCCTGGATGCGCCACTTCGACAAGCGTGCCGGCCTATCCGCAGAGGAATTGCGCCGTATGGCGGAGGTCACAGATGCACTTCCGGTGCAAGAGCAGCTGCTGGCAGACCTTCCTGAGCATGTAGTTCCATGGGGTGAACGCAAACCTGCGGTGGAGAAAGACAACCCCGCCAACCTCCATGGTTTCGACATGGCGCTGCCGGCCAATGAGCGCAACATGGGTGAGCTCTACAACCTGGGTATCCGCCGGGGCACCTTGACGGAAGAAGATCGCTTCAAGATCAACGACCACATTGTCCAAACGCTGGTCATGCTGCGCAGCCTGCCATGGCCCGAACACCTGGCCAAAGTGCCAGAAATCGCAGCCAACCACCACGAAAAGCTGGATGGTCGCGGCTACCCCCGCAAACTCACTGCAGACCAGCTCGGCCTGCCGGACCGGGTCATGGCGCTGGCCGATATTTTCGAGGCGCTGACGGCGGCTGACCGGCCTTACAAGAGTGCAAAAACCGTGTCAGAGTCCTTGCGCATCATGGCGTTCATGGCCAAAGATCAGCACATCGACGCCGAGCTCTTCAGTTACTTTTTGCACAGCGGCCTCTGGCAGACATTTGCGGACCGGTTCATGCTCCCGGCTCAGCGGGATTCGGTCGATGTGGCTGCACTGGAGGCACTTCTGCCAACGGCATGAGTGTGCGCCGGCTCTCAAACCTGCGCAGAACCCCACTCAGCGGATCAATGAACTCCAGGCTGCGGGCCAGCAACTGCAGAGGGCGGCGGTAGTCATTGGCGCCTTCGGGGGTCAGCACCGGGTAGATGCCGTCGTGCAGGATGGGCAAGCCCAGTGCGTTCATGTGCACCCGAAGCTGGTGGCGCTGGCCCGACAGCGGGCGTAGCGCGTAGCGGGCCCAATCGCCCGCCACTTCCAGCGGTGCTATGTCGGTGATGGCGTTTACTTCGCCGGGCACTTCGGCTTGCTGCATGAAGTGTTCTGGGTCGCCAATACGGCTTTCACGATGCATCGGCCAGACCAGTGCCGGGTTCCAAGGTGCAATGCACTCATACACCTTACCCACTTGTCGCCCGCGGAAAAGGGCCTGATAGGCATTGCGGTCAGCAGGCCGTACCGTGAACATTACCAACCCGGCCGTATCTTTGTCAATGCGATGGACCGGGGAGAGGTCCGGCAAGTCCAGCCGGAGCTGAAGCCGGGCCAACAGCGTTTCGCGCACATGCTTGCCGCTGGGCACTACAGGCAGAAAGTGTGGCTTGTCGACGACCAGCAGGTTCTCGTCGTGCCAGATCACTTCTTCTAGAAACGGGATAGTGGGTTCATCCGGCACTTCGCGGTAATAGTAGAGGCGCCTGCCAGCGGTGGCCGCATCAGTAGCACGGGCCACATGGCCTTCAGCGTCGAGGATGTCCTCAGACGCGAATCGCGCTTGCCAAATATCTGCAGATATCGATACGAAGCGCTGGCAAAAAAAATCGAGCAGGTCCGGCCAAGGCCCCGGCGTCACCACCACGCAGCTGGCGCGTACCCCGTGGCGTGCCGCGGGTGCAAGGGGCCGGGAACGCGCCATGGCCGGGGCCTGTTGTTGCGTCTTCTCTCGCAGGCTTGAGTGCTTAGACGCGCTCGAACACCACGTCCCACACCCCGTGGCCGAGCTTGATGCCGCGGTTTTCAAACTTGGTGAGTGGCCGGTAGTGCGGTTTGGGAGAGTAGCCGGCCAGTTCGGGGTGGCCGGGTAAGGCACGGTTTTTGAGCTTGGGCTCTGCACTCAACACTTCGAGAATCTGCTCCGCGTAAGGCTGCCAGTCGGTGGCGGCATGCAGGTAGCCGCCGGGCTTGAGCCGGGCAGCGAGCTTGGCGACCAGCGGCGACTGGATCAAGCGGCGCTTGTTGTGCTTGGTCTTGTGCCAGGGGTCTGGAAAGAAGATGTGCACGCCGTCCAGGCTGGCCAGCGGGAGCATGTGGTCAATGACCTCCACCGCATCATGGTTGCAGATACGGATGTTGGGGATGTTGTGTTCGCCAATCCGTTTGAGCAAGGCGCCCACGCCGGGCTCATGCACTTCGCAGCACAAAAAGTTGGTGCCCGGTAGGGTGAGGGCGATTTGGGCGGTGGCCTCGCCCATGCCGAAGCCGATTTCCAGCACCACTGGGCGTTTCACATCATTTGCGGCTCCAGCGCCCGCCGCACCTGCGAAAGCAGCTTCGAAATTGATAGCGGATGGCTGGTAGGGCACCAAGAATTGCGGGCCCAACTCGGCCATGGCGCGCTCCTGCCCGCTGCCCATGCGGCCTGCGCGCTTCACAAAACTCTTGATGGTCCGCATGAACGGCTTGGTCGCTTCCTCGGGCTGGGAAGCTGCATCAGGGGTGTCGGGAAGGGCGGAATGGGGGTTCGTCATGACGGCGCGCTGGAAGGGGGAGCAGGGCCTGCATTGTAGGCAGTCTGGTTCTCTGGTTAGTTCTACGGAGCAACGTCGGCCTATTCTTGCTTAAATATTGTTAGTACTGAAAATAATGTTCTAAATCAGTTAATGTGATCTATATTCGCATGGCATGTGCGAATGAATGCACGCTTTCAGTGCTTCGCCGCCTGATTTTGGTTCACGACGAAGGAGTTTGGATGTTCAAGTCTTTACGTTGGGTAATGGCCCTTCTGGGTGCCATTGGCGTTGCGGCTGCGCTGGCCGTAGCTGCTCAAGGCTTTCATTTCATTCAGAAACTGGATGCGTCAGCCGAGCAGGTTTACGTTGCAAAAGATGTAGTGGCAGACATTTTGCCGCCCCCCATGTATCTGATCGAGATGCGCTTGGTGCTGTCCATGATGTTGGATGGCAGCCTTTCTGCTGCCGATGGCAAAAAGAGGTTTGAAGAGCTCGCCGCGGAGTATGGGCAGCGCGTGGAGTATTGGACCAAAAATCCGCCTTTCGGCTTGGAGTCCAAACTCTTGGGTGCCCAGCACACAGCGGCGAATGCCTTCATCGCAGCTGCCCGCGCCCAGATCGTGGAGCCCGTGGTTGCCGGTCAGCTCGAAAGCGGACGCGCTCAACTCGGCGCAGTGCACGCCAAATATCTGGAGCACCGCGCCGGAGTGGATGCCACCGTGGTGGACAGCACCGCTTTTGCCAATAGCTCCATCAAGGATTTTGAGAAAACCTACACCGTCGGTGTGAACTCCATGTGGATTACCGCGGCCATAGCGGCGGTCATTGCACTATTGGTTTACCGATTGGTGTTGACCAATATTCAGGGGCCGGTTTATGCCAGCACCCAAGCGGCCAAGCTGATTGCCGATGGCGATCTGGCCACGCGCATCACGATGGATGAGGGGCGCCGCGACATTTTGGGTACCTTGCAGGCTGCCTTGCAAACAATGCGCGCTGGCCTCAACCGCACAGTCACCTCCGTGCGAAACGCAGCCGATAGCGTGGCGAACGCCAGCTCCGAGATTGCGCAAGGCAACCAGGACCTATCGGCGCGTACCGAGAATCAGGCTTTTGCCCTGCAGCAAACTGCAGAATCCATTGAAAAGTTGACCGCCGTTGTCAACACCAACTCCGATTCCGCCGCCCAGGCCAATGTTCTGGCCCAACAGGCCGCAGATGTTGCACAGCGTGGTGGCGAAGTGGTGGCTCAAGTGGTGGAGACCATGCGGGGCATCAATGATTCCTCGCGCCAGATTGTCGGCATCGTGAGTGTGATTGAGGGCATCGCATTCCAGACCAACATCCTCGCGCTGAACGCAGCCGTAGAAGCAGCCCGCGCGGGCGAGCAAGGTCGGGGTTTTGCTGTGGTTGCATCTGAAGTGCGCTCTCTGGCAGGTCGAAGCGCCGAGGCTGCGAAAGAAATCAAGTCCCTCATCAGTGCCAGTGTGGAGCGTGTGGCCCAGGGCTCGACACTTGCAGAGGACGCCGGAGCCACCATGGGCGACATGCTGCAAGCTACTCAGCGCGTCAGCAACATTCTGGTGGAAATCAGCGCAGCCAGCCGCGAGCAGTCCAACGGTATCTCTCAGGTGGGGAATGCGGTGATGCAGTTGGACCAGGCAACCCAGCAAAACGCCGCGTTGGTCGAAGAAATTGCGGCTGCCGCCACCGGCCTCAAAACGCAGGCCGCCGAGCTGGTGCGTCAGATGTCCCTGTTCACCGTCGAAGCAGAAAATCGTGGTGCCCTGGTGCTGACTTGATTCAGGCCCAAGCCACGGTTTATCCCCAGTGCTTGCGCCATTCTGTGACCCAAGCCGACAGCGCAGCGTTGCTGTTTCCTGGATGGGGTGACAAGCCCAAGGCCATGGCTGCCCGGTTCATCGCCGTCATCGGGTCTGCGAGATCCAATGCAGCTGCTCCGTTTTGCTTGCTCAACTTCTCCCCATTGGCGCCGAGTTCCAAGGGCGTGTGCAGGTACTGCACCGGTGGTGCGCCAAGAGCCGTCTGCAGCGCCATCTGGCGCACCGTGTTATCGGCCAAGTCCTCACCCCGCACGACGTGGGTGATGCCTTGGGCCGCATCATCTACCACTACGGCCAATTGGTAGGCCCACAGCCCGTCGGCGCGTAGCAATACAAAATCACCGACTTCACCTGACAAGTCCTGCGTTTGAAGGCCAAGTCGCCGGTCGGCCCATTCCCAGATATTGCTGGCTTTTGCTATTGTTTCGGTAGCTGCTCGCGCAGTATCCATGAGCGCCTCAGCCTGTTTTTGCTTAATTTCTGCAATATCGGAGCGGAATCGCCATGCCCGGCCGGCGCGCCCTTGCAGACCCCGGCGGCAAGTGCCGGGGTACACGAGTTCCCCGTGCCGCGCCTTGCTCTCTCCCAAAGCCTCACGCGCCAAAGCAATGTCTTTGCGCGAGCAAGCGCAGGGGTAGGCCACACCAATCTCGATCAGCCTGTCCAAGGCCTGGCGGTACAGCGCAGACCGCTGGCTTTGCCAAACCGGTGACTCATCGGGAAGCAGTCCGCAGGTGGCCAGCTGCTGGAGGATGAAGTGGTCCGCACCGGGCACGCAGCGTGGGGTGTCTACGTCTTCGATGCGTACCAGCCATTGCCCGCCATGGGCGCGTGCATCCAGCCAACTGGCCAGCGCAGCAAGCAAAGAGCCCGCATGCAGCGGGCCCGTCGGGGAGGGGGCAAAGCGCCCCCTGTAACTCTTGCTCACGTGTCTTGTGTCAGGCAACTTTCAGGGCAAGTTCGAGCCCGGAGACAAACGCGTCCTCGACGCGGTGGCCTATGCACCAGTCGCCACACACTCCGATGCCGGATTTGCTGTCCCACAAAAAGTGATCGCCCAAAGGATTCTCGGTCTTCGCATACAGCCAGCGGTGCACTTGGGCGAGGGCAGGCTCGGCGCGGATGCCGGTGATTTCTGCAAAAGCCTTGACCAGCTTTGCCTGCACGCGCTCTGGGCTGTCTTGCAGGTGCTCTTGGGACCAGGCAGCGCTGGCCTGCACGGTCCAGCGCTCGACCTTGCCGCGGCCGGGCTTGCTTGATTCACGCGAAAGCCACGCCACGCGGTGGTGGGTGCTGCGCGCAGCGTTCCATTGGGGCCCCAGCGTCGTCAAGCCGGGTTGCACGGCTTGGGGGTAAGCCAGCATCAGGGTCCAGCAGGGAGCGACGGAGACTTTGGTGGTTTTCTTGGCTAGCGCGGCACCCTTGGGGGTGGTGGCCAGCAGCTCTTGGGCTTGAGGGTGGGGGATGGCGAGAATGACTTCGTCAAAGCCGCCGTAGACGTGGTTGGTACCGGCGTCACCCGAGGTGCGCAACTGCCATTTCTTTTTGTGCAGGGAGTCTTGCTCCAGCGCGGTCACGCGGGTGTTGACCAGCAGTTGGCCTGCATCCAGCAGCGGCTTGGCCCAAGCGCGCAACAGCGCATTCATGCCGGGAGCAGGCACCCAGTGGGCGTCACGGCCCGGAAGTGCTGCGGCGGCTACACGGCCATGGGAGTCCAGCACGCGAACGGTGTTGGCGCTCCAGGGGCGGCACAGACCGGGCGTGGTTTGCAGGGCTTGGGTGAAGCGCGCATCTCGCACGGTGAAGTACTGTGCGCCATGGTCAAAGGTGCCGAAGGCGCTTTCACGCGTCGACATGCGCCCGCCGGGACCCCGGCTTTTCTCAAATACGGTGACGGTATGACCCGCCTGGACCAAAGTGCGCGCACAGGTGATGGCTGCCATGCCGGCGCCCACGATTGCAATGTGTCGGGATGTTGTCATGGGCGCAATCTCCAGTAGTTGTAATGATCTCTTTATACACGCAGCTGCAGGGCGTAAATCGTTTAAGCAGTGCGGTGTTCCGATATCAGTGCACCGCGCGTGGTTTCACTCTCCAGCTGATTCAGCCACCATTGCAATGCATTGCCTTGATTCACGGATTTGGACAGGCGCCAGGCGTAATGCAGCGGCACGGTGCGCTGGGGGCGTTCGGTTTTCTTGACCACCAAGCGGCCGGTCGTGATGTAGCTATCGGCCATGCAGCGGGGGAGGTTGCCACCGCCCAGTCCGCGCAGTTGCGCGTCCAGCTTGGCTTGCATGGTGGGTACGGTAAACACGTCCTGGCCGCTGAGCAGGCCGTAGGTCTGGCCCGCACCGCGCTGGATGGAGTCCGCCACAGCTACGGCGCGG
Organism: Comamonadaceae bacterium; assembly: GCA_027488985.1. GTDB lineage: Bacteria > Pseudomonadota > Gammaproteobacteria > Burkholderiales > Burkholderiaceae_C > Allorhodoferax > Allorhodoferax aquaticus. The sequence continues at coordinate 130,561 of JAIYAR010000013.1, read as the reverse complement.
TGCTTCTGGATCACGTCATCAGTCAAAGGCTCGGGGGCATCGGCCAGCGGGTGGTGAGGGGCCACGGCATACACAAAAGTCATGCTGCCCAAGGGTTTGCTGTGCACACCCGCTGTGCGCGCAGAGTCGGGGCCTACACCCAAGGCCAGGTCGGCCTGCCCGGTGAGGAGTGCCTCCAAGGTTCCTGAAAGCGTTTCTTCCCGAAAGCGAATACGGGTAGGGGGAGACTGGCTGAAAAAACTCTCGCACAGCTCCATCACCACGGGTTTGGAGATCACGGTGTCAATGGCAATGGTGAGCTGGGGCTCCCAACCGGTTGCCACGCGCTTGACCCGGTTGGCCACCGCATCAATTTCTTCCAACAAGCGTGCGCCTTCGCGCAGCAGCTCAGCACCAGCGGCGGTGAGCTTGGCCTGGCGTGAGCTGCGGTCGTACAGGAGCACGTCCAGCGCGTCTTCTATCTGGCGCACCCGGTAGGTCAGCGCACTGGGCACCATGCCCATCTCGCGGGCAGCGGCAGCGAAACTGCCGGCCTCGGCAATAGTCTGCAGCATCGAGAGCGCGTCGGGGGTCAGAAAGTCGCGTGCAGTTTGCATGGTCGATACCCTTAAGTTGATTTTTTTTGAATGATGCCATCAAACCGCATGGATGGAAATCACCTGCCCGGGGCCTAAAGTTCAACCCATACGAAACCAGAGGCACTTCACATGTTGACCGTACGCAAATCGCAGGACAGAGGTTATGCCGACCACGGCTGGCTCAAGTCTTTTCACAGCTTTTCGTTCGCCGGGTACTACGACCCTGCGCACATGGGTTGGGGCAACCTGCGCGTTATCAATGAAGACCGCATTGCGCCCGGCACCGGCTTTGGTACCCATGGCCACCGCGACATGGAGATCATCAGCTACGTCATGTCGGGCAACCTGGCGCACAAAGACAGCATGGGCAACGTGAAGGGCATTCCACCCGGCGATGTGCAGCGCATGAGCGCAGGCACCGGCGTGATGCACAGCGAGTTCAACCACGCACCGAATGACACGACCCATTTCTTTCAGATCTGGATCGAGCCCAATGTGACCGGCATTCCCCCAAGCTACGAACAAAAGACATTTGCTGCGGCTGACAAGCAAGGCACGTTGAAGCTGGTGGCGTCACCCGATGGTGCCGAGGGCAGTGTGCTGATCCATGCGGACGCCAAGCTGTACAGCGGCTTGCTGGATGGTGCAGACGCGGCAAGCCTTTCGCTGGACCCCGCTCGCAAAGGCTATGTGCAGGTGTTGCGCGGCTCAGTGTCGGTGAACGGCACTGCCCTGCAGACCGGTGACGCTGCGTTGCTAAGCGCTGAGAGCACCCTGGTGCTTGACGCTGCGCAGGACGCTGAAGTCTTGGTCTTTGATCTGGGAGCCTGATTTTTTTCGGGTGTCCGCACGGTGCAGGCATCTTTTTTTGAGTTTTTTTACCTAGGAGTTAACAAATGGCAAAAGTAGCAGTCGTGTTCCATTCCGGTTACGGTCACACCCAGCGCGTAGCGCAATTCGTGGCAGAAGGCGCCAGCGCCGAGCTGATCACCATCGACGCTAACGGCGACATCACCGATGCCCAGTGGGCCACTCTGGATGCGGCAGACGCCGTGATCTTCGGCTCCCCCACTTACATGGGCATGGCTTCTTGGCAGTTCAAGAAGTTTGCCGATGCTTCCAGCAAGCGTTGGTTCACGTCCGCCTGGAAAGACAAGGTTGCCGGCGGCTTCACTATCTCTGCCAGCCCCAGCGGCGACAAGCTGTCCACGATCCAGTACTTCATCACCCTGTCTCAGCAGCACGGCATGATCTGGGTCGGCCAGCCTGCCATGAACGACGGCACCATCAACCGCATCGGTTCCAACTCCGGCGTGATGGCCCAAGTCGGCCCCACCAGCCCTGCAGAAGACATCCCCCAAGGTGACTTGGACACCGCCAAGGCATACGGCGCACGCGTGGCATCCATTGCTGCCAAGCTGAAGGCCTAAGGGTTCCTTCCGGTCCCTCGGGGCTGAAATGACCCCGGCCCGCTTCGGCGGGCTTTTTTCTGTCCGCCTGAAAAATGCGTAAGCTGTGGGCTTTCAGACAACTGGAGTTCCGCATTGAAGATCCCCTTTGCTACCAAAATCATAGCTGCTTGCGCAATATTGGCGAGCGCCAGTGCTCCTTTTTATGCTTACTCGCAGACTGATGCTTCGGCCTTCAGTGCCATCAGCGCCATGCCGGTGGCCTCTGTGGTGGGTGCCAGTGCGGGGGCGGTGATTGCCATTCCCGTGGCGTTTTCCACGGCAGGTGCTGTGTTGGTGGTGAAAGGCGTAGAAGCCTCTACCAAGGGCACGGTTTATGTGCTGGAACGTATGTCAGATGGCGCGCGGGCCAGTGTGGAAGTGTCGGGCAAAGCAGCTTCTGGTGCATCCGCTGCGGTGGGCACGGTAGTGTTTGTCAGCGTCATCAGCGCTGGCGTGGTGTTGTCGGTGGCAGGCAAAGTGATCGCATTTATTCCCAACGAAATCGGCAAGGCCCTGCTGCATAACGAACGCGTCAGCCGGTGAAGCGCCTTCTCCCCCTGCAGCATGGCTTGACCGTCGGCTTGTTATGTCTGGCGTACGCCGGTCAAGTACTGGCCGGCCGTGCCTGCAACGAACCGCAGGACCTGAAGCCTGAGACGGTGGACAAGTCCATGACCTTGGCGTGGAAGACGCTGCAGGCATTGGACGCCAGTGGCGCCAAGGTGGTGGTCATGGCGCGCGCCGGGCAGGACCTGAGCAAATACGGTGTGCGTTACTCGCACTTGGGGTTTGTCTACCGCCAGGACAACGCGGACGGCGGGCATGTGTGGCGGGTGCTGCACAAACTCAATCTCTGCGGTACGGCGGAATCCGCCATTTACCGTCAGGGGCTTGGTGAGTTCTTTCTGGATGACCTCTGGCAATACGAAGCGGCCTGGGTCGTCCTCAGCCCGCAAGCCCAGTCCGCGATGCTGAAGGTGCTGCTGGATGGACCGCAGTCCTTGGTGTTGCACGAGCCCCGCTACAACATGGTGAGTTACCCGTGGTCTGGCAAATACCAGCAGAGCAACCAATGGGCGATTGAAACCCTGGCCTATGCGATGACGGCTGCTAGCGCCGAGCCGGTAACCAACCGTGCCCAGGCGCAGGGCTGGCTACAGCGTGCCGCTTACCAACCCGCGACCCTGACGATCACGCCCTTGGTACGCCTGGGAGCACGCATGACCAAAGCGAATGTGGCTTTTGATGACCACCCGGATGAGAAGCGCTTTTCCGACCGGATAGAAACGGTCACAGTGGACTCGGTGTTTGCCTGGCTCAGGCGCGCCAATCTGTCCGCGGGCGACCCGGTGGTGCAGCGCTAGCGGCTCAGGCTTCGTCGCTGTGCTGCAGGCCGGTGGCCTGCAAATCGGCACCTAGCGCCCGGCGTTCGTCAAACACAAAGCAGCCGCCTTGGTAGTGGCTGCCATCGGTTTCTTCGAAGTACTTGAGGATGCCGCCTTCGAGCTGGTAGACGTGCTCCAAGCCTTCTTCGCGCATCAGGATGGCCGCTTTTTCACAGCGGATGCCACCGGTGCAAAAGCTCACCACGGTTTTGTCCTTGAGTTCGTCCAGATGGGCGCGGAAGGCGTCCGGAAATTCGGTGAACTTGGTAATGCGCCAGTCGATCGCACCCTCAAAAGTACCTTCATCGACTTCAAAGTCGTTGCGCGTATCCAGGGTGACCACCGTGCGGCCGTTGTCGTCATGGCCTTGATCCAGCCAGCGCTTGACGGTGGCCGGTGTGACAGAGGGCGCGCGGCCATCGGCGGGTTTGATGGTGGGATGGTTCATGCGGATGATTTCACCCTTGACCTTGACCAGCATCTTTTTGAACGGCTGGGTGTACGACCAGCTTTCTTTGGGCGCGATATCCGCAAACCGGGGGTCTTGTTGGAGCTGGCTGACAAAACTACGTACATCGTCCGCCGGCCCGGCGAGGAACATATTGATGCCTTCCTCCGCCAGCAGGATGGTGCCTTTGAGCTGCAGGGCATGGGCGCGGTGCAACAATTCCTCGCGCAAAGCGGCGGCGTCGGGCAGCGGGACGAATTTGTAGGTGGAGATGTTCAGTACGGTGTTCACCGACTGATTTTAAATCCCGTTACCTGTGGCGGGCTGCTGCAGTTGCTCCTGCATCCAAAGCTTGGCGCTCTGGCTGTCAGAAAACACTCGGGAGGTAATTACGCCGTCCAGCAGCGTTTCGAATCGGTTGCGCAGCAAGGATGCTCCCTCGACATGCGGTGCGATCACAAAAGCGACTGCGCGCAAATTGGAATCCGCAGGGCGATTGGCATAGTCCGTGCGGGTCTGGGCGTAGATGTCGGGGCCAAATACCAGCGTGTCATGCAGGTGGTTGACGATGCCCCATGGTCCCGCCGCATTCAGGGCGGGAACCTGCGCTTTGAGCTGACCGGCAATCAGGGTGCGCATTTCGGCATTCCAGTCTCCATGCATGTGCGCAATCAACATGCCCGGAGCTAGCTCGACAAGGGCAGAACCATGCGGGTTGAAAAGGCGGCGAGTCACGAAGGGGCAGGAGGGGTGAAAGTACGGGTATCTGGTCCGATTGTCGCGCAGAAGCAGCCCCGCAGGCAGGGGTGGCGGCAATCGAAAACTACAATGACCGAATGTTTGTACACCTGCGCCTTCACACTGAGTTTTCTGTCGTCGACGGAACCACCCGCATCGACGATGTCATCAAGATGGCGGCCAAAGACGGTCAGCCCGCGCTGGCGATCACGGACCTGAACAACCTGTTCGGGGCGATCAAGTTCTACAAAGGTGGCCGTGGCAAAGGTGTGAAGCCGGTCATAGGCGCAGAAATCATTCTCGAAGGCTTGGGTGGCGACGCCACAGCCGTCACCCGCATCATCTTGCTGGTGCAAAACAAGCAGGGCTACCTGAACATCTCGGAGGTGATTGCCCGTGCATTCACGCAAAATGTGGTGAAGAATCAGGCCGTCATCAAGATGGCCTGGCTCAAAGAGCTGAATGAAGGCCTGATTGCGCTCTCAGGCGCACAAGCCGGGCCGGTAGGCCAGGCGCTGGTGCAGGGCGACACCGCCCGTGCGCACGATGTGGCGCTGCAATTGGCGGGTGTCTTCCCGCACCGCTTTTACATCGAGCTGCAGCGCGCGGGCCGCGCCGACGACGAAGCGCATGTGGTTGCTGCGGTGAAGCTGGCCGCCCGCATGAAGCTGCCGGTAGTGGCGACCCACCCTATTCAATTTGCGGAGCAGGACGACTTTGAGGCGCACGAAGCCCGCATCTGTATTGCTGATGGCGAGATTTTGAGCAACCCCAAGCGGGTGCGCCGCTTCACCCGCGAGCAGTATTTCAAGAGCGCAGCCCAGATGGAGGAGCTGTTTGCTGACATTCCGTCTGCCATTGCCAACACCATTGAGATTGCCAAGCGCTGTAGCCTGACCTTGGTGTTGGGCAAGCCGCAGTTGCCTGCCTTCCCCACGCCTTTGGTGAATGGCCAGCGCATGACGCCCGAAGAGTATTTTCGCCATGCCTCGTTTGAAGGGTTGAACGAGCGCATGGTGCACCTCTACCCCAATGAGCAGGAGCGTGCTGCCGAGATGCCGCGCTATGTGGAGCGCTTGGAGTTCGAGCTGGGCACCATTTTGAAAATGGGCTTTCCCGGTTACTTTTTGATCGTGGGCGACTTCATCAACTGGGCCAAGAACAACGGGTGTCCGGTAGGTCCCGGCCGCGGCTCCGGTGCCGGCTCGCTGGTGGCCTATGCGCTCAAGATTACCGACTTGGACCCGCTGCGCTACAACCTGCTGTTTGAGCGATTTTTGAACCCTGAGCGGGTGTCCATGCCCGACTTCGACATCGACTTTTGCCAGACCAACCGGAACCTGGTGATCGACTATGTGAAAGACAAATACGGCAAAGACGCCGTGAGCCAGATTGCCACCTTCGGTACCATGGCCGCCCGCGGTGTGGTGCGCGATGTGGGCCGTGTGCTGGACATGAGCTACACCTTCTGTGACGGCATCAGCAAGCTCATTCCCAACAAGCCGGGTACCAACGTGACCTTGCAGTTGCCGCCCACGGATGGCAAAAAGAGCGACAAATACGTCTACGCCACCGAGGCCGAGCCGATTCTGGCCGAGCGCGAAGCCAAAGAGGAAGACGTCAAAACCCTGCTGGAGATGGCCCGCAAGCTCGAGGGCATGACCCGCAACATCGGCATGCACGCCGGGGGCGTGTTGATTGCGCCCGGCAAGCTCACCGACTTTTGCCCGCTCTACCAGCAGCCCGGCAGCGAGTCCGCGGTGAGCCAGTACGACAAGGACGATGTGGAAGCCATCGGCTTGGTGAAGTTCGACTTTTTGGGTCTGGCCACGCTCACCATTTTGGAGATCGCGGCCGAGTTCATCCGCAAGCGCCATCCGGGGCAGGAAAAGTTTGCGTATGAGAACCTGCCTCTGGACGACGCCAAGGTCTACAAGCTGTTCAGCGAAGGTAAAACGGAAGCAGTGTTCCAGTTTGAAAGTCGCGGCATGCAGGGCATGTTGCGCGACGCCAAGCCCAGCCGCCTGGAAGACCTGATTGCCCTGAACGCGCTGTACCGCCCCGGTCCTATGGACCTGATCCCGAGTTTCGTGGCGCGTAAACACGGGCGCGAAGTGGTGGAGTATCCGCACCCGGCAGTGGCCGAGATGCTTTCCGAGACCTACGGGATCATGGTGTACCAGGAGCAGGTGATGCAGACCGCCCAGATTTTGGGCGGCTATTCACTCGGCGGCGCCGACTTGCTGCGCCGCGCCATGGGCAAGAAGAAGAAAGAGGAGATGGACGAGCACCGGGGCATTTTCCGGGCCGGTGCGTTCAAGACCCACGGAATCCCTGAAGCGAAGGCCGATGAGGTTTTCGACTTGATGGAGAAGTTCGCGGGCTACGGCTTTAACAAGTCGCACGCGGCTGCTTATTCCTTGCTGGCGTACCACACCGGCTGGATCAAGGTGCACTACACCGCCGAGTTCTTCTGCGCCAACATGACGGTGGAAATGGACGACACCGACAAGCTCAAGGTCTTGTTCGAGGATGCGGAAAAGATGGGCCTGAGCTTTGAGCCGCCCAATATCAACCGCGGCTTTTATCGCTTCGAGCCGATTTCGAACAAAGAGATTCGCTACGGTCTGGGCGCCATCAAGGGCACCGGTGAACAGGCGATTCTGGCCATCGTGGCTGCGCGTGAGGGCAAGGGGCCGACCGAAGAAGCCGGTCCGTTCAAGAGTCTGTTTGACTTCGCCCGTCGGGTGGACCGCACCCGCCTGAACAAGCGTTGCGTGGAAGCACTCATCAAAGCCGGTGCCTTTGACACCTTGCACCTGAACCGGGCTGAGCTGGTCGCGTCCATGGACCGTGCGTTTGAGTTTGCTGCCGCCTCGGCCGCCAACGCCAACCAGGTCGGCTTATTTGATATGGGCGGGGATGACGACCATGGCTCCAGTACCCAGGAACCGGATCTGGTGGAGGTCATGCCCTGGGGCGTGAAGGAGCGCCTCACGCAGGAAAAAACCGCCGTGGGCTTCTACCTCTCAGGCCACTTGTTTGATGAGGTGGCCACCGAAGTCCGCAAGTTCGCCAAGCGCCCGATTGAAGAGCTGCAGGATTCCCGCGAGCCGCAGTTGCTGGCCGGCATCGTGACAGAGCTGCGGGTGATCAACGGGCAGCGTGGCAAATTGGCCTTGTTCAAGTTGGACGACAAGTCCGCCATGATCGAAGCCCGCGCCAGCGAGGCCTTGCTCAACACCTACAAAGACCTGCTCAAAGACGATGAACTCATCATTGTCGAGGGCAAGGCCATGCCGGACCGATTCTCAGGCGGCATGCAACTCACGGTGCAGCAAATTTGGAGCCTGGAGCAGGCCCGCTGCCGTTTTGGCAAGTACTTGCGCGTGCCGGTACAAGTCGATGGCAAACACCGTACACCGGATGTGGCGGCCCTAGTGCGCGAGTTTCCAGCAGTGCGGGAGCAGTCTGAGCATGGCGAGTTGGTGCGCGGTTTGTCGGTCCGTCTGCAGCTGCTGTGTCAAACGGGCAATGACGCCACACTGCAGCAGGCGGCCGCCGAACTGCACCTGGGTGAGAGTGCTAAATTTTTCCCGTCTGATGCTGCGCTGGCCAGCTGGCGTGCACAGGCCTCAGGCGGTGTTGCAGCCATTGCTTACGACTGAATGTGAGTGAAAGAGGGCTTTGGCCCCGTGAAATCTGCGAAAGAAGCTATCAAATTGATAGCATTGATGCGGGCTTATTGCCCGACCAATGTCTGCGGTGAGATGACAATGACCATGGGCGACCAGACCTTGCCATCATCCAGTGGCAGTTTGCGGGTCTTGTCGATGGCATTTTCTGCGGCGTCATCCCAAGCCTTGTTTCCACTGCGCTTGGTAACGCGCTTGCTCAGGATCTCACCGTTGGAAGCGAGCGTGACTTCAATCTCTGTTTTGAGGTTGCCGACAATCGTGTCGGTGAAGGTAATGTTGGGCTTCACCGCGGCCTGAATGCGACCGCTGTAGCCTGCTCCAGGCCCTGAGCTCTTGGCCGCTGTGCCGGTGGAGTTGGCCGAGCCACTGCCTGCGGCACCAGCCAAACCGGTCAAGCGGTTGAGCTGTTGCTGGCGTTCCAGTTCCGCCCGCTTGGCGTCTTCCTTGGCGGCTTTCTCAGCCTTTTGCTTGGCGGCGTCAGCGGCTTTGGCTTTATCTGCAGCTTCTGCTTTTTTGGCTTTCTCAGCTTTGTCCGCCTTTTCTTTGGCTTCGCGAGCGGCTTTGTCCTTGGCCGCCTTTTCCTGCTGCTCTTTCAACTTTGCCTGAGTGGAGCGTTCTTTCTCGGCTTTGTCTTTGGCGGCCAACTCCTGTTGGCGTTTTTCCAGTGCCTTGCGTTCCTGTTCCTGCTTGGCTTGCAGGTCTTTAGCTTTTTGCTCTTCGATCAGGCGCTCTTTCTCCTTGGCCAAGGCAATGTCGGCCTTGCTGGGTGCCTCAGGCACTGCTTGTTTAACTACGGGTGGTGGCGCGGGCGGCTCTGGCACGGGTTTGACCTCGGGCTGAGGAGCAGTGTCAGGTTCGGGTGGTGTTTCTTCCGGTGGGGCGGGCGCGGCCTCTTGGGGAATTGCAGACCACAACTCCGCTTCCACGGTCGTAGGCGGCAACTCCCGCTTCCAGGCTACACCGATCGCCAGCACCGCAACCAAGGCCGAATGGGCCAGCAGCGCCAGCACCACCGCTCGCAGCATGCCTGGCGTGTGGGGCGGTGCAAATTCCTGGCGAATATCGGCTGCGGGCATATCCGGACGGTAGGAGGTCAATCAGTTTGCCAATTGGACCGACAGGCCCACGCGCTGGATGCCGGCACGCTGCAAGGTGTCCATGACCTTGACCACGCTCTCGTACTTCACATTTTTGTCCGCGCTGATGACCACGGCAGAGTTGGTGGCGGCCACACTGTCTTTGGCGCCTTGCGCTTGTTTAACGGTCGCTGCCAAGTCTTTGAGTGGTACGGTGGAGGTTTGCTCCTTGACCTTGACCTCAAGTGCCTCGTTTTTGGTCAACACCACCTGAATGATCTGGTCAGGCTGACGCCCGGCTTTGCCCACGCTGGGCAGGTCGATCATGCTGGGGGTAATCAGCGGGGCGGTCACCATGAATATGATCAGCAGCACCAACATCACATCGATGAAGGGCACCATGTTGATCTCGTTGATGGTGCGACGACCCCGTCCACGACCTGCGACTGCTGGCATGCTGCTTCCTCCGTCTGCTTAGCGGGCCGCGGGTGCGGGCTGGGCGCTGACGTTGCGCTGCAGGATGTTGGAGAACTCTTCAATGAAGGTTTCCTGCTGGATGGCAATGCGATCCAAGTCCCGCGCAAACCGGTTGTAGGCCACGACCGCAGGAATCGCCGCAAACAAGCCGATGGCCGTGGCCACCAACGCCTCGGCAATGCCAGGAGCTACGGTAGACAATGTGACTTGCTGCAAGGATGCCAAACCAGTGAAGGCGTGCATGATGCCCCACACAGTGCCGAACAGGCCCACATATGGCGATACAGAACCGACCGATGCGAGGAAAGACAGGTTGCTTTCCACCTCATCCATTTCACGCTGGAAACTGGCACGCATGGCGCGGCGGGCGCCGTCCATCAGGGTGCCCACGTCACTCACGCGGCGCTCACGCAGTTTCTGGAACTCCCGCATGCCACTGGCAAAAATGCGTTCCATTGGGCCGCAGGTTTGTGCGTTGCGACTGGCAGCATTGAATAAGTCGTTCAGGCTGGAGCCGGACCAGAAATCACGCTCAAATGCCTCGTTCTGGGTTTTGACCCGCTTGAGCGAAAACAGTTTGCGGAAGATGGCGGCCCAGCTGGCAATCGATACCAGCATCAACAAGGCCATGACGGCCTGGACCACGATGCTCGCGTTCAGGATCAGGTGCAGGATGGAAAGGTCTTGATTCATGGTGGTTTTGCTAAACGGTTGACAGCATCGCACGCAAACGCTGCACGGCTGTTTCCAATTGTTTCAGAGAGCTCGCAGTGGAGAAACGCACAAACTGTGCCGTTTGTGCTGTGCCGAAATCGCGCCCGGGGGTTATTGCAACGTGGGCCCGGTTCATCACTTCAAACGCAAACTCCCAGCTGCTCTTGAGCCCCAGTTTGGCACAAAGTTCCGAACAATCGGCCCACACGTAGAACGCACCATCCGGCTCAACCGGCACGCCAAAACCCAGCTCGCGCAGGGCAGGGATGAAGTAATCGCGCCGGGCCTTGAATTCAGCGCGGCGGGCCTCGTAAAGCGCAATGCTTTCGGGCTCGAAGCAGGCGAGTGCGGCATGCTGTGCAATTGTGCTCGGGCAGATGAAGAGATTCTGGGCCAGGCGTTCGATCACGGGCACCAGCTTGGGGGGCACCACCATCCAGCCCAAGCGCCAGCCAGTCATGTTGAAGTACTTGCTGAAGCTGTTGATACTGATGATCTTGTCATTAATCGCCAGCGCGGTGTGCCCGAACTGGTCGTCGTGACTGAGGGCCAGGTAAATCTCGTCGATTAGCGTAATGCCGCCTTTGGCCTGCACCACCGCATGGATGCGGCGCAACTCACCGGGGTGGATGGACGTACCGGTCGGATTGGAGGGGGAAGCCAGTAATACGCCACGTGTGCGCGGGCCCCATGCGCTCTCTACCTTGGCGGCGCTGAGCTGAAAGCGTTCTTCTGGGCTGGTTTCCAGCAAAACGGCTTTGCCCTCTGCAGCGCTAACGAAGTGGCGGTTGCAGGGGTAGCTGGGGTCGGGCATGAGCACTTCGTCGCCGGGCTCGACGAGCGCCATGCATGCGAGGTGCAAGGCGGCTGAGGCTCCGGCGGTCACCACAATGCGGTCTGCCGCAACGTCTACCCCAAAGCGGCTCCCATACCAGGCGCTGATGCGCTCCCGCAATGCGGGCAGGCCGGTGGCTGCGGTGTATTGCGTGACGCCATCCCGGATGGCTTTTTCGGCGGCTGCCTGCACCAAGGGTGGTGCCGTGAAATCGGGCTCACCGATATTGAGGAACACCATGGGCGCATCGGTGTGCGCCACTTGTGCGGCCAAAGCAGAAGCTGCCTTGGCAACCTCCATCACATAAAACGGCTCAATGTTCTGTGCGCGTGAGGAAATGTGCATGCGGGCAGTTCTGCGGGTCAGGCTGGTTTCTTGTTGCGTTCTGCTTCAATTTCGATAGCACGCAGCTGAGGTGCTATGCCATTCAGTACGCCGTTGACGTATTTGTGACCGTCAGTGCCGCCAAATTCTTTGGCAAGTTCAATGCATTCGTTCAGCACCACGCGCCAAGGTACGTCCAGGCAATGCTTCATCTCGTAGGCGCCTATCCACATGATGGCATGCTCGATAGGCGAGATCTCGCTCATGGGGCGATCCAGCGCCGGAGTGATCAGGGCATCCAGCGCCTCTGCTTCTGCCACACAGCCGTGCAACAGGGCGTCAAAGTGCACCGCGTCTGCTTTGCTGAAACCTGCGAGGTCGCGGGTGAAGGGGTCAATGTCGTCTACTGCATTACGCCCCACCAGGCTTTGGTACAGGCCTTGCAGCGCAAACTCGCGCGCGCGGGTGCGGTTGGACTTGCTGGCGGCCTTGCGGGCGCCGGTGGCGGTGAGGCCAGTGCGGCTCTGGCGGGGAGGGCGCTTGGCCGCGGAGTTGCTAGGGGTGTCGCTCATCAAATACTCTCCAGCAGATTGGCCATTTCAACCGCAACCTGAGCCGCATCGCGGCCCTTGTCGGTCTGGCGGGCTATGGCCTGTTCCATGTTCTCAGTGGTCAGGATGGCGTTGGCTACCGGCAACTGGTAGTCCAGTGAAATGCGGGTTACACCGGCGCCAGACTCATTCGCTACCAGCTCAAAGTGGTAAGTCTCGCCACGGATGATGCAGCCCAATGCGATCAGGGCGTCGTACTTGCCCTTTTCGGCCATGGCTTGCAAGGCCACAGGCACTTCTAGCGCGCCGGGCACGGTCACGTGGTCGATATCTTTTTCAGACACGCCCAAGGCCAGCAATTCGGTCTTACAGGCCTTGGCCAGGGCATCGGTGATGTCCGCATTGAAGCGGGCCTGCACGATGCCGATATTGAGTTTCTTGCCGTTCAAACGGTCGGAGGCTGCTGTGCCTTTGTCTGCGCCAAACATGGGTATTTCCTTGATTCGAATTATTTGCTGATGTAGCCGGTGATTTCCAGGCCGTAACCGGTCATGCTGGGCATGCGGCGCGGGCTGCCCATCAATTGCATTTTCTGCACACCGCACTTGAGCAGGATCTGCGCGCCTATACCGTAGGTGCGCAGGTCCATGCGGCCGCGCTCGGGTGCCTGGGATGCGCGGGCAGTGCCCTCAAACTGTTCCAAGAGCTGAGCACCGCTTTCGCCGCAGTTGAGCAATACGACGACACCTTTGCCTTCGATTGCAATGTGGGCCAGCGCGGCATCCAGACTCCAGGAATGCATGCTGCGGTTGACCTCTAGGGCGTCCAGCACAGAGAGAGGTTCGTGAACGCGGGCGGGCACCACGGTGTCGGCGGTCCATTCGCCCTTGACCAAGGCCAGGTGCACGCCCTGACCGGTGCTGTCTTTGAAGGCGTGGGCGGTGAACTCACCATAGGCAGTTTTCAGAGGGCGTGAACCGACTTGTTCGATCAGCGACTCCATCTGGCTACGGTGCTGAATCAGGTCCGCAATGGTGCCTATCTTCAGGCCGTGTTCGGCAGCGAACAACTGCAAATCTGGCAGGCGGGCCATGGTGCCGTCGTCTTTCATGATCTCGCAAATCACCGCTGCAGGGCTGCATCCGGCCATGGCAGACAGGTCACAGCCGGCTTCAGTATGCCCGGCGCGCATGAGTACACCGCCGTCTACTGCCTGCAAGGGGAAGATGTGGCCGGGTTGCACCAGGTCGCTGGCTACTGCGTTCTTGGCAACAGCTGCTTGCACTGTTTTTGCGCGATCGGCTGCAGAAATACCGGTGGTCACGCCTTCCGCGGCCTCAATCGATACCGTGAAGGCGGTGCTGTACACAGTGCCATTGCGTGCTGCCATGGGAGGCAACTTCAGGTGTTCACAACGCGCACGGGTGAGGGTCAGGCAAATCAGGCCACGCCCGAATTTCGCCATGAAGTTGATGGCGTCGGGGGTGACATGGTCTGCCGCCAATACCAGATCGCCTTCGTTTTCGCGGTCTTCCTCATCCACCAGAATGACCATGCGCCCGGCGCGCATGTCGGCAACGATGTCTTCAACAGGGGAAATGGGCACGGGGGAGAGGGAGGTCATGCAGAAGGGCTTTCCAAAACTCAGTCTAAGGCGGGGGCCCTGAGGGTGCGGCGCTCCTGCCGGATGCACGGTACCTCAGTAGTAACCCCCGATTATCGCCGCTTTCACCTACGCAACGGCGCCACACTTCAGTGTGCCGCTTGCAATAGGGATATCAGTCCAGCGAGGCGCTCCAGCGCTCGTTCCAACCGGTTTGCAAGGCGCGGCGGTCCCGTTTGGTGGGGCGGCCTCCGGCAATCGTGTGGGCTGGTTCGGGGCTCAAGCGCTGCTGTTCTGCTGCTGCCAGGCGTTGTTGGATGCTTTCCGGGGTTTCGGCATACATCAGCTGCGCAACCGGGGCGGGTCCTCGGTGCTCACTGATCAAGAGAACCTCAACGGTCCGTTTGACTTTGCCTTGCCAGATGGTGAGTGTGTCTCCGGTTTTGACTTCTTTGGCCGGTTTGACATCGCGCCCCTCCCATTGCACGCGGCCCAGATTCACTTCGTCCGTGGCTAGCGATCGAGTTTTGAAAAAGCGGGCGGCCCACAGCCATTTGTCGATCCGGGTGCTTTGCATGCAGATGGTGGTCAGGAGGTATGGAGTGGTAATCGTACACAGGCGTCCAAACCTGTGCAGAGACTACCGGAGTAACGGTTGTTGAGCTGGATAGTGCCTCCCAATGCCAACACCATTTCACGGGTGATGGTGAGTCCCAGTCCTGAGCCGGAATGGGCACTACCTGCTGCAAAAGGCTGAAACAGGCGCATACGCAGAGCATCAGAGATGCCGGGGCCGCTGTCGGAAATAGTGAGCTGGGCCTGATTGCCCTCATTCTCCAAGTGGATGTGCAGTTGTCCACCCTCCGGGGTCAGGCGGATGGCGTTGTGCATGAGGTTTCTGGCCATCTCGCGCAACATCCATTCGTGGGCCAGCACCCGGCAGGGCGCGGTGATCAGTTCGAAGTCCAGATTTTTCTCGGCGATCAGGGCGGACAGGTCGAGTGCAATTGCCCGCACTGGCTCCGCCCAGTCCATGCCTGCGAAGTCTTGCTGCTGGCGCACCTGCTCCACTTTGGCGAGTGACAACATCTGGTTGGCCAGTTGGGTGGCACGGTCAACAGTGGCTTCTATCTCTTCCAGCCCTTGCGTGGCGGGAACATCTCCCCGCAATGCCGATTGCACTTGCACCTTGAGTACCGCCAACGGCGTGCGTAGCTGGTGGGCAGCATCGCGCACAAAGCGCTTCTGGTGGTCCAGCAGGTGCTGCAGCTTGTGCATGACATGGTTGGTGGCAACTGCAAGAGGCTGTATTTCGAGGGGTAGCTCATCCGCAGGCAGCGCTGTCAGGTCATCCTCGCTGCGCTCTTCCAGGTCATTGCTGAGTTGGCGCACCGGCCGGGTAGCCCGGTCCACCACCAGGAGTACGACTGCGGTAATCACTGTGACGAGGATCAGTTGACGCTGCAGCGTATCTATCAGGATCTGGCGGGCCAGTGTGTGGCGCAATTCCAGCGTTTCTGCCACCTGTACGGTAGCCATGGTACGTTCACGCCCGCTTGCCACCGGTTGCAGAAGTACAGCGACCCGCACCGCATCGCCACGGAAGGTGTCGTCATAAAAATCGACCAATGCCGCATAAGGTCCCTGTTGCGGCAGTTGCCCTGTCCAAAGCGCAAGGTCCTGCTCACCGTCGACCCACTGACCTTGGGCGTTGGAAACCCGATAGCTCATGCGGCTGCGGTTGTCTGCCTCAAAGGCCTCCAATGCCGAGTAGGGAACCTGCGCACGCAATCGGGCTTGGTCTCCGCGCCCTTCGATATCCAGCAACTCCCCGATCGCTTTGGCCGACGCCAGCAGCGTGCGGTCATAGGCTGTGTTGACGGCGGCTAGCGCCTGCCGGTACAGGCTATAGGTGTCCACCAGCACGAAAAGCAGGATGGGAATCAGGATGCCCAGCAACAAGCTCTTGCGCAGGGACGGTGAAGCTCGGCGCGCGCTCATCTCAATCTGCTTTCAGCAAGTAGCCCAGTCCGCGCAGCGTAACGAGACTAACGCGCATGGTGCTGAGCTTCTTGCGAAGTCGGTAGACCACAACCTCAATGGCTTCAAACTGGACATCTGCTTCACCGGGAAACACCACCTCAAACAATCGCTCTTTGCTGACGGCGTGTCCCGGCCTGGACATCAGGGCAGTCATCAGTGCCAACTCGCGCGGGCTGAGGTCCAGCACTTCATTCCGGTGGTAAATCGCACCGCTGTTGCGATCCAGCCGGAGTTCGCCCACCAACAGGTCACTGCTCACTGGTGCAGGGTTGTCAGCATTGCGGCGATGGAGTGCGCGGATACGGGCTTCGAGTTCGTCCAGGTCAAACGGTTTGGGAAGGTAATCGTCTGCACCTGCGTTGAGCCCCAGCACCTTGTCACCCACCGTGCCGCGCGCGGTGAGTATGAGGACAGGCGTGCGCAAACCCCCACGGCGGGCCTGCTTCAGGATATCCAGCCCATCGATTCCGGGAAGGCTCAGGTCGAGCACCACCACATCGGGCTGTAGGGTGCTCCACTCCTTCAGAGCCATAGCACCGTCGCTACATACATCCACCCGCATCTGCGCGCGCACCAGGCTGCGCTGCAAGGTCGTGTGCAGGGCCGGGTCGTCTTCGATCAAAAGCAAGTGCATGGCGTTTGCATGGAGCCAGGTTTTACGGGTTTCCCCTAGGGATTTTGGACAGCCGTTTGACAGCCAAGGCCCGCATCATAGGGCTTGCATTCAACAACAGGAGACATCCCATGCGTCGCGATACCTTCCTCAAATCCATGGCCGTCATGGCCGCTGCCGGTGCATTGCCCTTGAGCGCACGCGCTGCAGTCAACCTCAAAATGATGTTGCCAGCCAACCCGGGTGGCGGTTGGGACGGCACAGGCCGCGCACTCGGCAAGGCCATGATTGATGCCAAACTGGTCGAAACTGTCCAGTACGAAAACAAGGGCGGTGCCGCCGGTGTGATCGGTCTGGCTCAGTTTGTGAACTCTGCCAAGGGCGACCCGAATTCCTTGATGGTGATGGGTGCCGTCATGCTGGGCGGGATTATCACGGGTAAGCCTGCAGTGTCCCTGGACAAGCTCACACCCATTGCCCGCCTCACTAGCGAGTACAACGTGTTCGTGGTGCCTGCAGATTCTCCGCTCAAGACCATGAAAGATGTGGTTACCCAGATGCAAAAGGATCCTGGCAGCGTCAAGTGGGGTGGCGGTTCGCGGGGCTCCACCGAGCACATCTGTGCATCCATGTTGGCTGGCAAAGTGGGTGTGGATCCCAAGAAGGTCAACTACGTGGCATTCCGCGGCGGCGGCGAAGCGACTGCGGCCATTCTGGGCGGTAACGTCACTGTGGGCGGCAGCGGCTACAGCGAGTTCGCTGAATACATCAATGCAGGCAAGATGCGGGCTATTGGCGTGACCTCCGAGAAGCGCCTGCCCGGCGTCAATGTGCCCACGATGCGCGAGCAGGGCTACGACGTGGTCCTGGGCAACTGGCGCGGTGTGTATGGCGCTGCAGGCATCACCCCGGAACAGCGTGCCGCATTGACAGACCTGATTGTCAAAGTCTCCAAATCCAAGGGCTGGGCTGAAGCCCTGGAAAAGAACCAGTGGACCCCCGCTTTGTTGACCGGCAAAGCCTTTGACGACTTTGTGGACAACGAGTTTTCCAGCCTGCGTGGCGTTATGCACTTGTCCGGAATGTTGTGATGAGTCGTGTCGTGAAAGCGCGGCAGGAAGCCGCAGTGGCAGTAGGCGTGCTGCTCCTGGCTCTCGGGCTGGGAGCTGGTGCATGGATCATTCCTTCTGAAGCAGGTTACGCCGGTATCGGCCCCGACTTTCTTCCCTGGGTAGTGTCCGTAGCTTTGCTGCTGTGCAGTGGCTTCATGCTGTGGGAGGTCCGCAAGGGCGGCTTTCTCGACATGGAGGACGAGTTGGACGGTGAGCCCGCGTTCTGGCCAGGATTTATCTGGATGTCCGTGGGCTTGCTGGCCAATGCAGCGCTGATCACCACGATCGGCTTTATCTTTAGCTGTGCGCTGTGCTTTGTATTGGCCTCTCGCGGAGCCCGTCTGGCACAAGGCCAGGCAGTCGGTGGGACGCGCACCTGGGTGTCAGATGGGGTCGTTGGCCTCTTGATCGCTGCACCTGTGTACTGGATGTTTACCAAGTTTCTGGCTATCAGCTTGCCAGGTTTGACGCAAAGCGGATGGCTGTAATGGATATCTGGAACCAACTGATTCAGGGCTTTATGACCGCCGGTACGCCGGTGAACCTGTTGTGGGCCTTTGTGGGCTGTGCCTTGGGTACTGCCGTGGGCGTTCTGCCCGGTATCGGCCCCGCTACCGCAGTAGCCATGCTGCTGCCCATTACTACCCAAGTGGAGGCTACAGCCTCCATGATTTTCTTTGCCGGAATCTATTACGGAGCGATGTATGGTGGTTCGACCACTTCCATCCTGCTCAACACCCCCGGCGAAACCTCCAGCATGGTGACAGCCATGGAGGGCAACAAAATGGCCAAAAGCGGCCGCGCCGGTGCCGCATTGGCCACCGCTGCGATCGGTTCGTTCGTAGCCGGCAGTATCGCAACCGTAGTGGTGACTCTTTTTGCCCCCCTGGTTGCGGAATACGCTGTCAAACTCGGCCCGCCAGAGTATTTCTGCCTCATGTTGTTGGCATTCACCACGGTCAGCGCCGTGTTGGGCCAGAGCACTTTGCGCGGTTTGACCGCCTTGTTTCTGGGACTTGCGATCGGTCTCATTGGCATGGACCAGATCACCGGCCAGGCCCGCTACACCGGCAACATGCCCGAATTGCTCGATGGCATCGAGATTGTGCTGGTGGCCGTGGGATTGTTCGCTGTGGCAGAGGCGCTTCACTTTGTCCTGTTTGAGGGCAAGGTGGTTGAGTCGGAGAACAAACTCAGCCGGGTCACCATGACGGCCAAGGACTGGAAGCGCTCGATTCCAGCTTGGCTTCGCGGTGCAGCCATTGGTGCGCCTTTCGGATGCATACCGGCAGGGGGGACTGAAATCCCGACTTTCCTGAGCTACGCCACCGAGAAAAAACTGGCAAAAGGTGACAACCTTGCCGAGTTCGGCAACAAGGGGGCGATTGAGGGTGTTGCCGGTCCCGAAGCTGCCAACAATGCGACAGTGACCACCGCCCTGATTCCCTTGCTGACTTTGGGCATCCCTGTCTCCAACACCACCGCTGTGCTGTTGGGGGCGTTCCAGAACTACGGCATCCAGCCCGGCCCGCAACTGTTCACCAGTTCTTCGGCATTGGTATGGGCGTTGATTGCCTCACTGTTTATAGGCAACGTGATGTTGCTGGTATTGAACCTGCCCTTGGTGGGGCTGTGGGTGAAGCTGCTCAAAGTACCCAAGGCACAGTTGTATGCCGGCATTTTGATCTTCGCGACCGTGGGTACCTATGGCATGCGCCAGAGCGCTTTCGATTTGCTGCTTCTGTATGTGGTGGGTGTTTTGGGCCTCATCATGCGGCGCTTCGGTTTCCCGACGGCCCCTGTCATCGTTGGCATGATTTTGGGTCCCTTGGCAGAAGCGCAACTGCGTAACGCCATGTCGATCGGCGAAGGCAGTGCCATGGTCTTCTTGCAGCGTCCCATGTCCGTGTTCCTTCTGCTGGTGGTGCTCGCTGTGCTGGTGCTGCCCCGGGTGCTGAAGCATTACCAACGCAAGGCCGTGTGAGAGCCTGCTGATCGGGTCAGTCGATCGCCGCGAGGACGACAGCTGACTCTTCCAGCAAGGCGCTTGCCATTTCCCCGGGTTTGAGGCGCAATCCGGGGGAGCCGAATCCCACCAGTTGCTGGCCGCCTTCCAATGCAAGCACTATTTCATCCCCCGCAGCATTCCGGTCCACACGGGCTACTTTACCGGCGAGCACATTGAGGGTCTGCGCTGCAGCGGGTTCGGTGCCCCTGATCTGTACAGCCGTAGCCTTGGCCAACGCCAGTAGTTCGATGCCCGGCTTCAGTCCGAGCAACTCAGCGCTCTCTTTCGTGATTTTCGATCGCAGGGTGCTTCCATCCGGCAATTGCAGGACTACGCCCACGGCCCGGCCGGCGCTCTTCATGGACAACAAGGTGCAGGGCAACTGATTGCGCATGCTGGTTCTCAAACCGATGCCCGGAATCCTGAGGGGTGCATTTCCATTGTTGGCTGCGTATTCCCTGACTACGTGCTGTCGCATGGTCTGGAGGGACTCTGCCAAATGAAGCAGTTGTTGTCCGGCTTCGGTCAGCACTGCACCGCCGCCGCCACTGCCGCCGACAGTCCGCTCCAGCAAGGGTGTCCCTGCGAGGTTGGTCAGGGTGTCTACGGCTTGCCACGCGGCCTTGTAGCTGACGCCGGCGGTCCGCGCTGCCTCGGAGATGGAGCCCGCCATTCCGATGCGGCGCAATATGTCCATACGCTTGTCGATCAAGTCATACCCTAGGGATTCGTCGGAAAAAGCGGGTTTGTGGGTCATGCCGTGTATGCTACGCTATTCTTTTTTGGAATAGCGGTGGCCTATGCCCAAGTTCATGCTCAGTTTGCTCACAGTTCTCGCCGCTGTTGCAATGCCATGCATGGCGGAAGAAGCATCGGTCGCTGTAGCGGCCAATTTCAGTGGGCCTGCCCAAAAGGTGATCAGTGCCTTCACGGCCGTGAGTGGCCACAAAATCAACTTGATCGTGGGTTCCACCGGAAAGCTGTATGCCCAAATCAAAAATGGTGCGCCTTTCCACGTTCTGCTCTCTGCCGACGATGAAACCCCCAGCCGCCTGGTCAGGGAAGGCGCAGGTGTCGGCGGGAGCCAGTTCACCTATGCGGTGGGCCGGCTGGTGCTGTGGAGCAAGCAACCCGCCGTTGTCGATACCAAGGGCGAAGTGCTGCGGAGTAACTTCGACCGTTTGGCCATCGCCGACCCCAAGCTGGCTCCATACGGTGCAGCTGCCATGGAAACGCTTGATAAATTGAATCTGCGCAGCCAGGTACAGGCACGGCTGGTGCAGGGCGAAAGCATCGGTCAGGCTTACCAGTTTGTCGCCACCGGAAACGCATCCATCGGCTTTGTTGCTTTGTCGCAAGTGATGTCCGAAGGTCGCGTGCAGGAGGGATCTGCCTGGGTGGTCCCTGCAAGTTTCCATGCTCCCCTTAAGCAGGACGCCGTATTGCTCCAGTCCGCGAAAGGCAATGTTGCCGCGCAGTCCTTCCTGCGCTACCTGCAGACCGACGCTGCGAAAGCCCTGATCCGCAGCTTTGGTTACGACAACTGACTCACAGGAAATCACAGCATGCCTATCAGCGCAGATGACCTTGCCGCCATCTGGTTGACGCTCAAGTTGGCCAGCGTCACCACACTTGTTCTGCTGTGCTTGTCTACACCGTTGGCATGGTGGTTGGCACGATCCGACTCGCGGTGGACCCGCCTGATTGGCGCGGTGGTGGCCTTGCCCCTGGTGTTGCCGCCCACCGTACTGGGGTTTTATCTGCTGATCTGCTTGGGCCCACAAGGCTGGGTGGGCCAAATCACCCAAGTGCTCGGGCTGGGCTTGTTGCCATTTACCTTTGCCGGCCTGGTGGTGGGCTCTGTGTTGTTTTCGCTGCCGTTCGCGGTTCAGCCCCTGCAGAATGCATTTGAGTCCTTGGGCAGTCGCCCCTTGGAGGTGGCAGCCACATTGCGGGCCTCGCCCTGGGATACGTTCTGGCATGTGGTCCTGCCCTTGTGTAGAACCGGCTTTGTGACCGCAGCCGTGCTCAGCTTTGCACACACCGTGGGTGAGTTTGGCGTGGTGCTGATGTTGGGCGGCAACATTCCGGAATCGACCCGCGTCGTTTCCACACAGATATACGGGCACGTTGAGGCGCTCGAGTACACCCAAGCCCATTGGCTGTCTGCGGGCATGGTGGTGTTTTCGCTGTTGGTCTTGCTGCTACTGGGTTGGCTGAACCCCCGTGGCAGCAGGTTGCGTTCATGAGCACCGCACCGCATCGCATCCGGGTCTCGGTCTGCAAGCCCGGGTTTCAACTAGAAGTGGACGTAAGTCTTCCTCCGCAGGGCATCAGCGCTTTGTACGGGCCATCCGGCTCCGGCAAGACCACCTTGCTACGATGCATCGCCGGGCTGGAGCGCGCCCCTCAGGCCATCATCACTATCCATGGTGAGACTTGGCAAGACGATACCCGCGGTGTGTTCCTTCCAGTCTGGCAGCGCCCCTTGGGCTATGTTTTTCAGGAGGCGAGTCTATTCACCCATCTGGACGTGGCAGGCAATCTGGAGTTTGCCCGCCGCCGCGCGGCACCGGCGCGCGCAGGCAGCACGCTGCTCACACAGGAGTTTGCGGTGCGGACTCTGGGCTTGGAACACTTGATGCGCCGGCGCACCACAGAGTTGTCTGGCGGCGAGCGCCAGCGGGTGGCTATTGCGCGTGCTTTGGCTACCAATCCGCAGTTACTTTTGTTGGACGAGCCGCTAGCCTCTCTGGACGAAGCACGCAGGCTGGAGGTGTTACCTTGGCTGGAACGCCTGCGCGACGAGCTGCATATTCCCATGGTGTATGTGTCGCATGCCAGTGACGAGGTCACCCGCCTCGCCGATAACCTGGTAGTGCTAGACCACGGCCGGGTACAGGCTTCTGGATCCTTGCAGGACGTCATGGCCCAAAGCGCACCCATGATCCGCATGGGCGGAGATGTGGCCAGCCTGGTTGTGGGCGTGGTCAGCGCTCACGATACCCGGTGGCATTTGACCGAAGTGCGCTTTGGCGATGCCAGTCTCTGGCTCCCCGATAGCGGCCTGACGCCGGGCCAAACGGTGCGGCTGCGGGTGCTGGCACGCGATGTAAGTATTGCTACGAGCCGACCAGTGGATGTCAGTATTCAAAACAGCGTAGCCTGCAAGGTGAGCAGCATCCTGCCTGACCAACACCCTGCACAAGCCCTGGTCCAAATGGACTGCGCAGGCACCGCCCTGTGGGCCCGGGTAACCCGACGTGCTGTGGAGCAGCTTGGGTTGCAGCCGGGCCTGCCGGTGTGGGCCCAGGTCAAAGCCATGGCCTTGGTCCGCGACTGAGCAGTGCTCGGCCTTTTGCGGGAGGCCTAGCTTTTAGCAGCTGCCATGAGCGCCGCAAAGCCCACAAACACCCCGCCGGTTAGCCGGTTGAAGGCACGCATGACCGCAGCGCGTCGCAGGTAATTGGCCAGTTTTTGGCCACTGGCTGCATAGACGAAATACCAACCCACTTCCACCACCGCGAAGGTGCTCAGCAAAATGCCGAACTGCGGCAATTGCGCAGCCTCGGGATTCAAGAACTGAGGAAAGAACGCGGCGGCAAACAGAATGGCTTTGGGGTTGCTGGCCGCCACCAGGGCACCCTGGCGATATTGGGCCCAGAAGCCATCGGGGCCTTGGGGCGCCGGCGCAGCAGCATGGTTGCCTACGGGTTGGTCCTGTACGGGGGAGCGCCAGCATTGCACACCAAGGTAAGCCAGGTAGGCTGCGCCCATCAAGCGCAGGCCATCAAACACGGCCGGAAAAGCCTGCAACAGTGCGCCCAAGCCGGCAGCCGACAAGCTGAGCATCAACATCAAGGATGTCATGCATCCCGCCATGTTGATGACCGCGGCACGCAGCCCGTCACGCGCGGCAGTGCTCATGATCAGAAGCATGTTGGGTCCGGGCGTGGCGGACACTACAAACGTCATCATGACAAACAACCACCAGGTGTGAAGCGACATGCGGAATCTCCAATTTCAGTAATGCGGGGGCAACTCATCGCGCAGATTGCGCGCGGTGCCGGGTTCGGGTGCCTGCTGCCGCAGGTGCGTAAGCTCACGGATGAGCAGATCGATCTGCTCCTGCTGGCGGATGATGATCTTGTCCAGCTGGTCCAGCGTATCTTCGAGGTAGCTCGCCTTGATCTCCAGATCGTTCAGGCGTTGTTCATTGCGGTCATTCGGTTCCATGGAGGTATTGGACACCAAGTCAGGTGGGTTGCCGCTGTTCACCCGGATGAATTGCTTTGCTCCTGATTTGATAGTGCCTCGCGCATATTCCACGGGCGCCATAGACTAAAAATGCATTAAATCTCCGGGCTGGAGCACCTGGGGCATCTTCACTTTTACTGCTTGGCACCCAGTTCCAGCGCGGCCTTGCGTGAAAGCTCCCGCTCTACCGGGTCCTGCCGTTCCAGGGTGGGCCACCCACTGAGATGGGTTTCGGTGATCTTGCACAAGGCGGTGATCCACTCGGGGTCATCGTTCAGGCAGGGAATGTAGTGAAACTCTTTGCCGCCTGCGTGCAAAAAGGCTTCGCGGGCTTCCATGTTGATTTCCTCCAGCGTCTCCAGGCAATCGCTGGTGAAGCCGGGGCAGATCACGTCCACACGCTCCACACCCGCCTTGCCCATTTCGATCAAGGTGGGCTCGGTGTAGGGCTCCAGCCATTTGGCGCGGCCCAGGCGGGACTGGAAGGTCACCTTGAACTCGTCCTTGCGCAGGCCCAGCGCCTCAGAGACGAGCCGTGCTGTCTTGAAGCATTCACAGTGGTAGATGTCGCCCAGGTGCAGGGTGCGCTCGGGCACGCCGTGAAAGCTCATCACCAGCTGGTCGGGGCGGCCATGGGCTTTCCAGTGGCGCTGCACGCTAGCCGCCAAGGCAGCGATGTAGCCGGGGTGGTCGTGGTAATGGTTTACAAAACGCAGCTCGGGGATGGAGCGGGTTTGTTGCCCCCACATGTACACCGCGTCAAACACGCTGGCTGTGGTGGTGGCGCTGTACTGCGGGTAGGCCGGCACGATGAGCACGCGGGTAAAGCCTTCCGCCTTCAGTGCGTTGAGCTGGGAGGGAATGTTGGTGCTGCCGTAGCGCATGGCCCAGCGCACCTTGACCTGATGGTTGCGCTGGCCCAGCCAGCCTTGCAGCAGCTTGGCCTGCTTCTCGGTCCACACCTTGAGCGGCGAGCCCTCCGCAGTCCAAATGCTGGCGTATTTGGCGGCTGATTTGGCGGGCCGAAAGCGCAGGATGATGCCGTGCAGGATCAGCAGCCACAGCAGGCGTGGAATCTCCACCACGCGGTGGTCGCTCAAAAACTCGGCCAGGTAGCGGCGCACGGCCGGGGTGGTGGGCTCGTCCGGCGTGCCCAGATTGCACA
This sequence comes from Comamonadaceae bacterium, assembly GCA_027488985.1. GTDB lineage: Bacteria > Pseudomonadota > Gammaproteobacteria > Burkholderiales > Burkholderiaceae_C > Allorhodoferax > Allorhodoferax aquaticus. Next base: position 105,485 of record JAIYAR010000013.1, on the reverse strand, counting down.
GCAGCACCGCGGTGCGGGCTTCCTGGCCATGGGTGTAGGCGGGTTCAGGAGAAAAAGGGGAGGGGAGTGCCATGGGGGGATTGTCCGATAGCTGGGGTTTTCAGGCTGGGTCGGGGCTTTTGCCGGTATCGGGTGCTTGGGGCTCTTTGGCCACCAGTTGCAGGGTGGGGTGCTGGCCGGTGAGCAGCAAAAACATGGCGAATACCGGGCCTTGCATATTGCGCTCATCGGTGGGGCTCTCAAGAGCTTGCCATGTGCGCGACTGCACGCCTCCGCGGCTGCCGGTCTGCAGCGAATAACCCAAGAGTTCCGCGGCTTGCGCCTGGTTCAGGCCTGCGGCCAGGCGTGCGGCTTTGAGTTGTTCCCCGGAGGGGATCGGCATGGGAAGCTGCGTGAGCGGGGTTGTGGGCGTCATGGTTGGCAGGGGCATGGAAGGCACAATTGGGTGAACGACACTCCCGATACTAGCTGCCACATGCTGAACCTGAGCGACATTCGCGCCATTACCCTAGACCTGGACGACACCTTGTGGCCGGTGTGGCCCGCCATCCATCGCGCGGAGGAAATTCTTCACCACTGGTTGTTGGCGCATGCGCCGCTTACGGCAGCGCTCTATGCCGACCCGCACCAGCGCCGTATCTTGCGGGCAGACACGGAGGCGCAGTGGGCCAACCACGCGCATGACCTGAGCGTGCTGCGACGCGAGTCTATCCGCCTGGCCTTGCAGCGCGCGGGGGAAGATGCTGCGCTGGCAGAGCCGGCGTTCGAGGTTTTTTTCGATGCACGCATGCAGGTCGAGCTGTTTGAAGATGCCATTCCGTTGCTGGAGGCCATGTCTGCCCGCTGGCCGGTGGTGGCGGTGTCCAACGGCAATGCGGATGTGAACCGTGTGGGAATTGGCCGCTATTTTGCGGCCAGCGTGAGCGCACGCGATGCGGGTGTGGGCAAGCCCGATCCGAGAATTTTTTACGCTGCCTGTGATGCGGTGGGCGTGCAGCCCTCGCAGGTGCTGCACATCGGCGACGACGCAGCACTCGACGTGTTGGGCGCTCTTGGCGTGGGCATGCAGACGGTGTGGGTGAACCGCGAAGAGCACGTCTGGACCTACGACCAGCATCCGCATGTCACCGTGGGCAACCTGCAGGAACTGCAGGACTTGCTCAGCGGCAACGGCAGCTGACCAAGGGCTTTAGCGCGCCGGGCGCAGTACCAGCGTGCTTTCCGTGTGGGCGGCGATGTCGGCCTCGTCCAGCCACATGCGCACGTACTCGCCCTTGGCGTATTTCTCGGCCTGGTCTGCGTAGTGCTTGTCGGGCCACACACCGCTTTGGCCCAGCGGGTTGATGCCCACGGCTTTGCTGGCGTCTGCAAAGTCGATCACTCGTCGGGTAGACGGGCCGTAGGTCACCGCCCAGGGTGCCGGTCCGACAGGGCCCGACAGGTTGTTGGGGGTTTCGCGGCCGCCTGCGGCCGGAAACGGGCCGACGTTAAAGATCTTGTCCAACGGCTTCTGGCGGCCCAGCGGGTGGCCGTGTGTGACGGTGTGGGCCGCACCCCAGCGCCAGTCCAGCAAACTGGTGCCGTAAAGGCCTTGCAGGTGCTTGAGGGTGTTGGACCAGGCGATGCGCACAGTCTCAAAGTGGCTTTCCTTGGCCGTGGTACTGACGTCGTCCCACCAGGGGGAGTTGGCGTCCGCCACCAGCAAGGGCAGGGCGAAATCAAGGGCACGGGACAGACGCAGGTTCTCAAATTGCACCGGGCCCAGCTCATCTGCAAAGGCGGCCTTGGACAGTTCGAAGACCATTTGGGTGAACAGGGTCGCCGCAATGCTGTCCTCAGTGAAAGCACCGTCCCATTTGGTCAGGGGTTCCATGAACGCTTTGTCGTTGGGGTCGGTGACCACGGCCTCCATAACCGGCAGTAGGTTGCGCAGGATTCGCGGGCCATAGTTGTTGGTCACATCGAGTTGCAGCTTGCGGGCCTCGGCGCTGTTCCATTTCACGTCTGGCGTTTTCAGCAGGGCGTCCAGACGCTGGGCGCGGTCGGGCAGGTTGTAGTAGCCGGGCACCGGCACACCGCTCTTGGGCTGGGGCTGGTGGTTGGCGGACATGATGTAGCCGCGTATCGGATTTTCCTCTTGCGGGTTGAACTGGAATGCATAAAAGCCGGGTTTTTGCTCTTCGCCCTTGGCCGCATCCAGGATGAAGGTGGGGTTTACTCCCTGAGGCCGCTGAGGCAGTTGGCCGGCGGCCCACCAGCCGATGTCGCCTTTCGCACTGGCCCACATGATGTTCAGGCCCGGCGCGTGGATCTTGCTGGCCGCATTGCGTGCTTTTTCCAGGGTGTCGGCACGGTTGAGCTCATAGAAAGCCTGTTGTATCGGGTTTTCAGTGGCAAGAAAGGCCCACCACATCGAGATCGGTGTGGCACCCAGGCTGTCCTTGAATGCGTCGTTGATGACAGGGCCATTCGGTGTGCTGCGCAGGCTGATGCGCACCGGTGGTTCACCCTTGACCTGGATGAGTTCCGAGCGGGTGGCCATGTCGACCCACTGTCCTTGGTGCCAGATCTGCTGCGGGTTGTCGGGATTGACCTTTTCGGCAATCAAATCGATGTCGTCATTCTGGAACATGGTCAGGCTCCATCCGAAATCCTGGTTATGGCCCAGAAGTGCGGTGGGGTTGAGCGCCTGGAAATGACCGAATAACTCAAACCCGGGGCTGCTCAAGTGCGCCTCGTACCAGACCGCCGGGGCGGAGAAGCCGATGTGCGGATCGCCGGCCAGCAGCGGGCTGCCGGACTCGGTGCGTTTGCCGGAGATAGCCCAGGCGTTGCTGCCCTCCAGCAAGGGAATGCCGCCCAGCTCGGTGGCCTGCAGGCTGACGGCGGCGATACGGTTCAGGCTGTTCCAGTCGCTGCCGTTGAGGCGCGCTATGGGCGTCAGCACCCCTTCGGGGCGCCATTCAATGTCAAACGCACGAAGGTACTCAGGGCCCAGCTTGTCGCGCACGAAAGTCATCACCGGCTCGGTGCGGAAAGCAGTTGCAAAGCTGTAGGCCAGGTAGCCAGCCACCGCATAGGTGTCTTCCGGGGTGAACGGCTGTTGGGGGATGCCCAAGAGCTCAAACTCCAGCGGCGCGCGGTGCTTGTCTTGGAACTGGTTGACGCCATCGATGTACGCCAGCAATGCGCGGCTGGCGGGGGTGTTGCGGTCCATCGCGGCGACCACTTTTTTGGCGTGCTCGCGCAAGCCCAGAGTGCGGAAGAGTTTGTCGACCTCAAGCAGTTTGGGGCCCAGCACTTCGGCCAGCTCGCCGTTAGCCAGGCGGCGCACCATTTCCATTTGAAACAGGCGGTCCTGGGCATGTACATAGCCCAACGCACGGTACAGGTCGGCCTCGTTCTCAGCGGTGATATGGGGCACACCCCGTTCGTCATAGCGGACGGTGACTTTGCTGCCCAGATCGGTCAGCTCTACCGCGCCGCTGCGCACAGGTTGCTTCTTGTAGAGATACCAACCGCCTACGCCGGCAACCGCCAGCAGTAACAAGGCCAGCAGCAGGCCCACCAGTTTCAATGCAAGTTTCACAATCAGTCTCCAGATGCTGTGCTTGCCAGTCTAGCGCGCTGAAACCTCCTGACTGGAGAGGGTTGTCACACAGGTTGCGGGACCGGGGCCTTCAAAGACTCCGCGGCTGAAACACCACTGCGGATAGCGCCTTCCAGCGTGGCAGGGTAGGGGCCGGCTACGTAATCGCCGCACGCCCACAGGCCCGGGGCTACTTTTTGTGCGGGGCGCTGTAGTGCAGGCGTACAGGCAAAGGTGGCGCGTTTCTCAATCACGGTTTGCACGGGCGTGAGGTACAGCCCCAACTGCGTGCGGGCCTGAGCCAGCACCTGGCGTTCCAGCGCTTCTTTGTCACCGTTGCTTGCGCTGACCACAAAAGCCAGCAGGCCACGGGTGCCGTCGAGCTGGCCGCGGTCAAACACAAACTGGGCCGGATGGTTCGCGTCATTGCGCAGTGCCACCATGGGGCGGCTCAGGCTCGCGTGAGGCGCGTGGGCATACACGGTGGTAATTGCTTCAAAGTGCAAAGCAGCGGCGGTAGCAGCCCAGTGTTGCAAATTATTTGCTATGGTTTCAGGAGCTGTTTGCGCAGATTCCATCAGGGCGGAGGCCGCATTTGACGATGAAGTTGCCCAGATGACGGCGTCAAATGCTTCGCCATTGACCTGCCATGTGTTGCCGTATTGAAGGCCAGTCACTCGCACACCGGTGCGCAATTCACCGCCGCGGTCGACCAGCCATTGCGCAGCGGCTGCCGGAAACAGGCTGGAGAGGTCGCGCGTGGGCAACAGCAGGTTGGAGCTGCCGTGTCCGCCGAATAGCGAATCACGCAGTACTGTCAAAAACACCTGTCCGCAAGCCCTCTCTGCAGGGGTGTTGAGTGCAGAGACACAGAGTGGGTCTATCAGCGTGGTTTGGATGGTGGGGCTGAGCTTGCGGCATAGGTCAGCCACGCTGGTGCCCGGCGTGCACCGGAATCCTGCCAATTGCCAGCCTACCGAGGCACGCAAAAGGCTCCAACGGTCGGTCCACGACCAGCCCCGGGCGGTGGCGATTCCGGCCAGCGCGTCCAGGGGGCTGGGCCACACGGGCAAGGCCAGTCCTTCACCGTCTGCAAAGCGCAAATCGAGCGGCAGGCGCTGGAGGTGGGAGGCGGGGTCTGCGCCCACGGTGCGCATAATTTCCAGAGTGCGAGTGTAGGCGCCAATGAGGATATGTTGGCCGTTGTCCAGAATCACGGGTGTCCCGTCCGGCAATGTGCCATTCAGGGCTCTGGCGCGCCCACCGACTGCGCGGGCTGCTTCAAAAACGATAGCGGTATGACCGGCCCGGGTGGCCGTCACCGCCGCCGCCATCCCGGCCCAGCCGGCCCCGACGATGGCTACGCGCATACGCGACCCGCGAAGCGGCGGAGTATGGGGGTCGGGCTCCACCGCAGGGCCGCCTCAAGGTGTGAGCCGCGCCCCCTCGGGGGGCAGCGACCCGCAAAGCGGCGGAGCGCGGGGACCATGTTCACAAGCGGCCCAGCGCCTGCACTTTCCAGGCCAGCCAGAACTTGCGCAGCGGGGTGAGGCTGATGCGCTGGTGCAGCACCTGGAAGTTGTCGCGCTCAATCTCAGTGAGCAGGGCGCGGTAGATGCTGGCCATCATCAGGCCGGGCTTCTGGGTGCGGCGGTCGTTAGCGGGCAGCAGGGCCAGAGCCTCGTCGTACAGGCCTTGCGCGCGTTGGGCCTGAAAGCGCATCAGCGCCACAAAGCGGTCGGAGTAAGTTCGCTTCAGGATTTCGTGGGCTTTCACATCAAACTGCTGAAGCTCATTGACCGGCAGGTAGATGCGGCCGCGCATCGCGTCTTCGCCAACATCCCGCAGGATGTTGGTGAGTTGAAGGGCTTGGCCCAGCTTGTGGGCGTACTGCGTGGTTTGCGGGTCCGTCTGGCCGAAGATACCGGCCGCCACTTCACCCACCACGCCGGCCACCAGGTGGCAATAGCGTTGCAGGCCGGGGTAGTCGAGGTAGCGGGTTTGCTCCAGGTCCATCTGGCAGCCGTCGATCACGGCCAGCAGGTGGCGGGCTTCGATGTTGTAGGCGGTAGTGTGTGGCATGAGCGCCTTCATCACCGGGTGAGTGACCTTGCCGTTGAAAGATTGCTGCACTTCAGAGCGCCACCAGGCGAGTTTGGTTGCAGCCACTCCGGCGTCGACCATGTCGTCCACCACATCGTCCACCTCTCGGCAGAAGGCATAAAAGGCGGTGATGGCGGCGCGGCGCGGGGCCGGCAAAAAAAGAAAGGCGTAGTAAAAGCTGCTGCCGGACGCAGCGGCTTTTTCCTGGACGTATTGCTCTGGGGTCATGGGCGGTATTGTCGCTACATCCACAGGGCTCGCCAGACCATGATCCCGTAATCCCAGGCGTGAAGCTTGGGGCGGCGCTCCAGGGTGCGGTAGTCCATGGCGGCGATCTTGTCCAGAATGCGCAGGCCGCCTTGCACTACCAGGCGTAGTTCCCAGCCTGCGCGGCCGGGCAGACGGTGTACGAGTTTGGAGCCTTTTTGCATGCTGGCCCTTGCGATATCTGCGCAAGCAGCTATCAAATTGATAGCGTTTTCAGTCTGCTTTCGGGCCAGAATGTCCGTCTGGCTCACGCCGAAGTGTTCACACGCGTCGTGCGGCAGGTAATAGCGGCCACGAGGGATATCCACACTCAGGTCCTGCCAAAAGTTGATGAGTTGCAAGGCCGAGCAAATGGCGTCGCTCATCTCCAGGGATTCCGCGTCCTGTACCCCATAGAGGTGCAGCAAAAGGCGACCCACCGGATTGGCGGAGTGGCTGCAGTAGTCCAGCAGCTCGGCGTGGTTGCCGTAGCCAGTGCCGTCGCGTGTTTTTTCAGTGTCCTGAACAAAAGCGTCCAGCAGGGCGTGCAACAGGGGTGCGGGTAGGGCATGGGCCTCGCGCTGCGCACGCAGCGGGCCGAAAACCTGGGGCCATCGGGCCAATGCCTCGGGCGCATCATCCAGGCCGCTACGGTACATCGCCAGCTCGGCCAGGCGCTCTTCGGCGCTGGCGTCACCTTCATCGGCAATGTCGTCTGCAGTGCGGGCAAAGTGGTAGATCGCGGCGATCGGAGCCCGCAGGTGGGGCGGGCACAACACCGAGGCGACGGGGAAGTTCTCGTAGTGCGCAATAGGGGTGGCTACTGAGGCCAAAGGAGGCGCGGATTCGGGCAGTGCGGGCATGGGCGGCATTGTGCCTGCAGCTTGACAAAGACCCGTACGCCGCTTAAATTACTAACCAACTGGTCATTAACTTGTCATCGAACCGTTTTTACCATCCCCTCCAACCTCACTCCGCTGTCACCATGTCTCCTCACAAACTACTTCTTGCCACGCCGGTTTTGCTCAGCGTCTTGCTGTTGACCGCCTGTTCCAAGCCCGCGCCTCCTGAAGAGCCGGTGCGTGCTGTCAAGCTCATGACGGTGGGGGTGGGCAACATTCAGTCGAGCCTGGAGTTCTCAGCCGATGTTCGAGCGCGCGTAGAGTCCCGTCTGGGGTTCCGGGTGGGCGGCAAGGTGGTGCGCCGTGCCGTGGAGTTGGGGCAGACGGTAAAAGCCGGGCAGGTGATCGCCCAGCTGGACCCACAGGACTACAAGCTCGCGGCTGAAGCCGCTCGCGCCCAGGTGGCCGCCGCCCAGACCAACCGGGATCTGGCCGCTGCCGACTACAAGCGCTACAAGGAGTTGCGCGACCAGAACTTTATTAGCGGTGCCGAGCTGGAGCGCCGTGACACGGCACTCAAAGCCGCCCAGGCGCAATTGGAGCAAGCCCAGGCTCAGCTCAACAGCCAAGGCAACCAAGCGGGCTACACCACACTGGTGGCCGATGTATCGGGCGTGGTGACGGCGGTGTCCGCTGAAGTCGGCCAAGTGGTGGCTGCAGGTACGCCGGTGGTGCAGATTGCACAGGATGGTCCGCGTGATGTGGTTTTCTCGGTGCCTGAAGACAAAGTGGCCTTGATCAAGCAAGGCTCCAAGGTGGATGTGCGGGTGTGGGCGAGCAAAACCCAGGTTGAAGGCACGGTGCGGGAAGTCGCCGCCAGCGCTGACCCGGTGACCCGCACCTTCACCGTCAAGGTGGCACTGGAGGCCAAAGATGCCTTGCCTTTGGGCAGTACGGTCTCGGTGGCCCCCAAGGCGTTGGACCGCAATGCGGTGCAAGTCATCAAACTGCCGACCTCGGCTCTTTTGAAGTCCGGAGACGGCTCCAGTGTCTGGGTGCTCGACAGTGCAACCATGACGGTGAAACCCCAATCGGTGGTAGTGGCAACTGCAGATGGCAACGACGCCGTCATCACCCAAGGCTTGATGCCCGGTATGCAGGTGGTTGTGGCAGGGGTGCATGTGCTCTCGCCCGGCCAAAAGGTAAGCATCTACAAGGAAAAAGGTACTGTAGCGCCCGTTCCATCTGCGCCAGCAGCTATGGATTCTGTAGCGCCTTCTGCTGCAGCAGCCTCTGCTGCGGACAAGTGAGGTCGCCATGAACCAGGAACCAAGCAAGGGGTTTAACCTCTCCAAATGGGCGCTGGAGCATTCGGCTCTGACCCGCTATCTGATGATTGTGCTCATGCTGTTGGGCGCCGCTGCCTACTTCCAGCTCGGGCAGGACGAAGACCCGCCCTTCACCTTCCGCGCCATGGTGGTACGCACCTACTGGCCTGGTGCCACCGCCCAACAAGTCGCGGAGCAGGTGACGGACAAGATCGAGCGCACGCTGCAGGAAGTGCAATACGCCGACCAGATCCGCAGCTATTCCAAGCCCGGCGAGTCCCAGATCATTTTCCAGATCAAGGACTCCAGCAAAGGCAGTGAGGTTCCCAACGTCTGGTACACGGTAAGAAAAAAGATTGGCGACATGCGCGGCACGCTGCCTGGCGGGGTGATCGGGCCGTTTTTCAATGACGATTTCGGCGATGTGTATGGGGTGATTTACGCCCTGGAAGCAGATGGTTTCAACTATGCCGAGCTCAAGACCTTTGCCGACGAAGTGCGCCAGCGCCTGTTGCGCGTGCCGGATGTGGCCAAGGTCGAGTTGTTCGGCGTGCAAGACGAAAAGCTCTACATTGAGATCTCCCAAAAGCGCCTGGCCCAGCTCGGTCTGGACTTCAACCAGGTGCTCGCGCAGCTAGGCCAGCAGAACGCGGTGGAATCCGCCGGTGCAGTGCAAACCCCGCTGGACGTGGTGCAGGTGCGCGTGGGCGGCCAGTTCAATGCCGTGGCGCAATTGGCCGATATGCCGATTCGCGGCGCAAGCGGTAATCAGTTCCGCTTGAAAGATATTGCCACCATCGGCAAGGGCTATGTAGACCCTCCGGCCGTCAAGGTGCACCACCAGGGCAAGGAAGTAATTGCACTTGGTGTGTCCATGGCCAAGGGCGGCGACATCATCGCTTTGGGCCATGCGCTGGAAAAAACCTTTGTGGGTATTGAAAAGTCACTGCCAGCCGGCATCAAGCTGGTGCAACTGCAGGATCAGCCCAAGTCGGTATCAACTTCGGTGAACGAGTTTGTGCGCGTGCTGATAGAGGCGGTCGTGATTGTGTTGGCGGTGAGTTTCATTGCGCTGGGGCTTCACAAGCGTCCGGGCAATCACCCTTTGTGGAGGCGCTGGATTCTGGATGTGCGCCCCGGATTGGTGGTGGGCATCACGATTCCGCTGGTGCTTGCCGTGACCTTCCTCGGCATGTACTACTGGGGCATCGGCCTGCACAAGATTTCGCTGGGTTCACTCATCATTGCGCTGGGTTTGCTGGTGGACGACGCCATCATTGCGGTGGAAATGATGGTCCGGAAGATGGAAGAGGGTTACGACAAGGTGCGTGCTGCCACGTTTGCCTATGAGGTGACCGCCATGCCCATGCTGACCGGCACCTTGATTACCGCGGTGGGCTTCTTGCCCATCGGTCTGGCCAAGTCGGTGACCGGCGAGTACACCTATGCCATCTTTGCGGTGACGGTGCTGGCGCTGATTTTGAGCTGGTTTGTGTCGGTGTACTTCGTGCCTTATCTTGGCAACTGGTTGCTCAAGAGCCAGCCGCATCACGCAGATGAATCGGCCCACCAGGAGCATTTTGATACCCCGTTTTACAACGCCTTCCGCCGCACGGTGAATTGGTGTGTGCAGTACCGCTGGATAACGATTGGCGCCACCGTTCTGGTGTTCGCGTTGGGTATCTTCGGTATGGGCAAGGTGCAGCAGCAGTTCTTCCCGGACTCCAGCCGGCCTGAAGTGTTGGTGGATATCTGGTTCCCGGAGGGTACCTCGTTCGCTAACAACCAGGAAGTAACCCAGCGCTTGGAAGCCCGCCTGATGCAAGAGGTTGGTGTGGCCTCGGTGAGCACCTGGATTGGCTCCGGTGTGCCGCGCTTCTACCTTCCGCTGGACCAGGTATTCCCGCAAACCAACGTGTCGCAGTTCATCATCATCCCCGTGGATTTGAAAGTGCGTGAGTCTCTGCGGGTGAAGTTGCCGGCCTTGCTGGCGAGCGAATTTCCCGAAGTCCGTGGTCGCGTCAAGCTGCTACCCAATGGTCCGCCTGTGGCCTATCCGGTGCAGTTCCGGGTGGTGGGTAACGATCCGTTGGTGTTGCGTGAGCGTGCTGACGAAGTCAAAGCCGCCATGCGCCAGAGCCGCAATACCCGCGGTGTCAACGACAACTGGAATGAGTCCGTCAAAGTATTGCGCCTTGAAGTCGACCAGGACAAGGCCCGCGCACTCGGGGTGAGCAGTCAAAGCATTGCACAGGCATCCAAGACGTTGTCCACAGGCACCACGGTGGGTCAGTACCGTGAGGGCGACAAGTTGATCGACATCGTGTTGCGTCAGCCACAGGATGAGCGCAATGCGATTACGGACATCGCCAATGCGTATTTGCCGACCAGCAGCGGCAAGTCGATCCCGATCACGCAGATCGCCAAGCCGGTTTTCACTTGGGAGCCTGGGGTGATGTGGCGCGAAAACCGGGATTACGCGATCACGGTGCAGAGCGACATCGTGGAGGGAATGCAAGGCGCGACCGTGACCGCCGAACTCCAACCGCAAATGAAGGCTCTGGAAGCGCAATGGGCCTCCAAGGGATTCAATGGCTACCGCATTGAGGTGGCTGGCGCGGTGGCGGAGAGTTCCAAGGGCTCTGCATCCATCGTGGCGGGTGTTCCCATCATGCTGTTCCTGACTTTTACGCTGCTCATGCTGCAGCTGCAAAGCTTCAGCCGTTCGCTGCTGGTGTTTATCACCGGGCCTTTGGGCATTGCCGGTGTGGCCGGTGCGCTGATCCTGTTGGGGCGGCCGTTCGGTTTCGTGGCCTTACTGGGAGTGATTGCTTTGATGGGCATGATCCAGCGCAACTCGGTCATCCTGATTGACCAGATTGAGCAAGACAGGGCTGCAGGCATTCCGGCTTGGGACGCCATCGTGGAATCTGCTGTGCGCCGTTTGCGCCCCATTGTGCTCACCGCTGCTGCTGCGGTGCTGGCCATGATTCCGCTTTCACGCTCGGTGTTCTGGGGTCCCATGGCGGTTGCCATCATGGGAGGTTTGATTGTGGCGACCGTGCTGACTTTGCTGGCTCTGCCGGCAATGTATGCGGCTTGGTTCCGGGTCAAACGCGAGATTCCTGTCGCAACTTGAAAGGAAGGCCCCCGCTTGCAGGTTAAAATAGCGGGTTGACCGATTTCAAACGGGAAGTCGGGGCTTGGCAGACGGGTTCTGCAGGGCTCTGGGCTCCCGTATTTTGTTTTAGCGCGGGTGGCGAAATTGGTAGACGCACCAGGTTTAGGTCCTGACGGTGGCAACACTGTGGGGGTTCGAGTCCCCCCCCGCGCACCAACCTTACATGGCATCCGAGCGATGTCGCAGGTGAAATCCCTGCCATACCAACATTAGGAGTAAACGATGGCCGTTACTGTAGAAACTCTGGAAAAGCTGGAGCGCAAGATTACTTTGACACTGCCCGTGGGCGTGATCCAGACCGAAGTTGACAGCCGTCTGCGCAAGTTGGCCCGCACCGTCAAGATGGACGGCTTCCGTCCGGGCAAGGTGCCGATGAACGTGGTGACCCAGCGTTACGGCTACTCGGTGCACTACGAAGTGATGAACGACAAAGTGGGTGAGGCGTTTGCCACTGCCGCCAACGAAGCTAAGCTCCGCGTTGCCGGACAGCCCAAGATTTCCGAAAGCGAAACTTCCCCTGAAGGCCAAATGGCTTTCGATGCGATTTTCGAAGTCTTTCCAGAAGTGAAAATTGCCGACTTGGCAGGTGCCGAAGTCGAAAAACTGACAGCAGACGTGACGGACGAAGCTATCGACAAGACCGTTGAAATCCTGCGCAAGCAGCGTCGTACTTTTGCCCAGCGCGCGCAAGACACTGCGGCTCAAGACACCGACCGCGTGACTGTGGACTTCGAAGGCAAAATCGAGGGCGAACCTTTTGCAGGCGGCAAGGCTGCAGACTTCCAGTTCATTCTGGGCGACGGCCAGATGCTGAAGGAATTCGAAGACGCTACCCGTGGCATGAAGGCCGGCGAAAGCAAGACTTTCCCCTTGGCGTTCCCTGCGGACTACCACGGTAAAGATGTGGCGGGCAAGACTGCTGACTTCCTGGTGACCCTGAAAAAGCTCGAAGCTGCCGACCTGCCTGAAGTGGACGGCGCATTGGCCAAGTCCTTGGGCATTGCTGACGGCACCGTGGAAGCGCTGCGCGCAGACATCCGCAAGAACCTGGAGCGTGAAGTCAAGCACCGTCTGTTGGCCCGTAACAAGCAAGCCGCGATGGATGCGTTGGTTGCCAAGGCTGAGCTGGACTTGCCCAAGTCCAGCGTGCAAGCTGAGCTGGACCGCATGGTGGAAAACGCACGTGCTGACTTGAAGCAGCGCGGCATCAAGGATGCTGACAAGGCTCCGATTCCTGACGAAATCTTCCGCCCCCAAGCTGAGCGCCGCGTGCGCTTGGGTCTGGTGGTTGCTGAGTTGGTTCGTTCCAACGACCTTGCTGCCAAGCCTGAGCAGATCAAGGCCCACGTGGAAGAGTTGGCTGCCAGCTACGAGAAGCCCGCTGACGTGATCCGTTGGTACTACGGTGACAACCGTCGCATGGCTGAAGTCGAGGCAGTGGTCATTGAAAACAATGTGACTGAGTACATCCTGTCCAAGGCCAAAGTGACTGACAAGTCCGTGTCCTTCGACGAATTGATGGGTCAGAACTGAAGCAAGGCGCAGGCGCAGGTTTTGCGTCGTAGCGAAATGGGGCTTGCGCGGGACTTGCAGTCCTGCGTTTAAGCCCCATTTGCTTTTTTGTCTGTCTTTTTCTGTACAGTTACACCCTACATTTTGGAGAGCTTATGAACGTGAAATACGGAATGTCCGGCGCAATGGAAACCCAGGCTCTGGGAATGGTGCCCATGGTCATCGAGCAATCGGGCCGTGGTGAGCGTTCGTACGACATTTATTCCCGTCTGCTGAAAGAACGCGTGATCTTTCTGGTGGGCCCAGTCAATGACCAGACTGCCAACCTCGTAGTGGCCCAGTTGTTGTTCCTGGAGAGTGAAAATCCTGACAAGGACATCTCGTTCTACATCAATTCGCCCGGTGGCTCTGTGAGCGCGGGTATGGCAATTTACGACACCATGAACTTCATCAAGCCAGATGTCTCCACCTTGTGCACCGGTATGGCCGCGAGTATGGGGGCATTTCTGTTGGCTGCCGGCGCCAAAGGCAAGCGGTTCTCCCTGCCGAATTCCAAGGTCATGATTCACCAGCCTTTGGGTGGTACACAAGGCCAGGCTACAGAGATTGAAATTCACGCACGTGAAATCCTGAAAACCCGCGAACAACTAAACAAGATTCTGGCGGAGCGTACCGGCCAGCCTCTGGAGAAAATTGAACGCGATACAGAGCGTGATTACTACCTGTCTGCAGACGAGGCCAAGGAATATGGTTTGGTCGATCAGGTGATTGCAAAACGCCCCTGATTCCGGCGGGCTTGATGCCCACCCGAACGGTGCCTTTCCGACGGACAGGCACCGTTTTCATTTGGTTATCATTGCTTAACTTAGCGAAAAAAGGCAGACATCCATGGCCGAAAAAAAAGGCTCAACCAGCGAAAAAACCCTGTACTGCTCTTTTTGTGGCAAGAGTCAGCATGAGGTGAAGAAGCTCATCGCTGGTCCGTCCGTCTTTGTGTGTGATGAATGCATTGATTTGTGCAATGAGATCATCCGTGACGAGCTGCCTGCGACTACCGAAAACAAGGAAGGACGCAGCGACCTGCCTACGCCTGCAGATATCAAGGCAAATCTGGATAACTACGTAATCGGCCAGGAACCGGCCAAGCGCACGCTGGCGGTGGCGGTGTACAACCACTACAAGCGGCTTAAGCACAAGGAAAAAGCTAAGAAAGATGATGTAGAGCTTGCCAAGAGCAACATCCTGTTGATCGGCCCCACGGGCTCAGGCAAGACCTTGTTGGCTCAGACGCTGGCGCGCATGTTGGACGTGCCTTTTGTAATGGCTGATGCGACCACATTGACTGAGGCTGGCTATGTTGGCGAGGATGTGGAAAATATCGTTTTGAAGCTTTTGCAGAGTTGCAACTACGACGTAGAACGTGCCCAGCGGGGCATCGTTTATATCGATGAAATCGACAAGATTTCACGCAAGTCAGACAACCCATCTATTACCCGTGATGTCTCGGGGGAAGGCGTCCAACAAGCGTTGCTGAAACTGATTGAAGGCACGATGGCGAGTGTTCCACCACAGGGCGGGCGCAAGCATCCGAATCAGGATTTTGTGCAGATTGACACGACCAACATTTTGTTCATCTGTGGCGGCGCATTTGCGGGCCTGGAAAAGGTGATCGAGAGTCGGACAGAGTCTTCGGGTATCGGCTTTGGCGCAGCGGTAAAGAGTAAGCAACAACGTGCTTTGACTGAGGTGTTCAAAGAAGTCGAGCCGGAAGACCTGATCAAGTTTGGTTTGATTCCAGAATTGGTGGGGCGTATGCCGGTGGTCGCGACCCTCGCGGAGCTCACTGAAGAAGCATTGGTTCAGATCCTCACTGAGCCCAAAAATGCCCTGGTCAAGCAATACGCCAAGTTGCTGGCCATGGAGGGTGCAGAGTTGGAAATTCGTCCAGCTGCCCTGAAAGCCATCGCCAAGCGGGCGCTGATTCGCAAAACAGGTGCGCGGGGCTTGCGTTCCATCTTGGAGCAATCGCTGATCGACACCATGTATGAGTTGCCTAATGCGGGCAACGTTGAAAAAGTGGTAGTGGATGAATCCACCATTGAAGAAAACAAGCCTCCTTTGCTCGTTTATCGCGAGTCTGCCAAAAAGGCGTAGCAGGAATGGCCCCCAATAGCCTGATAAGCGAGGGTTTTGGGGGTATTCAATCCCACTTGTGGGGTGGCTCGGTTTTTCATAATCGGGTTGAGCTTGAAATCCGGGCTTTGCAGTCCATATTCCACAGGTAACGTAAAGGTTTTCCTATGTCCGGCCATATTCCCTTGCCTGCAATTCCCCTAGAGTTACCACTTTTGCCTCTGCGCGATGTGGTGGTATTCCCTCACATGGTGATTCCACTTTTCGTAGGGCGCCCCAAGAGCATCAAAGCCTTGGAAGCCGCCATGGAGGCAGAACGCCGCATCATGCTGGTAGCCCAAAAGACGGCCGCCAAGGACGATCCCGTAGTCTCGGATATGTTTGACGTGGGATGCGTGTCCACCATCCTTCAGATGTTGAAGCTGCCGGACGGTACGGTCAAAGTTCTGGTGGAAGGCCATCAGCGCGCCACTGTGAACCAGATTACGGAAGGCGAGTTCCATTTCACAGCGAATGTCACCCCGATTGAAGTGCCTGCCGAGGCGACTGATGCAAGCCGTAAAGCGGGTAGCGAAGTAGAGGCACTCCGTCGTGCCGTGATGCAGCAGTTTGATCAGTACGTCAAGCTCAACAAAAAAATTCCGCCCGAGATTCTCACCTCCATTTCAAGCATTGATGATGCTGGGCGCTTGGCCGACACCATTGCCGCACATCTTCCTCTGAAGCTGGATAGCAAACAGGCTATCCTGAGCTTGCCCGAGGTGAAAGACCGCTTGGAAAATCTGTTTGAGCAGATCGAACACGAAGTCGATATTTTGAATGTCGATAAAAAAATCCGTGGTCGTGTCAAGCGGCAGATGGAAAAGAATCAGCGTGACTTTTATTTGAATGAGCAAGTAAAGGCCATTCAGAAGGAGTTGGGCGAAGGCGAAGATGGTGCGGATATCGAAGAGATCGAAAAAAAGATCAAGTCCGCCAAGATGCCTAAAGAGGCATTGAAGAAGGCTGAAGCTGAGTTGAAGAAGCTCAAGCTGATGTCTCCCATGTCTGCGGAAGCGACAGTGGTGCGCAACTACATCGAAGTGCTGACGGGCCTGCCTTGGACTGCAAAGACCAAGATCAAACACAACCTGCTGAATGCAGAGAATGTGTTGAATCAAGACCATTACGGTCTTGACAAAGTCAAAGACCGCATTCTTGAATACCTTGCAGTGCAACAGCGTGTAGACAAAGTGAAGGCGCCCATTCTTTGTTTGGTAGGCCCGCCAGGTGTGGGAAAAACCTCCTTGGGCCAAAGCATAGCCAAGGCGACCGGTCGCAAATACGTTCGCATGGCTTTGGGCGGCATGCGAGACGAGGCGGAAATTCGCGGTCATCGTAGAACCTACATCGGTGCGATGCCCGGCAAAGTCCTTCAGAGCCTGTCCAAGGTAGGCACCCGGAATCCTTTGTTCCTGCTTGATGAAATTGACAAGCTGGGAACCGACTTCCGTGGCGATCCTAGCAGTGCGCTTTTGGAGGTGCTGGATCCTGAGCAAAACAACAAGTTCGGTGACCACTATGTTGAGGTGGACTACGACTTGAGCGACGTGATGTTTGTGGCGACTTCCAACTCCATGAATATTCCGCCAGCTCTTCTGGATCGTATGGAAGTGATTCGTCTGTCGGGTTACACCGAGGACGAAAAAACTAACATCGCCATCACTTATCTGTTGCCGAAACAGATGAAGAACAACGGAGTCAAAGATGCGGAGCTTTCTGTATCTGAGGACGCGGTACGTGACATCGTGCGCTACTACACCCGTGAAGCGGGCGTCCGCTCATTGGAACGTGAACTTTCCAAAATCTGCCGCAAGGTTGTCAAAGGCCTTTTGCTCAAGAAAATGCAAGCCCAGGTGGTGGTGACGGCGGAAAATCTGAATGATTTCTTGGGTGTACGCCGCTTTACCTACGGTCGTGCAGAGCAGCAGAATCAGGTCGGTCAAGTGGTCGGACTTGCGTGGACAGAGGTTGGTGGTGACCTACTCACCATTGAAGCAGCATTGACTCCCGGCAAAGGCGTGATTACCCGTACAGGCTCTTTGGGCGATGTCATGAAAGAGTCCGTTGAGGCGGCACGCACTGTCGTTCGTAGCCGAGCCCGCCGCTTGGGTATCAAGGATGAGACTTTTGAGAAGAAAGACATCCATATTCATGTGCCTGATGGCGCCACTCCCAAGGATGGCCCGAGTGCTGGCGCGGCGATGGCAACAGCATTTGTTTCGGCCCTGACGGGTATTCCTGTTCGTGGCGATGTCGCAATGACAGGCGAGATCACTCTGCGTGGTGAGGTAACCGAGATCGGCGGACTGAAAGAAAAGTTGCTGGCTGCACTACGCGGCGGGATCAAGACGGTTTTGATCCCGGAACAGAATGCGAAGGACTTACAGGACATTCCGGAGAATGTGAAAAATGGCCTTGAAATCGTCCCGGTGCGATGGATCGATAAGGTGCTTGAGTTGGCCCTGGAGTCGCAGCCTGTACCGTTGCCGGACGAGGAGCCGGTACCGGCCGCAGTGCAGGCCGTCACGCCGGATTCTGCTGCTCCT
Source organism: Comamonadaceae bacterium (assembly GCA_027488985.1). Classification (GTDB taxonomy): domain Bacteria; phylum Pseudomonadota; class Gammaproteobacteria; order Burkholderiales; family Burkholderiaceae_C; genus Allorhodoferax; species Allorhodoferax aquaticus. Next base: position 87,963 of record JAIYAR010000013.1, on the reverse strand, counting down.
GCGGTTAAGCATTGAATTTCTGTTGGGGCGACAAAAAGTTTTTCTCGTTGCCCCGGTGGGATGAAAATAACGCTATAATTTGAGGCTTAGAACGCGGGAATAGCTCAGTTGGTAGAGCGCAACCTTGCCAAGGTTGAGGTCGAGAGTTCGAGACTCTTTTCCCGCTCCAATTCCGGAAAAGGGAAGCACGTGCTTCCCTTTTTTATTCCTCCGCTTAGGTTGAGGAAGTTAGAAAATTGGCGCGGTAGCAAAGCGGTTATGCCCCGGATTGCAAATCCGGTTAGTCCGGTTCGACTCCGGACCGCGCCTCCAGTTTTATCTGGTCGAAATGCCCTTTCAGCCCCGGTTGACAGGGCATTTTTGTTTGACAATAGACACCCGTGCCTGAGTGGTGAAATAGGTAGACACATCGGACTTAAAATCCGCCGCTTCGTGAATAACGGGCGTACCGGTTCGATTCCGGTCTCAGGCACCACCCGAAAAGAGTCTTATGTCACGATTCAACGCCACGTTTGAAATCCATGTTCACGGCCAAGTCGTGTTGCGCCCGGAAGTCACCTACATCCAGCTTCAAGAGGCACTCAAGCCCTTGTGGCGATACGCCGGAGCAAAGTCTCTCGCGGATGCTGCCCAGAGCAGCTATGAAGACGAACCCGGTATTCAGATGGATCCACATGAGCACATACTGAAGTTGTGTTGGACTATTCCGGGCGAGGATGATTTTCGTCAGACGCTCGATGAAGTTTGTATGAACCTCAATGAAGTCGCCAAAGCTGGCGCGGCCATCGAAATCACCTTTTACGATGCAGAGTTCGACGAGGAAGAGGGTGGCCCCGGTACTGAATCGCGAGATGATTTTGTGATGCTTTTTGTGGGCCCTGACCCCGCCGCCATCATGCAAGTACAGCGCGATATCTTGGTGCAGGATATGGTGAACTTGATGGAGCGTCATTTCGACGGATCTGAGCTTGGTGGAGTGGTTGCGGAGGTTGATAAGCTGTTTTCTCAGCGATTTGATGATCTTGTCAATTCTCTGGAAATCGGTAAACCCCCGAGAGGTTCTGGCGGTTCGTCCAGTGGTCATGGTGGTGGCCGAAAGCCCCGCCATTTGCATTGACCAAAGTCATTCCGCCACAGCAGTTTTTGTGAGCCATGACCTATACTGAAAGCTGATGGATACGGTTGTCACAACTCAGCTTACAGGCACTATCGTTGGTGCATTAGCGGGCCTTTATGCTTAAGAAAATTGCGGTTGAACAACTTGTCGTAGGAATGCACCTCAAAGAGTTTTGTGGCTCTTGGATGGAGCATCCTTTTTGGCGTTCAGGTTTTGTTATCTCAGATCCCAAGGACTTGGTAACCATCCGTGCCAGTTCCATCCGCGAGGTATGGATTGATTGCAGCAAGGGAATTGATGTTGCTGCTGGTGAGGTCGCTGTTTCAGAATCTGACTCTGAGGAGCAAGTCGAGGCCGAACTGCGCGAGGCGGTCTCCAACACACGGGATATAGCCCCACTGAGTGCGAGTGAAGAGTTGGCGCGGGCGGCAAAAATTTGCCATCAGTCCAAACAGGCAGTGCTTTCCATGTTCCAGGAAGCGCGCATGGGCAAGACGGTGGATACAGGTGGTGCCAAACAGCTTGTGCAGGAGATTACGGACTCCGTTACCCGCAACCCCGGTGCTCTGATCAGCCTGGCGCGTTTGAAGACTGCAGACGACTACACTTACATGCATTCCGTAGCGGTTTGCGCCATGATGGTCGCGCTTGCCAAGCAGTTGGGACTGAGCGAAGAAGATACCCGCTCTGCAGGTATCGCTGGTCTTATGCATGATCTTGGCAAGGCAGCAATGCCAATGGATGTGTTGAACAAGCCCGGCAAACTGACCGACGCAGAGTTCGCGATTATCAAAACCCATCCTGAAGAGGGCTATCGCCTGTTGCAGACCGGGAGTGCGGTCGACCCCATGGTACTGGATGTGTGTTTGCATCACCATGAGAAGGTCGATGGATCGGGTTACCCCAAAGGCTTAAAGGGTGACCAGATCAGTTTGTTTGCCAAGATGGGGGCTGTCTGCGATGTGTACGACGCCATTACGTCGAATCGGCCTTACAAGTCTGGCTGGGATCCGGCGGAGTCCCTCCGCAAGATGGCGGAATGGGCCAGCGGTCATTTTGACGGGAAAGTGTTTCAGGCTTTCGTCAAGAGTTTGGGCATTTACCCTATTGGTTCGCTCGTGCAATTAAGCTCAGGGCGTCTGGGGGTTGTGGTTGAGCAAACTGCGAAATCGCTTACTACGCCATGTGTGAAGGTCTTCTATTCAACCAAATCCCACATGCGGATCGTCCCTGAAGTCGTGGACCTTTCCAAACCCGGGACCAACGAAAAGATCGTTAGTCGAGAAGATCCCTCCAAATGGAAGTTCCCTGATCTGGACGAGTTGTGGTCCGGGATGCCGAGCTCTCCATGGTAGTTTGAGCAGTTTTTGTGCTCTGGCGCCCGTGGATTTTGCGCCAACAGCTATAAAAAAAGGAGCGGCCTTAACCGGTGCTGCTCCTTTTTTGCTTTAGCAACCCCTGGTTATGGGCATCTCTACCGGTTTGGGATTCGTGGCGTACTTGCCCAGTTCGAGTTTGGCGATCGCGTTGCGGTGCACTTCATCTGGGCCATCGGCAAACCGCAAGGTACGGGCACAGGTGTACGCGTATGCCAACGGGAAGTCATCACACATGCCGCCCCCGCCATGGGCCTGCATGGCCCAATCTATCACTTCACACGCCATGTTCGGCGCGACGACTTTGATCATGGCAATTTCATTCTTGGCAAACTTGTTGCCCCCCATGTCCATCATCCATGCCGCTTTCAGCGTCAGGAGGCGAGCCATATCGATTTTGCAGCGCGCTTCAGCAATTCGCTCTTGTGTCACCGTTTGGGCAGAGACCGGCTTACCGAATGCGATGCGGCTACTTGCACGTTTGCACATCAGCTCCAATGCCCGCTCAGCGAGCCCAATGAGTCGCATGCAGTGATGGATGCGGCCGGGCCCCAAGCGACCTTGGGCTATTTCAAAGCCTCGGCCTTCTCCCAGCAGGATGTTGTCAGCAGGTACCCGTACGTTGTCAAACACCATTTCCATGTGACCGTGCGGTGCATCGTCATAGCCGAAAACATTGAGGGGACGCACGATGCGGATTCCCGGTGTGTCTGCTGGCACCAGCACCATGCTTTGCTGAGAATGCCGTGGCGCTTCGGGGTCTGTTTTTCCCATCGTGATATACACGGCGCATCGCGGGTCTCCGGCGCCGGAAATCCACCATTTGCGTCCATTGATCACGTATTCGTCGCCAACGCGCTCGATGCGTGTTTCGATGTTTGTGGCATCGCTGGAGGCTACCGCAGGTTCCGTCATGGCAAACGCTGAGCGGATTTTCCCGTCCATGAGCGGCTTGAGCCAACGGAGTTTGCTTTCTTCGGATCCATATCGAGCAATGGTCTCCATGTTTCCGGTGTCCGGTGCCGAGCAATTGAACACCTCACTGGACCACATGACCCTTCCCATGATTTCGGCCAGCGGTGCGTACTCCTGATTGGTCAGGCCGGCTCCGTGGAAACCAGCGGCTTCTGCACTATCCACTGGCAGAAAGAGGTTCCAAAGCCCCGCGGCTTGGGCTTTGGGTTTGAGGGACTCAATAGTTTGCAGAGGTGTCCATCGCTTGCCTGCCGCTGTGTTGGCCGCTATTTCGGCATGATATGCAGCCTCAGCAGGGTAGATGTGTTCATCCATAAACTGCAGCAAGCGTTGCTGCAGCGCCTGGGTTTTGGGGGAGTAGTCAAAGTCCATGGAGTCTCCGTCGGATGTTTGTAAGTGAGGACAAGGCGTCAGCCCCGGGATGCGAATTGCCAGGCTAGCTGGGCAAGTGGTTTGGCTCCGGCCGCCGAGCTCACTGCTTGCGCGCTAGACGCTGTCCCAGCCTCCACGCGCTTGGCAATACCTTGCAGAATGGCCGCTATGCGGAACATGTTATAGGCCATATAGAAATTCCAGTCCGCTTGTAACTGGGCGGGTGTAGCCAGGCCTGTACGTTCGCAGTAGAGGGCGATGTAATTTGCCTCCGACGGAATACCCAACTCGGCATGGTCCAAGCCGCCAATTCCCCGGAATGCGCCCGGTGGAATATGCCAGGTCATGCAGTGGTAACTGAAGTCCGCCAGCGGGTGGCCGAGGGTGGAGAGTTCCCAATCCAGCACGGCAAGGACCTTTGGCTCGGTTGCCGAAAACATGAGGTTGTCGAGGCGGTAATCCCCATGCACGATGCTCACCATGGAATCATCTTTCGCCATTGCCGGAATGTGGCTTGGCAACCATTCCATCAATTTGTCCATTTCAGGAATGGGCTGGGTGATGGAGGCAAGATACTGCTTGCTCCACCGGCCGATTTGTCGCTCGAAATAGTTGCCCGGCTTTCCGTAGCCGGCCAGCCCTTTTTCTGCAAAAGGTACGGTGTGCAGGGCCGCGATGACACGATTCATCTCATCGTAAATCTCAGCGCGTTGCTGTCGGGTCATCCCCGGAAGGGATTGATCCCAAAGAACCCTGCCTTGCATGTACTCCATGATGTAGAAGGCCCGGCCAATGATGCTTTCGTCTTCGCACAAGCAGAGCATCTCGGGGACCGGTACTGAGCTTTCCTTCAGCCCCTTCATGACAGCAAATTCACGCTCAATGGCGTGGGCTGAAGGAAGCAGTTTGGCGGCAGGGCCGGGTTTGGCCCGCATTACATAGCTCCGCATCGGCGTGTTGAGCTTGTAGGTGGGGTTGGACTGGCCTCCCTTGAACATCTCGATACTCAAAGGTCCCGCATATCCGGGGAGCATTGCAAGAAGCCACTGGTGCAGGGCTTCTTCATCCAGTACGTGGGCGCCTGACACACTGCGTGTGCCTACAAAATGATCAAATTCGGTCATGCACGAGCAGTGTGGTTTGGGTAATGAAAAGGGTTTAGCCGTCGGCGTCGATGATTCGCATCAAAGCACTGCGATCGCGAATGACCAAGCCCCCCGGTTCGATACGGATCGCGTCTTCGCGCTCCATCGATTTGAGCTCCTGATTGACGCGTTGACGCGAAGCGCCCAGTAATTGGGCGAGCTCTTCCTGCGCCAGTTGCAGCCCTATCCTGACCTCGCTGCCATCGCTCAATGAAGGAACGCCATAGCTCCGGACGAGGTGCAGCAGTTGTTTGGCGAGGCGAGCACGCAAGGGGAGGGTGTTGAGGTCTTCCACCAGACCATAGAGTTGACGAATCCGTCGGGCGTGCAATCGAAGCATCGCTTCGTAGAGTTCTACGTGGGTGGCGAGGATTTTTTTGAAGTCTGCCTTGGCAACGCACAGTACCGTACTGTCCCCATGTGCGTAGGCATCGTGGGTGCGACGGTCTCCATCGAAAATCGATACATCCCCGAACCAGATACCGGGCTCCACATAGGTCAGGGTGATTTGTTTTCCCGAGATCGAGGTGGAGCTCACTCGCACTGCGCCTTTTGCGCAAGCGATCCACTCCTCCGGAGGTTCGCCCCGGGCGGCAATCAGGTCGCCGTCCTTGTAGCGTTTGACGTAGGCACATCGCAGGATGTCGTGTTTGAGTGAGGGCGAAAGGGTAGAAAACCAACGTCCGCCATTGATGGCAGAGCGTTCCTCGATGGTAAGAATGGGTTCGTCCATAGCCTGTCTTTTGCGTGACTGAAATCAGTAAGGAAGCGCCCGAATTGTCACTCCGGGGACCTGCAAAGTTTGGGAGAGATGTCCCCAGTGTGTCTGTGAACTGGACGCTCGCGATATTCCACAAATGGCGGCATTTGGCCCTTTAACACTGGCTCGAACCTTGCTGCGACTTGTGCGAGAATCATTTGTAACAATGATGCCTGTTTTCAAAATCAAATCCTGCGCGCTCGCCGCCATGTTACTTGTGCTGTCACTAGGCAGCCAAGCTCTCACCTTGGGACGGGCACGGGGGGCGGCAATCATTGCTAAGCCGTTGAACCTCTCCGTAGGAGTTTCGAATTCTGCAGAAGAAGATGTGAGTGAGCTTTGTTTTGAGGCCGATGTGTTTTACGGCGAGAACAAAGTGGACCCCGGTAGAGTTTCCATCTCTTCGGAAACACCGGTCGCTGGCCAACCCAGGCAACTGCGCATATCGTCCAGACTTCCAATTGATGAGCCTGTGGTCACCGTTTACGTTCGGTCCACTTGTGCATCCAAGACTTCTCGCAAATATGTACTGTTAGCGGACGTGACCTCCGAGGTGGCGCAGCCAGCGCCTGCCCTGCCGCAGCTTTCTGCAGCCCCTGAGGTGCAGGCGATCAAGCAAATTGACGCATCGGTATCCAAGGCCGATCCAATCGCAAATACGGGTGTCACTGCATCTCCGGCGACTGGCTCAAGCATGAAACCCCGCAAGCCGGCTGTGGAACCCCGCAAGCCTCCTGCCTCTGGAGTTTCTTTGCCCCCATCTACAGGTTCTGCAAAGGCCAGACTCAAATTGGCACCGCTGGATTTGTCGGTGGAGCGCGATCCCACTTTGAAGTCCTCCCAAGAATTGTCCAGCCTGCCAACTGAAGACCTGCAGCGGCGCGGTGAGGCGGCTGCCCTTTGGCGCGCCTTGAATCTGAGCCCCGAGGATGTACTTCGAGATGCCGCAAGACTGCAGGAGCTTGAGAGCAATGTACAGAAATGGGCTGAAGCGTCCAGCGTCAACCAACGACAGATCAAAGATTTGCAGTTGCGTCTGGAGCGCGCTGAAAGTGAACGCTATTGGAATCCGGTCGTCATGGGTCTTGGTGCACTGATCCTGGTGATGGCGGCTGGCGGGATTTGGCTGGTGCGGCGCGAGCGAAGTCAATCGGATGGTAGCCCTTGGTGGAGTCCCGATAGCAGGGAAAACATGGCGCCTGACTCCGTCCTGTCGCCGCAAGTGGGGCTTGCCTCTGCTGCGGCGGAACTCGGCGAGCAGCCTTCAATTCCGGCGTTCAGGAATGAAGTCGTACCAGCCGCACCTTTGGCAGTCCAAAGCCCCGTGGATATCGATCTTGATCTGGATCTGGATGAGGCGCCGATTCCAGCTAAACCGACCCCACAGATTGTGAACGCGGCTCCCGCCCAAGCGGGAGTCAGGCCGTCTAGATTGATGGGACTCAGAGATTTTTCTCAGAGCCTGTCGGGAAGCCTGCGTGCTATCAACACGCAAGAGATGTTGGACATTCGCCAGCAAGCCGAGTTCTTCATGACATTGGGTCAATACGATGATGCGATTGCCCTTCTGGAAGGACACATTTCCGACTCTGTGGACTCCAACCCGTCGGTCTATCTCGATTTGCTCAAGATATTTCACACCTTGAGTCGCAAAGATGAGTTCGACCGTTATCGCGAGGCGTTTAATACTGTGTTCACGGGGCAGGTGCCGGAATACATCAGTTTTCTGACCACGGGCGATGGTCTGGAGGTGTACCCCGAGCTGTGTGATCACCTGGTCAAACTATGGCCATCTCGTGAAGCCCTCGAGTTTTTGGAGTCATGTATGGTGCGTCAGCCCGAATCGGCCGCCCATATGCTTTTCGATTTGGAAGCCTTCAAAGAATTGCTGTTGTTGCACGCGGTATGCGGCCGATTGGTTAACGCTCTGGATGGTGTTCCTGCTGCATTCAGTGCCAGCAAGGCTGCGTTCCGTGAGTCGCCCCAATTTCACACCGGCCCGAGCCCGATGGATGTGACCTTGCCTCTGACTGCTATGTCCGCCCCAGGGGTAGATTTGGAGTTGGATATGCCTATGGAAACTGCTCCAGAGGCCCCTGTGACAGCTCAAAACCTGATCGACTTTGAAGTCTCAGGCTTCACTTCTTCCAAGAGAGATGGAACTCCCTGACCTGTTGGCGCTTGGGACAAGTGGCGAGTCTTAGCGCCTGACCTGCAGTGCTCCGGGATTGATGATGTTTGAGGGCGTGCCCTTGATGTAGTTCACCACATTGTCGAAGGCTGCCCCGAAGTAAAGTTCGTAGCTATCTTGCTCCACGTACCCGATATGAGGCGTGCAAATGCAGTTCTCCAATCGGAGAAGGGCATGACCCTGCAGAATGGGCTCAGCTTCAAAAACGTCTATGGCAGCCATGCCTGGGCGGCCCCGATTTAGCCCGCTGATCAGCGCATCGTTCTCAATCAGCTCCGCCCTTGAGGTATTGACGAGCAGGGATGTCGTCTTCATCGCAGCCAGATCATTAGCAGTCACAGCTCCACGGGTCGTATCGTTCAAGCGCAAGTGCAATGAAACCACATCACATTGCGCAAAGAATGACTCTTTGTCCGCGGCTGCTGAGTGTCCATCCACGATGGCTTTTTCCCGGGAACTTTCACTACCCCACACCATGACCTTCATCCCAAACGCCTTGCCATAGCCGGCGACGAGTTGCCCGATACGACCGTATCCCCAAATACCCAGCGTTTTCCCCTGTAAAACACTCCCAATGCCGAAGTTCGGTGGCATGGAGCCTGCCTTCAATCCGGATTGCTGCCAAGCTCCGTGTTTCAGGTTGCCAATGTATTGTGGCAACCTGCGCATGGCCGCCATGATTAACGCCCATGTCAACTCGGCTGGAGCAATCGGAGAACCCACACCCTCCGCTACAGCGATGCCCTTTTCAGTGCAAGCTTGGACATCCAGGTGAGAGCCGACTTTGCCGGTTTGGGCAATCAATTTCAGCCTTGGCAACTTTTCGATTAGTGCACGGGAAATCGGGGTCCGCTCCCGAATCAACACGATCACGTCTGCATCTTTCAGCCTGACCGAAAGTTGACCCAATCCTTTGACGGTGTTGGTGTAAACCTTGGCTTGATAGGCGTCGAGCTTAGTGGCGCAGTTCAGCTTGCGCACTGCGTCCTGGTAGTCGTCAAGAATCACTATGTTCATGGACGACATTGTGCCTTGCGGCGGCGCAAGGCTGTAGCGCTGTCAGCCTCGTGGCCTATGCTGCTTCACAGGCGGCGAGGCGATCAAGTTCAGCGCACACATCGGCCATGCGCCCTGAAATCACCATACGACCCACATGGCTGCGGGATTGTCCGCGTTCAACAACCCGCACGATGCGCAAGGGGGTTGGTTGTAAGCGCGAGGGGGCTTTGGCACCGGTGCCGTGTGCGCCAGCTGCTACAAAAGGTATAGCGTTTTGTGCCGTATACGTCTGATTTTTGTGATTTGCGACGGTGTCAGTGCGGGCCTTGTGGTGGTTGCCGGCAAGCCACTTCAGTGGGAGAACGTATTCCAGAAGGCTGAAGCTGAGGGTACTTATGGTCATGGTTCGCTCCCGTTCACATCAACATGGTGTTACGAATCAGGCCTACGGCGAGACCCTCGATTTCAAAAGACTCACCCGGCTCAACCACGATGGTTTGGTAGTCCGGATTTTCCGCATGGAGCTCAATGAGGTGCTTGTTGCGACGGAAACGTTTGACCGTAACTTCTTCACCCAAGCGTGCCACGATGATTTGCCCATTCTTGGCATCTTTTGTTGCTTGAACTGCCAGCAAATCTCCGTCCATGATGCCTGCATCGCGCATGGACATGCCACGCACCTTCAGAAGATAGTCGGGTTGACGCTGGAACAGGCTGTTCTCCACATAGTAGGTCTGGTCCACATGTTCCTGAGCAAGGATGGGAGAGCCAGCTGCTACGCGACCGACTAAAGGAAGCGCCAATTGCGCAAGGCCGGGTAGAGGCAGGGAGAATTGCTTCAGGCGGGATTCTTGGATCGAGCGCAGCGCATCACTCTTGAGTCGGATACCGCGTGAAGTGCCACTGACGAGTTCGATGACACCTTTGCGTGCCAAGGCTTGCAAATGCTCTTCGGCCGCATTGGCTGACTTGAAGCCCAGTTCACTTGCAATTTCCGCACGCGTGGGTGGCGCACCTGTGCGTGCGATAGCACTTTGAATCAGATCAAAAATCTGTTGCTGACGGGCAGTGAGTTTTGGACTTTCAAGCATACTGGCTCCTTGAGTGTTGGACAGAGCTGTGTGCCTATACACACTGTTTTCTTATCCAGTAACTGTATTTTCAACCAGTTTTTTAGATTTGGCAAGCGAGGGTGTATGACTTCCAGAAAAGTCGTGGTTTTGGGCACAGGTGGAACGATTGCCGGTCGGGCGAACAGCGGCTCTGACAATGTCGGCTACAAGGCCGGCGAGGTGAGCGTCGCAGATTTGTTGGCTGCTGTGCCGGGGATGTCTGATCGCCTTCGAGGCTGTGAGCTCGTCAGTGAACAGATTGCGCAGATTGACAGCAAAGACATGGAGTGGTCTGTTTGGCGGGCTTTGCAGCAGGCTTGCCTGAAGCACTTTGCAGACCAGTCCGTAGCCGGCATCGTGATCACGCACGGCACGGATACTTTGGAGGAAACAGCTTATTTTCTTCACCTCTGTCTTGCTTCAGTGGGACAAGGCAAGCCCGTTGTCCTGACCTGTGCCATGCGACCCTCGACAGCGTTGACCCCGGACGGCCCCCAGAATATCTTGGACGCTGTGACGGTGGCTTTGGATTCACGCAGCACAGGGGTGTTGGCCGTTTGCGCTGGTGCTGTGCATGGGGCACAACATGTTCAAAAAGCCCATACCTATCGGGTCGACGCTTTTGATTCCGGCGATGCGGGTCCTTTGGCTTGGGTGGAGGAGGGGAGTGTGCGCTGGTGTCAGTCTCCTTTGCCTGCGGAAGAAAACTCCGGGTCGGCGATGGCAGTTCATATAGAGCCCTGGCAGGCCCCACGGGTAGAAATTGTGATGAACTATGCCGGCGCAGGAGATTCACTCGTGAATGCTCTTTGCTCAATGTCTACTGGTGCAATGTCACCCTTGAAGGGCATTGTGGTTGCTGGTACGGGCAATGGCACGGTGAACGCTGCCATGCAGGTCTCTTTGGAGAGTGCCGCTTCAAGCGGCATTCAGATCGCACTCGCTAGCCGCTGCGCCAAGGGTGGAGTGGTGCGAGCTAGTCCTTTGCCGGATGGCTTCAGGACCTACGCCGGCCTGTCTGCGGTCAAGGCAAGGGTTCGATTAATGCTGGAGCTGATGATGTCAGCAACAGACATCAAAGACCGATAGAAGATCCGCCAAAGCGGAGCCCCTGGCCACTTCATTTGCGATCAGTCAGGCCATAACAAATGGCCTTCATGCTTGGCATAGCGGCCGACAGCAACGGCCAGATTTTTTTCAGCGACATTGAACACTTCAACTGGAAAGCGCTGAGCTTGACGCGAATTTTTCTTTGACGTCGGAGCGGGCAATCAGGTACCTGAACGAAATCATTCCTTGGCGAGGCAAGCCGCAGTTGATTTTTTCCGATACTTGACCAGAGAAGGTCAGTGGCACATAGGTGCTAAGCGTGTAACGGCAGCGCAACAATATCCAGACCGAGCCAGCGCAGCGCAGCGGACGAAAGCCCCGTCGGTTCACCGGAGCTGTAGAGGCTCACATTCAGACCTTTGTCCTGTTCCCCGGAATTGAGCTGATTCGTCGCCTCCAGTATTCGCTTCGTTTGCCGTGCGACAGGTGCGCCACCTTCCAGGTAGGTCACTTGTGTGCCCGTGCTCAAGCGCAGTGATTGCTCAGCAAAAGGGTAATGCGTACATCCCAGCACCAAGGTATCCATATCGCCGTCATTCAAGCCAAAAGTTCCCATGGCGTTCGTATATTCTGCGCAAGCAGCTCCTATTTTGATAGCGTCAAACGCCTCAATCGCAGGCACAAGGCCCGAGCAGGGTTGAAGCACAAAGGTGGCCTGGTTTTCCAGCGAACTCAGCAAACGCCTGAACTTTTCGCTATTGAGCGTGCTGCGGGTCGCCATCACACCGATGCGCTTGGTTTTGCTCTGCGCTACCGCCGGCTTAAGCGCTGGCTCAATTCCGATGATGGGCATGTCAGTGTGGGTCTCCCGCAGGACATGAATGGCTGCGGCGGTAGCGGTATTGCACGCCACGACCAATGCCTTGATCTGATGGCGATCCGCCAGCCAGCGCGCTATGGTGTTCGAACGCTCAATCAGGTAGTCGTCATCACGCTCCCCGTAGGGCGCGTGCCCGCTGTCTGCCACGTAGACAAATGTTTCGTAGGGTAGTTCTGCCCTGAGCGCCCGCAGGACGCTCAGGCCACCCACCCCACTGTCAAATACCCCGATGGGGCAGTTGTTGAGCTTGGACAAAGGCTTAGCGCGAAGTCACCGGAATGTTTTTGAATTCGCCAGTCGCAATTTTCTTCTGCCATTCCGCGGGGCCGGTGATGTGCGCGCTGGTGCCACCGGAGTCCACCGCCACAGTGACGGGCATGTCGACGACGTCGAACTCGTAAATGGCTTCCATGCCCAGGTCTTCAAAGCCCACCACCTTGGCGTGCTTGATCGCTTTGGAGACAAGGTAGGCCGCGCCGCCAACGGCCATAAGGTAAGCGCTCTGGTGCTTCTTGATGGCTTCAATGGCAAGCGGGCCGCGTTCCGCCTTGCCCACCATGGAGATCAGACCGGTTTGCGCCAGCATCATTTCGGTAAAGCCGTCCATGCGGGTCGCGGTAGTAGGGCCGGCGGGGCCTACGGCTTCTCCTGCCACGGGGTCCACCGGACCCACGTAGTAAATGACGCGGTTAGTAAAGTCCACTGGCAGTTTTTCTCCCTTGGCCAACATGCCTTGGATGCGCTTGTGTGCGGCGTCGCGGCCGGTCAGCATTTTGCCGTTCAAAAGCAGGGTCTGGCCTGGCTTCCAGCTGGCTACTTCCTCTTTGGTCAGAGTATTCAGGTCGACTTTTTTGCTGAGTTGGTAGTCGGGTGTCCAGTTCACGTTGGGCCACAGATCCAGTGATGGGGGATCCAGATACACCGGGCCGGAGCCATCGAGCACGAAGTGCGCGTGGCGAGTGGCTGCGCAGTTGGGGATCATGGCCACAGGCTTGCTGGCTGCGTGGGTCGGGTACATCTTGATCTTCACGTCCAGCACTGTCGTCAGGCCACCCAGACCTTGTGCGCCGATTCCCAGAGCATTGACTTTCTCGTACAACTCAAGGCGCATTTCTTCCACCTTGTCGAGAGATTCACCGCGGGACGACTTGGCTTGCAGTTCGTACATGTCGAGGTCGTCCATCAAGCTTTCTTTGGCCATCAGTACTGCTTTTTCGGCGGTACCGCCAATGCCAATGCCCAGCATGCCGGGCGGGCACCAGCCTGCGCCCATGGCGGGTACGGTTTTCAGCACCCAATCGATGACGCTATCGCCGGGGTTGAGCATGATCATCTTGCTCTTGTTCTCAGAGCCGCCGCCCTTGGCTGCCACGGTCACTTCCACGGTATTGCCGGGCACGATCTCTGTAAAGATCACAGCCGGTGTGTTGTCTTTGGTGTTCTTGCGCAGGAATTCCGGGTCTGCCACCACAGAGGCGCGCAGGGTGTTGTCAGGATGGTTGTAGCCCTGGCGCACGCCTTCGTTGATCGCGTCATCCAAGGAGCCGGTAAAGCCTTCCCAGCGCACATCCATGCCCACCTTCAGGAATACGTTGACGATGCCGGTGTCCTGGCAGATGGGTCGGTGTCCGGTGGCGCTCATCTTGCTGTTGGTGAGGATCTGGGCGATAGCGTCTTTCGCTGCTGCACTCTGCTCACGCTCATAGGCGCGGGCCAGGTGCGCGATGTAGTCGGCGGGGTGGTAGTAGCTGATGTACTGCAACGCAGCAGACACGGATTCGATCAGGTCAGCCTGGCGGATGGAGGTGGTCATGGTCTGTCTCTTTGGAGAAGTGGAAAGCGGAAAAACGCGAACCCATTGAGTTTAGCGAATGACTCTCTCGCCATCCTGACGGCCGTGCTTGACCTGTGTCAGTCAGTGATTTGTAAGTGCGTGGCGTGACCATTCGCGCAGTTTTTAATAAATCCGAGGAGACAAACCCGTGAGCGCTTCCACCTCTGCCATTGAGTCCGTCCTGGTCGAAAACCGGGTCTTTCCGCCCAGCGATGCCATCGTCAAGGCGGCACGCATTTCCGGCATGGAGGGCTACAACGCCCTCTGCGCGGAGGCTGAAAAAGACTTTGAAGGTTTCTGGTCCCGACTGGCCAAGGCCAATGTTGTTTGGAACAAGCCTTTCACCCGTACCCTCGACGAGTCCAACGCACCTTTCTACAAGTGGTTTGACGATGGTGAGTTGAATGCTTCCGCCAACTGTTTGGACAAGCACATTGGCACGCCTACCGAAAACAAAGTGGCTGTGATCTTCGAAGCCGATGATGGAAAAGTCACCAAAACCACATACAAAGAACTTCTGGCCCGTGTAAGCCAATTTGCCAATGCCTTGAAAGCCGACGGCATCAAAAAGGGCGACCGCGTACTGGTCTACATGCCCATGACGCTGGAAGGCGTGATTGCCATGCAGGCTTGCGCCCGTATCGGCGCCACCCACAGTGTGGTGTTTGGGGGGTTCTCGGCCAAAGCGTTGCAGGAGCGCATCATTGACGCAGGTGCGGTGGCGGTGATCACCAGCAATTACCAGATGCGCGGTGGCAAAGAATTGCCACTCAAGGCCATTGTGGACGAAGGCATTGCCATGGGCGGCTGCGAGTCCATCAAGACCGTGTATGTATACCAGCGCACCCAGACAGCCTGCAATATGGTGGTTGGTCGCGACAAGACGTTTGATGAAGCTCTCGCCGGCAAGAGCACGGATTGTGCGCCGGAGCCTGTGGGCGCTGAGCACCCCTTGTTCATCCTTTACACATCCGGTTCTACAGGTAAACCCAAAGGCGTTCAGCACTCCACTGGTGGCTATCTGTTGTGGGCCAAGCTCACCATGGATTGGACATTTGACCTGAAGCCAGAGGACGTGTTCTGGTGCACTGCTGACATCGGATGGATCACCGGTCACACTTATGTCGCTTACGGACCCTTGGCAGCAGGCGCCACTCAGATCATTTTCGAAGGCGTGCCGACGTTCCCGAACGCCGGCCGTTTCTGGCAGATGATTGAGCGCCACAAGTGCACCATTTTCTACACTGCGCCCACGGCCATTCGCTCCTTGATCAAGGCAGCCGAGGCAGATGCTTCGGTACACCCGGACCGTTCTGATTTGTCCAGTTTGCGTATCCTGGGTTCGGTGGGCGAGCCCATCAACCCCGAAGCCTGGATGTGGTACTACAAAAACGTCGGTCACGAAAAGTGCCCCATCGTTGATACCTTCTGGCAGACCGAGACCGGCGGTCACATGATGACGCCGCTCCCCGGTGCAACCCCGCTTGTGCCTGGTAGCTGTACATTGCCGTTGCCCGGCATCATGGCAGCCATTGTGGATGAAGTCGGTAACGATATTGCCAACGGCACCGGCGGCATTCTGGTGGTCAAGCGTCCATGGCCTTCCATGATCCGCACCATCTGGAATGATCCCGAGCGTTTCAAGAAGAGCTATTTCCCCGAAGAAATGGGCGGCAAGCTCTATCTCGCCGGCGATGGTGCTGTGCGCAGCGCTGACCGTGGCTACTTCCGGATCACTGGCCGTATTGACGATGTGCTCAACGTGTCCGGCCACCGGATGGGCACGATGGAGATTGAGTCTGCACTGGTGGCCAAGTCTGACCTGGTGGCCGAGGCAGCCGTAGTGGGCCGCCCAGATGATCTGACGGGTGAAGCCATCTGTGCCTTCGTGGTGCTCAAGCGCTCACGTCCTGAAGGTGATGAAGCCAAAGCGATTGCCAAAGAACTGCGGGATTGGGTTGCCAAGGAAATTGGCCCGATCGCCAAGCCGAAAGACATCCGCTTCGGTGAAAACCTGCCCAAGACCCGCTCCGGCAAGATCATGCGCCGCCTGCTGCGCTCTCTGGCCAAGGGGGAGTCCATCACACAGGACACCAGCACACTCGAAAATCCGGCTATCCTGGATCAGTTGGGGCAAGCCTACTGAGACATGTAAGTGCGGGCAGCCTTCCGTTGCCCTCGGAAAAAAAAGCCGCTGAAACCAGCGGCTTTTTTCTTGTTTGGTCGGCTCTCAATTCAAGGACAGAACCCAAGCGGCCAGTTTTTTTGCCTCTGCTTCATTTACCTGGGCGTTGGCTGGCATGTAAGCAGTGCCCCATGCACCACTGCCGCCCTTCATGATTTTGGTAGCCAAGCGATCGGCGGCTGCTTTGTCACCTTTGTATTTGGCAGCCACTTCCTTGAATGACGGGCCCAACACCTTCTTCTCCATCATGTGGCAGGTCATGCAATTTTTGGCATTCGCCAGTGCTTGGTCTGCCCAAGCAGCGGGCGAAAGCACCAGTAGTGCAACCGTCATACTACGCACGAAGATTTCTTTCATTACAGGCCTCACAGGTTTGGGTACCATCATCACAACGGGATTGTAGTAACGCAGGTTGACCCCCCAGCAGAAACAGGGGCAACGTTTTGGAGCAACGACTATGTACTTTTTAGGTTTGGGTGTCATTCTTCTCGTTATGAAATACATGCTCATCGAGCCAGTAGCCGGCTGGGCGTGGTGGCAGGTATTGATTCCTTTCGCATTGGCAGTTGCCTGGTGGGCATGGGCAGACAGCTCCGGCTACACCAAACGCAAAGCGATGGACAAGGAAAATGCCCGCAAACAGGCACGCATCGACCGCCAGCGGGAAGCCATGGGCATTCAAGGGTCTAAAAAACGCCGCTAACAGGGGCTGGGGGATAATTGCCCCCGCTTTCACACCGTTCAACCGAATCTCTACTAATCACCATGCCAGCTTATCGTTCCAAGACATCCACTGCCGGCCGCAATATGGCGGGCGCCCGCTCTCTCTGGCGCGCCACCGGCATGAAGGATGCTGACTTCAGCAAACCCATCATTGCCGTGGTGAATTCGTTCACCCAGTTCGTTCCCGGTCACGTGCATTTGAAGGATCTGGGCCAGCTGGTAGCTCGAGAGATTGAGGCGGCAGGTGGCGTGGCCAAAGAGTTCAACACCATTGCCGTGGACGATGGCATTGCCATGGGCCACGACGGCATGTTGTATTCGCTGCCCAGCCGCGACATCATTGCCGACAGCGTTGAGTACATGGTCAATGCGCACTGCGCCGATGCCATGGTGTGTATCTCCAATTGCGACAAGATCACCCCCGGCATGCTGATGGCTGCCATGCGCCTGAACATCCCGGTGGTGTTTGTATCTGGGGGGCCAATGGAGGCTGGCAAGGTCAAGCTGCTCAACCCAACGACCCAAAAAATTGAATTCAGAAAGCTCGACTTGGTCGATGCCATGGTCATGGCCGCAGACGACAAGGTCAGCGATGCCGACGTGGCTGAAGTGGAACGCTCTGCCTGCCCGACCTGCGGCTCTTGCTCCGGTATGTTCACCGCCAACTCCATGAACTGCCTGACCGAAGCCCTGGGCTTGTCCCTGCCCGGTAACGGCACGGTTCTGGCTACGCATGCCGACCGCGAGCAATTGTTCAAACGCGCGGGTCACTTGGTGGTCGAGCTTTGCAAGCGCTACTACGAAGAAGAGGACAGCAGCATCCTGCCGCGTTCCATGGGCTTCAAGGCGTTTGAGAACGCGATTGCGCTGGACATCGCCATGGGTGGCTCCACCAACACCATTCTGCACATTCTGGCCATTGCCCAGGAAGCGGAAATCGACTTCACCATGGCCGACATCGATCGCATGTCCAAGATCGTGCCGCAGCTTTGCAAAGTGGCCCCCAACACGGACAAGTACCATATCGAAGACGTACACCGTGCAGGCGGCATCATGGGTATTCTGGGCGAGTTGGACCGTGCGGGCCGTTTACACACGGACTTGGCCACTGTGCACAGCAAGACCATGAAAGACGCGCTGGACCAATGGGACATTGCCCGTAACCCGTCTGAAGCAGTTAAGACCTTCTACATGGCTGGCCCCGGTGGCATCCCTACCCAGGTGGCGTTCAGCCAGGCCGCCCGTTGGCCCAGCCTGGACACCGACCGCGCCAATGGCTGCATCCGTTCCATGGAACATGCTTTCAACAAAGAAGGTGGTTTGGCAGTGTTGGTCGGCAACATTGCACTCAACGGCTGTGTCGTCAAAACCGCGGGCGTGGATGACAGCCTGCTGGTGTTCGAAGGGCCTGCCCATGTGGTGGAGTCGCAAGACGAGGCTGTTGCCAACATCCTGGCGGACAAGGTAGTGGCGGGTGACGTGGTCATCGTGCGCTACGAAGGCCCCAAGGGCGGCCCTGGCATGCAAGAGATGCTGTACCCCACCAGCTACATCAAGTCCAAGGGCTTGGGCAAGGCCTGCGCCCTGTTGACGGATGGCCGTTTCTCAGGGGGTACCTCGGGTCTGTCCATCGGCCACGCTTCCCCTGAGGCCGCCGCCGGTGGTGCCATCGGCCTGGTCCGTAATGGCGATCGCATCCGCATCGACATCCCCAACCGCTCCATCAACGTGCTGGTCTCTGATGAAGAGCTGGCAGCCCGCCGCGTGGAGCAAGACAAGCTAGGCTGGAAGCCTGCGCAGCCCCGCCCCCGCAAGGTGACTGCCGCCCTCAAGGCCTACGCCAAGCTGGTCATGTCTGCGGACAAGGGCGCTGTGCGCGACTTGTCCTTGCTCGACTAAACCCAACCGCCCGGGGCTACTGCCTGCTCCGGGCGCACTCGCTACCACATGCTGATTCATCCTCAAATTGACCCGGTTGCATTGCAACTCGGGCCGGTCGCCGTGCACTGGTACGGGCTGACCTACCTCGTAGCCTTCGGGCTTTTTTTGTTTCTGGGATCCCGCAGGTTGCGGCATGCGCCGTTCGCGGCTGTGCAGGGCAGTGGTGCCTGGTCGTTCAAGGATGTGGAAGATATTCTGTTTCTCGGCGTGCTGGGCGTGGTGGTGGGCGGGCGCATCGGGTACTGCCTGTTTTACAAGCCTGGGTATTACGCCACCCATCCGCTGGAGGTACTTTACGTCTGGCAGGGGGGCATGAGCTTTCACGGCGGCATGCTGGGCGTGATTGCGTCCATGGTGTGGTTTGCGGCATCCCGCAAAAAGCCTTTCTGGCAGGTAGCGGACTTTGTGGCGCCCTGTGTGGCAACCGGCTTGGCTTCCGGCCGTGTCGGGAACTTCATCAATGGCGAGCTGTGGGGGCGGGTCGCTGATCCTTCTTTGCCTTGGGCCATGCTGTTCCGTGATGGCGGACCCTTGCCGCGGCACCCTTCGCAGATCTATCAGTTCCTGCTGGAGGGGCTGCTGTTGTTTGTGCTGCTGTGGTGGTATGCCAGCACACCGCGCAAACAGGGGCAGGTGGCGGCGGCCTTTTTGTTCGGCTACGGCGTGTTCCGCTTTATTGCCGAGTTCTTCCGTGAGCCGGATGCGCATCTTTTGTGGCTGCTGCAACAGACCGGCATGAGCATGGGCCAATGGCTGTGCGTCCCCATGATCGTGGGCGGCGCTGCCTTGTGGGCGTGGGCGGGCCGCCGGTCCCACTGAATTCACAACGCTGGATGGTTTCGCCCCAAGGGTAAATACGGAGCGAGAAAACTCCTCGGGTACTTATGATGGCCTGTAATTACACGTAATTATGAAAAATTACGTGGCACTCACCAGCCTTGTGGAGCCCGACTGACCCCATGCGAGCCGTCCCGAATTCACTGCACGACGACGTAGCCGACCGGTTACGGTCCCGGATCTTTGAGGGGGTCTTGCACACCGGTGCGTTTATCGACGAAGCCGCGTTGTGCACCGAATGGTCCATTTCCCGCACTCCGCTGCGTGAGGCGCTCAAGGTGCTGGCGGCCGAGGGCCTGGTGCGCCATGAGCCCCGCCGCGGCAGCTTTGTGAGCGAGGTGACCGAGCAGGATCTGGATGAGATCTTTCCAGTGATCGCGCTGCTCGAAGGGCGTTGCGCCTTCGAGGCCACGCGCAAAGCCACTGCTGCGGATATCGCGGCGCTGGATACTTTGCACGACAGCCTGCAAGCCCACGCGGCTGCACGACGCATACCGGATTACTACGCCGCCAACTACAGCATCCATGAGGCCATCATCACCCTGGCGGACAACCGCTGGCTAGCCCAGGTGATTGCGGATTTGCGCAAGATCCTCAAATTGGCCCGGCTGCAGCAGCTGCATGCACCAGGCCGTCTGGAGCAGAGTCTGGGCGAACACATGACCGTGTTTGCCGCCATTCGCGCGGGGGACGCCGAAGCGGCTGACGCCGCCATGCGCAACCACTTGATGCGCCAGCGCGACGCCCTGCGGGAGCTGGCCCGCCACGGAAAGAGCAGGTTACTTGCATGACACAGGGCTCCTGGATCAACCGCAATGTGGCTCGCCTGCTGCCGCGAAGTTTCAAAGAAAATACGCATGAAGCCCCCGTGGAATCTGCGCGAGCAGCTTCTAAAAAAGTAGCAAGCGACGCGACTGCTTCCCCGGCAAAGCGTGCGGGCGCGCGCAGCACACGCGAGCGTTTGCAGGCTACCTTGCGCCAGGGCGATGAGGCTTTGTCGCCGCGGGTGTTGCGCCGCATTCTCCAGGAGCTGCAGGCTGTCATCGACGACCGCGTCAGCGAGGTTGAAGGCGGGCGCAGGGCTGCTGCGCTGATGGCCTGGTACTCCGGCGCCACGCCCGCCCGGCGGGTGGATTTGTGGCTGCTGATGAGCGAAATGTTTGTGGCGGACCCGGTCAAATCCCAGGCTGCGCAAGCCAAATTCGCCGCTGCCTTAGGAACGCCGGATGAAGCGGCTGCCGAGGTACATTACCGCCGCGCTACGGTTTCGCCACGCCGGCGCCTTTTGCAGCGCTTCAGCGCGGACGCTACCGGCATCCGCTTTCTGGTGAACTTGCGGGCTGAAATGCAATCTACCCTCAAAGGTGACAAACGCTTGCAGGCCCTGGATGTGGAGATGGAATACATGTTCTCCACCTGGTTTGACGTGGGCTTTCTGGAGCTGCGCCGCATTAGCTGGGATTCCCCGGCTTCGCTGGTTGAGAAGCTCATCAAGTACGAAGCGGTGCACGACATCAAGAGCTGGGCCGATGTGAAAAACCGTTTGGACTCTGACCGTCGTTGCTATGGCTTTTTCCACCCCCGTTTGCCCGATGAGCCCCTGATCTTTGTGGAGGTGGCGCTAGTGGATGCGCTCACCGATTGCATCACGCCGCTGCTGGATGAGTCTGCAGATGCCTCCGATCTGAACGCCGCCACGACTGCCATTTTTTACTCCATCAGCAATACCCAGGATGGGCTGCGCGGCGTGAGCTTCGGGGACTCGCTGATCAAGCGCGTGGTTGAAACCCTCAAGGCCGAATTCCCCCAACTCAAAACTTTTGCGACGCTCTCGCCGATTCCCGGCTTTCGTAGCTGGTTGCAAAAAAACGCGATGGCTCAGCTCGAGCAGCTGGACGACAAGGCCCGCGAGGAGTTGGGCCGCGCCTCCGGATTCGAGCCGGTCACGGCCGCGCACTTTCTGGCGGCGGCCGAGTCACCCCTGTCACTCAAGCCCGGCTCACCGGTGCAGCACATGTTGATGCGCTGTGCAGCGCAATATCTGGGCCGCGAGACTGTGCACGGCAAGCCGCTGGACCCGGTGGCGCGCTTCCATTTGGGCAATGGTGCGCGGGTGGAGCGACTGAACTGGGCGGGCGACCCGTCCCCCAAGGGCATCAAGCAGTCCTACGGGCTGATGGTGAATTACCTCTACGACCTCAAGCGGCTGGACAAACACCGGGAGGGGCTGGCAAGTGGCCGCATTCCAGTGGCCAGCGCAGTGAGCAATCTGTTTTTTTAGTGTGTGCGAACGGTACTTCCAACAAAACGAGCAGGAGACAAACATGGCTAATGACAACACGCTTTCTTTCATCCAACCCGATGCGGCTTTAAGCCGGCGCAGTCTGCTGGTCGCGGGGTCCGCTGCAGCGGCAGCTTGGGCGCTGGCGCCTGCCAGCGCATTGGCGCAGGCCAAGTGGCCCGCCAAGCCGGTCACGCTGGTGGTGCCTTTCCCGGCAGGCGGTGGCACCGATGCGTTTGCGCGACCCATGTCGGCGCAGTTTTCCAAGCTCTCCGGCACCCAGCTGGTCATTGACAACCGCGGTGGCGCCGGCGGCACCCTGGGCGCAGGCATTGCAGCCAAGGCGCAGCCCGATGGCTACACCCTGTTCATGGGCGCAGTGCACCACGCGATTGCGCCCAGCATGTACCCCAAGCTGGACTACGACATCGAGAAAGACTTCATCCCTCTCGCGCTGGTGGCCAACGTGCCCCAAGTGCTGGTAGTGAACCCCAAAAACGTACCCGGCGACTACAAGGCGTTTCTGGCACAGGTCAAAGCCAGCCCCGGCAAGATGAACTACGGCTCCGCCGGCGGCGGCACTTCCCACCACCTGGCAGGCGAATTGTTCAAGCAGCAGACGGGCACCTTCATCACCCACATTCCCTACCGCGGTGCAGGTCCGGCTCTGCAGGATTTGATGGCAGGCAGTGTGGACATGATGTTTGACGGATTGGGTTCATCCGCCAACCACATCAAGGGCGGACGCATCAAGGCACTGATGGTGTCGGGCACCAAGCGCAGCCCGGCTTTCCCCGATGTGCCCTGCGCAGCCGAACTGGGCCTGCCCAACTACACCGTGACCACCTGGTACGGTTTGTGGGCGCCCAAGGGTACGCCCGCCGACGTACAAGCGCGTGTTGTGGAGGAGGTGAACCGCTTGGCCGCAGCAGACGAGATCAAGACCGCCTGGGCCAACAACGGCGCCGAATTCGGCAAACTCACCCCCGCGCAATTCGGCACTTTTGTGAGTGCTGAAATCAAGCGCTGGGCAGCGGTGGTCAAGGCCTCCGGCGCCAAATTGGACTAAGGAGCGACATGGCGGGCGGTATTGCCATCGAGAGGGATGCCTTCGGCACCGTAGGGATCTGGCAGCTGACCTTGACTCATACGGGCAAGTTCAACGCCATGTCCCGCAGCATGTGGGCGGAGTTGAAGGCGGTGTTTACCGCTGTGCAGCAGGACGCCAGCGTGCGAAGTGTGGTGCTGAAGGGCGACCAGGGGCACTTCTGTGCCGGTGGCGACATCGCCGAGTACCCCGACTTTCGCTTTGACGAGGCGCAGCTGCGGCACTTCCATGAGCAAGAGGTGTGGGGCGGTTTGCGGGCCATGCTGGATTGCGATGTGCCCATCGTCGCCTGCATCGAGGGCAACTGCATGGGCGCTGGCATGGAAATCGCCAGCTGCTGCGACCTGCGCCTGGCCGCTGACACCGCTCGCTTCGGTGCGCCGATTGCGCGCTTGGGCTTTCCCATGGCGCCCCGCGAGGCTGCGCTGGTCGGGCAGGTGGCGGGTGCCACGGTAGCCAGAGCCATGTTACTGGCCGCCGAAGTGTTTGATGCTGGCGCCATGCTGGGCCATGGCTTTTTGACCCGCGTGCACACGACTGACACGCTGGGCGATGCCTGCCGTGACATGACCGTGCGCATTGCCGGTCTGGCGCCGCAGGCGGCCCGCCTGAACAAACAAACACTTCGGGCATTAAACCGGCCCCTGGCGCTCGTGGAATACGCGCAAGAAGCTCCTGAATTGATAGCAAATCTACAACCGGTTGCTGACCTTAACCCTTATGCCTATGCCGACTCTGCCGAACATCGCGAGGGCATTGCTGCTTTCCTGGCCAAGAGGGCACCGGTTTTTTAAGACATGCCGGTGCTTGAATCTGACCTCTGTATTCATGAACGTTTGAATCTCCGTTATGACCACTAATTCCACTCCAACCTCTGACCACAATCTCTTCACCGCACTGCGCGCTGCATTTCCCGCTGATTTGGATGCCGTTGCAGTAGAGACGGACAGTGGCCTGCACTATTCCTGGCGCGACCTGGACGAGGCCACCGCCATGGTGGCCAACCTGTTCGGCTTTCTGGACCTGCCGGCAGGTACCCGCGTCGCGGTGCAGGTGGACAAGTCGGTGGAAGCACTGGTGCTGTACCTGGCCACGCTGAGGGCGGGGCTGGTGTATCTGCCGCTTAATACGGCCTACCAGAGCGCGGAGATGGACTACTTCATCAGCGACGCCAAGCCGGCGGTGCTGGTATGTGCAGGCCGCAACTTCGGCTGGCTGAGCAAAATGGCGTTTCTGGCCGGCACGCAGTACGTGTTTTCGCTCAATGACGACCGCACCGGTACGTTGCTGGAGCGGGCATCCAAATTCCCACGCACCCATACGCCGGTGCCGCGCGCTGCCAACGATTTGGCCGCCATCATTTACACCAGCGGAACGACGGGTCGCAGCAAGGGCGCCATGCTTAGCCATGGCAATTTGCTCAGCAATGCCCGCGTGCTGCAAAAGTACTGGGATTGGAGAGAGGGCGATGTGCTGATCCACGCATTACCCATCTTCCATGTGCACGGGCTTTTTGTTGCCATCCACGGCGCGCTGATCAATGGAAGCAAGATGTTGTGGTGCGCCAAATTCGAGCCGCAAACCGCCTTGCGCATGATGGCGCGGGCCACCGTATTCATGGGGGTGCCCACGCTGTACGTGCGCTTGCTGGCCGAAGCAGGGCTTAACACCCAGTCCACCCGGAACATGCGTCTGTTTGTTTCGGGCTCCGCGCCCATGCTGGTGGATACACATCGTCAGTGGCAGGCACGCACCGGCCACACGATTCTGGAGCGCTACGGCATGTCAGAAACCGTGATGCTGACGTCCAACCCCTGCAAACCGACAGACGGTGTACGGGTCGTGGGCACCGTAGGTCAGCCGCTGCCGGGCGTGCAGCTGCGAGTGCGGGACGAGGCCGGTCACGAGGTCAAGTCCGGTGACACCGGCGGTATTGAGGTCAAAGGCCCGAACGTGTTTCTGGGTTATTGGCAGATGCCCGAAAAAACCGCACAGGAATTCACTGCGGATGGCTTCTTCAAAACCGGCGATGTGGGCCATGTGGATGCCAAGGGCTATGTGACCATCGTGGGCCGCAGCAAGGACCTGATCATCAGTGGCGGTTACAACGTCTACCCGGCCGAGATCGAGGGCTACATCAACAACCTGCCGGGTGTGGACGAGAGTGCCGTGGTCGGAGTGCCGGATCCCGATTTCGGTGAAGTGGGTGTGGCTGTGGTGGTGCCCAAAGCGGGTCAGCAGGTGGACGGTGCGCAGGTGGTTGCCACCCTCAAAAGCATGCTGGCCAATTTCAAGGTGCCCAAGCGCTGCGTGGTGGTCGAGGCCTTGCCCCGCAATGCCATGGGCAAGGTGCAGAAAAACCTGTTGCGCGATCAATACAAGGCAGCCTAAAATACGGTAAATTTGTTAAGTGTGAGATAAATGCCAATTCCTGTGCATTTGTCTCATTGGCGTCGTATCATTGCTGCGGGCTGCAAATTCCAACTTTCCGGGGCCGACGCATGCATGTTTCTCAAGCCACATGGCGCACCAACTCTCCAACGGCGGAGGGTTTGTCTGTATTGGCTGCATCCGAGCCCCAATGGGTGCTGGCCTTCGGAAATGAAGGCCTTTTGCGCTCCGTCCAACCTGAACTGCATAAAGCCTTTTCCAGCGCCGTGCTGATGGGCTGCTCTACCGCCGGAGAGATATCCATTGATGGGGTGGCCGACGATTCGCTCACGCTGACTGCCGTGCGCTGGGACAGGTCCACCATAAAGACATCGGCTACCGAGCTCCGGAATATGGAGGATTCTTTTGATGCGGGCGTTCGGCTGGCGTCCGGTCTGCCCCACGAAGGGCTGCGCGCTGTGGTGGTGCTGGGTCAGGGCGTGCAAATCAATGGCAGTGCGCTAATCCTCGGGATGACTCAGGCGTTGGGCGCAAGTGTTCCGATTGTGGGTGGGCTGGCCGGTGACGGCGGTGCGTTTGTCAAAACCGTGGTGCTCGATGGCGAAGGTGTGAGTGATACCCGCTTGGTGTGCGCCGGCCTTTACGGAAACCATTTGCAGGTCTCTCACGGGGTGTATGGCGGTTGGTCTGCTTTCGGTCCGGCACGGCGCGTCACCAAAGCCCGTCGCAATGTCCTCTTCGCACTGGACGGCGAGCCGGCGCTCTCCACCTACAAGCGCTACCTGGGCGACTATGCCAAGGATTTGCCTGCCTCTGGTTTGTTGTTCCCGTTTTCGGTGGTCTCAGCGGGAGGTAAAGAGGAAGGATTACTTCGCACCATTCTGGGCATCGATGAGGCTGAGGGCAGCATCACACTGGCCGGCGACGTGGAAGAGGGCGGTTACCTGCGCATGATGCAGGCGGGCACCGATGCCCTGGTGAACGGTGCTGAGCAAGCGGCCCGGGGACTGAACATCCAGCACCCCGACGGATTGGCCATGATGGTGAGCTGTGTAGGGCGCAAGCTGGTGATGGGCGGCCGCGTGGACGAAGAGATTGAAGCGGTGGCCGCTGTCATTGGTAAAGGGCCGGTTCTTGCCGGCTTTTATTCATATGGCGAAATCAGTCCGGCGCACAATGGGGCGGAGTGCCTGTTGCACAACCAGACGATGACCATCACCTATTTTTCCGAATCGGCATGAAAGAGGCGGGGCGTCCCTTGCAGCACAAATTGCTGGCCCGACAGGTCAAGCGCAATTTGGGGCTGGATGCGCCCGCGTGGGCCGCAGTACAAGCGGAACTCGCCAGTCTGGAAGCGGGGTCGGCGCTGTCTCCAGCAGCCCTTCAGGCGCTGAAAGGACTAGGGCCTTTGCTGCACCAGGTGGAAGAGTCTTACCAGCAAAACGACCGCGATCTCGAACTCAAAAGCCGCAGCCTGGAGCTCAGCTCGGTAGACCTGACAGCCAGCAACGCCCGTTTGCGTGATGAGCTGGACAGCCGCACACGCGCGATGGACTCTTTGCGTGCCACAGCCTCGGCGTTGATGGCGCAGGTGGATCCTGACCATCCGCCTTTGATCGACGATTCGCTGGAAACCTTGTCTGAACTGATGGGCACCTTGGTGCGCCAGAAAGAAGACAGCCAGAAAGACCTGCAGTTCGCCTTGACCGACTTGGCCAACCAGAAGTTCGCACTGGACCAGCACGCCATCGTCAGTACCACCAATGCAGCGGGCGACATTCTGTACGCCAACGACAAGTTCTGCGAGCTCAGCGGCTACAGCAGGGGTGAACTGCTGGGCCAGAATCACCGCATGATCAATGCCGGTGTGCAGGACAAGGTGTATTTCACCAACCTGTGGGCGGTCATTTCATCGGGCAAGGTCTGGCGGGGAGAAATCTGCAACCGCAGCAAGGCCGGCCAGCTCTACTGGGTGGACGCCACTATCGTCCCGTTGAAAGACGAGAGCGGTAAACCCAACATGTATATCGCCATCCGCACGGACATCACTGCCCGCAAGCGCATGGAGGTCAACATCAAGGCCGGTGAAGCCCGATTGCGCCACATCACCAACACCTTGCCCGGCGTGGTGTTTCAGGTGCATGTCAGTGAGCGGGGCCAGCGCTACACCTTTGTCAATGACCGTGTGCAGGAGGTGCGGGGCATCAGCGTGCAGGAGCTGCTGGATGACCCCAAAATCGCGTCGCGCCAGGTCGTGGAAGAAGATTGGCCTGCATTGCGTGACGGCATTTATCTGGCGGCCCAGCGGCGAGAAGCATGGCAGGGCGAGTACCGCATCCAGCTGCCCAACAAGAGCATCCGTTGGATCCGCACAGAGGTCAGCCCCGAGCCCGATGTGGCGCCCGACGGTGCCACAGTATTCACCGGTATCTGGCAGGACGTGACCCGTGCCAAAGAGGCAGACGAACGCTTGCGCGAAGTCACCCGCCACATTCCCGTAGCTGTGTTTCAGTACTACGTTACCAAGGGCGGACTGTTCAAGATCGGTTTCATGAGTCACGCCGCAGAGGTGATGACGGGCGTCCGTACCGAAGCGCTGGTGGAGGACGCAAACGCGTTCCTGCATAGCGTCCACCCGGACGATCGCACGGCTGTTGCTCAAAATTTGATAGAGGCCGCAACGGCCGGAGCAGCCTGGGGCATGGAGTTCCGGATGGTCAACGCGCAGACCATGGAGATTTTCTGGGTGCACGGCGAGTCGCAGCCCCAGCACAAGTCCAACGGCCATATTGTCTGGAACGGCTATTTGAGCGACGTGACCCAGGCCCGCTATATCTCCGAGGAACTCCAGAAAGCGAAAGACGCAGCCGAGTCAGCCAACCATGCCAAGTCGGACTTCCTGGCCAACATGAGTCACGAGATCCGTACTCCGATGAACGGCGTGATAGGTATGACCGAGTTGTTGCTCGACACCACGCTGGACGCCGAACAGCAGGAATACCTGAGCATCGTGAAGTCCTCGTCAGAAGCCTTGTTGCGGGTGATCAATGACATCCTGGACTTTTCCAAGATTGAAGCCGGCAAGATGGATATTGAATCCATTCCGTTCAATCTGGAACGCACCATTGCAGACACCTTCAAGACCGTGGTCTTGCGCGCGCATGAAAAAGGCCTGGAGGTGGTGTGGGACGTGGCACCTGATGTACCGCGCGCCTTGGTCGGCGACCCGGGGCGTCTGCGCCAGGTGCTGGTCAACATCATGGGCAATGCCATCAAGTTCACCCAGCGAGGGGAGGTGGTGCTCCGGGTTCACCAGGAGACGGCTGCCGATGGCAAGCCATTGCTTCACATGGCCGTCAGTGACACCGGGATCGGAATACCGGCACACAAGCTGGGCTCCATATTTGATGCTTTCTCCCAAGAGGACAGCTCCACCACCCGCAAGTACGGAGGCACCGGACTCGGGCTGACCATTTGTGCGCGTCTGGTGGAGGGCATGGGTGGCTCTATTTGGGTGGAGAGCACGCCCGGTGTCGGCAGTGTTTTCCACTTCACACTGGCGCTGGTGAAGGATACTTCTGCGCCGGTGGAAACTTCCGCCTTGATCCGCTTGGACGGCTTGCATGTGCTGGTTGTGGACGACAACCAGGTCAATCGGGAGGTGGTGTGCGGCATCCTGGAAGCTTTCGGGGCCCGTACCAGCCAAGCGGACTCAGGTCCCGCCACTCTCGAATGGCTGGGTCGGCAGACGCAGAGCCAGAGTGGCGCCCCCTGCGATCTGATTTTGCTGGATGGCCAGATGCCCGAGTTGGATGGATTTACCACCGCCCAGCAGGTGCGAGGGCTGCCATCCTGCGACAGTTTGCCCATGGTGCTGCTATCCTCCGCAGGCATGAAGGGCGATGGCCAGCGCTCGCGCCAGGTCGGTATTGCGGGTTATCTCTCCAAGCCGATTGCGCGGCAAGACCTGCTGCAAATGGTTTCCGGCGTATTGCAGTTACACAAGGTGCGGCCAGAGGTGCTGGTGACACGACACTCCATCCGCGATGCGCACCCCGTGCTCGATATCCTTTTGGTGGAAGACCACGCCATCAACCAGAAGCTGGCGGTGACACTGCTGCAGCGCTGGGGCCACCGTGTTGATGTGGCCGCCAACGGCCAGATCGCCATCGACATGCTGCCCAAGCGGCCGTATGACCTGATCCTCATGGACATGATGATGCCTGTCATGGACGGGCTTGAGGCGACGCGGCATATCCGTAGCCATGAGCGTGGCCGGCGTATTCCCATCATTGCTATGACGGCAAATGCCATGGAGTCCGACCGCAATTTGTGCCTGCAAGCCGGCATGGATGACTACCTCGCCAAGCCCATCAAGGCCGATGAGCTGCAACAAAAAATACTCCAGTTGTCCTATGCGACAGCGGATGGCCCCGAGGTGGAGTACGTCGAAGATACCTCACCGGATCCTTTGGTACCGGGCGGAGATGGCCAGTTTAATTACTCAGTGGCCCTTGCCCAAGCTGATGAAGAAATGGTCGACATCGTTGCAGATGCTTTTGTGGCGCAATGGCCCAAAGACCGGGAGCACCTGCGCGCCAGTCTGGCTGCCGCAGACTTCAATGGACTGCTGCATATCTCCCACGGGCTGAAAGGCACTTTGGCTTTGTTTGGCGCAGCCCCCGCGAGCCGACTCGCCCACCAACTGGAAGCCATGGCAGCATTTGCAGACATGGAATCCGTCTCAGGCATGGTGGAGCCCCTCGTCGAGGAGGTGGCAATCCTCGTCGAAGCGCTTCAGAGTCGGGCAGCGGGTCTTGAACGGAAGAATTGAGGCGATACTGTGAGCATGCAGCAGGTACTCATCATTGACGACACCGAGATCAACCTGATCCTTTTCGGCGCATTGGTCAAAAAGCTGGACAACTGCCAAAGCCATAGCTTTGCGGGGCCGCTAGACGGCTTGGCGTGGGCTGCAACTCATACGCCGGATCTGGTCATCGTGGATTACATGATGCCGGACATTGATGGACTGGAATTCATACAGCGCTTCCGGGCTTTGCCCAATTGTGTGGATGTGCCCATATTGATGATCACTGCCAATGACCAGAAGCAGGTCCGTTACCGTGCACTGGATTCCGGCGCCAACGATTTTCTGGCCAAGCCGGTTGATAAAGTGGAGTTTCTTGCGCGTGCCAAGAACATGCTCAGCCTGAGCAGTGCACGCCGCAAGCTTGCAGACCATGCTGAATGGCTTTCCTCCGAGGTGCGTAAAGCCACCGAAGTGATCCTTCAGCGCGAACGAGATACGGTGTTCCGTTTGTGCAAAGCTGCCGAATACCGCGATCCGGAGACGGGGGCACACATTTTGCGAATGGCCCACTATTCGCAGCTGATAGCCAAAAAAATGGGGCTGACGCAGGATCAACAGGAGCTGTTGCTGGAGGCTGCGCCCATGCATGACATCGGCAAGGTGGGCATTACCGACAATATTCTGCTCAAGCCGGGCCGGCTTGATGCCGCCGAGTTTGAAATCATGAAGCAGCATGCCGCGTTCGGCTACGAGCTGCTGAAAAATAGCAACTCACGGGTATTGCAAGCGGGTGCGGAGATTGCTCTGGGCCACCATGAAAAGTTCGATGGCAGTGGCTATCCGCAAGGGCTCAAAGGCGAGGCGATCCCCATCTTCAGCCGCATCGTGGCAGTTGCCGATGTGTTCGATGCCTTGACCTCGGAGCGACCCTACAAAAAAGCGTGGTCTCTGGAGGAGGCGGTGGACTTTTTGAACGCAGGTTCAGGCACCCACTTTGATCCTCAGTGTGTCCAAGCCTTCCTGGACGGGTTTGACGAAGTACTCGAGATCCGCGACCGCTATCAGGAAGAGGAACACTTCGCCTTCAGCCCCTCAAAGTTGCTCTGAATTCAGGAGCAGCCCGCGCATATGCGGCGGGCGTAGAGGGCCAATTTACTTTAAAACCAGCACGGGCACGCTGGCATGGGTCAATACATGCTGGGTTTCGCTGCCCAAGAGCAGGCGCTTGATTCCTTTGCGCCCGTGTGATGCCATGACCACCAGATCGCATCCTTGTTTTTTGATGGTGTTGAGAATGGCGTCAGAGATCACGTCGGAGCGCACCACCACCGCTTTGGTGCTCACTCCTTTGGCTTCAGCCGTTTTCTTGACGGCGTCCACCACTTTCTGGGCTGCATCGCTCCAGCTCTTTTCTACCTGCTTGACGTCTTCGCCTACCAACGCCATGCCACCTTCGAAATAGGACTGAGGATAGCGTTGCACCACTTTCAGGGCTACGAGTTCGGCGCCGGACAGGCCGGCGAGTGTGATGGCCGTAGTTACAGCTTTTTGTGAGAGTTTGCTGCCGTCGGTGGTGACCAGAATGCGTTGGTACATGGTGTAGCTCCTTTGGATTGATAGCCACCGAGGTTACGCCTGCCATTGGCGCAAGACTTGATTTGCATCAAGGTTTGCTTGCGACTACCTCCGCAGAATCCGGTGCATGAGCTCTCCCGTGCCCGCTATCTCTATCGCATCGTCCTCGGACACAGACGCGCTGTGCGTGGTGGATGACGCGCAGGAATGGCGTGCATTCAGTCGCGAGTGGGCGCCGGAGCCGGCTTGCTGGGAATCCAACGTGGTGATTGAGGGCATGCATTGCGCAGCATGCGCCCTGACCGTGGAAGACGCACTTCGCGCGGTGCCCGGGGTACGCAGTGCCCGGGTGAGCGCCGCCAGTCAGCGCGCGCAAGTGACCTGGTCCCAGGACCAGACTCTTCCCTCGCAGTGGATGCAGGCAGTGCGGGCCGCTGGCTACCGCGCGGTACCGGCAAATGATGTGTTCGCTGCAGAGCGGCGCAAGGTCGAGTCCCGCAAGGCACTATGGCAATGGCTGGTAGCCGGTCTGTGCATGATGCAGGTGATGATGTATGCGTGGCCAGCCTACCAGGCCCGCCCCGGTGACCTGACTGGCGAGTACGAGCAGTTGCTGCGCTGGGCCTCCTGGGTATTGTCGCTTCCGGTGATTCTGTTTTCGTGCGGCCCCTTTTTTCGTAAAGCCTGGGCGGACGTGCGTCACGCCCGCATCAGCATGGACCTGCCAGTGGCCATGGGCATGTGCATCACGTTTGCTGCCAGCACGGCTGGCACCTTTGACCCTGCAGGTCTTTTCGGGCGGGAAGTGTATTTCGACTCCCTCACGATGTTTGTTTTCTTCCTGTTGACAGGCCGTTGGCTGGAGTTGCGCCTGCGCGATCGCACTGCCGGTGCCCTGGAGTCGCTCATGAATCGCATGCCCGACAGCGTACTGCGGCGTAGTGCTGATGGCCATTTTGAGCGGGTCGCGGTAAGGCGCCTGGTCGTGGGCGACTGCATTCAGGTACTTGCAGGCGAAGCATTCGCGGCAGATGGCGTGATTGAAGCCGGGCAGACCCTTGTCGACGAGTCTTTGCTTACCGGGGAATCGCATCCCCTGCAGCGGGGTGTGGGCGAGCGCGTCATCGCCGGCAGCCACAACCTGGCGGGCACCGTCGAGGTGCGGGTAGAGACCCTCGGGGAATCCACCCGCTTTGCACAAATCCTGGCACTTATGGAGAGTGCGTCGCTCACCAAACCCGGCGCGGCCTTGATGGCAGACCGTTGGGCCAAGCCGTTTCTGGTTGCGGTGTTGCTGGCTGCCTTCGCTGCTGCCGTCTGGTGGTGGCCGCAGGATCCGGCACACGCGGTGATGGTAGCGGTGGCCGTGCTGATCGTGACATGCCCTTGCGCCTTGTCTTTGGCGACACCGGCTGCCATGTTAGCGGCTGCTGGTCACTTGGCCCGCCACGGGCTGCTGGTCCGCAGCCTGCCGGCGCTGGAGACACTGGCTGCAGCAGATACAGCGGTGTTTGACAAAACGGGCACACTCACCCGAGATGCGATGGCCTTGCAGGCTGTGGTTTGCCGGGACGGAATCAGCCGTGAAGCGGCACTGGCCTGTGCTGCGACCCTGGCCGCCCAGTCCATGCATCCGGTGTCACGTGCATTGGTGGCTGCCGCAGCGCACGAAGGTCTGGGTCCATGGCGCCTCACTTGCGCCCGCGAGGTGGCGGGGCAGGGGGTGGAGGCAGATGTTCAGGATGGGTTCTTAACGGGCGAGCACCCCGCAGGACTTTGCCGTTTGGGCTCCGCCTCTTTTGCGGGTGAAGTGCCTGCCATGGCGCTCCCTGCCGACCCGGAAGGGCCGTTGGTCCATCTGAGCGATGCGCGGGGCTGGGTTGCCAGCTTTCATTTGCAGGAAGCGCTGCGCGAAGACGCGGTGCAAGTAGTGCGAACCCTGCAGGCCATGGGAGTCACCGTGCATCTGCTGTCCGGAGACCGGGTGGCTGCAGCCGAGGCCATGGGGCGACGGCTGGGTATAGAGCAGGTCCGCGGCGCTTGTTCTCCTGGTGACAAACTGACCTATATGCAGCACCTGCAGGCGCAAGGGCATGTGGTTGCCATGGTCGGGGACGGGCTCAATGACGGACCTGTGTTGGCTGGAGCACATGTGTCTTTTGCCTTCGGGCGTGCCGTACCCATTGCACAGTTCCGCTCCGACTTTGTCGCCCTGGGCGACCGGCTCGAGAGTGTGTCCGGTGCATGGGCGTTGGCACGCAAAACCATGCGGGTCGTCCGCCAGAACCTTTGGTGGGCGCTGGCTTACAACATGGCGTGCATTCCCTTGGCCGTCGCCGGCTACCTGCCTGCGTGGCTAGCCGGTCTAGGCATGGCCTGCAGCTCATTGCTGGTGGTACTCAATGCCTTGCGCTTGTCATCTCCGCGGGCGCTGCGGCCCGTGTCTTCTTCGCAGCGTGAAATCCCTTCGGGAGCGCTGGTCCCCCTTACCCAGGAGTAGTCATGGACATTTTGTATTTGCTGGTTCCCCTGTCTGTGGTGCTGGTGTTTTTTATTCTGGCCGGACTCTGGTGGGCCATAGACCGGGGGCAGTTTGAAGACATTGAGTCCGAGGGCGAGCGCATTTTGCGCGAACCCTGAGAAAAGGTTCCCCGCTTTTTCTCTGCCGGTTGATTTGGGTCAACTCGCATTTGTAAAGCCCGGCAGACACTCGCTGTGAAGCAATCCAAGAAGAGGTAAATATGGCATTTCCAAATCAGCAGGCGACGGTGTACAACGATACCGTTGTGCGCCAGTTCGCCATCATGACGGTGGTCTGGGGGGTGGTCGGCATGTTGGTGGGCGTGATCATCGCCGCCCAACTCGCCTGGCCCGAACTCAACTTCGGCATTCCATGGCTCACCTACGGGCGTTTGCGCCCTCTGCACACGAATGCAGTGATCTTCGCGTTCGGCGGTTGCGGCTTGTTCGCCTCCGCCTATTACGTTGTGCAACGCACCTGTCATGTGCGTATCTTCAGCGACAAGCTGGCGGCATTCACCTTCTGGGGCTGGCAGCTGGTTATTCTGGCTGCAGCCATTTCCCTGCCACTGGGTTACACCTCGGGCAAAGAATATGCAGAGCTGGAATGGCCGATTGACATTCTGATCACGCTGGTCTGGGTGTCTTTCGCAGTGGTGTTCTTCGGCACCGTGGGTACCCGCAAGGTGAAGCACATCTATGTGGCCAACTGGTTCTTCGGTGCCTTCATCATCGCGGTGGCTATCCTGCACCTGGTGAACAGTGCGGCCATTCCCGCAGGCTTCATGAAGTCCTATTCCGCCTACGCCGGTGTGCAAGACGCCATGGTGCAATGGTGGTACGGCCACAATGCCGTGGGCTTCTTTTTGACAGCCGGCTTCCTGGGCATGATGTATTACTTCATCCCCAAACAGGCTGAACGGCCTGTGTACAGCTACCGCTTGTCTATCGTCCACTTCTGGGCGCTGATCTTCACTTACATGTGGGCGGGCCCACACCACTTGCACTACACCGCCTTGCCTGACTGGACCCAGTCTGTCGGCATGGTGTTCTCCCTGATTTTGTTGGCCCCCAGTTGGGGCGGCATGATCAACGGCGTCATGACCCTCAGCGGCGCATGGCACAAGCTGCGTGACGATCCCATCCTGCGCTTCCTGATCGTGTCCTTGTCGTTCTACGGCATGTCCACTTTCGAAGGTCCCATGATGTCCATCAAGACCGTGAACGCCCTGAGCCACTACACCGATTGGACTGTAGGCCACGTGCACTCCGGCGCCTTGGGTTGGGTGGGCCTGGTCACCATGGGCTCCATGTATTACCTGATTCCCCGCCTGTTCGGACAGAAGCAAATGCATAGCGTCAAAGCTATTGAGATTCACTTCTGGACTGCGACCATCGGTATCGTGATCTACATCGCAGCCATGTGGATTGCCGGTGTGATGCAGGGTCTCATGTGGCGCGCCGTCAACCCCGATGGAACCTTGACTTACACCTTTGTGGAGTCGGTCAAAGCAACCTATCCCTTCTATGTGCTGCGTCTGCTGGGCGGCCTGCTGTACCTGGGCGGCATGCTGATCATGCTGTGGAACACCCTGATGACTGCCACTGCCGGACGTGCCAATACCGTGGCAATTCCCGCTCCGGCCCATGCTTAAAAGGACCTTTGTATGGCAAACGAAAAAAGTACATCCGGTCTTTCGCACGAGAAGATCGAGACCAGCAACTTTCTGATGATCGTGTTGATCCTGCTGGTATTGCTGGCAGGCGGTATGGTGGAAATTGTTCCGCTGTTTTTCCAAAAATCCACTACCCAGCCCATTCAGGGTATCCAGCCCTACACCGCCTTGCAACTGGCGGGGCGCGATGTGTACATCCGTGAAGGTTGCTACAACTGCCATTCGCAAATGATCCGTCCCTTCCGGGCTGAGACATTGCGTTACGGCCACTACTCGGTGGCAGGTGAGTCGGTGTATGACCACCCCTTCCAGTGGGGCAGCAAGCGCACCGGACCGGACCTGGCCCGAGTGGGCGGCAAGTACAGCGATGAATGGCACCGTATTCACTTGGTGAATCCACGTGATGTGGTACCAGAGTCCAACATGCCCGCATATCCATGGCTGGAGAAAAACACGGTGGCCGCGGACGAGATGCCTACACGCATGAAGGCACTGCGCACCGTCGGTGTTCCTTACACCGATGAACAGATTGCCAAAGCCGCCGCCGAGGTTAAGGGCAAGACTGAACTGGAAGCCACCATCGCCTATTTGCAGGTGCTGGGCCTGGCGTTGAAATAAGGGGATGACCATGGATATCGATGTCAACACCCTGCGCTCTGTCACCACGGTACTGAGCTTTGTGGTCTTTATCGCCATTGTTCGCTGGGCCTGGTCCAAGACCCGGAGCAGTGATTTTCAAGAGGCTGCCAATCTGCCTTTCGAGCAGGACTGAGCCCCATAAGGAATCAAAATGAGTGACTTCACAAGCAACTTCTGGTCGGTCTATGTGACCGCCGTCACGGTCATCGGCATTGTGGCCTGCCTGTTCCTGCTCTGGTTCAGCGGCAAAGCCAAAGCCATGACCGCCCATGACAACACCACCGGCCACGTTTGGGACGGTGACCTCCGTGAAATGAACAACCCTTTGCCCCGCTGGTGGGTAGGGCTCTTTGTCATCACCCTGGTGTTTGGTGCGGTGTACCTGGCCTTCTACCCCGGTTTGGGCAACTTTGCCGGGAAGCTGGGCTGGACCTCAGCAGGTCAGTTGCAAGCCGAAATGGCCAAGGGAGAGGCAGACATTGCCCCCATCTATGCGCGTTTTGACGCCATGTCAGCGGAAGATATTGCCAAGGATCCCCAGGCACATGCCATTGGCGAGCGTTTGTTCATGAACAACTGTTCCCAATGCCACGGCTCGGACGCCCGCGGTTCCAAAGGCTTTCCCAACCTGACTGACTCCGATTGGCTGCACGGTGGTGCGCCCGAGAAGATTGTGGAAACCCTGAATCTGGGTCGTATCGGTCAAATGCCTCCCATGGCAGCGGCGGTCGGCACGGCAGATGATGTCAAGAACGTCGCGCATTACGTGCTCAGTCTCTCCGGTAGTCCGCACGACTCCGTGCGAGCCGCATTGGGCAAGCCCAAATTCGCGAGCTGCGCGGCCTGTCACGGCGCTGATGGCAAAGGCAACCCTGCATTGGGTGCGCCCAACCTGACGGACGACATCTGGCTCTATGGCTATGGTGAAAACGCCATCATCACCATGGTCAACAACGGCAAGGTCAACCAGATGCCTGCGCAGGCACAAAAGTTGTCGCCTGCGCAAATCAAGGTGTTGGCGTCCTACGTTTGGGGTTTCTCCAACACCGGTGCAGCCAAGTAAGTCGAGCGGTAATTCAGAGGACTTTCCTTGAGCGCATCAGCCCCTTCTGCCGAGAAAAAGATCATTCCGATCGCCGAGTCACCGGACAAGGGGCCTATTGCCCCTCCGCCCGGTGCCGACGAGGAGACGATTGCCCTGTACGAAGCGCATAAAAAGATCTACCCGCGCAGCGTGTCGGGCTACTTTTCGAAGTGGCGGTGGGCACTGGTGTTCTTGACCCAGTTGGTGTTCTATGGCCTGCCGTGGTTGGAGTGGGGACAGCGCCAGGCGGTGCTGTTCGATCTCGGAGCCCGGCGGTTTTATATTTTCAACCTCGTGTTGTACCCCCAGGACTTTGTGTATCTCACAGGGATTTTGGTGATCTCCGCGCTGTCCTTGTTTTTGTTTACAGCAGTGGCCGGCCGCTTGTGGTGCGGCTATGCATGTCCGCAAACGGTGTACACCGAAATTTTTCTCTGGCTGGAAAAGCTGACGGAAGGGGACCGCTCCGCCCGCATGCGGCGTGACGCTGGTCCTTGGACGCTGGACAAAGCCTGGCGCAAAACAGCCAAGCAACTCTTGTGGATTGCCGTTGGTTTGTGGACTGGGTTTACCTTTGTCGGCTATTTCACTCCGGTTCACACGCTGAGTGCTGAATTGCTGAGCCTCTCACTAGGGCCCTGGGAGACCTTCTGGGTGCTCTTTTACGGTTTTGCCACGTACGGCAATGCAGGTTATATGCGCGAGCAGGTCTGTAAATACATGTGTCCCTATGCGCGTTTTCAAAGCGCCATGTTCGATAAAGACACACTGATCGTGACCTATGACGAAGAGCGCGGTGAGCCCCGTGGCGCACGCTCCAAAAAGGCTGATGTTTCTGCCCTGAAGTTGGGCGCTTGTGTGGACTGCAGCTTGTGCGTGCAGGTGTGCCCGACCGGTATCGATATCCGCAAGGGTTTGCAATACGAGTGCATCGGTTGCGGTGCCTGTGCCGATGTCTGTGACACCGTAATGGACAAGATGGGCTATGCCCGTGGATTGGTGAAGTACTCCACCCAGAATGCGGTCAGCCAGCATTGGACCCCGGCACAGACTCTGAGGCACGTTCTTCGCCCCCGCGTGATGGTGTACACCGTCATCTTGCTGGCGGTGGTGGTTGCCATGTTGACCAGCCTGTGGATGCGTGCTCCATTCAAGGTGGATGTGGAGCGCGATCGTGGCTCATTGGCCCGCATCGTGTCGGGTGGCCGCCTTGAGAATGTGTACCGGCTTCAAATCATGAATGCACAAGAGTCAACACAAACCTTCGAAATCAGTGCTGACGGACTGCCCGGCTTGGTCGTCGCATCGGATGCCACTGCGGAGGTCGGCCCGACGCAGTCCCGCTGGATCGCGGTGCGACTGCAACTGCCGTATGAAGGTGCGGCAGCAGGTTCGCACCCGATTCATTTTTCTGTGCAGTCCACGCCTACCACTGCCGTCGTGACTGAAAAGTCTGTTTTCATTGTTCCCCGTTAAGAAAGCACGCCCATGTCCAACAATACTGACCCTGCAGCCCGCCCTTGGTGGAAGTTCGGCCATGTCTGGCTGGTGGTCTCCGGTCCGCTGGTGGTGGTGATCGCCAGCTTCGTGACCTTTTACCTGGCCGCCCATGGCACAGACCCTGTCATCGATGAAAACTACTACCAGACGGGCTTGGACATCGGCAAAAAAATAGCGGTACAGCCGGAGAGCCTGGCGCCCGCCATCCAAGCGCGCAACCATGCGGCCACTGGCGTAGTGCCCACGCCCAAATCCCCCTGAGTGCCGGGACAGAACGTATGTCGACGGCCAAATGGATGACCATCCTCTGGCCCGCCTTTCTGGCGGCTGGCGTGTTGGAG
The DNA here is from genome assembly GCA_027488985.1 of Comamonadaceae bacterium. Classification (GTDB taxonomy): domain Bacteria; phylum Pseudomonadota; class Gammaproteobacteria; order Burkholderiales; family Burkholderiaceae_C; genus Allorhodoferax; species Allorhodoferax aquaticus. The sequence goes on along the minus strand of JAIYAR010000013.1, from coordinate 48,538 downwards.
GTTTTGGTGTTCGGATTGATTGATCCGAACGACTTGCATTGGCAGGATGCGGCGCTACCATTGTCCCGCCAGGGCGTCTACACCCTGGCGTTCGTCGTGTTCTGGCTTGTTGCGGCAGCCTCCAGCGCCATGACTGCGGTACTCGGCATGAGCGCCGAGGACGTCAATCGCTAGGGCTGACAGCCGGCTTCAGTTGCAGACTTTGGGATTCACGATGTCCTTGAGGGCGTCGGTGTTCAGGATCCGCACGTGGCGTTGCTTGACTTCCACGATCCCATCTTCCACGAACTTCGAGAAAGTGCGGCTCACAGTTTCAAGTTTGAGGCCCAGGTAGCTGCCGATCTCCTCACGGGTCATGCGCAACACCAACTCTGATTGTGAGAAGCCGCGAGCATGCAGGCGCTGGACAAGGTTCAGCAAAAATGCAGCCAATCGCTCTTCCGCACGCATGCTGCCCAAAAGGAGCATGACGCCGTTTTCGCGCACGATTTCGCGACTCATGATCTTGTGGACATGCCGCTGCAGCGAACTCACTTCGCGGGAGAGCTCCTCAATCCGGTCAAAAGGCATGACGCAAACCTCCGCGTCTTCCAGCGCCACGGCGTCGCAGGTGTGTTGGTCATTGACGATGCCATCCAGCCCCACGATCTCACCGGCCATTTGAAAGCCGGTCACCTGGTCGCGCCCGTCTTCTGAGGCAACACAAGTTTTGAAAAAACCGGTCCGAATGGCGTACAGGCTGGTGAACTTCTCACCATTGCGAAACAACGTGGCTCCACGTTTGATCCGGCGGCGACTCGCCACAACGTCATCAATCTTGTCCAGTTCAATGGGGCTCAGGCCCAAGGGCATGCACAACTCCCGCAGGTTGCAGTTGGAACAAGCGACCTTGATAGTGTGGGGGTGCAAAGCTGCGGAGCCATCCGGCGTGATGGCAATGGAAGCGTGGGCGTCTTGAGACTTGGCGGTAGGCATTGCGTGTTCGAGCATGGTGTTCCCCTGATGCAAGTCAATTATGGTCCGGGTCATCCTGAAACTCCTTGATGTAAATCAAGGAGCTTGGAGGCCGCTTCAGTCACAGTCTGTGCGCTAGCTTGGAGTATTCATGAACGCAGCCCTTGCACCCGCACCTATTTCAGAACAATTATTGACCCGGTTCGATGTGTCCGGGCCGCGCTATACCTCATACCCCACGGCGGACCGCTTTGTCGAGGCCTTCAGTGCGGACGACTATTCCCAGGCTTTGCTCCAGCGCCGCTCCGGTGCCGCTGCGCTGGCATTGCCCTTGTCTTTGTATGTGCACATTCCGTTTTGCGAGTCGCTGTGCTATTACTGCGCTTGCAACAAGATTATTACCAAGCACCATGACAAAGCGGCCACATATTTACGCTACCTGACGCGGGAAGTGGAATTGCATACAAATCTGATGGGTACCGGCCAGTCCGTCAGTCAGCTGCATCTGGGCGGAGGCAGCCCTACCTTTATGAGTGACGCAGAGTTGCGTGAACTTATGGCCATGTTGCGCCGCAACTTCAACTTTGCAGCCGGCGGCGAATACTCCATAGAGGTAGATCCCCGCACCGTGGATGCGGTGCGCCTTGATACCTTGGCCGAACTCGGCTTCAACCGCCTGAGCTTCGGAGTTCAAGACTTTGACCCGGCCGTACAAAAGGCAGTCCACCGGGTGCAGCCAGCCGAGCAGGTGTTTGCTTTGGTAGAAGCAGCGCGAGCCCGTGGCTTCGAATCCATCAATGTGGACCTGATTTACGGCTTGCCCCGCCAGAGCCCCGAGTCTTTCGACCGCACGTTGGCCCAAGTGAACGCACTGCGCCCGGACCGCATCGCTCTATATGCCTATGCGCACCTGCCGGAGCGATTCAAGCCGCAGCGACGTATCGCGACGGTGGAGTTGCCGGGCGCGGCATCCAAGGTTTCCATGTTGGCGCATTCGCTGGCGTCTTTCATGGGGGCGGGCTATGTGTATGTGGGCATGGATCACTTCGCTTTGCCGGATGACTCCCTGGCCGTGGCCAAGCGCCAAGGGCGACTGCACCGTAACTTCCAGGGCTACAGCACCCAGCCCGATTGCGATCTGATTGCCTTGGGGGTGTCTGCCATCGGCCGCATCGGTGCCACCTACAGCCAGAACGCCAAGACGCTGGAAGAGTATTACGACTATCTGGACCAGGGCCGCTTCCCCATCGTCCGGGGCATGGCAGTGACGCGTGACGATCTGGTGCGCCGTGCAGTGATCATGGCGCTGATGTGCCAAGGCCAGCTGCAGTTCGAATCCGTCAATCTTGCTTATCTGCTGGACTTCAAAAGCTATTTCGCTGCCGAGCTAGAGACTTTGCGCGGGCTGGAGGAGCAGGGCCTCGTGACGCTGGACGATTCCGGTATCCAGGTCACCAGCCAGGGTTGGTTCTTTGTGCGGGCTGTGGCCATGGTGTTTGACCGCTATTTGCAGACGGACCGCACCCGCGCCCGCTTTTCGAAAATCATCTAGCCCGACCGGATGCAATCGTCACTGGCCATTACCGCCTTACTAATGGGCCTGGTGGGTGGGCCCCATTGTGTTGCGATGTGCGGTGCCGCTTGCGCAGGCATCGGTCAGGCCGCAGGCGCCAAGCGCACACCGGCCATGTTGAGCTTTCAGGCCGGCAGGGTCATCGGTTACGCCGCATTGGGAGCCCTCGCGGCTGCCTCGGTTCAAGGACTGGGCTGGCTGACTGTGCAGTCCGCCGCGTTGCGGCCTGTATGGTCCTTGTTGCATGTGGCAGCCACCGTGTTAGGTTTGGTGCTCCTTTTCTCCGGACGCCAGCCTCTGTGGCTCCAAGCAGGGGCGCGTAGCGTGTGGGCCCGGGTGCGAAAGGCCGGGGCAGGGGGCGTGCTGGCAGCTCCATTGGGGCTGGGAATGGTTTGGTCTTTGCTGCCTTGTGGCTTGCTTTATTCGGCATTGCTGTTGGCCTCCTTGTCCGGGGAGCCTCTGTCAGGTGCCGGCACCATGGCGCTTTTTGCCTTGGGCACCTCGCTCACCATGATGGCGGGACCCTGGTTGTGGTTGCGTCTGGGCTTGTCCCGTATGGGTGACGGCACTTGGGGCATACGCCTGGCTGGCGCAGCATTGGCAGCTGCCTCCGGGTGGGCTTTGTGGATGGGATTGGTGCACAATCAGGCACCTTGGTGCATCGCCCCCTGATCACGTTTGATCAGTGGGCCGGTGTACCGCTTACCCGGACCCACCCGACCCACACTGCATGCACGACCCAGCCAACTTTGATGAGAAGCTTCGACTCGAAGACTTGCGCAGTTTCAACGTGCTCGACAGCGCCTCCGAGCAGGCGTATGACGATGTGGTCCGGCTCGCCTCGTACATCTGCGACACCCCGATTGCGCTGATATCGCTGGTGGATGAAGACCGCCAGTGGTTCAAGGCCCGCTTGGGTCTGAACGCCATGGAAACTCCAAGGGGGCAGGCGTTTTGTGCCCATGCCATTCTCGATCCGGATCAGGTGATGGAAGTGCCTGACGCCCAGCTGGATGCACGGTTTGTAAACAACCCGTTGGTGACTGGCGACCCCGGTATCCGATTTTATGCGGGCGCACCTTTGGTTACGCCTTCTGGTGCAGCCCTCGGTACCGTGTGTGTAATCGACAAGGTACCCCGCAAACTGACTGAGCGCCAGTCACAAGCGCTGCAGGCCCTGTCCCGTCAAGTGGTGCAGCTCTTGGCCTTACGTCGCGCCAATACCGAATTGGAGATGGTGGCCAAAGCGCAAACGCTGCGCCAGCAGCAGCTGGAGAACCACCAGCGCCGTATTGAAGAGCTCAATGTGGACCTGCAGGAGCAGACCCTCACCGATCCTCTGACGGCCCTGAAAAACCGCCGCGCGTTTGATACTCTGCTGTCCAACGAGTTTGCGCGCTCGCAGCGTTCCAAATCGCCCCTCTGTTTATTGATGGTCGATGCGGACCATTTCAAGCCTTATAACGACGCTTTCGGTCATGTGGCCGGCGATCAGGCCTTGATGTTTGTTGCGCTGGCCATCAAAAGCCAGGCCCGGGCCTATGACCACGTGGCACGTTATGGCGGTGAGGAGTTTTGCGTCATCTTGCCCGATACCAAGCTCAACGAAGCGCTGATAGTGGCCGAACGCATTCGCGAAGCCATCAAGAGCATCATCGGCCTACGCCGGCCCATGACGGGCAGCATCGGCGTGGCCTTTTCCGAAGGCGTCACGACTCCCAAGCGGCTGGTGGAACTCGCTGACCGCGCCATGTACCTCGCCAAGCAGGGCGGGCGCGACCGGGTGGAGGTTTTCCTGCCTCCCGTGTGACGCTGAACTCAGAAGCCGGCCTCACCCGGCTGCGTTACACCTTTAGCCAAGGCATGGCGCTATAGGCAGACATGTCTTCTGTTTGGCCGGGTGGTGTTTCCTTCACTGAGCAGATGCCCACCATGCTAAACAGCTTGCGCTGCAGTGACCTCACTATAGGCAGCATTCCAACTTGAGAACTTGAGCATCTGGCGAAAGTTATAGGGACCTCTGCAATTGGCGCTCCAGCGCTTGCGCGAGCCCTTCTTTACTAAATGGTTTGGTAAGGAAGTCATTCATTCCTGCCGCAAAACAGGCGTCCTTGTCCGATTGCATCGCATTTGCGGTCAGTGCCACGATGGGAGTGGTCTTGTTCGGGCCTGAGCCAGCGCGAATTTTTTCGGTGGCTTCAATTCCATTCATGACAGGCATTTGGACGTCCATCAGAATCAGGTCATAGGCCCTGCTTTCTGCTGCAAGTACCGCCTCAGCACCGTCTTTCGCAAGGTCTACTTGAAAGCCCATACGCTGTAGCAACACCGTAGCCAGCTTCTGGTTAATCGGATGATCCTCAACCAACAAGACCAAAATCTTCCCCGCGCCTGCCTCTTGCGATTGACCTTTGACTTCCGCATCAGTCCCGATGTTTCCGGTCATTGGGGAGCTTGATGCATCCAGCTTTGTGAGAGCCTTGGCAAGTGGCAATTCAAACCAAAAGAGGCTGCCCACGCCTTGATTGGTCTCCACCCCTATGCGACCTTGCATTCCTTCCACCAGCTTTTTGCAGATCACCAGGCCCAGGCCAGTTCCGCCGAATTCTCTGGTCGTCGATGTATCCACTTGTACGAACTTTGAAAAGAGTTTGTCCAAGGCCGCTTCAGGAATACCTATGCCGGTATCCGATATCTCAAACCGCAGGCCTGTTGGAGTGGGAGCAACAAGCAGAGAAACCTCACCGTGTGTTGTGAACTTGACTGCATTGCCCAGCAAATTGAAAAGTACCTGTCGGATGCGATGGCTGTCGCCAATGTAGGCATCATGAGCTTCTTGAGGAATCTGTACCTGAAACGCAAGGCCCTTCTCGTTGGCCTTGATTTGCATGACTGAGGTAACGGATTGAACCAGTGGAGCAATCGAAAAGGCTAGCGCCTCAAACTCCATATGCCCCGCTTCAATCTTTGACAAATCCAGAATGTCATTGATCAGAGCAAGGAGCGCTTCCCCTGAGTGCACGATGTTGCGCGCGAAAGATTTTTGCTCTGGATTTAACTCACCATCAAGGAGCAAACCGGCCATTCCCAACACACCATTCATGGGAGTGCGGATCTCGTGGCTCATATTGGCCAGAAATTGGCTTTTCGCCTCGTTGGCCTCTTCTGCAGCGGCCTTGGCGCTCACCAGTGAGGCTTCGATTCGTTTGCGTTCCGTGATGTCTGTACGAATGCCAATGTATTGTTGAATCCGGCCATCTATGTCCGTGAGCGGAACAATCGTGGTCTGGAACCATGTGAGGTCACCATTCTTGTTGCGGTTGCAAAGCTCACCGTGCCAGACATTTCCGCCCGTGATACTCAGCCAGAGATGCTTGTAGAACTCCTTGTCATGTTGGTTCGACCGCAAAATGCTGTGAGGTTGGCCCAGCAACTCGTCCAGGGCATATCCGCTGATGGCACAAAAGCGTTCATTGGCATAGGTGATGCGTCCAGCTGTGTCAGTAATGCTGACGATCGCATGCTGGTCGAGCGCGTACTTCTGGTTATCCAAGTCCTGAACACGCATGTCGTGATCGTGTCGCAGGCGGATTAACCGGAGGAAATACGCTGCGCTTGTCAGCAAAGCGATGGACAAAATGACTAACACCACCGTCAAGGTGTTGCGTACTTCTTTAAGCCAGTCGTCCAGTACCCGGTCTTCATTGAGCTTGACTACCAGTACGACTGGGAAATCGCGGGATACACGGTAGGCGCTAAGTTGGGTGTTTTTTTGTGGGTCAGTTTGTCGCAAACGACCTGAAACGGACTTGTCCAGTAAAGCCATGATGGCCGGGTCCATGTGAGCATTGGGCTTGAATCGCTCTGCCGTACTGAGCAGCAGACTCCCATCCATGCGCATCAACGCCACTTCGCCATCGGCAAGGTTCAGGTGGCGGTCGTAGTAATTGAGAAAGTAGTCCGGATTCAGAGCAGCCACCATGGAGGCAAAACCGCCTGACGGCTGCGTCAGGTCTCGAAGCACCGGAATGATGGATTGGGGCGGAGCCAAGGCATCGGGTGCCACGGGACGTGCGCCGGACAAGTCCCGCCCGTCCAACAGCGGGCCGATGCGTAGCAAGGGCAATGGGCCATCGGACTTCGGCAACACACTGCTTTTGTCAAAGCGAATGCCGATGTTGGTAGCAACCGAGCTATTGAGTACCAGCCCGCTTGCATCCACAAGATTGATGGAGCGGATGTAACGTGCGTTGCGCGTGAGCTTTTCTGCAGCTGCGGGTGAAAAGGAAGCCTCGCCTTGTTGAACAAGACTGACATCCAAGACACTGAGTGTTTGGGTCAGATGCTCCTCCAAGGCGCTGGCCAATTGCGCAGCATTGAGCAAACCGTTTTCGATAGCTTGGCTCCGCAAGCGCCACAAGTGGTAGCCGGTCAGCCCCAGTACAAATGCCGTCAACAGCACCGCACCTAGTGCGAACGCGGATTTACTCAGCCACCGTGGTGTTGGGTGTTTGTGCAGAGCCATGACCCAATGGTACTAGTCCCGCACAACGATAGGTTCCAATCCATTCTTTTTGGCTGCGGCCAAGAGTCGGCCATCGCGCTTGGAATCTGCAACAAATTTATCGACTCGTTGCAGCCACGTTGCGTCCCCGGGCACAACCGCGTAAGCATAGGACGTCAGGTGATAGGTGGCCGATGGGCTCACCAGCCTGGCCCAATCTGTTTGTTCCAGCATGCGCCGGCTAAATGGGAAGTCTGTCATGAAGACATCGGCGCGCCCGGATTCAACATCCTGTTCCCGGCCCTGTGGCGTCGCATTGATAGACAAAGTTGCGGCTTTGAGTTTGTCGCGCATCACCGATTCGTGCAGCGTGCCTTTGGCTACCGATACAACCACTCCGGTTTGATCAATGTCGTCCCAGGTTTTGATGCGGCGGTTGCTTTTGGTGGTGATGGCATAGATGTCGCTCACCAGATACGGCTGAGAAAACTTCAACTTCTCAGCGCGCGCTGCGGTAATCCCCACGGCAAACATCGCGACATCGCACCGGTCCTGCGTCAGATCTTCGACCAGTTTGGCAAATGAGCTGTCAACGTAGCGAAGCTTGACTCCCAAGTCCTTGGCAAACGCCTGCGAAAGGTCGATGTCTATCCCCTCAAGTTGTTGAGTTTTTGGGTTCCGGTAGGAAATTCCAAAATAGTCTGGCCAGATGCAAACGCGCAGTTCCTTGCTGCTGGAAATCCGATCTAAGCGACTATTCTGGGCTTGGGCGATGCCGGCCCCCAAAATCAGTAACAGTGCGAAGCCACAGATTTGAAATTTGTTTTTCATGATTAAACCTGTATTTAACAATTAAAACATTGTATTTCAACAAACCAGATCATGCCAGTCTTCATCGGCTCGATTCATTGCTAAACATCGATGGAAATTCAGACGCAGGGGGTTTGCCCAAGGGTTTGGGGGTAATTCCTTGCACTTGGTTCCTCACACATTGCAGCCGAAGAGTTGTCAAGGCGCGTCCGACTGTCTTGGCCGCTGCGATTGGAGTTGTGACCTCGGGCGAACATCGCGGCAAGAGCGACCGGACGTGCGGAACACAACACGGACTAACTGGTTTCCAGAAGTTCGCATCGGGGTGATAAGTGGGAGTCCCCCAAAGCCGATCTGCGAAAATTACGCAACTAATCGATTTTCAAGTACATGTCTGAGTCCAACCTCTGGCGCCTGTCCGTTGCCCCCATGATGGATTGGACGGACCGCCACTGTCGCTATTTCCACCGCTTGCTCTCGCGCCATGCGCTGCTGTACACCGAGATGGTGACCACCGGTGCGCTCATCCATGGCGATGTGCCGCGTCACTTGCGCTTCAACGCTGAAGAACACCCTGTGGCGTTACAGCTGGGCGGGAGCGAGCCTGCCGATCTGGCGCGTGCTGCCAAGTTGGGCCAGGAGTGGGGCTATGACGAGATCAACATCAACTGCGGCTGCCCGTCCGAGCGGGTGCAGCGCGGCGCATTTGGCGCCTGCCTGATGAACGAAGCGCCGCTGGTGGCGGACTGCGTGAAGGCCATGGTGGATGCAGTGGATGTGCCAGTCACCGTGAAGCACCGCATCGGCATCGACAAGGAAGAGAGCTACGGCTTCGTCCGCGACTTTGTGGGCACCGTGGCCGATGCCGGTTGCACCGTGTTCATTGCCCACGCGCGCAACGCGTGGCTCAAGGGCCTGAGCCCCAAAGAGAACCGCGAGATTCCGCCCCTGCGCTACGAGCTGGTGTATCAGCTCAAGCAAGACTTTCCGCACCTCACCATTGCCATCAACGGTGGCATTACCAAAACAGCCGAAGTGGCGGGCCATTTGGAGCACGTGGACGGCGTGATGTTAGGCCGCGAGGCGTACCACAACCCTTGGTGGCTCGCCGAGTGGGACAGCGCGTTTTACGGCGCCCCCGAGCGGGAGATCACCCGAGAAATGGTGGAAGCCCAGATGGTGGACTACATGGAGCGTGAGGCGGCGCAGCACGGCACCCATTGGTACAGCATTGCGCGCCACATGCTGGGTTTGCGCCACGGCTTGCCCGGTGCCCGGCGCTGGCGGCAGGTCTGGACCGATCATCGCCTCAAGCACCTGAGCGCCCGAGAGGTGATGGCCCTGGCGCATAGCCCCACCACTCAAGGAGCATAGGTTTGCCGGACAAACACCGGCAGGAGCGGCTCGCCTTATTGGGCCTTTGGTTCATTCCTGCGCTTTGGGCGGTGAACTACATCATTGCGCGGCGCGCACCCGGTGTGGTGGAACCCTATTCGCTCGCCCTCGGCCGGTGGGCGTTGGTGGCTGTTTTTCTCGTTGCATTAACCCGTCATGAGTTGTGGCGTGAGCGGGCTCACTTGCGCGCGTGCTGGCATCACTATGTGTTGCTGGGCTTTTGCGGCATGGTTGTGTGCGGCGCCTGGGTGTATCTGGGTGCCAGAACCACAACAGCCATGAACATTGCCTTGATCTATGCCGCCTCACCCGTCCTCATTGCATTGGGAGCGGCACTGTGGCTGGGCGAGTCCTTCCGTTGGCGACAAGCCGCCGGTGTAGCGCTGGCATTGGCGGGGGTCGTGCATGTGGTCGTGCAAGGGCAGTGGTTGTCACTTGCCAAAGTGCAATGGGTGGCAGGAGATCTCTGGATCATCGCTGCCATGGTGGCTTGGGCCGCTTATGCGCTCCTTCAAAAGCGGTGGTTCAGTCCTTTGGGCGCTACTGCGCGTCTTGCCGCCATGAGCGCTAGCGGGGCACTTTTGTTGCTCCCATGTGCTGTGTGGGAGCAATGGCAACCTGCCACGCCCGCATGGTCGTGGACAGCGACACAGCTGGTAGTGGCGGCAGCCCTCGCGCCGGGCCTGGCTGCCTATTGGATCTACGGGGCCATTCAAAAAGTGTTGGGCGCCAGCAGGGTAGCAGTGACGCTGTATCTGGGCCCTTTGTATGCTGCGCTTGCAGCTTGGGGCGTGCTGGGTGAAGCGTTGGGGCCCCATCACCTGGTGGGCGCTGCCTTGATCCTGCCGGGTGTTTACTTTGTGTCCCGGCGACCGGCGGATTCCGCCGCCAGTATTGAATAAAGTGATCTGCAGCGCCCGTCCTCTATGCGCGAGCTGCTACTAATTCAGTAGCGTTTCGGCCACTTCCATGGGTTGGGTACCCGCCAGGATGGACTTGGCCCGTGCCACCTCGTCGTCGCTGCCGTGCACCATGAGCACATACTTGTCGGCTTTGAGAGCCGTCTCGTACAGGATGACCTGATCCTTGGGAACGCCCATCTGGCTCAGGGCCGCACCCACGGCGGATAGCCCGCCCACAAGCACCGCACCTTCGAGTGCGCTGATCACGACCGACACAATCGGCCCGGCCATGGTCACCATGCCCAGTGGCGGCAGCAAAAACACTGCGGGTGCCATCAGGATGCCCCACATGCTGCCCCAGAAGGCGCCGGTGCTGCCCCATGCGCGAATCTTGTCGCCGGTGCTGTAGAAGCCCACCGGGTGTTCTTCGCTGTGGTACCCCTTGCCGATGAGCGAGAGTTTTCTCACGTCAAAGCCGAACTTCTTGAGCGTCTGGATGGCGGCTTCTGCCTCTTGGTGGGAGTTGCAGATGGACACCGAAGCGTTGATATGGGCTTGCATGGCGTGCCTTCAGAAGGTCATGGTCATCTTGTCGACCACGCTGGTCACGCCGGGCGTGCTCCAGGCAGCTTCTTTGGCGGTGTCGCGCTCGGTCCAGTTGCTCACCTGGCCTGTGAGTGTGAGAGAGCTGCCGTCAATGTCGACATTGATTTTTCCGGCATCGGTGTGCGCACGGCGTACGAGGGCAGCTTCGATGTCGGCCTTGGCGGCGCTGAGTTTGGTGCCGGGCTGCAGAATGATCTGGTTGGAGACGCCATTTACGCCCATCAGGTAGCGCACGGCCACGGCAGCTGCCAGCTTCTGGAACTGCCATTCAGTTTGACCGGTCAGGGTGATCCATCCCTTTTCGACGGTCACGTTCACCTTGTTGCCCAATGGGGTGGACATCCACTGCAGCGCGTTCTTGGCGGAATTGGCAATGTCGCTGTCATTGCGGATGCCGCTGGACGCGAGCTTCACATCAATTTCCACCGCCAGAGCGCGCACACCCACTACCCGGCGTGCGGCCTTCTCGGCGTGGTACTTCTCCTGGTAGGTCATTACATGGCCGGCCAGGGTAATGACGCCGTCTTTGGCCTCCACGCCGATGTTCTCAGCGTGCACAGACGGTTCCCATTTCAGTTCAGCCAAGACGTCTTGTTGGAGTTGGAGATCAGATTTCATGAGTTTTCCTTTGGTGGTGGGTGGGGGATGAACGTGGTGCGGGTTCAGTAGTGGTAGCGCAAGCCGAGCTTGGTGGCGCTGATGCGGTCGGTACTGCCGCCCGGGAACTTCATGGTGTGTTCCTCATACATCAACACCCCGGACCATTGGGCTGCCAGCTGCAGCTCCACGCCCAGGCCATAACTCAGGCCGAATTCGCGTTCATTGCCGGCCATCACACCTGAGGTAGGGGCGCTGGAGACGTCGGTGCGGCCGTAGGTGGTGCCCAGTTTGCCCAGCAGGTTCCATGCGGGGTTGAGCGGCATGCGGCCGATCAGGCTGAGATTGATGGCATCAGAGGTAGTGCGGCCGCCGGCGCGGTTGACCGAGCCGAAATCGGTGTAGCCGGCCTCCAGACCCCAGTTGGGGCTGAACAGATAGTTACCCATGCTGATGCTGTAGGCGGTGGCACGCTGGTCACTGTTGAAGATACCGAACCCATTGCTCGGCTTGGAGTAGTCGGACGAGCCCACGCTGATGTCCACATAACCGGGGCTGTAGGTGTAGCCCGGGGCGGGAGCCATCTGGGCTGAGGCGGGAGCCAGGGCAAAAGGTGTGGCAAGGCAGAGTGCGAGTCCCGCCAAAGTCGCGCTGCGGGTGCGCTGAATGCGGGGAAAGCCGGTAGGGCAGATGGAGTGCATGGTGAGCAGCCTTTGAATAAGAAATGAGCCGGATCACTCCGGGAGGCAGCCCCACTGTGGGCGCCTTGTGTCTTGCCATCTGTACGCAAGCGCGCCTAGGCAGAACACTTCCTGGAATCGACACCCGAGTGACAGGCCTCTGCCTCGTGCTGTTGCACCATGTCATCCTGACGCCAATGGCCTGTAAGCCAAAGTGGCATCTGGCGCATTCAGAATATGCGCGATTAGCTATCAAAAGAGGAGCAAAAATTCATGTCAGATACCTTGCACAAAGCCGCGCTTGCCGGCGCAAACGCCGCTTACACCGCGCTGGGCGAATCCCTGTACCGCGCCTCCGAACTCACGCGCGGCCCTTGGCACCCGCAGCAGCAACATGCCGGCCCGCCGATTGCGCTGGTCAGCCACGCACTGGAGGCCGCGGCCCAAGTGCATGGGCTGCAACACCTTGCCCGCTTGACGGCTAACCTGCTGCGCCCGTTGCCGATTGCGGATATCGAGGTACGCGTGCAGGAAGACTATGTCGGCAGGAACGCGGGCCATTTTTCGGCAGTGGCATTGGCCGATGGCAAAGAGCTGATCCGTGCCACCGCACTGTTTCAGCGTGAGGACGATGTCGTTCTGCCAGATGGCCTGCCCGGCCACCCCTTGCCCCTGGCACCCAAAGCGCCGGATGCTTCACCCGTGCAGCGCTTTCCGCTTGCGCACCATGAGTTGGGCTACCCCGATCTGGTCGAGACGCGTATCGCGCAGGGCCGCATGTTTGCCGGGCCCAGTGCGGTGTGGTTCCGCATGAGCCATCCGCTGGTGCAGGGCCAGGCGCCAAGCCCGTACCAGCGTGTGGCGGTGGCAGCCGACTCGGGCAACGGCATCAGCGCGATTCTGGATTTGTCTACCCACCTGTTTGTGAACTCCGACCTCACCATCAACCTGCTGCGCAAACCAATAGGCGAGTGGGTGTGCCTGGATGCCCGCACACATTTGTCGAGCCACGGCGGCGGGCTGGCCGAGTCGTCGCTCTACGACGAGCAGGGCTTGATAGGGCGGGCGACGCAAAGCCTGTTTGTGCGGAAGAGAGGATAGTTCGCGAGGCTCCGGCCAAAGACCATCGACACCAGTGCGAAGTAAGATGCCGGCGAATGTTGAAGGAGAGCCCACTGTGACCGAATTTGTTGAAACGGAACTGGTCGCGCATGCCGTCCAGTTGTTGAACGGCCCGCCGTATTTCAATGTGGCTACCGAAAGCAAGGGTCAGCCTTGGAACACCCCGGTTTGGGCCGCGCGAGACCAAGCCCTGAACTTGTACTGGTCCTCCTGGGTCAAGGCGGTGCACTCGCAAAACCTTGAACACAATCCCCGGGCCTTTCTCACCCTCTTTGACTCCACCCGAAAGCGCGGGACCAACAACCTGCGTTGTCTGTATCTGCAGTGCACCGTTGTGGTGGTCGATGATTTAGACGAGGCGGAAAGTTCCTTCCGGTTGCTCTACCCGGACGAGACACTGGATTTGCAGGATTTTCTGGGCGAGGGCCAAAAGCGCTTTTACCGCGCGACGCCGGTCAAGGCTTGGTTGAACTGCCTGTCAGAACGCCAGCTCACCCCCTCGACCATCAAGATGCGCGAAGAGGTGGCTTTGGACGCACTCGCTGCGGCAGCCAGGCTTCACCCCGCTCCTTGATGGAGCGATGCCGGTGTGGCCCCGAGCGCGCTAATGAAAAACTCGCCCGAGTCCATACCCTGGTAGCCGAATAAGCCCCGGTGCGCGGTGCGCGTGTGGGTGGGTAGCCGCGGGGCAAGCAAGAAGCTCAACCACGTGTGCCGGAACAACCCCGTTGGCTTCGCGCTCAAGACGCCCCCGGTTTTCAGCCCTTTGCGAGCACTCGCGTCGGGTCCGTCTCTCCTATCGCATTCGCCCGTCCTCCGGGTGCCAGTGCCGAGTGTTCGCGTTTGGATTGGATGACGGGGTAGAACATCTCGGTGAACCAGCGCTCTTTGCCGTAAATCAGGTCGTCCTGCAGGCCGACGCGGGCAGGGTATTGGCGGGTAATCTTGGCCGAGCCGAAGATCAGGTCCCACACAAACAGCAGATTGCCGAAGTTGCCTTTGTAGTGGCCAATGCCGTCTTCATTGGTCAGCGCATGGTGCGCCCAGTGCGTGGCCGGGGTGGAGATGGTGCGCTCCAGCACCCAGGCCACGGGGTGCAACCAGCGGTGTTTGTAAAACGGCTCATCCCAGCGCACCGCGCTGTGTGCCCCCATGATGACGGTGAGCTTGAGCACCACGTATACCAAGTACACATTGGCAAAACCCAGATAGATCAGGATGCCCGACATCCAGATGCCCGGCATCATGGCGTAGTAAAAAAAGTTGTTGCGGTAGGTGATGCGGATGCTCATGTAGTGTGCCGTGTGGTGCGCGCGGTGCAGCGGCCAGAGCAGCGGCGTGTGCGAAAGCCGGTGCCACCAGTACTGCGTCAAATCGTCGGCCACCAGCAGAATGCCGAACATCGCCCACGCCGGCAAATGCGCCCACGCGTTGCGCTGCTCAGGCATGAGCCACGCGCCCAACTTGCCCGTGATGAAAAAGATGCCGGGTTGCAATAAAGCCAAAAGCGCCAGCAGCATGGCGGCTTCGAGCTTGGTGTCATCGCGGGTGGCGCCGAAATCTTTGTAGCGCCCTGAGCGCCACTCCAGTAGCGCAAAGATCAGCAGAATGCCGAACAACAAAATGTTCTGTAGGGGGTTCATAGGCCTTGTCTCCTGTTTTTTTGATGCCTGGTGCCCATTGTTCGGGTTCTGCTTGATTGCGTCCAATGCATTTGAATGCTAATTTCAATGAGTTAAATGCATTAGATGGCTCACCATGGATATCAAACACCTGACGCACATCGTCGCCCTGGCCGACAAGCGCAATTTCGCCCGTGCCGCAGAGCATCTGCACCTGAGCCAGCCGGCCCTCAGTCGCAGCATTCAGACCGCGGAGGCCGCGCTGAATCTGCGCCTGTTTGACCGTGGCACCTTGGAGGTGAAGCCCACACCGGCAGGCGAGTTCGTATTGGAGCGGGCGCGCCGGCTGGTGTTTGAGAGCCGCTGCCTGCTGCGGGATGTGAACCTGTACCGGGACCGCACCTTGGGAAATACGGCGTTTGGCGTCGGGCCGTTCCCCGCCGCCACGGTGCTGGCACCGTTGCTGGTGCAGGTGCGGCAGTCCCACCCCGGTGTCCAGATCCGCGCGAGTGTGGGCAACTGGGAGCTGCTGCTCAGCCGCTTGCGCGCAGAGGAGCTGGAGTTCTTTCTGGCAGATACGCGCGACATCCCTCGTACGCCGGACTTGGAGGTAACGCAACTGGTGCAACTGCCGGCAGGCCTGTTTGTGCGCGCGGGACATCCATTGCTAAAGGCAGGCCCCCTCAAGCCCAAGGCATTGCTGGAGGCCATGGTGTTGCACGGCATTGCGACCGTGCGGGTGCCTGCGGCCATGCAGACCCTGCTGGTCCAGCTGATGGGGCAGAGCAGTGCAGACGCCTTGCCGATTGCTCTGGAGTGTGACGATGTACGCACCCTCAAACACGTGGCACTTGCCACCGACAGCGTGCTGATTGCACCTGTGACGGCTGTGGCTGCTGAAATGAACGAAGGGTATCTGGTGCAACTTGAGACACCGGGCTTCCCGCCGGCCTACAGCGATTTGGGGCTGGTGATGCTCAGGGGCCGCACGCCGTCTCCCACAGCGCAGCATGTGATTGAGCAGGTCACCGCCATGCTGCAGGCCCCGTCGGGCCGCTGATTATTCGGCTGCGGTCAGCCCGTTGGCAAAGTGTTCGGCCATGCGCTGCGCGGTGAGCGCAGGGTCGCGGGCAGCCAGGGCGTCCATGATGGCGCGGTGCTCGGCCAGGGATTCTTCAATGCGTCCGGTTTTGAGCAGGGAGTTGTGACGGTTGAGCTTCATGACCTTGCGCAGGTCGGCCACCATCTGGTCGCGCCAGCGGTTGTTGGCAATCTCCAGCAGGCGCATGTGGAACTTCTCATTCACCGCGAAAAATTGGTCGGTGGTGGCAGCCTTGTCTTTGCCGGGTTTGGCCGCTGCCTCCAGTGCTTTGTGCAATGCCAGCAGTTCCTTGATTTCCGCGTCGGTGGCCTTGGTGGCCACAACGCCGGCCGCGTCGCTCTCCAGCAAGCTCAGCAGGTGGTACACATCGGCCAGGTCTTGTTGCGACACCTCGGTCACATAGGCGCCACGGCGCACCTTCATGGTCACCAGGCCTTCGGCGGCCAGCACTTTCAGGGCCTCGCGCAGGGGGGTGCGGCTGATGCCGAACTCTTCGGCAATTTTCAGTTCGTCAATCCAGCTGCCGGGCTCCAACTCGCGCTTGAAGATGCGCTGGCGCAGCAGCTCGGCCACTTCCTCATACAGAGGGCGGGGGGCCAGCGATACAGCGGGGCGGGCATCAGACATCAAGGCGGACATGCGGTGGGGCTCAAAAAGTGGGTGGATTGTAAGCTGCAACCAATATTCTGAATCAATAATTATGAATAATGTAAACTTGCCGCGCTGATCCTGCCAGCGGTAACCCATAGATTGCGACCCCGCCATGACCGACAAGATGCCTGAATTTCAATCCGCCACACTGGAAGCCTGGGCCAAGGCTGCAGCCAAATCCGCCCCCGGCGGCAATGTGGACGCGCTGAACTGGATCACGCCCGACGGCATCGCGGTCAAGCCGCTGTACACCGCAGCAGACACGGCAGACCTGAAGCACGCCGACACGCTGCCCGGCTTTGAGCCTTACCTGCGCGGCCCACAGGCCACCATGTATGCGGTGCGGCCCTGGACCATCCGCCAGTACGCCGGCTTCTCCACCGCCGAAGAGTCCAACGCCTTCTACCGGAAGGCGCTGGCCGCAGGCGGGCAGGGCGTGTCAGTCGCGTTTGACCTGGCTACCCACCGCGGTTACGACTCCGACCACCCGCGTGTAACGGGCGACGTGGGCAAGGCCGGCGTGGCGATTGATTCGGTCGAGGACATGAAGATACTGTTCGACCAGATTCCGCTGGACAAGGTGTCGGTCTCCATGACCATGAACGGCGCCGTGTTGCCGGTGTTGGCGGGCTATGTGGTGGCTGCAGAAGAACAGGGCGTGAGCCAGGACAAGTTGTCCGGAACGATTCAGAACGACATTCTGAAAGAGTTCATGGTGCGCAACACCTACATCTACCCGCCCGCGCCCAGCATGCGCATCATTGGCGACATCATTGGCTACACGGCCAAGAACATGCCGAAGTTCAACTCGATCAGTATTTCGGGTTACCACATGCAAGAGGCGGGTGCCAACCAGGCGCTGGAGTTGGCCTTCACGCTGGCCGACGGCAAGGAGTATGTGAAGACCGCCATCGCCTCCGGTCTGGACGTGGACGACTTTGCCGGGCGCCTGAGCTTCTTCTGGGCGATTGGCATGAACTTCTATCTGGAGGTGGCCAAGATGCGCGCGGCGCGCTTGCTGTGGTGCCGCATCATGAAGGGCTTTGACGCCAAGAACCCCAAGAGCCTGATGCTGCGCACGCATTGCCAGACCAGCGGCTGGAGCCTGACCGAGCAGGACCCGTACAACAACGTGGTGCGCACCACCATCGAGGCCATGGCCGCCGTGTTTGGCGGCACGCAGAGCCTGCACACCAACAGCTTTGACGAAGCCATTGCGCTGCCCACCGAGTTCAGCGCGCGCATCGCCCGCAACACGCAGCTCATCATCCAGGAAGAAACCCACATCACCAACGTGATAGACCCCTGGGCCGGCAGCTACATGATGGAGAAGCTGACGCAGGACATGGCGGACGCGGCCTGGAAGATCATTGAAGAAGTGGAAGCCATGGGTGGCATGACCAAAGCCGTGGATAGCGGCTGGGCCAAGCTGAAGATCGAAGCCGCGGCTGCCGAGAAGCAAGCGCGTATCGACAGCGGCCAGGACGTCATCGTGGGCGTGAACAAGTACAAGCTCAAGAACGAAGACGTGATCGAAGCCCGCGACATCGACAACGTGGCCGTGCGCGAAAGCCAGATCGCCCGCCTCCAAGATATCAAGGCAAAACGCGACTCCGCGCTCGTGGAATCTGCGCTGGCTGCTATCACTTCTGCAGCAGAGTCCGGTAGCGGAAACCTGCTGGACTTGTCCATCAAAGCGATCCGCCTGCGCGCCACGGTGGGCGAGGTGAGCGATGCGCTGGAGAAAGCATTCGGTCGCCATCGCGCCGATACCAATAAGGTCAGTGGCGTGTACGCCGCTGCCTACGACAGCGCCCAAGGAGACACCATGGAGTACTGGAACGCCCTGAAGGCCGATATTGCCGGCTTTGCCGAGAAGCAGGGCCGCCGCCCGCGCGTGATGATCAGCAAGCTGGGTCAGGACGGCCACGACCGCGGCGCCAAGGTGGTAGCCACTGCGTTCGCCGACCTAGGTTTCGACGTGGATATGGGCCCGCTGTTCCAGACCCCCGAGGAATGCGCCCGCCAGGCCATTGAAAACGACGTGCACGCTGTCGGCGTGTCCACCTTGGCCGCAGGCCACAAGACGCTGGTGCCCGCCATCATTGCCGAGCTAAAGAAGCAGGGCGCGGACGACATCATCGTTTTCGTAGGCGGTGTGATCCCGCGACAGGATTACGACTTTTTGTACGCCGCAGGCGTCAAGGGCATTTACGGCCCGGGCACCCCGATTCCGGTGAGCGCGCGTGACGTGCTGAGCCAGATCGAAAAGGCACTCGGGTGACCCCTGAAGCCGTGCAGGCCGGTCTGCTGGGGGGCGAGTCCCTGCTGCAGCGCCGCGCTATCGCTAAAGCCATCACCCTGCTGGAATCCACCCGCGTGGACCACCGTGCGCAGGGCGATGCGCTGCTCACCGCGCTCTTGCCGCACACCGGCAAGTCGTTCCGGCTGGGCATTAGCGGCGTGCCTGGTGTGGGTAAGAGCACGTTCATCGAAGCGCTGGGCCTGTACCTGATTGGCCAAGGTCACCGCGTGGCGGTGCTGACGATCGACCCTTCCAGCTCGGTGTCCGGCGGCTCCATCCTAGGTGACAAGACGCGCATGGAACATTTGTCCATGCACGAGAAAGCCTTCATCCGCCCAAGCCCGTCCAGCGGCACGCTGGGGGGTGTGGCCGAGAAAACGCGCGAGGCCATGTTGGTTTGCGAGGCGGCGGGTTACGACATCGTGATCGTCGAAACCGTGGGCGTGGGCCAGAGCGAGACAGCGGTACAGGGTATGACCGACATGTTCGTGCTGATGCAGTTGCCCAACGCCGGCGACGACCTGCAGGCCATCAAAAAAGGGGTGATGGAACTGGCCGATCTGGTGATCATCAACAAGGCCGACATTGACGCCGATGCCGCCACCCGCGCGCAAGCGCAGATCACCTCCAGCTTGCGCTTGCTGGGCATGCACGGCAACCCGAATGACCCGCACAGCGACAAGCACTGGGCCCCCAAAGTGATTTCACTCAGTGCGTTGCTAGGGCAGGGCGTGGACACCTTCTGGAAAGCAGTGTGTGAATTCAAGACCCTGCAAACCGCCAACGGACTGTTCAGCCAACGTCGCCAGAACCAGTCGCTAGCATGGATGTGGGAGCGGATTGACGCAGGCCTGAAGCAGGCATTCAAGCAAAACCCGGCGGTGCGTGAGCAGCTGCCCCAGCTCACCGCGGCGGTGCAGGCAGGCCAGTTGGCCGCCAGCACTGCAGCACGAAATCTGCTCTCAGTGCTTGAATTCACAGCGCAAGCAGCTCCTAAATAGATAGCAAATAACAACCCATTTTCTGACCTGAAGGAAGACAAGCATGCAAGACATCCTGGTACAACTGGAAGCCAAGCGCGAGCTGGCCCGCATGGGCGGTGGGCAAAAGCGCATCGACGCACAGCACAAAAAAGGCAAGCTCACCGCGCGCGAGCGCCTGGAAGTGCTGCTGGACGAAGGCACGTTTGAAGAGTGGGACATGTTTGTCGAACACCGCTGCGTGGACTTCGGCATGGAAGAGCAGAAGATTCCCGGTGACGGCGTGGTTACCGGCTACGGCATGATCAATGGCCGCCTGGTTTTTGTGTTCAGCCAGGACTTCACGGTGTTCGGCGGCGCATTGTCAGAAGCCCACGCCGAGAAAATCTGCAAGGTCATGGACCAGGCCATGAAAGTCGGTGCTCCGGTCATCGGCCTGAACGACTCGGGCGGTGCCCGCATTCAGGAAGGTGTGGCCTCTTTGGGCGGTTATGCCGACGTTTTCCAGCGCAACGTGATGGCTAGCGGCGTGATTCCGCAGATCAGCATGATCATGGGGCCGTCTGCCGGTGGCGCGGTGTACTCGCCTGCGATGACTGACTTCATCTTCATGGTGAAGGACAGCTCCTACATGTTCGTGACCGGCCCCGAAGTGGTGAAGACCGTGACCCACGAAGAAGTGACCGCCGAAGAACTGGGCGGCGCACTCACCCACACCACCAAGAGCGGCGTAGCCGACTTGGCCTTTGAGAACGACGTGGAAGCGCTGCTGATGCTGCGCCGCCTCTACAACTACCTGCCCCTGAGCAACCGCGAAAAAGCCCCGGTGCGCAAGAGCGGCGACCCCATCGACCGCAAAGACCTGAGCTTGGACACCCTGGTCCCGGACAACCCCAACAAGCCCTACGACATGAAAGAGCTGATCGTCAAGATGGTCGACGATGGCGACTTCTTTGAGATTCAGCCCGAGTACGCCAAAAACATCATCATCGGCTTCGCGCGCATGGACGGCCAGACCATCGGCATCGTGGCCAACCAGCCGCTGGTGCTGGCAGGCTGCCTGGACATCAAGAGCTCCATCAAGGCCGCGCGCTTCGTGCGCTTTTGCGATGCTTTCAATATCCCCGTAGTCACGTTTGTGGACGTGCCCGGCTTCATGCCCGGTACCAGCCAAGAGTACGGCGGCATCATCAAGCACGGTGCCAAGTTGCTCTACGCGTATGCCGAGTGCACTGTGCCCAAGATCACGGTCATCACCCGCAAGGCCTATGGCGGCGCGTATGACGTGATGGCCTCCAAGCACCTGCGTGGCGACGTGAATCTGGCCTGGCCGAACGCCGAGATTGCGGTGATGGGTGCCAAGGGCGCGGTGGAAATCATCTTCCGCGAGGACAAGGGCGACCCCGCCAAGCTGGCGGCCAAAGAGGCCGAATACAAAGCCCGCTTTGCCAACCCCTTTGTGGCCGGCGCGCGCGGCTTTATCGACGACGTGATCTTGCCGCACGAAACCCGCAAACGCATCTGCCGCTCGCTGGTCATGCTCAAGGACAAGAAGCTGGACAACCCGTGGCGCAAGCACGGGAACATTCCACTCTGATCGCCGAAGAACAAGAAAAGGACAAGCACCATGTTCACCAAAATCCTGATCGCCAACCGTGGCGAAATCGCCTGCCGCGTGATTGCTACCGCCAAGAAAATGGGCATCCAAACGGTTGCCGTCTACTCCGATGCCGACAAGGAAGCCCGCCACGTGGCGCTGGCGGATGAGGCCATCAACATCGGCCCCGCACCCAGCCGCGAGAGCTATTTGCAAGCCGAGAAAATCATTGCCGCCTGCAAACAAACCGGCGCACAAGCCGTGCACCCCGGCTACGGCTTCTTGAGTGAGAACGAAGCTTTTGCCAAGCGCTGCGAAGACGAAGGCATTGCCTTCATCGGCCCTAAGGCGCACTCCATTGCCGCCATGGGCGACAAGATTGCCTCCAAGAAACTGGCCAACGAGGCCAAGGTCAACACTATCCCGGGCTACAACGACGCGATCAGTGGCCCCGAGCAGGCGGTGGAAATTGCCAAGGGCATCGGCTACCCCGTGATGATCAAAGCGTCTGCGGGCGGCGGCGGCAAGGGCCTGCGCGTAGCTTTCAACGATAAGGAAGCCTTTGAAGGTTTCTCCAGCTGCCAGAACGAAGCCCGCAACAGCTTTGGCGATGACCGCATCTTCATCGAGAAGTTTGTGCAGGAGCCGCGCCACATCGAGATCCAAGTGCTGGGCGACAGCCATGGCAACGTGATTTATTTGAACGAGCGCGAGTGTTCCATCCAGCGCCGCCACCAAAAGGTGATTGAAGAGGCGCCAAGCCCCTTCATCAGCGACGCCACCCGCAAAGCCATGGGCGAGCAGGCGGTGCAACTGGCCAAGGCCGTGAAGTACCAGAGCGCGGGCACGGTGGAGTTTGTGGTCGGCAAGGACCAGGATTTTTACTTCCTCGAAATGAACACTCGCCTGCAGGTGGAGCACCCGGTGACCGAGTGCATCACCGGCCTGGATTTGGTGGAACTGATGATCCGGGTGGCCGCGGGCGAGAAGCTGCCGCTGACGCAGGCCGACGTGAAGCGCGACGGCTGGGCCATTGAGTGCCGCATCAACGCCGAAGACCCGTTCCGCAACTTCCTGCCATCTACTGGTCGCCTGGTGCGTTTTGCGCCGCCTGAGCAGACCATGTGGCAGGGCGACACCGAGCACTTGCAAGGCGTGCGCGTGGACACCGGCGTGCAGGACGGCGGCGAGATTCCAATGTTCTACGACTCTATGATTGCCAAGCTCATCGTGCACGGCAAGGACCGCAATGACGCGATTGCCAAGATGCGCGAGGCTCTTAACGGCTTTGTGATTCGCGGCGTGTCGAGCAACATTCCGTTCCAAGCCGCGTTGCTGGCTCATCCCAAGTTTGTGAGCGGCGATTTCAACACCGGCTTCATCGCCGAGAACTACGGTAAAGGCTTCTTTGCCGAAGACGTGCCGCATGACGACGCAGCCTTCCTCACCGCGCTAGCCGCCTTTGTGCGCCGCAAGTCGCGCGAGCGTGCAGCGGGCATGTCCGGCCAGTTGCCGGGCTATGCCGTGGATGCGGGCAAAGACTATGTGGTGGTGACGCTGGATGCTGCGGGCAACAACAGCTACACCGCAGTGCATGTGGATGAGTTTGAAGGTGAAACCGGCTCTGCCCAAGTAAGAGTGGGCGCGAGCAGCTATGTTATTCGTAGCAAATCCCGCCTGAACGACATTGCCATCACTGGCACGGTCAATGGCAAGGCCTTCACTGCTCAAATTGAGCGCGGCACCCCCAAGAACCCGCTGGCTCTGCGCGTGCAGCACAACGGCACCCGCATCGATGCGCTCGTCATGTCCCCCCGTATGGCCGAACTGCACAAGCTGATGCCGCACAAGGCACCGCCCGACATGAGCCGCTACGTGCTCTCACCCATGCCCGGCTTGCTGGTGGATGTGGCGGTGGTGCCCGGCCAGAAGGTGCAGGCCGGTGAGCGTGTGGCCGTGATCGAAGCCATGAAGATGGAAAACGTGCTGTTTGCTGCCGCCGATGGTGTGGTCGGCAAGGTGCTGGCCGCCAAAGGTGAGAGCCTGAGCGTGGACCAAGCCATCGTGGAGTTTGTATGACCGGTGCTGCAGCGAAACGCCCCTTCAAGGTCTTGGGCATCCAACAGATCGCCATTGGCGGCCCAGACAAAAAGCGCCTGCAAACTCTGTGGGTGGACATGTTGGGGCTGGAAGTCACGGGTACCTTCCAAAGCGAGAAGGAAAACGTGGACGAAGACATCTGCGCCATGGGCTCCGGCCCGTACAAGGTGGAAGTTGATCTCATGCAGCCCATGGACCCTGACAAGAAGCCTGCGGTACACACCACGCCCTTGAATCATGTGGGCCTGTGGATTGACAACCTGCCGGTGGCGGTGGAGTGGCTCACTGCCAAAGGCGTGCGATTTGCACCCGGCGGCATCCGCAAGGGGGCAGCGGGCTATGACATCACCTTCTTGCACCCCAAGAGCAATGATGAATTTCCGATTGCGGGGGAGGGTGTGCTGATCGAATTGGTGCAGGCCCCCGCTGAAGTGATTGCGGCTTTGGGTTGAAAAGCGGATTGCACACAGGCACTTGAGGGGAAACACGGGGGCATTACCCCTTATTTTTTGTGATTTTTTATTGCAAAAGCGATAAAGTCAAAGCAGTTGAAGAATTTGCAAGGAACGCCCGTTATGAGCTTTGTGAAGTTTCTGTACCCCGGCATGTGGGTCATGCGCAAGATGCGCTTCGGGTCCAAGTTGGCCATCGTGTTTATGGTGGCTTTGATTCCCCTTTTGTTTATCGTTGAGCAACTTATTGCCCGAACGCTGAGTGATTTGCAGATTACCCGTGGCGAAGTGGTCGGGGTTGAGGTGGTGCAGCAGACCACCGAAGTGATCCGCAACGTACAGGCCCACCGGGGGCAAACCAACATGGTGCTTCTGGGCAATGCTGCGGCTGCAGGAGCACGAGACCAGACCCGGGGCAAGCTCGCTGATGAGGTTAGTGAGCTCAAGCGATTGGTAGATAGCAAGGGGGGCATCGAGGCGCCGCCCGAGTGGAAGGAATTGAGTGGACGTCTCGACTCTCTGATCAAGGAGCTGGACGGCAAAGACGCTCCGCAGGCCTTCGGCTTCCACACAGCGCTGGTGGAAGACCTGACCCGTTTTGTGTACGGTGTAGCCGACAAGTCCGGCCTCTTGTACGACCCCGATCCTCAAACTTATTTGCTAATGGATATGTCGGTCTCACGTCTGATTTCTTTGCGTGAGCAGATCGGGCGCTTGCGGGGTACTGGTGCCGGCTTTTTGAGCAGGCCTGAGCTGAATGACGATGCAGTCGGCCGGGTGAACCTGTTGGCGAATGCCTTGAGTACATGGGCCAAAGACGTTGCCTATTCACAGCAAATTCTGGCCCGCGTGGGCTTTAAGGACGCCAGCGGCGACGAGGCGCAGGCAGCAGTGGCCAAGTTCGTGGCCTTGTCCAAGGATCGTTTCAAGGCCGGGGCCCCTAGTGGCGACTCCGAAGGCTACTTTGCATCCGGTACACAAGCCATTGATGCCATCGGCCAGTACCACAAGGCAGTGAACCAGACCATGGTGTCACTGTTGAAGGAACGTGAAAAATCATTGAGCCGAGGCCTCTACCTGCTGATCGTTGGCAGTGTGCTCGCCACTGTCCTGCTGATTTATCTGATGCTGTCTTTCAACCTCAGTTTTCTTTCTGACCTGCGCCAGGTGTTGCGCTTCATGGAAGAGACAGCCAGCGGTAACTTGCGCCACACGGTGCGGATCCGCGGTGATGATGAGCTATCCGACATGTCCCACGCCATGGATGTCATGGTGAACAACATCTCGGTCATGGTGGCCAGCGTTCGCAGCAACTCGGCGCTGGTGGCCAATTCCGGAGACGCCCTGGTGATTGGCAATCGCAGCCTGTCAGACCGCACCGAGCAGCAAGCCGCCAATCTTGAGGAAACCTCGGCCAGCGTCCAGGAACTGGCTTCTACCGTGCAGGACAACTCCAAAGCAGCGCAAGAGTCCGACCGTGCTGCCCAGGGTGTGCGTGCGACGGCCGAACAGGGCGCCGCTGGCATGAACCAAGCGATTGAATCCATCGAGGCCATTGAGGCCAGCACCCGCCGCATGGATGAAATCGTGGGCGTGATCGATGGCTTGGCTTTCCAGACCAACATCTTGGCGCTGAATGCAGCCGTGGAGGCCGCGCGGGCAGGGGAGTCAGGCCGGGGCTTTGCAGTCGTGGCAGCTGAGGTACGTTCTTTGGCGCAGCGTTCCGCCGCCTCAGCCAAAGAAATCCGTCAGCTCATCACCACCTCCACCGCCCAGGTAACGGCTGGTGTGCAGCAGATCCGGACAGCAGGAAAGAACATCACGGCGATTGCAGATGGCGTGCGTGGCGTTGCGGGCAACATGACATTGATATCCGCATCGAGTGCGGAGCAGAGCGCCAGCCTCGCCGAAATCACAACGGCGATCCGGCAGTTGGACCAGATCACCCAACAAAACGCCTCTATGGTGGAGCAGGCAGTCAACCAGGCGACGGCGCTGCAGACCCGTGCCAGCGTGTTGGCCGATGCAGTATCGGTGTTCAAGCTGCAGCAGGGTTCTGCAGATGAAGCCCGGGCGCTGGTCGACCGTGCCCTCGACTTGCGCCACAGTGCGGGCAGCCGTGACAGCTTCATCCGCGAGGTGACGGCACAGCATTCCGGCCTGTTTGACCGGGACATGTACGTTTTCGTGCTGGATCGCAGCGGCCAGTACCTCGCGTTTGCGGGCAATCAGGCCAAGGTGGGTACGCGGGTGCAGGATGTCGCCGGCATAGACGGCAATGCCTTGATTGAGTCCATCGTCACCCAGGCGGAAGCGAATCCGGGCTGGGTGGAGTACGAGATTGCCAACCCGCTCACAGGCCAGTTACAAACCAAGATGTCCTATGTACTGAAGGTAGACGACGTCTATGTAGGTTGCGGCGTCTACAAGAGCCTCATGAGCAGTCTCTGATCGGTATCCGGCAGGGGCCCGGCCAAGCCCGCTTCAGTGGCCCGCGTCGGGTGTGGCTTTGCGGGCACGGGCCCTGGCTAGAGCGGCTTCAATGACCGCCCGTTTTTTGTCCAATACCGCTGGATCTGTGTGCTGGGAATGGGCGGGCAGGTCGGCCAGCTTCATGCGGGCTTTGGCCTCCAATGCCAGAGCGTGTTCTTCCGACTCGCGAGACTGCCGCAGTTGGCGGTTCTCGTAGCGTTGGCGCGCTTTCGTAGCTTCTTCAGGGCTCCAGGCATCCCATCCGGTTCGTTCGCCGGAGACAGGCTCTACCAGTATGCAATCTACCGGACACACCGGAAGGCACAGCTCACAGCCGGTGCAATGCGATTCGATCACGGTATGCATCAGCTTGTTCGCGCCGATGATGGCGTCTGTAGGGCAGGCCTTGATGCACAAGGTGCAGCCTATGCACCAGTTCTCATCAATGAACACCACCGTACGTGGCCCTTCCCGCCCGAACTCAGGATTCAAGGGAATGACCGGGTCACCGGTGATGGCCGCCAGACGTGCAATGCCCTCTGCGCCGCCGGGCGGGCATTGGTTAATGGGGGCGTCGCCATGCGCTATTGCCCCGGCATAATCGGCGCAATCGGGGTAGCCGCAGCGGGTGCACTGGGTTTGCGGCAGTGCGTCCAACAGCTGCGCTTGCAAAAGCGCAGCCTCCGGGACGGTACTCACTTGGTGGTACTGACCCGCTTGCTTGCTACCTTTTTAGTAGCTGCTCGCGCAGTTTTGGCGGGCGCTGTGGCCACTTTTGGCGCTGAACTAACTGCGGGGGCAGCTGCTGCCTTGACAGGTGCGGGGACGCTTTCGTGGGTGTCGTGGCTCTTGATAAAGGCCTTGACCTGCGGGTACACCATCTCGCGCCAGCGGCGGCCGGAAAAGATGCCGTAGTGGCCGGCACCCACGGCTTCGTAATGCTTTTGCAGGGACTTGGGCACGCCGCTGCAGATGTCGTGCACTGCGCGCGTTTGCCCGGAGCCGGAGATGTCGTCCAGCTCGCCTTCCACCGACAGCAGGGCCGTGGTGGTGATGTCTGCAGGTTTGACGCGTTCAATCTTGCCTTTTTCACTGCGCACGTCCCAGGTGCCATTGACCAGCGCAAAGTCCTGGAAAACGACCCGAATGGTTTCCAGGTAATAGTCCGCGTCCATGTCCAGCACGGCGTTGTATTCGTCGTAGAACTTGCGGTGCGCTTCGGCGGACGTATCGTCGCCCTTGATCAGGTCCTTGAAGTAGTCGTAGTGGCTCTTGGCGTGGTGGTCGGGGTTCATGGCCACAAAGCCAGTGTGCTGCAGAAAACCGGGGTAAACACGGCGGCCGGCACCGGGGAAACTGCTGGGCACGCGGTAGATCACGTTGTTTTCAAACCAGCTGTGGCTCTTGTTCATGGCCAGGTTGTTGACCGCAGTGGGGGATTTGCGGGCATCGATGGGGCCGCCCATCATGGTCATGGTTAGCGGCGTGGTTTCGCCACGGCTGGCCATCAGCGACACCGCAGCCAGCACCGGCACCGTGGGCTGGCACACGCTCATCACATGGCAATTGCCGTATTTGCCCTGCACGTGACGGATGAACTCCTGCACGTAGTTCACATAGTCGTCGAGGTGGAACTCACCGTCCGCCAAAGGCACCAGGCGGGCGTTCTTCCAGTCGGTGATGTAGACCTTGTGGTCCTTGAGCATGGTCTTGACAGTGTCACGCAGCAAGGTGGAGTAGTGGCCCGACAATGGCGCAACGATCAGCACCACTGGCTGGCCTTTGATCTTTTCCAGCGTTGCTGTGTCGTCTGTAAAGCGCTTGAAGCGGCGCAGTTCGCAGAAGGGTTTGCTGAGCTCCACACGCTCGTGGATCGCAACGTCCACACCATCTACCTCAATGGTGCGAAGGCCGAATTCGGGTTTCTCGTAATCTTTGCCCAAGCGGTGCATCAAGTCATAGCTGGCAGACAGGCGCTGCGCAAACGGGCTTTGCCCGGCCAGAGACAGCGGGTTGCTATACAGCTTGGCCGCTGCCAGTGCCAGATCGGAAAACGGCTCCATCAGGGAACGTTGGGTTTCGTAGAGCTGGTACAGCATGGGGAACTCGCTTTCGGGAAAATGTTGCAGTGCAATATAACAGTGTTGTCTGTTTTAGCGATGACTGGCCTTCAGTATCCCCCGAACCGCATTACGGCTGTGGGCTCCGAAGTTGGACAGCAGTTCGGCCACCAGAGCGTCCAGCCGGGATTTGGCCTCTGGCTGCGCTTTGGCCATTTCTTTGACCATTGTCA
Organism: Comamonadaceae bacterium; assembly: GCA_027488985.1. Taxonomy (GTDB): domain Bacteria; phylum Pseudomonadota; class Gammaproteobacteria; order Burkholderiales; family Burkholderiaceae_C; genus Allorhodoferax; species Allorhodoferax aquaticus. Next base: position 19,821 of record JAIYAR010000013.1, on the reverse strand, counting down.
CTTTTTCCTCGTTGGCACCAAAGTCAAACGAGGGGTCGGACACAAAGTTTTCAGGCATGCTGTCGACCAGAGTCTGGGCGATCTTGGGCCCATAACCCGCAGCCTGTGCAGACACCACGTTTCGCAGGTACAGGTCATGCCACTCGGGGTAGCTGCTGTCTTTTTCTAGGTTACGCAAGGCTTGGTCTATGGGCGTGTCCTGTTTGGCGAGCGCCGAGTTCAGCAGCACTTCGGCCTGGTACTTTTCCAGAGCGAGGTGGCGGTTGGAGAGCAGGGTCACCATATTGTTTTTCATGCCGGAGAGGCCGGCCATGGCCATCGCATTCACGGCCAGCAGCTTGAGGGTGGAGTCACCCGGAGACAAGCTGGCGTGGTAGGGCTGGGTCAGGTCTTGCAGGTAGTGCAGCGCCAAGCCGGCAAAGCGCCATCCCCAATAGGGGTGGCCGGTACGGAAGGCCAGCGAGGCGAGGGTGGAATACTGGTACACCCGCAGCTGGGGAAAAGTGCGTTTGATGAAAGGCGCCGCGGTATAGAGCACCTTGTTTTCATGCATGAAGCCCATATGGAAGGGGGCCTGGCTGCCATACACGAGCAGGGGATTGCCGAAGGGCAGGGTACCGAAGCCATACATCTTTCCCCACTCGGAAGGACTGTCTTCAAAGAGGTTGATGTCGAGCCCGTAGTCCGGCTCATCGGCGGCGCTGGCAACGACGGCCAATGCGGCCACGGTATCACCCGCCTTCAAGGGCTGGAATTTTTGGCTGGCATTGCCCAACATGGGCAGCGTGGTGACGGCTTCAGAGGGCAGACGGGGCGCTGGAGACACTGCCGTTTTCGGGTCCGGCTGGATAAACAGCGCAAAGCGGCTGTTGGGGGCAATACGCAGAGCGTGGGCAAAGGCCAGGCGGCGTGCATCGTCGCTGCGGTCCGGGTTGGCCGTGAAGGCGAGCTTGGCGGGGCGGGGCGGGTAGCTTTGCAGGTTGGCAACGGCCCACGCTTCGTGGCTGGCCAGCAGAGCTTCGATGGTCTTTTCTTCGGCTTTGAGGAACGACTCCAGTGGCTCCACCACCACCGGTGCTGCATTCATGACCTCGGGCATGGCCTCCAAGGCGCGGTAGGCACCCAGGGTGTGGTTACCCCATGCACCTGCGGTAGAGGACATCAGCCCCAACAGGGCTCCCAAGGCATAGGCTAATTTCTTCATCAAAATCCTTCATTAACGCCCATGGAATCTGCGCGAGTAGCTATAAAAATAATAGCTACCCGCATGGGGCATTCGCCCGGCAGCCCTACTTAGACGACCTTGGCGATCGCCTGGCAGACGTAATCGATGTTCTTGCTGTTCAGGGCAGCCACACACATGCGGCCGGTGTCGGTACCGTACACGCCGAACTCGGAGCGCAAGCGCACCATTTGGTCTTTGGAGAGGCCGGAGTAGCTGAACATGCCGATCTGGGTGGTGATGAAGGACATGTCCTTGGCCACGCCGGCAGCCTTCAGGCCGTCCACCAGTTTCTGGCGCATGGCTTTGATGCGCACGCGCATTTCGCCGAGTTCTTGTTCCCACTGGGCACGCAGCTCAGGGTTGTTCAACACGGCCGCCACGATGGCACCACCATGGGTGGGCGGGTTGGAGTAGTTGGTGCGGATGGCGATCTTGAGCTGACTCAGGACGCGGTCGGTTTCTTCCTTGCTGCTGCCGACCACGCTCAGGGCGCCCACGCGCTCGCCGTACAGGCTGAAGCTCTTGGAGAAGCTGGTGGACACAAAAATGTTCAGTTCAGCCGCCACAAACTTGGCGATGACGGCGCCGTCTTCCGCAATGCCGTAGCCAAAGCCCTGGTAGGCCATGTCGAGGAAGGCGGTCAGCTTGCGGGCCTTGACCACAGCAATCACCTGATCCCACTGGGCGGCGGTGATGTCGTAACCGGTGGGGTTGTGGCAGCAAGCGTGCAGCAGAACGATGGTGCCTTCTGCGGCGGCGTTCAACTTGGCCAGCATGCCGTCAAAGTTGATGCCACCCAGTCCACCATTGGCGCTCTGGTCAAAGTAGGGGTAAGTGTCCACGGGGAAGCCGGCGTTGGTGAACAGCGCGCGGTGGTTTTCCCAGCTGGGGTCGGAGATCAGCACGGTGGCATTGGGGCTGATTTTCTTCAGGAAGTCAGCACCGATCTTCAGGCCTCCGGTGCCGCCAATGGCTTGCACGGTGGCGACGCGGCCGCTCTTGACCACGTCAGACTCAGCACCGAACACCAGGCCTTTCACAGCCGAGTCATAGGCAGCAATACCGTCGATGGGCAGGTAGCCACGGGCTGTGGGCTTGTCCATCATGGTCTTTTCAGCGGCTTGCACGCACTGCAGCAGGGGTAGCTTGCCGTTGTCGTCGAAATACACGCCCACGCCGAGGTTCACTTTGCTGGGGTTGGTGTCAGCGTTGAATTGTTCGTTCAGACCCAAAATGGGGTCGCGGGGAGCCATTTCGACGGCGGTAAAGAGAGACATGGATAAGTCCTGTGCGGAAGGGTGCAACAAAGAGGGCCCCAAAAGGCCGGAGAAAGAAGCCCGCATTTTAAGCCGCACCGTGATGGTGCCTGCATATCCGGATTCCGGGAGGCAGAGTTTGTGGCCCGCATTCGCGGGAAACACCCTGCCGGAAACATAGTGCTTTCGAAGATCACTTCCCGTCGGTATCCCGGCTCGTCTACAGTCTGATGTTTGCGCGTTTTGGGCTGCCGCCCACGCCATTGTTTGCTGACCGGACCCTTGCCATGCCTGCTCCCATGAATCCCGCTCCCCTTGCTGTAGTTGAGAACGATGCTTCGGAGCATGTGCGCACGGGCACGTTTGTGAGCTATCCGGGTTCGCCGTTTGAGTTGTACCAGCCCTATCCGCCCGCCGGCGACCAACCCGAGGCCATCAGCCAGTTGGTGAGCGGTGTGGAGGACGGCGAAGTGTTTCAGACCTTGCTCGGGGTAACGGGCTCGGGGAAGACCTTCACCATGGCCAACGTGATTGCGCGCTTGGGGCGCCCTGCCATTGTGTTTGCGCCCAACAAAACGCTGGCGGCTCAGCTGTACAGCGAGTTCCGCGAGTTTTTCCCAAAAAACGCGGTGGAGTATTTCGTCAGTTACTACGACTACTACCAGCCTGAGGCCTATGTGCCCCAGCGCGACCTGTTTATCGAGAAAGACAGCGCGATCAACGAGCATATCGAGCAGATGCGCCTCTCCTGCACCAAGAGCCTGCTGGAGCGGCGTGATGTGGTGATCGTGGCCACCGTGTCTGCGATCTACGGTATCGGCAAGCCTGAAAGCTACCACCAGATGGTGATGACCCTGCGCACCGGCGACAAGTTGGGTCAGCGCGACATGATTGCCCAGTTGGTACGCATGCAGTACCAGCGCAACGATATGGATTTCAGCCGTGGTGCCTTCCGGGTACGGGGCGACACCATAGATATCTTTCCTGCTGAGCACAGCGAAATGGCCATCCGTGTGGAGCTGTTTGATGACGAGATAGAGAGCCTGCAACTATTCGACCCGCTGACCGGCCGCATACGCCAGAAGATTCCGCGCTTTACGGTCTATCCCAGCAGCCATTACGTGACGCCTCGCGATCAGGTGCTGGCCGCGGTGGAAACGATCAAGACGGAGCTTTCTGATCGCCTCAAAGAGCTGGTGCCGGCAGGCAAGCTGGTGGAAGCACAGCGGCTGGAACAACGCACTCGCTTTGATTTGGAAATGCTGAGTGAAGTGGGGCACTGCAAAGGCATTGAAAACTACTCGCGCCATCTGAGCGGTTCAGCCCCCGGCGAGCCGCCGTCAACGTTGACGGATTACCTGCCCAAAGACGCACTTATGTTTCTGGACGAGAGCCACGTGCTGATCGGGCAGTTCGGCGGCATGTACAACGGCGACCGGGCGCGGAAAACCACACTGGTGGAGTACGGGTTCCGCCTGCCCAGCGCCCTGGACAACCGGCCCCTGAAGTTCGAAGAGTTTGAGACCAAGATGCGCCAGGTTGTCTTTGTGTCTGCCACGCCGGCGCAATGGGAAAACGAGCACGCCGGCCAGGTGGTGGAGCAGTTGGTGCGGCCTACCGGTTTGGTGGACCCTGAGGTGGAAGTGCGTCCGGCGGGTACCCAGGTGGACGATGTGCTGCAGGAAATCCGCATACGGGTAGACAAAAACGAGCGGGTGCTGATTACCACCTTGACCAAGCGCATGGCGGAGCAGTTAACGGATTACCTAACGGACAACGGCGTCAAGGTGCGCTACCTGCACAGCGATGTGGACACGGTGGAGCGGGTGGAAATTCTTCGAGATCTTCGCTTGGGCACCTTTGATGTGCTGGTGGGGATCAATTTGTTGCGGGAGGGTCTGGATATCCCTGAGGTGTCGCTGGTAGCGATTCTGGATGCGGACAAAGAAGGCTTTTTGCGCTCAGAGCGGTCACTGATTCAGACTATTGGACGGGCGGCCCGGAACCTGGAAGGCCGGGCGATTTTGTACGCTGACAAGATTACCGACTCCATGGAGCGGGCCATTGGTGAGACCGAACGCCGTCGCAAAAAGCAAATTGCTCACAACCTGGAGCGTGGCATTACGCCCAAAGCCATCGTGAAGAAAGTGCGCGATTTGATTGACGGTGTGTACAGCGAGAAGGCAGGCAAAGAGGCGGACCGCTTGGAGCGCGATGCCCAGCAACGCGCTCAGGTGGAAGACATGAGCGAGAAGGATATTTCCCGCGAAATCAAGCGCTTGGAGAAGCTGATGATGGAGCACGCGCGCAATCTGGAGTTCGAAAAAGCCGCGCGCGTGAGGGATCAATTGACCATCTTGAAAGAGCAGGCATTTGGTGCGCCGGGGACAGACAACGTCGTGAATCTGTAAAGTTGATTATTCCTATCGGGTAAATAGACTGATCAGTCTGCTTACCCGAGTGATCTGCGGGGTTTAGTGCTATACTTGACTCCGCTAGTCAACAACCCTGCCACGAAGGAGCAAGCGATGCGTCTCACCACCAAAGGCCGTTTTGCGGTCACCGCGATGATCGATCTGGGCCTGCGCCAAAGCTCCGGGCCGGTTACTCTGGCCGCCATCAGCCAGCGCCAGCAAATTTCCCTGTCTTACCTGGAGCAGCTGTTCGGTAAGCTGCGTCGCCATGATCTGGTCGAGTCGACCCGTGGCCCCGGGGGCGGTTACACCCTGGCTCGCAAGGCCTCTGACATTACCGTGGCGGAAATCATCACGTCGGTGGATGAGCCGATTGATGCCACCCAGTGCAGCGGCAAAGAAAACTGTCTGGGCGAAGGTGCCCGCTGCATGACTCACGACCTGTGGGCTTCCCTGAACACCCGCATGGTGGAGTTTCTGGACTCGGTCACCCTCCAAAAGCTGGTGGACGACCAGTTGGCCAAGGGCCTGCAGATTGAAGACAAGCCCACCGTCAAGCGTGCCATTTCGGCCATGCCTGTGGTCAAGCCCATTCGTGTGAATGCGCCCAACTCAGTCTTCGCCTTGGGCAACGCCTTCTCTAAATCCTGATTTTTACTGACAGCCAGCATCGAGCCAGCTATGGACACCACACCTCATTTCCCGATATACATGGATTACAGCGCCACCAACCCCTGCGATGAGCGGGTGGTGGATGCCATGGTCCCTTGGCTGCGCAATCACTTTGGCAATCCGGCATCCCGTAGCCATGCCTGGGGCTGGGAAGCAGAAGCCGCAGTGGAAAAAGCCCGCGAGCAAGTCGCCTCCCTGATCAACGCCGATCCACGCGAAATTGTCTGGACATCCGGTGCGACCGAGTCCAACAACCTAGCCATCAAAGGCGCAGCCCAGTTCTACAAGGGCAAGGGCAAGCACATCATCACGGTGAAAACCGAGCACAAGGCGGTGCTGGACACCTGCCGCGAGCTGGAGCGCCAAGGCTTTGAGGTGACCTACCTCGATGTGCAAGAAGACGGCCTGGTGAATCTGGATACCTTCAAGGCTGCGATCCGCCCGGATACCATTCTGGCCAGCGTCATGTTCGTGAATAACGAAATCGGCGTGATCCAGGATGTGACCGCTCTGGGTAATGCTTGCCGAGAAAAGGGTGTGATCTTCCACGTCGATGCAGCGCAAGCGACCGGCCGTGTGGACATCGACATGACCCAGTTGCCCATCGATTTGATGAGCCTGACCTCCCACAAGACCTATGGTCCCAAGGGTATTGGAGCTTTGTTTGTGCGCCGCAAGCCACGCATCCGTCTGGAAGCCCAAATGCACGGTGGTGGCCATGAGCGCGGTATGCGCAGTGGCACCTTGCCGACCCACCAGATCGTTGGCATGGGGGAGGCTTACGCCATCGCCAAGGCCGAGATGCACGAAGAAAACAAGCGCATCAAGGCGCTGCATGACCGCATGCTTGCCGGTTTGGAAGGCATCGAGCAGGTCTTCATCAACGGCCACAAGGAAAAGCGCGTTCCCCACAACTTGAACATGAGTTTCAATTATGTGGAAGGCGAGTCGCTGATCATGGGAATCAAGGGTCTTGCGGTCAGCAGTGGTTCGGCTTGTACTTCTGCCTCGCTGGAGCCGAGCTATGTATTGCGCGCGCTGGGTCGCAGCGATGAGTTGGCCCACAGCAGCTTGCGTATGACCATCGGTCGTTGGACGACCGAAGCAGACATTGATTACGCAGTAGACACGATCAAGCAAAACGTGGCCAAGCTGCGTGATTTGAGTCCCCTGTGGGATATGTACAAAGAAGGTATTGACCTGTCCACGATCCAGTGGGCGGCGCACTGATTGAAATTACGAGGTATTCCACATGGCATATTCAGACAAGGTCGTTGACCACTACGAAAACCCCCGCAATGTCGGCTCCTTTGACAAGGGCGACGAGTCTGTCGGCACCGGCATGGTGGGTGCCCCCGCTTGCGGTGACGTGATGAAGTTGCAGATCAAAGTCAATCCCCAAACCGGCGTGATTGAAGACGCCCGTTTCAAGACCTACGGCTGCGGCTCTGCGATTGCTTCCAGCTCCCTGGTCACCGAGTGGGTGAAAGGCAAGACCCTTGACGAAGCTGCTGCCCTGAAGAACAGCCAGATCGCTGAAGAGCTGGCACTGCCACCGGTCAAGATTCACTGCTCCATCCTTGCGGAAGACGCTATCAAGGCAGCAGTGGATGATTACAAGAAAAAGCACCTGAACTGATATGGCCGTCACTCTGACAGAGGCTGCTGCACGGCACGTCACCCGTTATCTAACTAAGCGCGGTAAAGGCGTGGGCGTGCGGTTGGGCGTGAAGACGACCGGTTGCTCTGGCTTGGCCTATCAACTTGAATATGTGGACGAGCTGGCGCCCGAAGACGTGATCTTCGAAGGCCACGGCGTGAAAGTGCTGGTAGACCCCAAGAGCCTGGCCTATATCGACGGTACGCAGCTGGACTTTGTGCGCGAAGGGCTGAACGAAGGTTTTCGTTTCAACAACCCCAACGAGCGTGACAAGTGCGGTTGCGGTGAGTCCTTCCGCGTGTGAATCTGCACGATGATGACTTTGCGCTGTTCGGCCTGACGCAAGCATTTGCTCAGGATCGCGCAGCCATTGATGCGCGTTGGAAAGAGCTTCAACGCGAAGCCCACCCCGATAAGTTTGCGTCTCAAGGTGCTGCGGCTCAGCGCGTTGCTATGCAATGGTCGGTACGCATCAATGAGGCTTATCAGCGTTTGAAAGATCCCTTGAAGCGTGCCGCCTACTTGTGTGAATTGGCTGGGTTTCCCATCCAAGCCCATAGCAACACAGCCATGCCGCCTTCTTTTCTGATGCAGCAGATGGAGTGGCGTGAGGCGCTGGATGATGCAAGCGAGGTGGAAGCGGTTGAAGCTTTGCTGGCTGATGTGCAAGCGGCGCGCAAGGACCTGCTGGCACAGTGCGAAAAGTGCTTGGACTATGACCATGACCCTGCATCGGCGGTCGCGAGTGTCCGGGCCTTAATGTTTATTGATAAGTTCGCCCAAGACCTGAATCAGCGCTTGGATCAATTCGAATAGTGTGAGTCTCCATGGCGCTTCTGCAAATTTCTGAACCCGGGCAATCTCCCAATCCCCACGAGCGCCGCATCGCTGTCGGTATCGATCTCGGGACGACGCATTCCTTGGTGGCCGCTGTACGTAACGGCGTGTCGGAGTGCTTGCCGGACGCAGAGGGGCGTGTAGTCTTGCCAAGTGTGGTGCGCTACTTGGATGCAGACCGCCGGCAAATCGGCTTTGACGCGCTCGCCAGCCAGACAACAGACCCCGGCAACACTATCGCCTCTGTGAAGCGTTTAATGGGCCGCGGCGTAGCCGACGTGGCGCACATCGAAAAGCTCCCCTACGCACTGGTCGATGAGCCGGGCATGGCCCGCATCCGCACCATCGCTGGTATCAAAAGCCCGGTAGAAATCAGCGCGGAGATTCTGGCCACTTTGCGCTTCCGGGCGGAAGACAGTTTCAACGATGACATTTTTGGTGCGGTGATCACCGTACCTGCGTACTTCGACGATGCGCAGCGTCAGGCGACCAAAGACGCGGCCCAGCTGGCAGGTCTTAATGTTTTGAGGCTTATCAATGAGCCCACGGCGGCTGCCATTGCCTACGGTTTGGACAACGCAGCAGAAGGTGTTTACGCCATCTATGACCTGGGCGGTGGCACCTTCGATATCTCCATTCTTCGCTTGTCCCAGGGTGTATTTGAGGTTCTGTCCACCGGAGGCGATTCCGCCTTGGGGGGCGACGACTATGACCGTGCGCTGGCTGAGGCCATTCTGGTTCGCAGCGGCTTCACTGCAGATACGGCCGAGGACCAAGCCGTTCTGATGGCTGCTGCCAGAGCATGCAAGGAAGCTTTGTCTGACGAGGACATTGCCACTGTGGAGGTGGAGCTCTCGGCCGGTGACATTGACTTGTCCTTCAACCGTGAAGAGTTTGAATCGGCTACGCAGTCGCTCACTGCACGTACCTTGCAAGCGGTGCGCAAGGCGCTGCGTGATGCAGGTTTGGGCAAAGAAGAAGTCAAAGGCGTCGTTCTGGTTGGTGGCTCGACCCGCATGCCGCAGATAAAGCGCGCAGTAGGCGAGTTTTTCGGCCAGGAACCCCTGACCAATTTGAATCCGGATGAGGTGGTCGCTTTGGGTGCCGCCATCCAGGCTAACCAGCTGGCAGGCAATAACCCGTCCGGTGATTTGTTGTTGCTCGATGTGATTCCTCTATCGTTGGGTGTAGAGACCATGGGTGGTTTAGTGGAGCGCATTGTTCCCCGCAACCAGACCATCCCTACGGCCATGGCCCAGGATTTCACAACCTACAAGGATGGCCAAACAGCGCTGGCTTTGCACGTGGTACAGGGCGAGCGGGATTTGGTCGCGGACTGCCGTAGCCTGGCTCGTTTTGAACTGCGTGGTATTCCCCCCATGGCGGCGGGCGCGGCCCGTATCCGGGTGACTTTCACAGTGGATGCGGATGGCTTGCTGAATGTGTCTGCCAAAGAGCAGGTCAGTGGCGTGGAGGCACGCATTGATGTGAAGCCTTCTTACGGTCTGACGGATGACCAGATCGCTGCCATGCTCAAAGACAGCTTCAGCACTGCCGAGGCTGACATGCGTGCCCGCGCACTGGTGGAAGCGAGGGTAGATGCCGACCGGTTGTTGCTGGCCACACGCAGTGCGTTGGACATGGACGGTGACTTGTTGGACGAGACGGAGCGCGCATCGGTGGACCAAGCCATGCTCCAATTGACGCAAGCTATTACAGCGACAGAACCTGCCGTCATTGAAGCGGCAGTAAAGGCTCTTGCCGATGTGACGGAGCCTTTTGCGGCGATGCGCATGAATCGCGGGATTACCAAAGCGTTGGCAGGCAAGAACATCGAATCCATCTGAACGAATTGACCCCTATGCCTATCATCAAGATCCTTCCACACCCAGAGTACTGCCCGGACGGCGCGGAAGTGAAAGCCGCTCCAGGCACTTCCATTTGTGAAGCGCTGCTGGAAAACGGTATCGCTATCGAGCATGCTTGCGACATGAGCTGCGCTTGCACAACCTGCCATGTCATCGTGCGCGAAGGTTTGGGCTCTTTGAATGAAGCTGAAGAGACAGAAGAGGATCTGCTGGACCGTGCTTGGGGCCTGGAGCCGCAATCCCGCCTGAGTTGCCAAGCCTATTTGGCGCAGCAGGATCTGGTGGTGCAGATTCCCAAGTACTCGATCAATCACGCCAAAGAGAACCACTGAGGCCAGCCATGCGCCAAATTGTTCTGGACACGGAAACCACCGGCTTCTACGCAAATCATCCGGACAACCCGGACCGCATGGTCGAAATCGGCTGCGTGGAACTGGTCAACCGCAAGCTGACTGGCAACAACCTTCATTTCTACTTGAACCCTGGGCGGGACAGTGACGAAGGTGCGCTGCGCGTCCACGGCCTGACCACGCAGTTTCTGAGTGACAAGCCGCGTTTTGAAGAGATTGCCCAGCAGCTGGTCGACTACGTGGCCGGTGCCGAAATCATCATCCATAACGCGCCTTTTGACTTGTCTTTCCTGGACATGGAACTGGGGCGCACCGGCCGTAAACCCTTCAAGACTTGCGTAGCGGGTGTGCTGGACACCTTGGTCATGGCCAAGGAAATGTTCCCTGGCAAACGCAATAGTCTGGATGCTTTGTGCGACCGCTTGGAGGTCGACAACTCTGGACGCACCCTGCACGGCGCTTTGCTGGATGCCGAGTTGCTGGCGGATGTTTACATCAACATGACGCGCGGGCAGGATGCCCTGATCATGGAGAGCAGTGCGCCTCAGGAAGCCGGCATTGTGGTAGAGCAGCTTGACTTGCGCAGCATCCAACTCCCGGTACTGGAAGCCAATGCGCAGGAAATGGCTGCGCATGAAGATGTCTTGGCACAGCTCGATAAATCCAGCGGTGGAAAAACCGTCTGGAAGCTGGTGGCCTGATTATTTGGTATATAATTTGAGGCTTCCTTGATACGGAAACAAAGTTTCAAGGGCGATTAGCTCAGGGGTAGAGCACTGCATTCACACTGCAGGGGTCACATGTTCGATCCATGTATCGCCCACCATAAAAAGTACTTTAAAAACAACGACTTACGTTGATTTTAAGGCTGCTAAAAGCAAGAAAAAGTAGTACGAAACACTCGTACTACTTTTTTTTCGTCTGTACCCCGCAAAACCGCCGCTTTTTAGGTAGGAATTTCCTTCAAAGCCACATAGCATGTGGCTTTGGGAGGCAATGATGGTTGTTGGGAAGAAGGCTGCAACTAAGAAGGTCGCAACGAAAACCTCTGCATCGCAGGCGGTGGTAGTGGAGCGCACACGCGCAACTGAAAAGCACTACATCCCAAACTACCCCACCAAGCTATTCATCTACAAGCAAGCTGCAACGAAGTATTGGTGGGTACGTTACTTTGTGAACGGCAATGCAGTGCGTAAAACGACTAAGACGCAGAGCAAGCGAGAAGCTGTTGAGTTTGCGAAAGAGTTTTACGACATAGTGACGTACAACATGCGGCATGGCATTGCCGCAACAGCATCTGCAACGAGCTTTGAAAGCTGCATGAAAGAGATGCTGAAAGCGGAGAAGGCGAAAGTAGGGCGCGGCGAGTTGTCACAAATCACATACGACAACAGCAAGTACCGTTTCGATAAGCACATCAACCCGTACTTTAGAAACAAGGAAGTGCGGGAAATTGACTACTTTGCGCTAGACAACTTTTTGACGGAGTTAAGCAAGCAAGAACTCAGCTCCAGCACCATCAGCATGTACATGGGATTGGTGCGCAAGGTACTGGCGCATGCTGCGCGGCGCAAACTCATCATTGCAGTGCCAGAGTTTCCAAACGTGAAGGTTAAGGACAAAGCGCGAGGCTGGTTTACTACACGTGAGTACAGGCGTGTGTGGGCTGCGGCAGGGCGATATGTGGGGCAGAAGATAGAAGTACGAAAGTACGAAGACGCAAAAGGCGTAACGCAAACTCAATACATCAACGCTAAGTCCAAAGCAAAGAAGCTTGGTGAGTTGATGCGCAATGTAGATATGACTGAGGACTTGCGCCGCCTGGTCGTATTCATGTGCAACAGCTACATCAGGCCTACAGACATCAAGTTCATGCAGCACAAGCATGTGGACGTAGTGCAGCGTGGTGACTACAAGTATTTGCGTCTTCGCTTGCCGCCAACTAAAGGCCACAAAGACCCAATCACAACAATGGAGAAGGCGGTGGACTGCTACAAGACGCTAACGCAGTACCACTTGTCAAAAGGACTGATTGGCAAGGAGCATGAGGACGACTACGTGTTTTTGCCTCAGTACAAGACAAACAGAGGCTACGCGCTAAAGCAATTGCAGCGACAGTTTGAAATTTTGATGTGGGATACGAAGCTTGGGGAGGGCATTGATGGCGAATCCCGCACGCTGTATTCACTGCGGCACACAGCAATCATGTACAGGTTGCTGTTTGGCGATGGCATCAACACGCTGTTGCTTGCACGTAATGCACGCACGAGCGTAGAGATGATCGACAGGTTCTACGCCAAGCCGCTGAGCGGGGAGATGAACATTGAGATGCTCCAAAGCCGTAGGCGTCCGCGCAAAATCTTTGACGGAGAGATGGAGCGAGGGGCGCAGATAAACGCCGCTACCTCTTCTAAATAAAAAAGATTGCAACACTTTGATCGTTTAATTAATTTTAAGCGATTTAAGTGTTACATTTGATGTGAATCGCTTTTGAATACGCGTTGGCTAAGCTGGCTTAAACTGGGGGAATGACTATGTCGCCAGTTAAAAACACTGCTTACCTGAAATTTCTCAATCTGGTGCAAGCGTTGCGAGAGATGCCAACGTTTCCAGTGATTGACGCGACTGAAGAGCGCCTCTTGCATCAACTTGAAACAGCTTGGGTGGCTGGCAAACAAGTGACCGTGTTGGAGGCGATGCAGTTGGATGCGGAAACGTCACCAGCAACTGTTCATCGCCGCCTCAAAACGTTGCGCAAGAAAGGCCTCATTACGTTGACCGTTGATGAAAGCGATAACCGTGTGAAGTACGTGTCTGCCACTGCGTTGGCAACGGAGTACTTTGCGCAACTAAACAACGCTTTAATAGCCGCAACGAAAGGAAGCTAACGTGGGTGAGACAACGGACAAGTACGATGGACTTTTTGTAACTTACATAGCAGTAGCCACGCTTGTCTACTACGGTACGTACTTGTTCAATGGCTGGTTTTTTTCATCAGTCAGTATTGCTCCTCACCTAAGTCTTATCTACCTCCCCGCAGCAGTGCGTATGTTGTTCGCTCTGGTGTTGGGGCTGCCTGCAGCTATAGGCATGGCTTTAGGCACACTACTCATCATCTACACAACACAGGGTAGTTGGACTGTAGTTTGGTACGAGGCAATACCCGTGTCGCTGATCTCTGGTTTTGCGCCTTTGTTTGCTGTGATGATTGGTGTGAGATGGCTGAAACTGCCAGTGGACTTACGAGGTCTTAAGCCAATGCATCTCATAAAGTTCACTCTGCTGGGCGCGCTTTGCAATTCAATTCCTACCAATGCGTTTTATTGGGCGGTGGGACACATGGATACGCCTTTGCCAGCAATGGCACAGATGTTTTTGGGTGATGTACTTGGCACGCTTCTAGTGTTATGGCTTGCAGCAACTGCAGCAAAGTTCTTTCGCCCCAAGTTCGCGGGCTAAGTTCTTCATTTTTCAGCTAAGCATGCATGCCCTTCATGTTTAGCCTGGTCTAGTCGCCTGCACTACGCGGGCGATCTTTCTTTCTTTCGCGCGTCGATCTAACAAATCCGCAGGGCTTCCCTGTGTGATCTGTGTTCGCCTTAAAAAATTTTTCCAAAATTTAGAAATACGCTGTTGACAATAGTTGTCAAATTGCTAATAATTTTCAAAACGAAAAAAGCTCTTATGTCAAAAGAAACGTTAGATGTGGTGCGGGAGAGTTGGTGGAGAAGCAGGCGCAATGGCGTCGCTTTAGGAGAGATTTTTCGACTTAACTTGCGAAGAATAAATCCAACGTTGTTACCAATCGAAAGCAAAACAACAAAACACTTATTGGATCTGCTATTGGTTCAAGCAATTGATGAAGTTATCAATCGTTTAGATGACAAACAAGAGCTTGTACATGCAATGAGAAATTTTTGCTATCTATTCAAATTGTCAAATGATAGAAAAAATGAAGTTGAACATATCAGTAAAGCCATCTTAGAAACTATTGAGAAAACTATGGATAACTATTTCTCTTTACAACTAAGTGAAGGTAGAAATTTAATGAGAAAAAAATTTACAGATATTGAATCGATTGAAGAGAATAAGCACTGCAGCTAGCAGTGGATTATTTAAATAAGAATTTTCATAAGCTATAGGAGGGGCGCTGAATGAAATGCATACGCTGTCGAAGTGACGTTAAAGCTAGTTATGGTCGCTGCTATATATGCGGGACGCTCATTAAAGATATGCAGACGATAAGCTCAAATATATCTAAAGAGAATGAGAAGAAAAGTGACTATAAATTATTGAGCTCCATTTTTGGCGCGATACTATTTTTGGCTTTGGTTGTATTGCTCATAGATAAGCTCTCTTAAAACTAAATAACTGTGCTTCGTTTTGCGACAGGTCTATAGGGATATATGAATAACATATTCATGCATTGATAAATTTCCTTTTCGCAGAACGCGTATTCGCAAGAGAGACAAGGTTTCTTTTAAATTTGCATCAATTTTGTCAAAAGATACATAAAACTAAAATAGCAGCGTTTATGCCAGTGAACTGTATAAGAAACTTTGTAAAACTGCGAACCCATAGACGTAGGAATAGACCATTAGCAGATAAAAGTCTGCTATGTGCATTGCTGATTGATTTGACTGAAAAAGGAGTATTGAGTGAAGATGAATAACTGTAGGCCAATTGCAGCAATATTCTTTAACCTGCTGTTTTGTAGTGCGTCAAACGCAGCACCCGCATTAGAAGAGGGTATGTGTATTGGTGCCGTTTCAATGGCGTTAAAAATGGGAGTCAAAGCAAGCGACTACTCTACACAAGTCATTCAGCAAGTTAAGCGAATTGCTGACAAGTATAAAGGTGTTGAGTCGCAGTGGTCTTCTGTTGCGGATGGATGTTTTGTAATTGGAGCCCCAATGTCTCAAACCTACAGCTGTATGGAAAATAGAATAAAAGACATAAATGCATTTAATTATTACAAAGGAGTTTTTGCAGCAAGAAATAGTATTGCATCGAAGCAACTTGCTGTAGCTCAATATAATTCTAGTGCTGTTTGTGTGGTTTTGACGAATTAAAAATAGAGTTTTTTCGTAAATGAATAAAAAATTAATCTTAACAGCGTCATTGATGTCTTTGTCAATTGCTATGCATGGAGCAGTTTATGCGGGACCTCTAAATTGCTCCCAATATAAAATATCAAAACAAGCCGCAATGAGTGCTTTGATAAATAGTTCATCTGCTAATTTGTCAGTACTTGAATGTACGGATATGATAAGGGATGGTACTTTTTTATCTTTGAGTGCTAATTCTTCTCTAAATGCTGCAAGCGGTAAGTGTGTCATCTATGTACAAGTATCAGGTATAAAGAATGGAAACAGTAAGTCTTGCGCTGGTAGTGGTGTAGCCAAACTCATTGAGAATGAAATGATTAAGTCAATCGAATGAGTCGTGTGTTTTGTGTACCTAAATACCAAACAAAAAAGCAGCTTTTTAGCTGCTTTTTTTGCACCCAAGCCACTAGTTAGATCGCTACTATTTCACCTCATCAAATAGCACTCCAATCCAACAATTAAAGCTTTCAAGCTTTTGCTTTCGCCAATCAGTGCATCTATCACATCTGCAGCGTTTGCCATGCAGCGAGATGGGCTTTTGAGCCAGCAATTCAGCGCGTTCTGCGGCTGTGCGCTTTGCTTTCTTCTTACTCATGCTGCAACTTTCTTCTTTTTCTGGCTTGCGGGCTTCGTCTTAACCTTCTTGCGCATCGCCGCATTTGCAGCCATCAACGTCTGCAAGGCAGTGTCACAGTCGCCACGCTCTACCATCTCACAAGCTGTGTCAAACGCTGACAGCATCTGTGCGCGGTTAAGTCCATCGACATAGGTGCTACCGCCTAGCACGTTTGGCAACGGCCTTACGCCGTATTTAATAGCGAACTGAAATGTGTTGCCTACTTTTTTATAGTTGGCCAGTACATCTTCATTACTCTTGCCCTCAAACACTGCTTTGTTCGTTGTGAGATTTGCCAGTACTTTCTTCCGCACATCTTCAACACTCACTTGCCTACGTAGATAAACTACCTTTGGCTTGTCGCTAAAGGTAATGCTAGCGTCTTGTTTAAGTTGTTCGAAAAAGTTAATTTGCTTAGTCATAATATTTCCTTTCTAGTTCAATTAAGCTGTTAGGCGACTGTCTGCGTTGCAGCGACGTTCCCATTTGCTTTCCATGCGATCCAATACTTCCATTGGAATGTCGAAAACAACATATAGCTTTGATGCAAGTTCAACCTCTCTTGCGTCAGTAGTTTCAACTTCAATAATAAAAGTCACTTCTCTAATAGCTCTTCCGCTTGCACTCATAATTTAATAAATTCCTTCTTGTCTGTAATCAAATATGTCATTTGCAGTAATTCCGCCATCTCGTAACGCGTTCGCAGGGGTAATTTAGCCTCAGTAATAACCTGCAAAATACGCATAACTTCGCAGCATTGTTCATGTGTCAGGTGCATATTAGTATCTTTTTGTGTAGGAATCATTTAGCTCTTTGTTTGTTTCCAATACCATCAGCCACCAAATACCAAGCAACAAACTTACCTTTGCAGTCCATATATACGTAAGTCAATTTTTCATCTTTACCATCTCGCCTCCAATGTATAACTCGATCAAAGTCAATGCCCTTTTCAAAAATATTGCTATTCTTGTACTTAGTGCCAATAAATCCTTCCACAAACTCGTTTAAATCATTCTCTGTAACGCTAGCTCGTAAATGTTCTTTTTTGCAAATATCACACATAGAAAACTCCATTAAATTAAGGTTTTTAGATGATTTGAAAGCTCTCTGCTTTCTCATCAATCTAAGTCTCTATTGTCTATTAATATGAATTTATGTGATAATCTAATTATGTTAGTTGCAATTAGATTGTTAAAACAATGAGAGTATTTTTTAAGGCAAAACATCCACTGTTTGGAAAAGTCACTAAGCCTTTGTCAGCTAGCTATCAACAGCGAAGCCCGTACTATTGGTGGTGGGAGTTTTTGAGACGTAACGATGACTACTTAGCGTGCTGTACAAACGATGGACAAGGCTCACTGTCTGCGTTGTATGCAGACTTTGGCGATGTGCGCAATAGCAGCTTTAAGGCGTGGTGGAATGCAGGCGAGCGTGGCGCTGTGCTGTTTGGCGAGCAGCCACTGCCTGAGCGTGTGCAGGAGTTGCACAGTCCAGCAGACTGGGATAGCGCTTGGACCAAAGAGAGGATGATGGTCGTTGCAGTGCCATTAGCAATTAGCAAGCGTCGTATGCAAGGCTACTTTGCAAAACTACTTGCGACTAGGCATGGTGGCAAGAGAGGGCGAAAGGCGCTTAGTGATAGCGATGCAAGTACTGCACGTTATCCCATGTATCGCAGTGTCTCTATTGAAACTTTACGAATTCAACTCACTGTTTACGATGCTGTCATTGCCAATAAAACGGCAGTTAAAAGAAAGACGCTTGCACAGATAGGAAAAGAATTAAATCTTGTTCAGTCTGCTATGCCTTTAGTTACAGACGACACGCGTGAAGCAGCCTATAAACGAAGTGTAATGGCTGCAACAGTCAGCAGGTACTTTAAGGATGCATCGTTAATTGTTGCTAACACTGCTAAAGGGCAGTTTCCAAATAGTAAGCAAAGCTGATAATCAGCCTATTAATTCCACAGCATTACGCATCATGTCGTCGCTTGCGTCCACATAGACTGCAGTAGTCGCCAAGTTTTTGTGCCCCATCAATCGCATTAGCACGCGCAAGCTGGTTCCCTTTGCAGCAATCACAGTAGCGTACGTCCTGCGCCCACTGTGACTGCTTGCACCATTAATGCCAGCATCCTTGTATAGCCAGTAAAAAAACTGCACCATACCAGCAGCACTAAATGCTTTACGGCCAGCAGTAATAAACAGCGGCTGTGTCTTGTCATCCACTCGTCGCATATCCAAATAGCGTTGCAGCTCTGTTTGTAGCTTGACGTTCAAGTACACAGTGCGTGGGTGTCGCCCTTTAGTCATTTCCGCAGTCAAGCGAACTTCGCTGCGCACAGTACCGTCTTCGTTCAAAACATCAGCGATGCGTAAGCAGCTGATTTCCTTTGCACGCATGCCGCTGTACAGGCTGGTGAGAAACATGGTGCGATTGCGCAGCGCAAAGTTACGTGCAGCAATGTGTTCAAGTACTTTTGTAATTTCGCATTGCGTAAGTGATTTAGCTTGGGACATTTATTAACTTTCTGTAGTTAGTATTTAACGTAACTACAGTGTGTTTTCTTAGGTAGCCTTTGTCTACCTAATAAAAACCTACGCCAATGCACAATATGTTTGGCGTTTAGTTAATAAAAGTGCTGTTTTCTTATGCTCAGTAAGGTGCGTCACTAAATCAGCGCTACAGCACGTTTTATGCTGTGCCAGGTGCGCTGCTATTGTTTTGGCGTGCGCGCAGCTTGTAGCGCGTTTTGTGCGGTGTGCTGCTGCGCATAGTACTAAAGCAGCAGCAGCGCGATGCGCTTACTCGTCCTCTTGTGCTTCGCGTTTATGCGCATGCAGCAAGTCTTCCATCATCAGCGTGCGCCGCCTGCGTTGTTCGTACTGCGCATTTGTCTCACCTGTGTAGTCCGTAGCTGTAAAGCCTGTGTTGCCAGTTACTGCAACGCTTGACTGATAGCCAACCGCTGCGCGCTCTGCTTCTTGCGTGCGCAGTCTGTGCTCCGTCTCTGCACTGTCCCAATCAGCAGTAAACATGCTGTGATCTTCGCGCGCATGTATTGGCACAATTTTTTCCTGTTCAAAGTCAAGCAGTTCAAACACGGTGCGCAATTCTGTTTTCAAGTCCAGCACTACATGCGCAGGTAGCGGCTGTTGCAAGTACATGCAGTCGTGTACAGGCAACTGCATAACAAATGCACTTGGCATTTTTTCGATGACCATATCCAGCGCCATGCGTTCGCAAGCTTGATAGAGCCACGCTAGCTTTTGATTTTTTGTGCGCTTGGTTTGTGTTTTGGGACTGATGGTGTTGTACGTGTGAGCGCCAACGCTAAAGCAGTCACCTTTAAACAATTCGTTCGCCAATATCGTTTTGCATACGGCTTTAAACGCCTCGCGTATTTCCACAAACTCTGCGTTTGCAACTAGCTTCGCATACGCTTCTTTGCCAAGCAGCTCATTGATGCTGTTGTAAGGGTTGTCGCTAACTTTTGCGCCAAAGCCAATAGCCGTAAAAACCGTTTTTATCCTGTCCTCGCTCACGCCAACTTCTTTTGCAATGCGCTTACGCACACTGCTGCGATGCTTGACGTAATGCTTGATTGATTCGACTTTTAGCTGTGGATTGATTGCGAGTGCAAGCGACGTAAGTATTGCGTAGCTGCTTGCCTTAAAGTCAATGCGTGTGCATGGCCCTAACGCTGCATGCCTTACTTCCTTAGCGATACGTTGCAGGCTTAAGCCGTAGCCTTGCACTCGTCCGCTGTCTATCTCGTCCCAAAACTCTTTAACGATGTAGCTGCCGTCAGCTTG
>JAIYAR010000003.1 GCA_027488985.1 Comamonadaceae bacterium | reverse complement strand
GAGGAATGGAACCACCCCGACCTCGTCAACGGCGAGCTCCCTAGTTCCAACGAGTCATTCAAATCATTGGCTGAAGTCTTGGCTTACGGCAATGTTTCCGCTTACCGGCCTTCAGAGGAGCCTAACACGCACTGGGAGAATTGGCCCGAGGGTGGAACGCTGTGACGCACAAGGCGGCTACCCTCCGCCTTCGGCTCCGGTGCCAATTTCCTTGGGCGTTAACGACTGCTTCGGAGCTCAACAGAGGTCCGCAATCAGCCTAATGCCGACTACCCAACCCCAAGCTGCGCTGCTCGCCGTCACCCACCCACCCGCAGGCGCACAAAGCTTTGCAAGCCTAATAACCCGCTAAAGCTCATAGAAATTGCGCGAGTAGCTCCTAAATCAATAGCAAATCACAACATCCGCCCGGTCTTCACAAACCGGTCGTGCCACGACAGCGCCTCGCTCAGGATGTGCGGGGTGTGGCGGCCGGGGGCTGTCTGCAGGGCGCGGTTGAAATAGTCGCGCAGGGCGGGGCGGAAGTCGGGGTGGGCGCAGTGCTCGATAACGAGTTGTGCGCGCTGCGTGGGTGACTTGCCGCGCAGGTCGGCGAGGCCTTGCTCGGTGACGATGATTTCCACATCGTGCTCGGTGTGGTCGGTGTGCGAGACCATGGGCACGATGCACGAGATGGCGCCGTCCTTGGCGGTGGAGGGCGTCATGAAAAACGACAGGTAAGCGTTGCGCGCAAAGTCGCCCGAGCCGCCTATGCCGTTCATGATGCTGCTGCCCATGATGTGGGTGGAGTTCACGTTGCCGTAGATGTCTGCCTCGATCATCGCGTTCATGGCAATCAGGCCCAGGCGGCGGATCACCTCGGGGTGGTTGCTCATCTCCTGCGGGCGCAACACGATGCGCTCGCGGTAAAAGTCGATGTTGGCGTTGAACTCGTCCAGCGCCGCCGGGCTGAAAGACAGCGCGGTGGCCGAGGCCATGATCAGCTTGCCGGACTTGATCATCTCCAGCATGCCGTCTTGCAGCACTTCGGTGTATGCGGTGAGGTTGTTGAAGGGGCCCTGGTTCAGGCCGATGAGCACGGCGTTGGCGATGTTGCCCACACCGCTTTGCAGCGGCAGCAGATCCGCTGGCAGGCGGCCGGCGCTCACCTCTTGCTGCAGGAACTGGATGATGTGCCCGGCAATCCGCTCAGACGTGGCATCCGGCGGCGTGAAGGGCGAGTTCCTGTCATGCTCGCTGGTTTCCACTACGGCAATCACCTTGGCCGGGTCGCAGTGCAGGTAGCAGTCGCCGATGCGGTCCCCGGGGGCCACCAGCGGGATCGGCTGGCGGTGCGGCGGAATGCGGGTGCCGTAGTAAATGTCATGCATGCCTTCCAGCCCGGCGTGCTGATGGCTGTTGACTTCCAGAATGATGTGGTCGGCCAGGTCCAGCCAAGTTTTGTTGTTGCCCACCGAGGACGAGGGAATCAGCCGCCCGTCTGGCAGGATGCCCGCCACTTCCACCACCGCCACCTTGAGCGGCCCCAGAAACCCGAACCACGCCAGCTGCGCCACATGCGACAGGTGGATGTCGGTGTACTGCATCTGCCCCGCGTTGATCTGCTTGCGCACCGTGGGGTCAGACTGGTAGGGCAGCCGCATGGAGATGCCGTGGGCCTTGGCAAGCGCACCGTCCAGCTCGGGGGCGGTGGAGGCGCCGGTCCACAAGCCGATCTGGAAGTCTTCGCCTGCCGCGTGCAATGCTTCGATCCGCTGGGCCAGCGCTTGGGGCACCGCTTTGGGGTGGCCGGAGCCGGTGAAGCCGCTCATGCCTACATTGGCACCTGCGGGGACGAGGGCGGCGGCGGCTTCGGCCGACATGATCTTGGCCTGATAGGCGGGGTGTTCGATGCGGTGTGCCGATGACATGTCAAAAACTCCCGGGAATTTGCGTGAAGAGGGCCGGCGCAAGCGGCTGGCGGCGCGGCTCATCTTACGTGCCACCCGCGGGTTTTCCCTTGAAAAATTCTTGACTTAAGGCAAGCAAAAAGCAAAAAGGGCTCCCGCAGGAGCCCTTGGCTGAAGGCGCAGAACGCTTAGGCGACGGTCTCGGTGGTCAGCACCTCACCGCGCAAGGTGTAGCTGCGCGTCTCAGTGATAGTCACATCCACCAGTTGGCCTACCAGGCGCGGGTGGCCGGCAAAGTTGACTACCCGGTTGCACTCGGTGCGACCCATCAGTTCTCCGTTATCCCGCTTGCTACCGCCTTCCACCAAAATGCGTTGCACCGTGCCCAGGCGTTGGTTGCTGATGGTGGCAATGTTGGCGTTGATGGCGGCTTGCAGCTCTTGCAGGCGGGCCAGCTTCACTTCGTGCGGGGTGTCATCGTGCAGATTGGCCGCCGGCGTGCCGGGGCGGGGACTGAAGATGAAGCTGAAGGAGTTGTCAAAGCCGATGTCATGGATCAGCTTCATCATCTTGGCGTGGTCTTCGTCCGTCTCGCCGGGGAAGCCAACGATGAAGTCGGAGCTAATGCTCATGTCCGGCCGGATGGCGCGCAGCTTGCGGATGGTGCTTTTGTATTCCATGGCGGTGTAACCGCGCTTCATGGTCATCAAAATTTTGTCGCTTCCGTGCTGCACCGGCAAGTGCAGGTGGCTCACCAGTTTGGGCAGCTTTTCGTAAGCCGCAATCAGGCTGGGGGTGAATTCATTGGGGTGACTGGTGGTGTAGCGGATGCGCTCAATGCCCGGAATGTCGCTCACGTATTCAAGCAAGGTGGCAAAGTCGGCAATCTCTCCTGAGTCGCCCATGGCGTTGCGCCAGGCGTTCACGTTCTGTCCCAGCAGATTGACTTCTTTTACGCCCTGGTCAGCCAGGCCCGCAATCTCCACCAGCACGTCTTCAAACGGGCGGTTGATCTCGGTGCCGCGGGTGTAAGGCACCACGCAGTAGCTGCAATACTTGGAACAGCCTTCCATGATGCTCACGAACGCACTGGCACCGTCCACCTTGGCAGGCGGCAGGTGGTCAAACTTTTCGATCTCCGGGAAGCTGATGTCCACCTGCGGCTTGTCCAGTGCTTTGCGGGCATTCAGCATTTCAGGCAAGCGGTGCAGGGTTTGCGGGCCGAACACCACGTCCACATAGGGTGCGCGCTTGATGATTTCGGCGCCTTCCTGGCTGGCCACGCAGCCGCCCACGCCGATTTGCACGCCTTTGGCCTTGAGGTGCTTGATGCGGCCCAGGTCGCTGAACACCTTCTCTTGTGCCTTCTCACGCACCGAGCAGGTGTTGAACAGAATCAGGTCGGCTTGCTCCACATCGTCGGTGGGTTCATAGCCTTGGGCTGCGCCAAGTACGTCGACCATCTTGTCCGAGTCGTACTCGTTCATCTGGCAGCCGAAGGTTTTGATAAAGACTTTTTTGGACATGATGGATGTGCTTCAATGCTATGAATTCAGGAGCTGCTCGCGCATATTCTGCGAGCGCTAGGGTGCCAAATGGCTGTAAAGTAAGCGCGCGCCACGCGACCCTGCGCGCGTGCTTACTTGGAGTACGAAGGCTTGACCGGGAGGAGCTGGGCTTCCAGCTCAGTCATCACCCACACATCGTGCAGCATGCCGTTGGGCTCACGGGTGTACATCACCGGCAGGGTTTGCCCCAGCAAGGACGCTGACATGGCCAGCATGCCGTTGGCACCGCGAATGCGGGCGCCGGGAGACAGGCGGTCGGCCTTGCTGTCCAGCAATACCTCGGGCGGCGCTTGAACAATCATCGTTCCGCGCAAGGCGTTGGCAGGAAAGGCGCGCACCGCTACCACCGCACCGTCTGTGGTCGTGAGGTTTCTGCTGGTAGGGCCGGTTTGTGCGATGGCGCCTGTTGCCGCAAGGCCAAGTGCGCAGAGCAATAGAGTGCAGCGGTTCATGGTGTGTATCCAGAGGCTGTGAATGAAGTTGTGCATTTTACCGGCTGCCCCCCCGAGTTGGGCTGGGCAAGAAAAAACCCGCAGCGCTTTCGCACTGCGGGTTTTCTTGTTTGGTGGTCGTAGGTGGACTTGAACCACCGACATCAGCATTATGAATGCTGCGCTCTAACCAACTGAGCTATACGACCGAAGACCGGCATTATAGACCAGAAATTATTGGTGCGTAAAGTTCGCCGCGCGCTTGTTCACGAAGGCGTCCATGCCTTCTTTTTGGTCTGCCGTGGCAAACAAGGCGTGGAACATGCGGCGCTCAAAGGCGATTCCATCGGCCAAAGTGCCTTCAAACGAACGGTTCACCGCTTCCTTGGCTGCCATGGTGGCTACTTGGGAGAAAGCGCAGATTTGGAGCGCTGCACCCAGCGCTTCCTCTTGCAGCTTATCCAGGGGCACGACGCGGCTTACCAGGCCCGCGCGTTCAGCCTCGGCGGCGTCCATCATGCGGCCGGTCAGAGCCAAGTCCATGGCTTTGGATTTGCCCACCGCGCGGGGCAGGCGCTGGGTTCCGCCCGCACCGGGGATGATGCCCAGCTTGATTTCGGGTTGGCCGAACTTGGCGTTGTCGGCGGCAATGATGAAGTCGCACATCATGGCCAGCTCGCAACCGCCTCCCAGCGCAAAGCCACTCACGGCCGCAATCACCGGCTTGCGGATCGAACGGATGGTTTCCCAGTTGCGGGTGATGAAGTCGCCCTTGTAGGCGTCTGCAAAGCTGAACTTGGCCATGGCGGTAATGTCGGCGCCCGCGGCAAAGGCTTTTTCACTGCCGGTGATCACTATGCAGCCGATGGTGGGGTCCGCGTCAAAGGCTTTGAGCGCGGCGCCCAGCTCATCCATCAGTTGGTCGTTCAAGGCATTGAGTTGCTTGGGGCGGTTGAGCGTGATGATGGCAACCTTGTCGCCTTCGATACGGGTGGTGATGCATTCGTAGCTCATGATGGATGTCTCCGGATTTTTGATGTTCTGAACTATAGCGAAGAGGGTTTGCACATGACTGACGCCGGCACGACTCCTACCCACGCCTCTCAATCTACCGTTACCTACGCCGCACGGGGCGCCGTCGCCTTGTTGACGTTGAATCGCCCCGCGGCATTGAACAGCTTCACCCGCCAAATGCATGCTGATTTGTGGAACGCACTGGACCGAACGGAGGCGGACGCCGCCATCCGCGCCGTGGTCATCACCGGTGCAGGCCGTGGCTTTTGCGCGGGGGCTGATTTGACGGGGTTTGATTTCGAGCCCGGCCCCAACCTCGTGGAGCGCGCCGACCCGGGCCCCGTGATCGACCAGGCCTTCAACCCTACCACCCGGCGGATTCAGGCTTTGCGCATGCCGGTGATTGCTGCCGTCAATGGCGTGGCCGCGGGAGCCGGGGCATCGCTGGCATTGGCTTGCGATGTAGCGATTGCGGCGCCGGGCGCCAAGTTCATTCAGGCATTCAGCAAGATAGGGCTAGTGCCTGACGCCGGTAGCAGCTGGTTCATGCCCCAGCGCCTGGGTATGGCCCGCGCGCTCGCCTTGGCAATGACCGGGGACGCGCTTCCAGCATCGCAGGCCAAAGATTGGGGGCTGATTTGGGATGTGGCCGATGACTGTGTGGCAGCCGCCATGGACATGGCGCAGCGCCTGGCTGCCATGCCGACTACCGCGCTGGTGGCCACCCGCCATTTGCTGCGCGACGGGCTTAACCGCAGCCTGAACCAGCAGCTGGACGCCGAGCGGGATACCCAAAGCGCCATGGGTCGCACCCATGACTATCTGGAGGGCGTGATGGCCTTCCGCGAGAAACGCGCCCCGCGGTTTACCGGCAATTAGCTACGAAGCATCAGGACGGCCGCTTCAGCTGGAACTGCCCAGCCATTTGTTGGCAGCGGCCATATCGCGCACCGACAGGCGCACGGCCTGGCTGGCTGCGGGCAGGGTGAGCGGCAGATTCATCAGCCGCTTGTCGCGGGACACCAGAGCCGTGACTTTCTTTGCTTTGCCGGTGTAGAGCGTCAGGTCATCCAAGACCTGCATGCGCCAAGGCTCGCCTTCGGTTTGCACGGCCAGCCATTCGTCTCCTGCTGCAAATCCGGCCTTTTCGGCCGCACCGCCGCGTAGCACTTGCTGGATGAACAGCCCGCCGCTTTCCTTCACGCGCAGCCCCAATTGTTGTGCCACTTGGTCCGGCTCGCGGTTCACTTGCACGCCATGCTGCTCCAACAGCTCGGCCACCGGCAGTTCCTTGGTGCTGTGCACCCAGCGCTCCATGTCTTTGGCAAACGAGCGGCCGCTCAGCCCCTGCAGCACGGCCAGTAAGTCAGCCTCGGTCATGGGGCCACCGGCGCAGCGTGTCCACAGGCCGCGCATCACGGCGTCCAGCGTGGTCTTGCCCTCGGCACGCAGGGTCAGGTCCAGACACAGGCCCACCAAGGAGCCCTTGGTGTAGTAGCTCACCGTAGCGTTGGCGGTGTTCTCATCCTGGCGGTAGTACTTCACCCAGGCGTCAAAGCTGCTTTGGGCCACGCTTTGCACCAGACGGCCTGGCGTCTGGTTCACTTGATTGATGGTTTTGGAGAGCAGCTTGAGGTAGGCCGCGTTGTCGATGCGCTTGGCGCGACGTAACAGCAGGTCGTCGTAGTAGCTGGTAAAGCCCTCAAAGAACCACAGCAGCTCGGTGTAGTTCTCCGCGCGATAGTCGTAGACGGCCAGCTCGGCGGGGCGCAGGCGCTTGACGTTCCAGGTGTGGAAGTACTCGTGGCTGATCAAGCCGAGCAGCGTGGTGTAGCCCTCGGGCTGCTTGTGCGTGGTGGGTGCCAGCGTGTTGCGGGGCAGGCGCGGCAGGTCCTTGCGGTTGCAGATGAGCGCGGTGGAGTTTTTGTGCTCCAGCCCGCCGTAGCCGTCATGCACCGCAGCCAGCATGAACACGTAGTTTTTGAATGGAATCGGGCTCTGGCGCTTATCCTTCGTGCGCGAAGTGCTCTCCTTTTGATAGCTATCTAGTTCGTCTCCATGCCAGAAACGCATCTCGGCCTCGCAGATGGCGCGGGTATCGGCCAGCAGTTGCTCACTGTCGAAGCTGGGCGGGGCGCCCGCCACCACAAAGCGGTGCGGCACGCCGAACACCTCGAAACTGCCGCTCCAGAACGGACCCAGCTCTACCGGGCAGTCCACCAAGGTGTCGTAATCCGCGGCGCGGTAGAGGCCGAAGCCTGCTTTGTCGATACGTACCGGCTCTAGCCCGGTGGCGAGTTGCCAGCCTTGAGCGCCTTCCACCGGAAGAATTTCAATCGTGTGGGGCTGTGCCGCAGCTTCGGGCACTTGCAGACACAGGCTGGTGCCGTTGAAGAAGCCGCGCTGGGCGTCCAGCCACGCGGTGCGCACCGAGGCGTCAAAGGCATAGACCTCGTAACTGAGCTCCAGCGGTAAATCAGGGCGGCAGTTGGCTTGCCACGTGGCCTTGTCCCGCTGGACCAGAGGCACACGCTTGCCGCCTTGGCGGGCCTCCAGCTTTTGCAGGTGTTTGGCGAATTCCCGGATCAGGTAGCTCCCCGGTATCCAGGCCGGCAAGCTCAGTGCCTGCTGCGCAGCAGGTGATGCCACAGTCATGTTGACCTGGAAGATGTGGCTGTGCAGATCGCCCACTGAAATGCGGTAATGCACTGCCCCGGCGGGGTGCAGGGTCGCGGCAAGGGGGCGGGATGTCTTGGGGGTGCTTCTCATGCCAAATCACCAGTTTGCGCCCGCAAAATGTGCGCGGGCAGCTATGAATTCAGGAGCGCTTTAGCGGACGCCGGGCTCAGCCTTTAGCGTCTTTCAGGTGCTTTTCAATCTGCTGCGCATCGATGGCGCCGGGCACGCGGTTGCCATTTTCAAACAAGAGCATGGGCGTGCCCTGAATGCGGTAGGTTTTGCCGAACTCGACGTTGCGTGCCAGCGGCGAGGTGTCGCACATGGCTGCGGCAGCAGGCGCGGGTTGGTCGCGTAGCATCCAGTCCTGCCAGGCGGCGACTTTGTCTTTGCTGCACCAGATAGCCTTGGATTTCTCGGTCGAGTCCGGGCCGAGAATGGGGTAAAGAAACATGTAGATGGTCACGTTGTCGATTTTCTGCAGGTCGCGCTCGAAGCGCTTGCAGTAGCCGCAGTTGGGGTCTTCAAATACCGCCAGCTTGCGGGCACCGTTGCCGCGCACGATGGTGAAAGCGTCTTTGATCGGCAGGCTGCTGAACTTGATGGCAGTGAGTTTGTTGATGCGTTCTTCGGTCAGGTTACGCAAGCCTTTGGTCTCGAACAGGTTGCCCTGGATGAGGTAGTTGCCTTTGGCATCGGTGTAGTAGATCTCCGCGCCATTGACGCGGATTTCGTACAGGCCGGGAATGCCGGCAGGCCGGACTTCATCGATGGCCTTGAGTTGGGGCACGCGCTTGGCGATGGCTTCGCGGATGGCGGCTTCCTGGGCTGTGGCGCCGGTGGACAGCGCGGCGAGTGCCAGCCCCAGGGCGGCAACAAACAATCGGGTGAAATGCATAAGGTCAGGGTCCGGTCAAAAAAATGGAGATGGCTGGTGCTTCACAGGCCCATGGCGCGCCGGGCGACCCAGCGTTTGAGCGGCACAAACTGGTCAAAGCCTCGCAAGCCCCAGTTGCGCGCAGCGTGTACCAGTGCGTGGGGATGTGTGAATAGCTGTTGCAGCGAGTCTCCGCTGCCGCCCACCAGTGCAAATTCCGCTTTGCGTGCCCGTTCGTACTGGCGCAATAGGCGCATGTCGTCGACGCCGCGCCAGTAGCCACGGTTATCCAGCACCTTCACAAGTTCGGCCACATCTCCCAGGCCGAGGTTCAGACCTTGGCCCGCCAGCGGGTGCACGTTGTGGGCGGCATCACCGGCCAGGACCCATGCACGTTCAGCGCCCGCCTGAGTTGACGTGCCGGCCCAGCGCTTGGCCACTGCATGTTGTAGTGACCAGCTGGCCCGCGGGCTGCAAAGCCGCAAGCCGCCAACCGCCATGCGGGTAGCCGTCTGCAGTGCGGAGGTGAAATCCATGTCGGAGGTGTTCAGCAGTTCTTGTGCGCGCTCGGGACTGACTGACCACACCAGCGCGTGGAAGTTCCCTTGCGGGCCGCCCAAAGGCAACAGGGCAGTAATCTCACCTTCGTTGAACCACTGTCGTGCAGTCTGCCCGTGGGGTTGTTCACTCTCTACCCGGGCTGCCACTGCCCACTGCCCGTAACGGTGCACATCGAAATCGGCGCCGAATTCTTCGCGGGTGGCACTGGCACGGCCTTCGCACACCACGGTGAGAAGGGCCGTTTGCGGGGTGTCCACGACCGTGATCAGCGGCTGAAATTGCACGGCTTGCGCCAGTTGCTGTTCCAGCACAGGCACATCCACAATCCAATTCAAGGCCTCCACGCCTTGTTCGGCGGCATCAAAATCCACGCGGGATTGCGCACCGGCTTCGACGGCCATGTGCAAGACGGGGGTCGCGCTGTCACCGGCCGGCCAGCATCGCACGGCTTCCAGAAGCGCTCGGGAGGATTGGTTCAGGGCATAGGCGCGCACATCCGCTTCGGTAGTGCTGCTGCCGGCAGGGGCGATGACGAGGGAGACTTTCAGTCGCTTGGCCGCCAGATGCAGCGCCAGCGTGCGCCCCACAATGCCGGCGCCACGGATGCAAATGTCATAGGTTTGGGGCATGCGGTCATTGTAGGAGGGCTGTGCACAATGTGGGCTCTATGCACCAGGAAAGCCCCATGCCACAGAGTTTCACCCCCGATGTCCACGGCCACATTGCCGCCCTGATGATCTACCCCGTCAAGTCGCTGGCTGGAGTGGCGGTCACGCAGGCCCGTTTGCTGGAAACCGGTCTGGAATGGGATAGGCACTGGATGGTGGTGGATGCCGGAGGCTTGTTTCTGACCCAGCGCGAGTGCCCGCGCATGGCATTGGTGCAGCCTCAGTTGACGGCCGATGCTTTGCAATTGCAAGCCCCCTCCATGGCTCCACTGTCAGTGCCCCTGGACGCAATAGGCCCGCGGTGCCGGGTAGAGGTCTGGGACGATACGCTGGACGCCATGGACATGGGCGACAGCGTGGCTGTCTGGTTGCAGCAGGCGCTGGCGCAGCCCGGGGTACGCCTGGTGCGGTTTGCGCCCGAAGTGCGGCGCGCTTGCAGCTCGCGTTGGACGGCTGGCGTTTTGAGTCATACCCATTTTGCCGATGGCTATCCGGTGCTGGTTACTACCGAAGCCGCCATGGTCCCTCTCAATGCCCGGTTGGTCGATTCCGGTTTGCCGGCAGTTGCTATGGCACGCTTTCGCCCCAATCTGGTGTTGGGTGGCCTGGAAGCGCACGATGAGGATCACATCACAATGTTGGAAGTTGGAGCGGACACAGACCGTGGCATCGCCCCACAGCTCGCATTGGTCAAGCCCTGTGCGCGTTGCCCGATTCCCAACATCGACCCGGCTACCGCACAAAGCCATCCGGGGGTAGGGGATGCCCTTTTGACCTACCGGCAGGACAGCCGCTTGAATGGTGCGATCACCTTTGGCATGAATGCGGTGGTGCTCTCAGGCAGCGGTGCGATGTTGCGCGTGGGCCAGCCGGTAGCTGGGAGTTATGGCTTCGAGTGAGGGGTAAGCGGGGCGCGGTCTGAGTCGTTGTCGTCGGCCGGGGTAAACGCCGCGGGCATGGTCGGCGCAGGCTCCAGGAAGCGGATGGGTCTGCGGGTGCGGGGTGACATGCCGTGCAACACATCCGCCAGCTCTTGGAGAATGGTGCGCTTGTCGGCGACTACCTCGGTCAGCAAAGCGCAGCTGATGTGGAACTGCAGGGTCACCTCGGGTTTCAAGCCCGGCAGCGGAATCAGTCCGGAGGCCACCAACCGCACCATGCGTTCGGTGAGTTCCTGGCGTGACGCCACACCATCCAACACCAGTCCGAATCGCGCTGTCTCGACCCGGCCGGCGGGGTCTACATCCCGCAGTACCCTGTGCAGCTTGACGGCGGCGCGCAACAGACACTGTTCGGCGATAGCATCGCCATAGGAATCGCGCAGGTAGCTGTAGTTCACGATTTCGACCATCACGATGGCCGATGGCTCCCGGCGTTGTCGCGCCCGCTTGATGGCCAGCTCCACCTGGGTGTCGAACAGAGGGCGGGTCAGCAGCCCGGTCAGCGCATCCTGGGTTGGCAGTGCGTTGGCCCGGTCCTGTGCCTCGCGGCGCTCCCGGGCCCGCAGGTGCAGGGCCTGCTGAAGCAAAGGCACCGAAAGTGCCACTGCAATCACCATCAAATAGCGCGATTGCCACCAAGCAGGAATCAGCAGAAGCATTTGCAGCGCGATATACAGGGTGACCAGGCCGGTGGGAAGGTAGGCAATGGTCAGCCAGCGCCCCACCGCATGCCCGCGTCGCCAGGTCTGAACCGTTGCCACCAACAGCAGCAAGGGACACAGTGCGAGGTAGGCGGCGTTGAACATGTCTGCCACTCGGCGATCGATGGCGACACCCAGAAGAGCGATCGGTATGCCGAAGCCGGCGACCGCATAGAGGGTCTGAGAAAGCCGCGGGAATCCGGCGTCCAGCGACGTGATGTGCCGGACGAAAATCAGCGTGGTGCTGAGGCCCAGGATGGGCATGCTCAGATGGGTGTAGTTGGACCATGCAGGCGACTGGGGCCACAACCACTGACCTGAAAGCCCGGTCATGCAACTCACCACCACCACCATGCCGGCTGCGTACATCGTGTACCAGCCATCGTCTGCACTACGGCTTTGCGCATAGTGGATCGCGCAAACGCCGACCAGCATCACCAGTGCGCCGAACAGGCCACCGAGAAGCAAATGCTCCAACTCGCTCTGGCTGTTGCGCCGGCTCTCGGTGGCGAGGAGTACGGGCACCAGCGTGGGTTTGAAGTTGCGGAGTTCCAAGTAAACGTCGTAGGCGCCTTCGGCCGGGACATCCAGCCTGAAATCGGGGTAGAGCGCCGGCCGGCTCCATTGGCCGACTGCCACACTGTCGCCCGCAATCTGGCGGGACCAGCCGCCTTTGCCATCGGGTTGGTATAGCGCTGCATAGTCCAGGTAGGGCAGAGGGACGGCCAGCATCCAGCGGGCGGTAGAGCGAGCGTCGCGCTCAAAGCGCAGGCGCACCCACACGGTGTTGCCGTCTTGGAGCGGCATGCTGCGCACAGTGTCCGCGGGTGTGAAACGGGCCCGATCCCGTTTCAGTATCTCGTCGAGGGAGCTGCCAGCACCTTCGACCGTCAAAAAAGACAAGGTGCCCTGTAGCCTGAAGCTGCCTACGGCGTCGTCCAGCACGTAGGCCGTTTGTGCTCCGGCGGTGGGCGCGATCAGCAGGCTTGCCCACACCAGGGCCAAGGCGAGTGAGCGGGCCACAAGGGCGGGGAGGTAGCGTGCTTTCATCATGCGGACAGAGAAGAGTGCAGGCTTCCCACCTGGGTGGGCACGGGTTCCAAAAAGCGGACAGGTCTCCGGGTGCGCGGCGAAATGCCGGCCAGCACTTCAGACAACTCATTCAGTGCCTTGTCAGGTGCAATCGGGTTTTCATGGAGGAGCACGCAGGCAGCCTGGAACTGCAGGGTCACTTCCGGTTGCAGGCCTTGTAGCGGGATCAGTCCGGAGGCCACCAGTTTGACGAGGCGCTCTGTGACCGCCTGCCGCGAGGCAACGCCTTCCAGCAGCATGGCGAAACGGGCACTACCGACGCGGGCAGCCGGGTCTACATCCCGCAGCACGCGATGCAGTTTGATGACTGCCCGCAGCAGGCATTGCTCAGCAATCGGATCCCCCATTTTGCTGCGGATGTGTTCGTGGTTGATCACGCTCACGAGCACCAGTGCCAAAGGTTCCCGTCCATTGACGACGCGTTGGTAGGCGTCTTCGAGGTGCGTTTGAAAGGCGCTTGGCGTCAATAGTCCGGTCAGGGCGTCCTGAGTGGGTAAATGTTCGGCCCGGGCTTCCAGCTCCTTGCGGTCGTGGGTGGCCCGGCCTAGGGCGTACACCAGAGCCGGTACTGAGGCTGCTACGGTGACGGTCAAGAGGTATCTCAAAGGCCAGAAAGCCGGCAGGTAGCCGCCGGCTTCCAGCGTCATCCAAAGCACCATGGCGAACTGGGGCGTATAGGTCCATAGCAACCACGCACCGATGGGCGAGCCGGCGCGCCAGCTCAGCCAGGTGGCGGCCAGGCCTGTGGCGGTGCCCAGCAGCAAAACGGTGCCTGCGATGATGTCGGCCGTGGCCCGGTCGACCACGACATAGCTCAACACCGAAGCAAGGCCTCCCCATCCCATCGCATAGAACACCCTGTCAAAGCGCGGGTAATGGGTCGCCAATGCATACACGTGGCGGCCGAATAGAAGCGCTCCGCCAACTGCGGCCACCGGAAGCACGCTGTTGGCATAGTCGGCCCATGCGGGGGCCTCATCCCAAAGAAGGACATTCAGTACGCCGTTGAATTGGCCCAGCGCCATCGCAATCAATGCGCTGTAAAGGGCGGCGCCCAGGTCTGACACGTTGCGGAATTCGGCGTAGCGCAGCATGGAAAGCACACCCAGTGTGAGCACCAGACCGAATACAAGACCCAGCAGAATGCTTTCCAGCAAGCGTTGCCCCTCGCGTGCGTTCGCCTGGCTGATGCGTAGCGGGAGAGGGAGCGGTTTGAAATTCCGGATTTGCAGCAGCACATCCTGAGGCTGCCCCGCAGACAAATTCAGCGCGAACTCGGGATACAGCCAGCGCATGGCCCAATGGTGTTGCGCATGCGTGTCTCCGGCGGTTTGCGGGTACCAGGCACCATTGCGCAGTTCGTACAAGGTCACATAGTCGAGGTAAGGCTGCGGGATATTAAGCACCCAATGCGATGCATTGCCCGCTGCCCTCACCAGGCGCAGCCTGATCCAGAGGGTGTTGTCCGGGTTAAGTGGGGCTATCTGTGTCGCTGGAACGGCCTCAAATGCGGCCGACTGAGCATCTGCGGCGGCGGCACTGCGTCCGTTTTCCAACCATTGCCATGTGCGTCCGGGGATGGTCAGGCTGGTGGGGTTGTCTCCGAGAACCAGTGCGTCAGTGAAGGCCACATCTGCCGCACGGGCACCGGCCATCCCTGCTCCGATCCAGAGTGCCAGCGCCACCAACAGGCGAGGAAACAGGTATGGCATACACTTGGCACCCAGTTTTTAGAGGTTTGTTATGAGTTTGAAGTGTGGCATTGTAGGCCTGCCCAACGTGGGCAAAAGTACCCTTTTTAACGCCTTGACCAAGGCGGGCATTGCTGCAGAAAACTACCCGTTTTGCACGATTGAGCCCAACGTGGGCGTGGTGGAAGTGCCCGATCTGCGCTTGCAGCAGTTGGCCGACATCATCTCCCCCGAGCGCATTGTTCCGGCCATCGTGGAGTTTGTGGACATTGCCGGCTTGGTGGCAGGAGCCAGTACTGGCGAGGGCTTGGGCAACAAGTTCCTGGCACACATCCGCGAAACAGATGCCACTATCAATGTGGTGCGCTGCTTTGAAGATGACAACGTCATTCACGTGGCGGGCAAGGTGGACCCGATTGCCGACATCGAAGTTATTCAGACTGAGCTGTGCCTGGCGGACCTGGGTGCTGTAGAAAAAGCCTTGCACCGTGTGACCAAACTGGCGCGCTCCGGCGACAAAGAGTCCGTCAAGCTGGTGTCCATCCTGGAGCGTTGCCAGACTGCCTTGAACGAAGCCAAGCCGGTGCGCACGATTGATTTCAGCAAAGAAGAGCTGCCATTGTTGAAGCAGTTCTTCCTGATCACGGCCAAGCCCGCCATGTTTGTGGCGAATGTGTCCGAAGATGGCTTTGAGAACAATCCGCTGCTGGACCGTCTAACGGCTTTTGCCAAAGCCCAGGGGGCACCCGTAGTGGCCATTTGCGCCAAGATGGAAGCAGAGCTTTCCGAGATGGACGATGCGGACCGTCTGGAGTTCTTGAAAGAACTCGGCCAGTCCGAGCCAGGCCTGAACCGCTTGATTCGCTCCGCTTACAGCTTGTTGGGTCTGCAAACCTATTTCACCGCGGGTGTGAAGGAAGTGCGCGCTTGGACCATCCATGTGGGCGATACCGGTCCCCAAGCTGCGGGCGTGATTCACACCGATTTCGAGAAGGGTTACATCCGTGCCCAGACCATCGCGTTTGACGATTTCATCGCTTTCAAGGGCGAACAGGGTGCCAAAGATGCCGGCAAGATGCGCGCTGAAGGCAAGGAATACGTGGTCAAGGATGGCGACGTGATGAACTTCCTGTTCAGTTCCTGATGCATCTTTCCACGGACATCATGTGACCCTGTCGTATGACTGGTTGGCCCTGGGAGCAGCGGCCTGCTGGGCCTTCACCGGGCTGATTTCCGCTCCGCAAGCGCGCCATTTGGGCGCGTTTGCTTTTACGCGCTGGCGCATGGGGCTGGTCTTTGTAATGCTCGCCCCGGTAGTGCTTGTCAATGGTGCGTGGCACAGCATTTCTTGGGGGCAGGCCGGGGTATTGATGGTCAGTGGTCTCATCGGCATTTTTGTCGGGGACACTGCGCTGTTTGCCTCCATGAACCGGCTGGGTCCGCGCCGTACGGGAGTTTTGTTTGCAACCCACGCGCTTTTCAGTGCGCTATTGGGTTTTCTGATTCTCGACGAGCGCATGGGCCCCCAGGCCCTGTTGGGCGGTGCCTTGGTGGTCGGCGGTGTGATGACGGCCATTGCACTGGGGACCCGCAAAGATGAGTCCCATGTGCTGGAACAAATTCGTGGCCATGTACCCTCGGGTGTCGCCCTGGGCTTGGTGGCCGCGTTGTGTCAAGCGACCGGTTCCCTGATCGCCAAGCCGGTGATGGCGTCCGGCGTGGATCCGGTGGCCGCCACCGTGCTGCGGGTAGGCGCTACCTGCGCAGCCCACCTGGTTTTGCTTTGGGCCGGAGCCGGTGTGGCCCGTACCCAGAATCCTCTGTCTTGGCCGGTGATTGGAAAAGTAGGCTTGAGCGGGATGATCGGGATGGGGCTGGGTATGAGCCTGATCCTCCTCGCACTTCAAAACGGCAATGTCGGCATGGTCGGGATTTTGTCGTCTGTGTCTCCGGTGCTGGTGCTACCGTTGCTGTGGTGGCACCTCGGGCGAGCCCCCGCAACCGGTGCATGGTGGGGCGCAGGCCTCACGGTGGTGGGCACGATTCTGGTTCTGATCCGATAAAGGAAACAACGCGTGACTTCCGTCAACCACACCTTCGCCGACATCGCTCAGTTGGGCAGTTTCGATGCCGTGATTGATGCGCGATCTCCCGGCGAGTTTGCGTTGGACCATATTCCCGGTGCGATCAACTGCCCCGTGTTGGATGACGAGGAACGTATCCGGGTGGGTACGCTGTACAAACAAGTGTCTCCGTTTGAAGCCCGCAAGGTAGGCGCGGTCTTGGTCGCGCGCAATGTGGCGCGCTACATTGAGACGCTATTTTCAGCACACCCCAAGTCCTGGCGCCCGCTGGTGTATTGCTGGCGTGGAGGTCAACGCAGTGGTTCGTTCACCCATATCCTCAATGAAGTGGGTTGGACGGCACGGCGCCTGAGCGGCGGCTACAAATCCTGGCGCCATCATGTGTTGACCGAGCTGGAAGTGGTCCCCCCCCGATTCGACTTCCGGGTACTGGCCGGGCCCACGGGGTCAGGCAAAACCAAGGTGCTTGAGGCTTTGGATGCGCTGGGCGAGCAGGTGCTGAACCTGGAAGCGATTGCCGCTCACAAAGGCTCGGTGCTCGGCGGACTGCCGGGCCAAGTGCAACCGTCCCAGAAGATGTTTGAAACCCGGGTGCTCCACACCTTGTCAGCATTTGATCCGGCGCGCCCGGTGTATGTGGAGGCGGAAAGCAAGCGCATCGGCCTGTTGCGCCTGCCGGATGCGGTGTACCAGGGCATACAGCAGGGCCAATGGATGGGACTGCACGTCCCAGTCAGCGCGCGTGTGCGGTTTTTGTTACAGGACTATGCTTATTTTGTGCATAGCCCGGTGTTGATCGCCCAATTGGAGCGACTGGGTGCGACCTGCGGCAAGGCCCAAGTGGAGGCTTGGAAGAGCCTGATCGCAACAGGGCAGTATGAAGCGCTGGTAGAAGATCTGCTGGTCAAGCACTACGACCGGTACTACGACCGCTCCATGCAGCAGCTGCAGTCCGCCGACGCCCAAGGGCTCGTCTTGGGTACGGACGATGTCAGTGACGCCGGGTTTATGGATCTGGCGCGTCGTATCGCACAGCGCCCCTAGCTCACCACAGCGATATCAGCCCGATGGCGCCTGCAGTCATCGTGACATAGCGCAGGCACTTGCCCACTGCCATGTAGGCGACGCATTGCCAGAAGGGCAGCTTGAGCCAGCCGGCCACGGCGCATAGCGGGTCGCCCACGACGGGCAACCAAGCCAGCAGACAAGCTTTGGGACCCATGCGGCGCAGCCAGTGCAGGGCCCGCACATGGCTGGCGGACTTGCCGTACCGGTCGGCCACTTCGCAAGCAGCTCTGCCCATCCACCACGTAATCGCGCCGCCTAGCGTGTTGCCCACGGTGGCCACGGCGATGACGGGCCAGAACATGTCTGGCTGAAGGTGCACCAAGCCCAGTACCACCGGTTCCGAGCCCATGGGGAGCAAAGTAGCCGAGATCAGTGCCACGGCGAAGACGGTGCTCAAGCCGTATTCGGGTAAAGCAAACAAATGCAGAAGGTGGGTGATCCAGTCGTTCATGGTGAACCCAGTATAGGGAGCGGGGCCTCGGGTACGCTTGCTCGAGTCGCATTTCAATTGCTGAAATTTTGAGCAGTTAGAATACGCACAGGGCCCGCAGCAGTGCGGGCCTTCACGCTTTTTACCGTCCCCCGCTTCCATCCTACCCATGCAAATCGGCCCATTCGCTTTGGCGAATCACCTCTTTGTTGCCCCTATGGCAGGGGTGACCGACAGGCCTTTCCGCCAGTTGTGCAAAAAGCTGGGTGCCGGGTATGCGGTGAGCGAAATGGTGACGTCCCGCAAAGATTTGTGGAATAGCCTCAAGACCTCGCGCCGCGCGAACCACGATGGTGAGCCCGGACCGATTGCGGTGCAGATTGCCGGTACCGAGGCGGCCATGATGGCCGAAGCCGCGGTTTACAACATCGACCGTGGCGCGCAGATCATCGACATCAACATGGGATGCCCCGCCAAAAAGGTGTGCAACAAGTGGGCAGGCTCCGCCCTGATGCAGGACGAGCAACTCGCCATCGAGATCGTGGACGCGGTTGTCAAAGCTTGCGCACCCCGGAATGTGCCGGTGACCTTGAAGATGCGCACCGGCTGGTGCCAGGCCGAGAAGAATGCGGTGGTGCTGGCCCGTGCTGCCGAGGCCGCAGGCGTGCAGATGGTGACGGTACATGGCCGTACCCGCGAGCAGGGCTACAAAGGCGCTGCCGAGTACGACACCATTGCTGCCGTGAAAGCGGCCCTGCGCATTCCGGTGGTGGCCAATGGCGATATCACCACCCCCGAGAAGGCGCGTGACGTGCTGAACGCAACGGGTGCAGACGCCATCATGATCGGCCGTGCGGCCCAAGGCTACCCGTGGATATTCCGGGAGGTGGCGCACTTTCTGGCCACTGGCACACACCTTGCACCACCGCTGGTGAGTGAGGTGAAGAAGCTGTTGGTCGAGCACCTCTACGACCATTACGGCCTGTACGACGAATTCATAGGCGTGCGCTCTGCGCGCAAGCACATTGGCTGGTATCTGGAAGATCTGCCGGGTGGTGAAGACTTCCGTCAGCGCATGAATCTGTTGGAAGACAGTGTCTCCCAAGTGGCTGCGGTGGAAACGTATTTGGATGAGTTGAATGAAAAAATGGATCGCATTCCCGCCCGGGAAGCAGCGACCGGTCAGGCAAGGGGACATGACATGATGGAATTGGCAGCATGAGCAAGAAGCACTTGGATGAGTGCGTGCGCACCAGTCTGGAATCGTATTTCGCGGATCTGGATGGTACGGAGCCCGGTGGCATGTACGACATGCTGGTTCGGGCGGTAGAGAAACCCTTGCTCGAAGTGGTGATGGCGCAGGCGGACAACAACCAGTCCAAAGCCGCCCAATGGCTGGGCTTGAATCGCAATACCTTGCGCAAAAAATTGGTAGAGCACAAGCTGCTCTCGTAATTGTCCCCGCCGGCTCCCGCCATGGCGCGGTGTCCGGTGAAACGTTTTCTGGTTTTACTTTACCCCGCACTATGAACGCACAAAAAACTGCACTGTTGTCGGTCTCCGACAAGACCGGCATCGTCGAACTCGCCCAGGCGCTGCACGCCCAGGGCGTCAAGCTCCTGTCGACCGGCGGCACCGCCAAACTGCTGGCTGACAAAGGTCTGCCCGTGACCGAAGTGGCCGAGATGACCGGCTTCCCCGAAATGCTGGACGGCCGTGTGAAGACGCTGCACCCCCGCGTACACGGTGGCTTGTTGGCACGTCGCGACTTTCCTACCCACATGGCCGCACTGGCCGAGCACAACATCAACACCATCGACTTTCTGGTGGTGAACCTGTACCCGTTTGAAGCCACCGTAGCCAAGGCCGGCTGCACGCTGGAAGACGCGATCGAGAACATCGACATCGGTGGCCCCGCCATGGTGCGCAGCGCGGCCAAAAACTGGAAAGACGTCGCGGTGCTGACCGACGCGGCTCAGTACGACACCGTGATCGCCGAGCTGAAAGCCAAGGGCGTGGTGAGCGACAAG
Source organism: Comamonadaceae bacterium (assembly GCA_027488985.1). Lineage (GTDB taxonomy): Bacteria > Pseudomonadota > Gammaproteobacteria > Burkholderiales > Burkholderiaceae_C > Allorhodoferax > Allorhodoferax aquaticus. The sequence continues at coordinate 332,275 of JAIYAR010000003.1, read as the reverse complement.
ACCAGGCTGGGTCTGTCCATCGCGGCCTTCAACCGTATCAGCCAGTACGACGGCGCCATCAGCGACTACCTGTCTGCCATCCAAATCGGTGACGAAGTGCCCGCAGGCGACAAGGCTCCCACACTGGACCTGTTCCCCGGCCAGAGCAATGGCCGCTTCATCAAAGTGCAAGACCTGCGCTACGGTGAAAACAGCCACCAGCAAGCCGCGCTGTACCGCGACCTGTTCCCCGCCCCCGGCTCGCTGGTCACTGCCAAGCAGTTGCAGGGCAAGGAGCTGAGCTACAACAACATTGCAGATGCGGACGCCGCATGGGAATGTGTGAAGAGCTTTGATACGCCAGCCTGCGTGATCGTCAAGCATGCCAACCCTTGCGGCGTGGCTGTGGGTGCTAACGCCCTCGAGGCCTACAGCAAGGCCTTCCAGACCGACCCCACCAGCGCATTCGGCGGCATCATTGCCCTGAACACCGAGCTGGACGAAGCCGGTGCGCAACAAATCGCCAAGCAGTTTGTGGAAGTGTTGATGGCCCCGAGCTTCACAGCCGCAGCGCTGGAAGTCTTCAAGAGCAAGGTCAATGTGCGCATTCTGCAAATCGATCTGCCCAAGGGTGGAGCGTCGGCATGGGAGCAAGGCCGAAATGCGATGGACATGAAGCGCATCGGCTCCGGCATCCTGCTGCAGACTGCCGACAACCATGAGCTCGCTCTGAGCGACTTGAAAGTTGTCACCACCAAGCAGCCTACTGCTGAAGAGCTGAACGACTTGCTTTTCGCTTGGAAGGTGGCCAAGTACGTCAAATCCAACGCCATCGTCTTCTGCAAGGGCGGCATGACCATGGGCGTGGGCGCCGGCCAGATGAGCCGCCTGGACTCTGCCCGCATTGCTTCCATCAAAGCCGGCCACGCCAATCTGTCCTTGGCTGGCACGGTCGTAGCGAGCGATGCGTTCTTCCCCTTCCGCGATGGCTTGGATGTGGTGGTGGACCATGGCGCGACCTGCGTCATCCAGCCTGGTGGCTCCATGCGCGACCAGGAAGTGATCGACGCAGCCAACGAGCGCGGCGTGTCCATGGTGTTCAGTGGCGTGCGCCACTTCCGCCACTAAGCCGGCAAGCAAAGCTACGCTCAGCAAAAGCCGCCTGAGGGCGGCTTTTTTGTGTCAAATCATGCTTTGGCGCTCATGGAATATGTGCGAGCAGCTATGAATTCAGTAGCGACTCCTACTTTTTTGCAATCGTAGTATCTTGAGTTGTTCTGTGGTTGTTCCGGACGCAGGATGGTTTGCGCGAAAATGGGCCCCATGCAAAACCACATCACCTCCAGCCTGCAAGAGGCGCATACCGCACTGACCAATCTGCTGGCCAACCCGGCCGCATTGGCGACCATCGAGCAGGCTGCCCAACTACTGATCTCCACTTTCGAGAATCACGGCCGGGTGTACTCCTGCGGCAATGGCGGCTCCATGTGCGATGCCATGCACTTTGCGGAAGAGCTGACCGGCCGCTATCGCAAAGACCGCAAAGCCTTGGGTGCCACCGCAATCAGTGACGCCGGTCACCTGACCTGTGTGGGCAATGACCACGGCTACGAGCAGGTGTTCGCCCGCTACGTCGAAGGCCACGGTCGCCCCGGCGATTGCCTGGTGACGCTCAGCACCAGCGGCACCAGCAAGAATGTGATCAAGGCCGCCGAGGCGGCCAAAGCACTGGGCATGAAGGTCATCATCCTCAGCGGCAAGCGCAGCGAAAAGCTGGAGCCCTTAAGCGATGTGTACATCTGCACCCCGGGCGGCACTTATGCAGACCGTGTGCAAGAGCTGCACATCAAGGTTCTGCACATCCTGATCGAGCTGATCGAGCGCCACTTCTTTCCAGAGAACTACGTCGGCGAGTGATCGCGTAATCCACGGCACCATAAAATAAGGGCTGGAAGCAAAATCGGCTTCCAGCCCTTGTTTTATTTGCGCGAGTAGCTTCTATTTTGATAGCAATTTAAACACATCGCCCGCTGCAGCGACCGTCTCTGCAATGTCGGCATCGGTGTGTGCTGCGCTCATGAAGCCTGCCTCATAGAGCGCCGGGGCGATGTAAACGCCGCGGTCCAGCAGGCCGTGGAATAGGGTGTTGAAACGTGCGTTGTCGGTGGTCATGACTTTGGCGTAGTTTTGCGGCAGTTCTTTGAAGAAGAAAAAGCCGAACATGCCGCCCTCAGAGTCGCCGCAGAAGTCGATTCCCGCTTTGTCGGCTTCTGCTTGCAGGCCGCTGATCAGGGACTGTGTTTTGCGGCCCAGGTCTTCGTAGAAGCCGGGTTTGCTGATTTCTGCCAAGGTCGCCAAGCCACACGCGGTAGCCACCGGGTTGCCGGACAACGTGCCGGCCTGGTACACCGGCCCCAAGGGCGCCAATTGCTCCATCACCGCGCGCTTGCCGCCAAAGGCGGCCAGGGGCATGCCGCCGCCAATGACCTTACCCATCACCGTCATGTCGGGCTCAAAGCCGGGAATGCTGCGGGCATAGACCTGCTGGGCGCTGCCGGGTGCGACGCGAAAACCTGTCATCACTTCGTCAAACACAAATAGCGCGCCGTATTCGGTGCACAGCTCGCTGCAGCGTTTGATGAAGGGCACACTGGCGCGCACGAAGTTCATGTTGCCGGCAATCGGCTCGATCATCACGCACGCCAGCTCTTTGCCGTGCAGGGCAAAAGCTTCTTCCAATTGCTGGATGTTGTTGTACTCCAGCACCAGGGTGTGCTGCACCACTTCGGGGGGCACACCGGCGCTGGTGGGGTTGCCGAAGGTAGCCAGGCCGGAGCCGGCTTTGACGAGCAGCGCATCGGCATGGCCGTGGTAGCAGCCTTCGAACTTCAAAATCTTGCTGCGGCCTGTAGCGCCGCGCGCCAGGCGGATGGCGCTCATACCGGCTTCGGTTCCGCTGCTGACCAGGCGCACCATGTCCATGCTGGGCACCAGCGCCAGGATGGCTTCGGCTAGTTCGACTTCGCGTTCGGTGGGGGCGCCGAACGAAAAGCCGTCGAGCGTTGCTTTTTGCACCGCCTCCAGCACCGCAGGGTGGCCGTGCCCCAGAATCATGGGGCCCCAGGAGCCGATGTAGTCGATATAGCGCTTGCCGTCGGCGTCCCAAAAGTAGGCGCCATGGGCTCGTTGTACGAAGCGGGGCGTTCCGCCCACTGCCTTGAATGCGCGCACAGGCGAGTTCACGCCACCGGGAATCACGCGCTTGGCGCGCTCAAAGAGTTTTAAATTACGATCTGTCACAAAATTTCTGCCAGTTAGTGTCGGGTGGAATTGGGGGGGACTTCAAAGTCGGCTTCTACGGAGGAAAGCACGCCGTCTTCTTCATCGTCGCTGTCGGGTTGGGCCCAGAAGAGGCGGTCAGGCAATACGTGGCCCATGCCGGGCCGAAAGCCATTTTCCAGGCAGCGGTCCAGGTAGCTGAGGGCCTCCGTCACGGCTTCATTCAGTTCCGTGCCGCTGGCAATCAGTGCTGACAAGGCGGCCGAGAGAGTGTCGCCGGCGCCCGTGAAGATGGCCTCAAAGCGCTCGAACTTCTCACTGCACAGTACCGCGGTCGGTGAGGCCAGCACGTTATCAATGAACTGGTCGGGTAGGGGGATGCCGGTGACCAGGGTGTAGGGCACACCGAATGCATTGGCGGCTTTAGCAATGTCGCGTGCGGAAGGGCTCTTCTCGGACTCCCAGTCGGGCAACAGCCATCGCGAGAGTGTGCTGTGGTTTCCGACCAACAGAGTGGTCTGCGGCAAAAGTAACTCTGTGCAAGCGTCTTGATACAGATCTATCTTGTCTTCTTCCCACCAGGACAGGTCCGGCATGTAGGCTACCAAGGGTACATCAGAGTAGTCAGACGCCAGTTCGGCAATGGCCGAAAGGTTCTCTGGCGTGCCCACAAAGCCCACCTTGAAAACCTGTGCCGGCACGTCTTCCAGAATGACGCGTGCCTGCTCGGTGACTGCCTCGTCATCGAAGGGGAAATGGTCCACGATCTCTGTGGTGTCGCGTACGTAAGCACCGGTGACAACCGGCAGTGCGTGTGCACCTACGGAGGCAATGGCGGTCAGGTCGGCGGAGGTGCCGGCGCCCCCGCTGGGGTCGTTGGCATTGAATGCCATCACGCAAGCCGATGGCCCGTCATCGCCGATGGCATTCTCGATTTCCGGGGAGGGTGTTGCCGACATCTAGAGGCCTTTATTAGGGTAAGTCATCGTGCAGAATGGCGATCTTTAGTCGGGCGGCGGTCTTTTGGACAAAACCTGCTCTATACAATCGTTGCATTCTATTTGAAGGCCCTTTAAGCTGTGACTGATACAAAAACTTGGATGTGCTTGATTTGCGGTTGGATTTATGACGAGGTCGCCGGCGCACCGGACCACGGCATAGCACCAGGCACCTTGTGGGCCGATGTTCCCATGAACTGGACTTGCCCCGAATGCGGCGCCCGCAAAGAAGACTTCGAAATGGTGCAAATCTGATGTCGCACACCGGGTGTGGAATTTGCATGTCCTGACCTTCCATGTGAGTACTGGAGCCAAGCCCTTTGAGTATGACCGCACCCACTTTTAAAGTCCTGGTGATTGATGACAGCAACACCATCCGGCGCAGCGCGGAAATCTTTCTCAAGCAGGGCGGGCACGAAGTGCTTCTTGCAGAAGATGGTTTCGATGCATTGGCCAAGGTTAATGATTACCAGCCACACATGATCTTTTGTGACATCCTGATGCCGCGCCTTGATGGCTACCAGACCTGCGCCATTATCAAGCGCAATGCCAAATTTTCTGGCGTTCCTGTAGTGATGCTGTCATCCAAAGATGGCGTATTCGATAAAGCGCGCGGCCGCATGGTCGGTGCCCAGGACTATCTCACCAAACCGTTTACCAAAGACCAGTTGCTGCAGGCTGTGCAGCAATTCGGAGCCGCCTTGCAAGGAGCAGCCTGATGCCTATCCAAAAAGTATTGATCGTTGACGACTCCAAAACTGAATTGCTTTTCTTGACCGAGATCCTTCAGAAGAATGGCTTCACCGTCCGCTCCGCCGAAAATGCCGATGAAGCTTTCAAGCGCCTTGCCGAAGAAAAGCCGCAGTTGATCCTGATGGACGTAGTGATGCCCGGCCAGAACGGGTTCCAGCTCACGCGTGCCATCAACCGCACGCCGGAGTACGCAGACATCCCGATCATCATGTGCACCAGCAAAAGCTTGGAGACGGATCGTGTTTGGGGCATGCGCCAAGGCGCCAAAGACTACATCACCAAGCCTGTGGATGCGTCGGAGCTGCTGTCCAAAATCAAGGCTTTGGGCTAATTACGGCGTTCCATGGCCAATAGAGAAGCACTTCGAGAACTTCAGGCCCGGCTTGCAAGCCGGTTACAGGCCGCCCGCTCAGAGGGGATGTCCGTCGCATGGCTGGCTGTACAGGCTGGTGGTGGAAAGTATCTGTTTCCCTTGAGTCAATCGGGGGAAATCGTTCCCTTGACCCATGTGCAGCCGGTTCCCTATGCAGTGGCGTGGTTCCGGGGGGTGGTCAATATCCGGGGTGGTTTGTTCGGGGTCGTGGATTTGTCCGCCTTCATGGCAACGGAAACCGGAGCCACTCTATCTGCGCCCGGCACGACAGAACCTAGTGTGGTCACATTGAATGCTGCATTGGATGTGAATTGTGCGTTGCAAGTGGATGTGTTGTCTGGCTTGCGCGGCGCCGATGCATTCTCGCAATCGCACGGCCCTGCAGAGGGGGCGCCTGCCTTCTTTGGCAATGTGTTTGTCGACAGTGCTGGAGAAGCCTGGCAAGAAATCAACTTGCGCATTCTTTCCCAGTCCCCCCAGTTTTTGAGCATCAGCGCTTAGTTCATCCGTAAGGTCCTACCATGTCCGTCGTCGATCAATTGAAAAACCTGTTTTCCAAAAAACAACCGGAATCGGAGCTGGACTCGCGCCTGAGCCTCGCGATGCCCGATGCGACGGTCAACAGCGCCGAACACGAAACCTTGCAGGAATCGCAAAATGCACCTTTGCAGGCACCGGCGGCGAATATGCCCGACGAGCCGCAGGTGCCCGAGGGCGAGTTGATTTCCATCCCGATCCTGGGTCGCCGTACGGTGGTTCAGCACCAGCGTACCTTGTTCGTTTTGCTCGGTGGCGCTTTGGTGGTGCTGGCCGGTGTGACTTTTTACGCTTTGAACCAGTCGGACCGGGTTGCACAGCAATTGGGTGCGACGGGTCAGTCTTTGATGCAGTCGCAGCGTTTGGCGAAGTCTGTGTCTCAGGCTGTGGTGGGTAGTGCGCAAGCGTTCCCGGACGTGTCAGACAGTTCAGGCATTCTTTCCAAGTCAGTTAAAGGCCTGCAGTCCGGTGATGACGAAATGCGCATCAACGCCTTGAATGAAGATTACGCCCCCGAGCTTGGAAAAGTGATTCCTCTGGTAGAGCGCGCTGACAAAAACGCGAAGGCGGTTATTGCTCAGCAAAAGATGCTGACCCAGATCGGCTCCGCGCTGAGGTTGATCAATCGTCAGTCGTCTGATTTGTTGGAGGTCGCGGAGACTGTAGCCTCCTTGAAGCTGCAGCAAAATGCGCCCGCAGCTGAGATTTCCGCGGTGGGTCAGCTGGTGATGTTGACTCAGCGTATCGGCAAGTCCTCCAATGAGTTTTTGACGGCCGAAGGCGTGAGCCCTGAAGCGGTGTTCTTGTTGGGTAAGGACTTGAATACTTTCAAGGAAATTTCTGAAGCGCTGCTGTCAGGAAGCACAGAGTTGCGTTTGACTGCTACCAAGGACGCTGCAACGCGCGAGCAACTTGAAGCCTTGATCAAAATGTATGAAGAAACCCGCGTTCAAGCGGGAGCGATTCTGGGTAACTTGCAAGGTCTGGTATCCGCCCGTGAGGCGCAAGGCGCGATCATTGCGGATAGTGAGCCGTTGCGTCGTAACTTGGAGGACTTGCAGGCCAAGCTCTCCGGGCAAGCCGGTATTGGTGGCGCTTCACTGGCATTGTTGGTGCTGGCTGCATTGTTTGCTTTGATTTGCGCTGGTGGCCTTTCTTACGTGCAGTTGCAAGACAGCCGGAAACGCCAAGTGGTAGCAGAGGACCAGCGATTGGAAGCCGAGCGCCAGGAGCAGGAGGCCAAACGTGTTAACGATGCTAACCAAGCTGCGATTTTGCGATTGATGAACGAATTGCAAACGGTAGCTGAAGGTGACTTGACGCAGGAAGCCACGGTGACTGAGGACATTACCGGCGCTATTGCTGACTCGGTGAACTACACCGTGGAAGAATTGCGCTCGCTGGTCTCTAACGTGCAGAACACAGCGGCCCGAGTGGCCCAAACGACCGCAGATGTGGATGCTACGTCTACCGAATTGCTCGCTGCATCCAACGAGCAACTGCACGAGATTCGTGAAACCGGTAAGTCTGTGCTGGATATGGCGGGTCGCATTAACGAAGTGTCTGCTCAAGCGCAAGAGTCTGCGACAGTAGCCCGTCAGTCGCTCCAAGCGGCAGAGTCCGGCCTGCAGGCGGTGCAAAACGCGATCGGTGGTATGAACTCCATCCGAGATCAGATCCAGGAAACTTCCAAGCGCATCAAGCGACTGGGTGAGTCGTCACAGGAAATTGGTGAAATTACGGAGCTGATTTCTGACATTACTGAACAGACCAACGTCCTGGCTTTGAATGCCGCTATTCAAGCAGCCTCGGCTGGTGAAGCTGGTCGTGGCTTCTCGGTGGTGGCGGAAGAAGTGCAGCGGCTGGCCGAGCGCTCTGCCGACGCGACGCGACAGATTGCCGCGCTGGTGAAAGCCATTCAGACGGATACCCAGGATGCCATTGGCGCGATGGAACGCTCTACACAGGGTGTGGTTGAGGGTGCGAAGCTGTCCGACAATGCCGGTACTGCGCTGACAGAAATTGATCGCGTGTCCCGTCAAGTGGCGGATCTGATTGAGCAGATTTCGAATGCTGCTTCCCGTGAGGCGGGTCTCGCCAACGTGGTGGCCGATAACATTCAGCACATTTTTGCGGTGACAGAGCAGACCGGTGAAGGTACCCGTGCAACCGCCAATCAAGTGCGTGAACTCTCTCGCATGGCTGAAGAGTTGCGCCAATCGGTGTCCCGATTCAAGATTTCCTGATCGCGTCTTGGCGCGTTCGATTGCCCCGTGAATTCCAGGAGAGCCTGAACCCATGTCGTCAAACCTTGTCGCACCCGGAGACAATGAGCTTTCCATCACGGACCTGGGGCCTCTGGCTTGGGTTTTGGACGAGTTGCGCAAGTCGCTTGACGGTGCGACCAAAGCAATGCGGCGCTTCGTGCGTGACGCCGAGCTTGCTCGCGGCTCTGATCTGACAGAGCTGGATGCCAGCCACCTTCGCATTGCGCGGCAGCAGTTGCACCAGGCTGTAGGCGCCCTGGAGATGGTCGGTTTGGAGGCTCCTGCCAAGTTCCTGAGGGCGATGGAGTCCTTGGCGCAACGCTTTGTACAACGGCCTGAGCAATGCAGCGACGAAGCTGCAAACTGCATGGAGCGCGCCAGTTTTGCATTGACTGAGTATTTGGATGGGGTGCTCAAGGGCAAAGCGGCGTCTTCCGTAGCACTGTTTCCTCAATACAAGACACTCTTGGAAATGGCAGGTGCAGACCGCATTCACCCTGCCGATCTGTGGCCTCCTGCCTGGCAATGGCTACCCATTCCATTGCCTGAAGAGACCGCACCTCGTGCAATCGGGCCAGATCTCCGCCGTGAAATGGACCACGCTGTGTTGCGCTTGGTGCGGTTTGGTGATGAAAAGGCCGCGCGCCGTTTGCTGGGCATCAGTTTGGGTTTGGCAGCCGCAGCGACCACACTTGAGGAGAAAACCTTCTGGACGGTGAGTGCTGCCTATTTCGAAGGCATGGCCCTGCGACTGTGTGATGGAGACCTTTACACCAAGCGCGCTGCGTCCCGGATTCTTCAGCAGTACGTGGCGCTCGCCAAAGGGCAGCACTCGGTGTCTGAGCGCTTGGCTCAGGACATTGTTTTCTTTTGTTCCCGCGCTATTCCTGCAGACGAGTCGTCGGCCCCGGTGCTGGCGGCTGTGCGCAAAGCTTACGGTCTGACGAGGACGAAGCCGGTTGATTATGTGCATGAGCAATTTGGAAGGTTTGATCCTGCCCTGCTGGTGCTGGCGCGCAAGCGGATTGCAGCGGCTGCCGAAACATGGTCCGCACTCGCGGGTGGAGACATCAATCGTTTGAAGACCGCCGCGGAACAATTTGCCGCAGTGTCCGATGCGGTAACCAAATTACATGCTGAAAGTGGCGAGCTTGCCAAAGCACTTTCGCGTGCTATTGATGCCACCGCGCGTTCAGGCGCCGCGCCTTCACCTGCGGTCGCTATGGAAGTGGCGACCTCGGTTCTCTACCTTGAGGCCGCCTACGAAGATCTGGATCCCACTGACAACCAGATGGCTGACCGCAGTGCCCGACTTGCTCAGCGCTTGCAACACGTAACGGATGGTGGAGAGCCCGAGCCGCTGGAAGCCTGGATGGAAGAGCTGTATCGCCGGGTGAGTGATCGCCAGACGATGGGTAGTGTTGTGGACGAACTGCGCACAACCTTGGCAGAAGTGGAAAAGTCATTGGATCAGTTTTTCCGTGACCCGCGAGACAAGGGGCCGCTGCGGGAAGTACCTAGCCAACTGGCGCAAATGCGTGGCGTCTTTTCTGTGCTCGGACTGGATCAGCCATCAATTGCGGCTTTGCGCATGCGCGCCAGTGTCGAGCAATTCCTCGTCGATGATGTTGATGAGGCGAGCGCGCGAATCGGTGTGTTTGAGAAGCTGGGCAACAGCCTTGGTGCAATGGGTTTCCTCATTGACATGCTCAGCTATCAGCGGAGCCTGGCGAAAACACTTTTTGTCTACGACGAGGATTTGGGCGAGTTCAAACCCTTGATGGGGCGCGAGCGTTCCAGCGTGCCCCACAAGGCTGCTACTGATGTGGCAAGTCTTGATGACGACATGGCAGCTTTGGTTGCAGTGACTGGACAAGCCTTGAGTGCGAACCCGGCTGACGCTGAAAGTACCCAGCCAGTAGTGCGGCCTATTGCGGTGGTGCCGGAAGAGGATGACGACAGTGCCGAACTGTTGGATATCTTCCTTGAGGAAGCGCGTGAAGTGGTGGTCCGCGGTGGCGAAGCGATTGCGGCACTCAGGCTTGATCCGAGCAACCTTGCTGATCAGACCACTCTGCGTCGTGCTTTCCATACGCTTAAGGGCAGCTCCCGAATGGTGGGGCTCAATGACTTTGGTGAGGCAGCTTGGTCTTTTGAGCAGTTGCTCAATACCTCGCTTGCAGAACAACGGCCCGCCAGTGATGCATTGATGGCGACTTCAACCGAGGCTATGTCAGCTTTTGAGCGTTGGATTCGGGATATTGCGTCCGGCGACGCTTCTGCTTGGAGTTCTGTGGAATTCCGGAAAACTTCGGATGCGTTGCGGCTCCATGACCAATGGCTGCCATTGGCGGTGCCAATGGGTGCGCCTGCCGCCCCGCTGGAAAGCGCTTTCGAATTGCCTCGAGAATCCATGGAACCGCCTGTTTCAGAGACAGCAGCTATACACTATGAGTCAACCCTTGTACTCGAGGTAGACGACGGTGATCTTCCACCCGTCGAATTTGCAGCCACCGAAATCGGGGGAGCAGATATGTTGGCTCCTCTCCCAGTCCAGGATTTTGAGGCTACCCAGCTAGCCCATAGTCTGGATGATTTGGAAGAGACGCTTCCTGCAGAACCCGTCGACTTTGCAGCCACACAGATGTTTGACTTTGAGCAGACGGCCGCCTTGGATGCGCCGATTCACAAGGAAGAGCACATTGGACAGTCCAACCGCGAAACTGAAGTTCTTGAGCTCGGGGATTTTGATTTTGGAGATTTCGAGTCTCCGTCCAACACTGAGTTGGCCCCCCTTGAAACCCGCTTGGCGGATGTGTACGCAGAGCCAACTACGCCGGAAAGCGACGAACTGACACTCGATGATGCGCCGGTGGCGGAACCTGCATTGGCATTGGACTTTCCTGAACTCAGCTCCTCTACGCAGGTAGTTGAGGAGAACACGTCCGCTGATATGGACGATGGAATGAAAGTCATCGGCTCTTTGCGAATGAGCATTCCTCTGTATAACGTCTATTTGAATGAGGCGGATGAGTGGTCGCGCCGTTTGCAAACGGAACTCGGCGAGTGGGCGATGGAGCTTGCGGGCCCGGTGTCTGACTCAGTGATTTCCCTTGCGCACTCTTTGCTGGGTAGCTCGGCCACAGTTGGCTTCATGGCGTTGTCTGATATGGCAAAGGCATTGGAGCAGGCGCTACAGCATGTGCAGTTGCACCGTCAGGTTCAATCCCAGCATGCTGCAGTTTTCTGTGATTCCGCAGAGGACATCCGACGATTGCTTCACCAGTTCGCTGCCGGCTTTGTGAAAGAAGCTGACGCAGATGTTCTGGACGCCTTGCACATCATTATTGAAACGGAGTTTCCCGCTCCGGTCATGGAGTCAGCAGCCGAGGCTGAAGTGGTGCAGGACGAGTATTTCGAAGAAGCAGAGCGCTTAGATGCGGAGCCTAGCCCGGCAGCAGAAGCCCTGGTCGTGGAAACTCCTGTGGCTTTGCCTGCTGCGGTTGCTGAAGCTGCGCCTTTGCTTGTCTTAGATGACCAAGGGGACGAAATCGACGCCCTGGACAGCTTGGATCCGGATCTTCTTCCGATTTTTGATGAAGAAGCGACCGAACTCATGCCTCAGCTCGGCTCGGCCCTTCGCCAATGGGTCGCCCGGCCGGATAACCAAGGTGCACGTACCGAGGTGCTGCGTCTGCTTCACACCCTGAAGGGTAGTGCCCGCTTGGCCGGAGCCATGCGAATTGGTGAAATGGGTCACCGCATGGAGTCCTCGATCGAACTCTTGGGTGCAGAGGGGTTGCAGACCATCCAGCTTGAGCCATTGCTCGGACGGTTTGATGCGATGCAAAACGCCTTCGCGAGCTTGGGCGAAGTGCCTGACGTTGACGGGCCGGAGGCGCTGGATAAAGCGCCTACAGTTGCACCTTTGTCAGTTGTTGCTACCAGCTCGCAGTCAACGGTGGCAGCCTCTTTGCCCAAGCCGCTCCCGACCATTCAAGCGCCAGCTGTTTCTGCGCCGCGAGTGCAGGGCAACCAGTCGGTACGTGTGCGTTCGCAGCTTCTGGATCGCCTGGTAAATCAGGCCGGCGAGGTCATGATCACCCGCTCACGCATGGACGAGCGGCTGACCCAGCTACGCTCCTCGCTGGGTGAGCTAACTGGTAACTTGGATCGACTGCGTCAGCAATTGCGTGATGTTGAGTTGCAAGCCGAGTCACAAATGCAATCCCGTTTGGCGCAAACCAAAGATTCCGCCCAAGCGTTCGACCCTTTGGAGTTCGACCGGTTTACCCGCGTTCAAGAGCTGACTCGCATGATGGCCGAGTCGGTCAACGACGTCGCAACGGTGCAGCGCAACTTGCAGCGTTCTGTGGAAGGCACGGAAGACGATCTGATCGCCCAGGGCCGGCAAGCGCGCGAACTGCAGAAAGACCTTTTGCGCACCCGCATGGTGGAGTTTGACGGCATTTCCGACCGCTTGTACGGCGTTGTGCGTCAAGCATCCAAAGATTCCGGCAAACAGGTCAAACTAGACATCCAAGGTGGGGCTATTGAGGTCGATCGTGGCGTGCTGGATCGTATGGCGCCGGCCTTTGAACATTTGCTGCGCAATGCAGTGGCACACGGTATCGAGACTCCGGCAGACCGAGCTTCTGGGGGCAAGACTGCAGCAGGCAATATCACTGTCCAAGTCCATCAGGAAAGTAACGACGTCACGGTCAGCTTTGCTGATGATGGTGCCGGTCTTCACCTCGACCGTATCCGTGCGAAAGCAGAGGCCAAGGGCCTGATCGGTGCAGGAGAGTCCCTTAGTGATGCGGACGCGGCCAACCTGATTTTCATGCCCGGCTTCTCCACTGCCGATGAAGTCACTGAGCTTTCCGGGCGCGGTATCGGAATGGATGTTGTCAGGGCAGAAGTGCATGCCCTCGGTGGGCGAATTGAAACCCAGACGCAAGCCAATACCGGGACCACGTTCAAGCTCGTGCTTCCCTTGACCACTGCGGTCACGCAGGTCGTGATACTGCGTATGGGCGAGTTCTCCATCGGTGTCCCCGCCAACATCATGGAGACGGTTTTGCGTGTTCCTGCAGCTCAGCTGCAAACGGCATACGCCAATCAGTCGTTCAGTTATGGAGATGAGGCTGTGCCCTTCTTCTGGGCTGGCGCCTTGTTGCAGGTTTCTGCCAAAAGCTCCGAAGCCGGTGGAAAAACGCTGCCAGTAGCGATCTTCCGGAGTGCCGGCCAGCGATTGGCCGTACACATCGATGAAGTTTTGGGTAACCGGGAAGTGGTGGTGAAAAACCTCGGGCCTCAACTTGCCCGATTGCCCGGACTTGCAGGCATGTCCGTTTTGGCATCTGGAGCTGTGGTGTTGATTTACAACCCGGTTGCGCTCGCATCGGTGTACGGCGATCAAGCACGAATGAGGGGGCTTGACCCCGAAAGCGGCACCACTGATGCAGACTCGTTGCAGGCGCAAGTTGCGGAGGCGCCGACTGCAGCCGCTTCAGCCGCCGGCGCAGCTTTGCCGCTTGTATTGGTGGTGGACGATTCGATCACTGTACGTCGCGTTACACAGCGACTGCTCAAGCGCGAAGGCTACCGGGTTGCCCTGGCGAATGACGGGCTGCAGGCACTGGAAAAACTGCAGGAAGAAGTGCCTGCCGTTGTATTGTCCGACATTGAAATGCCGCGCATGGATGGGTTCGACCTGGCCCGCAATATCCGCGCTGACGCCAAGCTTCGCGGTCTCCCGATCATCATGATTACCTCACGTATTGCAGAGAAGCATCGTGAGCACGCCCGCGAATTGGGCGTGGACCACTATCTTGGCAAGCCGTATTCGGAAGATGAATTGCTTGGACTGGTGCGTGGTTATTGCACGGCAGTAGTGACACCCTGATCGGCTGATTTTTTCAGAAAGCCATAGCGCGCCAGCGTGCGTGCTCTGGCTTGCGCATGGTCCACAACCGGTGCAGGATAGTTGTGTCCGATCTGAACCCCAGCCGCGGCCAACTCCAGGGGTTTCGCGAGCCAAGGCGCATGTATGGCCTTGTCTGAGAGGCCTGCCAGTTGCGGCAGGTAGCGCTTGATGAATTTGCCTTGCCCGTCAAACTTTTCGCTTTGGGTCACGGGGTTAAATATCCGGAAATAGGGTTGCGCATCGCAGCCGCTGGAGGCCACCCATTGCCAGCCACCGTTATTGGCAGATAGGTCAAAGTCATTGAGTTTGAGCGCAAAGTACTTTTCGCCCCAGCGCCAATCCAACCCCAGGTGCTTGACCAAAAAGCTGCCTGCCACCATGCGCAGGCGGTTGTGCATGTAGCCCGACTGGTTGAGCTGGGCCATGGCCGCATCGACGATTGGGTAACCGGTACGACCCTCGCACCAGGCCTTGTACAAAGCTGTAGCCTCATCGCCTTGTTCCCATGCAATGGCATCGTATTCCGGCTTGAAGGCTTGCGTTGCCACATGCGGATAGTTCGCCAGAATCTGAAAGTAAAAGTCCCTCCAGGCGAGCTCTGCCAACCATACGGAAGCACCCGCGCTCCCACTGCGAACATGTTGCATCGCCAAGTTCACCAGTGTGCGGATCGACACGGTGCCGAAACGCAAATGCACCCCCAGATAGCTCGGCCCTTTCACACTGGGAAAATTGCGAGCCTCGTCGTATCGGTCCATCCTTCCTGCGAAGTCCTGTAGCAACGCTTCGCCCGCTGCACTACCGCCTCGCATGCCCAGTGCGCGCAAGTTGGTAGTTTCAAATCCCAAGTCCGCCAGTGAGGGAAGCTCGTTTGCAAACTCTTCCGGGGCAGAGGCTAGTGTCGCCTGGCCTTCAGTGGTGCCACGAGAAGGTGTTGGCAGATCACCCATCCGCGCCAGCCAAGCGCGGTGATAGGGCGTGAAAACTCCGTAGGGTTTGCCGGTCTGGGTTAACACCTCGCGCTCTTCAAAAATGACCTGGTCCTTCACGAGAACAAGTTGCTTGCCGGAGGCCAGTAGCTGTTGCTGTACCGCTGTGTCACGGGCCACGGCTGCAGGTTCGTAATCACGCGCTGCGAATACGGCGTTGACATTCAGTCGTGCAGCCAGTGCGGGAATGGCTGTCTGAGCCACATCGTGCAAAGTGATCAGTACGCGGGAGTTTTCTCCTCGCAGTGCTCGCAGTGAGCCCTCCAATACGTCTATCGATTCCTGTATGAACTCCACCCGTCTATCTTGGCGTGGCAGCAAGTCCAAAATGGCTTTGTCGTACACAAAAGCGCAATAAACGGTATCGCAACTGGCCAAGGCATGCGCTAGCGCCGCGTTATCGTGGGTGCGGAGGTCGCGCCGGAACCAAACCAGTCCAGTGGAGAAGTGAGAGTGCATGTCAGCCGTTAAAATGGAACGATGTCCGGCGATTCTGCACCTTTCAACCTCACCAATCATTTCCTGATCGCAATGCCCGGATTAGACGATGCCATGTTCGGCAAAAGCGTGGTGTATGTGTGCGAACACTCCGCGCGCGGGGCTTTGGGCCTGGTCATCAACAAGCCGGCGGACATGGCGCTGCCAGCCCTTTTCGACAAAATAGATCTGCCACTGCATCGTGCGGACCTGGTGAGCCAGCAAGTGTTTCAGGGTGGTCCGGTACAAACCGAGCGTGGCTTTGTGCTGCATGAGTCCGTTGTGGCTGAGGGCCAGGCTAGCGATGAGTCGCTGTACTCCTCGACCATGACCATTCCCGGCGGGCTGGAGATGACAACTTCCAAGGATGTACTCGAAGCCCTGTCCATGGGGTCCGGCCCCAAACGTGTGCTGGTGTCTTTGGGTTACTCGGCTTGGGGCGAAGGTCAGTTAGAAACCGAATTGGGCGAAAACAGCTGGTTGACCGTCGCCGCCGACCAGGCATTGATTTTTGACACGCCCGTAGAGCAACGGTATGACCGTGCTCTGGGCCTGCTGGGCCTCGAGTCGTGGATGATTTCGCAACAAGCGGGGCACGCATGAGCGACGCTACGCCACTTGTGCCACCCTCCCTTACCACTTTTATTGCATTTGATTTCGGCTTGAAGCGCACGGGTGTTGCGGTGGGCAACCGGCTCATGCGCTTGGCGCAGCCGCAGGGCTCCATCCACGCTGAAGGCAATGCCCGCTTTGACTGTGTGGCCGCCAAGCTGAAGGAATGGCAACCCGATGCCATCGTGATCGGCGTGCCTTACCACCCAGATGGCGCACCCCATGAAAACACGGCGCGCGCCAAAAAGTTCGGCCGACAGTTGCAAGGGCGATTCGGCCTGCAAGTGTTTGAGGTGGACGAGCGCTACAGCACCACCGAGGCGATTGCCAGCGGCGCCAAAGACGCCGATGCCATGTCAGCCTGCATTATTTTGGAACAGTTTTTGAGGAACCTCCCGTGACCACTTTGGCTTTGGATGCAGAGGCGCTGTACCGCGAACTCCTGCGCGGCGTACAGCAGTTGTGTAATGCAGATACCCGTTTGGTGGGCATCACCTCGGGTGGCGCCTGGCTGGCCGAGCGCCTTCAGGCGGACCTGAAACTCGCAGGCAAGCACGGCACGATCTCGTCCGCCATGCACCGTGACGACTTCGCAAAACGGGGCCTGTCTTCCGGTGGCCAGACCCAATTGCCATTTGATGTGAATGGCGCCGACATTCTGGTGCTGGACGACGTGCTCTACACCGGCCGCACCATCCGCGCGGTGATTAACGAGCTGTTTGACTACGGCCGCCCTGCGCAAGTGCGCTTGGCGGTGCTGGTGGACCGGGGAGGACGCCAGTTGCCCATCCAGGCTGAATTCGCCGCCGCACGGGTCAGCCTGGCAGCCAACCAGTCGCTGGCTCTGGCGCACAGCGCTGAAGGTGTGTTCTCTTTTGATGTGCAGGAGGCCTGAGCATGTTGTACAAGCGCAATCCGCAACTCAACAAACACGGTGAGCTGATCCACCTGCTGTCCACCGAAGGGTTGCCCAAAAACATCCTCACCCACATTCTGGACACCGCCACCAACTTCGTGTCGCTCAACGACCGCGAAGTTAAAAAAGTGCCCTTGCTGCGCGGCAAAAGTGTGTTCAACCTGTTCTTTGAAAACAGTACCCGCACCCGCACTACCTTCGAGATTGCTGCCACCCGCCTGAGCGCGGACGTCATCAACCTCGACATCGCGCGCTCCAGCGCCTCCAAAGGAGAGTCCCTGCTGGACACCATCGCCAACCTGAGCGCCATGGCCGCTGACATGTTCGTGGTGCGCCACAGCGAGTCCGGCGCGCCTTACCTGATTGCCCAGCACGTGGCGCCTCATGTGCATGTGATCAATGCCGGCGATGGCCGCCATGCCCACCCCACCCAAGGGCTGCTGGACATGTTCACCATCCGACACTACAAAAAAGACTTTTCCAACCTCACGGTCGCCATCGTTGGCGACGTGCTGCATTCGCGCGTGGCGCGTTCAGACATCCATGCGCTGACCACTCTGGGCTGTGCCGAGGTACGCGTGGTTGGCCCCAAAACACTGGTGCCATCTGACATGGCCCAGATGGGCGTGCGGGTGTGCCATACCCTGGAAGAGGGCATCAAGGACTGCGACGTCATCATCATGCTGCGCCTGCAAAACGAGCGCATGAGCGGTGCCTTGCTGCCGTCCATGCACGAGTTCTTCAAAAGCTTTGGCCTCACGCCCGAAAAGCTGCAACTCGCCAAGCCTGATGCCATCGTCATGCACCCCGGCCCCATCAACCGTGGGGTGGAAATTGACTCTGCGGTGGTGGATGGCGCGCAGGCCGTGATCCTGCCGCAGGTGACCTTCGGCATCGCCGTGCGCATGGCGGTCATGAGCATCGTCGCGGGCAACGAGGCCTGAGCCCCCAGATTCAAGGACTGAAGCAATGCAAATTCTGATTCAAGGCGGCCGCGTCATCGACCCTGCCAGTGGCACCGACACCGTGGCCGATGTGGCCATCTCCAGCGGTCGCATTCTGGCCATCGGCACTGCGCCCGCCGGCTTTGCCCCGCAAACCACCATCAACGCCCAAGGCTGCATCGTCGCGCCGGGCTTGGTCGATTTGTCCGTGCGCCTGCGCGAACCTGGCCACGAGCACGAAGGCATGCTGGCTAGCGAATTGGCCGCCGCGGTGGCCGGTGGCGTCACCAGTGTGGTCTGCCCGCCCGATACTGAGCCGGTGCTGGACGAAGCCGGTTTGGTGGAGATGCTGCGCTACCGCGCTGAGCGCTTGCACCAGGCCCGCGTGTTCCCGCTCGGAGCACTCACCTGCAACCTGCAAGGTGAAGTGCTGACCGAGATGCTGCAGCTCACCCAAGCCGGTTGCGTGGCCTTCAGCCAGGCTGAAGTGCCCTTGCTCAACACCCAAGTCACCCAGCGTGCTCTGCAATACGCCAGCACCTTTGGCTACACCGTGTGGTTGCGCCCGCAAGAGGCCTACCTCGGCAAAGGCGTGGCAGCGAGCGGCCCCTTGGCGACTCGCATGGGTTTGGGCGGCGTGCCGGTGGCGGCTGAAACCATTGCCCTGCACACCATCTTTGAGCTGGTACGCTCGACCAAGGCCCGCGTGCACCTGTGCCGTATCAGCAGCGCCGCCGGTGTGGACCTGGTGCGTCAGGCCAAGGCCGAAGGCCTGCCCGTGACCTGCGATGTGAGCATCAACTCTCTGCACCTGACCGATGTGGACATTGGCTACTTTGACAGCCGCATGCGCCTGAACCCGCCCTTGCGCCAGCAGCGCGACCGCGATGCTCTGCGTGCAGCCCTGGCCGATGGCACCATCGATGCGCTGGTCTCCGACCACAACCCCGTCAGCGCTGACGAAAAAACCTTGCCTTTTGCCGAAGCCGAGCCCGGCGCCACCGGCCTGGAGCTGCTGTTGAGCTTGGCTCTCAAGTGGGCGCAAGAAAGTGGGCTGGGTGTGGCAGAGGCGGTGGCCACCGTCACTAGCCGCTCGGCCCAGGTCTTGGGCGGCGCGCTGGGCACCTTTGCCGCCAGTGCAGGCCGCCTGACGGCAGGCGGTGCGGCCGACATTTGCGTGTTTGACCCCGCCGCCCACTGGGTGGTCGAGCCCTCCGCGCTGGTCAGTCAGGGGCGCCACACCCCGTTTGGTGGCTACGAGTTGCCCGGCCGCGTCAAAGCCACGCTGGTAGGCGGCCGTGTGGCCTACACCGCAGCCTGAAGCCGCACGCCCATGCGCCAAGTCAAAGCCCTCTGGCGAATCAGCCGTGTCCTTCTGCATGTGCTGGCGGGTGCGTGGCGCATCCGCACGGTATTTCCCCGGCTGACACAGCCGCAGCGTGATGCGGAAGTTCAGGCATGGGCCCTCGCCATGCTTGCGCGGCTAGCTATCAAATTGGTAGTAAACGGCACGCCACCCTCTGGTGGCCCGGTGCTGCTGGCGGCTAACCATATCTCCTGGCTGGATATCGTGGTTATCCACGCGGCGCGGCATTGCCGTTTTATCTCCAAGGCCGACATCCAGCATTGGCCAGTGGTGGGCACGCTGGCCACCGGCGCCGGCACGCTCTACATTGAGCGCGAATCCCGCCGCGATGCCATGCGCGTGGTGCACCACATGGCCGAGCGCCTGAGTGCTGGTGAAGTGCTGGCCGTGTTCCCCGAAGGCACCACCGGCGACGGCACCCATGTGCTGCCCTTCCACGCCAACCTGTTGCAGGCCGCCATCGCAGTGAATGCGCCCATCCAGCCGATTGCCTTGAAGTTTTTGGATGCCCAAGGTCAGCAAAGCTTTGCCCCTTGCTACATCGGAGACGACACGCTGGTCGGCTCCCTGTGGCGCACGCTATGCAGTGACGGCATTCAGGCGGTGGTGACGTTCGGAGCCCTGCAAACTTCCGAGGGGCGTGACCGCAGGGCGTGGGCAGCCGCAGTGCGGGAAGACATCATCGCGCTGCGCCAGCGCTGATTCGCTCACTTTTTGATAGCTGCTTGCGCAATTTCCATGTGCACTAGAGCCTGATTTGATGCAAAAGAAGCTGGTGCCCCCGACAGGAATCGAACCTGTATCTGCCCCTTAGGAGGGGGCCGTTCTATCCATTGAACTACGGAGACCGGACGCGGGATTGTATCGGCCTGCGCGCGGGGCATCACTCGCCGCAGAGTGATGCCTACTTGGTCAGCTGCCGCATCGCCTCTTCCAGGCCTTTGAGGGTGAGGGGGTACATCTTGTTTTGCACCAGCTGCTGGATGACCGCGATGCTCTGGCGGTACTGCCAGACGCCTTGGGGTTCGGGGTTGATCCAGGCGAATTTCGGGAAGGCGCTCATCAGCCGCTGCAGCCATTCGGCGCCGGGCTCTTCGTTGTTGTATTCCACGCTGCCGCCCGGCTGCAAAATTTCGTAGGGGCTCATGGTCGCGTCGCCCACAAAGATCAGCTTGTAGTCTTTGTTGTATTTGCGGATGATGTCCCAGGTGTCGAACTTCTCGGCATAGCGGCGGCGGTTGTTCTTCCACATGAAGTCATAGACGCAGTTGTGGAAGTAATAAAACTCCAGGTGCTTGAACTCGGTCTTGGCAGCGCTGAACAGCTCTTCCACCCGCTGGATATGGTCGTCCATGGTGCCGCCCACGTCCATCAGCAGCAGCACCTTGACATTGTTGTGCCGCTCCGGGCGCATCTTGATGTCCAGGAAGCCCGCATTCGCCGCCGTTTTGCTGATGGTGGCGTCCAGGTCCAGCTCGTCCTCATGGCCTTCGCGGGCGAACTTGCGCAGGCGGCGAAGCGCCACCTTAATGTTGCGGGTGCCGAGCTCCTGGGTGTCGTCGTAGTCTTTGTAGGCGCGCTGGTCCCACACCTTCACGGCGCTGCGGTTACGGCTCTTGTCCTGCCCGATACGGATGCCCTGCGGGTTCTGCCCGTAAGCACCAAAGGGCGATGTGCCGCCCGTGCCAATCCATTTGTTGCCGCCTTCGTGGCGTTCTTTTTGCTCTTCGAGGCGCTTTTTGAGCGTCTCCATCAGCTCGTTCCAGCCCATGGCCTGCAGCTTGGCTTGCTCTTCAGGCGTCAAAAATTTCTCGAGGTTTTTGCGCAGCCACTCGGCCGGAATTTCTTTGGTGAAATCGCTGACGTGTTCGATGCCTTTGAAGTAGGCCCCGAACGCCCGGTCGAACTTGTCGTAGTGCTTCTCGTCTTTGACCAGCGTGGTGCGGGCCAGGAAGTAGAAGTCGTCAATGCTGTAGCCGCTTGCTTCTGCTTCACCATCCGCGGGCCGGGTGTTCGGCCCTACCACTCCTTTTTGCAGTGCCTCGAGCAGCGTCAGGTATTCCTTAACCGATACAGGCAACTTGGCAGAGCGCAGGGTGTAGAAGAAGTCCAGCAGCATGGCGGTGCCCTCAGGTGCGGGGTTTGTCCAGCAGGTATAGCAACTGAGCTTTCACCTCAGGCCATTCCCCGCTGCGCAGGCTGTACATCACGGTGTCGCGGATGGTGCCGTCGCGGCGCAGTGCGTGGCCGCGGATCACACCGTCTCGTCTGGCGCCCAAGCGCTCGATGGCGGCTTGGGATGCGAAGTTGAAGTTGTCGGTGCGCCAACCTACTACATTGCAGCCCAGCGTCTCGAAGGCGTGGGTGAGCAACAGCAGTTTGGAGGTGGTGTTCACGTGGCTGCGTTGGCTGCTTTTGGCATACCAGGTCCAGCCGATTTCGACACGCTTGATGGCCGGCACGATGTCGTGGTAGCTGCTGCAGCCCAGCACCTTGCCGGTTGCGCTTTCAGTGACGGCGAAGGCAAAGCGGTGGCCGGCTTCGCGCATGGCGAGTGCGTCTTCAATGTATTTGCGTGTGTTCTCTGGCTCGGGCACCGAGGTCACACGGATCTTCCAAAGCTCTCCGTCCGCGGCTGCGGCCCGCAGTCCCGCTTCATGCTCCAGCGCCAGCGGTATTAGGGTGACGCCGCGGGCGCTAAGGGTCACGGGCTCCACAAATGCCATGCCTACTCCCCGGTTTTGTCAGCCTTGCGATTGCGCCATTTACGGGCCAATTGCAATCCAAGACCACCGCCCAGGCCCACGAGCAGAATCGCACCTATGCTGGCGCCGCCGTAACCTGGAGCAAACAGGTCCATGCCCAGCAATTGACCTATCCAGAAGCCGGCAAGAGCACCACCTACAAAACCTACGGCATCGGAGACGCCCTCTAGCAATAAGTTGGAACTCATAGTGATTACCGGTTGTGGCGTTGCATAAACATCAGTTTTTCAAACAGGGTGACGTCCTGTTCGTTCTTCAGCAGCGCGCCCACCAGAGGGGGCACTGCCATTTTGTCGTCTTTGCTTTGTAGGGCTTCAGCGGGAATGTCTTCGGCCAGCAGCAACTTGAGCCAGTCCAGCAGCTCGCTGGTGGAGGGTTTTTTCTTGAGGCCTGGCAGGTTGCGCACCTCGAAGAAGGTTTTCATGGCAGCGCTGACAAGCTCTTTTTTCAAGCCGCGGAAGTGCACATCCACAATGCTTTGCATGGTGGTGGCATCTGGGAACTTGATGTAATGGAAGAAGCAGCGGCGCAAAAAGGCGTCAGGCAACTCTTTCTCGTTGTTGGAGGTGATGAATACCAGCGGTCGATGCTTGGCCTTGATGAGCTGGCGGGTCTCGTAGCAGTAAAACTCCATGCGGTCGATTTCGCGCAACAGGTCGTTGGGGAATTCGATGTCGGCCTTGTCGATTTCGTCAATCAGCAGCGCCACGGGTTGCTCGGCGGTAAAGGCCTGCCACAGCACGCCTTTGATGATGTAGTTGTTGATGTCTTTGACGCGCTCGCCACCATCCACATCGGATAGCTGCGAGTCGCGCAGGCGGCTCACGGCGTCGTATTCGTACAGGCCCTGCTGTGCTTTGGTGGTGGATTTGATGTGCCATTGCAACAAAGGCATGCCCAAGGCTTCAGACACTTCTTCCGCCAGCATGGTTTTGCCGGTGCCGGGCTCACCCTTGACAAGCAGGGGGCGCTGCAGGGTGATGGCGGCATTGACCGAAAGCATCAGGTCCTGGGTGGCAACGTAGTTGGAGGTACCGGTGAATTTCATAGCAAATGCTTAGGCGTTGTCGCTTGATGGGGATCAAACATAGGGGTTCTACGGAGGGCCTTGTCGATATAATGGTTTGATACAACCACCACGTCATCACTCTGTGATTGTCCTCGCAAAATGAACAAAATTCTCTTGTCGCTGTCCGCCGCGCTTGTCGCCTCTGTGACCGTTTTTGCAGCTCATGCCGAGGGCGTGCAGGGTGATGTGCAGGCTGGCGCCAAAAAGAATGCCATGTGCATCGGCTGCCACGGCATCGTGGGCTACCAGGCCAGCTTCCCTGAAATTCACAAGGTCCCCAAGATCTCCGGTCAAAGCGGCAAGTACATTGCTGCTTCCCTGAACGCTTACAAGAAGGGCGAGCGCAAGCACCCTTCCATGAAAGGTGTTTCCGCCTCCTTGACCGACCAAGATATCGCGGATTTGGCTGCTTACTATGAAGCCAGTGGCGTGGTTGAAGGTGCGCCGGCACTGGAGAAAGCGCCTCCGGGTTCCGAGAAAGTGAATGCATTGCTCACCAAAGGCAATTGCGCTTCCTGCCACGGTGAGTCCCTCAGCAAGCCGATTGACCCCACTTACCCCAAAATCGCCGGCCAACATAGTGACTACCTGTATGTCGCACTGAAGGCTTACAAGGTTGAAGGTAACGCCAATATTGGCCGCGGCAACGCGATCATGGGCGGCATCGCCAAGCAGTTCAGCAACGCAGAGCTCAAGGAGCTTGCCAATTACATTGGTGCATTGCCAACTGACCTCAAAGTGGTACCGCAAAATCGCTTCAAGTAAGCCCCTACCCGCTTAACAAAAAAGCCGCTCGATGAGCGGCTTTTTTGTTTTTGTGCCTCAAGATGTGACTGAAACGATCGGGATCACGGGCTTGCTTGTGCCAGCTACAAAATAGCTCGGGCATTGGTAGCGGGCAATGTCGTGCCCGTGCAGGGGGAAAGATCCGCAGTTGGACATCCGACGCAGGGGCGAGTGGTAAACACCGCATTGAAATTTGCCCGGACCTGCTGGCTCGAGAAACATGCACTCATGGTTCATGCAGCAGTTGCCGCACTGAACGCATTCGCCTTCGATATGTTCCGGCACATGTTGTACGCGCCCTGCCACATCCTGAAAATAGTGCAGTGCGGGCCCCGAGTCCATGGCGCGTATGTGTCGCCGGGCTTTGCGCATGGTCCCCCGGTAGTCCAGAAGGTAGCGCCTGCGCCAGAAGACCAGGCTCGCGAGCCCTGGCGCGAACGGGATGCTGGCATAAGCGCAGCTGATCAGTGCTTTGGCGGCCCATCGGGCCCATCGTTGTTGCAAGAGCGCCCCCTTTCTTCGGATGCCGGATGCTAGGCATGCATTGCTGCAAAACCGTGACACCATGTCTTCACACGCTATGTCACCGAGTCTTCACACGCAGACGGCAGCATCCGCAGCTTCAACTTCCGCTGAGCTATGCACCTTCCTTCCCGCTCGATGCCCCGCGCCTTTTATGTGCTGCTCGCGGTGCAGTTTGTTTCCACCCTCGCTGACAACGCGTTCCTGATCGTGGCCATCGCTCGCGTGATGGAGTTGGCCGGGGCTGATTGGCGTATTCCGCTGCTCAAGATCGGGTTCACCTTGTTCTATGTGCTTCTGGCACCACTGGTCGGACCATTGGCGGATGCCTACCCCAAGGGGCGCGTCATGGTGTTGTCAAATGCCTTCAAGGTGTTCGCGATGATGTTGCTTTTATATGGGGTGGATCCTCTTCTGGCCATCGTGGTGGCCGGTTGGGGCGCTGCGCTTTATGCCCCGGCCAAGTACGGCTTGATGACCGAGTTGCTTCCCCCAGGTGACTTGGTGCGTGCGAACGGTTTTTTTGAAGGTGCTACCGTCTGCGCGGTGATTTTCGGGACGGTGGTGGGTGGCTTCTTGATCAGTCCGCTGATGCCGGTTATGCAATGGCCGGAGTCTTGGAGCTGGCTTGGAACTGCCGATACAGCTCTGCTGGCAGGCATGCTGATGTTGCTGTCCATGAATACTCTGGCGATGTTGGTCTGCTTTGCCATTCCGGACAGTGGTGCACGCTATGACCCGCACTCTATCCACCCCATCGCTTTGGCGGTGCGGTTTTGGCGTGAGAACATTCTTTTGTGGCGGGATGACGTGGGCGGAATGTCCATGTCCGTCACTACGCTGTTGTGGGGTGTCGGGGCTACATTGCAGCTTGTGGTTCTGCGTTGGGCCCATGAGGCCTTGAACCTGCCCCTTGACAAGGCGGCTTACCTCCAGGGGGTGACAGCTTTGGGCGTTGTCGCAGGTGCTATCGCTGCCAGCCGCTACATTGCACTGGACCGGGCGGTCCGCTTGCTGCCGCTGGGCTTGTTACTGGGCTTGGTTATTCCGCTGATGCTGTTGGTGGAGTCCATTCCAGTGGCAGCCGCGCTGATGGTTGGAGTGGGCGCGATGGCCGGATTTTTCGTGGTGCCCATGAATGCGTTGCTGCAACATCGCGGATACACGCTGCTGACGGCAGGTCGATCGATTGCAGTACAAGGCTTCAACGAGAACGCCGGCATGCTGGTCATGCTAGCGGTGTACGCCGGCGCGACGGCATTGCAGCTCGATCTGAACACGCTGGTGCTGGGCTTTGCCGCCTTGGTCACCGTGGGGATGGTGATGGTGTGCACGGCTTACCGGGGACAGTGGCTGCCTGCGCGGATCGCTTGAAATACGTCAAACTGTCAAAAAAGCATCATCAAGCTGTTATGTAGGATCCCTAGTCTCGGACATGTGAAAACCTCCGACGACCTCCTGATCGAGTCCTTCGCTCCGCAACAGTCCAGTTTGCGGGTTGCCGTCGTGACTGAAACTTTCCCACCAGAAGTGAATGGCGTCGCCATGACTCTAGGGTGGCTTGTGAACGGCTTGCTGCAAAAAGGCCACTCTGTCCAGGTGGTGCGACCGCGCCAATCGCGCGAACAGTCGGTTGTGCAGCATGAAGGCTTGGACGAGGTGCTTTCCAAAGGCGTACCTCTTCCGGCTTACGGAGAGTTGAGATTCGGCATGCCCTCCAAAAACCGGTTGCTCAAGCTTTGGGGAGAGCGGCGTCCCGACATCGTGCATGTGGTCACAGAAGGCCCCTTGGGTTGGTCAGCGGTCGCGGCAGCACGCAAGTTGCAACTCCCTATCACCAGCTCGTTTCATACGAACTTCCAGAGCTATTCCCAGCACTATGGCATCGGCCTTCTGAAGACGCCGATTGAGTCGTACCTGCGCAAGTTGCACAACCGCACCCAAGCCACCATGGTGCCCACCCGTAGCCTGGTGCAAGATCTCACGGCGCGCGGTTACGAGAACGTGACTTTGCTATCTCGCGGTGTGGCTTTGGAGCAGTTTGGTCCGCAGCATCGCTCGGAGTCTCTTCGCAAGCAATGGGGTGTTCAAGGCGATGAGCCTGTCATTTTGCTGGTGGGGCGTCTGGCCAAAGAAAAAAATGTCGGACTGGTCGTGGCCGCTTTCCGGGCGATCAAGGCACGGGTCCCTGATGTCAAACTGGTGTTCGTGGGCGACGGCCCCTTGCGCAAGGCGCTCACTGAAGCCTGCCCCGAAGCCTTGTTTGCCGGCGTGCAAAAAGGCGGTGACTTGGCGGTGCACTATGCCTCGGCAGATTTGTTCTTGTTTCCTAGCATGACCGAGACGTATGGGAACGTAGTGCCCGAGGCCATGGCCAGCGGTCTGGCAGTGGTGTCTTACGACTGCGCGGCTGCCTTGGAGCTCATTGAGAGTGGCGATAACGGCGTACTGGTGCCGACCGGAGATGACGTTTCTTTTGTGAATGCTGCCGTGCAGCTGGCGGTGGATCCGGAGCGCGTGAGGCGCTTTCGCACCGCTGCTGTCAAAGCTGTGGTTGACCGCAGCTGGGATGCCGTGGCCGATACCTTCTTGCAGACTTTGCGCTCAGTCTTGGAGCGCCACGGTCGGCCTTTTGCTTCGGCCGCCGTGACCAAGGCGGTCGCCTCAGGGTTGCCAGCGAAGGAGAGGCTGACCCATTCGCACGCGCGACCCTTGCTCTAGGCCCGCATCCAGAACAAAGCCCTTGGGCGCCAGCACGATCACGGTGGAGCCATGCTGAAACCAGCCCATTTCCTGACCGCGCTCGAAACTCGCGTTGCAGGCAATCGTCTTGGGACCTGTGTATTTCAGGTGAAACAACACGTCGAGGAAGTGCAGCCGGATGCTGGCCACCAGTACCGCTGCCACCGGCACCAAAGCCACCCGTTGCCCGTTCAGCAGGCCGGAGCCGTTCAGCCGGGTTCCGATGAAGGCACGTTCGTTTTTGCAGAACAGCTTTTCCACGCGTTTGAGTGCAATCGGGTTCACGTTCCACGTATCGCCAGAGAAGTAGCGCACTTCGTCAACCGTGCAGTTGTGGGGCGCGTGGAAGCGGTGGTACATGCTGGAGGTCAAACGCAGGGTCACAAAGCTGCCGTCGCGCCATTCGTTGACGTCGGCGTCCGGACCCAGCAGGTCTTCGAGGGTGTACGGAAAGCCTTTGGCCTGAAACACGCGCGTGCCCTCGATGGGGCCACTTGCCCCCACGATGGCATCGACCGGACTGGTCATGGCATCCACGTCTTGCGCCACGGGGCGGGCGCCGTCCTTGAGTTCGCGGGTGAAGCAGTCGTGCATGCTGGAAAAGCGCGGCTTCTTGGCTTCACTCAAGTCCAGGTCGCTGAAGTACTTCCAGATACCGATAGAGGCATCCCGCACCAGCGGCTGCTCGATTTTGCTGAACCAGCCCAGAAAGCGGGTGAGCGCCTGGCGCGGAATGCGGTTGGTCAGCAGGAAGTTCAGGTCTTCCTGACTGAGGATTTTTTGAATCTGTGCGCGTAGTTGCATGGTGATTGTTGATAGTGAAGTTGGATTGAAAGGTGAATGTCGTGAATGAATCTCTAGAACTCCAAACCCTGCTGCTGGCCGGCGTGGGCACGGCAGCGGCCATAGCGGCCTTGCGCAAACTGAAGGCGCGTGCCGAGCTGTCGCTGGCCAAGCACCGCTCGCTGGCTGGCCATCCGCGCAACGCACGTTTGTTGGCTTCTTTGCTGCCGAACTACACCTACGACGAGCATCAAGTATTCGCTGTTGATGGTGCGCCCGTCGATGTAGTGAGCCAACGGAAGGCGGCTTTCGCTTCCCTGGTGCAGGGCATTGCCAGTCGCTATCCCAAGACCCTGGAGGCCGGGGCATCTGTCATCGAAGGTCTTTCGGACATGCAGTTTGTTAGCGCCTACCGCGTGCCTTATCAATTCAAGGCCATGGTGAAGCAGGGTTTGAAAATCGGTTCGTTTTTGCAGTCGTCCTCCGGCGTCACCGTGACGGACCTGGACGGCAATGTGTTCATTGACTTGACCGGCTCTTACGGCGTCAACCTGATGGGCAATGACTTTTACAAAGAGTGCATTGACGAGGGTACGTCGATCGCCCGCGACCTGGGACCGGTACTCGGTGCCTACCACCCGGTTATGGTGGACAACGTGAAGCGCCTTCGCACGGCTTCGGGGATGGATGAGATGTCCTTTCACATGTCCGGTACCGAGGCCGTCATGCAAGCGGTGCGCCTTGCCCGCTACCACACTGGTCGCAAAAAGGTGGTTCGGTTTTGTGGCTCCTACCATGGCTGGTGGGGGGATGTGCAGCCTGGTATCGGCAACCCGATGACGGCCAAAGAGACTTTCACCTTGTCCGAGATGGGCGAGGGCACCTTGCGCGTACTGCGCAAGCGCAAAGACATTGCTTGTATCTTGATCAACCCCCTGCAGGCACTGCATCCCAATATGGCAGCACCCAGTGACTCGTCCTTGCTGGATGGTTCGCGCAAAGCCGGGTTCGACAAAGCGGCTTACACAGCATGGTTGCAGACCTTGCGCACGATTTGTGATGAGCGTGGAATTGCACTGATTTTTGACGAGGTGTTTGTCGGCTTCCGCTTGGCACCCGGAGGCGCGCAGGAGTATTTCGGCGTCTGTGCCGACATGGTCACCTATGGAAAAACACTGGGTGGCGGACTGCCTATTGGCGTGCTGTGCGGCAAGCGGGACTGGATGCGCCGCTTCCGCGAAGACGCTCCGGCAGATATTTGTTTTGCCCGGGGTACCTTCAATTCCCACCCCTATGTGATGGGTGCCATGAATGCGTTTTTGCGCAGGTTGGATACGCCCGAAGTGAAGGCCCGTTACGAAGACCTGGATGGCGTCTGGAACCGCCGGGCAGCTCAGTTGAACCAGGCGATGGAGGCAGCCGGCTTCCCCGTGCGGGTGGCCAACATGTCGTCTATCTGGACGGTAACCTACACGCAGCCCGGTTGTTACCACTGGTTGTTTCAGCACTATTTGCGTTTGCAAGGGCTCGCCCTGAGCTGGGTGGGAACGGGTCGCATGATCTTCAGCCTGAACTTCAGCGACGCGGACTTTGATGAAGTGACCCGCCGGTTTGTGGCGGCGGGGCAGGCGATGAAGCAGGACGGCTGGTGGTGGACCGATGGCACCCAGACGCACAAGGCAATCAAGCGCCGAATCCTGCGGGAGATGTTGGCCGCCAAGTTCTAACCCTTTGGTCGAGGGCCGGAACCCGGCGGCGGGTTCCGGTCAGCCCGGCGCGTGATCCATGTTGCCGCGAGGCTCAATGAGTTCGCCGCGCATCAATGCCAATGGCGCTTTGTAATAGAGCTTGATGTCGTGGAAGGGATCGGTCAGGATCTTGGTCATCCACACTAGACCGGACATGACGTCCTTGATGAAGAAGAGGTGCACGGTGCGGAAGATCAGGCCACCCGCGCCAACGAACAGCCAGAGTTCGCCGGTGTGGCGCATGAAAGCTTCAATGCCATTGGATGGCTCGAAGTAGCCGAACAGGGTGGGGTCAATCCAGAGCGCAACCGGTGCCGCCGCCCATATGGCCATGAGCACTACTTTGCGTTGGAGGTTGTAGCCAACCTTGATCTCTTCTTTGTATTCGTGGGTTGCCTTGTTGACATGGTCATATCCCAATGGCTCAAAGAAGAAGTGCCCGGCCTGGCGGGATGTCATGGACACCAACCATGCGACCAGAGCCGCTATGGCCGGGTCTTTGAATAGCAGCGCATAGGCGACCAGAAAGCTGATCGCGCTCAACAAGTGCAACGACTGGTTGATGCGGCTGTGGTGGTAATAGCGGTGGTCGTCCCAGCGCTGGATTTTGAGTTGCTTAAAAAATTCCTGCATGAGCGGAGTCTCCTGAAAACGGAGAAATCATGCTACCGCGCCATGATGGCAAAGTCGTGACAATACCTGTGACGGTTTGGTGAAAATGCCGGTGTCAGTCTCGTGTGGCATGGCGTTGCACACAGACAATGTAGGCATCGCCGTCCGGTGGTCGCCCGGCGCGCTGACTCTCCCAGAGCATGGTCCCCAAGCATTCCATGGCTTCGTGGTGTGCTTGATGCAAAGAGTTCCGTTTGTGCGTCAACAATTCCACCGCTTGCCGTATGCCCCTGGGCTGGTCAATGCTGCACTGTTCGCTGATAGACAGGTGCATGCTCAGGTGCAGGAACGGATTGGTTCTCCCCTCCGATCCTTCGTACACGGCCGACAACGCCTTCTCTACATCTGCAAAGTCGGAGTGGTACTCGGGATGCTCGTCCATCCATTGGGCTGCTATGGTTTCGATAGCTTCCATCGCTTGCCCAGTTTGCGCCTTTGCAAAAACTGAGCAAAAAAATCGACGTACGTCTTCTTGGGAAGGATTGAACATGAAGCCAAGGTTAGCACGGAGCGATGCCAATATTCGGAAGGATGCCCCCTGTTCCCTGGGGGCATCGCGGTAGCGGCGAGTGGCTATTTGCCAGCCCAGAAAGTTTCCAAGGTCGGCAGGGTAGTGGCGTCGTTGTTGATGACTTTCATCCAGCTCTTGCCTGTGGCGTGCATCCAAAACTGGATGTGATCGCGGTAAGCCGGATTGACATCTGCATTGGCATCTGCCCTGAGCAAGAAGGTGATGCCCGTCCATTTACCAAGAAAC
Source organism: Comamonadaceae bacterium (assembly GCA_027488985.1). Lineage (GTDB taxonomy): Bacteria > Pseudomonadota > Gammaproteobacteria > Burkholderiales > Burkholderiaceae_C > Allorhodoferax > Allorhodoferax aquaticus. The sequence goes on along the minus strand of JAIYAR010000003.1, from coordinate 301,012 downwards.
TTGTTGCCATAAACATCCACCGACACCACGTTTGCCGGGATGTCCTCGGCATAGGGTGCCAGTCCCGTCAAGTAGGTTTTCATCCATTCGTTGAAGTTGAGGCAGAGTCGTCAACTAACGGCAAAGGGTTGCTTAAGGTGCCAGGACGGTTTCGTCAATAGATAAGGATTGAGAACGGCACAAGGCTCGAGACAATTAAACGTCGTCCCCCCTAGTCGCTCCAGCCCGGACGCCGCTGCTTTTCGCGTTCGGCACGCTCCTGGGCCATTTGCTCTTCAAGCTGCTGGCGACCCTGTTTCACGGCGGCAATCAAATTGCTGCGGTCTTTGAAGTGGGGGCGCATTTTTTCGAACAGTTGCAGGTTGTGCTGCCGAAAGCGCATGGTGCTTTGCCTTGCGGCGTGGGCCGGTTGGCCCAGCACCTCCAGCACACTGCGTGCGCTACGCAGGCTGGATTCAAATAGCTCTCGCTCCACCAAGGTAACCCCGCGCTCGCGCAGTTGATTCCAGTGGGTCACATCACGGGCCCGGGCCACGATGGGTAGGGCAGGGAAGTGTTCGCGTGCCAGATCCACGATGGCCAACGACTGCTCTACGTCGTCCACTGCGATCACCAAAACTTGTGCGCTGGCGGCTCCTGCGGTGCGTAAAAGGTCCAGGCGGGTAGCGTCCCCGAAAAACACCCGGTAGCCGAAGCTGCGGGCCGCCTCGACCATGTCCGCATCGTGGTCCAGCACGGTGGCGGAAATGCCTTCCGCCAACATGACGCGCCCGACGATTTGTCCGTAGCGCCCGAAGCCTGCGAGGATGACCGGTGCTGACTGGGGTTCGGTGATCTCCGCCAAGGCGGGGCCACGCCGGCCGGCAAAGCGCGGGAGTACCCAACGGTCTACCGCAACCAAAAGCAAGGGACTCAGCAGCATGGAGACCGCTACTGCACCTATGAGCAGTGAGGCCGTCGAGGACGAAAACACCCGGGCTCCGGCAGCTGCCTGAAACACGACGAATGCAAATTCGCCGCCCTGCGCCAGCAACAGAATGAAGACCGGCCGCTCGGGTCCGGGTAAACCAATATGCCGGGCAAGGCCATAAATTACCAAGGCTTTGACGATCAGGAAGCCGGCCACCACCAGGGCCATGGTGCCGGGGGAGGCCAAGAGCACGCCGAAATCGATACTCATGCCCACTGCAATAAAGAAGAGTCCTAACAGAAGCCCCTTGAAAGGCTCAATGTCGGTTTCCAGCTCTCGCCGGTATTCACTCTCCGCCAGCAGCACGCCCGCCAGAAAGGCTCCCAAAGCCATGCTCAAGCCCACCAGCAGCATCAGCGCCGAGATGCCTACGACCAGCAGGAGGGCTGCAGCAGTAAATATCTCCGGGGTGCGCGAACGCGCGATCCAGCGGAACAAGGGCCGCAGCAACAAGCGCCCGCCGAGCACAATGCCGGCAATAACTGCTATGATTTTTATAGCTGCTTGCGCATATTCCATGGGCGCCAGGGCGTCATTTGGTCCGGAGCTCGCGCCAAGCAGGGGAAGCAGGGCGAGGATGGGAATAGCGGCCACATCCTGGAACAGAAGAATGGAAAAGGCGGCCTGACCGCTTTGCGTGGGCATTAGATTGCGCTCGCCCATCACCTGTAAGGCAATCGCAGTGCTCGAAAGCGCCAATCCCATGGCTCCGACCAGACTCAGGCGCCAATCAGCACCAAACGCCATGGCCACCAGCATCAAGAAAACGGTGCAACCCAGCACCTGCAGTGCACCCCAGCCGAAAATGGAGCGGCGCAGGCTCCAGAGACGTTTGGGCTCCAGTTCCAAGCCCACCAGAAAGAGCATCAGCACCACACCGAATTCCGCGAAATGCAGGATGTCTTCCACGTTGCTGACCAGTCCGGCGCCCCAGGGGCCGATGGCAATGCCAGCTGCCAGGTAGCCGATGATGGCGCCAAGGCCTACAGCTTTGGACAAGGGCACGGCAATGACGGCCGCGCTCAGATAAATCAGACTGTTGATCAGCCAGGTGGGGGCATGCTCCATGTCAAAAGCCTTGTTGCGGGGGTAGAGGGTCGGCGGGCCGGTCTGCATCGGGGACGTCGCAGGCATCAGATGCCTCCAAGTCCGCCAGTTCCGGCCACAGGGGATAGCTGTTGAGGCGCTCGGAGAAAGTAGCTACATGGCTATCGATCTCTCTTTGTGGGGCACTGTGGGCACCATGCAGCACCATCGGAGGCAGGAAGCGCATACCGCAAAGTGCCGCAGTTTGTTCATAAGGCGGCAGAAATGCGTCGAAGAAGTACCGGTTGTAGCCCTGAGGGTGATAAGACGATTCCTGGCCACCGGTACTTGCCACCAGCCACAAGTCCTTTCCGGCCAGAGCTTTGGCGCCATGGCCGTAGGCCCAGCCATAGCTCAGTACCTCATCCAGCCAGAGTTTGAGCAGTGCGGGCATGGAGTACCACTGCACCGGGTGAACCAGCACAACGAGGCGCGCAGCCGCAAGTTTTTCCTGCTCGGCAGGAATATCGATGGCGTAGTCCGGGTAAGTTTCATACAAATCGCAGAGATCCACCCGGCCTATGGGGGCTGCAGCATCGCGCAACTGGCGGTTGACGTGCGAGTTGCGCCAGTTCGGGTGGGCTGCGACAACGTAAATCAGTGGTGATTGGTGTTCCTTGTCCATGCCCGTAACATAGCGCAGTTCACAGTGTGGAGGTTTTGTCTTATGCCCGTGGTTGTTGTTGCGAATCCCAAAGGAGGCGTCGGTAAGTCCACGATGTCCACGCAGATTGCCGGTTACTTTGCCTCGCAGGGTCATGTGGTCATGCTGGGCGACGCGGACCGCCAGCAATCTTCGAGGTTATGGCTGGGGCTGCGGCCGCCGGCGGCGAAACCTATCTCCGGCTGGGAGTTGACGCAAGATGGCGTCGCCAAGCCGCCCAAAGGCACCAGTCATGTGGTGCTGGATACACCAGCAGGTCTGCATGGAAGGCGCCTCAAGGAGGTGCTCAAAATCGCGACCCATGTGGTTGTGCCTTTGCAGCCGAGTGTGTTTGATATTTTTGCCACCAAGCCTTTCCTCGACGAATTGGCCACCAGTTCCCGCGCAGGCAAGTTCAAGGTGGGTATCGTTGGCATGCGGGTCGATGAGCGCACTTTGGCGTCCGACCAGTTACAGCATTTTGTCGATGGCCTGGACCTGCCGGTGCTTGGTTTTGTCCGGGATACCCAGAACTACATCCAAACCATTGCCCGTGGATTGACGATTTTTGACGTGGCACCTAGCAAGGTGGAGCGTGACCTCCAGCAGTGGCAGTCCATTTGCCATTGGCTGGATTCCTGAGGTACGGTAGCCTGTCACGCGGGCAACAATGCTGCAGATCCGTGATGGCTACAGTGGCTGCATGAAAACTTTCCAAACCCTGGCGGAGTTGTCCGCTCACGTAGGCAGCACCGTGGCCGTCAGCGACTGGCTGACCATCAGCCAAGAGCAGATCAATCAGTTTGCGCAGGCTACCGGCGACCACCAGTGGATCCATGTAGACCCGGAGCGCGCAGCCCAAGGCCCCTTCGGCACACCGATTGCCCATGGTTTCTTGACCCTGTCATTGATCCCCCGGTTTCTCGAGTCTAGCTTGCAGGTGCTGGACGTGCGCATGGGAGTGAACTATGGCCTGAACAAGGTCCGTTTCATGTCTCCAGTGCCGGTCAACAGCCGTTTGCGGGCCCACCTGAAGCTGCTCGCGGTACAGGCGATTGACAACGGGGGATTCCAGCAGAGTTGGGAGATCACCATAGAGCGTGACGGGGCGAACAAGCCCGCTTGTGTAGCCGAGGCCTTGGTGCGCCAATACCCGTAAAGGAACGGTGTTGGAATGATCAGCCTGCGAAGCCGTTTTGTCGCCAAGCCTCGAACACTGTAACTGCGACCGCATTGGAGAGGTTCAGGCTGCGCTGATCAGGTCGCATGGGCAAGCGCAGGCTGCGTTCCGGGCTGAACGATGTCCGCACAAAATCTGAGATTCCCTTGGTCTCAGAGCCGAAAACCAGCCAGTCTCCGCGCTGGAAGGTTACCTCAAAGGGACTGCGTGTTCCGCGTGTGGTCAGGGTGAAGAGCCGGTCCGGTTCCGGCCGCTCCGTGTCCAGAAAGTGTTGCCAACTGGCGTGGCGCTTGAGCTCTGCGTACTCGTGGTAGTCCAAACCGGCGCGGCGCATGTGTTTGTCGTCCATGGAGAAACCAAGCGGTTCTACCAGATGCAATCGACAACCGGTGTTGGCCGCAAGGCGGATGACATTGCCGGTATTCGGGGGAATTTCGGGCTCAACCAAAACAATATGAAACATGGAGCAATTGTCTACGCTAAGACGGTATCGACTCCTGTGCGGGCAAAAACAAGCGCTGTGATATGGCTGGCGCCGGCACGCTTCAAGACTGCAGACGCCGCGGCCATGGAGGCCCCGCTGGTCATGACATCGTCCAGCAAAACCAGACGTTTTCCCGCAACGATGCCCGGCCGGGCGGGCTCCATTGCAAAGGCCCGTCGCAGATTGCTCTGGCGGTCTTTTCTGGCCAGAGTACTTTGGGCGGGTGTGTTGACGACGCGCAGCAAGGCGCCCTCCAGCACCTTGGCAGGGTTCAAGTGCCTTGCGAGCAATGTCGACTGGTTGAATCCCCGTTGAAGAAGCCTTTCAGTGGCCAATGGCATGGGGACAATGAAGTCCGCATCTTCCAGTGCCGGTTCGACCCAAGGACTGCTGCGTATCAAAACCGCAAAATGTCGTGCCCATGCTGGGTTCTCATGAAACTTGAACTCTGCAATCAAACGGTCCCACGGGAAAGCGTAGTCCACGGCGGCCAAAGCGCGGTCCCATTCCGGATGCAGGCTAGCGCATGAGCGGCATTGCGTCAGCGTAGCGGGTAAGGCCAATGCGCAGGATATGCAGCGGTGCACCGGTTGGGCGAAGACTTGGATGCAGTCCTCGCAGATGGGCTGCGCAGGCCATGCATGGCAGACTGCGCATGCACTGGGGATCCTGCGGCTTAACCCCTGGGTCATTGCACTGAACATCAGGCCAATATACTCGCGCAGCTCTGTTTTTCCCGGCCATGAACACCCATAAGCCTCCCACCCTTGATTCTGTTGCCGCTGCTCGCTGGGGGCGGATGGCCTCTCCCCATTCGCCATGGCTGCATGAGGAGGTTGCCAGGCGGATGGAGGATAGATTGCAGTGGATCGTGCAGAAGCCTGCGGCCTGGCTTGACTGGGAGCCCTCAATGGGAGGTTTGCAGGGCCATGCATTGGTCCGGGGTCGTTACCCGAAGGCCAAGGCCTTTGTTCACGAGGAGACGCCGGCTCGAATCGCTGTCAGTCGTTCTGCTCTATCCCCTGCATGGTGGAGTCCGGCACGTTGGAGTAGCGCTGCTGTGCAATTCGGGTTGCCTGTTGATCCGGTGCAAATGTTGTGGGCCAACATGAGCCTGCATATGGCTCCGGATCCTTATGCATTGATTTCGCGCTGGCACCGGGCGTTGTCAGTGGATGGTTTTGCCATGTTTTCTTGCCTGGGGCCTGACACCCTCTTGGAGCTGCGTGAAGTTTATGCCGATGCCGGTTGGGCGGCGCCCCATCATCAATTCACCGACATGCATGATTGGGGCGACATGTTGGTGCATGCCGGATTTGCAGAGCCCATTATGGATATGGAGCGAATTGCGCTGAGCTACTCGTCCGCCGACAAGTTGCTGGACGAGCTGCGCGGTTTAGGGCGTAATTTGCATGTATCCAGGTTTCCGGGTCTACGCTCCAGGGATTGGCGGCAGCGTTTGCTGGACGGGTTGACGCGGCATTTGGGTGTCAAAAGCGAAGATGGGCGATTGAGCGTGACATTTGAGGTGGTCTACGGACATGCCTTTAAGCCCAAGCCGAAGGTCAAACTGCAGCCGGAAACCAGGGTTTCTCTCGAAGACATGCGCAATGTCCTAAAGAAGTAGGCAAAACCCCTACAAATTCGCTCAGCCGTTATCGGAAGCTGATGCCGGTCAAGTTCGTTACTGTCATACAATGATACGTAAAGAGGTGACGGCATTCCCCCCCTCCAATCTTGATTCGGCGCGTGTGCGGCCGATCAATTTCGGGTGACGCGCATGACGAATCTGGTATTTCGCTTTGCGACAGTACAAGGGCAGCATGTTCATTGGCTACTAAGGCGCAACTGTTCGGTAACGCCCCTGCAGCTATTGTGGACTTATGTTTCGCTATGTGTGGTGTCCCTTGGGATCGGAGTTTTTTTCTGGTTTCAAGGCGCTACGCTGGTGATCCCCTTTGCTTCGCTTGAGCTGATTGCGGTGGGGCTTGCGTTCTTGGTTTATGCGAGGCATTCCACTGATCGGGAACGGATTTCTTTGCAGGAAAACCGGCTGGTCGTAGAGTTGGAGTGTGCGGGTAAGCTGGAGCGTGCGGAGTTTCAAAGGGGCTGGGTGAAGGTGGAGCCTCGTGCAGATGACTCTTCGTTGATTGAATTGTCGGAGCGCGGGAAGACCATCCGTGTCGGGCGTTATATCAGGCCGGAATTGCGTCCGCAGTTGGCCAAAGAGATTCGTTCGGCTTTGCGAGCTGCGTAGCAGTGAAGCGACAATCCAGCGCGTTGGTTTAATTTGGGGCATCAAAAAGTGAGCGAGATGAAGAACACAACGAAAAAACTGGCGTCCATGCTATGGGCTGCAGGTGCTTTTGCCGGCACCGCCCTGTTGACGCAAGCGCATGCTGTGAATGACCTGCCCGGCGGACCGGCAGTGAATCAACTGAATTTGCCACCAGCGGTCACCAAGATCGCACAAGAACAGCAGTGGTTGCACTGGTTCATGTTGATTGTGTGCTCTGTTATTTTTGTGGCGGTGTTCGCCGTCATGTTTTACTCCATTTGGAAGCACCGCAAGTCGGTCGGGCACAAGCCCGCAACCTTCCATGAGTCAGTGACTGTTGAAGTAATTTGGACAATTGTCCCCTTCATCATTGTGATATTGATGGCTTTGCCGGCTACCAAGGTGGTGGTTGCCATGAAGGACACCACAAATGCAGACCTGACCATCAAGGCCACAGGCATGCAATGGAAGTGGGGATACGACTATTTGAAGGGCGAAGGCGAGGGAATCGGCTTTGTGTCCACTTTGGATAGTGATCAGCGCGCCTTGTCGGATGCCGGCGGCCCCCCCAAAGGCACGTCTGTCGACAACTATCTGCTCAAGGTGGACAACCCGCTGGTGGTGCCAGTGGACAAAAAGGTCCGCATCATTACTACTGCGAACGATGTGATCCACGCCTTTATGGTTCCAGCATTTGGAATCAAACAGGATGCCATTCCCGGATTTGTGCGTGACACATGGTTCCGTGCTGAAAAGGTCGGTGATTACTACGGTCAATGCGCTGAGCTGTGTGGCAAGGAGCATGCTTACATGCCCATCCATGTAAAGGTCTTGTCCGCCGAAGATTATTCGCAGTGGGTTGCGGCCGAGCAGAAGAAACTTGCCGCCAAGGCGGATGACCCTGCCAAGGTGTGGGCGTTAGATGACATCGTCAAGCGCGGCGAAAAGGTCTATGCCCAGAATTGCGCCGCTTGTCACCAGGCCACAGGAAAGGGCGCCGGACCGATCAAAGCATTGGATGGCGCTGCTGTAGTGTTGGATGCCGACAAATCCAAGCAGATCGCAATTCTGTTGAATGGTCAGAACAACGGCTCCATGCCTGCTTGGAAAACACTGAGTGACACTGATATTGCAGCCGTTATCACCTACACCAAAAACAACTGGTCAAACAAAACCGGCCAAGTGGTACAGCCCGCTGAAGTGCTGGCATTGCGCAAGTAATTCCCTTCAGGAAGAACCTAAGAAATTAAGAAGGACCTCACCATGAGCGCCGTACTAGACCATCACGATCACGCCCACGACGACCACCACCATGCACCGACTGGGTGGCGGCGCTGGGTGTTTGCGACGAACCACAAAGACATCGGTACTTTGTACCTGTTGTTCAGCTTCACCATGCTGATTATTGGTGGCGTTTTGGCGCTGCTGATTCGCGCGGAGTTGTTCCAGCCGGGTCTGCAATTGGTGAATCCGGAGTTGTTTAACTCGCTCACCACCATGCACGGCCTGATCATGGTTTTCGGGGCGATCATGCCCGGCTTTGTCGGCTTTGCGAACTGGATGATTCCGCTGCAAATCGGTGCGTCGGACATGGCATTTGCCCGTATGAACAACTTCAGCTTCTGGCTGATGATTCCTGCAGCTTTGATGTTGGTATCTTCGTTCTTCATGCCTGGTGGCGCTCCCGCGGCCGGCTGGACTTTGTATGCTCCTTTGACTCTGCAAATGGGTCCTTCTATGGATGCCGGCATTTTTGCCATGCACATCCTCGGCGCGTCGTCCATCATGGGTTCGATCAACATCATCGTCACTATTCTGAACATGCGCGCTCCAGGCATGACTTTGATGAAGATGCCCATGTTCTGCTGGACTTGGTTGATCACCGCTTATCTGTTGATCGCTGTGATGCCCGTTTTGGCAGGTGCAATCACCATGACGCTGACTGATCGCCACTTCGGTACCAGTTTCTTCAACCCCGCCGGTGGCGGTGACCCTGTCATGTACCAGCACATCTTCTGGTTCTTTGGTCACCCCGAGGTGTACATCATGATCCTGCCGGCGTTCGGCATCATCAGCCAGATCGTTCCTGCATTTGCGCGTAAAAAGTTGTTTGGATATGCCTCTATGGTGTATGCAACGTCCTCTATCGCAATCTTGTCGTTCATTGTGTGGGCGCACCACATGTTCACCACCGGCATGCCTGTAACCGGTCAGTTGTTCTTCATGTACGCCACGATGCTGATCGCCGTGCCGACTGCTGTGAAGATCTTCAACTGGATTGCCACCATGTGGCAGGGCTCCATGACTTTCGAAACCCCCATGCTGTTTGCTGTGGGCTTCATTTTTGTGTTTACCATGGGCGGCTTTACCGGGTTGATTCTGGCGATGGCGCCTATCGATATCCAGCTGCAAGACACTTACTATGTCGTAGCTCACTTTCACTACGTGTTGGTGGCAGGCTCCCTGTATGCCATGTTTGCCGGCTTCTATTACTGGGCTCCCAAATGGACAGGTGTGATGATTCCTGAGTGGAAGGGCCGTTTGCACTTTTGGTGGTCTCTGATCGCTTTCAACGTGACGTTCTTCCCCATGCACTTCCTGGGTCTGGCAGGTATGCCACGCCGTTACGCTGATTACCCCATGCAATTCGCTGACTTCAATGCGATTGCTACGGTAGGCGCATTTGCCTTTGGTTTGGCTCAGGTGTACTTTTTCTTCGGTGTTGTCTTGCCTGCGATGTTGGGCAAGGGTGAGAAGGCCAGCCAGAAACCCTGGGAAGCGGCAGAGGGCTTGGAGTGGGAAGTCCCGTCCCCTGCACCTTTCCATACTTTTGAAAATCCGCCTAAGCTGGATGCCACTGCAACCAAGGTGATCGGCTGATGGCAAGCGCGGAACAGAAGAAGTCCAACTTGCGACTGGGGCTAATTCTTGCCTCGATCGCGGTTGTTTTCTTCGTAGGCTTTATGGCCAAAATGATTGTTCTCGGAAAGTAAGGTATGGCTCCTATCAGCGCTAATCGCCGGATGTTGGGCAAGCTTGCCGTGATTACGGTGGCTATGTTCGCATTCGGGTATGCGTTGGTACCGCTCTACAAGGCAATTTGCGAGATGACAGGGATCAACATACTGGCGCTCGGCGAGCAGGTGTTGTCTGGACAAAAGACCGCGCCAGCAAATTCACAAGTGGACAGAAGCCGCACCATTACGGTGGAGTTTGATGCAAACTCACGCGGCCCCTGGGAATTCAAGCCAGCCCAACGGTCCTTGACCGTACATCCGGGCGAGATGATGACTGTGGTCTATGAGTTCCAGAATGTCCAGAATCGCAGGATGTCAGCCCAAGCCATTCCCAGCTATGCACCGATGCAGGCTTCTGCGCACTTCAACAAACTCGAATGCTTTTGCTTCAATCAATACACCTTGGAGCCGGGCGAAAAGAAATCGTGGCCAGTCGTATTTGTGATTGATCCCAAGCTGTCGAAAGACGTATCAACCATTACCCTGTCTTATACGTTTTTCGAAGTCGGTGGCAAAACTCCCCCTGCACCAGTAGCGGTTGTTAAACCATCGACTACAGAAAGTGCGGGTTCGTGATGCAGGACGGTGCTGTTTCGCGCAAGCCCTCCTTTTTGAGTAGTGTCAAACTGGTCGCTTGGTCCTTCCTTGGAATTCGCAGTAGCAAGGGTTATCGCGACGATCTGGCAAAGGTCAATCCTTTGCATGTAGTGCTGGTTGGAATCGTCGGAGCACTTCTGTTGGTCGTGGGGCTGATCAGTCTTGCGAAATGGGTGGTTGGATCGTAAGGCCCGAGTCCGCATGATCGAAATTTGAATTAGAGAAGAAATGGAGCAGAAATGAGTTCAACAACACACGGCGGCACGCCCTATTACTTTGTGCCGGGGCCCTCACGCCACCCCGCGATGGCTGCTGCTGGTTTGTTCTTCGTCATTCTTGGTGCGGGGCAATGGATCAATGGCTCTGGCTGGGGCAAATACGCTTTGCTTCTGGGAATGGTCTGGTGGCTGTTCGTGTTGTACCAGTGGTTCCGGGATGCCGTGACTGAAAGCGAAGGTGGCCAATACGGTCGCAAAATCGACATCTCCTACCGTTGGAGCATGAGCTGGTTTATTTTTTCCGAAGTCATGTTCTTCGGTGCTTTCTTCACTGCACTATGGTGGGCCCGTTCGCACTCTGTGCCGGCCTTGGGGAGCCTGGAGAACGCCCTGTTGTGGCCTGACTTCAAAGCCGTATGGCCCAGCATGGCCGCCGGCATGACGGCTTCACCCGGAGGCATTGTCGAGCCCTTCACCACAATGGGCCCCTTCTGGTTGCCGACGATCAACACGGCCTTGTTGCTGACTTCCGGCGTTACCTTGACCATTGCACACCATGCACTGATTGATGGCAACCGCTCCAAAACCATCGCATTCATGTGGGCCACTGTTCTGCTCGGTGTGACCTTCTTGTTTGTGCAGGGCTATGAGTACTACCACGCGTATACGGCCTACAACCTGAAGCTCAATTCGGGCGTGTTCGGATCTACCTTTTACATGCTGACCGGCTTCCACGGCTTCCACGTTTTTGTGGGCATGTTGATGTTGTTGTTCATCACCCTGCGACTGCAGAAGGGACACTTCACTCCTGAGCGTCATTTCGGTTTCGAAGGTGCTGCGTGGTACTGGCACTTCGTGGACGTGGTGTGGTTGGGTCTGTACGTTTTGGTGTACTGGCTTTAATCCGGTTCATTTCGGAAAAAGGGCACCCTTGGGTGCCCTTTTTGCTGGAAAGTAGTCAGCGACCTTCGGGAATGCCGGTGGGATGGATATAACCCAGCTTCCATGCCAGCAAGATACAGAGAAACAGAAATATGGATACGCCGACCCGCAAACCCAGTGCCCGCGCCATGTTCTTTGATTTGGAACTTTGGGAGCTTCCGCCACGGAGCATGAAATACAGGGCGGCTGCGAGACTGCTGAGAATCGTCACAAAGGCGAGTGTTACAAGGTACGTCATGTGAAGAATTATTACGTGAACCACCGCTTGCGATGGTTATGGATTGCGATAACCGCGTGCTTTGCTGTGACGATCACGCTGTCCCTCGGTTTTTGGCAGCTGCGCAGAGCCGCTCAGAAAGAAGCTCTCGCGCAGCAGATGAGCGACGGCATCAATCGGCAACCGCTCACCGGGACTGCGTTGGTGGAAGGTAATGTCGCCGAGGCTTTGCTCCATCAGGCCGTGCGCCTACGTGGTGAGTGGTTGGCCGCTCAGACGGTGTACTTGGATAACCGGCAGATGTCTGCCAAAGTTGGCTTCTACGTGATGACTCCCCTGCGTCTCGAAGGAAGCGGCATGGTGGTGATGGTCCAGCGGGGATGGGCCCCTCGCAATTTTGTCGAGCGGGAAAGTTTGCCCGAGGTGCAAACCCCTAAGGGCATCGTGCAGCTGGATGGGCGAATCGCCTTGCCTCCTTCCAAGCTTTATGAACCGGGGAGCGCAGCAGTCGGGCCGATCCGGCAAAATCTCGACTTGCAATCGTTCAAACAAGAGTTCGGGATCGCTTTGCGAACCGACTTCACTGTGGTGGAAACCAGCCCCGCCTCAGAAGGCTTGAGGCGTGATTGGCCGGTAGTCAATCTGGGTGTTGAGAAGCACTATGGCTATGCCGTCCAGTGGTTCGCTCTGGCGGCTCTATTCGCAGGATTGTTTGTCTGGTTCCAATTGCGCCCGCTCATCGTTTCTTCCAAGGATTCCTCTACCCATGTCTAGCGCACCCGTCCACGACGACCAACCCCTCGGGCTTACTGTGCATTCCTTGCCTGAACCATCGGGTCAGTTGCAAACCGCCGCAGTGGACACCCGCGGCGGCAGACTGCGCATGTTGCTGGTGATGCTGGTTTGCGCTGCGCCCGTCATTGCCTCTTATTTCACCTACTACGTGATCCGTCCGGAGGGCCGACGCAATTTCGGGGAGCTGATCGACCCGCAGCGTCCTTTGCCTGTAGTAGAGGCGAAAAACCTCACAGGCGAGTCCGTGATGTTGCCCACGCTCAAAGGTCAGTGGTTGTTTGTGAGTGTTGCTGGTGGCGCGTGCGAAGCGCAGTGCCAGCAGCATCTTTACCTGCAGCGCCAGCTTCGCGAAACGCTGGGCAAGGAAAAAGACCGCCTTGACCGCGTCTGGCTGATCAATGATGACGCGCCCGTCCCGCCCGAGATCATTCCGGCGCTCAAAGACGCCACGGTGCTGCGCGTGCCACCCGCAGCCCTTGCCCAATGGCTTCAAGCCGGCGAAGGGCATGCCCTGAATGAACACTTGTACGTGGTGGATCCGCTGGGAAATTGGATGATGCGTTTTCCTGCCGGACTGAACGCCGAGACCGCCCTTAAAGCGAAACGTGATCTCGACCAATTGATGCGCGCAGCCCGCTTCTGGGACCGCGCTGGGCGCGATTGAGTGCTTCCATGGAAACGAATCTGTACGACCTTTCCCCCATCCTTCGCGTCCTGCTTATAGGCGCTCTGGTGGCTTCTGTGCCCGCCCTTTGGGTCTATTTGCGCAACCGGAACAAGAGTGCTGTCGGCCGCTACCAGGCTTTGGTGGTCATTACCTTGTTTTTGACCTTTGATCTGGTGTTGTTCGGGGCATTTACCCGGCTCACTGACAGCGGGCTAGGTTGCCCTGACTGGCCCGGATGTTATGGAAATGCCAGCCCTTTGGGGGCGCGACATGAAATCGCTGAGGCTCAATCCGCACTGCCTGGGGGACCGGTCACCCATGGAAAAGCCTGGATCGAAATGGTTCACCGCTATATGGCCACCTCGGTGGGTGCTTTGATTACGCTGATGGTGGTGCTTGCCTGGCGGGCACGGAAGACCAACGATATCCATGCGCCGAACCCGTGGTGGGCAAGCTTCACCTTGGTCTGGGTGTGCATTCAAGGTGCTTTTGGCGCATTGACAGTCACCATGAAGTTGTTCCCCGCCATTGTCACTTTGCATTTGCTGGGCGGCTACACCCTGCTGGCGCTATTGATGGCGCAGGCGGCACACGGCGCCACGGTGGGACATCGCCAATCCGGTTTGAAGGTTCGTCCGGTAGCGCCTTGGGTCTTCCCTTGGGCCGTGGTGGCCATGGTGATGTTGATCGTGCAAGCAGCGTCCGGGGCTTGGGTGAGCACCAATTACGCCGTCCTGGCATGTAACGAGTTTCCGGGTTGTCAGGGGGTGATGTGGCCAGCCATGGACTGGCAAGCGGCCTTGGAAGTCTGGCGCCCTCTCGGGCTGACAGCCTCCGGCGAGCATTTGAGCTTCCAGGCATTGACGGCGATCCACATGGGGCACCGACTGTTGGCCGGCCTCACCGTGCTGGTTTTGGGTACTCTGGCGTGGGCGCTGTGGCGGCATGCTGCAATGACCAAACCAGCGCAATGGCTGGCCGGTTTGCTGGTGTTGCAGCTCGCAACCGGGCTCAGCAATGTGGTGCTGGGCTGGCCCCTGTTGGCCGCTGTGATGCACACCGGCGGAGCCGGCGCGCTGGTGATGGTGTTGGTATGGGTCATGGTAGTTGCCAAATGCGGCGCTGCAGACCACAGACAGATGGAATAGAAGAGAGCTCGAATGACTGTACAAGCTGCTGCCCCAAAGCCTTCGGTGCTGGCCCAGTTTCATGCACTGACCAAGCCGCGGGTCATCCAATTGATCGTGTTTTGCGCGCTGATCGGCATGGTCCTCGCCGTGCCGGGTGCACCATCAAGTGCACAAATTACGCTGGCCGCAATAGCCTGCGCTGGCATTTACCTCGTGGCCGGAGCCGCTGCTGCGTTCAATTGCATTGTCGAAAAAGGCATTGACGCCAAGATGAAGCGAACCTCATGGCGGCCCACTGCCCGGGGGGAGCTCAGCGACACACAAACCTTGATCTTCTCCGCACTGTTGTGCGCAGCCGGCTCCGCCATTTTGTATGTGTGGGTCAACCCACTCACCATGTGGCTCACATTCGCCACGTTTGTGGGTTACGCCGTCATCTACACCGTAATTCTGAAACCCTTGACGCCCCAGAACATCGTCATCGGTGGCGCTTCCGGCGCCATGCCGCCCGTGCTAGGCTGGTCGGCGATGACCGGTGATGTAGGGCCGGAAGCACTCATACTGTTCCTGATCATTTTCCTCTGGACGCCTCCGCACTTCTGGGCGCTGGCGCTCTACCGGGTGGAGGATTACCGCAAGTCCGGCCTGCCCATGTTGCCGGTGACCCATGGCAGTGAGTTCACCCGCCTGCAGATACTGCTCTACACCTTCATGCTGCTGGCTGCGTGTCTGCTGCCATTTGTCTATGGCATGAGCCATTGGCTGTATCTCATCGTGGCCGTCGGCCTATGCCTGGGTTTCTGCTGGTACGCGGTGCGCCTCTTGCGTAACTATTCGGATGAACTGGCTCGCGCTACCTTCCGCTTTTCGCTCATTCACCTGAGCGTGCTTTTTGCAGCTTTGCTTCTGGATCATTACCTTTTATGAATAAACGTTCTGCTATTCAATTCATAGCTGCTGGCGCAGTATTGGCGGGCACTGGTGGCCTTTTGAGCGCTTGTTCTGAGTCCAGGCCCAAGTTTTCCTCGGTGGATGTCACTGGGGCCAGCTACGCCAAAGACTTCGAAATGACAGACCACAATGGCAAGGTACGCCGCCTTGCGGATTTCAAGGGCAAAGTGGTGGTCATGTTCTTCGGCTACACCCAATGTCCGGATGTCTGCCCTACATCGATGGCGGAGTTGGCGGAAGTGAAAAAGGCGCTGGGCGCCGATGGCGACAAGCTGCAGGGCATTTTTGTCACCGTAGACCCTGCGCGCGACACGCCCGAGGTACTCAAGGGCTACATGGAGAACTTCGACCCGACCTTCCTCGCGCTGTACACCACGCCGGAGAAGCTGGAAGCTTTGGCCAAAGATTTCAAGGTCTACTACAAGCGGGTTAACGGCCAGACCCCCACCAGCTACACCATGGATCACTCTGCGGGCAGCTATATCTACGACACCCAAGGGAACCTGCGCCTATTTACCCGTTACGGAAGCGGCGCCCAAGTGCTCGCCACCGACATCAAGCAGTTGCTGAAGTCTTGAGCGGCCGACAACCTTGATGACACACACCCGCCTGCCGCGTGTGTGGCATGGCGGGTCGGGTTATTGGCTCAGTCGGTTTTGATGTTTTGCTGGGCAATGATGCTGCCGAGTAAAGCGGTGTCTGCCTTTACGCGGTTGGTCAGTCCTTCAGCCGAAGTGCCTTGTACTGTCCAGCCTTGCTGGAACATCTTTTGCCGCATCTCCGGGCTGCGGGCGATTTCGCTGAACAAGGCAGACAGTCGCGCCACCACCGGCTTGGGAATGCTGTTGGGGGCGGCCACTGCGTTCCAGATCTCCAGGTTCAGGTCTTTCACACCGGCTTCCGACAGGCTGGGAATCTCCGGTATCAAGGCACTGCGAACGCTGGCCGTGATGCCGATGGCTTTGAGCTTGCCCGCCCTGATCTGGGCAGCGGCCAAGGCTGGAGGCAGCAGGCTGAGTTGCAAATCCCCGCCAATCATGGCGGTTGCCACCTGCGGGTAACCGGCGTAAGGCACGTGCACTGCGGCGAGGCGTGCTTTGGTCTTGAGTAACTCCATCCCCAGATGCCCTACCGTGCCGACCCCCGGTGTGCCGTAGTTCCATTTGTCACCGGCCGCGCGCGCTGCTGCAAGAAACTCAGCCGCCGTATTGCCGGGTGCGTTGACAGGTGCGGTCAGGACCAAGGGCGACACGCCCAAGAGACTGACGTGGGTCAAATCCCTGAGCGGGTCATAGCTGAGTTTGGGATTCAGCAGCTTGGCAATCGTCATGTTGCCGTTGATCATCAGCCCGATGGTGTGGTCATCGGTGGCTTTTGCCACCGCATCCGCGGCAATATTGCCAGCGGCGCCCACTTTGTTTTCCACAATCACCGGTTGACCAAGGGCTTTGGAGAGAGGTTCAGCAAAGGCGCGTGCTGTCAGGTCCGGCGACGACCCCGCCGGAAACCCGACGACAATGCGAACCGGCTTGATCGGCCATACCGTAGTTTGAGTGGTTTTTTGGGCGTAAGCGCACGTGGATGTTGCGCAAGCAGCTATGGAAAGCATAGCAACTGTGGCGGTGCGGCGTGTAGTTGTCATCGGATTGGTGTCCAAGAAAAAGCCCCTGCTGGCGGGGCCGGCAGAGGCATTGTGCGTGAAGTTAGGCGGCATGTGCCGCAGCACCATCAGGCGTAGGCGGCAAGCGCCGTTTTCATCTTCTTCATGGCGGCCACTTCGATCTGGCGGATGCGCTCGGCGCTCACGCCATATTCAGCCGCCAGGTCATGCAGTGTCATGCCGCCAGAGTTGTCGTCGTTCACCTTGAGCCAGCGCTCTTCGACGATGCGACGGCTGCGGTCGTCCAGGCTGGCCAGGGCGATGGCAATCCCGTCGGTGGCCAACACATCGCGCTGGCGCGCCTCGATCATGGCTACCGGCTCATGGTTGGTGTCGGTTAGATAGGCAATAGGGCCGAAGGCGTCTTCGCCGTCTTCCGAGGGGCTGGGGTCCAGCAGCACGTCACCGCCGGCGAGGCGCGCTTCCATTTCCAGCACTTCTTCAGGCTTTACGTTCAGCTCCCGGGCCATGGTGTTGACCTGCTCGGTGTTCAGCGTGTCGCGGTGGGTGTCCAGGTCGGCCGCAGCGTCTTCCCCCTTGAAGCGTTGCTTCATGGAACGCAGATTGAAAAACAGTTTGCGCTGCGCTTTGGTGGTGGCCACCTTCACCATGCGCCAGTTTTTCAGGATGTATTCGTGGATTTCGGCCTTGATCCAGTGCAGCGCGTAGCTCACCAAGCGCACACCTTGTTCGGGGTCGAAGCGCTTGACCGCCTTCATCAGGCCGACATTGCCTTCCTGAATCAAGTCACCATGGGGCAGACCGTAACCCAAGTATTGGCGGGCCACAGACACTACCAAACGCAAGTGAGAGAGCACTAACTTACCGGCAGCTTCAAGATCGTTCTCGTTCTTGAACTTGCGGGCGTACTCCTGCTCTTCTTCCAAGGTGAGCATGGGTAGTCGGTTGGCCGCAGAAATATAGGCGTCCAGATTCCCCAGCGGCGGCACCAATGACCACGGGTTGGCCGTGGCCAGAGCGGTGCGGGGGGCGGCAATCAATGCGGACATAGGGAACTCCTTCTCTTCAGGCTTCATATTAGCACTCGTTGGAGGAGAGTGCTAACGAGGAAGTTCAATCCACTATCTCTAATAGGGTTGGCCGGTTCCGCCAAAGAAAAAGGGCCCGAAGGCCCTGGACGGTAGTCGCTTTTCTCAAGCCCAACGTACCTTTTCCTTGCCGCTATACCAGTGGACCAATTGCGGTTCGACCGCAGACTCGATACGGGCGCGCTTGATCTTCATGGTAGGGGTCAGCATGCCGTTCTCAATGGACCACGGCTCGGGTGCCACCACCAGCATCTGCAGCTTTTCGTAGTCGGCCAGTTCGGCGTTCACGCTGTCTAGCAGTTGCTCCAGTTCGGCATGGATCTCGGCTTTGAAGGCTGCGTCCTTGATCTGGGGGCGCACAGTTTCAGCCAACACCACGATGGCGTAGGCTGATGGCTGGCCCACGCCCGACACCATGCTGGTTTCGATGCGGGGGCAGGCGTTGAGGCGGTTTTCAATTGGTGCCGGCGCCACGTACTTGCCTTTGGAGGTTTTGAAGAGCTCCTTGACGCGGCCGGTGAGCTTGAGCAAGCCATCAGCACGGCGCTCGCCTTTGTCGCCGGTGCGGAAGAAACCGTCTTCCGTGAACACTTCAGCATCCAGGTCCGGGCGCTTGTAGTAGCCCACAAACTGGCCTGGAGACTTGATCAGCACTTCGCCTTCTTCGCTAATGCGTACTTCCACGCCCTTGAGCGGCACGCCCACGCAACCGGGGGCGTTGATCTTGTCGGTGGAGTTGTGCGAGTACGCAAAGTCCTCCGTCATGGCGTAACCCTCGATCAGGTTCAGGCCCAGGCGGCGGTACCAGGCAATCAGCTCGGCAGGGATGGGAGCTGAGCCGCTGCCAGCCAGTAATGCGTGATCCAGGCCGAGGCCCTTGAGCACTTTGCGGCCCACGATCTTGCCCAGAATGGGGATGCTCAGCAGCCGGTCCAACTTCTTGGGCGGCATCTTGGCGAATACGCCTTGCTGGAACTTCAGCCAGAGGCGAGGTACCGAGATAAAGGTAACCGGCTTGGCGCGGTTCAAGTCTTGGATAAAAGTATCCAGCGATTCAGCGAAAAACAGCTGGGTGTTGCCGTTTACCAGTGTGGCGGACTCCACCCAAGCGCGCTCGAACACGTGCGCCAGGGGAAGGTAAGACAGCATGCGGTTACGGACGTTGGCGCCAATGCGTGCCTGAGTGTCGTTGTTGATACCTTCTGCCGCGGCGGTAATGCGCTCAAAGCTGTGCATCACACCCTTGGGCTGTCCGGTGGAGCCTGAGGTGTACATCAGGATGGCAATGTCCTTGCCGCTGCGTGCAGGCTTGCCTGCCAAGGGCTTGGTACGAGCGGTGACTGCATCCCACGACTCGTAGCTGTTCTTTGGTGCGAGCGGGAATGCAATGATGGGCAGGCCTGCGGGGATGCCCGGCTGTTGCTGGTCAAAGGTATCGAGTTTGCCAACGAACAAGAGGCTGGCTTCGCTGTGCTCCAGTACATAGCGCACCGTGTCGGCGGTTTCGGTCGGAAAAATGGCGACCGTGGTGCAGCCCGCCATCCAGATGGCCAATTCGGCCATGATGAAGTGGGCGCAGTTTTTGGACAGGATAGCAACCCGGGCGCCTGGCTCCAGGTTCTGGGCCTTGAGGTGGGCGGCCATGCGGCGCGCCTGGTCCAGTGTCTGCTTCCAGGTGTAGTCCACGACCTGACCACCCCCGGTGGGCTGGGTCATAAAGATCTGGTCCGGGTGTGCGCTTTCGTGGCTGTAAACGTAGTCCAGCATGAGTTTGGCTTGGGCCATTTTTGTCTCCTTTTATGGTTTATCCGATGCATTGTCTGGGCTTTTGGACACAAAAGAGTGCTTTGGGTGACCCTCGTGTATCGAAATAGAGGCAGGCCACTATTTAAACGGAAAACCAATCGACAAAATTTTGGCGCTTTTTGTCCTGTGATTGTCGGAATATGTCATTCCGCGCAGTATTTATAAGCAATACGATAGATCCATATCTTCTAAACAGGTGTCCTTCTATGTCCTCAGTATCTACCCTGAAACCTGCGCTCATCATCATTGATGTGCAGCAATCTTTCACCCAAATGCCCTTTTGGTCGCAGGGCATTCTTGGCCCCTTTGAGGCCGCTTTGCTGCGTCTGGAAGCTGGTTGCCGCGCAGCCGGTGTGCCGGTCGTGCACATCTTTCATGTGGGTTTGACCGGGCCGTTTCGTGAGGACTCCGGGTTTGTGAAGCCCTTGCCTTGGTTGCCCAGTAACCCTGATGTGCGCTTCGACAAACACACCCACAACGCCTTTACCGATTCCGGTCTGGACTTGTGGCTGCGCCGCCAAGGGGTGGGCAAGCTCCTCATCTCCGGCATCCGGACCGAGCAATGTTGCGAAACCACGGCCCGTGTGGGCTCGGACCTGGGCTACGCAGTGGACTTTGTGTCCGAAGCCACCTTGACCTTCCCCATGACCCACGCCGGCAGCGGGCGCACCTTCAGCGCAGAAGACATCACCACCCGCACCGAGCTGGTCTTGCAAGACCGGTTTGCGCGTATCGTGGATGTAGCTACCTGCCTAGCCAGTTTGCCATCCGCCCAATAATTCGTCGCCCTGAGATCGAAACCGCCATGCTCCAACTCCGCCCCAACTGCGAGTGCTGCAATACCGATTTGCCGCCCGCCGCCCTGAATGCCCGCATCTGTTCGTTTGAATGCACGTTTTGTGCGGACTGTGCAGATACCAAGTTGCAAGGTATTTGCCCCAATTGCGGTGGCGAGCTGGTGCGCCGCCCGGTGCGCTTGGCCGCCAAGCTGGCCAACAACCTGCCCTCCGCTGAGCGGGTGTTCAAGCCGCAGGGATGCGCGCCCCAAGCGGACCCGGCGGCATCTGCATGAGCGCGGCTCAGCCCATGCACCCCAAAGACCTGGGGCTGGCGTTGCTGGTCATTCTGGTGTGGGGCGTGAACTTTGCCGTCATCAAGGTGGGGGTGGTGGGCGTGCCACCTTTGCTGCTCGGGGCGTTGCGTTTTACGTTGGCGGCGTTCCCGGCCCTGTTGTTCATGAAGCCGCCCAAGGTGCCCCTGCGTTGGTATCTCGCCTATGGCCTCACCATTTCGGTGGGGCAGTTTGCATTTTTGTTCACCGCCATCCACGTGGGCATGCCCTCGGGCCTGGCCTCGCTGGTGCTGCAGTCGCAATCGTTCTTCACCCTGTTGCTGGCAGCCTGGTGGCTTAAGGAACGTTGGCAGGCCAACCAAATGGCCGGGTTGTTGCTGGCCGCCTGCGGCTTGGTGTTGATTGGTAGCGCAGCTGGGCCGGCAGGCGCTGGCGTGTCCATGCCGCTGCTGGGCTTTTTGCTCACCGTGGCAGCGGCCGTCATGTGGGCTTGCGGCAATATCGTGACCCGCACCGTGAGCCGCTACGGCCCCATGAACCAACTGGCCTTTGTGGTGTGGGCCAGTCTGGTGCCGCCCGTGCCGTTTCTGGCGCTCTCCGTGGTGATGGAGGGGCCTGACGCAATAGCCTCCGCCATGCAGCACATCGGCTGGAGCACATTCGCGGCTATCGCCTACCTCGCTTGGGCAGCTA
This sequence comes from Comamonadaceae bacterium, assembly GCA_027488985.1. Classification (GTDB taxonomy): domain Bacteria; phylum Pseudomonadota; class Gammaproteobacteria; order Burkholderiales; family Burkholderiaceae_C; genus Allorhodoferax; species Allorhodoferax aquaticus. Next base: position 279,557 of record JAIYAR010000003.1, on the reverse strand, counting down.
CCTTGCTGGGCTATGGCTTGTGGACGCACCTCATGTCCCGTTACGCGACCAACCGGGTCGCGCCGTTCACACTGCTGGTGCCGGTGGTGGGCTTGACCACGGGCTGGCTGGTGTTCGGAGAGGCCTTGCGTCCGGTGCACTTTGCCGGTGGCGCGCTGCTGATGGCGGGCTTGCTGTTCAATGTGTTCGGTGGGCCCTTGATGACGCGGTGGATCGCGCTTGTTCAGCAATTCCGGAACGCGGGATGAACGACGCCGTGCTCCACATTTATCTGGTGCTCACGCCCAATGTGCTGATGCTGGACTACGCCGGTCCGGCAGAGGCCTTGCGCATGGCACGCGACATGGGAGCCCCTATCGATCTGCATGCCTGTGGCCCGCAAAATGACATTCCGACCTCTTTGGGCACGTGCCTCTCAGGGCTGGAGGCGCTACCCGCCACCCTGCCAGCGCGCAGCCTGGTCCTGGTGGTGGGTAACAGCAATGAGGTGGAGGACTACGCCACCCCCGAGGCCCGCTCTGTGGTGCAGTGGCTGCGTGCCGTACCCCAAGCGGGCACACGCATAGCCAGCATCTGCTCGGGAGCCTTATTGCTTGCGCAAGCCGGATGCCTGGACGGCCGGCACTGCACCACTCACCACACTTTGATTGCTGACTTGCAGGCCCTGGCCCCCAGCGCTCAGGTGGTGTCGGACCGCATCTTCGTGGACGATGGCGGTGTGCTCACCAGCGCAGGCATTACCACCGGGATTGACCTCGCTCTGTACTTGATTGAGCAGGAGGCCGGGGCAGAGCTGGCAGCGCGCGTGGCCCGCCGCTTGGTTATGTACCAGCGCCGCGGCACCCACGATCCGCAAATGTCGCCCTGGCTGGCGCACCGCAACCACATGCACCCCGCGGTCCACCGCGCGCAAGATGCCATGGCCCGTGAGCCACAGCGCAACTGGAGTCTGGCCGACCTGGCTACTGTGGCCTGCGTCAGTCCCCGGCACCTGAGTCGCCTGTTTGCGCAACACACCGGCATCAGTGTGGTGGTGTACCAGCAGCAGCTGCGCATTGCCCGCGCCAAAGAGTTGTTGGCACGCCCTGGCATGTCGGTCGAGCGTGTGGCTGAAGCTTGCGGCTTTGCGTCTGCACGCGACCTGCGCCGCGTGTGGCGAAAGTACGAAACCGGTTCGCCGGGAAGTGCGCGAGTGGCTGACTGAGCCTATGTGAATTGGGGGCGAGAGTTCGCCAGCGAACCGACATGCAGCGTCGCGTTACCTACTCTGACTCCATGCGGTGTCTTGCCGCACGTGCATGGCAGGAGAGACGTAATGTTGAAACACAAAGTGGCGCTGGTCACCGGAGCCGCATCGGGCATAGGCCGCGCAGTGGTCTTGTTGTTGGCGCGCGAAGGCGCCCGCGTGGTGGTGTCCGATGTGCAGCTGGAGGCCGGGGCCGACACTGTGGCTTTAGTGCGCGCGCAGGGTGGTGAAGCGATTTTTGTGGCGGCCGATGTGGGCAAGCCCGCCGAAGCACAGGCCTTGGTGGCACGTGCAGTGGTGCATTACGGCCGGTTGGACATTGCCTGCAACAACGCAGGCATCGGTGGCCCTACGGCCCTCACGGCAGACTATCCGCTGGACGGCTGGGCCCGTGTGCTCAACATCAACCTTAGCGGCGTGTTCTACGGCATGCAGGCCCAAATTGAGGCGATGCTCAAACATGGTGGTGGCTCGATCGTCAACATCGCCTCTGTGTTGGGGGCAGTGGGCTTCACGGGCTCGGTGGCCTACACCGCAGCCAAGCACGGGGTCGTGGGGCTGACCCAAGTGGCTGCGCTGGAGTACAGCGCGCAAGGCGTGCGGGTGAATGCGGTGGGGCCGGGCTTTATTGAGACGCCCATGGTCAGCAAACTCTCAGAAGACCCTGCCACCCACGCCATGCTGGTTGCCGCACATGCCATGGGCCGATTGGGGCAGGCCGCGGAGGTGGCGGAGCTGGTGGTGTGGTTGGCCTCAGAACGTGCTTCGTTTGTCACCGGAGCGTATTACCCGGTCGACGGCGGTTACCTTGCTCGGTGATATCGCGTTGATGGTTTAGCGGTTCAGCCTTTGGGGGCACCGGGTTGCTGGGGCGTGGTTCAATAGCAGGCTGTTCCCGCTTGCTGTAACCCATGACTCCCGAAGCCCAAAAACTCTGGCGTGCCCCGCAATGGGCGTTCTCCATCCTGCTCGCCTTGCTGGGGATGTTGGGGCCGTTCTCTATTGATACGTATCTGCCTGCGTTTGCCGGCATCAGCCAATCGCTGGGGGCGACGCCGGTGCAGATGCAGCAAACGCTGTCGGCCTACTTGTTCGGCTTCGCCTTCATGGCGCTGTTCCATGGCTCCATTTCAGACAGCTTCGGGCGGCGCCCGGTGGTGCTATGGGGTCTGGCGGCGTTTACGGCGGCGTCGGTGGGGTGTGCGATGTCACAAACCATTGGCCAGCTCATTTTTTTTCGGGCCATGCAGGGTTTGTGCACTGGAGCGGGCATTGTGATTTCACGCGCGGTCATTCGCGATGTGTACCCCCCGTCGCAAGCGCAAAAGGTCATGAGCCAGGTCACCATTTTCTTCGGGGTGGCTCCTGCCATTGCGCCCATGGTGGGCGGCTGGCTGCTGATCCATGCCAGTTGGCACGGCATCTTCTGGTTCCTTGCCGCGGTGGGTATCGCGCTGTGGACGTCCAACTACTTTTTGTTGCCCGAGACCTTGCCACCGGCGCAGCGCCAGCACTTCCATGTCAAAAACCTGTTGGCCGGCTATTGGAAGCTGGGCTCCGACCCGCGCTTCTTGTTGCTGGCGCTGGCTAGCGGCATTCCGTTCAACGGCATGTTTTTGTATGTGCTGAGTGCCCCCGTCTTTCTGGGCGAAATCCTGGGGCTGCAGCCGCAGCAGTTCTTCTGGTTCTTTGTGCTCACCATCGGCGGCATCATGGGTGGTGCATTTGTCAGCGGCCGGGTGGCCGGCAAGATCAGCCCGAAGCGCCAGATCCGCAACGGCTTTGCCATCATGCTCGCCATTGGCGTCATCAACCTTGTGGCCAATGTGCTGTTCAAGACGCATGTAAGTTGGGCGCTGTTTCCTATCGCTATCTTTGCTTTCGGCTGGTCGCTCATGGTGCCGGTAGTGACATTGCTGGTGCTGGACCTGCACCCCGACCGCCGTGGCATGGCGTCGAGCCTGCAGATGTTTGTGGGGTCTACAGCCAACGGCATCGTGGCCGGTGTGGTGTCGCCCCTGGTCATGCATTCGGCCATCGGCTTGGCCAGCGCCTCGGTGCTGATGATGTGTGTGGGCCTGTGCTCATGGGTATTCATTCGCAGCCGCTGGCCCGAGATTGGTCGGCGCGGGGAGGAGGTGTAATGCGCAAGCTGTGTGCCCCTTGGGTTGCCGCTGCTGTCATGGTGTTGGCGGGTTGTTCCAGTACTCCGACCGCACCCCCATCACCCGTCGTGGCTCCCCAACCGCCGGCCCGCCTGACGCTGGAGCAGGCCAACGACGTCACCGTCATGGCGATCGGCCTGGTGGGCACGCCCTACCGCTACGGCGGCAACACCCCCGCCAGCGGCTTCGATTGCAGTGGCCTGATCGGCTATGTCTACAAACAGCGCGCCGGCGTGGTGGCACCACGCACCACTGGCGGCCTGATCGATTGGGGAACCAGCATCCCCGCGCCCAGCCTGCGTACGGGTGACTTGGTTGTCTTCGCACAAAACGGACGCGCCAACCATGCCGGCATCTACGTGGGTGAAGGCCGCTTTGTGCATGCGCCTTCTGCGGGCGGTACGGTACGGCTGGATCGTTTGAATTCGTCGTACTGGGCTAAGCAGCAGGTGAGTTACCGGAGACCGTGAGGGGCAGTGGAGTCGCTGGGGCGGCGGGGTGAGCGCACCGCCCGCGCCAGATTCGCCCGCGCACGGGCCTCCAGTGCGGCATAAAAGTGCTCGGTGCAGTAGATGCGGGGGCGGTTGGCAAATGACTGCAGCACTTCTTTGCGCTTGCTGCGGAACACGTCCTCAGGTACGAAGGCATATTCATTGCGGATTTGTTGCTCGTATTGCGCAAAGCGCTGCGCATCGGTGCCCAAGATGGAGAGGTCTATGTCCACCAGCAATTGCGCATCGCCCGTGGCGGGCACGCTGGTGTGGCGGGTCGCCAAGACCAGCTCGTAGACGCGCTCTGCCACTGCGGCTTGCACGCCGGCGGTGGCGAGAGCTTGCCGGGCCCAAGCGGCACTTTGTACTTCGTTGTCGTGGCGCTGTACGTCATACACCGCGTCGTGAAACCAGAGCGCTAGCGCCACCTCGGCAGGCTGCTGCGCCAGATGCCGCACGGCTTCAAACCCTTGCAGGCACTCAGCCAGATGCTGGGTGCTGTGGTAGTGCCGCTGCGATTCGGCGTAGGCGGCCAGCAGTGCTTCGCACAGCGCGGTGCCGTCGGTGCGCGCGCCGGCATCGTGCCAGGCAGTTGCAAACAGGGGTTTCAGGGCGGCCGAAGACGGAGCAGTGTTCATGGCCGGATTTTCGTCGTGTCTGGCTATTTAAGCCGAACAGGCGTTAGCGCCAGAACTTCCACCAAGGTGCTTTGGGCAGCAGGTCTGTCAAGCGCTCGAAAGCGGTGTTATCTACATCGGGGTTGATTTCGTCGAACCGGTAACCCGTGATCTCTTTGGCCAGGATGATCGGTATATCCATGTGGAAATAGGCGTCCCGTGCCTCGTTGTCTTCGGTTGCCACGCCCGCCAGTAGTTCGGCAAACCGGGGCGGTAGGCTGCCGCTGTGTGCGATGTGTTCGTTGCCTTGATCCGCCTCGTGCTCCACATGCCAGATACAGGCGCCGTCCTGCCACAGCTCTGCGGATGCGAAGTTGACATGCTCCTCCACCGCGAACGCCACGGCGCGGCACCCTCGGGAAACTGCGGCCATGCTTTGCGCGTTGCCGATACGGTGATCGCAAGGGGTGGCAGCCACCATGAACCAGCCTCGGGGCAATGCATGGCAACTCACTCCTTGAAACAAGAACTCACTGTCTTGCCCGGTGCGCGCGAGTGACAGTCGTGCCAGCGCCTCATCGGCGTCTAGTGTTTCAACAGCGATCCATGCAAGTGAAATGCCCATAGGTGATTATGCTCAGGTCAAGGCCATTTGCACCAGCTCTTCTGCAAATGCAAACGAGGTGGAGGCGCCGGTTCCACCTGTGACGATGCCCACCACGACGCCTGGTGCCGCCTGGACTTTGTAGACCACATCCGCGGCGGAGGCATAGGTGCCAGTCCAGCGTTCGCTGATGGTGGCACCGGGCAGATCCAGCACCCGGTGCATCTCTTGCAAGATCAGCGCGTCGGTGTGTTCGGATGCAAATGGCGCCTCGCTGTTGCCATACACATGGCTGTCGCCTACGACCAGCGAACCATCGGCACTTTGGACCGCGATCAGGTGAATGCCTTGTTCCAGATACGCGGCCTGTTCACGCTCCAGCACCTCGCGCAGAGGCGCAGATTCGGGCAGGTCGGCATAGCCTTCGTAGCGCACCAGACTCAGGTCTGACATCACCGAACCCGGCAAGCGGATGGGGCAGGCAGGCTGCACCCGCAGCATTTGCAGGGTGCACATGCGGATACCGGCTTGTGCAATGACTTCCGGGTACAAGGTGTTGAGTTCATGGCCGGGGCACACAATGCAGCGCTCGGCGTGGAAGGTGCCGCGGCTGGTGTGGACAGAGGGGGTGTCGATTCCGTGCACCGTGGTGTTCCAGAAAAAATCAATGCCCATCTCTTGCTCCAGCCACCGGCTGAGTTGGGGTATGGCATCGCGCGATTCCACACGGCGTTCGTGCGGGCTATGCAGCACACCCAGCCCGTCTTGCAGTGAGGGATAAGTTTTCTTAGCTTCTGCAATGCTCAGCAAACGGCAACCTTCCCCCATTTCGGTCTTCAAAAAAGCTTCCAACACGGTGATGGCTTCGGGACGCTGGGCCAGCACAAACAAGCCCTGATGCACCACTTGAATGCCCGCCTGGGGCGCAACCTGCTCCCACACATTGCGGGTGTGCATGGCGCGGTTCCAGTGTTCGCCGCGCCGTTGCCCGGTGACAGTGACAAAGCCGAAATTGCGCACCGAGGCGCCGATGCAGCGCGCATGGCGCTCCACCACCGCGACTCGCAAACCCGCTTTGCGTGCGGCATAAGCGCTGGCCAAGCCGATGATGCCGCTGCCCACTACCAAGAGGTCGTAGTGTTTGTCTGAGTGCATAGGAAATCTCGCCGTAGAGAGGGTCAGGCCGCAGAGGGCGTTTCGCCGCGGCTCATGCGGGCCTGTATCAGGGTGAGCAGGGCCGGGAGATCAGCCACGCTGTCAATGATGTAGTGCGCACCGGCAGCGCGCAGCTCAGTACTCACGCGTTCGCGCACGCGTTGGAGTGTTTCAGGACTTGCGGCCCGGAATTCCTCCAGCGTGAGGCCGGCGGGGCTGCCTGACAAAGCCAAGCCCACCGTCCACATGCCGGCGTTCACGCCTTCTTCGATACCCGGGGCCGTGTCATCGACCTTGACGCAGCGGCCGACTGCGTTAATTTTGAGCTGCTGCACGCAGTCCAGCGCCATCCAGGGGCCGGGGCGTGCGCCGGCGGCGAGGTCATCGGCGCACACCACGCAGTCGGGGGCATAGCCCTTGGCGGCTGCCAGGGGCATCAGTGTGGTCATGACGGCGCGCGGGTAGCCCGTGGTGGATCCAATTTTCAGGCCTGCCTGTCGCAAGGCTTGCACGGTTTCCAGAGCTCCGGGAATCAGTTCGCTGTGCAAGCCCACGCGCTCTTGCTGCAAGGGAATGAAGGTGTCATAAATGTGGCGGATGTCTGCTTCATCCATGGGCTTGCCGAATTGCGCTACCCAGCGCACATGGACTTCGGGGTGCTTGCCCAGGGCCTCGATGTGTTGCCATTTGCCCAAGCCCATCGGGCCACGCGCTTCTTCCAGGCTCAGTGTGAAATTGAAGGCTGTGCGGAATGCATCCACAAAAATCTGGGTCGGAGCGAAAGAGCCGAAGTCCACGATCGTACCTGCCCAGTCAAAGATGACGGCTTCCAGTTGTTGGTTCATAGTGTTGTGATGCAAGAGGGTGAGTAATGGGGGCAAGGTCGCTTTAGCGTTTCAGCTCACGCCATGCTTGGTGCTTGCGCAGAAACACATGGCTGAGCACAGCGTGCAGCAGGCTGTAGGCAGCGGTAGTGGCCACAATCAGGGTTGCCATGGCGGCTGCGGGGCCGAGCTCTCCGGCCTCGTCCAGGTTCAGGATGGAGACGGCAGCTGGCAGAGTTTCCGGCGAGTACAAAAACACCACCGCTGATACCGTCGTCATGGCATTGATGAACAGGTAGCGGAATATCTCCAGCACGGCAGGCATGCACACTGGCAAGGTTACGCGCCAGAAGGTGACCAGACGTGACACTTTGAGCGAAGCCGCCACCGCTTCAAACTCCCGGTCCAGGCTCTTGAGGGCTGTGCTGGCAGTCAAATGGCATGAGGTGTAGTAGTGCACCACGTTCACCGCGACCAGAATCGTCAGCGTTTGATACAGCCCGTTCACCGGGTTGGCAGGGTGGTTGAAAAACAGGATGTAGCCAATGCCCAGCACCAGACCGGGCACCCCCATAGGGACCGATGCCAGCGCCTGAATCAGACTATGCAAGGCCGATTGCGGGTTGCCCGTTTTCTCCAGAAGGTAGGCCGTACCGAAGACAAAAGGCGTACCCGCCAGGGCCGTGAGGGCGGCAATGCGCAAGCTGTTGAGGTAGGCGTCCAGCACGCCGGCTTCCTGCAATCCATAGGTGTAGTGGTTCAGCGTGGGGGCCAGGTTGTAGGGCCAGAAGGTGATGAACGAGGTGTAAATCGCCATGCCCAATACGGCGGTCATGGCGCTTGCGGCCGTGAACGTCCAAACGAGCAGCGGAAGGTCCCTCCGCCAATCTTTGCGGGGGATGTACGGCACAGCGCGCGCTGTGAGTGTGGCTTTTTGCTTTTGCTGCATGTGCCGGTCCACCAGAAAAGCCATCACCACAGGCAGCAGCAAGAGCAGTGCCACCACCGCCCCGCGTCCCAGGTTGTGTTGGCCCACAGCCTGGACATAGATCTCGACGGCCAGCACCTTGAAGTTGCCGCCTATTACCTTGGGTATGCCGAACTCGCTCACCGAGTAGGCAAACACCACCATCGCTGCACTCACGATGCCGTACTTGGCTGCTGGTAGTGTGACGGTGTAAAACCTGCGCCACCGGCTGGCCCGCAAGGCGTCGGCAGCTTCAAAAAGGCGGGCATCCGTGGTGCCCAGGGCCACGATGAGAATCATCAGTGCATGCGGGAAACTGGCAAATACGGTGCCCAGGATGATGCCCGGCGCGCCATAAACGCTCATGTCACCCAACCACGACTTCAAGACCCCCTGGGTGCCGAACCATTGAATGAAAGAGATGGCTCCCACCAATGACGGACCGAGCAGCGGCGAAAGGCCCAGAACCCGCCAAAGCCCTTTCAATGGAATACAAGACCGTTGCAGCGCATAGGCATACAAAAAGGCGGCGGGCACCACCAGGCAGGTGACAGCTACTGCAATCCACAACGTGTTCCATACGGCTTCGCCCATGCCGGGAGCGGTGGCAAACGCATGAAAACGCAGCAGGCTGAATTGACCGTTGTCATCCAGCACGCTGCGTATCAGCAGGGTGCCCAGCGGCAATAAAAGAAACAGGCTCAACGCCAGTGCGGCCAGCACCAGGAGCACACCCGGGCCGGCGTCCCGGGCACCGAAGCGCTCCAGGCGCGCACGGTAGAAGTCCTGCAGCTGGCTCATGGGGCGTCCGGCATCCGGCACAAGCAATTGGCAGGAATGGCAATGCGGATATGGCTGCCCGCCTCCAGAGTGCGGCCGGCGAGGTAGTTGCTCGAAAACTGAGCCTGCAGCAGCGGCAGGTGGTGGTGGGTAGGGGCCAGAGTCAGCAGGGAATAAGGCCCCAGGAACTCGCTTTTGGCAATGCGGACATACAAGCTGTTTTCGTGTGCTTCGGCACCGTCGATCAGCTGGATGTCCTCCGGACGTACGTTGAATCGGTAATCCTTGCCGGGTTCCAGTGTCTGCGCGCAGCGCAAGGCCAGGCCACTGTAGTCGACCTGGTGAGCATCTACCGCACGGGCGCTGATGAGGTTGCTGCGACCGATGAAATCGGCCACAAAGTCGTTGCCCGGAGCGCGGTAAATATCGTGTGGCGTGCCGGTTTGTTGAATACGGCCGCTGCGCATCACGACGATGCGGTCCGCCATGGCCAAGGCCTCTTCCTGGTCGTGGGTCACCATGATGGTGGTCACCCCCAGAGTTTGTTGCAGCTGTCGGATTTCAGAGCGCAGGCGCACCCGCTCTATGGCATCCAGTGCCGAAAGCGGTTCATCCAACAGCAGCAAATCGGGACGTGTGGCCAGCGCACGTGCCAATGCAATGCGCTGCTGTTGTCCGCCGGAGAGTTGCGAGGGGTACTTGCTTTCGGTACCCGGCAGGCCTACCAGGGCCAGCATTTCGTCCACCCGTTGGCGGAACGACTCCCGCCCGGCTTTGCGGCTATTGAGACCGTAGGCCACGTTCTGGCCGACGTTGAGATTGGGAAAAAGCGCGTACGACTGAAACACGATGCCGTAGTCGCGCTGTCCGGGCGCAAGGGATGAGATGTCCCGCCCGGCGTGGAGGATGGTTCCGCTGTCCTGTTGCTCCAGCCCTGCAATCGTGCGCAGCAAGGTGGTCTTGCCGCAGCCCGAGGGGCCCAGCAGCACCACGAACTCGCCTTTGGCCACATGGAGTTCTATGTTTTCAAGGGCGGTGAACGGGCCGAATCGCTTGTTCAGGCCTTGAATGTCCAAATGTGTCATGGCGGGTTCCGGTGCTGCGGTCTGTGCTTTACCTCTTGGGCTCAGACTTGGCGGAGTAACGCTGTTGCCATTCGGTCAGGATGGCTTCGCGGTTCTCGCCCATCCACTTGAAGTCGTTCTTGACCAGTCGCTTCTCGTAGTCGGTAGGCACATACTTCAGGCGGGTGGCAATGCCGGGGATGGCTGTGATTGCAAAGTTCTTGGCATACAGCTCGTTGGCTTCGCGGGTGGATGCCCAGTCAGCCAGTTTGCGCGCGGCGTCCATGTTGGGTGTGCCCTTGACGATGGCTGTGGACTCAAGATCCCAGCCCAGACCTTCTTGCGGGAACAGCACGTCAATCGGGGCACCCTTGGTGCGCAACACGTTGGCGCGGTATTCAAACGCAATGCCTACCGGGAACTCGCCGGCGGCAGCCATCACGCAGGGCTTGGAGCCAGAGTGGGTGTACACGGCGATGTTGTCGTGCAGCTTGTCCATGTAGTCCCAGCCGCCCTTGGTGCCGAACATTTGCAACCAAGCGGTCACGTCCAGAAAGCCGGTGCCTGAGGAATTGGGGTTGGGCATCACGATCTTGCCCTTGAACTCGGGCTTGAGCAGGTCCTTCCAGCTTTCGATGCGGGGCAGGCCCAGCTTGGTGGCTTCGACCACGTTGTAGCAAATGGCGGCGCCCCACACGTTCATACCCACCCAGGTGGGCTTTGCGCTACCGGAAGTGAAGCGGGGGTTGATCGCCTTCAGGTTGGCGGGAGCGTAGGGCTCAAGCATGTTGTTGCGGTCAAACACCACCATGCTGGAAGCAGCCACACCCATGATGGCATCGGCCACCGGCTTGTTTTTTTCGGCCAGCAGCTTGGCGGTCACGATACCGGTGGAGTCGCGTGTCCATTTGATTTCGATGTCCGGGTAGGACTTGTTGAAAGACTCCTGGTAGGCCTTGAGCTGGTCGGTCTCCAGCGCGGTGTAAACGTTCAACACGGTTTTCTGCGCGTGGGCAGGCAGCACAGCTGCGGTTGCCAGCAAAGCGGTCAGCAAAGACAGCTTGATCTGATTGAGTGTCATGGGGGCTCCTGGGGGTGGTCGGATAGTCGTTGTTGCAGACTGCGGACCCGGTTCGGGCACCCTGCTAGGCTGCGACGGAGCGGAGATTAAAGGCGTCATGTGACAGATTGTTGACAATCTACAATTTTTAACCCGTGCCTATAATCTGGCAACTTTTCCATTTCCCGGTCTTTTTGATGTCCACACTCCTCAGCCACTCCGCAGGAAATGCCTTGGCCCTGGTGCAAAGCACCTCGCTGACCCGCCTGGTGGTGGAGTCCATTGAAGAGATGATCCTGGCCGGTGAGCTGTTGCCGGGCACCAAACTCAATGAAATTGCGCTGGCCCAGCGCTTCGGCATCTCGCGTGGCCCCTTGCGCGAGGCCTTCCGCTCGCTGGAGGAATCCGGCCTCATCCGCCAGGAAAAAAACCGGGGCGCCTGGGTGCGCGAGATCAAGCTCTCGGAGGCGGCCGATATTTACGATGTACGCGCCGGGCTGGACGCCTGTGCGGGGCGCTTGCTGGCAGAGCGCATCACCCCCGACCAACTGCGCACCCTGCGCGACATGACCGAAGCCATGCGCAACGTGCAGGCAGACGACGTGGCCCGCTTCCATGAGTTGAACCTGAGTTTTCACGATTGCATCGTCGCCATGAGCGGCAACACCATCCTCACCGGGCACTACCGCAAGCTGTGCAAGTTGCTGGCCCTGTTCCGCCGCCGCAATCTGCTGGCGCCCATGGCCATTCCCCGCTTCGCCGAGGAACATAGCGCCATCGTCGACCTACTCGAAGCGCGCGACGGTTTGGGCGTATCAGAAGCCCTGTTTGCCCATGCACAAGGCGGGCGCCAGCGCATGCTGCGCGACGGCGAACTCGCAGGCGAAGCCGATGCCACCTGAAGCCGACCGCAGCGAGGGCGACGTCAATCTCGGCACTCGCCGCGCCGGCTGGCAGGCCCAGCACATCGACCCCGCCACACGCGCCTTGCTCGATGAAGATGCCCGCTGGTTTTTGCACCAGTCCATGTCCACCCCCTGCCTGAATGCGCTGCAAGGCGCGCAGGGCGCGTGGCTGACCGATACGGCGGGCCGCCGCATCCTGGACTTCCATGGCAACAGCCTCCACCAGATCGGCTACGGCCACCCTGCGGTGCTGGCGGCCATGCGTGAGACCCTGGAGACGCTGCCTTTCAGCCCGCGTCGCTATACCAACCGCCCCGCCGTAGACCTGGCCCGCCGGCTCTGTCAGTCTGCACCCATGCAGGGCGCGAGGCTCCTGTTCGCCCCCGGTGGCACGGCGGCCATTGGGATGGCGCTCAAGCTGGCCCGACTGGCGACCGGCCGGTTCAAAACGATCTCCATGTGGGACGCCTTCCATGGCGCCTCGCTGGACGCCATTTCGATAGGCGGCGAGGCGGTGTTCCGCCGCGGTATCGGCCCCCTGCTGCCCGGTAGCGAGCATGTGCCGCCTTGCGATCCGGGCCACTGCGTGTTCGGTTGCGGTGGTAGCTGCGCGCTGCGCTGCGTGGATTACATCGATTACTGCCTGCACAAAGAAGGCGATGTGGCGGCTGTCATCGTCGAGACCGTGCGTTGCACGGATGTACAAGTGCCACCTGCGGACTACTACCGCCGCCTGCGCCAGATTTGCGATCGCCATGGCGCGCTGCTGATTCTTGATGAAATCCCCATAGCGCTGGGCCGGACCGGCCACCTGTTTGCCATCGAGCGCTACGGCATAGAGCCCGACATGATCGTCATTGGCAAGGGCCTGGGTGGCGGCAGCATGCCCTTGGCCGCACTGATCGCGCGCGAGGGACTGAACGTGGGCCCGCACATCTCGCTGGGCCACTACACCCACGAAAAAAATCCGCTTGCCTGCGCTGCCGGGCTGGCCGTGCTCGATGTGATTGAGCAGGAAGACCTGCTGGCGCGCAGCCGCCGCTTGGGCGTCGAGGTCCTTGAGCGCTTGGGGGGGCTTACCGCCGGCCTGCCGGCAGTCAAACAGGTGCGCGTCGCGGGCCTGCTGATCGGCATCGAATTGCGTGATCCTGATTCGGCAGAGGCCGTGCTCTACCGCTGCCTCAGCGCGGGCCTGTCTTTCAAGGTAGGGCAAGGCAACGTGCTGGTACTCGCCCCGCCACTGAACGTGGATGAGGCCGACCTCTTCTGGGCCTTGGCTTGCGTGGTGGACGCTGTGCGCGCAGAAACCACCGCAGTTGCCGGGGCCTGAGTTGGCTGGAAGCAGTCTGGGCGCAGGGGTTGTGCTGGCGGTGTTGGCCGCCGCCCTGATGCACGCCAGCTGGAACGCAATGATCCGGGGGGCGCCCGACAAGGGGCTCTACACCGTCCTCATGCATGGCTGCAGCGCGGTGCTGGCGATGGTGCTGCTGCCTTGGGTAGGCTTGCCTGCATGGGACAGTGCGCCTTACTTGGTGGCATCCGCCCTGCTGCACACCGTCTACATCCTGCTGTTGATGCGCACCTACGAAGGCGGCCAACTGGCCGTTAGCTACTTGCTCATGCGGGGGCTGGCGCCCTTGCTGGTCTGCCTGGTGTCGGCGCCACTGCTCGGCGAGCTACTCTCTGTGCCCATGTGGGCAGGGGTGGCCGGCATTCTGGCCGGTGTAGCTTGTATTGCCCATGCCAGCGGGCAGCGTTGGCGCGAGGTGTTGTCGCACCCCTCCGGCAAAGCGGCATTACTCAATGCGCTCATCATCGCCGCCTACACCCTGGTGGACGGGCAGGGCGCGCGCCTCTCCGGCAATCCGGTGGGTTATGTACTCGTACTGGCGTTGCTGGAGCCTTGGGGCGTGATCGCCTACCAGTGGCTGCGTCGCCCGGATGCGCTGGCGGGCTATGTCCGGCGGCACTGGGCTACGGGTTTTTTTGGGGCCGGTGTGGCCACCTCGGCCTATGCCATCGTGCTCTGGGCCATGACGCAGGCGCCGATTGCGGTGGTCGCTGCCTTGCGGGAGAGTTCGGTCATCTTTGCGGTACTGATCGGCTACCTCTGGTTCCGGGAAGGGCGCTTGCGCCCGGGGCTTCTGGCGGCCGGGCTGGTCGCTATCGGGGTGGTGCTGATCAAGCACTGAGCGCAGCGGGCCGTTTAGTCGCACTGCACAGAAGCCACTGCCCCGCTAGCGCCCGCCTGGCTTGCAAACGCTGTTCTTGATTTTGATAGCAGGGGGCTTTTCCATATACTGTTTAAAAATACAGTAAATTGTTGAAGCCCTTGCCATGACTAGCGCTGCGCGCCATTTCGCTCCCTCTGTCACCGGTGTGCCGGACCCGCAGGACATCCACGCCGGTGTCTGGCACGCGCACACCTTGGCCACGCCCACAGAGGCGGTGCAGGCCACGGGCGATGCGCTCTTGGACGCGCATTTGCCCGGTGGCGGTTGGCCGGTGGGCGCCTTGGTAGAGCTGCTGCAGCCTGCCGGCGCGCACAGCGAATGGCGGCTCCTGCTGCCCGCGCTGGCGGCCTGCGGGCGCGGCCCGGTGGTGATGGTGGGGCCGCCCCAGCTGCCGTTCGCACCGGCGCTTTCCCGGTTGGGCTTGCGCTCGGGGCGGCTGCTGTCGGTACTGGCGTCTGCCACGGCAGGAGAGGGTGCTCGCGTCAAAGATGAAGCGAGCGGACGTCTCTGGGCCACTGAGCAGGTGCTGCGTTGCGCAGAGGTGGACGCCGTGCTGGCCTGGTTACCGCAGGCCCGGGGCGACCAGCTGCGTCGCCTGCACCTGGCCGCGGCCGAGCACCACAAGCTGCTGTTTGTGATGCGGCCGGATCGGGCGCGCAGCGATGCATCACCCGCCGTGCTGCGCCTCCTGGTGCAGCCGATGGCCCGTGCCCGGCATCCGCTGCAAGGTCTGTTGCTGGACGGGTTGGAGGTCGACATCCTCAAGCGGCGCGGCCCGCCTTTGGCGGAGCCCTTGCACTTGCAGGCCCGCAGCCAGCAATTGGGCTTGCTGCTGGCCGCCGGTCGTGCATTGACGGAGGGCGTGGAGCAGAACGGCACTTCGGCGTGGGGCATGCCGTCTGCCTCGCCGCTGGATGCGCAGCCCGCGCGCGCCGCTTTTCAGCAGCAGGCGCTGGGCGGCGCGGAGAGCCAGGCGCTCCCGTGGCCGCCGCTGCCGCCCGCGCAGGGCGAGTTGGCCGTGGCGGCGCGCGGTATGGCCGATGCGTATGGGCCTATGAATGCGGAGGCAGGCCATGCACTGGATCGCACTGCGGCCGTCGCCTGATGCCACGGCTGCCCCGTCCGAGCCTGCGCTGGTGGATGCTTCTACCGCGCTGGCATGGTGGGCCCTGCGCTTCACGCCGCTGGTGACTCGCGTGGGCGATGCGCTGGTGCTGGAGGTGTCTGCCAGCGAGCGCTTGTTCGGCGGACGGACCGCCTTGCTGCAGCAGCTTTTGGAGCCGAAAAGGCTGGTGGCGCTTGTGGAATATGCGCAAGGCGCTACATCTTTAATAGCGCTGGCAGCCTTGCAGGTGCATGCCTGTCGGGTGGGACAGGCCGCGCCAGTACGTGCGGTGCTGCCCGATGCCCTGCCGCTGCACACCCTGGCGGCGGCCCAGGCCCACTTGCCCACGCTGGCCCGCCTGGGCGTGCGCACTTGGGGGCAGCTGCGGGCCCTGCCGCGTGGGGGGCTGGTGCGGCGCTTTGGTGCCGAGGTGGTAGACGCGCTGGACCGCGCTTACGGCCAGCGCCCTGAGGTTTATCCCTGGCTCACGCTGCCCGATGTGTTTGATGCTCCGTTGGAGCTGGCGGCGAGTGTGGATTCGGCACCGGCCCTGTTGTTCGGCGCGCGCCGCCTGCTGGCGCAGCTGCTGGTGTGGCTGCGCGCCCGCCAGGCCGGGGTGCTGGCGCTGGAGCTGCGGTGGGAGTTGGATGCGCGCCGCGCCAACACCCGCCATGTGGACGCCCACCACCAGGGTGGCCAGCAAGGCTGCTTGGAGCTGCGCACCGCCGAGGCCACGCAGGACATGACCCATCTGCAGCGCATCCTTGGTGAGCAGTTGGCTCGCGTTACGTTGCCGGCGCCGGTGCTGTACCTGCGCCTGCGCAGCCTGCAGACCCAGCCGCTGGGCGGCGAGAGCCACAGCCTGCTGCCTGAAGATGTGCGCAAGGGCGACAGCCTGCACCAGACTCTGGAGCGCCTGGCCGCCCGGCTGGGCGCGCACAGCGTGCAGTGTGCCACCCCGCAGGCCGACCACCGGCCCGAGCGCATGCAGCGCTGGCAGCTGTGGCGGGCGGATACTGTGCGCAAGGAAAACCAATTCGCTATGAAATCAGGAGCTTCTCGCGCATATTCCATGAGCGCCAGAGGCTTAAAAGACTCTGAATCAGAGCGTGATGTGCTACCCGCGGCCGACCTGTACCCCACCTGGCTGTTGCCGGTGCCGCAGCGTTTGGTGGTGCGCCAAAGCGGTCCGCATCAAAGCATTCCCTGTTACCACGGCGAGCTCACGCTACTGGCTGGCCCGCAGCGTCTGGAGACCGGCTGGCTCGAAGGTGAGCCCGCCTTGCGCGACTACTACATAGCCCGCAGCCCGCAGGCAGGGCTGGTGTGGGTGTACTGCGAGCGGCTAGGGCGTAGTACCGCAGCGGAAGAGGCCGGGCAGGCCGTGCCGTGGTATCTGCACGGTTTATATAGCTAGCGCAGGCGGAACTTGAATTGGATAGCCAATGCGCCTTCTGCCCGATCTACATAGGGCACCAGCGCCAGGTTCACGCCGAAACGTGAGCCTTCGTAGCTGGCCATGGGCAGAGCGGCCAGAAAGACACCACCGCGCTGAATACCCGGATAGCCGTTCATCACACCCGTTGACAGACCCAGTTTCCAGTCGCTCAGGGTGAAAGGCTGCCATTTGATGGCGACGTAGCCACTGGTTTTGTGCACGCTGTTGTGAAAGGCGCCTCCCATCAGCGCTATGTCGGCTTGCAAGGGGTACTCCAGGCCCAGCCCCCCATTGTTTTCGTTGTAGCCCTTGCGTCGGTCGTCATGCCAGGAGATGCCCCCCAGATTCACCCAAATGGCTTGAGTGGATGCATCGGTTGGTGTGGTTGGCGGTGTCTCTGCAAGCCCCGCTCCGGCTCCCCAAGCAAGGCTTGTCAGCAGCAGACAACGCAAGATGTTCATGTGGCCTGCCCCGTCTGGGAGTACACATGCCAGCCATCAAAGTCGCCTTTGCTGAGCGGCAGGCCTTTCTGGCGCAGAAGTGCGTAGACCATGCTGAGGTGGAAGAAGAAATTGGGCAGCGCATACTGCTGCAAAAAGGTGCTGCCATCCAGATCCACGGTGCTCTGGCCGGCCGGGTCGCGGATGGTGCGCTCAGCGGCTGCAGCAAAGTCCTCAGGCTGCAAGGTGTGCAAAAAGGCTTGTGCAGCCTCCACCCGCGCCTGTAGCCGGGCCAAACTTTCATGGTGCTCGCCAAAGGGCGGCACGGGTTGGCCGGCCAGCGGGGCGCAGGCCCGGAACACAAAGTTCACCGCAATCTCGACCTGCACGCCCAGTGGCAGCATGTCGGGTGTCAGGCGGGCCTGCAGCAGCGCAGCTTCCGGGGTACCTTGCTGTGCGCAGTGTGCGGCGGCCTTGGTCAACAAGCCTTGCAGCTGATCCAGGTAGCGGGTGAACACCGGTACGCTGGCGATGAAAAGGGGCGGCAGCGCAGACGGAGCAGCGGCGGAATCGGTGGCGGGGTGGGCTAGGGCGGGCGATGTCATGTAGCCAATATAGCGGCCCCTTACACTGCGGGCCTCCGCGCAGGCCTGGCTTGCACATTCCCTGGAACGCTTTTTGCACCACACGCTGCCATGAACCTGCCCACCCACCAACTCACCATGACCGTGCTCATGTCGCCCGACATGGCCAACTTCTCCGGCAACGTGCACGGCGGCGCCATCCTCAAGCTGCTTGACCAGGTGGCCTATGCCTGTGCCAGCCGCTATGCCTCGCGCTATGTGGTGACGCTGAGTGTGGACCGGGTGCTGTTTTTGCAGGCCATCCATGTGGGCGAACTGGTGACCTTTCTGGCCAGTGTGAACTACACCGGCAAGTCGTCCATGGAAGTGGGCATCAAGGTGATTGCCGAGAACATCCGCACCCAAGAGGTGCGCCATGTGAACAGCTGCTTCTTCACCATGGTGGCGGTGGACGACCACGGCAAGGCTGCGCCAGTGCCTGCGTTGCAGCCCGAAACCGACGACGAAAAGCGTCGCTTCGAAGCCGCCCAGATGCGCAAAGCCCTGCGCCACGAACTCGAAGAAAAATTCCGCAAAACCACCCGCCAGCCCGGCGCGGCCTGAGTCTTT
This sequence comes from Comamonadaceae bacterium, assembly GCA_027488985.1. Lineage (GTDB taxonomy): Bacteria > Pseudomonadota > Gammaproteobacteria > Burkholderiales > Burkholderiaceae_C > Allorhodoferax > Allorhodoferax aquaticus. Next base: position 261,269 of record JAIYAR010000003.1, on the reverse strand, counting down.
TGTAGTCCGTGCTCAGCCGTCGGTGCTGAGCGCATCGGCGCTGTGGTGCGGTACCCTCAATAGACCGTCCGCCCCGGGAATGGCTTCGATGCTGATCACCGGTGTGCTGCTTTGCACGGAGCCGAAGATGGTGGCAAATGCCACATCGGCCGCATCACGCCCTGTGGCAAAGCGCACCAGGCCCATAGGGATGGCCGTGCCTGAGGGGTCAAACAAATACCAGCGGTCGCCCACATAGGCCTCCACATAGGCATGGAAGTCGGTCGGCCCCAGCGCGGGGTCGGCCCCGTAGTCAATGCCGGTGGTAAACCGGGCCGGCACATTGGCTGCGCGGCACAGCGCAATCATCAGGTGCGCAAAGTCACGGCACACCCCCACATGGCTTTGCAAGGTGTCCAGTGCCGAGGTGTTGCTGTTGGAGGTGTTAGGGCTAAAGGCGGTGTGTTGCAGCACCCAGTCACGAATGGCCTGCACCCGGCTGTAGCCCTGCCAGCGCTGGCCGAATTCCTGCTGGGCAAACTGCAGCAGCAAATCTGACTGGCAGTAGCGGCTGGGGTAGAGATAGGGCAGCACGTTGGTGGGCAAGCGGCTAACCGGCACCTCTGCGATGGTGGAGGGCGCTGCCACCCAATGGTCCAGATCTACCGTCGCGGCATAGGCCACTTGCAGCATGCCGGGCAGGGCGCCGGTACGCAGGACGCGGTTGGTGGAGGGCGGGCTGCTCTCCAGGGTGTAGGCCAGGGGCTGGCTGAAGTGCAGCGACTCGGACACCACCCGCTGGCGCGGCGTGAAGGCCGCGTGCAGGTGAAATACAAAGTCGCCACCCGGGGGCTGCACTTGGTAGTGCAGTTGGATGGCAAGGCGAAGGCGGATCATGCCTCCTTCTACGGTGGGCGACCGTGCTTGTCTGTGCGCTGCCGTACAAAGCGGCGGCGTGCGTTCTTAGGTGCCGGGCAGGCGCAAGGGCTGGTCTTCGAACTCGGTGTTCAGCACCACGGTGCTGGTGGTGCGCGCCACGCCGGGGATGGCCTTGATCTGCAACAGCACCGCCTCCAGGTCGCGGGCATGCGGGGTGCGCACCTTGGCCAGCAGGTCGTATTCGCCGGCCACGCTGTGCAGCTCTTGCACCGAAGGCAGCTCGCGCAGGCGGGGTGCAATGTCGCGGCAGTGGGCGCCGCCATCGTTGCGAATGGCCACAAACGCGGTGAAGTTCAGCCCCACGGTGTGCGGGTCCACGCTGATGGAAAAGCGGCGGATCACGCCACGTTCCAGCATCTTCTTGACCCGCTCATGCACCGCGGCGGTAGACAAGCCCACATCCGCACCCACCTCGGCGTAAGAACGTCGGCCGTCTTCGCCTAATGCCGTAAGAATTTTTGAATCGATGGCGTCTGTCTGAATATTTGCTTGCATTGGGCTGGTTTTTCGGTAAGATCACGCCCAGCGGCGCTGGTTGTCGTAAATTTTACGGACTATTCATGATTTCGGCACTCAATATTCAGCAAAGCTGGCGTTTATCCCCATTCTGGCGCCTTATGGTGGCGCTCTGGTTGGTCTACATCGTCTGGGGCACCACCTACTTTGCCATCGGCGTGGCGGTGCACAGCTTTCCCCCGCTGTGGATGAATGCCACCCGCTTCACGCTGGCCGGCGTGGTCATGCTGGCATGGGCCCTGTGGCGCGGCGAAAAGCTGCCCAGCTGGCGCCAGTGGCGCAATGCTGCGCTGGTGGGTGGGCTGATGGTGTTTGTGTCCATGAATCTGGTGGTGTTCGCGCAAAAGCAGGGCATTGGTTCCGGGCTCATGGCCACCGTCATCACCACCATGCCCATGTGGCTGGCGCTGTGGACGCGCCTGGGTGGCGAGCGCGTGCCAACTACCAGCTGGGTAGGCTTGGTGTTGGGTGTGGCAGGGGCTTTGTTGCTGGCGATGGAGGGCGATTTTTCTGCCAGCTGGCTGGGTGCCCTGGCCGCCTTTGGCGCACCGCTGTGCTGGAGCGTGGGCTCTTACGCATCCCGCAAACTGGACTTGCCCGGCCCTGCCATGGCCTCCGCCACCGAGTGGCTGGCCGGTGGGCTCATGGGCGTCGTGGCTGCCTCGATCATCGAGCCACAAGGGGCGCTGAGCAATGTGACCCATGAGGCCTGGCTGGCCTGGTGGTACCTGCTGGTGTTCGGCACGCTGGTGGCGCTCAACGCCTACCTGTGGCTGCTGCAAAACACTACGGCTGCGGTGGCCGGCAGCTACTCGTTTGTAAACCCTGCTGTGGCTTTGGTGGTGGGCGTGGTCATCGGCAAAGAAGTGCTCACCGGTTGGGTGTTCCTGGCCCTGCCGCTGATTGCCGGTGCGCTGGCCATGATCATGTATAGCCCGGCGATTCTGGCGTGGGTGCGAGGGCTGCGCCGCCGGAGAGTTGTGCGTTGACAGGGTGTGCGTAACTCCATGCGAGAGTGAAGAAAAAAAGGACTGCGCAATGCAGTCCTTTTCTGCACAAGAGCTTGATAAATCAACCTGCCTTGCGACGGCGCGCAGCGGCTCCGATGATTCCCAATCCAGCCAACAAGAGTGCGTAGGTTTCCGGCTCGGGAACGGCCGCCACGTTGATGGTCAGATTGTCCATCGCGAAATGTGCCCCCTCGCCCGAGTATCCTGCTGGTGTGCCGCCAAATGAACTGAAGTTCACCGAGGTAAGTCCACTCCAGTTGAATACAAAGTTAGTGGGAGCTGTCGTGCTAACCACAATGTCAGTGGAGTAGTTCGTAATGCCCGTACCCGTAACTCGGATGGTCAAACCATCGTTCCATGCCCCAGTGAAGTAGGCACTATTCAGTGTGAAGGCAGTGCTGCTGCTGATGGAGGCAGGGTTGGCAAAACGGTTGTAAGCCACATTGTTGCCACTCACAACTCCGTTCACATATCCGTTGGTATTCGCGAAAGCGGTGTTGAAGACGGAAAAATTGTCCCATGACAGACCGCCGTAATTGCTTGTGATCGGACTACGGTCGGAAAACCCTTCAAACGTGAGAGTTTCAGCAGACGCGTGAATGGCTCCCGTAGTAAGTAGTGCCGCAACTAACAGTGTTTTAGTGAAATTCAAGTTAATTCCCTTAAGGTGAGTTCAATGTGAAATTTTTCACAAAGAGCGGCTATTTTCTAGACGTGGTTGGCTACATGGCAATAGTCCATTCGCTCTATTTTTTATGGCCCGTCCCTCAGAAAAACCGGGTACATCGTTCATACCGAGGTCAGTCCACCGTCCACCGTGTGGGCCAGGCCGGTCACAAAGCTTGCGGCATCCGAGCTGAGCCATAGCACCGCAGCGGCCACTTCATCGGGCTCGCCGATGCGGCCGATAGGGTGGGCACCCGCTACCGTGGTGGCGACCTTGGGGTCGGCTTGCACGGCGCGCTCCAGCATGACCGTGCGAATCACGCCGGGGCACACCGCGTTCACGCGAATGCCTTTGCGCCCGTATTCCACAGCGGCCGATTTGGTCAGGCCGATCACCGCATGTTTGCTCGCGCTGTAGGCCGACATCTTGGGCGCGCCCACCAGCCCGGCTACCGATGCGGTGTTGACGATGGCGCCGCCACCTTGGGCAAGCATCTGCGCGATCTGGTACTTCATGCACAGCCACACGCCCTTGACGTTCACGCCCATGATGCGGTCGAAGGTGGCCTCTTCGCAGTCGGCCAGGCGCATGTGTTCCTCTTCAATGCCGGCGTTGTTGAAGGCGCAGTCCAGCCGCCCGAAGTGCGCCACCACCTGAGTCACCATGGCTTGCACCTGTGTGGCCTGCATTACATCCGCCGCAATGAACAGCGCCTCGGCCCCCAGCGCTTTGACTTGCGCCGTGGTTTCCTCACCCGCGGCCACGTCGCGGTCGGTTACCGCTACCTTGGCACCTGCACGCGCAAACGCCAGTGCACTGGCCCGCCCGATGCCACCGCCACCGCCGGTGACCAGCACCACTTTGTTGTCAAACCGAATGTCCATGGAATGCCCCTTGCCGCAAAAACAGAACGGGACATCTTAGGGGGCGGTTCGAATTCTTCGTACCACCCGCGTAACTCGCGCGACAGCGCGGGGCCATACTCGGTGCAGTTTGTTTACCGGAGTTATTGCTGTGCAAATCCAGTCTCACGAAGTTGACCTGCCCACCCCCACCGGCGTGATGCGCTGCTATGTGTACCGCCCCAAAGAGGCGGAGGGCGCAGCGCCCAAGCAGTACGCGGCGATCATTCTCTATTCCGAAATCTTTCAGCAGACCGGCCCCATTCGCCGCAGCGCGCAGATCATGGCCGGGCACGGTTTTGTGGTCGTGGTGCCCGAGGTGTTTCATGAGCTCAACCCCATCGGCACCGTGCTGGGCTATGACGACGCCGGGCGCGACAAGGGCAACGCCGACAAAGTGGCCAAGAGCTTGGAGGCCCACGACAGCGACGCGCAAGCCATCATCGACCACTTGCGCACCCTGCCTTACTTCTCGGGCCGCGTAGGCACCATGGGCTTTTGCTTAGGGGGTGGGCTGGCCTACCGCGCGGCCATGAACCCGGCCATCAGCGCCACGTCGTGCTTTTACGCCACCGACATCCATTCCGGCATGGTGCCCTCAAGTGCCGGCAACGACAGCCTGACCCGTACGCCCGAAATCAAAGGTGAGCTGCAAATGATCTGGGGCAAGCAAGACCCCCACATCCCGCCCGAAGGCCGCGCGCTTGTTTACGGCACTTTGGTGAAAGCCGGCGTGAACTTCACCTGGCACGAGTTCAATGGCGTGCACGCCTTCATGCGCGACGAAGGCGAACGCTATGACGCGGAGCTCCAGCTGCTGGGCTACCAGATGGCGATTGGCATGTTCAGGCGGGTGCTGTACTGAGTGTGCCCTTGCGCAAGGTGCTGGGCGTGTGACCGAACCAGCGCTTGACAGTGCGGCTGAAGTTGGACGTATCGGTGTAGCCCAAGCGGCCGGCAATGTCTTCCACGCTGTCGCTGGTGTGTTGCAAAAGCCAGAGCGTGCGGCTTTGCTGGTGGGCGTCCAGCAGTTGCTGGAATGAGGTGCCCTCCGTCGCTAGCCGCCGCATCAGGGTGCGCTCAGACACTTCACATTGGGCTGCAATATCCGGCAGGCGGGGGTAGCTGCCTTCCGGGGTGTGGCCCAGCAGGCTGGCCACGCGCTGCGCCATGCTGCTTTGCACCAGCTCAGCCAAAGCTGCATCGCATTCATGGCAGGCGGCTGCGTGCGCGCGGGCATCCGCGCCCAGCAGCGGCAGACGCAATGCGGCGGCCGGCACATGCAAGGCTAGTGTGGGCTGCCCGAACTGCAAGGGCAAGGGGAGGGCGCGCTCGTAGTGCGCCACCCATGCGGGGCGGGGCAGAGGCACATCCAGCCGTAGGCCTGCGGGCAGAGAGCCCAATGCGGCATGCAGCACCCGCACCAGAGCCGCGGCCATGGTGTCGAGCACAAAGCTGCGCGCACTGCCCCAGTCCAGCCGGTCAATCACCTGCAGGGTGCCGCCTTCGGGGCGCATCTGAAAAGACCAGCTGAAACTGTCTTCCCGCACCGGGCCGTAGCGCCCCAGCACCATCAGGCAATGCTGCAGGTCCGGCGCGGTGACGGCGGCATAGCCCAGCGGGCCGTGGGCTGACACCGGCGCTTGGTCGCCCAGCTCCAGGCCCAGCCAGGGTTTGCCGGTGGCCTGCATGGCGGCTTGCACCAGCCGGATCACCGTGTCGCGCGGCAAGCGCTGTTCGGTGGTGAGCAGCTGGTTCCAGTCGAGCGCAGCGGCGGCCAGAACGCGGTCGCTGTCAATCGCGGCTTGCTGCAGCAGCATGCGCAGCAGGCGCGCATAAATCGGGTGCACCAATGCCTCAGCACCAGCCGCGGGGCGGGTCTGTTGGGCCGGGTGTTTTCCCTTGATGGCGGGCAAATGGTGCATGTTTGGCAGTTTAAGACGACCTTTTGGCGGCGCTATCGGTGGTAACCCATGCGTGGCGCTTTGACACTGCAGCCATGACTACTGCCAACCTCCCCATCCCCCCGTCATCCCCCGCACCCGTGCAGCCTTATGTAGACCGCAAGCGCTTTGCGTGGGTGTTGTCGTTGTTGGTGCCCTTGTCGATCGCGACCGGCCCTTTGCTGTGGTTCTGGTACCCGCACACGCTGATGCTGTGGCTGCCGGTGTTCTTTGTGTATGGCGTGGCACCCGCACTTGATTGGATGCTGGGCACCGACACCAGCAACCCGCCCGAATCGGCAGTGCCCGGGCTGGAGGCTGACCCTTACTACCGCCGTGTGACCTTTGCGCTGGTGCCTTTGTTGTGGGCGGCCTTCATCGGTGCGGCCTGGTTCAGCCAGGTGGCCGGCATTACCTGGGTGGGGCTGTTGGGGCTCATCATTTCCACTGGTGGTGTGGGCGGCTTTTGCATCAACCTGGGCCATGAGATCGGCCACAAGCGCGCGCCGCTGGAGCGCTGGCTGGCCAAGCTGATCTTGGCGCCCACGTTTTACGGCCACTTCACCATCGAGCACAACCGCGGCCACCATCGCGATGTGGCCACCCCGCAAGACCCGGCCTCTTCGCGCATGGGGGAGTCGATCTGGCGCTTTGTGTGGCGCGAAATGCCCGGTGCCTGGCGCCGCGCATGGGCACTGGAGCGTGAACGCACCCGCTTGGACGGACAGGCCTTCTGGTCCTGGCACAACGAGATATTGCAACCCGCAGCCATCACTGTCGCCCTGTGGGCGGCGCTTTGTGTGTGGCTAGGTCCTCAGGTGTTGGTGTTCCTGGTGCTGGCGTCGCTGTGGTCGAACTTTCAGCTCACATCGGCCAACTACATCGAGCACTACGGCCTGCTTCGCCAGCAGGATGCCAATGGCCGGTTTGAAACCTGCAAGCCGCAGCATTCTTGGAACAGCAACCACGTGTTCTCCAATTGGGCGACCTTCCACCTGCAGCGCCACTCGGACCACCACGCCCACCCGCTGCGGCGCTACCAGTCGCTGCGGCACTTCGACGAAGCACCGCAGCTGCCCAGTGGCTACTTCGGCATGTTCCCCATCGCCTATGTGCCGCCCTTGTGGTTTGCGGTGATGGACAAGCGTTTGCTTGCGGCGGTGGGGCGTGACCCTGCGCGCATCAACTTTGCACCGGGGCAGCGGGAACGGTTGGTGGCTAAATACGGTTTGGTGGAACGCTCGCCCGAACGCTAGTCCGTGCATGGGCGTTGAGCGCCACAAGTAGCCTTGAGGGTTGACGGAATGGTCGCTGGATTTATACTGTATTTTTATACAGTTAAATGCCAAATCCCAAGCCCATTAGGCCTCAGCCGCCGGTAGCGACCACGCCACCGGCCTATGCCGAGCTGCATTGCCTCTCCAACTTCAGCTTCCAGCGCGGTGCCTCGCAGCCGGAGGAGCTGGTGGAGCGGGCGCACCGGCTCGGGTATGCGGCGCTGGCCATGACCGACGAATGTTCGGTGGCCGGGGTGGTGCGTGCGCATGGCGAGGCGCAGCGCCTGGGGCTGCAGTTTCTGCCGGGGGCGGAGTTTGCGGTGCCTTACCCGGCTGCGCAGGGTGGCGTGGCGGCGGGGGGCAGCTTCACCGTGGTGGTGTTGCCGCACAACCTGCAGGGCTGGGGCAACTTGTGTGAGTTCATCACCCGCGCGCGCATGGCGGCGCCCAAGGGCGAATACCGGGTCGCTTGGTTGGGGCAGCCGGATGCCTCTCCCTGGAACACGCTGCGGCATTGCGAGGTGCTGCTGCATCTGCCCCTTGCTATCAAAACAGAAGCTGCTTGCGCAATAGCGATGAGCGCTAGAGGCCTATTTGGCACTCATTGCTGGCTGGCAGTCACTGCGGGGCTGGGCGGCATGCAGGCCTTGGAGCGGGCGCACTGGCAGCAGATTGCGGCGGTGAGCGGGCTGGCCCCACTTGCTACCGGGCAGGTGCGCATGCACACCCGCTCGCGCAAGCCGCTGCACGATGTGCTGACCGCCGTGCGCTGCGGCCTGCCGGTGGCGCAGTGCGGCTTTGCGCTGCAAGCCAATGCCGAGCACCACCTGCGCAGCCGCGCCCGGCTGGCTGCCCTGTTCACGCCCGACGAGTTGGCCCACACGCTGGTGGTGGCCGGGCGCTGCAGCTTCACACTGGATGCGCTGCGCTACCAGTACCCCATGGAGGCGGTGCTGCCCGGCCACACTCCGGCGCAGACTCTGCGGCAGTACACCGAAGAGGGCGCCTTGGAGCGTTATCCGGCCGGTATGCCGCCCAACGTGCGCACGCAGGTGGAGCATGAGCTGGCCCTGATTGCCGACATGAAGTACGAGATGTACTTCCTCACCGTGCATGACCTGGTGCGCTTTGCGCGAGAGCGCGGCATTTTGTGCCAGGGGCGGGGCTCGGCGGCGAACTCTGCAGTCTGCTACTGCCTGGGTGTGACTGAGGTGGACCCCAGCCGCATGAACGTGCTGTTCGAGCGCTTCATCTCCAAGGAGCGCGACGAGCCGCCTGATATTGACGTGGACTTTGAGCACCAGCGGCGCGAAGAGGTCATCCAGTACATTTACGCCAAATACGGCCGGGAGCGCGCCGCCATTACGGCCGTGGTGGCCAGTTACCGACCGCGCAGCGCGCTCCGGGATGTGGGGCGTGCGCTGGAGATTCCCGAGGTACTGATCACCGCCATGGCCAAGGAACACCCGGGCATGTATAGCCGTGCAGTGCTGGTGGAGCGGCTGCAGGCTGCTATCGAAAAAGTAGCTGGTGGCGCAGATTCCATAAGCGCTAGGGGTGGTTTTGATGCTCAAGCCCCGGCTGGCAGCGTGGGGAGCGGGAGCCACAGCGGCAGGGCGCCCAGCTCCGTGTCCCCCGCCCGCGTTGCGGGCTCCTCCTTGACCTGCGCTGAACGCCCTGCCGCTCCGGCTCCCTCGGGTGGCGTTGCTGCTTGCGGCCTGTTGGTGGACGGTTCGCCCCTGCCGCCTCTGCGCCGCCTGCAACTCTGGCTCGACCTCGCCACGCAGCTACAAAGCTTCCCCCGTCACCTGAGCCAGCACGTAGGCGGCTTTGTACTCACGCAAGGCCCGCTGACCCGGCTGGTGCCGGTAGAAAACGCGTCCATGCCCGACCGCTCCGTCATCCAGTGGGATAAGGACGACCTGGACGCGGTGGGTCTCTTGAAGGTGGATGTGCTGGCATTGGGCATGCTCAGCGCCATACGACGTTGCCTGCACCTCATCGGCCAGTGGCGCGGCACGCCGCTGCGCATGCAAGACGTGCCTGCCGAAGACCCTGCCACCTACGCCATGATCTGCCAGGCCGATACGGTGGGCGTGTTCCAGATCGAGAGCCGGGCGCAGATGAGCATGTTGCCGCGCCTGAAGCCGCAGTGCTTTTACGACCTGGTGGTGGAGGTGGCCATCGTGCGGCCGGGGCCGATTCAGGGTGGCATGGTCCACCCCTACCTCAAGGCGCGCGCCAACCCGCAGGCAGTGACCTACGCGTCGCCTGCTCTGAAAGAAGCCTTGAAGCGCACGCTGGGTGTGCCGATTTTTCAGGAACAGGTGATGCAAATTGCCATGGCCGCCGCCGACTTTACGGCCGGCGAGGCGGACCAGCTGCGCCGCTCCATGGCAGCCTGGAAGCGCAAGGGTGGCGTGGGCAAGTTCTACGAGCGGCTGGTGGGCGGTATGCTCAAAAACGGTTACACACAAGAGTTTGCCGACACGCTGTTCAAGCAGATTGAGGGCTTTGGTGAATACGGCTTCCCCGAGAGCCACGCGGCCAGCTTTGCGCTGCTGGTCTACGTGAGCTGCTGGCTCAAGCGGCATGAGCCAGCTTGCTTTCTGGCAGCCATGCTCAACAGCCAGCCGCTGGGCTTTTACGGCCCGGCGCAACTGGTGCAAGACGCCCGGCGCCACGGCGTGGAGGTGCGCTCCGTGGATGTGCTGCACAGCGCATGGGACTGCACACTGGAGCAGCCGCAAGTGCAGTACCCCGCTACAAATGGATGGGCGCTGCAAACCCAACCTGCCATCCGCTTGGGGCTGCGCATGGTGAGCGGTTTGCAGCAGGTGGTGGCAGAGCGCATCTGCGTTGCACGTGAAAACGGCCCGTTCACCAGCACGCAAGATTTAGCCCTGCGCTGCGCCCTCGACGCAGGTGACCTCAAGGCGCTCGCCAGCGCCGATGCCCTCATCAGCCTCAGCGGCCACCGCCGCCAGCAAGTGTGGGATGCCTCGGCCCTACGCCCTGCGCCCGCGCTGCTGCAGGGCGTTCCGATTGAAGAGGATGTGTTGGAGCTGCCCCCGGCCGACGAGGGTGAGGAAGTGACCTTTGATTACGCCGCCACCGGTCTCACTTTACGCTCCCACCCCTTGCAGTTATTGCGCGAGCAGCTATCAAAAAAGAAGCTACTGACAGCAGCACAGATGCACGATTACCCCAGTGGCCGCCTTGTGCGTGCCTGCGGTATCGTCACCGCACGCCAGCAACCAGGCACTGCCAAAGGTGTGGTGTTCGTGACGCTAGAGGACGAGACGGGCAGTGTGAATATCATCGTCTGGAAAGCGGTGAAAGAGCAGTTCCGCGATGCGGTCTATCGCGCCAGGCTGATGGCGGTCTACGGCGTGTGGCAGCGCGATGAGGCCACTGGTGGTCAGGTCCGCCACGTCATCGCCAAGCGGGTGGTGGACATGACGCACCTGCTGGGCGAGCTGGCCACGACCAGCAGGGATTTTCATTAGCAAATTTGATCCAGCGCAATGTGCCACAAGCTGCAGGGCCTCTGGTGTACGAATGGCGCCGAAGTCGCTAGCCTCAGGTTTTTGTACACCTTGAAAGGCGGTTGATATGAAGATTCTCCTGGCGGTTGACGGAAGTGCTTACAGCAAGAAAATGTTGGCGTATCTGGTGAATCACGACACCTTGTTCACCCCTTCCAATGAGTACACCGCGCTCACCGTACCGTTTGCAGTACCCCCAAGGGCGCGAGCTGCCGTCGGCAAGGCCATCGTCGAAAAATACTATGCCGACGAAGCTGAGAAAGTCATTGCCCCGATCGACAAGTTCTTGCAGCGCCACAACATCAGCGCGAAGAGCATGTGGAAGGCAGGTTCACCGGGCGAGGTGATTTCAAAAATCGCGACGGAGGGCAAATATGACCTCGTCATCATGGGTTCGCACGGCAATGGCGCGGTTGCCAGTCTGGTGATGGGTTCTGTCGCCACCCAAGTGCTGGCGCATTGCAAGGTGCCGGTTTTATTGGTGCGTTGAATGCACCGGCTTAGCCGGCTTTAAAACTTGCGCCGGAATCCAAAGCTCAAAAAGTCTTCACCATTGGCGCCGTAGTTGTTCAACAGGTCATAAATGGCGCAACGATGGTGCAGGCGCACGAAAAACTCGCTGTCTTTGGACTGAGGCCGTGAAAACGTGGCCTCAACAAACAGGTAATTCAGTGTGCGGCTGCCCCGGCCGTCCGGCCCCGCTTCCATGGGGCCGACTTTGCTGGTGTACGAAAGCCCCAAGGGCGCAAGACGGATGTCTGTGCGCAACGTGTCGCGCCATGGAAGACCACTCCATCGCAAAGCAGGGGCCACTGCAATTTCGGTGAGGTTGGCCAATCCGGCCTGTTGGCCCAGCATGCCATCGAGTTCAATGGCAATCGGCCACTCGCTGTGGCGCCACAGCGTTTTGCTCCCGGTGACTGCGAGCATGTAATGCTCTGCGTAGTTCGCCCTGCCGGCCAATGCGCCTGCAGGTTCAGCATCGTGGTACTTGCCGGCATAAGCGCCGATGCTCCAGTCAAATTCATCGGCACGGGACACGGTACTGGTTGATGCTGCCGCTAGCAGGATCAGTCCAATCAGCGGCAACCGGAGTGAATTGAACATAGGCATGTGAGTGATGAATATGGCAGATGCTATTCAGACCGCAAGGTGCATGGCAAGTAGGCCTTCCAATGTCCGCAGATTCAACGGGGAGAAGGGGCGCTTAGTCCGAACGGACATTCTGAAGGTGCGGCTCCGCACGGAGCCCGCAGGCCCCCCCGAAAAACAATGGCCACGAGCGCACAGGGTGCCACCCTGATGCAGGCTCGATCAACCCATACACCGGGAGTTCCCTATGAAACTGAAAGCCTTCACTCTCACTGCTGCTGCAGCCCTTTGCCTGGTTGCCAATGCACAAGCCGGCACCATGAACGTTGCATTGCACGAAACCGCTCCCGGTTACTGGCAGGCCGATTACGACTCTGACCATTTGACCGGCCCGTTGTTGGGCGGCATCGTAGGTATCGGTGGTACAGACACCATCACATTCCAAGGAATGAGTGGTCCATGGAACGCCGGCCAGTACTACGTGGAGCTGAACTTCATGGAGCAGGCCAGTGGCAATATCCCGACCACCAATCCCATCACTGTGACTTCTGCCACCCTGAATGCGATTCCTGTGAGCTACATGGCCAAACGCTCGTTTGACATTGATGGCAATTCGCAGCCTCCCTTTACTTTGACCATCAATGGCTACAGCAACATTCCGATGACCGGTTACCACGGCTCCATCTCAGTCACAGCAGTTCCTGAGCCGGAAACTTATGCCATGTTGTTGGCTGGCCTGGGTCTGATGGGTGCTATTGCACGCCGGCGTAAATCCAAGGGCGTTTAATCCGGATTACGTATCCACAAGCATCAGCGGGCCTGCGGGCCCGCTTTTCGCTGCAAGCAAAGCGTCGCCGGTGTAGGATGACTCTAGGGAGGCCCACATCCAAACTGCGAGGCCTGTGCGATGACGGATACCACCCACCTGGAAGCCAAAGTTCTCTTGCTGGAGCACGATGCCCAGCAATGCAAAATCCTTACCGATTTTTGTGATTCTGTCGGGCTGATGCCTCTGCTGCGCACTTCGCACGACGCGCTGTCCTGCCTGGAACAGCACAAAGATCTGGCCGGCGTGCTCCTGGCCGAAGACTTGCCTTGTGGCAATCGCGACGCGCTGCACCTGGCTGAGTCCATCCACCGCCTGCGACCCGAGTTACCCATCTTTCTGCGCCGCACGGCCAGTGGCGATCTGGATGCGCTCTACCGCGAATTCATCCGTTACCCCTGGATCACCGGCGATGTGGAGCAATTGCGTGCCGGCGTGGAGCGGTCCATCTTCAGCTTGCGCTACCCCACCGCCATGGTGGAAGGCATTGTGGATCTGACGCTGACCTCCATGCGGTCCATGTTTCCCAACGCCAGTGTGTCGGCGGAGCCGCCCTATGTGGTGCACGACCGCATCATCCACGGCGAGGTGTCTACCATCATTCCCATCGAGAGCGCCTGGTGCCGTGGCTACATGATGTTGCAAACCGAAGAGAGTGCTTTGCGTCAAGGCATGCTCAAAGGGTTCAGTTACGAGGGCGTGGGCGGCGAACTCAACTTCCGGGATCTCAACAACATGCTGGGCGAAACCACCAACCTCATCTGGGGCGCATTCAAGAATCGCTACATCGCGCCCCAGCACGTACCTACACAGTTGGCGCAGGTCCCCATCGTGATTAACCACGCGCACAAATACATCTCGTTTGGCTCGCCGGACCCGCAGCTATGCATTCGCTATTCGCTGTCGGAATCCGCCCGTAAGGGTGGGCAGCCACTGGTGATCGTCCAGCGGTTTATATTCAACCTTCATTGGTCTCCCGAGCAATTTGCGGAATTTGCAGCGTCCAATTCCAGCGACACGGGCGAGCTCGACCTGTTTTAGCAACACAAAGCGTCAATTTCGGTGCAGATGAGAAGAGGGTAGAGATGGCGAATGTTCTGGTGGTGGACGATTCCAGCACGATGCGGGAGATCGTTTCCGGCTACTTAAGCAAACACGGTTTTGATGTGGCCTCGGCCACAGATGGTCGCGACGGCCTGGCCCAGCTGAAGGCAGACCCGGGCATCAAGCTGGTGATCAGCGACATCAATATGCCCATCATGGACGGTTTGGCCATGGCCGAAAAAATCCGCAACGAGCTGGGCAACAAGACGGTGCACATCATCATGTTGACCACCGAGGACAACCCGGTCATGCGCGAACGCGGCCGCACCATCGGCGTAACAGGCTGGATCGTCAAGCCCTTCCGTGGCGATGCAGTGCTCGGGCCGTTCAAGAGGTTTTGCGGACTGGCTTAGGCGCTCTTCCGCTTCTTGTCCCCACACGCCGCGCGTAAAAACTGCCCGGCTACAAAGATGTCGCGCTCTACCGCGCGGCGCACGGCGGCGCTGTCGCGCTTCTGCAGGGCTTGCACCAGGTCGTCGTGCGCGTCGTTGAGTACGGCGCTGGCATCCTTGGTGTCAAACAGGCGGTTGGAGATGGGGCCGGCGCGCAGCCACAGGGTGTCTATCAGCTGAAACAGCAGGGGTGAGCCTGCCGCCTTGTAGAGCAGCACATGGAAGTCTTCGTTGATATCCAGGTAGCGCTTGGCATCACCATCCTGCAGAGCAGTGGCCATGCCGGCACTCCAGCTTTGCAGGGTGGCAATTTGTGCGGCATCCAGCCGCAGGCAGCCACGCTCGGCGGCTTCGCCTTCGAGCATCATGCGCATATGCAGCAAGTCATCAAACTCGGGCAGCGAGAGGCGGGGCACGGTCACCCCGGCGTTGGGCACGTTGATGAGCGCGCCTTCGGCAGCCAGGCGCTGCAAGGCCGCGCGCACCGGCATCTGGCCCACACCCATGTCAGCCGCCACATTGCGGATCTTGAGCCGCTCGCCGGGCATAAAGCGCCCCACCGTGATCCACTGGCGCAGCGTGGTGTACACGCGGTCCTGGTCGGTGCTGGTGCTGGTCTCAGGGGTGGGGGCTTCGCTCATGGGGCGATAGTGTCCACCACAAACGCTTCCATAGCTGCCACCAGGCGGTCCACATCGTCTGCGGTGGTGTCGGGGCACACCAGCATCATGTTGTGGAAGGGCGTGATCACCAGGCCCCGGTTCAGCAGGTAGAGGTGAATGTTCTGCTCCAGCGCCGGCTTCAAGATGCGGTCCGCCTCGCTGCCGTTGCGCGGCGGCGTGGGGGTGAACTGGAACTCGGTGCGCGCGCCCACTTGCGTGACGCACCAGCCCAAGTTGTGCCGCGCAATCATGGCGCGCAGGCCATCCGCCAAGCGGGTCGCCAGCGTGAACATGTGGGCGTAAGCCGCGTCCGTCATCACCTCGGCCAGGTTGGCGCGCATGGCAGCCATGGTGAGCCAGTTCGCGGTCAGCGTGGTGCCTATGCCGCTGTGACCGGGTGGCGCGTTGCGCTTGGCGGCTTCGGCGCGGGCTGCGGCCTCGGCGCTAAAGCCGTACACCGCACAGGGCACGCCGCCGGCCACTGGTTTGCCCAGCACTAGCAAATCGGGTTGCAAGCCGTGGGCGCGGGTGTAGCCGCCGGGGCCGGTGCTGATGGTGTGGGTTTCGTCGATCAGCAGCAGCGTGCCGTAGCGGCTGCACATAGCCTGCGCAGCCTCCCAAAAGCCAGGATCGGGCAGCACCATGCCGATGTTGGTCATGGCTGGTTCGGCCAGCAGGCAGGCCACCTGGCCGTCGGCCAGTGCCGCCTCCAGCGCGGCCAGGTCGTTGAACTCCACGCTGCGCGTGGTGCGGGTGATGTCCACCACCTGGCCCAGCAGGCTGTCGCGCGTGCGGGGCTGGCCGTCCACCAGGTCTACAAACACATCGTCCACCGTGCCGTGGTAGCAGCCATTGAAGATCAGCACCTGCGTGCGTTGGGTCAGCGCGCGCGCCCAGCGGATGGCAAAGCGGTTGGCGTCAGACGCCGACAACGCAAACTGCCACACCGGCAGCCCGAAGCGGCGGGCCAGCTCCTCGGCCACCCACACGCCGTCTTCACCGGGCAGCATGGTGGTAATCCCTTGTGCCCCCTGGGCCGCAATGGCGCGTGCCACCGCAGGCGGGCTGTGGCCGAACATGGCGCCCGTGTCGCCCAGGCAAAAGTCCACATAGCGGTGGCCATCGGCGTCGGTCAATCGCGCGCCTTGCGCGTGGGCCAGGTGCAGCGGGAAGGGCGTGGACCAGTCGCTCATCCAGTGCAGTGGCACGCCAAACATCAGGTGCTTGGCCGCCCGTTGCGACAGGGCGTGCGACGTAGGGTTGGCGGCGGCGTAGGCGGCGCGCTCGCGCTCGCGCACAGTGGCTAGGCGTTGCGGGTCCAAGTGGCGCAAAACGGGTGTGTGGGTTTGTGTCATGGCGGTTCTCCGGTGCGTGCGGGGTCTAAACCAAGAGCAACAAATGCTCGCGCTCCCAGGAGCTGATCACGCGGTTGTAGGTGGCGTACTCCAGCTCTTTCACGGCGCAAAAGGCGTCCACAAAACCAGAGCCCAGCACTTCACGCATGGGCTCACAGCTGCGCATGGAGGCAATGGCGTCTTCCAGGTGGCGGGGCAGCTCGTGGCTCACGTTCCAGGCGCTGTCGGTGGTGGGGGCGCTGGGCGTCAGGCCTTCGGTCATGCCCAGATAGCAGCAGGCCAGCGTGGCGGCCATGGCGAGGTAGGGGTTCACGTCCACGCCGGGTACCCGGTTTTCTACCCGGCGGTTGGCGGGGCTGGATTTGGGAATGCGGATGCCGCAGGTACGGTTGTCATGCCCCCAGCGCACATTGATGGGTGCCGACATAAAGGGCGAGAGCCGCCGGTATGAATTCACATACGGCGCAAACATGGGCATGAGCTGCGGAATGTAAGCCTGCAGCCCCGCAATGCACTGCCCGAACAGCGGGCTGGCCGAGCCATCGGGCAGGCTGAAGATGTTGTTGCCGTCGGCATCCAGAATGCTTTGGTGGATGTGCATGGCGCTGCCCGGCTCCTGCTCCATAGGCTTGGCCATGAAGGTGGCAAAAATGCCGTGACGCAGCGCTGTCTCGCGCACGGTGCGCTTGAACAAAAACACCCGGTCCGCCAGCTCCAGCGCATTGCCATGGCTGAAGTTGATCTCCATCTGGCCGGGCCCGGCCTCGTGGATCAGCGTCTCCACGCCCAGGTTGTGTTGCTGGCAGAAGCTGGACAGTTCCATGAAGAAGGGGTCGAAGTCATTGACCGCGTCTATCGAATAACTCTGCCGCCCCGCCTCGGGCTTGCCGGTGCGGCCCAGGGGCGGCTGCAGCGGCTCGTGCGGGTTTTGCTGGCGGGCCACCAGATAAAACTCCATCTCGGGCGCCACCACCGGCGACCAGCCGCGTGCCTCAAACAGCTTGAGCACCCGGCGCAGCACGCCGCGTGGCGAGATCTGCACCGGGCTGCCATCCCACTCCTGGCAGTCGTGGATCACTACTGCCACCGGCTCGGCCGCCCAGGGCACCACACGGGCAGTGCTCACATCAGGCAGGCACACCATGTCGGGGTCGGTGTCGCCCACATAGGGGCCGTTGTCGGGCTGTTGGCCATTCACTGTGTTGAGCAGCACGCTTTTGGGTATGCGCATTTCCCCCGCCGCCAAAAACAGGTCGCGCGGCAGGATCTTGCCGCGCGCAATGCCCGTCATGTCGGGGATGACGCACTCCACCTCGTGGATGCGGTGCTGGGTCAAAAAAGCTTCAATGGCGCTGGGAGTAGACATGCGTAAAGCCGGGAGTGGAGTTGGCCAAATTCTAGTGCGGTCAATCACTTTGTGATCACAAATTTATAAAATTGACAAAAAATTGCATAAGAGAGATTGTTTGTGATCGAAAGATTCAAGACTCAATCCAGTTTTTTGAACCGGCTAGACTCCCACCCCCGCCTTCGGTTTCGTTCCATGTCCAGCACCACCCCAACCCACAGCGCCTACGACTGGCGCACCATCACCGCGCTCAACACGGTGTCCACCCTGGCCCAGATCGGGCAGTTCGGCATCATCTTTGTCATCGTGCCGGTGTGGCTGGCGCTGCAGGGCCTGAGCGCTGCGCAGCTGGGCTTTTTTGCGGCTTCATTGTGGATGGGCCAAATGCCCGGCCTCGGGCTGGCGCCTTGGCTGTGCCGCCATTGGGGTGCGCGCACTGTGGTGGTGGTCGGGCTGGGCGGCTCGGTGGTGGCGCTGCTGGGTATTGCATGGGTGCCCATGGCGTTTTTGCCATGGCATGCGTACCTGGTTTGCGGCCTGCTGGCCGGTTTGGGCATGGGCCTGCGCTGGGTGGGGCTGGAGCCTTGGCTTTACAACATTGCCCCCGCTCATGCGCGCGGGCGCCTGGTGGGTTTTCATGAAACGTTGATTGCCGCCGCCCCCGTGGTGGCTCCGGCCATTGCCGCCTGGGTGGGTGTGCAGGGCCACACCATTTTGTGGGTGGGCGTGGGCTTTACGGTGTCGGCGCTGGTGCCACTGGCATTCGCCAGCACCCCGCCAATCGAAGAAGCGCATCACGTCAACAGTTGGCCCCAGTCCGCCCGGGCAGCGTGGCCGCACCGCATCTTCAAGCAGGGGCTGCTGATTGCACTGTGCGGCGGCATGCTGGAGTCGGCGCTGGCCGGTTTGTTTGCCGTGTTCGCGGGCGACCGCGGGTTTGAGGCCGAAGGCATCGCCCACTTGCTCACTGCCTTTGGGCTGGGCGGCCTGCTACTGCAATACCCCGTGGGCTGGATGGCCGACCACTGGGGCCTGCGCGCCGCCGGCGCTCTGGCCGCGCTGGGCACCGCCCTGGCCGCTGCGCTGCTCGCATGCGTGCCCGGCGTGTCGGTGGCGTTTGCCACCCTATTTGTGCTGGGCGGGCTGATCACCGCTTTCCTCACCCTGGCACTCATTGCGGCCACCAAGACCCCCACGCCCGACATGGCCTGGAACGTCAGCAGCCTCTCCATGGCCTATTCACTGAGTGCCGTCGTCGGCCCGATGGTGGCCGGCGGCGCCATGACTGCCACCAGCAGCGTAGCGCTGATGTGGTTTGCGGTGTCGGTCGGTGTGGTGATGGTGGGGTTGCTATTGAAAAGATAGCTCCTTCCGCTTGTGCTTTGGGCGCTGGAGTCGGAATTGATGCTTGCTTTCGACCCAAATCGGACTTTTTGCGTTCCGGACTCATGGCCCGATAGCTGACATTCAAAATAGGCTCAACCGGTAATCAAGTTGAATAATCTGAACCCATCGCCAGCATCGAACATTGAAACAAAGATGAGCTTTGAGTCTATGTTTCGGAAGATTGCATTGCCCCTACCCAACACTTGGCCTAAATACACCTCCGAAAGGACTTGGTGCCGGTAACTTCTAACGCGCCGCAAGGTGAATGCCCGCCAGCATACAGCGCACCGAACCGCCGGCCAGCTCAATGGTGGGCACGTCCAGCGGCACGAGGCGTGCACTGCGCTCAATAGTCTCCACCTGATCCGCTGACAAGCTCGCCAGCGCCCGGCGGGAGAGGGCCAGCAGGCGCTCGTGGCCATTGCTAAGTTCCAGCGCGTTGCCGGCGAAATCGCCGATTTGCGCAGCGCTGAGCGTAATCACCTCCCGCCCGGTTTCTTCCAGTCGCTGCTGCACATGGGCGCGGCGTGCGGCGTCGGGAATCAGGTCGAGCCCCACCAGTGCGAATTCGGTGGCTACGCACATCATCACGTTGGTGTGGTACACCGCGCGGCCTTGCGCATCCGCCGCGTCGAAGGCCATAGGCTCGTAGTTGAAGTGGGTGGCAAAGCGCTCCAGCGCAATCGGGTTGGCGCGGTTGCTGCGCGCGGTGTAGGCCACGCGGGCAATGTGGTCCAGCACCATGGCGCCGGTGCCTTCCAGAAACAGGCCATCGGGCTCCAGCCCGGAGTAGTCGATCACGTCCTGTACCCGATAGTGCGCTTTGAGCATCTCGATCACATCGCTGCGTCGCTCCAGCCGGCGGTTGGACGAGTACATGGGGTACAGCGCCACATGGCCGCCCGCATGTGTGGAAAACCAGTTGTTGGGGAACACCGCATCCGGCGTGCGGCCGGGCTGATCATCCTCAAACAGGTGCACCTGCACGCCGTGCTTCTCCAGGATGTGGGCAGCTTGGGTCACCTCGGCATAGGCCTGCCGGGCGATTTCGCTGGCCGCGAGATCGCCATCCATGCGCTGAAAGGCGTTGTCGGCCGCGGTTTGCGGGTTGGGGGTGAAGTGGTGCGGCCGCACCATCACCACGGCGGCTGGGGCTTGGGGGTAAATTTGGGGGCGCATGACGGGCTCCGGGGTGCAGATGACGGGTTGGCTCAGGCCACGCGGCGTATGCGGGCGCGGCCGGCCTGGCGGCGGGTGTGGCTGAACAGGTCTTTGGGATTGCTGGCTTCGGGCACCAGCTCCACATCGGTGCCTATGTTCAGTTGCACTGCCTGCTCGTACACAAAGCGCAAGGCCGAATAGTCTTCCAGCGCAAAGCCCACTGAGTCGAACACCGTGATCTGCTCTGTGCTTTGGCGGCCATCCGCTGTGCCGGCCAGCACTTTCCACAAGTCCACCACGGGGAAGTCGGCAGACAGTTGCTGAATGTCGCCCTCCACCCGGGTTTGCGGCTCAAACTCTACAAACACGCGGGCTGCCCGCAGCACATCCGCGTGCAGCTCGGTTTTTCCGGGGCAGTCGCCGCCCACGGCATTGAGGTGCATGCCGGGCTCCAGCATGTCGGGGGTAATGATGGTGGCATAAGCCTTGCCGGCAGTCACCGTGGTCACGATGTCGGCCCCCGCCACCGCCTCGGCCGTGCTGGCCGTGCGGATTACGCGCAGGGCGGGGAAGGCGGCCAGGTTGGCCACCAGCTTGTCGGTGGCTTCTGTGTCCACATCAAACACCGCTATTTCTTCAATGCCCAGCCAGTGATGAAAGGCCAGCGCCTGAAACTCGCTTTGCGCACCGTTGCCAATCAGCGCCATGCGCTTGCTGTCGGGGCGGGCCAAGGAGCGCGCCGCCATCAGCGAGGTGGCGCAGGTGCGCAGGGCGGTGGCCAGCGTCAGCTCCGATAGCAGTACCGGATAGCCGGTGTCCACCTCAGCCAGCACGCCAAAGGCCATCACGGTGTACAGGCCCTTGGCGGTGTTGGCGGGGTGACCGTTCACGTACTTGAAGGCGTAGCGCTGCGCGTCGGACACAGGCATCAGTTCGATCACGCCAATCTCCGAGTGGTTGGCGACGCGGGCGGACTTTTCAAACTCGGGCCAGCGAACAAAGTCGTTCTGAATATGGTCGGCCAGCTGGCCGATGAAGTCTTTCACGCCAATGGTGTGGATCAGCTCGGTCATTGCGGGAACATCAATAAATCGGGTCATGGACAGTGCTCAGACGTTGGGAAATCTCGAGGCCTACAAAGGGTGTGCAGGGCATGAGAAGGATTGTTTCGGCGAGCAAAGTCAAACAGAAGCACAACATTTGGGCAAAAAGTTGACAATGGGTAGCAAAATGCCAGGATTAAATGACACTTTGAAACTTATGGACGATACCGACCGCGAACTCATTGGCTTGCTGCGCGACAACGCACGCCTCTCTACCGTGGCCTTGGCGGCCAAGCTGCGGGTGGCACGCGCCACGGTACAAAACCGCATCGCCCGGCTGGAAAAAGAAGGAACGATTACCGGCTACACCGTGCGCCTCAAGCCCGCAGCCGAGGCGGCACGTATTCGCGCGCTGATGAGCGTGGCGGTGGAAGGCAACCGCGCCATGGAGGTGATGACATCCCTGCGCGGCCACCCGAATGTGCAGGCCCTGCACAGCACCAATGGGCGTTGGGACATCGTGGCCGAGCTGGGTGCAGACACCCTGGAGGCGTTTGATGCGGTGCTGCGTACCATTCGCCAGATCGATGGCATCGCGACTACCGAGACGAGCATTTTGTTATCGACCTACAAGTAGCGTGGGCAGACTTCGGTGCTGACTGATTCAGTGGATCAGAATTGCAAAAAATATGTGCTGCAAATGACCTGCGTTGCCGAAAATGTTTGTTTTCGAGACAGAGGTTCTTTGCACGTTATCTAAGCCGTAACGATCTAGACCCGAGCGCGATCTACGCCTGCGGCAAATTGTAGGGAGTGATGACTTGCACCGCTGATAGGCTGTGCAAAACTTGCCCACTTCCAAAACCTTGAGCACGCATTACATGGAGGCAAGCCATGCGCATATCGTGCTTCAAGTCGTGATGCAGCACGGCGCTGATGAGTCCGTTTTGTAACAGGGGGCGGTTATCTGCATCAAGGTCATGCCCGATAAACACCTTGCACGTTCTCCGTTCTTCTGAAAATGCTTGAAGGATCGCGGCATTGGCACCGCCTATCGAATAAACCGCACAAATTTTGGGATGAGATTTAAGCCGTTGGCGCACCACGCTTGCAGTGGCTTCATGCAGCCCTAAACCTTCGCTTGCATCTACACACGTCAAATGCGTGTGATGACGTTGAATGGCCTCAGCAAATGCTGCTTCCCGTTCTCCCTCTCCACGGAATCGGGTACTGCTCAATGACACCAATACGTCAGCCGTCTTGCCCCTCTCCAACCACTGGCCCAGCAAAAAGGCTGCGGTTTGTCCCGCAGTGTGGTTGTTCATACCGACATACGCCAATCGTTCAGAGTCTGGCAGATCAGTCACGAAAGTGATGACTGGAATACCTTTGGCATGCAATTGAGCCACTGCATGCGCTACGTCTGGATCATTCGGCGCCTTGAGTAAAACGCCGTGACTGCCGCGCACCGCAATTTTCTCGAGGACGCTTACGAGGTCCTCGATGGGTAGGGACTCACTACAGTGGTAGCGTGCTCGTATCACAGCCGGGTGCAGCAATGGCATTTCACGCTCTAGTGCATCCCGTACCACGTCAGCAAATCGCATAGGTGCATGCATCACCACATCCAGCATGAATTTGCGTCCCTGTAGCCCTACCTGATTGCTTTGTCGTTCCAATTCGCTGATGGCTTGTTGTACCCGTCGTACCGTGTGGGCGCGAACACCCGCTCGTTGGTGGATAACCCGATCCACTGTGGCTAGGCTGACGCCTGCTTGCAAAGCAATTGCTTTCATTAAGTGAGGATGGGCCATGGGGGATATTGTGCTTTGAGAGATGAATTTTTGATGTATTTTTGAGGTGTTTTGCATCAAGGGATGCTGACCTAACTTCCTAAACTGCAGCATCGCTCACATTGCATACCTGCAGGAAAAAGTTTTCATGCCTCAATACTCTCCCTTGCCAATGCCGTCTGTCTATGGCTATCTCCAAGCAGCGCAATGTCGTATCGAAGACTTAGATGCTCTTGTGCAATGCACTACAACTCCCGATGAGTGCCCACAAGCAGCGCAACTTGTGCACGGTGTACCGGTTTACGACGCCCTTGCCTTGCGCCATAGCCTAGTCAATCAAAAGGATCCAGCGGCTTGGCGCCACCAGCTCATGAGCGAGTGGGCCAGGGTGTGGCAAAGTGGCCCCGGTGTACTGGTGGTGCGAGGGTTGTTTGCCGACTTGGAGATTGTGGAGGCAGCTACGTTTGAGTTTCAGGCCCTGATCGAGGAGTCCCGTAAAGCAGGGCACGGTGGCGATCATTTCGCCAAGCCCGGAGCCAACGACCGGGTTTGGAATGCACTTGAAAAGCTGTGTTTGCGCGCCCCGGAAGTGTTTGCCTCCTACTACGGTAATGCACTACTGGCGATGTTGTGTGAGGCGTGGCTGGGCCCCGCTTATCAAATCACCTCGCAGATCAACTGCGTCAATCCCGGTGGGCAGGCGCAAACGGCTCACCGTGACTACCACCTTGGTTTCTTTGATGCGGTAGGGGCGGCGCGATTTCCAGCCCACGTGCATCAACTCTCGCCTTCACTCACCCTGCAAGGTGCTGTGGCACATGTGGATATGCCACTGGAGAGTGGGCCGACCTTGTATTTGCCGCACTCCCAGAAGTATCTGCATGGTTATTTGTTGGCCGGCTTGCCAGAGTTCCAGAAGTATTTTGATGCCCACCACGTGCAACTGTCGATGGAAAAAGGGGACGGAATCTTCTTCAATCCAGCATTGCTGCATGCTGCGGGTAGCAACATCTCAAAGGACATTAGGCGCATGGCTAACTTGCTGCAAGTCAGCAGCGCCTTCGGTCGATGCATGGAATCGGTCGACCGTGTAAGCATGGCGCAGCGCCTGTATCCCACCCTCTACAGATCGCAAGGCACCATGGCTGCCGCCGATGTGGATGCTGCTATTGCAGCTTGTGCTGAAGGCTATGCATTTCCAACCAACCTCGATCGCGATCCTCCGATCGGTGGACTGGCCCCTCGAAGCCAGCAGGATTTGATGCGCACAGCATTAGCCCAAGGATTGCCTGCGCTTGAATTCGAAGCCCGGTTACGTGACCAGGCCCAAACCCGTTTGAGCTGATTCACAAAAGTAGTTGCTTATCTTTCTGTTCGAAGTTTTCAATTTTTGAGAGATCTCTATATGAACGACAGTTTCCTTTCACATCCCTCACCAATGGCTTTGCTGGAAGGACAGGTCGCCATCGTGACCGGTGGCACCCAAGGCTTGGGGGCGGCAGTCGCTGTCACCCTGGCCAAGCGCGGCGCCCTGGGGGTGGTGATATGCGGCCGCAGCAACAACAAAGGGCAGAGCCAAGTCGAAGAGCTCAAAGCATTGGGCACAAAAGCCGTGTTTGTGCAGGCCGATCTGGCCAATGTGGAGGATTGCCGCAAGGTGGTGCGACAAGCCGATGAGTGCTTTGGTAGGGTCGACGTGTTGGTCAATGCAGCCGGCATGACTGATAGGGGCACAATTTTGGACACCTCTCCGGAATTGTTTGACCGCATGTTTGCCGTCAACGTACGTGCGCCTTTCTACCTGATGCAAGAAAGCATTTTGATCATGCGACGGGAAAAAATCGAAGGTCGTATTGTCAATATAGGGTCCATGTCAGCACTGGCCGGCCAGCCGTTTATTGCAGCGTATTGCGCCAGCAAAGGTGCATTGGCAACGCTGACTCGAAATACTGCTTATGCTTTGCTGCACAACCGGATCCGGGTGAATGCGTTGAATATTGGGTGGATGTCAAGTGAAGGAGAGGATCGCATTCAGCGCGAGTTTCATGGAGCTTCGGACACCTGGCTGAGTCAGGCGGCAGCCACTCAGCCCAATGGCCGCCTCGTGGATCCGCAGGAAGTAGCTCGTGCGGCCGCATTTCTGTGTAGCGCGGAATCCGGACTGATGACCGGTTCAGTGATTGAGTACGACCAATCCGTGTGGGGGGGCTACGACGGCTCACCGCGGCCGGAAGGACCTTTGTAGAGTGACGATCTTATACAGGTCGAAGCCTGGATTCAGCCAACACAAATTTATGAGGACGTTTTTTGCGACTGTTTAGCCCTCATTTGGGGTGACGGGGAGAATGCATCAATGGCGATGCGCGTCTAACAAAGTTTGCAAATAAAAAGCTTATTGCTCTGCAAACATTCATAAAAGTCAAGTCAAGGCAAGGTAGCCGCCTTGGGTGTGAGGTTCAGTAGTTGCCGTTTCCAGCGCGAATCGGTATCCAAAGCTAGTTAAGAACGGAAACCGTCAAAACATTTTTGGCGCTCAAGAGCAGACGTATATGAGCGTCTGCAAGTGGCCCGAAGCGGCTGTCGACCCAATGCGGTCTTCAAGTAGAACAGATTCGGGGGCTCAGAGCAGCCATTTACTGCGGGCCTCGAAAGTCTTTTGCAGGATGTGATCTCGGTGCTACAGCGACCATACTGAGCATGAGTGCCCAAACTAGCCATTTCACTTGATTACTTCGCAGTCCAAAACTCGGAGACGACTTCAAAGCAGTGTGCCGACAGGCTCAAGTTTTCGCCCTTGCCGCGGCATCCCGTCCCGCCAAGTAGCCGAAAACTAAGCCCGGCCCGATGGTGATACCCGGTCCGGTGTAGATGCCCCCCATGATCGAGTGCATGTCGTTGCCCACGGCATACAAACCTTCAATCACTTCGCCATGTGTGCTGAGTGCACGTGATCTGCTGTCAGTTGCCAATCCGGTAGCTGCACCGATATCGCCGGGGTAGAGCTTGACGGCGTAAAACGGTGCTTCGCTCAATGCACCCAAACACGGGTTGCTGCCCGGCCATTGGGCATCTCCGATATTCTGTTGATACGCGGTTTCGCCACGGTGAAAGTCCGGGTCTATGCCGGCTTGTGCATAGCTTTGGATTGCAGCCGCACTTTGCAGCAGGCCCTTTGCATCAATGTCGAGTTTCTGGGCCAACCCCTCCAGCGTTTGCCCTTCTGTCAGATAGCCATCGGCCAGGAAGGGAGAGAGCCCCTTTCCTCCGGGGCGCACCATGCCAAGCCCGTAAGTGCGAAGAGCTCGCGCATCGCAGATCAGATACGCGGGCACTGCCGGGCCACTTGGGGCCTGTTGCATCGCCAGGCCGAACAGGTGGTAGGACGTGCTTTCGTTCACAAAACGCTGACCTGCCTTGTTGACAGCCAACACGCCGGGCTTGGCCCGGTCCATCACGAAGTGGGGGAATACAGCTTGGGTGCCGTCAGCACGTTTCCGTAGCGAAACCGGTGCCCAAAAGGCGGGGGTTGCGCTGCCTTGACCGTAGCTTGCGCCAACGTCACACGCCAGCGATTGGGCTTGCCCTGTATGGCCCGGAGCTGCCGGGCACCAGGATGCATCCACCCCGGCCAACCATTCCTGTCTGAGCGCCGGATTTCGGTTAAAGCCACCGCTGGCCAGCACCACGCCACCGTGTACATGGATTTCTCTGCGTGCCCCGTGTTGAGTGAGAGATACCCCTGTCACCCTGCCTTCTTCCG
Source organism: Comamonadaceae bacterium (assembly GCA_027488985.1). Classification (GTDB taxonomy): domain Bacteria; phylum Pseudomonadota; class Gammaproteobacteria; order Burkholderiales; family Burkholderiaceae_C; genus Allorhodoferax; species Allorhodoferax aquaticus. Next base: position 234,566 of record JAIYAR010000003.1, on the reverse strand, counting down.
TGTGCAAGGCGGAAACCGATGACTCCAGCAAAAGCTGGGCACTTGGTTGATGTGCCAGGGAATGCAACAGCCTGGCGACCAGGGCATTGCCCATGACCAGTCGGGTGCCGCGGGGGTAGCGCAGCCTGTCCAAGGCGTGGCGCAATACGATTGCGGCGGAGTGTTTGAACGACGTCCACGAGCCTGTCATCCCGAGCAGATGGTTGATGTCCGTGCGGTCCACCATCATGCCGCCCAGCACGGTGAACTCGGGAATCGGGTTTCGCAGCACACCGAACAATGCGCCCATCAAGCGACCGTCAAAAGGCAGCGGTTCCAGAGCCCGGCCATTGAGTGTGGAGCCCCCCAGTTCTGACAAATAGTCAGGGTGTTTGGGGTAGGGCCGGAATTGCACTGCAGTGTGTTTTTCGAGATGCGCGATGGCGTGTGGACCTGCGTCCAAAAATGCCCTGCGCAATGCCCGGGATGTCCGATCACCGATGGCGTTACTCAGGTAGTTCTCTGCGTCGGCAAGTGTGTCTCCGGGGTTGACCTGCGCCGCATGGTGGGTGCCGGGTACCCATGCCGTGCCAGCAGACAGCGCTGTGGTGCCGCCCACCCATGCGGTGTGCTCTACCACCAGCACGCGAGCGCCTTCGAGCGCGGCGCAGAGGGCGGCAGACAGTCCGGCACCACCCGCACCAATAACCACCACGTCAACGGTATCGTGGTCCGGCAGATCCGCAAGACTTCCCAGCAAGGGATGAGGAGCCGTCATTTCAGCGCCCCAACAAAAAACTGACCATCAGGTCGCGCACCCGGCCGAACATGTGGGCGCCGGTCAAGGTGTTGCAACCCAAGGCGCGTGCTGAGGCAATCAGCGGTGTGATGACAGGCTGGGTGATGACACAGCCCGCAAACATGGCGGGTTGGAGCCGCTTCACATCCAAAGGAAAGGGGTCGCCTTCCTTCATGCCCACCGGTGTGGCATTGAGCACGATGTCGAAACCGGTGGGGTTGGCGCTGCCATGCTGCACCGGGCAGCGGCCGATGCTGGCCAGCCGATCGACCAAGGTGGTGCGACGCTGCACATCCTCGTCATGGATAGCCAAGGCAGAAACCCCGGCCATGACGAGGGCGTGTGCAATGGCGGAGCCTGCACCCCCTGCGCCAACCAGCAGGGCCTTCCGGTCTTCGATCACGGCACCGTTGTCGCGCATGGCGGCCACAAAACCGAGGCCATCGAACATGTCGCCATGCCAGCTACCGTCCGGGTTGCGGCGCATGGTGTTGACGGTGTGCAGAAACGCAGCACTGGGCGAGGTCGTAGCGCACAGGTCGAAGCAGGCGAACTTGTGCGGCACGGTCACGATGACGCCGTCCACGTTTTTGGCAAGTGACACGCCCTCCAGCCACGCCGCCAGATCTTTGGGGGCGACATGCGCGGGCATCACAAAAGCGTTATGTCCGGCGTCGGCAAACGCTTGTGTCACCCCGGCGGGCGATTTCACCTGGGCAATCGGATCGCCGACGATGTAATGAAGTCGGGTAGCACCGCTCAGCAGAGATTCGGACATAGGGAAACCTTGGTGGCAAAAGTTATCGATGCCGGCATCCTATCTAAAAGTGGAATAGTGTTCAACTATTGAATAACATTTCAAAACCTCATACACTGACACCAGTTTTTCACCGGGCTTCACCATGAATGGCGTCTTAGACCGTACTTTGGCCATCCTCGAACTGCTTGCGCAACATGGCGCCGGCTTGGAGTTGGCTGCTATTGCCGACCGACTGGACATTCCACGAAGCGCGGTACACCGCTTGCTGGCTGACTTGGTGCGATGCGGCTATGTGCGCCAGACCCGGGAGCATGGGGATTACCAGCTCACAACCAAACTGGTCTCCATGGGCTTGTCCTTCCTGAGCCACAGCGGCATCGTGGATGTGGCGCAACCCTTGCTGGACCGCTTGGCTGAAATATCCGGCGAACTGGTGCGTCTGGGGGTGATTGACGGCAACCGTCTCACCTGGGTAGCCCGCGCCCAAGGCGCCCGCCAAGGCTTGCGATATGACCCCGACATGGGAAGTGATGCCCGCCTCTCTTGCTCAGCATCCGGCTGGGTCTGGATGGCAGCGCTGACCGATGACGAGGCGCTGGCTTTGGTGGCAGCTCAAGGGCTGGGCAGCACAGCGGACTATGGGCCCAACGCGCCCTCCAGTCTCAAAGCAGTGATGGAAGTGGTGCACGCCACCCGTGAGCGCGGTTTTGCGATTTCTGAGGAAACCTACACCCCGGGGCTGAATGCCATGGGCGCTGTCGTAAGGCTGCAGGGTCAAGCCCCCTTGGGCGCCATCACGATTGCGGGACCGACTGTCCGCTTCACCCGTGAAAAAATGGAGTCACTGGGTACTGAACTGCAATCCGTGGCCGCGCAAATGGCTGCCGCCAGTGGTGCATCCCCGTTCTTTAACCAGCGTTTGCACCACCTCGGCCGGCAGGCTGTGGCCCAGCCGATTTACGCGGTATGACCGAAGTCGACCTGCTGGTCATTGGCTCCGGTGCGGGTGGTCTATCCGCCGCCGTGAGCGCTGCGCACTTGGGGCTGAGCGTGCTGGTGGCAGAAAAAGAGCCGCAGTTCGGCGGGACCACGGCCTGGTCCGGGGGATGGATGTGGATACCCCGTAACCCGCTGGCACGCGCAGCAAACATCGAGGAGCCCCTGGAGGAGCCCCTTGCTTATCTGAAAGCCGAGCTCGGAACACAGTTTGATGAAGCACGCGCCAGAGCATTTCTGGAACAGGGCCCACGCATGGTGGAGTTCTTCCAGCGCGAGACGCAACTGCAGTTCATCGATGGCAACCTGATACCGGACTTCCACGGCAACACGCCCCATGCTGCTGTGGGCGGACGATCTCTCTGCGCGGCCCCTTTCGACGGGCGCCGCTTGGGGGAGCGGGTCCACCAGCTCAAACCGCCTTTGCACGAGACCACGCTATGGGGCATGGGGATTGCGTCGGGTGCAGAGCTGCGCCACTTCTTCAACGCCATGCGGCGGCCAGCTTCTTTCTTGTATGTCACCCGCCTAGTATTACGCCATTGGCGTGACCTGCTGCTGCATCGCCGTGGGATGCGCTTGGTAAATGGCAACGCCCTGGTCGCCGCGCTGGCGGCATCTGCTTTGGACAAAGGAGTAGACATTCGTGTATCCAGTCCGGCGCAGCGCCTCATCATGAAGGGTGGCCGCGTTGTCGGTGCCGTGCTGCATACGCCAGAAGGTGAGCTGGAAGTCCGTGCCCGCCGTGGCGTGGTGCTGGCGTGTGGCGGGTTTCCGCACGATGCGGTGCGCAAGCAGGCATTGCTGCCCCATGCAGTTACCGGCGAAGAGCATTGGTCGGCCGCGTCGCGCGGCAACACCGGTGACGGTTTGCGCTTGGGCGAAGCCGCAGGCGGCATCGTTAAAGGGGATTTGGCGCAGTGCGCTGCGTTGGCGCCGGTGTCGCTCGTGCCCAGACCCGATGGCAGCGTGGCGCACTTTCCGCACCTTGTTGAGCGCGCCAAGCCGGGACTGATAGCGGTGCTTCCTAATGGCCAACGCTTTACCAATGAAGCCGATTCCTATCACGACTTCATGCAAGCTTTGCTGAACGCCACTCCGGCGGGCGAACCGGCGCAGGCATGGCTGCTGTGTGACCATGCTTTCATCCGCCGCTACGGACTGGGTGCCGTCAAGCCGGCGCCCATGTCCATGCACTCCATGCTGGCCAACGGCTACCTTCTGAGCGGTGACACACTGTCCGAGCTGGCAGCGGCCTGTGACATGGACGCGCAAGGGCTGCAGGCCACTGTAGAGCGCTATAACGCGCTGGCCCTTGCCGGACGGGACACCGATTTTGCAAAGGGCGAAACACCCTACAACCGGATACAAGGTGACGCAGTCTATGCGCAGGAGCAAGGCTGGCCTAACCCCTGTATGGCGCCCTTGACCCAAGGCCCGTTCTACGCAGTGCGCATCGTGCCCGGCAGCTTGGGGACGTTTGCCGGGCTCCAGGTGAACGCTGACGCCCAGGTGCTGAATGCGGCGGGAGAACCAATTCCTGGCTTGTACGCCGGGGGCAACGACATGCGCAGCGTGATGGGTGGCCATTACCCCGCGGGCGGCATCACCCTCGGACCCGCAATGACTTTCGGTTTCATTGCAGCCCACCATGCCGCGGGATTGAGTTTGTAAGAAGAAGTCCCTCAGCGCCCATGGAGCATGCGCGGGCAGCTCCTAAATTTATAGTAATTTAACTTTAATCAAACAGGAAACCAGATCATGTTTTACGAACTCGCCACCATGACCCTTCCATTCGGTACCGCTGGTACTGCTGCCGCCAACGTACAGGCCTTTGCCACGGCACCCGAGGCGAAAGGCGAGTTGCTGGGTTGCTGGTTCACTGACATCGGTGTGCTGAACCAGATGATCGTGCTGCGCGGCTTTGCCGATTTGGCCAGTCTACAAACCGAGCGGGAGCGGACCCAACAAAGCTCGAGTCCCTTCGGCTGTGGCGAAATCTTCCAGGCTTTGGAGCAGCACAGCTACAAGGGCTTTCCTTGGATGAAACCAGTGCGCCCGAGTGCAGAGTCCGGCATCAGCGGCCCGGTGTATGAGATACGCACCTACGGCATCAAAACCGGCGGCGTACAAGCCACTATCGACCTTTGGGAGCAGTACGTACCCGCCCGCGAAGCCCTGTCGCCCTGCGTGGTGGCCATGGTCGCGCTGGACGGTCCGCTGCGCTTTACCAACATTTGGGCCTACCCCTCGCTGGACGCCCGCTCTAAAGCGCGTGCCGATGCCGTGGCCCAAGGCGTGTGGCCGCCCAAGGGCGGCCCCGCCCACCTGACAACGAGCATGGTTTCCACCATCGGCCTTCCCACTGCGGTGTCGCCACTGAAGTAAGCCGGGAGTTCTGCATGCCGTTTGAAACATCCACTTCCGTTCAGCGGAGTTACTCTTTGGCTTACCTCACTGCGCATGCATGTACGCCACCACAAGCTTTGCGACTGGCTGCCGACTTGGGGTACGCCGCGGTTGGGCTGCGCCTCCAGCCCAATGCACCGGGTGCACCACAGCAGCACCTGATAGGTTTGCCTGAGGTACTGCGAGAGACCCAAGCGGTGCAGCGCGATACGGGCGTGGGCGTGTTTGATCTGGAGATCATCCGCATTGGAGAGCAGTTTGATCTGGAGTTTTACCGGCCCCTGTTTGAGGCTGGTGCAGCCCTGAATGCCCGTGCCATGCTGGTCGCTGGAGACGATACGCATGGCCCACGCCTCGCCGAAAACTACGCCCGTCTTTGCGAGGCACTTGCGCCATATGGCATCACCGCGGATCTCGAATTCATGCCCTGGACGGCCGTGCCCGACGCCAAGGCAGCATTGCAGGTGGTGGAAGCAGCCGGTATGCCCACCAATGCGGGAATTTTGGTGGATGCCCTGCACTTCGGTCGCAGCAACAGCACACTGGAAGACATCCGATCCATCCCGCGCCAGTTGCTGCACTACGCGCAGATTTGCGACGCTATTGCAGGCACGCACTTCAGTACCGAGGCCATGATCCACACCGCGCGTTGCGAGCGCTTGTTGCCCGGCGAGGGCAGCATCGATTTGCAAGGCTTATTCAGCGCATTGCCGGCTGACATTCCCTTGAGTGTGGAAGTGGTGAACTTTGAGCGCTCCGCAGCGCTGGGCACTTCAGGGTGGGCCGCTCAGTGCTTACTTGCCAGCCGTAACATGTTGGCAGATTGCTCTGAAGCGAAACCAAATGCACCTTTTTGATCTCCCCAAAATCGACAGCCACTGTCATGTGTTCGATCCGGCGCAATTCGCGTATGGAGAGGACATCGCCTATCACCCGGCTGGTCAAGAGTTGGGCACGGCAGACTACTTCACCCATGTGCTTCAGGCCTATGGGGTGCGGCACGCTTTACTTGTAGGTCCCAATTCGGGCTACGGCCTGGACAACCGCTGCATGCTCGATGCCATTGCACGCGGAGCGGGCAGGTTCAAAGGCATTGCGGTCCTACGTCACGACACGAACCAGGAAGAGCTGCGCCGCCTTCAGTACGCGGGCATTGCCGGCGCGGCATTTAACGTTGCGCTTCACGGCACGGACTATTACGCGGACATTGCGCCTTTGCTCCAGAGGTTGGCAATGCTTGGGATGTGGGCGCAGATTCAAGTCACCAAGGACCAACTGCACGCATTGCTACCCATGATCCGGGATTCGGGCGTGCAGGTTTTGATCGATCACTGCGGTCGCCCTGATCTGCGTGACGGTCCTTACAGCCCTGGCCAACGGGCGCTGGAAGAATTAGCAGCAGACTGGAAATCGGTGATCAAGCTCTCAGGCTTCGCCAAGTTTTCGAACGAGTCTTATCCTTTTGAAGATGCACGTACCCATGCCCAGCGCATGCACGCGTTATTCGGTGCAGATCGCTGCCTGTGGGCCTCAGACTGGCCCTTCTTGCGCGCGCCGTACCGGATGGATTACGGAACACTGATACAGCTTGCCGCCCGCTGGTTCAGCCCGGACGACCTGCAAAAAATGATGTGGGATAACCCGTTGCGCTGTTTCCAATTCGACACGAACCAGGAACCCATGGGAGTCGGTGAATAGCGAACAAAGTATCTGAGTTTCAAAGTGAAACTTAGCAGCCTTTGTCTTTCCGCTGACCAGCGGCGCAACTCAGATGTAGTTGTTCAGCGAGTTCTCAATACGCGCCTGGCGGCCGGAGACGGGCTGCAAGTCCACGTTCTGGCCAAGTACGCATTGGGCTAAGGCGTCCAAGCCGCAGACGTGTTTAGGAACGTCAGCAGTCTCTACATAGCCTATTCGCTCAGCGCACTCGTGACGTCAATATGGTTTGCGGCGGCTATGGGGGGATGGTGGTTCTGCTATCGAATAGATAGCTAATCGGGAAAATTCCATGAGGGCGGGAGTCGGAATTTATGCTTGCTGATGATCCGGCGCTGGCTATTCAATTGAACTGCTCACTTCAAGGCAATCTGATATTTCAGATATCGGCTATAAATCCAACCGGGGTCGGACCAAACGGCAACTAAGGAGCCCATAAATGAAGAAATGGTTATCCATCGCGGCCATCTCGCTGCTTGCAGGATGTAGTTCAACCGAAGTGAACCGTACGCTCCTGAAGCGCCCAAACTAAACCGGCGGCGTTGTCATGTTGGGTTTTTTTCGTTGGGAAGATTCCGGATCTGACTTTCCGTTCTACCGCGGCTCCCCCAGTTCCCTCACCGTCCGCCAGTGGTGGCTAGTTCTGGCTGCGGTGGCAGGGGCATTCATGGCTTTGGCCTTGACCGCGACCTTGTCAGGGGCCGGCCTTTTCTGGTCTTTTCTTCCAGCCATTGGGCTGGCGGCTATCCCGCTTCTAGCTCTAGCGCGAGTGACTCCTGAGCGCTGGACTTGCCTGTTCAGCCGGGTGGGCGTACGGGAGGTGCGGCTGATGCTGGGTTTTGCGCTACTCAACATCGTCATCACTATGGGTTTGGGTGCCGTCGTGATGGCACTCGGCCATACGTCTTCCAATTCGGCCACTTCGCATTTGGGCACGTTGGACACCATAGAGCTCATTGCTTTTTTTGCCAAAACGATCCCGCAACTGCTGGGCGAGGAAGTCATTACGATCTTGCCTTTCTTGGCTCTTCTTCAGTGGCTTACGCAAAGCCTGCAATGGACGCGCAAGACCGCAGTCGTAGCCGCGTGGGTGCTTACCTCGGTCATGTTCGGACTGCTTCACCTGCCTACGTATGACTGGAATTGGCTGCAGTGCATCGTTGTCATCGGCGGTGCCCGTATGGTTTTGACAATGCCCTGGATCATGACCAAGAACCTCTGGGTCTCCACCGGCGCTCACATCACCAATGACTGGATCTTGTTTGGCGTGGGCGTGTTGGGCGCAGGTTTGGCTGGCAAGGTTTAAGCAGCGAATGCAGAGAGAAAGGGTCGGCGATGAGCCATAAAAACATCGAGACGCTGGCAGAAAAATTGGCCGCCGGGCGGGCAATGCGCAAGCAAACCAATCGCCAGTCACACCTGGGCACGGGTGATGCCTTTGTTACCGCTCTGACTCTGCACGCAAGCGCGTATGCGGATCGGGTCCATCGAAATTTCGAGGTTTTCCGCGCAGATTTGAGCGGTTGAGCCTCCCCTTTTTCATCTTGCCAACCCTGAAACCTATGAACAATATCTTCAGCAAAGCTACCTCTGCACTGCCCGGCCTTCTCGTGGCCGGATTACTTGCCACTTCGACGGTTCACGCCGGAGACGTACTTACCGATGTCCCCGCTCTGGGCTATTCGCCCCAGAACATGGACAAAACGGTCGACCCGCGTCAGGACTTTTTCCGCTATGCCGCTGGCAACTGGCTCAAAAATACTGAAATTGCCCCCAGCGACCCGGATGTCGGCGGCTTTACGCTGCTAGCGCGCAACCTTGACAAACAACTGCTGACGCTGATCAAGGCTTCCGCCGCCGAAACCAACGCGCCCAAGGGCTCAGCGCGTCAGCAAGTCGGCGATTTTTACAAGGCGGCCATGGACGATGCCCGTCGGGACGCCCTTGGAGTCAAACCGTTGGAGGCAGACTTGCAGCGCATCGCAGCAGCGGGCGGAACGCCGGCTGACTACGGCCGTCTTGCCGGCCGTTTGCAGGATGGGGTTGGCGGGTCCCCATTGATCATGATCGCCGCCATGCCGGATGCCAAGGACAGCAACACCACCGTCATGGTGTTGCTACCCGGTGGGCAGTTGCTCGAACAGGATGAGTACTCCAAGCCCGAACACCAGAAGCTGCGCGAAACCTATCGCCAGTACGTGGTGTCGATGTTGAATGGGATCGGTGATCCGGTCGATACAGCCCGAAGCAATGCATCCAAAATTCTGGCCATGGAGGCAAAGGTTGCGGGGTCCATGATGTCGCCTCTGCAGATGCGGGATCCGGCCAACACCTACAACATGATGACGCTGGACCAAGCGCAGGCGTTAATCCCGGCGCTCGACCTCCGAGCCTTCCTGAAAGTGCAGGGGATCGCCGCGCCCAAAAAGGTGCAGGTAGTCGATATCAACGCCTTGAAGGCGCTGCAGAGAATGCTGACCGAGCTGCCGGTCGGCGATGTGAAGCAATTGCTTCGTTGGTTCCTGTTGGCCAGCCGCGCTTCGGAGCTGGGGCGGCCCTACCGGCTAGTCGAAGAAGAATTCTCACGGACACGCAGGGGCCTCAAAACTTCCCCGGAGCAGGAGCGCGTGGTCACGCAGCAGATCGGGGCGCAGCTTTACCACCCTTTGTCGCAGTTGTATGTGCAGGCTTATTTTCCTGACTCCACCCGGCGCGAAATCACCGAGATGGTCGGGCATATCAAGGACGAGTTTGCCACCCGCCTTCGCAGCAACACGTGGCTGGACGACACAACCCGCCGTGCAGCGCTTGAGAAGCTCGGGAAAATCGACATTCAGGTGGGCTACCCCAGTGGTTGGGTCGATTTCAGCACGCTAGACATTCGCCCTGACGACCACTTTGGCAACGTGCAGCGTGCCAACCGCTTTGCGTTTCAGCGCGATATGGCGCAGGTTGACAAGCCCGTTCTCAAGAATCGCTTTGCCGTAGCGACTAAGACGACCCCGATCGCGGTGAACTCCGCCTACAACTTCACCACCAACACCATCGATATCACTGCAGCCATCCTACAGCCGCCGTTCTACAAGCCCGGCGCCGACGTAGCAGCCAATTACTGCGCTATCGGCGGGGTGATCGGCCACGAGATCACGCACGGTTTTGACAGTTTGGGGCGCCAGTACGATCCGCGCGGAAATCTGCGCAACTGGTGGACGCCAAAGGCTGATAAAGAGTTCAAGCAGCGCACCGATGTGCTGGTGGATCAGTACAGCCAATACGAGATTCTCCCGGGTTTGATGCATAACGGCGCCATGACCGTCACAGAGAATACCGCCGACCTGGGTGGCATCACGCTCGCCCATGCGGCCTTGAAGCGCTTTCTGGCGAAGAACCCCATCCAGGACGTCGACGGGCTGAATGCTGACCAACGATGCTTTGTAGCCTGGTCGCAAATGTGGGCCTACAAAGGACGTTCGGAACGTCTGCGGTTTCTGGTGTCTGTTGACGTCCACGCTATCGCATCGGTGCGCGCCATCGCGCCGCTGCTGCACCTTGATGCGTTCCACCAGGCTTTCGGTACCCGCCCCGGCGACGCAATGTGGCGCGCACCGGAAAAGCGGGTGCGTATCTGGTAAGCCCCGCCCAATGACACCTTCATTCGTCCAATCAAAACGCTCTAGAGTTCTTCATCATGGCTAAAGCATTGTTTTTTCTTTTGGCTGCAAGTCTGCCCATCGCAGCCCTTGCGAATGACCTTACGCTTTCCTGCCAGGGGCAAGGTGCGGTTATGGCCACTCAGACCACCACAGTGAACCAATTTCAACCCGGCAATCCCGGGCACAACAAGACGGGTGTGGTCACCACCCAGACACGGCGGCCATACACCGGCACGGGCACGGTAGAAATCAAAACAGGCACGGCTCGCATGCGCGTACCCGATGCCATGGTGCCCGCCTTGATGAGTGGTGGTACAGAAGGCTGGTACCCCATAGAAGAGCTAAACATGGGCGAAAAAGAGATCACGGGCGTGGTGCATATCAATTTCCTCAGTCAACCCAAAATGCGCATTGATCGCATCAGCGGAAAAATGACGCTCGTAGGCGGTGCCGGCGACTTCTCGGGTGACTGCAGTGCGGTCGATACCAACGCAAAACCCAAATTCTGAGTACTGGATTGGCAATGCATACCTTGTTCTCCCGAGTGGCGGCCTTGGCAACCGGCGCCTCGCTGTTGCTGCTGGCTGGTTGCGCCTTACCACCGTTGCCCAAAAGTACCCCCATCAGCAAGTTGGCAGCCCAGCAAGGGGTGAGCTTGCAGCGCACACTGCCCGAAGTCTTGCCTGACAAGTCAACACCCATACCGCATAGCCAGTTTGTGCTGATCCCCGGTGAGAGTGCTGCCGGGATGTTGATGCCAATCCCATTCGTGAGCGGGGCCATTGGCGCGGCGATTGACCGTAGCACGGCTGAGTCCTTTGAATCCAGTTACGGGCAGATATCGCCCTACAACATTGCCCTCGCTGAAATGCGGGGGAGCCCCTTCTTCATGGAGACGGGTGGGGGCTTCCAATTGCAGCCATTTGCCTTCATCACCGAATGCGTGGATGACAAATACCGGATTGCCATGGTGTTTCAAGTGCAAGGATCCGGATGGACCGGGCGGTACATGTACCACTTGCCCACGGCCTACAACGTAGCAGAGTTCAAATCGCCATCCCCTCAGCTTCTGGCTGCTTTGCGGGCGGAGTTGGTCACAGGTGCCAAGGTATTGCGCCAGACCATGGAGCGCATAGCGCGGGGTGAGCTGGAGTCACGCGGGGTGACGGCCGAGCTGGGCAGTTTGCATTTGGTGGGTGGAAAGGCGGCAGGCTTGGTTTCCCCCACGCTGTTGGTGTCCAAGGATGCCGACCTGCTCGAAGAAACTGCCAGTCATGTTGTGGTGCGTATGTCAGGGGACGTGTCCAAAGCCGGTACCTTGGGCGGTCTGTTTTTCGGGGTGCACTATCTGCAGAAATCTCAGCTGCACACCTTTAGGAGACTTTGAGCCTGACAACGCAGCGAGGTCAGAACCCGGCCGGGGCGCCGGTGCAACGGTTGCATTCGTTAAAGGGGCCGCACAGTAGTGCAGATTGATCACAGGGTCGGTGGGGGCCGCAATGAGATGCGAACTCGACATGCGACTTTGGTCAACTTCAATCCCGATGGAGGGATGACAAACGTCGACGTTCTGCTTCTGTAGACGTAGGCTCACGCCGTCCATGCCACCTGGATGCAGGTTGGAAAAAGGGCTCAGACTCAGCCCACCCCGATGGGCGCAGGCGCCCGCATCACGATGCGGGTGAACAGGCGGTCGTACACCGGGTCGCGCTGGCCTTTGCTGGCCAGGGGATCGCGGTTGGCTTCAAACGCGGCGTCCAGTTCGGCCCAATCCTGGTCGGTGAGGCTGGTCTGGGCAATCGGCAGGATGGCTGTTTCTTCCAGTTGCATGTGGGCCAGGTAGGCCTGCGCATAGCGGCGCACAGCAGTGTCGAAAGCAGCGCGGCGGCTCTCGCCGATCAGCTCCCAGCCTAGCAGCAGGTGCTGCAGGTCGCGCACTGACGCTTCGCTACGGGCGTGGTCCTCCTCGAGCTGAACGATGGCCTCCATCGCCTGCGGCGCAAGCCGGGCCACGCGGGGGAATAGCAGGTTCGATTCTTTGGGGTGGTGCAGCTTCTCGGGAAATTCGTCAATGTAGAAGAGCATGGCGCGCACCACGTCAAAGAAGCCCTCGGGCTCGTCGCCCGGGCCGCGATCCAGCATCATGGTGAGTGACTGCAACATGGCGCGCAGCGCGGCGTGCTCGTCTTTGATGATTTGAAGGCTGCTTTGTTTCATGGGGGCTCCTCAGGCTGGGCGCGAGCTTCCCATGGCGGGCGCCGGGGCGGCTTGATGCAAGTCAACAGGGCGCTGCTTTGCCACAGTGGCTTGGGTACCATCAGGGGGCACGCTACTCCACGAACCTGCTGTCATGACCCCACGCGCTTTAGTTTCTTCCCCTTGGTTCCGCCGCCTGGCCTGGGGGCTTGGCGGTTTGCTGGCCCTGTGGGTGCTGGCTTGGGCCGCGGTGCCTCCGCTGGTCAAAAGCCAGGCGCAAAGCCGCCTGAGTGAGCTGTTGGGCCGGCAGGTCACCATCGGAAGCATTGCGTTTTCGCCCTGGTCGCTGGAGCTCACGGTGCGCGAATTTGCGGTTGCCACCGCTGATGGCAAGGGCGTGCAGTTCTCGCTGGACCGGGTGTACGTCGATGCAGAGGCGCAGTCGCTTTTCCGGCTGGCACCGGTGATTGACGCAGTCATCGTGGATGCGCCCAAGGTGCAGCTCACCCACCTGGGTGAGGGCCGCTATGACATGGACGACATCATCCAGCGCCTGAACAAGCCCGACGACACACCTGCCGGACCTACGCCAAAGTTTGCGGTCTACAACCTCACCCTGAACCAAGGCAGCGTGGACTACACCGACCGGGCCGGTGGCGCCGAGCGCGTGCACACCCTGCGGGACTTGCAGATCAGCCTGCCGTTTTTGAGCAGTTTCGATTCCAAGCGCGATGTGCTGGTGTCGCCCCGCCTGGCCTTCGTGCTCAATGGCAGCCGTTTCGACTCGGAGGCTGAAGGCACCCCGTTTGCGCAAAGCCGCAAGGGGGATGCGGAGCTGAAGATCAGCCAGTTGGATCTGGCACCTTACTTGCCTTACCTGCCTGCCAACTTGCCGGTCAAACCCCAAAGCGCGGTGGTGGATGCAGACATCAAACTGGGCTTTGTGCAGAGCCCGCAAACGGCCGTCACCCTGTCAGGCTCTGTCACTGTGAGCCGCCTGGCTGTGCAAGACACCAAGGGCAAGCCGCTGTTCTCAGCTGACAGCTTGCAGGTAGGCCTGGCCGATGTGCGCCCGCTGGAGCGCAGTGTGAAGCTCTCCGGCATCACCCTGAATGCGCCCGTGCTCAACGTGGTGCGCGCCGCGGATGGCAGCCTGAACCTTATGCCGCCTACGCCTGCCAAGCAAAATGCTCCTAAAAACGTAGCTGCTCGCGCAGATTCCACGAGCGCTAGTGGCCAAAAAGATGCTGAAACACCAGCGCCGACGCCTTGGGCTTTGCAGCTGGATACGCTGACTCTGAAGGATGCTTCGGTGGATTGGACAGACCAGGTCACCGCCCCGGCCACGCGTTTGGGGCTGCGGGACTTCCAGGTCACCGTTTCCAAACTGCAGTGGCCCATGAAAGAAGCCGCCACGCTGGACCTGAAGGCGCGTTTGCAAAGCCTGGCGGCGGGCGCCAAAGCACCCGCTACCCAGATCAGCCTGCAAGGCGAAGGCACGGTGGACGCCGGCAAGGCGGAAGCCAGCGTGTCGGACTTCGGGCTGGGGCTGGTGTCGGGCTATGTGTCGCCCTACTTGGTGCCAAGCTTGCGCGGGCAGGCGGACACCCGCATGAACATCACCTGGGACGGTCAGCGCCAGACGGCCGTGGTGCAAAAGCTGGCCTTGCGCGATGTAGCCTTGGTGGGTGACAAGCCGGCTGCAGAGCCGCGTGCGAATTCAAATGCCAACGCCAGCAACAACGGCCCCAGCTCGGCGGACATGCCGCAGTTCAAGCTGCTGGAAGTGAGCGATGTGCGTGTGGACACGTTGGCCCGCAGTGCCTCGGTGGGCAAGGTGCTGCTGCGGCAGCCCAGCACCGGCGTGCGCCGGGATGCGGAAGGCCAGTGGATGTTTGAGAGTTGGCTCAGGCCGATCGCGGCTGCAACTGCACCGGTGGCAGTTGCTGCTGCCAGTACACCTGCAGCGGCTAAAGGAGAAGCCGCCAAGTCGCCGGCGCCATGGAAGCTGAATGTGGGCGACTTCACGCTGGAGGACGGGCACATGGTGTTTGCTGACCGTCTGCCCGCGCGCCCTGTGCGGGTCGAATTGCGCGAGCTGCAGGTACAGGCCAAAAATATCCAGCCGGATGGAAAGAAGCCCATGCCCTTGCAACTGGCGGGCAAGCTCAAGTCCGGCCAAGCGTCTGCCGGCAGCTTGCGCTACACCGGCAGCGTGATGTGGGACCCTGTGGTGGCCTCGGGCGATGTGGAGCTGGTGGATCTGCCGGCCCACGCGTTTGCCAGTTATGCCGGTGGGGCGTTGAACCTCGACCTGTTGCGGGCCGATGCCAGCTTCAAGGGCCAGGTGCGCTACGCCGCCTTAGCCGCTGGGTCGGAAGTCAGCGTGAAGGGCGATGCCGCGCTGGATGACTTCAAGGCCAACTCTACGGGCAAAGGCGCTGAAAGCCTGGGCGAAGAACTGCTGAGCTGGAAGGCGCTGAACGTGCCCGGCATCGACTTCAATATGGCGCCCGGCACCGCCACCAAAGTGCAGGTGCGCGAAGCCGCGTTGTCCGATTTTTATGCCCGCCTGATCGTGAGCCCCCAAGGCCGCCTGAACCTGCAAGACCTTGGGCAAACCGCTCCGCCCGCCGCCGATGGCACCAAGCCGGCAACGGCTGCAGCCAGTGCAGCAGCACCTGCGTCTTCCGCGGTCGCGGCGGCGTCTGGCACCGGCACCGCATCGGCCAGTCCTGCGGTCATCATCCAGATGGGGCCTATCAGCATGGTCAATGGTCGGGTGCTGTTTTCAGACCGCTTTATCCAGCCCAACTACACCGCCAATTTGACGGACCTGACCGGCAAGCTCAGCCGCTTCTCCAATCAGCCTACAGACGGTGTGGTGCAGCTGGCCGACCTGGAGCTACGTGGTCGCGCCGAAGGCACCGCGTCTCTGGAGATTCTGGGCAAGCTCAACCCGCTGGCGCAGCCGTTGGCACTGGATGTGAAGGGCCTGGTGCGCGATCTGGAGCTCTCGCCTTTGTCGCCCTACGCGATCAAATACGCCGGCTACGGCATTGAGCGCGGCAAGCTGAGTGTGGATGTGCACTACACCGTGCAACCCGATGGCCAGCTCACCGCGACCAACAAGCTGGTGCTCAACCAACTGACCTTCGGCGACAAGGTGGAGGGTGCACCCGCCAGCTTGCCGGTGAAGTTGGCGGTGGCGTTGCTGGCAGACCGCAATGGCGTGATTGACTTGGACCTGCCCATCAGTGGCTCGCTCAACGACCCTCAGTTCCGCATCGGCCCGGTGATCTGGAAGGTGATCACCAACCTGGTGACCAAGGCGATTACTGCGCCTTTCAGCCTGCTGGCCAATGCCTTCGGGGGCGGAGCCGGTGGCTCAGAGCTCAGTAGCGTGGTGTTTGCGCCGGGTAGTGCAGGTCTGAGCGATGCAGCCCGCACCGGCTTGGACAAAGTGGCGCAGGCCCTGCAAGACCGGCCGGCCCTCAGACTTACCGTGGTGGGTTCCGCCAACCTGGAGGCCGAGCGTGAAGCTACCAAGCGTGAAAAGCTCAAGGCTTTGCTATTGGCAGAAAAGCGCCGCACCACCAGCGCGCAGGGCAAAGACGCTGCTGCGGTGACCAACTACAGCACCGAAGAAATGCCGGTGCTGCTTCGCTCGGTGTACCGCCGCTCCGACATCACCAAGCCGAAGAATCTGGTGGGCTTGACCAAAGACATTGCGGTGGCCGATATGGAGGCTTTGTTGTTGGCCAATCTGAGCGCCAATGAGGAAGACATCCGCAGCCTGGCTTTGCAACGTGCGGTGGCGGTGAAAGAATATCTGGCCGGCAAGAAGCTGGCTGCCGAGCGTCTTTTTCTGGGAGCTGTGAAAACGGGGGGTGCAGCTGCAGACGCCAAGCCGCAGGCCGAACTCGAAATCGGCGGTAACTAGGTCGCACACCTCGGGGACGTCATGACCCGAACAGAATGAAAAAATCCCCGGCAGCCGAAACTGCCGGGGCTTTTTTGCAGGAGCCTGTGAAGGGCTTACTTGGGCATGATCACGGAGTCGATCACGTGGATCACGCCGTTGTCAGCCACGATGTCGGTCTTGATCACATTAGCTGCATCCACCTTCACGCCACCCATGGTGCTGACGGTGATTTCGCTGCCTTGCACGGTCTTGACCTTGCCGGCTTTCACATCGGCTGCCATCACTTTGCCGGGTACCACGTGGTAGGTCAGCACAGCAGTCAGCTTGGCTTTGTCTTTGAGCAGGGCTTCGAGGTCAGCCTTGGGCACTTTGGCGAATGCTTCGTCAGTCGGCGCAAACACGGTGAATGGGCCCTTGCCCTTGAGGGTGTCTACCAGACCGGCGGCGCCCAGCGCGGTAGCCAAGGTCTTGAAGTTGCCTGCGCCTACGGCGGTGTCAACGATGTCTTTGGCCTGTGCAGAAACAGCTACGCCCAGTGCCAGTACGGAAGCAATCAACAGCTTTTTCATCGGGATCTCCAGTCGGTGTGAATTCGTTAGTTCACGTCAGAAAATACTGACGTGAACGAAATATATCCGATTTAGTAACCCTTTGAACTATGCGGTATTTAATTAAGACTGATCAGTCACTTTTCGCCAATTGTGTTGATTTAAGGCCTGCCAGACCGATAGGTTCCACAGGCTCCTGAGGGCGCTTGCGGACTCAATCGAACCACCATTTGAGGTAGAACTTGCATTTCGAAATCAGCAATTCCGAGGTCTTGATGTTGAGGGTGGGATGGCGGGACGACAGCAGAACGCCGGCCTCGTAGTCAATGGGGATCGCAAACCGCCTTCTGGATCGCAAATGAAAGCGGATCTGGTCGAGGATGATGGACGTTCGCGCGTCCACATGCGCTTTGCTCTGGGTCGAGCGCGCGATTTTGAAACCGCAACAGACCATGGAACTTGTGCCTCCCGCAAGGCGGATGCTCGTGATGTCGTGGCCCAGTTCCCCTTTGTGTTCCAAGTGGGCCTGGTGATGCACGTACAGGACGTCCGGTTTGTAGGACTTGGGGTTGTAGTGGTGGGGCACGTGCATGACCACCCCATCGAACTGGAACTTCAAGCAGATTTCGGGCTTCTTGGTGTACACCAACTCCGACTTGTTGGCCGATGCCGTCAGAAGCTCCAGGAAGCCAAACTTGTTGTCACTCCAGATGAAGTTTGCTGCGCAAAACCGGAGCGCGTTGTCGAGACTGGTCCAGAAATAGAGAGTGTCGAAATGGTCCGTTGACAGGTTGGCTTTGGGGCTGGGGGCTTCTTGCTGATGCTGGGTTTCCACGACGTGTCTCGGTTCATTGTTGTTGCATTCACGTGTTTTCCGTGAATTAGTTCACAAACTAGTCTATTAATTTGCAAGAAAGAAACCATCTTTCTTACAAGAGGTAGCGAGAACACGCACTCGCTTACACGGCTGGGCTGTTTCCTTGGGTCGATACACTTTGGCCACAAAGTTGCAACCGGAGACCCCGCATGTACCAGCCCACCCACTTCATTGAGAGCCGCCCCGAGGTGCTGCATGCGCTGGTGCAGAACCATCCACTGGCAACGCTGGTGACCTTGTCGGCCAAGGGGATGGACGCGAACCACATTCCATTGGTGCTTCGGCAGGGAGCTGACGGCCACACCTCACTGGTGGGCCATGTGGCCCGGGCCAACCCCATCTGGAAAGAAACCGACCTGAGCGTGCCGGTGCTGGCTATCTTTCAGGGGCCGCAGCACTACATCAGCCCTGGCTGGTATGCCACCAAGGCAGAGCACGGCAAAGTGGTGCCCACGTGGAACTACGCCGTCGTGCATGCCAAGGGTTTGCTGAGGGTGCATGACGATGCGGCCTGGATCCGCAGCCAGATGCAGCAGATCACGACCCAGCAGGAAGCACCCATGACCAAGCCATGGGCCATAGATGACGCACCTCGCGACTACACCGACAAGATGATTTCAGCCGTTGTCGGCATTGAGATCGTGGTGGACGAGTGGGTAGGCAAATGGAAGGTCAGCCAGAACCAGCCACCCGCTAACCAAACCACCGTGCGCGAAGGCCTGGAGCGCCAAGGCACCGACGCTGCCCGCACCATGGCAGGCTTGGTCCCACGCACCTGAGCAGTGGCGGAGCGTGGGGTTCTATCTTTTCCGCTGGTCTAGCCCCGCTCTTCGACTTTCCCGTCCGCGTGCTTGGCGAAGCGGCCTTTGTCGCGCGGGTGCACCGGGTCGTTGGCGCCCCAGGGCCAGCCGCCGAATTCGGTGCGGCGATAGTCCGCAAAGGCCTGGTGGATTTCGGCCTGGGTGTTCATCACAAACGGACCGTACTGCGCTACCGGCTCGCCGATGGGGCGGGCCTGCAGCACCAGCAGTTCAGACTCGGCATCGCCATTCACAAAAGTGCAGTCGTGGTCGGCTTGCACCACCATCACAGATTTGACCGGCACAGCTTCGCCCGCTACTTGCAATGCGCCACCCTTGAAGAAATACAGCACGCGACGGGTATCTGCGCTATGGGCTGCAGGTAGCGTCCACTGCGCACCGGGGCTGAGTTGGATCGTGTAAATCCCGAGGTCGCTGCCGGGCTCGCTGGCCCACGAATCCGGCGGCGGCGGCAGGCCTTGCTTGCCGTTCAGCTTACCGGCGATGCAAACTACTTCTGTCGTCTTGCCTTGCGCGTCGGTGGCTGTGATGCGGGGAATGTCTTCGTGCCAAAACATGGTGAAGTGCGGCTCGGCCATCTTGTTTTTGGCCGGCAGGTTCACCCAGATCTGGAACAGCTCGGTGGGGTTGGGCGCGTCGGTGTGCAGTAGCGGAAACATTTCGCAGTGCACGATGCCTTTGCCGGCTGTAAGCCACTGCACATCGCCGCCGCCAAAGCGGGCCGTGGCGCCCAGTGAGTCCGAGTGGTCGATGCGGCCATTGCGCACGATCGTGACGGTCTCAAACCCCCGGTGCGGGTGGGAGGGAAAGCCCGGCACGGTATCGCCGTGGTACATGCTCCAACCGTATTTGCCCGCAAAGTCCTGGCCGATGTTGCGGCCCGCCAGCAAGGCGGGGTCAGGCGCCATCTGCGCGTTGCCGGCGGGGTAGGCGTCGTTGTGGTGCACACAAAACAAAAAAGGGTCCACGGTTTGCCAGGGGAAACCGAGGGGAGCGATGGAGAGCAAGGTTTTCATGGACTCCATTGTCTTAGCTGTTTCAAGGCCTTGCCGGCGGCCACTAAGATCACCCCCCATGTTGTTTTCTTCTTTCCCCGTACGCGCAGGCCTTGTGGCTGCTCTGGTAGCCGGCCTTTGGGCGGTGGATGCGGGTTTGCGGCCGGCCCCCATGCCGCAGGCCCTGGCGCTCATGCCGGCCATCAGTGTGCAGGGTAAACCGGTGGATGCTGCCTCCTTACAGCGCGTCGCCATGGGGGATGTGCCCATGCCGCCGGGCACCGCTGCTGCGCATGCCAGCAGCCTGCTTCCGATGCCCGCGGACAGTCCGTCAGCGATAAGCCTGTTCTGGTTTTCCGGCGAACGCGAGAGCGGCCCCTTGGTGCAGATCGCCGCAACCCAGTGGGACCGGGCTTCTGGCCGCTGGCGCGAGCCGCGCTTCGTTGTCAACCGGCACACCATGGGCGACGCGTTGGGCCACGGTTTGCGGCGCTTGGGAAACCCGGTGGCGTGGATGGACGGGCAAGGCCGCATGCATTTGTTTGTAGTGGCTACAGGCTGGGGGGGCTGGGCTGCCAGCCGTGTTTTGCACCTGCGCCAAAGTAGCGCCTCGCAAGATCTGAACGATCTGGCGTTTGAGCCCATGCGGGTGCTGCCCCTGTCGTGGTTGTGGAACACCAGTTTTCTCGCGCGCAACGCAGTCATGCCTTTGCAGGATGGCGGCGCCGTGCTGCCGGTTCACTTTGAGCTGGGACTCAAGTACCCCAGCGCGGTACGGCTGGATGCGAACGGCGAATTCGCAGGCCTGACGCGCATGTCGCAGCTGGCCTACCAGCTGCAGCCGGCGCTGCTGGCACGTAGCCCTACGGATTGGATTGCGCTGATGCGCGATGAACGACACAACGGCAAAGTGACCGCTGTGCGCACTGAAGACGGTGGCGCCCATTGGCAAGATCTGCCGGACCTGGCCCTCGGCAATCCGGATTCCGCGGTGGCGACCTTCGGTTTGGGGACGGATCAAATGCTGATGGCCCACAACCCCACTCCGGAAGGGCGCGCCAAGCTCGAGCTGAGCCGCAGCCAGGAAGGCTTGCAATGGACCTTGCAACAAACCTTGCGCCAAGGCAGCGAGGAAGCGGAGTTTTCGTACCCCGCCATGGCGTGGGCGGATGGCGCGCTGTGGATTGCCTACACCGTGGACCGGGCCACCTTGTCATGGCAGCGCTTTACCCCGGGAGGCAAGCCATGAGCGCGCCGGTTTTGCCTGATTTGGTGGTGATGCAGCTATGGTTGCACGTGGGCTGGGCCTTGGTGCTGGCGGGTGGCGGCGCTGCCGTGCTGGCACAGGCTTCAGTGCCAATGCCGCTGCGGCGTGCATTGGCGGTGGTGTTGGGGCTCTGGGTGCTCATGCCCGGAAACCTATCTGCCGCTTATTGGCTGGGATTGGCCTTCCAAGCCCCCAGCGCGCTGGGGGCGTTGGCGGCGGCGGCTGTGGGTTGGACTGCATTGCGGCCTCTGGCAGCCCGCACTGCGAAAAGCACACAGACTCCTTTGCATTGGGAAGCCGGGCTGGTGTTGTTCGGCTTGCTGCTGGGATGGGCGTTGTTGCTCGACACCTTTGCGCAGTTGCCGTCGGCTCTGTACCCGCTGGGTTTCGGGCAACCGGCGTTACTTGTTTTGACAGTGCTAGCCGTACTGCCCTTGTTGCAGGCAGGTGCCGTGCGACGGGCAAGCGCGTGGCTCGCACCTGCTGCGCTGGCGTTGTATGTGTTGCTGCGCCTTCCCACCGGCAATGTGTTCGATGCGGTCTTGGACCCTTGGCTCTGGGCGTCCCTGCACGGGCTGGCGTTACGCTGGCTGTATCGCCGTTGGGGAATCAAGCGCTAACTCTGCGCGTGGCCGCTTCGGGCTGATTGCGAAGCGAATGCGAGGCAAAAGGGCCTTGTCAGGCCTTTTGTTCATAGCGGCTTTCGGCCGTTGATAAGGTTCACCAGAATCATCACCACAGCAACCACCAGAAGGATGTGGATAAATCCCCCCATGGTGTAGGCACTGACCAGCCCTAGAAGCCATAAAACAATGAGCACGATGGCGAGGGTGTAGAGCATGAGAGACTTTCAAGGTGGCGTGCGCTACTGCGCGGCATTCCAGTGTCCCGTTTCCGTTCGGGGATGACTGTGTGACAGGGCACAGAGCCAAGTGCAGCCAAGTGCAGCCAATGATTCCTATGGCAAATGGAACTCACGGCAAGCGCATGACTCCATCAATGCCTCAGCACAACAATTTTCCTATGCACCGCAGATCCGCCTTGGCAACGTTTGCCGCTTTTTCCGCACTCTTTCGCAGCAGTCTGGCAGGCGCTGCCACGCAGCCTTTGCTGCAGTCGCTCAAACCCTCGCCCCGCATGCCGGTGCTGTTTGTCGGCCACGGCAGCCCGATGAATGCGATTGAGGACAACGCCTGGCGACGCAGTTGGCAGGCCATGGGCAAGGAGTTGATGGCGCGTCAGGCAAAGCCGCAACTGATCGTGTGCATTTCGGCCCATTGGCTGACGCAGGGCTGGCAGGTCACTGCCATGGCTCAGCCACAAACGATTCATGATTTCGGTGGCTTTCCGCAGGAACTGCATGACGTGCAGTACCCGGCACCCGGTGCTCCCGCGATAGCCCGCAGTCTGGCGCAGGAGATCAAGGTGCCGTCAGGCGACAGGCTGGCATTGGACACCAGCCAATGGGGGTTGGATCATGGCACCTGGTCAGTGCTCAAGCCCATGTTTCCCAAGGCGGACATTCCGGTGCTGCAGCTGAGCATGGACTACAGCCGTCCGCCGGCCGAGCATTTCGCTCTGGGGCAACAGCTGCATGCGCTGCGCACCCGCGGCGTGTTGGTGGTGGGGAGCGGCAACATCGTGCACAACCTTCGGGCTACCCGCAATGGCGCAGGGCCGAACGAGACCTATGACTGGGGCCGCGAATTCGACACTGTGGTGCAGGACCAGATCAAAAAAGGCCAACTCGACCAGTTGCACAAATTCCAGTCGCTGGGCGCGGTGGCGCAGCAGGCCCACCCCTCGCATGAGCACTATTTGCCCTTGCTGGTAGCTGCCGGCGCCGTGCGGCCGGACGAGATGCCGCGCTTTTTCAATACCGGGTTTCAGTCCGCATCCATCTCCATGCGCTCGGTGCTCTGGGGCTAATCTTCAATCTGCTCCTGTTTTGATAGCTGTTCGCGCATATTCTATGAGCGTCAGGCACTGATTTGATGCATAAGCCCGGTGAGGGGCTACGTAATCGCCACACTTGTAGGTGCGGCGTGCGCCCTCCTATACTGGTCGAATGAACGAGTTAGTACATTCCAATAAAGAGACGGACAAACCCACCCGCCGCAAGGCTGTGGCAGGCGCCGCGCCTGCGGCTGGCAAGGCCAGCGTTGCCAAGTCAACCACCCGCACCAACGACCCGGCCCGCACCATGGCCGGCATTCTGGAGGTCGCGACCAAAGAGTTTGCCGACAAGGGTTTGAGCGGTGCCCGCATCGATGCGATTGCCGAGGCCACCCACACCAGCAAGCGCATGATTTACTACTACTACGGCAGCAAAGAGGGCCTGTACCTCGCGGTGCTGGAGGAGTCGTACCGCCGTATGCGGCAGATTGAGGGCGACTTGCACTTGGACGATCTGGAGCCCGAAGCAGCTCTGCGCCGCTTGGCGGAATTCACCTTCGATCGCCACGCCGACAACGAAGACTTCATCCGTTTGGTGATGAACGAAAACATCCAGCAAGGCAGCTATCTGGCGCAGAGCACGTCCATACAGCAGCTCAACGTGCCGGCCATCGAGTCCATACGCCGGCTCTACCAACGGGGCGTGGAGCAGGGCGTGTTCCGCGAAGGACTGGACCCGGTGGATATTCACGCCTCGATCTCGGCGCTCACGTTCTTCAACGTGTCCAACCGCCACACCTTCGGGCTGATCTTCAAGGACAAGGCCCGCAACGCCCAATCGGCCGACCGGCGCGCCAGCATCACCGACATGGTGGTGCGCTTCGTGCGCAAGTAATTCCTTTCCGGCATAACAGCTTTCCCGGTTATGCCAGACCGGTTTAGGGAAAACCCGCAAACTTAAAAACTAACTAGTTCGTACATTACTAAGCACGAAGCTGAGGAGATGTGTTTTGGTCAAGAAATGGATTGACGGTTACTGCCGTCTGTTGGGGTATTTGATTGCGATCGCCTTGGCACTGATGGTGGTGATGGTCTTCGGCAATGTGGTGATGCGCTATGTCTTCAATTCGGGCTTTACGGTCTCCGAGGAGTTGTCGCGGTGGTTGTTTGTGTGGATCACCTTCATGGGCGGCGTAATTGCGCTGAATGAGCGTTCGCACCTGGGCACGGACACCCTGGTGTCCCGCCTGCCCATTGCGGGGCAGAAGGCCTGCCTCGCGATTGGGCACCTGCTGATGCTGTGGGTGTGCTGGCTCATGTTCTGGGGGGCTTGGGAGCAGGTCAAAGTGAACCTGGAAACCACGAGTGCAGCGATGGAGGTGTCCGTGGGCTTCTTCTACGCCAGCGGAATGGTGTGTGCTGTGTTGAGTGCAGTCATTCTGTTCCATCACCTTTGGCAACTTGTCAGCGGGCAGCTCTCCGACAAGGAACTGATCGGCATACGCGAGTCGGAAGAAGAGCCGATCGACATTCCCCAGCCCCTGAAATAACAAGAACACGAGATTTCGAACATGACGATTGCTGTATTTCTGGGTTCCCTGCTGGCCGCCATGGCGCTGGGCATACCGATTGCCTATTCCCTGCTGCTGTGTGGCACCGCGCTCATGTGGCACCTCAACATTTTTGATGCACAGGTGCTGGCGCAGAACATCATGGAGGGGGCCAACAGCTTCCCCTTGCTGGCCGTACCTTTCTTCATGCTGGCGGGCGAGGTGATGAACACCGGCGGCCTGTCCAAGCGCATTGTGGATTTCGCGATGGCGCTGGTCGGCCACATCCGTGGGGGGTTGGGATACGTGGCCATCATTGCAGCCTGCCTGCTGTCGGCTTTGTCCGGCTCAGCGGTGGCAGATGCCGCTGCACTGACTGCACTCTTGTTGCCCATGATGGTGAAAGCCGGGCACGACAAAGCCCGCTCCGGCGGGCTCATTGCGGCCTGCGGGGTGATCGGCCCCATCATTCCGCCCTCCATCGGCTTTGTGGTGTTCGGGGTGGCCGCCAATGTGTCCATCTCCAAGTTGTTTCTGGCGGGCATATTTCCAGGCATCTGGCTCGCCGTCGGTTTATGGGCGACCTGGTGGTTCCTGACGCGCAAAGAAAAGCTGGAGACGCCTCCTCGCAAGAGTCGTCAAGAGGTGTTCGCCTCCATGCGCAGCGCCGGCTGGGCGCTGATGTTGCCGGTGATCATTCTGGTGGGCTTGCGCATGGGTGTGTTCACACCGACCGAGGCTGCCGTGGTAGCTGCGGTGTACGCCTTGTTTGTGGCCGGAGTGGTCTACCGCGAACTGAGCTGGACACAAACCGTCCAGGTCTTCGTGACCGCCGCCAAAACGACTGCAGTGGTGATGTTTCTGGTGGCGGCTGCGATGGTTTCGGCCTGGTTGATCACGGTAGCCCAGTTGCCTGCCCAGATTGTCAGTTTGCTGGAGCCTTTGCTGGACAACCCCAAGATTCTCATGATGGCCATCATGGTGCTGGTCATGGTGGTGGGCACTGCCATGGACATGACACCGACCATCCTGATCCTGACCCCTGTGCTCATGCCCATCGTCAAGGCAGCGGGCATTGATCCCGTGTATTTCGGTGTGCTGTTCATCATCAACAACTCCATCGGTCTGGTGACCCCGCCCGTGGGTACGGTGCTCAATGTAGTGGCCGGCGTGGGGCGTATGCGCATGGACGATGTGACCCGCGGGGTCATGCCTTTCATGTTGGTGCAGTTCACGGTGATGTTTTTGATGGTGCTGTTCCCGCAACTGGTGATGGTGCCGGCCCGCTGGTTCTATTGAGGTGATTCCAAGCCTGTGTGTGATGGGTACGCCATGCACAGGATTCTTTTGTCCCGCGTACGCCTGTTTTTCCAATTACTACTGTCGAGGAGACAACTCATGAAGCGACTGTTTATCAAATCCGTCTTGGCAACCGTGGCACTGGCCGCTTGTGGGCTGGCGTCGGCTCAAGACATCAAAGAGCGCACTATCAAGTTCGGCTTGAACAGCCCTGAGGGTCATCCTGCTGTGGCTGGCATGAAGAAGTTTGCTGCAGCCGTGGAAGCCAAATCGGGTGGCAAGATGAAGGTGCAGTTGTTCCTGAATGGTTCTTTGGGCAGCGACCAGGCCACCTTGTCCGCACTCAAGGGCGGTACCGTGGAAATGGCCGTGATGAACTCCGGCATCCTGGCCAGCGAAGTGAAGGCCCTCGAGGTATTTGACTTCCCCTTCATGTTCGCCAATGAAAAAGAAGCCGACGCCATTGTGGACGGCCCCATCGGCCAGAAAATGCATGCCTCGCTGGCGGACAAGGGCATCGTCGGCCTGTCCTACTGGGAGCTGGGCTTCCGCAACATCACCACCGGCAAAAAGCAGATCACCAAGGTGGACGACATTGCGGGCCTGAAGCTGCGCGTGATCCCCAACACCATCAACGTGGATTGGGTCAAAGCTTTGGGTGCGAACCCCACACCCCTGCCGTTTCCTGAGGTGTACGCTGCCCTGGAGCAAGGCGCGATTGACGGCCAGGAAAACCCCATCGCCGTGATTGCTGCCAACAAGTTCTGGGAAGTGCAAAAGAACGTGGCCCTGACCAACCACCAGTACAACCCCCAGTCCGTGATCTTCAGCAAGAAGGTATGGGACACCTACTCTGCTGCAGAACGGAAAATCATCGACGAGTCGGCTGACGAAGCCGTGAAGGCCCAGCGTGAGGCCAACCGTGCCGCCTTGAACAACAACCTCGAGTTGCTCAAGAAGAACGGGATGACCATCACCACCTTGCCGGCCGCTGAAATCGCCAAACTGCGTGAGAAGATGAAGCCCGTGATTGACAAGCACAGCGCTGCCCTGGGCACCGTGGTGGCTGAAGTGCAGGCCGAGTTGGCCAAGATGCGCAAGTAATCACACCGTGTGGAGCGGCCCGAGAGGGACGCTCCACGTTTGATTCCATCTTCTCTAGAGGTTTGTATGAAAGTCCTGATGCTCCACGGCATTAACCACAACATGTTCGGCAAGCGCGACCCGGTGCAGTACGGCACCATCACGCTCGATGAAATCAACGCTGACTTGACGGCCTTGGGCCGCGAACTGGGTGTGGATGTGGAGACCTTTCAAACCAACCATGAAGGCGCCATGTGTGAGCGCATTCACCAGGGCTATACCGACGGTGTGGACGCCGTCCTTATTAACGCCGGCGCCTGGACGCATTACAGCTATGGCATCCGCGACGCGCTGGCCATCCTGACCTGCCCCATCGTCGAGTTGCACATGTCCAATATTCACGCCCGTGAAGAGTTCCGCCACAAATCAGTGTTCGCGGAAATCGTCAAGGGCCAGATCGCAGGCTTCGGTGTGGACAGCTATTTGCTGGCCCTGCGCGCCGGGGTATCTGCGGCGAAAGCTGCGAAAAAATGATCATCAACGGCAATACAGAGCTCATTGTTCATCTCGGTTACCCGACCCACGCCTTCAAGGCGCCCATGATTTACAACCCCTGGTTCGAAAAAGCCGGGGTCAACGCGGTCGTGGTGCCGATGGGCTCCAAGCCTGAAGACTTTCCCGCCTTTTTGCGCAGCGTGTTCCAGCTCTCCAATATCCGGGGCGCTTTGATCACCATGCCGCACAAGGTGGTCACGACCACACTGGTGGACGAGCTATCCCCAACGGCCCAGATTGCAGGTGCCTGCAATGCGGTGCGCTTGGGGCCGCAAGGCCAGTTGCAAGGCGACATGTTCGATGGCGCCGGCTTCGTGCGCGGGGTGCTGCGCAAAGGCCTGGTGCTCAAGGGCGCGCGTGCCCTGGTGGTCGGGAGCGGTGGCGTGGGCTGTGCGATTGCTGCATCGCTGGCAGCCGAGGGCTTGGCGGCCTTGGCTTTGTTTGATGTGAATGCAGAAGCGGCCGAGGGGCTGGCAGCACGTTTGCGCCAGCACTACCCGCAGATTGATGTCAGCACCGGCTCAACCGATCCGGCAGGTTTTGACCTGGTCGTGAACGCCACGCCCTTGGGCATGAAAGAGGGCGACCCCATGCCCCTGGATGTGACACGCCTTTCGGCCAGCACCTTTGTGGGTGAAGTGGTCATGAAATCCGAAACTACGGCGTTTCTCGCTGAAGCCATTCTGCGCGGATGCAAAGTGCAGGTGGGCTCGGACATGCTGTTTGAGCAGATTCCGGCGTATCTCGAGTTCTTCGGTTTGCCGAGCACTAGCGCCGATGAGCTGCGTTCGCTGGCAACCCTGCAATACCAGTAGGCTTGTAAGCAGGCCTTGTTCCGGGGCTCTTTTCTCGGCGTTTACCGGGGGGCTGTGAGCAGCCACTCGCGGCGGAACAGCCAGTCTTGTACCTGCCAAAGGTTGTCCAGCGTGACTTCGCCGTCCTTGTGCCGGCTCTTCACGTGCCAGCGCTGCGCCAGCAGGGTGCAATCGGGCATGCACGAAGGCGGTTCGTTCAAGTCCTCTTGCAGCCAGACCACTGCATCAAATTCCTTCAGCAAGCGCGCCAGCCGTTCCTTGGCCGGCATCTCGGGGTAGAGCGCGCCGGTGTTGCGGCCCTCCGCGTCATAGGGCGTGATGCGGGCGCCATGCAACTGGAAGTGATAGCGCTCGTACTGCCCGGTAAAGCCGTTGGGCACAGCGACGCGCTGGCCCTTCATTTGGGCTTCAGTCGCCGGGCTGTAGCCTGCCTCGTCCTTGGAGATGGGCTGCACCATGAGCGTGAAGCAGCCATACACCGCTAGTACCGCCACGAGGCTGGCATTGCCTGCCCATGATTTGCGATAAAAACCGGCCATTGCGCTTGCCAAACCAGCGCAAGCAGCTACCAAAGTGATAGCAAATTCAGGGGTTGACGCCATACCCAGTGCGCCCATCACCCAGCTGATGCGGCCCAGCATCACCAGTGCCGGCACGGTGATGAGCAGCGTCAGCCAGAACCAGACGCGCGGTAGCCGGTCCCACACCAGCGCCATGGCAATGGCCACTGCCGGCATGGCGGGAATCACATAGCGCTCCGAGCGCTGGTTGGGGATGGTGAACACCACCAGCCACACCACCACCCACGCGAGCAGCACCCAAAGGGCAGGGCTCAGGCGCTGCGGCTGGCGCAACGTGCCTATGTGGCTCAAGGCCAGCAGGCAAAAGCCCAACACCGGCAGGGCGAGCAAACCACCATTGGCCGGGTAAGCCAGTAGCTGCGTCCACATGGGGTAGGGACCGGAGAGGGCCGCTTGCCAGTAGCCCATGCTGCTGGACATCTTGCCGGCGTTTTCGGCCACGACAAACTCCTGCCAGACGCTGGCCGGGTCCGGGTCCAGCACGAACCACAAGGCAAAAATGCCCAGTCCGATCAGCGTGCTCCAACCGGTGCCGATGGTGGTGCGAATGGTTGTGCGCCAACTCCGGGGCGTGCTCAGCAGCACTGCGCACCAAAGCGCGGCAGCAGCAGGGGCCACCAACGCAAAAGACTTGTAGGCAGCACCCAAGCCCATCGCGATGCCGAACAGCGTGTAGGCCAGCGGGCCGGGCGTGTCGTCCGTGCGGTGGGCGCTGCCATCAGTGCTGCCACGCAAGCGCAGCCACAGCACCCACCACATGGGCAAGGCCAGCCAGAAGGTCTCGGGTGCGGACGTAAGATACGCCCGCCCGTAACGGAAGGTGCAGAAAAACAGCAGATACAAGGCAGCCGCCACGCAGGCGGTGCGCAGTCGGTTAGACGCCTCGCTCATCAGGTAGGCAAAAAACGCTAGCAGGGCGGTGGTGGCAAAGGTGTAGGCAATGCTGGGCAGGCGCAGTGCGAACAAACTCCAGGTCTCACCCCATCCACCGGCCACCATGGCCTGCCAGATCAGCAGGGGTGGCTTGGTATTGCGAGTGCCCACCAACTCAGACTGCAGCGGCAGCCAGTGGCCGCTCTCGGCGGTCATGCGGGCAATGTGGATGTAGACCATTTCATCGCCGTTGGTGGGCGCGTAGCTACCGCCCAGGCCGAACAAGTAGAGGGCGGCTCCTACAAAAACAAGAGCTATCCACGCAATATTGACGTGCGCTTGAGGCTTAAAACGCATAAAGTTCAGCCGGTGTGGTGCGCTTAGTCACGCTTGCGTTTGAAGGTCCAGCGGTCGTTCGCCAGAAAGTTGCTGACACTGGCCGCCACGATGGCGATGATGTTGGCGATGCGGTAGTCCATGCTGCCTGACAGCAACAAGGTCAGCACATATTGCATGCCACTGCCGAATGCCGAGGCGGTGACGTACTGACCGAACTCCATACCCAGCAGGCGCAGGCTCACCGGTTGCACCTCGCCTGCCTCCAGAGTCTTGACCCGGTCGGACCAAGTCCACAGGCGGTTCCAGGTGAAGTTATTCAGGGTGGCCAGTGCAATGGCCAGAGCCAGCGAGAAATAGGGCTTGTTGTAGCCCGCTTCAATGTGGTTGAACAGGTATTCATGCCCGAAGTGCAATACCGCTAGGTTCACCACTGTTCCGCTCGCGCCGACGATGCCGAACTTGATGTAGCGGTAGCGCTCCAGCAGCCCGAGTGCCCAGAGCACCAAACGTTGCACAGCGTTCATGCTGCGGCTTCTGCACTGGCAGATGCAGTATTCAAAAATGCCAGTGCTTGGTCCAGCACCGGATCGGGTGCGATGCGCTTGAGACACTGGTTGTCGCCGTCACAGAAGGTGAGGCGGTGGTTGTAGGCAGTCAGGCAAGGAGAACAGGCAATGCCGCTCTCCAGAATGATGGTGCGGTGGCCCAGCGGGCCATACAGCTTGCCAGTCTCCGGCCCGAAGAACACCATGGTCTGGATGGGGGTGACCGTGGCGAAGTGGCTGGGGCCGCCGTCGTTGGTGATCAGCAGACTACTGGCGTGCATGAGCATGAGCAGCTCGCGGATACTTTTGGTATAGCCGGTGAGATTCAGGCAGGCCGCATCACCGACTTGCGCCTGTAAATCACGCGCAAGTACAGCGTCGTCTTTCAGACCGATGAGTCCCACCGCGTAGCCCGAATTGCACAAGCCTTGCACCACACGCGCATAGTGATTTGCGGGCCAGGCCCGCTCTGGCAGGATGCCGCCGCCGGCATAGACCAGCACCAAGCGCCGTTCGCGGGTCACAGGGTGGTCACTCTCCAGCTTGCTGCGGTAGGTTTCCAGCTCGGTATCGGTGAACTTGACGGAAAGTTCGGTATCGACCGGTGTGTTGCGGATAGCGGCGGCACGGTTGCGCGGCATGCTGTCCGGTGCATCTAAAGCATCCACCAGCGACAAAAACTGCTTGCTGATGTGCTGGTAGGGGTTGTACGGAATGCTGTGGTTGATGAAGCTGCCGCGGTACAGGCCTTCCTGCGTGTGGGGGGTGAAACCCACGCGCACCGGGGCACCGGTGCTGAAGGACAGCAGGGCACTCACCCGGGAGAACAGTTCACAGTCGATCACCGCATCCAGCCCGATGCTGCGGAACTTCAGACTGACCTTCAAAATATCCGAGATCAGCGCTCCGCCGGAACTGTCGTCCAGCGTATGCATGTGGTCTGCGTCTGTCAGCGAGAGGAGCTTGGAGACTTCCTGGTTCTTTTTGAGCTGCAGGATGTGGATCGCCGCACCCG
This sequence comes from Comamonadaceae bacterium, assembly GCA_027488985.1. GTDB lineage: Bacteria > Pseudomonadota > Gammaproteobacteria > Burkholderiales > Burkholderiaceae_C > Allorhodoferax > Allorhodoferax aquaticus. The sequence goes on along the minus strand of JAIYAR010000003.1, from coordinate 203,074 downwards.
GATACTTGCGGCGCAGCTCCGCAAACATCGGGCCCGCCAGCACGATGCTGCCCATCTCAGACAACAAAATGACCAGGATATTTTTCGGCTCTGCCGGCATGCGCGCCGGTGTGCCGAACAGCCCCGTCAAGCGCACCCATGCAGACACTCCGCCGCAGAGCAGCTGGCCGGCCCAGCGATCAATGAAGCGTTGTGTCTGGATGTTCATGGGCAGTGATTACTTCAGGCCGGCAGCGGCGCGCAGGGCTGCTGCCTTGTCGGTGCGCTCCCAGGTAAATTCAGGCTCTTCGCGGCCGAAGTGGCCGTACGCCGCGGTCTTTTCATAGATGGGGCGCAGCAGGTCCAGCATCTGGATGATGCCCTTGGGGCGCAAGTCGAAGTGCTCGTTCACCAAGGCGGCAATCTGGTCGTCAGGGATGACACCAGTGCCTTCGGTGTACACGGTCACGTTCATGGGCTTGGCAACGCCGATGGCGTAGGCCACTTGAATCTGGCACTGCTTGGCCAAACCGGCTTTCACGATGTTTTTGGCCACGTAACGCGCAGCGTATGCGGCAGAGCGGTCGACCTTGGACGGGTCTTTGCCGGAGAAGGCGCCACCGCCGTGGGGGCAAGCGCCACCGTAGGTGTCCACAATGATTTTGCGTCCGGTCAGGCCGCAATCGCCTTGGGGTCCACCGATCACGAAGCGGCCGGTGGGGTTGATCAGGTAGCGGGTGTTCTGCAGCCACTCTTTGGGCAGCACGGGCTTGATGATTTCTTCAATGATCGCTTCGGTGAACGAGGCCTTCATCTTGTGCTGGGTTTCGGACTGGTCGGGGTGGTGCTGAGTAGAAAGAACCACAGTGTCGATGCTGTGGGGCTTTCCATCCACATAGCGCATGGTCACCTGGCTCTTTGCGTCGGGGCGCAGGAAGGGCAGGCGGCCGTCTTTGCGCAGCTGCGCCTGGCGCTCCACCAGGCGGTGGGCGTAATAGATGGGGGCGGGCATCAGCTCGGGCGTTTCGTCGCAGGCGTAGCCGAACATCAGTCCCTGGTCGCCAGCACCGATGTTGAGGTGGTCGTCGGAGGCGTGGTCCACGCCCTGGGCGATGTCGTTGGACTGCTTGTCGTAGGCTACCAGCACAGCGCAACCCTTGTAGTCGATGCCGTAGTCGGTGTTGTCGTAGCCGATGCGTTTGATGGTGTCACGCGCGACTTGGATGTAGTCCACATGCGCATTGGTGGTGATTTCACCGGCAAGAACCACCAGACCTGTGTTGGTCAGAGTCTCTGCTGCCACGCGGGAGCGGGGGTCTTGCTTGAAAATGGCATCCAGAATCGCATCGGAAATCTGGTCAGCCACCTTGTCTGGGTGACCTTCAGACACGGATTCAGAGGTAAAGAGGAAGTCGTTCGCCATAGTAGTTCTCCAAAAATAAACATCAAGACGCGTTGCTTGAGCTTTGGAGCCTTCAGCGAACGCTTTAGCAGATTCGCCGGAATCGGCGAGGCACAATGGCTTCTTTTTGATCAGTTGCCCCTGTGAAGTCACCCTGCAAGTAGTTCTATAACTCGGTGACGTAGAGGATTTTAGCCCACCCATGGCCTTCGTATTTCAATTCCTGTCCCGTTGGCCCTTGTGGTTGTTGCACCGTCTGGGGTCTGGGTGCGGCTGGCTGGTCTACGCCCTGTCCCCGGACTACCGCAATCGCCTGCAGGATCACGCCCGCCAGGCAGGAATCCCGGAGCTGGACCAGCGCGAGGCCATTGCGGCAGCCGGTCAGATGGTGATGGAGCTGCCCCGGCTGTGGCTGGGAGACCCGGTACCGGTAGAGTGGGATGGTGCCGGGCACATCGAGCAAGCGCTGGCTGAGCAACGCGGTATCATTTTTTTGACGCCTCATTTGGGTAGTTTTGAGGTGACCGCGCAGGCTTATGCGAGCCGTTTCGGCGCATCTGGCGCGGCCATGACGGTGCTGTACAGGCCTGCCCGTCAAGTGTGGCTACGCCGGATCATTGAGGCTAGCCGTGCACGGCCCGGTTTGCAGACTGCACCGGCCAACCTTGCAGGTGTAAAGCAACTGATCAAAGCCTTGCGCTCGGGCCAATGTGTGGGCTTGTTGCCGGATCAAGTTCCCCCGGATGGGCAGGGGGCTTGGGTTCCATTTTTTGGACGCGATGCGTACACCATGACCTTGGCCTCCCGGCTGGCCCAGCAAACGGGTGCCCGGCTGGTCTTGGCATGGGGTGAGCGACTGCGGGGGGGCGAGGGTTACAAAGTCTGCGTGCGACCCTACGATGCTTCGCTGTCACGGGACTTGACCGACGCCACCGCCCAAATCAATGCGGCCATGGAGCAAGTCATCAGGGAGCTGCCTTCTCAATATCTATGGGGCTACGCGCGCTATAAACAACCCCGACGGCCGGATGTTGTGGCCGGACAGGAAAGTCGTTAAGAATGAGTCGTTGGATTTTGCGTTGCATTGAGTTGCTGGGCCGCTTGCCGCTGCCCCTGCTCCGGGGGCTGGGGGTCATGCTCGGTTGGGCTTTGTATCTGCTGGTCGCATCACGGCGCCGTGTGGTGGATATCAATCTCTCGATTTGCTTCCCGGATTGGTCGCGCGCTTACCGGCGCAGGCAATCCGTACGTGCCTTCATCGCATTTGCCCAAGCGTGGCTGGACAGGGGCTGGTTATGGCATGCGGACCCCGAGCTGCTGAGGAAGCGCTTGCACTTGTCAGGCGCCTTGGATGAGCTGGCAGGCGATGCGCCTACTGTTTTATTTGCGCCGCACTTCGTCGGGCTGGATGCCGGGTGGACGACACTCACACAGCAGGTTAACCGCAGTTTCACAACCATCTACACCGACCAAGCCAACAAGGTTGCAGATGCCTGGATACTGTCCGGTCGCCAGCGTCTGGGCGGGCGCCTATTCGGCCGGATTGAAGGTGTGAAGCCCATCATTGCCGGATTGAAAGCGGGGGACCCGCTGTATCTGTTGCCCGATATGAATTTCGGCCCGGAGGAGTCGGTTTTTGTGCCGTTCTATGGTCGCCCCGCTGCGACAGTTCCTTCTTTGTCACGTTTTGCCCGCTTGTCGCGCGCGAAGGTGGTGCCCATTATTTGTCGACTCACTTCGGCTGGGTATGACGTTGAGGTGCTTCCCGCCTGGGTTGACTTTCCAAGCGGGGACTTGGAAGCGGACACTGCCCGCATGAACCGTACGCTGCAAACCTATATCGATGCGATGCCTGAGCAGTACTACTGGGTACACAAGCGCTTCAAGGACCAGCCCGCTGGAATGACGCCGCCTTATTGAACGTCAATGGCCGGAGCGGCCGGTGATTCCAGCGCAGGAGTGTTGGGGTGCGCCCAGTCCCACAGCAGAGTTGCCACTTCATCGATGCCGGTACGTTTGGTCGCCGAAAACAAGCGAACTTCTCCCCCGCCAGCTTGCAACTTCGTAATGGACAACACTTTTGCGCCTTCTGTGCGCGTCAGCTTGTCCGCCTTGGTCAAGATGACCAGGAACTTCAAACCCTCTTCCACCCGTGGGCGGATCACATCCAGCAAGATTTCATCCAATTCGGTCATGCCATGGCGGGGATCGCACATCAGTACGATAGCTTTGAGATTTTTGCGGGTCACCAGGTAGTTGGCCATCACTTGTTGCCAACGGATCTTGTCCTGCTTGGGAACGGCGGCGTAGCCGTAGCCCGGCAAATCGGTCAGTACTGCGTCTGTGGCGCCTTGCTTTCCCAAAGCAAACAAGTTGATGTGCTGGGTGCGCCCGGGCTTTTTGGAGGCAAATGCCAGTTGCTTTTGCTGGGTCAGTGTGTTGATGCAGGTCGATTTGCCCGCATTGGAGCGTCCGACAAAGGCAATTTCAGGCACATCCAGCTCTGGCAGGAAGTGTAGTTGGGGGGCCGTTGTCAGGAATCGGGCGGTGTGCAACCAGCCTAGTGCGATCGTGGCAGCGCTTTTCTCGGGGGGTGCCGTCGTTGTCTTGGAAGGGGCTGCGCCCTTTGGGTTTTGTGTTGTGGTCATTGATTTAGAAGGTAAACCCAGAGCTGCATTGTAGAATGGCGCTGTTTCGCTCACCAGACACAACATCCCTATGAAGTTGATTGCTCAATTGATCATCGCAGCCTCCGTGGCTACGCTCGCTGTTTCTTCCTTTGCGGAAGAGCCGAAAAAAGAGGCTGCTGCGGTTGCAAAGCCGGATCTGGCCAAGGGTGAAGCAAGCTTCGGCGCAGTGTGCGCGGCCTGCCACGGCGCAGATGGCAATTCCGCCATCGCAGCGAACCCCAAACTTGCGCAACAGCACCCGGAATACCTGGTTAAGCAGTTGCAAGAATTCAAGTCGGACAAGCGCAATAACGCGGTGATGAAGGGATTCGCCTCCGCACTGAGCGATGACGACATGAAAAACATCTCTTTCTGGCTTGCCAGCAAAAAAGCAAAGCCCGGCTTCGCCAAGGATAAAGAATTGGTTTCTTTGGGCGAGCGCATCTACCGTGGCGGTATCGCTGACCGGCAAGTTCCTGCATGCGCGGGATGCCACAGCCCGAATGGTGCTGGTATTCCTTCCCAGTATCCTCGTCTGGGTGGACAACATGCCGATTATTCTGTGGCCCAGTTGACCGCGTTCCGAGACGGTGTCCGTAAGAACAACCTGCAAATGACTCAAGTCGCTGCCAAACTGAATGACCGCGAAATCAAGGCGGTATCCGACTACATCGCCGGGCTCCGTTAAAGCGTCGGCTTTCTGAGGTTCTCGAGGGAACCAAAGACAGCGCAGACAACCCAACAGGCGGGACCATCAGCTGGATGGCCCGCTTTTTTTTTGATTGTTTTCCCTCATGACAGTTTCAACCCAAGGCATTGAGTTAAGCACGGGGTCCAAGGTGTGGCGTTCCGCGGTGGAGCTTCTGTCTTCCATGCGCTTTGCCATCGCACTTTTGACGGTGATTTGCATCGCTTCGATTATCGGAACGGTGCTCAAGCAGCATGAGCCTTTTGGCAACTATGTCAATCAGTTCGGACCTTTCTGGGCTGAAGTGTTTCAGCGTGCCAGTCTCTTCAATGTCTACAGTGCCTGGTGGTTTTTGCTGATCTTGGCGTTTCTGGTGCTCAGCACTTCCCTGTGTGTGGCTCGCAATGCGCCCAAGATATTGGTTGATCTGCGGTCCTACAAGGAAAACATCCGTGAGCAAAGTCTGAAGGCGTTCAGCCACAAAGCGCAAGGCACCTTGGACGACATGCCCGGCGACGCCGCCCGCCGCCTCGGGGCGCTTTTGGTAAGTGGGGGTTGGAAGGTCAAATTGCAGTCGCGCGAAACCACACGGGGCACTGGGTGGATGTTGGCTGCCAAGGCCGGCGCCGCCAACAAGCTGGGATACATCGCGGCCCATAGCGCCATTGTGCTGGTGTGTCTCGGTGGATTGCTGGATGGCGATCTGGTGGTCCGTGCGCAAATGCTGTTTGCCGACAAATCACCGTTCAAAGGGGGCGGGCTGATTGCCGATGTGCCAGACACCCACCGGCTCAGCGAGCGTAACCCTACATTCCGGGGGAATCTGATGGTTGCGGAAGGGACTCAGTCGAGCACTGCAATCCTCAATCAGTCGGACGGCATTTTGTTGCAGGAATTGCCGTTTGCGATCGAGCTGAAAAAGTTCATTGTCGAGTACTACTCCACCGGCATGCCCAAGTTGTTTGCCAGTGACATTGTGATTCACGACAAGGAAACCGGCGAAAAAACGACCGCACGTGTTGAGGTGAACCACCCGGCTAGCTACAAAGGTATCGAAATTTACCAGTCTAGTTTCGACGACGGGGGTTCTGCATTGACCTTCAAAGCACTTCCGTTGCGGGCAAACGGCGCGGCTTTCGACCTGCGGGGTATCGTCGGCGGAAGCAGTGTGGTTACTGCTGATACTTTGAAGCAAGCTGATGAACTCGTTGTGGAGTACACCGGATTGCGTGTTATCAATGTCGAAAATTTGAGTGCGGATGTGGGGTCGAAAACAGATGTGAGGGGGGTGGACTTGCGCTCTGCGCTTGAGGCCCAGATGGGTGCCGCCAACAAAACCAAGGAAGGCAAAAATCTTCGCAACATCGGCCCAAGCTTCAGCTACAAGCTTCGCGACAAGGCCGGGCAGGCGCGTGAGTTCAACAATTACATGGTTCCTGTGGACTTGGGCGATGGCACGCCCGTATTCCTGCTCGGTATGCGTGAAAGTCCTTCCGAGTCCTTCCGGTATTTACGTGTTCCAGCCGATGCCGAAGGAAGTTTGGAAGGATTTTTGCAGCTAAGCCGTGCTTTGGCAGATCCTGTGTTGCGCGCTGAAGCCGTGAAGCGCTACTCCGCCAAGGCCATCGACGCCAAACGTCCTGATCTCACGGCTCAGCTGGAGGGTTCTGCCGGCCGTGCACTGACTTTGTTTGCTGGCTCCAGCGGCAAGACGGCGGGTTTGCAGGCCATCTCTGATTTCATTGAGGCCAATGTTCCTGAGGCGGAGCGCAGCAAGGCCGGGGAAGTTTTGGTGCGTATTTTGAATGGGGTGCTTTTTGAGTTGGCCCAGTTGGGCAGGGAAAAAGCGGGCCTGAAACCTCTGCCGACTGATGGTGCAACGCAAAACTTCATGACGCAGGCTGTTCTTGCGCTTAGTGATGTACCCTTGTATCCAGCTCCTTTTGTGCTTTCCTTGACCGACTTTACGCAGGTGCAAGCCAGTGTGTTCCAAGTGGCGCGTGCACCCGGCAAAACAGTGGTCTACCTGGGGTGTGCACTTTTGATTTTCGGGGTCTTTGCTATGTTGTACGTGCGAGAGCGCCGATTGTGGATATGGTTGGAGCCCGCGGAAGCGCGAGGAGGCGCGACGTCAGCCACGATGGCGCTATCGACCAACAGAAAAACCATGGATGTCGACAAGGAATTCGACCACTTGAAACGCCGCATGTTAGCCCGCAAGGAGTAAGTCATGAATGCCATACCTATAAACGAACCTGCGAAATCTGAAGAGTCTGTCACTCTGGAGTTGAACGCGCGCTATTTCAGTCGCTCCGTATGGGAATGGTTGTTTGCTGCAGCTGTCTTGTTCGGAGGGGTGTTTTCGTTCTGGCGCTATCACTCCGCCATGGACGTATACGAAAAGGGCATTCTTTTGGGGGCTATTCCTGCGGCCATCTGGTTAGGATGGCTGTGGAAGCCACTGCAATGGCTTATGTTGGGAGTTGCGGGACTGTCGCTGCTGGGAATCAACTCGTACCATAACGATTTAGCCCGGGCCGAATCGGTGTTTTGGTTGAAGTACTTTTTGTCCAGTCAATCCGCCATCCTTTGGATGAGCATGTTGTTCTTCATGTCCACGGTGTTTTATTGGGTCGGCGTGTTTGCCAGGGGGCGTGCCCAAGAAATCGAATTGGTAGCTTCCCGCCTGGTGTGGGCGGCGATCACCATGGCACTGACCGGAACCATGGTCCGTTGGTACGAAAGCTACTTGTTGGGGGCTGATGTAGGGCATATCCCCGTTAGCAATTTATACGAAGTATTCGTGATGTTTTGTTGGATGACGGCAGCGTTTTACCTCTACTTCGAAGCCCAATACAAGACCCGTGCGCTGGGTGCTTTCGTCATGCTGATAGTCAGCGCCGCAGTCGGTTTCTTGCTTTGGTACACGGTAGAGCGTCAAGCCCAGGAGATTCAGCCCTTGGTTCCAGCCCTAAAGAGCTGGTGGATGAAATTGCACGTGCCGGCTAACTTCATTGGCTACGGAACCTTTGCCCTGGCAGCCATGGTGGCCTTTGCTTACCTGATCAAGCAGCAGGCCTCGGAGACTAAGTGGTACCGCATGGCACCGCTTTGGTTGTTGGGAGTGGTCCTGTGCTTTGAGCCCATTGTGTTCCGCAAGTCTTCCGCTACCGGACTGAGTGATTACTGGGCCTTGTACTTTGGTATTTCTGCTTTGATCGTCGCCGGTATCTTGCTGGGACGTAAAGCGATTGCTGCAAAGCTCCCGGACTTTGAGGTGCTTGACGATGTGATGTACAAGTCCATTGCTGTCGGATTCGCTTTTTTCACCATTGCAACAGTGCTGGGCGCCTTGTGGGCTGCTGAAGCCTGGGGCGGTTATTGGAGCTGGGATCCGAAAGAGACCTGGGCCCTGATCGTCTGGCTGAATTACGCCGCTTGGCTGCATATGCGGCTCATGAAAGGCTTGCGCGGAACCGTTGCTGCCTGGTGGGCACTTGTAGGACTGGCGATCACCACCTTTGCCTTCATCGGGGTGAATATGTTTCTGAGCGGCTTGCACAGTTACGGAACTTTGTAAGAAAACACGAGTTCCCACGACCAAACTGGAAACAAGGAAGTCACCATGCTTATCAAGTCCTCCTCCAACGGGTTCGAACATCCGGTTTCCAGCGAAATCACACCGCAGTTGGTCTACCAGGACCGTCGCCGCATGCTCAAGCACATGGCAACGGGGGTTGCAGGTGCGGGCCTCGCTACCTGGGCATCTCGCAAGGCGATGGCCCAAGGTGCCGGCTGGGGCGCCAAGCCCGGTAAGTTGGCTGCGCTGAATACCAAAACCACGGCGGTGGAGGGTGCAGTGACGGCTGAAAAGGTGACTCCCTACAAGGACGCCAGCACTTACAACAACTTTTACGAATTCGGTACCGACAAGGGTGATCCAGCGGTTAACGCCCACACCCTCAAGACTTCTCCCTGGACGGTGGACATAGAAGGGCTGATTAAGAAGCCTGGCAAGTACGCGATCGAAGACCTGCTCAAACTCAGCCCCATGGAGGAGCGGATCTATCGCCTTCGTTGCGTGGAAGGATGGTCGATGGTGATTCCCTGGGTGGGCTACTCGCTCGCAGAGTTGATCAAAAAAGTGGAACCTTTGGGGAGCGCCAAGTACGTCGAGTTCGTTACTTTGGCTGATCCCAAAACCATGCCTTTTGTGGGTTCTCGCGTCCTGGAATGGCCTTACGTGGAAGGCCTGCGATTGGATGAAGCCCAGCATCCACTGACTTTGCTGACCTTTGGCATGTATGGCGAGATACTGCCCAACCAGAGCGGTGCCCCGGTGCGACTGATAGTGCCATGGAAATACGGCTTCAAGAGTGGCAAGAGTGTCGTGAAGATTCGCTTCACTGAGAAGCCACCCGCCACAGCTTGGAACAAGGCTGCGGCCAATGAATATGGCTTCTACTCCAACGTGAACCCGAACGTGGACCACCCCCGCTGGAGCCAGGCGACGGAGCGTCGCATTGGTGAAGACGGCTTGTTTGCCAAAAAGCGCAAGACCTTGATGTTCAACGGCTACGAGGCCCAAGTAGGCCAGTTGTATGCCGGCATGGACCTGAAGAAGTTCTTCTAAACCTGACGGATGTTTATGAACACGTGGTTGCTCCACCGTGGTGCGAAGCCGTGCTTGTTTCTGGCGCTTTGTGTTCCTTTGGCATATCTCGTGTGGGCCGCATTAGCCGACCAATTGGGTGCCAATCCGGCCGAAGCCTTGATCCGCTCGACAGGGGATTGGACGTTGCGCTTGCTGTGCCTTACGCTCTTGATGACGCCACTCAGAGTCACAACAGGGTGGAGTGGTTTGGCCCGTTTTCGTCGGATGGTGGGCGTGTCGACCTTTTGTTATGGTCTTTTGCACCTTACCGCCTACAGCTGGCTGGATATGGGTCTGGACGTTGTTGACATCGGCGCCGACATTGTGAAGCGACCCTTTATTCTGGTTGGCTTCGCTGCGATGTTGCTGCTCACGGCGTTAGCTTCCACCTCTTTCAACCGGGCGATCAAGACTTTGGGGGCGAAGCGCTGGCAGGCATTGCACCGTAGCGTGTATGTGATTGCGGTATTTGCCATCCTGCACTTTTTCTGGATGCGCGCCGGCAAAAACAACTTCGCCGAGGTGGCGGTGTACGCCGCCATTCTGAGTGCCTTGCTAGGTTGGCGTGTGCGGAGTTTTTGGATGAAAAGAGCTTCTAGCCCTCGTTGAATATGCGCAAACAGCTATTATTTTTATAGCATCTAAAGCAGTTTCTCGCCGCGGATCTGATCGGCAAAGCTGTCGCGCTTACGGATAAGATAACTCTGCGCACCATCCACCAACACCTCTGCAGCCTTGGGCCGTGAGTTGTAGTTGCTGGACATGCTCATGCAATAAGCGCCCGCTGACAGCACGGCCAGCTTGTCTCCAGCCTGCACCTGCAATGCGCGGTCATGACCGATCCAGTCCCCGCTTTCGCACACCGGGCCCACCACATCAAATACTCCGGCACTCGCTGGTGAAGAAGCAAGTTGCTGCACGGGCACGATAGTGTGGAAGGCTTGATACATCGCCGGGCGGGGGAGGTCGTTCATGGCCGCGTCCACGATACAGAAGTTCTTCTGTTCGCCGGGCTTCATGTACAGGACTTCGGTGATGCAAACACCTGCGTTGCCCACCAAGGAGCGCCCTGGCTCGATCATGAGTTGCCGCTGGCCGAAGCCTCGCGTATCCAGCTTGGCTAGCAGCTTGTGCCAAAGGGCATCAGCCGCAGGCGGCGTATCGCCGTTGTAGTTGATACCCAAGCCACCACCGAAGTCGATGTGGTGAATGGAGATGCCTGCGGCTTCAATCGACTCAACGAGGTCCAACATGCGGTCCATGGCGTCGAGGTACGGAGTTTCCTCAGTGATCTGGGAGCCGATATGGCAGTCGATGCCCACAACCTTCAGGCCAGGCAGCGCCGCAGCGCGCTGGTAGGTCAGGAGCGTGCGTTCGTGGGCGATGCCGAACTTGTTGCCTTTGAGCCCGGTAGAGATGTAGGGGTGCGTCTTGGGGTCGACGTTGGGGTTGACCCGGATGCTGATGGGCGCTTGCTTGCCCATGCCTAGCGCCACTTCATTCAGGACATCGATCTCCGCTTCGCTTTCCACGTTGAAGCAGCCGATGCCAACCTCCAGCGCGCGGGTCATCTCGGCGCGTGTTTTTCCCACCCCAGAAAAAATGACCTTGCCAGCCTCTGCGCCTGCGGCTAGAACGCGAGCCAATTCACCTTCGGACACGATGTCGAAGCCACAACCGGCTTTGGCAAACAATTGCAGGATAGCCAAGGAAGAGTTGGCCTTCATGGCGTAGCAGATGCGGGCATTGCGTCCTGCAAAGCCGCGCTGGTAGGCCGCGAGTGCGTCCAGCATGGATGCCTTGGAGTACACAAACAGTGGCGTGCCATGCGTATTGGCCAGCATATCCAGAGAGCAGCCCTCAATGTGCAGCTGATCGTTTGCGTAGTGGACGTGGGGCTGGCCGGGTAGTTGGGTGGCGCTCATGGTGCGGGAGTTGTGTCTGAAGCTTTGGTGGCGGGAGGGGGCGTTGTACTGCTGGCCGGCGATTTTTTCGGTGGAACCTTGGGCAGGAACAGCGGACCGGTTTGGCCACACGCCCCCAAAGTAAGCACACAGATCAGCGGGATCAAGCCTCTGACTAGAATTCGCGTTCGATTCAACATAGTGAAATTGTAATGACCGACCCAGAATTCATGAGCCTTGCCGAGTCTTTGTTGCGTGCTTTGGAGTTGTCATGCGATCGCATCAATGATGAATCTGATGCCGATGTGGACAACCAGCGGGTTGGAAGCATGGTCACATTGACCTTTGCCAATCGGTCCCAGATTATTGTGAATTTGCAGAAACCGTTGCATGAAATCTGGATGGCGGCCAAGTCGGGTGGCTACCACTACAAATGGTCCGGCACCGAATGGCAGGACACCAAAGGGCAGGGCGAATTTTTTGCGGCCTTGAGCGCTAATGCCAGCCAGCAGGCCGGCATGGCATTGGAGTTCACCGCGGCTTAATTTTTGAAAAGATCGAGGATTTTTTTCTTTTCATCTGCTGCGGCCGGAGCCTCAGCAGGTGTGTCCGGATTGTCCCCCAGCCCTAAATTGGTAACGCCTGCGCCGTGGGTGAATTCTTCGTAAAACCATTCATTTCCTAGCCTGACAACGCCTTCAGGTGCAGTTGGCTCTGTGACGGGAACGCCTTTGAGTGCGGTTTCCATGAAGCTGATCCAGATCGGTAAGCTCAGTCCCCCTCCTGTTTCGCGATCTCCGAGTTTGCGGGGTGTGTCGTAACCGATCCAGGTGATGGCGGTCAGAGTCGGCTGATAACCCGCAAACCACGCGTCCATGGAGTCATTGGTCGTACCCGTTTTCCCGTAGAGATCGGGTCTTTTGAGAGTGGCTTGCGCGCGTGCTGCAGTGCCTGAGCGGGTGATCTCCTGCAAAAAACTGCTCATCATGAATGCGTTGCGCTCATCAATGGCCCGCTCACTGTCTGCAAGAACGGGGGGCTCCGTTTCCACCAAGACCTTGCCCCGTTGCTCGCTGACTTTGGTGATCAACCAAGGATTTACACGGTAGCCACCGTTTGCAAATACCGAATAAGCGCTCGCCATTTGCATGGGAGTAACTGCACCGGCGCCCAAGGCCATGGTCAGGTAAGCCGGGTGTCTGTCGGCTTCGAAACCAAAGCGGGTTATCCATTCCTGGGCATACGGCGCCCCGATGGAGTTCAGTACCCGTATGGAAATCATGTTCTTCGATTTCGCCAGACCTCGGCGCAGGGTCATGGGGCCTTCAAACGTGCCATCGTAGTTTTTCGGTTCCCAGGGCTGTCCGCCCGTAACACCCGCATCAAAAAACAAAGGGGCATCGTTGACTACCGTCGCTGGTCCGAAACCTTTCTCCAGAGCCGCGGAGTAAATGAACGGTTTGAAGCTGGAGCCTGGTTGTCTCCAAGCCTGTGTGACATGGTTGAATTTGTTCTTTGCAAAGTCGAACCCGCCGACCAACGCCTTGATGGACCCATCACGTGGGTCCAGGGCAACGAACGCCCCCTCCACTTCCGGAAGTTGCGTAATCTCCCAGGTGCCTTTCACTGTTTTTGCCACTCGGATCAGGGCACCCCTTCGTACCTTGATCGTGGGAGGTGCCTTGTCTGACAGGCCGGATTGGGCAGGCTTTAGACCGTCGCCAGTGATCTCCACAATCTCCCCGCCCCCGCGTTGTGCCTTGATGCGCTTGCTGTCGGCTTCCAGCACGACGGCTGCCATTACATCCCCGTTGTCAGGATGCTCGTCCAGTGCTTCGTCAATGGCATCCTCAAGCTCTTGCCCTTGCTTGGGTAGCTCCAGGAACTTTTCCGGCCCGCGGTAGACTTGGCGGCGCTCGAAATCCATGATCCCGCGCCGCAATGCGCGATATGCGGTGACCTGCTGTTCGGAGTTGAGGGTGGTGTACACATTCAAGCCTCGGGTGTACGTTTCCTCGCCATATTGGGAATACATGAGTTGACGCACCATTTCAGCCACATATTCCGCATGTATGGGATTGGCGTTGGGCCCGTTTTTCACTTTCAATTCTTCTTTTCGCGCCTTTTCTGCCTCTTCGTCAGTAATGAAGCCGTTCTCCAGCATGCGGTCAATGATGTATTGCTGTCGCGCTTTGGCCCGTTTGGGGTTGCTGATAGGGTTGTAAGCTGAAGGAGCTTTGGGCAAGCCTGCCAGCATCGCTGCTTCTGCAATCGATATGTCCTTGAGCGGCTTGCCGAAATATGTCTCGGCCGCAGCAGCAAATCCGTAAGCCCGGTTCCCCAAGAAGATCTGGTTCATATAGATTTCCAGAATCTGGTCTTTGGACAGCAGGTGTTCGAGTTTGAAGGTCAGCAATATTTCGTAAATCTTGCGCGTGAACGTTTTTTCAGAAGTGAGGTACACATTGCGCGCCACCTGCATCGTGATGGTCGACGCTCCCTGACTTTTCACGCGACCCACATTGGCCAAGCCCGCCCGTATAACGCCGATGTAGTCCACGCCACCGTGCTGGTAAAAGCGTGCATCTTCGATGGCCAGGATCGCATCGGTCATGGCTTTCGGGATTTCTTTGATGGGTGTCAATTTGCGCCGCTCTTCACCAAATTCGCCGATCAGGTCGCCTTCTGTGGAGTAAATGCGCAGAGGCAGTTTGGGGCGGTAGTCCGACAAGTCGCTGATGTCCGGCAAATTGGGATAAGCCATGGACAAAGCCAATGCAACCAGTGCCAATACAGAAAATGCGCCGGCCGCAGCCAAACCGATGAGCCAAAACAACGCTACCAGTGTCCAGTGACGTTGTTTGCTTTTTAAGGCTTTAGGGATTTCTCTTGTATCTGACATATCAATCGTGGATGTTCTGCCCGCGTAACAAAGGTGTCTCAGGAGTCCTGCGGGGAAGTCGGGAATGGCGGAATCTGCGATCCGCCACGCGATGCCATGGTCTCAGCTTAGGTTAAATCGTAGCCGAAAGAGGGCATTTTCCGTCTGCTTTTGGCAACGCTATAAATTGTCAGAAAGTGAAAAAACCTTTGCCGGTCAATACTCTTGCTGATAGCATTCAAGTGAATTCTTAAGTTTGACTGGCCTCTTGTCAGTCCGTTTCAGGGGACCATTTTGATCTCATTGGGGTCTTTATTCAGCCGACAGCCCGCACCCATGCTAGGGTTGGACATCAGCTCGTCCAGTGTAAAACTGGTGGAGTTGGGGCGCGACAAAGCCGGAAATCTGGTTCTGGAGCGGTGTGCCATCGAGCCCTTGGAGCGCGGTTGGATTACCGACGGCAATGTTGAAAAATTTGACGAAGTGGCTGATGCCGTTCGCAAATTGGTGAAGAAAAGTGGCACGAAGACCAAAAACGTGGCCATGGCCCTTCCTCCCTCCGCCGTAATCACCAAGAAAATCATCCTGCCCGGTGGCATGTCTGACCTCGAGCTGGAGCAACAGGTTGAGTCGGAAGCAAACCAGTACATTCCTTTCCCGCTCGATGAGGTGAGTCTGGACTTTTGTGTGATCGGACCGAGTGCGGCATCGGCGGGCGACATTGAGGTACTGATCGCCGCTTCTCGCCGGGAAAAAGTGCAAGACATCCAAGGCCTTGCAGAGGCTGCTGGCCTTACCCCCATCATTGTGGATGTTGAGTCTTATGCGGCACGGTTGGCTGCGGGGCGATTGATTGAAAATCTTCCCAGCAAAGGCGCTGGCTTGATTGTTGCGCTGTTTGAAATTGGAGCGATGACAACCAGCATGCAGGTCATGCGGGACGATGAGGTGCTATACGACCGTGATCAGGCTTTCGGCGGTGCGCAACTAACCCAATTGATCGTCCGTCAGTACGGATTTTCCCAAGAGGAAGCTGAGAGCAAGAAGCGCAGCGGTGAATTGCCGGATGATTACGAATCTACGGTGCTGAAGCCCTTCATTGAGACCATGGTTCAAGAGCTGGGGCGAGCGCTTCAGTTCTTCTTTACCAGTACGCCGCACAACAAAGTGGACTACATCATGTTGGCTGGTGGTTCTGCGGCTCTCCCCAGTTTGACCAATGCAGTTACGCAACATACGACATTTCCGTGCAGTTTATTGAATCCTTTTGACGGAATGGAAATCGGTGACGGCGTTCGGTTGAAGCGGATGACACGGGAAGCTCCTTCCTACCTCACTTCGTGCGGTTTGGCATTGCGGAGGTTTTCGCAATGATCCTTATCAACCTATTGCCCCATCGCGAGGCTGCACGCAAGCGGCGCAAGGATTTGTTCAACCTCGCGCTGGGCATCTCGGCTTTGTTGGGAGGCATCGTTGCTGGCACCATTTATCTCTGGTACCAGGCGGCGATTACCCAGCAACAGGGCAACAATATCGTTCTTGAGACCGAAATCAAAAAACTTGAAGGACAAATTAAGGATATAGCGACCTTGGAAACCGAGATCGCGGCATTGCGGGCTCGTCAGCAAGCGGTAGAAGATTTGCAATCGGATCGCAATTTGCCTGTGCATTTGTTGACCGAACTCGTGGTCCAGCTGCCTGATGGCGTTTACATCAACAAAATGACCCAACAAGACCAGCTTGTTTCGCTGAACGGTGTGGCCCAGTCCAACGAGCGTGTTTCAGAGCTGCTACGCAACCTCGCGAACAACACGCCATGGTTTTCCAAGCCAGAGTTAATTGAGATCACCTCCGGTTCGGCTGCTATCTCATCCAAAGAACAAAAGAGAATCTACAACTTCACCATTCGAGTCAAGTTAATGCGCTCCAGCGAAGCTGAAAAGCTGGGAGTGAAGCTGGCCGACCCTCCTTTGTCCACGGCGAGTAAGCCAGCCATTGCGAGCTCAGCGTCGCAGATGAAACCTTAAAGAATGGGCATTTATGGCCACGAGCTTGAATACATCCATTGATTTTTCGGCATTGCAGCAGAAGGTTGCCTCGCAATTCCGTGATCTTGACCCCAAAGACCCATCACTGTGGCCTGCTGCGCCTCGGTATGCATTGTTTGTACTGGTCGCTCTAGCCATCGTGGTTTTTCTTTGGTTTTTTTGGTTGACCGGATCACAGGAATTTCTTCAGGCTGAACAAGATAAAGAAGCGAAATTGCGTGAGGACTACAAGACAAAATTGACCAAAGCCGTCAATCTGGATGTCTTGAAGAAGCAGCGAGAACAAGTGCAGCAGTATGTGACACAACTGGAGAAGCAATTGCCCAGCAAGGCCGAAATGGACGCTTTGTTGTCGGATATCAATCAAGCAGGATTGGGGCGCAGCCTACAGTTTGACTTGTTCCGACCCGGACAGGTTGCAGTGAAGGAGTACTACGCAGAACTGCCCATAACGATCCGTGTGACCGGAAAATATCACGATATCGGTAGTTTCGCATCTGACATCGCCAATTTGTCGCGCATCGTTACTCTAAACAATCTCTCTCTTGCTCCACGCCAAGACAACACATTGACTTTAGACGCGACCGCAAAAACTTTCCGGTACTTGGATCCGGATGAGGTTCAGGCGCAGCGCAAAGCCACAGGGGCCAAGAAATGAACAAGGCTTTAGTTCTGTCCGTTGCTCCGGTTCTGGTGCTGTTGAGTGCGTGCGGGTCTGGTGGAGAAGATGAATTGCGTCAGTGGATCGTGGAAGAGCGTAACCAGACACGTCCCAAAGTGACTCCTATTCCTGCACCGAAGCAGTTCGTACCTGAGGCTTACACCAGCACGGCCGCAGTGGAGCCTTTCAGCAATGTGAAGTTAACCCAGGCGCTCAAACGTGAGTCCTCTCAAGCTGTGACCAATGGCGCGTTAGTCGCGCCGGAATTGGCTAGGCGCAAAGAGCCTTTGGAATCGTTTCCCTTGGATTCCATGTCTTTGGTCGGGAACCTCACCAAGGCAGGGCAACCGGTTGCGCTGGTGAAGGTTGATAACCTGTTGTACCAAGTCAAATCGGGAAATTACTTGGGCCAAAACTATGGCAAGGTCACCAAGATCACCGAAACACAGGTAGTGCTCCGAGAGATCGTCCAGGACGCTGCGGGTGAATGGATTGAGCGCGCTGCAACACTAGAGTTGCAAGAGAGGGCGAAATGACAAACGGAAACAAACAAATTGGAATACGCATGTTGAAAAAAATCGGTTTGGTTTTTTCCTTGTTGTTGGGGCAGGTTGTTTTTGCCCAAGGCGCAATTGAATCGGTAACCGGGTCCATGCAAGGCGGCAATGAAGTCGTCAGGATTGACCTTTCACAGGCATTAACTGCGTTGCCCACAGGTTTTGCCATTCAGTCACCTGCTCGTATTGCACTTGACTTCCCCGGGGTGGCGAATGCCATGGGGCGTTCAACGGTTGAGATCAATCAAGGCAATCTGAAATCTGTGAGTGTGGTGCAAGCCGGTGAGCGCACCCGTGTGGTTCTTAATTTGAAGCAGGCGGCGTCCTACAAGGCCGAGATTCAAGGTAAGTCGCTGTTGGTTTCGCTGGATGCTAGCGAAGTCGCCAGTGCTAAGCCGGTCAATGCATTCGCTGAGACGACCAGCCGCATATCTGCCCCGCTGAAAGACGTGGATTTCCGGCGCGCTGCGGATGGAGCAGGCCGTGTGGTCGTTACGCTGCCCAATAACCAGGTCGGCGTGGATATCCGTCAGCAGGGACAAGGGCTGGTTGTTGAGTTCATGAAGTCAACGCTGCCTGAGGGCTTGCGGCGTAAGCTGGACGTGGCTGATTTCGGCACTCCGGTCAAAACGGTGACCACGACACAATCAGGTGACAGAGTTCGCATGGTTATTGAGCCCCAAGGTCAGTGGGAGCATAGTGCCTACCAGAGCGATGAGCAATTCGTCGTGGAAATCAAAGAAGTCAAAGTTGATCCCAAAAAACTGACACAAGGTATCGGTTACAACGGTCAAAAGTTGTCACTCAATTTCCAGAATATTGAAGTTCGGTCGCTGTTGCAGGTGATTGCGGATTTCACTAACTTCAATATCGTGACGTCCGACTCCGTTTCCGGCTCTGTAACCTTGCGTTTGCAGGATGTTCCTTGGGATCAAGCGCTTGACATCATTCTCCAAGCAAAGGGCTTGGGCATGCGCAAAACCGGTAATGTGCTCTGGGTAGCTCCCAAAGACGAAATTGCTGCGAAAGAAAAGCTTGATCTGGAAACCGTTGTGGCCGTGCAGAATTTGGAGCCTCTGCGGACGCAGGCGTTCCAAATTAACTACGGCAAAGCAGCGGACATTGCTGCTGGTTTGATTGCTGCCAGCTCGGGCGCGGGACAAGGAGTTACCGCTAGCAGAATTCTGAGTTCCCGGGGTAGCGTGATTTTTGAAACTCGCACCAACCAACTGTTTGTGACCGACATTCCGAGCAAACTTGAACAAGTCCAACAGCTGATCGCAAAAATCGATATTGCGGTCAGACAAGTGCTGATCGAGGCCCGGATTGTTGAAGCATCGGATACCTTCGGGAAGTCGCTTGGAGTGAAGCTCGGCGGAGGTGGTACAGCTGCGGCGTCTGGCGATAAACCTGGTTTGGCGTTGGGTTCCAGTTACGTTGTCGGCTCTGCGGCTACCACATCAGGAAACTTTGTAAACCTTCCATCGACAGGTGCACTTGGCACAAACGCACCTGGTCAGTTTGCAGTGTCAATCTTCGGAGCAGGTGCCGATCGGTTTTTGAACCTCGAAATCTCGGCGCTGGAAGCAGAAGGCAAGGGTAAAGTGGTATCCAGCCCCCGTGTTGTGACGGCTGACCAGATCAAGGCCTTGATTGAACAAGGTACTGAACTTCCCTACCAGGTTGCAAGCTCCAGTGGCGCAACATCGATCGCGTTTCGTAAAGCCAACTTGAAGCTCGAAGTACTTCCGCAGATTACGCCGGAGGGCAACATCATTCTGACCTTAGATGTGACCAAAGACACCGTCGGTCAAAGTACGCCTGCGGGTTTCGCCATTGATACCAAACATGTCCAAACCCAAGTTTTGGTTGAAAACGGCGGTACCGTGGTAATCGGTGGCATCTTTACGGAAAGTTCCAACGATAGTGAAACCAAGGTGCCTTTCTTTGGCGACTTGCCCGGCTTGGGGGTTCTCTTCCGGAACCGTACGAAGGAAATTACAAAGCGCGAGATGTTGGTGTTTATTACGCCCAAAGTCATTGCTGACAAGGTGGTCGGCCGTTGATTCTGGCCAAGGTTGAGATGGGCGCGACTTGAGCATTAGTCTTGTTGGTCTTCCCGGCTCTGGGAAGACCACCGTCGGTCGCCAGTTGGCCCGCCGATTGCGTCTTCCTTTTGTGGATTCTGACCACGCCATAGAAGCGCGGATAGGTTGTTCAATCCGTGAGTTTTTTGATCGTGAAGGTGAGGCGCGCTTCCGGGATATTGAGGAAGAGGCCCTTGATGAACTCTCGCGGGATCCAAGGTGTGTACTCTCTACCGGTGGCGGAGCAGTTTTGCGCCCTAACAACCGTCTTCATCTGCACTCACGTGGCAAGGTTGTCTATCTCAAATCCACACCCGAAGAGTTGTTCCGCCGGCTTCGCCATGACGTTAGCAGGCCACTTCTTCAAGTGGCAGACCCGTTGACCCGTATGCGTGAGCTCTTTGCAGTTCGCGATCCACTCTACCGGGAAACGGCGCATTTTGTTCTGGAAACCGGCCGCCCATCCGTGGCGACATTGGTCAACATGATCGTGATGCAGCTCGAACTATCCGGCGCACTCCCGACGGCAGAGTCATAGCCAGGGCGTCTTGCCGCCTGCAGGCCCTAAACTAAGGGGCTATGACAATCCAGGCGAAACAAACCGTAAACATTGCATTGGCCGAGCGAAGCTATCCGATCTATATCGGCGGGCAGCTGTTGGGCAATTTCGAGACCTTCACTGACCTGCCCAAAGGCAACACAGCCGTAATTGTCAGTAATACGACGGTTGCCCCCATGTACGCAGCGCGTTTGGAACGCGCGCTGAGTTCTAAGTACTTCAAAGTGCTGACGTTAGAACTGCCCGACGGAGAGTCCTACAAGCATTGGGAAACGTTGAATCTCATTTTCGACGCTTTATTGCAGAACACCTGTGATCGCAAGACGGTCCTGTTTGCCTTGGGTGGAGGAGTCGTAGGGGATATGACCGGATTCGCCGCGGCGAGCTATATGCGCGGGATCCCATTTGTCCAAGTGCCCACCACCTTGCTGGCCCAGGTGGACTCCTCGGTGGGAGGTAAAACGGGCATTAACCACCCCCTTGGCAAGAATATGGTAGGCGCTTTTTACCAACCCCAAATGGTGGTGTGCGATCTGGATGCTTTGAAGTCCCTTCCAGCGAGAGAGGTCAGTGCAGGGCTGGCAGAGGTTATCAAATACGGTCCCATCGCAGATATGGAGTTTCTGGCTTGGATTGAGACCAACATGGCTAGCCTTGTCCAACTCGAAACCAACGCACTGGCGCACGCCGTAAAGCGAAGTTGTGAATTGAAAGCTTGGGTAGTCGGTCAGGACGAGCGCGAGTCCGGACTTCGGGCCATCCTGAACTTCGGGCACACCTTCGGGCATGCCATTGAAGCTGGCTTGGGCTATGGCGAGTGGTTGCACGGCGAAGCTGTGGGCTGTGGCATGGTGATGGCAGCTCACCTCTCGCAGCGATTGGGGCTGGTTGATGCGGCTTTTGTCGAGCGGCTGACCCGCATCATTGCATCCGCTGGATTGCCGGTCCAAGGGCCCCGCTTGGATGCCGAGGACAATGCAGGGCGCTATCTTGAGCTCATGCGCCATGATAAAAAATCGGAGGCTGGAGAAATCCGATTCGTAGTAATTAACGGTCCTGGAAATGCGGTCATGCGGGCAGCGCCCGATACCTTGGTCCGCGACGTTATCGATGTTTGCTGTGCCTGAATGCTATAAAAAGTATAGCTGTTCGCGCACATGCAACGTGCGCTTGGCACTGATTTGATGCTCAAACTTCAACCTTATGCATGCTTGCCGGAGCAAAGCCGAGGAAGGCGATTTCCGGAGCCTTCTGCGCCGACCCGAACCCCCTTTCAGCGGGATCGGGACCGGATTGTGCATTCCACAGCCTTCCGTCGACTGGTCTACAAAACGCAAGTTTTCATCAACCACGAGGGCGACCTGTTTCGTACCCGGTTGACCCATTCTCTGGAAGTGGCGCAGCTAGGCCGCTCCATGGCGAGAACGCTTGGCTTGAACGAAGATCTGGTGGAAACGATTGCCTTGGCTCACGATTTGGGTCATACGCCATTCGGCCATGCCGGGCAGGACGCTCTGCATGAATGCATGGCCGCACACGGCGGCTTTGAGCACAATCTGCAAAGCCTGCGTGTGGTCGATCACTTGGAAGCCCGCTACCCGGGGTTTGATGGCCTGAATCTTTGCTTTGAGTCTCGCGAAGGCATCCTGAAGCACTGCTCCAGGAACAACGCCTCAGCTTTGGAAAAAATGGAAGCCTCTTATCCGGGACAAAGTGGAGGCGTGGCGCAACGATTCTTGAACGGCGGGCAACCCAGCTTGGAGGCACAGTTGTGCAATCTGGCGGATGAGATCGCCTACAACTGCCACGATATTGATGACGGGGTTCGTTCAGGACTGCTCAGCATGGACCAGATGTTGGAGGTGCCTTTGTTCCGCAAATTTGCAGATATGGCCGCTCACCAACATCCGGAAATAGCGCAAGCCAAGAAGCAGCGGCGGTGGCTGTACGAAACGATTCGTCTCATGCTCAGCGACATGGTCTATGACGTGATGGACGCTACCCGCGCGCAATTGGATGCGCTTAAGCCTGTGGACGTGAGCGCCGTGCGTGCTGCACCGTCACTGGTGCTATTTAGTGACGGGATGCGCGCGCAAACGCGGGAGCTCAAGCACTTTTTGTTTAAGCATCTTTATCGTCATGAGCAGGTGATGGACACCATGTGCAAAGCCAAGCTCATCGTGGCGGAGTTATTTGACGCTTATGTTTCCTCGCCTGAGGAAATGCACCAGGACGACGACATAGTGAACGAACTTTCCATTCAACGCCAGGTCAGTGACTACATCGCTGGCATGACGGACCGCTTCGCGTTGCGCGAACATGAGCGACTGACCGGCCGAAGGATGTTCGATGTCTGAGTCCGGCGGTTCGTTGACAGGCAAGGATGACGCGGTCATTCATTCCATGCGGCGTTGGCTGGAGCGCGCAGTTATCGGGTTGAACCTGTGCCCCTTCGCCAAATCGGTCTACGTCAAGAACCAAGTGCATTACGTGGTGTGCCGCGCGACCGAGTCCGCCGAAGTGCTCGAGGTCTTGCGAACTGAGTTGCTCAGCCTCTCACAATCTGACCCCCAAATGCGCGACACCACGCTCTTGGTGCTAGCGGATGTGTTTGGGGACTTTGTGGAATTCAACGACTTCCTGTATTCCGCAGACAAGGCCCTGCGTAAACTGAAGCTCGACGGAGAGCTTCAGATCGCCAGCTTCCATCCCCAATTCCAGTTTGCAGACGCCGGACCCGAAGACATCGGCAACTTCACCAACCGGGCGCCGTACCCGACAATGCATCTCCTGCGGGAAGCCAGTATCGACAAGGCGGTAGAAGCATTTCCGGCTGCCGAGCAAATTTACGAAAAGAACATTGCAACATTGCAGCAGCTGGGCCCCGAAGGCTGGGCGGCCCTGCAAGTCGGCCCAGACAACACGGCCTTGTGAGTGGGCGCAACCATCGAATGAAAAAAAATAAAGTTCAACCCGTGAAAGCAGGGACCTCCGCTCCCTCTGGACAAATTGCGCCGGAGATCCGCCCCGGCCAGTCCGTAGAGCTGCTCAAAGAGTTGCATATCCTCACGCGCGATGGCAAGTTGAACCAAGACTCCCGCCGCAAGCTCAAGCAGGTTTATCACCTCTATCAGTTCATTGAAAAACTGATGAATGAACTGCCGGTTGCAGAAGGGCGCAGCTTTACGTTGGCAGACCACGGCGCAGGCAAGTCTTACCTCGGGTTCATTCTTTACGACTTGTATTTCAAGAACCTTCCGCACAGTCACTTGTATGGAATTGAAACCCGCGCTGAGCTCGTAGAGAAGTCCAAAACCTTGGCTACCAAGCTTCAGTTTGAACGAATGAGCTTTTTGAATGTGAGCGTGGCCGAATCCACCAGCATGCAAGAGCTGCCCCCCAGTTTTGATGTGGTCACTGCTTTACATGCCTGCGATACCGCAACGGACGATGCCATCGCTTTCGGTCTTGAAAAGAAAGTGAGGGCTTTTGTCCTTGTGCCCTGCTGCCAGGCGGAACTTGCCCGACATCTCAACCAGAACAAGGCAATGAACCTAACACGCACTCCGCTAGCTGAGCTCTGGCGTCATCCGCTGCACACCCGCGAAATGGGCAGCCAGCTCACCAATGTGTTGCGCTGCCTGTATCTGGAGGCCCATGGCTATCAGGTGACCGTGACCGAACTGGTGGGCTGGGAGCACAGCATGAAAAACGAGTTGATTCTGGCGCGCTACACCGGTCAAAAGAAACGTGCTGCTGCGGAGCGTTTAAGCGCGATTTTGGGTGAATTCGGCCTCTCATCCCTGCTTGACACGCGGTTTACATTGCCCGTCGACAATACTGCTGACAACGAAGCGGTGGCCTGACGCGTTAACTGGGTTGAGTTGAATCGTTCCAGAACCGGAGAGGAATATGCAAAAGATCATGAAATGGGCAAGCATTGCCTTGGTAGCAGCTACTTTGGGCGCATGCGCAAGCAGCAGCCCTGATGTCATCCAGCGCGGTGATGCGCAGCGTATGGCCCAAGTGCAAGACGGTGTCATTCTGTCCGTGCGCAACGTGGTCGTGGACGGCAGCCAATCCGGCGTGGGCGCTGCTGTGGGCGGCGTAGTAGGTGCCATTGGCGGCTACGGTGGCAGCGGTGTGCAGCGCGAGGCGCAGGTGCTCGGAGTGTTGGCGGGTGTGGCTGGTGCTGCTGCAGGCAATGCCTTGGAGCGTATGGCGACCAAAGAAGAGGCCATTGAAATTCTGGTTCAACTCAAAGGCGGCGATCGTCGTGCGATCGTGCAAGCCAAAGGCGGCGAGCAACTGGCCGCAGGCGATGCGGTGATCATCGTCACCACCGGTGGCAAAGTTCGTGTGACCAAAGCGCCCAAATAATTGATGTGAATCAAAGCCCGGTTTGCGGGCTGATTTGACAATCAGGGGTTCATGTGGGCGCATAGGCGCCCACTTTGCATAAGGGCCCCGACATGGCTGTTGAACTCTACAAAGACGCCCATCACTGTTGTGCGATGTTCACCGATCTCGTGTCCGACGAAACTGAAGCGGTACAGGCTAATCAATTCCTTATCGTGGACCACGGTGAAGGGGTGATCCTGGACCCGGGCGGCAACATGACCTACAACGAGCTGAACTTGACGATGCGCAAGTACATCGCACCTCAGCACCTCGATTACATCATTGCCTCCCACGCTGACCCGGACATCATTGCCTCCTTGGACCGCTGGATGACATCCACCCAAGCCAAGCTGTTGATTTCACAGCTATGGGCCCGTTTTGCGCCGCATTTCTGCAAAATCGGCAAGACGGAAGACCGCATCATCCCCATTCCTGACGAAGGCGGCAAACTCCGCTTCGGCAAGACCGAGTTGTGGCTCTTGCCTGCGCACTTTCTGCATGCCGAGGGTAATTTTCAGTTTTATGACCCGGTGAGCAAAATCCTGTTTTCCGGCGACTTGGGTGTTTCCATGCTCAGTGGCCAAGACGCGCGCAAACCCATCACCAATTTGATGCCCATGCCACAGGGCATGGAGTCTTTCCACCGCCGCTACATGGTTAGCAACAAGATCCTCAAACTGTGGGTACGCATGGTTCGTGGGCTGGAGATCTCCATGATAGTCCCGCAGCATGGTGCCCCATTGCAAGGCGCTGCCATCACCCAGTTGTTGGATTGGTTGGATAACCTGTCCTGTGGCATTGATCTCATGGGTACTCCCCAATACCAATTGCCGGTAACGAACTTGTAAGCGGGCTGCGGTCGTGATCCGCTACCATCGCGGCCCATGGCTCGACTTCCCCGATTGGCAATTGCCGGACATCTGCACCACGTCTTGCAGCGTGGCGGGCATGACCAGTCCATCTGCTCGGACGCAGAGGATTACGAAGAACTGTTGAACGCAATTCATCTTGCGGCCCAGCAGCACCAAGTTGCTGTGCATGGCTACGTGCTGCTTCAGGATCACTTTCATTTGTTGCTGACGCCTACAACCGAGCAGGGCTTGGCGCTCATGATGCAGGCCTTGGGTCGCACCTATGTGCGCTGCTTCAACCGCAAATACGCCCGCAAAGGCACCTTGTGGGAAGGGCGCTTTAAGTCTGCTGTCGTGCAGCCGCGTCATGCTCTGGCGGTGTTGACCTTTATGGACCAGCATCCGCAGCGCACCGGAATTAGCCTGCCGCCCTCAGACTATCCGTGGTCCAGCCACTCGCATTACAGCGGTGCCGTCACTCACAAGCGCATCGTGACACACCCGGCCTATTGGACATTGGGCAATACGCCCTTCGCGCGCGAGGCAGCCTATCAAGCGGCTGCTCAAGAAGGCCTCAATTCAGTGCAACTCCACCAAATCACCGACGCGGTGACTCGCGGTTGGGCGTTTGGGGACGATGAATTCGTCGCAGAGTTGCAAAAAAACACGTCCCGACGTTTGGTGCGCAAAACGCCCGGGCGTCCCCGCAAGACACCTGTTTAAGACTAGATATCGCCTTCAGCCATTTGCAGATGTGCGCGAAGCGCTATGAAATTGATGTGGACCTAATTATATTTTCAAGACTTTATTGATAATTTAAATAGTGTCTGACCCTATTTAATTTTCTTGGCACTTTTGTTGCGTTGCAGTATTCTCCAAGTCCACTGTAATTTTCAGGAGTGCGCCATGACTACGGCAGCCGAAATCCAACACCTCAAAGACCACGGTTTGTATTCCAACGCCAATGAGCACGATGCCTGCGGCGTCGGTTTTGTGGCGCACATTCGTGGGGAGAAAAGCCACGACATCGTCAAGAACGCACTCAAGATCCTTGAAAACCTCGATCACCGTGGCGCGGTGGGTGCGGACGCATTGATGGGCGATGGCGCCGGTATTTTGATTCAGCTGCCAGACGCGCTCTACCGCCAAGAGATGGCCAAGCAGGGCGTGACTTTGCCGCCCCAAGGCGAATACGGTGTCGGCATGATCTTCCTGCCCAAGGAGCACGCCTCCCGTCTGGCCTGCGAGCAGGAAATGGAGCGCGCCATCAAGGCCGAAGGCCAAGTGCTGTTGGGCTGGCGCGATGTGCCGGTGAACCGCGACATGCCCATGTCGCCCACCGTGCGCGAAAAAGAACCCATCCTGCGTCAAGTCTTCATCGGCCGCGGCAATGACGTGATCGTGCAAGACGCGCTGGAGCGCAAGCTCTACGTGATCCGCAAGACCGCCAGTGCCAACATCCAGGCGCTGGGCTTGAAGCATTCCAAAGAGTATTACGTGCCCAGCATGTCCAGCCGTACTGTGGTCTACAAGGGCTTGCTGCTGGCCGACCAAGTGGGTGTGTACTTCAAGGACCTGGAAGACGAGCGCTGCGTATCCGCGCTAGGCTTGGTGCACCAGCGTTTCTCGACCAACACCTTCCCTGAGTGGCCACTGGCTCACCCCTACCGCTATGTGGCTCACAACGGTGAAATCAACACCGTCAAAGGCAACTACAACTGGATGAAGGCACGTGAAGGCGTCATGTCTTCTCCCGTGCTGGCTGCCGATTTGCAAAAGCTGTATCCCATCAGCTTTGCAGACCAGTCCGACACCGCCACTTTCGACAACTGCCTTGAGCTGTTGACTATGGCCGGCTACCCTATCAGTCAGGCCGTGATGATGATGATTCCCGAGCCATGGGAGCAGCACACCACCATGGACGAGCGCCGCAAGGCCTTCTATGAGTACCACGCTGCGATGATGGAGCCCTGGGACGGCCCGGCCTCCATCGTGTTCACCGATGGCCGCCAGATCGGCGCCACGCTGGATCGCAACGGTCTGCGTCCTTCCCGCTACTGCATCACAGATGACGACTTGGTCATCATGGGTTCCGAGTCCGGCGTGCTGCCCGTGCCCGAGAACAAAATCGTGCGCAAATGGCGCCTGCAGCCCGGCAAGATGTTCCTGATCGACCTGGAGCAAGGCCGCATGATTGATGACGAGGAGCTCAAAGCCAGCCTCGCCAACAGCAAGCCCTACAAGCAGTGGATCGAGAACCTGCGCATCAAGCTGGACGACGTGTCTTTTGACGAACGCCGCACCGACAAGGCCTTGTCTGCGGTAGTAGCTGGCGTAGAGCCCAAGCGCGTTACCGACCAGGTGAGCCTGCTGGACCGCCAGCAAGCTTTCGGCTTTACCCAGGAAGACCTGAAGTTCCTGATTGCGCCTATGGCTACTGCGGGCGAAGAAGCCATCGGCTCCATGGGTAACGACAGCCCCTTGGCTGTTTTGTCTGACAAGAACAAGCCGCTTTACAGCTACTTCAAGCAGCTGTTCGCGCAGGTGACCAACCCGCCGATCGACCCGATCCGCGAAGCCATCGTGATGTCCTTGGTGTCCTTCATCGGACCCAAGCCCAACTTGCTGGACATCAATCAAGTTAACCCGCCCATGCGTCTTGAGGTGAGCCAGCCCATTCTGGACTTCGCTGACATGGCGAAGGTACGGAATATCGAACACCACACTCAAGGCAAGTTCCGCAGCTATACGCTGGACATCACTTATCCCTTGGCATGGGGTCATGAAGGCGTGGAAGCCAAGCTGGCTTCTTTGTGCGCTGAAGCGGTGGACGCAATCAAGAGCGGCAAGAACATCTTGATCATCAGCGACCGCAGCATCAGCTCCACCCAGGTAGCGATTCCTGCACTGTTGGCGCTCTCCGCCATTCACCAGCACCTCGTGCGCGAGGGGCTGCGCACCACCGCCGGTCTGGTGGTGGAAACCGGTACAGCCCGTGAAGTGCACCACTTCGCGGTCCTGGCCGGTTACGGCGCTGAGGCTGTGCACCCCTACCTTGCCATGGAAACCCTGCAGGACATACACAAGGACCTGCCGGGTGACCTGAGCGCTGACAAAGCTATCTACAACTACATCAAGGCGATCGGCAAGGGACTGTCCAAGATCATGTCCAAGATGGGCGTGTCGACCTACATGTCCTACTGCGGTGCCCAGTTGTTTGAAGCCATCGGCCTGAACACTGAAACCATCGACAAGTATTTCACCCGCACCCCCAGCAAGGTGGAAGGTATCGGTGTGTTCGAGATTGCTGAAGAAGCCATCCGCATGCACAACCTGGCGTTCGGTGACAGCCCGGTGTTGGCCAACGCACTGGATGCCGGCGGTGAGTACGCATGGCGTACCCGTGGTGAAGAACACATGTGGACACCGGATGCGATTGCCAAGCTGCAGCACTCCACCCGTGCTAACAACTGGAATACCTACAAAGAGTACGCCCAGATCATCAACGACCAGTCCAAGCGCCACCTGACGCTCCGCGGCCTGTTCGAGTTCAAGGTGGACCCTGCCAAGGCCATTCCGCTGGAAGAAGTCGAGTCCGCCAAGGAAATCGTCAAGCGCTTTGCAACCGGCGCCATGTCCTTGGGCTCCATCTCCACAGAAGCCCACGCGACGCTGGCTGTGGCCATGAACCGTATCGGCGGCAAGAGTAATACCGGTGAGGGTGGTGAAGATGCCGCGCGCTACCGCAACGAACTCAAGGGCATCCCGATCAAGCAGGGCGACAGCCTCAAGAGCGTGATCGGTGCGGGGAACGTGGAAGTGGACCTGCCTTTGCAGGCTGGCGACTCCTTGCGCAGCCGCATCAAGCAAGTGGCGTCCGGCCGCTTCGGTGTGACAGCCGAATACCTGCACAGCGCGGACCAGATCCAGATCAAGATGGCTCAAGGCGCCAAGCCCGGTGAGGGCGGACAGTTGCCGGGCGGCAAGGTGTCTGACTATATCGGCAAGCTGCGTCACTCGGTGCCCGGTGTGGGCCTGATTTCGCCCCCTCCGCACCACGACATCTACTCCATCGAGGACTTGGCCCAGCTGATCCACGACCTGAAGAACGTGGCACCGCACTCCGGCATCAGCGTCAAGCTGGTGTCTGAAATCGGTGTGGGCACCATCGCTGCCGGCGTTGCCAAGTGCAAGGCGGACCACGTGGTGATCGCAGGTCACGATGGTGGTACCGGTGCGTCTCCCTGGTCCTCCATCAAGCACGCCGGTTCTCCATGGGAAATCGGTCTGGCTGAAACCCAGCAGACTCTGGTACTGAACCGCTTGCGCAGCCGTATCCGCGTGCAGGCTGACGGACAGATGAAGACCGGCCGCGACGTCGCCATCGGTGCCCTGTTGGGTGCGGATGAATTCGGCTTCGCCACCGCCCCGCTGGTAGTGGAAGGCTGCATCATGATGCGCAAGTGCCACCTGAACACCTGCCCAGTGGGCGTGGCTACCCAAGACCCGGTGCTGCGCGCCAAGTTCTCCGGCAAGCCTGAGCACGTGGTGAACTACTTCTTCTTCATCGCTGAAGAAGTGCGCCAGATCATGGCCCAGCTGGGCATCCGCAAATTCGACGACATGATCGGTCGTTCCGACCTGCTCGACACCCGAAAGAGCATTGAGCACTGGAAAGCACAAGGCCTGGACTTCGCCCGCCTGTTTGCCCAGCCGCAAGTGCCTGCCGACGTGCCACGTTTCCAGACACTCACCCAGGATCACGGTCTGGAAAAGGCGCTGGACAACGTGCTCATCGCCAAGAGCCGCGCTGCCATCGACAAAGGTGAGCGGGTGCAGTTCATGGAGGTGGCCCGCAACGTGAACCGTTCGGTGGGTGCCATGCTCTCCGGCGCGGTCACCAAGGTGCATCCGGAAGGTTTGCCGGATGACACCATCCGCATCCAGCTGGAAGGCACGGGCGGCCAGTCTTTCGGCGCTTTCCTGACCAAGGGCATCACCCTGTATCTGATAGGCGACGCCAACGACTACACCGGCAAGGGCCTGTCCGGCGGCCGCGTGGTCGTGCGTCCGAGCATCGACTTCCGTGGTGAAGCCATCCGCAACACTATCGTGGGTAACACCGTGATGTACGGCGCCACCACCGGCGAAGCGTTCCTGAGCGGTGTGGCGGGCGAGCGCTTTGCGGTCCGCTTGTCCGGCGCCACTGCTGTAGTTGAAGGTACCGGCGACCACGGTTGCGAATACATGACCGGCGGAACGGTGGCGGTGCTGGGAAAAACCGGCCGCAACTTTGCAGCGGGCATGAGTGGTGGTATCGCCTATGTGTACGACGAAGACGGCCAGTTCGCCAAGCGTTGCAACACCGCCATGGTGAGCTTGGAGAAGGTGCTAACTGCCGCCGAGCAGGAAGCCACTCTCGACAAGGGTATCTGGCATCGTGGTGAAACCGATGAAGCCCAGCTTAAGAAACTGCTGGAAGACCACAACCGCTGGACCGGTAGCAAGCGTGCACGTGAACTGCTGGACAACTGGGAGGCATCCCGCGCCAAGTTCGTGAAGGTATTCCCCAACGAATACAAACGTGCTCTGGGTGAGATTCATGCACGTAAATCGGCTGTGGCGCCCGCCAAATCTGCGCCGGCAGCTACTAAAAAAGAAGCAGCGGCTGCCAAGTAAGGCGAGCCTGATCTAACGCACAAGGACGTACATCATGGGAAAAGTCACTGGCTTCATGGAGTTTGAGCGCATCGAAGAGGGCTACAAGCCCGTTACCGAGCGCCTGAAGAACTACAAAGAGTTCGTTATCGGTCTGGACGATGCACAGGCCAACAAGCAGGCCGCGCGCTGCATGGACTGCGGTACGCCGTTCTGCAACAACGGCTGCCCGGTCAATAACATCATTCCGGACTTCAACGACCTCGTATTCCGCAAGGACTGGAAGGCCGCCATCGACACGCTGCACAGCACCAACAACTTCCCCGAGTTCACCGGCCGTATCTGCCCTGCACCTTGCGAAGCAGCCTGCACCTTGAACGTCAACGAAGAAGCCGTTGGCATCAAGTCGATCGAGCACGCCATCATTGACCGTGCCTGGCATGAAGGCTGGGTCATCCCCCAGCCCGCAACCGTCAAGACCGGTAAAAAAGTGGCCGTGGTTGGCTCCGGTCCCGCTGGTATGGCTGCTGCCCAGCAGTTGGCCCGCGTCGGTCACGACGTCACCTTGTTCGAGAAGAACGACCGCATCGGCGGCCTGCTGCGCTACGGCATTCCTGACTTTAAGATGGAAAAGACCCACATCGACCGCCGCGCCGAGCAGCTGGTCGCCGAAGGCGTGACCATCCGCACTGGCGTGTTGGTGGGTGAAATGCCCAAGGGCTCCAAAGTCACCAACTGGGCCAAGGAAACCATTTCCCCCGAGCAGCTCAAAAAGGACTTTGACGCCGTGCTGCTGACCGGCGGATCCGAGCAGTCGCGCGACCTGCCTGTACCCGGCCGCGAATTGGACGGTATCCATTTCGCCATGGAATTCCTGCCCCAGCAGAACAAAGTCAACGCCGGTGACAAGCTCAAAAACCAGCTGCGCGCTGACGGCAAGCACGTCATCGTCATCGGCGGCGGTGACACCGGCTCTGACTGCGTGGGTACCTCCAACCGCCACGGTGCGGTCAGCGTCACCCAGTTCGAAGTGATGCCCCAGCCTCCAGCTGAAGAAAACCGTCCGCTCACTTGGCCCTACTGGCCGCTGAAGCTGCGCACCAGCTCCAGCCATGAAGAGGGTTGCGAGCGCGTGTTCTCCATCTCCACCAAAGAGTTCATCGGCGAAAAAGGCAAGGTCACAGGTCTAAAGACCGTGCAAGTTGAGTTCAAGGATGGCAAGTTGGTCGATGTGCCCGGTAGCGAAAAAGTGCTTAAGGCCGACCTCGTGTTGCTGGCCATGGGCTTCGTGAATCCGGTTGCAACAGTGCTGGAGTCCTTCGGTATTGACAAGGACGCTCGTGGCAATGCCAAGGCGACGACGGACATCGCTGGCGGCTACGCCACCAATGTGCCCAAGGTGTTTGCGGCTGGCGATATCCGCCGCGGCCAGTCCTTGGTGGTTTGGGCGATCCGCGAAGGCCGTCAGGCGGCTCGTGCAGTGGACGAGTTCTTGATGGGCTTTACCGAACTGCCACGCTGATAAGGGTTTTCCCCCTTATCATTCCAAGGCCGGGCACATCCCGGCCTTGTTGCTTTCATGGCCACCACTCCTTCCTCTGCTCTTGTTGAACTGAAAAACGTCTCCTTCGGATACGGGGAGCGGCGCATCTTGGATGGCGTGTCCTTGACAGTGCCGCGCGGCAAGGTGACGGCCCTGATGGGCGCGTCTGGTGGTGGCAAAACGACGGTATTGCGCCTCATTGGCGGGCAGATCCGCGTACAAAGCGGGCAGGTGCTGCTGCATGGCCCCACCTCGGGTGACGTGCCGCAGGATATTTCCAGTCTCGGCTCCGAGGCTCTATATGCCGCCCGCCGTCGAATGGGTATGTTGTTCCAGTTCGGCGCCTTGTTCACGGATTTGAGTGTTTTTGACAACGTGGCCTTTCCCTTGCGGGAGCACACCGGCTTGTCGGAAACATTGATTCGCGACATCGTCCTGATGAAGCTCAATGCGGTGGGCTTGAGGGGTGCGAGGGATTTGATGCCCTCCGAAGTATCCGGCGGCATGGCGCGTCGAGTCGCACTGGCGCGGGCTATTGCTTTGGACCCCGAGTTGGTGATGTACGACGAGCCCTTTGCCGGCTTGGATCCGATTTCCTTGGGCACCGCAGCGCGGCTCATCCGCCAGCTCAATGACGCGATGGGCTTGACCAGCATCGTCGTGTCACACGATCTGGAAGAAACTTTCCACATCGCCGACCAGGTTATCGTGTTGGCCAACGGCAAAATTGCTGCCCAAGGCACGCCACAAGAGGTGCGCGACAGCGCAGACCCGCTGGTCCACCAGTTTGTGAATGCCCTGCCTGAAGGGCCTGTGCGCTTTCATTACCCCTCAGTACCGGTCGAAGCAGACTTCTCTGCAGAGGTGGTGCGATGAAGTTTTTGCATCCTGCCGAGCTGGGTTTCGCCGTTCGCAGCAAGTTGGCCGATTGGGGTGCGGGCGCGCGCCTGATGGGTCGTTTGGTGGCTTCCTTGGGTGCGGTGTTGCGCCGGCCGGCACTGCTGCGTGATCAGATTCATTTCATGGGCAACTATTCGCTTGCCATCATCGCGGTGTCCGGTGTGTTTGTCGGCTTTGTGATGGGCTTGCAGTACTACTACGGTTTGCAGCGCTTCGGTGCAGCCGACTCAGTGGGTATGTTGATCAGCTTGAGCCTGGTGCGTGAGTTCGGTCCGGTGCTGACGGCATTGCTGTTTGCCGGGAGGGCCGGAACCTCCCTGACCGCCGAAATCGGTCTCATGAAGGCGGGCGAGCAACTCAGCGCCATGGAGATGATGGCAGTTGACCCCGTGTCGCGCATTCTTGCGCCCCGCTTCTGGGGTGCTGTGATCGCGATGCCCATATTGGCAGCGGTGTTCAGTGCGGTTGGCGTACTGGGCGGTTGGGTTGTCAGCGTGCCCATGATAGGCATTGACTCCGGCGCGTTCTGGAGCCAGATGCAAAGCGGCGTAGATGTCTGGGTCGATGTGGGGAATGGTGTTCTCAAGAGCGTGGTGTTCGGTTTTGCGGTGAGTTTCATTGCTTTGCTGCAGGGCTTTGAAGCGCAGCCTACGCCCGAGGGTGTTGCCCGTGCCACAACCCGTACGGTAGTGGTGGCATCGCTCACCGTGCTGGCGCTGGACTTCGTTCTCACCGCCATGATGTTCAGTATTTAGGGGAAGAAAAATGCAACGCTCCAAAAATGATGTGTGGGTCGGCCTGTTTGTGCTGCTGGGGGCATTGGCGCTGGTGTTTCTGGCCCTGCAGTCGGCTAACCTCCTGACGTTCAGTGTGGACAGGGGTTACCCGGTGACGGCGAAGTTCGACAACATCGGCGGACTCAAACCCAAGGCAGCCGTCAAAAGCGCCGGTGTCGTGGTAGGGCGCGTGGAGTCCATCGGCTTTGATGACAAAACCTTCCAGGCCAAAGTACAGTTGTCCATGGACAAGCGTTTTGCCTTCCCCAAAGATAGCTCGCTCAAAATTTTGACCAGCGGTTTGTTGGGGGAGCAGTACATTGGCATCGAAGCAGGAGCCGACGCTGCCAACCTTGCCGCTGGCGACGTGATCGGTACGACCCAAAGCGCGGTTGTGCTGGAAAACCTGATCAGCCAGTTCCTCTACAGCAAAGCCGCAGACGGCCCCTCTGACACTCCCGCCAAATGATGCGCCTTTCCATCAAATGGCTGGCATTGCTGGCCCTGTTCTTTACATTGCAAGGCTGCGCCACGGTGGCCAGTCCGGATCCGCGTGATCCTTGGGAGTCCATGAACCGGTCTGTGTTCGGGTTTAACGATGCGGTGGACCGCGCTGTTTTGAAACCCGTTGCTACAGCCTACAAGTCGACACTGCCAACTTGGGCCCGCACAGGCATTAACAATTTCTTTGCCAATCTTGACGATGTCTGGTCGGTGGTGAACAACGCGCTGACGTTAAGGGGTCAGGCTTTTGGCGATAGCGTAGGCCGAGTGATGGTGAATACCACTTTGGGTCTCGGTGGCGTGATCGATGTCGCAAGTGATTTGAACATCGAGCGGCATCCCGCCAATTTCAATATCACGCTGGGGCATTGGGGTGTGGGTGCTGGACCTTATGTGGTGTTGCCCTTGCTGGGGCCTGCAACTTTGCGTGAGGTGGCAGCGAAGCCAGTAGACAGGCAAGGCAACTTGGTCAATCAGATTGTTGATGAAGGGACCCGTACCGGTTTGACGGTGGTGGACATTGTGGATACACGCTCTACCTTTCTGGATGCCGAAGGTGTGATCAGCGGGGCAGCGCTTGACCGCTATTCATTCATCCGTGACAGCTATTTGCAGCGTCAGCGGTATCAGGTGTACGACGGCAATCCGCCGGATGAAGAGTCCCAAGAGCCATAAGGCCAAGCCGCCCAAAGCGGACGTGGCCCGGTCTGTGCATAATTTGCTCTCGTTTGATGGGAATGAACAATGTTGAGTAAACGTGGTTTTCTGGGATGGGCCGGTTCCGTGGCTCTAATGGCAGGCTTGGCTTTTGCCCCTGCGGCCTATGCGGAGGATGAGGCTCCTGATGCGCTGATCAAGCGCTTGTCGGTGGACGTACTCGACACCATCAAAGCCGACAAATCGATGCGCACGGGGGACACGAGTAAGGTGGTGTCTCTGGTTGATTCGCGCATCATGCCTAACGTGAATTTCCAGCGCATGACGGCTTCTGCCGTGGGTCCGGGCTGGCGCCAGGCGACGCCGGAGCAGCAAAAGCGGTTGCAAGACGAATTCAAGATCTTGTTGGTCCGGACTTATGCCGGCGCTTTGGCGCAGGTCAATGACCAAACCATTGCGATGAAGCCCATGCGCATGGCCCCAGAAGATAAAGAAGTCATCGTTCGTACCGAAATAAAGGGCAAGGGTGACCCCATTCAGCTGGATTACCGCCTTGAGAAAACCCCTGGCGTGGGCGCCGGCTGGAAAATTTACAACCTGAACGTGCTGGGCGTGTGGCTGGTGGAAACCTACCGCAGCCAATTTGCCCAGCAAATCAATGCCAAGGGTGTTGATGGTTTGATTGACGCCTTGGCCGAACAAAACAAGGCCAACGCCAAGAAAGGCTGATGTGCTGAACCTGCCCGCCACCATGACGCATGAAGTCGCTCCGGCCTGCCTGTCGGAGCTACGCGACGGCCTGCAGCACGAAGCTGCAACCGTCGTCGTCGATGGGGAGCGATTGCAGCGCTTTGACTCCTCTGCCCTGGCCGTCTTGCTGGAGTTGCGGCGAGAGTGCGCCAAGGCGGGCAAAGTGTTTGCCGTGCAAAAGCTTCCCGCCCGTTTGCGTGATCTGGCTGCTCTGTACGGGATTGACGCACTGCTCAAGCCCGCCTGAGGGCAGCAGCGTAAAATCGCGGGTTCTTTATGCCCGCCATCTTCTTCCAATCCATCTCCAAGACGTATCCCTCGCCTAAGGGGCCGAAAGGCTCCACCTTCAAGGCAGTCGATAACGTCAGTCTCAACATCGAGGAGGGCGAATTTTTTGGTCTCCTCGGCCCCAATGGAGCGGGCAAAACCACCCTGATCAGCATGCTGGCCGGCCTGTCCCGTCCTACTAGCGGCAGTGTGCAAGTGCTGGGAAGTGATGTGCAAACCGATTTTGCCGACGCCCGCCGCAAGCTGGGTGTGGTGCCGCAGGAGCTGGTGTTCGATCCGTTTTTCAATGTGCGCGAGATGCTGCGCATTCAATCCGGTTACTTCGGCATGCGCAACAACGACGCCTGGGTTGACGAGTTGCTGGAAGGCCTGGGCTTGGCCGACAAAGCCAATGCCAACATGCGCCAACTCTCCGGTGGCATGAAGCGGCGGGTGCTGGTAGCGCAAGCCTTGGTGCACAAACCGCCGGTCATTGTGCTGGACGAGCCTACTGCCGGCGTGGACGTGGAATTGCGCCAGACGCTGTGGCAGTTCGTTGCCAACCTCAATAAGCAGGGCAGCACCGTGCTGCTGACCACCCACTACCTTGAAGAAGCCGAGGCCCTTTGCGGCCGTATCGCCATGCTCAAGACCGGCCGTATCGTGGCTTTGGACAAGACCAGCGATTTGCTCAAGGCCGCCAGCAGCAATGTGCTGCGCTTCAAGACGGCGGATACCCTGCCTCCGGAGCTGGCAGCGCGTGCGCGCATTACCGGGCGCATCGTCCAACTGCCAGCACACAATGCCCTCGACATTGAGAATTACCTCGCTGCTGTCCGACAAGCCGGAGTGACTGTGGAAGACGTGGAGATCCGCAAGGCCGATCTGGAAGATGTGTTCCTCGGAGTCATGAACCAGCAAGGAGCACAGGCATGAACGGCTGGCAAACCCTGCTTTACAAAGAAACCCTGCGTTTTTGGAAAGTCGCTGGACAAACCATTGCAGGGCCGGTGCTCACGGCCATGCTGTACCTGCTGATATTCGGCCACGCGCTGGAGAGCCATGTGAAGGTCTACGATCAGGTCAGCTACACCGCCTTTCTGGTTCCCGGCTTGGCAATGATGAGCCTGTTGCAAAACGCGTTTGCCAACAGCTCGTCCTCGCTCATCATGAGCAAGGTCATGGGCAATCTCGTGTTTCTGATGCTCACCCCGCTTTCTTACGTGCACTGGTTTGTGGCCTATGTGGGGGCAGCCATCATCCGGGGGTTGGTAGTCGCGCTAGGCGTCTTTGTAGTGGCCGCATTTTTTGCTCCCATGACCTATGTCGCTCCGCTATGGATTTTTACCTTTGCGGTGTTGGGGGCCACCCTGATGGCTGCACTCGGGCTTATTGCCGGTTTGTGGGCCGAAAAGTTTGACCAGCTCGCCGCTTTCCAGAACTTTGTGGTCATGCCCATGACGTTCTTGAGTGGTGTGTTCTATTCCATCCATTCCCTTCCTGCCTTCTGGCAGGGAGTTAGCCACTTCAACCCGTTCTTTTACATGATCGACGGCTTCCGCTTCGGCTTTTTCGGCATCAGCGACGTGTCTCCCTGGATGAGCGTGTCTGTCGTTGCTGGCGCCACCGTGGTGGTGAGCCTGATTGCCCTTCAATTGCTGCGCAGCGGCTACAAAATCCGCAGCTGAATTTCCTATGACCGCAGACCAACTCCAAGCCATCATCACCGCCGGCCTCGCCTGCGACCATTGCGCGCTCGAAGGCGATGGCCGCCACTGGTACGCCACCATCGTGTCGCCTGAATTCGAAGGCAAACGCCTCGTGCAGCGCCAG
The DNA here is from genome assembly GCA_027488985.1 of Comamonadaceae bacterium. GTDB lineage: Bacteria > Pseudomonadota > Gammaproteobacteria > Burkholderiales > Burkholderiaceae_C > Allorhodoferax > Allorhodoferax aquaticus. The sequence goes on along the minus strand of JAIYAR010000003.1, from coordinate 164,845 downwards.
CGCTTGGTGTACGCCACCTTGGGCAACCGCATGCAAACCGATGAGGTGCACGCCTTGTCCATGAAAACCTTCTCGCCCACCGAATGGGCAGCTCAGTCCGCCTGAGCGCACGCAACCCCGAGAGCCCGCCATGAGCGCAGACATGATCACCCTGGCCCTGTCCAAAGGCCGCATTTTTGAAGAAACCGTACCGTTGCTCAAAGCGGCCGGCATTGAGGTGCTGGACGACCCGGAGAAGTCCCGCAAGCTGATTCTGGACACCAACCAGCCTAACGTCCGCGTGCTGGTGGTGCGTGCGACCGACGTGCCCACATATGTCCAGTACGGCGGTGCTGACCTGGGCATCACCGGCAAAGACACTTTGCTGGAGCATGGCAGCCAAGGCCTCTACCAGCCGCTGGATTTGCAGATCGCCAAGTGCCGCATCAGCGTGGCGGTGCGTGCGGACTTTGACTATGCGTCTGCCGTCAAGCAGGGCTCCCGCCTCAAGGTGGCTACCAAGTACGTGGCGATTGCCCGGGAGTTTTTCGCCAGCAAGGGCGTGCACGTGGACTTGATCAAGCTCTACGGCAGCATGGAACTCGCGCCCTTGGTCGGTCTGGCCGACGCGATTGTGGATCTGGTGTCGACGGGCAACACACTCAAGGCCAACCATTTGGTCGAGGTGGAGCGCATCATGGACATCAGCTCCCGTCTGGTGGTGAACCAGGCTGCGCTCAAGCTCAAACAAGAACCCATCCGCAAGATCATCGACGCCTTTGCGGGTGCCGTAGGCCAGTAACTCCGGATACCTTTTTGCTATGACTTTTGTAGCTGTTCCCGCACGTTTATCAAGCGCTAGCGCCACTTTTGAGGCTGAATTCAAGGCGCGCCTGCATTGGTCTGCGGATACGGACGCCGCTATTGAGCAGCGCGTGGCGGACATCCTGGCCGATGTGCAGCAGCGCGGCGATGCCGCCGTGCTGGAGTACACCGCCCGCTTTGATGGATTGACCGTCACTGAAATGAAGGCGCTGGAACTGACTCAGGCAGAACTCAAAGCTGCTTTTGACAGCATTCCCGCAGACCAGCGCGCTGCGTTGGAAGCCGCCGCCAAACGCGTGCGCAGCTACCACGAAGCACAAAAGAAGGCTTCCGGCGAAAGCTGGACCTACCGTGACGAAGACGGCACGCTCTTGGGCCAAAAGGTCACGCCGCTGGACCGCGTGGGCATTTATGTGCCCGGCGGGAAAGCGGCTTATCCCAGCAGTGTGTTGATGAACGCCATCCCTGCCCACGTAGCAGGGGTAGGTGAAATCATCATGGTCGTTCCAACCCCCAAGGGCGAGAAAAACGCCTTGGTGCTGGCCGCCGCCTATGTGGCTGGCGTGACCCGCGCCTTCACCATTGGTGGCGCGCAAGCCGTGGCGGCATTGGCCTATGGCACTGCCACCATTCCCGCCGTGCACAAAATCACCGGCCCCGGCAATGCCTATGTGGCCGCAGCCAAGCGCCGCGTGTTCGGCACCGTGGGCATCGACATGATTGCCGGCCCCAGCGAGATTCTGGTGCTGGCTGACGGCACCACACCGCCGGACTGGGTGGCGATGGACCTGTTCAGCCAGGCCGAGCACGACGAGTTGGCGCAAAGCATCCTGCTATGCCCCGACGCGGCCTACATTGAGCAGGTGCAACAGAGCATCAACCGCCTGCTGCCCGAGATGCCCCGCGCCGAGATCATCGCCAAAAGCCTTACCGGCCGTGGTGCACTGATCCAGACCCGCAGCATGGAAGAGGCTTGCGAGATCAGCAACCGCATTGCGCCCGAGCACCTGGAAGTCTCCAGCAACGACCCGCACCAATGGGAGCCTTTGCTGAAGCACGCCGGAGCCATCTTCCTGGGCGCCTACACCTCGGAGAGCCTGGGCGACTACTGCGCCGGACCCAACCATGTGCTGCCCACCAGCGGCACCGCGCGTTTTTCCAGCCCGTTGGGCGTATACGACTTCCAGAAACGCAGCAGCTTGATTGAGGTGAGCGAGCAGGGCGCGCAGGCGCTGGGGCAGATTGCCTCTGTGCTGGCGCATGGCGAAGGCCTGCAAGCCCACGCGCGTGCGGCGGAAATGCGATTGAAGTAAGAATGAGCGCATCAGGACGACCAAGCCCTATGCGCTCCACACTTCACCCCTACCAACTTTTCTTCACACTGCGGCAGACTGCTGCGTGTCTCACCTTGTGCCTGGTCGCGGCTTCGGCGGCCCAAGCCATGACCATCCGCGAAATGCGGGCGCTGGAGAAGACCGAAAAGCAAGGCAGCACCTACACCGACTACTACCTGGTCGGCGTCATGGAGGGTGCGCTGGAGGCCCACACTCACGCCGTGCGGGCCGGTGCCAACGCCAGTATTTGCCTCAATGGCCGCCGCCTTGAGCCCAGCATGGCCAAGAACCTGTACACCACCGAACTCAAACGCAATGCCGACCTTTACGAGGCCGACATGCCGGTGCAGCTGGTCATGGTGAATGCGCTGGGGACGGTTTATCCGTGCCTTTGAATTGCGTGGCCTTAGCGCTGGAAGCCTGAATGCCACGGTACTGATGATGAGGCTAGCGTTGGTGCTCAGCCTCCGCCGAACGCGGTTGTCAGGAACAACGGGTTAGGGTGTATTTTGAGGCGCAAGGGCCGTTCATAGCGAAATGATCTCCCGAAAGCCGAACGCACACACGATGCCCCAGAGACACGCGAGAAGCAACAAGAGGCCGATATGCAACTTAAAACTTGTTGGGTTATCAGCCTCTGTGATGTGGCTACTTAGGCGCCCAAAACCGCGACGCGTTGTCAACATTTGACGCACATCAGCCATAGTTAAGCCGAACGCTGCTCCACCTAGCATGGCTACGCCCACCGGTAGCAGAGCCTTGACACTCAGGAATTGCCCCGCAAGGATGAGCGCGACTCCGAACAGAAGCAGTACTCCAAAAAGGCGATGCAAACGGGTGGGCAACTGTTCCATACGCTCTAAGGTTATGTAGCCGAGTCGGAAATTCCGGCAAATTTCCCAACCAAATTGGCCTCCGGCGCTCGTGGAATCTGCGCAAGGTGCTCACATAAAGATAGCGGCACCCCCGCCAATGTTTGGACGATCTTTTGCGCTTGAGTCATCATCATCTTTCCATCCTCCCGTTCTTTGCTTTCGCCGCACTATAGCGCGGGGCTTTCGGGCGCTGCCCCTTTTCCTTGATCGGAAAATCATCTTAAATTCACACGAACTTCGTGCAACACGAATTTCGTGTAAACTGCCTTCAAGATGAAAAACGTCACCATCACCGTTGAAGACGCCACTCTGGAATGGGTGCGGATTGAGGCGGCGCGGCGCAACACCAGCGTGTCGCGCTTGGTGGGTGAGATGCTGACCGACAAGATGCAGCATGACGACGCCTATGCCCGCGCCCAGCGCGATTGGGTGGCGGACACCTCCAGCTTCAGCTCGGGTGGCAAGGCCTATCCGGCGCGGAGTCAACAAAACCATGGCTAGCCCGCTCGACACCTCCGGCGCCATCGTCTTTGTGGACACCAACGTGCTGTTGGCCGCCGACGATGCGTTCGACGCTACTCGCCAAACCCGTGTGCGCGAATGGTTGCAGGCCTTGTGGCAACGCAGGGCAGGGCGCTTGAGCACGCAGGTGCTCAACGCCTATTACGTGGGCGCCACCCGCCACTTCGCCATGCCGCAGGGCGACGCGCGCGCCAAGCTGCGCCGCTACCAGCTCTGGCAGCCGTGGCAAATTGACCACCAGACGGTGGAAACTGCCTGGGGTGTGGAAGCCCGCTTCGGCTTGCCGTATTGGGATGCGCTGATCGTTGCCGCTGCTGCGCAGAGTGGTGCGAGCCATGTGCTGTCTTTCGATTTGCAGCACGGCCAGCAGATCGATGGCATCACCATCCTCAACCCTTTGCAAGCCACGCCTGCCGACTTGGCGCTGGCCGACTAGTTTTTTGAAAGCCCTTGCATGACCCTTCAAGCTAATACCTCTGCCGACATGGCCGCTGACGTTCAGGCGCTCATTGCGCGCCGCATCCGCCAGGACGTGCAGGGCATGCACGCTTATGCGGTCCAGGACTCCAAAGGCATGGTCAAGCTTGATGCCATGGAGAACCCATTTTCCCTGCCGCCCCACCTGCAAGCCGCGCTGGGCCAACGCCTTGGCGCGCTGGCGCTCAACCGATACCCCGACGGCCGGGTCAACGATTTGCGCACCGCCTTGGCCCAGTACGTGGGCATGCCTGCGGGCCACGACATCATGCTGGGCAATGGGTCGGACGAGCTGATCTCTCTGCTCTCCATGGCTTGCGACGTACCCGCCCAGCCCGGCGAGGCCCGCCCCGTGGTGCTGGCGCCCACGCCCGGCTTTGTGATGTACGCCATGAGCGCCCAGTTGCAAGGGCTGGACTTTGTGGGCGTGCCGCTGACCGAAGACTTTGCCCTCGATGTGCCTGCCATGGTGCACGCCATTGCTGAGAGGCAACCGGCCATCGTGTACTTGGCCTACCCCAACAACCCCACCGCCAATTTGTGGGACGCCGACGCCATGGCCACCGTGATTGCCGCAGCCAAGCAGGCCGGCAGTATCGTGGCGGTGGACGAGGCCTACCAGCCGTTTTCCAGCCGCACCTACATGGATGTGATGCGCGCAAACCCCGCCGCTCACCCTCATGTGGTGCTGATGCGCACCCTGAGCAAGTTTGGCCTAGCCGGTGTGCGCTTGGGCTACATGGTGGGGCCGGCTGCGCTGATTGCGCAGGTGGACAAAGTGCGCCCGCCGTACAACATCAGCGTGTTGAACTACGAGTGCGCTTTGTTCGCTTTGGAGCACCAGGATGCATTTGCCGTGCAATCGCAGGAGATATGTGCGCAACGCGCTATTCTTTTAGGAGCGTTGCGTGCCATGCCCGGAGTGAAAGCGTGGGACAGCGATGCCAACATGGTGCTGGTGCGCTTCCCCGGCGCGGAAGATGCAGCGCAAAAAATATTCGATGGATTGAAGGCGCGCGGGGTGCTGGTCAAGAACGTTTCTAAAATGCACCCATTGCTGGCCCGCTGTTTGCGTTTGACCGTCGGCACCGCTGAAGAAAACGCCCGACTGATTCAGGCTTTGCAGGAAACCCTATGAGCACCAACTACCCCGTTACCGAAATCCCTGCAGCCTTGCCCGCGCGCATTGCTGAAGTGTCCCGCAACACTGCGGAAACCAAAATTCGAGTGCGCGTGAACCTGGACGGCACGGGTGTGAGCCGGCTGTCCACCGGCATCGGCTTTTTCGACCACATGCTCGACCAGATCGCTCGCCACGGGCTGATTGACCTCGACATCGAAGCCGAGGGCGACTTGCACATTGACGGGCATCACACGGTGGAAGATGTGGGCATCACTTTGGGCCAGGCCTTTGCCAAGGCTGTGGGTGATAAGAAAGGCATCCGCCGCTATGGCCACGCCTATGTTCCGCTGGACGAAGCGCTGAGCCGAGTCGTGATCGACTTTTCCGGCCGCCCCCAGTTGGAGATGCATGTGCCCTTCAAGAGCGGCATGATCGGCGCGTTTGACACCCAGCTCACCCACGAGTTTTTCCAGGGCTTTGTGAACCACGCCTCGGTGACCCTGCACATTGAGAACCTCAAGGGCGAAAACGCCCACCACCAGGCTGAGACCGTGTTCAAGGCTTTTGCCCGGGCACTGCGTTCTGCGCTGGAGTTCGACCCGCGCGCATTGGGTGTGATTCCCTCCACCAAAGGTTCGCTCTGATGAAAAAGGTCGCTGTCGTTGACTACGGCATGGGCAATTTGCGCTCCGTCACACAAGCAGTAATGCATGTGGCCGAGGGCACCGGTGTCGAGGTCGTCTGGGCCCGCACCCCGCAAGAAGTGATGGACGCCGAGCGCGTGGTCTTGCCCGGTCAAGGCGGTATGCGCGATTGCATGCGCGAACTACACGAATCCGGCATGTTCGATGCCGTGATGCACGCTGCAGCGCACAAACCCTTGATGGGTGTGTGCGTGGGCATGCAAATGCTGCTGGATCACTCGGAAGAGCTGGACACGCCCTGCCTGGGCTTGATTCCTGGCGAAGTGGTCAAGTTTGACCTCGCCGGCCAGCTGCAAGCCGACGGCAGCCGCTTCAAGGTACCCCAAATGGGCTGGAACCGCGTGTGGCAAACCGGCGGCCAAGATGCCGCCTCGCGCCATCCGGTCTGGGGCGAAGTGCCGGATGGCAGCTACTTCTACTTTGTGCACAGCTACTACGCCCGACCGTCGGATGCACGCCACAGCGCGGGCGAGACCGACTATGGCCAACGCTTCTCCTGTGCGATTGCGCGCGATAATATTTTCGCAACACAATTCCACCCCGAGAAAAGCGCCGAACACGGTTTGGCTCTGTACCGCAACTTCCTGCACTGGAACCCTTGAATTTTTATCCTTGCCGCACCTCTGTACTTGGCAAAGCGACTCTCTTTTCCCTCCAACCCTGAAGCACCATGCTTTTAATTCCTGCGATTGACCTCAAAGACGGCCACTGCGTTCGCCTCAAACAAGGCGATATGGACCAATCCACTACCTTCGGCGAAGACCCCGCGGTCATGGCCCGTAGCTGGGTCGACAAAGGCGCACGCCGCCTCCATCTGGTGGATTTGAACGGCGCCTTTGCCGGTCACCCCAAGAACGAGCAGGCCATTCGCAAGATTCTCAAAGAAGTGGGCAGCGAGATCGATGTGCAGCTGGGCGGCGGTATCCGGGACCTGGACACCATCGAGCGCTATCTGGACGCCGGATTGCGCTACGTCATCATCGGCACCGCAGCGGTCAAGAACCCCGGCTTTTTGCAGGACGCCTGCACCGCGTTCGGCGGCCACATCATCGTGGGCCTGGACGCACGTGACGGCAAAGTGGCCACCGACGGCTGGAGCAAGCTCACCCGCCACGATGTGGTGGACCTGGGCAAGAAGTTTGAAGACTACGGTGTCGAGTCCATCATCTACACCGACATCGGCCGCGACGGCATGCTTTCGGGCATCAATATCGACGCCACGGTCAAGCTTGCGCAAGCGCTGACCATCCCCGTGATTGCGTCCGGCGGCTTGTCCAACATGGCTGACATTGAAGCTTTGTGCGAAGTGGAGGACGAAGGCGTGGAAGGCGTGATCTGTGGCCGCGCGATTTACAGCGGCGATCTCGACTTCGAAAAAGCACAGCAACGCGCTGACGAGTTGAACGGCTAACTAGTGCTCGCTAAACGCATCATTCCTTGCCTGGACGTAACCGGCGGTCGCGTCGTCAAAGGCGTCAACTTTGTCGAGCTGCGGGACGCCGGGGACCCGGTAGAAATTGCCGCCCGCTACAACGATCAAGGCGCCGACGAACTCACATTTCTCGACATCACCGCGACCAGTGATGGCCGCGATCTCATCCTGCACATCATCGAGGCGGTGGCCTCCCAGGTGTTCATTCCGCTTACCGTCGGTGGCGGCGTGCGCACAGTGGACGATGTACGCCGTCTATTGAATGCCGGCGCTGACAAAACCAGCTTTAACTCCGCGGCCATCGCCAACCCGCAAGTCATTGAGGATGCCTCGCTCAAGTATGGCGCGCAGTGCATTGTGGTGGCTATTGATGCCAAGCGCCGCTCTGAAGAAGATGCGCTGGTTCGTGGCCCTGGTTGGGATGTGTACAGCCATGGCGGCCGCAAAAATACCGGCCTCGACGCCGTTGCATGGGCGACCGAAATGGCCCGGCGTGGCGCTGGCGAAATCCTGCTGACCAGCATGGACCGCGATGGCACCAAGAGCGGTTTTGACCTGGCTCTGACCCGCGCAGTGGCCGATGCGGTCAGCGTGCCCGTGATTGCCAGCGGAGGTGTGGGCAACCTCGATCACTTGGCAGATGGTGTGCAGCAGGGCGGTGCCGATGCGGTGCTGGCGGCCAGCATTTTCCACTACGGTGAATACACCGTGGGCCAAGCCAAAGTGCGCATGGCGGAGCGGGGCATCCCGGTCAGAATTTAAGCCTTTTGGTGCTCTAGCGCCCATAAATGCTGCGCGAGCAGCTATCAAAAAAGTAGCAAATGGAATCTCCGTCAAACCCGCCAGTGAGCTGGATCAAGCACATCCGCTGGGACTCCAAGGGCCTGGTGCCCGTCATCGCCCAAGAGCAAAGCACGGGCGATGTGCTCATGTTCGCGTGGATGAATCGCGAGGCCTTGCAAAAAACGGTGGAGCTGGGGCAGGCGGTGTATTTCAGCCGTTCGCGCGACAAGCTCTGGTTCAAAGGCGAGGAGTCCGGCCACGTGCAGAAAGTCCATGAGATCCGCATGGACTGTGACAGTGACGTTATCTTGCTCAAAGTGACACAGCTCGGCCATGAGCCCGGCATCGCTTGCCACACCGGCCGCCACAGCTGTTTCTTTAGCGTGTTGAAAGACGGTGTCTGGCAGGCGGTGGACCCCGTGCTCAAAGACCCTGAATCCATTTACAAATAAAGCGCGTATTCAATTTATGCAAGACAAGCCCACTTCTCAAGACGCGCTGGCCCATTTGGCGGCAGTCATCGAGAGCCGTAAAGCCGACAACGGGGGTGACCCCGAAGCCAGCTATGTGGCCCGCCTTTTGCACAAAGGTCCCGACGCTTTTTTGAAGAAAATCGGCGAAGAGGCCACCGAAGTGGTGCTTGCTGCCAAAGATGCAGACCATGGGGGCGACAAGTCCAAGATCGTCTACGAGATGGCAGACCTGTGGTTCCACAGCATGGTGGCATTGGCCCATTACGGTCTGAGCCCTGCAGATGTGATTGCCGAGCTGGAACGCCGCCTAGGCACCAGTGGTCTGGAAGAAAAAGCCTTGCGCAAGGCAGTCGCCCGCGAAGCTGAATCCAAATAAGGAGTCGCCATGAGCCAGGATTTCACTACCCCCGCAACTCCGGACCAAGCCCTGTTGCTCAAGTTACAGGGGCTCAACACCTTAGGCACCATCAGCTATGTCCTGCACCTGATCGTCGCGGTGGCAGCCTTCATACCTGGTGGGCAGTTCGGCATGACGCTGCTGGTCGTGGCCTTGATTCTGGACATGGTCAAGCGCGATGACGCCGCCGGCACCTGGCACGCATCGCACTTCCGGTGGCGCATCCGTTCCGTCATTTTTGCGGGGCTGGCCTACCTGCTGACATTCCCGCTCTTTTTGTTGTTGTACTTTCCGGGTGCCATTGCATGGGCTGTCATATCCCTGTGGTTTCTCTACCGTATCGTCACCGGCTTTATGGCAATGAACAAAGGTCAGGAGATCGGTGCATGAGCGAGTACACCCACAGCGCCCACGATGCAAATTGCATTTTTTGCAAGATCGTGGCCAAGCAGATTCCATCCAAGGCGGTGTACGAGGATGAACATGTCTATGCCTTCCACGACATCAACCCATGGGCGCCGGTGCACTTTTTGCTGATCCCCAAGGCGCACATTCCCAGCATGGCCCATGTGGGTGCCGAGCATGGGGCCCTGATGGCTCACATGATGGCCCTGGTTCCCAAACTGGCTTTGCAGGAGGGGTGCAACCCCTACCCGGAAGGCGGCTACCGTCTGGTGACCAATACCGGTGCAGAGGGCGGGCAGGAAGTCCATCACTTGCATTTTCATGTCATGGGCGGTCCACGCCCTTGGCTGCGCGGCTGAGTCTCCTTGGTGGGGACTAGAATTCAATTAATCGTTAGGAGTACATCATGGGTTCATTTTCTATCTGGCACTGGTTGATTGTTCTGTTGATCGTTGTCATGGTCTTCGGTACCAAGAAGCTTAAAAACATCGGTTCCGATCTGGGCGGTGCGGTCAAGGGTTTCAAGGACGGCATGAAAGACGGCTCTACAGCTGCTGCGGACGACAAGTCTGCTGCTCCTGTACAGCAAGTGGCCAACGCTGCTGAAAAGACCACGATCGACGTGGAAACCAAACAAAAGTCCTGAGCTGATACGGCGTGATTGATCTCGGAATCTCCAAAATGGCGCTGATCGGCGCGGTGGCGTTGATCGTCATCGGGCCGGAAAAGCTGCCGCGCGTCGCTCGCACCGTGGGCGCTTTGCTCGGCAAGGCGCAGCGTTATGTGGCAGACGTGAAAGCCGAGGTCAATCGCTCGATGGATCTGGATGAGTTGAAAAAGATGCGCGAAACCGTGGAAGACGCGGCGCGCAATGTGGAGAACTCGATCCAGACCTCAGCCAGTGACTTTGAAAAGACATGGTCCGATGCGACTGATGCGGCCTTGGAGCCAGAGGCGCCCAGCTACAAACATCCGAATAAAAAATGGCGTCTGAAGCAAGGCGCCATGCCGCATTGGTACAAAGCCCGCAATGGCGTACGCACCCGTGCTTTGTCGGGTGCTGCGCGCGTGGCCCGATTCCGTCCACCTCGCGCCCGCTGAGCGGCGCCCAACTTCTTTCCCATGTCCACTGAAAATCAACCGCAAGACGAGCTTGCAGGCACCGAGCAGCCGTTCGTCCAGCATTTGATGGAGCTCCGTGACCGTTTGGTCAAGGCGGCCATTGCCGTCGGTGTGGTGCTGGCGGTGTTAGCCCTGTATCCCGGTCCTGCAGCGCTGTATGACATCTTGGCACAACCATTGGTAGCCACCTTGCCCGCGGGTGGCAAATTAATCGCGACGTCCGTGATTTCACCTTTTCTGGTGCCCCTGAAGATCATGCTGATGACCGCATTTTTGCTGGCCTTGCCGGTGGTCCTCTGGCAGGTATGGGCATTTGTAGCGCCGGGGTTGTATAGCCACGAAAAGAAGCTGGTGCTTCCCTTGGTAGTCTCCAGTACCTTGCTGTTCTTTATTGGAGTGGCTTTTTGCTACTTTTTTGTCTTCAAGCAGGTTTTCGCATTTATTCAGAGCTTTGCGCCGCAAAGCATTGCAGCCACGCCCGATATTGAGTCGTATCTGGACTTTGTGCTTTCCATGTTCCTTGCTTTCGGCCTGGCCTTTGAGGTGCCGATTGTGGTGATCGTGCTGGCGCGCATGAATATTGTCAGCATCGAGAAGCTCAAAGCCTTCCGAAGCTATTTCATTGTTCTGGCTTTTGTAATAGCTGCTATCGTGACGCCGCCTGACGTGGTGTCCCAATTGGCGCTTGCCATACCGATGTGCATCTTGTACGAGGTCGGTATCTGGGCCGCACAACTTTTTATCAAGCACACCCAAGCTCCGGAAGAAAAAACCACCGGCGCTTGAAGCCCCGACACTGCTGGCGCTCCGCGGCAGCGTTTACCGTGGCTGCGCTTTCGGTTTGGGGCGAACGCCGGGCGTGAGTTTGAGCTTCAGGGTTTCATCTTTGCGCTGAACGACAAAGGCGGCCTCTGTACCCGGCTTCAAGGAAGAAACGATAGACAGCAGTTGGGTCACGTCCTGAACAGGTTTGCCCGCAATGCTGACGATGACATCGCCTGGGCGTATGCCGGCTTGGGCTGCGGGTCCGTTTTGAAGTACCCCGGTGATGATGACTCCGACGTTGGTTTTGACATCGAAGGTCTCGGCCAATTCGGCAGAGAGGTCATTGGGCTCCACCCCGATCCAGCCGCGGGTGACCTTGCCGTCTTTCACAATGTCTTCCAGCACCTGTTTGGCCGTAGCCACCGGAATGGCAAAGCCGATGCCCATGCTGCCGCCCGAGCGTGAGTAGATCGCAGTGTTAATGCCCAGTAAATTTCCGTTGGTGTCGACCAACGCACCACCGGAATTGCCGGGGTTGATGGCAGCGTCGGTCTGGATGAAATTCTCAAAAGTATTGATGCCGAGCTGGTTGCGCCCCAAAGCGCTCACGATCCCGCTGGTGACGGTCTGTCCGACGCCGAAAGGGTTGCCGATGGCAAGTACCTGGTCGCCCACCTGCAAGCTATCAGAGTTGCCCAGAACGATGGTGGGAAGCCTGTCCATTTCCACCTTCAATACGGCCAGATCGCTGTCCGGGTCGGTTCCGATCACCTTGGCCGCAGCCTTCCGCCCATCATTGAAAAAGACTTGGATCTCGTCAGCCTCTTCAATCACATGGTTGTTGGTCAGGATGTAGCCCTCTGGGCTGACGATCACACCGCTTCCGAGTCCGCCTTGGGGCTCGTCGCCCTGGTCACCATAAAAGAAGCGGAACCACGGATCGTTGGCATTCGGATTTTTTGCTACTGCTTTGCTTGTGTTGATACTGACTACCGCGGAGGAAGCTTTTTGTGCAGCGGCACGCAAACTGCCGGGTGGAATTTCACCCGCAGCCGGCGCGGGTGATTCAAAGAGCGAAATGGCGCTGCGTGCGTTTGTTCCATGCCCGATCCATTGCGGCTTCAGAGTGGCCACCACAAAATAAGCCGCCAGCAGCACGGTACAGGTCTGGGAAAACAGCAACCAAAGTCTTTTCATGAATTCACTCTGCAAAAGGCACGCAACAGTACGTGCCTGCTGCAAATTGTAGGCTGCTAAGCTTTGCTCCTATCCTGTTCTATGGCTAAACCCCGCAGCATCATCTTTATCCAGCCCGAGGCCCCAGCCAAACCGGCGTGGGGCTCGGTGTGCAATGGCTGTGGTGTTTGTTGCCTGGTCGAACCTTGCCCCTTGGGCGTGGTGTTAACCCGGCGGAGAACCGGGGCCTGCGAGGCACTGCGGTGGTCGGAAACGGATCGCGTGTATCGCTGTGGTGCGGTGTCTGATCCAAGTCAGGTGCTGTCCAATAGCTTGCCGCAGTGGATCTCATTGGCAACAGTGCCATTGACTGTGGTGTTGCGATGGCTCGCGCCCCGTTGGATTTCGTCCGGCTCGGGCTGTGACAGCACATTGGATGTAACAACACCGTCTGGGAGAATCAGCACCGATGTCAATGAACCCACCGGGTCCGCTAAACCATGATTGAACGTCTCGCACTTCTCCAATCTCTGCAGGTCCTGTTGCAGCCGGATCGCTTCAAGGACTATTGCCACAATGGCTTGCAAGTAGAAGGGCGGGCCACCATCGACCATCTGGTTTCTGGTGTTACAGCCAGCGAAGCGCTGATTCACGCCGCCATCGATATCGGGGCGGATGCCATTCTGGTTCACCACGGTCTCTTCTGGAAGGGATTTGATGGTCAAGTCAGTGGGTGGATGCGCAAGCGTCTTGCATTATTGCTTGCCCATGACATCAACTTGTTTGCATACCACCTGCCACTCGATGCGCACCCGGAATTTGGCAACAACGCGCAGTTGGGGCAACTGTTGGGTCTGCAAGCGCACATGACCTTTGGCGAGCAGTCGCTGGGTTTGCTGGGGAGGGCGGTGTCAGGTTCTTGGGATTCTGACGCAGCCCTGGCCCGGCACATAGAAACGATGTTGGGTCACGCTGTGGTCTTGGTGCCCGGCTATGCGGGGCCTGTAAGTCAAGTTGCCTGGTGCACCGGAGGTGCGCAGAGCTACTTTGAGCCGGCCATTGCGGCCGGCGCACAAGTGTTTGTGACCGGAGAGATATCAGAGCCACAAGCCCACTACGCCCGTGAATGCGGTGTCTCCTACATCGCATGTGGTCATCACGCCAGCGAGCGCTACGGGGCGCCTGCTGTGGCGTCCCACGTCGCGTCGCAATTCGGTATACGGCATACCTTCATCGATATACCGAACCCGGCATGAAACCGACAACCCTGGCCATAACTTTGGGTGATGCCGCGGGCATCGGACCTGAAATCATCGCGAAAGCCTTCCGGCAAGACCCTGAACTTATGCGTGCCTGCTTTGTCGCAGGGGATATTCAAACCATGCGGCGCGCGGCGCTGCAGGTGGCTGAGGGGCAGCTTGCCTTGCCCGTTTTGCAAATTGACAACCCACAAGAGGCTTTGCTGGCGCCACCACATTGCATCCCTGTCCTGCAGATCGGCGATGCATTGGGGTGTGTTGCGATGGGACAGGTAGATGCTCATGCGGGAGAGTTTGCGGGGCGCTGTGTTGCTTGGGCGGCAGATGCCGCCTTGCGCGGAGAAATTGCGGCGCTGGTGACCGCGCCATTGCACAAGGAAGCCCTCAGCGCCGCAGGAGCACCCTACGACAGTTTCCCGGGTCATACCGAACTTCTCCAGGCGCGGGCAGCCCGGGCATGTGGTGTGCCCGTGTCCGAGATGCCGGTGCGCATGATGCTTGCCAATGAGGCATTGCGGACTGTGTTGGTCAGCATTCATGTGTCACTTCGCGATGCGCTGGATGCAGTCACGTTTGGCAACGTTTTGGAAACCTTGCGCATTACCCGCGCAGCTTTGCGGGATGTGCTGGGGCGGGAGCCGCGCATTGCAGTGGCGGGCCTGAATCCTCACGCGGGCGAGGGGGGCTTGTTCGGTCGGGAAGAGATTGAGACGATCTCGCCGGCTGTTGCGGCTGCACGGGCAGAAGGTGCTGATGTTCATGGCCCCATCGCACCTGACACGGTGTTCATGCGCGCACGCCACAGCGATGATCACCCCGGCGAGTTCGACGTGGTGGTGGCCATGTACCACGACCAAGGGCTGATACCTGTGAAGTACATGGGCGTGGAGCAGGGGGTGAATGTGACCTTGGGCTTGCCCTTGGTGCGTACCAGTCCGGACCACGGAACGGCGTTCGATATCGCCGGCCGTGGCATCGCCAGCGCAGAGAGCCTTGTTGAGGCAGTCCGAATGGCAAAAAGACTTGTTAAGTCAGACTGAATAAGACATCAGCCCGCATAGATACTGCGCGAGAAGCTACTAAAAATATAGCAACTGCTTGGCCTTGGAAGGCTTACTTCTTCAGGCTGTCGCGGATTTCTCGCAACAACAAAACATCTTCAGGCGTAACGGTAGGGATCGGCTCCGCCACAGGTACTGGAGCTTCCTTCTTCAGGCGATTAATTTGCTTGATCATCAGGAAGATGATGAAGGCCAGGATCGCAAAGTTCACTGCCACTGTGATGAAATTACCATAGGCAAAAACGGGAACGCCTGCTTTCTTGAGCGCGTCGAGTGTGGTTGCTGTGCCTGGGGGAATGCTACCGAGCACCAGGAACAGATTGGAAAAATCCAGTTTGCCTACTACGGCGCCAACAAGGGGCATGATCAGGTCGCCCACCACGGAGTCCACGATTTTGCCGAACGCGCCACCGATGATCACACCCACAGCCAAGTCGACCACGTTGCCTTTGACTGCAAATTCTTTGAATTCTTGCAACATACCCATGGATCAGCGCTCCTCAAATCATTAAAAACTGGAGTATCCCCGAAAACGGGGCCACGTCAGCGACAGTGGCATGGGCGGTTGCGTTGAATAACCCTACAGCTCTCAGCTACAATTCCGGTCTACCTTACTAGCGATGTTCATTGAGGATTCTCATGAGTGAAACACTTGTCGACAGCAAAAAGATCGACTCCAGCAAACGGACATGGTTGATAGCCTCCGGCTGCGCTGGTGCAGTAGGTGGTGTAGCCACCGCCATTCCCTTCGTGAGTACCTTTCAGCCTTCAGAGCGTGCCAAAGCTGCCGGCGCTGCGGTGGAAGTGGACATTGCAGGCTTGAAGCCCGGCGAGAAAGTCACTGTGGAGTGGCGAGGCAAACCGGTTTGGATCGTGCGTCGCACCCCTGAGCAGGTGGCAGCGCTGGCCGGCAAGGACGCAGCGCTTGCAGACCCCAAGTCTGAACGCAAGCCCGATGAGCTGACTCCTGAATATGCCCGCAATGAAGCTCGCTCCATCAAGCCGGAGTTTTTCGTGGCGGTGGGCATCTGCTCCCACCTGGGCTGCTCGCCCTCTGATAAGTTCCAGACGGGTGCCCAGCCCTCGTTGCCGGATGACTGGGCTGGTGGCTTTTTGTGCCCTTGCCACGGTTCCACGTTCGATATGGCCGGTCGCGTTTTCAAAAATAAGCCGGCGCCAGATAACCTCGAAGTGCCGCCGCACATGTTCCTGTCCGACAGCAAGTTGCTGATCGGTGAAGACAAGAAAGCCTGAGGATTAAGACATGGCCCGTGAATTCAAGGACATTTCCCCGAACGCCTCTGCCGGCGAAAAGGTGACCAACTGGTTTGAAAACCGGTTCCCGACGGCCTTCGATGCCTACAAGGTACACATGTCGGAGTACTACGCTCCGAAAAACTTCAACTTCTGGTACATCTTTGGTGCGTTGGCAACCTTGGTGCTCGTGATCCAGATCGTGACCGGCATCTTCCTTGTCATGCACTACAAGCCTGATGCTGCTTTGGCTTTTGGCTCTGTGGAATACATCATGCGTGATGTCCCGTGGGGCTGGTTGATCCGCTATATGCACTCGACCGGAGCTTCGGCGTTCTTTGTAGTGGTCTACCTGCACATGTTCCGCGGCCTGATTTACGGTAGCTATCGCAAACCCCGTGAATTGGTCTGGTTGTTCGGCTGCGCTATTTTCTTGTGCCTGATGGCTGAAGCCTTCATGGGTTATCTGTTGCCTTGGGGTCAGATGTCCTACTGGGGTGCTCAGGTGATCGTAAACCTGTTTGCTGCCGTTCCTTTGGTTGGCCCTGATCTGGCGCTGCTGATCCGAGGCGACTTCGTGGTGGGCGATGCCACCCTGAACCGCTTTTTCGCCTTTCACGTGATTGCCGTGCCATTGGTCCTGCTGGGTCTAGTGGCTGCGCACTTGCTGGCGCTGCACGACGTGGGCTCAAACAACCCCGATGGCGTGGAAATCAAGGCCCCCAACGCCCCTCGGGACGCGAACGGTCACCCATTGGACGGTATTCCCTTCCATCCTTACTACACCGTGCATGACATCTTCATGGTCAGCGTGTTCTTGATGGTATTCACCGCCATCGTTTTCTTCGCACCTGAGTTCGGTGGTTACTTCCTAGAGTACAACAACTTCATTCCAGCGGACCCTTTGAAAACCCCTGCGCACATTGCGCCTGTCTGGTATTTCACGCCGTTCTATTCCATGTTGCGTGCGATCACCAGTGAAATGATGTACGCGCTGATCGCCTGCGTGATCGGAGCTGCGGCTTTCGGTGTGGTCAAGGCTAAGCTCCCGAATATCTTCAAGGGCGCTATCGTGGGCGCCGCAGTGGTGGTCTCGGTGGCCATGCTGTCTATCGATGCCAAGTTCTGGGGTGTGGTCGTAATGGGCGGTGCGGTGGTTATTCTTTTCTTCTTGCCTTGGCTTGACAACAGCCCCGTCAAATCGATCCGTTACCGTCCGGACTGGCACAAGTATCTGTACGGTATCTTCGTGATCAACTTTGTAGTCTTGGCTTACCTCGGGGTGCAACCTCCCTCTCCTATCGGGGAGCGGGTTTCTCAAGTGGGTACCCTGTTTTACTTCGGTTTCTTCTTGTTGATGCCATGGTGGAGCACGGTGGGTGAAAGCAAGCCCGTGCCATCCCGCGTGACTTTTGTTGCCCATTGAGTGCCGGAGACTGAACGCATGAAAAAAATCATTCTGACTTTGGCCCTGGCACTCGGGGTCGTGAGTGGTGCACAAGCTGCAGGTGGTGGTATCGCTTGGGATAAGGCACCTTCAAAGACCAATGATTTGGTCTCCTTGCAAAATGGCGCAAAGGTATTTGTCAACTATTGCTTGAACTGCCACTCTGCAGCTTTCATGCGGTTCAACCGCTTGAAGGACATTGGGCTTACCGACCAACAGATAAAAGACAACCTGCTGTTCACCACAGACAAAGTTGGTGAAACCATGAAGGCTTCGATTGATCCTCGTCAAGCCAAGGAGTGGTTCGGCGCCAATCCCCCTGATCTGACCGTAATTGCACGTTCACGTGCGGGAGCTGGGGGCACCGGAGCAGATTACCTTTATACGTATTTGCGCACCTACTATGCGGACGACACGAAAGCTACAGGTTGGAACAATCTGGCTTTCCCAAATGTCGGTATGCCCCATGTGCTCTGGGAACTTCAAGGCAAACGCGTTCCCGTTTATGACACTATCCAGAATCATGGACACGACGAACAGGTCTTCAAAGGGTGGCAGCAAATCACCCCAGGAACCATGACGCCAGCAGAGTACGATCAAACAATTGGGGACTTGGTCAACTATCTGCAGTGGATGGCTGAACCCGCCCAAAACACTCGTATCCGAGTGGGGGTTTGGGTCCTGTTGTTCCTCTCGGTCCTGACCTTGTTTGCATGGCGTTTGAATGCCGCTTTCTGGAAGGACGTGAAGTAAATCTTCGGGCTGTCCTGCCGCCTTTGTCGGCAGGCAGCGACGGTTTCAGAGTGGGTCCGCTGACGCGTCCCACTCTTTTTCATTTTTTAGGAGTCTTTCGCCATGATGGTGCTGTATTCAGGAACAACCTGCCCTTTCTCTCACCGCTGCCGCTTTGTTTTGTTTGAAAAGGGTATGGATTTCGAGATTCGCGATGTCGACTTGTACAACAAGCCAGAAGACATCAGTGTCATGAATCCATACGGTCAGGTGCCAATTCTGGTTGAGCGTGACTTGATTTTGTATGAGTCCAACATCATCAATGAGTACATTGATGAGCGCTTTCCTCATCCTCAGCTCATGCCCGGTGACCCTGTAGACCGTGCCCGTGTTCGCCTGTTCCTTTTGAATTTTGAAAAGGAGCTGTTTGTGCATGTGAACACTCTGGAGGCGCGTGCTTCCAAAGGAAACGAAAAGGCCTTGGAGAAAGCCCGTGCGCATATTCGTGACCGTTTGACCCAGCTGGCGCCGGTGTTCTTGAAAAACAAATACATGCTTGGGGAAAACTTCTCCATGCTGGATGTCGCCATTGCCCCCTTGCTGTGGAGGTTGGACTATTACGGCATCGATCTCAGCAAAAACGCTGCACCGTTGCTGAAGTACGCAGAGCGTATTTTTTCGCGTCCTGCTTACATCGAGGCATTGACTCCCTCCGAAAAGGTGATGCGCAAGTAATCGAATGGGACGCTCATGATGGATTCCTTGGAAACCCCTTCGACACGGCCTTATCTCATTCGTGCGCTTTACGAGTGGTGTACTGACAATGGGTTTACCCCCTTCATTGCCGTACAAGTGGATGAGTCGGTGAGAGTGCCCATGGAATTCGTCAAGGATGGGGAAATTGTTCTTAACGTAAGCTTTGATGCAACGAGCGCGTTGAAGCTTGGAAATGAGTTCATCGAGTTCAAGGGCCGCTTCGGTGGCGTTGCCCGCGACATCATGGTTCCTGTAGTTCGCGTACTGGCGATTTATGCACGCGAAAATGGCCAAGGAATGGCGTTCCCGGTGAGTCCTTTATTGCCAGTCGCGGTGGACCGAAGTAATCTGGCCGTAGAGAAAATCAGTCCACCTGCACTAACGTCTGTTGACGTATCTTTGGCGGAAGGTGGGGAAGGGCCGCCGCCTACCAAGCCTACGGTACGTCCTGCACTTACTCGAATTAAATAGGCGGTTTCAGTAGAAGTCGCTTTTCGCTGAGGTAGAATTCAGCCCGTGCCGATTTAGCTCAGTTGGTAGAGCAACCGCCTTGTAAGCGGTAGGTCATCAGTTCGAATCCGATAATCGGCACCATTTCACTTCTCGTTACATTGAATTTGTGGCGACGACATTTGTACCTTCAATCGGATTGAGGTAACCTCCCATCCCTTGGAACGTAAGTGCGCCTGCAGAGACGGCATAAGTTGTCGAAGTTTTGCGGCCACTGCGTTGTTGTCCAAAATGAGACACCATACCGTGCCATCGATGGGACCTGCCTTGATGCTTTTCCGAAGCGTTTGAGGAATGAGTCCCTCAAGGCTCTTCAAGCGAGCTGTAGATTCGCCAGCCAGATGTGCGAGATGGGATAACGTGGGTGATTCCTGAGCAGCTTGCAGTGCGGTCACGGAACGGTGGTTTTTCATCATGACAGCACTACACTAAAAGGACCGGTTGGATGCAAGTGATTATCACGGATGCGTGGATGGCTAGGACAAGAGCCTTTCATTTGAGCGGTATAAAGCTCGTTTTGTCGCTGCTAATACTTTCAATTCTGTTGATGTTGGTGTCGGCAGGTTTGTATCACTGGGTGTTTATGAAGGGCGCGCGTGAGGGCTGGCCCATTATCGGTTCGCTGGTGCGATTGGTAGTCAAGGACGAGTTCGCCCAGCGTGATCGCTACGTCAAAGAGAACATCGAGGTGTTGGCGCGGCGCCTCGGCGAAATGCAAGCCAAAATGTTGCAACTGGAATCACTGGGTGAGCGTGTGTCGGGCCTCGCGGGGATAAATCCTGCAGATATCGCGATGAAGCCAGGGCAAGGGGGGGCTTTGGTCAGCGGTCGTGATCTCACCATGGAAGAGCTCGATGCCACCCTCAGTGCCTTGGATTTGATGGCCAATCAGCGCACCGACGTCATGACTGTCATAGAGTCGCGGTTGTTTGAGCAAAAAATCAAAAAAATGATGGTCCCGACGCAGACGCCGGTCCTGGACGCCAATTTAGGGTCCACATTCGGCTGGCGGATTGATCCGATTACGGGGAGGTCAGCACTTCATACAGGTTTGGACTTTCCGGCTACGCCCGGTACACCGATCTATGCAGCTGCCGGTGGCATGGTGGTCACTCAGGAATTCCATTCTCAATATGGAAATATGCTGGAAGTGGACCATGGGAACAACCTGATCACACGCTATGCCCATGCATCCAGGTTGCTCGCAAAAAAGGGTGATCTGATCAAGCGCGGGCAGAAAATCGCTGAAGTAGGAAACACCGGGCGCTCTACCGGGCCCCACCTGCACTTTGAGGTCCTTGTCCAGGGCGTACCCCAAGATCCTCAGAAATTTTTGAATGCGGGCAAGTCCATCGCCGCTCCTCAAGTTGCCGGTTCCAAAGCAGCCACAACGCAACGCTAAAATGGCGAATTAAGCTCGTCCGAGGGGCTGGCCTCACGCAGGGGCTTTACTTCCCGGTTCGAGCAACCAAATCAATCGGATTAGTAAAAGGACTGCGCTGGTGCATGTGCCCACGGTGGGCGCATGAATCGGGCTTGCATTGATGGCTATCAACATTCTCACCAAAATTTTTGGCAGTCGCAATGACCGCTTGCTCAAGCAATATCGCTCCGTGGTGGTGCGAATCAATGCGCTGGAGCCCCAGTTCGAATCGTTGACGGATGATGGACTCCGCGCCAAGACGCAGGAATTCAAAGACCGCATAGCAAATGGGGAGAGCTTGGAGGCGATCCTTCCAGAAGCTTTTGCACTGGTCCGGGAGGGCTCGAAGCGGGTCATGAAAATGCGCCATTTCGATGTCCAGATGCTTGGCGGCATGGCCTTGCATTACGGAAAGATTTCGGAAATGCGTACCGGAGAAGGCAAAACCCTCACGGCCACATTGCCTGTCTACCTCAACGCATTGAGCGGCAAGGGCGTGCATGTGGTCACAGTGAATGACTACCTTGCGAGCCGAGACGCACGTTGGATGGGGCGCCTGTATAACTTTTTGGGGCTTTCAGTCGGTATCAATCTTCCCCAAGCGCCACGTGACGAAAAGCAGCAGGCCTATGCCTCAGACATCACTTACGGCACCAACAATGAGTACGGCTTCGATTACCTGCGCGACAACATGGTGTATGAGGCTAACGATCGCGTTCAGCGCGGTCTGAACTTCGCCATCGTTGACGAGGTGGACTCGATTTTGATTGATGAAGCGCGTACCCCCTTGATCATCAGCGGCCAGGCAGAGGATCACACGGATCTCTATATTGCGATCAACAAAGCCATTCCGCGTTTGGTGAAGCAAGAGGGTGAGGCAGACCCCCTCACAGGGCAGGGGATTACCAAAGCAGGCGACTTCACTCTGGACGAGAAAAGCCACCAGGTTTTCTTGACCGAACAAGGTCATGAAGCTGCTGAGGCCATCTTCGCGGAGCTGGGCCTGATTCCATCTGGCTCCTCGCTGTACGACCCGGCGAACATCACTTTGATGCATCACCTCTATGCCGCATTGCGTGCCAACCACCTGTATCACCGCGATCAGCACTACGTTGTTCAGAACGGTGAAATCGTGATCGTGGATGAATTCACCGGACGCTTGATGACGGGGCGTCGTTGGAGCGATGGATTGCACCAGGCCGTTGAGGCCAAAGAAGGAGTGCAAATTCAAGCGGAAAACCAGACGCTGGCCTCCATCACTTTCCAGAATTATTTCCGCCTCTACAACAAACTCGCCGGCATGACCGGAACTGCAGATACCGAGGCTTACGAGTTTCAGGAAATTTATGGCCTGGAAACAGTCGTGATTCCCCCCAACCGTGTAAGCCGTCGTGATGACCAATTGGACCGCGTGTACAAAACCACGCGTGAAAAATACGACGCCGCCATCAAAGACATTCGCGAGTGCTACGACCGGGGGCAGCCCGTGCTCGTTGGAACAACGTCGATTGAAAACTCCGAAATCATCGCTCAACTGCTGGAAAAAGAAAAGTTGCCCCACCAAGTGCTTAATGCCAAGCAGCATGCCCGGGAGGCAGATATTGTTGCTCAGGCAGGCCGAGCAAAAATGATCACCATCGCCACCAACATGGCCGGTCGTGGTACCGACATTGTGCTTGGCGGCAACATGGACAAGGCGATTGAGACGGTGGAGATGGATGAAGCACTGGACGCTGCAACCAAGGCCGCCAAAATTGCCGACCTCCGTGCCCAATGGCAAAAAGACCATGAGGCGATCAAGGCGCTTGGCGGCTTGCGCATCATCGCGACAGAGCGGCATGAGTCCCGGCGTATCGACAACCAGTTGCGTGGCCGTTCCGGGCGCCAGGGCGATCCGGGTTCCTCCCGCTTCTATCTAAGCTTGGACGATTCCCTCATGCGCATCTTTGCGGGCGACCGCGTGAAGTCGATCATGGATCGCCTGAAAATGCCGGAGGGTGAAGCGATAGAGGCAGGCATCGTGACCCGCAGTATCGAGAGCGCTCAGCGTAAGGTCGAAGCGCGCAACTTTGACATGCGTAAACAGTTGCTTGAATATGACGACGTGTCCAACGACCAGCGCAAGGTCATCTACCAACAACGTAACGCAATATTGGACGCCCAAGACCTTGAAGCACAAATCGCAGGTTTGCGCGAAGGTGCGTTCGGCGATGTGGTCCGGCAGTTCGTTCCCGAAGAGTCTGTGGAGGAACAGTGGGATGTTCCTGCCCTGCAAAAAGTATTGGCCGAAGACTGGCAGCTGGACCTCGATCTTCACAAGCAGGTGACCGAAGCCAGCTCCATTACCGACGAAGAAATTCTTGCCACCGTGACATCGGCCGCGGATGCGGCGTTCCAAACGAAGCTGGAGCTGGTTGGCAAAGAAAATTTCACCCAATTCGAGCGCATGGTGCTGTTGCAAAGCATCGACACCCACTGGCGTGATCATTTGAGCGCCTTGGACTATCTGCGACAGGGCATTCATTTGCGCGGTTACGCCCAGAAGCAACCCAAACAAGAGTACAAGCGCGAAGCGTTTGAGTTGTTTGGCCAGTTACTGGACTCTGTCAAAAATGAAGTCACCAAGACGCTGATGACCGTCAAGATCCAGTCCAGCGAGCAACTGGAGCAAGCAGCAGAAGCGATTGAAGCACGCGGTGAAAACATCACCAATGTGACCTACACCGCGCCCACAGAAACAGGTGAAGCCGAATCCACGGTGGACACCAGCACAGTGCAAGCCTCAGCCTCCGATGTGCCCCGTGTGGGGCGCAATGAACCTTGCCCGTGCGGTAGCGGCAAGAAATACAAACAATGCCACGGCAAGCTCTCCTGAAAGGCCCGCCATGCCAGTAAATCTTCCCCTTCCCGTGGCCTCTGACTTGATAGCGATTCCGGGCGTGCGCATCGGAGTCACCGAAGCCGGTGTGCGTAAAGCCGGCCGAAAAGACCTGACGGTCATGCTGCTGGATGAAGGGTGCAGTGTGGGTGGCGTTTTCACGACCAATCGTTTTTGCGCAGCGCCGGTGCAGCTCTGCCGCCAGCACTTGCAGGTCTCCCCGGCACGGGCAATCGTCATCAATACCGGCAACGCCAATGCAGGTACCGGTGCGGACGGTCTGGCGCGAGCCAAGCAAAGCTGTGTGACCTTGGCTGCCAAACTATCGTTGGCTCCTGAGCAGGTCTTGCCATTCTCAACCGGGGTCATCATGGAGCCGCTGCCCGTGGACCGGATCGAGGCCGGACTGGATGCAGCGATTGCTGAAGCCCGCCCCGATCACTGGTTGAAGGCCGCTGAAGGCATCATGACCACGGACACACAGCCCAAAGCCTTTAGTGCTTCTGCGATGGTCGACGGCTGTACGGTATCTGTCACCGGTATCAGCAAAGGTGCTGGAATGATCCGCCCCAATATGGCAACCATGTTGGGCTTTATCGCTACTGACGCCTGTGTCGATCAGTCCCTTATGGCCGCTCTGGCGCGTGAACTGGCTGAAGGTTCTTTCAATCGTGTCACCGTGGATGGAGATACCTCCACCAACGACTCGCTACTGCTGATTGCCACCAACAAAGCTGCACACGCTCCTATCACGGACCTGGACTCCGTAGCCGCCCGCGCACTGAAAGCGGCTCTTCTCGAAGTAGCCAGAAAGCTGGCGCAGGCCATTGTGCGGGACGGTGAGGGTGCGACAAAATTCATTACAGTGAAGGTAGAAGGTGGACGCACTGAGGCTGAATGCCGTCAGGTCGCTTACGCAATTGCCCACTCTCCTTTGGTGAAAACAGCATTTTTTGCCAGCGACCCCAATCTCGGCCGTATCCTTGCTGCCGTGGGTTACGCCGGTATCGAGGATCTCGATCAGGGCTTGATTGAGTTGCATCTGGACGAAGTGTTGGTGGCTACCCGTGGCGGCCGCAATCCGCACTACCGCGAAGAAGACGGCCAACGCGTGATGAAGCAAAGTGAAATCACAGTGCAGGTCGGTCTAGGGCGCGGGACTGCCACCCAAACGGTGTGGACCTGTGACCTCAGCCACGACTACGTCACCATCAACGCCGATTACCGGTCCTAAGCGGAGCATCCCATGACAGACGCACTCGAGCGCTTTATCGCGCGCGCTGAGCTGTTTATGGAGCGCGTGGAAGCCTCGCTTCCCCACACCCTTGCAGCCCCGGATTGGAATGCTTCCATAGCGTTCAGGTATCGACGCAGGTCCTCAGGGCAAGGGATCATTTCTCCTGTCCTACACGTCGGCGCCATGTCATTGGATGATCTGCGCGAAGTGGATGATCAAAAGGAAAAAATCGAGCGCAATACGGCCCAGTTCGTTCGTGGGGGTATGGCTAACAATGTGTTGTTAACCGGTGCCCGTGGCACTGGCAAATCTTCTTTGGTCAGGGCCTGCCTGCACACCTTTGCACCGCAAGGTTTGCGTCTGATCGAAGTTGACAAAGCGGATTTGATCGATCTGCAAGACATTATTGAGCTGATAGCAGTGCTCCCCCAGAAGTTCATCATTTTTTGTGATGACCTCAGCTTTGACGAGGGGGAACCCGGGTACAAGGCCCTGAAGTCTGTTTTGGATGGCTCTGTGGCTGCAGCAACGCCCAATGTGCTGATCTATGCCACCAGCAATCGCCGTCACCTGCTACCAGAATACATATCTGAGAACCGGACTTACAAGCACACCGACGATGGGGAGGTACACCCCGGCGAGGTCGTAGAAGAAAAGATATCGCTCTCTGAGCGCTTTGGCCTTTGGGTGAGTTTTTACCCTTTCAGCCAGGATGAATATCTCACCATCGTGGCCCAGTGGCTTGGCAGTTTCGGGTTTTCTGCGGCAGAGGTGGAGGCAGCGCGTCCTGCGGCGCTTTTGTGGGCGTTGGAGCGCGGCGCACGCAGCGGCCGCGTGGCCTACCAATTCGCCCGTGACTATTCGGGCAGGGTCGCTCAGGCATGAGCACCCCCCTGGTCGCAGATCCGCATCGGGCCCGTGAAGGCGGTGCAGAACGCGTTGCTGTGGAAGTGGCAGTCGGCGTGCTCGTGAGAGACGATGGCGCCTTCCTCTTGACCTCCCGCCCTGTCGGTAAGGCGTATGCCGGCTATTGGGAGTTTCCGGGCGGAAAAGTGGAATCCGGTGAGAGCATCGAGCAGGCGCTGCGGCGTGAACTGCAAGAGGAAATCGGAATCACCATCTCAAGCGCTGAACCTTGGCGGGTTGAGATGGTGGATTACCCGCATGCTTTGGTGCGATTGAACTTTTGCAAGGTCCATGCATGGACCGGAGAGCTTGTGATGCGGGAGGCGCAACACTACGCATGGCAGCAACTGCCGGTCGAAGTACATCCGGTGCTGCCGGGTACCTTGCCGGTACTGGACTGGTTTGCACAGGAGCGTGCCTATGAAGGTGCTACGCTTTCAGGAGCGCCCCGCGTAGATTCCACGGGCGCTAACGGCTAATCTACTGTAGTTTTGGATCGCCGTAAGGTAAGTCTTCAGGGGGCGACTCGGTCGGCACACGAAACGATTCGCTGGCCCAAGCTCCCAGATCCAGGTTTTTGCACCGCTCACTGCAAAAAGGCCGGTAGACATTGCGTACTTCGTAGACACTGTCGCCACCACAACCAGGGCATTGCACGATCTTCTCTTCAGCTGCCATCACAATGCTTTCTGCACTCAGTGAGCCACTTCAAGAGCAGAGTGTGAGCTCAAACCCGGTGTCCTGGCCGCAAGGATGGAGCCGGTCATCTTCGTCGTGGCGCATCAAGCGGATGGATACCATCAGCCGATTGCCACTGATTTCGGGAATGACCTCCAAAGCCGGGTCCAAAGCGAGGCGCAGCAACTGAAAGGTTCGGCCTTGTGGCAAGTTTTGCTGGAATTGACCGCCTACGGCCATGACTTTTTGAGGTGCTCCCGAATCACGGAGCATTTTGAGAAGCAAGTGAATCGACTCTGCCAGTGGCCCCAAGGTAGAGGCCCAGCGCTGGAGGTCCTGCTGACGGGATTCTGCGCTACGGTGCTGCCACGCAAAGTAAGCGGGCAAATCGAACTCGCAAGTACCACCGGGAATGCCAACCCGGCTGCGGATGCTCATTAACCAGTCGTTTTCGGTGAGTGACTGCCCGGCCTTGCCGGTGAGTGCATTCAGTCCGGTAAAGCAGTGGTCAAGCTGGGCTATGACCTTGTCAAGCACGGCTTCCGAGATCGCCGGATTGCCGCGGTAGGCATTCAGTGCCTGCTTTTGTTTGTCGAGGTCTTTGAGTACGTCGGATTTCAGATCAGCCCTTGCACCCACATCCATCACTTCAAAAATGGTGGTCAGCGCAAAGTGGTGGTCCAACGGGTCCGTACGACCCATCAACTCCGCCAGCCGGAGAAACAAATGCTCCAGTCGCAAATAAGTGCGAATGCGTTCGTTGAAGGGGTATTCGTAGAGGATCACGCTGTATTTTCCGGACGTCGAATCATAGCCCGAACTGCCCGCGCATTTGATACACCAGACCTTCAAGTTGCAGCAAAGTGAGCCCATCGTTGCAGATCACATGATCCGCGCCGCACAGCCTTGTGATCCGGCTGGCCTGGGCGGCTATCACTGCGCGAACTTCTTCGCTGGACAGCCCGTTGCGCGCGCAAACACGGGTGATCTGGGTGTTCTCTGCGCAATCCACCACCAATACGGTTTCCAGGCTTTGCCGCCAATGGGCGGATTCAAACAGCAGTGGAATGTCGTACACCAAGCAGGGCGCAGATAGTTCATCTGCTCGCTTTGTGGCCTTGGCGATCGCATCCCCCACCAAGGGATGAATAATGGCCTCCAGCCTTTTGCGTGCACCGGGGTCTTTGAAGGCAATCTCTCTCATCCGGACCCGGTCCAAAGCGCCGTCTGGGCCTATGACACTTTGGCCAAAAGCCTCAGCAATGGAAGCAATCGCAGCGCCGCCTGTGGCCGTTGTAGACCGCGAGATGGCGTCAGCATCAATCACGAAAGCGCCCAATTTCTCCAGAAAAGCCGCGACGGTGCTTTTTCCACTCCCGATGCCCCCCGTCAGCCCAACCCTTAATCCTCTGTTCATGCGATCAGAGGTTTACGAATCCGCGCAGAGTTGCGGGTCCAAGCAACAGTGCAGCGAAGCCCGCACCCGCAAGAAAGGGGCCGAAGGGCACATAGCCACCCTCACGCAGTCCAGTGGTGAACTTCATGGCAATGCCCACAATAGCGCCTATCACGGAGGCCAACAAAATCATGGGGATCAAAACCGGCCAACCGAACCAGGCCCCCAGGGCCGCAAAGAGTTTGAAGTCGCCATAGCCCATCCCTTCTTTGCCGGTCACCAGTTTGAATAACCAATACACCGACCAGAGGGATAGATAGCCCGCCACTGCCCCCCAAAAAGCAGTGCTCAATCCCACAGGCGTCCATTGCAAGGCCGCAGCCACCAACCCCAGCCAAAGCAGCGGCAGGGTGATGTCGTCGGGGAGCAGGGTGGTATCCCAGTCAATCAGCGCCAACGTAACCAAGGCGGCACTGAAGGCACACCAAGCCAGACCTGCTGGGGTCGCCCCCCACCTCCAAGCACAAAAGAAAAACAAGCAGCCGGTCACCAGTTCCACTAGCGGATAGCGCGCGCTGATTGGTTTTTTGCACTCAGAGCAACGACCGCGCAGTGCCAGATAGCTCACTACAGGAACGTTCTCATACCAAGCAATCAGATGCCCACAATGCGGGCAGCGGGACCTCGGTGTCATCAAATTGAATGGGTCTTGATGCGCAGGCTCCTTGCCGGTGAGTTCGGCACACTCTGAAGCCCACTGGCGTTCCATCATCTTCGGCAAGCGATGGATCACCACATTCAGAAAACTACCGATCAACAGCCCCAGAAAGCCGATCAGGCTTGCATCCAGCCACAGTACCCCGGTACCCATCAAACCACTTGTCCCAACTTGAAGATCGGCAGGTACATTGACACGACAATCCCGCCGATCACCGTACCCAGCACCACGATGATGATGGGCTCCATCAGGCTGGAGATCCCCGCCACCATGTCATCAACCTCAGCTTCAAAGAAGTCTGCAGCCTTGCCCAGCATGTGATCAATGGAGCCCGACTCTTCCCCGATGGCACACATCTGCAGCACCATGGACGGGAACAGGTTGGCATTCGACATTGCCGCGGTCAGTGAAGTACCAGTAGACACCTCTTGCTGGATTTTAAGGGTTGCATTCTGGTAGACGATATTCCCGGAGGCTCCTCCGACCGAGTCCAAGGCTTCCACCAAGGGAACGCCGGCAGCGAACATGGTCGACAAGGTCCGCGTCCAGCGAGCCACACAGCTTTTGTCCACCATGACGCCGAAGATCGGTAGCTTCAGCATCAACCTATCCATGAAGGCTTGCACCTTCTCATTGCGTCGCCAAGCCTGCATGAAGAAGTAAATGCCGCCACCGATACCGCCGAAGATAAGCCACCAGTACTCGATGAATATCTCGCTCATGGCGATCACAAATAGTGTTGGAGCAGGCAACTCTCCGCCAAAGGAAGTGAAAACCTGTTTGAACGACGGAATCACAAAAATCATGATCACCGAGACCACCACAAACGCCACCACCAGCACCGCAATCGGGTACATCAATGCCGACTTGATTTTGGACTTGATGGCTTCTGTCTTTTCCATGTACACGGCCAACCGGTCCAGCAACTGGTCCAGGATACCGGCTGACTCACCGGCTTCCACCAGGTTGCAGTAGAGGTTGTCGAAGTACAACGGGTACTTGCGGAAGGCCGAGCTCAGCGAGGTACCGGTTTCCACATCAGAGCGGATGTCGCTCAGCAATTTGGTCACGCTCGGGTTGGGGTTGCCCCGCCCCACAATATCGAAGGCCTGTAGCAGGGGAACGCCAGCCTTCATCATGGTGGCCAATTGGCGGGTAAAGATCGCCATGTCTTTGGGCTTGATCGATTTGCCCGAGCGCATGCGGCGCTTTTTGATCTTGGTGGGGGTCACGCCCTGACGGCGCAACATCGACTTGACCTGGTTCTCGCCAATAGCACGTGTCTCACCACGCACCTGCTTGCCGTTTCGGTCTTTACCTTCCCATTCAAATACTGCGTCTTTGGTATCCGCAGGTTTTGCTGTTGCCATAGTTCCCCCGGGTTATCTTTATTCGTTGGTCACAGCAAGCACTTCTTCCAACGAAGTCAGCCCTTGTCTCACTTTATGGAGGCCTGATTGCCTCAGGGATCGAACGCCTTCCAACTCGGACTGGGCTGCAATATCCATCGCACTCCCGTCCCTCAGAATGATCCGTTGAATCTCGTCGCTGATCGGCATCACTTGATAAATGCCGACGCGTCCCTTGTAGCCGTTGTTGCATGACGAGCAGCCCACCGCGCGGTAAGGCTTCCAGCTCCCATCCAGATCAGCGGCTTTGAAGCCGGCATCCAACAGCGCCTTCTCGGGCACATCTGCCGGCTGCTTGCAGTTCAGGCACAAGCGTCTTGCCAAGCGCTGCGCAGTAATCAGGATCACACTCGACGCAATGTTGAAGGGCTGAATGCCCATATTGCGCATACGCGTCAAGGTTGTGGGTGCGTCATTCGTGTGCAAGGTCGACAATACCAAGTGACCGGTCTGCGCAGCCTTGATGGAAATATCCGCCGTTTCCAAGTCCCGGATTTCGCCCACCATGATGATGTCCGGATCCTGCCGCAGGAACGACTTCAGCGCAGCGGCAAAAGTAAGGCCCGCCTTTTCATTGACGTTCACCTGGTTCACGCCCGGCAAGTTGATTTCGGAAGGGTCCTCCGCCGTAGCAATGTTGACGCCCGGCTGGTTCAGCATATTCAGACAGGTGTACAAAGACACTGTTTTGCCCGATCCGGTAGGCCCTGTTACCAGAATCATGCCGTAGGGACGCCCGATCGCCTTGATCAAGCGCTCTTTTTCTTCGATCTCATAGCCCAGCGCATCAATGCCCAGCTTCGCACTGCTGGGGTCCAAGATACGGATTACGATTTTTTCGCCGAAAAGCGTAGGCAAGGTGCTGACCCGGAAATCAATCACCCGGTCCGCACCCACCTTGAGCTTCATGCGGCCATCCTGCGGGACCCGCTTCTCCGAGATGTCCATCCGGGAGATCACTTTGATGCGGGATGCCAGTTTGTCTTTGATGGCAATGGGTGGGCTGGCAATTTCGCGCAATTCCCCGTCGATCCGGAAGCGCACCCGGTACTGGTGTTCGTAAGGTTCAAAGTGCAAGTCGGACGCCCGCATGCTGAACGCATCCATCAGCATCTTGTGCAGGAAACGGACGACCGGGGCATCTTCTACTTCCGCGGTGGCGGCCTGGGTTGTGTCTGTTGCAGCCTCAGCAGCTGACTCATCGAACTCGAAATCACCACCAATGATTTCTTCCATCGCCTCACTGGCGGTGACAGTATTGGCATCAACAATCTTGGAAAGCTTGTCGTACTCCGCAATCACCCAGTCGAACCCCATCTGGGTAGAGAATTTGATGCGCTCTGCGGCCTGCTGGTCTGAGGGGTCTGCCGTCGCAATGATCAGGCGGTTCCCCCGCTTGCTCAACACCAGGACACGGAATTCCGTACACACCTTGGAGTCCAGCAAACCCTTGGGCAGCCTTTGGATATCTACCGCATCCAGATCAATGAGCGGAGCCGCAAAGGCATTGGAGAGGGTGTGGGCCAAGTCCGCCGACGACACCGCGGCAGATCCGACCAATTCCGCCATGAAGCTGTTCTTCCCGGACATTGCCTTCCGGTAGATATCTTCTGCAGTCTTCTGGGGGATTTTGCCTGCGGCTACCAACGCCCGGCCGATCCCCGGCAGGGCGACAGTGGAGGGGTCGCGGGTCGTAGTGTCTGCGGATGCCATAAGCCTACAAGGATAGCCGAAGCCATGTACCTTCAGGGCTCCGGAATCAAGCGGTTACCAATTTTCGCAGACAGAACGTGGTGATTTCTACACCACACCGGTGTGATTAAGCACTTTTCAGAGCGTCACAGAACCGTGCACCCGTCGAATCCTTGGCAGAAAGCTTGGGCGCAATGCTCATCTCCGGCCAGGCTATGGCCAGTGTCGGGTCATTCCAGGCAATGCATCGCTCATGCTCCGGCGCGTAGTAGTCCGTCGTCTTGTACAAAAACTCAGCGGTTTCCGACAGCACCACAAAACCGTGCGCCAGTCCGGGTGGCACCCACAATTGCCGCTTGTTGGAGGCAGACAGTATTTCACCTACCCATTTGCCGTAGGTGGGAGATTCGGGGCGGATATCCACCGCCACGTCAAACACCTCGCCAGCTGCCACCCGCACCAGTTTGCCCTGAGGCTGCTGGAGCTGGTAATGCAAGCCGCGCAGAACGCCGTAGCCCGACTTGGAGTGGTTGTCCTGCACAAAAGGCAGGGTCACGCCGGTCGCTTCGCGGAAAACCCGCTCGTTGAAGCTTTCAAAAAAGAAGCCGCGCTCGTCCCCGAACACCTTGGGCTCCAGCAGCAGCACATCCGCAATGGCGGTTCTGGTGACCTGCATCAAAACACCTTTTCTTTGAGTAGACGCAGCAAATACTGCCCGTAGCCGGACTTGGCCAATGGCTGGGCCAGTGCATGCAGTCGCACATCGTCAATCCAGCCACTGCGCCATGCAATTTCTTCCGGACAGGCCACTTTCAGGCCTTGGCGGTTTTCGATGGTGTGGATGAACTGGCTGGCCTCCAGCATGGACTCATGGGTGCCTGTATCCAGCCACGCGTAGCCGCGGCCCATGGTTTGCACATCCAACGCGCCGCGATCCAGGTACATGCAGTTCAAGTCTGTGATTTCCAGTTCACCGCGGGCAGAAGGCTTGACCTCTTTGGCCATCTCCACCACGTCAGCGTCGTAAAAGTACAGCCCTGTCACCGCGTAACGGGATTTGGGAACCTTGGGTTTCTCCTCGAGGCTGATGGCCTTGCCCTCCGCATCAAACTCCACCACGCCGTATCGCTCGGGGTCATTCACGGCATAGGCAAACACCGTGGCGCCTTTGGTCTGGGTCGTGGCGTTTTGCAGAAGGCCGGCAAAGTCGTGCCCGTAAAAGATGTTATCGCCCAACACCAATGCGCTGGGGGCTCCGTCCAGAAAGGCTTCGCCAATCAAAAAGGCCTGCGCCAAGCCATCGGGTGAGGGTTGTACCGCGTACTCGATATGGATGCCCCACTGGCTGCCGTCTCCCAGCAGTTGCTCAAAGCGCGGGGTGTCCTGCGAGGTGCTGATAACCAGCACTTCCTTGATGCCCGCCAGCAACAGCACGCTCAAAGGGTAATAAATCATCGGCTTGTCGTAGATCGGCAGCAGTTGCTTGCTCACCGCCTGCGTGGCCGGATACAGACGGGTGCCCGAGCCTCCCGCCAGAATGATGCCTTTGCGCGGCTTGATGGTTGTAGTGTTCATGGTTATCTCCCTGCAATCTCTATCAACATGCGCTTTACGCCATCCTGCCAATGGGGCAGCCGCAGACCGAAAGCAGCCTGCAGTTTGGTGGTGTCCAAGCGTGAATTCAGCGGCCGCTTGGCCGGGGTGGGGTAGCTGCTGGTCGCTGTAGGTGCCACCTTCTCGGCCGTGGCTTTGAGCGGCAACCCCAGCGTTGCAGCCTGCTCCAGCACATATTGCGCGTAGCCATGCCAAGTAGTCTCACCGGCGGCAATGCAGTGGTACAGCCCGGCCAGCTCAGGTTTGGTTTGCAGGCTGCGAATGGCATGCGGAGTCACATCGGCCAGTAGTTCGGCAGAGGTGGGAGCGCCGAACTGGTCGTTGATCACAGTCAGTGCATCGCGCTCGCCGGCCAGGCGCAGCATGGTTTTGGCAAAGTTGCCGCCCCGGGTGGCGTATACCCAGCTGGTGCGCAAGATCAAGTGTTTGGGGCAAGCCGCCACCGCCTGTTCACCTTCGAGCTTGGTCTGACCGTACACGCTCAAAGGTCCTGTGGCATCGGTTTCTTTCCAGGGGGTGCTGCCACTGCCATCAAACACGTAGTCTGTGCTGTAGTGAATCAGCCATGCTCCTGTTTTGATAGCTGCTCGCGCAAGTGCAGCGGGCGCCATGGCATTGATGGTGCGTGCAAGTTCAGGCTCGCTCTCGGCCTTGTCCACTGCCGTGTGGGCGGCAGCGTTGACAATCACGTCCGGCTGCACGACGTCCACGGTGCGCTCCAGCCCTGCGAGGTCCGTGAAGTCGCCGCACAAGCCTTGCGGGTTCTGGCTGGCGTCAAAGTCCAGTGCCACCACCTCGCCCAGCACACCCAGAGAGCGTTGCAACTCCCAGCCTACCTGGCCACCGCGCCCTAACAGCAGGATCTTCATGCTGTGACCTTGTCTGCGTTCTTCTCACCGTATTGCTTGCTCACCCAGTCCCGGTAGCCGCCGCTTAGCACGTTGTCCACCCATTGCGGGTTGTCCAAGTACCACTGTACGGTTTTTCTGATGCCGGTCTCAAAGGTCTCTGCAGGCTTCCAGCCCAGTTGCTGCTCGATCTTGCGGGCATCAATGGCGTAGCGCCGGTCATGGCCGGGCCGGTCGGTCACGTAGGTAATCTGTTCCTTGTAGGGCTTGCCGTCCGCACGGGGCTTGAGCTCGTCCAGCAGAGCGCACACGGTATGCACGATGTCCAAGTTGGGCTTTTCGTTCCAACCACCCACGTTGTAGGTTTCTCCCAGCACGCCGGCTTCCAGCACGCGGCGAATGGCACTGCAGTGGTCCTTCACGTACAGCCAATCCCGGATCTGCTGGCCGTCGCCATACACCGGCAGGGGCTTGCCGGCCTGGGCGTTCACGATCATCAGCGGGATCAGTTTCTCCGGGAAGTGGTACGGGCCGTAGTTGTTGCTGCAGTTGGTAGTCAGCACCGGCAGGCCATAGGTGTGGTGGTAGGCGCGCACCAGGTGGTCGCTGGCCGCCTTGCTGGCGCTGTAGGGGCTGTTGGGCTCGTAGCGGTTGGTTTCCGCAAAGGCCGGGTCCGTTTTGGCCAGAGAGCCGTATACCTCGTCGGTGGATACGTGCAAAAAGCGGAACGCCGCTTTGGCATCCGCAGGCAAGGCACCCCAATAAGCCCGCACGCTTTCGAGCAAATGGAAGGTGCCCACGATGTTGGTCTGGATGAATTCTCCGGGCCCGTGGATAGAGCGGTCCACATGGCTTTCGGCCGCGAAGTTCAGCACGGCACGGGGCTGGTGCTCCTTCAGCAAGCGGGTCATCAGCTCCGGGTCGCCAATGTCGCCCTGCACAAACACGTGGGCCGGGTTGTCCGCCAAAGCAGCGAGGTTTTGCAAGTTGCCCGCGTAGGTGAGCTTGTCCAGGTTCACCACAGTCTCAGACGAGCCGGCCAGCCAGTCGATAACAAAGTTGCTGCCAATGAAGCCAGCTCCGCCGGTAACCAGAATTGTCATTATGGGAATCCCTTAAACATAGGTGTTTCCCTGATTATCTTCCGGCACGCTAGTTTTTTTCCCCGTACAGAGGCAGTTAGTCCGTATGGATCAATCATCCGGACTATTCCCAATGTCGCCTTGGACTCCTATGATGTGGTAACAACTCGTTACGTTCAGGGAATGCGTTTTTCTTCCGTCCGTCAGTCCGGCTTTACGCTGATAGAGCTTGTCATGGTGATTGTCATCCTTGGCATCCTCTCGGCTGTGGCCATCCCCAAGTTTGTCGATTTGCGCAGCGACGCCCAAGTTGCCGCAACACAAGCTGTCGCAGGTTCACTCACTTCAGGTTCGGCTATCAATGTGGCTGCCCGGCAGATCAGCACCGCCAACACGGTGCCCATCGGCTCCTGTGATGATGCCCGCAACCTCCTGCAAGGCGGCTTGCCCAGCGGCTACTCCTTGGGCAGCGGGTTCGGGGTCACAGTCATCCCGCCGGGTACTACCCAGAGTTGCACAGTGCGGGGGCCGGGCACCACCAGCACAGCCACCGCATTTATCACTGGCGTCTTGTGAGCAATAACCAAAGGGAGCATATGAAAACCAAGTCTTTATTCCACCGCTTGATGATCACCGCGCTGATCGCTTTGGGTGCATCGCAAGCATTCGCTGCTGTCGACTTCCAGGATGTGCCAGCTGTCAGCGCCGGCGGTTCAGCAGATGTAGTTTCGGGCGGATACGTGTTCAAGTACTCCAGCACTTTCCCGCTGGCCGTGCATGGGGTTACCAATTTCGATACTTTCGGCGCAGCCGGCAACCACTATCTGGCTTACGAAGCCGGTGTGGGCACAGAAACCTTCAGCCGGCAAGACGGCGGGCTCTTTAACCTGCTCTCCCTTGATATTGGAGGATGGGAGAACTTTGGCAGCACTTCTGCCGCCCTGTTCATCACCGGGCTCAAAGCCGATTTCAGTACCCTGAGCTTTAGCGCTACCGTTTTGCCAAATGCGTTCTCTACCTTCCAGCTCACCGGCTTCACCCATCTTCGGTCGGTCACTTTGGGGGCGCTGCCGGGGCGCGGTTATCTGGCGGTCGACAACTTGCAGGTCACCGCCGTGCCAGAGCCGGAAACCTACGCCCTGATGCTGGCCGGCCTGGGGCTCATGGCTGCGGTGAGCCGCCGGCGCAAAGCGGTTTAATCCCGCACCACGAGCCGCAAGGCATAAAAAAAGGGACTGCAATTGCAGTCCCTTTTTTGTGGGTTGCTAAACCTTGCGGCTTAGGCAGCAGTCTTGCTGCGACGGCGTGCAATCGCACCCATCACGCCCAAACCAGCCAACAACATGGCGTAGGTTTCTGGTTCTGGAACAGGAGTCACATTCAAGGAACCGGCGAAGCTGGCCTTGGTGGAAATCTTGGTGCCATTGACAACCAGAGTCCAAGGCTCAGTGCCTGTGTAGCTGATTTCAGCGAATTTATAGGCTGTACCTGTTGCGCCCGTGCTCAGATCCCAGAGCTTATTGTTCAGGAGCACAGAGGTGAAGGACAGACCGTTACCACCCAGGGTACCGATGACGTCATAAGTGCCGCTGGTCAAGCCACCAAAGGTCCAGCTCTGGCTGAATGAGCTGCCGATAGCACCCGCGATTTGACCGCTGGAAATGGTAACTTCACCATCCGCAAAGGTACCGGTTGCTGCGCTGGCAGCAGCGCCGAACAGAGCCAAAGTGGCTGCGGCGATTGCAGTTTTTATCTTCATGTTTATCCCTTAATTTCAGTATTGAGCTGAAACCATTTCAGCTAACTTCATATTAGGGTTAGCCCTTGGAGCTGTACATAGTCCGTTCGGGCCCGATGTTGCAAAAACTCACGCGGCAGACGCTGTTTTGATGATCCGCAACAGGCATTCATCGCACAGCCGCTTGGCGCTGCGCACACTGGTGCTCTCGGCGTAGCAGCGCAGCTCGGGGGCGTTACCGCTGGGGCGCAAATGCACAATGTCGCCAGACGCAAAGTGCACTCGCAGGCCGTCGGTTTCGTCGATCGCTTCTACCGGTCCTGCCTGGGGCGCCATCACATTGCGAAGCAGCATATGGTCATTGCGCAAGCTGGCAATCAGCTCGCGGCTGCTGTCGGTGGCAAAGTTCTGAATTCGGTCGCTGGCAGTGTAGCGCTTGGGCAGGCGGTAGCCCACCTCTGACATCTTGAGCGCTTGCGCCTTGGCACCGCACAGCACGGCCAGCATGGGCAATACGGCATCCCGGGTGGGCAAGGGGCCAAGCCGCTGCCCGTTGCGTAGCACCTGGCTGCCCAGCAAAAAGCCGCCATTGGCTTCGTAGCCCACCACCAGCTCGGCACCGTCGTGCGCGGCTTGTTGCATGCCCTCAATCACATAGGGCGACCCGATGCGGGTGCGCACCACCTGCGCAAAGCTCTGTGTGCGCTCCAGGGCACTGTTGCTGCTCACCGGCGTCACCACGGCGGTGGCATGCAGGTACTGGGCGGTCAAAATTCCGACCACATCACCGCGCATCCATTCGCCGCTTTCGTCGCCAATCAGGGGGCGGTCCGCATCGCCATCGGTCGAGACAATGGCGTCAAAGTCATACAGCTCCGCCCATGCGCGGGCCTGCTCAATGTCTTCATGTCGCACGGCCTCGGTGTCTATGGGCACAAATACATCGGTGCGCCCCAGCGAAATCACCTCGGCCCCCATTGCTTCCAGAATGGTGCGCAGCACGTCCCGCGCTACGCTGCTGTGCTCGTAGACGGCAATGGTTTCGCCCTGCAAAGCATTGGCCCCGAAGAAGTTGATGTACCTGTCCAGGTAAGCCTGCTCTACGCGCGGGTCCGGCGCCGGCAGCTTGGGGAGCTTGAGTTGCTTGGGCAAGCCCACCAAAAAGTCGAGCATGGCCCGCTCATCGGCCTTGGTGATCTCGCCGTCTTCCTTGTAAAACTTGATGCCGTTGCGGTCAAAAGGAATGTGGCTGCCCGTCACCACAATGGCGGGCGAGCCGCTTTGCGCGGCGTACAAAGCCAGCGCAGGGGTGGGCAGGGCGCCACCGTAAATCACCGTCATGCCCAGGCTCTCGATGGCGGCTGCACAGGCTGCTGCAATCTCAGGGCTGCTAGGGCGCAGGTCGTGCCCCAGCACGACGGTAGTGGCCTTGGGCACCACCGCATTCAGAAAGGCAGTGGTGTAGGCGTGGCAGAGGTCCGGCGTCATGTCGGCCACCTTGCCGCGCGCGCCGCTGGTGCCAAAAGCCACGCCCGATTGGGCAGCCATGTCTTGGAGAGTCAGTACTGTCATAGGTGTTTCGCGAATGGCAAGCATCGTAAACGCCCGATAGTAATCAGTCTATAGCTCCTTCGGTCGCTTTATGGCTACATGCCAAATGATGCATTAGCGCTCATGGAATATGCGCGAGCAGCTATGATTTTTATAGCATAAA
Source organism: Comamonadaceae bacterium (assembly GCA_027488985.1). GTDB lineage: Bacteria > Pseudomonadota > Gammaproteobacteria > Burkholderiales > Burkholderiaceae_C > Allorhodoferax > Allorhodoferax aquaticus. The sequence goes on along the minus strand of JAIYAR010000003.1, from coordinate 126,101 downwards.
AGCCTGCATCCGGACAATATCAGCGACCAATCGCCTGGTACTCAATCCCCATACTGCGCACCAGTTTCGGGTCGTAAAGGTTGCGGCCATCAAAAATCACCGGCTGTTTCAACCTGGCTTTGATGTTGTCAAAGTCCGGGCTACGGAACTCGCGCCACTCAGTCACGATGATCAGCGCGTCCGCCCCCTCCAACGCAGCGGTCTGGTTGTCTGCGTAGGTCAAGCGGGTCTCGTTCGGGAAGCAGTGTTGTGCCTCTTTGGTTGCTACCGGGTCATAGGCCGTTACGGTGGCTCCTGCATCCAGCAAATCCTGAATCACCTCACGGCTGCTGGCCTTGCGCATGTCGTCGGTATTTGCCTTGAAGGCCAGGCCCCACAGGGCAAAGTGTTTGCCGGTCAGGTCCGCGCCAAAGCGCTTGAGTACTTTGCCTCCCAGGATTCGCTTTTGCGCGTCGTTGGCTTCTTCCACCGCATGCAGCACTTTGAGCTCAATACCCGCATCGGCTTGAGCAGTCTTGATCAGCGCCTGCACATCCTTGGGAAAGCATGAGCCACCGTAGCCCGCACCGGCGTACAAAAAGTCGTAGCCAATGCGTGGGTCTGAGCCAATGCCCTTGCGCACGCTTTCAATGTCGGCGCCCAGTTTCTCGGCCAGGTTGGCCAGTTCGTTCATAAAGCTGATGCGGGTGGCCAGCATCGCGTTGGCGGCGTACTTGGTCAGCTCCGCACTGCGCACGTCCATCACCATCAGGCGGTCGTGGTTGCGCTGAATGGCTGCGTAAATGGCGCGCATGTAGGCAATGCCTTGCTCTTCGTCGCAGCCCACCACAATACGGTCCGGCCGCATGAAGTCTTCAATGGCTGCGCCCTCTTTCAAGAACTCGGGGTTGCTCACCACACTGAAAGGGGCGGTCACCCCCCGTGCGTCGCGCTGCGTGGCGATCGCTTCTTTGACCCGGCTAGCGGTGCCCACTGGTACAGTGCTTTTGTTGACCACCACCTTGTAGTCGGTCATGTAGCGACCAATGTTGCTGGCCGCTGCAATCACATACTGCATGTCGGCAGAGCCATCTTCGTCGGGTGGGGTGCCTACGGCAATGAACTGCACCGTTCCAAAGTGCACGGCTTTTTCTACATCGGTCGTAAAGTGCAAGCGGCCCGCCGCCACATTGCGCTTGACCATCTCCTGCAGGCCCGGCTCGTAAATCGGAATGCCGCCTTCCTCGAGGATCTTGATCTTGGCCGGATCTACATCGAGGCACAGCACATCGTTGCCCACGTCTGCAAAACAAGCGCCAGACACCAAGCCCACATAGCCAGTGCCGATAACAGTAATTTTCATAAGTGCCGCGTAAAAATGTCACCAGTCCACCGCCAGCCAGACCGCGTTGCGCGGCCCAAGTGACGGGCTGGTGACAGATTTAATGCGGCAAATATTTCAGTAGTAAGTCTTCATATTGCTGTAACACATGGGGCCAAGTGAAGTCCGCGCGGTAGCGCGCCTGGCCTTGTTCGCGCAGGCGATGTAGCAAGCCAGGGTCGGCCGTCACCTGGTCCATGCACGCAGCAAAACCTTCGGCCCCAGTGAAGTACAAGGCTCCTTCACCCACCACCCAGCGGTTAAAGCGGTTGTCTTGCGCAATTACGGCGTTGCTTGCGCCCAGTGCCTCTACCAGCGAAGGGTTGGTGCCCCCCACCTGGTGGCCGTGCACATAGGCTGCGCTGTGGAAGCGCAGCGCTTGCACCACCGTTTTGTCGTAAATGGCGCCCACAAACTTCACCTCAGGGCCTGCGGCCTCTTTCACAGCTCGGTGGTATACGTTGGCATCGGAGTAGTTGCCCAGCACCACCAATTGCATGCCACGTGGCTTGGCAGAAAAGCCTTTCACAATCTCCAGCAACGAGTTTTCAGGCTCCGGGCGCGCAATCACTGTCATGAAGCGGCCAGGCTGCAAGCCCAGTGCCTCGACCGGCTCCACCGGTGCGCTTGTAACGGCATCCGCGCCGTAAGGGATTGTGGTGATCTTGTCAGCCCGCACCCGGCTTGTCAGGTGCACCTTGATTTGCGGGTGATCTGCCACCAGGTGGTTGCCCAGCCAGCAGCCCGCCCAGTCATTCAACCAGAACCAGGTTTTGGCGACAGGCCCCCACTTCATGCGAGACCACTCAATGCCATCCATGTTGATGACGTTAGGTATGCCCTTGATACGCAGCAGGCTGCAAAAAACGGCGGTGTTGTAGCCCAAGGTCAGGCACAGGTCACGGTGCTTTGCCGCGTGCGCGGTGGCCAGCCAGTCAAACACAATGGTGCCCTTGGGCCCCTCTTGCTGCACTGGCATGCGCACACGCTCCACGCCTTGCCAGGTGTCTTCAAACATGGGGCCGGTGCCGTCTTCCTGGCAGTACACCACTACGCGCCAGCCTTGGGCCACTAGGTAGAGCGACAGGTACTCGGCAAAGGTTTCAAAGCCGCCGTGGGCAGCAGGCACGCCGCGTGTGCCGAGGATGCGTAGAGTCTTTTGCGTCATGGAGTACCAAATACTTTCTTTACTTTTTCGAGGTAGCTGAATCCGTCCTTCTTGGTCGGCTCGATGTACGAGCCCTCGCCAAACTCGTTCCAGCAGCAAATCACGCCCATGCGTTTGGTCTTATCAGGATTCGTATCCATTAGTCGTTTGGCCTCACGTAGGTGTGCTTCAAACTGTGCGGGCGTGCTGACTGATTTGTCGTGCTCGGGGTCTTTACTACCGCCCCAAGGGCGTTTATCCCAGCCGGATGTCATCGGCACAATAAGAGGGAGATCTCCCTTTTCCATAAAGCGCTTCCAATGGGTTCGATAACCATCGTCCAACTCGGCGAATGAATGCGACGGCGTGTTGTCTCCGGTTAAAGGCCCTTGGTGGTAGTTGTAAGCAGAGAACATGGAATAACCGGAGCTTTTCGCAGTGCCCTGAATCATTGACAAATAGCCACCAGTTCCTGCAATGAAATCAATACCAGGTAAGCCGTTTTCTCTCGCTATAACCTGCGCTTCTTCTAATAAGGTCTTCGCTGTAGTTCCGAAAGTCGCCGCTTGCTTTTGCAGTGAATCGGCAGAGAAAATGAATACAGCAGGCCTATCGCTTAAGCGAAAGTACTCCTGTCGGGGAAAGTAGTACTTCGTCCAATAGCGCACCATAGCTTGCCAATCCCCAAGGTTCTTCGGCATTCCACTATGGTTGGCCCAAAGAATTGAAAACTTGGTTCTTCCTCTAATGGGTGAACGCATGTACGCGGCCAAGGCATGCTCCAGCACAACCTTACGCCCCTCAATGAAATACCAGTCAAAAACGACAAAATCGATAGCGTTCGCTTGCATCCATTCAAGCTGTTGATGCATGACCGAGTCCGAACCCTCGTCATACCAACCAAGCGCCGGTTCCCGTTCTGGAAATTTCTTTATGGGCTCCCAAGGTTTCGGTGATGGCGCACCAACTTGGTTATCTTTCCACCCAGGAAAATAATACACACCAATTTGATAATCTTGGCCTGCGATGGCAGTGCCGTAGGCTGAAATCATCAAAAAAAATACAGCTCCGAAAGTCGCGAATATGCGCGACATGCAGAGTAAAAAGTATGCCGCCAGATTCTTCACGAAGTCATTTCCATATAAGTCTTTTCAGTCAATGCAATTTGGCTTTCCATTGAAAAAAGCATTGCCTGCCTGGTGCGGCCAGACACACCGAGTGATTTCCTGAGTGGTGCATTTACTAAAAGCCGCTCTAGAGCGTCCGCAAGGGCCTCAATATCCTTTGGTCGGAATAGCAAACCGGTTTCACCATCAACAACAATATCTAACAGGCCCCCGTGCTGAGCGGCGATAACTGGCAGACCTGCAGCCATCGCTTCAATTGCGACCATGCCAAATGGTTCAGGTTCCGTAGAGGGAACAACGGCAATATCACTACCAAACCAGACTGGCCAAATGTCATCTACAAACTCACAAAAAGTACAAATCTCTGCGATACCACCGGCCTCTGCTTGTTTACGTAAAGTCTCTGGTAAACCTTCAAGACCAGGAGCCGGCCCGCCCACAATCAAAATGCGCAGCCCAGATGACACCCCTCTGCGCTTCAGGGCTATGGCGGCGGCCAATAGAAGTTCTTGTCCCTTCCACTTGTTAATGCGACCAGCCAGCGTCACAACAACGTCACCATTGAGCGCACCAACACTGGATCGAAAGCGCTGAATCTTGGCTTCAGATGGTCTCTCGACAGGCGGCAGTCCATTGAACACAACAACAGACTTCGGCGAGAGCCTCGGTTGCTCCGACAGCAACCAACTCTCTGTTGGCTTGGAGTTCGACATCACGCGGTCTGCCAAAAATCTGACTAACAGCGGAAATATGCGACTGATAAATCTTGGAGACAGGATAATTTCATGAACGTGCCACAAGTGCGGCCTACGCCGCAGCAAAGCCCAAACGGAGCCAGACAACACTGCTAAGGTATTTGAGTGGACGACCGCCACGCTACGACCGGCCACTACTTTGTCGAGCCCCCGAACTGCAGTAAGCGTTTGCCAGGCCAGCCTAAAGACACCAGAAGGCGACATGACTGCACGGCTTATCTTTGCAACCGGACACACGTGCACTTCAACGCCAATATTCTTAAGTGCATCAAAAAGTGGACCATTGTTTGGCAATACAACGACAGGTTTGAATCTATTGTTTCTCTGAAGCCCATCAGCTAGGAATAACAGAACTTTGTCCGATCCATACATCTCAGCGGATTGGTGAACTATGAGAACAATCATTTTGATACTTTTGAAAATAACATGAGCAACGGGTTTGCTACTAAACGCGTGTCTTAAGCACCTTTGCCGGAACCCCGCCAATTACACAATTTGGTGGAAAAACGCCCCTCACCACAGCACCCGCCGCAACTACGCATCCTGAACCGACCTTCGCGCCGTCAAGGAAAACTACATTTGCGCCGACCCAACAATTGTCGCCAATAGTGATGCCCTCACGTGTAACACCCTGCTTGCGTATTACAACTTCAGTATCGTCAAACCGATGGTTTTCGGAATGGAAGCTAACCCTTTGCCCCATGATTACGTCGGAGCCAATGGTTACTCCCCCAGCAGCCCCAATAAATGAGAATGCCCCTAGACCAGAGTTGGCGCCAATTGTGCAGCCTTTCCCTAAATTGGTAATGACGCCTGTGGCCTCAATTATCGAGTAAGGCCCAATGTTTACTCCGCGACCAATATTTACTCCGCTTTCCGAAAGCCCATCAATAGTTACCCCTCGGCCTAAAGTTGCTCCTGGACCGATGGAAATGAACTTTCTATTTCTTAAGCAAACATTGGGTTCGACAAAAACTAATTTTCGAATATCTAATGAGAACTTAACCCCAAAAAATACACAGCGCAATAGTCCTAAAGCTCGGCGACAGACAAAAGACGATAGTGCCGAAAGTGGTAGTTTCGGATCTAAGTGGTATGGTCCACCCTTAATTTTAGATGCGGTAATTTCAATTAGACTTCTAATCATTTGATGAGGTAATCTTTTCAAAAATTCTGTTGGCAATCAATTCCATGCCAAAATCGCTTGGATGTGATGCGACGCCCATGTTCTCATGTTTCTCCACTGTGTCGGCACGTGCACCGGGTATTGAGTTTATTCCGCTAATGTCAACAATAGACGCCAAAGACTGGTTGCAGATTTTATGGATGAGCTTATCTGTTGCTTTGATGTTCCACCATGTTGTAACGCAGTAAATACGCGCATTAGTATCCTTTCGGACTTTTGAAAGTATCGCCAAATACCTATTTGAGAAAACTTCGCCACTGCCTTCGACATTCTTTCGGTTGTCCCCTAGGAAAACTACGACGATTGTGGGATTAAAGGTCGCCATAAAATCGATTTTTTCGACATCAAATAGCCTTGTGTGGTCCTCCATGAAGCTAATATTTCTAGGGTAGACAACTGCTGGACCACTGTTTTTTGAAATCAATTCTGCCAACTGGTGAACATAATCTTTCTCCTGTCTACTGGCCGCCATCCCCCAATTGCGATTCCATCCAATGCTTAGGTTCGGTGCATGCCAAGTTATGCTATTCCCCAGAAATACTAGTCGCTCCTGTGCTAGTGTTGGACTTACGCATACCAACATTAATAATGATATGAGAATAGATTTATATATCATTTGGTCAATTTTGGTTTGAGTGGGTTACTGTAGATCGAATCGTCGATTGTGGGTCGACTTGACCTTTAATGAGTCCCTTCGCCATCCCGATGGCAAATACATTTAAGTGAACTAGACTATGTATTGCCACTTTCATGCTCTTCTTTCTGGTGGACTGGATTATGAAAAACATAAACCAAACCAACAAAGTCAAAAGTAATGGCCAGCTTGATATCGATGTTAGAGCCGCAGCTATTAAGGATGCGATTTGTAAGAAAAGGCACACTGCAATGGCTTTGTGAACTTTCAACATCTCCCAAAAATAGTTCTTTCCAAAAGATACTCGCAAACTTTCGCCGCATGCATCGGCATATCCTGACTTCCAGCGTCGCCACAGCAGCCCGACCGTATCTACAGCATGTCCATAGTGATCCACAGCAACTATTCCTAGTCTGAACATGTGCCATCCTTTAGAGGTTAGTCGGAGCCCCAATTCCTTTTCTTCATAGGCATGCAAATTCCTGTTGGAAAGATAGCCCACGTCTTCAATTGCTGTTCTGCGGTAGAGTCCCCCACCGTCAAGCCACCTCACATTTACATCGGCTTCTACGTCCATAGCATTCCGTAGGTCGTATTCATAACCGGTGCCACTTTTTTCTACTAGTTGGCCACCAACCCCGGCACATCGGTTTTCAGCTTTCATTCTTGCAAGGGCTGCATCGATGAATTCTTCATGCAAAACCATATCGGCATCCAATATCAGCACGAAGTCACCTTTCGAATGCTGATAGCCTAGTTGTGGCCCTATTCCGCAACTGCGCTCTGAGAAATCGCTAAGCTGTGCTGCAATTACTGGGTATTGCGTTGCTATTTCTATAGTCCGGTCGCTTGAACCACTGTCTGCAACGATTATTTCAACATTCAACTTTCGTGTTGCTGCGATAGCCGCTTCAATACACCGCGCAATGTTTCGTTCTTCGTTGAGCGTCTTTATGATTACTGACAATTGGATTTCAGGTATTTTTTTGTCTTGCATGATGATGCTAAAAAATAAATACTTTGCGCGGCAGAATTGTGTTCAATAGCTCACGCTCCTTTTTGCTGAATGCGGACAATGCTCTGACTAATGCTGTGTAAATCAATGAACTCGCACCTAAACATATGGCAAGTAACATAAGTGGACTTAAGCCAATGAGCATTTTTTTTAGCAGTAAGCATGACGCATAGGTCAAAAGACCAGAGATCAGAAACGCATATGCTGCCCGGGCTTCAGGTGCATATGCATAGCCCAGCCTCCGGAGATAGTTCGTGGCAAATATGTTGTATGTAAAGCCGCCCGCAGCTGATGCTGCTACCGCACCCAGTGGACCCCACTTGGGAATTAACCAAAGTGCACAGGGAAAGGCAATGGTGGAGGCCAGTCCTGCATAAAGTTGCATAGTATTTTTTTCCAGTGTTCCAGCAATCAATGACAAAACTAGCTGGTGGCTGGTAAGTACAAGTAATCCCAAGATTCCGACAAAAAGCCAGTGTCCATCAGCATATTTTCCGCCTGACATGAGGCTAAGCAAGTCTCCACCATAAACTGCAGCCAATGCTATTGCTGGGGTGAGGACCAGTAGGTTTAGCTTCAATATCAGCCTGGCCATTGCGTTGAGTTCTTCAAAGTCACCAGTTTTTACATAGCGACTTACAAATACAGGCTTGATTAGGCGCAGTAGTAACACTGCGGGGAGGTAGCGTTGCACTGTGTCAGCTAAGCTGTAAGCGAATCCATAGACGGCAGATTGCAAAATACCTAGCAAGCGTGTAACCAGCAGTTTCATTGCTTCTGCATTAAATAGCTGAAAGACGACCTGAGCCAGGTAGTTGAAAAAAGCAAAACGTTGAAGTCGCTTGCGATTGGCTTTGACAATTAGCCAGCCGGTGCGAAGGCCCGTACGTGAGAAGTGACTAAGCAAAAAGATCAGGCTTATTGCTGCAGCCGTAGCCGTGGCAAGTAGTTCAACTAGCACTACGAATTTGATGTTTATCTCAGCCATTCTCCAGACGGCTATCAGCAGTATGAGTTTTAGTACTACATACGCACTCATACTATTTTGTGCTTGGCGTTGGTGCAGCATTGCTTCTAATAGAACAACGGCAAATGCCAAGAGGCCGGCTAGACCCACTACCAATAGCCAGAGTCTGAACAATTCCTTGTGTTGACCCAAGCCCACGAGGCCGGTGATGTTTTCAGCAAATATCCATCCAACGGCGAGTAGTAGCAAGAGCGATGCTGTTCTGGCTGCCAATACGGCCCCGACAAAGCCTAGTAAGTCAGTATCTGAGTGCCGCATTCGTAGCTCGGGCATAAAGCGTTCGGCGGTGGTATCGATGCCCAGGTTAGACACAGCAAGCATAGTCGCTTGTAGTGCGATGAATGCGATGTAGATGCCATAGTCGCCGGGCGCCAGCCACCGAGCCAACACAATGAGGGTGGCTAGGCTAACCACTGCATTGAGTGCTTTGCCGAATAGGAAATGAATCAGTGAAGCTTTGACGGCAGACTTGCCGTAGTGATTAGCCACGGCTTGAGCGTTTCGCTTCGTGCCACCAGTAAGCTACGTACCCTAGGCAGTACATGGCAAGAAACTGCATTGGCGGGCTGCTAACGATGGTGACTTCATAAAAAATGGCCAATGGCATGATGGCCAGTGCTGCTTCAACACCTGTCATGGCTGCTCGGTGCCATAGGGGCAATTCTGGGTTTGCTTTGAGTTGGCGGGCACGTATAAAGCCGACTACGAAAATCAAAATGAAGACTGCGCTGCCGACAATGCCCGTTTCCCAAAGTAGCTTGGAAATGCCGGTCACATCAAGCATGACCGCCTGGGCACGGACGGCAACGCCTTCGCCAATGATGGAGCTTGAGCTGACGGCGCTGGCGAGGCCATGCCCGAACAAGACTGTTAGTGGGTTGTCTAGTAGGCTGTGGTGGTCCCACCAAAAGACCAGTGACTTAACCCGGCCTAGGTTTGTCGTTGATGCTTGAAACTGCGGATCAAAACTGTAAGCAAACCGGTCGTACAGTGAGTCAAACAATCCCTTGTTGTTGTCGGTTTGCCAGTACAAATAGTAGTAGGCGACAAGCAAACCAAACATCAATAATGCCACTGCAACTGATCCGCCAAGGAAAGCGATAGGACGTTTCAATGCGTAATCTCGATAGACCAAGAAAAAGCCCGCGGGAATCATCAGCGCGATAACTTTTGATTCGACCATTGCCATGGCGGCAAAACTAGTGCAAAAAACAATAATGAGCCAAGTTGTTTTCAGCTGTAGCTGCTTGTGCAATGCAATGGCTAGTGTGGTCATAATTGACAAATAGATGCCCAATGAGCCACTTTCCCCGCCGCCGAATTTTTCGCCACCAAAGGTGCCAACAATGCTGTCCCAAGCTGAGCCTGGGTAGTGGCCCGCCAACCGCGCTGGAACAATGTAGAGCTTTTGGTAGAGACAAAATGCCCATTGCACGGTGGCAATGGCCAGCATGAATATAAGAATGCCTTTAAGAAGGCGTTCGTTAGGCCGGCAATATGCAATGTATGCAAATACGCCGAATACGGGTAGGTAAATTCGTACACCTACCAGCCAGTCGAGCATTGGCAAGCCATTGGCGGCAGAGCTGAATATAAGTATTGCCCACCATATGCCCATCAATCCCAAGAAACCCGCGCCAGCTTGTCTGTCATGTGGCTTTGCAAATGCTCTTTGTAATGCCGTATAACCGAGGAGCGCAATACCTAGTCCAGAAATTGCCCACTGAAACTGGCCAAGTCCAAGAAAGTATTTTAGCGAACCAGCCACAACAAGTGTGAGACCTGCAAATGCTATGAGGCCAATATGTGGGTTCTTTAGTAGATAGATCGCCGGAATAATCAGAAACACCGGCGCTATGGCCAAGTAAAGACCTGCTCCAATCAATAGACCCGCAGCAATGCCAGCTACTAGTGTCGTCAAAACGATGACGCCTGGAAGTATGTATTGCCTATTCACGTTTGGATAGATCAAAACGCGGTTCTCTTACTTAAATTCAAGTACGTCGTTCAACGCTTTGCGGTGCGATCGTGGTACTTTCGTCTGCTTTTGTGCATACCCAACGGCGATGTACATAATGATTTTCTGGGATTTTGGTATGTCTAGTAGCTTATGAGCAGCAATATCTGTTTTCGGTGTGACGCACCAGTTCAAGCAGCATGTCGCGAGGCCTTGTACCTGTAGTGCGTAGAGGAGCGACATTGTGAAAAGCCCACCGTCAATATACGGTTGGTTGCGCTCAATCGCGCCAAAGAAATGGTCAGCATTTGCAGTAACCACTAAAAGTAGTGGTGCCAAATGACCAAAGCCAGCGTTGCCGTTTTGATGAGAAAGCAGTGATACGCGTAGCTTTTCATCACTTATCGCGAATACCTTACAAGGTTGTCGATTGCAGGCCGACGGACTCAATTGGGCGGCTTCGACGGCGCGAGCAACAACTTCGTTTGCAACTGGTCTGTTGTCAAAATTTCTAGCACTACGTCGTGCGAGGTAAAGGTGGCGCAAATTCGAAAATGAAACGGCTTCGGTGAGTTGATCTCTTTGAACAATGATTGGTGTGTCAGCATTTGCTTCGACGGGAGTTTCTGCCCGAAGATAAATAGAGACTTTTGAAAGAATCTTGTTCTCTGGGTCAAGGTTCTCGGCTTGTAAGTGAGTTGCATATGCTTGCAAGCTGTTAATTGCACCTAAATACACGGGGTCATTGGTACTGAATCCCGATTGCTTCCAGCTTTCAAGGATTTGCAAAATCTGCGGAATAACTTCGATACCAAAAAGTCGCTGCCGTCCCGGCATGCAGAGCCCTTTTTCGATTTTGTGGTAATAGAAAAGTAGTTTTGCACGAAGTTGTGATAGTGACAAATGACTGTTGGCACCCCAAAACATACTTTGGTGAACAATCCACAGGTCATAAAAGAAATAGCGGAGACTAAGAAGACTCAGTATTCGATACTTGATGGCAACATATCTCGCGTAACATGTATCACATGCCCGCAGCTTTTGTCGCAAATATTCTTTTGGATGCATCGGCGAATATTTCGGTTGGACTACTTACCGACTACTTGAGAGAGTCGGCTAGCCGAAATAGACGCTTTTGTTCGCCATAGTGGAATTCTTTCTGTCAGCAGGCAAACAATAGACTCACGATTTGTGACGAGGTATTGATAGTATTTGCTGAGGGTACTAGTGCTAACGCTAGGGGTTTCAAGGACACAATCCTCATTGCCAAATAGGTCCCTATTCAGGCCTTTTGCCTTGATGCTATATGCGATCGAAATGGTAGGCACGAGGCAACTTAGTGCACCTATGGTTGCGTGGGTACGTGCCCCGATGAAATAGGTGCATTGCGAAAGTACATATTTCAATTCGGCAGCATTAAGTGTGTTAGGGACAATAGTAAGTCTGCTGCCGTAGTCCCCACACATCCTTAAGATCTCCATCATGTAATGGGTGTCACTATTGTTTTCGACTCCATCGAGCGGATCTACGTGTGGAATTAAGACAATCGATGTATCTGAACTGTCAAGGGTATGCTTAATAAAGGCTACTACTTCCTTCTGCAGCACTTCTTTGTGTTCTCCCGCAGGCCTAAACTTTTGAATTAATGGGCTAATATTAAATCCAAGTACAGTATTTCCCTTTGATGGCCAGTATGCGGAAATGTCCACTGGTTCTGGAGTCATAACAAAAGCGCCGTCTGCAACTAGTGCGACATTGTCAGTGACACCAATTGCTTTTAAATACTGCTCGCTAATAGTCTCGCGAACCGTAACGCTGAGGGTTGATTTTAAGAAGTCGGCTACAAATTTCTCAGCTGTAGGCTCTGTGTTGAAGGGGCCAATTGACGCCCCCCAGACCATAACTTTTTTTCCCAGACGTTGCGCGTGCTGTGCAAAACGTATGTGCCATATCAGCGACTCCAGCCCGTAATCAAGTGTTATGTTGTCTCCACCAATTACTAGGAGTGCATCGCAGGATCGTATATCAGTCTCAATATCACTGGGGATCGAGAAATCTGGAATATAAATATTCTTTATGTTTGGATAATATTTTCGAATTTTCCCCCATACCTTAAGTGTAGTAGGGTAGGGCATTGCACGGACGAACCTACATCCAGCTTGTATTGCATCGGGCCACTGCCTTAGATCTAAATCAGGACGGTAGCTTGGAACCAAAACTTCTACTTCGCCAAATTCAGCTTTGAGTAATTGAAGTGTTGAGCGCACAAGTGCTTCACACCCTCGGTTGCCGAAATTATTTTGGCCGGATAGGTAAAATTTCTTCATGTGAAAAGGATGTGGTAAATGTAATGCAAGTAATTTTTGCGAAATTGCTATTGCTCAAGTATTACTTCCAATGAATCGATTGCGATTTTTTTTGTCAATTGCATCTGCAATGTCTTTGGCAAACCTCTCTTGGATTGAGTAGGCCGCAGAGGTGTTTTTATCGATTGAAGAGATACGGAATAGCATTCCGTCTGGCACTCGGTCTTGAATCGAATAATTTATCTCAACCAATTTTTTATTTATATTGCTAGTTACTATTTGGTCGCCAACTACAGTCCAATATGTCACTGGCTCAAAGCGTGAGCCTAACGAGGTTTCAATGCGTGTTGCATTGACGGTGTTACCTGGCAATTCAATAACTGCATCCTTCTTGGCATGTAGTTTGAACCCTTGAGCGGGATAGCACACTTCAGGTTTGTGCAAAGATAGCGCATCGCTTTGATTTTTGCCATAAGCGATGGAAAGCATGATGCGATATCCACGTTGATCCACGTATGTTCTGCTAAGCGTTTGGCTATATAACTTCTCCAACATACTTTTTTGTTGTGGATTGATTACGTAGCCGGATTGCTGTGCCTCTGCACGCCATTCACCAAATTGGAGCGGCACCATGACTTCTAAATCAATCGCAGGCCGTTCGTCTGCCATGCTGATACTTGGCCGGAGTACCCCGCCGAGCGTAGCCGCGGCAATCATCAGCACGAGAAGAAAAATATTTTTTGTATTTAGGCTCATAACTTTAGCTCCTAGTCAAATGTGACTTTTTCGAGCACGAAAGTTTTCGAATATCTGCAGTGCTGTATCAAATCCAATGATCAACATTAATGCGCTCAGAAACAAAACCATGCCTGCAAAGCCGTGCAAAAAACCTTGGCCGGCTTCGTCACCAAAGTGGTAGGTAATAAGACTCAGCGCCATGACGCGGATCACGTTGGCAGTAAACGAGATGGGCACAATCAATATGGCCAGGCCCACGTTACGCACCAAAGAGTCGCGACGCACCAGGTTCAGGTAGAGCAGGCCAAGTGCTTCCAGGGTCAGCAGGGTGTGCAGTCCGGCGCAAGCGTCGGCCACCAGAAGCATGTATTGCCCGATTTGCAAAATCACGCCATTGCGGCCTATGGGGTAACCCACCCAGAAAAGCACATGTTCTGCCACGTAAGACACGGCCATTTTCATGGGCATGGTCACGGTGTCTACCACCACGCCGGGCAAGGGCACCATAAACAACATAAAGAACAAGGCAAACCACTGTGCCTTGAGCGCCTTGGGGCCAAGATTTAGCAAAGCAATGCCGACCAGCAGCCAAATGACCGAACCGATTTCAAACAACAAGATGTCTTGCGAGCGGCCAAGCGCATAGAGAAGGAGGCCAATCACAAAAAACAGCCAGCCCCAAGCGCTGCTTTGCTCGCCATGGCTGGCCTCCAGCATGGCAGGCCAGTTGCGGTAGATCAGCCAGCAGGATATGCCCAGCACAATGGGGCCGTGCATTTGGGCGTCTTCTGACCAGACGCCGTTGAACAAGTCCCACAAGCTGGGCAGGTACAAAACAGCAAGTCCCACCACGATGGGGAGCCATTGCAGGGCCAAAGCGGTAACGCGAGGTTTGCCTAGGTAAACGCGGGGCATGGAGGTGCTCATGTGTCGTTCAGTACAGAACCCACCAGAGCCACGCCGCTGTCTTGCAGGCGGCGAGCCAATTGGCTGGCTAGGGGCACCAGACTGGTGTTTTTGCGTGCCACCAGCAGCGCAGCGCCTGCGCGTGCCGCGGTGATTTCTGCATCCGCAAACTCGGTACCTGCGGGCGTGTCGATGATGATCACGTCGAACTGTTGGCTGGCAACGCGCAACAGGTCGCCAAAGGCCGGGCGCCCCAGCAGCTCTTGCGGGTTGGGGGGCGTAGCACCAGCGGGCAGCACAGCCAAGCCGGGCAGGCCGGGGATGAGCTGAGCCACTTCCAGCCCGGCGCGGTTGGCCAAAATGGCTGACAAGCCCGCGCTTTTGCCCAGCTTGAACAGGCTGTTTTGGCTGCGCTCGGGTTTGGAGCGCATGTCGGCATCAATAAGTAGCGTGCGTTCGCCTTGTTGAGCAAACACAATGGCCAGGTTGGCCGCCACGAAGCTGCGGCCTTCGCCGTTGCCGGGGCTCACAATGGCCATGACCTTGCGGGCAGGGTCAGTGTTAAACCAGCGCAGCATGAGCTGGCTGCGCACGGCACGCAGGTTTTCGCCCACGCGGCTGAAGGGCTTGTAGGCAGCCACCAGCTCGGGGCTGACACTTTGGTCTTGGTCGCTGAGGTACGAGTAGTCAAATTGCTTGCTCAGGGCAAAGTCAATATCGTCTTTGCTCAGCACCTTCAGGGCCAGGGCGGCTTCGCCGAACTGCACCTGGTCTTTGCGCTGGCGCTCTACGATGCGCACAGCGTCTTCCTGGCTCAGGCGGCCGGTGGCAACCAGAATATCGCCAATAGTTTTGGTGCTGTTGCTCATGCCCGTACTCCAATGGCAGTGCGTTTAAACATGCCCGATGCCGAGCTGATGGCGCCCAGTACGGGCAGCTCAAGTGCTTCCACCAGGTCGTCGGTGGAGCGGACCTTGCGGTTCATCAACTCCAGCACCAAGGCCAGGCCGATAGCCAGAATGCCACCCAGAAAAATAGACACCAGAGTGTTAAGGAACACTTTGGGCTTCGATGGGTCTGGCGGCGGGCTGGCGGGGTTCAGTACGGCGATGTTGGTCTGGTTGGTTTGGCTCTCGATATTGGTCTGTGATGCGCGCTGGCTCACGATCTCAAACGCGCGTTGTGCGGATTCAATATCGCGGCGCAGCACATTCAGCTCATCGCGCTGCTTGTTCAGCAGCAATACGCGGGCCTTTTGGGTGGCCAAGGCACCTTGCAATTGCGCTTCGCGCTGTTTGCCTACCTGGTAAGTGGTGTCAATAGAGGCGGTGATCTTGCGGGTTTCTGCATCCAGCTGGGCCTTCAGCGTGGCTAGCTCCGCCTCTGTGCGCTGGATTTGCGGGTGGTTTTTGCCCAGGTTGCCGCTGGACTCAGTCAACTTGGCTTCCAGGCGGGCAATGTCGGCTTTCAGCCCGTTGATCAACGGGCTTTGCATGACTTCGGCAATGGTGTCCGCTTTGGAGCTTTGGCGTTTGCTTTGGCTGTCGGTCGTCTGGGCTTGCACGCCGGTAAGCTGGCTGCTGGTTTCATTGAGCTTGGCAGTTTCAAAGTCCATGCGCTCGTCGGCAGAGGTAATGCCGTTAGCCTGCTGGTAGTCCGACAGGGCTTGCTGGGCCGCTTCGAGCTTGCCGCGGGCGGCCTTGGTTTGTTCTTCAAAAAAAGCGGCAAACTGGCGGGCGGGGGCTACGCGCAAGTCCAGGTTCACATCCATATAGGCTTGAGCAAATGCATTGGCCACCGCAGCGGCAAACTCGGGGTTAGTGCCGGTGTAGTTGATGCTGATGACGTTGCTCTCGCGGCTGGGCTTCACGTCAAGATTTTTTTGAAGCAAAGTAGCCAACCAGTCACGCAGTTGGCCTTGGCCTTGGGTGGCCTCTTGCCACTGGGCCTGGATGGCGGGGCTGGTCTCCATGCGCAGGTTTTTCACCACCGCCTGGGCCACGCGATCGCTATTGATGATGTCTACCTGGGTGGCCATGTAGCCGGGCGCCATCATGCCCTGCAGCATGAGGCCGCTGACGGGGTCCGGCGAGCGAACGTCCAGCACTACAGCAGCGCTGGCGGTGTATTGCTTGGGCAACAGCAGGCTTACGGTCACGGTAGTAGCCACGGTCAGCACGAAGGCTAGCAGCGCCACTTTCCAGCGGGCACGCAGGATGAGCAAAAATTGTTGGAGTGACATGGTCAGGGGCCTTCTTTAGAAGATGCTTTCTTTGACGTAAAGCACGTCATTGGCCTGCACGGCATCAGTCAGCTGGGGTTCGATCTGTTGCACGGTGCCATTGGCCAGCTTGCGGTGCAGGCGCAGACGCTTCTCAGAGCCGCGGGCGTTGGGGCCGCCGCCTTGGGCCAGGGCTTGCATGATGGTCATGTCGCGCTCAATGCGGAAAGAGCCCGGGCGCTGGACTTCACCGTAGATAAAGAACACTGGGGCGCGGTGCACATAAATGGTGTCGCCACCTTGCAGCAGCAGGTTGTCCTGGGCTTTGTCGTTCAGGAAGATGGAGGGGATATCGATCTCTTTGCGGAATACCTTGCCTTCGCGCAGGCCTGTGACCACCACCACGTCGTCGCCCGCGTTGGTCGCACCGCCGGCGTTGGCCAGCATGTCGCTCAGGCGGGTGTTCACGGTTTCCAGCGGAAAGCGGCCGGGGCGCGCTACCTGGCCCAGAACCGAGACTTGGTTGCCGCGGATCTGGATGAGCGCAATGTTGACTTGTGGCTTTTGGATAAAGCCGCCGGTCTGCAGGGCGTCGGCAATTTTTTTCTCGGCCGCAGCAACAGACAGGCCACCCAGCGGCACAGCGCCGATCAGCGGGTAAGTGATGATGCCGCTCTCGGACACTCGGGTTTCGATGGTGAGGTCGGGGTTCTGGAAGACCTGCACGCGAATGGTGTCACCCGCGCCCAGGGGGTAGTCGGCCTTGCCGTCTTGCGCGTGGGCTGCCACGCCGCAGAGGGCGAGCAGTCCGGTGGCAAACAGGGTGATGAGTTTTTTCATGATGGTGTGTTCAAGGTGTGGAGTCGGGCAGCGTGGTGGGCGGCTCACTTCAGGCCGGAAACACCTTTTTCGATGACGGACTTGGTCTTGTCGTCAGTGGCTGCAGCATCGGGCGCAGGTGTGGCGGGTGCTGCAGGGGCTGCAACCGGGGTTGCACCTTTTTCAAACTCTCCCATGTAAGCAATCTTGGTGGTGCTGCGCAGTTGCTTGATATTGGTGGCAACAGCCTCGCCGGCGCGCTGGTTGGTCAAAAACTGCTCAATACGGGGCAGGGCTGCTGCTTCGGCCACAGCTGAGGCTTGGGACGAAACCACCCGCACAACGGTGACGGCCTGGGGTGCTTCGATCACTGTGGCCTGGCCGTCTTTGAGTGCATGGATTTTGGGCAGCACATCCAGGGGAATCTGCTCTGCGGCGCGGGTGGCGCTACCGCCGTTGAATTGGATGTCTTTGGCTTTCAATGCCGCTGCAATCTCTTCGAGGCTCTTACCGCCAGCCACTTGGCTCTTCAGCAGGTCTGCCACGCCCGGTCGGTTAGGCGCCACGATTTCTTGCACATTGAAAATGCGGCGCTCGCTGAAGAGCTGGGGGTGGTCGACATAGTACTTTTTGGCTTCTTCAGCAGTAGGCTTGGCAATGCCGGCACTGACCTGCTGGATGTAGGCGCGCGCCAGGATGTCACGGCGGGCCGCTTCGATCTGGGCCACCACTTCAGGCGAGCGGTGCAGCTTGTTTTCGGTGGCTTGATCGACGGCGAGTTGCTGGTCGATGAGCTTTTCAAGCACTTCTTTGCCCATGGCCTGCACGGCCTCGGGGCTGGCGCCGCCGGTGTTGGTGCGGCTCAGCACCTGGTTGATCTGGTGCACCGAGATTTCTTCGCTGCCCACTTTGGCGGCAACTTGCGTGGCAACTTTCTTGCCTTCTTTGTCACCGCAGGCAACCAGGGTCAGGGCAATGGCAGTGGCCAACAAGGTGGCGCTGAAGCGTGTGTGTTTCATCATGATGGGGTCTTGCTTAATAAGTGAGTTGAGCGGTGATAAACAGCATGGTGCTGTCGTAATCGAGGCCGGCTTGGTTGACGCCACGGCTTGCGGTTTGCAGCGAAGCGCTGAGTGCCAATTGGTCGTGTGCCTGCCAGTTCACTGACAGCGATGTGTCGCGGGTGATGTCCTGGCGGTTGCTGCTGAGGCCGGTTGTGGGGCTGCCGAGGTAGCTGCGTTGCGCCCACTCGTGTTTGAGTCGCAACCCGACTTTGGGACTGAGCTGCCACACAGGCCCGATGCTGATGCGGCCGGTGCTGCTGTAGTTGCTGTTGGTGGCGGCATACGCTTCCAGCAAGTGGCTGTAGGCCAGGCTGATGCTGGTTTTGCCGCTGAGCGCCCAGTCCAAACCGGCCCCAGAGTTAAAGCCGCTGTAGTCCCGCTGGCCATAACGCGGGTGGGTGCGGTTGATGTGGGTGATGTTGGCGTTGGCAGTAGTGCCGCCGCCCAGGTCCCAGCGCAGGCGCAGGTCGTTGTCGATCTGGGTGTATTGGTCGTCCAGTGCATTGGCATTGGGCACCACACGGTTGAGGTAGGTGCCCTTGCCCGCGCGCATTTGGTAGCTGATGGTGCTGCCGGAGGCGAAGGCGTAGCGCAATCCGGCATCTACGGTGTTGGTGGTGTAGTCGCTGCCGGTCACTTGGGCGAGCTGGTTTTCCTGGCGGGTAGTGCTAGTGCCTGCAATCAGGCGCCAAGGGCCGTCGAGCTGGTAAGCGGCATCGAAGCGGGTGGTAGTGTCCAGCCGCTGGTTGCGCTGGCGGTAGCCGGTGAAGTCTGCAAAGCTGTTGAGCGTTTCTTTGCGCTCGGTGCTCAGCGTGCCCGTGACTTTGGGTGTGATGGCCCATTGCCAAGCGGCGTTGTAGTTGTTGGCGGTGAAGCTGAGGTAGTTGAATTTTTGGTACTGGTAGTCAATGAGGTTCAGGTTCAGCGAGAGCGTTTGCAAGCTCTGCTTGGTATTGAAGCCCAGGCCCAGTGTGGTGACGCCGATAGTCTCTGCCGCACTACTTTGGCCTGTGAGTGCCTGGACGTTGGCATTTGACGGCAAGCGGAACAGGTTGCTGTCCGTCTGCCAGGTGTACGCCGCACTCAGGGTGATCGGGTCTTGCTGGGCAAGCGCATTGCCGGCACTGAGCAATGCCAACGTAGTTGGCAGGTAAGTAAAGGGTGAGCGCATGGTTCAGTAAGCCTGTTGGTCTTTGGCCACCAGGCGCACGGTGCGCAGGATGATGTGAATGTCCAGGCGCAGGGACCAGTTGCGCAGGTAGTCGAGGTCGTAGTCGATGCGGCCTTGCATCTTGTCGAGCGTGTCGGTTTCGCCGCGGTAGCCATTCACTTGGGCCCAGCCGGTTATGCCGGGCTTGACCTTGTGCCGCACCATGTAGCCTTTGATCAGCTTGCGGTACAGCTCGTTGTGTGCCACTGCGTGGGGGCGGGGGCCGACGATGCTCATGCGGCCTTGCAGCACGTTTATGAACTGGGGCAGCTCGTCCAGCGATGTTTTGCGCAAAAAGGCGCCCAGGGGTGTGATACGGCTATCGTTCTTTTTAGCTTGGGTGACCACGCCACCGTCTTCGGTGACGCTCATGGAGCGGAACTTGTAAACCAGGATTTCTTCACCATCCAGCCCGTAGCGGCGCTGCTTGAATATCACAGGACCGGGCGATGTGAACTTGACGGCCACAGCGATGGCCAGCAGCACGGGTGCGATGAGGGTGAGGATGCCAAGCGAAAAAACAATGTCGCTCACTCGCTTGACCACGCCGTTGGCACCACGGAAGGGGGTTTCGCACACCGAAATCACCGGCATGCCACAGACTGCGCTCGGCTGGCCTTGGATAAGGTCAGTCACAAACATGTCGGGCACGAAGTAAATGGAGGCGGTGGTGTCTTTCAGCTCATCCAGGATGTGCAGGATGCGCGGCTGAGACGCCATGGGCAGTGACAGGTAAATGACCTGGATGCGGTCATTCTTGGCAATGGCGGCCAATTGGTCGAGCTTGCCCAAAAGTGGAAAAGGCGCTCCGGCGCTCAGGCGCTCGGTGCTGCGGCTGTCGACAAAGCCGGCGAGCTCGACGCGTGAGTAGGGCGAGCCCTTGAGTTTGCCCGCGAGCGCGAGGCCCTGCTCATTCATCCCCACGATGAGTGCGCGCTGTTTGGGACCCTGCAGGCTGATGATGGCGGGTGCCGCCAAGCGCAGGCCCATGGTCAGGGCGATTTCGGTGCAAGGTGCCGCCCAGAGCCAGGCGATAAGGGCATTCTGGTCAAACTGGCGGATGTAGCCGGTTGCATAGCCGGTGACGCCCAGAAGCCCGGCGATCCACACCCAGTTGAACCCGATATCGAGCAGGCTGCCGGCTTTGGAGGCCTGCAGGCGGGGTTCCCCGGGAAAGGTGAGTGCAAACGTGAGTACGGCGAGAAGCAAGTAGGCGGGCGGAATGTCGCCCTCGTACAAGAACGCGAGCACCCAGAGCGATGCCACGAGTGCCGCAGGGCACAGGCAGGACTCGAGAATGCCGAGCAGGTTGTCGCGCCCCATGGATGCGTGCTCGCTGCCACGGTTGAACTCTGCCGCAGAAAAGGTAACGTGGGCTTTAGACATGGGTGACCCAGGCGCGGAATTTGCCAACGGCTTGAGCGCGGTTGGAAACGTCCAGTTTTTTGAAGACGCGCTGCATGTGGTTTTTGACGGTGAAAGCGCTGATTTCAAGGATGCTGCCGATCTCGGGGTTGGTTTTGCCGAGGGCGACCCATTTCAGGATTTCGGCCTCGCGTTCGGTGAGGACGTCTGCTTCTTCGGGCAACTGGCCGTTGTGCCCGTTGACGAGAATTTGGGGTGAGACCGTGGCTTGGTGTGGCAGGTGCTCCACTTGGCGCAGTGCGGTGTCGATATAGGGCAGCACCATGGACATGGCGCCGCGCTCTTTTTCGGTGAACAGGTCTTTGGTGCTGAAAACGACATACAGGCAGTCGTGGCTGCCTCGCTCATCGGTGATGCCATGCACCGTGGCAGAGCGCATTTTGAGCAATGCTCCACCGAGTGCGCTTTTGAGGCCGGCGTCATCCATCGAGAAGCCGGATTGGCCGGCGTTAAGGCTGAAGGGCTTTTTGCCGAACTCAGACCAGCGGCCGAAGAGTCGCGTCAGCAAGGGGGTGAGGGGCTCGGTGTGCGAGGCGTGGGAGCGGACTCCGGACATCGCCGAAATGATGTCGTGCTGAACGGCTCCACATGAAAAATCGCCCCAGGCCGCAATCAGGATGTCGTGCGGCAGGTACTTTTGCATGTCGCCTTGCAGCCAGATCAGCATGTCGAAATGGCTGCGCACCTCCACCGAATGCGAAACGACGCGGTGGTAGTGGTGGAGTTCCTCGGTAGAGAGCGAGGGCAGAAAAGACATGGCAGGTAACAAAATAACTAAGGGTTATTGCTGATTTGGTAACAAGTGGGCGATGGTACGTAGTCCGTTCGGATACGCATATCCCCCAAACGGGTGAATTTCTAGTCATTGGTGCTATTCGCAACATGCAATGTGAACTAATTCACATTTTTCGAAGTAAATTTTCCCGTCTGCCTTTTATGTTGCGTACCGCACAGTCACAGCGAAACATCGCGACCTAGCGTCGGAAATATGGCGTTGTTGGATGACTGGAAAATGAAATTCTTAAGCAGTGAGGCCGTGGGTTTCCGGCTGGTGTAGTCCGAATGGACTAAAGTCCCCGACGTACACTTTGAACAGGAACAAAACCTATGCAGTTGAGTGCAAACGTCGGCTTGAAAATTGCTGAAGCGAAGACTGCCGATTACAAAAACAGGGAGTGAAATCAGTGGCAAAAGGAATGATTCTGGCCGCAGGCCAAGGGACCCGGGTTCGCCCGCTGACCAAGGACTTGCCAAAGCCGATGGTGCCCATTTTGGGCAAGCCGGTGATGGAATATCTGATCGAGCATTTGGCGCGACACGGTATCCGCGAGATCATTGTGAACGTGGCGTACCACCACCAGCGCATTGAGCAGTATTTTGGCGATGGAAGCCGCTGGGGTGTGGAGATTGCCTATTCGTACGAAGGGGTGCGTGAGCACGGCGATATCCTGCCCCG
Organism: Comamonadaceae bacterium; assembly: GCA_027488985.1. Lineage (GTDB taxonomy): Bacteria > Pseudomonadota > Gammaproteobacteria > Burkholderiales > Burkholderiaceae_C > Allorhodoferax > Allorhodoferax aquaticus. The sequence goes on along the minus strand of JAIYAR010000003.1, from coordinate 103,748 downwards.
GCCCATGGGCTCTGCGGGCGGGATGCGCCGGATTCAGGATTTCAGTGGTTTTTTTAATGACACAACGCTGGTGTTGTGCGGCGATGCCTTGATCGACCTGGACATTACCGCCGCAATTGCTGAGCACAAGGCCAAAGGCGCTTTGGCCAGTGTGGTGGCATTGGATGTGCCTTTGGAAGAGGTGCAGAACTACGGAGTGGTGGTGGCTGACGGGGACGGGCGCATCCAGTCTTTCCAGGAAAAACCCAAGCCTCAAGAGGCCAAATCTACGTTGGCAAGCACGGGCATCTACATTTTTGAGCCGGAGATTCTGGAAAAGGTGCCCAAGGGCAAGGTGTATGACATCGGCTCTGAGCTGTTTCCCCAGCTGGCACAGGATGGCTCGCCGTTTTATGTGCAGAACCGGCCGTTCCACTGGATCGATATCGGGCGGGTTAGCGACTACTGGACGGTGTTGCAACGGGTGCTCAAGGGCGAGGTGGAGAACATGCCCATGCCCGGCAGGGAAGTGAAGCCTGGTGTGTGGGTCGGACTGAACACCAACATTCCGTGGGACAAAGTGAAGATCGAAGGGCCGGTGTACATCGGCTCGAGTGTGAAGATCGAAGAGGGGGCGACCATCATCGGGCCTTCATGGATCGGGCATGGCAGCGTGATCCGGTCCGGTGCGCGCATCACGCGCGGCATCTTGTTTGAGTACACCCGCATTGCACCGGACATGCATTTTCACGAAATGATTGTTTCCCGCTTGTATTGCGTGAACCGGCATGGCGAGACCCTGTATGCGGGGGACGATACCTCCCGTTTGCGCTGGGGCGACGCCCGGGCCTGATTCTTTAATTCTTGAAAGTTTCTATGTTGATTCAACCCGTAGTTTTGTCCGGTGGTTCCGGCACGCGCTTGTGGCCGCTCTCGCGTGAAAAGTACCCTAAACAACTGTTGCCATTGATCGGGGATGACTCCCTGTTGCAGGCCACGATTCGCAGGGTGGAAGGCATTCAAGGTGCAGAGCTTGCCCCGCCCATGGTGGTGTGCAACGAGGAGTACCGCTTTGTCATCGCGGAGCAGATGCGCCTGATGGGCAAACCGGGCTCGGTGATTCTTGAGCCTTTGGGGCGGAATACGGCTCCAGCCCTTACCCTTGCTGCGCGAGCAGCTATTAAAAACGGAGCAGATCCGGTGTTGCTGGTGATGCCTGCGGATCACGTGATCATGAACGCGGCAGCGTTCCGGGCTGCGGTGGTGCAAGGGGCGGCACTGGCGCAGGCAGGAGCTATCGTGACTTTCGGCATTACGCCGGATGCGCCCGAGACGGGGTATGGCTACATCCAGTCGGGGGAAGCCTTTGGTGCGGATGGTGCCAAGCGCATTGCGCGCTTTGTGGAAAAGCCGGATCTGAAGACTGCACAGCTGTACCTGGATGAAGGTACGTATTCCTGGAACAGCGGCTTGTTCATGATGAAAGCATCGGTGTGGCTGGCTGCACTGGAGCTGTGCCGGGCAGATATCGCCAAGGCCTGCGCGACCGCTTGGGACCAGGGCAGCACGGATGGAGAGTTTGTGCGCGTGGGCAAGGAGGCATTTAGCGCTTGCCCCAGCGACTCTATCGATTACGCCGTAATGGAACGCTTGGCCGGGAAAAACGGCTCAGCAGGCCCGGCTTTGCCGGTGGGAGTTGTCATACCGCTGTCGGCTGGTTGGTCGGACGTAGGGGCTTGGGAAGCGCTGTGGAATGTGCTGCCAAAAGACGAAGCCGGCAATGTGGCGCAGGGCGATGTGTTGATGCAAGACAGCCGCAACACCCTGGCTTTGTCGGAGGGCAGACTGATTGCCTGTGTGGGCGTGGATGACCTGATCGTGGTGGAAACTGCCGATGCGATTTTGGTCGCGCACAAGAACAAGACTCAGGATGTGAAGAAGATTGTTGACCGCCTGAAACAGGCAGGCCGCAGCGAGGGGCAAGCTCACCGCAAAGTTTTCCGGCCCTGGGGCTGGTACGACAGCATTGACCACGGTGAACGCTTCCAAGTGAAGCGCATTGTGGTGAAGCCGGGGGCTGCTTTGTCCCTGCAAATGCACCACCACCGTGCCGAGCACTGGATTGTGGTGAGCGGTACCGCCAAAGTGACGGTGGGCGACAAGGCCGTGTTGCTCTCGGAAAACGAGTCCACCTATATTCCGCTGGGAACCACCCACCGACTTGAAAATCCGGGAAAGCTGGCTTTGGAAATGATTGAGGTGCAGTCCGGGAGCTATCTGGGTGAAGACGACATCGTACGGTTTGAGGATGTGTACGGTAGATAGTGTGACTTTTCGCACATTTTTGAGCCTAGGATAGTCCGGTCGGTCTATCTCGCGGTCAGCATGAAAATTTGATAATCCGGCCACCGCAGCATGTTGCTGTGGAAATTAGGGGATGTAATGAAATTTAAGAAATCTTTCTTGGCCGTTGCCGTCGCATTGACGGCATTCGGCGCCAACGCGGCAACCTACAACCTGCCTGCGGGCTCGGGCGAGTTGCTCAATCCAAATACTTTCAACTGGTCGTTTGATGCCGTAGTGGCAGACCCGGTTGCGACATTGGGATTCGTCATCAATGGCTACCGTACGCTGGACGGTTTGAACACCTATGCTGACTTCTTCGTTTTGAAGATCAACGGTACCGAGATCGGTAGCGGCTCGTTCAACCTGGGCGGCGGCGGATTCTCTGCTTGGTCGGGTCCAGGTACTGCGGTAACCAGCAATACAGGCACTTCGATTGGTGGAAACGGTGGCACTACGACCATTTCCGGCGTTTCCTTCGCCTTGAATGCAGGTACCAACAACATTACCTTCAGCTACTCACCAGTTGGCTACGCCAACAATGGTGGCCAATCTTTGGGTGATGAAGCTTGGGGCATTTCTTCCGCCCAAGTGACGGCTGTTCCAGAACCTGAAACCTACGCCATGCTGTTGGCCGGGTTGGGTTTGATGGGCGCTATTGCCCGTCGCCGCAACAAAGCTGCCTGATTGGCATAGGCAATGAAGGAAGGGCCTGTCGAAAGTCAGGCCCTTTTTCTTTATTGCGCGGAATGTACTGCGGCGGTAGTCCGGACGGGCTATAGGTGAATCAGTGATCGAAGACGAAAATTGTGACGTTGCCGGACTTTGAACTGGCTGATGCAAAAGGGAATAGCATGAACTTGAAGAATTTTTTCGCTGCGGCTTTGATCGGCTTGGCTGGCGCCGGAGCGCAAGCTTCGACCAATTTGGTGGTCAACGGCAGTTTTGAGGCTACGGTGCAGGGTGCAAACTCCTGGAGCACTTACAACAGCTTGCCCGGCTGGACAGGTCTGCCCACCGTGGAGTTGCGCAACAACGTTGCCGGTGCCGCGTATGACGGGAAAAACTTCGTGGAGCTGGACAGCAACCGCAACAGCGGTATTGCACAGACAATTTTCGCCAAGGGCTTGGTCGAATTGAGCTTTTTCTACTCTGCGCGTACAGGTACTGCTGCAGGAAGCAATGACATTGGTGTGTCATTTGGTGAAAGCTTCCAGTCCGTGGTGTTGGACGGCGTGGCTGGCACCAGTGCCGGGAACGATTGGAAGAAGTTCACCCGTGTGATTGACCTGGGCAACTCGGGCAATGCTGTGTTGGCGTTCTATGCCTTGGGCAAGTCTGACTCCTACGGTGGTTCCTTGGACAACATCACCGTGACAGCAGTACCCGAGCCAGAAACCTATGCCTTGTTGTTGGCCGGTTTGGGCCTGATGGGGATGGTCGCACGTCGCCGCAACAAAGTCGCATAAACGGTTCAAGTGTTTGCGAAAGGCCTGTCTTTAGACAGGCCTTTTTTGTTTGCGGCCCCGCTTCCTGTGCGCGGATAGTCCGGACGGGCTATCTACATCTGCGAGGAAGAATTTGATAATCAGATTACCGGTGGCTTGTTGCCGCAGGATTTAAAGGGAACATATGAAATTCACTAAAACCTTGCTGGCAACCGCATTGGTCTTGTCTGCTGTGGGTGCGAATGCAGCGGCCATCAACGGACCTGACTCTTCGGTTTTGTCTATCCCCGAGTCTTACAGCTGGAAGTTTGAATCAGTTGCTGCTGATCCAGCTGCCACACTGAGTTTCGTTTTGACGGGCTTCAACACAGTAGACGGCTTCAATGACTATGCTGATGTGTTTCAGTTGTCGGTCAACGGCACCGCTATCGGCTGGGGCGCGTTCAACTTGGGTGGCGGAGGAACATCTGCTTGGTTCGGTACTGGCACTGCTGTGAATAGCAATGGCAGTTCTTCCGCTATTGGCCGCAATGGCGGTTCTGTGACTTTCTCGGGCGTGGCGATCGGCTTGAAGGCTGGAAGCAACACCATCAACTTCGGCTACACGCCGGTTGGCGCCTTGAATGGCCTTTCCGGACAAAGCATGAACGACGAAAGTTGGCAAGTTTCCAAGGCCATTGTGACTGCAGTGCCTGAACCCGAAACTTATGCCATGTTGTTGGCGGGCCTCGGTGTTATGGGTGCTATTGCCCGTCGTCGTAAGCAAGCTGCCTAAGTAGTCTGTCGCTTTCAGCAAAAAGGGCTTGTCGAATGACAAGCCCTTTTTGTTTTGGCGATAACCTGAATGGGGTCGGGGTGAGAGGATAGGAACCTTCAGCGGTTTCGGTCTGAACGAAGCACTTTACCGGGCTAGGCTGCACCCCAAGTGCGAAAAAGCTGCTTCCGCTATCAGTGGTTGCGTTCCAACAACTGGCTGGCCAAATTAATCAAGCAAGCCGAATAGGCGTTGTCCGGCAATCGTTTTGCGGCTTCGATGGCGCGGGCCGCTTCGGAACGGGCCGAGGCGCGGGCCACGTCCAGAGCGCCCGTTTTTCTGACAATGGAAACTACAGCCTCCAACATGGACAAGTCACCAGTCTCAATGGCCGACTGGATGGTGCTGCGCTCTGCATCCGTGCCGCGCTGCATGGCGGCGATCAGGGGAAGTGTTGTTTTGCCCTCGCGCAAGTCGTCGCCCAGGTTCTTGCCCATCACTGCGGCGTCACCAGCATAGTCCAGTACGTCATCGATAACCTGGAACGCCGTCCCCATGGCCTGGCCGAACTCTGCGCAAGCTTCTTCGTGAATTTCGGAAGCATGAGAAAGGATGGCACCAACACGAGCACTCGCTTCAAAGAGCTTTGCAGTCTTGGAGCGGATGACCTGCAAGTAACCTGCTTCATCTAGCGCTGCGTTGTGCATGTTCATCAGCTGCATCACTTCCCCTTCGGAAATGATGTTGGTGGCATCGGCCAGCACCTGCATGATGCGCATGCTTTGGGCGTCTACCATCATCTGAAAAGCGCGGGAATACAGAAAGTCGCCTACTAGGACACTTGCCGGGTTACCGAAGCGCGCGTTCGCAGTCGGGGCGCCTCGCCGGAGGTCGGAGTCGTCCACCACGTCGTCATGCAGCAGGGTCGCAGTGTGGATGAATTCAACCACCGCTGCCATGTTGTAACGCTGATCACCTTTGAAGCCCAAGGCCCCGCAGCACAGCAACAACAGCGCTGGTCGCAGACGCTTGCCGCCTGCGGAAATGATGTACTGGGATACGCTGCCGACGAGGGGAACGCCGGAGTCCAATCTCTGGGCGATGACCCTGTCAACTTCGCGCATGTCGGGTTCGACGATGGAGAGACCCGTCGAAGAAGCAGGAGTAGTGACTTGCAAGGCGTTGGACCGGTTTGTTTCTACAGATTATAGGGATGCAGTAACCCCCATGCCGGCGCCTGAACAAGAAGGCTTTGACGAAATTTCACGAAATGCTATACTCCAAGGCTCTGTAAAAATTCATTTGCAGAATTTCCTAGTCGAAGAGGTCAATATGTACGCGGTCATAAAAACCGGCGGCAAGCAATATCGTGTTGCGGCCGGCGAAAAAATTAAAGTAGAACAGATTGCTGCGGACGTAGGCCAAGAGATCGTGTTTGACCAGGTTTTGGCTGTCGGTAACGGCGCTGAACTGAAGGTTGGCACACCCTTGGTGTCCGGTGCGACCGTTACGGTCACAGTAATTTCCCACGGAAAGCACGACAAAGTGCGCATCTTCAAGATGCGTCGTCGTAAGCATTACCAAAAACGTCAAGGTCACCGTCAACAGTTCACAGAACTGCAAATCGGCGCGATCAAGGCTTAAAGGAATAGGTCATGGCACAGAAAAAAGGCGGCGGCTCTACGCGCAACGGACGTGACTCCAAGCCAAAGATGCTCGGTGTGAAGGCTTTCGGCGGTGAATTGATCAGCGCTGGTTCCATCATCGTGCGTCAACGCGGTACCAAGTTCCACGCTGGCGATAACGTCGGTATGGGCGTGGACCACACCCTGTTTGCACTGGTGGACGGCAAAGTGTCGTTCGCAGTGAAGGGTGCGTTGAACAAGCACACAGTGAGCATTACTGCAGCGTAAACTGCATAAGCTCCCCTGAGAAACCCTGCGCCCTTCGCGCGGGGTTTTTCATTTCTAACCTCGGTGTACGACCATGAAGTTTGTTGACGAAGCCTACATTGATATCTCCGCGGGAGATGGTGGCGCGGGCTGCGTCTCCTTCCGGCATGAGAAGTACAAAGAATTCGGTGGCCCCAATGGTGGCGACGGTGGCCGCGGTGGTCACGTATTCGCTGTTGCAGACCCCAACCTGAATACCTTGGTGGATTACCGGTTTGCGCGTCGTTATGATGCCAAGCGCGGTGAGCACGGCATGGGCTCCGACATGTTTGGCGCCGCCGGCGACGACATCACACTCAAGATGCCGGTTGGCACCATCATTACCGATGCTGAAACCGGCGAAGTGCTGTTCGAGTTGTTGCAGCCGGGCGAGGTGATCACCATCGCCAAAGGCGGTGACGGTGGCTTCGGCAATCTGCGCTTCAAAAGCGCGATTAACCGCGCCCCTCGCCAGAAGACGCCCGGTTGGCCCGGCGAAAAACGCAACCTTAAGCTGGAACTCAAAGTTCTGGCCGACGTCGGTTTGCTGGGCATGCCCAATGCGGGCAAGTCCACCTTCATTTCTGCGGTGTCGAACGCGCGTCCGCGTATTGCAGATTACCCATTCACAACCTTGCACCCCAATCTGGGTGTGGTGCGCGTTGGCCCAGAGCAAAGCTTTGTAGTGGCCGACCTGCCGGGGCTGATTGAGGGCGCCGCTGAGGGTGCGGGCTTGGGGCACCAGTTCTTGCGCCATTTGCAGCGTACCCGTTTGTTGTTGCACGTCGTGGACATGGCGCCGTTTGATGATGGCGTTGATACCGTCGCACAGGCCAAAGCTATCGTGAACGAACTGAAAAAGTACGACGAAGAGTTGTACAAGAAGCCCCGTTGGCTGGTTTTGAACAAGCTGGATATGGTGCCTACCGATGACCGTGCGGCACTGATCAAAGACTTCGTGAAGCGGTACAAGTTCAAAGGCCCGGTCTTTGAAATATCTGCCCTTACACGTGAGGGCTGTGAGCCTCTGATCAAAGAGATTTACAAGCACATCAAGGCCCAGCAAATCGCTGAGATGCCGCATGTGGAGGTGGACCCGCGGTTTGCGCCCGGCTCTTCAGCGCCCGAAGCTGATCCGGTCCCCTAATTCGCTCCTATTTTTATAGCTGCTCGCGCATATATAACGGGCGCTACAAGCACAAATGAACCAAAAATTCAGTTCGACAGTGTTGCGCGATGCCCGGCGCGTAGTGGTCAAGGTAGGCTCCAGTCTGGTGACCAATGATGGCCGAGGCTTGGACGAGCAGGCCATTGGCGAATGGTGCCGCCAGTTGGCGCATCTGATTCGCGATGGGCGTGAGGTCATCATGGTGTCCAGTGGTGCCATTGCAGAAGGCATGAAGCGTTTGGGTTGGACTACCCGTCCCAAGGCTGTCCAGGAGTTGCAAGCGGCAGCGGCCGTCGGACAAATGGGCCTAGCGCAGATGTACGAGACCAAGCTCCGTGCCAACGGGTTGGGTAGTGCTCAAGTGCTACTGACCCACGCTGATCTGGCTGACCGGGAGCGCTACCTCAATGCCCGTTCGACCTTGCTGACCCTGTTGAAACTGGGCGTGGTGCCCGTGATCAATGAGAACGACACGGTGGTGAACGACGAAATCAAGTTCGGCGACAACGATACCCTAGGCGCTTTGGTGGCCAATCTCGTGGAAGCCGATGCCTTGGTCATTTTGACGGATCAAAAGGGATTGTTCACGGCAGATCCCCGCAAGGATCCCAGCGCAGCGTTTGTGACAGAGGCCATGGCAGGAGATGCCAAGTTGGAACTGATGGCGGGTGGAGCCGGGAGCAGCATTGGTCGTGGTGGCATGCTTACCAAGATACTGGCCGCCAAGCGTGCTGCAGGCTCTGGCGCATCGACCGTGATCGCCTGGGGGCGTGAGCCGGATGCCTTGATCCGGTTGACCTTGGGTGACGCAATCGGTACTTTGCTGACAGCCCCGACGCAAAAGAATCAGGCTCGCAAGCAATGGATGGCAGACCATCTCCAAATGCGCGGCGCGGTTGTAGTCGACGCCGGCGCCGCCGCCAAAGTGCGCGACGAAGGCAAGAGCCTGCTGCCTATCGGCATGGTGCAAGTGGAGGGCGATTTTTCGCGCGGGGATGTGATTGCAGTACGGGATGAGTCCGGCCAGGAAATTGCTCGCGGACTGGCCAACTACGCCAGCGCAGAAGCACGTTTGCTATGTCGTAAACCATCGACCGAGTTCGAGCGCCTGTTGGGCTACGCCGCTGAGCCCGAAATGCTGCATCGGGACAATTTGGTTCTGACTCGCTGACGGCAGGTCTATCCGCTTTACGCCGGGTTGTCGCCCTTAAAGCTGCCCGGTTTTTTGCCGGCTTGAAGGGCCTTGATGATGTCGGCCTTGTTGACGGCCAATCGTGAATCGCAAGCCGCTTGCCGGGCGAACATGCGCGCATGGTGAGACCCGATGTTGTCCATGACGTCACGCCAGACTGGCGCCGACAATGGTGACCAGACTCCATTCGAGCCGGCCCGTGCATAAGTCTTCACTTCCCCGGTAAGGCAGCGGATACCTTCATAGGCGGCATTACTGGTTCCGGTGGAGTTGGTCATGACCACCACGTAGCGCACGATTCCATCTCCGCCCACATAGATCGTATTCGGGTCGATGCCGACCTTGACGGTCACAAAATTGGGCATTTCCAGAGGCAGCACTCTGGCTGGCGAATAGGCTGGGGCCGGGGGTTCTTTTTCTTCGACCCAGTCCGGATTGTCCAAAGTGTTTTGAGCAATCGCAGCGCCACTGAACAGCAGGGCCCACACTACCGCCGAATGCTGAAAACTAATCATGTTGTAAAGGCCGGTTGGTACCGGGATCCGGTTCGAAGGACGCACCCGGAGGCAATTCCATGTGGTTGGGCTGCAGGCGGTCAAAACCGCTGTCAGCTTCTCGCGGACGTCCTCCGTGGCGCAAAAAACGGTTGCGTGGTTCACCGCGTGGCAAGTATCGCGAGAGCTCGGTCAATGCCATCTCGTACACACCGCGTTTGAACTCCACTACAGCATCTAAAGGAACCCAGTAGTCGTTCCAACGCCAAGCGTCGAACTCCGGGTGATCGGTGGCACGCAGGTTCAGGTCCCAATCGTGACCGACCAGCTGCAACAGAAACCAGATCTGCTTTTGTCCTTTGTAATGGCCCCGCGCATCGCGGCGGACATACCTGTCCGGCACCTCGTAGCGCAACCAGTCCCGGGTACGGGCCACAATGCTTACATGCTCCGGAAGGAGTCCCACCTCTTCATGCAGTTCCCGGAACATGGCCTGCTCGGGAGTTTCCCCCCGGTCAATGCCGCCTTGCGGGAATTGCCACGAATGGGTGCGTATGCGTTTGCCCCAAAATACCTGATTTTTCTGGTTGAGCAGGACGATGCCGACGTTGGGCCGAAATCCGTCCCGGTCAAGCATAATCAAACCCCAAATTTTTAAACTTCATTCATTATGCACAGCGAAAGCGGTGCATCAAGGTCTGATGTTCCCAGTAGTTCACTGAGTGACCCATGAAAGCCTCCCAATTCCTGATTTCCACCCTGAAAGAAGCACCCACCGATGCCGAGGTGGTGAGTCACAAACTCATGATGCGTGCGGGCATGATCAAAAAGCTGGGTGCCGGCATTTACAACTACATGCCCATGGGTCTACGGGTCATCCGCAAAGTAGAGGCCATCGTCCGTGAAGAGATGAACCGTGCAGGCGCCGTCGAACTGACAATGCCGGTGATTCAACCCGCAGAGCTGTGGCAAGAGACAGGCCGCTTTGACAAGATGGGCCCTGAGTTGCTTCGCATCAAAGACCGCCATGAGCGCGACTATGTGGTGCAACCCACCAGCGAAGAGGTGGTGACCGACATCGCCCGCCAGGAAATCAAGAGCTACAAGCAACTGCCCAAGAATCTATACCAGATCCAGACCAAGTTCCGCGACGAGCGCCGGCCCCGGTTCGGCCTGATGCGTGGCCGCGAATTCATCATGAAGGACGCTTACAGCTTCGACCGTGACCAGGACTCTGCGAAGGCAAGCTACCAGATCATGGCCAAAGCCTACCGCCGCATCTTCGACCGCTTTGGCCTGACATACCGTGCGGTTGCTGCAGACAGCGGCGCCATCGGCGGTGATCTGAGCGAAGAGTTCCAAGTGATTGCAGCGACCGGCGAAGACGCCATCGTTTATTGCCCGACCAGCGAATACGCGGCCAACATGGAAAAAGCGGAAGCATTGACGACTGCGGCGCCCAGAGCGTCTGCGCAGGCCGCTATGGAAAAAGTAGCGACGCCTGGCAAAAGCACCTGCGAAGATGTGGCGGCCTTGTTGGGTGTGGCACTGAACACGACTGTGAAGTCCTTGGTGCTGGCGACAGACGAGAAAGATGAGCACGGCGCGGTCAAGAAGACCCAAGTCTGGCTTTTGCTCCTGCGTGGCGACCATGAGATGAATGAAGTCAAGGTCGGCAAGTTGCCGGGTCTGGCCGAGTTCCGTTTTGCTACGGTAGGTGAGATTGAAGATCACTTTGGTTGCAAGCCCGGGTATCTGGGGCCGATCGCACTCAAGCAATCACTCAAAATTGTGGCCGACCGTGATGTAGCGGTCATGGCCGACTGGATTTGTGGCGCCAACGAAGAAGGCTTTCACATCCGGGGCGTCAACTGGGGTCGTGATTTGCCGGAACCCGACATGGTCGCGGACCTGCGCAACGTGGTGGAGGGTGATGCCTCGCCGGACGGCAAGGGTGTGCTGGCGATTGAACGTGGCATCGAAGTCGGCCATGTGTTCTACCTCGGCACCAAGTACAGCAAGGCCATGAATGCCACGTTTCTCGATGTGAATGGCAAGCCTCAATTCATGGAAATGGGCTGCTACGGCATCGGTATCACCCGACTTCCGGCTGCTGCGATCGAGCAGAACCACGATGACAAAGGCATCATTTGGCCGGATGCTTTGGCTCCCTTTACTGTGGTGTTGTGCCCCATCAACCCTGACCGATTCCCCGAAGTGAAGGCTGCGGCTGACAAGCTGTATGAAGAGTTGCTGGCAGCTGGTGTAGATGTCATTCTGGATGACCGCAATGAGCGCCCCGGCGCCATGTTTGCAGACTGGGAGCTGATCGGTGTTCCGCACCGCGTGAACATCGGCGATCGTGGTCTGAAAGAAGGCGTGGTCGAGTACCAGCATCGCCGCGAAAGTGCAGCAACCAGCGTGCCCGTGGCCGATATCGCATCGCTGTTACTCAGCCGCCTCAAGGCATGAGTCTGTCGCGATCCGGTTCGCTGGTTTCAAGGCGAATCGGGCTGCAGCGCCTATCCGTAGCGTGCGGGCTGCTCTGTTTTTCGCAGCAACGGGCATGGGCCGGAGGGCAGTTGGAAGAGCCCTTGGTGGATTCCGTGCGCACTGCGCTTTCGTCTGCCATCACCAATTCCGCGCCGCCCATTCCTGAGTTTCAGGACACTGAGTCGCGCTTGAAATATCTGCGCTGGCTGGGCGCCATGAGCGAGCGTTTGAAGAAGAAAAAGCCGGAGTGGGACGTGCGCCGCGAGTTCCTTCAGACGGTCTGGTACGAAAGCAAGCGTGCGGGCTTGGACGTGACCTTGGTGCTCGGTCTCATCCAAGTGGAAAGCAACTTCCGCAAATTCGCGGTCAGCAGTGTGGGTGCGCGAGGGTACATGCAGGTCATGCCCTTTTGGACCCGCGTGCTGGGCGACGGAGATGCCGGCAAACTCTTTCACATGCAGACCAATCTCCGTTTTGGTTGCGTGATCCTGCGCCACTACCTGGAGCGTGAGCGCGGTGACGTGTTCATGGCCTTGGGGCGCTACAACGGCTCCCGCGGCAAATTGCCTTATCCGAACGCCGTTTTTGCTGCCCGCCGCAACTGGGAGTGGGCGGGTTAGGCTTCTTCAGGATCGTTACGCGCCAGGGACGGTGCAGATCGCCAATACGCCTCAAAATCGACTGCCGGCATCGGTCGCGCGAACAGATAACCTTGCGCTTGGTCGCAGCCCATCCGGGTGAGTGCGTCCCGAGTAGCTTCATTTTCTACGCCCTCTGCAGTCACGGTGAGGTCCAGGCTCTTGGCCAGGTGAATGATGGCACTCACCATGGCCACGTCTTTTTGTCCTTGTAGCAAGCGCCGCACAAAGGATTGGTCGATTTTCAGTTTCCGAACCGGAAAGCGCTGCAGGTAAGAGAGATTGGAATATCCGGTGCCGAAATCGTCGATAGACATGCAGATCCCTGAGGCTTGGATGCGGCTGAGCGTGGCAATGAATCTTTCGGTGTCTGGAATCAAAGTCGACTCCGTGACCTCCAGTTCCAGCTGACGCGGGTCTAACCCGCTAGTTCGCAATGCTTTGGCGATCACCGCCTCGATGTTGCCGCGGCTGAACTGCACGGGCGACAGGTTCACCGACACAAACAATGCGGGTGCACCTGCAACGCGCCAGGCCTGCATCTGGCGACAGGCTTCCGTCAGGACCCACTGACCGATATCCACGATCAAACCGGACTTCTCGGCCAAGGCAATAAACAAGCCTGGCGAAATCATGCCGAGCTTGGGGTTCTGCCATCGCACCAAGGCCTCGGCCCCCAGCAGCTGCCCGCTGTGCAGATCAAAGACCGGCTGGTAATGCAGTACGAATTCTTCCTGGGACACCGCTTGGCGCAGACTGGAGACAAGGTGCAGGCTTTCCGTAATGCTGCTACGGATGTCTTCATTGAAAAAACGATAGGTATTGCGACCCGACTCCTTGGCGCGGTACATGGCCAGATCGGCATGGCGCATCAACTCGTCAAAGGTGTTCCCGTGCTGGGGGTAGATCGCCACGCCTATGGAACAAGAAGCCGACACATCTTGCCCCAGCAAGCGGAAAGGGGCCTGCATTTTCAGCAAAACCTGTTCGCAAACGAGGCTGATGTCGTCTACGTCTTGCAGGCCCGTAAGCCCGATCAGAAACTCATCGCCCCCTTGCCGGCAAACAATGTCTGTCTGTCGTACCGACTCACGCAGCCTTTGCGCCACCTGCATCAAAAAGTCATCGCCCGCCGAATGCCCCACAGAATCGTTGACGTCTTTGAAATTGTCCAGATCCACAAACAGTAGTGCGATCAGGGTGTGGCTGTCGGCGGCCGAGCGCATGGCTTGCGTCAACATTTCGTTTCCCAGCACGCGGTTGGGCAAGCGGGTCAGTCCATCATGCTGGGCCAGATAGGTCAGGTTTTTCTCAGAGGCATGAAAGCGCGCAATCTGGGCGCGCAGGCGTGCCAGCGTGTTTTGCATGTCATACGTGAGAAACCAGATGAGGAAGCCGTTGATCAACAGGATGGAAACACTGTCGGTCAGACGGTCCACGTCGGTGCCCGGTGTAATGCCTGTCCGCCAGCCATTGAGTGTTCCGAGGCCCAGCACGACAACGCAGGCCAACATAAAGGAAACGAGCACCCAGAAATAGCGTGGTCGCAGCAGTTGTCCTGCGCCAATCAGGATGACGGGGTAGCCCAGCAATGAAGAGTCGCGCAGGCCGTCACTGAACCACATGATGCTGAACAATGAGAGGGTGGCCACCGCCAACACCATGCCAGCAGCAGCTTCATGGTGTCCTTTGCGATTCAACCACTGACTGGGCAGCATGAGTGCCGCGCCCAAGCCCAGAGAGATCACCACGTCCCAGCGGGATTGCAAGGCGTACTGAATGGCAGTGCCGGAAAAAGCAAGGAACACCAGCAGCGCAAACTGGAAGACACGGCGGGCCCGAACGGCCACCTCTTCCACATCGTCATGACGGGGGTTGGTCACAGCAGACTCCCTGCAAGCCTCGGAAGATCGCGGGTGCCGGGTCGTGGGTGCCTGGCTGCCCGCAGGAGGCGGTTAGTTGGCTTGGGTGCCGATCACTTGCACCAATTCGCCGGATTCGTACATCTCCATCATGATGTCCGAGCCGCCGATGAATTCACCTTTGATATAGAGCTGGGGAATGGTGGGCCAGCTGCTGTACTCCTTGATACCTTGGCGGATCCCGTCGTCTTCCAGAACGTTCACGGTTTTGATGCTCTTGGTGTCCACGCCGCAGGCCTTGAGGATCTGGATGGCGCGACCGGAAAAGCCACACTGGGGAAAGCTGGCCGTGCCTTTCATGAACAGCAGGATCTCATTGGATTTCACCAGTTCGTCAATGCGTTGTTGTGCGTCGCTCATGTCAAAAATTCCGAGTAGATAGATACCCTAATTATTTCATCTTCGTCCCCGCTTGTCGCCGCTCTGTGGTCCAGAGCGCACCGACGGCAAGGCTTTTTACGATAATCGGGGGCATGAACATCACCAAAAACACCGCAGTGACCCTGCAATTCAAGATTTCCGACACTACCGGCAAGCTGCTGGACCAGAGCCAGGAGCCCATCGCCTACCTGCATGGCGGCTACGGAAACACCTTCCCCAAGATTGAAGAGGCGTTGGAAGGCCAGGCTGCCGGTTTTGCCACCACCATCGAGCTCGCACCTGCCGATGCATTTGGTGAGTACAACGAAGCACTGTTGCAAACCATCCCCAAGACCCAGTTTCCCCCGGGCGTCAAGGTCGGCGGCCAGTTGGAAGGTCGTTCGGAAGATGGCCAGAGCATTGTCTTCAACGTGGTCAAGATCAAAGGGCCGGTCGTGCATTTGGATGGCAACCACGCTTTGGCCGGCAAAACGCTGCGTTTTGCGCTGAAGGTGCTGGAAGTGCGTGCTGCCAGCGAAGAAGAAGTGGCACACGGCCACGTACATGGTGCGCACGGACATCACCACTGATTGCGAGTTTTAAATCGCCAGCCTCTTTGAGTTTCCCGAGGGGCTGGTTTGTTGGCATGATCTGCCAATAAAAGTTAAAAATAGGCAAACTGCGCAATCGGCTGCCTGACCTGCGGGGCTAAGATACCAGTCTAGATATTGGTGTCATGCCCTCCAGGAGTTTTTGCCGTGTTGTCCAACCCCGCTACCAAATACCGCGCCTTCCCCGCCATTGATCTGCCCAACCGGCAGTGGCCTACGCGCTCCATCACCCAGCCGCCGATCTGGATGAGCACGGACTTGCGGGATGGCAACCAATCCCTGTTTGAGCCCATGAATGCGGAGCGCAAGATGCGCATGTTCCGAACGCTGCTGCAAGTGGGTTTTAAAGAGATCGAGGTCGGTTTTCCCAGCGCCTCGCAAACCGACTTTGACTTTGTACGTGAGTTGATCGTGGGTGGCCATGTACCCGAAGACGTGACTATCGAAGTGCTCACCCAGTCCCGCGAGCACCTGATCCGCCGCACCATCGAGTCACTCAAGGGCGCCCGCCGCGCCATCGTCCATGTCTATAACGCCACCGCACCCGTGTTCCGCGATGTGGTGTTCGGCATGAGCAAGCCCGAAGTGAAAGAGTTGGCGGTGTCTTCGGTGCGCCTGATCAAAGAGATCACCGCCACCATGCCCGAAACCGAGTGGGTGCTGCAATACAGCCCTGAGGTGTTCACCAGCACCGAGCTCGAATTCGCGTGCGAAGTGTGTGATGCCGTCACCGCCGAGTGGGGTGCTACGCCAACGAACAAGGTCATCCTTAACTTGCCGGCTACTGTCGAGGTGTCCACGCCCAACATCTATGCCGACCAGATCGAGTGGATGCACACCCACTTGGCCCGCCGCGACAGCGTCATCTTGAGCCTGCACCCGCACAACGACCGGGGCACCGGCGTGGCGGCTGCCGAGCTGGGCGTGATGGCCGGCGCTGACCGGGTCGAAGGTTGCCTGTTCGGCAATGGCGAGCGCACTGGCAACGTAGACCTCGTCACCCTGGCCCTCAATATGT
This sequence comes from Comamonadaceae bacterium, assembly GCA_027488985.1. GTDB lineage: Bacteria > Pseudomonadota > Gammaproteobacteria > Burkholderiales > Burkholderiaceae_C > Allorhodoferax > Allorhodoferax aquaticus. The sequence goes on along the minus strand of JAIYAR010000003.1, from coordinate 87,397 downwards.
ATACCCAAGGTGTCAGTCCCGGCCTTGATTTTTCCGACATCAACGCGATTGCCCGCACCGTCGAGCATTGCAACCAGTTGCCCATCCACCCGCGCCACCCGTATGTGGGTGACCTGGTGTTCACCGCGTTCAGTGGCTCCCACCAGGATGCCATCAAGAAAGGCTTTGCCGCCCAAAAGGCAGCCGGCCTGGATGCGATGTGGAATGTGCCCTACATGCCCATTGACCCCGCCGACGTGGGTCGCAGCTACGACTCGGTGATCCGCGTGAACAGCCAGTCCGGCAAGGGTGGCGTGGCCTACTTGATGGAAGCCGAGTTCGGCGTGGTCATGCCGCGCCGCCTGCAGGTGGAGTTCTCCGGCGAGGTGCAAAGCTACACCGACAGCCACGGTGGTGAAATGAGCGCGCAAGACATCTGGAACCTGTTTGACGCCACCTACCTGAACGCCGTCGACGCCAAAGTGCGTTACGTCGAACACCATCTTTTTGACCACCCCGGCCAGACCGGCAAAGCCCATGTGCAGGGCATCCGCATCGGTGTGGAAGTGGACGGCCAGCCCATGCTGATCACCGGTGAGGGCAATGGCCCGATCGACGCAGCCGTGCATGCCCTGCAGACGATTGGCGTGAAGGTGCAGGTGCGCAGCTATGAAGAGCGCAGCACCAAAGCCAGCACTGATGCCGGTGACGCGCAAGCCTGCGCCTTTCTCGAGCTGTTGGCCACCCAGGGCAACACCGGCAAGGGCGGCGAGCGCTTCGGCGTCGGCATGGACACCAACATCGTGACCGCCTCGGTCAAAGCCCTGATCAGCGGTGTGAATCGCTTGGGGCTGGTGGACGTGGATGCAGCGGAACCTGTCGCGGCCTGATCAAGCTCACTGATGAAGAGCCGGGGCAGCGAAAGCGCCCCGGCTTTTTTATGCCTTTTTCAGGAAGCAGGCCTTGAGCATGAAGCTGCCGCCGTCCATCTTGCAGTCCACCTCGTGGTCGCCGCCCATCAGGCGGATGCTTTTGACCTTGGTGCCCTGCTTGAGCACGGTGGAGCTGCCTTTGACTTTCAGGTCTTTGATCAGCACCACCGCATCTCCATCCTGAAGCACCTGGCCATTGGAATCTTTGACCACCGCGCTGTCTTCAGCTTCCGCTGCCGCCGCCGCTTGTGGCCATTCAAAGCCGCAGTCGGCGCAGACAAAGTTGCTGCCGTCGGGATAGGTGTTTTCCAGAGTGCATTGCGGGCAGGCGGGCGTAGAGGACATGGGTTATTTCTTTTTGCTATGTATTTAGGAGCTGTTCGCGCAATATTTATGGGCGCTAGGAGCCAATTTGCCGCAGAATTGTTGTGGGCCACATGCCTCTGCTGCAGCGTTCAATGCCGGCCAAGTCGCGGCGACTATGCACTTCACCAAATCCCGCGGTAGTCAAGAGCCCGCGAACTTCCACCGCTTGGTCATACCCATGCTCCAGCAACAGCCAACCGCCTGCAAAGAGGCGCACTTTGGCCTGATCGATGATGGTGCGGATGTCGTCCAGCCCGTCGGCACCGGCGGTCAGGGCCTGCCGGGGTTCAAACTGCAGGCTGGGCAAATGTTCGTCGTCTTCGCGAATGTAGGGCGGGTTGGACACGATGGCTTGAAACCGCCCCTGCGTGCCGCTCAGCCAGGAGCCTTGGCTGAAAGCCACATCCAGGTTCAATCGCTCCGCATTTGCTTGCGCTACCGCTAAGGCTGCATGGCTGTAGTCCACAGCTTCGACCTGCAATGCCGGTCGGGTGGCCTTGAGGGCCAGTGCAATCGCACCGCTGCCGGTACCCAGGTCCACCACCCTTGCATCGGGGGTGGGCTCAAGCGCCTCCAATGCCCATTCCACCAGCGTCTCGGTGTCGGGGCGGGGCACCAGCACATCGGGGGTGACATGCAGATTCAGCCCGTAAAACTCTTTGTGCCCTACAAGATATGCCACGGGCTCGCCCGACAGCCGGCGTTCGGCTAGTGCTTGCAGGGTGGTGAGTGCTTGCTCACTCAGGAGGTCAGTGTCGTGTGCGAGTAACCAGGCCCGTCCCGCGCGGGCCTGTCCCACCGCGTGCAGAAGCAGTAAGCGGCTGTCCGTGAGGTCCAGTCCCTGACTTTGGAGTTGTGAAATCGCTTGCGCAATAGTCGGCATGTTCGCTCTTGAATTGATAGCTACTCGCGCACATCCTGTATGGATGAAGGCACAAAAGGGGTGGAAACCCGCTTATTTCGTTTTGCGCGCTTATCGCAAATAAAGTACAGTGAAACCACAAAAATACAGTGGCCCATTTTGGCCGGAGCGGGTGTTGGGCGGAGCGCCATGTCGTTGGGAAATTTCAGAATGAGCCTTCTATTGTCCTCCGGTCCTACCGGCCCCCGCACATCGTTGGGCGCACTCTCCCTGAACACCAAGATTTGTGCCGCTGCCACCGCGCTGGTCGTGGCCAGTCTGGCGATTACGGCGACGGTCATTGGCTTCAAGAGCAGTGCCACTGCCGAGAGTGCCACGATGGAATTGGCCCGCACCTCCGCCCGTGAGGCTGCGGGTGCCCTGCAATCCCGCATCAAGGCCAACCTGTATTCCGTGATGGCGCTTTCGGGTGCCATGACCACCACCAAGGCAGCCAATCTGCCACTGCAGCGTCCGCAGATCGACGAGATGGTGAAGTCGACTCTGGTCAGCTCCCCCGACTTTGTGGGCGCTGCCGTGACTTGGGAGCCTAACGCGCTCGATGGCAAGGACGCTGAGTATGCCGGCAAAGCGCCGATTTACGATGCGACCGGTCGCCACATGCCCTACTGGACGCGCAAGGCCGGTGGTAGCTTCCATGTGGATCCCATCGTGTTCGATCCGGCCCCCGGTGCGAATGACTGGTACGACATCCCCAAGAAGACCAGCAAGGTGTTTTTCACCGAACCCTATATCTACCCGATCGAGGGTAAAGATGTGCTGATGGCCTCGCTAGTGGCGCCGATTTTGGTGGAGGGCAAATTCTTGGGTGTGGCGAGTGCCGACTTCGCGCTCACCCAACTGAACAAGATCCTTGACGATGTCAAGGTGATGGAGGGCGGCAGTTTGGTGTTGATTTCCAACGGGGGTTTGTATGCGACAAACCCCGATGCGGCACTGATCAACAAGAAGGCCGAAGACATTCCGGCCGCTGGTTTGGACGCCATACAAAAGGGCCAGACCTATGAGTACACCGACAGCAACAAGGTGATTCACCTGTTGCAGCCATTGGCGATTCACCCGGACACAGCCCCATGGGCGGTGCGCATGAGCTTTGCGCAGAGTGTGGCTACCGCATCGTCAAAACAGTTGACCGTCTACACCTTGGGTGCGGCGCTGGTATGCGCCCTGGCCACGGCGGTGATTCTGGTGGCCGTGGTGTCGCGCCTGATGCAGCCCCTGAGGGGACTGAGTCGCGCCATGGCGGATGTTTCCAGCGGGGACGCAGACCTGCGCACCAAAATCGCGGTACATGGCAATGACGAGTTGGCCGCGATCGGCAATGGTTTCAATCAATTCGTTACCAAAATCCATGGGGTACTGGCGCAAGTGCGTAGCAGTGCCGATAGCGTGGCCAACGCCAGCGCTGAGATTGCCCAGGGCAACAACGACTTGAGTGCCCGCACCGAGCACCAAGCCAGCGCGCTGGAGCAAACCGCTGCCAGCATGGAAGAGCTCAACAGCACCGTAAAGCAAAACGCCGACAACGCCCGCCAGGCCAATCAGCTTGCGATGAGCGCCTCCACGGTCGCGGTGCAAGGTGGCGAGGTGGTGGGCCAGGTGGTCGACACCATGAAGGGCATCAACGAGGCCAGCCGCAGGATCAGCGACATCATCAGCGTCATCGACGGCATTGCCTTCCAGACCAATATTCTTGCCTTGAATGCAGCGGTGGAAGCCGCGCGTGCCGGGGAGCAGGGCCGTGGCTTTGCGGTGGTCGCCTCGGAAGTCCGCTCACTAGCCGGCCGCAGCGCGGAAGCGGCCAAGGAAATCAAGAGCCTGATCAACGCCAGCGTGGAGCGGGTGGAGCAGGGCACCGCCCTGGTCGACAAGGCAGGCGAAACCATGACCGAAGTGGTCAGCAGCATCCGCCGCGTGACGGACATCATGGGCGAGATCAGCGCAGCCAGCAACGAGCAAAGTGCGGGTGTTGCGCAGGTGGGTGAGGCCGTGACTTCGATGGACCAAGCGACGCAGCAAAACGCAGCCTTGGTAGAAGAAATGGCTGCGGCTGCCAGCAGCTTGAAGAGTCAGGCCAATGACTTGGTGCAGGTGGTAGGGGTGTTCAAGCTCTGACTTTTCGAAAGTCGTGGCGTTCTTATGAGGGGCAGAGCGTTTGAGCGGCAGCGCGATTTGCTCCGTGCCTCTTTAAGGTGTGTCGTTCAGGCTCTAGGATTAGGGGCGGTTGGACGTTTTGCGCAGGTCAAGGAGGAGCCCGCAAAGCGGGCGGGGGACACGGAGCAAAGCGTCCAGCCGACCCAACTTCACCCAAAAAGCAAACTCAATTCAAACTGTTTTCCAGCGCCGCCAGTTGCTGAGCCGCCTCATAGGCTTGCAAGGCTTCAATCACATCGCCCAGGTCGCCTTCCATGGCGCGGTCCAGCTTGTAGAGCGTCAGGTTGATGCGGTGGTCGGTCAAGCGGCCTTGCGGGTAGTTGTAGGTGCGGATGCGGTCGCTACGGTCGCCACTGCCCACCAGGCTCTTTCGCTCGGCCGCGTCTTTGGCGGCGCGTTCAGAACGCTCTTTTTCGTGGATGCGGGCAGTCAGCACCTTCAGGGCCTGGGCTTTGTTGCTGTGCTGGCTGCGACCGTCCTGGCATTCGGCCACGATGCCGGTCGGGATGTGCGTGATACGCACCGCCGAGTCGGTCTTGTTGATGTGCTGGCCACCGGCGCCGCTGGCGCGGTAAGTGTCAATGCGCAGGTCCGAGGGGTTGATCTTGGCGGCCTCCACTTCGTCCTGCTCAGCCAGCACGGCAATCGTGCACGCGCTGGTGTGGATGCGACCTTGGGTTTCAGTCGCCGGCACACGCTGCACGCGGTGGCCGCCACTTTCAAACTTCAACATGCCATAGGCGCCGCAGCTGCCGCTGCTGGTTTGGGTGCTGCCTTCAATGCGTAACACCACTTCCTTGTAGCCGCCCAGCTCGCTTTCCGAGGCACTGGCTATTTCCGTTTTCAGACCGATGCTGTCGCAATACCGGGTGTACATGCGGGCCAGGTCACCGGCAAACAGGGCGGACTCGTCACCGCCCGTACCGGCGCGGATTTCCACAAACGCGGGGCGCGCATCGTCCGGGTCCTTGGGCAGCAACATGCGCTGCAGCTCGGCCTCCAGCTGGGCCATCTCGGCCGTAGCACCGTCAATTTCCTCTTGCGCCATGGCGAGCATGTCTTTATCGCCCGCTGCATCACTCAGCATTTCCTGCCCTGTGGCCAAATCGGCCTCGCGCTGTTGAAAGCGATCCCAACGCCCCGCCACGGCTGCCACATCGGTGTGCTCACGTGAGAGCTTAAGAAACTGCTCCATGTCTTTCATGATGTCCTCGCGCGAAAGCAAGAACTCCAGCTCCCCTTGGCGGTCTTTGTACTTGGCAAGCTGTTGGCGGAGAAACGGTTTCATGGGTGACTTTGTGTATGGCGATCAAAGCGACGACAGTAGAAGTTCGGTCGAAGCGAAAAACAAAATATGGCTGTTAAAGCCCCCCGCTCAATCGGCTGGGTGAGAGGGGATGGGGGAGAGGGATTCCCCTCAAGTGGATCTCAGCTAACGCTTGTTCCGCAAGAAAAAGTGCGAAATCGCGTTACCTGCCCGTTCACGAGCCGCAGCGTCTCCCGCATGCAGTTCGGCCATGGCGCCATGCAGCATTTTCTGGCTCAGGCCGCGGGCCAAACTTTCGAGCACGGCGTCCACATCTTCGCCCCTGGCCAACATCTTGCGGGCGCGGGCCAGTTCCATGGCGCGCCATTCTTCGGCTTGGGCGTTGAGCTGCTGGATCAGGGGCACCGCGCTGCGCTGGTCCACCCAGTGCATAAAGCTTTGCACCCCCGCGTCCACAATGGCTTCCGCCTGGGCTACGGCGGCCTGGCGGTTGGCTTGGGCGGTTTGCACCACGCCTGCCAGGTCGTCCACGGTGTAGAGGTACACATCGCCCAAGGCTTTGACTTCGGGCTCAATGTCGCGAGGCACGGCCAGGTCGACCATGAACATGGGGCGGTGCTTGCGTTTTTTCAGCGCCCGCTCCACCGCGCCCAAGCCGATGATGGGCAAGGTACTGGCAGTGCAACTGATGACGGCATCAAACTCGTGCAGCCGCTCCGGCAAGTCGGCCAGGCGCATGACTTCGCCGCCAAAGCGGCTGGCCAACTTTTCGCCCCGCTCCAGCGTGCGGTTGGCAATCGCGATGGCTTTGGGGTTCTTGGCCGCAAAGTGCGTAGCGCAGAGCTCAATCATCTCGCCCGCACCCACAAACAGCACTTTGACCTTGGCCAGGTCTTCAAACAAATTGCCAGCCAGGCGCACCGCAGCGGCGGCCATGCTGATACTGTGCGCTCCGATTTCAGTCGAGGTGCGCACCTCTTTGGCCACCGCGAAAGAGCGTTGGAAAAGCTGGGATAGCGTGGTACCCAAAGCACCTGCCTCATCAGCTACGCGCACCGCATCTTTGAGCTGCCCCAGGATTTGCGGCTCACCCAGCACCATGCTGTCCAAGCCACTGGCCACGCGGAAGGCGTGGCGGGCGGCTTCCTGGTCTTCCAGGCGGTAGGTGTGTGAGCGCAGTTCGTTGGCGGAGATGCCGCCGCTCTGGGCCAGCCAAGCGAGGGTGTGGTCCAGCGCGGCCTCGTCGCCTGCGCAGTAAATCTCGGTGCGGTTGCAGGTGGAGACGATGGCCGCTTCCGGGGGGCGTGCCATGCTCTGGCGCAGCCCGTTGAGCTGCAGTGCAATCTGGTCGCTGGCGAACGCAAACCTGCCCCGCATATCCAGCGGTGCGGTGGTGTGATTGATGCCTAATGCCCAGACTGCCATATGTTTAGACGCCGATTATAAAATCCAGCGTCTACTCACCCCGCCAAAGCCTCGATTGGCCTTTGCAATGACCGCCATGGGCCCACTCGATCTCCTGAATCACCTGTTGAATTTTGTGGCCCCTGCCCTGTTTGTGGGGCTGTTGCTGGCGCTTCTGGCTCCGCTTTTGTACAGAAAAGTGCCGGTGGCGCACAGTTTTCGTGCGCAAGTAGTTATTAATTTTGCAGCAGGGCTTGCCGCCTTGGTGGGCGGGCTCGTGTTTTTCGGGCGCGACGGCAAGATGCTCAGCTACGCCGCCATGGTGCTCGCCTGCGCCGCCAGCCAGTGGTGGGCCATGCGCCGTTGAAGTCACTCCCCGAACCCTTGGAGCTGTATGCCCTCACGTTTCAAAGCCGTCCTGTTTGACCACGACGGCACCCTGGTCGAATCTGAAGCGGTGCACCACGCGATTTGGAACCAGGTGCTGCAGCCCTATGGCGTCCAAATTCCCGTGGAGTTGTTCATGACGGACTTCTCGGGTGTGCCCGCCATCACCAATGGACATGACATCAAGAAGCGCTTTGCGCTGGCCCCGGACGCTGCTGAACTGGCTGACACCAAAAACAGCATTACGGCCGAGTACCTCACAACCCACGCCTTTCCGCTGATGCCCGGCGTGCGCGAATCATTGACCCGTTTGAATGCAGCTGGTCTGCGCAAGGGCGTGGTGACCGGCGCGCGCATGTTCGCGATTGCCGCCACCTTGCGCTCGCACGCGCTGGCGCCGGAGTTTGAGATCGTGATTTCTGCAGACGAGGTCGTCCACAGCAAACCGGCGCCCGAGTGCTATTTGCTGGCGCTGGAGAAGATGGGCTTGGAAGCCCATGAAGCGGTTGCGCTTGAGGACACCGGGCACGGCGTTGCCTCGGCGATTGCTGCCGGGCTTGCGTGTGTGGCGATACCCACCGCCATGTCTGCGGTGCAGGACTTCAGCGCCGCCACCGTGGTGGTGCCGGACATGGCTTCTGCCGTCGACTGGTTACTCAGGCAGGGCTGAACAGGTCGACCCGATCGGTAATGATGCCGTCAGTGCCCAAGTCGATCAGCCGCTGGGCCACCGGCTCGTCATTCACCGTGTAGCTCAGGGTGCGCATGCCGGCCGATTTGGCTTGGGTGACGGAGCTGCTGTCCCAGAGTTTGTGGTTGCAGATGATCGCCCGGCATCCCAGGCGCAAAGCCGTTTCCAGCCAGCCACTCCATAAGGCGTCCAGCAATAGGCCGCGGGGCAACTCGGGCTGGCTGTCCATGGCACCCTCCAGGGCATCAGGATTGAACGAGGTCAACAAAGGGGGCACGGCCTGACCTGCCCAAAGGCGTGCGGCGTGTTGGGCTACCACTTCGCCGGTATCACGTTCAGTGCCCGGTGTGGGTTTGATCTCGATGTTCAGGTAGTACTGGTTGCGCAAGCAAAAGGCAGCCACCGCTTCTAGGGTGGGCAGGGGCTCACCCGCATAGGGGCGGCTGTGCCAGCTACCTGCGTCCAACTGGCTCAGGGTGTTCCATTCGTGATTGCCCGCGATCATGGAGGCATCATCTGCTACATCTTTGGTAGCTGCTTGCGCATATTCCACGGGCGCCAGAGCCCGAATTGATGCATTGGTCGTGCGCCCCAGGGTGGCATCATGCAGCAAGAAGGGTACGCCATCGGCGCTGAGTTTGACATCGCACTCGAACATGCGATAACCATGGCTGGCGCCCAGCCGGAAGGCAGCCAGAGTGTTCTCAGGCGCCAGCTTGCCGGCGCCGCGGTGGGCTACCCAGCGGGGGTAGGGCCATGCGGGGAGGTCGAAATCGTTGGTGGCTGTCATGGGAGTCATGTTGTGATTCTCTTGCCGGTCGTCGAGTCAAAGTGGTGAAGGCGGTCTGCGCGCGGTGTTACATGCAAGGTACTTCCCAAAGCCGGAACCGCAGCGGACTCTTCGATGCGGATGATGACGGTTTCATCTGCATCAGAAGCGTTCAGTTTGTGCGCCCACTTGCCGTAAATCAGGCGCTCGGCACCCAGCATTTCCACCGCATCCACCTGCAAGGCCCAGCCGTCAGAGGTGATATCCAAGTGCTCAGGGCGGATGCCGGTGATCACGCCTGCTTTGGCGTCCGGCGCGTTCTTGAGCAGGTTCATGGGTGGCGAACCGATGAAGCTCGCCACAAAGGTGCTGGCCGGACGGGTGTAGACCTCTTCGGGGGTGCCGAACTGTTCCATCACGCCGCCGTTCATCACGATCATGCGCTGGGCCAGGGTCATGGCTTCCACTTGGTCATGCGTCACAAACAGGCTGGTGATGCCCAGCTCTCTGTGCAGCTTTTGGATTTCCAGGCGGGTCTGGGCGCGCAGCTTGGCGTCCAGGTTGGAGAGAGGTTCGTCAAACAAAAAAACCTGGGGCTGGCGCACGATGGCGCGACCCATGGCCACGCGCTGGCGCTGGCCGCCCGAGAGGGCCTTGGGCTTACGTTCCAGGTAGGGGGCCAACTCCAGAATTTTGGCGGCCTTGTCCACACGGGCCTTGATCTCGTCCATGGGGACATTCGCGATCTTCAGACCATAGGCCATGTTCTCGAACACGCTCATGTGCGGATAGAGCGCGTAGTTCTGGAACACCATGGCGATGTCGCGGTCGCTGGGCTCCAAGTCGTTCACCAAGCGTCCGCCTATCGATATCTGGCCGTCGCTCACTTCTTCCAAGCCCGCCACCATACGCAACAGCGTGGATTTGCCGCAGCCGCTCGGGCCGACGATGACGATGAATTCACCATCCTGAATTTGGGCATTCACGCCGTGGATGACCTGGTTGGCCGTTTTGCCGTTCCCGTAGCGCTTGATGATGTTTTTGAGTTCGATGGAAGCCATAAATTCTTTTCCCTATTACTTTTCGGTATCCACAAGGCCTTTGACAAACCACTTTTGCATAAGCATGACCACCAGCGCGGGTGGCAGCATGGCCAGCATGGCGGTGGCCATGACGATGTTCCATTCGGTCTGGGCGTCGCCGCCCGAAATCATTTGCTTGATGCCGATGACGACGGGGTACATGTCTTCCTTGGTGGTCACGAGCAGAGGCCAGAGGTACTGGTTCCAGCCGTAGATGAACTGGATGACAAACAAAGCTGCCATGCTGGTCGCCGACAAGGGCACCAGAATGTCTTTGAAAAAGCGCATGGGCCCGGCACCATCCACCCGCGCGGCCTCCACCAGTTCATCCGGCACGGTCAGGAAAAACTGCCGGAATAAAAAGGTGGCGGTGGCGGACGCAATCAGCGGCACCGTGAGGCCGGCGTAGGTGTTGAGCATGCCCAGATCCGCCACCACTTGGTAGGTCGGGCCGATGCGCACTTCCACCGGCAGCATCAGGGTCACAAAAATGGCCCAGAAGAAGCCCATGCGGAACGGGAATCGGAAGTACACGATGGCAAAGGCCGAGAGCAGCGAAATCGTGATTTTGCCGATCGAGATGGTGAGGGCTGTGATCAGGCTGACCACCATCATGCGGCCCACTGAGGCGTGGCTGCCACTGCCTTCGCGGCTGCCGGTGAGGGCGGTCACATAGTTGTCCCACAAATGGGCACCCGGCCACAGGGGCATGGGCGCTTGCACAACCGCGTCTGCTGTGTGGGTGGAGGCCACAAAGGTGATGTAGATCGGGAATGCCACGAGCAGCACCCCGATGATCAAAATGGCGTGTGACAAAAAGTCCAGCCAGGGGCGACGTTCGACCATCAGTAGTTCACCTTTTTCTCAACAAAGCGGAATTGCACCACCGTCAGGGCGATAACGATCACCATGAGCACCACCGATTGGGCCGCCGAGCCGCCCAGGTCCATGGCTTTGAAGCCGTCGAAATAGACCTTGTAGACCAGAATGGCGGTGTCTTTGCCCGGGCCGCCTTTGGTGGCAGCGTCCACGATGGCGAAGGTGTCAAAGAAGGCGTACACCACGTTGATCACCAGCAGGAAGAAAGTGGTGGGCGACAGAAGCGGAAACTGGATGGTCCAGAACCGGCGCCAAGGGCGCGCACCGTCCATGGAAGCCGCTTCAATGAGCGACTTCGGGATGCTTTGCAAGCCCGCCAGAAAGAACAGAAAGTTGTAGGAAAGTTGCTTCCACACCGCGGCCATCACGATCAAGGCCATGGCATGGTTGCTGTTGAGCAAGGGGTCCCAACTGGCCCCCAACTGGCGGATGCCGTAACTCACGATGCCGATGCTGGGTGCAAACATGAACAACCACAGCACGCCTGCCACCGCAGGCGCCACGGCATAGGGCCAGATGAGGAACATGCGGTAAATGCCGGAGCCTTTGACCACACGGTCCGCAAACACAGCCAGCATCAGCGAGATGCTCAGGCCCAGCACGGCTACCAGTGCCGAGAACACCGCCGTGGTTTTGAAAGAAGCGAGGTAGGACGCGTCGTTCCACAGGTTGCGGAAGTTCTCCAGCCCGACAAACTCCACCGACGTGCCGAAGGCATCGCTTTGCTGCACGGACTGCATCAAAGCCTGGGCCGCCGGCCAGAAAAAGAAGACTGCGATGACGATGACCTGCGGCGCAATCAGCACCCAGGGCAGCCACGCGGATTTGAATACCACCCGTTTTTCGTTAGCCATAGTTGTTATGCAAGGTGTGGAGTTCCAAAGAAGGATTCCGGAAATAGAAAAACGGAGTGGCCGCCGCAGCGGCCACTCCGTTTAGTCGCAAATCGCTTTATTTGTTGGCTTTTTCGAAGCGTGCCAACAGTTCGTCTCCACGAACCACGGCCGAGTCCAGCGCTTCTTTGGCAGTTTTCTTGCCAGCCCAGACTTGTTCGAGCTCTTCGTCCTCAATCGCGCGGATCTGGACATGGTTGCCCAAGCGGATGCCGCGGGATTTGTCTGTCACCTTGCGGATCATCTGGTTCACCGCCACGTCGGTACCGGGGTTTTCCTTGTAGAAACCGGATTTTTCGGTCAACTGGAATGCTGCCGTGGTGATCGGCAAGTAGCCCGTGCGTTTGTGGCTGGCGGACTGGATTTCAGGCTTGGACAGGAAATCGAAGAAAGTAGCGATGCCTTTGTACTCTTCCGATTTTTTGCCGGACATGACCCACAAGCTGGCGCCACCGATAACGGTGTTCTGGGGTGCACCGGGTACATCCTGGTAGTGGGGCAGGGGGGCCAGGCCGAAAGCGAACTTGGCGTTTTTCTTCACGTTGCCGTAGAAGCCGCTGGAGGTGGTCATCATGGCGCACTCGCCAGAGATGAAGCTGGCTTCGGGTACGTTGCCGCGGCCCTTGTACACAAACAGGCCTTGCTTGGCCATGTTGGACAGGTTTTCAATGTGGCGCACATGCAGGGGGGAGTTGATCTTCAGGCGCGCATCCATGCCGGCCAATCCGTTTTGCTTGGTCGCAAATTCCACGTTGTGCCAGGCGGAGAAGCTTTCCAGCTGGGTCCAGCCTTGCCAAGCAATCGACAGGGGGCATTTGTGGCCATTCGCCTTCAGTTTGGCGGCTGCAAGTGCGACTTCCGCCCATGTGCCGGGAGCTTTTTCGGTGTCAAGACCGGCTGCCTTGAAAGCGTCCTTGTTGAAATAGAACACGGTGGTGGAACTGTTGAGCGGGAAGCTCAACATCTGGCCGTTGGGGGCGCTGTAGTAGCCTGCAACTGCGGGCACATAGGCTTTGGGGTCAAACTTGAAGCCGGCATCCGCCATCACCTTGCCCACTGGCACGATGGCGTTTTTGCTGGCCATCATGGTGGCGGTGCCCACTTCAAACACTTGAAGGATGTGGGGTGCATTGCCGGCGCGGAATGCGGCCACGGCAGCGGTCATGGATTCGTCGTAGCTGCCCTTGAAAGTAGGAACGATCTTGTAGTCTTTCTGGCTGGCGTTGAAGTCCTTGGCCAGATCATTGATCCACTCGCCATTCACGGCGGTCATGGAGTGCCACCACTGAATTTCGGTCTGGGCCTGGGCCAAGGTGGGGATAGCGAATGCCGCAGCTGAAACGGCGGCGATGGATAGAGCTCTACGGGTGATAGACATGGGTTCCTCCTGAATGTTGAATGCGGCGATGCTAGGTTTGCATCGTGTCAGATATATGTCACTTTGATTACAACTCAATTTTTCTGACCAATTGGTCAGGGGTTTCCATGAGAGAAGCCCGTGTATAGGTGGTGCGGTACCATCACAAACCTACCAAAAAAGGCCGTGCCGGGGCCTTTGGCAGCAACTACACACCCTGATGAACGCTCCCACCTCGCTCAATCACCTCCTCAGCGCCGCCAAGCCGGGCGCTCATGCGCAAGAGCGCATTCGCGAAATTCCTTACAACTACACGTCTTTCTCCGACCGGGAAATCGTGATCCGTTTGCTCGGATCCCATAGCTGGGAGCTGTTGAACCAGCTGCGTGGCGAGCGCCAGACTGGCCGCTCCGCCCGCATGCTCTACGAGGTGCTGGGCGATGTGTGGGTGGTGCAGCGCAACCCCTACCTGCAGGACGACCTGTTGGACAACCCCAAGCGACGTGGCCAGTTGGTGGACGCGTTGAACCATCGCCTCTCGGAAGTCGAGAAGCGCCGGACGCCTGAGGCAGACCCTGAGCGCGATGCCATGGTCGGCAAATTGCTGGTGGCTGCCCGTGCGGCGGTTAAAGCGTTTGACGCCGCATTTGTGGAAGTGGCCGCCCTGCGCAAGAAGACCCAGAAGCTGCTCTACAAGCTCACCGCCAAGGACAACGTCAAGTTTGATGGTCTGAGCCGCGTAAGCCACGTGACCGACGCGACCGACTGGCGTGTGGAGTACCCCTTTGTAGTGCTGTGCCCGGACTCGGAAGAAGAGATGGCTGGTTTGGTGAAAGGCTGTATCGAACTCGGGCTGACCATCATTCCCCGTGGGGGCGGCACCGGTTACACCGGCGGCGCGATTCCGCTGACCTGGAAGAGCGTGGTCATCAACACCGAAAAGCTCGAAGCCATGACCGAGGTGGAGATGAAACGCCTCCCCGGCTTGGACCGCGATGTGGCGACCGTGTGGTCGGAGGCCGGTGTGGTCACCCAGCGGGTGGCCGATGCCGCCGAGCGCGGCGGCTATGTGTTTGCGGTGGACCCCACCTCTGCCGAAGCCTCGTGCATTGGCGGCAACATTGCCATGAACGCGGGCGGCAAAAAGGCCGTTCTGTGGGGCACCGCATTGGACAACCTGGCCAGCTGGCGCATGGTGACGCCGCAGGCCGAGTGGCTGGAAGTGACCCGTATCAACCACAACATGGGCAAGATCCATGACGTGGAAGTGGCCAGCTTTGAGCTGCAGTACTACAGGGCCGACGGCAAAACGCCGATCCGCAAAGAGCGCCTGGACATTCCCGGTGCCACCTTCCGCAAAGAAGGCCTGGGCAAGGACGTCACTGACAAGTTCCTGAGCGGCTTGCCTGGCATCCAGAAAGAAGGCACCGACGGCTTGATCACCAGCGCGCGCTGGGTGGTACACAAGATGCCTGCGCACACCCGCACGGTGTGCCTGGAGTTCTTTGGCAACGCCAAGGACGCGGTGCCCAGCATCGTGGACATCAAGGATTTCATGTTCGCCGAGCAAAAGCGCAGCGGCGTGTTGCTGGCCGGCCTGGAGCACTTGGACGACCGTTACCTGAAAGCGGTGGGCTACGCCACCAAGAGCAAGCGCGGTGGCTTCCCCAAGATGGTGTTGTTCGGCGACATCGCGGGCGACAACGCTGATGATGTGGCCCGTGTCACCAGTGAAGTGGTGCGCCTGGCCAACGGCCGCAGTGGCGAAGGCTTCGTGGCCATCAGCCCCGAGGCCCGCAAAAAGTTCTGGCTGGACCGCAAACGCACTGCTGCCATCAGCAAGCACACCAACGCGTTCAAGATCAACGAAGACGTGGTGATCCCGTTGCCTCGCATGGCGGAGTACACCGACGGCATCGAGCGCATCAACATTGAGTTGAGCTTGCAGAACAAGCTGGCCCTGTGCGACGCGCTGACCGCTTTCTTTGAGCGCAGCGACCTGCCTTTGGGCAAGACCGACGACGCCAACGACATTCCATCAGCCGAGTTGCTCGAAGACCGTGTGGCCCAGGCGCTAGACCTGGTGGCGCAAGTGCGCGGCCAGTGGCAGGGGTGGCTGGATGGGGTAGACACCCTGTTCCCCCAGTTGCAGGACCACAGCCTGCGCGCCAGCTGGAAGACACAGTTGCGTGCGCCGCTGCAAGCCATCTTCACGGGTGCGGCGTTCGACGCCATCCTGGCGGAGTGCACTGCCATCCACAAGCGCGTGCTCAAGGGGCGCGTCTGGGTGGCTTTGCACATGCACGCCGGCGACGGCAATGTGCACACCAACATCCCGGTCAACAGCGATGACTACGACATGCTGCAATCTGCCCACGGCGCAGTCAAACGCATCATGGCGCTGGCCCGCAGCCTGGACGGCGTGATCTCCGGGGAGCACGGCATCGGCATCACCAAGCTGGAGTTCTTGAGCGAAGCCGAGCTGGCACCTTTCATTGCCTACAAGGCCAAGGTGGACCCCGAAGGCCGCTTCAACAAAGGCAAGTTGCTCCGAAATCAGGAGCTACCCGCGCAGGACGGGGAAGGCTTTGCGCCGCATTTGACTGCGGATGGCTCCACCATCTACGCGGATTTGACCAATGCCTACACGCCCTCTTTCGGCTTGATGGGGCACGAGTCCCTGATCATGCAGCAAAGCGATATCGGCGCGATTGCCGATTCGGTCAAAGACTGCCTGCGTTGCGGCAAGTGCAAACCGGTGTGCGCCACCCATGTGCCACGCGCCAATCTGCTCTATAGCCCACGCAACAAGATCCTGGCGACCTCGTTGTTGGTTGAAGCCTTCCTTTATGAGGAACAGACCCGCCGCGGCATCAGCGTGAAGCACTGGGAAGAGTTTGAAGACGTGGCAGACCACTGCACGGTCTGCCACAAGTGCGAATCGCCTTGCCCGGTCAAGATCGACTTTGGCGACGTGACCATGAACATGCGCAACTTGTTGCGCAAGATGGGACAGAAGTCCTTCCGCCCCGGTAACGCGGCCGCCATGTTCTTCCTGAACGCCACCAACCCCGAGACCATCAAGCTGATGCGCACGGCCATGGTGGGCGTGGGCTTCAAGGCCCAGCGTCTGGCCAATCAGATCTTGCGCCTGGCTGCCAAAAAGCAAACCGCCAAGCCGCCAGCCACGGTGGGCACTGCGCCCATCAAGGAGCAGGTGATCCACTTCATCAACAAAAAGATGCCCGGTGGCTTGCCCAAGAAAACGGCGCGTGCGTTGCTGGACATTGAAGACTCGGACTACGTGCCCATCATCCGCAACCCGAAGTCGACCACCTCGGAGACCGAGGCAGTGTTCTACTTCCCGGGCTGCGGTTCCGAGCGCTTGTTCAGCCAGGTGGGCTTGGCCACCCAAGCAATGCTCTGGCATGCCGGTGTGCAAACCGTGCTGCCACCGGGCTACCTGTGCTGCGGTTACCCCCAGCGCGGATCCGGTCAGGCGGACAAAGCCGAGAAAATCATCACCGACAACCGCGTGCTGTTCCACCGGGTGGCCAACACCTTGAACTACCTGGACATCAAGACGGTGGTGGTGAGCTGCGGTACCTGTTACGACCAGTTGCAGGGCTACGAGTTCGACAAGATATTCCCCGGCAGCCGCATCATCGACATCCACGAGTACTTGCTGGAGAAGGGCATTACCCTGGTTCCGGAGGGTGGCGCGGGTGCGGGCTACCTGTACCACGACCCTTGCCACAGCCCGATGAAGCTGCAGGATCCTATGAAGACGGTCAAAGCCCTCGTGGGTGATGCTGTCTTGAAGAACGACCGCTGCTGCGGCGAGTCCGGCACGCTGGGCGTGACCCGCCCGGACATTTCCACCCAGATCCGCTTCCGCAAAGAAGAAGAGTTGCGCAAGGGAGAAACCGCATTGCGTGCCCTGACAGCTCCGGAAGGGCGAGCGCCCAAAGCAGAAGGCAACGTCAAGATATTGACCAGCTGCCCGAGCTGCTTGCAGGGCCTTAGCCGCTACGGCAATGACCTGAACAACGGCTTGTTAGAGGCCGACTACATCGTGGTAGAAATGGCCAACCAGATTCTCGGCAAGGAATGGTTGCCCGAGTACGTGCAAACCGCCAATGCCGGTGGCATTGAGCGCGTGCTGGTGTAAGGGGGCGCTATGGCAGGTTTGACCGCTGGCGCGCCGACCCCGCAAGACCTCACGGTACACGGCCAGAGCCGTGTGCTGGAAGTGGGCTTCTCTGATGGAGCGCGGTTTCGCATTCCGTTTGAGCTGATGCGCGTTTACTCGCCGTCTGCCGAGGTGCAGGGTCACGGGCCGGGGCAGGAAACCTTGCAAACCGGCAAACGCGATGTCACGCTGGAAGCACTGGAGCAAGTGGGCAACTACGCGGTGCAGCCCCGCTTTTCCGACGGACATGACACCGGCATCTACACCTGGGACTACCTGTATTTTTTGGGTTCCCAGCAGGTGCGCCTGTGGCAGGATTACGAGGACAAGCTGAAGGCCGCGGGCGTAGCGCGCGATGCAGTCATGGCCCCCAAGGGCGGCCACGGCTGTGCCAGCCACTGACGCTCCGGCTTTATTGCTATCATTTTAGGAGTTACTCGCGCAATATCCATGAGCGCAAGAGCCCCATTGGACTAAAAATATGAGTACTACCCATTTCGGTTTCAAGTCGGTCGATGAGTCAGAGAAAGCCAGCCACGTGCGTGGCGTGTTTGACTCCGTCGCCCCCAAATACGACTTGATGAACGACCTGATGTCGGCCGGCCTGCACCGCGCCTGGAAGGCCTACACAGTGCTGGTGGCCAACCTGAAAGAGGGCGACAAGGCCCTGGACATCGCCGGCGGCACCGGTGACTTGGCCATGGCGTTCTCCAAGAAAGTCGGCAAGTCCGGCCAGGTGGTGCACACCGATATCAACCAGGCCATGCTCTCTACCGGCCGCAACCGCCTGCTGGATGCCGGCATTGTGTTGCCCACGCTGGTGTGCGATGCGGAAAAGTTGCCTTTCCCTGACAACTACTTCAATGTGGTCAGCGTGGCCTTCGGCTTGCGCAACATGACGCACAAAGACGTGGCTTTGGCAGAAATGCAACGGGTCTTGAAACCCGGTGGCAAGCTCTTGGTGCTGGAGTTTTCCAAGGTCGCACCCCCGTTGGAGAAGGTGTACGACTGGTACTCCTTCAAGGTGTTGCCGCGTTTGGGCAAGATGATCGCCGGAGATGACGCCAGTTACCGCTATCTGGCCGAATCCATCCGCATGCACCCGGGCCAACAAGAGCTAAAGACCATGATGCACAAAGTGGGCTTCGGGCATGTGGACTATCACAACTCGACTGGCGGTATTGCTGCTTTGCATGTTGGAATCAAGTGCTGAGATAACTATCTGGAGACGACCATGAGATTGTGGGCACTGGCATTGACACTGGCGCTTGCCCTGACGGGCGTGAACGCAGAGGCCGCCAAACGCCTGGGCGGAGGCAAGTCGTTTGGCAAGCAGTCGAGCAACGTTACCCAGCGTGACGCCGCCAGTCCGGCGCCTGCAACTCCTGCAGCCCCCGGCCAGGGCGTGAACAATACAGCAGCCAAACCGGCCGCTCCCGCAGCGGCGCCTGCCGCCGCGCAGGCGCCCACGCGCCCTTGGGGCGCTATGTTGGGCGGCTTGGCCGCCGGCTTGGGCTTGGCCTGGCTGGCGAGCTCACTGGGGCTGGGCGAAGCCTTCGGCAATGTACTCATGTTCGGCTTGCTGGCACTGGGTGTGATGATGCTCATCGGCATGTTCATGCGCAGCCGCAAACCCGCGGCGCAGGCGGCTTCCCCGTTTGCTTTTCAGGGCGCTGGCCCCGCACCGGTGCAGGATCTCAAGCAGTACCGTGCCGAGAACGTGGGTAACGATGCTTCGGCCCGCCCGTGGGAACGCAGCAGCATGGCCTTTGAGGCTCCTCAGCCACTTGCCCAAGGTGGCTCCATGATCGGTTCGGCCCTGATGGGCTCACAAACATGGGGTGTGCCTGCCGGTTTCGATACCGAAGGTTTCCTCAGCTCGGCCAAAACCAACTTCGTGACCTTGCAGGCTGCATGGGACCGGTCAGATGTCGCGGCCCTGCGTGCGATGATGACTGACGATATGACCCGCGAAATTCAGACCCAGCTGGCTGAGCGCGAGACGCACACAGGTGCCGGCGCCAACCATACCGATGTGGTCATGATAGATGCCCGTCTGTTAGGTATTGAAGAGCTGCCTGACGAGTACATGGCCAGTGTGGAGTTCTCCGGAATGATCCGCGAAGAGCCCTCCGCAGGGCCCAGCCCGTTCCGCGAAGTCTGGAACATGACCAAGGCCAAAAACGGTAGCAGTGGCTGGTTGGTGGCAGGTGTGCAAGCCCTGCAATAGAACCGGTCATTTTTCAGGAAGATAATGGGGGACTATGGCAACACAGTCCCCCTTTTCCATGCTGGAAGGTCTCTTCCAGAACCTTCCTTCTCCCCTGACCCCACCGGCTTGGGCCATTGAAGAAAGCCACCGTCGGGTGGTTCTCCTGCTTAACCACGTGTTGCAGCAGGAGCCTCAGGCAACCGAGCGCCTTGCGCGCCAAAAGGGCCGCATTATTCACACCCAGTGGCGTGAATTTACCTTCCGTGTGCAGGCGACCCCCGCGGGTTTGCTGGATCTGGCAGGGCCGGACGCCAAACCGGATCTCACCCTCATCATCACCGAAGATTCTCCTTTCGCAATTGCGCAGGCGCTCATGCAAGGCGGCAAACCCACAGTGCGCATTGAAGGCGATGTGCAGCTGGCCGCCGAAGTGAATTGGCTGGCGGACCACGTGCGCTGGGATGTGGAGGAGGACCTTTCCAAGATCGTCGGTGATGCGCCTGCGCACATGCTGATGCAGACCTGCCGCACCATGGGTCAGGCCTTGCAGCAGTTTGTCGGCAAGCGTGGCTCTGCGTCGTCGGAATCCAGCGGCAAAGCTCCATGAGCCGCCTCGGCCGCGGCCTGTTCATCGTCTGGGTCGTTCTGCGCTACGGGCTGGACGAGCTGGTGCTCACCAGCTTTCAGAAGCCGTGGTTGCGCTTGATTGCACGCATCGTTTCTGTCGGTCGTTCCCTTGAGGAGCCGCGTGGCCAACGTCTGCGCGAAGCGCTGGAGCGGCTGGGGCCGATCTTTGTGAAGTTCGGTCAGGTACTTTCCACTCGCCGGGACTTGCTGCCACTGGACATTGCCAACGAACTTGCCAAGCTGCAGGATCGGGTGCCTCCTTTTGACTCGGAGGTGGCGGTTGCTACGATCGAACGTGCCCTGGGCAAGCCAGTTTCCGAAATCTTTGTTTCGTTTGAGCGTACGCCGGTGGCCAGCGCTTCGATCGCACAGGTGCACTTTGCGGTGCTGAAAGACCGTAGCGGCCGAGAGCGTGAGGTAGCAGTCAAAGTGCTGCGGCCCAACATGCTGGGCGTGATCGACAAAGACCTGGCGCTGATGCGCATGATGGCAGGCTGGGTGGAAGGCTTGTCTGAAGATGGAAAGCGCCTCAAACCCCGTGAGGTGGTGGCCGAGTTCGACAAGTACCTGCACGATGAGCTGGATCTGGTCCGTGAAGCGTCCAGCGCCGCGCAGTTGCGCCGCAACATGGAAGGGCTCAATCTTGTCCTGATTCCGGAGATGCTCTGGGATTACTGCACGACCGAAGTGCTAGTCATGGAGCGCATGCATGGCGTTCCGATCAGCCAGATCGACACACTCCGCGAGGCAGGGGTCGATGTGCCCAAACTGGCCCGGGATGGCGTGACCTTGTTTTTCACCCAGGTCTTCCGCGACGGCTTTTTTCATGCCGACATGCACCCGGGCAACATCCAGGTTAGCTTGGCGCCGGAGACCTTCGGCCGCTACATTTCTCTGGATTTCGGCATCGTAGGCACTTTGACTGAGGTCGATAAGGAATATCTGGCGCAGAACTTTGTGGCCTTCTTCCGCCGTGACTACAAACGTGTGGCGGAGTTGCACATCGAATCTGGCTGGGTGCCTGCTGCCACCCGGGTGGATGAGCTGGAAGCCGCTGTCCGCGCTGTGTGTGAGCCTTATTTTGACCGGCCGCTCAAAGAGATTTCACTGGGCATGGTGCTGATGCGTTTGTTCCAAACTTCGCGCCGCTTCCACGTGGAGATTCAACCGCAGCTGGTCCTACTGCAAAAAACCTTGCTCAATATTGAAGGCTTGGGCCGTGATCTCGACCCTGATCTCGACCTGTGGGCGACAGCCAAGCCCTTCCTGGAGCAGTGGATGCTGCAACAGGTCGGTCCGCAGAAGCTGATCCACGAGCTCAAAGCCCAGGCTCCGCGTTATGCCAAATTGTTGCCGGAGCTGCCCGGACTGTTGCATCAGTATCTGCAGCGCCAAGGCGGGGGCAATGAAGACCTGATGCGGGACCTGCTGCAAGAGCAAAAACGTACCAATCGCCTGTTGCAAACCCTGGTGGCAGTCGTTATCGGCTTCTCGGTGGGATTGGTACTTGTGCAGCTATGGGGGCGCATCCGTCTGTTTTGACGGCACACCTATAATTGAGGGTTTTGCAACTTCAGGTCTGAGCTCCACTTCCATGCCCATTTACGCCTACAAATGCGAGTCCTGCGGATTTGCCAAGGATGTATTGCAAAAAATCTCCGACGCACCACTGCAGGACTGCCCGCAGTGCCACGCGCCTGCATTCAAAAAACAACTGACGGCCGCCGGATTCCAGCTCAAGGGATCCGGCTGGTATGTGACCGATTTCAAGGGCGGTAGTGCACCTGCCACCGGCGTGGCACCTGCAGCCGGCGACAGCACTGCGGCCCAACCGGAAACCAAGTCTGAAACGCCTGCAGCAGCACCCGCTGCTGCAACCAGCACCCCGTCATCCACTACTTGAACCGGAGCACCTGTGCCCATTAAAAAATACCTGCTCACCGGCCTGATGGTGTGGCTGCCCTTGGCCATCACCATCTGGGTATTGCTTTGGCTGGTCGGTTTGCTGGATGCAGTGTTTGCTGGCTTCTTGAGTGGAGTGGCTGCGGTAACGCCTGTGACTTCTGCTCCGACCATTGAACGTCTGCACAGCATCCCCGGCCTCGGCGTGGTGCTGGTGTTTGCAGCATTGCTGGTGACCGGTGCTCTGGTTTCCAATGTGGCGGGCCGCTGGTGGGTGAAACAGTGGGACAAGTTGTTTACCAACATCCCTATTGTCAAATCCATCTACAACAGTGTGAAGAAGGTGTCCGACACCTTGTTCTCCAGCAACGGCAATGCGTTCCGCACCGCCTTGTTGATTCAGTACCCACGCGAAGGCAGTTGGACCATCGGTTTCCAGACCGGCACGCCTAATGGTGAAGTTGCGTCACACCTGGGTGAAGATTTCGTCAGTGTCTATGTTCCGACCACGCCCAACCCGACCAGTGGTTTCTTTTTGATGCTCCCGCGCAAAGACGTGATCGAGCTCGAAATGAGCGTGGACGAGGCCCTGACCTACGTGATTTCCATGGGATCAGTGGCGCCCAGCGCCTTGACCCCGACAGCGCCCTCAGCGCCCCGATAACCCTATTACTAACCCGCTGCATCACATGCGGCGAATTGAAAGCACTCTATGGCTATGCGTTCTCATTATTGCGGTCTCGTGACCGAAGCCCTGTTGGGCCAAACCGTGACTCTGTGTGGTTGGGTCAATCGTCGTCGTGATCACGGTGGTGTGATTTTTGTGGATGTGCGTGATCGTGAAGGCTACGTGCAAGTGGTGTGCGATCCGGACCGTGCCGAGATGTTCAAGGTGGCCGAAGACATCCGCAACGAATACTGTGTTCAGATCAAGGGCCTGGTGCGTGCGCGCCCCGAAGGCACCACCAACGACAGCCTCAAGAGCGGCAAGATTGAAGTGCTGTGCCATGAGTTGACCGTGCTGAATGAGTCAGTGACTCCTCCGTTCCAATTGGATGAAGACAACCTGTCCGAAACCACCCGCCTGACACACCGCGTGTTGGATCTGCGCCGCCCCTACATGCAAAACAACCTGATGCTGCGCTACCGCGTGGCCATGGAAGTGCGCAAGTTCCTGGACGCGAACGGTTTTGTGGACATTGAAACCCCGATGTTGACCAAGAGCACGCCCGAAGGCGCGCGTGACTACCTGGTGCCCAGTCGTGTGCATGATGGCCAGTTCTTTGCGTTGCCCCAGTCGCCCCAGTTGTTCAAGCAGCTGCTGATGGTGGCCGGTTTCGACCGCTACTACCAGATCACCAAGTGCTTCCGCGACGAAGACTTGCGCGCTGACCGTCAACCTGAGTTCACCCAGATCGATATCGAAACCTCCTTCCTGACTGAAGAGGACATCCGTGACATGTTCCAGGGCATGATCACCACCGTGTTCAAGAACACCATCGGTGTGGACTTGGGCGAGTTCCCGGTCATGACCTACCAGGATGCAGCTCGTTTGTACGGCTCTGACAAGCCTGACTTGCGCGTGAACTTGCAATTCGCCGAACTCACCGACGTCATGAAGGACGTGGACTTCAAGGTCTTCTCCGGCGCTGCCACCATGAAGGGCGGGCGTGTAGTTGCTTTGCGTATCCCCGGTGGCTCTGCCGAAAACGGCGGAATCAGCCGTGGCGAAATCGACGCCTACACCGAGTTCGTCAAGATCTACGGTGCCAAGGGCTTGGCTTACATTCGTGTGAATGACCTGTCCAAGGGCCGTGATGGTCTGCAGAGCCCTATCGTGAAAAACATCCACGATGCTGCTTTGGTCGCAGTGCTCGAGCGCACCGGTGCGCAAAACGGCGATTTGATCTTCTTCGGTGCAGACAAGGAAAAGATCGTCAACGACGCCATCGGTGCCCTGCGCATCAAGATTGGCCACAGCGAATTCGGCAAGAAGAATGGCCTGTTTACCGCTGGATGGAAACCGCTGTGGGTGGTTGACTTCCCGATGTTCGAGTACGACGAAGAAAATCAGCGTTACACCGCTGTCCACCACCCCTTCACCGCACCCAAGGAAGGTCACGAGGACTGGATGGTCACCGCGCCTGAAAAGTGCATTTCACAAGGCTACGACATGGTCTTGAACGGCTGGGAAATGGGTGGTGGTTCTGTGCGTATCCACCGTGCGGACGTGCAGCAGAAGGTGTTCGATGCACTGAAGATCACACCGGAAGAAGCCCAGCTCAAGTTCGGCTTCCTGCTGGACGCTTTGCAATATGGCGCACCACCCCACGGCGGTTTGGCGTTTGGTCTGGACCGCATTGTGACCCTGATGACCGGTGCGGAATCCATCCGCGATGTGATTGCATTCCCCAAGACACAGCGTGCCCAGTGCTTGCTGACCCAGGCCCCGAGCCCGGTGGACGAGAAGCAGCTGCGCGAGTTGCACATCCGACTGCGTAACGTGGATCTGGCCAAAACGGTCTGAAACGCATAGACACCCTCGGCGGGTCATGCACAATGAAAGGGCACTCTTGGAGTGCCCTTTTTCTTTGCGAGACCCATGACGAACCGCTTCAAAATTCCGCAGTCGGTGCTGGTGGTGATCCATACCCTGGCGGCTGAAGTGCTCCTGATCCGGCGGGTAGAGCCTGATCCGGCAGCACCGCCTTTCTGGCAGTCGGTAACCGGCGCCAAAGACACTGAAGATGAAGATTGGGCTCTCGCGGCCGCCAGAGAGGTGTGGGAGGAGACTGGCCTGGACTGCCGACCCGGTGGCCCCTTGCAGCATCGCCTCAACGACTGGGCGCTCGAAAATGTTTACCCTATTTATCCGCGATGGTTGCATCGTTACGCCCCCGGCGTGACCCACAACACGGAGCGAGTGTTCGGTCTGCTTGTTCCGGAAGTATGTGAAGTAACCCTCGCTCCGCGGGAGCACACCCACTATTGTTGGTTACCTTATGCAGAGGCGGCGGATCTGTGTTTTTCACCTTCCAATGCCGAGGCTGTGTTGCAACTGATGCACTTGTCAGTAGTCGGGCGGGAACAGCGCGTATGAAGACCCTGCGGGTGGTGACCTACAACATCCACAAGGGCGTTCAGGGGCTGGGGCCCTTGCGCCGGTTGGAGATTCACAACCTCAGCCATGCCATGCAGCTCATGGATGCAGATGTGATTTGCCTCCAGGAGGTTCGCAAACTGCACCAGCGGGAGGCCCGGCATTTTCCCCATTGGCCACAGGTGCCGCAGGCGGACTATCTGGCACCCGCAGGCTATGAGGCTGTTTATCGGACCAACGCCATCACGCGCCACGGAGAGCATGGGAACGCCTTGCTCACGCGATGGCCGGTGGTCCAGCACCAGCATGAAGACATGTCGGACCACCGCCTTGAACAACGAGGCCTGCTCCACGTAGAGCTGGACGTTGCAGGGCAGTGTGTGCATGTGTTGGTGGTGCACCTGGGGCTGATCCGGGCGGGGCGTGTCCGCCAATTGCAGCAACTTAAGCAGTTCATCCAACGGGAGATTGCATCAGACGCACCCCTAATGGTAGCCGGAGACTTCAACGACTTGCCTTCATGGGTTGCCAAGCAATTGGCGCCCGTTGGTTTGAAAGCCCCCGTAGCAAAGCCGTGTGTGACGTTTCCTTCAAGACTGCCATTGGTTCAGCTGGATCATGTACTGGCTCGGGGCTTGGCACCGCTGAGTGCATCTGCGCCCAGGGGCATGAGTTGGGCGCGCATGTCGGACCATCTGCCGTTGATTACCGAGTGGCAACTGTCGCCGGAGCTGCAGGCATGCTGAGGTCTGCCACGTTCGAGGCAGGACACCAACTGCAGCTATTGCAAGGTGGAGGGCAATACTTTCCGGCCTTGATCGGCGCCATCGATGCTTCAGAGCACGAAGTCCGCCTGGAGACCTATATCTTCCATTTTGATGTCCAGGGTATCGCGGTCGCAGAGGCATTGGAACGTGCTGCACGGCGCGGGGTTGCGGTGTACCTTGTGATGGATGGTGTGGGGACCCCTTCAGTGCCTGAAGATTGGCAGACCCGTTGGAATAACAGCGGGGTTCGCTGGCATCAGTATGCCCCTTTGGGGCATCTTGGCCTGCTCATACCCAGCCGGTGGAGGCGCATGCATCGCAAGCTGTGCGTGGTCGATGGCCAATGGGCTTTTTGCGGGGGTATCAACGTTCTGGATGATTGGCTAGACCCCAATCATGGGCCATTGAAAGTGGCTCGACTGGACTACGCGGTGAGAGTGCAGGGCCCTCTGGTCTTGCAATGCCAGCAAGCCATGGTGCAGTTCTGGGCGCGTTTGGCGGCGACCAAGCAATTGAGACATCTGCACTGGCGTGAAATCCGCAAGAGTTGGCCGGCGCTGAGGTTGCTTCCAAGGTCGGGACTTGTGCCCATGGTTGAGGCGCCGGCGGATGGAAGCTTTGCCGCCTTGGTTTTGCGGGACAACGTCCGCAACCGGACAGGTATCGAAAGGGCGTATCTGAAAGCGATCGGCGAGGCACGCCATGACATTCTCTTGGCCAACGCCTATTTTTTGCCCGGCGCCCGGCTCCGAAGGGCACTTAAGTTTGCGGTGCGCCGGGGTGTCAGGGTCCGGGTGTTGGTGCAAGGGCAATACGAATATTTCATGCAGTACCACGCGTCCCGCCCGGTTTTGAGTGAGCTTGCGGCCGCGGGGGTAGAGGTCTATGAATACATCCCCGGGTTCCTGCATGCCAAGGTGGCTGTGGCGGATACGGTCTGGGCAACGGTCGGCTCGTCGAATCTGGATCCTTTGAGCTTATTGTTGGCGCGCGAAGCCAATGTCATGGTGCACGACGCGGAGTTTGCCCTCCAACTGGATGCTGCCTTGTGTGCAGTGATTGAAACATCGGCGCGTCGTTGGGATCTGTCTGCAGACGCCAAACGGCCTTGGCACCAACGGGTGCGGGACCGGCTGGCCTTCGGTCTGATGCGGGTATTGCTCTTCTTTAGTGGTGCGCGCTATTGATTTGATAGCTGTTCGCGGAGTGTTTACGGGCGCTTATTCCGAAAAACCCTATAAGCCAATCGCTGGTACCATGACCGGACTTTTATGACCAAAAAATCCACTATGAGCTCCATTGACGCTTTTGAGGGAACGCCCGTTTCCCTAAAAATCCGTGAACGTTTGAAGGCCTCCCGCAAACGCTTTCACGCCAATGACAACATCGCTGAATTCATCCAGCCGGGTGAACTGGAGACCTTGTTGGATGAAGTTGAAGTGCAGATGCGTGGCGTGTTGAACAGCCTGGTCATCGACATCGAAAACGACCACAACACCGACAACACCGCCCGCCGTGTCGCCAAGATGTACCTCAACGAGGTGTTCCGCGGACGCTACGTGCCTGCACCAACGATCACCGAATTCCCCAACGTGGGCCACCTCAACGAGCTGATGATTGTCGGCCCCATTACCGTGCGCAGTGCTTGCAGCCACCACTTCTGCCCGGTCATCGGCAAGATTTGGATCGGCGTGATGCCCAATGAGCACACCAACGTGATTGGCTTGTCCAAATATGCCCGCTTGGCTGAGTGGATCATGGGCCGTCCCCAGATTCAGGAAGAGGCAGTGGTGCAACTCGCTGACCTGATTCAGCAAAAAACCCAGCCCGACGGCTTGGCCATCGTGATGGAAGCCAGCCACTACTGCATGGCTTGGCGGGGCGTGAAGGACATGGACAGCAAGATGATCAACTCGGTCATGCGTGGTGTCTTCCTGAAAGACCCGAATCTGCGCCGCGAATTCCTCTCCCTCATTCCCCAGAAAGGCTAAAGCCATGTTGGTCCGTTTGCTCTACGCTAGCCGTGCTATCGATTCCAATCCTGATGCCATCGAAGCCATTCTGGCCCAGTCCCGCAATTACAACCCCACGTGCGGCATCACGGGGATTCTTTGCTACGGTGGCGGCATTTTCCTGCAGGCCATCGAAGGTGGTCGTATGGCGGTCAGTGAGCTTTATGGCCACATCCAGAAAGACACCCGCCACAAAGACGTGGTGCTCCTGCATTACGAAGAAATCACCGAGCGACGCTTTGGTGGCTGGACCATGGGGCAGGTAAACATGTCCAAAATCAACACCAACATCCTGCTGAAGTATGCAGAGCGGCCTGAACTGGACCCCTACTCCGTGTCCGGCAAAGTGTCGCTGGCTCTATTGGAAGAGCTGATGGCGACGGCTTCCATCATCGGTCGCGCCTGATACCCACCCGCAGCTACAACGATCCCTGGCGCATCGCATGGGTCTGCTGGTCGGCTGCGATTTTTCCAGCAGTCCCACGGCGCGCAAAGCCATTGTTTGCGCTCGTGGTTCTCAAGTTCGCGGGCGCTTGGTGCTCGATGGGCTCGACAAAATTCATTCTCTGGATGCCTTCTCTC
This sequence comes from Comamonadaceae bacterium, assembly GCA_027488985.1. Taxonomy (GTDB): domain Bacteria; phylum Pseudomonadota; class Gammaproteobacteria; order Burkholderiales; family Burkholderiaceae_C; genus Allorhodoferax; species Allorhodoferax aquaticus. The sequence goes on along the minus strand of JAIYAR010000003.1, from coordinate 58,921 downwards.
AATGGTTGCGTAAAGAGCCGCAATGGGTAGGTGCCTTCGACCTGCCATTTGGTTTACCCAGGGAGTTGGTTGCGGCTTTGGATTGGCCTCTCCAATGGGAGGCCTGCATGCGCCACTATGCATCCCTTACGCGCGAGGAGATCAGAAACCTGTTTGCGGCTTTTTGTGACGCGCGGCCGGCAGGTTCCAAATTTGCACACCGCGCCACAGACCATCCGGCGCAGTCCAGTCCATCGATGAAGTGGGTCAATCCTCCCGTGGCGTTCATGTTGCACGCGGGTGTGCCCCGCTTGTTGGATGCCGGTGTGTATCTGGTAGGTCTGCAGCCGCCACCTCCGGTCGGCTTGCCATTGCGCGTCGCACTGGAGGCCTATCCGGGCCTGGTTGCACGTTCAGTGCTGGGAAAGCGAAGCTACAAGAGTGACGACAAGTCCAAGCAAACCCCTGACCGGCTGATCGCCCGTAAGGACCTGCTCAATGCATTGGAGACGGGTCAAACCCGCTGGCAGCTCCATGTCAAGTTAACGCATGCCCAGAGGGATAGTCTGGTGGATGACGCCAGTGGCGATAGCCTTGATGCGGTGATGTGCCTGCTCATGGCTGGATGGGCTGAAGTGCAACAGCAGAACGGACATCCGCTCTACGGTCTTCCGTCCAACTTGGATCCCCTCGAAGGGTGGATCGTGTCGGCCTAGGCTGCTTTGAGACCTACGGTTTCTTCGACTTTGACCGCGAGTTGGGAAATGGCCAGTGCCGCCGGGCTGCCGGGCATGGACTGCAACAGCAGTTGGCGTCGCATCACGGCTTGACGCACTGCGGGGTCCGCAGGTATGTCGCCCATATGAACCAAGCGTACGGGCTTGCCGGTGTCGGTGGTGACAAACCGGTCCAGCACCTGCTGCAATTGGGTAGTGATCGCACGGCCGTCACCCAAGCGGGCAGTTTGATTGATCACCAGGCGAATGACCTGCCGCTTCTGCTGTCCTACCAGCACCTTGATGGTGGCATACGCGTCGGTGAGTGAAGTGGGCTCGGGAGTGGCTACCACCAGAACTTCAGAAGCCAATGAAACCGCAAAAAGGACCACATCAGAAATACCTGCTCCGGTGTCCAGGATGACTACATCGTAATGCGGCACCAGACCATTCATGATGCGCAGGAAGTCGCCCCTCACCTCGGGTGTCAACCGCGAATACTCCACCATTCCGGAGCCAGCAAGCAGTACCGAGAAGCCTCCCGGTGCCCGGATGATGGCCTCTTCCAATTTGGCTTTTCCGGTGAATACATCGTGCAAGGTGATCTTGGGGTAGAGGTTCAGCACCACATCCAGATTGGCGAGGCCCAGATCCGCGTCCAGCACCAGTACCCGTTGGCCACGTTTGGCCATGGCGGCTGCCAGATTGGCTGATACAAAGGTTTTGCCCACCCCGCCTTTTCCGCTGGTGACCGCGATGACTTTGCCAATAGGTTTCAGAGGCACTCCTGCATTGCCCTCGGCGGATTCGGGTGGATTCAGCACGTCAGACATCAAAATACCCTTTGCATGGCACCGGCGGCATGACTGCCTTGTGCATCGCTCGAAACGCTTTCAATCCAAGCCGGGTCACCCAATGACAGGTGGCCGAACAAGAGATTTTTTTCTTCTGCACTGACATAGATCTCTTGCTGTTGGTCCAGAAAAACACAGTTCCGCCCCTCGCTTTTGGCTCGGTAGAGCTGCATGTCGGCACGTTCAGTCCAAAGGGTAGCAGTGGACCGAACCCACTCGGGTGCAAAAGCACCACCGATACTGACCGTCACCTTGATAGACATCCCCGGTGCAATCGGAATCGACATGGCTTCGATATGGCCGCGAATACGCTCCGCGACCGCCGCACCGAAACCTGTGTGACAACTGGGGAGCATGACGGAAAACTCTTCTCCACCGAACCGGGCCACGGTGTCCATAGGGCGGACACAGCCGGTTAGCGCCTTGGCGATGGCTTGAAGGACCTGATCACCTGCCTGGTGGCCGTAGGTGTCATTGACCTTCTTGAAGTGGTCAATGTCCAGCATCAGCAGCAATGCGGGTTCACCGGATCGGGCTACGACATCAATGGAGCGCTCCAGCACACCCCGGAAGTGGCGTCGGTTAGCCAAGCCAGTGAGCGGGTCTTTCAAGGAAAGCTCACACAAACCATCGATCACTGCTTGCAGGTAGGCTGTGGGTGAGTCGTCTGGAATCGGCAGTGCAACGGTCGCATCGTGCTCTAGCAAGGCGCGTGCGTCATCCAAACGCAAGCGCTGGAGATCGACAAGAGACGATGGAGACGGTTTTGCCACGTTGAATCGGGTGAAGTGAAAGAAAGTCTAACAGGAAGCCCGACTCCGTTGGGCCGATAAAGGACGCCAGAAGCTCTCAAATAGCGGGTGGCTATGACTCAATTTGCAGTTTGCGTGGGGGCGCAAACAGGGCAAGCCGGGTTACGGGGCAGACGCATCTCTGTCCATTCCATACGCAGACCATCCAAAAGTAACAATCTACATTTCAGGGTGGTTGCAATACCTAGTACCAGCTTTAGGGCTTCTGCAGCCTGCATGGCACCGATAACGCCCACCAGAGGCGAGAAAACGCCCATGGTCGAGCATTGCGTTGGCGGCGGGGCATCGTCAGGAGGGAAAACACAGGCATAGCAAGGGGCTTCCTCTGCACGGCTGTCGTACACGGAGATTTGACCGTCAAACCGGATGGCTGCCCCGGACACCAGTGGAACCCGCGCTTTCACACAGGCCAGGTTGACGGCCTGACGGGTCTGAAAGTTATCGCAGCAGTCGAGGACGACATCGATCGTCGCAAGCTTGTTGGCCAACCACGCTGTATCTGCCAGTGCTTGCACTGTGTGAACTTCTGTTAGCGGGTTGATCGCTTTCAGGCTTTCCGACGCTGAAAGGACCTTGGATCGTCCCACGTTCTGGGTGGTGTGGATGATTTGCCGCTGGAGGTTGGTCAGATCCACGATGTCAGGGTCAACCAAGGTGATTTGGCCGATGCCCGCCGCGGCAAGGTACAGCGCGGCGGGAGCGCCCAAGCCGCCCGCTCCAATGATCAGGGCGTGGGCGCCACAAATACGCTCCTGGCCTTCAATGCCGATTTCGTCCAGCAGAATGTGCCGCGAGTACCGAAGCAGCTCGGTGTCCTGCATGAGGGAATCAGTTGTCTTTGACTTCTTCTTTGCGCTCGACTTGCGTTTTGCTCACCAACACGGGCTTGCCCTTGAGGTGGTTGATGGCCTGGATCAGTTGGAAGTCCTTGTCCGAACCGAATTCAGGTACCTTGCGGTCTGAAGCTGGTTTGCGGGACTCTTCCTCCAGGCGCTTCAACGCGTCTTCACGTGCTTTCTCACGGGCGGCGTCTTTTTTCTCTTCGCCCTGTCCACTGGAAAGATGCTTCTCGAGGTCCGCCTCGCGCATACGGAGTGCGGCGTAAGGACTGCCCTCTTCGGTCTCGTCCACCATGACATCGGGCACGATACCCTTGGCTTGGATGGAGCGTCCGCTCGGGGTGTAGTAACGCGAGGTCGTGATTTTGAGACCAGTGTCAGGGCCCAATGGACGGAAGGTTTGTACCGAACCCTTGCCGAAAGACTGGCTTCCCATGATGGTTGCGCGCTTGTGGTCCTGTAAGGCTCCGGCAACAATTTCGCTCGCTGAGGCTGAGCCCTCATTCACGAGCACCACCAGCGGCACTTTCTTCAGAGCTGCTGGCAAGGTCTTCAACGCGTCTGCGCCCGCCAAGCCGCGAATGTCGGACGGCGTGGCACGCAGCACCTGTTTGCTCTCAGGAGTTTGGCCGTTGGTGGACACTACAGTCACGTTTTCCGGCAGGAATGCAGCCGACATGGCCACTGCGGAGGTCAGTAAACCGCCCGGGTCATTGCGCAAGTCCAGCACCAAGCCTTTGATCTTGGGATCCTGCTTGTAGATCTCATCCACCTTTTTGGCGAAATCCTCAAAACTGCGCTCTTGGAACTGGCTGACGCGGATCCATGCGTATCCTGGCTCAACCACTTTACCGCGCACCGATTGTTGTTTGATTTCTTCCCGGGTGATGGTGACCGGGAAGGTCCGGTTTTCATCCTTTCGGTAGATGGTCAAAAGGACTTTGGTGTTGGGCTCGCCACGCATGCGCTTGACGGCTTCATTGAGCGTAAGGCCCTTGACTGCGGTTTCGTCGATCTTGGTAATCAAGTCGTTGGTTTTGAGGCCGGCACGGAAGGCCGGAGAGCCTTCGATCGGAGATACGACTTTGACCAAGCCGTCTTCCTGGGTGATTTCGATGCCGACGCCTACAAACTTGCCCGACGTGCCTTCACGGAATTCTTTGAAAGACTTTTTGTCGAAGTATTGGGAATGGGGGTCCAGGCTGGCGACCATACCGGTGATGGCGTCAGTAATCAGTTTCTTCTCGTCGACCGGTTCCACATAGTCGCTTTTGACCATGCCGAATACGGTGGCCAGCTGTTGGAGTTCTTCCAGGGGAAGCGGGGCCAAGGAGTTCCGCGCAACTGTCTGCAGCGAGACTGTAGTAAGGGCTCCGGCAACAACACCCAATGCAACCCAGCCTGTGATTTTCAGTTTGTGACCCATAGTTCTTCCTGTGCCGCACCAATATACACCTAGGAGTACGCTTGCATGCTCCGGTTCCCGGGATGTCCTGTAAAAAACGCCCGCGATTGCGGGCGTTTTTCGCGGAGAGCTCCAGAGTCTCAGGCTTTGCCTTGGGAGGAGACTGCTGCTGCAGCCTTGGCGGCTGCTTCGGCATCGCCCAAATAGTAGTGCCGAATCGGCTTCAAATCAGCATCCAGCTCATAGACCAAGGGGATGCCGTTGGGGATGTTTACGCCGACGATGTCGTCATCAGAGATATTGTCGAGGTACTTGATCAGTGCGCGGATGGAGTTTCCGTGTGCCGCCACCACAATGCGCTTGCCGGCCTTGATCGCGGGTGCCATCGACTCATTCCAGAACGGAATCACCCGTTCTACGGTGTCTTTGAGGCATTCGGTCAGTGGCACTTGCTCGACGGGCAGCTTGGCATAGCGGATGTCAGAGCGTTCGCTACGTGCATCAGTGGCTTCCAGAGCAGGTGGGGGGGTGTCGTAGCTGCGGCGCCAGACCAGCACTTGTGCATCGCCATATTGCTTGGCCATATCTGCCTTGTTCAGGCCTTGCAAAGCACCGTAATGGCGTTCATTGAGCCGCCAGCTGTGCACTACGGGCAGCCAAGTGCGGTCCATTTCGTCCAAGGTGTGCCAAAGGGTACGGATAGCGCGCTTAAGCACGCTGGTGTAGGCCACGTCAAACTCATAGCCGTCCGCTTTGAGTAGGCGCCCAGCAGTTTTGGCTTGCTCTACGCCGGTGGGAGTCAGGTCGACGTCGGTCCAGCCGGTGAAGCGGTTTTCCAGATTCCAGGTGGATTCGCCGTGGCGTACGAGAACAAGTTTGTACATGGTGCAGGGATCAAGGGTTGAGGAAACCGGCCGTATGCGCCGGCGGGTCATGACGCGTCATTCTAAAATGTCAGCTTCGCGTGAAGTAACCAAGAAGGAACAAAGTGAAATTTATTATTGATAACTGGATGTTGATCGCTATTGCGCTGTCCTCCGGCGGCTTGCTGATGTGGCCAGTATTGCAGGGCGCAACGGCAATGGGCGTCGATTCCTCAGCCGTCATTCAGTTGATCAACCGTGAAAAGGCCAATGTGGTGGACGTGTCGGACGTGGCCGAGTTTGCTGCCGGCCACATCGTCGGATCCAAAAATCTTCCCCTTGCTGAACTGGAAGCCAAGCTCGCCGGCGCTGTCAAAAACAAGACCTTGCCTTTGGTGCTGGTGTGCCAGTCCGGCGCCCGGTCCGGCAAGGCCGTTGCGATTGCCAAAAAACTGGGTTACGAGCAGGCCCAATCTCTGCAGGGCGGGCTCAAATCCTGGAAAGCCGCTAACCTGCCGGTTGAAAAGGCCTGATTCAGGCCCCAGAACCGAGGAAATTGAATATGCAAGCCGTCAAGATGTACACCACCGCTGTCTGCCCCTATTGCGTGCAGGCCAAGCGCATCCTCATGTCCAAGGGCGTGGAAACCATTGAAGAAATCCGTGTGGATGCGAACCCCGATGAGCGCATGAAAATGATGGAGATCACCGGCCGGCGCACGGTGCCCCAAATCTTTATCGGCGACACCCATGTCGGTGGCTGTGATGATTTGATGGCGTTGGACAGCCGAGGCGCCTTGCTGCCATTGTTGGGCGCTGCGGCCTGACATAATTCCCTCAGCGAATTTTGTTTTCGTAGCCCGTCGGTGTTGTGCCGGCGGGCTTCTGTTTATCTAGAGAGACTTTAGCCATGGCTGACCAAGAACCCGTATTCCAAATCCAACGCGTCTATCTGAAAGAGGCTTCGCTGGAGCAACCCAATTCCCCCGCCATCTTGCTGGAGCAGGAACAGCCCTCCGTCGATATCCAGTTGGGTGTGGAAGCTGCTCCTGTGGCTGAAGGTGTGTTTGAAGTGTGCGTGACAGCCACTGTGCAAACCAAAATCAAAGACAAGACCGTGTTTCTGGTCGAAGCCAAGCAAGCCGGCATTTTCGAAATCCGCAACCTGCCGCAAGAGCAACTGGGTCAGATCATGGGCATTGCTTGCCCGCAAATCGTCTACCCCTACCTGCGCGGTAACGTGGCGGACTTGATTCAGCGCGGCGGCTTCCCTCCCGTGCACCTGTCGGAGATTAACTTCCAGGCCATGTACGAGCAGCAGCAAGTGGAAGCTGCCGGTGCAGCGGCCGGCACATTGCCCCAGTAGGCTTTTGCCTGGGGTTTTGGCCTCTGGCGCCCGTTGAATAAGCGCGAGCAGCTATGAAAATCATAGTAATCGGTGCCGGCGCCTGGGGTACGGCTCTGGCCATCAGCGCCGCACGCAACACGCGCAACCGCAACGACGTTACCTTGTGGGCCCGCGATGCAGAAGCGGCGTCCACCATGAATGCCGAGAGGGTCAATGCGCGCTACCTACCCGATTGCAGCTTTCCCGCTGGACTCACGGTCAGCTCCGCGCCTTTGCGCGATCTCACCCGCCCTGCGAAGGGTGGGGGAGTCGTGGACCTGGTCATCATCGCCACGCCCATGGCAGCCCTGCGTAGTACTTTGCAGCTGGTCGCAGATCTGGAATGCCCGGTTGCCTGGCTGTGCAAAGGCTTTGAGGCGCCTGTAGCTGGCGGCATGGGTTTGTTGGGCCACGAGGTGCAACACGTTGTAGCGCCCAGATTGCGCGCCGGCGTTTTGAGTGGCCCCAGCTTCGCCCAGGAAGTCGCAGCCGGCATGCCTACTGCACTGGTGGCTGCGAGTGGGCATGAGAGTGTGCGCCGTGCGCTGGTAGATGCTTTCCACAGCGCCGAGTTGCGTGTGTATGCCAATGATGACGTGGTGGGTGTGGAGGTGGGTGGTGCCGTCAAGAACGTGCTCGCAATTGCCACCGGCCTGTGCGACGGTTTGAACTTGGGGCTTAACGCGCGTGCCGCTTTGATCACACGCGGTTTGGCTGAAATCACGCGGCTCGGCATGGCTTTGGGTGCCAAAGCCGAAACTTTCATGGGCCTCAGTGGCTTGGGTGACTTGGTTCTGACGGCGACAGGCGACCTGTCACGCAACCGCAAAGTCGGGCTTGCCTTGGCCCAAGGAAAGACATTGGATCAGGCTGTCGCAGAGCTCGGTCATGTAGCAGAGGGGGTTTACAGCGCCCGCACTGTCTGGCAGCGCGCAGCCAGCCTCGGAGTCGCCATGCCGATCACCCAGGGCGTGGTCGACCTTCTGGACGGAAAACTGCAGGCCCACCAAGCCGTCATGGCGCTGATGGGCCGGGGGCCGGCAGCCGAGGTCTACTAAACCCCGCTGCGCAAAGCCTTACTGGTCTGCTGCCACTTTGGCTGCAATGTGAGCCATGGCTTCTTCAACCTGGTCAACCAGCACCAAGCACAGCTCGCCGGCCTGGAGCTTGTCCATCGCGGTATCAATCGCCAAGAACTCACCGAACACTTCGGATTGTTGTTTGGTGCGCTTGGCATTTGCCAAGCCTGCGCGGAGCAGAGCCAAAACTTCGCCGTCGTTGCGGCCCCGCTGGCACTGGTCTTCAAACATCACCACCTCATCAAAGGCATCGCCCAGAATTTCGGTTTGCTGGCGGATATCCTGATCACGCCGGTCGCCGGCGCCGCTGATTACCACCGAGCGGCGGCTTGCAGGCAAAGCTTGAACGGCTTGCACCAGGGCCAACATGGCGTCCGGGTTGTGGCCGTAATCAGCAATGACGGTTGCGCCGCGGAACTTGAACATATTGAAACGACCTGCTGCGTTGTGGCTGTCGTTCGAAAAATTGGCCAAGCCCTTGCGGATGACGTCCCAGCCCAGTCCCAGGGACCAAGCCGCGGCCACACTGGCCATGACGTTGTCTACCTGGAAGCCGATGGCCCCACCCAAGGTGATGGGTACATCCGCCAAGGGAATGGATTGCAGCATGTCGCCTTTGCTGGCGATCAGGTGGTTGCCTTCGACGTACACCACTGCCTGCCCTTGGGCCCGGTGGGTTGCCATCACGGCGTTGTTTTTGTCGGCAGTAAAGAAAATGACTTCCCCTTTGCACTTCGCCGCCATGGCGGCGACGATGGGGTCAGCTGCATTCAACACCGCAGTACCGGTGGGGGCCACGTTTTGCACGATTACGCGTTTGAGCACGGCGAGTTCGTTGACGGTGGTGATGTAGTTCAGCCCGAGGTGGTCGCCGCTGCCCAGATTGGTCACCACGGCCACATCGCACTTGTCGAAAGCCAAGCCTTCGCGCAGGATGCCGCCCCGTGCGGTCTCCAGCACTGCCGCATCCACATCAGGGTGCAACAAGACGCTCTTGGCACTCTTGGGGCCGCTGCAGTCGCCGGTGTCGATGCAGTCACCGTTTACGTACACGCCATCGGTGTTGGTCATGCCGACTTTCGAACCGTTTTGTGTCAGCAGGTGGGAGATCAGGCGAACGGTGGTGGTCTTGCCATTGGTGCCGGTGACCGCAACGATGGGGATACGCCCATCCTGTCCTTTTTTGAACATGCTGCTGATGATGGCTTCGCCCACAGCACGGCCTTTGCCGAAGGAGGGCGACAAGTGCATGCGCAGCCCCGGAGCCGCATTCACTTCCACGATGCCGCCGCCTTGCTCTTCCAGCGGACGCAGGATGGTGTCGCACACCACGTCCACACCGCAAATGTCCAAGCCCACCATGTGTGCTGCTGCAATAGCGCGAGCGGCCACTTCGGGGTGCACGTCGTCCGTTACATCGGTAGCCGAACCGCCGGTGGACAGGTTGGCGTTGTTGCGCAAGTTCACGCGTTGGCCCTTGGCAGGCACCGATTCGGCGTTGAAGCCTTGGGTCGCCAGCGTGGCTTTGGCAATCTCGTCAAACCGGATTTTGGTGAGCGACGTGGCATGTCCCGATCCGCGGCGAGGGTCGGAATTCACTTGGGCTACCAGCTCTGCGATGGTGTGCACGCCATCGCCGACCACCTTGGGCGGGTCACGGCGTGCAGCGGCTACCAATTTGTCACCCACGACCAGCAAACGGAAGTCGTTGCCTGGCATAAAGCGCTCGACCAGGATGTCGTCGCGGAATTCCTTGGCCACGGCAAATGCTTTGAGCAATTGCTCTTTGCTGGTGATGTTGACCGTGACGCCCTTGCCTTGGTTGCCGTCGTTGGGTTTCACGACCACCGGTAAACCGATTTCTTGGGCTGCGGCCCAGGCGTCCTCTGCATCGACTACCGAGCGTCCACCGGGTACCGGCACGCCGGCTGCGGACAGCAGCTTTTTCGTCAGCTCCTTGTCCTGCGCAATAGCTTCGGCAATAGCGCTGGTTACGTCCATTTCGGCGGCCTGAATACGGCGTTGCTTACTGCCCCAACCGAAGCGCACCATGCTGCCTTCGGTCATCCGGCTATAGGGAATACCACGGGCCACCGCTGCGTCCACAATGGAGCCCGTACTAGGCCCCAAACGCACGTCTTCATCCAATTCACGCAGCTCGTCCAACGCAGCCGGCAAGTCAAACGGGGTGTCGTTCAGCGCAGCGTTGCACAGATTTTCAGCCAGCTGCATGGCCAAGCGGCCCACCTCTTCTTCGCTGTATTCCACGACCACTTGATAGGTGTTTTCATCCACCGTAGGCGTGGTGCAGCTGAAGGTGACTGGGCACCCGGCTTGTGCTTGCAATCCCAAGGCAGCCAGCTCCAATACGCGTGCCAGCGACACGCTTTCTGCGTGGCCCACCGGTTGGAATGGGCTGATTTCCGGGAATCGGGCGCGCAGTTTGTCTTCAAACCCGGGAATGGACGATACCGCTGCCTCTTGGGCAGTGCAGATCACCACAGACTGGATGGCCGTGTGGTGGCTCCACAGATTGGGGCCGCGCAGGGCGCGGATACGGGTGACTTCCATAGTGGGCTCAGTAAGGAGTTTTCTTGGGGTTGGATTCGAAGGTGCGCAGTCCGGCGCCAATCAATTCGACGGGGATATCAAGCGCCCAAGCGGCGCCGATGGCGGCCATCACCATTTCAGGTTTCGCAGCCTTGGCTGGTTTGAGGGTCGCAAGTGGCAGCACGGCCACTTCGTTGGTGCCTGCTACCAGAACAATTTCGCCATCCCGTACAAACAAGGCGCGACCTTCTTTGGCGCGATGGGCAACCAGCGCTTCGTTGTCTGCGTCGGGTGCGTAAAAGATGACTTTGCCGTCACACAAATCGGCCAGTTCCACCACTTGCGGATCGGTCGCATTCAGTACAGCTGTGCCCGATGGCAAAACCACGTCGACCTGCGTGCGCGCCACCTTGTAGGCTTGCTCCGCATCGAGGATGTCGAACTCGGCAAGGTCAGGAGTGCACGTGATGTCTGTCACCACCCCCACGGCACAGCGGTCATAGGCCAGACCTTCGGCCAGGATCATGCGGCTGCTGTTCTCAAAGACCGCGGCTTGCACCGAACGGTTGATCAACAGACGCTGGCTAGGCTCCCACTGCGCGCTGTCTTTTGGATTAATCTGGCGACCATCCAGGTACAAACCTTCGCTGCAAGCCAAGCCGACATGCTTGCCGCTGATGTGCACAAGCCACGCAATCAGGCGCGCCAAGCGGCCGGTGTGCTGGGTACCTGCGACTCCTATCACCGGAATTCGCGCATCCGCCTCGGGTGTAAAAAGGTGTTCCACGATAGCCATGCCCACATTGCGAGGGGTGCCAACAGCGGGTTTGATGTGAAACAGCAAACCGGGGCTGGCATTCACCTCAATCACCGCGCCACGCTGGCTCTTCATAGGTTTGGAGCAGTCCTCCATCACCATATCGATGCCGGCAATATCCAGGCCCACTATGCGCGCTGCGAGTGCAGCGGTGGCCGCCACGGTGGGGTGCAACTCGTCGGTCACGTCCCACGCCACATTGCCGTTGCGCTGGATCAGCACCTTCTGGTCTTTGGCAGGCACCGAGGCCGGCGTCAGCCCGGCACGGCGCAGTTCCAGCTGCACTTCGGGACTCTTTTCGGGCTCAATGGGAGAGAGGGGAAGCTCTTCAGCCTCGCCGCGTCGCGGGTCACTGTTGATTTGCGCATTGACCAGTTCGTTGACATTGCTGATGCCATCACCGATAACCCAAGCAGATTCACCGCGTGCAGCTGCTACTACCCGTTTCCCCACTACCAACAGGCGGTGCTCGTTACCGGGAATGAACTTTTCCACGATCACGCTGCCGCCACTTTGTTCTTTGGCCACGTGAAATGCAGTTTCGATGCTGGCCTGATCCGACAAGTCCAGTGTCACGCCCCGTCCGTGGTTGCCGTCGTAGGGCTTGACGGCCACAGGTAGGCCTATGTCCTGCGCTGCTTCCCATGCTTTCTCGGGAGAATTGACCAAAGCCCCTTCTGGTACCGGTACGCCGCAGGATTTGAGCAGGCTCTTGGTCAGGTCCTTGTCACTGGCAATCTCCTCAGCAATCGCAGAGGTCTGGTCAGTCTCTGCCGTCCAGATTCGGCGCTGGGCAATGCCATAGCCGAGCTGCACGAGGTTGCCTTCGGTGAGGCGGATGGACGGAATGCTGCGGTCGGTTGCTGCATCCACAATGTTGGAGGTGCTGGGCCCGAGGCACAGGGAGTCCACCATGTCACGCAGCTCGGAGATTTGGGCTTCCAGTGCATAAGCGGTGTCGTTGATGGCGGCCATGATCAGGTCACGTGCCACCACCAAGGCCCTGCGTCCAATTTGTTCCTGCCGGGTGCGGAATGCAATCTTGTAAACACCGGGCTTGGACATCTGGCGCGCTTTGCCGAAGCTGGTTTGCATGCCGCTCAGGTTTTGGATTTCCAGCGCCACATGTTCCATGATGTGCGCGGCCCAAGTACCTTCGCGCAGGCGCTCGAGAAATCCGCCACGGACTCCGGGACTGCATTTGTGCTCAATCAGTCCGGGTAACCAGGTGGTCAGCCGTTCGTAAAAGCCCGGCAGGGTGTTGGAGGGGTGGTTTTCCAGCTCACCAATGTCAAGCCAGGCCTCGATGACCGGGCGGTAGGTCCAGATGTTGGGCCCGCGAAGGTGGGTCACCCGAAGGATTTCGATATTTTTCTTGGCAGTCATTGGAATGTGGGAATAGAGCGGTCCACCATTGTTGCGCTTTGTGCGTTGTGTATTTTCGCTCACTGATGATGCGGAAACCTGCCTGATTACGCTAGCGCGTAGTATCGACGGCCTGAAGTTGGACTTGCCGCAGGGCATGTCACCCTAGAAAACTGATTTACCTTCACCTTTTTTGCGATCCATGACCACAGAAGCCCCTGCTTTATCCACGCTGTCAGGCGAATTGCCGTCCATTTGGCGTGAAGCGGTCCAGAAACAACTTCACCCCCATGAGAACGTGTTGGCTACCCTGGAGGTTGACCTTGACCAGCAATTGCGCTTCGTCAAAAGTTTGGTCGTGCTCACTAACTTACGTTTGTTGTCATGCTCGGGGGACCAGCAGGACTGGAGCTCCTGGAACCTTCAGGCTGGTCAAAAGTTGCTTCATCATGACCACGCAGGCGTCGGGCATATCGACCTTTTGGATGCCAGCGCCTTGTTGGGTAGCTGGCGTTTTACTCTGGGCCAGAACTTGCTGGCCATTCGGCTGACTGATCAATTCCAAGCCCAACTGGAAAGCAGTTTGACAGGCCGCCCACTTGCCCAAGCAATAACCAACGTTTGCCCTAGCTGCAAAGCGCCCTTGGAGCCTGATCAAGAAGAGTGCCCGGTGTGTACCAAAGTGGTCCATACCCCGCCCAGCACCTGGACGTTGTTCCGCTTGTGGCGGTTCGCGAAGCCCTACCGAGGGCAATTGCTGTTGGGGTTTGTGCTGACCTTGCTGGGCACTGCCGCCACCCTCGTGCCGCCTTACCTCACGATGCCCTTGATGGACAACGTGCTGATCCCGTTCCAGAACGGGCAGAAGATCGACCCCATGCTGGTGGGCATTTACATGGGAGGCCTGCTGGGCTCTGCCTTGCTGGCGTGGATTCTGAGCTGGGCCAAGACCTACATCCTCGCCCTTGTATCCGAGCGCATCGGGGCCGATCTGCGCACCACAACCTATGAGCATTTGCTGCGTTTGTCGCTGGAGTATTTCGGTGGCAAGCGCACCGGCGACCTGATGTCGCGCATCGGCAGCGAGAGTGACCGGATTTGTGTGTTCCTCTCCTTGCACCTGCTGGACTTCGCGACCGACGTGATCATGCTCACCATGACGGCCATCATCCTGTTTTCCATCAACCCATGGCTGGCGGTAGTGACCCTGGTGCCCCTGCCATTCATTGCCTGGATGATCCATTTCGTGCGGGACCGACTGCGCACCGGCTTCGAGAAGATCGACCGGGTCTGGGGTGAAGTGACCAACGTGTTGGCTGACACCATTCCCGGTATTCGCGTGGTCAAGGCCTTCGCCCAGGAGCGCCGTGAGGCCACCCGATTCCGCGAGGCCAACAAACACAACCTCGCGGTGAACGACCGGATCAACAAAATCTGGTCATTGTTTTCCCCGAGCGTATCTTTTTTGACCGAGCTGGGCTTGTTGGTGGTCTGGGCCTTCGGTATCTGGCAGGTGTCCAAGGGAGAAATAACGGTTGGTGTGTTGACGGCCTTCATTGCCTATATCAGCCGCTTCTATGGCCGACTGGATTCCATGAGCCGTATTGTGTCGGTCACTCAGAAGTCAGCCTCTGCCGCTAAACGTATTTTTGACATTCTGGATCACGTCTCCAGCGTGCCTGAGCCGGTCAACCCGGTGCCCATGGGCAAAGTGCAAGGCAGCATCGAGGTGCGTGATGTGGGCTTTCGCTACGGCAACCGCGAGGTCAATCGCGGCATCAACCTCAAAATCGCACCCGGCGAAATGGTGGGTCTGGTGGGGCACAGTGGCTCCGGCAAGAGCACCTTGGTCAATCTGATTTGCCGCTTTTACGACGTGTCCGAGGGCGCCATTCTGGTGGATGGTGTGGACATCCGCTCCTATGCCATTTCCGACTACCGGCAGAACATCGGCTTGGTGTTGCAAGAGCCCTTCCTGTTCTTTGGCACCATCGCCGACAACATCGCCTACGGCAAGCCGGACGCTACCCGCGCACAAATCATTGCTGCCGCTCGTGCAGCGCATGCGCATGAGTTCATTCTGCGCTTGCCACAGGGTTATGACTCCATGGTCGGGGAGCGTGGTCAGGGCTTGTCCGGCGGGGAGCGTCAGCGTATCTCGATTGCCCGTGCCCTGTTAATTGACCCGCGCATTCTGATTTTGGACGAGGCCACTTCCTCAGTGGATTCTGAGACTGAGAAAGAGATCCAGAAGGCCTTGGAGAATCTGGTGCAAGGCCGCACCACCATTGCCATCGCCCACCGTCTCTCTACCCTGCACAGAGCTGATCGCCTTGTGGTCCTGGATCGCGGCAAAGTGGTGGAGGAAGGAACCCATGACGCATTAATGGCCAGTGAAGGTGCGTACTTCAATTTGTACCAAGCCCAGGCCCGTAACAACATGATTGAGGAGGCCACATGAGCGCGCTCTATACCGTCACTGCCAGCCGCTTCACCTTGGAGCGCACACCCTTCGGCAAGCTGGTGCTCACCAATGAGTCCGGCGAGCGCTTTGAAAGCGTGGTGCCCGTGCGGGCGTTCCCGATTCAGTCGCCGGAAGACGGTATTTCGCTGGTCAGTACCGATGGCAAGGAGGTCGCTTGGGTGGACATGCTGTCCGATGTGCCTCAGCCTGCCCAGGACCTGATTCGCGCCGAACTCGCCACCCGTGAATTCATGCCTGTGATCGAGCGCATCGTTTCGGTCACCAGTTATTCCACACCCTGCACTTGGACCGTGGAAACCGATCGAGGAACGACTGAGTTTGTACTAAGGGGTGATGAAGACATCCGCCGCATCGGCAAGGACAACGCTTTGTTGATTGCAGACGCACACGGCATTCAGTATCTGGTGCGCGACCAGTTTGCGATGGACACCCAAAGCAAACGGGTGCTGGACCGGTTCATGTGATCTGGCTTGCTACTAGCCGAAAACTGGTAGCAAGGCGGATCAATACACGTTTCCTCTAAAACAGAAAGCCGGCTGACAGGACCTGCTCGTTCATCCAGAGCTCCTGATCCGCAGTGCCTTTGTAGACCGGCACACCGCGAAGCACACCATAAGCGATTTTGTTTGTCAACTCAACGTACACGGCCTTGTATACGCGGTAACGCAGCCCGACCTCTACACCAGCGGTCCAGCCATTGATCTGCCACCAATCGTTCTTTTTAAAGCAGCAGACGTTATCGTTTTTGGGGCCCACCTCGTTGGCTTTGCCGAAGATCACGTTGTCGGCGTGGGGCAGTAGGATACCCGCACCAATACGGCTGATCAGTTGCAGATCGCCGGGTTTGTGCTCCGGGCCTCGCAAGCGGTGCAACCAGACCGCGTTGACCATGATGTGGTTCAAGCCGTTGTGCAGGGCGTAGTTGAAGTTTTGGGGCGTGATGGCGAGGGTTGAGGGGGCGGCCGCATTGTTGATGGTGCCGTCCACTGCCACGGTTTGGCCGTAGTCCACGTTGTATTTGCTGTGGTCGATGTTCAGCTCGATCGCAAACGTCTTTTCCGGATTCAGGAACTTGCCGATCCGGATGTTCTCCTGCGGGTCGGTGAAATCCAAGGTGATAAGTGACTTGAATGTATCTGGAATATTCGAAGGGAAGTCACTGCCTCTGGCTTTGCGTACCGTAAAGTCGTTGCCCAGCTCGGGTTGTGAGACCCGGATGTCCGAGGGGGCGTACTGCTGGCGGCTGTAGCCCCAAGAGAAGTACCAGTTTTCGTCGGTGTTGAGGGCTTTGTCGAACTTGGTACTCACCGCATTGGCAGCAGGAGTTGCCTCTGCAGCAGGGGCTCCGGCTTGGGCGAGCACTACGCTCTGGGCCCATGCCGGTGCCCACGGCATCACCGCACAGAGGGCTGCGGTGCATAGCGTCTTGGTCAAGTAAGTTTGCATCTTGGAAGTCCGAGGGTCGGGTATGGAGCGTTAGCTCAGGTTTTCCGCACGCGGAGTAGTTCGTCGAGGATGAGGCAGATAGCACCGACGGAAATCGCACAATCCGCGATATTGAAGGCTGGAAAATGCATGCCGTTCCAGTGGAAGTCCAGAAAGTCCACGACGTAACCGTAGACCAAGCGGTCAATCACATTGCCGATGGCCCCGCCCAAAATGCAGGCCATGGCAAAGCTGAATAGTTTCTGGCCAGGGTGGGCGCGCAACATCCAAATGATGACTGCCGCTGCCACAAAGCCCAGGGCGGTGAAAAACCAGCGCTGCCAACCGCCCGCATCCGCCAAAAAGGAAAACGCAGCACCAGTATTGTGAACACGCACCACATTGAAGAAGCTGGTGACATAGGTGCTGTCACCCAAGTGGTAGTAGCCCACGATCAGCGTTTTGGTGAACTGGTCCGCCAGCAGCAGGATAAATGCCAGACCCAGCCATTGCAGCATGCCGCCGCTGTTGCCGGAACCCTTGCTGAAGGTCTTGTCGAAACCTTTGTTGTTTCGGGCCATTACGCAAACTTCCGGGCTTCGCCCGCGCCATACAGGTTGCTGGTGCAACGACCGCACAAGGTGGGGTGTGCAGAATCTGCCCCTACGTCGGCGCGGTAATGCCAGCAGCGCTCGCATTTCACATGGTTTGAGGCTGCGACGCTGATGGATTGTGCGGCTCCAGCTACCAAAGTGATAGCGCTGGTGATGAATACAAACTTCAAGTCTTCGCCCAGGCTGCTGAGTATGGCGAATTCCTCGGCTGGTACCGTGAGTGTCACCTCGGCTTGCAGGGATGCACCCACTTGGCCGGCAGCGCGCAGGGTTTCGATGTCCTTGTTGACCGCTTCGCGCACCGCGCGGATGCGGGCCCACTTGGCCAGCAAGGCCTCGTCCGGCGCGGCAAAGGTGGAGTAGCCGTCCAAAAAGATGGAGAGCTTGGTGGCTTCGGGCGTCTTGCCCTCTGCACCCAATACTGCCCATGCCTCTTCAGCGGTGAAGCTAAGGAAGGGCGCCATCCAGCGCAACATGGCTTGGGTGATCTGCCACAGCGCGGTTTGCGCGGAGCGGCGGGCCAGGCTGTTGGCAGCGGTGGTGTAGAGGCGGTCCTTGAGTACGTCCAGGTAGAACGCGCCCAAGTCTTCACTGCAGTAGACCTGCAGCTTGCTCACCACGGGGTGAAACTCGTAGACCTTGAAGTGCGCCAGGATGTCGGCCTGCAACTGGGCCGCGCGGCTCAAGGCGTAGCGGTCGATCTCCAGTAGCTGGTCTGCGGGTACAGCGTTTTTGACCGGGTCAAAGTCGCTGACGTTGGCCAGCAAAAACTTGAGCGTGTTGCGCACGCGGCGGTAGGTATCCACTACGCGGGCGAGGATCTTGTCGTCAATGTTCAGGTCACCGGAATAGTCGGTGCTGGCCACCCAAAGACGCACGATTTCGGCGCCCATCTTGCTCGTGATAGTTTGCGGCTCGACGGTGTTGCCCAAGCTTTTGCTCATCTTGCGGCCCTGGCCGTCGGTGGCAAAGCCGTGGGTCAGCAGGCCGCGGTAAGGCGCGCGGTCATAGAGGGCGCAGCCCAACAGCAGCGAGCTGTGGAACCAGCCGCGGTGCTGGTCGTGGCCTTCCAGGTACAGGTCGGCCTCGGGACCTTCGGCATGGAAGGGGGGCACTGCGTAGGCATCCCTGTGGCTGCCGCGCAGCACGTGCTGGAAGGTGGAGCCGGAGTCAAACCAGACTTCCAAGATGTCGGTGCTCTTGGTGTAGCTCGGTGCGTCAGCCGCGCCCAGGATGTCCTCAACGGATACGCGGCTCCAGGCCTCGATGCCGCCTTGTTCCACGATGTCAGCCGCCTGATCCAGGATCTCCATGGTGCGGGGGTGCAGCTCGCCACTGTCCTTGTGCAGAAAGAAGGGCACGGGCACACCCCAGCTGCGCTGGCGCGAGATGCACCAGTCCGGGCGGTTGGCGATCATGTCGCGCAAACGGCTGCGGCCGTTCTCGGGGTAGAAGCTGGTCTGCTCGATGGCGTCCAGCGCCAGCCGGCGCAGGGTCTTGGGCGCCTTGTCTTGGGTGAATACGCCGGGGCCTTCGTCCATGCGGATGAACCACTGGGCGGCTGCGCGGTAGATTACCGGCGTCTTGTGGCGCCAGCAGTGCGGGTAGCTGTGGGTAATGCCCACGGTGGCCATCAGGCGGCCGTGTTCGCGCAAAGTGTCGATGACGTTCGCGCAAGCCTTCCAGATGTGCTGGCCGCCGAACAGGGGCAGCTCGGCGTCGTACACACCATTGCCCAGCACGGGGTTCAAGATCTGGTCGTATTTCAGGCCGTTGGCGATGCAGCTGTTGAAGTCGTCTACACCATAGGCGGGCGAGGAGTGCACGATGCCGGTGCCGTCACCGTCGCTCACGTAGTCAGCCAGGTACAGCGGGGAGAGGCGCTTGTAGCTGTATTCGTTGCCGGCCACGTTCACGTCTGCGGGCAGGTCGTACAGCGGGTGGCGGAACACCTGGCCGCGCAAGGCTTCGCCTTTGGCGGTGGCCAGCACGGTGCCGGTCAGACCGAAGCGCTCCAGGCACTTTTCAACCAGGCTGGCTCCCAGCAGCAGCATGCCTTTGGGCGTGTCGACCAGCGCGTATTCGAGTTCGGGATGGGCGTTGAGTGCCTGGTTTGCGGGGATGGTCCAGGCGGTGGTGGTCCAGATGACGGCGAATGCTTGCTTGTCAGCAGGCAAAGCGTTCAGTCCGAAGGCTTTCGCCAAGCCGGCCGCGTCGTTGGACTCAAAGGCCACGTCCAGCGTGTCACTCTTCTTGTCCGCGTATTCGATCTCGAACTCGGCCAGGCTGGAGCCGCAGTCAAAGCACCAATACACGGGCTTCAGGCCACGGTACACAAAGCCACGCTCGATCACGCGCTTGAAGGCGCGGATCTGACCGGCCTCGTTAGCGGGGTTCATGGTTTTGTAGGGGCGCTCCCAGTCACCCAACACCCCCAGGCGCTTGAAGTCTTCTCGCTGCTGGTCGATCTGCTCGGTGGCGTAGGCGCGGCTCTTGGCCTGCATGTCGTCGCGGCTCAGGTTGCGGCCGTGCAGCTTTTCGATGGCGTTCTCGATGGGCAGGCCATGGCAGTCCCAACCGGGGATGTATTGCGCATCGAACCCTGCGAGCTGCTTGCTCTTGACGATCATGTCCTTGAGTACCTTGTTCAGCGCGTGGCCGATGTGCAGCTTGCCGTTGGCATAGGGTGGGCCGTCGTGCAACACGAACAGGGGCTGGCCGGCGCGGGCATCGCGCAGTTTTTTGTACAAGCCCTCTTCGTTCCAGGTTTTGACCCAGGCCGGCTCACGCTTGGGCAGGTCGCCGCGCATGGGAAAGGCGCTATCGGGCAGGTTCAGGGTGCTACGGTAATCAACGGGTTCAGTCATGGCCAACTCTCGGTTTGGAGGCTTTGTGCAAGCAATTCGGGGAGGCGGCTACCGTCGCACGGGCGAAGGCAGCCTGAAGGGGCAGGTGACGCGGGGCAAAGTGCGTCAGGTGGCCGCGAGGGCCGGCCCCGTCAAATTCGGGTGCCGCCGGGAAGGCTGATGTGCGCCGCGAGCCAGGCGCGCGCGTCATCGCGGTCCTTTTGGATACCCTGCGTCAAGGCGTCCAGACCGTCGTATTTCAATTCGTCGTGCAGTTTGTGCAGCAGTTCCACGCGGATGATTTTACCGTAGGCCCCCTCAGGCCCCAGTTTCTCCGGCCAGTCCAGGCAATGGGTCTCCAGGAGCACGCGGCCACGGTTCACATCGTTGGGGTCCAGCGAGGGGCGCACGCCGAGGTTGGCCACACCTTGCAAAGGTTTGGCGGCCAGGCCGTGCACCAGCACCACAAAAATGCCGCTGGCGGCAGGCTTCCAGTGGGCAAAGCGCAAATTCAGGGTCTTGAACCCCAGGGTGCGGCCCAGCTTGCGCCCGTGCACCACGTGCCCACTGATGCAATACGGCCGGCCCAGCAAGCGCGCGGCATCTTGCATGCGCCCTTGTCCCAGCGCCTCGCGCACGGCAGAGCTGGAGACGCGAAGGCCGTGGACCTCGTAACTGTTCATGCGCGCCACATCAAAACCATGGGCCTCGCCCGCCGTATCAAGCAGGGTGTAATCGCCGGCGCGGGCTTTGCCGAAGCGGAAATCGTCGCCCACCAGCACGTAGCGGGCGCCCAAGCCGTCCTGGATCACCTGCTGGATGAAGTCCTGCGGACTCTGATTGGCCAGCCGGGCGTCGAAAGGCAGCACGATGGTCTGGTCCACACCGGCCTTGGCCAGGTCGTCCAGCTTGTCGCGCAGGGTGCCTACGCGGGCCGGGGCCAGCTCGGGTTTTTGGTGGAGTTTGGCGAAATAGTCGCGCGGATGGGGCTCGAACGTCAGCACACAGCTGGGCACGGCACGTTGCTGCGCCTCGCTTTTGAGCAGGGCCAGCATGGCTTGGTGGCCCCGGTGCACACCATCGAAGTTGCCAATCGTCACCGCGCACGCCTCGGCCACGCCGGGGTGCTTGAAACCGCGAAAAACCTTCATGGAGTTGTTATCTTTTTGATAGCAGGCCGCGCACATCGCATCAGCGCCTGAAGCCAATTTGTCATGGAAACACGGTATATTGTGACCTAGCAGGGCTCGGACGGCTTGTCCGGTGCGCACTTGCAGACCTTTGCAGACTTGTGTTGGTGGTTGTTTGAACCGTTGATGGAGGCGTTGCGTGAAAGTCTTGAAGTTGTCGGCCCAAGGGCTGCCCCAGTCCTGGATATCGCTGGAACAAGCGGTGATTCATTACGCCGCGGACGAAGTGCGTTGGGAAGCCGGCGGTGAAGTGGCGGTGTTTCACGGCGGCCACAACGCGGTGACCGGGCAGCAGTCCATCATTCGGGTCAACAGCATCATCGGCACGCGTGGCGTGCCCCGCATCAACCCCTTTAACTTGCGCCCCGGCCTGACCAATGCCAAATTGTTTATCCGCGACCGCAATGTGTGCGCCTACTGCGGCGGGCACTTCCATGAAAACGACCTGACGCGCGAGCACATCATCCCCTTTGCCCAGAACGGCATCGACAACTGGATGAACGTGGTGACCGCTTGCCGCCCGTGCAACCACCGCAAAAGCCACCGTACCCCCGAGCAGGCCAACATGCCGCTGCTGTACACGCCCTATGTGCCCAGCTTGTGGGAAGACTTCATCCTGCGCAATCGCCGCATCCTGGCGGACCAGATGGAGTTTTTGATGGCGCATGTGCCGGCTTCGTCCCGTTTGCTGGTTTAGCATGCGGGCATGAGTACCAGCCCTGTCTACAAGCCCGCTACCCCCACGCCTTCTGACCGCCCGCGCATTGCACTGATTGCGCACGACCGCAAGAAAGACACCATGGTGGCGCTCGCCCGCGAATTCGCTCCGTACCTTCAAACTTGCATCCTGATGGCCACAGGCACCACGGGCGGCCGCTTGGTCGATGAGGTGGGCCTTAATGTGGAGCGCATGCTTAGCGGCCCGTGGGGCGGTGACTTGCAAATCGGAGCCCGATTGGCCGTCGGCGAAGTGGACGCCGTCATCTTCCTGCGCGACCCCATGACCCCCCAGCCGCACGAGCCCGATATCAACGCACTGGTGCGCGCCTGTGACGTACATGACGTGCCCTGCGCGACCAACTTGTCCAGCGCACGCCTTGTGCTTGCGCAGTTGCTCCTGAAAGCATAGCTGCTCGCGCATATTTGACGAGCGTTGGCGGCAGAAAAGGCTTGCAAATGATGTTGCGTTACTTTTCGACTTCTTCCGTCACAACGGGTGGCTGACCAGCTTGAAATCAGCGTCTTCTTCAAAGGTTTTGACTGTGAACCCCAGGCTGCGCATCAGCTTGAGCATGCCGGGGTTGTGGGTGAGTACCAAGCCTTCGATTTCGCTCAACCCTTTGTCGCGTGCCACGTCCATGATGGCCATCATCAGCCGCGAGCCCAAGCCTTTGCCGGCAAAGTCGTCGGCCACCACCAAAGAGAACTCGCAGCTCGATTTGTCGGGGTTGGTTACATAGCGCGAAACGCCGATGATTCGTTCGGTTTCCAGCATTTCGCCGTCCTCGCCCGCGGTGCGGGTTTTGTGGACTGCGACCAGAGCCATTTCGCGGTCGTAATCAATCAGGGTAAAGCGGGCGAGCATGGCGGGCGGCAGCTCATGCATGCTGGAGACAAAGCGGAAGTAGCGGCTCTCTTTGGAGAGGCCTTGCACCAGGTCTTGCAGCATCTGCGCGTCGTCCGGTTGCACCGGGCGCACCGTGTACTCGCTACCACCGCGCATGGGCCAGAGCTGTTCGTACTGGGCGGGGTAGGGCAGGATGGAGAGGTGGTTGTAGTTGTGTACCCGGCTGCTCACGCCTTGCGGTGCGTTGTCGATGACGATGCGCGCATCCACGGCGAGTGCGCCATGTTCATCCACGATGATGGGGTTGATGTCCATCTCTCGCAGTTGTGGCAGCTCGCACACCATCTCAGAAATGCGCAGCAATATCTGCTCCAGCCGGTCGATATTGGCGGGTGCGTTGCCACGCCATTCACCCAAGGTCTCGGCCACTCGCGAGCGTTCGATGAGGCGGCGCGCCAGAAATTGGTTGAGTGGAGGCAGTTCCATGGCGCGGTCGTTGATCAGCTCGATCATGGTGCCGCCGGCGCCGAAAGCAATGACCGGTCCAAACGGATCGTCGGTCACAAGTCCGATATAGATCTCGCGGCCGTGGCGCGAGCGCACCATGCTCTGCACCGTGACCCCGTTGATGCGTGCGTCCGGTCGCAGGCGCTGCACCGTCTGCATCATGTCGTTGTAGGTGTCGCGCACGCCGGTGGCGTTCATGATGTTCAGTGCGACTCCGCCCACGTCCGATTTGTGGCTGATATCGGGGGAGTCGATTTTGAGCACTGCCGGAAAACCCAGCTGTGTGGCAATCATCATGGCCTCGTTGGCGCTACGGGCCAAGATGGTGCGGGTCACCGGGATATGGAAGGCCGAGAGCAGCGTCTTGGACTCCATCTCGGTCAGCACCTTGCGCCGTTCTGCCAGCACACTTTCGATTACCAGGCGCGCGCCTTCAATGTCCGGCTTGGCCAGCGTAGACAGGGGTGGCGGTGTTTGCTGCAAAAGCAGCTGGTTTTGGTAGAACGATGCGATGTTCCCAAAGGCGCCTACTGCAGCCTCCGGAGTGCGGAAGCTCGGTATCTCAGCCGCTTTCAGGATGCCGCGCGCCGCGTTGACGGTGCTGTCGCCCATCCAACAAGAGAGCAAGGGTTTGCCAATGGTTTTTTTGACCTCGGCCAATGCACTGGCCACCGCCGAGGAATCGTGGCCCGCCTTGGGCGAGTAGATGGCCAGAACGCCGTCCACGCCACGGTCCTTGCCGGCGGCATCCAGCGCCGCTTTGAAGTGTTCGGCGTCAGCCTCTTCTGACAGGTCAATCAGGTCGGTCAAGGTGGCCAAGGGGGGCAGCAGCGGATTCAGGGATTCTGCGCTTGCCGCTGAGAGCTTGCCCAGCTCCAGCTGGAGTTCGTTGATCCAGTCTGCTGCCAGCACGCCGGGGCCGCCACCATTGGTCACCAGCGCCAAGCGCTTGCCCACCGGCCGGTAGCGTGATGCCAAGCATTTGGCCGCCGAAAACAACTCTACAAAAGACCGCACGCGCACCGCGCCTGCGCGGCGCAATGCGGCGTCAAACACATCGTCGCTGCCCACAATGGCGCCGCTATGGGTCTGGGCAGCCTCGTTTCCTGCCGGGCGACGGCCGGCTTTGAGCACCACGACCGGCTTGGCATTGGCCGCCATGCGCAGGGCGCTCATGAATCGGCGCGCATCGGAGATACCCTCCATGTAAACCACGATGCTCTGGGTCTGTGCGTCATTCGCCAGAAAGTCCAGTACTTGGGAAATATCGACTGAAGTGTGAGGACCGAGGGACACAACGGTGGAGAATCCTACGGCGTTGTTGGCCGCCCAGTCCAGCATGGAAGCTGTCAATGCGCCTGACTGGGACACCAATGCCAAAGGCCCCTTGTGCGCCAATGGGCCCGCTAGGCTGGCATTGAGCAGTAACTGTGGGCGTTGCAGACCCAGAGAGTTGGGCCCCAGCAATAAAACACCTTCCCGTTTGGCGATTTTTCGCAAAGAGGCTGCCAACTCGGCGCTGATGCCACTGGACACAATCACCGCTGCTTTGCAGGCGATGCGACCTGCAATTTCCAGGGCAGCGCTCAAGTCCTGAGGGGGCAGCGCGATCACCGCCAGATCAGCCCGCGACTGGGCAAGGTCGGCCAGGGTGCCAGTACTGTGAATATCCAAAAAGCGCAGCAGGCCGGTAAAGGTCTGGGCCTGCAGCGCGGCTACCAGCATGCGGGCTTGGGGTGGAAGTTGCTCAGGCGCATCCAGTTGGCCCGCAAACACGATGACGGATTGCGGGTTGAACAAGGGGGACAGGTAGTGCTTTTCCATGAGGCATCGCTCCAAAATCAATCGGCGCCGATGAGGACCTTGACGTGCTCGGCCACGCTGCGGGCTAGCGGGTTGAGCACATACCCACCCTCTAGACAAGAAATGATGCGGCCCTGGCAATGCCGTTGGGCTACGCCCATCAGCTGCCGTGTGACCCAAGCATAGTCGGCATCCACCAAACCGAGGTTGCCCATATCGTCTTCGCGGTGCGCGTCAAAGCCGGCCGAGATGTAAATGAGCTGGGGCGCGAAGGCGTCCAGCGCCGGCACCCACTGGGTGGCCACTGCCTCGCGGAACTTGTCGCTTCCTGAACGGGCGGGCAGGCCTACATTCATCATGTTGGGGCCCACGGCTTTTTCGCCGTTGTAGGGGTAGAGCCCCTGCTCGAAGATGGAGCACATGAGCACTCGGTCATCCCCGCGGAAGATGTCTTCACTGCCGTTGCCATGGTGCACATCGAAGTCAATCAATGCCACACGTTCCAGGCCGTGTACGTCCAGCGCGTGGCGTATGCCCACCGCCACATTGTTGAAAAAGCAAAACCCCATCGCAGCCGAGCGCTCTGCATGGTGGCCCGGCGGACGCACGCTGCAAAAGGCGGTGGGTACCTGTCCGCTGATTACCAGATCCGTCGCCTGAACGGCAGCCCCCGCGGCACGCAAGGCAGCCCGCACGGTGAAGGGGTTCATGTCGGTGTCCGGGTCGACCTTGTGGTAGCCCTCTTTGGGGGACGCTTCCATCAACTCATGCACATAGTTGATGGCGTGGGCCCTACCCAACTGCGCTTCAGTGGCCAAGGGGGCGTCATAGGTGTTCATGTAGTCCAGCAGGCCACGCAGCAACAGCATGTCCTGAATGGCACCCAGGCGTTCGGGGCATTCAGGGTGGTCCGGTCCCATTTCGTGGCGGGCGCAGTCGGGGTGGGAAATAAAGGCGGGCAGCATCGTGTCTCCTGCATCTGGTTCTTCTGCCAGTCTAGGCAGCCAAACTGACATGAGTCTTGATGTGCAGCAAAAACCCCTTGATCTGCGGTGTACGCTGGGACAGTTGATACCATCGCGCCACCCATGACACCCAAGCCCTCCACTCCTACCCCCTCCCTTTCTACTCCCCGCTTTGTCAATGCCAGCACCTATGTGCTGACAGGGGTGGTGTGTCTCGTTGTATTGGCGTACGGCATGTTGCCCGGGTTGTTGGCGGTGTGCCTGGGCTTTATGTCGACCCAAGCGCTGAGCACCAGTCGCCGGCTGGGGCGCATCCGTCCCAGTGCGTTTGTGGCAGCGGCTTGGGTGATTGTGGTGCCCTTGGTCCTGTTTGCGCTGGTGCTCTCCAATGCCAAGGGCATGGTTTTCAGTGCTGGAGCACAGTACGAGGCTCTGTTGCACCACCTTGCCGGTACCGTTCTGGAAATCCGCCAGAAACTGCCCCCCAACTTGGCCGCCCATTTACCCGACGAACTGGTCGCAGCGCAGGCCTGGCTGGCGGCTTACCTTCAAAGCCAGGCCCATGCCCTGACCGGCTTTGGCTCTGCGGGTTTACAAGGTGGGCTGCTGGCTTATGTGGGTCTGGTGATTGGCGCACTGATTGTCGGCTCGCCCGGGGTAGAGCATGCGGCTCCCTTGCGGGCAGCGGCACGCGCCCGCGCCCGGCACTTTATCGGCGCATTCCGTCAGATTGTGGTGGCGCAGTTCTGGATTGCGACTTTCAATGCAGTGTGCACGGCGCTTTTCTTGTTCGGGGCCTTGCCGCTCTTTGAGGTGCGGATTCCCTATTCCGGCATGTTGGTGGCCCTGACCTTTTTCGCCGGACTGATACCCATTGTCGGAAACTTGTTGTGCAATGGTGTTTTGACCCTAGCTGGAATGTCGGTGGCGCCCATGGTGGGGTTGGCTTGCCTGGTGTTCTTGATCGCCATTCACAAGTTCGAGTACGTGATCAACGCCAAGGTGGTCGGCAAGCGCACTGGCACCTCCGCGTGGGAGCTCCTGACAGTGATGTTTGTCGGCGAAGCCATCTTCGGCGTTGCCGGCCTTGTTGCAGCACCTCTTTACTACGCCTATATCAAGCGGGAGTTGCTGGAAGTCGGGCTGGTGTGAAAGCTGCCTGCGAGGCATCGCGCAGCGTAGTGCAATCTCAGGTGAGGCGGTGACTCGGCAAGGCAGGGGGCTTGCGTTGCTCCCAAGTTTCGCGGAACACTACAAACTCCTGTAACGGCATGGGTTTGGCGACGATGTAACCCTGCACCTCGTCACAGCCGGCGCGCTGTATGGCTTCGAGCTGTTCGGGTGTTTCCACTCCTTCACACACCGTGCGCATACCCAAGGTTTGCGCCAGGCCGGTAATCATATGGACAACAGCTTCGGCATCTTTTTTTTCCACCAGTTCGATGACGAAGGCTCTGTCAATCTTGAGAGTGTCAAACGGGAAGCTGCGCAGGTAAGAGAGCGATGAGTAGCCCGTGCCGAAATCATCCATCGCGAGCTTGACACCGGTTTTGCGCAGGGCATGCAGCATCGCCAGCGCATGGTCGGCGCTCTCCAGAAATACGGATTCGGTGAGCTCCAGCTCCATCTGGCTGGGGTTGACCTGGAACTCGTCCAGCGCATCTTGGAGCACCGCCAAAAAGCTGTCATCCCGCAGCTGCATGGACGACACATTGACCGACACCTTGAGACCGGCCAGCGCGCTCGAGTGCATGCGGCACGCCTCCAGCAGGGCCCAGCTGCCCAAGGCGGCAATCATTCCGCTTTGCTCAGCAATCGGGATGAACTCCGCCGGGCTGATCCACCCCAGTTCCGGATGTCTCCACCGCATGAGCGTCTCGGCCCCCACGATTTTCCAGGAGCGCAGATCTACCTTGGGTTGCCAGTAGAGTTGAAGTTCCTGCCTGTGAAGTGCGTGCCGCAAGCCGTGCTCCAACTTGGCTCGGCGCTGGTTGACGGCACCGAGTTCCGGGGTATAAGTCACGCACTGGCCGCGTCCTGAGTCCTTTGCGGCATATAGTGCAATGTCGGCTTGCACCATCAATTCGTCCAGCGACAAGGCTTCGCCGTGGCATACCGAGAGGCCCACACTGCCGCCTACGGTAAGCAGTCGAACTGTCAGGTCCAAAGGTTCCTGCAAAAGAAGCACCACGCGGCGGGCAATACTAGAGGCTTGCGCGATGTCGCCCGGCGCGGTGAGCACCACGGCAAACTCGTCGCCGCCCAGCCGGGCAACCATCGCATCGTTACTGAGCTGCTGCTTCAAACGTTGTGCAATCAGCCGCAGCACCTCATCTCCCGCGCTGTGACCATGGCGGTCATTGATGGCCTTGAAGCGGTCCAGGTCGATGGCTAACAGGGCGACCGGTTGTCGGGCTGCCAGGCGTTCGCCTAAAGAGGCACGTAGCTGAAACCGGTTGGTCAAACCGGTCAGCGAGTCGGTATGGGCGAGCTGACGCAGTAATTGGTTGCTAAGCACCTTGTCGGTGACATCCGTCATGACTCCGCGCCAGCCGGAAACCGTCCCTTCTTCGGTATGCAGGGGTTTGCCGTTGAGCTGAAGGTGTCGGGGGCCTTGGGGGCTGTCGAACGACAGTGCCAGCTCCTTGAACGGCTTCAGCTCAGCCAGCGCCAGTGACAACTCATGCACGCCATGGGCCTGCAGGGCCAACAACACGTTCATCAAGGCCGCGCCGGCTGCCTGCTGCTCCCCCAGGCCTAGCAAGGCACACAACTTGGGCGACGTATGGACGAGGCGACCGGAGTCATCGGTTTCCCACAGTGCATCGCCTGCGTTTTGCTCGAAATCCGCCAGCAACAGGGACAACATCTGCTCCTGCCGCTGTGAGCGCGATTCTGCCAGGATCAGGGCGGTGGACTTGCGCCAAGCCGTAAGCGCACCAAGCGCGACCAATGGTGCATATACAGCAACCAGTACTGCCACCCCCACATAGGCCCCCTCGTGGCTGCCCCACAAGGCGTATAGCGCAGAAACCGTGAATACGGCAATGTAGGCCAGGCTGGCCAGAGGCAGAGGGTTCAGGACAAAGCCGCCCGCACCAATCATTCCTGTGAGCAATGTGGCGATCACCAACTGCTGGCTGTCACTGGCTGCCGGGAACCAGAACACAGGGATGAACGCCCAAACGCTGCTGAGCACCACCGCATGCCAGGTTGCTTTGTGCACGGTGCGGCTCGAGGCGTGGCTGAAATTTCGTCCTGCGCTCTTGCGCCAGCTGCGGAGTGCAAAGAGACACACCGTCAAGATACCGGCAAACCAGAGCAATAACTCCCAATGGATATCTGGCGAGAATGTCCAGAGCACCAAACCGGCACTCCCGATATTGGCCAGCATGGTTTCGGGCGTGAGCCGGACCACTGCACCCAGATGCATGGCGCGTAACCGGCCCGCTTGCGGAGCGGTAGAGCCGTACATGTCGGCCAGACCGGCGCGCAATCCGGTGGCGGTGGGAAGGTCGGAGCCGTTCATGGAAGCGGGAGTGTGATGGCGTGCAGATGCGCTGAAACGTGGCATCACATCCTACACCGAGCGCTTTTATCCAAGGCTAAAAAAAGCCCGGTGCTTTGCGGCTGCCGGGCTTGTTCAGGGTCTGGGTTGATCAGGCAAAAACGCCGGCGGTGTCCTGCATGCGGGCCGACACTTCACCCAGATGGTGCATGGTGTCGCCGAAGCTCATTTCCAGTTCGGTGAGCTTGCGGAAGTAGTGGCTCACGATGTACTCGTCCGTCACGCCAATACCGCCGTGCAGTTGCACCGCCTGCTGGCTGATGAAGCGCATGCTGGTGCCCAGCTGGTACTTGGCGCGGGCCATGGCTGCACGGCGCTCGGGTGCAGGTGCGTTGAGCTTGAGGCTGGCGTAGTAGCTCATGGAGCGGGCCAGTTCCAGCTGCATCTTCATGTCGGCCATGCGATGGCGAAGTGCCTGGAAGCTGCTGATCGCCACACCAAACTGCTTGCGGGTGTTCATGTACTCGGCGGTGATGTCCAGTGTCTTGTCCATCACACCCACAGCCTCTGCGCAGGTGGCGGCAATGCCGTTGTCCACCGCGTGCTCCAGTGCAGCCTGGCCTTGGGTGGTAATCAAGGTGGCGGGGGCATTTTTGAAGGCGACTTCTGCTGCGCGGCCACCGCCCTGGGTGTTGTAGCCCCGGGTGCTGACGCCCGCGGATTCGCGCTCCACCAAAAACAGGCCCATCACGCTGTTGACCTTGGCGGAGACGATGTAAGCATCCGCCTTGTCGCCGGCAGTCACTATGCTTTTTGTAGCGTTCAGCACATAGCCACCGGGCGCCTGGTGCGCTTTTCCTGTAATGGCGTCCAGGGCATAGCGGCTGCCGCGCTCCTGGTAGGCCAGTGTCACCAGCTTTTCGCCGCTGGCTACACCGGGCAGCCAGGCGGCACGGGTGGCGGCATCCGCATAACCTGCTAACACCGCACCGGCGATCAGGCTCTGCGCCAGAGGCTCCATCACCATGCCGCGGCCCAGCTCTTCCATCACCACCATGCCTTCAATGGGGCCCAACCCCATGCCGCCATCGTCTTCGGGCACATACAGGCCGGTCAAGCCCAGCTCTGCCAGCTCGGCATAGGCGGCGGCATCAAAGCCACCGGCTTTTTCGGCTGAGCGGCGGCGATCGAAGGTGTAGCCCTTGTCGACGTATTTGCGCACCGCGTCGCGCAGTTGTTCCTGGTCGTCAGAAAAATCAAAGTCCATGTTCTTCTCCCGTTAGCCCAGGACAACCTGAGCCACAATGTTTCGTTGCACTTCATTGCTGCCGCCGTAGATGGTGGTTTTGCGCAGGTTGAAGTAAGCGGAGGCCAAGGGCGCATTGCCCACTTCACCGCCGGGGAAGCCACCCAGGGCGCCAGCAGCGGCGTCGCCTTGCCAGCCGGCTTCCATGGCTTCACGGATGAGCGGCAGGGCGAACGGGCCGGCGGCCAGCATCATCAGCTCGCTGTAGCGCTGCTGGATTTCGCTGCCACGGATCTTCAACAAGCCAGCAATGTCCAGTGAGTTCTTGCCGCTCTTCTCTGCCGACAGCACGCGCAGCACCATCATCTCGAGCGCAACGACATCCACTTCCAGCTTGGCGATTTCATCGCGAAAGCGGGTGTCTTCCCACACGCCTTCACGCCTGGCGATGCGTTTGAGGCGCTCCAACTCTCGCTTGGAGCGGTTGATGTCGGCAATATTGGTGCGCTCGTGACTGAGCAGGTGCTTGGCGTAGGTCCAGCCCTTGTTTTCTTCGCCAATCAGGTTCTCCACCGGCACTTCCACGTTGTCGAAAAAGACTTCGTTCACCTCGTGACCGCCGTCGAGCATGATGATGGGTCGCACCGTCACGCCGGGGCTCTTCATGTCGATCAGCAGGAAGCTGATGCCGGTTTGTGGCTTGCCTTCATTGCTGGTGCGCACCAGACAGAAGATCCACTCGCCGTATTGGCCCAGCGTAGTCCAGGTTTTCTGGCCGTTGACGATGTATTTGTTGCCTTGGCGCTCTGCGCGGGTCTTGACCGATGCCAGGTCCGAGCCGGAGCCCGGTTCGCTGTAG
Organism: Comamonadaceae bacterium; assembly: GCA_027488985.1. GTDB lineage: Bacteria > Pseudomonadota > Gammaproteobacteria > Burkholderiales > Burkholderiaceae_C > Allorhodoferax > Allorhodoferax aquaticus. The sequence continues at coordinate 27,241 of JAIYAR010000003.1, read as the reverse complement.
CCTTGGCTCCACCAGACTTCGCCGCTGGCAATGCCGGGCAAAAAGCGCTGCTGCTGTTCGGCGTTGCCAAAGGCCATGATGACCGGCGCCACCATCACCGGGCCGAAGGGGATGACCCTTGGCGCACCGGCGAGCGCACATTCTTCTTCAAACAAATGCTTCTGGATGGCCGTCCAGCCGGGGCCGCCAAACTCCTTGGGCCAGCCGAAACCCAGCCAGCCTTTGGCACCCAAGATCTTGGCCCAGCGCTGGTGGTCCTCCCGGGTCAACTCCAGGGCGTTGTGCACCTTGTGGGCGATGTCGGCGGGCAAATGGGCGTGTACCCAAGTGCGCACCTCTTCGCGAAAAGCCTGTTCTTCAGGCGTGAAAGCCAAGTCCATTGCAGTCTCCTCAGTCTAGATATCCGGTTCAGCGGAACGTTATCCCGTGTTTTAGCACGATCGTTCTTTTATTCTTGTCGAGGTTGCGACATTCCGAGTTCGGCGCACAGTTTTTGCACCGTGGCGCGCAGGTCGGCAACCTCCGCTTCCAGTTGCGTGACCCGGGCCTGAAGCTCCGCGCTGGCGGGGCCCGCTGCAGCGCCGGACCGGCTGATGACCGCAGCGCTGGCGTCGACTGGCCCACACAGGAGGTGGGCCCAGCGTTGTTCGCGGGCCCCGGGTGCGCGGTCCAGCTTGATGACCAGGGGACCACCTTTTTCTTCACCGCGTTCCTGCAGCTCGTCCAGAAACGCTTCGACCGACGAGGTGTCTGCAAAGCGGTACCAGCGCTCGGCGTTCAGGCGAAGCTCGGCAGCCGTCTGCGGGCCGCGCAGCATCAACAGGCCCAGAAGCACCGCACTTTGCTCGGGTACACCGATGCCACGTTGGGCGTTGTGGGTGAACTTGACGGCGCGTCCGCCACTGGTCTCGTGGACCAAGCCGGCCTCGCGCAGGCTGTCGACGGCGCTGCTGACTTCGGACTCGCTGAGCTCCATCAGCGGCTCACGGCTGGTCTTTTGGTTACAGCCCAGCAGCAGGCTGTTAAGGGTAAGAGGATAGCTGTCGGGCACCGTGCGGGCTTTTTCCATCAGGGTGGCCAGCACGCGGGCTTCGACAGGGGAGAGCAGGAGGGGGGTGGTCATAATTCAGCCAGTTATGAAAAACATTGTGATTTTGATCTCTGGCGGTGGCTCCAACATGGCTGCCATCGTGCGCGCATCCCAAAAAGAAGACTGGGCAGGCCGGTATGGCGCCCGGGTGGCGGCGGTTATCAGTAACAAGGGTACCGCTGCTGGCTTGGTGTTCGGGAAAGAGCAGGGCTTGGATACCCATGTGCTGGACCACAAAACCTATGCCGACCGCGAAGCGTTTGATGCCGCCTTGGCTGAGGTGATTGACCGCTACGACACGCCGCAAGCACCGGTGCTGGTGGTGCTGGCCGGGTTCATGCGCATCCTCACTGCGGTTTTTGTGGAGAAATATGCCGGGCGCTTGGTCAACATCCACCCCTCGCTCTTGCCAGCGTTTGGAGGTTTGCACACCCACCAGCGGGCGCTGGATGCCGGCTGCAAGTTTGCCGGCGCCACGGTGCACCTGGTGACGCCCGAGCTGGACCATGGACCGATTCTCGAGCAGGCCGTGGTGCCGGTACTGCCCGGCGATACGGCAGAAGCCCTGGCCGCCAGGGTGCTCACGCAGGAGCACCGAATTTACCCCCGGGCAGTTGCGGCCTTGCTATCGAAAAAGTAGCTGTCTGCGCATATCCCGCGAGCGCTAGAGGCCGATTTAGCTATCAATTCTGGTGAAGCGGGGCTGCGCTACCCCCTCAATCACTACCGTTTCCAGAAACATCGCTGCAGGGCGGACCCAGAGGCCTTGTTCGCCATATAAAGCGCGGTACAGCGTCATGGGTTCGCAGGTTTCGCTGTGGCGCACGGTGTCCAGCACTTGGTATTCCATGCCCTTGTAATGGCGGTAGCGCCCCGGCGGGGTGATCACGAGAGGGGGTAGTTTTTCATCGAACATGGGACAATACTAGGTTATGCATCCAAAAGCCCTGCTTGAAGCCTGTACCGAATTGGTCCGGCTCACCCTTAAATTCGACCACCCTGCAGACGCGATCGTCTCCCGATTCTTCCGTGACAACCGCGGCTTGGGGCCGCGTGAGCGCGCCACCCTAGCAGAGACGGTGTACACCGTTCTGCGTAAAAAACTGCTGTTTGACCACCTTGCCCCCTCGGGCAGCGGCCCCAAAGAGCGCCGTCTTGCCATTCTGGGCTTTTATGGGCCCGGCGACTTCTTGCGTAGCGCATTGACGGACCAGGAAAAGCGCTGGCTGGACCAGTGTGAGGCCGTAAAGCCCGACGACCTGATGGAACGCCATCGCCACAACCTGCCCGAGTGGCTGGTGCAGCCCCTGAAGGATCAGCTGGGTGATGGTTTTTGGCCCCTGGTCGAAAACCTGAATCTGGGCGCTGGCCTGGATTTGCGCGTGAACGCCCTCAAGGCCAAACGCGCTGATGTGCAAAAAGAATTGCAGCAAGCCGGCATCAAGGCGGTGCCCACGCCGTTTTCCCCCTTGGGGCTGCGCATCGCCGGCAAACCCGCCTTGAACAAGAACGAAGCCTTTCTGCGCGGCGACTTTGAAGTGCAGGACGAAGGCTCCCAGCTCTTGGCCATGCTGGTCGACGCCAAGCGAGGCGAAATGGTGGTGGACTTCTGTGCCGGTGCCGGTGGCAAGACATTGGCGCTGGGCGCTGCCATGCGCAGCACCGGGCGCCTGTACGCCTTTGACACCTCCGCGCACCGGTTGGACGCGCTCAAGCCCCGTATGGCCCGAAGCGGTTTGTCCAACGTGCACCCGGCTGCAATTGCCCATGAGCGCGATGACCGTGTGAAGCGCCTCTCCGGCAAGCTGGACCGTGTGTTGGTCGATGCACCGTGCACCGGTCTGGGAACTTTGCGCCGGAATCCGGACCTCAAGTGGCGCCAGAACATGGCGGGAGTGGAAGAAATGGCCGTGAAACAGGCCGCCATACTCCAGAGAGCTGCCCGGATGGTGAAATCCGGCGGACGCTTGGTTTATGCGACTTGTAGCGTCTTGCCGCAAGAAAACGAGGCGATTGCGGATGCGTTTTCCGCGGCTAACCCGGAATTTGTAGCTTTGTCGGCTGGGGAAGTCCTTTCCAACCTCAAGGTTGAAAATGCACCAAGCCTGTGCAGTGGAGGCGATGACGAACAGTTGTACCTGCGTTTGTGGCCTCATTTGCATCAAACAGACGGATTCTTTGCCGCAGTTTGGCAAAAGAAGTGATTCTTTTGACGAAAGTTAACGTTTTTTAACTTCACGTTGATTTATCTGGCTAAAACTGACAGCTGCACCTAAAATAGCGGCTTCACAGGGGGGCGTGCGTCGCCCCCTTGTCATACATAACCAAACCTCGTTGAGAGATTGAGCGAACTATGTTCTTACCTGACTGGGCTGTGCTGAACGCAGCAATCGAATGGCTGGCCCACGGCGCCTGGAATATTGCCTGGTGGCAAGTGGTGTTGTTCACCCTGGCCCTGACCCACGTGACCATGATCAGCGTGACTGTGTTTTTGCACCGTCACCAAGCTCACCGCTCGTTGGACCTGCACCCCATCGCTTCCCATTTCTTCCGTTTCTGGTTGTGGCTGACGACCGGCCAGGTGACCAAAGAGTGGGCTGCTATCCACCGTAAGCACCACGCCAAGTGCGAGCAGGCTGAAGATCCCCACAGCCCTCACGTTCACGGTATCAAGACAGTGCTGTTGCAAGGCGCAGAGCTGTACCGCGCTGAGTCCAAAAACAAGGAAACCATGGCCCGTTTCGGCCACGGCACTCCCGACGACTGGATCGAGCGCAACCTCTACACCCGCTATTCTTGGCAAGGCGTAGGCTTGATGATGGTCATCGACTTGTTCCTGTTTGGTGCAGCCGGCTTGGCCGTCTGGGCAGTCCAAATGGCATGGACGCCGATCACTGCTGCCGGCATCATCAACGGTGCGGCCCATTACTGGGGTTATCGCAACTTCGAAGCGCCTGATGCATCGACCAACATCTCTCCTTGGGGCATCATCATTGCCGGCGAAGAGCTGCATAACAACCACCACACCTACCCCACCTCGGCCAAGTTGTCGGTGAAGCCGTACGAGTTCGACATCGGTTGGATGTACATCTGCATCATGAGTGCCATGGGCTTGGCCAAGGTCAAGAAGACACCTCCCAAGGCCGCTTACGGCGATGTTCGCCCTGTGGCTGATGAGAAAACTCTGGAAGCACTGATTGCCAATCGCTACGAAATCATGGCTACCTACGCCAAGGGCGTCCGCCAGGCTGCCCGTGACGAGTTGGAAGCCATGAAGGCTCGCAGCGCCGATGCCGCCATGATCCAAGCTGCCAAGCGTTGGATGCACCGTGATGTGGAGAAGGTGCCTGCTGCTGCGGCCCCTCAGTTGGCTCAGGCCCGCGCTGCTTCGCCAGTGCTGGACAAGATGGTCACCATGCGTGAAGAGCTGCGCCAGATGTGGCTCAACACCAGCGTTTCCCGTGAGCAGTTGACCAAGGACTTGCAAGGCTGGTGCCACCGTGCGGAAGAAAGTGGCATTGCCGCGTTGCGTGATTTCTCTATGAAATTGCGCGCTGCACGCGTCTAAGCGTTCGCCTCCCGGCATCGAAGCCCGCCTCGTGCGGGCTTTTTCTATGGCCGGCACTCGTGCCCGCTCGCTTTAAGCCCTCATGTCAAAAACTGAAAGATGTTGCGCGAGGTGCATCGCATGCGCTTGTTCGTACTCTGATTTGGTCAACTCGCCATAGGCGAAGTGGGGTTTGAGATCCCCGGTCCATTGCGCGAAAGCCACGATAGCCTTTTGCAAGCGTTCCACGGCAGCTGCAGCAGGGGTATTGCCCGCCAGTACCGGGGCGCCGGGAATCGGTTCTGCCAGGTTGTGGCTCATCTTGCCGCGCCAGCTGAACACACTGAATGCGGCGGCGCCTACGGTTTTCTGAAACAGAGCCGACTTGGGCTCTGGAAAACCACTTATCGAAAACTCAATGCTCTGAGCGCAATGCTCCAGCGTTTGGCTCCAACTGAAGACGGCGCCACTGTCCAGGGCCGGTGCCTGTGCCAATCGCGTTACTTCCTCTTGTGCCGCAGCCAAAGTGCTGAACTGCAGGCCGCGGTCCCGGTCTGCTGCACACGCAGTGAGCATGCCTCCCGCGGCCAGAGCGGAGAGGGTGGCGCCTCGTGTGAGGTAAGCCCGGCGTTCGGAATTGAATTCGGTGGTCATCGGCGTCTGGCGACTCAAATTTCCATGTTGTCGATCAAGCGGGTCGTGCCCAGCCGTGCCGCAGCCAGCACCACCTTGGCGTCACCTGCCTGTGGCGTTTGCAGATCGCTTTGGCGGCGTACCGCTACATAGTCAGGGAACCAGCCGGCGGTCCGCAAGGTTTGCATGCCCTCATCCTCCAAACGGCCCAGGTCGGTCTCGCCTTGGCGCACAGCGTCCACGATCTGGCGCAAGGTTCGTGATAGCAGCAGCGCTTCTTCGCGTTGGATCGGGGTCAGGTAGCCATTGCGGCTGGACAGGGCCAAGCCCGCCTCGTTACGCTGGGTTTCCCCTCCGATCACATCAATCGGCAGAGCGAATTGCTTGACCATGTTGCGGATCACCATCAGCTGCTGGTAGTCCTTTTTGCCGAAGAGGGCGGTGCGCGCCTGGGTCACGGCAAGCAGCTTCATGACCACGGTGCACACACCAATGAAAAAGCCGGGGCGGAAATGGCCTTCGAGAATGTCAGCCAGCTCAGTCGGCGGGTGCACTTTGAAGGTCTGAGCCTGCGGGTACAGCTCGGACTCTTTGGGGGCAAACACGATGTCGCAACCCGCCGCTTCCAGATGTTCGCAGTCGGCTTCCAAGGTGCGGGGATAGGTGTCGAAATCCTCGTGCGGTGCAAATTGCAGGCGGTTCACAAAGATGGTGGAAATCGTCACGTCGCCCAGTGGCTTGGCCTGGCGCACCAACGCCAAATGCCCCGCATGCAAATTGCCCATGGTGGGCACCACGGCAGGGTGACGGTACTGGCTGAGCGCCTTGCGCAGCTCAGAAATGGTGTGGATCAGTTGCATAAATAAACCGGAGGGAAATTACGAACCGGGACACCGCAGAACCGGCTTTGCCGGGCTGCTGGTGTAGCCCCCTTGAGGGGGTAGCGCCGCAGGAGATTCAGGGGCGTTCAACAGTCACCAGGCGTGGATAGCGTCATCCGGGAAACTGCCGCTTTTGACGGCGGCCACATAGGCTTCCATGGCACCACGGATGCTGGTGGCATCAAGCATGAAGTTGCGCACGAATTTCGGGTTCTTGCCCAGGTTCACGCCCAGCATGTCGTGCAACACCAGCACTTGGCCGGCCGTGCCTTTGCCGGCGCCGATGCCGATCGTGGCGCAGCTTGGCAGCTCGCGGGTCAGCTCCGCGGACAAGGGGGCAGGCACCATTTCCAGCACCAGCAGTGAGGCACCAGCGTCTTGCAACTCGTGGGCCTGCTTTTTCATCACATCGGCGGCGGCATCGCCACGGCCTTGCACCCGGTAACCACCGAGCGCATGCACGGTTTGTGGCGTCAGCCCCAAGTGGGCACAGACGGGGATGCCGCGTTGCACGAGAAACTGCACCACCTCGGTGGTCCAGCCGCCACCTTCAAGCTTCACCATGTGCGCTCCCGCCTGCATGAGAACGCTGGCACTGCGGATGGCTTGCTCTTTGGATTCCTGGTAACTGCCGAAGGGCAGGTCGCCGATCAACCATGCAGTACCTTGCGCACGGCGTAGTCCGCGTGCCACACTTTCAGTGTGGTAAGCCATGTCGTCGAGTGTGACGCCCACGGTGCTATGGCGGCCTTGGCAGACCATTCCCAGCGAGTCGCCCACCAGAATGCACTCCACGCCAGCCGCGTCGGCTACAGCTGCAAAGGTGGCGTCATAAGCGGTGAGCATGGTGATTTTTTCACCACGGGTGTGCATTTCCTGAATGCGGGGCAGGCTGATGGGCTTGCGCGTGGAGGGCGTAGATGCGGGAGGCAGCGTGCCGTAAGGAGTCGCGTTGGTCGCGCTGGAGGCTTGTTCACCGGTCGGGTTCAGGGCCATGGAGGACTCCAAAAAACGGGATTACCAAGGGTTTGGCGAAAGTGGGGCGAATACTAACCGCAGTTGCACACTGCGATTGAGAGGACTTGCATCAGGTAGGTGAATACGCCAAGCGCACGTAAATAGGCGCAAACGCCTCAGCCTGCGTGATTTCGATCAGGGTTTCCTTGGCCAGCTCCAGCAGGGCAATAAAGGTCACCACCAGTACCGGCACGCCTTGCGTGGTGTCAAAGAGGTTCTCAAACCCGACAAAGCGCTGGCCCTGCAACTTCCTGAGCACGATGCTCATGTGCTCCCGCACCGAGAGCTCTTCACGGCTGATTTTGTGGTGCTGCACCAGCTTCGCCCGCTTGAGAATATCGCGCCACGCGGTTTGCAGCTCATCCACCGACACATCCGGAAAGCGGGGCTTGAGGCTCTGTTCGATGTAGACATTGGCTTTCAGGAAATCACGGCCGTACTGGGGAATAGCATTCAGCCGCGCGGCGGCGAGCTTCATTTGCTCGTATTCCAGCAGGCGGCGCACCAGCTCGGCACGGGGGTCTTCGGCTTCTTCACCCTCAGCCACCTTTTTGGGGGGCAGCAGCATGCGCGACTTGATCTCGATCAGCATGGCCGCCATCAGCAGGTATTCGGCCGCCAGCTCCAGATTGCGCTTGCGGATCTGCTCCACGTACACCAGATACTGCTTGGTCACGCTCAACATGGGGATGTCGAGGATGTTGAAGTTCTGCTTCCGGATCAGGTAGAGCAACAGATCCAAGGGGCCTTCAAAGGCCTCCAGAAACACCTCCAGCGCGTCAGGCGGGATGTAGAGGTCCTGCGGCATGGCAAACAAGGGTTCGCCATACAGGCGCGCCAAAGCCACCTGGTCCACCACATCAGGCATCTGCCCGAGTTCGGCGACTCCGGAGGAAACGCCTTCGGTACTGGAAGTCATGGTGCTATGAAATCAGGAGCTACCCGCGCATACTCGGCGGGCGCCAGGGCCTGAAAAGGCACTTAATCGTTTTTGGTCTGGTAGACGTAGGGCTTTTGCGCGACCTGGGCGCTACGGAAGCCCTTCCAAGCCATGCGGTCCACCACTTTGTCCCACAGCAGGGCGCGGCCCTTGCGCTGTTCGGCTTCCAGCGTCGGCTTGGCGACCTTGAGCTGGTCGATGAACTGGGTGGCTTCAGAGCGGTAGTCGGGGCGGCGGAAGATGTTCATGGCAATGTCCTTGTTCCCTGCATTTTAGCGGCTGCCGCTGGCTCAGGCCTTGTCGCCGTGCTGGCCGGTGCGCACCTGGTCGGCGTGCGGGTGCGGGGCCAGGGGCTGGGGCAGGGTGCGTTCCGGGGCGTTGTGGTCCACCATCACAGTGTGAGCAAATTCGTCGTCGGCTTGTTTCGCCTTGCGTTTTTTGAGCCAGCGGAACAGCAGCCCTCCAAAGGCTATGGCCGCAATCGCGCCCACTTTCCAGAATTTGGCCAGCAAAAGAGCCAGCGTCGCAAACAATCCCAACTTTTTGGCTGCTGCGCCTACCACCAGCGCCGCCAGGCCGTATTCGGCTACGCGGTCGGTGCTGGGGTTGAAGTCCGCATAACGCTTGCCCTCGGCGAACTGCATGCCGTCCAGCAGCGTGTGGGCGGCGGGCTTGTAGGTGGGCAGCGCGTCCAGATCGGTCACCAGATTCATGCTGAAGTAGCCTTCACGGCCCAGCGCGTAGGTGTTGTAGTTCACGCCTTGCGGTTCGTTGGCGGTCGCGCCCTTGTCGCGGGACGACATGGCCCAGGCCAGGCGGTGGGTACCCGCGTCGTACACAGGCTTTTGGGCCCAGCCCAAGATTTCCATTTCTGGCACACCCATTTTTTTGCGTTCTGCATTGGCGGCCTCGGTGCCGTCTTTGTAGCTCTGCAGCAGTTCGTCCACATCCCACTTTTGGGCGTCGTCGTCTTTGACAAAGCCCGAGCGCTCAAACCTAACGCTCATGAACCAGGGCGCATCGCCGTCCGGAAACACCAGGCCCTGCAAGCGCTCGTCGTTGCCCGGGTTGCCCATGGCATTGAGCACCTGGGTGGCGTGAGGCTGGGGAATGTAGGTGTGGCCGGCCGGCAGGGCGAGGGTGCCCTGCAAAGCGTCCTGCACCTTCAAGGGGATCTGCGCCGGGCCGACCAAGGCTGCGGCTTTGGCGTCTGCCCAGATGCGCTCCGATTCTTCCTTGCTGATTGCCTGTGCGCCGGCCGCTGTGTGCCAGAAGAACGCCAGTGCCAGCAATGCATTCAAAAAACCGTGTTTCATGGGGGCCTCGATCGCACAGGTCAAAAGAGCTTGCATTCTGGCATGGCAAACCCGGTGCAAAGCCTGCGCAAGGCAGGCGGGTTATCCTCAGGCCCATGAGCACTTTTGACTTTTCTACTGCCGATATCGCTGCCCTGGCGCAGGCCGATGTGGCGCGCGCCTTGTCGGAAGACGTGGGCACCGGCGACCTGACCGCCTCCTTGATTGACCCCAAGCGACGTGCCCGTGCGCGGGTGCTGGCCCGCGAGTCGGCCATCATTTGCGGCGAACCGTGGGCCACGGCAGCCGTGCGGGCCTTGGACCCCTCGGCCGCTCTTATCTGGCATGTGCGCGAAGGTCAACGCTGCCAGCAGGACCAGGTGTTGCTGGAGATTGAGGGCAACGCCCAAGCCCTGCTCACTGCCGAACGCACCGCGCTGAACTTCTTGCAACTGCTGAGTGCTGTAGCCACCAAAACTGCCACCTTTGTGGACGCGGTGAACGAAGTGCCCGGTAACCGCGCCGCCATCGTGGACACCCGCAAGACCATCCCCGGCCTGCGCCTGGCGCAGAAGTACGCGGTCAAAACCGGCGGTGGAACCAACCACCGCATCGGCCTGCATGACGCGGTGCTGATCAAAGAAAACCACATCGCCGCCGCAGGTGGCGTGACCGCTGCCCTGCAACGCGCCAATCAATTGGCCGCCAACGCCAAGTTCATTGAAGTGGAAGTTGAAACGCTGGAGCAATTGCGCGAGGCGCTGGACTGCGGGGCCAAGATGGTGCTGCTGGACAACATGACCTTGTCCCACCTCGTACAAGCCGTGGCCATCAACGCCGGACGCGCGATTCTGGAGGTGTCTGGCGGAGTGAACCTCGACACAGTGCGTGCGATTGCCTCCACCGGTGTGGACCGCATTTCCATCGGCGCGCTGACCAAAGACATCAAGGCCACCGACTTCTCCATGCGATTTGAGGACCTGTGATGAGTGTGAGTGATGTGATCGACGTGGAGTACGAGCAGCCGGCGTGCTCCACCCAACACGCTTGGGCCCGAGTGCCTGTGGAGCCCACTGCGGACGAGCGCACTGCGCTCAAAGACAAAATCAAGCACCTGCTCAAAGAAAAGAACGCGGTCATGGTCTCGCACTACTACGTGCACCCTGACCTGCAGGATCTGGCCGAAGAAACCGGCGGGCTGGTGAGCGATTCGCTTGAGATGGCCCGCTTCGGCCGGGACCACAGCGCGCAGAAGCTGGTGGTGTCGGGTGTGAAGTTCATGGGCGAGACCAGCAAAATTTTGTCGCCCCACAAGACGGTGCTCATGCCCGACCTGGACGCGACCTGCTCGCTGGACTTGGGCTGCCCTATTGGCGAGTTCAATGCGTTTTGCGACGCGCACCCCGACCGCACCGTGGTGGTCTACGCCAACACCAGCGCCGCCGTCAAAGCGCGTGCCGACTGGCTGGTAACCAGCAGCTGCGCGCTGGACATCGTGCGCGCGCTCAAAGACAAAGGCCAAAAGATTTTGTGGGCGCCCGACAAACACTTGGGCGGCTACATCCAGCGCGAAACCGGTGCCGACATGGTGTTCTGGGAAGGTGCCTGCATCGTGCACGACGAGTTCAAGGCCTTTGAGCTGGAAGCGCTGATCAAAGAGCACCCCACAGCCAAAGTGCTGGTGCACCCCGAGTCTCCCAAAGAGGTGGTGGCTTTGGCTCACGCTGTGGGCTCTACCAGTGCCATCCTCAAAGCGGCTCAAACATTGGACGCCGACACCTTCATTGTGGCCACCGACAACGGCATGTTGCACAAGCTGCGCACGCTGAACCCCGGCAAGACCTTTATCGAAGCGCCCACCGCTGGCAACAGCGCCACCTGCAAAAGCTGCGCCCACTGCCCCTGGATGGCCATGAACGGCTTGGCCGGTGTGGCGCGCGTGCTGGAGCATGGCCTGAATGAAGTCCATGTGGATCACAAACTGATTGACCGCGCGCGCTTGCCGATTGACCGCATGCTGGCGTTTACTGCTGCGCTGAAAAATGGGCAGCCGGTGGGCGGGTTGATCCCGGATATCGGGGCGGTCTAAGGTCCGGTTTCTGGTACTTTTGGCCTCTAGCGCTCGTGAAATATGCGCGAGTAGCTATAAAAAATATAGCAAAAAGAGACCGCTGGTCAGAGGTGCGCCATGTCCCGGATGTCGTGCCGTAGCTCACTGTGGCTGCGCACCCTTTGCCGCAGGCTCACCAGCAGCTCAATCCGCCGGCGCAGCGAATGCAGGGTCTGGATGGTGCGGATGTCCCGGTCGCTGTGGGACTCGCCTTTGCGTTTGTCCAGGGGGGTGTAGTCCCACACAGCGGTTTCGGGCTGTCCCGGCCAGCTGGGGTGGTCGCTTTTGGTTTCTGCATCCAGCGCAATCACGATGTCCATGGGCTTGGAGCCGTGGCGGCTGAACTCGGTCCAGTCCTTGGGCTGCAGCTCCTGAATCTTGAAGCCAGCGGTGGTCAGTGCCGCCAGCGTGGTGCTGTCGGGCTTGTCGGCAATGCGCCCGGGCACGCCACACGAAAACACCTGAAAGGTTTGGGCACCCAGCTGTCGGAGGCAGGCTTCTGCGAGCAAGCTCCGCGCCGCATTGTTCTTGGAGACAAAAAGTACGCGGGTAGGTTTCAACTGCATGCAATCATTCTAGGGACTTGAATGTGCACTCAATCACACAAACCCTACTTCTTTGTGTGCTTTCTCTAATGAGACAAAAGGCGAACGCCGGTGTTTGTCAGCAGAGTCGGGTTGCTCCCAAGCTTGAAGGTGGCCACCGCATCGACCAGTTGTGCCGCCTCGTGGCGCAAACCGCTGGCTGCGGCGGCAATTTCTTCCACCATGGCGGCGTTCTGCTGGGTGGATTGGTCCATCAGCGCGATCGACTGGCCCACCTGTTCCACCTGATCACTCTGAGCGCGGCTGGCTGCGCTGATCTCGCTGATCACCTGTGTCACCTGTTGGATGGACTGCACTACCGTGGTCATGGACTCACCGGCGCGGCTCACCAGTGCATTGCCTTTTTCGACCCGGTCCACGCTGGTGCCTATTAGCGCCTTGATTTCGCGCGCCGCCTGGGCAGAGCGCCCGGCCAGCGAGCGCACCTCCGAGGCCACCACCGCAAAGCCGCGGCCCTGCTCACCCGCACGGGCGGCTTCTACGGCGGCGTTCAGGGCCAGGATGTTGGTCTGGAACGCAATGCCGTCAATCACCCCGATGATTTCCACAATGCGCTTGGAGCTGTCATGGATTTCGTGCATGGTCTGCACCACCTCGGACACCACCTCGCCGCTGTGCGCCGCGGCTTGTGATGCGCTGCGCGCCAGGTCGTCGGCGTTGCCGGCGCGCTCGGCGTTGATTCGCACGGTGCCCCCCAGTTCGCTCATGGAGGCCGCTGTTTCCTGCAGCGCGCTGGCTTGGTGCTCGGTGCGCTCAGACAGGCTCTGGTTGCCCTGGGCAATTTCACTGCTGGCGTTGGCCACGGCTTCAGCAGCATGCCGCACTTCCTGCACCACACTCGCCAGGCTGGTTTGCATGAGCTGCAGCTGGGCCATCATGCTGGCGCTGTCGCCCTGCCGCAGGGCAATGGGTTCGCTCAGGTCACCGGCACCCACGCGCTGCGCCACGCGTGCCGCTGCCTCGGGCTCGCCGCCCAATTGCCCGGAGATGGTGCGCACCGTACTCAGGCCGAAGACCAGTGCCACGGCCAAGCCGGTGGCAATCAGGCCCACGCTGCTCCAGAACACCAGGTTGTAGCGGGCCGAGGCGTCTTCAAACGCTTCGCGCGCACCATCAATCTGCAACTGTTTGAGGGCGTCAATGCCTTTTTTCATGGGCTCGGCCAAGGGCGTCATCTGCTTGATCATGGCAGCCTGGGCTTCGGTGATGTCGTTCGCATTCAGCGCTTCCACCGCTACTTTGATGCCCTTGTCGTTAAAGGCGGCATAGATTTTTTCCCATTCGTCAGCCAGAGCGGCCTCCGCAGGCGCGAGGGGAATGCTGCGGTACTCTTTCCAGCGCTGCTGGATCTCTTGCTGGTGTGCCGCGATGGATTTGACGCTGAATGCAATCACTTCCGGGAGCGGATTAGCCAGCGCCTGTGCCACATGCATACGTGCACTGGTGGTCAGCGCATCGATCTGGCCCAGCTCCACCGCAGGCTCAGTGCGCTGGTGGTACACCGTTTCCAGCGAGAGGTTGGATTGCCTTGCTCCAAATACCCCGAAGCCGCCGACCATCATGAGCAGCGTGGCAAGGGCGCCGATCAGCACCAGAAGTCGGGTGGATACTTGCATGGCAGCTCCAATTCATGAAAATCAATTAAAAACAGATAATCGAAATGTATTTGTCGTTTGTGTATTTTTTGTGACAGTGTTTTAAGTGAAAGTGCAAGATTTAATTGCATGTGCATTTGGGTGTGCAGTACCCTTTGATGCAGCGCAATACGCTGTTGCACAAACCATTTAGTCTGTGCATCCATGGACTTCAATCACAGGGGCCAACCGCATGTCAAAGAAACTGGACCACGCAAGCCGCATCTACCGCGAACTATTAGATCGCTATGGCGAGTTCGATGCCGATGTACAAAAGCTGCGGTCCGAGCTGGACTTGCTGGAGTCACTGGAGTTCAGGTACCCGAACCGTCTGCCATCGACGGCTGCGCAGTCCCGCTCCACCGGCGCCTATCGCCGCCATCTCAGCACCCAAGGCGCCGCCTGAGCGGCGCTTGGGCTTAAACGCCGACCAGCTTCTTGAAAGAGCCCAACACGGCGTCGCCGTTGAAGGGCTTCACGATCCAGCCCTTGATGCCAGCGGCCTTGCCACGCTCTTTCATGGCGGGGGAGTTTTCGGTGGTCAGCATCACGATGTTGACGGCGGCATTACCCAGTTCACCGCGCACTTTTTCTGCCATGGTGAGGCCGTCCATATTGGGCATGTTCACGTCGCAGACGATGAGCTTGATGGCGGGGTCTGCCTTGAGCTTGGTCAGGCCATCGCGGCCGTCCACGGCGTAAGCCACATCGAGGCCGTTTTTCTTCAAAAAGTCGCCCACTTCGTTGCGAACGGTGCTGGAGTCATCGACCACCAAAATTTGTGCCATTTTTATTTCCTTTCAAAGATCAGAAGAATTCGAGTTCGCCGGTCGCCATCAAGGTGTCCAGAGACTGGTCGTTTTCGTGGAAGTCCTCGGGGGACCAGTTCAGGTTGAACGCAAAGCGCTGGTAAATCACAAAAGGTGGCACTACCGCGTTGTCCGGGTCGGTCATCACACACTTGAAGCACAGCTGCGGATTCACCGAGCCGAACGAGATGTAGCGGTGCATGTGGTTGATCACGATGGGCACCTGCGCCAAGTGCGCCTCGACCGGCTTGAAGGAGCTGTAGCGGTTCTTGAAAGCGCCCCAGATCAGGTTGGTGATTTCGCCCAGAATGCCGTTGAGGTTACGGAAGTCGTCGCCCTCGTCGGCGGAAATGTGCGTCTTGTTGGACTTCACCAGCGTAAGCAAGGGGCCTTCTTCAGCCTGCAGGGTCATGTAGCCGCGGCACCAGTCGCTCTCGATGGGGATGAGGGTGAAAATTTCGCCAAAAATCAGCCGGTCGCGCACGATGTAGGGTGTTTCGATGCGCACATTCAGCCCCTTGAATTGGCTTTGCAGCGAGGCTTGCGTCATCTCTGCAATACCGGTTACCAGCTTGGCGGGGTACACCAAGGTAAAGATGGAGGTCTCAATGACGTCTTTCAGCGCGTCGATGTTTTCCACGGTGTAGGCACTGGCAAAGGGCTCACGCTCTGCGGTGGTCAGCGCTGCCAGGCTCTGGCTGGATTCGCAGCGCAGGAACAAGGGCAGTTCGGGGCGGATTTTGTTGATTTGCTGTCCCAGCAGAATGCCGTCGCGGGGTTTGCCCGCCAGGTCTTCGGCAATCATGATGCCGCCCAGGTCCACATTCGAGCGCAGCACGGCCAGCAGGTTTTCCTCGCGGACCTTAAGTGCCTTGAGGTTGTTGTCTTTGCAGAAGGCACTGATTTGCTTGCGGGCCTCCGGGCTGTTTTCCAGCACCAGCACTTTGCTGATCAGCGAGTTTTCTTTCGTCATGACTTTCGCCTTTTCGATTGTTTAAAAGAATTCCAATTCACCCGTGCTCTCCGGCACTTCGGCCGGAGCGAGTTCGAAATCAAGGTCCTGGTACTCGGTCACGCACAGGCTGGCGCGAAAGCGCATGCCCGATTGCAGTTGCAACGCAAAGTGCTGCAGGTGCCCGTAATGCAAAAGCGAAAAGTGCTCTGCGCAGCGGCTGTCGATCATGTTCGGCGTGGACATGCCGATGTGCTCAAACGCACGGCCCAGCTCGCGGTTGAATGTGCCGCAACACATGTTGCCGCTCTCGGCAATTGCGTCGTGGAACATCTGCGCATCCAGGTTCTCAGGCTGCACCCGGGTGAGTGCGGCGTAATGGTTGCGGGTGGCTTCGTCGCGGCTGAAGTAAATCAAAATCATCAGCCGGAACTGGTAGGACGCCACCGACAGCATCACCACCTCCTGCTCGGTGATGGGTGCAATCTCAGGCACCGTCTCCAGGCTGAGCACCGTGTCTGAGGAGCTGACGAGAGCGCTGCGTATGCCCGTCAGCACCATGTCGTTCAGTGCCTTTTTGGCCCGCTCGCTGATCATGACTGGCTCGGGGCTTCCAAGGCCGCCAGCGTCTTGCGGTTGATCAGGTCCAACCCGGTCACCGCGCCGATGATCATCTTGCCGCCGGCCTGCATGTCCTGGAAGGTAGCGGTGGTGATCAGGTCGTTTTCGTAGAGAGCGCGGCGGTACTCTTTGGACAGCGCTTCAGCCCGGCTGGCCAGGCTGCGCATTTCCTCGGCCACCACCGCAAAGCCACGGCCCATTTCGCCGGCGCGGGCGGCTTCGATGGAGGCATTCAGCGTCACGATGATCATTTGCTGCACGATGCGGGCAAAGTCGTCGTTCTTGGAGTGCATGCCCTGGTTGTGGGTGAGCAGGATGTTCATGTCCGCATGCCAGCGTTCAAAGGTTTTGCTCACGCCCAGCAACTCGCTGATGGCGTTTGCCAAGCGGCCGCTGTGTTCGCCGGCGTTGCTTTGCATGCCCTGTGCCTGCCCCATGACCAGCTGCAGCGCACGGCTGTTGTCTTGTTGCAGGGCGGTGTATTCGGTTTGCAGGCGGTTTTGCACCTCGCCCAGCTGCTGGCGCATGCTGTCCAGCTCAGCTTCCAGCGCGTTGATGGTGTCCTGCTGTTCGGCGGCTTGCGCTTGCGCTTGTTCCGTGGGTACGGAGTCCGCCAGCTGCCGCTGCAGTTTGCGGTGCATCCAGGCCCAGATACAGGACGCCACGGCTGCGCCCGCCACAAATGCCAACAGCATGTCTGTCATAACGCGCTCCCGCTCATGCCGCCTGGGTTTGCACCGCAAACTTGGCGGGCAGCGTGATCACAGTCTCAAAGGGGCAGAAGTCCACGCTGGCATCGGTGCTCGCCAGTTCCAGGGAAATGTTGCCGCCTTCGGCTTGCACAAAGCCGCGCACAGCATCCATACCCACACCGCGGCCGGACACTTCGGTCACCTCGCTGGCGGTGGAGAAGCCAGAGGCAAAAATCAGCTGCGCAATGTCGTGGGCAGACGTGGTGGCGTCTGCCGCCAGCAGGCCTTGCTCAAGTGCTTTGGCCTTGATGCGCTGCAGCGCGAGGCCACGGCCATCGTCCTTGAGTCGCAAAGTGAGTGTGTCGGCGTTGAGTTGTGCGCTCAGCGTTACCACACCGGCTTCGGGCTTGCCGATCAGGGTGCGCTCCACAGCCAGCTCCAGGCCATGGTCCAGGGCATTGCGGTAAAGGTGCATGAACACATTGCGCAGCGTGTCGGCCAACTGGGTGCGTACCAGAATGCCTGCGTCATTCATCACCACTTTGGGCGGCACTTTGCCGAGCTCTTGCGCCAGTGCGGGCAGGGAGTCAGTCACACCGCTCAGCAGGCTGGAGAGGGGCTCTGCGCCCAGCTGGTTCAGCGCGGCGCGGGCTTGCTGCAGAGCGGCTGATTGGTGGGCAGCATCCTGGGTGCCGGCTGCGTCCATGCGCTGGATCAGGCCTTCCACCACCTCTCTGGGCACCATGAGGAACTTGTCCACGCTACCGCGGCGGCCCGGGCCTTTGCGGCCCAAGGTCACTTCGTTGATGTGGCCGTACTGCGCCACCACGTCAGCAGTCTGCTGGAGTTCGGCTTGCAGCAGCTCGGTATCCCACTCCTGCTTGCCCTGGCGGATCGCGTCATAGCGCTCTTCGGCCTGGTGCACCACATCGGTCAGTTGCAGCAAGCCGTAGGTGCGCGCATTGCCCTTGATGGTGTGCATGTTGCGGAACAGCACGCCAATCGCTTCCTTGCGGGTGGCCTCGGTGCCTGCGGCGTTGATGATCAGGGCTTCGTTTTCTGCGATGAACTCTTTGGCACTTCCCATGAATTCCTGGAACTTCTCCTGCCGCACCGCCAGAATTTCGCCAATCAGAGCCAGTTCTTTCTTCTGAGCGTCTGCCGCTTTGGCGAGAGCCCGCAGGTCGGTCACATCGCGCAGGCACAGCAGCAAGCGCAGGGTGGTGCCGGTTTCGTCGGTAATGGGGGACCAGTTCAGGTCCAGCACCTTGGTGCGGCCGTCGGGCATGGTTTTGTCAATTTCCAGAGGCAGCAGGTGGGCGTTGAACTCGAAGTTCATCTCATCCTCGCCAATGCAGGCGCTGATGGCGGTTTCCATCTGGTTCAGGGCGTCCACGCCCAGGCCGCTGCCGTCAAACACCACGTGCATCACATCGCGTCCGGCAATGTCGCTGGTTTCCAGCACGGTCTTGAGGTGCTCAGAAAACTCGGGGTGAATGATGCCGCCGCTCTCCAGCGTCAAGATGCCTTGAGGGATGTAGTGCAGCATGGCGTGGATGTCGGCCGTCTTCTGGCGGACTTCTTCGTTGCTCTGCTGGATCTTTTCGATCATGGTGTTAAACGCCACCACCGACTTTCCGATCTCGTCCATCTTGGTCACCGGCAGGCGCTGGGTGAAGTCCTGGCTGGTAGCGATCTCGGTCATCTTGGATTCCATGTTGCCGATCGGGTGGATCACCTGGCGATACAGCAACAAGCCCATGGCGCCCAAGCCAACAATGGCAAACAATGTCACTACTGACAGCGTGCCGGTCGTGGCGCGCAGGTTGCCGTTCACGGCGGCAATGGCGTCATCTTTGCTGCGGCGCTTTTCGACTTGCACGGTTTCGATCACGCTGATCTGCTCGCGCAGGTACTGGTCTACCGTGGCGGCCATGGTGGCTTCGGCCAATTCCTTCTGGCCTTGGAGCATGAAGTTGGCGGTGTCGTCAATCGAACCGAAGTAATTGAGCAAGCTCTCTTCGGCTTGCTTGATGAGGCCACGCTGGGCATCGTTATCGGCAGAGGCTGTCTGGTCAGCCAAGGCTTGCTGCAGGTCTGTTTTTTTCTTTTTCACCTCTTCGTGGGCCTGGGAAATGGCGGCTTTGTCGGGCGCGCTCACCATGGCGAGTGTGGCAATTTGCACGTCTTTGAGTTGCCCCATGAGCTCCACAGACTTCAAGCTGCTGGGCACCACGCCTTCGGTCACCGACTGCACCTCTTTGCTGCTGCTAGTGTTCTGGAACACCGCGAAGCCGCCAGTGAATAGCAAGGCTACAAAGCTCAGGCTGATAAGTAAAAGAATGCGTTGACGGATATTCATGGCAACCATGCGCCTAGGGCGCGTTGTGTGAATCAGTGCTTAACCCGAAGAGGTAAGCCGAAGAAAGAGAAATTAATATCTCAATTCCAATGATTCCGCCTTTTTGTGACATCTCTGTGACAGCTCCCATGAAATGGGACATCGATCGCGAGTGTCAAATCTCAATCTGCTGATTAACGCTTATATCTATTGGGATTGGTACTAAAAAATTGAGAGCGAAAAAAAATGAGGCGCTATCGCATTGGCGATTGCCACCTCATTTTCGAATCTGATAAAGGGTTAACCCTTGTTTTGATTTTGTTAAATTTTTTATACCGATAGGGGAGTTTGGTTCACGCGAGCTGCAGTGCAAGCGACAGTCGACGCAATAGAAAGCAAATAAAGGTTTGGATCAAACAAGCGCTTCTGTGGCCAGTCCTGAAGCTTCCCAAGCCGCAATGCCGCCCACTAGAAATCGGGCATTCAGGCCCATAACCTCTAGAACTTTCGTCAAGCCTTGTGAGATCTCATGACCATGCGCGCAGTACACAACCACAGGCAAATCCTTGGGGACGTGGTCCTTCCAATCCAGCCAATCGGCCGGGTTGCGCCATTGCGCTTGGGAGATCTGGCAGCCGCTTGACTGGCGGGCCTTTTCTCGCCGCACGTCGATGAGGGTGATCGCCTGCCTTTCAAATTGCAGCCGCGCTAGGTCGTTGCTGGTAATGGAGTTCATGAAGTTTCCTTATTGAATGAGTGAAAACAGCACCCCTGCAAGTGCACAGGCTGCAATGACATGGATGACATTGCGCTTGTAGCGAAACAAAGCGACGGCCGCAGCCAAGGTCAGTCCGGCTGCGAGCAAGTCAAATGCGCCGCTAAAGCCCTGCGGCCACAGCACGTGGTAACCAAAGAACAGAGCAAGGTTCACGATCACACCCACGACCGCGGCAGTAATTCCTGCAAGGGGAGCGGTGAATTTCAGTTCGTTGTGCGTGCTTTCGATAAAAGGGCCGCCTGCAAGAATAAAAATGAAGGAGGGTAGGAACGTAAACCAAGTCACCAAAGCGGCCGCAATGCAGCCGGCTAGAAATAAGTGCTCTTGACCCAGTACCGCGTTGGCGTACCCGCCCACAAAAGCTACAAATGCCACCACCATGATCAGTGGCCCCGGTGTGGTTTCGCCCAACGCCAGTCCGTCAATCATTTGTGTGGGTGTGAGCCAGCCATAGTGCCCTACCGCACCCTGATAGACATAGGGCAGTACCGCATAGGCTCCACCAAACGTGAGCAGTGCCGCTTTGGTAAAAAACCATCCCATTTGGGTGAAGGTGTGGTGCCAGCCAAGGCCCCAGGTCAACGCACCCATGGGCAGCGCCCACAGCAGGGCACCTGCCAGCACCACCCAGGTCAAGCGACCCCAACGGAAACGCGCGTGATCGGGAGTGGCGGTGTGGTCGTCAATCAAGGCTGCGCCGAAATGTTTGCTCGCACTGCCATGCCCGCCCGAGCTATTGAACAAGGCCGGTGACCACCTCCCTCCGGCATAACCCAGCAATGCTGCACCCAGCACGATGAGCGGGAAGGGCACTTGCAGTGCAAAGATCGCGACGAACGAAGCTGCCGCAATGCCCCACAACGCATTGTTTTTCAGTACCCGTGAGCCAATGCGGTGTGCTGCTTGCAGCACGATCGCTGTCACAGCGGGTTTGATTCCGTAAAACATGCCCGCTACCCAACTTACATCGCCATAGGCGATGTAAACCCAGGACAGTCCAATCAGAATAAAGAGGGAAGGTAATACAAAAAGCACACCTGCCACCACACCTCCCCAAGTGCGGTGCATGAGCCAGCCGATGTACGTGGCAAGCTGCTGCGCTTCTGGGCCGGGCAGCAGCATGCAGTAGTTGAGCGCATGGAGAAACCGCTTTTCCGATATCCAGCGGCGGCGTTCCACCAGTTCGGTGTGCATGATGGCTATTTGGCCGGCAGGCCCGCCAAAGCTCACAAAACCCATCTTGAGCCAGAAGGCGAAGGCTTGCCAGAAGCTCACCGGCTCAGGGGTTTTGGTGGCGTCCAGAGTGTCAGTTGTCATTGGGGGATGCGGCCTCAGGCAAGGGTTTAAATTGGTGATTGAGCGCATCAAACACGGCGCTTGCAGCTTGCAGCAGCTGGTCGTCATCAAGGATGGTGGCGCGTAAGCCGGCCAACACGGATTCCACGCCAATGGCTTCAGGGGGCTGCACACCACCGGCATCCAAAAAATGCACCAACCCGCCCAGGCGTTGCAGGGCTGGCATTTCCAGTGCGAAGCTGGCAAGCAGCACTTCAAAGGTTACTCGGCCGTCAACGTGGCTGAAGGTCGCGCCGTCGAAGTCAAACCCAAGGGCATCGGCAGGGCAGTCCTGAGGTTGCGCCAGCCAGATAAAGCGGGCCCGGGGGTCGATATGACGGCGGATCAACCAAGCGCTGGCCAAACGGTCTACCCATGGGCGGGCTCGGGTAGCCCAGACGCGACCTTGGTAGTGCGCGTGCTGCAGCACCGTGATGTGGCCTGCCACTGCTTGGGGCTCGTCGGGCGCCTCTGCGCGGGCAATTGCGGTCTCCAAGGCCTGCACTGCTGTATCGACTTGACGTTGTGCCTCACCAGGGAAAAAGTCAGTTTCCGATATTTGGACAAATGCCTTGCGGGCCTTGCGGCAGAGCCGCATCGCCTCTGTCCGGTCACCTTGGACGAGCAGGGCCTGAATAGGCGGCAAGTCGGCCATTAGCGCTGCAAAGTCGGCACTGCGGTCAAAGAGTAGCGTGAAGCTGGCGTTGGCGGGTTCCTGAACTGCCATCACATAAGCGCTGCCGCCGCCAGCCAGCACATCTGCTGCGACCGACTCCAGCACAAGCCGGCATGCAGGGCGCTCGGGCATCAGATAAACACCATCTTTCAAAACTGCTGCACCACTGGCCTTGAGTGCACGCCATGCACGCATGCGGACGGTTGCATTTTCGGTGGGTAAGCTGGTGATGAGGGTGATCCAAGACATTTGTAGATTATCCTTCAAAAAGGTAACTTATTCTACAAATTTATATGATGGTGCGTATTTGAGGATTCAAATAGACTGCGGGCCACGTGAACATTGCGCGAGCAGCTATTCTTTTTGTAGTAACCCGGAGCCTTCACCCATGTCGTCTGTCACAGACTTATCCACGTTCGCCGTCACTGCCATGTGGCCTGTACAACATCCTGACCGCAAAAACCACCGTGTGCCGCGGGTGTGCGCCAAATGAGCGGGCAGGCACTTCACATCCTCGTGGCGGATGACAACCCGATCAATCGCATGATGGCCGCGCGCTTGCTCAAAGAGGCCGGCTGCACCGGTGTGCTGGTAGACGACGGCGTGAAGGCCCTCGCCGCCTTGCAGGCCCACCAGTTCGACGGCGTGCTGCTGGACGAGAGCATGCCCAACCTTGATGGCTCGGGCGTTCTGAAGGCGCTGAGCCAGTGGCGGACTGCCGGCAAGCCGGTGCCACCGGTGATGATGGTCACCGGCAACGATCTGCCCTCGGATGCGGCCCGTTTCCGCGAACAGGGTGCCAAAGGCCTGATACCCAAGCCGCTGACTCGGGAAAGCCTGCAGAAAGGTTTGTCGTTGATAAAGCCAAAGCTATAAGTACTAACCCCGTTAATTTTCCTTCACATATTTCAATGAAGATGATTTAATGACAGCGTGAAAATGAGTGTTTGAGTGTTAGATTTAACACTTTTTGCTTAGAGTGATACATCGTTTGGAGCCGCGATCAATGAATAACACCCCTGATAGCTTCGCCCTGCCTGCCCCGGCCAGCCGACCTGCAGCCAGCGGCCTTTTTGGCGCCCACGGTATTTGGGCTCTGGGCGTGCATGTGATGCGCAGTATCAACTTTGCATCCAAGGCGCTCATCGTTTCATTCTTGTTTGCTCTGCCGCTTGCCTGGCTTTCGTGGAGCTACTTCAACATACAAACCGCAGCCATTAACTTTTCGATGAAAGAGCGTGATGGTGTGCGCTACCTGCAGGCGGCCAGCCCTGTGCTGGTCAAAGCGCTGCAATTGCGCGCAACCGCACCCGCAGCCAGTGCCAGCGTGGCCGATGCTTTGGACAAGGCCTACCTCCAGCTGGAAAAAGTGCAAACCGAGTTAGGCGCCAGCCTGGGGACAGCAGGCGCCTTTGAGGCCCTCAAGCAAGCCCGCAACGAAGCCAAAAACCAGAACGCCGAACCGCTGGAGCGCTTTGTCAAAAACACGGCCCACATTCAGGCGCTGATCGCGGTCATGACGACTGCCACCGACGGCTCCAACCTGACCCTGGACCCGGACATCGACAGTTACTACGTGATGGACGCGGCCGCCTTCCGGCTGCCGGACCTGATGGAACGCATCGGCCTCATCCGCGCAGCGGGCGCCGCCGCCCTGCGTGACGGTAAGCTCAGCCCCGAGTTCCGCAGCGCTATCGACAAGGCCATGGCCATCTCGGAGTTCCACCAGACCAATATGCTGGCCGGGCTGAGCAAATCAATCGTGCAGACGCCGGAGCTGGGTTCCCGCATCCAGATTAATGAGGCCCGAGACAGCGCCCAGAAATTCCTGGACACCGTCAGCAACGGGCTCCTGAAGTCTGCGGAGCGTGATGCAGAAGGTTTGGCAGTTTTTGTAGCCCAGGGCGACGCCGCATTTGCCGCCCAATCTGCACTGCTGGAACGCTTGCTCCCCATTCTGGATGAGCTGATTGCCAAGCGCGTGGCCACTATTCAAAAACAGGAGCGTCTGACTATCGTCATTCTGGTAGTTACCTTGCTGCTGGCTGCCTATTCGTTCTACACCTTTTACCTCGTCACCCGCGGCGGCCTGCGCCTGATCAGCCAGCACTTGCAGGAAATGTCTGAAGGTGACCTGCGCCGCGCGCCCAGCCAGCCTTGGGGCAAGGATGAGCCGGCTGCGGTGATTGTGGATTTGCGCAAGGCCTATGACTCGCTGCACCTGTTGATCCGCAAAGTGCGCCACTCTGCACGCGACCTGACGGGCACCAGCGGCGAGATTGCACGTGCCAGCCTGGATTTGTCGCAGCGCACCGAATCCGCCGCAGCGGCCCTGGAGCAGCAAGCTGCGACGATGGAGCAGATTGGTTCTTCCGTGCAAGCGATGGCCGATAACTCCAAAGACGCCTCCGTGCTCGCCCGGGAAAACGCCACAGTGGCCCAAAAGGGTGGAGAGGTCATTCGCGATGTGGTGTCCGTGATGAGTGCGATCAATGGCTCGTCGCAAAAAATCGGGGACATTATTTCGGTGATCGACGGCATTGCTTTCCAGACCAACATCCTGGCTTTGAATGCCGCAGTGGAAGCGGCCCGCGCCGGTGAGCAGGGCAGGGGCTTTGCGGTGGTGGCCAGCGAAGTGCGTGTGTTGGCCCAGCGCTCGGCCGCGGCGGCCAAAGAGATCAAGGACTTGATCAGCACCAGCGTGCAAAACGTGGAAAAAGGCACCCAGGTGGTGAGTGGTGCCGGCCTGACCATGGATGAAATTCTGAACAACGCCAAGCGCATTAACTACCTGCTCAATGAAATTGCAGTGGGTTCGCGCGAGCAGGCCAATGGTGTGAGCCAGTCGGTATCGGCCATTCAGTTGCTGGAGCAAAGCACCCAGCAAAACGCCGCTTTGGTGGAAGAGACCAGTGCGGCTGCCGGCGCTCTCAGCGATCAGTCCGACGGATTGATGCGCGAGATTGCCAATTTCCGCGTGGCTTAGTAAGCTGCTCCCCTGCCTTGAAGGGTACTTTGGTGGTTTTTCAACCAACGACCTGATACATGGAAAAAGACAGCTTCCTCATCAGCCGCATGCGGTCGCTGTCTTTCAAGGGGAAGGCGAGGGTCGTCCTCGCTTTTTTCTGTGTGCCACTGCTCCTTTTCTCGGTGATCAGCACCATGAGGTACTTGGCTGAAAGCCAGACCCTCGCCGCTGAAGTTCAGGGCACACAAAGTCTCAGGCCACTGCTTCTGGAACAACTGCAGACTGCAGATTTGTCCGGAGGCGAAGAGCGTATGGCCATACAACAGTGGCAGCGGCGTTCGGCGGAACTGGACCGCATGGAGAAGGCGGCCTACCGTATCGGTGATGAATCCGGTTTGATTCTTGACACCGAATTGCACACCCTCTACCTGAGCCTCATTACCGCCCAGGTCATGCCCCGGCTGATCAACGCCAGTGCAGAGCTCAAAGCGATGCAGAGCGGTGTGCCCAATGCGCAGGGATTGGCGTACTGGGTGTCTGTGGTGCTGGGGCAAATCGACACGCTCGAGCGCTATACCCGTACAGCGAATGACACCCTGGGCTTCACCACCCTGGACACCGCAGAGATTCAATCGGTGCGCAAAGCCTTGTCGACTTTGAAGAATCCGGACCAGTTGATGAGCGGCCCGGGCCAGGAGGCGCTTATCGGCTTGCAGGGATTTTTGCAGGCCAGAGTCCTGCTGGTCACCAACACTTTGGAAGCAGCGCTGGCCAAGCGCCAGCGCGAGCTGCTGTCCAGCAATCTGTGGCTGGCGTTTCTGGTGGGGCTCTCGCTCACGGCCTGTGTGGTGTGCTTCTATGTGTTCTACGAAGGCACGGTCCGCGATATGGAGCAGCAGCGCAAGGTCGACTCTGATCTGCGGCACTCCATGGTGCGCGCAGAGCGGCTCAGCCAGGTGAAGAGCGAGTTTTTGTCCAACATGAGCCATGAAATACGCACGCCCATGAACGGGGTGTTGGGCATGTTGGAATTGGTGAGGGGGACCTCAAACCCCCAAGAGCAGCAGCACTACTTGGCTACGGCGCAGAACTCTGCCAATGCCCTGTTGAAGATCCTGAATGAAATTCTGGACTACTCCAAACTCGAAGCGCATCACATGCAACTGGAAAACAGTGCCTGGGACTTGCAGGCGCTGCTGGTTGAGTTGAAGGTGCTCTATACCAATCGGTGTAGCCAGAAGCAGTTGGATTTTGCCCTGCACTGCGATACCCAGGTGCCTGCCCATGTCATGGGGGATGCCCTGCGGACCCGCCAGATCCTCACCAATCTTTTGGAGAATGCGGTCAAGTTCACCGAACAGGGCCATGTGCACTTGAGTGTGCGCAAAGGGGCTGATTCCAAGGGCAAGGACACCTTGACCTTTGAAGTCAAAGACACTGGTATCGGCGTGCCGCTGAACCAGCAGTCCAGCATTTTCAAGGCATTTGAGCAGGCGGATGCATCAACCACCCGCCGCTTTGGTGGCACAGGCTTGGGGCTGAGCATTTCTGCCGAGCTGGCCCGCTTGATGCAGGGCGGCCTGACTCTGCGCAGTGTGCCCGGCACGGGCAGCGTTTTCAGCCTGGAGGTGCCCTTGGTTGCCTCCAAAACCAGCGCACATATCTCGCCCCTGCCTTTGGACGCAGCCCCTGCGTACGCCGCGGGCGATGTGCCCGTTTTCAACAAGTCCTTGGAAGTGCTGCTGGTGGAAGACCACAAGGTGAACCAGATTCTTGCCAAAACACTGCTCGGCAAATGGGGCCATACCGTGACGATTGCCGAAAACGGCAAAGAGGCGGTGGAGATCTTCCCCTCAAAGCAATGGGACCTGGTTTTGATGGACCTGCAAATGCCGGTCATGGGCGGCATGGACGCCACCCGCCTTATCCGGAAAATGGAAAGCCCAGACCGCAGAACCCCCATCATCGCCTTGTCCGCCAGCGCCTTGCACGAGGACCTGGTTGATTGCCAGAACGCAGGCATGGACGATCATCTGGCCAAGCCGTACTCAGCTGCCAGCCTGGCAGGCATACTCCATAAACATACGGGTTGATGGAAAAAAGAGCTGCTAGCGCTCATGGAATTTGCGCGAGCAGCTCCTGATTTCATAGCGCATTGCAGCGCGATTCAATCATCCACAAAAGCCTCTTCCCGCTTGGCCTTGATGGAAGGCAGCATCACCACCACCAGGAGAGCCAGAGCCGCCACCAGCAGGCTTGCAGAGAGCGGCCGAGTCACGAACACACTCCAGTCCCCACGAGACAGCAAGAGTGCCCG
>JAIYAR010000001.1 GCA_027488985.1 Comamonadaceae bacterium | reverse complement strand
GTGGAGCCGAGTTCTTCCATGGAAGCTGCGGTTTCTTCCAGGGCGCTGGCTTGTTGTTCGGTGCGGGCGGAGAGGTCGTTGTTGCCTTGGGCGATTTCTGCACTGGCGGTGGCGACCGCGTCTGCGCTCCCTTTGACTGCCCGCACCGTCTCGCTAAAGCTCCGCTGCATGGACTGCATGGATTGCAGCAATTGCACGGTTTCATCGCTGCCGGCGGGTTGGATGCTGGTGTGCAGATTCCCCTCGGCCAATGCATTTGCAATATGGGCTGCGTGTGAGATGGGCTGTGACAGCATTTTTGCGAGATACATCGCACCTGCCACAAGAAGCATGGTGGATATCAGCCAGGCAACCGCAACCTGGACCTTCGAACTTGCCACTTTCGCATGAGACTCTTCGCGCGCGGCATCCACACTTTTTTCAATGGCATCAGCTTGCTTTGCCATATGGTCTTCAAGTTTGCCAAAGGTTTCCTGGAATTTGTCGATCGCGGCGCCTGCGGCCGTCAGGTCCTTCGCGGCCAAAGCCTGTGCATTTTTGCCAGCTGCGATGTACTCCTGAACCAAGGGCTTGGTGATCTGCAGCAGTGACTTGACCTCCGCAGGCAGTGGCTTCTCTTCCAGGCGCTGCAAAGCCTCGTTGAAGGTTTTGGCATGGTCTTCAAGGTCTTTGCTGGCTTCAGCAATCTGGTTGGCATTTTGGGTTGTTGCCCCCTGAACCAACAATAGGACGTCGCCGCGAATCGCGTCGTGCATCATGTCTGCTTCTTGACTGCTTTGCAGCGCGCTGGACATGGCTTCGGACTCGTCGATGGCTGCGGACAAGCGATTGGTTTGCAGCCATCCGATGCCGCCCACCAGCGCGGATGCCAGTATGCCCACCAATCCCAAGCCAATGATTTGATATTTGAGTTTCATGGCATCTCCCTGAAGTTAACAATAGTCAGCCTGTCAAAGCGACTGGCCTTGAGGCGTCGGACGAGGTCTTGAAAACAGCGACGAGCCCGACCAGATCCTGGGCCTGTTGCCGCAGCCCTGAGGCCGCGGCGGCCATCTGCTCCACCAATGCCGCGTTCTGTTGCGTGGCCTGATCGATTTGGGTAACCGCATCGCCCGCCTGCACGACCCCGATACGCTGTTCCTGGCTGGCAGTGGTGATTTCCCCGACCATCGCGGTCACTTCGCGGATGGCGTCCACCACTTCGTTCATGGTCTGGCCGGCTTGCGCAACCTGACTGCTCCCGACTTCGACCTGTTCCACACTGGCGCCGATCAGGCTCTTGATTTCCTTGGCAGCTTCTGCCGATCGGCCGGCCAGTGAGCGCACCTCGGACGCGACTACCGCAAATCCCCGCCCTTGCTCGCCCGCGCGCGCGGCCTCCACTGCGGCGTTGAGCGCCAAGATATTGGTTTGAAACGCGATGCCGTCAATCACGCCAATGATTTCGGCAATCCGGCTGGACGATGTATGGATACCCCGCATGGTTTCCACTACGCGGCCCACCACCTCACCGCCCCTGGCGGCCACGTCAGAAGCCAGCAGTGCCTTGTTGTTGGCGTGGGCGGCCCCGTCCGCACTGCGACTCACGGTGGCGCCCAACTCATCCATGGAGGCAGCCGCTTCCTGAAGCGCGGTAGCCTGCTGTTCGGTACGGTTGGACAGGTCGTGATTACCTTGGGCGATTTCACTGCTCGCGTGGGACACACTCTCGGCACCTTCCCGCACTTTCACAACGAGGTGCGACAGGCTGTGTTGCATGGTTTGCAAGGACCGTAGCAGGGCCGCAATTTCGTCTTTGCCATTGGTATCCAGCGGAGTGGTCAGGTCTCCGCGCGACACCTTGTCGGCTGCGATGACAGCGTCGTTGAGCGGATGCACGATCTGGCGGCTCATCCAGATGCTGCCGGCAAAACCGATCAGCGTGACCAGCGTCATGACGCTGTAGGCCAAGGTCCTGCCCCGGGCGGCCAGTGCACTGGCAGCTTCGGAAGACTTGGCTTCTTCTTCAGAGAGGTACTTGCGAAGCTCCAACAGGAGTGCCGCTGCTTCGCGGTCTTTTCCTCGCGCGGCTTTGTCACCGGCGGCGAAATCAAAGTCACTCGCCTTGTAGGCTTCAAAAGCCGCTTCATAGCCCTTGGCGGCATCCCGCATCGACACGCCCAGTTTGGCAGAAATACTTTTGCTGGCTTCGTCATTCATCTCGCGGGACAGGGCGTCGATCCCTTGGATGACTTTGGCCATTTCTTTCTGGTGGGCGCTCCAGTAAGTGTCCAGGTCTTTGGGGGTTTTGCCGCGCAGTAGAACGTTTTTCCATTCCTGGATGGCTACAGAGAACTGGCCTGCGATGTCGGCGGCCTTTTTGTTGGCATCTACATGGCTCAGCACGTCAAGCCGATAGGTGGTCACCGCATGGTTCAGGGTACTGATGCCGAAGACCCCTCCTAAAAACAAAAGTACCAGTGCAAAGGCAAAGGCGAGTGGAAGTTTCAAGCTCAGTTTCATTCAATTCCCCGGTCGTTGGTGCATGAAGCCTGCGGATGCTGCTGCGCAATCTACAGGGAAGCCTGCGATTTGTCATCCTGTGTATGGATAACGCCACCTCCAGACATGAAAAAAAGGCCGGCATGTCGCCATGCCGGCCTATGAGGCTTGGAGTGAACCGGCTTACTTTTGACCCAACATGGCGTCTTTGAGCTTGAAATCGGCAGGGGACGGGCCGAACCAGATGGCCATGATGGCTTTGAAAAACTCGGGCTCTTTAAATGGTTCGCCCTGCACTTTGCCCTTGGCAGTGACCACCATACCAGTGCCGGGAATCCAATCCAGATGGATGATGTCCCCTGGCAGCAAGACCTTGTTCACCGTAAAAATGTCGCCCATACGAATCAGCCCGGGTACCAATTTGGACATTTCATTTCTGGGGACGTTATCTTCCACACCGCGGGTGAGCAACCTGCCAAAGGGGCCGGCCTCCATCTCCCGTAAAAAGGTCATGCTCAGGCGCTTGGGGCCCGGTGCCGCCATCAACTCTTCCAGAGAATTCACTTTCTGGCTGGTGTACAGCGAGCCGACGTAGACCTTGAAGACCGCCTTGAATCGGGTGCCTGCGCCATTCAGTTGGAGCTTGGTCCCGGCCAAGGTAGTGCTGTCTTCGACTTTGACACCGTTGATGTCGATGGTCGCCAAGGCGCTGAAGCTCGCGCACAGGGTGAATAAACCGGCGAGTAGCTTGCGTTTCAGTGTCATGGGGTCATCCTGAATAGAACGATCGTTCTTTTTTTGTGAGAGTGGCATTGTGCAGTTAGGCCTGCAAAAGCACATCAGGGTTTTTGCGGGTGACGTGGGTTTCGGGTCATTTCTGCGTCTGGCGTGTTTGCTACACTGTGCCCATGTTTATCCACCACATCAGCAGAACAGGTTTGAGCGACCGGGGAGCCTGGCCCTGGCGTACCTTGTCTGTTGTGCCTGGGCTCTGATACCTGCCGGCCGCACCTAGCGGCCAACGCGCACGGTTTGTGAGCTTTGCGCGGTCAAGTGGCACGGATTCCCCTCCGATCTATTGCGCGCACCCACCTCCGGCTTGAGGCCTCGCCTGCAAGCCCCCGTGAATAGATTGTTTGAGAGGCGTTGCCCCCCGATGACTGAATCTGAATTTCTGGCCCTGCAAGTGCAAGGCTACAACCGCATCCCGCTGAGCACCCAGGCCTTTGCGGACCTGGAAACCCCGCTCTCCGTGTACCTCAAGCTGGCCCGCAATGCGGGCGACGCCGAACCCGCTGCCAATAGTTTTTTGCTGGAGTCAGTGGTGGGCGGCGAGCGTTTCGGCCGCTACAGCTTTATCGGTCTGCCTGCCCGCACCATGGTGCGGGCCAGCGGATTCGGCGCTGCGGCTCGCACCGAGGTGGTGACCGATGGTGTCGTGGTGGAAACCTCAGCGCTCAACCCGCTGGACTTTATTGCCCAGTACCAGCAACGTTTCAAGGTAGCTCTGCAACCCGACATGCCGCGCTTTTGCGGTGGCCTGGCCGGCTATTTTGGTTACGACGCGGTGCGCTACATCGAAAAAAAGCTGCAAGACAGCTGCCCGCCCGATGAGCTGGGCACGCCCGACATCCTGCTATTGCAGTGCGAAGAGTTGGCGGTGATCGACAACCTGTCCGGCAAGCTGCATCTGATGGTGTACGTGGACCCGGCTTTGCCCGGCGCCTATGCCGCCAGTCAGGCGCGTCTGGCCGAGCTGCGGGCCAAGCTGGCCCAGGCCGTGAGCGCGCCGGATATCAAGCCCTCAACAAGCTTTGAAGCCCAGCGCGACTTCGCCAAGGCAGACTACATTGCCGCCGTGGAGCGTGCCAAAGAGCTGATTGCCGGGGGCGATTTCATGCAGGTGCAAGTGGGCCAGCGCATCAAAAAGCGCTACACAGCTTCTCCCTTGAGTCTGTATCGAGCCCTGCGTACGCTGAACCCCAGCCCGTACATGTACTTCTACAACTTCGGGGATTTCCAAGTGGTGGGAGCTTCGCCAGAGATTTTGGTTCGGCAAGAACAAATCACCGCAGGCGACAAGCCCGGCACCAAAGTCACTATCCGCCCCCTGGCTGGCACGCGCCCTCGCGGCGCCACGCCCGAGCTGGACAAGGCCGCCGAAGTTGAGCTGATCAACGACCCCAAGGAACGTGCAGAGCACGTGATGCTGATCGACCTGGCCCGCAACGACATTGGCCGCATTGCCGAAATCGGCTCGGTCAAGGTGACGGACGCTTTCATTGTGGAGCGCTACAGCCACGTGATGCACATCGTGAGCAACGTAGAGGGCACCCTGAACGCCGGCATGACCAGCATGGATGTGCTCAAGGCCACCTTTCCTGCGGGCACGCTGACCGGTGCGCCCAAGGTGCACGCCATGGAGCTGATCGATCAGCTGGAACCCATCAAACGCGGCATTTATGGTGGCGCTTGCGGTTACCTGAGCTACGCGGGCGATATGGACGTGGCCATTGCCATCCGCACTGGCATCATCAAAAACGAAACCTTGTATGTGCAAGCCGCCGCCGGTGTGGTGGCCGACAGCGTGCCTGAACTGGAGTGGAAAGAAACCGAAGCCAAGGCCCGTGCGCTGCTGCGCGCCGCCGAGCTGGTGGAGGAGGGACTGCAATGATCACCGCCCACAAAGCCAAGCATTGCGAGACCATGGCCGAGGTGCGCAGCCACATCGACGCGTTGGATGAGCGCATT
The DNA here is from genome assembly GCA_027488985.1 of Comamonadaceae bacterium. Lineage (GTDB taxonomy): Bacteria > Pseudomonadota > Gammaproteobacteria > Burkholderiales > Burkholderiaceae_C > Allorhodoferax > Allorhodoferax aquaticus. Next base: position 5,881 of record JAIYAR010000001.1, on the reverse strand, counting down.
ACCGCCTTGCTGGTGGAGCGCACCGGCTACATGACCCAAGCCGCCCGCATCAAGCAGGACGCGAGCAAGGTCCATGACCAGGAGCGCATTGAATTCATCGCCGCCCGCGTGCGACGCATGGCAGCGGAGCACGGCGGTCAGCCCGAGGTCGTAGAGGCCGCATACCGCGCCCTGATGGACGCATCAATTGCATTTGAGCACCGGGAATTTGCCCGGCTGCGCGAAGGAGAAACCGTATGAAACTCGTGATGATCGACAACTACGATTCTTTCACTTTCAACATCGTTCAGTACTTCGGCGAGTTGGGTGCAGAGGTCGAGGTATTCCGCAACGACGAAATCACGCTTGAGGGCATTGCCGCCCGCGGCGCCGACCGGCTGGTCATTTCCCCCGGACCGTGCTCTCCCAATGAAGCGGGGATTTCGGTGCCGGCCATTCGCCACTTCATGGGCAAGCTGCCGATTCTGGGCGTCTGTCTAGGGCACCAGAGCATTGGTGCGGCGCTGGGCGGCAAGATCATCCGTGCGCAGGAGCTTATGCATGGCAAGACCAGTGTCATCACCACCACGCAAGAGGGGGTGTTTGCCGGCCTGCCCGAGAAATTCACCGTCAACCGCTACCACTCCTTGGCCATTGAGCGTTCAAGTTGCCCGCAAGAGCTGGCAGTCACCGCGTGGACGGACGACGGCGAAATCATGGGCGTGCGCCACAAGAATCTGCCGCAGGCCGTGCGCATGGAGGGTGTGCAGTTCCACCCGGAAAGCATACTCACCGAGCATGGTCACGCCATGCTGAAGAACTTCCTGCAATAAACCGGTAGGCGGGCAGCTATTGTTTTGATAGCTGCTCGCGCATATCCAACGGGCGCCAGAGGCTGAAATGACCACTATTGTTGATTTGCGCAGTGATACCGTCACCCGCCCTACCGCCGCCATGCGGGAGGCCATGTTTGCCGCTCCGCTGGGTGACGATGTGTTTGGCGACGACCCCAGCGTCAACGCGCTGCAAGACAAAGTCGCGGCCCTCTTGGGTTTCGAAGCTGCCTTGTTCATGCCTACCGGCACCCAAAGCAATTTGTGCGCGTTGATGGCGCACTGCGGCCGGGGGGATGAATACATCGTCGGGCAGCTGGCGCACACCTACCGCTATGAAGGTGGTGGCGCGGCTGTGCTGGGCAGCATTCAGCCGCAGCCTTTGGGGCAAGACGCCGGCGGCCAGATGGCGCTGGCTGACATTGCGGCGGCCATCAAGCCCGACGACTGCCACTTCGCCCGTACCCGCCTGCTGTGCCTGGAGAACACCTGGAATGGCAACCCCATGCCCGCCAGCTATCTGGAACAGGCTACCGGTCTGGCACGGGAACGTGGGCTGGCGGTGCACTTGGACGGCGCGCGGCTGTTCAACGCGGCGGTGGCAACAGCCTCAGAAGGGGAGTTCGTCACGGCTTCAGCGCGCCGGATCGCGGGCTACTTTGACAGCGTCTCGGTATGCTTCAGCAAAGGGCTGGGCGCGCCAGTTGGCTCGGCCCTGTGCGGCAGCCGTGAGCTGATCGCCCGTGCCCACCGCATCCGCAAAATGGCCGGGGGCGGTATGCGGCAGGCCGGTTTTTTGGCTGCGGCTGCGAGCTACGCGCTGGATCACCACCTGGACCGCTTGGCCGACGACCATGCGCTGGCACAGCGCCTGGCTACCGGCCTACAAGGAATTGCCGGCCTGCAAGTGCGATCAGCGCAGACCAATATCGTGTTTGTGGATGTGGCGGAAGGGCGTGGGCCGGATCTGTTGGCTTTCCTCAAGGCGCGCGGCGTGTTGGCTACTGGCCTCATCGGCCTGCGTTTTGTGACGCATTTGGATGTGGATGCGGCAGGCATTGACTGTGCGATTGACGGCATCCGTGAGTTTTTTGCCCAAGCCACGCCGGTGGCTGGTGCTGCGGTCAGCCGCGGCGCCGCGGTGTACTAAGGAGCGGCGGGCGATGTGGGCAGAACTGGGCATTGAACATCTGGGGCTCTTCGTGCTGTCCGGGTGGCTGCTCAACCTGACTCCCGGGCCTGATGTGCTGTACATCGTGAGCAATGCCTTGCGCAGCGGTGTGCGCGCCGGCATCGTGGCGGCGTTCGGCATCACCGCTGGCTGCTTTGTGCATATTTTTGCAGCCGGCCTCGGCGTGAGTGCCTTGATAGCTACTTCTGCGATGGCTTTTACCGTGCTCAAGTGGGTGGGGGCGGCGTATCTGGTGTTCATGGGTATCCGCATGCTCTGGTCCAAAGCGCAGCCTGCTATCGATTTGGAAGCTGCTCGCGCAGATTCCACGAGCGCTGGAGGCCTGAGAAGCATATTTTTTCGCGGCTTCCTGACCAATGCACTCAACCCCAAGGTGGCGTTGTTTTTCCTGGCCTTTGTGCCGCAGTTCATTGCCCCTGGCGCCAGCCACCCGACCTTGGCTTTTCTGGCCCTGGGTGTGCTGTTCAACGTCAATGCCATCCCCATCAACATCGGCTACGCCGTCTTGGCAGGCTGGGCGGCGCAGCGCATTGCGCTGGTTCAACAAGGCATGCACTGGCTGGACCGCGTGGCCGGCGCCTTGTTTGTAGGATTCGGAATCAAACTGGCGCGCACCGCTGCGCCTGAGCTTTAAGGAGACGCCATGCCCCACACCGTCAAAATCACCCCCCAAGAAGCGCTGCAGCGCACCATCGAACACCGTGAAATATTTCACGACGAAATGCTGCACCTGATGCGCCAGATCATGTCCGGCGAGATGTCTCCCGTCATGATGGCGGCCCTCATCACCGGCTTGCGGGTCAAGAAAGAAACCATCGGCGAAATCACGGCTGCCGCGCAGGTGATGCGAGAGTTTTCCACCAAGGTGGAGGTCGCTGACAAAACCAACCTCGTGGACATCGTCGGCACTGGCGGCGACGGCAGCCACACCTTCAACATCTCCACCTGCAGCATGTTTGTCGCGGCGGCGGCGGGTGCCAAGGTCAGCAAGCATGGCGGGCGTAGCGTGAGCAGCAAAAGCGGCAGTGCCGATGTGCTCGAAGCGCTGGGCTTGAACATCAACCTCAAACCCGACCAGATCGCCCGGTGCATTGCCGAGCAGGGCATCGGCTTCATGTTCGCGCCCAACCACCATCCCGCCATGAAAAACGTGGCCCCGGTGCGCAAGGAGATGGGCGTACGCACCATCTTCAACATCCTGGGCCCGCTGACCAACCCGGCTGGCGCGCCTAACATTCTGATGGGCGTGTTCCATGCCGATCTGGTGGGTATCCAGGTGCGCGCCTTGCAGCGGCTGGGCGCAGAACACGCCATCGTGGTGTACGGCCGCGACGGCATGGACGAAGTGAGCCTAGGCGCAGGTACGCTGGTCGGAGAACTCAAGAACGGCGAAATCCGTGAATACGAGATCCACCCCGAGGACTTCGGCGTGGTGATGGCCAGCAACCGCGCCCTCAAGGTGGAAACCGCTGAAGACTCCAAAGCCATGTTGATGGGCGTGCTCAATAATCAGCCCGGCCCGGCCAAAGACATCGTTGTACTGAACGCCGGTGTCGCCCTGTATGCCGCTAATGTGGCAAATAGCATGGAAGGCGGCATCACGCTTGCGCGAGCAGCTATTGAATCAGGAGCGGCCAAGGCCAAGCTCGACGCACTGGTGGCCCTCTCAAGCCGCCTGGCGAACTAACTATCAGGAGTCCCATGAGCGACATTCTCGACAAAATCGTAGCCGTCAAGCACCAGGAAGTGGCAGCTGCCAAAAACCGCAAATCGCTGGAATTCGTGCGTGCGGATGCGGAATCCCGTGTGCTGACGCGCGACTTTGTGGGCGCTTTGCGGGCCAAGATCGCCGCCGGCAAGCCGGCAGTGATCGCCGAGGTCAAGAAAACCAGCCCGTCCAAAGGCGTGATCCGCGCCGACTTCATTCCTGCAGACATTGCCCAGAGCTATGCCGAACATGGCGCGGCCTGCCTCTCAGTGCTGACAGATGTGCAGTTCTTTCAAGGCGAGGTGGATTACCTCAAGCAGGCCCGTGCCAGCTGCCAGTTGCCGGTGCTGCGCAAAGACTTCATGGTAGACCCGTACCAGATTTACGAGTCCCGCTCCATGGGGGCCGACGCCATTCTGCTGATTGCCGCGTGTTTGGACGATGCCCAGATGAAAGACCTTGAAGCGATTGCGATGGGGCTGGACATGGCTGTGCTGGTGGAAGTACACGACCAAGCCGAGCTGGAGCGCGCCTTAAAGCTCAAGACGCCATTACTGGGTATCAACAACCGCAATCTCAAAACATTTGATGTCACTCTGGACACTACGCTGACATTGCGTTCCATGGTGCCGGCGGACAAGCTGTTGGTGACCGAAAGCGGCATCCATACCCGGGAAGACGTGCTGCGCATGGGTGCGGCCGGGGTGAATGCGTTTCTGGTGGGCGAGGCCTTTATGCGCGCCCCTGAGCCGGGTGAAGCGCTCGCTGCCTTGTTCGGCTGAGGCATGCAGCTGTCCTTGCTGACAGGGGAGTCGGAGCCTGCGGGAAACCCGCAGGAGGCCAGCCAGCTGCGTGCTGCAGACCCCGATCAGTGGTCGGTCGACCCGAGCTGGGAAGGCGTTAAAAATGAATTCTTCCGGAGTCCGGAGGGCCAGGAGTTGTGCGCCCGATTGCAAAGAAGGTTGGATGAAGGTGCGGTCATTTTTCCACCAGAACCTTTGCGGGCCCTCTCGCTCACGGCTTTGGGTGACGTCAGGGTTGTGATTTTGGGTCAGGACCCGTACCACGGTCGTGGCCAGGCGGAAGGCTTGGCCTTTTCTGTTGCTCAAGGGGTTGCAGTACCACCTTCTCTTCGCAATATCTTCAAGGAGTTGGTGCGCGAAGGCGCAGCTGTCCAAGAGCGGTTTTCTGTCACTGCAGGAAGTTTGTTGCCTTGGACGCAAAAAGGTGTTTTGCTCCTGAACACCTGTTTGACAGTGGAGGAAGGGCGACCGGCTAGCCACTCCAAATGGGGTTGGGAGCTTTTCTCGGATCTGTTGATCCGCGAAGTATCCAAGCAGAGCAAGGGATCGGTGTTTCTTTTGTGGGGTGCTCATGCCCAGTCCAAACAGGGAATGATCGATACGCAGCGGCACTTGGTGCTGCTCTCCAATCACCCCTCGCCATTGTCCGCATCCAGACCTCCGGTGCCCTTTGTCGGCAGCGGCCACTTTGGGCATGCCGAACGGTGGTTGAGCCGTGGCGGAAGCCGATAAAGCTTGCAAAAAGCCCCTGTTTCCAGCCGGTATAGTGGAAAAAACTTCGGGGACAGGTGACAAGCGACTCATAAAGCTGGCATAATCCGAGGCTCACCTAGGAGAGGTGGCCGAGTGGTTAATGGCAGCAGACTGTAAATCTGCCCTCTTACGAGTACGCTGGTTCGAATCCAGCCCTCTCCACCAGTGACATAAAAGACTGTTAGATTGGCGGGCCTGTGCGGGGTTCGTATAGTGGTAATACCTTAGCCTTCCAAGCTAAAGCGAGGAGTTCGATTCTCCTACCCCGCTCCATAGTCTTGATGTCGCTGTAGTCTGGTAAATGTTTCAAGGCTTGTGTAAACAGGTCTTTGCCCTTTTGGCGCAGTGGTAGAGCACTCCCTTGGTAAGGGAGAGGTCGCGGGTCCGATTCCCGCAAAGGGCACCAATTTGGCGTTGCCGCTGGCATGCGTGTGATGGCGGTAGTACGGCGATAGATAGTTATTTGTTTGAACCTATTACTTTTCGGAGCTAAGCATGGCAAAAGAAAAATTCACCCGTACCAAGCCCCACGTGAACGTGGGCACGATTGGTCACGTGGACCACGGCAAGACAACCCTGACAGCTGCTATCACCACCGTGTTGGCTGCAAAGT
>JAIYAR010000010.1 GCA_027488985.1 Comamonadaceae bacterium | reverse complement strand
TGTACGGGTTCAGGTTGCGACAGAGCGAAGGCTGAAAATACATTTGTCTGTGCTTTAACAACATTTGAAAGGTAAGCACATGGCAACAGCAACAGCACTCTCGTCCCTTAAGTTCACAAATGCAAAGAAGTCCAACCAACTGTCACCCGTACAGTCACGCCGCAACAAGATCGTTGCGAAGTTGGAAGAGCAGATCGCACTGGCAACAGCGCAAGCAGAAGGGCGTGTGTATGCGCCAGCCAAATTTAAGACAGTGACAGACGCAAGCGGCGAGCGGCGCAGCGTTGAAACAACTAAACGTCTGAAGCAGTGGTGGTTTGCAGCAGCAGACGGCAAGCTGGCTTTGACAGTGCGTTACGGTGCAAAGGTGTTGGAACTGGCAAAGGGTAAGAATGCCGTAGACGTAGGCACAACGGCACAGTTGGTTCCCGTACTAACGCTGTTGAAGCAGGCTGCGCAGGATGGCGAGCTGGATGCGGCTATTGAAGCGGCTGGTGCTGCGCTACGCAAAGGCTTTGGCAAGGGCACAGATCGTTAAATGTGGGCACTTGAAGAGGATATTTTTACCGCTTGGTAGATTTATGTCAACTATTGAATAGGGCGTCTGATACTTAGACCACGTTGAAGACGCCATTTTATAAATTCATCAACATTTTTCGCATGTTTAGCCAAGTTGCATTTCTCACAGCAAATAGTTAAATTGCTTGGGTCATTTTTGCCTCCTTGCGCTATTGGAGTTTTGTGATCAATATGGCCACCACCGTTTAAATTGATATTGCAATAAGCGCAGCGATCAGATAGCAAACGTCTTATTTTCGAAATATCTGTATCACTGTAGCCCACACCGCCCGCTATTGCCATTCGTGTTTTGCGAAGTTGTGCTCTCTCAGCAACTCCTTCTTTATTCGCTTCGCTGTACTTCTGTACGTGACCTCTCATACACGCACGACATTGCTGACGAAAGTTTCCGTTTGGCGTATTTCCAAAGTAGTCTCGCGTCATTGGTAGCCAACATTGGCACTTTTTACACTGCTGTTTTTTCGTAATGCTCATATCTCTGAATTTAATTAAGTATTGAAGGCAAGACGCTTAATGAGATTGGATGACCTTTGCCGTTCCGCCTTAGATGGAGTCAGACCAGTGAGAGGCTAAGTCCAACCATCACTGATGCCGTAGGGACGTTGTTTAGTCAATGTATTTGGCAGGACACTTGATTGCAACTCCTCCGCACTAAGTGACGATTGCGCTGCCATCCACTGGGTTGCATACAAGCAAAGATTCGAAAAAAGCTATGGTAAAGTGTCAGAATCAACAGGGGGGATGAGATGCTGAAAAAGCTATCCAGTGCAATTCTTTGCACGGCATTCATTGCAGGATGTGCAGCGCCAGCCAAAGAGGCTACTGAGCAAAAGCTGACATTGGGCACTGCACAGAGGACCATAACAGCTGGCATGAGTCAGGCTGATGTAGCCACAGCGCTAGGTTCTCCAAATATGGTCACAAAAGACAGAGAAGGTATTGAAACTTGGATTTACGACAAGTTCAGTACTGACTTCGCGTACTCAACAAATTCTGGTGGCATAGCTGGCCTCGTTGTTGGGCCTAGCGGAGTTGGACTTGGATCAGCATCAGCATCGTCTGGCAATTCAAGCAGGACACAGCGCACATTGACAATCATTATTAAGTTTAAAGACGCTGCTGTTAAAGAATTTACGTACAACGCAACTGCGTTTTGAAAGGGAGAAGATGAAAAGAAGTATCAGTGTTATTTTAGTTTCTGTGTTTGCTGCGATCCTTGCTGGTTGTGCTGCGCCTGCGCCTCAAAAGTCTGCGCTTGAAATTCAAGCCATACAGGTAAAGGAATTTGAAACTACACAGAAGATCGCGTTTGCTGCGGTCATGTCTGTATTCCAAGACTTGGGCTACACCATTAACTCTGCATCAGTGGACACTGGCTTGATCACTGCAAAAAGTCCAACAGTGCAATCATTCGTTCCGTTTGTTGGTCTCCAAATGACAGACGAAAAAGCGACTGCTTTTGTTGAGCAAATTGCTGATCGTCGTATCAAAATTAGGCTCAGTTTCGTAAAGACTGCACAGACTTCCAGTGGCTACGGGCAACGAGGCGAGCAGGAACGTCCTGTACATGAACCAGCGGCTTATCAAGCTGCGTTTGCCAAAATTCAACAGAGCATATTTGTTCGTACTAACGCGAACTGATATGAGAAAAACCCGCTTTTGCGGGTTTTTTTATGTCTGCTTTTTGCAGGTTAAGTTAAACGCTTTGCATGTTTGGTCCAATCAAAGGCCTTTTGCTAAATAACGTTGATTGCTATGGAAGAAAAAACGTTTTTTGAATACGAAGATGTAAAAGTGACTAACGCGCGCTTCATGTCAGGCGCACAAACGTACGCAATGAGCAACGTTACGTCAGTCAAAGCACTTACGGAAAAGCCAAAACGCTTTTGGTGGATTTTGTTGTTGGTGTTGGGCCTACTCGTTGCAGTGTCTGGTTCTTTTGGCGTAGGCGCTGTGATGGTGCTTGTGGCAGGCGTGGCGCTTTGGCTGCAAAAAACAACTTATCACGTCATGCTTACGACATCAGGTGGGGAGACTAGTGCGCTTAAAACGTATCAGCTGAACTACGTAACGAAGGTTGTGCAGGCGTTGAATGACGCGATCGTGCATAGGGGCTAGCAAAAATACGCGTGTAGTGTTGCAGTGTTTGGATTGGCGGCAGCTTGCGCAAGCATTAAGGCCGTCATATTTGCCTAAAGATTAGGCAAAATACCGTACTACTTTTGCGTACTACTTTTTAGTATTGGCTGTGTAATCCGCATAAACATTAGTGTTTATAAAAAGTACGGGGTATTCACACTGCAGGGGTCACATGTTCGATCCATGTATCGCCCACCAATAAAAAGCCTTCTAAGTTTTGCTTAGAAGGCTTTTTTGTTTTTTGGCTAACCTGCAGGAAACTGCGAGCCCCGCAGGACACTTTATGCCGGCGTGGCTGGTGCTGTTTGGGTAAGGCAATACAACGCCAGTTTGTCTTCACGACGCAGGTTTCTGAAGGCCATGCCTGCAATGAAGCTCTCGAGCCCCGGGGGGCGGCTGTGATGACAGAGTACGGCATTCAGTTCCAGAGTAATAGCAACGTCGTCCACACGTCCGTCCAACGTGAGTACGAGAGTGTCACCTACCGCACCCAGAGGTGTGGCACAACGGATCATGGCGCCCTGAGGGCTCAGGTCCACCAGAATCACATCGCGCCGCTCAGAGTCACCAGCCAATTGCACTCTTGCCGGCCAAGACACTTTGGTCCGCATGGACTGGCGTACCAGTTTGGCATCTACCAGTGCCGGATACACCAGCAATGCGTAAGCGAAGGGTTTTTCGAAAGTCTGCAGAACCTTGCTGATAAAGGAAAACTCGTGTTGTCCGGTAAAGCCCCGCACAACGCAGACTTCACCTGTTTCCAAGCCGGTCTGCGTGGCTTCAGAACTCGCCGGGCCGACCATGACGCCTTTGCCTTCGATGGCTCCAAAAAATTGAGCCTCAGTTTTGCTGGCGCCTTCGACGAGTCGGCGGGTTTGTAAAGCCATGCCGGAGCGAAGTCCGAGCGCCTTGAGGGGCAGGCGCAGCACAGCTTGCGCGGGTGTGTCTGTATCGTTTGAAGAGTCAGTCATGGTGGTGCTTGGGCGGTTTGGGTTACTGGGGCGGCAGTGCAGTGGCCCAAGCAAGGATGGCTTTCGCCATGGGCTCTACGGCTTTTGGGGCCTTGATGGCACCGGCCAAGACATGCTGACCCTTGGAGTCGCTGTAATCGACTTGCACCAATTGCTTGTTGCTAGAGCTGAATCGCGCGATCGCAGCTTTCGTTTGTTCGGGCTCTACCGTATCGTCGGCTGCGCTGTAGAAAACAAGTACGGGCGCCTTGAAGCGCTCCAGTGCGCTTTCCCTCACACCTTTGACCAGAGCCATCATGGGGAACAGGGCCTTGGTAGGGTACTGGGTAGTCCAGGCATTGGCTTCCGCGTCGCTGGCGGGGGCCCAACTGCGTTGTTCTCCCAAAATTGCGTAAGCAATCTGTTGACCCCAGGGGCCGTTGAGAAGATCTGCCCTCGGATCTTTGGGGCCGAAATTAGGTGACACAAACACATGTCCTGCAACCTGTGCGTTCCGGTCGTGTACGCCCAGCCAAGTTGCCAATGTGGAGCCGGTTGAACAACTGATGATCAGGACTTTGTCACCCAAGACCTGGCCTATCTTGAGTGCTTCTTCAGCGTCGGCTAACCAGTCCTGGACACTGACCTCGCCCATCGCTGAACCGGGTAACCCATGGCCACTCAGGCGCGTGTAGAACACGTTCGCACCAAGTGCCTTGGCCACATTTTCTGCCAAAGGTGCGGTCTCCAGTCGACTGGCCGAAAACCCGTGGATGTACACCACAGACCACGGGGTACGTTGCCCGGGTTGCGCTGCCCAAACTATGCCTTTGGCGTTGCCGGGCTTGATCTCATTGAACTTGGCTTCCTGTGTGGTCAACCATGCATCCAGTTCGGTAGGGTTGGCAGGTGCTTGGGCGCGTGGTTTCGGGCTGTCAGGGCCAAACTCATTGCGGGGGCCGGCGAAGAAGGCGGCAACCACGATCGCCAGCGCCGCGAGCAGACCGGTAAAGAACTTGAACCATCGGCTCTTGCTGGCCCGGATTGACGATGTTGCAATGGAAGTCAAGGCGGTGGCTCCTGTTTGGCGTACGCTGCGTCCGCGCTACAAAAAAGGACGGCAGGAAGCGCGTTGTTCAGTGCGCTGGTTTGCGCCTCCCTCGCTAAGATGGTACACCGGCTCGCGCGTTGCGGGCTTGCAGGAGTTGGCATGAAATTACCAGTCGCACGGGTCAGAAGGTGGTGTAGCGCAGGGGCGACGAGTCTGGCCTTTGCGTGGGGTCTTGCGGGCTGTGCGGATGTGGAGCACATCGGCTGGCAATTGGCCTCTTCCACCAAGCCGGCTTTGATGCAAGTCGCTGCACAACGCTTGGAGGGCGACGTGCAGATCCGCCCGGACCGTACAGGGGCGATTCGCATGGCAGGCAACGGCAACCTTGCAAGTTGCGCCGGTTCATTGCGCTTTACCGCGGTGAACTCGGGGGCGATGGATATGCACTGTAGCGATGGCGCCATGTTTGACTTGCGGTTTGTCATGGTCAATGAGGTCAAAGGGTATGCGTACGGTACCCACAAGGATGCCGTCATTGCACTTACCTTTGGCATGGATGAGCCCGAGGCGCAGGCCTATCTTGCCCGAGCGCAGCCGCGAACTACCGAGCCAATGCCAGAACAAATGCCCACAAAGCCCTGAAAGACTATGGAAATCGTTGATTGCGTGGTTATTGGTGCAGGTGTGGTGGGGCTGGCAGTGGCGCGCAGTCTGGCTTTGGCAGGACGTGAGGTATTGGTGTTGGAGGCATGTGAGACCTTTGGCACTCAAACCAGCGCGCGTAACAGCGAGGTGATTCACGCCGGCATCTATTACCCGAAAGATTCCCTTAAGGCCCGGCTGTGCGTGGAGGGCAAGCAGCTGCTCTACCAATACCTGCAGGAGCGGCACTTGGCTTTCAAGCGTTGCGGGAAGTTGCTGGTAGCTACAGGGCCGGATCAACTCTCGCAACTTGCCGGTTTGGAAGCGAAAGCTGCGGCGAACGGTGTCAATGACCTCCGCCTTTTGAGCGCAGGTGAAGCGCAATTGCTGGAACCCGCTTTGCAATGCGTAGGGGCCTTGCTGTCGCCTTCCACCGGGATTGTGGACAGCCATGCCCTGATGGTCTCCTTGTTGGGCGACTTGGAGGCGGCCGGGGGCATTCTTGCAGTGAATTCGCCTCTGGCGCATGCTGAATATGCGGAAGGTGCTATCGAATTGGTAGCGAATGATGGCACGGCACTACGTGCCAAGACCGTGGTTAATGCGGCTGGTTTGCACGCGTGTGACGTAGCACGCCGTTGTCGGGGCATGCGGCAGGAGGCGGTTCCATCTGCGCACTACGCCAAAGGAAATTACTTTTCGCTTTCTTCGAAGAGTCCGTTCGCTCACCTCATCTACCCGGTGCCCGAGGCGGCCGGTTTGGGTGTGCACCTGACGCTCGACATGGGCGGGCAAGCCCGCTTCGGTCCTGATGTGCAGTGGGTGGATAGCCCCGAAGACCTTGAGGTTGATCCTGCACGTGGCGAAGTGTTTTACGGTGAAATACGCAAATATTGGCCTGGCTTGCAGGATGGTGCGTTGCAACCTGCTTATGCGGGCATGCGCCCCAAGATCTCCGGGCCCGGTGAGGCTGCTGCGGATTTTCTTATCCAAGGCGCGGCTGAACACGGCGTGCCCGGTTGGGTCAACCTGCTGGGCATCGAGTCACCGGGCCTGACGAGTGCCTTGGCCATTGGTGCCTATGTGGAGCAATTGATCCGGGCTGAATGAGTTGCCTTGCGGAAAGCTGGCCAGTGAAGTTACAACAGAAAGGGAAGCAAACCATGTCATCCACTATTTCTCACTTGATGCGTGCGGGGGCCGCCTGTGCGGTTCTGGCCTTGGCAGGGTGTGCCGGCATGCAGGAGCCGGTGGGTGCACCCCGCAAAGAAACCCTGCATGTGGTGACCGATAAACTGGAGCTGCTCACCATCAACGCTGGCCAACCGACCAAGGTGCTGAGCCGCGTCATGCTGTCAGGCTTGGCTGCGGGTGACACCTTGGTGGGCGTGGATTACCGTATTTCCAAAGGCGTGCTGTTTGCCCTGAGCAAGTCCGGGCGGCTTTACACCGTGGATACCGGCAGTGGAGCCCTGAAGGTTGTTGGTAGTGCTCCCGCGGTAGCGCTGCCGGGGGATGCTTACGGGGTGGACTTCAATCCTGTGGCTGACCGCGTGCGGGTCATTGGGTCTAACGGCCAGAATCTGCGCCTGCACCCCGACACCGGTGCACTAGCCGCCTCCGACCCCGCACCGGCCTATGCGCTCACCGACAAACGTGCGGGCACCAAGCCCGAAGTGGTCGCTGCGGCCTACACCTACAACAAGAAAGACGACAAGCTCACCACTAACTTTGCGATTGACCGCAATGGCGGCTTTCTGGTCACCATGGGCTCGGCAGAGGGTGTGCAGCCGGTGGTGTCTTTCAACACCGGACAGCTCTTCAGCGTGGGGGCGATCGGCGTGGCCGACATGGTGGATGCCAGCATGGACATTGCCGATGTGTCAGGCGCCGCGTTTGCGGCCATCCGGCTGAAGTCCCACGCAACAACCCGGCTCTACAGTCTGGACCTGCAGACCGGCAAGGGCACCTTTATCGGCACCATTGGCGATGGGGCGAAGGTGCTGGGCATGGCGCTCGAACCCTGATTGCTATGAAATCAGGAGCTGCTCGCGCAGATTTAGCGTGCGTTGGCGGCTTATTTCTTTATGTTTTTGAGGGCTAGGGCAGCGTCTTTCACCAGTTGCGGCCCTGCGTAAATCAGGCCGGTGTAGATCTGCACTGCATCAGCCCCCGCCTGGATTTTGCTGACCGCATCAGCCGCGCTCATGATGCCGCCCACGCCGATGATGGGGAAGTCTTTGCCCAGCGCTGCACGCAGTTGGCCAATGACGGCATTGCTTTTCTCCAGCACCGGGCCGCCTGAGAGGCCGCCTGCCTCGTCGCAGTGAGGCATGCCCTTGACGGCTTCGCGTGACAAGGTGGTGTTGGTGCCGATCACGCCCCAAGCATTGTTGACCTTGCCATTGCTGTCAGTGCCATAGCGCTTCAGGGTGGCTGCGATCACGGCGACCTGGTCTGCCTCCAGATCCGGGGCAATCTTCAGGAAGATGGGTTTGCGCTGGCCGTGCTTTTGGGCCAGTTGTTCGCGGCGCTCGGCAATGGCGCCCAGCAGTGCGTCCAACGCCTCGTCGCTTTGCAGGCTACGCAGGTTTTTGGTGTTGGGGCTGGAGATATTGACGGTGATGTAGTCGGCGTGCGGGTACACGCCGTCCAGGCAGATCAGGTAGTCGTCGGTGGCCTTCTCGATGGGGGTGGCCGCGTTTTTGCCGATGTTCAGGCCCAGCAGGAGGGACGGGTTTTTGCTCTGGCGCAGGGCGGAGCGCTGCACATTGGCAATGAAGGCATCCAGGCCATGGTTGTTAAAGCCCAGGCGGTTGATCAGCGCGTTGGCTTCGGGTAAGCGGAACATGCGGGGCTTTGGGTTGCCCGGCTGGGCCAATGGAGTGACCGTGCCGACCTCCACAAAGCCGAAGCCCATGGCACCCAGGCCGTCTATGCAGCGGGCGTTTTTGTCCAGACCGGCGGCCATGCCCACACGGTTGGGAAACTTCAAGCCGGCGATGGAGACCGGGTCGTCCACCCGGCTATTGCAGTAGGTCAGTTTGAGTGGGTTGCCTTGGCTGGCAGCGAGGCCGGCCATGGTGATGTCGTGGGCGACTTCGGGGTCCAGATTGAACAAAACGCGGCGGGCGAGGGCGTAGGGCACCAGAGACATCGGATAATTCCTGCTTTCAGATTTCAACTCCCCCGATTGTCCGTCAGGACGCGCTCACCACTTTTCGCCATGACCACATCCACACCGCCCGCACTGACCCAAGACGAACTCAAAACCCTCGTCGGCCAAGCCGCCCTGCAGTACGTGGTACCCGGCGAAATCGTGGGGGTGGGCACCGGCTCCACGGTGAACAAGTTCATCGACGCGCTGGCCACTATCAAAGACCAGATCAAGGGCGCCGTGTCCAGCTCAGTCGCGAGCACCGAGCGCTTGCAGGCGCTGGGCATCCAGGTGTTTGACAGCAACGAAGTGGAAAAGCTCTCCGTGTACATCGACGGTGCCGACGAGATTGATGGCGCAGGCAACATGGTCAAAGGCGGTGGCGCCGCACTGACCCGCGAAAAAATCGTAGCCGCCCAAAGCGCCAAATTTGTGTGTATTGCCGATGAATCCAAGCTGGTGCAAACGCTCGGCAAGTTCCCCTTGCCGGTGGAAGTCATCCCCATGGCGACGCAGCGCGTCATCGCCCAGTTCGCAGCCAAAGGTGGCAAGGGTTCTATCCGCCTGAAAGATGGCAAACCCTTGGTGACCGATAACGGCCAAAACATCGTGGATGTGACTGGTCTGCAGATCACTGACCCGCTGGCGTTTGAGGCTGAAGTCAGCCAGTGGCCCGGCGTGGTGACGGTGGGTGTGTTTGCCTACCAGCGCGCCCAGGTATGCTTGCTGGGCACCGCCACTGGCGTCAAAACGTTGTCGTTTGAGTAAAACGCAGACGTTCTAAACTGCGGGCGCAGACATCATGCGCTCTACATAGCGCGCCACCGTATCAATCTCCAAGTTGACCCGGCTGCCTTGGGCAAGAGTGCCCAAGGCGGTGTTTTCAACCGTGTGTGGGATCAGATTGATACTGATCTCGCAGCCGCCGGGCAGGTCTGCCACGCGGTTCACCGTAAGGCTCACACCATTGACGGTGATCGATCCCTTGTAGGCCAAGTACTTGGCCAAACTAGGGGGCGCCAACACCCGCAGCTCCCAGCTTTCACCTACTTGGGCAAAGTGGCTGACGCTGCCGATGCCATCCACATGGCCCGACACAATGTGCCCGCCCAAGCGATCGTTGGCGCGCAAGGCCTTTTCTAGGTTGACAGTGCCCAGTCCGTCGAGGCCCGCTGTTTTATCGAGGGACTCCGCAGAAATGTCGATGGTAAATTTTTGCGCCTCGACATCAAAGGTGGTGACGGTCATGCAGGCGCCGTTGAGCGCAATACTGTCGCCAAGGCCCACATCGTCGAGGTAGCCTGCCGGCGCCTCGATCGTCAAGCGCTTGCCGTGGGTGGTGGATTCGCCCAGAGCCTGGACGGCGGAAATGCGGCCTACGCCGGTAATGATGCCTGTGAACATCCAATCATTTTCGCAGGGAAAGGGCAGGGCAGAGGCAGCCTTGGCCGCAAAACCCTAGAACCGGTCGCGCCCTTTAACCCGGGCCACTACCCTCAGGTCCGGGCCGACCATCTCTGTGGTTTTGAATTCCAGCTCTACGCCCTGGCTCAGTTCGGTGAGAGGGCCGATATGGAACATGCCTGCGCCCTGGCCCAGCAACTTGGGGGCGAGGTACACCACAAACTCGTCCACCAGTCCTTCGCGCACCAGCGAGCCATTGAGCTTGAAGCCTGCTTCCACATGCAGCTCATTGATCTCGCGACGACCCAAATCTTGCATCATGGCGGCCAGATCCACCTTGCCAGAGGGATGGCCTTTTGCGTCACTGCCGGGCATATGGATGACCGTGGCTCCCACTGCCTCCAACGCGGCACGTTTTTCATCATTTTCGGTTGCAGCGTAGATGAATACTGCGCGACCAGCTATGAAAAAGGGAGCGTCCAGCGGCGTTTCCAGCCTGCTGTCCACCACTACAAGATGTGGCTGGCGTGGCGTCTCGACCAATCGCACATCCATTCGCGGGCGGTCCGCGAGCACAGTTCCAATGCCGGTAAGGATGGCGCAGGAGCGAGCGCGCCATGTATGGCCGTCCGCACGCGCTTCAGGCCCGGTAATCCACTGGCTGGCGCCGTTGTCCAACGCGGTAGTACCGTCCAAAGACGCGGCCACCTTCATGCGGACCCAGGGCGTCTTGCGGATCATGCGGCTGAAAAAGCCGATATTCAGCTCGCGGGATTCAATAGCCAGAGGGTGGTCCGGTGGGAGCACTTCTACTTCAACGCCCGCAGCGCGAAGCTTGGCAAAGCCATTGCCGGCCACCAAAGGGTTGGGGTCCAGGTTGGTGGCAACTACCTTCTTTACGCCGGCTTGAATCAGTGCGTCGCAGCAGGGACCGGTGCGGCCATGGTGTGAACAGGGCTCCAAGGTTACATAGGCGGTGGCACCCTCAACGGAGTGGCCCTTTTCTGCAGCATCACGCAAGGCCATGACCTCAGCGTGGGGAGCTCCGGCTTTTTGGGTGTGGCCGGAACTGATGAACTCACCAGTTGTCGAGCAAATCACACAGCCAACATGGGGGTTGGGAGACGAAACGAAACTAGACATTTCGGCTTCCCTAAAGGCACATTCAATTGGAATGGGTGTGATGGTATTACTCTTTAGAAAAAACCAATTCAATCGTCCTTTTGCTTGGAACCGAAGTGCCATTCAACATTGCCGGACGCATAGGTGTCTGGATAAGAAAATCCACAATACTTTGCAATAACTCGACATTATTCACATCCGGGTCAATCTCCAGTAACTGAACCATCGAAAGGAGTCCCGTTTCCATGACAAATATCCGCACAGAGAGTCGTCTGACCTTTGCCTTGTCTAGACGCTCTATCGGCAAGTTCCATTCCTGCACTGGTTCCGCGGGTAAAGATACTGATTCGCTTGATAAAAAAGTATCAGTAGTCGTTTCATTGACAGAGCTAATTGCCAGTACGAGATTGCTCTGAGAGACATCATTTATTTCTTGGTTGGATGTTGCCTCATTATTGTTGTCCAACGGATCAGGGATGTTTTTGTCGACTTTTTTCGAATCAGAGCTTTGTAAGTCAACTAAAGACCCAACCTGCACAAGTTTCAGGTTTGAAAAAACTGGAGCCTCTAAAGGTTGGTCTTGATCACTGAAAAGAAAGACGACGAAAAATAAATGAATGCAAACAGAGCAAAGAAAAGCAATAGCTGCCAAAGTTAAAAAACGTCCCTTTACCTCCAGCATTCCAACACAGCTGCGTTCGCGCTCGCAAAATTTCCAGTGTTGAAGTCCGGGTTTGAGCGGACTCCCGTATTCGTCACACTGAAGTTGCCACATCTATCGTTCTGCATCCCTCTGCCTGCCACTCGTGTTGCCGTCAGGGTAAAGGTTCTTGTGCCGGCCTGGCCGACAGCAATCGTGTAAACAGCAGCACCTTGCCTTGGAGACTGGGAGTAGGCTGCAGGAAAAACGTTTGCTATTGCAGTGCCAGCCGTGTTTTGGTCATACCTGAAGTTTTCCGAGTAGAAGCGCTCCATCCATTGACTCGCCTCCAGCAAGACCGTCTTCACCTCTGATCGCCGACTCCGAGCAACTGATTCTTGGTAGGACGGAAGTGCAATGGACACGATTACACCAATAATTGCGATCGTGATCATTAACTCAATGAGCGTAAAACCTCGAGTGAAACGTTTATACATAGTGGGTACTTATTGATTGGTTCTTGTCTTGAAAGATGGAATTTCACGCCAGAAAATTCGCGCTGAGCTTCCATTCGATCGCGCTGTGATATCGGTCGTTTCTCCGATGATGCGAGTGCAATTATTTTGACCCGACGCACAGCTCGAATTGGTTGCATCGCGCGCAAAAGTAACACGTTGATCCGTGATCTTTATCGATGCAATCCGATATGTTACCCCGTTAATGGTCAGCGATCCAAAGACAGAACCATCAAGTAAACCAGTGATTGGATTCACTACGGTTACATATGCTGCAGGACCCTTAAAGCAAATATCTGCGGAGGATTCGCTTGGTGTTATTGACACAACGAATAGTTGGCCCTGTGCAATCGTAGGATTACTTACTGTCATTTCCCCTGCGGCGGGCCACTCAAAGTACCAGCCCTTTGTCAAACTCCAATCACCTATCGTTGCACCAGTAATGTACCCTTGCCCAACTTCACCATTGGTAGGATCCAGGTCGGCTGAAGTAATTCTATTAAAGGTACGTTCAGTGAGTTGACTTCTCGTTCTTGGTAGTCCATTTGTTGTGTGGTCTAACAGCGTGGGAGTATCAATATAGGCTTGGGAGCTGTAAAGTGGTTTATCCCAAATTCCAAATACAACATTTTTCTTGTTAGATGTATCGGGAAAGTCGGAATCTACGATTGACTTGCCGGTAGCAACATTAATGACAACACCACCCAACGGGTGAAAGCGATACTCTGGGGCCGTGGTAATGGGGAGTCGGGTTGTTCCATCGGAAGCTTTGGTAATGAACAGGGGCCGTCCGCTAAATGCAACTTTCCAATCAGACGGGCTCTTGCTGGACACATCAAATTTCCACACATTTCCCTTCAAGTCACCGGCATAAATGTAGTCAGCAACACCGTCATTGTTGCTGTCAATCCAAGTGGGCTGCGATAGTCCATTGGCTCCGCCTGCGTCGGCGACGAGCTTCACGTAGTTTGTTCCGGTGGACCAGGTGCCGTTGGTGGGTCCATTGACGAAAAGAATATATAGCGCTGATGCGCCATTGGTGCTCTTCACGCCATTGGGTAACAGCACCGCGAACTTCCCGTTGTTCATTTTCACAACCGGGTTCGCTGCCTCAGAAACTCGGCTCGGACTTCCAATTTGAGACAGGTTATAGCCCAGATCTCCGCTGGCATCGTCAGACTCAGAAAACTGCCACTTGAAGATACTGGATGCATTGGCCTCTGTGAGATTTCCCGGGTTGGTCACATCCAAGGCAAACATGCCCTTGGCGCCACGGCCTAGGGACGAGAAAAGGTAGGTTCGCCAGCCAGCCGGTGCTGGTTGGTTGGAGTCATAACCCGGGGCTGTGGACACTATGTTTGTCGATCCCAACAACACATCTGCCGCAAATGGGCTACCGTCCACAAAGGCTTGTACTTTGTCGGTCCCGGGTTCAGTCCAGTTTCTAAGCCTGTTTGCCGTCAACTGTGGGACGTAGGAAAGAACAGGCGTGCCGCCAACCGTTTTGTCGGTACTGGCGTTAAAGCCGTGGAGCATGCCGTCTCCCGCACCAACCCAAACGACGCTTGCTCTGGACTTCTGGGCTGAAACGAATGCCCCATACTCCGGAAACGCAGTACCAAAATAGTCCGCGTTGGGTGGTCCCATAACTTCCGGGTTGGAACTCACAATCGGCCCTAGGATGGAGTTGAGGTTCCGCTTTCTGAATTTCAAGCCATTAGGGGACTCATTGCTCCGGTCTCCGCGCAACCAGTTCAGCCGGGCTTCCGCTGTCGAATTGGTACCACCAAAAGCATCGTTTTTGTAGGCGTCAGAGAGACTCGCCCATGTGAAGGCGAGGCCTGTAGAGTTGCCATTGTTGGTGATGATCTGGCGATCGATGGGGGCGGTGCTGGTGAGCTTGGTGTGGGCCGCCCAATGGTATGAGGACCTGTCTAGCGTTCCATCGTTCTTCACCTCTCCACTAAAGGTTCCGTCTGATTTAACAATGAAAGTAATGAGTTCTCCGTGGCCATCATCACCATCAAAACTACCCAGGTATTTCAAGCTGCCGGATTGGATCTGCGCAGAGGCAACAGCTGGAGCTGTGTTAGATGTGCTCACGATCGCATTAAAGGCTGACCGAAGTGCTTTTTCCAACTCACTCGGACGTATAGCAAGGAAATAGTTGTCAGGGGTCGCATCTGCACCTGGCGAACCATCTAGTTTCTTAATGTCCCAGTTGGACTTACTAGCGAGGGGTTTATCAAAGTAAGCCTTTTGAGTCGATGTAGAGTTAGCCACGTCTTCAACTTTACTGAAGCCGCCCCATTTGGCGGCATACCAAAGCGGATCCTGAAGCTGGCCGGCAGCATTATTGTTAAACGAATATTCTGCACGGCTCTCAGGTTGGCCTGATTGGCAGTTGTTACAGCCCCCGGTTCCATTCAGGTTGGGGTGGGCTGTTCCGTCTGTTCTGGTTACAGTCAGATTTGTCGGATCGTTGAAGGAATAACCCAAAATACCAGAGTGAAAGTGAACCCCGTCTTTGTTCGAACCGGAGATTGTGTAACCAAAGCCTTGGCCATTGGCTGTAGCAGCATAAAACACTTGGGTGTAGACGTAGAGTTTTCCTGCAATTACTTGGTATCGAAGTATTCCAGAAACGTCGGTGTCGTAGTCACCGCCTTGTTCCGAGTCTTCCCAGACCACCAGAAATTTACCTTCAGTTGCTGTCGGGGTTCCGATGACGCGGAAATCAACCAAGGTACCAGCTCCAAAAGTACCACCCTTGTTCAATTGGTATGAAGGTTGGATGATGATCTTCTTGGTCGCGTCGTTTGGATTCGGAATCTCAATCTTTGGTTTGCCCGGGGACAACGCCACAGAAAAGCTCTTTACCTTGTAGGCGTCAGCGTTTGCGACTAGCTCTGCCGCAGTAGGTGTTTTAAATGGGTTATTTCGCGCCCAATAGGTGGCGCCAGCCAACGCATAAGACCCGAAATAGCCAGGCGCATCCGGGCAAAGTCCACTTACGTCTGCGAGATCCGTAATTGTTTTTCCCGTGCAAGTACGATTGTTTGTTGTGCCGTTATTGCCAATGAACCAAGAGTTATTTTTGATACCTTCATCATTGCCAATAATGTTGATATAGGCGGCCAAACTGGGTGCACCCGGCAAATTAGTAAAGGGATCCCACTGATTACGGGCATTGTTGTCGTAAGAAGTTACGCTGGCATTAAAGTTGATGGCATTGATGGCACGGCATTGCCCAGCACCGAATTTTTCGGTGACTGTCGTTCCGCGCGTGAATGGATTGACCCAAGCTGGCTTTGGCAGGCCAAGAGCTTCGTCTTTGGATCCGCTTTGGGTGTAATCATAGGTTGTACTCGGGTTTTTACCCGCGAGATACCTGAGAGACTCAATGAACATCGTACCCATGGGGTTGCCCCAGCTGGTACATTCGTTATTGTTGAGGCCGGTGAGCTGGTAAGTACAGTTTCCATCGCCGATATACGTTCCATCACTATAGCGATAGCCATATACGCGCAGCTTATTGATGGTAGAAACAATACCGTTATATGTCTTGAACGTTCCGTCGGTATCGTGATTTACTTCGGTACGGAAGGAATTAATATTGCTCCGCAACACGCCACCGCTAATGTTCTTGGCAAATGAACCCGTGAATAGACCGAATTCAGCGAGTTCACCCTCGCCATACTCGTGGAGTAGACCAATAGGTTTGTAATTACCGCTGGGGTAATTGCCGCAATTCTCTTTGCCAAGCAGTCCCGGCACGCAAGCCGATACACGCACAACATAGTCGGGACCAGCACCGTTAATTTTTACACCGGCAGCTGATTTGCCGGGGTTGCTGGATCCTGCACCGAGGCCGGTTACTGCAACGTTATTTCCGTTGCTTGCGCCTTTCTCTTCGCTCCAATAACACTGCCAGCGCTCGTTTGCGTTCCAAAGCTGATAATCACCACGAGCCACCCGCATGATGGGAGGGTTCGTGTTGGTGTGTGAGTTTCCATTGGCGCTTGCATCGCTCGCTATTCCAGCAATGTTTCCAACGTTATTCCCTAAGGTGGTATTACAAATTGTCGCAAACGACTGGGTCAAGTCGAATATTTTCCATTTGGTAATATTGGTAGTGCTGCTCGGATTAACAAAACCACCGCTGGAAACTACCAGTGTTACCCAACCGTTAGAGGAGGCAGCGTTGACCTCGATAGCCACGCCCTGCATGTACTGATCCAGGTTGTCGATATTTGAGGCCCGGATCTGGTCTGACGTGTTGATCTTGAAACCAGTAGCGGTATTTACCGAGAAGGTGACGCAATGGTAGTCTGTAGGCTTAGCCGGATCTGGGATCGTGAGTGAGGAATCAGCCGGGTCTGGAATATCAGGGTAAAACGCATCTACTTTGCTTTTGCAAGTGGTAGAGGTGGCATTGGCAGGAGCTGTTCCCGCACCTGTACCTGCGTTCACATGAAGCTGGTTTTTTGTTATGTCAAAAAAGTTAAGCCGGCCCGCACTGGCATTCCCGCTGTTACTGATGTTATTTGACGGAGACAACTCATCATCAAATGGCGTTAACTTCAACAAGTCTCCGCCCTTGTAATACTTCGCAAAAGAGTGCGCATCTGTAGGAAGGTTGGCCCGTTCCAGTACCGTGCTAGAACCTGAGTCGGTTGACCGATAGCCACCGTATAGAACTTTGCGCACAACGTCCATTCTGGTCATCGTGGCCCAGTTCAAAAAATTGCCACTCCATTCACCATCGCAATATTTGCTGGCAGTTACCGAGGTCGGAACAAAGCGATTTGACGTTCCGTTGTATGAATAACATTTATATGAGTCAAAATAACCATAGTAGTCAAAGCTATGTTTATAGGTTGTCTCGGGTAATCCATCGCCATCGAGGTCTGAAAACTCATCGTATGCGCGATAAAAGAGCTGATGGTCTTTAGACATGTTCAACATAATCATGGGTCTTGGTGTAGACGTGACAATGTTGGGGGGGATCGCTGGTGAAAGTTGGGCTACCGCGTTCTGAAAGAACGACGCCAATAGCATTCCGAATACCAAAAGGCGTGTAATGTGGGTCTTCATACTGTTCTCCTCAGCGCAAAACGGGTTGGAAGTATGTCTGCATGACTACTTCAGTGTTGATGTCGGCACCAAAACCTCGTGCCGTAACACGAATAACCTTGGAATCTCCGCGAGATAGATATTCCATAATGTATTCCGGCTGCTGCGCAACCCCAGCTAGCCTGGCAACGCCTGTAAATGTTCCGAGTGGAACAGAGCCTTCAAATGCGCAGTTGGTATCAATGCCTGCTGCATCGCTCGGCTTGACACTCACTGGCCCTGCCGGATCGCCCTCCCAGCGGCCATTTTTGCCATTTACCGTGGGCCACCAGGGTTCGGGATTCACCACTGGCGAGGCACTGTAGTTGCTAGAGTCGTAATAGGTGAGCTCGTACCGGCACTGTCCTCTGGGGCAGTTGTTATCAAAATTGGGTGCACGCAACGCTCCGCTCAAGGGCCTATCGTCATTGCGAGGGCAGAGCGCGTTGGGCTGTCGTGTGGTCACGACCATCATCAAATCTCTCTCCGCATCCCGGAGCGCCGCTTCTGCCGCTTGCCTGGCTACCTCGTAATCGAGCTGATTGCGAGTCAATGTTTCGCTAAGAGTGGCCCGTCGAATTCCAATTGTCCCCAATACTGTAATAACCAAAAGAAACATCAAAACCAGGGGAAGGGAGATGCCTCGTTGTTGACCCAAGGATCGGCTGAAATAGTTGGCGGAGTACATCAATACACTCCATTCAAATTATTTCTTACCGCGACGATTCGATCGAATCGTTTGAATGTTGTCCGATCGTTGGCGGCATAGGCCACAACGTTTCCACGGCAGTCTTCATAGGTTTTGTTTACATTTGCGGCATCTTCGGTTCGAGCGTTATCCAAGGTTCTCGCCACTATGCAAATATGTACAGCTGATACTCGCTGCCACCCTGTTTTTCCTGCAGCAGCTGGCAACGCACTAACTTGAGTGGCAGTAAAGTAACGTGTAGGAGATTGGTTGTTTATGCCGTCGTTTACACCGTACCTGAAGGACAAGTCTGCGAGTCCTTCAAAAATGGGCTGATAGTTATTTGTTTCAACTGCAACACCATTACCATTGCAACCCAAGCTACGTGTTGCGATCAATCTGGTGGTGTTGTTTGGTCCTTGGACGCTGTAGTTTGTATCGACTAGGCCAAATCGACTTGAGGCGAATCGGGGGCGGCCAGAGGCAATTAAGATAGTATTTGTGGGGTCGTTTGCAACGTCTTGTTGGAGGCAATCGAAGCCACTTGAAAGAGTATTTGTTGAATCAAGCTCCACTACAGAAAAATGATTCAATACTATGGAGTCAGCTTGACCAGCAGTAGCAGCGGGACAAGTGCCGGTCGTAGCATTAAATCGTCCTTGGTCGCATCCGAATACTCCTTGATTGTAAGCAGCCAAGGCAGTATTTTTCGTGTTGATATATTCTCCCATGTAGGTGGCGTTACCAGCGGAATTGGGAACGATAGCCGGATAGAATCCGGCCATTTGTATTTCTCGGCCAATCATATCTAACGTCAATTTGGCTGTTTCATTTATCTGGGAAATACTACTGACCGCGTTAGATGTGCTGCGAGAAGTCAAGTACGCAGTTGCTGCAGCTAGTCCAATCGCTAAACTAATGACCAAACTGACCATCAACTCAACCAAAGTCAAGCCTTGCTGATCAGATTTGAATTTCCTCATTGGGTTCGAGGCGTTCATGGCACCATCTCCAAATTGGCGCAACGGACACCGCTTAATGCAGCCGGCAAACCCAGTGCCGCTGGGCAACAGTTTCGCGCTGCTATTCCAACGGTGTTGGCTTGACAGATCGGTGGTGATACTGTGTTTCCGAGTGCGTCTACGTTATCTTTATCGAACCAGGCTACGGTTACAAGAAAACGGAGGTCTTGTCCTTTTGTTCCAGTAGGCACTACAAATCCTGACCCACCGGGTAGTTGGTTGTTTATATCCCGGCGCCACATCAACAGGTCATACGTTGCTAACTCTGCCGCACTACAGGTTGCGGTGTCACAATTTTTGGCCGGAGTGAAGTAACCGGCTCCAGCGCCGATCGCGGATCTATCTTGGGAATAGGTTTGGCTGTAGCTGTAGGCTGCCCCATCCGCTCCGTTGTTTGAGCGGACACGGTCAGCTAAGCTTGCTAGGTTTGTAGAAAGTGAGCTACGAATCCATCCTGTTTGTTCGTATTTCAAAGCAGCAGTTTGCATGCCCAGCATTCCTAGCAGACCGATTGAAAGAACCAAGATCGCAATCAGCGCCTCAATAAGGCCGGCACCTGACTGATTCTTCATGGACATACACCTACCCCTGCATTTTTCTTGGTATTGACTCGACCTGCAGTACTAATGCAAATCGAGCGAAAGTGCTGTGTTGAAATACCAGCATCCGGACCATAGGCTAACGTGAAATTTTGTGCTCCAGCAGTTACCAAACCTCTCGAGTCGAATACAAACCGTCTGACACCGCTTGCAGCGGTAAGGGTGAATTGCTCATTTCCACCTTGGCGAATTGAAATCAATTGATTGTTATTTTGAGTTGGGTCATCCAATACAGCTGAACAGGTCGGATTTGAAAAAATAATCCAACCAGCTTGCCAGTTGTCGCCGGCAGCAGCGCAAGTCGGCGTGCCCCCGTTGATCGCATTTGCCGTGTTGGCAGACATGCATATAGTGGTACAGGAGTTGCGGTTAATTGCTTCTGATCTTGCGCGGTAAATGTCGTTGGAGAAATCAGCAGTAATGCTGCCAACCTGGCTTCGGACCAAGAATTCTCTCAAGTTCGGAATCCCAAGTGCTAGGATGATCGAGAGAACGGCAATGGTTACCAGCAACTCAATCAATGTAACGCCAGCGTTTATGCATAACAGACGCACATAGCCTTGAGCGAATAGCCGCTCATTCACGATAGGGCGTGTAGATTCCATAGGCTGGAGTGTAGGCTGAAGAGCGGACGCAAAGGGCCCAGTCATCCTGCTCGAGCCGCCATTGGTCAGCTTTGCGAAACTATTACTTGCTCACTTCATCCACCAGCGTCTTGAATTCATCAATGTCTTCAAAGCTGCGGTAGACGCTGGCAAAGCGCACATAGGCCACCTTGTCCAGTTTTTTGAGTTCGCGCATTACGAGTTCGCCGATGCGGGTGCTCTGGACTTCGCGCAGGCCCAGATTCAGTAGTTTTTCTTCGATGCGTTCAATGGCGCTATCGATCTGCTCTGTGCTTACCGGCCTTTTGCGCAGGGCCAGGTTCATGGACGCAAGCAGTTTGGCGCGCTCGAACTCGATGCGGCGGCCGTCTTTCTTGACGATGGCCGGAAAGTTGACATCCGGCCGCTCGTAGGTGGTGAACCGCTTGTCGCAAGCACCGCATTGGCGTCTGCGGCGGATGAAGTCCCCATCTTCAGATATCCGCGTTTCCACCACCTGGGTTTCGGAATGACTGCAGAAGGGGCACTTCATCGTGTGGGGACCTTGCTTATTTGTACACCGGGAAGCGAGAGGTCAGGGCATGGACCTTGGCGCGGACGGCCGCGATATTGGCTTCATCGCGTGGGTTATCCAGTACATCAGCAATCAGGT
This sequence comes from Comamonadaceae bacterium, assembly GCA_027488985.1. Lineage (GTDB taxonomy): Bacteria > Pseudomonadota > Gammaproteobacteria > Burkholderiales > Burkholderiaceae_C > Allorhodoferax > Allorhodoferax aquaticus. The sequence continues at coordinate 483,070 of JAIYAR010000010.1, read as the reverse complement.
TGGCCGTGGCGCGAGCTTCTTCGTCTTTAAATCCGCGTGTGGTCATGGCCGGAGTGCCCACCCGGATGCCGCTGGTCACCATGGGCTTCTCAGGGTCGTTGGGGATGGCGTTTTTGTTGATCGTCATGTGGGCAGCGCCCAGAACGGCTTCCGCTTCCTTGCCGGTAATGCCCTTGGAGCGCAAGTCCACCAGCATCACATGGCTTTCGGTGCCGCCGCTCACGATACGCAGGCCGCGTGCGGTCAGGGTTTCCGCCACGATCTTGGCGTTGCGCACGACCTGTGCTTGGTAGGCCTTGAACTCGGGAGTCAGTGCTTCTTTGAACGCTACTGCCTTGGCGGCGATGACGTGCATTAAGGGCCCGCCTTGCAGACCGGGGAAGATGGCGCTGTTGATGGCTTTCTCGTGCTCTGCCTTCATCAAAATGATGCCACCGCGGGGGCCACGCAGGCTCTTGTGGGTGGTAGAGGTCACCACATCAGCGTAAGGCACGGGGTTGGGGTACACGCCTGCGGCAATCAGGCCGGCGTAGTGGGCCATGTCGACCATGAATATGGCGCCCACATCTTTTGCCACTTTGGCAAAACGGGCGAAATCAATGGCCAGAGAGTAAGCAGATGCGCCGGCAATGATCAGCTTTGGCTTGGTTTCGTGCGCTTTGCGCTCCATCGCTTCGTAGTCGATGGCTTCATTGGCATCCAAACCATAAGACACCACGTTGAACCATTTGCCGCTCATGTTCAGTGGCATGCCGTGGGTCAGGTGACCGCCTTCGGCCAAGCTCATGCCCATGATGGTGTCGCCGGGCTTCAGGAAGGCTAGGAACACAGCTTCGTTGGCCGATGCGCCGCAATGTGGCTGCACGTTGGCCGCATCCGCGCCAAAGATTTGCTTGATGCGGTCGATGGCCAGTTGTTCGGCCACATCGACGTGCTCGCAGCCACCGTAGTAACGACGGCCGGGGTAGCCTTCGGCGTATTTGTTGGTCAGCTGGCTGCCTTGGGCGGCCATGACGGCTGGCGAGGCGTAGTTTTCGCTGGCAATCAGCTCGATATGGTGTTCCTGGCGAGCGTTTTCGGCCAGGATGGCATTCCAGAGTTCGGGGTCGGCTTGTTCAACAAGAATGTTGCGGTCGTACATGGCAGTCCTTTGAGGAGATCGGGCCTGTGGGTCAATGGAGACAACAGGGCTGCCCAGGCGAACGGCTGATCGCACAAACCGTGCAGGTCATGCGGCACGCTTCCCAGTGGTGTCCCACGTCAGCAACCGGCCTCCAGAGGAAGACGGCGCCTATCGCCAGTCGCGTGCGGGTGAGAGTTTAACCGAGCCGGGCAACGCCCGACTGTCGGTCAGGAAGAATGGATCAGGCTAGCCACATTTTCCACAGCTGGGACTGCGTCGGGCGAGGGCGCTGCAGGCGCCTTTACCGGTGTAGGAGCGAATATCGGAATGGGTTTTCCGGCCGCCACACTTTGCAGTCGGGCGTGCTCCGCCAGTACTTTGGCAGCATAGCCACCATCGGTTTCCAAGTTGGCCGCGCCAACGTAGAACTTGAGTCCGCCTTCGATGGAGCCTGCGCGTGTAATGCACTCCTTCAGTACCTTGACACCTACTCGCAAGTTGGAAACGGGGTCAAAAGCAGCCAGTTTGCCGCCGAAGCCCTCGTACTTGTCGCTGTGCACCTTTGTCATGACCTGCATCAGGCCTTGCGCGCCAACGTGGCTTTGCGCGAAGGGGTTGAAGCCGGATTCCACCGCCATCACCGCAAGGATCAGGGTGGGGTCCAATTTGGAACGTTGGCCAGTTTCGTAGGCCTCGGCCACTAGTGCGCTGAGTGGCTCAGGTGCGACGTTGTACTTCTTGCTCAGCCAGTAAGCCACCGCGGCTTGCTGTTTAGGCAAGTCTTGGGGGTTAGTCGCTGTCGCACGCTCAACGGCATCTGCCTCCACTTCTAGGCCTGTGGTTTGGATGTGGCGGTCTTGCAGCCAGCCCATCAGGCGGACTTCGCCTTCCTGGCGGAGTTCAGGACGGACGGTCAATGTGATGATGGCAAACATCACGGCTAAGCCCAAAAGGGCGAAGCCGTTGTGGGAAATTTCAAAAAAGCCTTGGGCAATATCGTTCGCAACAGTGCGAATGCCTTTGGTCAATCGGGTAGTCGCTGTCATAGCTCTTCCTTCTTTGGCGGGGAGGCTTGGCTGCAGAGCTCTTCAGAGCGCCAACAGGTCAGTCACCTCGTTTGGGTTGGTACGCTATCAATATCCTGCGGCGTCGTCTCGACATGTGCAGCGATTTGAATATGCCGGGTTCGGCAGCGGGGCGGGTAATCCCTAGTCGGGAATTAAGAATGGGCGGATTCTAGAAGTGCTTTATATGCCAAGTCAACCATATCAATTGAATTTGATATGCTTGACAGTTTGGAAAAATGCGCTTTTCCCTCTGGGAATGACGATTTCGAGCCCTTTTGAGGTGGCAGCTTAACCAGACAATCGGAAAGCTCCTGCACATAGATTTTCATTTTTGTATTTGTCGGTCGGTGTGCGTATCTTTCCGTGGCCTGCAGTTGCAGGTGGAATGCCGGCAGTAGCCAGTCCGCCCTTTGGGTGAGATAAAGCGGCCCCGGTCTTTGTCGGAGGCAATCGATTGCCTTCAAGTCCGCTGGTTGACATCCAACTCAACTGCGGCAACCCGGATGGCAAGGCCCTTGAGGTCGCCATCGAGCCCGGCGCAAAAGACAGGGGTCTTTGCGACGGGCTTTTTTGAGTTCATGCACATATATATAGGCGTGTGGCAGCCCTCCAAGGAAGCCCCGTCGCAGCTGTAGTGGAAAGGTGCTGCGAAAGGATCGGATTTTTGCTATAAAAATAGTAGCTTCCCACGCTCATTGGGTGGGCGTTACAGAGGCATTTCTGTCCGATTAGGTGGTCTTGAGCTTCTTTTTTGCAGGACTCTTGCCGTTGTGCGGGCAAAAACATCGGAGAAGCAAGCAAAACACAGCGAAAATACGCGGTTGCTTATTCCACACCCATTACATTCTGAGCCCGCTGTGACGTCGAACCAAACTGCCAAACCCATTGATACCGCTACCTTGGACCGCCTGACTGGTGGTGCCTTTACCGCCGCGACGGCGGGAGAGCGGGCTTCCCGTATCCGGGAGTGGTTGCTGACCCAGCCCGCGCCTGAGCAACTGGCTGATGTGTTCAAGGAACTCAGCGTCAAGGACAAGGGTGCCGCCAAGCTCGTACGCGAAAAACTGGACGAAGCCCGCCGCGCCAAAGGTCAAGAGGCTTTGGGTGCTGAGTGGGCCGCCAAAGCCCAAGCCCTGATTGATACAGGCAAGCTCAATATCGCCGATGCTCTGGCTTGGCAGCGTGACGCCGCCAAAGCCGGTGCACCTCTGAGCAAAGAGCCTCTGCTCACTCTGAAGGCCCAACTCGCCGAGCGTGTCCGAGGAATCGAAGACCTCCAGCACCAAGTGCAGGTGCAGCGGGAGGCAGCAGTGTTGCTGGCCCAGCGCATTGAGGTGTTGTCGACCAAGCCTTTGGCTGATGCTCAAGCGGCAGTGGATGCCCTGCGAACCGACGTGCAGCACTGGCAAGGTCAAGCTGATGGACTGGTGTCCAACGCCAATTGGGTGAGTGTGGATGTCAAGTTCCCCGCGCTGCTTGACGCCTCCAAAGGCCAGTTGCTGGTGGTTTGGGATGCATTTCAGGCCGCTCTCGGAGTCGCAGTGGCTGCCGCCCAGGATGCGGCAGCGCCGTTGCCCCCCGTTCCTGTGTGGGCAGATGAAATCCGCGTGGCGCGTGGAGTTCCTTTGGTGGCTGAACCCAAGGTGGCCAAACCCAAAATAGACCCTGAGTTGCGCGCCAGTGCGAATGCCGCAGTGAAGGCCGCATTGGCCACTGTGGAGCAAGAAGTGGGCGAGGGCCACGGCAAAGCCAGCGCTGGAGCCGCAGGTGCCTTGCGCAATGCCCTCAAGGAATTCGGCAAACTGATCGATTCCAAGCTCGAGAACCAAGCCCACGCAGCATTGGCGGCGGCTGGTGAGCTGGAAGGCTGGCAGCGCTGGCGCGCCGACCAGATCCGCGAAGAACTGGTGGCCAAGGCAGAGGGCCTGCTCAAGCGCCCCGAAGGCCAAGCTATCGGTGGCCGCAAGATGCAGGAAACCTTGCGAACCTTGCGTGACCAATGGAAACAAACCGACCAGGGCGGCGTTCCCAACCACGCGCTGTGGAAGCGCTTTGACGAAGCCTGCAACGAAGCCTACAAAGTGGTCGAGGGCTGGCTGGAGAAAGTCAAGGCCGAATCTGCCGAACACCGTGCCCAACGATTGGCCCTGATAGAAGAAATCAAAGGATGGGCGGCTGCCAACCGCACCGCTTTGGATGACGATTGGAAGGGCTTTAACCGTATCCTGCATCAGTTCTCGGACCGCTGGCGTGATGCCGGGCACGTGGGCGAGAAGATGTTTGCAGAGCTGCAGCCTTTGTGGAAAGCCGCTTTTGCCGAGGCGGCGGCACCGCTGGAGGCCGTGCAAGCCCAAAGCTTGGCGGCCCGCCAAGCCATGATTGAAGAAGCCAAGCAACTGGGCTCCATGCCGGTGTTGCGTATTGACGCTGTCAAGTCCTTGCAGCAGCGCTGGCAAGCCCAGGCGCACGCCATTCCTGTGGATCGCCGTCAGGAGCAAAAGCTGTGGGATGCATTCCGTAAGCCGATTGACGAAGCATTCAATCGAAAGAGCGCTGAGCGTGAAAAGGCGGAAGCCGCGCTGGGCGCCCGCGACCGCGTAGTGCTGGATGCCGCCAAGGCACTGGAAGCCGCCAATGCGTCCGGCGATGCACAGGCTATCCGTGCTGCTATGGCTGCATTGGATGCGGCGCTCCATGGCCAAGCACAGGCTCAGGCTGACGTTGCCGCTGCAGGCGCCAACGAGCAAGCCGCTCAGGCCCTTGCCCAGGTGGAAAATCAGGCCCTAACCCCCGTGGATGTTGCGCAAGCAGCTACTGAAAACGTAGCAGATCAAGCAGCTGCTGAGGTGGAGTCGTCTGAGGAACCCGCACCCGCTGTGCCAACGCCGGCGCCCAAGGTCGCACCCAAGCCTGTAGTCGCAGTGCGGGGCGATGACCGCCCCGGCATGAAAAAGGAAACGCCGGTAGATCCCCGTGCTTCCAAATGGAGCGATCGCAAAGACGCAGGCCGTGGCGGCCGTGACGCACGCGATGGCGGCAAGCCAGGATTCGGTGATCGCGGCCCACGCCGTGACGATAGGGGTGGATTCGGCGATCGCACCCGTGCGCCCCAATCCAGCGCACCGCGTTTGGGCGACACGGCATTCCGCGCCCAGCGTGATGCCTTGGAGAATGCCCAACAAGCCCTGAAGAAGCTGGCGGCGCAAGCCCATGGCGAGGCTTTGGTGCACCTGCTGACAGCCTGGGAAAAGCGCGATGCGGCCTTGCTACCGGCTGCACAAGAATTGGGCGGCCGGGCAGCCGCGCAGGCTCGTCCCTTGTGGTCCAAGGCCTTGGGAACCGCAGCCTCGGTGAAAACCGATGCTGCAGCCCAACATCTTTTGCGCCTGGAAATGGCTGCGGAGGTTCCTACGCCGGCAGAGCATCTGGATGCACGCCGCGGCTTGCAACTGCAGTTGTTGACTCGCCGTAACGATCCAGCGCCAGCCCAGACTTGGGCGGACGATACCTCCAAAGTGTTGGCTGCCGAATTTGATGCTGCCCAGGCACGCCGCTTGCAGAACGTTCTCAAAGTGCTGCTCAAACGCTGATTCCAGCGGTTGGATAACCGGGCTGCTTGTGAAACAATCAGTCCGGCCCTTCAGGGAGGGCACTCTTGAGAGGGGGATGTGTGGATTCTGTGGAAGATTTGCTGCGCAGGCTTGAGCAGCTCAATGACATTGGCACCGCTTTGTCACGGGAGCGGGACATTTCCCGGCTTCTGGACAGCATTCTGCTGGCTGCCAAATCCATTACCCATGCGGACGCCGGGACCTTGTACCGGGTTACCGATGATCGAAGCGCCTTGCGTTTTGAAATCATCAGGACAGCGTCTCTCAATATCGCAATGGGCGGAGTTTCGGGCAAGCCTATCGATTTTCCTGATTTACCCCTTCGCGATGCGGACGGGCAACCCAATGACTCCCTCGTGGCCGCCTATTCGGCCCTGCACAACCAAACCGTAAACATTGCCGACGCCTATACGGCTGCGGAATTCGATTTTTCCGGCACGCGGCGCTTTGATGAGCGCACTGGTTACCGTTCGCAGTCGTTTCTGACCGTACCGATGAAAGACCATGAAGGCGATGTCATCGGCGTGCTGCAACTGATCAATGCCACCGACCCCGTCACGGGTATGGTCCGCAGCTTCAGTACCTCGGACCAGAGCCTTGCGGAGTCTTTGGCTTCACAAGCAGCCATCGCCATTACCAATCGCGGGCTGATGACGCAGCTGGAGTCGCTTTTCGAATCATTCATCAGCCTGATGAACGTGGCCATTGATGAGAAATCGCACTACACCGGTGGCCATTGCGAACGGGTGCCCGCACTGACCATGATGCTGGCTGAAGCAGTGAACGAAACAGCCCAAGGCCCCTTGGCGGATTTCCGCATGCAGGATAGGGACCGTTACGAGCTCAAAATTGCCGGGCTTTTGCACGATTGCGGCAAAGTCACCACACCAGTGCATGTGGTGGACAAGGCCACCAAGTTGCAAACTTTGTTTGACCGGGTTGCGTTGATTGACACACGGTATGAAGTCATCAAACGTGACAGGGAGCTTGAAGCTTTGCGTGCGCAACTTGCCATGCGTGAGGCGAGGGACCCTGAGGGTGAGGCGGCGTTGCTGGCCCAAGCCCGTGCTGATATCGAAGCGTGGGACGCTGAGCGCGAGTTCCTCCGGCAGGCAAATCGCGGTACTGAATATATGGGGGACGATGCGGTTCAGCGGGTCCGCACCATCGGCACGCAGAAAACCTGGCGCAACCCTGAGGGGCTGGAGTCAGAGTTTCTCACCGCCGACGAGATGGAGAATCTCACGATCCGGGGGGGGACGCTGACAGCTGCCGAGCGGGAAATCATCAATCACCATATCGTCGCCACTATCAAGATGCTGGAGCAATTGCCTTGGCCGAAACACTTGAAGAATGTGCCCGAGTACGCAGGCGGCCACCATGAGAGGATGGATGGAAAAGGGTACCCCAAGGGCCTGACGCGGGATCAAATGTCAGTGCAGGCGCGGATCATGGGGATCGCTGATATTTTCGAAGCGCTGACCGCGAAAGATCGCCCCTATAAGCCCGGAATGAAGCTGTCACAGGCCATGCAAATCATGACCAAGTTCAGGGATACAGGGCACATTGATCCTGATTTGTTCGATGTCTTCGTGAACAAGCGCGTCTATTTGAGATACGCCGAGCAGTTTCTGGACCCATGGCAGATCGATACGGTAGAGGCGCCAGTCGCTTAAGTGCGGCGGCCGCAGTGTGCGGGCGCCAGCCGGCTGAAGACCGGGCTGTCTCCGTTTTCCGGGGCTTGTAAGCGAAGCACTTCAGCCCGTGCATGCTTTCCTTGGATGTGCCAATCGCTGAGTACCCATCGCTCCTGTCCATCCGTCAGCGAGTGAGTGGCCGGGCGATGGGTGTGGCCGTGCACCATAGTGGTGGCCGATGCACTTTTCAACAGCGCGCTCGCGGCTGATCGGTCTACATCCGCATATTCAACACCCGACGTCTTTTGTGCTTCACTGCGCGCACGGATGTCGGATGCAATGCGTTGTCGCTCATGCAAGGGTTTCGCAAGGAAGTCCTGCTGCCACTCAGCAGAGCGCACCATTCGGCGGAAGGTTTGATACTCGTTGTCGTCTAGGCACAGTGCATCCCCGTGTGTCAGAACGAAGCGTGTTCCGGCAATTTGCAGTGTGGTGGGGTCTTGCAAAAGCGTGGCATTGCAGACGCGGGCAAGTCGACTGCCCATTAAAAAATCCCGGTTGCCATGCATGATGAAAACCGGAATGCGCGCTGCCGTGCGCCTGATGGTTTCTGCGCAGGAAGTTTCAAAGCTGTCAGGCATGTCCAGCACATCATCACCCACCCAAACTTCGAACAGGTCGCCGAGGATGAAGAGGGCATCCGCCGAAGTGACTTGCATAAACTGCACCCACGCCGCGTGGGTACCGGGCTCAGATGCCTGAAGATGGAGATCTGAAATGAAATCCACTTGCCGCCAGTGGAGCGGAGCGTTCAGTTCCACTGGCGGCATGAGGTTTACAGCGCGACGGCTTTTTCGATGATGACGTCTTCTTTAGGGACGTCATCATGGAAGCCCTTGCGTCCGGTCTTCACAGCCTTGATTTTGTCGACCACATCCGTACCCGAAACCACTTTGCCGAAGACTGCATAGCCCCAACCCTGCGTACTGGGTGCAGTGTGGTTCAAAAAGCCGTTATCAGACACGTTGATGAAGAACTGGGCGGTCGCCGAGTGCGGATCACCAGTGCGCGCCATGGCCACGGTGTACACGGCGTTTTTAAGGCCGTTGTTAGCTTCGTTCTCGATGGGCGCCTCGGTAGGCTTTTGGGCCATGCCGGGTTCCATGCCGCCACCCTGGATCATGAATCCGGGGATTACGCGGTGGAAGATGGTGTTGTTGTAATGGCCTTTGTTGATGTAGGCGAGAAAGTTGGCCGTGGACTTGGGGGCTTTGTCCTGGTCCAGCTCAAGGGTGATAACACCGTAGCCGGCAATATGGAGTTCGACTTGTGGATTGCTCATGATTTAGGGCGCCAAAGTGGCTGAGTTGATAACAATAGGGGTTTGGGGAACGTCTTGGTACATGCCAGCACTGGTGGTGGGCGCACTGCGGATCTTGTCAATGGTTTCCATACCCTGAATGACCTTGCCGAAGACCGTGTAGCCGTATCCATCGGGGCGCGGAGCATTGAGGTTCTGGTTGTCCACCACATTGATAAAGAACTGTGCGGTAGCGCTGTTTGGGTCCCCAGTCCGGGCCATGGCAATGGTGCCGCGGTCGTTGTTCAGTTTGTTGTTTGCTTCCAGGGGAACCGGTGGGCGGGTGGCTTTTTGCTGCATGGTGTTCGTAAAGCCGCCTCCCTGCACCATGAAGTTCGGAATGACCCGGTGAAATATAGTGCCGTTGTAGTGCTTGTCTTTGACGTATTGCAAAAAGTTTGCGACCGTCTTGGGGGCTTTGTCCGGATAGAGCACAACAGTAAAGTTGCCTGCACTGGTTTGGAAGGTGACTTTGGGGTTTTGATCCTGGGCTTGTGCAGCCCAAGGGCCCAGCATCGAAATGATCAGGAGGCCCCTGAGCATGAAGTTAAGTAACCAGCGTCCCATCAGAGGACTCCTTCATAAAAAATTTTCCACTGACCACCGTCACGGGTCCAATACTGACGTTTGGTCCAACCGATGCGTGACCCTTCAGCTACTTCACCAAAAGTGGCAACCATAGTCTCGGTACTGTCAATCCAGTGGAGGTAAGAGACATCTTTCAGCTGAATCGTCCGACCTTTTGTCTTTGCCATTTCGCCACGGAGCAAAGGGGTCCATTGGGACAAGTTTTTCCCGTTGCTGTTGAAGTCCGATGTGTAGAAGTTCAGGACCTGATTCACATCGCCTGCTGTTTTTGCATTTCGCCAGGCGAAGAGCGCATCTTCAAAGCCTTTGCCCGCGGCTTTTGCCTTGGTGGGTGCGACCCATTCCAGCTGCGGAGCGATCACCACCGGGGTAGCCCTTACCGCTACTGTGCGAATGATGTGCTCCAAGTCAGGGTTTGCGAGGACGACGCAACCATCTGTCGCCAATGGCGGACGCGAAAACTGGTTGGGCGGTGTTCCATGGAGCCAGATGCCACTACCTGTTTTGCCACGCTTGGCATCCAGGACATTGGGATAGCTGATGGGTAAGGCACCGGAGCCATAAAAGTCCTTGAGGGACTTCGGGTCCAGATTGCTGGTGATGTAGTAGACGCCCAAAGGTGTCCGCTGGTCCCCCTCAACGGTTTTGGAAATACCCGCTTTGCCGACCGAGATGTAGTAGTCCGCAATGAGCGCCAGACCGGTGGCCGTGTTTTCAAACAAATACAGTCGGGAACGTGATGCATCCACCGCAATAGCATGACGCGCGGCGGATGAGAGCTGCAAAAACTGGGCGGGAATCGTTCCGGCTACAGGACGCTCTTTGAGTGCCTTGACGCGTTTGAGCGACTCATCCCGCAACTCCTTGAGGGTGCCCGCTGCTTCTTTCGCCATGGCAGGCGGCACTTCCCCCAGGTTTGTGACCGGTCGGGTCCTTGCTACCAGCAAATCGCCATAGACCAGTTGGGCTAGTTGGAAGTTGGGCAGTTCATTGGCCAGTTTTTCCGCTTTCGCAAAGGCTTCTTTGCTGGCGCCTTGCCCTATCAGGTTGTAGATTTCGATGAGCCGCGCCTCCGCAACACCACCGGCATCCAGGTCGGTGGCAGCCGGTTTGGATGTGGCTGTTTTGGTATCCCGCTTGTCATCGCGGTTCTTGGTTTGGGCCGCCAGGGGCGAAACCCCCAAAAGGGCCGCCAACGTCAATGACATGGCCAGACGTGACAAGCAGCTGCATGGCAGCGCTAGGATTGTGCTCATGGACACCTTGGAGACCGGGCGAGCGCTTTAGTTCACCACGGATTCACGAACAATCACCCAGCGCTCGCCAGACTTGGCAAGTTCCAATGATTTGCGGCTGGATACGGCCAATTCATTGGCTTTGTAATCTTGTCGGAATCTGGCAGTAGCTTTGTTTCCATTCACAGTCACGCTCAGGTTTTCCAACTTCACGCTGATTTTCGACTTGCTGGTGATGCGTTGGCGGCGCTCTTCTTCCCATGCTGAGCGGCTGCTTCCGTCCGGAGTGGCGAACTCCTTGCCGTAGGAAGCCAGGTAGGCCTTGACGTCCCGGGCGGCCCATGCTTTGGCCCAGTTCCGCACTGCGTTTTCCACATCCTTGCTCGCATTGGTACTGCTATCCACAGCGGCAGGCTTGGCCGCCGCGGGCGCTGGCGCCGGCACAACCGCAGACGGGGCCGGAGTAGTGGTTGTGGGAGGCACAGCTGCAGCTGCAGGGGCAGGTGTCGGCACAGGGGTGGCAGGTACAGCAGGCTTGGTATTGGCCGCGACAGGCAGGCTCGGTGGTGCTTTGGGTGCGGGAGGTTCCGGCAGAGAGGGTGCCGGTTTTGTCACGGTGTTGGTTGGGCCGGCGTTGCTATTGGCGGCAGGTGTTGCGGGTAGCGAAGCAATCGCACTCGGGCGTTGCCCCTTGGCGGCCGCAGGGTTGAACAATTCCCGGATCAGTGCCAGCTTGGGGGCAACAGCCTGGTTGTTCGCATCCAGCTGAAGCGCTTTGCCATACGCCTGGCTAGCCAACTTGGCATAAACGTCACCCAGATTTTCGTGCGCAGTGGTGTAGCTGGGATTGGTGCGAATGGCCATTTCCAGCGCGGTACGCGCCTTGTCGAATTGGCTCTGGCCTGCATAGAGAACTGCCAGATTGTTATAGGGCTCTGGCAGCTCGGGGTAGTCTTCTGTGAGTCGGGTGAAGGTAGCAATCGCATCCGACGTTTTGCCAGAGTCGCGCTGAATGACGCCCTTGAGGAATCGCATTTGCGGGTCCCGGGGTTTTCCGACCAGGAATTGATCAGCTTTCGCCATGGCTTCAGGCAGCTTGCCGTTTCGGACCAGTTGAGCAACGTCAGAGTAGTCATCTGCGTGGGCAACACCAAAAGTGAGGGTGGCAGCCAGTGCGATCCAACGGATTGCGGTGAAAAGCTTGGTGGGGGCGTGCTTCATATTGCCTTTGAAATCTAGCGCTGGGAGAAGCCCTCGTCGTGGGGCTTTATACTGCGCTGCATTGTAGCTGAGGGGTTTGCGTGCCATCCCGAGGCAAACCCCCGTTTCAATTCTTTGCGAGCCCCTATGCGACCCTTGGTGTTGTAGGGGGCTCGTTGCTTTTGTGTTCAGGTCCCAGATCCATGAGTTTGCGCATTTTCAACACGCTCACGCGTTCGTTGCAGCCGTTTACCCCGATAGAGCCCGGCCATGTGCGCATGTACGTATGCGGCATGACTATCTATGACCTTTGTCATATCGGGCATGCCCGCATGATGATGGCCTTTGATGTGGTGCAGCGGTGGCTGAAAGCCAGCGGACTGAAGGTGACCTATGTGCGCAACATCACCGACATTGACGACAAAATCATCAAACGGGCGCTGGAGCGGGGCATCACCATTCGTCAACTGACGGATGAAATGATTGCCGCAATGCATGCGGACATCGGAGCATTGCATATCGAGCCTCCCTCTGTAGAGCCGCGCGCCACGGAATACGTGCCGCAGATGCTCTCTTTGATCGGTGCGCTGGAAAGCAAAGGCTTGGCGTACAGGGCGACAAATGGGGATGTGAACTATTCGGTACGAAAGTTCGACGGATACGGGAAGCTTTCGGGCAAATCGCTGGACGAGTTACGTGCCGGAGAGCGCGTGGCGGTGCTCGATGGCAAGGAAGACCCCCTTGACTTTGTGCTTTGGAAGTCGGCCAAGGCAGAAGAACCCCCCGAGGCCAAGTGGGATAGTGAATTCGGCAGCGGACGGCCCGGCTGGCATATCGAATGCTCGGCTATGAGCTGTGCAACTTTGGGCACGACCTTTGACATTCATGGCGGTGGAGCAGATCTTCAGTTTCCGCACCACGAAAACGAAATTGCACAGAGCGAAGGCGCCCACGGGCAGGCTTTGGCGAATTTCTGGATGCACAACGGTTTTGTTCGGGTCGATAACGAGAAGATGAGCAAGTCGCTGGGGAACTTTTTCACCATCCGCGACGTTCTCAAGCAATACGACGCCGAGACCGTGCGTTTTTTCATTGTCCGGGCCCACTACCGGAGCGCGTTGAACTACAGCGATGCCCATTTGGATGATGCCCGCCAGGCACTCAAACGCCTGTACACCGCATTGAGCCAGGTTGTAGTTGCCGACGTGGTTATTGATTGGAGCAATCCGTTTGCTGCACGCTTCCAAGCGGCAATGGATGAAGACTTTGGTACTCCTGAGGCCGTAGCTGTGTTATTCGACCTCGCTGGCGAGGTGAATCGCTCCAAGTCCGTGGAATCGGCCTCCTTGCTAAAGGCCTTGGGCGGTTGCCTGGGCCTATTGCAGGCTGATGCCAGCGCCTTTTTGCAGTCCGGTGCCGGATTGGATGAAGCCACGATCGAGCAACGTATTGCCGATCGCGCCGCCGCCAAAGCCGCCAAAGACTTCGCCCAAGCCGACCTGATCCGCAATGAGCTTCTTGCCCAAGGCATTGTGCTGAAGGACTCTGCCTCCGGCACGATCTGGGAGGTTGCGCAGTAATGGCAGTTGCACCCACCGCCGTTGCCGAACTGGTGACCACCCCCTATTTCTGGGAGGAAGCCTGCAAGCACCTGATGAAAAAGGACCGGGTGATGAAGCGCCTGATCCCCCAGTTTGGCGACGCATGCCTGCAAACCCGGGGTGATGCCTTCGTTACTTTGGCGCGCAGCATCATCGGGCAGCAGATTTCGGTGAAAGCCGCCCAAACCGTGTGGGACCGCTTTGCAGATTTGCCCAAGAAAATGACTCCGGCAAATGTGCTCAAGCTCAAAGTTGATGACATGCGGGCTGCCGGCTTGAGTGCCCGCAAAGTCGAATACCTGGTGGACCTTGCACTGCACTTCGACAACGGCGCGCTGCACGTGAAGGACTGGGACAGCATGGAGGATGAGGAAATCATCGCTGAGCTGGTATCCATTCGTGGCATCGGCCGCTGGACGGCAGAAATGTTTCTTATCTTCCACCTGATGCGACCCAATGTGTTGCCCCTCGATGATGTGGGCTTGATCAACGGGATCAGCCAGAATTACTTTTCAGGCGATGCGGTAAGCCGCAGTGATGCGCGCGAAGTGGCCGCAGCTTGGGCGCCGTATTGCAGTGTTGCAACTTGGTATATTTGGCGGTCTCTCGACCCTCTACCGGTCGCGTATTAGTAGGAGAAAAACGTTGGCAAAAAAGACTTTCCTCGATTTCGAGCAGCCCATCGCGGAGCTTGAAGGCAAGATTGAAGAATTGCGCTACGTGCAGAATGAATCGGCAGTCGACATCTCTGCCGAAATTGACCAGCTGAGCAAAAAAAGCCAGCAGCTCACCAAAGACATTTACAGCGATCTGACCCCTTGGCAGATCACCAAAATTGCCCGCCATGCCGAGCGGCCTTACACGCTGGACTACGTCAACGAGATCTTTACCCATTTCGTCGAATTGCATGGTGATCGCCACTTTGCTGACGACTTGAGCATCGTGGGTGGTTTGGCGCGTTTCAACGGCACGCCCTGCATGGTTATCGGTCAACAAAAGGGTCGTGACACCAAAGAGCGCGGACTGCGCAACTTTGGCATGAGCAAGCCAGAGGGCTACCGCAAGGCACTGCGCTTGATGAAATTGGCCGAAAAGTTCGGTTTGCCTGTGTTTACCTTCGTAGACACGCCGGGCGCATACCCCGGCATCGATGCCGAGGAGCGCGGTCAGTCTGAAGCTATCGGCCGAAATATTTTTGAGATGGCCCAGCTGGAAGTGCCCATCATCACTACCATCATCGGCGAAGGTGGTTCCGGCGGTGCACTGGCGATCTCGGTGGCGGATCAGGTCATCATGTTGCAGTACTCGGTGTACTCGGTCATCAGCCCGGAAGGTTGTGCTTCCATCTTGTGGAAGACGTCAGACAAAGCCCAGGAAGCCGCCGATGCCCTGGGTATCACCGCACACCGCCTCAAGGCTTTGGGCCTGGTCGACAAGATCGTGAATGAGCCGGTGGGTGGCGCCCATCGCGACACCAAGCAAGCTGCTGCTTTCCTCAAGCGCGCACTGTCCGATGCATACCGCCAGATCAGTGATCTCAAGGTCAAGGAGCTGGTCGATCGTCGCTATGAGCGTTTGCAAAGCTACGGCCGGTTCACCGACACCAAAGCTTCCGGGAAATAAATGTCAGACCGTGTTGCATGACACAGTCATTTGACCAAGCAATGCGGGCCTTTGAGCCCGCTTTGCCTTTGGGGGTGGCCTATAGCGGCGGTGCCGATTCAACGGCCCTTTTGGTGGCCTGTGCCCGCAAGTGGCCGGGGCAGGTTGTTGCCATTCACATTAATCATGGGTTGCAGGCTGCAGCTGCGGCTTTTGAAGTCCATTGCCGCAAGGTGTGCAATGGTCTTGGCGTTCCGCTTCATGTGGAAACCGTCCAAGCGCATGCAGCGCTGGGGCAAAGCCCTGAAGATGCCGCCCGCATCGCAAGATATAAGGCTTTTAATGCTCTGGCGCATATGGAATATGCGGGAGCAGCTATCAAAACTATAGCGATTGCGCAGCATGCGGATGATCAGGTTGAGACGGTTTTGCTTGCTTTGGGTCGTGGCGCGGGCTTGGCTGGCCTAAGCGCCATGCCTGCGCGGTGGACGCGCGGTGCGCTCACTTATCACCGTCCTTTGCTTCGGGTATCTGCGCTTGATGTGCGCGACTGGTTGGCTATGGAGAATGAACCCTTTGTGGAAGATCCCAGCAATGCCGATACCCGGTTTACTCGCAACCACATTCGCGCTGTGTTACTCCCTGCTTTGCAAGCCGTATTTCCGCAGTTTCGCGATACGGTTGCCCGAAGTGCCCGCCATGCTGCGGAAGCACAGTCCCTGTTGAACGAACTGGCCGGCGAGGACTGGCTTTCAGTTGCGTGCAGCGACGACGGTTTGCCCAACATTCGCAACTTGCAGGCGCTTTCTCCTGCGCGCCAGTCCAATGTGTTGCGCCTGTGGTTAAGGCAAAAATACGGAGTGGTTCCGCAAGCGGCCCAATTGACCGAGTTGCGCAAACAGGTGCAGGCCTGTACGACGCGTGGCCACCGGATTCATTTGAAAGTGGGAGAGGGCTATGTCGAAAGGCAAGGGGCAATGCTGGCCTGGATTGCGGTCATGACCTGACCACGCGGGAGCAGCTTTTCGATCGCGATCGATGTACTTTGGAAAAAACCGCTCTGAGTCATGAGATAATATTGGCTGTTAGGAAACGTGACCGAGTGGCCGAAGGTGCTCCCCTGCTAAGGGAGTATGGGGTGTAGAGCCTCATCGAGGGTTCGAATCCCTCCGTTTCCGCCAAGTCAGAGCCCCAAGTGATCCGTTACTTGGGGCTTTTTCTTTGCCTGCAATCCGCCGGAGTTATCGACAAAAAAGCCCGAATCATGTCGGGCTTATTTATGCGAAAAATGGGGTCAAAACGTAATGCCGGCCGGGTTGGAGGGTGACGGCGCCGAAGGTGCCGGCGGTGGAGCGACCTCGGCAGGTTTCGCAACAGGCTCTTGCTTAGGCGGCGAAGCTTTCTGCACGGCAACCAATGGAGTCGCTGCAGGGTAACGGTAGGTCTTGGGCAACATCGGGTTCTTGGGGTAACCGGCTGCGTCCAGATACTGACTCCATTCAGTGTCGGAAAAGCCTTTCAGCTTTTGCGCGCCAATGGTGGCAAAGGGCAGGGTTGATTCTCCGGAGAGTCGCTGGAGGGCATCGCTGTCCTCCACGGTGGATATTGTTTTTTCGTTGAACGGCACCCCGCGGGACTTCAAGAGTGTTCTTCCCGAATCACAGGGTGCACATTGCGCGGAGGTGTACAGGGTCACAGGGTATTTGGTTGTTACTTGGCGCAACTCGAACGGCAGGTCTGCGCCGCCGGAGCTTCCACTGCCTGCGGCAGGTACCACAGTGCCGGAATTGGGTTGTCCTGCGGCGGGTGGTTTGTCAGAGAACGTCACCTTGCCATCAGGCCCGATGATCCGGTAGACCCCTTGGGCATGGGCAATGCTTGCCAAAGCAAACAGGGCCCAACTCAATGCCAAAGATGTGCGTGTTGCCATGGTTTTGGTCCTCGTGGGAAAAAAGCAATATGAGCGTTGTTGGATCGAATTATTGGACAGACATACCTTGATGCCTTAAAAGGGCGTCTAAGGAGGGCTCACGACCGCGGAAGGCCTTGAAGGACTCCATGGCGGGCCGGCTGCCTCCGGCCTCCAGAATGGCTGTGCGGTAACGTTTGCCGGTTTCAGGATTCGCACTGCCATCAGCTGCCACGGTCTCTTCAAAGGCCGCGTAGGCATCCGCGCTCAGCACTTCTGCCCACTTGTAGCTGTAATAGCCCGCCGCGTAGCCACCGGCAAAAATGTGGCTGAACGTATGGGCGGTGCGGCTCCACGCCGGTGACTGGAGCACGGCGACTTCATTCCTGACCTGTTGTAGCAGGGGCATGATGTCTTCGCCCGGTGTGTGCTGCGAGTGCAGCAGCATGTCGAACAGCGCAAATTCGATCTGACGCAGGGTCTGCATGCCACTCTGGAAGTTTTTGGCGGCCAGCATCTTGTCAAACAATGCGCGGGGCAGTGGTTCGCCAGTTTCGACGTGGGCAGTCATGTGTTGGAGCACATTCCATTCCCAGCAGAAGTTTTCCATGAACTGGCTGGGCAGTTCCACTGCATCCCACTCGACCCCGCTGATGCCCGACACATCGCGCTCGTTCACTTGGGTGAGCATGTGGTGCAGACCGTGGCCGAATTCGTGGAATAGCGTCGTTACATCATCGTGAGAGAGCAGGGCCGGTTTTTTGACGCCGTTGACTTCGACGCCGTCGGCAAAGTTGCAGACCAGGTGGGCCACCGGAGTTTGCAGTGTGCCTGTATCCGGACGCAGCCAACGGGTGCGCACATCGTCCATCCAGGCACCACCGCGTTTTCCGCTACGGGCGGTCGGGTCCAGGTAAAACTGTCCGATCAGGTTGCGGCCTCGAGGGCCGACCCGCTCAATACGGTAGAACGACACGCCGGGGTTCCAGACCGGTGCGGTGTCCGGGCTGATTTCCACATCGAACAGGGTCTCGATGATTTTGAACAAGCCGGCCAACACCTTGGGGGCGGTGAAATACTGCTTCACCTCTTGCTCGCTGAAGGCGTAACGGGCTTCTTTGAGTTTTTCGGAGATGTACGGCCAGTCCCAGGGTTGCGGGTCGTTGAGCTGCAATTCATCTTTGGCAAAAGCGCGCAGGTCGGCCACGTCTTTCTCCGCGAAGGGGCGCGCCTTGCGGGCCAGGTCCCGCAGGAAGCGGATAACGGTGTCAGGTGAGTCGGCCATCTTGGGCACCACCGACAGCGTGGCGAAGTCGGGGTAACCAAGAAGCTGGGCTTCTTCTTTACGCAGGGCCAGAATGCCGTTGATGACTTCGGTGTTATCAAACTTGCGGAACTCTTCGGCCGCTTCTTGGGATGCGCGGGTCGCATAGGCCCTGTAGAGCATGCCACGCAGGGTGCTGCTGGTTGCGAACTGCATCACCGGCAGGTAGCACGGCATTTTGAGCGTGAGTTTGTAGCCTTCTTTACCCTCAGCTTCTGCAGCGCTACGTGCAGCTTGCACCACATCAGCAGGTACTCCGTCCAGCTCTGCCAGAGTGGCGTAGTAGCTGAAGGCGTCGGTGGCGTCGAGTGTGTTTTCGCTGAACTTCTGTCCTAGTTCCGCCTGCTTCTCTTGGATCTCGGCAAACCGTTCCCGGGCCGCCCCTTGCAGGTCGGCGCCGCCCAAAACGAAATTGCGCACAGCATTTTTGTGAGCCTGCAACTGCTCGGCATTCAGCTTGGCTGTGTCGATTGCTTTGTACTTGGCAAACAGACGCTCATCCGCCCCCAGGCGCGTCCAGAACTCAGTCACTTTGGGCAGGGCCGCGTTGTAGGCGGCACGCAGCTCCGGACTATCCGCCACGCTGTTCAAGTGGCTCACCGCGCCCCAAGCCAAACCCAGACGTTCTGTGGCTACGTCCAACACCGACGCGATGGCAGTCCACTCTGCGGGAAAGGTTTTCGCAGTCACTTGCTCGAGCGCCGCATCTGCCTTCGCAAGCAATTCATCAACAGCAGGTCCTACGTCAGCAGGCGTGATGCGGTCGAAAAGGGGGAGTGGAGCGTTTTGAAGCAGTGGATTCATGGTGCCGGTGGTGTGCGATTCGGAGCTGTGCAGATGCGGGCGAAGCGTGATTAAACAAGTCCCCGCGCGGCGGCGTCGCGCTCTGCAGATTCCATGGTGTTGACCAGCAGCATGGTGATGGTCATGGGGCCCACGCCGCCGGGCACCGGGGTGATGTAACCGGCCACCTGGCTGACGCCCGCGTAGTCCACATCGCCGCACAGCTTGCCCTCAAGGTTGCGGTTCATACCCACATCGATGACCACAGCACCGGGCTTGACCATATCGGCAGTCAGCACATTGCGCTTGCCGACAGCGGCCACAATCACATCGGCTTGCAAGGTCATCGCTTTGAGGTCGGGTGTTGCGCTGTGGCAAATGGTGACCGTGGCGCTCTTTTGCAGCAACATCATGGCCATCGGCTTGCCCACAATGTTGGAGCGGCCAATGACGACTGCATGTTTTCCACGCAGGTCATAACCGATACTTTCCAGCATCTTCATGCAGCCGTAAGGGGTGCAAGGCCAGAAACCGGGTTGACCGACCATCAGTGCGCCGGCGCTGGCAATGTGAAATCCGTCCACATCTTTGGTGGGGGCGATGGATTCGATGACCTTGTTGGCATCAATGTGCGCCGGCAATGGCAGCTGTACCAGGATGCCGTGGATGGAAGGGTCGTTGTTGAGTGCCTCTACCCGTGCCAGCAACTCGGCTTCGGTCATGCTGGCGTCGTACTTTTCCAGCACGGAGTGCAGGCCGGCGTCAGAGCAGGCCTTCACCTTGTTGCGAACATAGACCTGCGAGGCTGGGTTGTCGCCGACCAGTACTACAGCCAGACCCGGCATCAGGCCACGGGCTTTGAGTGCCTCCGTGCGGCGGGCAACGTCGGAGCGGAGTTGGGCGGCGAGTGCATTGCCGTCGATGATCTGGGCGGTAGTGGAAGCAGTCATTCTTGATCTTGAAGTAAAAACGCCCGCAGCGGAGGCAGAGCGGGCGCGGGTAGCTATAAAGTTGGTAGCGTCAGGTTTTCGGGGCGTTCTGGCCGAGTGCAATTTTCAGCAGGTCGGCCACGGTGTTGGCACTGAGCTTTTCCATGATGTTGGCGCGGTGAGCCTCCACCGTTTTGATGCTGATGCCCAGGTCATCGGCAATTTGCTTGTTCAGGCGGCCGGCCACGATGCGCTCCAGTACTTGGCTCTCACGCAGGGTCAACTTGGAAAGGAGAGCGTCACGGTTAACGGCCAGCTGGTAATCTGCAAAGGTGTCTTTGGCGTGGTCGAGCATGCGCTCCACGAGACTGACCAACTGGTCTTCTTTGAAGGGCTTCTGGATGAAGTCCATGGCGCCTTTTTTCATGCTGTCCACAGCCATGGGCACGTCGCCGTGGCCGGTGATGAAGACGATAGGCAGAGGGGACTTGGCTTCGATCAGGCGGGTCTGCAGCTCCAGGCCCGTCATCCCACCCATGCGGATATCAACAATCAGGCAGGCGACTTCTCGCGCGTCGTAGCGGCTGAGAAAAGACTCCGCCGAATCAAAACACCGTACCCGGTACCCCTTGCCCTCCAGCAACCATTGCAGCGAATCGCGCACTGCTTCGTCATCATCTACGACGTAAACCGTTCCTTTTTTGGGGATCAAGCTCATTCAGTTATCCGAGGTTGGGTTGGGGGGCCGGCTGCTCCGCGTAGGTGGGCGTACCGGTGTCGTTCAAGGGCACCCAGAATGAAAACCGGCAGCCCACAACGTCTTCTCCATTGTAGATGTTCTCAGCGGTCATCCGGCCCAGGTGAGACTCGACGATGGAGCGGCATAGGGATAGTCCTATGCCCATGCCATCCGCCTTGGTGGAGTAGAAGGCTTCGTATAGGCGTGCCATGACCTCGGGCGCCAGGCCCTTGCCGGTGTCCTGGACAGAAAACTCGACCACCGGCTTGCCGTCTATGCGCTTGGGGAGTACCCGCAACTCCACGATGCGGTCGGAGGTCTGGCGCAGGGCTGAGTCGATGGATTCAGCCGCATTGCGCAGCAAATTGACCAGCACCTGTTCGATCAGGATGGGGTCCACCATCACCTGGGGCATGCGTGCAGCCACATAGTGGTTCAGGCGCACATTGAAACGTCGCAGTTCGATTTCCGCCAACTCCACCGCTTCAGCGACCATGGTGGACACCTCGGAGAGCGTGCGGTTCGGTTCACTGCGCTTCACGAAACTTCGGATGCGCTGAATGATCTGGCCGGCGCGTTGTGCTTGTTTGGCTGTTTTTTCCAACGCCACCAGCAGATCGGGCTCACTGATCTGCTTGTCTTTGATGCGCGAGACCATGCCGTTGCAGTAGTTGTTGATGGCGGTCAGTGGTTGGTTCAGCTCATGGGCAACGCTGGATGCCATTTCCCCCATAGTGATGAGGCGGCTGGCTGTCTGGGCTCGTTCGGCCTGGGTGGCCGCCTGCTCTTCAGCCAAGCGGCGAGTCGTGATGTCGGTGGCGATCACCATCTGGGCCAAACGGCCGTCGACCCAGCTCAGATACCGGGTGCGCACCTCCAGCCATTTACCCAAGGCATCGATGTAGATTTCGGCACTTTCCGAATCGCTATCCGGCAGGGTGGTGGTGGGCAGACCGGCAAAGGAGTCGACGCTGTCATCCGACTCGTCATTGGTGGGGCTACTGGGCATGCCCGCTTCGGCCACCAGTTGCAAATGGCCCCCGGCTTGTACGCCAAACCACTGCCGATACAGTTTGTTGGCAAACAGCAACTCATCACTGCCCAAGGGTGCTACGGAGATGGATGCATCCAACGCTTCCAAGACGGTGGTGAAGCGCTGGTGCGAGGCGGTCAGCTGTTCCCGCACGCGGTTGGGTTCCGTGATGTCGGTCATGGAGGTGACCCAGCCGGTTTGCGTGCCCATGGCGTCAATCAGGGGGGACACATACAGGCGCGCATCAAACAAGCTGCCATCTCTGCGCTTTACCCGCACTTGGATGCCGCCGGGAGTTGCATTGCCGGTCAGCTCTTCTTCCAGCCGCGCAGCCACGTGTTCGCGTTCGCTGTCCGGCCAATAGGGGAATGGGGCTGTACGGCCCACGAGGTCAGACTCGGTCCATCCCGTCATCTGGCAAAAGGCTGCATTCACGTAGGTGATGCGGCCCTGCAAGTCCATGGCCCGCATGCCGGTGAGCATGGAATTTTCCATGGCGCGGCGGAAGTTGGTTTCAGACATTAAAGCCTGCTGGGCCTGCAATCTCCGGCGTGTGTGGCGCCAATTGGCAATCAGCATCCAGGCGGTCAAAACGCTGAGTGCGCTGACCAGCCAGAAGAGCCCGCTCCCGATCACGCCCAAAGAGGCCCGGTATGCCTGTGCGCGAATCACCAGTCCGGAGCCTACCGGTGATACCGGCATCGAATATTCGTTACCCGGGCTGGCCCACGGCAGAAAGCGACTGACCAGCTTTCGGCCGGGAATGCTGGTTCCCGCCAGCAAGCGGCCTGCAGAATCCTGCAACGAAATGGCGTAGCGTGCCGACACCTCAGAGGGTACGCCGTAGCGATACAACCCGTCGATCGAGTATTCGGTAATCAGTACACCCGCGAATCGTCCCTTGGTGTTCAAGGGGATGAACATTTGCAGCAACGGTGCTTCGTCTTTTCCCAGCGGGGGCTGGATATAGAGCAACTGATTCAGTTGTCGTGCGAGAGAAAAGCCGACCTCCCGGTCGTCTTTTTCCAACACATCGCCTGGCAGCTGGTAGGGGCCGATGGTGTTGGCACCCATCCCTTGGCTGGCCCGGGTGCGCTTTTTGTCGTCCACCCATGCCATGGCTTGTACTTCGGGGTATTGATCCAACAGGTTGGCTGCGCGGATTTTGAAGTCTGTAGTGTCGATTTCTTTGCTGGCGATTTCACGCGCAATTCGGGCGATTTGTTCCTGACGTTCCAACAAGCGCAGGCGCAGACGTTGCTGTGTGTACTCGACGTCGCGCTGCACAGCCTCCTGCTCGCGGTCCATTTCTTCCAGCCGTAGGTAACCCAAGGCGGCCACGATGGCGGCAAAAAACAATAACACCGCGGCGAGTGGGGCCAACATGGCCACCCGGTCCTGTCGGTGCGGGGTCAGCCGGTGCCACCAGCGTTTGGCACCATCCACCGTCGGAATAGCTAACGGTTTTGGCAGAGAGATCACTTTGTAAAAAGGCATTGCCCGAGTGTAGGGGAGGGGGCGGTGAGTCCGGATTCACAAGTGCTGCAAAGCAGCATAACTATTTCAATATATGAAACGACTAGGCATGATTTGAAATTTCAAAACAAATATGAGAAACTAGGCGTACCGCACTAAATTACGCCAAAGTAAACAGGAGACATCGATGGCAGCAGTTCCCCAGAATCCCTTAGGCGCGTCCGACGTGGACAGCCAGGAAACCCGCGAATGGATGGATGCGCTCAGCGCAGTGATCGAGGCCGAGGGCCCCGAGCGCGCGCACTTCCTGCTGGAGCAGCTGCTCGAGCACGCACGCCAGAAGAGCATCGACATGCCCTTCTCAGCCACTACCGGCTACGTGAACACCATTGAGCCCGAGGACGAAGAGCGTTCCCCCGGCAACCTTGAAATTGAAGAGCGTCTGCGGGCCTACATGCGCTGGAATGCCATGGCCATGGTCGTGAAGGCCAACCGCCACAACCCCGCAGACGGTGGGGACTTGGGTGGTCACATTGGCTCATTTGCCTCGCTGGCCAGCTTGTTTGGTGCCGGCTTCAACCACTTTTGGCACGCCGAGAGTGAAAACCATGGCGGCGACTGTCTCTACATCCAGGGCCACGTATCCCCCGGTGTGTACGCCCGCGCCTACCTTGAAGGGCGCCTGACCGAAGAGCAGTTGCTCAACTTCCGCCAGGAAGTGGATGGCAAGGGCCTGTCCAGCTACCCGCATCCCAAGCTGATGCCTGAGTTCTGGCAGTTCCCCACCGTGTCCATGGGCTTGGGCCCATTGATGGCGATTTACCAGGCCCGTTTCCTGAAGTATTTGCACGCCCGCGGCATTGCCAATACTGAAAACCGCAAGGTGTGGGTGTTCTGCGGCGACGGCGAAATGGACGAGGTCGAATCTCTGGGCGCCATCGGCTTGGCTGCTCGCGAAGGCTTGGACAACCTGGTCTTCGTGATCAACTGCAACTTGCAACGCCTGGACGGCCCGGTGCGCGGCAACGGCAAGATAGTGCAAGAACTTGAAGGCGAGTTCCGCGGTGCCGGTTGGAACGTGATCAAGCTCTTGTGGGGCTCCGGTTGGGATGCCCTGCTGGCGCGCGACAAGGAAGGCGCCCTCAAGAAAATCATGATGGACACGCTGGACGGCGACTATCAGGCCATGAAGGCCAACGACGGCGCCTACGTCCGCAAGCATTTCTTCGGCAAGGACCCCCGCACGCTGGAAATGGTGTCCAAGATGTCAGACGAAGAAATCTTCGATCTGCGTCGCGGCGGCCACGACTCCAAGAAGGTGTACGCGGCCTTCCACAAGGCCGTGAACCACAAGGGCGAGCCGACTGTTTTGTTGATCAAGACCGTCAAGGGCTTCGGCATGGGCAAAGCCGGTGAAGGCAAGAACACCGTGCACCAGACCAAAAAGCTGACCGACGAAGACATCAAGGCCTTCCGCGATCGCTTCAATATCCCTGTGCCGGACAGCGAATTGCCCAAGGTGCCGTTCTACAAGCCTGCAGACGACACGCCTGAAATGAAGTACCTGCACGAGCGCCGCAAGGCCTTGGGTGGCTACCTGCCGCACCGCCGTGTGAAGGCTGATGAATCATTTACTGTGCCTTCCTTGGAAACCTTCAAGGCCGTGATCGAACCCACCGCCGAAGGCCGTGAGATTTCCACCACCCAGGCGTATGTGCGTTTCCTGACCCAGCTGCTGCGCGACCAAGCTCTGGGGCCCCGCGTGGTGCCGATTCTGGTGGATGAAGCCCGTACCTTCGGTATGGAAGGTTTGTTCCGCCAAGTGGGTATCTACAACCCTGCAGGCCAGCAGTACACCCCGGTCGACAAAGACCAGGTCATGTACTACAAGGAAGACAAGGCCGGCCAGATTCTGCAAGAAGGCATCAACGAAGCCGGCGGCATGAGCAGCTGGATCGCAGCTGCCACCAGCTACTCCACCAGCAACCGCATCATGGTGCCGTTCTACGTGTACTACTCTATGTTCGGCTTCCAGCGCATTGGCGACTTGGCTTGGGCGGCTGGCGACATGCAAGCGCGCGGCTTCCTGTTGGGCGGCACTTCCGGCCGTACCACCCTGAACGGTGAAGGCTTGCAGCACGAAGACGGCCACAGCCACATCATGGCCGGCACTATTCCGAACTGTATTTCTTACGATCCGACCTTCGCCCACGAAGTTGGCGTCATCCTGCACCACGGTTTGAAGCGTATGGTCGAGAAGCAAGACAACGTCTTCTACTACCTTACCCTGTTGAACGAAAACTACCCCATGCCAGGCCTGCAGCCCGGCACGGAAGAGCAGATCATCAAGGGCATGTACCAGTGCAAAGCGGGCCCTGCGCTCACCAAGAAGGCACCCCGCGTGCAACTCCTGGGCTCCGGCACCATCCTGCGCGAAAGCATCGCCGCGCAAGAATTGCTGGAAAAAGACTGGGGCATCGGTGCCGACGTGTGGAGCTGCCCAAGTTTCAACGAACTGACCCGCGACGGTCAGGACGCTGACCGCTGGAACCTGCTGCACCCGCTGGAAACACCGCGCGTGTCCTTCGTGGCTCAGCAATTGGAAAAGTCCACTGGCCCGGTTATCGCTTCTACCGACTACATGAAGGCCTATGCCGAGCAGATCCGTCCGTTCGTGCCCAAGGGCCGTACGTACAAGGTGCTGGGCACTGACGGCTTCGGCCGCTCCGACTTCCGCAGCAAGCTGCGTGAGCACTTTGAGGTGAACCGCCACTACATCGTGGTTGCCGCCCTGAAGGCGCTGAGCGAAGACGGTACCGTGCCCGTGGCCAAGGTGGCAGAAGCCATCGCCAAGTACGGCATCAATACCGACAAGGTCAACCCCCTGTACGCCTAAGAACTCCGGAGACAACAACATGGCATTGGTAGAAGTAAAAGTCCCGGATATCGGTGACTTCGACGAAGTCGCGGTCATCGAACTGATGGTCAAAGTGGGCGATACCGTGAAGGTAGAGCAGAGCCTGATCACTGTGGAGTCTGACAAGGCCTCCATGGAGATTCCTTCCAGCACCGCCGGTGTGGTCAAGGAAATCAAGATCGCGATTGGCGACAAGGTCAAAGAGGGTTCTGTGGTGGTCATCTTGGAAGCCGCGGGTGCTGCAGCAGCGCCCGTTGCAGAGGCAAAAGCGACTCCAGCGCCCGCAGCGTCTGCGCCAGCAGCTCCTGTTTCTGTAGCGGCTCCGGTGGCAGCGCCAGCAGCCTCCGGCCCGGTAGAGGTGCGCGTGCCCGACATTGGCGACTTCA
Organism: Comamonadaceae bacterium; assembly: GCA_027488985.1. GTDB lineage: Bacteria > Pseudomonadota > Gammaproteobacteria > Burkholderiales > Burkholderiaceae_C > Allorhodoferax > Allorhodoferax aquaticus. The sequence goes on along the minus strand of JAIYAR010000010.1, from coordinate 456,550 downwards.
AGGACGTGGCCGTCATCGAACTGCTGGTCAAGGTCGGCGACACCGTGAAGGTGGAGCAGAGCCTGATCACCGTGGAGTCTGACAAGGCTTCCATGGAGATTCCTTCCAGCACCGCCGGTGTGGTCAAGGAAATCAAGGTCAAACTGGGTGACACCGTGAACATCGGTGACCTGGTGGTGATTCTGGAAGGTGTGGCTGCCGCTGCCCCGGCTCCTGTAGCGGCGCCTGTTGCTGCAGCGCCCGTAGCAGCAGTTGCGGCACCCGCTCCGGTAGCTGCTGCTGTTGCAGCGCCTGCTGCTGTGGCGGTGCCCGCGCATGCGCCCGGTGGCACCACCCTCGGTTTGCCCCATGCATCCCCATCCGTGCGCAAGTTCGCCCGCGAACTGGGCGTGCCTTTGAATGAAGTCAAGGGTTCCGGCCTCAAGGGCCGTATCACCGAGGCGGACGTGCAAGGCTTCACCCGTTCCGTGATGAGCGGCGCGGTGCAGACCTTGGCCATTGCTGCGCAAGCCAAGGCTTCTGGCAGCAACGACGGTGCAGGCTTGGGCCTGATCCCCTGGCCGAAGGTGGACTTTGCCAAATTCGGCCCGATCGAGCGCAAGGAGCTGTCCCGCATCAAGAAGATCAGCGGTGCCAACCTGCTGCGCAACGCGGTCATGATCCCGGCCGTCACTAACCACGACGACGCCGACATCACCGATCTCGAAGCCTTCCGCGTCTCTACCAACAAAGAGAACGAGAAGTCGGGCATCAAGGTCACCATGTTGGCTTTCCTGATCAAGGCCTGCGTGGCTGCGCTCAAGAAGTTCCCCGAGTTCAACAGCTCGCTGGACGGCGATGCGCTGATCTACAAGCAGTACTACCACATCGGCTTTGCGGCCGACACGCCTAACGGCTTGGTGGTGCCTGTGATCAAGGACGCCGACAAGAAAGGCATTTTCCAGATCAGCCAGGAAATGGGTGAGCTGGCCAAGAAGGCTAGAGACGGCAAGCTCGGCCCTGCCGACATGAGTGGCGCGACCTTCACCATCTCTTCATTGGGTGGTATCGGTGGTCGTTATTTCACGCCCATCATCAACGCGCCTGAAGTCGCTATTCTGGGCGTCTGCAAGAGCCAGATGGAACCCGTGTGGGACGGCAAGGCCTTCCAGCCACGCCTGATGTTGCCCTTGTCGCTGACCTGGGACCACCGCGTGATCGACGGCGCCGCTGCGGCGCGCTTCAACGTGTACCTGGGCCAGATCCTGGGTGACTTCCGCCGCGTGCTGCTCTAAGACAGGAACCTGAATATGGCAATCGTAGAAATCAAGGTTCCGGACATCGGTGACTTCGACGAAGTCGCGGTCATCGAACTGCTGGTCAAAGTCGGCGACACCATCAAGCCCGAGCAAAGCCTGATCACCGTGGAGTCCGACAAGGCCTCCATGGAGATCCCGGCTAGCCACGGCGGTGTGGTGACCGAACTCAAAGTCAAAATCGGCGATAAGGTCAAGCAGGGTTCAGTGGTCGTGATGCTCGAAGCTGCTGGTGCAGTTTCTGAAGCAAAACCGGCCACAGCGCCCGCAGCGTCTGCGCCAGCAGCTCCTGTTTCTGTAGCGGCCCCGGCGACCCCGGCTCCTGTGGCCAGCAGCTTCGGCGGCAGTGCCGATCTGGAGTGCGACGTGGTCGTCATCGGTGGCGGGCCCGGCGGTTACTCCGCGGCTTTCCGTGCGGCAGACTTGGGCCTGAAAGTCATCGTGGTCGAGCGTTACGCCACCCTGGGCGGCGTGTGCCTGAACGTGGGTTGCATCCCCTCCAAGGCCTTGCTGCACGTGGCAGCCGTCATGGACGAAGTCAGCCACATGGCGGACCTGGGTGTGGACTTCGGCGCGCCCGTGGTCAACATCGACAAGCTGCGCGGCCACAAAGAAAAGGTCATCGGCAAGCTGACCGGCGGCCTGGCCGCCATGGCCAAGATGCGCAAGGTGACGACTGTGCGCGGCTACGCCAATTTCGTAGGTGCCAACCACCTCGAAGTGGAAGAAACCAGCGGCACTGCGCAAGAGAAGACCGGCAGCAAGAAGGTCATCGCCTTCAAGTGCGCCATCATCGCGGCCGGTTCACAAGCTGTGCGTTTGTCCTTCATGCCCAACGATCCACGTGTTGTGGACTCCACCGGCGCCTTGGAGCTCAAGGAAGTGCCCAAGCGCATGTTGATTTTGGGTGGCGGCATCATCGGCCTGGAAATGGGTACCGTCTACAGCACACTGGGCGCCCGCCTGGACGTGGTGGAAATGATGGACGGCCTGATGCAGGGTGCCGACCGCGACTTGGTCAAGATCTGGCAAAAGATGAACGCCAAGCGCTTCGACAACATCATGCTCAAGACCAAGACCGTGTCCGCACGCGCCTTGCCTGAAGGCATCGAAGTGACATTCGCCGCAGCTGAAGAGGGCGGCACCGCCCCCGCTCCGCAGGTGTACGACCTGGTGCTACAAGCCGTGGGTCGCACGCCCAACGGCAAGAAGATCAGCGCGGAGAAAGCCGGTGTGGCCGTGACCGACCGTGGCTTCATCAACGTCGACATCCAGATGCGCACCAACGTGCCGCACATCTTCGCCATCGGCGACATCGTGGGCCAGCCCATGCTGGCGCACAAGGCGGTGCATGAAGCGCACGTCGCAGCCGAAGTGATTGCCGGTGAACTGCAAGGCAACAAGGAATTGGCTGCTGCGGCGTTCAATGCTCGCGTCATCCCAAGCGTGGCCTACACCGACCCTGAAGTGGCATGGGTCGGCCTCACCGAAGACCAGGCCAAGGCGCAAGGCATCAAGGTCAAGAAGGGCCTGTTCCCCTGGACCGCATCTGGCCGCGCGATTGCCAATGGCCGCGACGAAGGCGTTACCAAACTGTTGTTTGATGACTCTCCGGAAGCGCACGGCCACGGCAAGATCCTGGGCGGCGGCATGGTCGGCACTCACGCGGGCGACATGATCGGCGAGATCGCTTTGGCCATCGAGATGGGCGCTGACGCGGTGGATATCGGCAAGACCATCCACCCGCACCCCACGCTGGGCGAGAGCATCGGCATGGCGGCGGAGATTGCGCACGGCAGCTGTACGGATGTGCCGCCGGCCAAGAAGTAAAGCGAGCTGAATCCGCACAACAAGAAGCCCGGACCGGTAACGGTCCGGGCTTCTTTCTGGGTGTCAAACGCGTGTGGTTTTCTTCACGCACAGGGTGGCAACGGTAGCACCGCAGGGCCTATGCGCATCCTGTTTCAAGATCGTGACACGACGCAGGTTTTTTGTGATTCCGTGCTCGTTTCGTGTGCTCAACAACAGCCGAATACAGCCCCGCAAAACTCGGCTTTACCCATGACATACTGCCAAGATGCGTGTGTCTTTTTTACCGGTATTTGCACTCGGATTGTGCGGATTGTTGTCTGCTTGCTCTACCCAAAGCATTGTCACCAAGGGAATGGCAGATGCTCTGGCCACCCAGTCTTCTGCGGCAGAAGATGACTTGCAACTTGCACGCGAGGCGAGCGCTTTTTATTTGAAACTGTCGGAATCAGTGCTCTTGAAAACGCCTGCCCACACTGCGCTGGCCACTTCGGTGAGCAGTGGCTTCACCCAATACGCCTATGCCTTCGTGGCCTTCGAAGCGGAGAAGCTTGAAACACAGGATGTCAAAGCAGCCCTGCAGCAACGGCAGCGCGCCGCACGCCTTTATGAACGCGCCAAGCAGCACGGCATGCGCGCCCTGACTTTGCAACAGCCCGGCCTGCTGGAGGCACTCGCGTCGGACAAGCCCGTGCCACTCCGTGCCGAGCAGGTCGGCCTGGCGTATTGGACGGCAGCGGCATGGGCCGCATCTATTTCACTCAGCAAGGACCAGCCTGATCGCGTGGCCGATTTGCCGCAGGTGCTGCGGCTGGCACAGGCTGCAGATGCCTTGGCCCCACACCATGATGAAGGTGCCATCGCCTCTTTGCTAGGGACACTGGAGGCTTCGCGCCCCGGCGGTAGCGTCGGCAAAGCTTCTGCCTACTTTGCGCGTGCTGCGCAATCCGGCGCGGGCCGAAATGCGGGGGTGTACGTAGCTGAGGCAGAAGCATTGGCTTTACCCGCTGGTGATCGCCCCCGCTTTGAGTCACTGCTGCAGCAAGCGCTGCAAATCTCACAAACGCATCGCAACTTATCCAACGAAGTCATGCGCGAACGCGCGCAGTGGCTGCTCAACACCCTTGACGACCGTTTTTGACTCATGCAGAACCCCCGCCGCCTGATTCTCACTTTGCTCGCCAGCCTTGCTTTGCCACTCACCAGCCAGGCCCAGGTGGCACAACTTCGCATCGCCAGTGTGGTGCCGAAAAATTCGCTCTATCACCAGTCACTGCTGGAGCTGGGCGAGGCTTGGCGCACCGCCCAAGGCGCCGGTGCGCGCTTCACGGTATTCACGGATGGCAGCCAGGGTGGCGAGGCAGAGATCGTTCGACGCATGCGCATCGGCCAGTTGCAGGGCGGCTTGATGTCGGTAGTAGGGTTGCGAGATATCGAACCCAGTATTGCCGCACTCCAAAACTTGCCTCTGCTATTCAGGAGCTGGGAAGAAATCGATTACGTGCGGGACAAAATGCGCGCCGGCATGGAGAAGCGTTTCCTGGACAAGGGTTTTGTGGTGATTGGTTGGGGCGATGCAGGCTGGGTGAGGTTCTTCAGTAAAGAAGCAGCATTCAGCCCCGGCGATTTCAAAAGCCGCAAATTCTTTGCATGGGGCAGCGAGCCGGAGCAGCAAGCCATCATGAAAAGCCTGGGTTACACCCCGGTTCCACTGGAAACCGGCGACGCACTTGCCGCCATCCAGACCGGCATGATTGATGTACTGCCTTCCACGCCATATTTCGCATTGGCAAGCCAGGTTTTCGGCACCGCCAAACACATGCTGGACATCAACTGGGCGCCCATTGTCGGCGCGCTGGTCGTCACCCAGAAGGCGTGGGATTCCATGACGCCCGCCGGTCAGGACGCACTCCGCAAAGCAGGCGAAAAAGCAGGCCTCGCGATGCGGGCGCAGGCGCGCAAAGAGGTGGATGAAGCGGTGAGTGCGATGCAAAAGCGTGGCCTCGTCGTCAACCGGCCCAACGAAGCGCAAATGCGCGAGTGGAACGCGCTTGCCGAACAGCTCTACCCGCGGATCCGCGGAGCCATGGTTCCGGCCGACACTTTTGATGAGGTTTTCGTGCACCTGCGCGCCTTTCGGGCCGGGAAGCACTGATGCGACTCGCACTGTGGGGGCGCTTTGACGAGCTGCTGTCAGGCACCGCACTGGTCTTGATGGTATTACTGCCAGTGGTTGAAATGGGTTTACGCGCCAGCAGCGGGCTTGGTGTGGAGAACGCATCGGTGCTGGTGCAGCATCTCGGCCTGATCATGACCATGTTCGGCGCGGTGGCAGCAGAGCGCTACGGCCACCTGACTTCACTGGGTTCCAGCCTCGGAAACTGGGGAAATCCGCGGACACAAGCTTTGATCAAGAGCCTGGTACAGGGTGCCAGTGGCATTCTGGCGGGCGTGTTGGCCTTGGCTAGTTGGCGCTTCGTGGTCACTGAAATGGCGACTCCCCAGCCGCTGGCATACGGCATTCCGGTCTGGTTGGTGCAAGCGAGCATGCCTTTGGGTTTCATGTTGCTGGGCTTCCGGCTGGCTTCCCGTTGCAGTGCAGCGTCGCATCTGCGGTGGCCTCTCGCCGTGTTGCTTCCATTGGTAGGGTGGACGCTGGGGGCCCACTTTGATGGAATGCCTCAGGAAACCACTCCCGGCTTGGTAGTGCTCGCTGCCATGCTGATTGCCGGAGCGCCTGTCTTTGCGGTGCTGGGCGGCCTGTCCTTGCTGCTGTTTTCAAGTGACGCCTTGCCGCTGGCCTCGGTGGCGCTGAGTCATTACCAGATCACGGTCAACGCTTCTCTGCCCGCGCTGCCGCTCTATACCTTGGCCGGTCTGCTGCTGGCGCGCAGTGGCGCGGCACAGCGGCTTAGTGCTTTGTTTGTGGCGATGTTCGGTGGTGGTGTCCGGGGTAGTGTCATTGCCGCGGCGGTGCTGTGCTCCGCATTTACGGCATTTACCGGCGGCAGTGGCGTCACCATTTTGGCGCTAGGGGGCTTGTTGCTTCCCTTGCTCATGAAGGCCGGTTACCCAGAGCAGCGCGGTATTGGCCTTGTGACCAGCGCGAGCGCATTGGGCGTGCTGTTGGCTCCTTCGGTGCCTTTGATTTTGTACGCCGTGATAGCCCGCGTGCCGATCACAGACATGTTTCTCGCGGGCTTGGTTCCTGCCCTGTTGATGGTGCTGTGCCTGCTTCTGTTGGGGGGCTTTTTGCGCCGCGACAAACAGGCCCCGGTTGCTGCGCCACCGGATTTCCACGGTGCACTGGCCGCCGCATGGGTCGCGAAATGGGAGCTCGCAACCCCCTTGGTGGCGCTGGGTAGTCTGCTCAGCGGGCTGGCCACGCCGATGGAAAGTGCTGCGCTCACTGCCGCCTATGCCTTGGTCACCCAAGCACTGGTGCATCGTGAATTGGGTGTCAAACAACTCGGCCGCACCTTCAGCGATTGCGCCCAGATCATCGGTGGCGTCATGCTGATATTGGGCATGGCGCTAGCGCTCACCAACTTCATGATCGACGCCGGAATTCCGGATCAGGCCGTCGAATGGGTGCAAAGTTTCATTCCGAACCGCTATGTGTTTCTGGTACTGCTTTGCATTTTTCTGTTCTTTGCAGCTGCCTTGATGGAAATCTATGCGGCGATTGTGGTCTTGGTGCCGCTGCTGCTGCCCTTGGCAAAGGCCTATGGCATTGATCCGGTCCACTTCGGAATCATCTTTCTGGCGGCGATGGAAGTGGGCTTTCTCTGCCCACCTGCAGGCATGAATATCTATTTCGCGTCTGCCATGTTCAAGAAGTCCATTGCTACAGTGGCCCGGTCGGTGTTACCTGCCATGGCGGCCATTTTTGTGGGCACACTGCTGATTGCACTGTTCCCACCCCTTGCAACCGGCCTACCGGAACTGTTCCGTTAAGCTCCGACCCAGCAGTCTGATACGGAGATCGCATGACCACATCACCGCCCGGCGCACAAGCGCCATCGACCGACCGCAAAGGCATCTGGAGCTGGATGCTGTTCGATTGGGCTGCGCAGCCCTTCTTTACGGTGGTTACCACCTTTATCTTCGGGCCCTATTTCATATCCCGCATGGTGCTTGATGCCAATGGCAACCCCGACCCGGTGGCGGGTCAAGCCGCATGGGGTTATGCGATTGCCATTGGCGGACTTGTGATGGCAATTTTGGCTCCGGTTTTGGGCTCGATTGCAGACCAGAGCGGGCCCCGCAAGACCTGGATCGCTGCTTTTGCTGTACTGAAAATTTTGGGGCTGCTATGGCTATGGAACGCAGCACCGGGCTCCAGTGTCTTTTGGATTTTGCTGGCCTACACCGTGGCCGCAGTGGCTGCCGAGTTCTCTATCGTTTTCAATGACTCGATGCTTCCTTCCCTGGTCCGCAACGAGAAGATTGGTGCTGTGTCCAACACTGCCTTCGGGCTGGGCTATCTCGGCGGCATGCTGGTCTTGGTCATTGTCTTGGCGCTGTTGGCTGGAAGTGCGGCCACGGGCAAGACGCTCATCGGCATCGAGCCCCTGTTCGGACTCTCACCTGCTTCGGGGGAAGATGCCCGCGTTACAGGGCCTCTCTCCGCGCTGTGGTACTTGGTCTTTATCCTTCCGATGTTTTTGTTCACCCCTGACCGTGGCACCCGTCGTCCTATGGGTGAGGCGGTCAAGCTGGGTTTGTCGGAAATGCGTCAGACTTTGGGCGAGTTGCGGCGCCGGGCCGGACTGATGCGCTTTCTGATAGCGCGGATGCTCTACCAGGACGGTATCGGGGCTCTGCTGGCGCTAGGCGGCGGGTTTGCAGCCGGAATGTTCGGTTGGTCCATCATTGAGCTGGGCATCTATGGAATCATCCTCAACATCACCGCCATCGGCGGCTCTCTATGGGGCGGCAGATTAGACACGCGACGTGGGTCGAAGCGCGTGGTAATTGGCGCCATCGTCACCTTGCTGGTGGCGACCCTCGGCATCATTTCGACCGGTCCGGGCTTTACGCTGTTCGGTCTCTGGAACTTTGCCACCGCGGATACCGGTGGCCTTTTTGCTACGGGTGCGGAAAAAGCGTACGTTGCGTTCGGGCTGCTTGTCGGACTGGCTTTCGGGCCGGTTCAAGCGTCTTCCCGAGCCTACATGGCACGCAGCGTCGCTGAGGATGAATCCGGCCGATACTTCGGCATCTATGCACTGGCGGGTCGCGCCACGAGTTTTCTGGCGCCGCTGAGCGTAGCCTTGGTGACCACCTGGACCGGCAGCGCGCGCGCCGGCATGGGCATGATCTTGATCTTCTTTGCGGCTGGACTCTATGTCTTGCTGTCAACTCCCTACCCGGCCCACCGGCCCGCAACAACGCCTTAACCCAGCCTACCCGGGTTCTGGCCTATTGCGGGGGAGTGAGCCAAGGCGGCGGCACATCCTTGCCGAACATCCGCTCACTTATCCAGCGCAGTGCCGGCCCGATGGGGGGGCGGCCGCTATGCGGAGTGGCGGGTGTTTGCCCCACAGCGTCTAGAGGCCCGAGGTCAAAGTTGAAGACGTAGTCAGGCTCCTGCCCCATGCGCAGATCAGTGATGCGCAACTGCCCGTCCGGCGAAACGGCTGCTTTGACAAACCCGTGGGTGAATGCACTCAGCCGCGCCACAGGTGGGGCAGTGGCGTGCCGTACCAGTAGGTCGCTGCCTCGAGCATGCGCTGTCCAACGAAGAGGGCGCTTTCCATCAAGTACCGAGACATAGGCCTCGTGAAACACCGGGTCTGCAGAGTCATCGGGAATGGCCGCCACCCGCCAGAGCAAAGTTTGTAGCGGCGCGGGAGTCACAAGCACCCGCTGGGCCAAAACACCGTTTTCGCGCAGGGAAGCGCGGGCCTGCTGCTCAACCAAGTGCTGTGCCACAAGACTCCAACCGAGATACAACGTAGAGAACATCAGACCGAACAAGTTCCAGCGCAGCCCGCGCGTTGCATCTTTGCATCGCCACGCGGCCAGCACCCCGATGATCAGCGGCAACGTGTACGCCGGATCAATGATGAACATGCTGCCCAGCCCGAAGGGGTAGTCTGAAAACGGCTGCAGCAACTGCGTACCGTAAATCGTCATTGTGTCGAGCAGTGGGTGGGTGATCAGCACCAGCCAGAGTGCCAGCCACCACCGCAAAAATTGGTGACCACGCGCTGCGATCCAGGCGAGCAGCGGCGCTAGCAAGCTAAGAAAGAACAGGGAGTGACTTTCAGCCCGGTGTAGCACCATATTGAGCAGCGCATCACCATGGTCGATAAGGGCGTCCAAGTCCGGCAGGGTGCCGGCACCGGCACCCCATAGAGCCGATTTCCACATCGCGGTGCGCCGGCCCATGACGGCAACGCACACTGCCGATCCGAGCGCAATTTGAGTCAAAGAATCCATGGGTAAGACCGTGGCCCGTTCAGGCCTGCACCACGATTGGAAACTCGGCGCGCATACCGTCTGCGGAGGGTGCAAATGCACGGGTCAGGGCAACACGCTCCCGATCATCGAGGCGTCGCCACAGCGCGTCGCGCTCGTTGCCAGGATCGCCCGCGACATAAAGTTGTGTCGTGAGAAGTTCCTTCCGATCGAGCCTGACTTTCACATGGATATGGGGCGTACGCCCGGTGTAGGGCGCAGGCTTCATGGTGCGGAACCGGTAGCGGCCGTCTTTGCCAACGGCCACCCTGCCAAATCCCTGAAACGACGGATCGGCTTTGCCGCCGTCGCGGGGGTGGTGGTAATTGCCCTCGTGGTCGCATTGCCAGATTTCGACCACCGCGCCTGACACGGGTGTGCCTTTGGTATCAGTCACCACACCCTCTACCCACGCTACTTGCCCCTTGTTGTATGCCGCGCTTCCGTTGCGCAAGAGGTCAAAGTCATGATCTGCGGGCAAGGCGATAGGATAGAACGGTCCTTCGGTCTGGCTGGGGGTGGGGCGCAGAGCCGTTTGTGCCATGGCCGGGCTGAGCCAAGCAGGAATGCCGCTAAGGGCCATCCAACCCGCACCCTGTGCCAAAAGCGAACGGCGGGAAGCCGGGTGAGAAGAGGGCATATCGAAATCCTGTAAGAAGGCACCCAGCGTTTGTGCGACCGGGAATTGCGGAAATAGGTAGACGGCTTTCGGAATCGGTAGACAACTAAAAGTTCCGTGCGGTTTCTTTAGCTGCCAAATACACAGAATCAATCTATCTTGATGGCATCAGAGCCCGTCGAGCACCAATTTAACCGCTGCACATTTACCGCGAACTAATGTCTGAAATTCAGAGCGAATTCGATGAATTGAAGATCCGGAGCACAAAGATTTTCAGCCTTTGAAGGATGCTGTTTTCCCGGAGTCATCAAAAAGAAACAACCCCAGACAGATCACTGTCTGGGGTTGCTTTAGGCAGTTCTTACCCTTCGTGCCTTAGCGGCGGGTATCTTCGGCGAAGATGTCCTTGTCCTTGTTTTCTGGAACAAAGATCATGCCGATTACTAAAGTCATTCCGGCCACTACAACTGGGTACCACAAGCCATAGTAAGGGTCGCCAGTTTGCGCGATCATCGCAAAGGCAGTTGCAGGCATCAAACCACCGAACCATCCGTTTCCGATGTGGTAGGGCAAAGACATGCCGGTGTAGCGGATGCGTGTAGGGAAGAGTTCTACCAACGCGGCTGCAATCGGACCGTACACCATCGTGACCAGAAGTACGAGGTAGGTGAGGATCAGCACCAACGGGAACACTTGACCATTGAAGATGTCAAAGAAGCCTTCCATCTTGATAATTCCGGCCGCAGGCTTGCCGGGGACTGGGTAGCCAGCGGCAGCAAGCGCTTCGTTCACTGATTTTGCAAATGCTGCAGGCGCCGCCTTGACCTCATCTCCAGTGAGCTTGGCTATCTCGTAGCCCACCACTTCAGCTGTGCCGATTTGCACCTTGGCTGGAATAGCGCCTGGGGTGTACTGCACAGAGTAATTCACGGAACTGCGTGCAAGCAGTGCCTTGGTCACATCGCAGGAGCTAGTGAACTTTGCAGTACCTGTGGGGTTGAACTGGAACGAGCAGTCGTTGGGGTCCGCAATGATGGTGACCTTGGTGTTCTGCTGCGCAGCATGCAATGCCGGGTTGGCGATTTGCGTGATGGTTTTGAAGACCGGGAAGTAGGTCACGATGGCCAAAAAGCAGCCAGCCAGAATGATTTTCTTGCGGCCGATTTTGTCGGACAGCGAACCAAAGATCACAAAGCCGGCGGTACCCAGAATCAGAGACCATGCGATCAGCACGTTGGCGGTAAACATGTCCACCCGCAAAATGGTTTGCAGGAAGAACAGGGCATAGAACTGACCGGTGTACCAGACCACGGCCTGGCCTGCCACCAAACCGAACAAGGCGATCAGTGCGAACTTGCCGTTACTCCATTGACCGAACGCCTCGGCAATAGGTGCTTTGGAGCTTGTGCCTTCCGCTTTCATTTTTTTGAAGGCAGGCGACTCTTCCATTTGCAGTCGGATCCAGACAGAAATACCCAGCAGGAAAATGGACAGCAGGAAGGGGATACGCCAGCCCCATTCGGCGAAGTCTTTTTCGCCAACAATGGTCCGCACGGTCAAGATCACCATCAGGGATAGCAAGAGCCCCAAGGTGGCAGTGGTCTGAATCCAGCTTGTGAAAAAACCACGGCGTCCCGGTGGCGCGTGTTCAGCCACGTAGACCACAGCGCCGCCGTATTCGCCACCCAATGCAAGGCCCTGCAGCATGCGCAACAAGATCAGGATGACAGGTGCGGCCCAGCCGATGGTGTTGTAGCCCGGCAGCAAACCGACTACAAAGGTCGAAATCCCCATGATCAAAATCGTCATGAGGAACGTTTGCTTGCGTCCGATCATGTCGCCCAATCTGCCGAAGAACAGCGCACCGAAGGGTCGCACCAGAAAGCCGGCCGCAAAGGCCAGTAAGGCAAACACGTTACGTGTAGCCTCCGGAAACGAAGAAAAGAACTGCGCTCCGATGATCGCTGCAAGCGAACCATAGAGATAAAAGTCGTACCACTCAAAAATGGTGCCGGCTGAAGATGCAAGGATGACGCGTTTTTCATCACGCGTCATGGGCCGCTTGCGGTCTTCAATCGACGCGGCACTGGCTGGGCTGGTGCTCATGGGGAGTCTCCGTTTTGTTTGATTAGGCGGGTCTCAGCATCCACGGCGAGCCATGGACGGCCGCAGTGTCAAAACTACGTCTGACGGATTTCTTACTCCCCCACAAGGTCTAAGGCTTGAAAAAAGTGGGGCCTTTTCTGCGTGAGTTTCTAGGTCCTTCGCCGACTCAACACATCAATGACGGAAGGCTATTCGCTCTTTCTGGCCGCGCGCCAGCTGCGCCATCGGCTCGCAAGTTGCAGCCCCAGTCCGCCACCCAAACCCAACAAAAGCATGCCCACCAAGGCGTTGTTGCCAAACCCTCCCGCGAAGGCATCAAACCCCATCGATTGGCCAAGCCACAAACCCAATTGGGCGCCTGCTACGAATCCGATGGCATCCGAGATGCCAACCAACAAAGCAGAGTCTTTCATAGCGATTCAGGTAGGAGTTGAGGGTTCAATTGTGCATGTGCGCTGAAAAAAATCGAAGCGCCGGCATTGGCGGAACCCCACGCCTTGCGAGGGCATCTGACGTAGGTTTTCTTGCCGGGTTGTAGCTGTCACCAGTACGACTCGGCAAGGGTTTGTCTGAAGTTCAGACGACTTGAGCCAGTGCACCATTTCTTATTTATGTGTGAATGCGCGTTCCAGGAGTTTGTTTTGGCGTTCAAGAAACTGGTGCTCGGCACCTTGGTCGTTCTGTGTGTTGCCGGCGTTGGCGGTTGGTTCAGTCTGGACAAGGAAACCCGTGGTCTATTGGCGACGGTGCCAACCAACCGCGATTTGCTGTTTTGGACCCAGCCGCAACGGGATGCAGCTTTTCGCGCTCTGGATCGATTGCCTTTGCTCGCCAAGTCGCGGGTGGTGCCAGCTGGCGGCACACCTTCTGCATTGCCCGCCGGTGCGCCGCTGAAACTCACAAGCGATATGGACGCGTACATGAGCGACCAGCGCAGTGCTGCCCTCTTGGTCTTGCATGACGGCAAATTGCGCTTGGAGCGATATGGCCTAGGGTTTGATGCGGCAGGGCGTTGGACCAGCTTTTCGGTTGCCAAGTCGTTCACCTCGACTTTGGTCGGTGCGGCGGTTAGAGATGGTTTCATCAAAAGCTTGGACGACAAAGTCAGTCTCTACATCCCGGACCTCAAAGGCTCGGCCTACGACGAGGTAAGCGTGCGCCAGTTGCTCACCATGACCTCCGGTGTGAAGTGGAACGAGGACTATGCCGACCCCCAATCGGATGTTGCAAAGTTCAACAACCATAAGCCGGAAGACGGCGTAGATGCATTGGTGAGCTATATGCGCAAGCTGCCGCGCGATGTACCGGCTGGTACCCGCTGGCTATACAGCACCGGGGAGACTAATCTGGTCGGCACCCTCGTTCAGCAAGCTACCGGCAAGCCGTTGGCAACCTACCTTGCCGAAAAGGTGTGGGGGCCGGCAGGCATGGAGCAACAGGGCACCTGGATCTTGAGCAAAACCGGTCAGGAAATTGGAGGCTGCTGTATTCAGGCTTCACCTCGCGATTACGCCCGTATGGGCCAATTCATCTTGGGTGGCGCCTTGGCGGATGGCAAAAGTATCGTCCCCGATGGTTGGTGGTCAGAAGCTACTAGCAAACGCACAGACATCGGCCAGCCGGACCGCGGGTATGGCTACCAGTGGTGGACTTATGACGACGGCAGTTACACCGCGCGAGGGATATTTGGCCAGGGCATCTTTATCGATCCCAAACGCAAGTTGGTCATTGTGTCCAACGCCAATTGGGCGGGTGGAGCCCTTGATAAGGAAGCATCCAGTGCGCGTGACGCCTTCTACCGGGAGGTGCAAAAGGCCATAGATGACGAGACTGCGGCACCGGGCAAGTGATTCATTGCAAGGCTTGCATCGCTCCATTCACCAACTCAACATAGGACCGTCAACATGCCCACTATTGATCCGAGCCGCGAAAGTTTCAGCCAGCTCTTCGCGAAAACGGCGCCTGACAAGCCGGTCACCATGCTGAACTTGCTGCGCTTCAAAGCGCAGGCTGAATACGCCGCTGACCGCCAGGAAGCTCCGTGTTCAGGGCGCGAGGCTTATTCCCGATATGCGGCCCATGCCCTGAAATCCGTGCAAGCCGCGGGCGGCATAGTAGTGTGGCAAGGCCGCGCTTGCCATGCCTTGGTGGCTCCTGCAAGCGAGGCGTGGGACGACGTCTTGCTGGTGCAGTACCCCAATGCCGCGGCTTTCATGAACATGGTGCGCTCACCCGCGTACCAAGCTTTCGTACACCACCGGTCGGCAGCGCTGGCAGATGCCAGATTGATCGCAATGCAGCAATGAGTTCAACGCCCGTTGTAGCGGCCCTTGAAGGTCCTCTACAACTCTTTGTCGTTCTTCGACACGGTGTAACCGCTTGTCCGGTTTGCAAGCCGCCTTTCATCCTCCACAAGCTATTTGCTGTGGACTCTACGGGTGCCACGGTGCTCAAGTAAGGGTTCAAGTGCTTGCTTGGCGGCAAGAATCTAGGCCGCGACATGTGCGCAGACGCAGTAGACATCTGCAAGACCAGCCACCCACACTCCTCGTTGGGCAAGAGAATTGCTATAGCTTCGGCGATCTGGCCTGGCGCCTAACCGACTTTCAAAGCCCTTGTTGAAGTGAATTCAGTTGCGGTTCCTAAGTGCAAAGTAGCTGCGGTACAGCGCCACGCTGATCACCATGCCCCATGTCATGCCAACAAACATGCCGCCCAACATGCCCGGCAAGGACGACACGCCGCTTTCTGCCTGCATTCGCACCAGCCACACAGCGCCCAGAGTCATGCCTAGCAGCATCCAAGCAGAACACATAAGGTTTTGTGCAAACAAGGAACACAAATACACACCACAATTCGCGCGCAAGGCACGCAGGCTGGGGATAGCTAGCAGCCCTCCAATCAGCATGCCGGTGTGCATGCCGGGCAGGTAAGTCAGGTGAAGCTGAAAGCTCTGCATCATGTCCAGATTGGCAGATTGGGTGCACAAACTTTCCAGCTGTGCCGGGCTCGCTTGTATCAGGTCATATGCCAAGCCCAAAAGCATCCCGCCAAAACCCAGGGACAGCATCACATGTGGTGGCGATAGGCCCGCGCGTTGTGGACGGACCCAGCTCAGTGCCCCGCAGCCGACTGCCACCGCTACCAAGGAAAGCAGAGTCACCCATAGTGAAGAACTGGTGCTGCGCTGTGCGGTCTGGTCCACACCCTGCAATGTGAAGGCTACCAACATCAGTAGCAAGATCGGCGTAATGGTTGCCGTGCCAACTCCCCGCGCCAGCCAATGGGCTTGTGTTTGCAGTTTTAACATTTCAACGATGTGCTTTGTTTCTTTTGATCATTGCATCGGGGGTAAACCCCGTGGCGACAATCACTTGTACCGATAACATGACCTGCACTTGAGCGACGCTTGCGCGGCATTGCAGTCTGACGACCTGACAGCCCGCACTTTACCCAGCCTCTTTTTTTTTTGCTAACGGGTGAACGAAGCGCGCGAAGGTTGCATGAGTGTCCGTTTAGTGGCACGAGTTAGTTTGGTCGTCCAACCATTTTGAATTTTCAAGCTCGAGACGCCCGATGAAAACTTGTAGTCATGCAGATGCATCCCAAAAGCAAACAAGCTCGAAGGTCAATTCGTGGCTCTATCTGTTAGAGCGTTTCGATGTGGGCGTGGTCCACCTTGACGCGAGCATTCGTGTGCTGGGGATGAACGACTACGCCAGACGTTGTCTTCCGGTGCAGGAAAAAATGCCCTTTGGGAAAATCGTGACGGATTTCCATCCGGAGGCGGCTCGACCTAAAGTCAAGTTTTTGTTGGGTCAAGCAGAGTGCCCGGTGAACAACGCCCCCCCGATGGCGATGATGATCAATATCCCGGAAAGGGTCTTGCTGATCAAAGTCTCCAAACTCTCTGACGTGCGGGGTGCGGCCACAGGCTATACGCTGGTTTTTTATGACATCACAGAAGTGGTAAGCCAAGAGGACGATGACACGCCCAAGTCCAAAGGGCAGGAAGTCGTCAAGCGGCAGTTTAGAAAGATTCCTACAGTCAAGCAAAACCGGGTTCTGCTGGTGGACGTGCAAAGCGTGTCCTTTATCCGCAGCGAAGGCCACTACACCTGGGTACACACCGCACAAGGCGGCCAGTTTTGCAATCTGACCATCGGCGACCTGGAGAGCCGACTGGATCCGCAATGCTTCTTGCGGGTGCATCGCAGCTACATCGTCAACCTGAGCCAAGTCGATGAAATTGTGCGAGATGACGGCCGTATGACACTTCGGATGATGGGCTCCACGCCCGTGGAAATTCCGGTTTCGCGATCCAGCGTTGCGCGTTTGATGGACCAACTGGGATTGACCGATGCGATTTCCGCAAAGGCCTGAAGCAGGTACATCGTTCGTGCGAATTTACCGGCCGCTCGTGCACTGAACCAAGCGTTTGATTGGTTTGATTCCCGCGTGACAGAGGGCGTCGGTATGGTTTGAGTGATGAAAGTTTGGTGTTCCCAATAAAAGAGGAGACGACATGATTCCACCCGCATTTGATTACCATGCCCCCAAGACTGTGAGCGAGGCCATTGGTCTGCTTTCTTCTTTGGGCGATGAGGCCAAGCTCTTGGCTGGCGGGCACAGCCTGCTGCCCATGATGAAGCTGCGATTCGCGGCGCCTGGCGCGTTGATTGACATCAACCGCATTCCCGAGCTGCGTGGTATTTCCGAGCAAGGTGGTGTGATTCGCATTGGTGCCATGACCAGCGAAAACGAATTGATTGCCTCAAAACTGCTCAACGACAAACTCCCGTTGTTGCCCGAGGCGGCTAAATTGATCGCTGATCCACAGGTCCGCAATCGCGGCACCATTGGTGGTGATATTGCCCACGGCGACCCCGGCAATGATCACCCCGCCATCTCGATGGCGTTGGATGCGACTTTTGTATTACAGGGCCCCGACGGTGAGCGCCAAGTCAAAGCGGTGGATTTCTTCCTCGGGACCTATATGACAGCGTTGGCCGAGAACGAAATTCTTACTGCAATTTTGATAGCGCCTTTCGCAGTAGGTACGGGCAGCGCCTACCAAAAACTCAAACGGAAAACCGGAGATTGGGCGACTGCTGGTGCTGCAGTGGTGCTGCGCATGAGCGGTGGCGTAGTGAGCCACGCCAGCATCGGCCTGACCAACGTGGCCCCCACGGCGCTGCGTGCCCGCGAAGCGGAAAAGGCACTCATCGGTAACCCGATCAATGCGGCCAGCTTGGAGGCGGCTGCCCAAGCTGTGCGTGCCATCTGCGAACCGGCCGAAGACCTGCGGGGGGATGCCGAATACAAAACGGCAATGGCCGGCGAGATGACCAAGCGGGCCATATCCGCAGCCGCGGCACGTTGCCGCTAATTCCAAGTAAACCCCGATTTAACGGAGTACGCCCCGATGAGCAAAAAAATCGTTTCCCTCAACCTGAATGGCAAGACTGTAGAAGAGGCCGTAGAGCCGCGCACCTTATTGATCCATTTTCTGCGCGAAAAAATGAGCCTCACAGGTGCGCACATTGGCTGCGAGACCAGTCACTGTGGCGCTTGTACGGTGGACATTGATGGCCAGTCAGTCAAATCCTGTACCCACCTGACAGTCCAGTGTGAAGGCAGCGATATCAAGACTGTAGAAGGTCTGGCCAGCGGTGGCGTTTTGCATGCCATTCAAGATGCGTTTTACAGAGAGCATGGTCTGCAGTGCGGTTTTTGCACACCGGGAATGCTGATGCGCGCCTATCGCTTCTTGCAGGACAACCCTAATCCGACGGCTGAAGAAGTACGTCATGGAATGTCAGGCAATCTGTGCCGTTGTACCGGCTACCAGAACATCGTCAAGGCCGTGCTGCTTGCCGCAAAGAACCTTCAACAACAACCAGCGGTCACGGCCTGAAGCCCTCCGTAGAAAAATTAGGAGACATTCATGAATGCACCTTTGAGTGATCGCGAAAAAGCCCTGATGGGCATGGGCGAGTCCCGCCTGCGCAAGGAGGATGCCCGCTTTATCCAGGGCAAGGGCAACTACGTCGACGACATGAAGCTTCCCGGCATGCTGCACATGGACATCGTGCGTGCGCCCGTGGCTCACGCCCGCATCAAACGCATCAACAAAGAAGCCGCGCTGAAGATTCCGGGCGTCATTGCTGTGCTCACTGCTGAAGATTTGAAGCCGCTTAAATTGCACTGGATGCCAACCTTGGCGGGCGATGTTCAGGCCGTGCTGGCGGATGAAAAAGTGCATTTTCAGATGCAGGAAGTGGCCGTGGTGATTGGTGAGGACCGCTATTGCACTGCGGATGGCGTAGAGGCCGTGGAAGTGGAATACGAAGAGCTCGAAGCAGTCATCGATCCTTTTGAAGCTCTTAAGCCGGGCGCGCCCGTGTTGCGCGAAGACTTGGCGGGTAAAGCCGAAGGAGCCCACGGTCCTCGCAAAAGCCCCAACCACATTTTCAATTGGCAGGCGGGTGACAAAGAGGCAACTGACGCTGCTTTTGCTAGTGCTGCCGTCACCGTCAAGCAGGATATGCACTACCCGCGTGTGCACCCTTGCCCGCTTGAGACTTGTGGCTGCGTGGCATCGTTCGACCCGGTGCGTGGAGAGCTCACCACTTGGATTACGAGCCAAGCGCCCCACGTGGTGCGCACGGTGGTGTCCATGCTGTCAGGTATTCCGGAGTCCAAGGTACGCATCATTTCCCCTGACATTGGCGGCGGTTTTGGCAACAAAGTGCCCATCTACCCTGGCTACGTGTGTGCCATCGTAGCTTCCATCGTGCTGGGGCGTCCCGTCAAGTGGGTGGAAGACCGTATCGAAAATTTGTCGAGCACGGGCTTTGCCCGCGACTACCACATGACCGGCGAATTAGCCGCCACAGCTGACGGCAAAATTCTGGCGCTCCGCACACACGTCACGGCAGACCACGGCGCGTTTGATGCCTGCGCTGACCCGTCCAAGTTCCCCGCAGGCATGTTCCATATTTGCTCGGGAAGCTATGACATTGCTGCGGCACATTGCTCCGTAGATGGCGTGTACACCAACAAGGCGCCGGGTGGCGTCGCATACCGATGTTCTTTCCGCGTGACGGAGGCGGTTTACCTAGTGGAGCGCATGGTTGATGTACTCGCACAGAAACTGGGTATGGACAAAGCTGAGATACGCGCCAAGAACTTCATCAAGCGCGAGCAGTTTCCCTACAAATCCGCATTCGGTTTTGAGTACGACTCAGGGGACTACCAGACCGCGCTCGACAAAGTGCTGGACGCAGTGGACTACAAAGCACTGCGCGCCGAACAAGCCGCAAAACGCGCCGACCCCGATTGCCCAACGCTCATGGGTATCGGCTTGGTGACATTTACCGAAGTGGTCGGTGCAGGTCCCAGCAAGATTTGCGACATTCTTGGCGTCGGCATGTTTGATTCCTGCGAGATTCGCGTACACCCCACAGGGAGTGCTATTGCCCGCATGGGTACGATTTCGCAAGGCCAGGCGCACCAGACCACCTACGCGCAGATCATTGCCACCGAGCTAGGTATTTCGTCGGAAGTCATTCAAGTGGAAGAGGGCGACACCCACACGGCGCCTTATGGCTTGGGCACTTACGGCTCCCGTTCTACCCCTGTAGCGGGTGCGGCTATCGCCATGGCTGCCAGAAAAATCCATGCCAAGGCCAAAACCATTGCAGCCCATTTGCTGGAAGTGAGCGAGGCGGATCTGGAGTGGGAAATTGATCGCTTCAAGATCAAGGGCAATGATGCCAAGTTCAAAACCATGACCGAAATTGCCTGGGCTGCTTACCACCAGCCTCCGGCCGGTTTGGAGCCTGGCCTCGAGGCAGTGCACTACTACGATCCGCCGAACTTTACGTACCCCTTTGGCATTTACCTGTGTGTGGTCGATATCGACAAAGCAACAGGTGAGACCAAAGTTCGCCGCTTCTATGCGCTGGACGACTGCGGCACGCGCATCAACCCGATGGTGATTGAAGGGCAAATTCACGGCGGCCTGACCGAAGGATTCGCAGTAGCCATGGGTCAGCTGTTGTCCTTTGACAAGCAGGGCAACATCCAGGGCAACTCGCTCATGGATTACTTTTTGCCTACCGCGGTCGAAACCCCCCATTGGGAAACCGACTACACAGTGACCCCGAGCCCGCACCATCCGATCGGTGCCAAGGGTGTTGCGGAGTCGCCTCACGTAGGAAGCATTCCCACATTTACCAGTGCCATGGTCGATGCATTTGCGCATCTGGGTGTGACGCACTTCAACATGCCGCACACCGCTTACCGAGTGTGGCAGCAGCTTAAGCAAGCCGGTATTGCCAGCTGATAGCTGCATTCTGTGGGGCGGGTGTGCCATGGCGCATCCGCCCTCTTGTTTTGTCAATTCGAGATAGAAAGTACGTATGGAAGTCGTCTTAGACAAACAATACCCGGTAGCGGCCAGCGTGGAAGCTGCCTGGCAAGTGCTCGCCAACATGAATGAGCTGGCTACATGCATGCCCGGTGCCCAGATCACTGAAGAAATTGACGCAACCCACTACAAGGGCGCCGTCAAGGTCAAGGTCGGGCCTGCAGTCGCTGCGTTTGCCGGCACGATCGAAGTTTTGACGCTGGATATCGAAACCCGCACTTTGAAGATGATGGGCAAAGGTGCGGATAAAGGTGGCTCATCGGCATCCATGGAGCTTACGGCGACGCTGGCCCCGTCCGACGGCGGAAACTGCATTCTGCAAGGTCATGCCGAGGTGATCGTCAATGGAAAATTTGCACAGTTCGGCGGTCGCATGATGACGTCGGTGTCTGACATGATCCTTGCCCAGTTTGCCGATGTGTTCTCGCAAAAGGCTCAAGTGGTTCAAGCGGGCATGGCGCCGGTGGCGGGAGCAGATGCAAGCGCGTCCGGCAACAACCCGGAGTCTGCTGCAGTCCCACCCCCACCCGTTGCCCCCGTGGTCGCCAAAGAGTTCAACGCACTGGGCTTTGTCTGGCTCATGATCAAAAACTTTTTTGGCGGACTCTTCGGGCGCAAGTCGTAAACCTCAAGTCTCTAGATTGTTGCCGCGGCCTCATGACCTTACCTGTTCCCACCACGCCCGAGGGCCTGCGAGAGCAACTTTTCAAGGCGGGCTACATTGCCGATGAAGACTTGGCCAGTCTGGTTTGGATGGGACTGGCGCTGGAGCGACCACTGCTTCTCGAAGGTGAAGCTGGCGTAGGCAAAACCGCAATTGCCAGTGCATGCGCCCGGGCCCTCAACCGCCCGCTTTTGCGTCTGCAGTGTTACGAAGGCTTGGACTTGAGTCAGGCGGTATACGAGTGGAATTACAGTCGCCAATTGCTAGAAATTCGACTTGCAGAGGCCGGGCAGGGTGACCGTGCGGCATTGCGCGACGATCTTTTTTCTGAGGCCTTTCTGCTGGAGCGTCCTCTGCTGGCAGCCATCCGTTCCCCGCAGCCGTGTGTTTTACTCATCGACGAAATCGACCGCGCCGACGAAGCTTTTGAAGCATTCCTGCTCGAGATGCTTTCCGAATATCAAGTTACTGTCCCTGAAATCGGCACACTAAAGGCTATCAGCAAGCCTTTGGTCGTGCTCACCAGCAATGGCACGCGTGATCTCTCCGATGCACTGCGAAGGCGCTGCCTGTTTCATTACGTCGACTTTCCCACGCTGGCTCGCGAGACCCAAATTGTGCGCACGCTGGTACCTGAGGCCACTGGACGCCTCGTGGAAGAAACCGTCGCGTTTGTGCAGCGCTTGCGAAAGCACGACTTGGAGAAAATCCCCGGCGTGGCTGAAACACTGGATTGGGTCAGGGTGTTGTTCAAGCTGGGGCATGTAGAACTGCCCATAGACCCACAGGCGCTGGTACCTTCACTTGCGGCTTTGCTCAAGACCCGCAACGACCGTTGGCAGGTAACTTCTGACACGGTGGCCCGGCTGCTGGATGGACCACGCATGGGCCAAGATGTGGGTGTTGCCGGAGCGATGGCAGCACAACAGAAATAAGGCGCTTTGATGAGCGCCACTGCGCAAGCCGATGCCACTGATCCACGCCAACAAGTGGGCGAGTTTGCCCATTACTTGCGTGAACACGGTTTTTCGCTGGGATACGCTGAAGTGGAGCTGATGGTGCAAAGCGCGGCCACTTTGCCGCTGCAACAGTGGGAGCGTATTGCTGCGCTTTGGCGTGGCATAGCGTCTGGCAGCCATACCCAGTGGAGTCGCTATCCGGAGGTTCACCAGGCGTACTGGTTTCCGCATAAAGTCAAAGGCAAAACCCGCAACTCTGGTCTCACCCAGCGCTCGCGCTCGCTGCCCGATCTGGTAAAGCAAATGCACAGCGAGATGGGTGATAGCCCGCCCGGTGCTAGCAAACCCACCCTAGGTGTGACCGATGCCCCCGGTGTGGGTGATATTGACGCGCCGGGTTCGCCAAAGCGTGCCCAAGGGGGCGCCAGTCGCACCGCACCTCAGGACGAGCGTGATTTCTCGGAGTGGTTGCCCAGCGATATGGACCGATTTGAACCTTTGGTGGAGGCCTTCAAACGCCAACTTCGTACAAAACTGATGCGACGTTTTCAGGGCCACCCCGACCACGGCGCGATTCACCTGCGCCGGTCTTTGCGCCACGCGCTCGCCACTGGGGGCGAATTGGTCAAGCTGCATCACATCAAGCGCAAACGACGCATGCCGCAGGTCGTCGTGCTGGTAGATGTAAGCCGCTCTATGGAGACCCATGCCCAGTTTTTCTTGCGGTTGAGCCGCGCCCTGGTGGAGATCATGGATGCCCGTGCATTTGTGTTCCACACCCGATTGGCTGAAGTCACCCCGCTGATGCGCCAGCGAAGTAAGCGCATTCAGGAGAAGGTCAATGCGGTGTCGTTTGGTTTTGGCGGTGGTACGCGCATAGCGCATTGCTTGAATGAGGCGCTGGATGTGCATTTGGGGCGCGGCCTCAAGCGCGGAGATTTGTTCATGGTGCTGAGTGATGGTTATGACACCGACGAGCCGCAAGGCTTGAGCGATGTACTCGCCAGAGTGCAGGGTCGCGGTGCGCGGGTTTGCTGGTTACATCCCACTGTGGATATGCCACAGTCAGCAGCCATGGTTTTGGCTGCTCAGCATGTCACGCGTTTCATGCCGGTTCACAATCTTGCCAGCCTGTCACGTTTGCCCGAGTTGTTGGTTTAAAGGAGTCAGTCATATGGGATGTTTGCTCAAAGGCGGCGGTGGCTTGTATGCCCGCTTGCGCATCGGTGCCGTGTTGCTGGCCGCCGGCCAAGGTACGCGTATGGGCGGCGTAGCCAAATCGCTTATCCGCTTGCAAGGCGTGCCGCTCATCAACCGCCATCTCATTGCGCTGAGTGGCGCCGGAGTGGACGAGGTGGTGGTGGTCACCGGCCATGCGCGGGATGCGGTCGAGGCGCAGGTGCAGACCTTCCCGGTCACGCTGGCGCACAACGCAGACTTCGCTTCGGGTCAACAAAGCTCCGTGCGCCTAGGCTTGTCCGCCCTGAGCGGCAACTTTGATGCAGTCATCATTCTGCTGGCGGATCAGCCCTTGATTGGTGCATCTGACCTGACCGAGCTGATTGCTGCGTTCAAGAAGAAACCCTACGGCAACATCGTGATGCCGATGGTCGGCGGGCAACGCGGAAATCCGGTTGTGATTGATGCTGAAGCACGCGCTCAGGTGTTGGCTAGTGAGACCAATCTGGGTTGCCGCAACCTGATGGACCGCAACCCCGATATGGTTTTTGCACACCAAACTGAAAACACCCGCTACATCACCGACCTTGACACGCTCGACGACCTGACTCAACTTGCACAGCGTACCGGCTGGAAGCTCGAACTTCCCGCGTCAGAAGTCACGGCATGACTTCATTACCGGGCAACGGTGTGTTGCAACAGCACTGGGCCGTGCCACTGGCGGTACACACCTTCGAACAGGCTGCAGAAGTAAACGCTGTGTTGGCGCGTGTCTTTGCCATCATGCGGGCAACCGATGCCGATGCTGCAAAAGGCAAGGGCGGCTTTTATGCCAGTGCAGATGATTTGCTT
This sequence comes from Comamonadaceae bacterium, assembly GCA_027488985.1. Lineage (GTDB taxonomy): Bacteria > Pseudomonadota > Gammaproteobacteria > Burkholderiales > Burkholderiaceae_C > Allorhodoferax > Allorhodoferax aquaticus. Next base: position 432,168 of record JAIYAR010000010.1, on the reverse strand, counting down.
CAGCGGGTGGACGTCGCTGAATTCCGCTCGTTGGTCGAGTTCATCGCCAAAGCGGTGCAAACAACAGCCAAGCAGGCTAACGCAGGCGTCTGGCCACCGGGGCGCCACGGCCTGCAACTGGAGTTGATGGGCCTGTGGTTTCAGATTCAAAATGGCGCTGCATTCCATGACATTCATACGCATGGCAACTGCTCGTGGTCGGGTGTGTATTACGTGCAAATCGATCCACCTAAGACTCGCCATTCCCACCCGGACTTAGGTTCGCTGAACGGCGCTACCCGCTTCTACAGCCCCATGTTTCCACTGCTTGGCGGTGCACATATGGACATGGGAAACGCCTTTATGCAACAAGCCACCCTCGATATCGCACCCGAGGAGGGGCAGTTGGTGGTGTTTCCGGCGTTTCTACCGCACAAGGCCATGCCCTATGCAGGAGAGAAAGACCGCATCGTTGTTTCGTTCAACGCGCAAATTCGAGCGCCCGGTAGCGATCAGGTCTATCGTTACGCCAACGCTTGAGAGTCTGCTTGTGCTTGGCAGCTGTAGAGATATGCCGCCGGGGGCCGGCAAAAATTGCTGCTCAGAGTGACTTGTGCGGTGCGCTTGCCTTCCATATAGTGTCCTGCCGTGCATAGTCACACCCAAGCAGCGCCTTCATGCGATAAATGAAAAGGTGGGCGAACTACACAGGGAGGCATTTATGGTTTTTGACAAGCTGGCTTGGCGCGCCATGGCTGCAGTTGTTTTGATCGCGACCACGGGGATGGTGTCTGCCCAAAAGCTGGTAGTTGTCGCTGACGAATGGTGTCCTTACAACTGTCAGCCACAAGCCAAAAGGTCCGGCTATGTGATCGAACTTCTAAAGGCTGCTTTTGGTACCCGTGATGTCAAAGTCGACTACCGCATCGTGCCTTGGAAACGTGCTTTGATGGATACCCGAGCCGGTAAAACCGGTGCGGTGATTGCGGCCAATGACATAGAGGTGGCTGAGTATCAACTCGTCATCGGCAAGGAACCGGTGGGCGTGGCTCGGGGTTGCGTTTTTGTGCCGGCAGCGAGCCAGTTCAAATACCGTTCGGTGCAAGACCTCGACCGACTGACCCGCGTAGGCGTAGTGGGTGGAACCCTCTACCAACACGATTTCGGGGACTGGTTGCGCAAACCCGAAAACTTCTCAAAGATTCACGAAGTTTTTGCTGATGACGCAAGTTCACGCCGGATGGCGATGATGATGAACGGGCGCCTCGATGCGATTTTCGAGGATTACACGGAGATGGCATTTGCACTGGAGACCAAAGGATTGCAGTCTGAGATCGTCTCTGCGGGATGCCAAACTCCGACGCCTTTGTATGTTGCCTTTAGCGCCAAGGACCCACGTGCACAGGATTTTGCAGCCACCTTGGACTTGGAAATCCAGAAAATGCGGAAGTCCGGCACGCTGAAAAAGCTGCTCTCCCCCTACGGACTGGAAGACTGGAAATCACCCTGAATCAGGCCAGTGAAAGGATTGGCGATGAGTGTGCAGACGCGCAAACGCATCGGTTGGATGGCTCTGGTGTTTGTGGCCGTAGCCACCGCCAGTCACTTTGCGCTTTCCTCGTTGGGCCAGGAAAATGGGTTAGCCAGTGTTGTTTTTGCATGCATCGTTGGACTGTTGTCGGCCTCGGTAGGCTTTCTGGTGTTGCAACTGCGTGATGTGCAGGAGTCGTCCAGAAAGATGGCGCTCCTCGCAGAGATGAATGTCCAGGTCAATCGTGAAATTCTGCTCAATGAAGACTTGGAGCAAATCTACAGCACCATCCTGACCTATTTGTTTCGCATATTCAACGAAGCCACCACCGGCTCGGTGCTTAAGCTGGGGGACGACGGTTTGCTCACCATTGCGGCATCCCGCGGCTTCACAGACACCTTTGTGGCCGATTTCAAATTGGATCTCGACGACAGCTTCCTCTACCAGGTAACGCGGGGTCGGATTGAAGGCGCAAGGCTGATCACCAGCCGTGATTTCAAGGCACTTGAAACAGTGCTCAAGCCCGGAGACTGGAGGTATCAATCTGTCATCAGCGCACCGATATTTGTGGGCGATCGCCTGTTCGGCTTGTTGAACCTTGACTCCGCGGTTGCCCGCACCTACAACCATCAAGACGTTGAGATTGTGGAGCGATTCCGGTCCCAAATCGAAGTAGTGCTGCTGGCGAGGGAGCGCTATTCCGCCAACATCAAGCGCTATCAGGTGGATGCCCTGACGGGCTTGATAACCCGCCAATACTTTGAAGATCAGTTTGCCATTACCCTGGAGCGGGCTGCCCGTTACAAAGAAAGTCTGGTGGTTGCACTGTTCGATGTAGATGGCTTAAAGCAAGTCAACGACACCCACGGTCACTTGGCCGGTGATCAGCTGATCGCGCACATCGCCCGCGTGTTGCGCAAGTCGGCACGCACCTCCGATACTGTGGGCCGCTTGGGTGGGGACGAGTTTGTCGCCTGCTATCCCTTGGCCAAGATGGCCGCCATCGACCGCACGATTCAGGACATTCGGAAAGCGTTGTCCGAACAGCCCATGGAAACCGGTAGTGGTGCGCGATTGGTACCTGCATTCAGTTTCGGCTTGGCCAGCTTTCCGGCGGATGGTACCAGTCTGGAGATATTGCTTGATGTCGCAGACCAGCGTATGTATGCGATGAAACCGGCCTTGCGTTAGCTCGAACGGTGCGGTGTCGAACCGACACCGCCACACACTGGAGCTCACACTCGGAGCTTCCATTCATACATTCCTCGGGGGTTCCATGCCGAATGCATTGGCGGCGACCCCTGTCGTTGCAACACCGATGGTGCCACCCGGCCCGGCAGAGGCGTCCTCCCGGGATGCCGTATTCGTCGTCAAGGGGCTTGCCAAAACCTACGACATGGGCGAGATCAAAGTCCATGCCCTGATGGAAGTGGACCTCACCATTTTCAAGGGCGAGTTCATCGTGCTGCTGGGTGCTTCGGGAAGTGGCAAGTCCACCTTGCTCAACATTCTGGGCGGCTTGGATCGGCCCACCAGCGGCACAGCGCAATTTGCAGACCACGACCTCACGCATGCCAGCGACGACGAGCTCACCCTCTACCGCCGGGAGCATGTGGGGTTTGTCTTCCAGTTCTACAACCTGATTCCCAGCCTGACAGTACGTGAAAATGTAGAGCTGGTCACTGACATCGCCAAAGAGCCCATGCCTGCTGTAGAGGCGCTTTCGATGGTCGGTTTGGCGGAACGGGTGGATCACTTCCCCTCGCAGCTCTCCGGTGGGGAACAGCAGCGTGTCGCGATTGCGCGTGCCATTGTCAAAAAGCCCGAAGTCCTGTTGTGTGATGAACCCACCGGTGCACTGGATTACCAGACCGGCAAGTTGGTGCTCGAAGTCATTGCCCGCATTAACCGTGAAATGGGCACCACCGCCATCGTGATCACCCACAACGCCGCTATTGCCGGCATGGCAGACCGTGTGCTGTATTTGAGCGGCGGGCGCATTGAAAAGATGGTGCAAAACGCGCATAAAGTCGCCCCCTCCGAGCTGGCATGGTGAGCGCCGCGCCATGAAAACCCTGGACCGCAAGCTGCTGCGCGATGTGCGCCTCATGTGGAGCCAGGCGCTCACGATTGCCCTGGTAGTGGCCAGTGGGGTAGGGGGATTTATCACCAGCTTCAGCGCGTTTGATTCACTCTCCTGGTCGCGGGACGAGTACTACGCCGAATCACGATTTGCGGACGTATTCAGCAGCCTCAAAAATGCCCCCCTGGCCCTGCAGCGTCAGCTCGAATCCGTGGAAGGCGCAGCCCACGTGCAAACCGGGCTGACGCAGGTGGTGCCCATCAGCATTTCGGGAGTGTCTGACCCGATCGCGGGCCAGCTCATCGGCTTGGATACGGCGGATCCGCAGCAACTCAACATAGTTTCGTTGCGCAGAGGCCGTATGGCGGAATCACATGCCAGCGGAGCGATCGAGGCACTGGTATCGGAAGCATTTGCTGAAGCGCATCAACTGCGGCTGGGCGACGAGATTACAGCCTTGGTAAACGGCACACGGGAGCGGCTCCGGCTCGTAGGCATCGGTCTATCACCGGAGTTCATTTTCGCGGGTCTGGGGGGCTCGCCCGACCAGCGTGGCTTCGGCGTTTTTTGGATAGACCGCAAGTTCTTGGCCAGGGCTTACAACATGGAAGGTGCTTTCAATCAGGTGTCTGTGCGATTGAGCCCCGGAGCCAGCGAGGGCGCGGTGATTGATCAAGTGAATCGCCTGTTGGCACCTTATGGCGGCATCAATGCGCACGGGCGTGACCAGCAGTTGTCCGATGTGATTTTGAACTCCGAGATCCGGCAGCAGCGGGTCATGGGCACCGTTCTACCCAGCATTTTTCTGGCGGTTGCGGCGTTCTTGTTGAACGTGGTGCTGGGGCGGCAGATTGCCAGCCAGCGGGAGCAAGTGGCCGCCTTGAAAGCTTTGGGTTACGGCAATCCCGCCATTGGCGGGCATTACCTGAAATTGGTTCTTTTGATCGTAATGCTGGGGCTGTTGGTGGGCCTGGCGTTAGGGGCGGCGTTGGGGCAGGGCTTTGTGGGTTTGTATGCCAAGACCTTCCGCTTTCCGACCCTGCATTACCGCTTGGCACCTGCGCTCATTGTGATTGCGGCGGGTGTGGCTATCGCAGCCGCGGTGCTGGCCACATTCAGCGCCATTCGCGCTACGGTGCTGCTTGCTCCGGCAGAGGCCATGCGCCCGCCGTCGCCAGGCCGTTATCAGCCCATGCTGCTGGAGCGCTGGGGCATGAAGACGTGGTTTTCCCCGCCGCTGCGCATGATCCTGCGCACCATGGAGCGCCACCGTCTGCGCACGCTACTCACCACCGTGGGCGTGGCGATGGCCATGGCCACGGTCATTACCGGCGCATTCATGCGGGATGCCGTAGTGGTGTTGATGGACACCCAGTTCGGTCAGGTGTTGCGGGGGGACGTATCCATCAACCTGCTGCAAACCACTTCAGCACGGGCCCTGCAGGCGACGGCACATTTGCCTTTTGTGACAGCGGTGGAGGGCGCACGCAATGTGTCAGTAAGGCTGGTCAACGCCCACCGCCACTACCGGGGCTTCATTCAGGGCAAGCCCGAGGTGCCGGACTTGTATCGCATCGTGAACCTCGACAAACAGGCGCTGAATGCCCCCGTATACGGGCTGCTGCTGACGGATCGGTTGGCAGACAAACTGGCCGTCAAGCCAGGTGACCTCTTGCAGGTGGAGATCCAGGAGGGCCGGCGCGAGGTGATCCATCTACCTGTTACCGGAACGGTGCATGAGCTCCTGAGAATGAACGCCTACATGGAACGCAGGGCACTCAATGCAGTGCTCCACGAGGGCAATATGGTCAATCAGGTCATGGTGTCGGTCGAGCGTGGCCACGAGCCCGAGCTGCTCAATCGCTTGAAGGAGTTGCCCGAGGTAGGTGTGGCCATCAGCAAGGCGGTCATGGCGCGCAATATCAACGATGTCACAGCCCGCAATATTTTGATATTCAGCCTGGTTCTGACAGGGTTTGCCACCATCATCGCTGTAGGCGTGGTTTACAACAACGCGCGCATTGCACTAGCCGAGCGCGCCTGGGAGCTTGCCAGCCTGCGGGTGTTGGGCTTTACCCGTACCGAGGTGTCTGCGATTTTGCTCGGCGAGCTGGGTATCGAGATCGTTTTGGCGCTTCCCCTGGGCATGGGCTTGGGCTATCTGCTTGCCCTGGGCATCGTGACGCTGATCCGCAGTGACGAGTTTTCTTTTCCCTTTGCCATTCAGCCCGCTACCTACGCATTTGCGGTCGTGTGTGTGGTGGTGGCGGGTGTCGTCAGTGCGCTGATTGTGCGCAGGCGGATCGACCAGCTTGACTTGGTCAGCGTCCTCAAAACCCGCGAGTAGCGCGGCCAACCCCAACCACACATCATCATGAAAAAAAAGCTTCTTTGGGGCGCTTTGGTCGCTCTGTTTCTGGCCGGTCTTGTTTGGGCTTTTTGGCCCAGCGCTATGGAGGTAGAGGTAGCGCGTGTCACGCAAGGCCGGTTTGAGCGCGCTGTGCAAGAAAACGGCAAGACCCGCGTGCGCCAGCGCTATGTGGTGTCTACCTCCGTGGCGGGTCGCCTGGCGCGCATTCTGCTCGTGCAGGGCGATAGCGTGCGGGCCGGTGATCCGGTTGCCTTGGTATCCCCCTCCGCGCCAGCCCTGTTGGATGCGCGAAGCCAAGCCGAGCAGACAGCCCGTGTAGGTGCGGCACAAGCTGCCTTGGCCCAAGCGCATTCGCAGGTAGCCGCCGCCGCCTCAGCGCTGGCCCAGAGTCAGCAGGAATTGATGCGCAACAACGCCTTGGTGCAGCAAGGCTTCGTGTCTGCGGCGCAGAGCGAAAGTATTCGCTTGGCAGCGCAACTGCGTGACAGCGAGTTGGTTGGCGCACAGCAGGTCGAGCAGGCCGCACGCTTCACCTTGGAGCAGGCTCGGGCACCTTTGCAGGCTTATGGCACTGGCGGCATTCCGGCCGGCGGTAAAGGGGAAGTAGCAGTGCGCTCACCGGTGGCGGGCAAGGTTCTCAAGGTGCTGCTGCAAAGTGAAGGTGTCGTGCAGGCCGGCGCGGGCCTCGTGGAAATCGGTGACCCGGCGAGCTTGGAAGTGGTGGTGGACATACTGACCGAAGAAGCTGCACAGGTGGTTTCCGGTACGGCAGTGCAATTGCTGAACTGGGGTGGCCCCGGCGTGCTTGAGGGCAAGGTGCGCTATGTGGAGCCTGCAGCGTTTACCAAGGTGTCCGCACTGGGTGTTGAAGAGCAGCGGGTAAACGTGATTGCCGATATCACCAGCCCGCAAGAGGTCTGGAAAGGTCTGGGCGACGGTTTCAAGGTGGACGTCAGGGTGCTGGTGCAGGTGGAAGAGGGAGCGGTCATGGTGCCGGTGAGTGCTCTGTTTCCGGTTGGGGCGCGATCCGGCCTGTTTGTGTTGGAAGCTGGCCATGTGCGTTTGCAAGAGGTCAACGTCAAAGCGCGAAACGGCATTCAAGCTTGGGTGCCGGAAGGGCTGGCGCTGGACGCGCAGGTGGTGGTTTACCCCGATATCAAGCTGAAAGACGGCGCCAAGGTCAAACTGCGATAGGTGCCCGCCCGGGGCGCGCACACCGGATACGGTGGGTCGCTTGCGTGGGTTTGTGCTTGGCTCTGGTTACTCTGGGCCAATGTGCCTGCAATTGAGTGCAGGATTCAGGATGTTCGGAAAGCGCTATCCGAGCGGCCTGGAGCGCTGTGCATTGCGGCCGCTAAAGGCTATTATTCCCCCAACAATGGAGACACAGCCAGCCCCTCTGCCTCACCAGGCCCCCGAAAGTGACGAGGAGGTGTACAACCCCGTCACTTGGGAGCCTTCATTGGCTTTTCTCAGGGCGGCGGTTGCAGCTATTTTGCTGAGCGGCGTGCTAGTTTCTGTGTCGGTTTACCTCTTTGTCCCCGGCGGAACAGTTGCCGCACTGCGCACATCCACCATTCTGTTGGTAGGTCTTGCCGGTTGGGTGAGCCTTCATCGCAAAAGGCCGCAAGTCACTGTGGCCATTCTCGGCGTGGGCATGTGGCTATACGTCGCCTTGATGATGTTTGTGGGTGGTGGCATTTCTGCTCCGGTGCAATACATCTTTCCGCTGATCGTTTTCATGCTGGGGTGGCTGGTGAGCACCCGGGTGGCCGTTCTCGCCGCTTTGCTGACAGCAGCCGTCACCATCATGACCGTATCGGCGACGACTGGCGGATGGCTGCCACATTCGGAGGAATCGCCCCCGTGGTTGCATGCCATGGTCCAGATCTGCGTTTTCCTTATGGCGGCAGTGCTGGTGCACTTTTTGGTGGGCGCGTACCGACGTCGACTGAAGGACTTGAACGAAAGTCATGTCCGTATGGCGTTGCGCAGTGAAGACTTGGAGCTGGCCAAAAAAGAGCTGCATCAGGCCCAGGCGCAGGCCCGGGTCGGCAGCTGGGTGTATGTCGTTGCTACCGACGTGATGCAGCTTTCGGAAGAAGCTTGCCGGATCTTTGGTTTACCCCAGGGCGCCACACTCAACCGGGACACTTATCTGGCACTGACCCCGGCCGACGAACGCGACTCGGTCGAAAGTCTCTGGCGCATGGCGGCGCGCAGCGAGCGCGTGTTTGAGCATGAACACCGCGTGACTGTTCTCGGGCAACTAAGGTGGGTTTTGCAAAAAGCCGAGTTTGAGAGGGACGCTGGCGGTGTGGTGACCCGGGTTCTGGGCATTACCCAGGACATCGATACGCGCAAATTGATCGAGCTGAATCTGCGCCAGTCCGAAAAGAAGTTCGCTACCGCTTTTCAATCCAGCCCGGTGTCTGCCTCCATCGCCACATTGGCCGAGGGGCGGGTTCTTGAGGCTAACGAGAAGTACCTGCGGGACTTCGGCTGGAGCCGCGAAGAGCTGGTGGGTCGCACAACGTTTGAAATCGGACTGTGGCCCGACAGCGATGTGCGCGCACAGTGGGTGGATGCACTGCGGGCTCGTGGCAATGTGGTGGACTACGAAACCACATGGGTCCATAGAAACCGTGATCTGCGCAATGTCAGCATCTCTTGCGAGATCATTGATTACGATGGCCAGGCCTGCATCCTCGCTTATATCACCGACATTACCGAGCGAAAAGCGGCGGAGGCGCAGATCCACAGTCTGGCTTTTTTTGATGCGCTTACGGGACTGCCCAACCGGCGTTTGTTGTTGAACCGTCTGGGGCTGGCCATTTCAGCTGCTTTGCGCAGCCAGAGCTTGGGGGCATTGCTGTTCATTGATCTGGATAATTTCAAGTCCCTGAACGATGCCCACGGCCATAACAAGGGCGATGCACTGCTCAACATGGTGGCAGCCCGGCTGCTTGGCGCCGTACGGGAAGGCGATACGGTCTCCCGGCTGGGGGGGGACGAGTTTGTGGTGATGCTTGACGGTCTGAACTCCGATCCTCTGGTAGCCGCAAGTCAGGCGGAAGTGGTGGCTGAAAAAATTCTGCTGGCGCTGGATCGCAGCTACGAGATCGATGAGATCGATTTCCACAACACGCCCAGCATTGGAGTCACCTTGTTCGGCGAACAAGCTGAAAGTACGGATGAGCCACTCAAGCGGGCGGATACGGCCATGTACCAGGCCAAGGCCGCCGGGCGCAACACGATCCGGTTTTTTGATCCCTTGATGCAGGCGGCAGTGTCAGCGCGCTTGCAACTGGAGTCTGACTTGCGCGCTGCGCTTGGCAGCGACAGCCTTTATTTGGAGTACCAACCCCAGTTTGATACGGCTGGCCGGGTGTGCGGTGCGGAGGCATTGGCGCGCTGGGTTCATGCGCAGCGGGGCTTGGTGTCGCCAGTTGAGTTCATTCCCGTGGCGGAAACGAGCGGTTTGATCCTGTCACTGGGCAAAAAGATTTTGCAGTCTGCCTGCGAGCAACTGCACGCGTGGTCCACCCGGCCAGAACTGTCGGAGCTGGTGTTGGCCGTGAATGTCAGCGCTCGGCAGTTCCGGGACCCGGAGTTCGTGCCGGTAGTCCTGGATGTGCTGTCGCGCACCGGGGCTGATCCGAGGAAGCTCAAATTCGAGCTGACGGAGAGCATGCTGATTGATGAAGTGGACGATGTCATCGCCAAAATGACAGCCCTCAAAGCGCATGGCGTATGTTTCTCGCTGGACGACTTCGGCACTGGCTATTCATCGCTGGCCTATCTCAAACGCCTGCCACTGGACCAACTCAAAATTGACCAGAGTTTTGTGCGTGACGTGTTGAGTGACCCGAATGATGCGGCGATCGCACGGATGGTGATTGTGCTGGCGGAGACACTGGGCTTGACCGTGATTGCCGAGGGTGTGGAAACCCCGGCTCAACGGGACGCGCTGACTGCATTGGGCTGTCCGGCTTTTCAGGGCAACTACTTCAGTCGTCCGTTGCGCGCCGAAGCCTTCACAACGTTTGTGATCAGCAACAGCAGAGAAGCGGGTAATTTGCTATCAAGTTAGTAGCTGTTCGCATATGCCGGTAGGGCGCTGATTCGCTATTGGCGTGGAAATTTAGCCTCCAGATTTCCTGAGGCTCGCCGTGGCAATGGCGACCGGCAGGGGTCCAGTCTCAAAGTAGGCGAAAATAGAGGGCTTTTCGCATTCGGCCCACTGGCTTTCATTCCTGTCCGGCCGTTTACATCTTTTTGCCCACTCCAAGCCTGTCCATGCAAGACGTAAATTCCTCCAAGATCTCTGTTGAGAAGATCGGCGGCACTTCGATGACCGCCTTTGGTGATGTGCTGCGCCACATCATGTTGTACGACCGTGCACGCATTTATGGACGCATTTACGTGGTGTCTGCCTATTCCGGTGTGACCAACCAGTTGCTGGAGCACAAGAAAACCGGTGAGCGTGGCATTTACGCCTTGTTCGCAGAAGGAAAGGGCTATCAGGACGCCCTGACAGGATTGGCAGCCAGCCTCAAGAAACTCAATGCCGGCTATGCAGATATAGGTTTGCCTCTGCCGGTCGCCGATGCGTTTATCGACCAGCGCATTGCACAAGCCCGCGAATACCTGGGTGCCATGCAGCACGTGTTGGCCAGCGGCTATTTGAGCCGCAAGGACGTGCTCTTGGCCGCCCGCGAAGTGCTGGCCTCGATCGGTGAGTCCCACAGCGCGTTCAATTCGGTGGAAATTCTCAAGGCCAATGGTGTGAATGCGGTCCTGATGGACCTGGCCGGCTTCGACGACAACGAAGCCTGGAGCATTGACGAGCGTATTGCCAACAGCTTCAAGGACCTGGACCTAGCCAACAGCGTGATTGTGGCTACCGGCTACACCAAGGGCACCGAAGGCATCATGCGCGAGTTCGACCGCGGGTACTCTGAAGTTACCTTCAGCAAGATCGCTGTGGAAGTGCGCCCCGCCGAAGCCGTGATCCACAAGGAATTCCACTTGTCTTCTGCCGATCCCAACCTGGTGGGTCTGGAAAACGCCATCGTGGTGGGCGCCACCAACTACGACGTGGCTGACCAACTGGCCGACGTGGGCATGGAAGCCATCCACCCCAAGGCGGCCAAGCCGATGGAACTGGCCGGCATCCCTATCCGCCTGAAAAACACGTTTGAGCCGGACCACCCAGGCACCCTGATCACCAAGGATTTCGTGGGCGAGCGCGCCCGTGTGGAAATCGTGACGGGTACCGACAAGGTCACCTTGATCGAAATTCACGACCCCAGCATGGTGGGCACCGTGGGCTTTGATGCCAGCCTGATGCAAGTGTTCTGCAAGCACGACATCAGCTACATCCTGAAAGCCACCAACGCCAACTCTATCGCCCACCTTGTTTGGGACAACCAGGTCACTCCCGAACTGGTGGCCGAGCTGGAAGAGCTGTACCAGGTGGTCACGGTCAAGCCCAGCGCGATTGTATGCACCATCGGCTCCAACATCGGCATCCCCGGCGTGTTGGCCAAAGCTGCCCAAGCACTGGCGGACGCGCAAGTCAACGTGAACTGCGTGTCGCAAACCCTGCGCCAGGTGAACATGCAGTTTGTGATCGAGCGCGAGGACTACAAAACTGCGGTCAAGGCACTCAACATGGCTTTGTGTGTGAACTCTGGAACACCGGTTCCACGCGTTTAACAAAAAATTGCTACGAATTTTGTAGCTGGCTGCGCATATTCCGTAAGGGCTACGCGGCTTTTTTATGCCTGAATAGCACTCAGACCCGCTGCTTGTCCAGCTTGCGGCTCAGGGTGCGGCGGTGCATGCCCAGGCGTCGGGCTGCTTCGGAGATATTGAAGTCGCTCTCGGCCAGCACTTGGTGAATGCGCTCCCACTCCAGTGTTTTGATGGAGCTGGAGCGGTTGGTTAGCGCAACCTCGGTGTTGCCTTCTTCCAAGCCGAATGCGGCTTCAATGTCGTCGGTGTTGGATGGCTTGGCCAGGTAGTGACTGGCGCCCAGCTTGATGGCTTCGACTGCGGTCGCGATGCTGGCGAAACCGGTGAGTACCACGATGCGCATGTCTTCGCTGTGGGCGTGCAACACCCGTACGCAGGCCAAGCCGCTGGCTTCGCCTTTGAGCTTGAGGTCCACAACTGCATAGGCGGGCGTGTGGGCGGGCAACAAGGCCTCCACACCTGCCAATCCATCGGCGTGCAGCACCTTATAACCCCGGCGCTCAAAAGAGCGGGTGAGTGTGCGCGCAAAAGCTTCGTCGTCTTCCACGATGAGCAAAAGGCGTTCAGTGTCCATGGGTGTTGTTCTTTTCGGGTTCCGGCAGAGAGATATCGGGCAGGGACAGGGTGATGGTGACTCTGGCACCGCCTTCCGCCCTATTTTCGGCGCTCACGCTGCCACCCAAAGTGCGTGCCACATTCATGGACAAGAAAAGCCCCAGACCGCCCCCGGGACGCCCTTTGGTGGATTGGTAGGGTACACCGATGTGGCTTAGCACCTCCGGCGTAAAGCCCGGGCCGCGGTCGGTCACGACGATGCGCAGGGCTTCGCCATCCCGGCTTGCCTCCAGGCTGACCCAATGCGGTGAAGCGTCCCGCGCGTTGTCCAATACGTTGAACACCATTTGCTCTAGCGTGGTGTCTGCCACCATGGCGGTGTTGTCGTCCACCTGGTTGTCGTACAAAAAGGTGTCGACCGAGCGTGTAGCGCGCCACTCTTTGACCAATGAGTCCAGGAATTCACGTACTGTGGTCTGGCTGGAGTGCTCGCCACGCGTTTCACCGGCGGACAGCAGAATACCGCTCACGATGCTTTTGCAGCGCTGGACCTGGGCTTCCATTTCGGAAATATCGTCTTTGAGTGACGGGTCACGCACCAAGGCAGGCATGTGCTTCCAGTCCCCCAAAATGACGGCGAGCGTTGCCAGGGGTGTGCCCAGCTCATGCGCGGCTCCAGATGCGAGCAGGCCCATGCGCACGATGTGCTCTTCTTCTGCGGCACGTTGGCGTACCGCTGCCAGTCGCGCGTCGCGCCGGCGGAGGTTGTGGTTGATGCGGGTGATAAAGACCACCACCAGAATGGCATTGAGCAGAAAGCACACCAGCAAGCCCATGACGTAGGGGCTGGCCAGGCCTTCATGCAGATTGGGTGCCAGAGGCAGGGGAATGCTGTGGGTTGCCAGCAGAGCCACGCAGGCCGAAGCTACACCTACGATGGACCAGATGTAGCCGCCCCGCAGGAGCATGGCGCCCACGGCGATCTGCAGGAGGTACAGGTACACAAACGGGTTACTGATTCCGCCGCTCAGGTAGAGCTGGGCGGTCAATGCGGCCACATCGACCAGAAGGCTGATGAACAGTTCGACCTCGTGCACCGGACGCCGGGAGCGCCAGCGGAACAGGCACACCAGATTGAACAACACCATGCCCGCCACGATGGTGAACATGGATTCCAGCGGCAGGCGCATCCCCAGGCTGTAATGGGTTGCCTCGATGGTGAGCAACTGGCCCACCACGGCAATCCAGCGCAGCTGTATCAGTTGATGCAGATTTTTGAGTCCGGCAGACGCGTCTTCCCGCCGGACTTTGGCCGGCCGGTTGAGAGGGGAACTAGCGCTGGTGCTCATGGGGGATATGGTTGTCGCTCGCGGTTCGCAGTCTGCGCTCATAGCGTGCCACAAGTACCCCGGACCCTACCACCATCAATGCCAATCCGAACCAGGTGACGGCGTACACCAAGTGGCTGTTGCTGAATCGCACGATGGTGAGTCCTTCCCGTGGCCAAGTGCCGCCAGTCGGAGGTGAAGCCTCTGTGTTTTGGGAATACACGGGGTCGGGCAGGCCGGCATCCACAAAGAAAGGTGCGGTTGTGGGCAGTTGCATGTTTTTGGCAATGGCTTCGACGTCCCGCGAATACCAGCGTTGGGTAACGGGGTCGTTCTGCCGGAGGAAGCCGCCGTCCGGCTCTGTTTTTCGCATCAGGCCCTGCACCAGTCCCGGACCGGAGGCCTGGCTCTCAGGTTGCAACCAGGCGTCGCGTTGAGACGCCGGCACAAATCCGCGATTGATCAGCACTACTGTGCCGTCCGACTGCTGCAAAGGGGCGATCACCCAGAAGCCCTGCCCCAGCGCGGTAGTCGCTTGGGTCAACACTGTTTTTCCCTGCAGCCACTGGCCTTGCAACCGGACATGCCGGTATTCGAAATCGCCTGCCCGCATTGAGGGCCACTCGGGAGCGGCGGGCGGTGCGACCGGGGGGGCTTGCAGGCGCTGGGTCACTCGTTCAATCAGGTCCAGTTTCCAGACCCTGCGCTGTAGCTGCCAAACCCCAAGACTGATGAACCCTGCAAAGAGGGCGCACCCGACCAGCAATAGCACGGCGATCTGCCATCCTGCAGGCCCACGCCGGGAGTGCGCTTCAAGCGGTGTCACAGCCGGAACCCCGCGTTTCAGGGAGCGGCCTTGGGAGTCTCCGCAGGCGCAGTGCTGCTTTCCATACCCGGCATATCGGTGTGGCTAGGCATCATGTTGGAGTTCATGTGGAACATGACCCACAAGGTGCCTGCGATGGCAATCGCCACAAACACCACGGTGAAGATAGTGGACAACAAGGTCCAGCCGCCTTCGACCTTGCCGTTCATGTGCAGGAAATACACCATGTGCACCACGATCTGGACCACAGCGAAACCACCGAGCACCAGGACGGCGGTCGGCCGGTCTGAAATCACCTTGGCCATCACCAGCCAGAAGGGGATGGAAGTGAGGATGATGGACAACACGAAGCCCGTCATATAGCCCGAGAAGGTGCTGTGGGGCTCGTTCGCGGAATGGTGCCCGTCATGTCCGTGGTCGTCAGGGGCATGAGAAGCGTGTGAATTGTGTGCGCTCATTTACAGCACTCCCATCAGGTACACAAAGGTGAATACGCCGATCCAGATCACGTCCAGAAAGTGCCAGAACATGGACAGGCACATCAAACGGCGGTTGTTCGCAGGGGTCAGACCGTGCTTGTTAATTTGCACCATCAGTACGATCAGCCAGATCAGGCCGAAGGTGACGTGCAAGCCGTGGGTACCGACCAACGCAAAGAAGGCTGAGAGAAATGCACTGCGTTGCGGGCCAGCCCCTTCCTGTATCAAATGGTGGAATTCATAGAGTTCCAATCCCAGAAAGCACAGGCCGAAAAAGCCGGTAACTGCCAGCCAGAGCAAGGTTCCCTTCACATCGCCCATTTGCTTGCGCAACATTGCAAAGCCGAAGGTGATGGAGGACAGAAGCAAGAAGCCGGTGTTGATGGCTACCAGCGTCAGGTCGAACAGCTCGGCGCCGTTCGGGCCTGCGGCATAGCTGCGGCCCAATACGCCGTAGGTTGCAAAAAGTGCGGCGAAGATGAGGCAGTCGCTCATCAGGTAGAGCCAGAAGCCCAGCGCTGTGCCGTTCTCTGGGTGTGGCTCATGGGCGAGGTGGTACTCGCGGGGAGCTAGTGCGCCGGCTGCGGCGCCGTGGGAGGTACGGATATCAGACATGGCGGGCCAATTGCAATGTTCGTGCTTCTTCGCTGGCAGTCACTTGGTCTGCGGGAATGTAGAAGTCACGGTGGTAGTTGAAGGTGTGGGCGATCGCAGTAATCAGCAAGGCGGCAAACGACACGCCGGCCAGCAGCCACATATGCCAGATAAGCGCGAAACCGAATACCAGCGACAGACCGGAAATCACCACGCCGGCTGCAGTATTGGAGGGCATGTGGATGGACTGGAAGCCGCTCAGTGGACGCTGGTAGGCATGCTTTTTCATGTCCCACCAGGCATCGATCTCGTGCACCACGGGGGTAAAGGCGAAGTTGTAGTCCGGCGGTGGGGATGATGTCGCCCACTCCAGGGTACGGCCACCCCAAGGGTCGCCGGTCCAGTCGCGCAGTTCTTCACGTTTGAGATAGCTCACCACCAGCTGGATCAGGAAGCAGGCGATACCGCCCGCAATCATGGCCGCACCGACAGCGGCAATCACAAACCAGATCTGCAAGGATTGGTCTTCAAAATGGTTGGCCCGGCGGGTCACGCCCATCAAGCCCAGGATGTACAGCGGAGTGAAGGCTACCCAGAAACCCACGACCCACAACCAGAAGGAGCGAACGCCCCAGGTGTGGTCCAGCTTGTAGCCGAATGCCTTGGGGAACCAGTAGTTGATGCCGGCGAACATGCCGAACACCACGCCGCCGATGATCACGTTGTGGAAGTGGGCGATCAGGAACAGGCTGTTGTGCAGCACAAAGTCTGCAGGGGGCACCGCTAGCAACACACCGGTCATGCCGCCGATGGCAAAGGTGATCATGAAAGCCACGGTCCACATCATGGGCAGCTCGAACCGGATGCGGCCCTTGTACATGGTGAACAGCCAGTTGAAGATCTTCGCCCCGGTAGGGATGGAGATGATCATGGTGGTGATACCGAAGAAGGTATTGACGCTGGCGCCCGACCCCATGGTGAAGAAGTGGTGCAACCACACCAGGTAAGACAGGATGGTGATACACACCGTCGCATAGACCATGGAGGTGTATCCGAACAGCCGCTTCTTGCTGAAGGTGGCCACGATCTCTGAAAACACGCCGAATGCGGGCAGGATCAAGATGTACACCTCGGGGTGGCCCCAGATCCAGATCAGGTTCACATACAGCATGGGGTTACCGCCCAGCTCGTTAGTGAAGAAATTGGTACCGGCATAACGGTCCAGGGACATCAACACCAGAGCCGCTGTCAGCACGGGGAAAGACGCCACGATCAGTGCATTGGTGCACAGGGCCGTCCATACAAACACGGGCATCTTCATCAGGCTCATGCCTGGGGCACGCATCTTGATGATGGTGACGATCAGGTTGATACCTGAGAGCGTGGTGCCCACCCCGGCAATCTGCAGGGCCCAGATGTAGTAATCCAGCCCGGTGCTGGGGCTCTGCGCCCCGAGGTTGGAGAGTGCCAGCCAGCCTGAGGTGGAAAACTCACCCAGAAACAAAGAGAACATGACCAGCACAGCACCGGCAGTCGTCATCCAGAAACTGAAATTGTTCAGGAACGGGAAAGACACATCGCGTGCACCGATCTGTAGCGGGATAAGGTAGTTCATCAAGCCCGTCACCAAGGGCATGGCCACGAAGAAAATCATGATCACGCCGTGGGCGGTGAACACCTGGTCGTAGTGGTGTGGCGGCAGGTAACCCATGTTGTCGCCAAAGGCCATTGCCTGCTGCAGGCGCATCATGACCGCATCAGCGAAACCGCGTAGCAGCATCACGATACCGAGCACCATGTACATGATGCCGATCTTCTTGTGGTCGATGCTGCAGACCCAGTCGCGCCAGAAGGGGCCCCACAAGCGGAACTTTGTCATTGCGGCCAGCACGACGAGGCCGCCCAGACAGACCATGATGAACGTTCCCAAGATGATGGGGTCGTGCGTCATGGGCACGGCATCCCAGCTGAGCCGGCCTAGTGCCCAATGTGTATCGGTGAGGGTGGGGGAGGACATAGTGGGTCTCAAATCATTGTTGAACGGTGGCGCGTTGGGCGTTGCGGGTTTCCAGCGCGGCGATGACCTGGTCGGCGTTTTGCACCGTGCACACGTCTTGGGGCATGCTCAATCCCATGGCTTTGACGTAGGTGCTTCCACCACGCGCGTCGATAGCCATCATGTGGTGCATGCACATCTTTCCGTCTTCCACGCAGCGGTTCAGTACCTTGTCGTACAGGCCTTTTTCCACTGCAGAGAAGCGTTGGACCGGATCACGTTCACTGGGCTTTACCAGGTTCGCGTAAGCGGTCCGGTCCAGCGTCTTGCCTTCGGTTTTTGCCTTGTTGACCCAGGCTGCGAAGTCTTCGTTGTTCAGGCCATGGAACTTGAAGGTCATGCCGGAAAAGCCTGCCCCGCTGTAGTGCGAAGACATGCCCTTGTACACACCTGGCCGGTTGATGACCGCATTGAGCTCCGTCTGCATGCCGGGCATGGCGTAAATCATGCCGGCAAGGTCAGGCACGTAAAACGCATTCATGGTCGATGTGGACGTCAACTTGAAGAGGATGGGGCGGTCCACCGGTGCCGCTAGCTCGTTCACCGTCGCAATGCCCTGCTCGGGGTAGAAGAAAAGCCATTTCCAGTCCATTGCCACCACCTGGACTACCAGGGGCTTCATGTCCGCAGGCAGGGGGCGCTGCGCGTCAATGCGGTCCAGCGGCCGGTAAGGGTCGAGCTTGTGGGTGCCAATCCAGGTCAGGGCGCCCAAGGCAATGATGATGAGCAAAGGCACAGTCCAGATCACCAACTCCAGCGAAGTGGAGTGGTGCCACTCGGGTTCATATTCGGCCTCGGTATTGCTCTGGCGGTACTTCCAGGCAAAAAACAGGGTCAAGGCGATGACCGGAACGATGATGATCAACATCAGCAGGGTCGCGGTGACTACCATTTGGCCCTGCTGAGATGCGATATCTCCCGCAGGATTAAGAACAACAGCTTTGCTGCAACCGGAAAGACCGGCTGCCACTGCCATGGCAGCGAGCGCGCTGAGCGAGCGGAATGCCTTGAGTTTGAACATGCTTGCTGCGCCCGTGGACGGGGCGCTAGGGTTGGATACAGAAGAATGAGCTTCAGACTGTAAATTGACTAGCAAATTTGTCCATTGGACATTTTGTCCAAGATCAAAGTGTTTGGCAGGGGCCTGGCAATCAGGGTTTTCCTGACCTGCAAGGTGGCGGGAAAGGACGGAAACCCGCATCGCTTGGGTGTACAACGGTGGTGTGTCTGTTGATTGAGGAATCTGCCCCATGTACCCACCAGCTTCTGCGGCCCTTGCAGGGTCAGGTTATGAAAGTTCTGTGTCCCTGGCTGGTGCCCACACCGATGAAGATGTGACGCCCGGAGAGATTGCCGTTGGAGTCATCATCGGCCGCTCGTCGGAGTATTTCGACTTCTTTGTGTTTGGAATTGCGTGCGTTCTGGTGTTTCCGGGACTGCTTTTCCCGTTTTTGTCGCGTCTGGACGGAACGTTGATGGCTTTTGCCATCTTTTCTCTGGCCTTTGTAGCCCGCCCGGTAGGAACCGCCATCTCCATGGCGGTACAGCGGCGCTGGGGGCGCGGTACCAAGCTGACACTGGCGCTCTTTATGTTGGGGGCCAGCACCGCAGGTATGGCTTTCCTGCCCAGCTATGCAGCTGCAGGAACCACCGCGATCGTGGCCATGATCATTCTGCGCATCGGTCAAGGTCTGGGTTTGGGGGGCTCTTGGGATGGCTTGCCCTCCCTGCTGGCGATGAGCGCCCCTCCGGAGCGCCGTGGCTGGTTTTCGATGGTGGGCCAGTTGGGCGCACCCGTGGGCTTTGTGTTGGCGGCGGGCTTGTTTGCCTATCTGCACAGCAATCTGACTTCTGCTGAATTTCTGAGCTACGGCTGGCGTTACCCGTTCTTTGTTGCGTTTGCCATCAACGTGGTCGCTTTGTTTGCGCGTCTTCGTCTGGTGGTCGGCCAGTCCTACGCGGAGCGTTTGCAGGAGTTGGAATTGCAGCCGGTCAGCGTTACCAAGGTGGTCCGTGCAGAGGGGGGCAATGTGGTCTTGGGCGCTTTCGCTGCTTTGGCCAGCTTTGCACTTTTTCATTTGGCTACGGTGTTCCCCTTGTCCTGGATTGCGATGTACTCGGAGCAGGCCATTGGCGATGTGCTGGAGGTGCAGATCATCGGTGCATTGCTGGCAGCGGTCGCCATCGTGTTCTCGGGGTGGTTGGCTGACCGGATCGGGCGCCGCAATCTGCTGGGCACCATGGCATTGCTGATCGGTCTGTTTAGTTTTGTGACACCGTGGCTATTGGGGGCTGGAACTGTCGGCAACAACTTGTTCCTGCTCACCGGCTTTGTGCTTTTGGGACTGTCTTACGGCCAGGCCTCCGGCACTGTGACGTCCAATTTTTCGCCTCAGTACCGTTACACCGGTGCCGCTTTGTCCTCTGACCTTGCTTGGCTGATGGGCGCAGGTTTTGCCCCCCTGGTGGCTTTGGGTCTGTCCGCGCGGTTCGGTTTGGGCGCTGTGTCCCTGTACCTTTTGTCAGGCGCAGTGTGCACGCTGGTTGCTTTGCGGATTAACCGCCTGATCGAACGCAAAGAGTAGGCGCGCGGCATCTGCCGCATTACATAAAAAAAAACCGCGCACTGCCATGCATTGCGCGGTTTCTTTTTGTTCAATATCAGTTGCTCATGACGCATTGCCCGGCAGGTGCACCTATGGTTGAATACACCCGCCATCAAGAGCGGTGAAACTATCGCAAGGGAGAAGACATTTGGGC
The DNA here is from genome assembly GCA_027488985.1 of Comamonadaceae bacterium. GTDB lineage: Bacteria > Pseudomonadota > Gammaproteobacteria > Burkholderiales > Burkholderiaceae_C > Allorhodoferax > Allorhodoferax aquaticus. The sequence continues at coordinate 411,846 of JAIYAR010000010.1, read as the reverse complement.
AATTACACATTCGGTGTCGGTGTAGAGCCGCACAAGCGCTGGCCGGTCGCCTGGTACAACCCCTTCGTGCTTTTGCAGTCGGCGCGGGAACTGCTCTCTTCCACAGATGTAATCCGTAACGCCGATCCGCGCGAGCTTTGGGCGGGTACCTTCCAGCCCTCAGACCATGCTGCCGAGGTGCAGACCGATGGAAGTTTCTGGTTCGACTTCGTATCTGACACCGGGGACGGCGGGAACGCAAGTTACACGGTTGCGCGGGCCTTGCAGGCCGAAGCACTCCATCTTTCCCACAGCCCGATTCCCGAACACCTGCGCTTTCCGAGAGGCCGTGTCCTGTATTTCGGGGGTGATCTTTGTTACCCCAGTGCCAATGTGCAGGAGTACCAATACCGGTTCCTGGAGTTGTTTGAGGGGGCCCGCAGCACACTGGGGCACGACCCGCAAGGGCGCAGTGCCTATGCCATTCCCCAGAACCACGACTGGTTCGACAGCATCTCGACTTTCAAGCGCTACTTCGTCAACCGCAACAACGGCGAAGTGTTCGGCCTGAATACGCCCCAGAAAAGGTCGTACTTCGCAACACGGCTACCCCAACGATGGTGGGTTTGGGGCCTGGACTTCGCGCTTGCCGGCGATATCGATCGCGGACAGTACGAGGCCTTCCGGCGGCTGGCTGGGGACAAGATTGGGAGTGACGACAATCCTTCGCTGGGCATTGAGCCCGGCGACCAGTTGGTGTTGATCTATCCGGAGCCCTATTGGACGCGGCCATTGGGCGATTCGGCTCCAGAAGGCTACCCCAAACGGTACCAGCGTCTGGAAGCGATGCTGGAGGCCAAGGGCATTCATATCCGCATGCGACTGGCGGGAGATGTGCACCATTACTGCCGCGAGTCCAGCGAGCCTCTTGACGCCGTCAAAGATGATGTTTTGGTGACTTGCGGTTCTGGTGGGGCATTTCTTCACCCGACCCATGCCCAAGAGTTCGGTCAAACCAAGGCGAGATGTTATGCGTCCCATCCGGACGCCATCAGCGACGAGTTGCGCACGGCCACCCGTATCGGCACCGTGAGCGGGCCCGAAACCGCGGGTTCCATTTACACCGGTCAATGCACGTATCCGGACCCCGCGCAATCGCGTAGCTTGAGCGGGGGGAATGTGTGGGCACTCTTCAAATTCGCTTGGAACAGCCACTCACCGCGCGGCGGCAAACTGATACCGGGCATCTTGCAGGGCAACGTGTTGAGTGTCGTGTTGATCGGGCTGATTTACAGCTTGGCTCTGGTCTCCAACCATGCGCAAGCCCCGTTAACGGGGGGATGGTCATGGCAGCAGGCCCAACTAGATTGGTTTAGAAGCATCTGGAAAAGTCCGCTGTGCCTGACCGCACATGGGCTTTTGTTGCTGATGTGTTTGTCGCTCTCCGCGGGTGAGCCCGGACCGAAGGTCAAAAAATGGGGGCTACCTGCGTTGCACTTTCTCGCCCATGTGGTGGCGATAAGTGTGGTTTTTGCACTGGTGGCATGTGTTCGTAATTGGGTAGGGCCTGGTTCTGCAGGTTGGGCGACTCTGGCCACTGCGTTTTTGACCGGATTCCTCTATCCCTTGGTCGGTTCTGTTTTGGGGGGACTGGTAACCGGTTGCTACCTGGCACTCATGGCACGGGCAGGGTTGATGTGGAACAGTGCTTTTTCGCCTCTGGCGTGTGAAGACTTCAAAGGTTTTTTACGCTTCCGCATTGATGCCGGTGGCAGCCTGACCGGCTATTTTTTCGGCTGTGATCACGTACCCAAAAAGTGGCAACGCAGCCCGGCGCCCCGAGGTGCCGCGGCCGGGGATGCCAGGCCTGCCTGGGAGGAAGCGCCGCAAGCGGGGCAGGCCCAATGGAGGCTGGTCGATCGATTCACCTTGGCTCCCCGCCAACAGTCCTGACAGAATCCCGTCTCGCCAAGTGGTCTGCCCGTCAATTGCAAAGTGGCTCCATCGAGCCCCCTTTGCTACGGATATCGTAGGGGCCACTTTCACGGAGTTTGTACGCCCATGACCTCAACCGAATCCACCTCTCCCTGGCATGCCCGCGCACGGGCACTGGTCACCGACGGCAGACTGTTTATCAATGGCGAGCGTGTGCACGCCGCAGATGGACAGACCTTTGAGAAGCACTCACCACTGAACGGTTTGGGAATTGGTACCGTGGCACGCGGCCAGAAGGCAGACATTGATGCCGCAGTGGCTGCCGCTCGCGCGGCGTTCGCTGACCGCCGCTGGGCAGGCCAGTCGCCCAAGGCCCGCAAAAAGGTGTTGCAGCGGTGGTCGGAGCTGGTGATGGCCGCCCGCGACGAACTCGCGTTGCTGGAAACCATGGACATGGGCAAGCCCATCTCCCACAGCCTGGCGGTTGATGTGCCCTCCACCGCCAATTGCCTGGCCTGGTACGGCGAAGCGGTCGACAAGCTGTATGACGAAATCGCACCCACAGCAGACACAGCTTTGGCGCTCATCACCCGGGAAGCCATGGGCGTGATCGGCGCTATCGTTCCCTGGAACTATCCGCTCATCATGGCCGCCTGGAAGCTCGGCCCGGCTTTGGCTGCGGGCAATAGCGTGGTACTCAAGCCCAGCGAAAAATCGCCTTACACCGCACTGCGCCTGGCGGAGCTGGCGGTTGATGCTGGTTTGCCAGCAGGTGTCTTCAATGTGGTGACCGGCTATGGCCATGAAGCGGGCGAGGCCCTGGCGCTGCACATGGATGTGGATGCCATCGGCTTTACCGGTTCCACCCGCATCGGCCGACGCATGCTGGCATGCTCTGCGGAGTCCAACCTCAAGCGGGTGTACAACGAGCTGGGCGGCAAGTCCGCCTTTGTGGTGTTCAATGACGCCAAAGACGTGGCCGCCGCCGCCCGGGCTGCAGCAGGCTCTGTGTTCTACAACCAAGGCGAGTCTTGTAACGCGCCTACCCGCTTGTTGGTGCAGCAGGATGTGGTGGCCGAGTTCATGGCGGCCTTGCAGGACGAAGCCCGCAAATACCTGCCCGGTGATCCGTTGCAGGAGTCGACCGAAATGGGCGCCCTGGTAGATGCAGGGCAAATGAGCACAGTGCTGGGCTACATCCATCAAGGTCAGGCCGAAGGTGCCAACATCGCTTTTGGCGGTCGCCGCGTGCGTACTGAGTCCGGCGGCTACTTTGTGGAGCCCACCATTTTTGAAGGGGTGCGCAACGACATGAAGATTGCGCGCGAAGAAATTTTTGGACCGGTGCTGGGCGTCATTCCGTTTGCCAACGAGGCAGAGGCTCTGGCTTTGGCCAATGACAGCGTGTATGGCTTGCAGGCCAGTGTCTGGAGCAGCCAGATCGACCGCGCACACCGGGTAGCTCGCGGCCTGAAAGCCGGTACGGTGCATGTGAACCAATACGACGAAGACGATATCACCGTGCCGTTCGGTGGCTACAAGCAGTCCGGTAACGGTCGTGACAAGTCCCTGCACGCCTTTGACAAGTACACCGAGCTGAAGACCACCTGGCTCCGGATCGACGCCTGATCCCCCTCTGAAGGTTGTTTATGTCCCAGTCTGTCCCAGCGGCGGCGTCGGCCGCGCACGCCCCGTCTTACTACGCAGCCAGCGGGTTGCCCCAGCCTCAGCGCGCTCCCTTGCTGGGGAGCGTGGAAGCCGATGTGGTTGTCATCGGTGCCGGCTACACCGGCCTGTCATCGGCCTTGCATCTGGCGGAAGCCGGGTTCAAAGTGGTGGTTCTGGAAGCAGCCAAAGTAGGTTGGGGCGCTTCGGGCCGCAATGGCGGGCAGCTGGTGCACAGCTATTCGCGGGACATGGATGTGATCGAAGCGCGTTATGGCGCTACCACCGCCCAGGCCCTGGGCAGCATGGCCTTTGAAGGCGCAAAGATCATCCGTGAGCGGATTGAAAAGTACCAGATTGACTGCCACTTCAAACCGGGTGGCATGTTTGCCGCCATCACCGCCAAGCAGGTAAAGCAGCTCGAGCATCACAAGCAACTTTGGGAGCGCTACGGCCACCAGCAGCTGAGTCTTTTGGATGCGACAGAAAGCGAAGCAGCTATCGGCACCGGGCGCTACCGCGCGACCTTGCTGGACCAAAGTGCCGGCCATATGCATCCCTTGCGCCTGGCGCAAGGGGAGGCTGCTGCGTTTGAGTCACTCGGCGGGCGTGTGTTTGAAGGCTCACCCGTGCTACGCATAGAGCGGGGCGACCCTGCCGTAGTGCACACCGCGCGGGGGCAGGTCAAAGCGCGCTTTGTGATCGTGGCTTGCAACGCCTACATCGGCGGGCTGGAGCCCCAGTTGGCTTCGCGATCCATGCCTTGTGGTACTCAAGTCGTTGCCACAGAGCCGCTGGGAGACCGCTTCCCCGAAATTCTGCCCACCGACTATTGCGTCGAAGACAGCAACTTCCTGTTGGACTATTTCCGCCTCTCCGGTGACCGGCGCTTGCTTTACGGCGGCGGAGTAATCTATGGCGCCCGGGACCCGCAGCATGTGGAGTCCATCATCCGGCCCAAGCTGTTGAAAACATTTCCCCAGCTAAAAGACGTGCGAATCGACTATGGCTGGACGGGCAACTTCCTGCTGACCCTGTCGCGCCTGCCGGAAGTGGGGCGCCTGAGCTCCAACATCTACTACTCGCAAGGCTGCTCCGGTCACGGGGTCACTTTCACCCACTTGATAGGCCGGGTGCTCAGCGAGGTGATTCAAGGGCAAGCCAACCGCTTTGACGCCTTTGCCAACCTTCCGCATTACCCCTTTCCGGGCGGGCGCTGGTTCCGGGTGCCGCTCACGGCACTGGGCGCCTGGTATTACGACCTGCGGGACAAGCTGCAAATTTAAGTGTTCAGGGGGCCTCGGGAAGCGATCTAGCCACCAGTCGGAATTTGATCTTCACGGTGTCCTGCACCGTCAGCGCCCCCATGGCGATGCTCAGGGGCGTGATGCCGAAGTCGGATTGCCGGATTTCCAGCGAGCCTTGGACGATCAATGCATCGGCTTGTGTTTGCACTGCCAGTGGCACCTGCATTTCCCGGGTCTGGTTTTTGATGCGGATGGCCATGGTGGCGACCGGAGCATCCGGCGTTCCGCGCAGGCCCGTGGAGCGGATGGATACGTTGGGGTAAACAGCCCCATCCAGCAAGGTGGGGCGCAGCATATTGGCCTTGGTGCCTGCTTTGGCATCCTCACTCACATTGAGAGGAAAATCTTCACCCTCTTGGGCTCGCTCCGTGTTGTCGTCCACCACCAGGCTGTTGACCGGAACTGTGAGATCAAAGCCCGAGGCTTCTACGGTAGACGCCCGCAAGACTTCACCTTGTAGATCCCGTGAACTCATCACGTGGTTGTGGCCCAGTTGCGCCATCGGCCCGCCACGGTAGACCAGGATGCGGAGCATGGAGTCTTGCGGGTCCAGGCGATAGCGCCCTCCCGCGGGTTCGTTGGTTGCAGCAGCTGAAGGCCGCGCCTGGCTGGTATCCGGGAGTACTTGTGCGCGGGGCGGTACACGCTCCGGCCCAACCGAACAGGCGGCAAGTAACAGTACTAGTGCCATAGGGGAGGCGGCACGACGCAGCAGCAAGAGCCCGGGCACAGCCGTGCCATGCTGATCAAGTTCGGGGGGCTTGTTGGGGTTCATGGACAACTCCTTCAGATTTGCACCAGCGTAGCAGTATTGTCCGGCTGCATCTCACGCTATCAATTCAGGAGCTTCTCGCGCATATTCCATGAGCGCCAGGTGCCAATTTGACTACAAATCCAGCACCAAACGCGTGCTCTTCGACCGGGAGCAGCAGGGAAGGAACTGGTCGTTCGCCGCCTGTTCTTCGGGCAAAAGGTACTGGTCGCGGTGGTCGGGTGTACCGGCTTTGACGCGGGTGAGGCAGGTGCCGCACACGCCTTGCTCGCACGACATGGGAATGTCGATACCACCTGCATGCAGCGCTTCCAGCGCCGTCTGGTCTGGCAGCACCTTGATGACCTTGCCGGTGCTGGCTATCTCCAGCTCAAAGCTGCCGTCGTCCGCCTTTGCGGTGGGCGCGGCACCAAAGTACTCGCGGTGCAAGCGTTCTTCGGGCCAGCCGGCGGCGCGGCCTGCGCTGAGCACCGCGTCCATAAAGCCTTGCGGGCCGCACACATACAGGTGGGTGCCTGCCGGGGCGCTTCGCAGGGTGGCGGCAATGTCCAGCCTTTGAGATGCATCGCCATCGTCAAAGTGGTGGTGGCTGTGTGCTGCAAACGGCGCTGCAGCCAACCGGTCCACAAAGGCCGTGCGTGCACGGGTGCGGCTGCAGTGGTGCAGGGTGAAAGAGCTGCCAGTGGCTGCCAAGTGTTCCGCCATCGCAAGCATCGGTGTGATGCCAATACCACCGGCCAGCAACAGGTGGTGGGGCGCCGCGTTGTCCAGGGGGAACAAGTTGCGCGGGGTGCTGATGGTGAGTGTGCTGCTCTCGGCCACCAGGTCGTGCACGGCGGTGGAGCCGCCGCGGGAGGCTGCATCGCGCAGCACGCCGATCACATAGCGGTGCGTCTCGCTGGGTGCGTTGCTCAGCGAATACTGGCGCACCAGGCCATTGGGCAGGTGCACGTCAATGTGTGCACCGGCGGTGAAGGCGGGCAGGGTGCCGCGGTCTGCGGCGACCAGCTCCAGGCTGCAGATGTCCTGCGCTTCAGTGCGCTTGGCCGCTACCTTTACCTGCAACGTTGCAGGTTTGTTGGCGGGCCCGCTCATGCCGCCGCCTCTGCCGCAGCCGGGGTGCGCTCTGCGGCCACCACACGGTCAATCACCTTGCGGGACTGCACGCCTCCGGTGTCGATGTTCAGCATCAACAGCTTGCGCTCGGGGTAGGCCAGCAGGTTTTGTTGCTGGCGCTCCAGCATTTCCTGGTCTTCGGCAAAGATCTTGCCCTGGCCTTCGCGGATCTGGGCGGTGAGAGCCGTGTCCTGCGGCTTGAACTTGCGCGCCATGCCCCAGAAGTAATGGATGGACGTGTCTGTTTCGGGGGTGATGAAGTCCACCACCCAGCTGGCGGCCTTGAACTCGTCCGGCGCCTTGTAGCCGCCTTGGCCCTGCAGCGCCACGCCCACCTCAATCATGATGTGGCTGGGCGGCGTGAAGTGGCAGATCTGCCAGCGGTCCACCAGCTGGTCGTCGGGCAGGCCGTTCATGCGCAGCGCCATCTTCCAGAAGGGCGGTGCCTCAATGCCTTCCATGTAGCGCTCGGTGATCACATGGTCGCCGTCCACGCGGGTCTGGCAGGGCACTTCGTCAATTTCCTTCTGGCCGATGCTGGTGCTGTGCACATAAGTTTCGTGCGTCAGATCCATCAGGTTGTCGATCATCAGGCGGTAGTCGCAGGCAATCTCATACAAGCCGCCGCCATAGCCAAACTGCGGGTTGCCCAGCCATTCGAACTTGGGAATGCTGGCCACATCGGCCTGGGCGGCGTCGCCGGGCCACACCCACACAAAACCATGCTCCTCGTGCAACGGGAAGCTGCGGTTGGCCGGAAAGCCGCGCACGCGCTGGCAGGGCATGGACACGGTTTTGCCGTCGCAGCCCATGGCCAGGCCGTGGTAGCCGCAGACCAAGGTGTCACCCTCCACCTTGCCCAGCGAGAGCGGGGCGCCCCGGTGCGGGCAAAAGTCTTCCACCGCGGCGGGCACGCCCGCGCTGTTGCGGAACAGCGCCATGGGGATGTTGCAAATGCGGCGGCCCAAGGGGCGGTCGGTAGGGATCTCTTCGCTGCGGGCGGCAACGTACCAGGTGTTGAGAGGAAACATGGCTTGGCTCCTTGGATGGGATATCTTCATTCAGTATGCTGAATGACGCAAATCATAGACCGAAGTCAATTCCACGGCTAGGGGCTGGGGGTGAGGGTTTTCCCTTGAAATTGAGGTGACGAGGCCATCAATCCGACGACTGGTCGGGGACCTTGGGCTACGCGCTTTCGGAGGGCTGGTCCGGCTTATCGGCATCGCCCTCAGGGGCTGGCGTGTTCAAGTGCACAAACTTGCGCAGCAGGCGCAAAAACTCCTCGCGCTCGGCGGGCTCCAGCGCGTCCAGCAACTGTCCGTACATGGGAGCCACGCGCGGCAGCATCTCGGCCAGCACCGCTTCGCCCTCAGGCGTGAGGCGAAGGGCGCGCTGGCGGCGGGGCAGCAGCTCCCGCACGATCCAGCCCTTGGCATCCAGCCGCGCAGCAATGTCGGCAGTGGTCGATGTGTCCAGCGCCACCCGGTCGGCCAGCGTCACCTGGTCCATGCCCGGCGTGTCCTGCAAGGCCCGCAGCACCGCGTATTGCACTGGCGTGATCTGCTTGCCATGCGTCTTGGCAAACGTACCCACCGCCAACTGGTGCGCCCGCCGGATCAGGTGGCCGGGTTCGGCTTGCAGGGGGATAGAAGCGCTAGCGGCTAGGTGAGTGGTGGACTGCAAATCAGGCATGGCGGGGTTGGATGATTGGGCAGGACTATACGGCAGTGTCTTCGGGTACCGCGGAAGCACCGGTGAAGTGGTTGAAGCTTATGAAAACCAGTGTAGTGCTATGGTTTCAGTAGCTGCTCGCGCATATTTCATGAGCGCTAGGTGCCAATTTGATACTTAAACGCCTTCCATTCGGCTCCCGGTCCGGCCCCAGCGCCGCGCAGCTTCTTCGGGCGTTTGGCCTTGCTCCATGAGCACGCCCAGTGGCGCCAGCAGGGTTTGCAAATCTGCCTCGTCAAACTTGGCAGCGCCCTCAGCGTCATGGCCGAGCACGCTATCGGATAGGGCGAGTTTTCGGGCCTGCAGTTCCAGCATGCGTTCTTCGATGCTGCCTTCGACCACCAGCTTGTAGACGAACACCGGCTGGCCCTGGCCGATGCGGTGGGCGCGGGCGGTGGCTTGCTCTTCCACCGCCGGGTTCCACCACGGGTCCATGTGGATGACCGTGTCGGCGGCGGTGAGGTTGAGCCCGACGCCACCGGCTTTCAGGCTGACCAGCAGCACCGGTACTTCTTGGTTTTGAAAACGCTGCACGACGTCGCCGCGCTGGGCGGGGCGGGTGTTGCCGGTCAGGCTCAAGAAGGGCAGGCGCAGTGCCGAGAGTGCATCGGCAATCAACTCCAGCAGCTCGGTGAACTGCGAGAACACCAGCACGCGGCGGCCCTCATCGACCAGCGGAACCAAAAGGTCTGTGAGCGCGTGCAGTTTGGCGCGTTCCATCTCGGGCCCAATCTCACTGCCCTTCACAAGGTAGGGATCGCAACACACCTGCCGCAGCTTGAGCAGCGCATCGAGGATGCTGATCTGTGCCCCGGCAAAGTTCTGGCGTTGGAGCACGCGGCGCACTTGTTTGTCGGCGGCCACGCGCACGCTTTCGTACAGCTCGCGCTGGCGGCCCTGCAGTTGCACGCGCTGGATGACTTCAGTGCGCGGTGGCAGCTCGGTGGCCACGTCTTGCTTGCGGCGGCGCAGGATGAAGGGGCGCACGCGCTGGGCCAACAGGGCGGCGCGCACGGTCTCGCCGTTTTCTTCAATCGGCTTGCGCCAGCGGGCAGCGAAGTTGCGCTGGTCGCCCAGAAAGCCGGGCATCAGCCAGTCAAACTGCGCCCAGAGTTCGCCCAGGTGGTTTTCCAGCGGGGTGCCGGTCAGGCACAGGCGGTGGCGGCTTTGTAGCTGGCGCAGGGCGCGGGCGCTGCGGCTGGCCGCGTTTTTGACCATCTGCGCTTCATCCAGAATGACCAGATGAAAGGGCTGCGCGGCCAGCGCATCGATGTCGCGCCACAGCAGCGGGTAGGTGGTGAGCACGAGGTCATGCGCGGGCATGGCCTCAAACAAGGCGGCGCGGTCCGGGCCGTGCAGGTTCAGCACCCGCAAATCCGGCGCCATGCGCCTCGCCTCGGCCTGCCAGTTGAACAGCAGCGAGGTCGGCAGAACCACCAGCACCGGGCGGTCCAGCCTGCCAGCTTGTTTCTCCAGCAGCACATGGGCCAGCGCTTGGGCGGTTTTTCCCAAGCCCATGTCGTCGGCCAATATGCCGCCCAAGTGCTGCGCGCGCAGGTATTGCAGCCAGGCGAGGCCTTCCAGCTGGTAGGGGCGCAGTTGCACCTGCAAGCCGGCAGGAGCCGCCACGGGCTGGGGCTGACCTATGGTGTGCAGGCGTTGGGCCAGCGCGGCCAGACCCACATCGCCCTCCAGCTGCCAGCCTTGGTGGGCGCCCACGCGCGAGGCGTCCAGCAGGCTGGCGCGCAGGGTGTTGATGCGGCGGGCTTCCCACGCGCCTAGCTGGATGGGGCCTTTGGGTGCCATGCGCTGCGGGTCTGTCAGCAAATCCACCATGGCGCCGACGATGGCTTTGAGTGGGCCGGCTTCGGCGTCAATGCGCTTGCCACCCGGCGCACGCAGCGACACGGTGGCCAGATCGTCCAAGGTGTCGAGGTAGTTGCGGATCAGCCAGCGCGGGTCGCGCTTGATGAGGTTGGCCAGCATGGGGGCGAGGTCTAGCGTTTCGCCCTCAATCTCTAGCCCCAAGCTCAGCAGCCATTCGCCTTCGCGCCCGGGCAGGGCCAGCTTTTCGATGCTGCGTGCGGGTTTGACCAAGGGGCTGTCCAGCTCCTTGCCAAGTACCTCGCCGGTGTCGGGGCTGAGGATGAGCTTCCAGCGCTCCACGGGCACGCTCTCGTGCGCAAAGCAGGGTTGCACCACCACCGTCCAGCCCTGCGCTTGGAGTTGGGGCACCTGGTCGGCCCAGAAGTCGCCAAAGTGTTCTTCCTGCGGTAGCGTCCACACGCTGCCCAGATGCGGGCGCTGCTTCTGGCTGCGCCACTGGAAGGTGGTGTCTGCCAGCGGCACAAAGCCCATGTCCCACACCGCGTCCATGGCGTCGGCCTCAGCTACCAGGTTGCGCTGCAGGCGCACCACCGGGCCGCCGGTGTCGAACAGTTCTTCAAACTCTGCCGGGCGGCTGTTGAGGATGGAGCTGGGGGCGGGTGTCTCCCAGCGGTCGCCGGCCGGGGTGCGGTAGGTCCAGTCGAACTGCGCCAGCGTCACGCTGTCGCCACGCGGGCCCAACTTGCCTTGGGGCTTGAGGCCTAGCAGGCCTTCGCCCCGACCAAGCGTCATCAGCGTGATGCGGGGGCGGAACTGGCCGATGACGGTGCCGTCCGCGTCGTCCGGCTCTGCGGAGGCGGCGCTCGCCGGGGTGAAAGAGTCAACAGGGAGCGGCCGGGGCAGAGGCGGTGTGCGCTTGCGGTTCATGATCAAGATGGCCTCTAGCCCATATGGAATTTGCGCGAGCAGCTATCAAAAGAAGAGCAAATTCCAGTTCGCACCCGCAGGTTAAACGCCCATGCTCTGCAGTGTGACCAAGCCTTTGGGCGTCTTGAGGGTAGCGCTCAGGTTGGCCGGGCCTTCTGCAATGGCCACGCCTTCCAGACCAATGGCGGCGTAGGCGGCTTGCAGTTTGGCCGCACTCGGGTGGCTCACCGCGATGCTGTCCAGGCTGACGCGGCTGCGCGGCAGGCTGTTGCGCGGGTGCAGGCGCAGGGGCTCGGCGTCGTCCGGTTTGCCCCATTGGATGAGTGTGGGCAGGCAGCCTTCAAACAGACGGTAACCGTCTTCCCGCACGGTGATTTGCCAGTGCAGCACGCCTTTGCGCGAATGTCTGCTGGCTGGCATGGCCGGGCCGCGGTCGATGCCGATGTTCTTGAGGGCAATGCGTGCGGCTTGCAGCTCATCGGTGCCGGCCACAAAGTGCACCAAGCGCGGTTCTTGGGCCACTGCGGCACGCAGCTCGGGGTTGTCCAGGTCAAACCAGCGTTTGGCGTGGGGGTTGGCCGGGCCCTTGGCGCCGGGGTTGATAGCAATGATCTCGAAATACGCCAGCGGGTGGGCCGGCGTGGCGATCTTGAAGAGTTTGTTGTGGGTGCCGAACTGGCTGTGTTCGCCGCCTGCTTCCGGGGTGATGCCGAGCGTGGCTTCGCACCACTGCATACCCTGCTCCAGGGTGTGGGCTGCAACGACGAGGTGGTCTATCTGTGTTTTCATCGCCGCACGATACCACCCCGGCGCAGCCTCAACGCTTTAGCGGCTGACCCACTTCACCAGGAAGTTCAGCAGCTTGGTGCGGCCCGCCGTGTAGGGCGGAAAGAACATGCGGATGCTGGGCAGCCAGCCGCCCTTGAGCACCGCACGCTCGTGCGAGAAGGCCTTGAAGCCGTAAATGCCGTGCGAGCTGCCGATGCCGGAGTTGTTGACCCCGCCGAAGGGCAGGTTGCCGTGGGCCACGTGCAGCACGCAGTGGTTCACACAGGCGCCCCCTGAGCTGGTGTTGGTGAGCACGGTGTCGATGTTGCTTTGGTTGCTGCTCCAGATATACAGGGCCAGCGGCTTTTGGTCGGCATTGATGGAGGTGATGACCTGCTGCAGGTCGGTGTAGGGAATGATGGGCAGTACCGGGCCGAAGATTTCTTCCTGCATCAGGGTGGAGTCCATGGGCACGTTGTCGACCAGTGTGGGGGCGATATAGTTGCCGGCCGTGTCCACCTCGCCGCCGCTCAGCACCCGTGCGCCGCGCGACGTGGCGTCTTTGAGCAGGCCTTCGATGCGCTGGGTGTGGCGCTGGTTGATGATGTGGGTGAAGTCCGCATTGCTGCGCTGGCTTTGGGCGCTGTCGCCATAGCGGGCCTTAATGACAGCCTGGCAGGCGGCCACAAATGCATCGCGCACCGAGGCGTGCACATACAGGTAGTCGGGCGCCACGCAGGTTTGGCCGGCGTTGACGAACTTGCCCCACATAATGGTTTCAGCCGCCGTATGCAGGTCGGCGGTCTCGTCCACGATGGTGGGGGACTTGCCGCCCAGCTCGAGGGTCACGCTGGTCAGGTGTTTGGCCGCAGCCGCCATCACCACCTTGCCCACGGCGGGTGAGCCGGTAAAGAAGATGTGGTCAAACGGCATGGCCAGCAGGGCTTGCGAGGTGGCCAGTGCCCCTTCAAACAAAGCTACTTCATGGGCAGGGAATGCCTTGGCCACGATGCTGGCTAGCACTTGGGCCACACGCGGCGCCATTTCCGAGGGCTTGAGGATGGCGGTGTTGCCTGCCGCCAAGGCGGACACCAGTGGGCTGAGCATCAGGTACAGGGGGTAGTTCCAGGGCGCGATGATCAGGCAGCGGCCGCGGGGCTGGTACTGCACGTGGGCGCTGTTGCCCATGGTGAGTTCGGTCGCCCGAACGCGGCTGGGGCGCATCCAGCCCTTGAGGCATTTGATGTTGTGGCGGATCTCGTCCAGGCTGGGCACGATTTCGGTGCCGTCCACTTCAAAGCGGGGTTTGTGAAAGTCGGCGGCAAAGGCCTCATAGAGGGCCTCTTTGTGGGCCAGCAAGCTGGTGCGCAGCCGCTCCAGGCGTTCAATGCGGTCGGCCGCGGTGGACTGGCGCCAGGCCAGCGCAGTGGCCCGCTGAGCCTCGAAGGTGGTTTGCATCAGTTGCGGGTCGGCATCTTGAAACGGTGAGTTCATTCGGGGCTCCAGAAAGAGGGGAGTGTGGACAGTCTCCGAGGCACGGTTGTACCGCCTGCACACATTACAGGCGGCATTGTGGGGGCTTGTGTGGCGACCAGCTGTCACCTGCGCTGCGTTTTGAGCACACTCCCCAAAGCGCCTTGGGGTTGTCCCTAGGCTGCTTTGCGGAAGGTCAGGTTGAACCGGCAGGCGCCGGTGAGCGGGTGCTGTCCGGGGTCTAGAGCGCGTACGCCATGAAAACGGAGCCGTGCCGGCCCGCCCCAGACCAGCACATCGCCATGCTGCAAGCGCAGGCGTTCCACCTTGTCGCCACGCTCTAAGCCACCTAGCTCAAACACGGCAGGCAAGCCCAGTGACACCGAGACAATGGGGGCGGAGTAGTCGCGTTCGTTCTTGTCCAGGTGCAGGGTCATGCGCGCGCCGGGGGCATAGCGGTTGATCAGGCAGGCGTCAGGCTCAAACGCAGGGTAGCCGGCCCGTTCGGCGGCTAGCATGGCCATTTCCCGGAAACCCTGGGGCATAGCCGGCCATGGAGACCGGGTGAGGGGATCTGTGCTCTGGTAGCGGTAGCCGGCTGCGTCGCTGACCCAGCCCAAGTCGCCGCAGTTGCTCATGGCGACCGACATGCGCGAACCGCCAGGGGTGACCAAGTGGCGAAGCGGATGGGTTTGAATGACCTTTTGGATGCCTGCCCACAGCGCATCCGCCTCCTCGGCAGCAAACCCCGGCAGAGCCCAAGCGCCGGGCGTAATCTCAAAGGGAGTTGGGGGCGCAGTGTCCTCTGCGCTGAAGAGATCCAGATTCATGGGGAACCCGGTACGGCCTAAGCCGTGTAACTTTCGGACTTAGCGAGCAGGGGCCTGCTGGGCTTCTTCAGCGTTCACGCGGCGGGCGCCGTCAAAACGCTTGGCCCAGTAGCTAACACCCATATCTTCCACACGCACCTCGGCACCGGGCTTTGGCGAGTGGATGAATTTGCCGTTGCCCACATAAATGCCAACGTGGCTGAACGCGCGGCGCATGGTGTTGAAGAACACGAGGTCACCGGGTTGCAGTTCGTGTTTGTCGATTTTCTGGGTGGCTGCGGCTTGCTCGGACGCTTGGCGGGGCAGCAATAAGCCGGCGGTTTGCTCGTAGATGGCGCGCACGAAACCGCTGCAATCAAAACCGGTGTCGGCTTGGGTGCCGCCACGTTTGTAGGGCACACCCAAAAACGCCATGGAGTTCATGACCAGTTCGGAGGCTCGGTTGGTAACCTTGTTGCTGACATCCCCGATGCGGGCCAGAAAACCGCGGTCATTGATGAAACGGGACATTTCATCGCCAGAGGCCGGAGCAGGTGCCGGTTCCGCGTGCGCGAGGCCCAAGGAAAGCAGCAGTGTGAGGAGCAGAACAAAACGCATCGGTGCACTCTAGTGAGCTTGTCTCCCTGTGTCAAGTAATGTGACACCTTCAGTTACACACTTAACTATTTGATTTACTTCAAGAATCCTGAGTATCAAAAGGATTCAGGCGAATTCTGGCGAAGAATATTTAAACATTGTTCAATGATTTGTTGTTTGTTTAAATTAATCGATGTTTATTAAAATCTTTGATCGTATTGGCTTTTCTTCGCGGGGTGTGACGGATGGAGCTCAAGTTAAAGCGCCAACAGGCGCTGGCAGACACACGGCGCAGTCTGGTGCTGCAGGCAGTGCGCGCGGCGATTGCGGAGGGCGGCTTGGAATCCGCCAGCGTTCGTGAGATTGCCGCGCGTGCCGGCTACACGCCGGGCGCGCTGTATGCCTATTTCCCGAGCAAGCAGGCTTTGCTGGCTGCGGTGCTGCAAGAGACCCTAGAAGGGGCGCGGACGGCAGCGGCCCAAGCCAAACTGTCCAAAACCAACCCCGGCACCTTGCTGCATACGCGGGCCAACGCCTGGTTGGCGTACTTTTTCGCCCGCCCTGGAGATACCGGCGTGGTGCTCCATTTATTGGCCTCCGATGGTTCCGGTGAGGCCCAGGTAGCGCTCGTGAGGCAATTGATTCAGGATTTGCAAACGTCTTTGGGGCCGGTGGCAGAGGCTCTGGAGGGCCTGGGGTGTGCGACTACGCGGCTGCCCTCCGAGGTGGCGGGGCTGTTGTCGGCGGCGTTGGGCGTACTGTTACTGCGGGATTCGCGCCGCATGTTTGCCATCAATGACATGGCTTTTGATGGATTTGCGCTCTACCTCGACCGCTTAGTGAGCCAGCTGGAAGGTAAAGCGTCGGCCGAGCAGGACGAGCCGGCCAAGTTGCAAGTGGATTTGTTCGGCTGAGTGGTCCACTGCGGGGCGGTTATGCTCGCCCCACGTTTTTTGTGAAGGATTTCCCCATGTTGATCGATGTGGACATGAGCCAGCTGGTGCTGGTGGATTACCAGACCCGTTTGATGCCTGCCATGTTCGAGTCTGAACTGGTGGTGGCCAATGCCGTACGTTTGGCCAAATTGGCCGCTTTGTTGGAAGTGCCTGCTTTTTATACAGAACAATACCCTTCCGGCTTGGGAAATACCGTGCCGGATGTGAAGGCCGCCTTGGACGAGGCACGGGCCCGGGTTCTGAACAAAATGCAGTTCAGCGCCATTGAAGAGGGTTTGGGCGAATGGCTGCGCCCGCCGGCCAAGCCGGTGCAGGGTAATGCCCGCAGCTTGCCCAAGCATTTGCAGAAGCCTGCAGCGTCTGGGCGCAGCGCTATCGTGATTGCGGGTTGTGAGGCCCATGTCTGCCTGATGCAAACCGCGTTGGATTTGCTGGAAGACGAGTTTGAAGTCTGGGTAGTCACCGATGCCTGCAGCTCTCGCACCGAACGCAACCGCGATGCCGCCTTTGACCGCTTGGCTGGTGCAGGCGCCGAACTGGTGACCACCGAGATGGTGGCTTTTGAATGGATTCGTACCGCAGAGCACCCTGTGTTCAAGGAAGCGCAGGCCCTGATCAAATAAGTTCAGAGCGCCGGCGGGGCGGCTCCATTCAGTAAGCGGCAGTCTGAAAAGACTGCCGCTTTTTTTGTGGCTTGTTGATGAGCGGAGTGCCGGGCGGGGGAAAAGTCAGCTTGCAGCAAGTTGGATCTCCATAATTATGAATTCAGTTTTATAGGCCCGACCGGAGACAAACAATGACAGGCTACGCTGATTTCTACCGCCGTTCCATCGATGACCGCGATGGCTTTTGGACCGAGCAGGCAGGGCTGATTGACTGGAAAACCGCACCCGCCCAAGTCTGCGACTACAGCAATCCACCCTTTGCCAAGTGGTTTGTGGGCGGCACCACCAACCTGTGCCACAACGCAGTGGACCGCCATCTGGCGACGCGCCCGGACCAAGCGGCACTGATCGCGGTGTCCACCGAAACCAATTCGGAGGTCGTCTATTCATTTGCGCAGTTGCACGCCGAAGTGCAGCGCATGGCGGCGGTGCTGCTGTCCTTGGGCGTAAAGAAGGGCGAACGGGTCTTGATTTATATGCCCATGATCGCGGAAGCGGCATTTGCCATGCTGGCCTGTGCCCGCATTGGTGCGATCCACACCGTCGTATTCGGTGGCTTCGCAGCCGGGTCGTTGGCCTCTCGTATTGAAGATGCTTCGCCTATAGTCATCGTGAGTGCCGATGCCGGCTCACGCGGTGGCAAGGTCGTGGAGTACAAGCCCTTGCTGGACGAGGCCATCGCCACCTCTAGCCATAAGCCGGCCGCAGTATTGTTGGTGGACCGCAAACTGGCTGCTATGAATTTGGTAGCTGGCCGCGACCATCTGTGGGGCGCTGAACGCCAGAATCATCTGGATGCAGTGGTGCCCTGCGAGTGGTTGGAGTCCACCCATCCCAGCTACACCCTGTACACCAGCGGCACCACTGGCAAGCCAAAAGGCGTGCAGCGCGATACCGGCGGCTATGCGGTGGCGCTGGCGGCCAGCATGAAGCACATCTTCTGCGGCAACGCTGGCGAAACTTACTTTTCCACCAGCGATATTGGTTGGGTGGTGGGTCACAGCTACATCATCTATGGGCCACTGATTGCCGGCATGGCCACCATCATGTACGAAGGGCTGCCAACACGTCCCGATGCAGGCATCTGGTGGAGTCTGGTGGAGAAATACAAGGTGACGGTGATGTTCAGCGCCCCGACGGCTGTGCGGGTTTTGAAAAAGCAGGACCCTGCCATGCTCACCAAGTACAACCTTTCCAGCCTGCGGGCGCTTTTCCTGGCCGGCGAACCCTTGGACGAGCCGACTGCACAGTGGATCAGCGAGAGCTTGGGCAAGCCCATCATCGACAACTATTGGCAGACCGAAACCGGCTGGCCCATCCTGACCATTGCGAATGGCGTGGAAAAGGCACCCAGCAAGTTCGGCAGCCCCGGCGTGGCCATGTACGGCTACAACATCAAGCTGATCGACGAGAACACAGCCGAAGAACTGACCGGCCCCGACCATAAAGGCGTGGTCGCCATCGAAGGCCCGCTACCACCCGGCTGCATGCAAACCGTCTGGAAAGACGATGCGCGCTTCGTGAAAACCTATTGGAGCAGCATTCCCGGCAAGCAGCTCTACAGCACCTTTGACTGGGCAGTGCGCGACAAGGACGGGTATTTCTTCATCCTGGGGCGCACCGATGACGTGATCAACGTAGCCGGCCATCGCTTGGGGACCCGTGAAATCGAAGAAAGCATCTCTAGCCACCCCAATGTGTCAGAGGTGGCGGTGGTGGGTGTGGCGGACCAGCTTAAAGGGCAGGTGGCGGTAGCGTTTGCGGTGGTCAAGGATGCCAGCGGTTTGGTCGACGACGCTGCCAAGCTCAAACTCGAAGGCGAGATCATGAAAGTGGTCGATCAAACCATTGGTGCGGTGGGGCGTCCAGCCCGGGTGCGGTTCGTCTCCGTGTTGCCCAAAACGCGCAGTGGCAAATTGCTGCGTCGTGCCATCCAGGCGGTATGTGAGGGGCGTGACCCCGGCGATCTGACCACCATGGAAGATCCTGGCGCGCTTCAACAGATTCGTGATCTGTTGGCTTGAATCGGCATGAGGGTATGCAAGAAGTGCATACCCTCGCCCATACTTTACTTTCCCCAAAAATCATTCGGTGGCACAATCCGCCCTGCAATGAAGGCCCTTCCCATGCCACAGTCGCATCCGCCAATCGGTTCAGCCGTGTCGCGGAAGGTTAATTAACCAGCTTTAACCAGCTAATGTTCCCTGAAGGGGAACGGAGGTCAGCGAAATATGAGTGATTCCAGCTCCAATGGTGCGAACACGGGCTCGTCCGTGTACCAAACCTACCAAAACAACACCTACCTGTTCGGTGGCAATGCTCCATATGTCGAAGAGATGTATGAGAACTACTTGGCCAACCCCGGTAGCGTTCCCGATACCTGGCGCGATTACTTTGATGCTTTGCAACACGTTCCTGCTGCGGACGGCACCACATCCAAAGACGTAGCCCACATGCCTGTGATCAACGCTTTCGTTGATCTGGCGAAAAAAGGTGTCAAACAAACGGTGGTCGCCAGCGGCGCGGACTCCGAGATGGGCCGCAAGCGCACTGCAGTGCAGCAATTGATTGCTGCTTACCGCAACGTCGGCGCCCGCTGGGCGGATCTCGACCCCCTCAAGCGTATTGAGCGCGACGACATTCCTGAATTGGAGCCTTCTTTCTACGGCTTCAGCGATGCTGACCAGGAAACCGTCTTCAACATCAGCAACACATTCTTCGGCAAAGAGTCCATGAGCCTGCGTGAGCTCATGAACGCTTTGCGTGAAACCTACTGCGGCACCATCGGCGTGGAGTACATGTACACCACTGACCAGAACCAGAAGCGCTGGTGGCAGCAAAAGCTGGAGGCAACTCGTAGCAAGCCCCAGTTCAACGCAGAAAAGAAAAAGCACATCCTGGAGCGCCTGACTGCGGCTGAAGGCCTGGAGCGCTACTTGCACACCAAGTACGTGGGGCAGAAGCGCTTCTCCCTCGAAGGTGGCGAGAGCTTCATTGCCGCCATGGACGAGCTGATCCAGCAAGCCGGTGCTAAAGGTATCCAGGAAATCGTGATCGGCATGGCCCACCGTGGCCGCCTGAATGTGCTAGTGAATACTTTGGGCAAGATGCCTGCGGACCTGTTCGCCGAGTTTGACCATACCGCCCCTGAAGATCTGCCTGCCGGTGACGTGAAGTACCACCAGGGTTTCAGCTCGGACGTGTCCACTGCTGGTGGCCCTGTTCACCTGTCTCTGGCGTTCAACCCGTCTCACCTGGAAATCGTGAACCCGGTGGTCGAAGGCTCTGTACGCGCACGTATGGACCGCCGTGATGACCCCAAGGGTTCCCAAGTGCTGCCCGTGCTGGTGCACGGCGATGCGGCCTTCGGTGGCCAGGGTGTCAACCAGGAAACATTGGCTTTGGCCCAGACCCGTGGTTACACCACCGGCGGTACGGTGCACCTGATCATCAACAATCAGATCGGTTTCACCACCTCCGACCCCCGCGACATGCGCTCCAGTGCGTTCTGTACTGACATCGTGAAGATGGTCGAGTCGCCCGTGTTGCACGTGAACGGTGATGACCCGGAAGCCGTGGTGCTGGCGACCCAACTGGCATTGGAATTCCGTATGGAATTCGGCCAGGACGTGGTGGTGGATATCACTTGCTATCGCAAGCTGGGCCACAACGAGCAGGACACACCGTCCCTGACACAGCCTTTGATGTACAAAAAGATCGGCGCCCACCCCGGCACCCGCAAGTTGTATGCAGACAAGCTGGCTGCCCAAGGTCTGGGTGCAGACCTTGGCGACTCCATGGTCAAGGAATACCGTGCTGCCATGGATGCCGGCAAGCACACCGTAGACCCCGTGCTGACCAACTTCAAGAGCAAGTACTCGGTGGACTGGTCTCCGTTCCTCGGAAAGAAGTGGACTGACGCTGGCGACACCGCCATTCCATTGACCGAGTGGAAGCGCCTGTCCGAAAAGCTGACGACCATTCCTGAGAGTGTTACCCCCCACCAGTTGGTGAAAAAGGTCTACGACGACCGCGCAGCTATGGGCCGCGGCGAGGTCAATGTGGACTGGGGCATGGGCGAACACATGGCCTTTGCATCTTTGGTAGCCAGCGGTTACCCCGTGCGTCTGTCGGGTGAAGATTGCGGACGCGGTACCTTCACCCACCGCCACGCCGTGATTCACGACCAGAAGCGTGAGAAGTGGGATGCCGGTACCTACGTGCCTTTGCAAAACGTGGCCGACAACCAGGCTCCGTTTGTGGTGATCGACTCCATCCTGTCTGAAGAGGCGGTGTTGGGCTTTGAGTATGGCTACGCTTCCAACGACCCGAACACGCTGGTGATCTGGGAAGCCCAGTTCGGCGACTTTGCCAACGGTGCCCAAGTGGTGATTGACCAGTTTATTGCGTCCGGCGAAGTGAAGTGGGGCCGTGTGAACGGCATCACTTTGATGTTGCCGCACGGTTACGAAGGTCAAGGCCCTGAGCACAGCTCGGCACGTCTGGAGCGCTTCATGCAACTGGCCGCTGACACCAACATGCAGATCGTGCAGCCCACCACGGCCAGCCAGATCTTCCACGTCCTGCGTCGTCAGATGGTGCGCAACTTGCGCAAGCCATTGATCATCATGACGCCCAAGAGCCTGCTGCGAAACAAGGACGCTACATCGCCGCTGTCCGAGTTCACCAAGGGCGCATTCCAGACCGTGATTCCCGAGAGCAAGGAGCTCAAGGGTGACAAGGTCAAGCGCGTGATCGCTTGCTCCGGCAAGGTGTATTACGACCTGGTGAAGAAGCGCGAAGAAAAGGGCCAGGACGACGTGGCCATCATCCGCGTGGAACAGCTGTATCCCTTCCCGCACAAAGCGTTTGCGACCGAACTGAAGAAGTACCCCAATGCCACCGACGTGGTGTGGTGCCAGGACGAGCCGCAAAACCAGGGTGCCTGGTTCTTTGTGCAGCACTACATCCACGAAAACATGTTGGAAGGCCAAAAGCTCGGCTACTCCGGACGCGCTGCGTCCGCGTCGCCGGCAGTGGGCTACTCCCACTTGCACCAAGAGCAACAAAAGGCTCTGGTTGAAGGCGCATTCGGCAAGTTGAAGGGCTTTGTTCTGACCAAGTAAGTCAGCAGCACTTCACCCCCCAACACATTACGGAAAGAATTAGATATGGCAATCGTAGAAGTCAAAGTCCCACAGCTGTCTGAATCTGTGGCGGAAGCAACCTTGTTGCAATGGAAAAAGAAGGTCGGCGAAGCAGTTGCTGTCGACGAAATCCTGATCGAAGTCGAAACCGACAAGGTCGTGATGGAAGTGCCCGCTCCCGCAGCCGGTGTTCTGGTGGAATTGGTGGCTGCTGATGGTGCCACCGTGGCCGCCGAGCAGCTGATCGCCCGCATCGACACTGCCGCAGTGGCTGGTGCCGTGGCACCTGCCGCCGCCGCTCCCGCCGCTGCGCCAGCAGCTGCAGCCCCTGTGGCCGCTGCTGCCGCAGCCGGTAACTCCAAGGCCGGTGTGGCCATGCCAGCGGCTGCCAAGCTCTTGGCAGACAACGGCATCGCTGCCAGTAGCGTTGAAGGCACAGGAAAAGATGGTCGCATCACCAAGGGTGACGTATTGGCCGCTGCCGCTGCTCCTAAAATCGTAGCTGCTGCCGCAATCCCAACGGGCGTTCCTACCAAATCCTTGCCTCAAGTGGCAGCCCCTTCCGTGAATTTGGGCGACCGCCCTGAGCAGCGCGTGCCCATGAGCCGTCTGCGTGCTCGCGTGGCTGAGCGTTTGCTGCAGTCCCAGTCCACCAACGCCATTCTCACCACCTTCAACGAAATCAACATGGCTCCGGTCATGGAGATGCGCAAGCGCATGCAAGAGCGTTTCGAGAAGGAACACGGCGTGAAGCTGGGTTTCATGAGCTTCTTCGTCAAGGCTGCGGTGCACGCCCTGAAGAAGTTCCCTGTGTTGAACGCATCGGTCGATGGCACCGATATCGTGTACCACGGCTACTTTGACATCGGTATCGCTGTGGGCTCACCCCGTGGCTTGGTAGTGCCCATCCTGCGCAATGCCGACCAAATGAGCTTCGCTGATATCGAGAAGAAAATTGCCGAGTTCGGCCAGAAGGCCAAGGACGGCAAGCTGGGCATTGAAGAAATGACCGGTGGTACCTTCTCCATCTCCAACGGCGGTACCTTCGGTTCCATGATGTCTACCCCCATCATCAACCCGCCCCAGTCCGCCATTTTGGGTGTGCACGCCACCAAAGACCGCGCCATGGTCGAGAACGGCCAAGTGGTGGTTCGCCCCATGAACTACTTCGCCATGTCTTATGACCACCGCATCATCGACGGCCGTGAAGCCGTTCTGGGTCTGGTGGCCATGAAGGAAGCGCTGGAAGATCCAGCACGTCTGCTGTTTGATATCTGATCGGGCTCACCCCCGGGCGGCTTTGCCGCCTCCCCCTTGCAGGGGGCAACACCAGCGGCCCGGCAAAGCCGGTTCCGCGGTGTTTCTGGAAGCAGGCACTGCGGTCCTGCTGAATCTCTGGAACTAGAAGCGAGAAATTCATGAGCAAACAATTCGACGTGATCGTCATTGGCGGCGGCCCCGGTGGCTATATTGCCGCTATCCGCGCTGCCCAGCTGGGCTTCAATGTGGCCTGTATCGACGAGTGGAAGAATGCCGCTGGCGGTCCCGCTCCCGGCGGTACCTGCACCAACGTGGGTTGCATTCCTTCCAAGGCTTTGCTGCAATCGTCTGAGCACTTCAACCACGCCAACCACCACTTTGCCGAGCACGGCATCGAGGTGAAAGGTGTGAGCATGGATGTGGCCAAGATGCTTGCCCGCAAGAACACTGTCGTGAAGCAAAACAACGACGGCATCCTGTACTTGTTCAAAAAGAACAAGATTGCGTTCTTTCATGGCCGGGGCTCTTTCGTCAAGGCTGCTGAAGGTGGCTACGAGATTAAGGTGGCTGGCGATGCGGAAGAAACGATCACCGGCAAGCAAATCATCATCGCCACCGGTTCCAATGCCCGCGCATTACCCGGCACGCCTTTTGATGAAGTCAACATCCTGTCCAACGATGGTGCCTTGAACATTGGTGCTGTGCCCAAGAAGCTGGGCCTGATCGGTTCCGGCGTGATTGGCCTGGAAATGGGTTCCGTGTGGAAACGTCTGGGCTCCGAGGTCACCATTCTCGAAGGCTTGCCCACGTTCTTGGGCGCCGTGGATGAAGGTGTTGCCAAGGAAGCGCACAAGGCGTTCACTAAGCAAGGCCTGAAGATTGAGCTGGGCGTGAAGGTCGGCGAAATCAAAAATGGCAAGAAGGGCGTGTCCGTTGCTTACACCAACGCCAAGGGCGAAGCCCAAACCTTGGATGTAGACAAGCTCATCATCTCCATCGGCCGTGTACCCAACACCATCGGCCTGAACACCGAGGCAGTGGGCTTGGCGCTGGACGAGCGCGGCGCCATCGTCGTAGACGCTGACTGCAAAACCAATCTGCCCGGTGTCTGGGCGGTGGGTGACGTGGTGCGCGGCCCGATGTTGGCGCACAAGGCGGAAGAAGAGGGCGTTGCCGTGGCTGAGCGCATTGCCGGTCAACATGGCCACGTCAACTTCAACACCATTCCTTGGGTGATTTACACCAGCCCCGAAATCGCATGGGTCGGTCGTACCGAACAGCAGCTCAAGGCAGATGGCGTCGCCTACAAGGCGGGTCAGTTCCCATTCCTGGCAAACGGCCGGGCACGTGCGTTGGGCGACACCACCGGTTTCGTGAAGTTCCTGGCTGATGCCAAGACGGACGAAATCCTGGGCGTTCACATCGTTGGACCACAAGCCTCCGAGTTGATCTCTGAAGCCGTGGTGGCCATGGAGTTCAAGGCCAGTGCGGAAGACATCGCCCGCATCTGCCATGCACACCCCTCCTTGAGCGAAGCCACCAAGGAAGCAGCGTTGGCAGTGGAAAAGCGTACGCTGAACTTCTGATTGTTGTAAGCCAAACAAGCTGCTAGCGCCCGTCTTTCGTGCGCTAGCAGCTTCTCTTTTTGTAGCATACCGGAGCATGTATTGAGCGTCAAAGTAGCCTATGAGGCGGAGTTGAAGGCCCGTGGATACACCGCTGACCCTGCGCAGTTGCGGGCCGTGGAGGCCTTGGAGCGCTGTGCCACCGATTGGGCTAACTACAAAGCCAAGCGATCGAATGCCCTCAAAAAGCTGATCAACCGGCCGGAGATTCCGCGCGGCGTGTACATGCATGGTGGGGTGGGGCGGGGCAAAAGCTTCCTGATGGATTGCTTTTTCAATGCCGTGCCGCTCAAGCGCAAGACTCGCTTGCATTTTCATGAATTCATGCGTGAAGTACACCATGAACTGGTGAACCTGCAAGGCACCGTGAATCCGCTGGATGAACTAGGCAAGCGCATGTCCAAGCGCTACCGCCTGATCTGTTTCGACGAATTTCACGTGGCGGACATTACCGACGCCATGATCCTCCACCGTTTGCTCAATGCTTTGTTCGACAACGGCGTGGGCTTTGTCACCACCTCCAATTTCAAGCCGGATGACCTGTACCCCGGCGGCCTGCACCGTGACCGTATTCTGCCGGCCATTGCCCTGTTGAACGCCAAGCTGGAAGTGCTCAACGTCGACAACGGAACCGATTACCGCCGGCGCACCCTCGAAGATGCCAAGCTCTACCACGTGCCCAATGGCCCGGTGGCAGAGGTAGCGATGACCGCCACCTTCAATGCGCTTGCCGAGCAGCACGATGAAGACCCGCTGTTGCATATTGAGGCTCGCCAGATCAGCGCAAAGCGCAAGGCAGGCGGCGTGGTCTGGTTTGACTTCAAGACCTTGTGTGGTGGACCCCGCTCGCAGAATGACTACCTTGAAATTGCATCCCGGTTCCACACCGTCTTTCTGAGCGGTGTGCCGCATATGCCGGTGCGCATGGCATCAGAAGCCCGGCGCTTCACCTGGTTGGTGGATGTGCTTTACGACCGGCGGGTCAAGTTGATCATGTCCGCCGATGTGGCGCCTGAGGAGCTGTACACCGAGGGGCCCATGTCGCATGAGTTTCCCCGGACCGTGTCGCGCTTGACGGAGATGCAGTCCAAAGAGTTTCTGGACTTGGAGCGTCGCACTGTGGACACGCGACTCACATGAAGCGCAGTTTTCTTGCCATTTGCTTGTGTGGCTTTTCTGCTTTGACCCCAGCACAGGGAGGTGATTCCCTGCTGGCGGTCGAGGCGGAGCGTGCAACTTTGCAGGCCGAGAGCAGCAAAGCCGAGGCCTTGTGTTACGAGCGCTTTGCGGTCAATGCCTGTTTGTCAGAGGTAGCTGCGCAACGGCGCGCACAAGCGGCAGTCCTGAGAAAGCGTGAGCTGGCGTTACGCGACGCTCAACGCGCGGAACGCACCCGTGAGCAACTTCAGCGCCTGGAAGAAAAGCAAGCCGGCGAGGTACAACGAACCCTGGAGGCACAGGGAAAGCAAGCCTCAAGTCCTCCGGCTGAGCCCAAGGTGGCTCCAGTACCGGCAAAGGCCGGTGCTCCTTCTGCGGAAAAATCAACGTCCATTACGCCTGAACAGGCTGCGGCCAATCGGGCAGCTTTTGAAGCCAAGCAGGCAGAGGCCGCTCTCCGCAAGGCTGAAATAGAAAAACGTCTGCTGGAAAAAAAGGATCGGGCTGAGCCTTTGCCGACCACGCCTTAGGGGTGCAAAGATTCCACTTTCACGATGACCACTGACAGGTTGTCACCGCCGCCCCGGGCGCGGGAGCGGGCTTTCTCAATCAGAAACTCGGTGGCTTCTCGTGCGGAGAGGGTGGATAGCACGGAGCCCAGCTCGCCATGGTTGAAGTAGTGCCACACCCCGTCGCTGCAGGCCATCAGTACATCGCCGGTCCGCAATTTGGGAATGAAATGGAAGTCTACAGGCGGCTCATTTTCAGTGCCCAGACAGCCCATCAAGATGTTGGACTGAGGGTGCGTGGCTGCCTGCTCCTCAGTGATTTCCCCGCGATTTACTAGCGCTTGGACATAAGAGTGATCCATGGTCCGCTTGATAAAGCGGTTGCCGTGGAACTGGTACACGCGGGAGTCTCCGGTATGGGCCCAGTGGCAGTCGCCACCCGGATTAATCAAAAACGCAGCGAGTGTGCTGTGTGGCTCTTCTTCGGAAGAAATAGCCGTGAGCTTGATGACGATGTGGGCCTCTTGCACCATCTGCCGCAGGGTAGCTACGGCGTCATCGGTGTCCGGGTCATAGCGCTCAAACAACTGTTTGGCTGTCAGCATCACTTGGTCTGAAGCTTTGCGCCCGCCACTGCGCCCGCCCATGCCGTCAGCTACGATGGCCAGCAAGCACCCGTTCACCCTTGGATGCTTGAACAGGGATACCTGGTCTTGCTGGTATTCGCGGTCACCCTTGTGGATGCCGGTGGAGGCGCTGAGGCGGTAGCCAGATGACATGGTGTGAAGTTGAAGGGGTAAATCGGTGCCGGAGTTTGCAAGTCGCCGTATTATCGAACGCATCACAGACCACTCGACCAGTTTAACCACCTAGCGGGGCCCTTTTACCTTTGGAAACCAATCTTCATTCCCCCGAGCGCCGGCTTATTGAATTGAGGATGGCCCATCATGAATTGGATGTGCATATCGATGGTGCGAAACTTCCCGGCGGCATCCGCGATGATCTGCAGTTGCAAAGGCTCAAGAAACGGCGTCTCGCCCTGCGCGATGAAATAACGTTGCTGGAGCACAGCTTGAGTCCGGACGCATCAGCATGAGTTCTCCGTTGGCGGAGCGTGTTGCCGGTGTATTCGCTTCCAGCGGAGTGTTGGCAAATGCGGTGCCGGAATACCTGCCGCGTTCAGGACAACAAAAAATGGCTTCAGCAGTGGCCAGCAATATGGAGGACGGTGGTGTACTGGTGGTCGAAGCCGGTACTGGCGTGGGTAAAACATACGCCTATTTGGTACCTGCTTTGCTGAGTGGGCAGAAGGTGCTTCTTTCAACGGCGACCAAAGCGTTGCAAGACCAGCTTTTCACGCGCGACATTCCTGAGCTCCTGGAAATACTGAAGCTTCCTGTACAGGTTGCGTTGCTCAAGGGACGTAGCAGCTACGTGTGCTTGCATCGATTGGCAGGTGCACGCCATTCCGGACTCTTGCAAAGTGCGGCACCTTTGCGCTTGTTGGGGCAGGTTGAAAGCTGGGTGGCGGCCACGCGAACGGGAGACGTCGCAGAGGTGCCCGCACTGGAGGAGTCACAACAAGTACTTCCTCTGGTCACATCTACCCGCGAAAACTGCACCACATCCAAGTGTCCGCGCTACCAGGGGTGCTATCTCTACAAAGCGCGGCGCGATGCCATGGCCGCGGACGTGGTAGTCATCAACCACCATCTCTTCTTTGCAGACGCCAACGTGCGCGAATCCGGAGTCGCTGAACTTCTCCCTACAGTACATGCGGTGGTCTTTGATGAAGCCCATCAGCTCAACGATATCGGAGTGCAGTTTCTCGGGCGACAGTGGTCGACCTTGCAATTGCTGAACCTGGGCCGTGATGTGGTATTCGCAGGATTGCAGTGGGCACGCGGTTTGGCCGATTGGCAGCTGCTGGTCGAGCAACTTGAAATGTCTGTCGTGGACATGCAGTTGGTATGCCAAGAGAGTGCTGTATCTTTGCCGCGATTGCCATGGCAGGCATTGGTTCCGGAAGGTTTGGCGCAAGGATTGTGGGAGCGCCGTTTAGGCCGCTTGAAACAGGTGCATGCCAATCTTTTGCATGCTCTGCAAGGTGTCGCTGATGGACATCCTGAGTTGGCGGTACTTGCAGAACGTGCTTTGGTGCTCAAGGAGCATCTGGATCGGGCTGCACTCCCGGCGGAAGAGGGATTGATTCGTTGGATGGACAACGGCACCCGTCTGCGCTTCGTGGAGTCCCCCATGGATATCTCGGAGGCCATGCGGAGTAAGGTGACAGGGGCGATGGAGGCAGGTTCCCGTGTCTCGTGGACCTTTACCTCTGCGACTTTGGGTCCGGGCGCTGATCTGACTTGGTTTGTAAATTCCACGGGACTTCGTGGTGCCAAGGTGCTGAGGGTTGAAAGTCCTTTTAATTACGAGGATCAAGCTGCGCTATTTGTTCCTACCGCGTTTCCTGCGCCGTCGCACCCGAACCATGGCGTACGTGTCGCTGCCTTGGCGGCAGAAGGTGCAGAGATTCTTGGCGGACGAACCATGGTTTTGACCACCACATTGCGTGCTATGCGGGTGATTGGTGAAGCGGTGCGCAAGCTTCTTCCACCTCATCTGGACATATCAGTACTGGTGCAAGGCGAAAGCTCTAAAAGAAAACTGTTGGAGCGCTTTCGGCAAAGGGCGGGGCTAGGTTATGTGTTGGTGGCCTCAGCCTCATTTTGGGAAGGTGTGGACATTCCCGGACAGAACTTGCAATTGCTTCTGATTGACAAAATACCTTTTGCGCCACCGGATGATCCGCTACTGCAAGCCCGCTGCAAACAAGTGGATGATGCTGGGGGCAGCTCTTTCAATGAAGTGCAGCTACCTATGGCAGCGGTGGCCTTGCGACAAGGGGTAGGGCGATTGATTCGGAGGGAGTCGGATCGAGGAGTACTGGTGGTGTGCGACGTGCGCTTGCGTACCATGGGCTATGGTCGCAAGCTGCTGTCCGCACTGCCTTCGATGCGGCCCGTGAACGACGACACGCAATTTCAGGTGGAGCTCAGGGAACTTACCAAATCTTCCACCATGGATCCGGATTAGGCTTGCCGCCCCTTAACAGGAAGTCAGATTGTGGGAAATTCTTTTCCAGAATACGTTTCGCATCGTCCCGGAGCTGCTCCATACCCAAGGCATCGTAGGACTTGTAGAGAATGAACAGCGCCTCTTCGGTCGCTGGAACATCGCGATAGTCGGTAATGCACTGCTGGGCGCGATTCGCTGCAGCCAAATACGCACCGCGTTTGTAGTAATACTTTGCCACATGCACTTCGTACTGGGCCAATGAGCCCACGATGTAATTCATGCGCTGCTGCGCGTCGGGTGCATATTTGGATTCTGGAAAGCGTGAAGTGAGTTCTTTGAACGATTCAAAAGACTCTTTCGCAGCCTTCTGATCCCGCTCCGCCAAGTCTTGGCGGGTGATGGATGAGAGCAAGCCCAAATCGTCATTGAAGTTGACGATGCCGCGCAGGTAAATGGCGTAGTCCAATGCCGGGCTGGCGGGGTGGAGCTTGATGAAACGTTCGAGAGTCGCCAAGGACTGTGCTTGTTCACCTGCTTTGAATTGGGAGTACGCCTTGTCCAACTGGGCCTGTTGCGCCAAGGGCGTGCCAGCTGCCCGTGCTTCCAGCTTTTCAAGCAGCGGGACAGCTTTATCCCACTGCGAGGAGCCCATCTCATCTTTGGCCTCGGCATACAAGCGGTTGGGACTCATCCCCGCTGTTTTGTCTACCGGTGCACTGGAACAACCCGCAAGCAGTGTTGCCATGGTCGCCAGCATCGTGGCACAAACGACCGATAATTTCGCACGCAGCATCTTGGGGACCTTCTTGAATCAAACCGTTGGAATTATATCGGCGCACTCTGTGCAAGCAGAGTCGGATGAGGCGTCTGATATCGCGGGCGAGGCAGAGTTCCGTAGCTTCACATTAGACGCTTCTTTGCACGGTGAGCGTTTGGATCGGGCGCTTGCATCCAGTGTGCAGGAATTTTCCCGCAGCTACCTGCAGCAACTTGTTGAATCCGGGGTCGTAAAAGTCAACGGCAAGGTAGCAACCAAGACTTCACTCAAAGTAAAGGTCGGCGACGAAGTTGCGGTAGAGCTGAAGCCCACGCCACAGAGTCAGGCCTTTAAACCTGAGCCTATGGCCTTGGACGTGGTGTACGAGGACGAACATGTGCTGGTCATCAACAAGCCTGCCGGTTTGGTCGTTCACCCTGCGCCAGGCAATTGGAGTGGAACGTTGCTCAATGGTCTGTTGGCTTACAGCACTCACGCCGCACTAGTCCCTAGAGCTGGGATCGTGCATCGCTTAGATAAAGACACCAGTGGATTGATGGTTGTCGCCCGGACGAGGGCGGCCATGGATGCGCTGGTGCATGCAATAGCCGCCAGAGAAGTGAGTCGCCAGTATTTTGCGATTGCACACAAGTCTTGGCCTTGGACCCGGTTGAAAGAAGTCGTTGCTCCGATTGGACGTGATCCGCGAAATCGCCTTCGCATGGCGGTGGTGGATCTGACGCATCAATCCGGCAAAGATGCAAGAACAGACATCGAGTTGATCAGCAATAGTCAAGTGGCTTGCTGGGTTCGATGCATATTGCACACGGGGCGCACCCATCAGATTCGAGTCCACATGGCCCATACAGGCCACCCCTTGGTTGCAGACAGTGTCTACGGTGGTGCTCCCATGGGGGCGATGACCCGCCAAGCCTTGCATGCGTGTAGATTGGCGTTTACGCACCCTATGTCTGGAAGACCTTTGGAATTCGAGTGTGGTCCGCCTTCTGATTTCATGGCGCTTTGCGGCGAGTTGGGCCTCGGGTACAATGACGAGACCAAACCGGGAGGTTTGTAGCTGCGTCTCACGTAGGGTAGTCAAGAAATGGGCAAGGCCCTTCCTACCGTCGGCAACCGGTTCCGGTTTGCCATTTTTTCCGGCTCTCCATCATTACGTACAGACTATGAATATGGTCGATGCCAAGCGTGTTCTTGAAACCGCGTTGATATGTGCCCAGCAACCTTTGTCAGTGAAGGCCTTGGGCGAATTGTTTTCAGATGCCATTGGCGCGGACACAGTAAAGACACTCCTTGGCGAGTTGCAAACAGAATGGGTTGGCCGTGGCGTCGAGTTGGTCAGTGTTTCCAGTGGATGGAGGTTCCAGAGTCGTCCAGAAATGCGCGAGTACCTGGATCGATTGCATCCTGAGAAGCCTCCGAAGTACACCCGTGCGACTTTGGAGACTCTTGCAATCATTGCTTACAGACAGCCAGTCACTCGGGGAGACATGGAAGACATTCGTGGCGTGACTATCAGTTCATTGCTAATAAAGCAGTTGGAGGATCGGGGATGGGTGGAGGTCATCGGGCACCGCGAGGCACCTGGGCGGCCAGCGCTTTACGCCACGACGAAGCAGTTTTTGGATGATTTGGGACTGGCCTCTTTGGATCAATTGCCACTTCTTGAATCCCCTGAGCGTGGAGAGGACTCCATGGCGGGATTAGGGGCATTGCTCGGTGCGGCGGGAGAAAGTCTTTCCGCAGAAGCGATCGGGGTCACTGGTGCAAACGGTCAGCAAATGGCGATGCCCCTCCAGGCCGCGCTTGATGAAATCGATAACGGAATACAAACATGAACGAAAACGAAATGACGCCAGATGACGCAGACAAAGCGTCTGTACTGCCCGAGCAACAGCCGGCTCAGGAACCGGTATTGCCCGGCGGCAATCGTTTCGATGATGTGATTTCCGGGCAGTTTGACGCGGATGAAGAAGCTGAAGATGTAGTGTTGCCCAAGCGGGTACTTCTCCCTCAGGCAGAGACACCCAAGTTGCACAAGGTATTGGCGCAGTCAGGAATGGGGTCGCGGCTTGAAATGGAGCAACTGATTCTCGAGGGGCGTATCTCGGTGAACAACGAGCCAGCCCATATCGGACAACGTATTCAATTTGGTGACAACATCAAAGTGAACGGAAAGCCCATCAGATTCCGGATTGAGCCACCACCTGCCCGTGTCATCGCTTATCACAAGCCCGTGGGAGAGGTGGTAACCCATGACGATCCTCAGAACCGGCCGACCGTTTTCCGCCGATTGCCTAAATTGCACCAAGGGAAATGGCAATCCGTCGGGCGTCTCGACCTCAACACGGAGGGGCTTCTTTTGTTTACCAGTTCAGGGGAATTGGCCAATAATTTGATGCACCCGCGCTTCGGATTGGAGCGCGAATATGCTGTCCGGGTATTGGGCGCTCTGAGCAAAGACGAAAAGCAGGCCCTTTTGGATGGCGTGCAATTGGATGATGGTGTAGCCCAGTTCGGTTCTATCGAAGATGGCGGCGGCGAAGGATCGAACTGCTGGTACCGCGTCACGATTTCGGAAGGCCGAAATCGGGAGGTTCGCCGCATGCTGGAGTCTGTGGGCCATGCAGTCAGCCGCTTGATCCGTATTCGCTACGGGGCGATGGTGTTGCCAAGGGGGCTCAAGCGCGGGGCTTGGATGGAGCTTGACGAGACCGATATTCGGGCCTTGGTGCAAGCAGCTGGAGCTGGTAAGCCCAGGGTTCGGGATGAAGCGTCTGCGGGCGGAGCTGCGCGACCTCGGGGACGTGGTCCTCGTCAAGGTGGTCGGGGTCCGGCGTCGCCTAAAGGAGCAGGCGGTCAAGGGGCAGCGGCTCGTCAAAGCAATGGGAAAACGCAGCGTCAGGGCGGTCGACAAGAGGGTGGGGCGCAACCTGACCCCATGAAGACATCGCTCGGGTACATCGGTGCAGACAGCTTTTCAAGGCAACGACAAGAAGCCAACGGTCGCGGCAGACCTGGTGGCGGTGGTCAGCGTCGGAATGGCGGTCGAAGCCGCTAACGTAGATGCTAAAATCATCGGCTTTGTCTATCACAGGCAATTAATTTTTTATACTTTTGGGAATCAATATGGCAATCGAACGCACCCTCTCTATCATCAAGCCCGACGCCGTGGCAAAGAATGTGATCGGTCAAATCTACGCGCGCTTCGAAGCGGCTGGATTGAAGGTTGTTGCTGCACGCATGGCTCACCTCTCTCGTGGTGAAGCTGAGGCCTTCTACGCTGTTCACAAAGAGCGCCCTTTCTTCAAGGATCTGGTGGACTTCATGATTTCCGGCCCCGTCATGATTCAGGCTTTGGAAGGTGAAGGCGCTATCGGAAAGAACCGTGACCTCATGGGCGCGACAGATCCCAAGAAAGCGGCTCCCGGCACCATTCGCGCCGATTTCGCTGACAGCATCGACGCGAACGCAGTTCACGGCTCTGACGCCCCTGAAACAGCGGCGGTGGAAGTGGGCTTTTTCTTCCCCGGCATGAACGTTTACTCGCGCTAATTCAGTATGGCGGTCAACCTGCTCGATTTTGATCTCGAGGGTCTGGCCGCCTTCTGTGAAAGCCTAGGCGAAAAGAAGTTTCGCGCTACCCAGTTGTTCCGCTGGGTACATCAAAAAGGTGCTAGCCACTTTGATGAAATGAGTGATCTCGCAAAATCACTCAGGGATAAACTTCGGGGGCATGCGGAGGTGCGTGCCTTGCCCGTGATCACTCAACACATATCCGCAGATGGCACCATCAAATGGTTGTTTAATGTGGGTAATGGCGATGCAGTTGAGACGGTGTTCATTCCCGAGTCTGATCGTGGGACATTGTGTATTTCCTCCCAAGCCGGATGCGCGGTAGGTTGCAGGTTCTGCTCGACTGGTCACCAAGGCTTCAGTCGCAATCTGAAAACCTGGGAAATATTGGCGCAACTTTGGTTCGCTGAGCACTTTTTGCGCAAGCATCTTGGCGTACCGGATCGTGTCATCTCCAATGTAGTGATGATGGGCATGGGTGAGCCGCTACAAAACTACACGGCACTTGTTCCGGCGTTAAAGGCCATGTTGGACGACCATGGTTATGGTTTGTCGCGTCGCCGGGTAACGGTATCCACCTCCGGTGTGGTTCCGATGATGGATCGTCTGGGCGAGGATTGTCCTGTGGCTCTCGCTGTGTCATTGCATGCGCCTGAGGATGCACTTCGGGACAACTTGGTCCCATTGAACAAAAAGTATCCGTTGAAAGAATTGATGGAGGCTTGTAGCCGTTATTTGGCGCATGCGCCCCGCGACTTCATTACTTTCGAATATTGCATGTTGGATGGTGTGAATGATCGCCCCGAACACGCAAAGCTGCTGTTGCGACTGGTCAAAGAAACGGGTGTACCTTGCAAGTTCAATCTGATTCCGTTCAACCCTTTTCCAGCATCTGGACTGTTGCGCTCCTCCAATAATGCGGTTCAAGCATTTGCCCGAATTCTGGTTGATGGAGGACTGGTGACCACTATTCGCAAAACCCGGGGTGACGATATTGATGCGGCATGTGGCCAGCTTGCCGGTGATGTCAAAGACCGGACAAACGTAGGGACACGTATTTCCAAGCAGCGCACGGTTATGCTCCGGCAGGTCCGCGACATCGAGGTACGCGGCAACGATGGGGTGCGAAATGACTGATCTGTATGCTGCGCAGAGTTGGAAACTACGGTTATGGGGCCGCAAAGTTCTGATTTCGGTGCTTATGGTCGCTATGTTTGGTGTCTTGCAGGGGTGTGCAGGCGGAACGTCTCCCCAAACTTCGAGCAATGATCTGGTAACGGATTCCGATGAGTCTCCTGCGCGTAAGCGAGCCAAAATTCGCTTGGAACTCGCGGCGGGCTACTACAACAACGGCCAGACCACCGTTGCCCTCGATGAACTCAAGCAGTCGATCAGTGCGGATCCCGGGCTTTTTGAAGCCCACAATCTGCGTGGATTGATCTACATGCGATTGAATGATTTCCCCTTGGCCGAAGAAAGCTTCCGCCGTGCATTGCAGTTGAGCCCCCAAGCGGCTAGCGTTCAGCACAACTACGGTTGGCTTCTTTGTCAGCAGGGCCGTATGCAGGATTCCTATGTGCAGTTTCAGGCTGCGATTGCGAATCCAAATTACAGTGAGCGTTCCAAGTCTTGGATGGCAATGGGTGTCTGTCAGGTGAAAGCCGGCTCCCGCAACGATGCAATTGCAAGTTTGACCCGAGCCAATGAATTGGATCCATCGAACCCTGTAGCGGGCTATAACTTGGCTCTTCTGCTGATGCAGCGAGGAGAGTTGACCAAGGCCCAGTTCCAGGTTCGCAGGATCAACAATAGCGAGTATGCAAATGCGGAGACCCTTTGGCTGGGGATCAAAATAGAGCAAATGTTGGGAAATAAGGATGCGATGACTCAACTCGGAGCACAACTACGCAAGCGTTTTGCACAGTCCAAAGAGGCGGGTTCGTTTGAGAGGGGCGCATTCGATGAGTGATGTTGATATGAATGGTGCGCTCACGGAGCAGTCTGAACTTGTGAAATCTCCAACTCCAGTGACTGCCGGGAGACTTTTGCGGAATGCGCGCGAGGCAGCAGGGCTTCATATTGCTGCATTGGCCGTGTCCATGAAGGTGCCTGTGAAGAAGCTGGAAGCTCTGGAAGCGGACCGTGCAGACTTGCTTCCGGATGCGGTTTTTGTCCGGGCCTTAGCCTCAAGTGTTTGTCGTGCACTCAAAATTGATTCAGCTCCCGTACTTGAGCTGCTACCTCAATCCGTGAAGCCTAGTTTCGAGTCTGGAGACAAAGGTATCAATGCTCCCTTTAAGGTGCCGGGCGAAGTCCGCTCGGGGAGTGTTTTTGATCTCTTGAAGCGTCCTGTAGTGGTGGTGGTCGCGCTCTTGCTGCTCTCTGCATTAGCGGTCGTATTACTGCCGGAGATCAACTTGCCTGAATTTTCAGCTAAGTCTGATACGCCTCAGACAACTGTTGCTCAATCCAAGGAGCCAGTCGCTTCCCTTGAGCCTGTGCCAGCCGTAGACAAGCCCGAAGAGAAATTGCCTCCTGTTGAAGTGGTTCCGGGTCCCCCGCCTGTAGAGCTTACGAAGCAGCCCGTAGCGGAAGCGGTTGTACTTCCAGCTTCATCCCCCATTCAGAAACCAGCCGAAATGATTGTG
The DNA here is from genome assembly GCA_027488985.1 of Comamonadaceae bacterium. Lineage (GTDB taxonomy): Bacteria > Pseudomonadota > Gammaproteobacteria > Burkholderiales > Burkholderiaceae_C > Allorhodoferax > Allorhodoferax aquaticus. The sequence goes on along the minus strand of JAIYAR010000010.1, from coordinate 375,540 downwards.
ATCCGGGCAAAAGGCACGACTTGGGTGGAGGTCGTTGACTCTACAGGTGCGGTGCTGGTTCGCAGGACCTTGCAGGCAGATGGAGTTACCTCCGCGACTGGCGTGACCCCATTGGCAGTAGTAGTCGGTAAAGCAGATATGGTCGAAGTTGACGTACGTGGTAAGCCGTTCAACATGTCTGCGATTTCTAAAGACAATGTCGCAAGATTTCAGGTGAAGTAGTGGACCAGCAAATGCCTATCGCCTTGGCTCAACCCCTTTCTCGTTCTAGTTTGCAATCGGTTGTGAAGTGGGGTGGCAATGTCGTGACTGTTGGTGGAGATGCGCCTGTGCGAATCCAATCCATGACCAACACGGACACGGAGGATGCTATCGGTACCGCCATACAAGTCAAGGAACTTGCATTGGCAGGGTCTGAGTTGGTGCGCATTACCGTAAACACGCCAGAGGCAGCGAAGGCTGTGCCCTATATTCGGGAGCAGCTGGACCGGATGGGTATCTCAGTGCCCCTGATTGGCGATTTTCATTACAACGGTCACCGGCTTCTGAGTGAGTTTCCTGAATGTGCGCAGACACTGTCCAAATACCGGATAAATCCAGGAAATGTAGGCAAGGGCGATAAGCGGGATCGTCAGTTTTCCCAGATGATTGAAGCGGCTATCCAATGGGATAAACCTATTCGCATCGGAGTGAACTGGGGAAGTTTGGATCAAGAGCTGCTCGCCGGTCTGATGGATGAAAATAGCCGCAGAAGCGCTCCTTGGGATGCCAAGCAGGTTATGTATGAAGCATTAATTACTTCTGCATTGGAGTCAGCTCAGCGAGCCGAAGAGATTGGCCTTCCCGGGCATCAGATTACGCTGTCTTGCAAGGTGAGTGGCGTAACAGACTTGATCGCGGTCTATCGTGAGTTGGCGAAAAGATCGAAGTATTCATTGCATCTCGGCCTCACAGAGGCCGGCATGGGCACAAAAGGAACGGTCGCGTCTGCAGCAGCGCTTGGTATCCTTTTGCAAGAAGGAATAGGGGACACCATTCGTGTTTCATTGACACCGGCACCGGGGGAATCCAGAACCCAGGAAGTCGTTGTCGCGTCTGAAATCATCCAGTCACTGGGGCTTAGAAAGTTCGTGCCCAGCGTTACGGCGTGTCCGGGATGCGGACGAACTACCAGCACAACTTTCCAGGAGTTGACTAAGCAGATTGATGACTTCTTGCGCGATCAGATGCCGGTGTGGCGAAAGCAGTACCCCGGCGTCGAGAACATGAAGGTCGCGGTCATGGGTTGTATCGTGAATGGACCCGGAGAGAGTAAGCATGCTGATATTGGCATTAGCTTGCCGGGTACCGGAGAAGCACCAGCCGCGCCTGTGTTTATTGATGGCGAGAAGCGCATGACTTTGCGTGGGGAGTCCATCGCTATTGAATTTCAGAACGTAGTCGAAAACTACATCCGCGAGCGTTTCACGCCCCGCACTCCCACCATCTGAGGGTTTATGTCCGAGAAGAATAGTCCGCGCAAGGCGGACAAAATTGTTGCTGTAAGGGGTATGAATGACATCATGCCGCCGGAGTCCTCCGTGTGGGAGGCACTGGAGTCCCGCGTCCGCGATTTGATGCGACGCTTTGCCTTCGAGAATGTGCGGACCCCCATTGTTGAGCCTACCGCCCTTTTTGTGCGTGGACTGGGTGAAGTGACCGACATCGTCGAGAAGGAAATGTATTCCTTTGAAGACCGTCTGAACGGCGAAGCGTTGACCTTGCGGCCCGAGAATACCGCGGGTGTCGTTAGAGCCGCAGTCGAACATTCGATGCTTTATAACGGTCCTAAGCGCCTCTATTACATGGGGCCGATGTTCCGTCATGAGCGCCCTCAACGCGGCCGGTATCGGCAGTTTCATCAGATTGGTGCTGAGGCACTGGGTTTCGGGGGTCCAGAGATAGATGCTGAGGTTATCTTGATGGCCCACACGCTTTGGAAAGAACTGGGCTTGATGGGTATTGAGCTGCAGATCAATAGCCTCGGCCAACCCGAAGAACGCAACCTGCACCGCGGTGCTCTGATACGCCACTTCGAATCTCATTTGGATCTGCTGGATGAAGAGGCAAAACGTCGCCTGCACCTCAATCCGCTTCGTCTGTTGGATTCCAAGAATCCTGCGATGCAGGGCGTTATTGAATCTGCCCCCAGGCTCATTGACTTCCTGGGAGATGCTTCCAAAGCGCATCTAGAGACGGTGAAGCGCATTCTCGATAGTCATGGCGTGCCTTACACCATCAACCCCCGTCTGGTACGGGGGATGGACTATTACAACTTGACGGTATTTGAGTTCGTGACAACCAAGTTGGGTTCTCAAGGTACCGTGTGTGCCGGTGGTCGTTACGACTATTTGATTGAGCAAATTGGCGGGAAGCCTGCGCCCGCAGTCGGATGGGCCATGGGTGTTGAGCGCGTGCTGGAATTACTGAAAGAGTCGGGCCTTGCATTGGCCCAGCCAGTATTGGATGTTTTTGCAGTTGTTACCGATGTGGCTCATCTGCCGGTCGCGATGCCCACGCTACAAGTCTTGCGCGAATCCGGCCTCTCTGTCCAGATGCAAGCCAGTACTTCCGAAGGTATGCCCAGCATGAAGTCTCAATTTAAGCGGGCGGATACATCCGGCGCACGCTTTGCCTTGATTTTTGGTGACGAAGAGATCATCGAAGGCAAAGTCACTATTAAATCTTTGCGAGATGGCAGTATCCCGCAGGAAACCCGACTGCAGAGTGAGCTCGTATCTTGGGCTTCTAGTATTCGACTTTCGATGTAACAGGTAGCACATGGCAAATCATTTAGACCTCGAAGAGCAAGAACAACTCGACCAGCTTAAGCACTTCTGGAAGCAATATGGAAATCCCATTTCATTGCTCTTAATCGTAGTTTTAGGCGGTTTTGCCGCATGGAATGGCTACCAGTGGTGGAGTCAGAGACAGGCATCTCAAGCTTCCGCCATGTATGAAGAGGTAGACCAAGTGATTGCGTCAGGTGACATTGGCGCAGCGGAACGGGCGTATTCCGAAATGCAGAAACGATTTCCGTCTACTGCTTACACCCAACAAGCGGGACTGGCGCTTGCCAAAGTGGCCTATTTGTCCGGAAAGTCAGACATAGCTCAGAGTGCGCTGGCGTCTGTTTCTCAAGCTGGCTCGGATACAGGATTATCGGCATTGGCTGGTCTACGTCATGCTGGTTTGCTGATTGAGTCGGGAAAATTTGACCAGGCTGCGAAGATATTGGACGGCAAGTTTCCGCTTGAGTTCACGGGTCTGGTGTCTGACAAGAAGGGTGATGCCGCGTTGGCGCAGGGTAACAAAGATGCTGCGATTGCAATGTATCAAGATGCTATCAAACAGCTGCAAGAGCGGGATCAGTACCGGAGATTGGTAGAAGTAAAGCTGGCCTCCTTGGGCGCGAGTGAAGCCAAGTGAGGCTGACTGTGAAAATGCGCAGCCTTTGTTTTTTGTCAACTTGGATAGGGGCGATGCTGTTGATAGCAGGCTGCTCAGGGCCCGCTAAGCCTAAGCCGAGTGACTTATTGCCGGTAAATGCATTAGTGGCAGTAAAGCAGGTGTGGGCTACAAATATAGGTGAGGTGACTTTCCCTCTTGAAGTCAAAGTGGTCGGGAAAGATATCTACGCAGCATCGAGTGCCGGGGTAGTGTCAGCGATCGACGCTGATAGCGGTGTTGTCCGGTGGACAGTTTCTCTAGGTGCCCGCATTGCGGCTGGAGTAGGGTCAGATGGCGATACGGCTGCAGTGGTCACCGCTGAGGGCGACCTTGTTGCCCTAAAAAAGGGAAAAAAGATCTGGCAACAAAGGCTGGGTGGAGTTTCCATAACTCCTCCTTTGGTAGCGGGGGGGCGTGTGTTTGCAATCACGCCTGACAGAACCCTTCTTGCCTTTGATAGCGAAACAGGAAAGAAACTGTGGCAGCAACAACGTGGTGGCAATAGTTTAGTGCTTGACCGCCCTGGAGTCCTGTTTCCATTCGGTGACACCCTCGTTACGGGTCTTGGGGGACGCTTGGTGGGTTTGAACCCTCTGAATGGAGTTCAACGTTGGGATGTCCCCATTTCGGTCAGTAGAGGAAGTAACGAAGTCGAACGTCTGGTGGACATCGTTGCGGGCATCAGTCGAGACGGGTCAGACCTCTGTGTTCGTGCGTATCTGAACGCAGTGGCCTGTCTGAACCTGGGTGGTCAAAAGGTCATCTGGTCCCAAGCTGCAAATGGCTTTTCCGGGATAGCGGGAGACGATGAGTCGGTTTTTGGCACCGAAAGTGATGGCAGAGTGATCGCATGGCGTCGTGTTGATGGTGTACGCGTTTGGCAGTCAGATGCTATGCGGTGGCGTGATTTGGGTACTCCACTTGTCCTCGGTAGTACTTTGGCTGTGCCCGATGGCGCTGGTGTGTTGCATCTATTGGCGAAGTCGGACGGGACTTCTGTGGGTAGGTTGTCTTTTGATGCTTCCCCTCTGAATGTCACCCCTGTGCTGGTGGGGAAAACGTTGGTCGTTGTGACCCAAAAAGGCGGAATTTTTGCTTTCCGACCAGAATAATTGAGGTCCAAAATGAAGCCAGTTATTGCCCTCGTGGGGCGCCCGAATGTGGGCAAGTCGACTCTTTTCAACCGGTTGACAAAGACCCGTGATGCGATAGTCGCTGACTACGCGGGCCTCACTCGAGATCGTCACTATGGCAATGCCAAACATGGCAAGCAGGAATTCATCGTAATTGACACCGGTGGGTTTGAACCGGATGCAGGAAGCGGTATCTACAAGGAAATGGCCAAGCAGACCCGCCAGGCCGTGGCGGAGGCAGATGTAGTGGTGTTCGTTGTGGACGCAAGGGCCGGCCTGTCTTCTCAGGACCATGACATCGGAAACTATTTGCGAAAGTTAGGCAAGCCCTGTCTGATAGTTGCCAACAAGGCCGAAGGCATGAAGGCTGGTGCTCAACTGTCAGAGTTCTTCGAGCTGGGTCTGGGCGAGGTTTTCCCTGTCTCGGCTGCACACGGCCAGGGTATGCGATCCCTGATTGAAATGGCTTTCGCTGCTTTACATCTGGAAGAGCCTGAGACCGACCCCGAGCCCGCCGACCCTTCTGTGATCAAGCTAGCGGTTGCCGGACGCCCCAATGTTGGCAAATCCACTCTCATCAACACCTGGCTGGGTGAAGAGCGCCTTGTTGCATTTGATTTGCCCGGAACCACGCGTGATGCGATTTCTGTTCCATTCGAGCGAGAAGGGCAAAAGTTTGAATTGGTTGATACAGCAGGACTCCGCAAAAAAGGTAAGGTTTTTGAGGCCATTGAAAAGTTTTCTGTTGTCAAGACCCTTCAAGCCATTGAGTCAGCCAGTGTGGTCCTTTTGCTCATCGATGCGGAGCAGGGGGTCACGGATCAAGACGCACATATTGCCGGCTACATTTTGGAGTCCGGGCGCGCGGTAGTCGTTGCAGTCAACAAATGGGATGCCATCGACGAATACCAGCGTGAGCTGGTGAAAAGGTCTTTGGAAACTCGATTGGGTTTTTTGAAGTTTGCAGCCCTGCATTTGATCTCTGCAAAGAAGCGCCAAGGGCTCGGTCCGCTTTGGGGAGCCATTGCGCAGGCCCATAAAGCAGCAAACTGCAAAATGCCCACCCCGGTATTGACCCGTTTGCTGCTGGAGGCGGTGCAATTTCAAACGCCAAAGAAAACGGGCGCCTACCGGCCCAAACTCCGATATGCCCATCAGGGCGGCATGAATCCACCAATTATCGTGATCCACGGAAATTCACTAGAGCATGTGACAGAAGCCTACAAGCGTTTTCTGGAAGGGCGTTTCCGCAAGGAATTTAACCTGGTTGGTACCCCTTTGCGGATCGAGATGAAGTCGTCGCAAAACCCATTCGCAGACAAAGATTGATTGCGACGTTGTCTGTCCGAATAACCCATATGCTGCCGGTCTCCAGGGGTAAGGTGCATGTGTGGTATCGTCACCCTATTATTATTTTTTGAACACGGAGAATATCGTGAGCAACAAAGGCCAACTCCTCCAAGATCCCTTCCTGAACGCTTTGCGTCGGGAGCATGTGCCAGTTTCCATCTATTTGGTGAACGGCATTAAATTGCAGGGACAAATCGAATCTTTTGATCAGTATGTGGTTCTTCTCCGCAATACAGTGACTCAAATGGTTTACAAGCACGCCATATCGACCATTGTTCCGGGCCGGGCGGTGAATCTGGCGGCTGCTGGTGACGAAGCGGTTGTCGCCTGATTAGACATACTTCCGGCGCGGTAATGGCGTCGTTGAAAGCAATACCGTCATCCATTGACCAATCCGATAGATAGCAAGTCCGCACCTACGATTCTGGTGGGGGTTGATTTGGGTGTACCCAATTTTGACTCAGAGCTAGAAGAGCTTGGCTTGTTGGCGCAGACCGCAGGTTTGCAGCCTGTAGGCAGGATTGTGTGCAAACGGCGTGCGCCTGATGCTGCATTGTTTGTGGGCTCCGGCAAGGCAGAGGAAATCCGCCAGTTGGCCCTTCAAACCGGGGCGACAGAAATTCTGTTCGATCAGGCGCTAAGCCCCGGTCAGCAGCGTAACTTGGAGCGGCACATGCAGCTCCCTGTGAATGACAGGACGTTCCTGATTCTCGAGATATTTGCCCAGCGAGCGCGAAGCCACGAAGGCAAGCTTCAAGTCGAGTTGGCCAGGCTTCAGTACCTCAGTACCCGACTGGTCAGGCGATGGTCCCACTTGGAGCGTCAGCGTGGTGGTATCGGCACCCGCGGCGGCCCGGGTGAAACCCAGATCGAGCTTGACCGCCGCATGATCAGCGAGAACATCAAGCGAACCAAAGAGCGCCTGAGCAAAGTTAAGCGTCAGCGTCAGACCCAGCGGCGACAACGCGAGCGGCGCGATGCCTTCAATATATCCCTCATCGGGTACACCAACGCCGGAAAATCTACGCTTTTTAATGCTTTGGTGAAAGCTCGCGCCTACGCGGCCGACCAGCTTTTTGCGACCTTGGACACCACGACGCGGCAACTCTACCTTGGGGAGGCGGGTCGTACGGTGTCCCTCTCTGACACTGTCGGGTTCATTCGCGATCTCCCGCACGGGCTGGTTGATGCTTTTCAGGCCACTCTTCAAGAAGCTATCGACGCAGATCTGCTGTTGCACGTGGTCGATGCGGCCAATGTGGACTTTCCAGAGCAGATAGCGCAAGTTCAGTCTGTACTCAAAGAAATTGGCGCAGAGAATATTCCCCAGCTTCTGGTGTTTAACAAGGTGGATGCCATTCCAGAGGACGCCCGACCTGTTCGCTCTGAGGACACTTACGAGATTGAAGGTGCTCAGACGCCACGCCTTTTTGTCAGCGCGCGCACCCTGAGCGGAATACCCCTGCTACGGCAGAAGCTGGCGGATATTGCCAAAACGGAAGCGGATTCAACTGATTTGCAACCAATTCACCCTGAGCCCTCTGGGGATGGGCTGTGAGTTGGCACAATGCTACCCAAAGCACTAAAGAAACATCCATGAAAATTTCTGCGTTACGAACGAAGAGCCCAACCATGACGCAATGGTTGCGCAATGTTTTCAATTTGAATGACTCGCGCTGGGGGCGGGGAGATGACAAGCAAGAGGGGCAGGATGCTGAAGGTGCTCCAAAGCCTGACGTCGAAAGGCCTTCTGCGCCTGTCGGTCCTCAGTCCGGCGGTCCCAAAAATACGGCTCAGTCCGGCCCACCTGACCTCGACGAGTTGTGGCGAGACTTCAATCGGAAGCTCGGGGGCTTGTTCGGAGGTGGCAAGAAGCCATCTGGCGGTGGGGGCGGAGGTTTTCAGCCTGATATGAAAAGCGCAGGCATCGGTGTTGGTTTGATCGGTGGCGTGCTGGTGCTCATTTGGCTTGGCACAGGCTTCTTTATCGTGCAAGAAGGTCAGCAGGCAGTTATCACCCAGTTCGGCAAATATAAATCCACAGTAGACGCTGGCTTTAACTGGCGCCTACCCTATCCCATTGAAAAGCATGAGCTGGTGTTCGTTAGCCAGATTAGATCGGTTGACGTGGGGCGCGATGTGGTGCTTAAGGCCACAGGCCTCAAAGAGTCGGCGATGCTGACTGAAGACGAAAACATATTGGACATCAAGTTTGCTGTTCAGTATCGGCTGAGCAACGCCAGAGCTTTCCTGTTTGAAAGCAAGAACCCGAGCGATGCCGTTGTCCAAGCGGCAGAAACAGCCATTCGTGAGGTGCTGGGCAAGATGAAGATGGACGCTGCCCTGTCTGAAGAGCGGGATCAGATCGCTCCAAGAGTGCTCGCGCTCATGCAAACCATTCTGGATCGTTACAAGGTGGGCGTTGAAGTGGTAGGCGTGAACTTGCAGCAAGGGGGTGTACGTCCTCCAGAACAAGTTCAATCCTCCTTCGACGATGTTTTGAAAGCCGGGCAGGAGCGTGAGCGGGCAAAGAACGAGGCCCAAGCGTATGCCAATGATGTGGTTCCGCGTGCTGTGGGTGCGGCTTCCCGCCTTAAAGAGGAGGCTGACGCTTACAAGGCTCGCGTAGTTGCCCAAGCTCAGGGCGATGCGCAGCGGTTCCGATCGGTGTATGCCGAGTACCAGAAAGCTCCCCAAGTCATGCGCGATCGTATGTATCTGGACACCATGCAACAGATCTACAGCAACGTGACAAAAGTCATTGTGGACTCCAAGCAGGGTAGCAATATGTTGTATTTGCCCCTGGACAAAGTGTTGCAGATGACTGGCGCTCCTGCGCAAACAGAGTCTGCTTCCAACCCGGCAGCAGTCGGGACGCAATCTGCGCCGGCAGCACCGGCAGGCAGTTTGCTCAACAGCGATCCGCGTAGCCGGGACGCTTCTAGAACCCGTGAACGCGATGTGCGCTAGGACCCGACAATGAACCGCATTGGACTTATCTTTTCTTCTTTGCTGGTGCTGCTTGCATTGGCTAGCTCCACGCTGTTCGTCGTAGATCAGCGTCAATTCGGGGTGGTGTATGCCTTGGGACAAATCAAGGAGGTCATTACAGAACCCGGCTTGAATTTCAAATTGCCTCCGCCTTTTCAGAATGTGTCTTACATCGACAAGCGCCTCCTGACCTTGGACAGTACAGATGCAGAGCCTATGCTCACGGCTGAAAAACAGCGTGTGGTGATTGACTGGTATGTGCGTTGGCGTATTACCGAGCCCTCGGAATACATCCGTAACGTGGGTTTGAATGAAGGCGCTGGTGCCAGCCAATTGAACCGCGTGGTGCGCAACGCGTTCCAGGAAGAAATCAACAAGCGGACGGTAAAGGAGCTCTTGTCTCTCAAGCGTGAAGCGTTGATGGCCGACGTGAAGGCAGAAGTGTTGGGTAAAGTCCGGGGCGCCAAACCCTGGGGCGTTGATGTGGTGGACGTGCGTATCACCCGCGTCGATTACGTTGAAGCCATTACCGAATCCGTCTACCGGCGCATGGAAGCTGAGCGCAAGCGAGTGGCCAATGAGTTGCGTTCTACGGGTGGCGCTGAGGGTGAAAAAATTCGCGCGGATGCGGACCGTCAACGTGAAATCACGATTGCCAACGCGTACCGCGATGCCCAGAAAATCAAAGGTGAAGGTGATGCTGAGGCAGCCCGCATTTATGCTGAAGCCTTTGGCAAGGACCCGCAATTCGCCCAGTTTTATCGGAGCTTGGAAGCCTACAAGACAAGCTTTGCCAACAAGAGTGATGTGATGGTTCTGGACCCATCGAGTTCTGAATTCTTCAAGACTTTCAGAAATGGCGGCGGCAACGCGCCCGCAGCCAAGAAATAAGTGAATACGGAAGCGATCTGGCTGGCACTTGCTCTGGTGCTGGTGGTGGAGGGGCTGTTCCCGTTTGCGTCGCCGCAAGGATGGCGCAAGCTGTTTTCTCAGCTCCTCCAGTTGCAGGATGGCCAGATACGTTTCTTCGGGCTGTGCAGCATCCTGGCCGGATTAGTCTGTATTTGGTGGCTGCTACCCTGAAATCCGGGTCTCAAGGCCGGTAAAATCTCGGTTTTAACAGCCTCCCCTCAATTCCATGTCTGCTTGGGTCCTCCCGGATCACATTGCCGATGTGCTGCCTTCCGAGGCTCGCCACATCGAAGAAATACGTCGAGATCTGCTGGACATGGCCCGTTGCTATGGCTACGAGCTCGTGATGCCGCCTATGCTGGAGCATCTGGAGTCTCTGCTTTCCGGCACCGGCGAAGCATTGGACCTCCAAACCTTCAAGCTGGTAGACCAGATCTCCGGCCGCATGATGGGACTGCGTGCCGACAGCACGCCCCAGGTGGCGCGCATTGACGCGCATTTGCTCAATCGCAGTGGCGTTACCCGCCTGTGCTATTGCGGGCCTGTACTGCACACCCGGCCTGCTGCACCCCATGCGACTCGTGAACCTTTGCAGTTTGGCGCCGAGATCTATGGCCATGCCGGTCTCGAGGCCGACCTGGAGATATTGACGCTCGCACTGGACGCTTTGCACGCCTGCAAGGTGGGCAAACTCACCGTGGACATGGCGGACGCCCGCATTGTGTCGAGTCTCTTGGATGAATCCGGACTGAGCAGCGCCCAGAAAAATGAAGTTCTGGCGGCATTGACGTCTAAAGACAGCAGCACTCTCGCCGAGTTGACCCAATCCTGCCCGCCTCTAATCAGCAAGGCGCTGCGGGATTTGGTTAATTTGTACGGTGATGCAGACGTGCTGGTTCAGGCACGGCATGCTTTGCCTGCCTTGCCCGGAATTTCTGAGGCGTTGGACCATTTGGCGTGGCTTGCCGGCCACCTGGAAGGTGTCAAGGTGTCGTTTGACCTCGCCGATTTGCGTGGCTATGCCTACTACACCGGCATGCGCTTCTCCATTTATGCCGCAGGTGCAAGTGATGCCTTGGCCCGAGGAGGGCGGTATGACGAAGTCGGCTCCGTGTTCGGGCGCAAGCGTCCCGCCGTGGGCTTCAGCCTCGATGTCAAAGAATTGGCACAAGCAGCCGAATTGAGGCCCCTGCGGGCTGTTATTCGTGCGCCTTGGAGTGAGGCAGTGGCCTTGCGAGCAGCGATTGCGGAGTTACGCCGGCAGGGCGAGACCGTGGTGTGTGTCCTTCCCGGACACGAAAGTGAAGTCGATGAGTTCCATTGCGACCGTGAGCTGGTGCAAGCCGCTGGTCAGTGGGTCGTAACAGCTATTTAATCCAGAGCGAAATGAATACAACCAAAGGTCGAAATGTAGTGGTCGTCGGCACCCAGTGGGGCGATGAAGGCAAGGGCAAACTGGTCGATTGGCTCACGGAAAGTGCCCAAGGGGTTGTCCGCTTCCAAGGCGGTCACAATGCCGGCCACACACTGGTCATCAACGGTGTGAAAACCGCCTTGCACCTGATCCCCTCCGGCATCATGCGCCCTGGCGTCAAGTGCTACATCGGCAACGGCGTAGTGTTGTCTGCCGGCAAGCTGTTTGAAGAGATTGAAGGCTTGGAAAAAGCCGGTGTGGAAGTGCGCTCCCGCCTGCGCATCAGCGAAGCTTGCCCGTTGATTCTGCCTTTCCACGTAGCCTTGGATGTAGCCCGTGAAGCATTCCGCGAAAAAGGTGGTACGGCCAAGATCGGTACTACCGGCCGTGGCATCGGTCCGGCCTACGAAGACAAAATCGCCCGTCGTGCCTTGCGCGTGCAGGACCTGAAGCATCCGGAGCGTTTCGCCGCCAAGCTGCGTGAACTCCTGGACCTGCACAACCACGTGCTCGCCACCTATCTGGGCTCCGAGGCCTTCGATTTCGGCCCCTTGCTGGCGCCTTTCATGGTCAACGGCCGCGTCCAGTTTGAAGCGGTGTTCCAGCAAGCCATGGAACACGCTGCCTTGCTCAAGCCCATGATGGCAGATGTGTCCCGTGAGCTGAACGAAGCCCATGTTGCTGGTGCCAACCTCTTGTTCGAAGGCGCCCAGGGCACATTGCTGGATGTGGACCACGGCACTTATCCCTACGTCACTTCCAGTAACTGCGTGGCGGGTAACGCAGCAGCAGGCTCCGGTGTCGGTCCCGGTATGTTGCACTACATCCTCGGCATTACCAAGGCCTATTGCACCCGTGTGGGTGGCGGTCCGTTCCCCACCGAGTTGGAGTGGGAAGTGCCCGGCACGCCCGGCTATCACATGAGCACTGTGGGCGCCGAAAAGGGCGTGACAACAGGTCGCTCACGCCGTTGCGGTTGGTTTGACGCTGCGCTGCTCAAGCGCTCTGCCCAGGTGAACGGCTTGTCCGGCTTGTGCATTACCAAGCTTGACGTGCTGGACGGACTGAAGGAGTTGATGCTGTGTACGGGCTATGAAGTGGACGGCGAAAAGGTCGACATTCTGCCCATGGGTGCAGATGAAATCGAGCGATGCAAGCCGATCTATGAAGTTCTGGAAGGCTGGAGCGACAGCACCGTAGGTGTGACGCAATACGACAAGCTGCCCGTGGCAGCCCGTCTCTACCTGCAGCGTATCGAGCAAGTCACTGGTGTACCTATCCACATGGTATCCACCAGTCCTGACCGCGATCACACCATCATGATGCGTCATCCCTACCTGCCTGAATAAGCAGGTTCAATGCCATTTATGCCTGTAACCCTTGTGAAATCTGCGCGAGCAGCTACATTTTTAGGAGCACTCTGATGTTGACTGAAGACGGCAAACACCTCTACGTAAGTTACGACGAGTACCACAACCTGATCGAAAAGCTGGCCATCAAGGTGTTCCAGTCCGGCTGGGAGTTCGACACCATTCTGTGCCTGGCACGCGGTGGCATGCGCCCCGGCGACATCCTGTCGCGTGTGTTCGACAAGCCCTTGGCGATCATGTCCACCAGCTCATACCGCGCCGAGGCCGGTACCCAACAGGGCAACTTGGACATTGCCCGTTACATCACCACGCCCAAGGGTGAAATCGCCGGCAAAGTGCTGCTGGTCGACGATCTGGCAGATTCCGGCCACACCCTGAATGCGGTGATCAATCAGCTCCGCAACAACTACGCACCCATCACCGAGTTGCGCAGTGCAGTGATCTGGACCAAGGCGGTCAGCGTATTCACGCCCGACTACTCAGTGGAGTTCCTGCCGACCAACCCCTGGATTCACCAGCCTTTTGAGAGCTACGACTCCCTGCGTCCACAGCAGCTCATCCAGAAGTGGAGCGTCTGAAGCCAAGCGCTGCACGGATATCGCCGCATGACCGACAGGATCACCCACCTCATTCACCATCCGTACCAGCCACCAGCTGGTTTTGAAGCGCCGCAACCCGGTGTTTTCAAGGCGTCCACGGTCTTCTTCCCCTCCGTGGCTGCTATGCGCAGCCGCGAATGGAAAGACAAGTCCGCCTACACCTACGGCTTGCACGGTACGCCGACCAGCTATGCACTGGAAGAGCGCCTGGCGACCTTGGAGGGTGGAACAGAGTGCCTGTTGGTGCCCAGCGGCCTTGCGGCTCTGGGTCTGGTTGCTATGTCTTTGCTCAAAAGCGGCGATGAAGTGCTGCTGCCGGACAACGCCTATGGGCCCAACAAATCCATCGTTGAAGGCGAGTTGATGGGCTGGGGTATTACCCACCAGTACTACAACCCCATGGACCCCGAAGATCTGGAGGCCCAGATCTCCAGCCGTACCAAGCTGGTATGGCTGGAGGCCGCGGGGTCGGTGAGTCTGGAGTTTCCCAACATCGTCGAGATGGTGCGCATTTGTCAGCGCCGCAAGGTGCTCACAGCGCTCGACAATACCTGGGGCGCCGGCTTGGCTTTCAACCCGTTTGACCTGGTCCCCGGTGCCAGCAGTCCGGTGGCGGTAGACGTCTCGGCTCATGCCCTGACCAAATACCCCAGCGGCGGCGGCGACGTTTTGATGGGTAGTGTGATCACCCGCAACCCCGGTTTGCACCTCAAGCTCAAGCTGACCCATATGCGCTTTGGCATCGGGGTCGGCATGAACGATGTGGAAGCCGTGTTGCGCTCTTTGCCCACCATCGGTTTGCGTTACCGTGCACACGACGCGGCTACGCGCAGCCTCGCTGCTTGGGCCCAAACCCAGCCGGAGTTTGTACAGGTGCTGCATCCTGCTTTGCCTGAGTCGCCGGGGCACAGCCATTGGATGGCCCTGACAGGCGGGGAAGAGGGCAAAGCGGCCGGTCTCTTCAGTGTGATGCTGGACGCCCGGTTTACCCAAGCCCAAACAGACGCCTTTTGCGACGCCCTGAAGCTGTTCAAGCTGGGTTACAGCTGGGGCGGCCCAATCAGCTTGGTCGTGCCCTACGAGCTGCAAAGTATGCGCACGGCTTGGCCTGAGCATTTGCTGCCGGGTACCTTGGTGCGCTTCTCCATCGGCCTCGAAAATGCAGCCGACCTGCAGGCAGACATCGCGCAGGCACTCGAAGTCTTGCGCTGACCGCGCGTTTTCCTGAGTAGGCAAGCGGCGGGTGTCGGCGTACCCTGCCGTGCATGAGCACAACTTCTACGCCTACCGATCCTCTTGATGCTGGCAGCGCTGTCCGGACGTCTGAAACGGCCCCAGCTCCGTATGTGCCGCCGCCTTCTGAAGCGCCCAAAAAGACCATTCCTTCGCTTCCAATGGGCGCTCCTTTCCAATGGCTTGCGCGTGGCGCTAAGGACTTGTGGGCCCACCCCGGCATTGCCCTGTTTTACGGTGTGGCGTTTACCGCCATGGCACTGGTTCTGGGGGCAGTGTTCAGAACCAGCCCCGAATACACCATGACCATGGCGTCCGGTTGCCTGCTGGTCGGTCCGTTTCTGGCCATGGGTCTGTATGAAGTCAGCCGTCGGCGTGAGGCGGGCCTGCGGCCTGCATTGGGCGCTTCCATCCTCTGTTGGGACCGTCATGTGCCCAGCATGGCCATGCTGGTGCTGGTGCTCATCGTGTTGGAGTTGTTGTGGGGCAGGGCATCGCTGGTGGTGTTTGCGGTGTTCTTTAACACAGGCATGCCGTCCACCACTGGTGTGGTGCAAGCCATCTTCAACCCGCAGAATCTTGAGTTCGTGTTCGCCTACAGCGTAGTCGGCGGCGGATTCGCTCTGCTGGTTTTTGCACTCACGGTGGTGTCCATCCCGATGATTCTGGACAGGGATACCGATGCGATCTCCGCAGCCATTACCAGTATCGAGGTGTTCCTGAAAAACATGGGTGTCATGATCCTGTGGGGTGCTTTGTTGACCGGTTTGTTGGTGGGCGCGATGCTCTTGCCATGGCACCTGGGGCTGCTGATCGTGGGGCCTTGGCTGGGTCATGCGACCTGGCATGCCTACCGCGGCGCAGTGCAATGGCCCGCATCTGAAAGCCCGACGGCAGCGATCGAAAATCCTGTTGCGCCTGCGTGAGGGTGCGGTGAGGTGGTAAAGTGACCTCAAATAACGAAAGCACACTTTGGCAACACCCAACTACGGATACGAAAAGCGTCAGAAAGAACTGGCTAAACGCAAAAAGAAAGAAGAAAAGCTCAAACAAAAAGCAGAGCGCAAAACGGGCGATGGCGCGGAGTTGACCCCTAACGAGGCCGCTGAACAGGCCGCATCGGCAGGCGCGGAAGTCGCCCCCGAATCCCCCGAAGCCTGAGCGAAACTTCGCAAACCGCCGCTCCAAAGCGGCCAGACCTCTTGTGGTGAGCCTACCGCAAGAGGTTTTTTATTGGCGGCCACATGGTGTTGAGGATGGTCGGGTGCGCTTCTTCCTTGGGGTGAATCCGGTCTGCTTGAAACAGGGCTGTCGCATTCGGTACATCGGCCACACCTTTGAGCAAAAATGGAACGAGGGCCGCCTTCGTCGTCTTGGCCACGGTAGCGAAAGTCTCACTGAAGCGTTTGGTGTATTCCTGGCCATAGTTCGGAGGCACCTGCATGCCCGCCAACAACACCTTGGCACCGCTGGCTTGAGCGGCGCGTGTCATGGCCAACAGGTTGTCTTGAGTCATGCTCAGAGGCAGGCCGCGCAGGGCGTCGTTCCCCCCCAACTCAATCACCACCACGGTGGGTTTGTGTTGCGCCAGCAGGGCCGGCAAGCGGGAGCGGCCGCCGGAGGTGGTGTCTCCGCTAATGCTGGCATTGACGACCGTAGCCGTCACTTTGTCGGCCACCATCCGCTGTTCCATGAGCGCGACCCAGCCGGTGCCGCGCTTGAGCCCGTACTCCGCGCTCAGCGAGTCCCCCAGCACCAACACTTTGGCAGCTTGGGGCGACTCTTTGGCGTGTACTGGATTTGCCCCTCCAAAAGAGGCCAAAATGAGCAGCGCGATACAGTGTCTACGAACTACAGAGAGCCCCATGAGTGATTCCATTATTTCGGTTGAGCATGTTTTCAAGGCGGTGACAGATTCCACCGGCACGCTGGAGATCCTGCGCGACATTGATTTTGCACTCAATGCCCGTGAGACCGCAGCCATTGTGGGGGCTTCGGGCTCCGGCAAAAGTACCTTGCTGTCCATCATCGCCGGTCTGGATACGCCCACGGGCGGCACCGTGCGTTTGGCCGGGCAGGACATATTCGCCCTGGACGAAGACGCGCGCGCCGCCCTGCGCGCCCGGCAGGTGGGTTTTGTGTTCCAGAGCTTTCAGCTGCTGGGCAATCTGACCGCGCTGGAGAACGTGATGTTGCCCCTCGAATTGGATGGCCGCAAGGACGCGCGCGCAGCCGCGACAGAAATGCTTTCGCGTGTGGGCCTGTCCCAGCGCTTGAATTCGTACCCCAAGGTGCTTTCAGGTGGCGAGCAACAGCGCGTGGCATTGGCCCGGGCGTTTGTGGTCAAGCCCGCCGTGTTGTTGGCCGATGAGCCTACCGGCAGCCTGGACTTCGCCACCGGCGAAAAAATCATGGAACTGATGTTTGACCTCAACCGCGAACAGGGCACCACCCTGGTCCTGGTGACGCATGACCGCAGCATTGCTGCGCGTTGTGACCGCCGCATCCTGATCGAAGCGGGTCGGGTTGTACCAGAGGCCGTCGCAGCCTGAGTGGAGCAGGGCGCTTTGCAACACACTGCGGCCCTGCCGGACAACGCCTTTCAGCCTGCTTCGCGCGAAGCGTGGCGCCAGTGGCTGGGCTTGCACCATGGGCGGGATGCCGGCATTTGGCTGGTGAGCTTCAAAAAGGACACCGGCCAAAGCTGCATGAGCTACGACGAGGCGGTGGAAGAAGCCTTGTGCTTTGGCTGGATTGACAGCAAACCCAAGACGCTGGATGCGCAGCGCTCCATGTTGTGGTTTTCACCGCGCAAAACCGGCACTGGCTGGTCTGCCGCCAACAAAAAGCGCATAGAGCGGGCTCTGGCTGCAGGGCGCATGGAGCCGCCCGGATTGGCCAAGGTGGACAAGGCCAAAGCAGATGGGTCCTGGTTTGCCTTGGATGCCGTGGAGGCCCTGACCATCCCTGATGATTTGCAGCACGCCTTGGCAAGTTACGCGGATGCTTCCGGTCACTTTCAGGCTTTTCCCCGCTCGGTCAAGCGCGGCATCCTGGAGTGGATCAGCCAGGCCAAAACCGCTGCTACCCGAGGCAAAAGGGTGGAAGAAACGGCCCGGCTTGCCGCTACCAACGAACGCGCCAACCAATGGCGCAAGCCCGCCAAGTAGCAATCTGCTATCAAAAGAGAAGCTGCTCGCGCATATTTGACAAGCGATAGCGCCTTCTTTGGCTTAGATTTCTCCTTGAGGAATGGCGATCTCCACCACGGTGCCCTGCTGAGGTGTGCTTTCGATCTGAAGTTGGGCCTTGTGCAGGTCTGCAATCAGCTTGGCGGTGCTCAAGCCCAGACCGAAGCCCGGGTGCTTGCCGGAGCTGTCCGCGCGGTAGAAGCGCTCGAAGATGTGATGTTGCACTTCATGGGTCATGCCCTGGCCTTGATCGCTGATGCGTATACGCACGCCACCGGGGTTGTCCACATTGTCATTGAGCGGACCTACGCTTAGCGTGACCGGGGTGCCTGCAGGGCTGAAGGCGTAGGCGTTGTGCAGCAGCTCTGTGACCGCCATTGCGATAGAAACCGGGTCCACGCGGCACCAGGGAATCGGGTCCTGGTGCTGCACCACCGGGGGCTCGCGCCCTTCGGGTAGCTGAATGCTCCGGGCAGCCAACGCACACAAAGCTCCGAGGTCCGTGTTGCGGGTACGCTTGATGTCCAGGCCATTCATGTCCAGCTCAGACAGGTCCAACATGCGTTGCAACAGCTGGTTCAGGGCCTGGGATTTGCGCAAAATTTGCTGCCCCATTTCCTTGACGCTGTCGGCACCCTGCGGGCGGGTGGCCAGCAGGTCCGCATAGCCGTGGATCACGGTCAGCGGTGTGCGGATTTCGTGTGCTGCAAATGACATGAACTGTGACTTCGAGCGTTCCAGCTGCATTTCCGGCGTGGTGTCGTGCAGCAAAACAATGGTGCGCAGGGCCGGGTCTTCAAAAGTGTGAACGCGCATGTCCAGATAGCAGGCGGCCGCCTCGGGCTTGACTGGCACCAGGTCGCGGTACACATGGTGTTCCTTGTTGTTGCGCACGCTCAACATGCTTTGCGCCACCGACAGCGCTTGCGCTTGCGCCAGCTGGAAGTTACGACCGATATGGCGGGCTACCGTGAGGTAGCTTTCACGCTCTTCGCCGGGGGGAAGGGCGATCAACTCAAAGCTCTTGTCGTTGGCCAACACCAGCACACCGTCAGCATCAAAGCCCATGTAGCCCTGGTCCATGGCTTCCAGCACCGAGCGCAGCTGCACGGACTGCTGTTGCAGGCGCAGATTGGTCGCTTGCAATGCGGCATCGGCTTTGTGCAGCTCGCGGGTACGCCGTTCTACAGCCAGGGTGAGCAGTTGGGTGGAGCCTGTCAGCATCAGGCTGGCCGCCAGGGTCACCCAGGTCAGCAAAATGCCGACTCCCAGGGCAAAGAAGGGAGTGCGCGTGAGCTCACCGGTCCAGAAGTTCCCGCCTGGTGTGGCTTGCAGGGCATACCGGCGGTCGGCAAATGCAATGGGCAGACTCACAGGAGCCGGCACGCGCAGGGAGAGCAGGGTGTGGCTATTCAAGGGATTGCGCAGCGGTGGCATTGCCGCTTGGCCATCTTCAAACAGGGTCTGCGTGTCTGCAGGCTCTTCCAGGTCTACAAACCGGTAATGCACCACCCTTCGCCGCGGGCTTTCGTCGCTGGAGAGGCGGAAGTTGGCAAACCGCAAGCTCTCCACTACGCTACCCACCATGTCCTCCATGCGCAAAACGGCCACTGCGAATCCAGCCGGTGTTGCCAATGTTGCGGTGGTGCCGTGTATGTACAAGGGACTCAGGTAAAGCGCACCCCAGGATTTGCCGGTTTCCTGTGCCAGCTGAATGCGCGGGGTAATGGCCGCTTGGCCTGAGGCCATGGCGCGCTCGATGGTGGCTCGGCGGGCCGGATGGGCGTGAATATTCAACCCCAGCGCCGGACGATTCTTTTCCAGAGGAGAAATGTGCTCGACCGCCACATAAAAATCTGCGGTTCTGCTGGCGATCAACAGACCGTCGGCTGTCCGGTCAACCAAGGCTGCTTGGGGGCCGTATTCCGCGCGCAACCGACTCTCAAACTGGGCACGTTGTGCGTGCGGTACCAGCGGGTTCCAGCTGAGTGCCTGGAGTTTCGGGTGGCTGGCCTGGATGGCGCTGGCTACCGCATTGAACTGCGCCGAGCGCTGAGTCGGCATCGTGCGGATGTGGCTTTGCAGTATCTGTACCGCCTGTTGTGCACCCTGAAAATCGGCGTCCAGCCGCTGCGCGAGCGCTGCATTGGAATCATGAAAACGTGCCAGAGTCTGTTGCTCGTCGGCCCAAATGGCCCGTGCCATCAGGCCCAGGGTGATGGCACCACCCAGTGCGACCAGTATCGTGACGCGCCATTTGCGGGGCTCCTTCCAGTCATCGTCCTGCAGCCAAAGAATGGTCAGGGGCAGCAGAATGGCTATGCCGGCCCACTCCGGCAAAAGCAAACTGGCGGCTTGTAAGCCCCAGTGCGGCACGCTCACGGCAGAGGGCATGAGGGCCAAGGCCACGAGGAATACGCCACTCCCCACACTCGCGGCCAGCAGACCCGCACCGCAGATTTGCAGGCTTTTTCGCAGGCGTCTGAGTTTGCTCGGCAAGATCTCCAGAGAGAGCACGGCCACCCGCGCAACTTCAGTTTGCAGGACAAGTGCGGTGGCTGCCAAAGCAGCAAGGGCCCAGTCCGCGCTGCCGGGCGCCGATTCCAGAAGGCACAGGCTCCACAGGCATTTGGCAATCCACAACCCCGGCAACACCTTCCGCCCGCATAGCAAGGCCGCAGCCACAGCTACACCGGATGCTGCAGATCCCGCCACCGGCAGAGCGTTCGGCAAGGCAAACACCATGTGCAGCACCATGGCGGTGAGCCAGAAGGCCACACCGCAGACGACATTTGCGGCCACGGGCGGCAAAGCCATGAGCCAGGCCGCAGGCTTGCCTACCGTCAGTGCGGAGAGATCACGGGTGCTCATGGACTATATGAAATTGGTTCGAATATCACATTAAAACATTTTAAATGATAAAAGTGAATCAAATATTTGAAATGTGGGGTTGAAACCGCTTCCGTGTGGGCGAGGCGCTCGCAGACGGGCGTGCGCCTGCGTCGATAATCCTCCCATGTCATCCCCCAAAGTTCTATTCGGCTTTCATGCCGTGGGCGTGCGCTTGAAGACCGCCCCCAAATCCATCATCGAGATTTACTACGAGCCCACCCGCCGTGACGCGCGCATGCGCCAGTTCCTCGAGAAAGTGGCAGAAAGCGGTGTGCGCCTGATCGAAGCCGACGGCATGCGCCTTGCCAAGCTCGCCGGTAGCCACGGCCACCAGGGTGTGGCCGCCCGGGTGCAAGAGATCAAGCAGGTCCACTCGCTGGATGAGTTGCTCGAAAACCTCGAAGCCGCCAATGCCGATCTGCCATTGGCAGAGCGCACCAATCCGCTGATTCTGGTGCTGGACGGTGTGACCGACCCGCACAACCTGGGTGCCTGCCTCCGGGTGGCCGACGGTGCAGGCGCACACTGCGTGATCGCACCCAAAGACCATGCCGCCGGCATCAACGCTACCGTGGCAAAAGTGGCCAGCGGTGCGGCCGAAACCGTGCCGTATTTCATGGTGACCAACTTGGCCCGCACCCTCAATGAGCTCAAGGAGCGCAACATCTGGATCATCGGTACCAGCGACCAGGCCACCAGCAATCTGTACCAAGCTGACCTGAAAGGGCCGGTTGCATTGGTGCTGGGCGCCGAAGGCGATGGCATGCGCCAGCTCACCGCCAAAACCTGCGACCAGCTGGTGAGTATTCCCATGCAGGGCGCGGTAGAGAGCCTGAACGTGTCGGTAGCCAGTGGCGTGTGTTTGTACGAAGCCCTGCGCCAACGCACAGCTGTCAGCAAGTAAATCAACCCCCGGAGAATTCCATGATTGCTATAAAGTCGATAGCTGCTCGCGCAATAGCGACAAGCGCTGCAGCCGTTTTTTTGTTGATGGGCTGTACCCAGGAGCAACAAAACAAACTGGGCCGCGAGATTCAGAACTGGACCGGGACCAACGGTGTGCTCGAGTTTTATGCCGGTGACAAGCTGGTGCGCCGCTTCGTCAAGATCGACAAACTCTCCACCGCCATGGGTACCGACGATGGCAAGCCCCGTCCGTACCGCTTCGGCTACGGTGTGCTCGACGAGAACTTCAACTTCATTGCCGACAGCGGCGAGAAGAAGGTGTATTTCGAAATCAGCGACTACGGCTCGAACTACTTATTCTTCGAGAACCCGCGCTGAGCGTAGTTTCCATGCGCACTTCCACCGCGTTCCTCAAGCTGGCCGTTGTGGTTGGTGTGCTGTCTTTTGGCGGTTTGGGCGTGTACCTGGCCCCGTTGCAACCCAGTGTCGTGGCGCTTCAGCTCACTTTCACCCCTGACGCATTTGCCCAAGTATTGCAAACTTGGGGCCCCGACGGGGTGCAACGCTTTCGCAAGCACTTGCCCGTAGATGTGCTCTTGCTGCTGAGTTATGGTGCGGCAGGGTATCTGTCCGTTAGGCGCCCCCGTTTTTTTCACGCCCTGCCGACATGGTTACCCTTGCAAATGGTAGCGTTGCTGTTGCCGATGGCTGCAGTGTGTGATGCAGGTGAGAATCTTCTTCATTGGATGCTGACAGGTTCTGATGCTCTGCCGGTGCCACCAAGCGCCGCTTGGTACCTCGCAGCCGGGATTTTTGCAACGCTCAAGTGGGTGGGGATCTTGGTTTTTGCTTCAGCCGCGTTGATGGCGCGGCTCAGGCGCTAGGTAGATACCGTCAGTGCAGTGGCAAGTCCCTACCGCTACCAGGCATTGCTGCCGGGTTCGCCCTTGAAGGGCCCGGTCAATTCGGGGGTGATCCAGCCGCCGTAAAAACCTCCGGCTTGTGCAAGCACCGTGGCACCGCCCACCGTGCATTGGAGATCGCGAGCGTAAAACGCGATGCAGTCAGCCAGCGGTTCGGCGCCTTGCAAGGGTTGGGGGTAGCTCCAAGCGACCTGTGGCAGGCAATGCGCGCCATCGACCAGATCCCAATACCGAGCCGGGCCTTTCCACTCACAAAAAGATCCACCCCCTGAAGCTCGCAGTAACGAACCTTGAACATCAGCAAGCGGCAGGTAGAAGGTCGGCGGGTGCGCGGTCTCTCTGACTGCCCATGCCGCCTGCGTTCGGGCTACTTCCCGCGCTCCCCAACGTACAACGACCTCGCGCATTTCGCGAACGAGCTCCGGAGGGCGCGGGAAATCCCACACGGAGGTTTGTCCCCGCGCGGGGACAACGGCAAACGGCGGTCGGTCCGCTCCACGCCACCGCCATTGAGCGCGGGATCGTGCGATGGAGTCGGGATTCGGGCCATTCATGGTGGCATCTTATGGGGCTTGGGAGCAAAGCAACGGTGCCGCTGAAAATGGCCCTCGTCACCGTTGTTAAACAGGCTTGTGATCTACTGGGCCGCACCATGATCACTGTTGTTATTGCCTCTTACAAGTACGGACACCTTGCAGCGCACTGCATTGAATCTTTGTTGTCCCAGACCCGCGCTCCGGCGCGGATTTTGTTTGTAGACGATGGTGCGAAGGACTGCAGCCATCTTCCCGCGTTGTACCCGGGCGTGGAGTATGTGCTTCGCCCCGCCAACCTCGGTACGGTCGACAACTTTCAGGACATGCTGTCGCGAGTCCAAACGGAATACGTGCTGTTCATCGGTGCCGACAACTGGCTTCGCTCGGATGCGATTGAACTGCTCTCCGATGCCACTACCGATATCGTGACCTATGACATCGTGGTCACGGGTGAACTCAAGCACGAAATCCTGACCCGGGTGCCCGGTCAGACCACCCCGCATTGGGGCGATTTGTATTGGGATCGGCAGGCACAGCATCATGGTTCCATGCTGTATCGCACCGCGTTCGGTCAGCGCATCGGCTACCAAAGAAGATTCGAGAACGGTGAACACCCTCAGGAAGACTGGAATCTGTGGGACAAGATGCTGGAGCAACAGGCGACCGTAGCCAGCCTCAAAGAAGGCTTGCTGTTTTACCGGCGTCACCGGGAAAACCATTTGAAATACCAGACCGGCGAACGGCCTGCCCGACAGCAAGATTTTGAACAGCACGACACAGCGCTGGCCGCTTGAGTCAACCCGGGGCAACTCAGGTTCATCACATGGGCCGCATCAGGCGCCTTCTCCAACAAGAGTGTGTTCCGGACGCGCCCGAGGTCCTGAGGTGCCCGCTGTGTGAACGCCAGATTCCACCAAGCCAGCGCGACGCGCATCATCTGGTACCGAAGTCCAAAGGGGGCAGAGAAACCGAGTATCTGCACCGCATATGCCATCGGCAGATTCACGCGCTGTTGACGGAATCCGAGGTGGCTCGTCAATTCAACTCGGTAGAAGCGCTACTCGCACATCCCGACATCGCAATGTTTGTTGCGTGGGTGAAAACAAAGCCTGACGACTTCATGGAGCGCACCCGCAAAAGTCAGCGCATTCGTCCAAAATGATCTGGAAAGACGGGGAGGGGCAGTTGGCTCGTCAGCCGTCTGCCTACTGCGACGACAAGACCACCTTACTCCGTTGAGGAAGCCTCTGGGGAGCACCCTGTATCTGTATCCTTCGGTGTTTCTTGGTTGAAATTTCATTTTTGAAAAGGGTCTGTACATGGCACTTCTCTACACGCTGCTGCTGCTCGTCGTATGCCTGTTGGTCTTTATCCAGTTAAAGCCCGACACCGCATCACTCTGGGGCTTGGGCTTGGAGCGCAAGCGCAGCGGACTGGTGCTGAAGTCGCAAGCCATTGCGGGCTTTGACATTCCCTACCTGGAAGGCGGCCAAGGCGAGGTGCTCGTTCTCGTGCACGGCTTTGGCGGCGACAAAGATAACTTCACACGGATGGCGCGGTTTTTGACACCGCACTTTCGGGTGATTCAGCCTGATCTGCCGGGCTTTGGTGACGCCACACGCGACCCGGCTGCCCGGTACCGCATGGCCGATCAGGTCGAGCGCCTGCATGCGTTCTTTCAGGCCTTGGGGGTGCAAAAAATGATCTTCGGTGGCAACTCCATGGGCGGCTTCATTGCCTGCGAATATGCGGCGCGCTATCCCGAGCAGGTCAAGGCCGTCTGGTTACTGGATGCCGCTGGTACGGCGGCCGCCCACGACTCCCCCATGCTGCGTCACTACCTCGCTACGGGCGACTCCCCCCTGTTGCTGCGCAGTCAAGCCGACGTGGCCCGCTTGATTAGCTCCACGATGGCACGGCCTCCTTACTTTCCCGGCTTCTTGAAGCGCACGCTGGGCGCGCGCGCGATAGCGGATTACCCCTTGCATTGCGAAATCTTCAAAGACCTCAGTCAACATTCGCCCATGCTCGAAGCCCGCTTTACCACCTTGAACACTCCGGCGCTGATCGTGTGGGGGTCGGAGGATGGCATTTTGAGCCCGGCAGCTGCCCCGTCCCAGGAGCGGCTGTTTCCGCGCCATCAGACCATCGTGATGCAGGGGATAGGCCACTTGCCCATGCTCGAAGCGCCAGCCCAAACCGCCAGGGATTTCCTGAAGTTTGCGCAATCGCTCCCGGCTTAACTCTGCTTCACGAATTCCAAAGCACCATCGTCAATCGGCTGGTCCAGCAGAAGGGCTTTGTCCACTTCGTAAGCATGCGTCACGCGCCATGGACCACTGCGGCCCTGGCGCGGCAGTTCGTTCACGTCCCGCAGGATGTAGCCCGAGGTCAATGAACTCATCACATTGCCCTCGCCCAGTTGTCCGGCAGGAGCGCGGGGCGTTGCACGTGCAATGCCCTTGACATCCATGTAGTTGAGCAGCCGGCAGACATAGCGCGAAGCGATGTCCGCCTTGAGCGTCCACGAGGCATTGGTGTAGCCAAAAATAAAGGCCATGTTGGGCAGGTCCTGCATCAGCACCGCGCGGTAGCTCAGTAGCTGGTGGGTCGTCACCGGTGCGCCATCCAAGGTGATTTCCATACCGCCAAATGTCTTGAGGCGTATGCCGGTTGCAGTTACCACGATGTCCGCATTCAGCGTCTCACCGGACTTGAGCAGAATGCCGTCCTCGGTGAAAGTGGCAATCTCGTCGGTGACGATAGCGGCCTTGCCCGACTTGATGGCCTTGAACAGGTCGCCATCAGGCACCACACACATACGCTGGTCCCACGGGTTGTAGCTGGGTGTGAAGTGGCGCATGTCCACTGTGTCCCCCAGGGTTTTCTGGATGGGGCGCAACATGAACTTTCGCATGGCGTCGGGCCAGCGTTTGGCGCCCTTGTAGAGCGCACGCTGCAAGGCAATGTAGGCGCGGCGCAAGGTGCCGTAAATCCAGCGCGCAGGCAGAACACGTCCCAGCAGCGCAATCGCTTTTTCCAGCGTGGGTGCGATGAAGTAGTAGGTGGGTGTGCGCTGCAACATGGTGACGTGCGCAGCTTGGGCCACCATGGCCGGAACAATCGTGACCGCCGTGGCGCCACTGCCAATCACCACCACCCGTTTGCCCTGATAGTCGAGGTTTTCGGGCCAAAACTGGGGATGAATGGTTTGCCCTTTGAATCGATCCAAGCCGGGGAACACAGGAAGGTGCCCTTGGTCGTAGTCATAGTAGCCAGTGCAGCTCACAAAAAAGTGGCAGGTGTAGGTGCTGGTTTCACCGGTGGACTCCTGCAACGCCGTGATCGTCCAGCGGTTTTGCTCGCTCGACCAGTCGGCTTTGAGAATTTTCAGGCCGAAGCGGATGTGGCGGTCGACACCATATTCCTGCGCGGTCTCCTTGACGTACTCCCGCACCAGTCTTCCCTCGGAGAGCACCTTGGGTGACATCCACGGACGAAAGGCATAGGCAAAGGAAAACATATCGGAGTCGGATCGCACGCCAGGGTAGCGAAACAAATCCCAAGTGCCACCAATCGCGTTTCGCCGCTCCAGGATGGCATATCGCTTTCCCGGCGCCTCTTTCTGCAAATGGCACGCCATGCCGATACCTGAAATACCTGCGCCGACGATCAGTACATCAAAATGTTCGCTCATTGAACTCCCTGCCGAGTACCGTTCGCAATGCTTTACCTGAATGGGCCTTTACTTGGAGAAGCAGTGTATACATTGCAATGCTAAATCCAGCCCATCCACCCGGCGATCGCACCAGCGCCCAACATCCACAGCATGTGAAGCCGGGTCTTCCAGACCAGCGCGCAGGTCACCAGGCTGACGGCCCACAAGCCCAAGTGGTGTTCGTCGTCTTTGTGGTTGGCAGCCAAAATCCAGCCGGTAGCTGCCAACAGGGCGATCACGATAGGGGCCATGCCTTGCTTGAAAGCGCGGACAGCGCGCAGCTCACGGTTGCGGTGTCCCCAGCGGGCTGCCATAAAGGTGAGGGTGGTGCTGGGCAGCATGATGCCGGTCATGGTGACCGCCACACCGCCCAGCGCCAAGGCATAGGCTTGCCATGTGGTCGCTGCGGTGCCGGGTGGTACGCCGGCAGCGCTCAGCCCGATGTTCCAGCCCAGCAGAGCCACAAACAGGATGTTGGGCCCCGGCGCCGCTTGAGATAGCGCGATGCTGGAGGAAAACTGTTCATTGCTAATCCAGCCACGCTCGACCACCAGATAACGCTGCATGTCAGGCGCAGTAGTAATTGCGCCGCCAATCGCCAACAACGAGAGGGCCGCGAAATGCAAAAAAAGATCCAGCCACTGGACCACAGGCAGGGCGTTCATGCGCGCTCCTTACCAGAGTTGTTTGCGGCCACGCGCCCCAGACAGTGGTACGCCCACAGGCAGGCAGGCAGGCCTATCGCCAGCAGCAGCCAGGCCAGGGGCAGGCGCATCAAGGCCACCGCAACAAAAGTGGCTACTACCAAAGCCCAGCAGGTCAGTATGCCCATCGCATTGCTGCGAAGGGCGCCCACCAAACGCAAGCCGGCAGCGGCAATCAGGCCGGCAGCTACTGCGCCCATACCCCGCAGGGCGCCTTGCACTTCGGGCACATCGGCCACCCCGGCAAACAAGGCCGCCAGCATCAAGACCACGATAGTGGGAAAGCACAGCATGCCGGCAACCCCGGTGAGTGCGCCGCGCCATCCGAAGTAGCGGTCACCCAGCATGAGGGACAGGTTCACCACATTGGGGCCGGGCAATATCTGGGCGACGGCCCAGTCTTCGACAAACTCTTCGGCGGTCAACCACTTGCGCTTGTCCACCAACTCGCGTTGCACGACCGCCAGCACACCCCCGAAACCTTGCAGCGCAAGGACGGAGAAGGCAAAGAAGAGCTCTGTTTTTGACTGAGGGGCCGGGCGCGTGTCTGGGGTTTCGGGCATGGTCTGCGGGGTGATTCAGGCCCGTCACTGTTGCCCCGCGTGATCAGCCCGCTGGGGCGCTTACCGGGCCAACCGGTGTGAATTGGAGGCTATTGTCGCGCAGCCACTGTTCTGATCGCGCTGCCGGATGCTGGCTGGGGTGAAAGTCTTCACGCAAGTAGTCGCGCCACAGCGGCAAATTGCTGCGAATGATGCCCTCACGGCCGAACAAAAAAGGTCCGGCGCTGCGCCAAGTGCTCCAACGGAACAGGGCCTTGTCACGCCACAGGTTGCGCACAGTCTGCCGCGCTACGTCGGTGAAGAAGGTCCATGTGATGTAGCGGAACAAGCGCAGGCGCCACGCGTGGTTGCCACCGATGGCCACGTACATGTCAAAGGCGGTGCAGCGATGTTCGCTTTCTTCGGCGCTGTGCCACAGCCACAGGGTGCGCAAGCGGTCTTCTGTGTTGCCCATGGCTTCAGGGTGGGCGAGCATCCAATCTGCGAACAATGCCGTCAGTTGTTCGGTGGCAGCAGTGGCGCCCACGTGCATGCGCACATCGAGGTGGGCGTGGGCCTCCAAGCGGCGGGCAATGCGGCGTTCCATGGCGTTGTCAAAGCCCTGCCGGGCCAGCTGCTCATTAAACAGGCTGTGGATGCGGCGGTGCGTGGCTTCCTGCCCTACAAAGCCTTGTACTTCGGCGGCAAATTGTTGTTGTGCTTCGGGCGGCAGGGTCTTGAGGCCGGCACGCACAGAGTCCATGAAGTACTGCTCACCGAGTGGGAAGCTCATAGACAAGGCATTAAAAAAGGCGGTTTTGAAAGCATCGCCGTTGCACCAGCGCACTGCAAAGGGGGTTTGCAGGTCGATCAAGAGTTTGCGTACGGTGAGTTGGCTCATAAGTGGTTCCGGGGTAATGGTCAGGCAACGCCTTGCAGATCGTGGAGCTCGGTGGCCAGCCATTCAATCACTTCAGGCGCAGTGCACATTTGCACATGCCCAAGGCCTTCAAACACCACGGGTGTGATTCCGGCAAGGGTTTGTGCACGCTGTGGAAAAACGATGTTGTCTTGCGGAGTGAGGGCGATGCGCATCAGTGCGCGCTGCCCGGCAGTCTCTGACTCGGCGAGGCCTCGCAACCAGACGCTGTTCCAAAGCATTTGACGGCCATTGGGTGTGCGACTTCCACCGGCTGCTTTTGTGCCTGCATGCGGTGTGCCTAGGGTAAGAATGCGCGCAACACGCTCGTTACCGTGGGCCCGCATCCAGGCCCGTATGGCCAAGCCGCCCATGCTGTGACCGACCAAGGCAACCTTCGGCTGGCCGCTGTGTTGCAACAAGGCATTCACGGAGGCTTCGATGGAGTCTGCGTACCCGTCTATCGATGTGAACAAGGGTTCGAGGTTGACGGCGAGCACGGCGTGGCCCCGGGCGCGCAAATGGGTGGCGACGTCATCCCACAAGCGGTGATTGCACACATAGCCGTGCACCAGCAGCACAGGGACTTGCGGTGTGCCGTCGGTTGCGGGCAGCATGGCAGGCCGACCCAATGCCCAAGGTTGGCGCAACACAAAGGTCTGGAAGTTGGCAACTGTTTCGCCCCACCATGCCCTGTAAAAAGCGGCGGATGGTTCGTCCTTGGCCCGGCTCTTGAGCATGGTGAAGGCAGTGCTCAGTACTACTGCCATCCATGGCAACAACAAGGCACCCATCATCATGTCGCCCGAAGCTCCGTGCCACAGCACAGCCAGCCCGGACCCTGTAAGGGCCAGAACCAGCAGTAGGCGTTTCAGGAGCCGGGCGAGCATGGATTAATAGATGGGTTGAAAGCGCCGGATGGCGGCCCGCACATCATCGCTCAAGGCAAAACCGCCTCCGAATTGTGTGGCCAAAGCGGCCGCCCGCGCCTCAAAGGTGTCTATCCCCATGCCGTAGATGAACTGCATGGCGCCACCGGTCCACGCCGGGAAGCCGATGCCGAAGATCGAGCCGATGTTGGCATCGTGCACGCTGGTCAGCACGCCCTCGGCCAGGCAGCGCGCTGTCTCCACCGCCTGGCGGTAGAGCAGGCGATCCTTGAGGTCGGTGATGTTCCAAGCGACGTCGGGCTTTTCGAACAGGCCTTTAAGTTCGGGCCAGAGGAACTTCTTGGCACCTTTCTCAGAAGGGTATTCGTAAAAGCCCGCACCACCGGCGCGGCCAGGGCGGTTGTGCTGCTTCACCATTTTCTCGACCACGAGTTCACCGGGAGTGGCGATATAGGTCTTGCCCTCGGCCTCAAAGTCCTTTTTGGTCTGGTCCATCACGTGCAGGCTCAAGGTGAGGGCGGTTTCGTCCAGCACGGCCAAAGGGCCCACCGGCATGCCGGCCTGTATGCCTGCGTTTTCAATCGCCGCAGCGGGAATGCCTTCACCCAGCATGGCCGCACCTTCCATCACAAAGGTGCCGAACACGCGGCTGGTGAAGAAGCCGCGCGAGTCGTTCACCACGATGGGGAACTTGCCTAGGGCCTGCACGTAGTCAAAAGCGCGAGCCACGGTCTCATCGTCCGTGGATTTGCCTTTGATGATTTCGACCAGCTTCATCTTGTCGACGGGGCTGAAGAAGTGGATGCCGATGAATTTCTCGGGTTTGGCGCTGGCTTTGGCCAGACCGGTAATCGGCAAGGTGGACGTGTTGGACGCAAAAAATCCATCCGGTGCCAAGAGCGGCTCGGCTTCTTGGGTGACCTTGGCTTTGAGTTCGCGGTTCTCAAATACGGCCTCAATGATCAAGTCGCAGCCTTGCAGGTCGGCCACGCTGCCGGTGGGGTGGATCAGGTCGAGGATCTGTTGTTGGGCCTCGGGCTTCATGCGGCCCTTGTCGACACGGCCTTGGGTGATTTTGGCGCTGTAGCTCTTGCCGAGGTCTGCTTTTTCCTGGCTCACGTCTTTGAGCACGGTGGTGATGCCTTTGCTGGCCTGGCTATAGGCAATGCCCGCACCCATCATGCCGGCGCCCAGCAGGCCCACCTTGGTGGGTTTGAAGCGCGGCACGCCAGCCGGGCGGCTCTGGCCGCTCTTGATAGCATTCAGGTTGAAGAAGAAGGTGTTGATCATGGCCTTGGCCTGTGGGCCGGACATGAGCTTGGCCAGATACCGGCTTTCAATGCGCAGCGCGGTGTCGAGGTCCACCTGCAAGCCTTCGACCATGCAGGCGATGATTGCCTCGGGCGCAGGGTACAGGCCCCGAGTGTTCTTCTTGATGACTGCGGGCGCAATCGGCAACATCCCTGCCACCGCCGGGCTGCTGGGCAGGCCGCCGGGCACTTTGTAGCCTTTGGCTTCCCACGGGTGTTGGGCTGTCGGGTTGGCGGCAATCCAAGCCAAAGCCTTGGCGCGCATTGAGTCTGCAGCGTCGGGGCCGGGCGCTACCAGCTCGTGCACCAGCCCCAGGCCTTTGGCCTCGGAGGGGTTGAAGGTTTTGCCTTCCACCAGATACGGCTGGGCGCCCATCAGCCCCAGGTGGCGCGTCATCTTGGTCACGCCACTGGCACCTGGCAGCAGGCCCAGGGTGACTTCGGGCAGGCCGAACTGGGTTTTGCGGTCGTCCACGGCGATGCGGTAGTGGCCTACCAGCGCCACCTCCCAGCCGCCACCCAAGGCCGTGCCATTGAGCAGGCTGACCACCGGTTTGCCCAGGGTCTCGATGGTGCGGAAGTTGCGCTTTACCCGTTCAATTTCTTCAAAGATGCGCGGAGCGTCCGCCGGGGACAGGCGCATGGCCGCTTTGAGGTCCGCGCCGGCGAAAAAGGTGCTTTTGGCAGACGCCAGCAGGATGCCGGTGATGTTGTCTTTGTCTTGCAGCACCTGTGCGGCCACGGCATCCATGTCCTGCTGCCATTGCAGGCACATGGTGTTGACCGGGGAGTCCGGTTCATCAAAGGTGATGGTGGCAATACCGTGGTCCAGGGAGTAGCGGATGGTTTTCATGGTGTGGGTGAGAATGCTATGAATTTAGGAGCTGCTTGCGCAATTTCGATGGGCGCTAGAGGCCGAAAAGGCATCAAAGTCTCTCGACGATGGTGGCAATACCCATGCCGCCGCCCACACACAAGGTGGCCAGCCCGTAGCGCAATTTGCGGCGGTGCAGCTCGTCAATCAGCGTGCCCAGAATCATGGCGCCCGTAGCCCCCAGCGGGTGCCCCATGGCAATGGCGCCACCATTCACGTTAACCTTCTCGTGGGGCACCTTGATCTCTTTCATGAAGCGCATCACCACTGCGGCAAAGGCTTCGTTCACTTCGAACAGGTCGATGTCGTCCACACTGAGCCCGGCTTTGGCCAGCGCTTTGCGCGTGGCAGGCATGGGGCCGGTGAGCATGATGGTGGGGTCGGCGCCGCTCAAGGCCGTGGCCACGATGCGGGCGCGCGGTGCCAGCTTGTGGGCCTTGGCGGCGGCTTCATTGCCGATCAGCACCGCGGCTGCACCATCCACAATGCCCGAAGAGTTGCCGGCGTGGTGCACATGGTGAATGCGCTCCACCTGCGGGTAGCGGGTCAGCGCTACAGCGTCAAAGCCCATGCCACCCATGTCCCCAAACGCAGGCTTGAGACCGGCCAGCCCTTCGAGCGTGGTGCCGGGTTTGATGAACTCATCGCGCGCCAGAATGGTCTGGCCCAGGCTGTCCTTGACGGGCATGACAGAGCCGTCAAAGTACCCGGCAGCTTGCGCCTTGGTGGCGCGGCGTTGCGATTCCAGCGCATAGGCATCCACATCCGCGCGGGTAAAGCCTTCCAGCGTGGCGATCAGGTCGGCACCTATGCCTTGGGGCACGAAGCAGGTCTGGCTATTGGTTTCGGGGTCCATGGCCCAGGCGCCGCCGTCGGAGCCAATGGGCACGCGGCTCATGCTTTCCACGCCGCCGGCCACCACCAGGTCTTCCCAGCCGGAGCGCACTTTCTGCGCAGCCATGTTCACCGCCTCCAGGCCGGAGGCACAGAAGCGGTTGATCTGCACACCCGCGCACTGGAAGTCCCAGCCGGCTTTCAGCGCAGCCACTTTGGGCAGTACCGCACCTTGGTCACCTACCGGGGACACCACGCCCATGACGACATCGTCCACCTGCGCGGTGTCGAACTGGTGGCGCTGTTGCAGGTCGGTCAGCAGCCCTGCGAGCAGGGTGACGGGTTTGACTTCATACAGGCTACCGTCTTTCTTGCCCTTGCCACGGGGCGTGCGGATGGCGTCAAACACATAGGCTTCGGTCATGGGGTCTCCGGTGTTGTCGTGGGAATGCGGGTGCGCACGCTGGCGCCTGCAAGCTGTTTTGCAGTATATTGTTTTTACCAAGCAAATGCTTTGTAAAAATAACTAATGACTTTCCCTTAGGAGACACCATGATCGAACGCACCCTGTTCACCCCGGCCCACGAATCTTTCCGCGACAGCTTCCGACGCTTCATGGAAAAGGAAATCGCCCCCTTCCATGCAGACTGGGAAGAGCAGGGCTATGTCGCCCGCGAGGTGTGGAACAAGGCCGGCGAGAACGGCTTTTTGTGTATGACCATGCCGGAGGAATATGGCGGCTCCGAGGCGGACAAGCTGTATTCGGTGATCCAGATGGAGGAGTTGGCCCGCGGCGGCTTCACCGGTATCGGCTTCGGGCTGCACAGCGAAATCGTGGCGCCTTACATCCTGCACTACGGTACGCCCGAGCAAAAAGCCAGGTACCTGCCCAAGTTGGCCAGTGGCGAGATGGTGGGGGCGATTGCCATGAGCGAGCCGGCAGCGGGCTCGGACCTGCAGGGCATCAAGTCCACGGCCATCCAGCAGCCGGACGGCAGCTACCTGCTCAACGGCAGCAAGACCTTTATCACCAATGGTTGGCATGCCGACCTCGTGGTGGTGGTGGCTAAAACCAATCCGGCGGCCGGCGGCAAAGGTACCAGCCTGCTGCTGGTGGAGCGCGGCATGCCCGGCTTCAGTGTGGGCCAGCGCCTCAAGAAAATGGGCATGAAAGCCCAAGACACTTCCGAGCTGTTTTTTGACAATGTGCGGGTACCCGCCGAGAACCTGCTGGGCGGTGCAGCTTATGAAAACAAGGGCTTTATCTGCCTGATGGAGCAGTTGCCTTGGGAGCGCTTGCAGATTGCGATTGGTGCGGTGTCAGCGTCCCAGGCAGCCATCGACTGGACGGTGGACTACGTGAAAGAGCGCAAGGTCTTCGGCCAGCCGGTGGCCAGCTTCCAGAACACCCGCTATGTGCTGGCCGAGCTGCAGACGCAGGTGCAAGTGGCCCGCGTGTTTGTGGACAAGTGCTGCGAGCTGATCGGCAAAGACCAACTCGACACGGCCACGGCCAGCATGGCCAAGTACTGGACGACCGACCTGCAGTGCAAGGTGATGGACGAGTGCGTGCAACTCTTCGGCGGCTACGGCTACATGTGGGAATACCCCATCACCCGCGCCTATGCCGATGCCCGCGTGCAGCGCATTTACGGCGGCACCAATGAGATCATGAAAGAAGTGATCACCCGGTCCATGGGGTTGGGCGGCAAGTAAGGCCGAATACGGGAGGGCGCCTCTATCATCGGTGCATGACATTTGATGCACTATTTCTGCTTGCCGGCTTGGCGGCTTTTCTGGTCGGGTCGTCCAAGGGCGGCTTGCCTGCGGTGGGCATGTTGGCGGTGCCCATCCTGTCCATGGCGATGTCGCCAGTTCAAGCCGCGGTGCTGTTGCTGCCCATTTTTGTGATCTCGGACTTGGCCGGCGTATGGCTGTACCGGCGCGAATTCAGTGCACCGAATTTGAAAATTCTCATTCCTGCAGGAATCTTAGGAGTCGGTGTTGGTTGGGCTACGGCGTCCATGGTGTCGGATCGCGCGATCATGTTGATGATCGGCTTGGTGGGGGTGGGGTTCTGTCTCAACCTCTGGCTGCGAAACCAGAATGCAGCCACCGCACAGCCACCGCACCTGGCCAAGGGCTGGTTCTGGGGGACTTTGGCCGGCTTTACCAGTTTTATTTCACACGCCGGTGCGCCGCCCTATCAGGTGTACATGCTGCCCCAGAAGTTGCCGAAGGCTGCGTTTGCAGGCACCTCCACCATCGTGTTTGCAGTGATCAATGCTGCCAAAATCATTCCGTACCAAAACCTGCGGCCTTATTCGGCAAGTTCGCTGTATTACGCCGCCTGGTTGGTGCCGTTTGCGCTGGTGGGGGCGCTCGCAGGTGCCTACCTGACTCGGCGTTTGGCTGACCAGTGGTTTTATCGCATCGTGCAGGTGAGTCTGTTTGTGGTGTCGGTCAAGCTCATTGCTGATGCGGTGTTAATGGGGACGTGACCTATGTTGCCATCCACTGAATATCAAAAGCCCGCTCGATAAACCACACCAAAGCCAGCAACAAGGTGAGTACAGAGCCTCCGATAAACACACCTTGTTTATAAAATCGCGTCTTGCGCGTGACGTAGGCGAGTGGCAAGAAAACCGCCACGATGGCCAGCTGCCCTAGTTCCACGCCCACGTTAAACCCGACCAGGCTTAAGACCAGGGCGTGGCTTGGCAGGCCCAAGTCTGCCAGCACACTCGCAAAGCCAAAGCCGTGGATCAGTCCGAACACAAAGGCTGCGACCCACCGCCGCTCGCCGACCATCGGGTAAATGTTGTTCAGTGCCGCCAACACTACCGACAGCGCAATTACCGACTCCACCCAGCGCGAAGGCAACTCAATCAATTGCAAAGCCGCGAGTGACAGGGTGATCGAGTGGGCGATGGTGAAGGCGGTTACGACCCACAGTACTTCACGACCCGCATCCTGAAAGCGGGCGACCGGCACCCAACGCTCTCCTTCCCGCACCAGCACTACGGGCAAAAGCAGTGCGAGCAAGAAAAGAATATGGTCAAACCCGATCCAGATATGCCATACCCCCTGCACCAAAAATCCGCCTAACTGGCGCAGACCGGAGAGGGCTTTGGGCGTGAACTGCTGCTGGGGTGTTTCCGGCGAAAAGATGGAGGAGGTGGTTTCCCCGTCCAGATCCAGGCGCAGCAGGCCACGATGCAGGGCATCCACACCAAACAGCAGCCGGTAGTTCACCGACAAGTCGGCATCCGCTGCAGGGCACTCCCCCTGCAAACGCATGACCGCATAAGCGCCATCGGTGTGCTCATCAATCAAGTGCTCGGTCACGCGCAGTGGGCAGCGCCCGCCACGCTCCACGGTCAGTGCATTGGTGCTCCAAGCGTCGATATCGCCGTGTTTGGCTCGCACTTCGCCCCACGTGATGTCGCCATCCCCGTTGGCATCAAGACCCAAGGCAAAGTCGATATCGCGCAGTGCAATATCCCACTGTCCGCTGACGTGGCTACCGTCTATTTTGAGTGCCAGATAGCTATCGCTGGCTTTGTGTGCCTGTGCAGGTAGCCAGCCAAGGCTCAACAACAGAACAAGAATCAAGCGCCACTTCATTTCAGCTCTTTGGCGAGTTGCTTCATCCGGAGGTCTCCGAAACTACTGGCGCTTAACCAGTCCACGACAGGTTGGGCCGCCAGGGCTTGCCGGGCCACCACAGCGGCCTCCAGCAACACCCGTGCATCCCGGGGTTCGCGCTGGTACGCATAGTTTTCTTGGGCCAGGCGCAGGGCTGAGGGCGCATCTTTGCGGACCTGTAGCTCGAACCGTGATTCTTCGGCGAGGTGGGTGGTATCGCCCCTTGCGCGGGCCGCGGCGAAGCGGTCGGCCAGCATCTTGACGTGGGCGGCAGCCTTGGGGCTGCCAGTCAGTGTTTCCGCAATAGCAAGGCGGACCAGCAGGCTGTCTGCTGACTCCCAACTAGACAACAGCTTGACGACGTCGGCAGCTTGGCCGTTGTCGAGTAAAAAGTCGGACCATGCAGCTAGCAGGTAAATGTCGTCCTGACCCAGTGCCAAGGCTTGCTGGTAATGCTGCCGGGCGATGGCTGTCTGCCCTTGCCAAGCGGCTACTTCGCCCATTCTTGTGAGTAGCCACAACTGGCTAGCCGTCGAGCGGGCCTGCGCCAGCGCTTGGCGCAACGTTTCGTAGCCCGCTGGCAGATCGCCGGAATAGCTTTGGGTTAAGCCTAAGCAGGCGCCGTGCAGGGCATCGCGGCCGAGTTGCTTCAAGGCGGTGCATTCTTTGCGGGCGGCGCTGTAGTCTGCTTGCACCAGATAAATGGCGCCCCGCCAGGCGTGGGCTTGGGCATAGCTGGGGTCCAAGGTCAGCGCCTGGGCAAAATCCTGCAAGGCTCCTTGAAAATCATGCCGGTACTGGCGCAATACGCCTTTCAAGGTGAGCAGTTCGGGGCTCAGGGGGCCTGCAAACGCAGACACCACTGCATCGGCGTAACCGACGTAGCGCGGGTCGCCCTGTGCATTGGCAAGGTCGACGTAGCGCTGGACCAACGCGGCTTGGGTACCCTGGTCTTTGGGGCGCTGGCTTGCGGAGCTGCGCAGGCTGGCCAGTTCTTTGGCCACCGGGTCTGCCGCACGAGCCGGCAGTTTTTGCAGTACCTGATTGTCAGAGGCCGGGACAAAGGGGGCTGCTATCGCCACCTGACTTGCCAAACCGCCCACGAGGACTGCTGGCCACATCCATACCGTTAAACGCATAAGCATAGGCAAATTTTTCATAAGTGGCGTATATTTGGTAGCCCATCTATCCCGGTGGTCCAAAACCTGTCATTGGAGTCTAACCATGAACAAGATTTTTAGCGTAGTAGTTGCTTCCGTCCTTGCCACAGCCTCTTTCGGTTCTTTCGCTGCCTCCCATGGCGGTGCCATGAAAGACGACAAGAAAATGGAAGAGTGCAAGAAGATGGATGCTGCCAAAGCCGACGACAAGATGAAGGCCGAGTGCAAAGCCATGATGGAAAAGAAGTAATCACCCAGCGGTGCTTGCTTGTTATACGGGCCTTCGGGCCCGTTTTGCTTTCCATTTTGCATGCATTGAGCGCACTACACTCATATGGCTTTGGTTTCCCTCGGAGTCTGTTATGTCGATTACTTCTCCTGCCTATCCGTTGCAACTGGAGTGCACTTTGGCAGCCCCATGCGCGGCTGTATGGCGTTGCTGGACGGAACCTGAGCTTCTGTGCCAATGGTTTTGTCCGAAGCCCTGGGGCGTCAACCACGCTGACATTGAGTTGTTTGCGGGAGGCCGCTTCTTTACCCACATGGTGGGACCGAATGGCGAGCAAGTGCCGAATGCAGGTGTGTTCTTGCAGGTAGAGCCTGGCCGCAAATTGGTGTTTACCGATGCGTTCACCAGCGCATGGGTACCCAGTGGCAAGGCATTCATGGTGGGCGAGATCACGCTGGCAGATGCTCCGGGCGGAGGCACGCACTATCTGGCGCGGGCCCTGCATTGGTCGCAGGCCGATATGCAACAGCACGAGGCCATGGGCTTTCATGAGGGGTGGGCTGCGGCGACCCGGCAGCTGGAAACGCTGGCTGCGACCTTATGACGGACTTCAGGTTTCCGGTAAGGGTGTATTGGGAGGACACCGATGCAGGTGGCGTCGTCTTCTACGCCAATTACCTCAAGTTTTTTGAAAGGGCCCGCACCGAGTGGTTGCGTGCCGCCGGGGTCGAGCAGCAGCGCTTGCGTGATGAAACCGGCGCAATGTTTGTGGTGGCCGATGTGCACACACGCTATCTGAGCTCGGCGCGATTGGACGATTTGCTGGAGATCACGGTCCGAATCGAAGAACAGGGCGCTGCAAGCATGGTGATCGCCCAGCAGGCCTGGCGTGGTGACACCTTGCTGACCGAGGGGCGCATTCGCATAGGTTGCGTGCAGGCAGCCACCTTGAAGCCTTGCCGCATACCGAAGCAAGTGGTGTTAGCAATCCAGAGCTAGAGCATGCATTCCATCGGCGTTGTCAGCGCTGCTTTGGGAATTGGGCCTCCAGCGTTGTCAACGTAGCTTCTTTCTCTTGCCACAGTACCGCGACCCACGCGGTGAAATCGGCCCGGAATGTAGCGTCCTGACCGTAGTCACCCTGGCACAGAGCCTGTGGCACATCTACAGATCGGGCACGGACCACAACGCGTCGCATACGGCCGCACAAGAAATCCCAAAACGTTGGCACACCGTCGGGGTAGTAAATCGTCACATCCAGAATGCTGTGGAACTTGTCGCCCATGGCTTGCAAGGCCAATGCGAGGCCTCCCGCTTTGGGCTTGAGGAGGTGGGGGTAGGGCGATTGCTGTTTGGCATGTTTTGTCGGGGTGAACCGTGTGCCCTCCAAGAAATTCATCACGCTGGTGGGAATCAACGCAAATTTTTCGCACGCTTTGCGGGTGGTTTCTTGGTCCTTGCCGCGCATCTCCGGGTGCTTCTTCAAATAAGCTTCGCTGTGGCGACGCATAAATGGAAACTCCAGCGCCCACCAAGCCAAGCCCATCACGGGCACCCAGATCAATTGTTGTTTGAGAAAAAACTTCAGCAGTGGGATGCGGCGGTTCAAGAGGTGTTGCAGCACAAAAATATCTACCCAACTCTGGTGGTTGCTGCTGACCATGTACCAGCTGTCGGGTTTCAGTGCCTCGAGGCCTTGCACTTCCCAGGTGGTGCGCTGTGTGAGGGCCATCCAGCCGCTATTGCAACTGATCCAGCCCTCTGCGATCGAAAGAATCACCGGGTCCAAACGCAGGCGCACCCATTTGAATGGCAACAACAGCTTGATCGCTGCCATCACCAGCAGGATGGGCACCCAGAAGAAAATGTTCAGTACCAGCAGGGCACTGGCCAGACTGCCGATCAGCAGGGGGGGCAAGAAGTTCAACATACAAGCCTCAGAGGAGGGATCAGCAAAAAGTGCTACAAAAACAGGAGCTGGTCACGCAGATTTGGCGGGGGCGAGGGGCGGAATGTCTTCAGAAAAGCAAACATTGTTGCGGCCTCTCTGCTTGGCGGCGTACATGGCAGTATCCGCTTTTTTCAGGACCTCTGAAGGGCCTATCGGGGTGTTGGCGAACAAGGTAATGCCGATGCTAGGTGTAGTGGTGTGCAGGGCTTCCCCCAGCACGTAGGGCTCATTCAGGCTGGCCAGGATTTTGTAGCCGATCATGGATGCATGGAGGTGTGCCGCGTCTTGCTCCAGCCCGAGGTTCTGCAACAGGACCACAAATTCGTCGCCGCCCAGACGGGCTACGGTGTCTACCTGACGGATGCTTTGTTGCAGGCGACGGGCTACTTCCTGAAGCAACAAGTCGCCAACCTCATGGCCCCGTGTGTCGTTAAGTTGCTTGAAGCGATCCAGGTCCAGAAACATGAGCGCACCATGCTCGCGACTGCGTTGGCTTTGGCCGATGGCATGTTGCAGCCGGTCGGTCAGCAAGCGGCGGTTGGGCAAGCCGGTCAGTGCGTCGTGAAAGGCGAGGTGGCGGATGGCTTCTTCAGCCTCTTTGCGTTCGGTGATATCCCGGGCGATGGCGATCAGCCTTAACTCTTCGTCGGCAAGGCGGGGTTTGCGCACTACAGAGAGTTCAAACCATTTGCGCCCTCCAGCGAGTTCGAGGCTGTACTGGACGCCGTTGGATCGCCCTTCGTCAACGGCTTGTTGCAGGGCCGACATGCATGCCGCCGCCGCGTCCTGGGGCAATACTTCGTAGACGGTACGGCCTATCAGGTTATCGGGCGCAAAGACCATTGCCCGTCGCTCCTGGCTGTGGACAGCACGGTAGTGGCCTTGCGCGCTCCACTCAAACAACAGGTCAGGCAGGGCGTCCAGTGTGGCCTGCAATTCAGCCTGAGTGGCTCTCAGGCTTTCTTCAGCATGTTTGCGGGCAGTGATGTCCATCAAGGTGCCAACCATGCGCAGCGGAGTACCCTCCTTGCTGGTCTGGACGACTTTGCCGCGGCTGCTGAGCCAGACCCAACGGCCATTGGCATGCTGCGCTCTGTATTCCGCCTGGTAAGCGCCACTGTGTCCGCTCAAGTGACTGTGCACTGCCTGCGCGACATGGGCCAAGTCATCGGGATGAATGAACTGGCTCCAGGCCCGGGCCGGCATGTCTTCACCGCCCATGCGCCCCAGCATGGCAAAAGCCCGCGCGTCCATGCGGTAGCCGGGTTCCCGGCTGAGGTCGTGATCCCATCGGCCCAGGTCAGCCCCCATGATGGCAAGTTCCAGTTGCTCGGTGGTGTCTCGCAATTGGGCTTCTGCATCCTTGCGGGCCTGGATATTGCGCGAAACCCCGAGTACACCGATCACTTTGCCCTGCGCATCGCGCATCGGAGTTTTGTGCACCTCAAACAGTTCACTTTGGGGGTTGATTTGGGACGTGTTGTTTTCTTCAAAGGTGACGGTGCGCCCTGCTTGCAATGCCCATTGGTCAGAAATCAGGAAGCGCGACGCGACCGATTCTTCGACCCAATGGGCATCGCGGGTGCCGATGATGTCCTCGGGCTCAATGCCCAATGCTGCAGCAAATGCGTCGTTACAGGTGAGGTAGACACCGTCAAGGTCCTTGACCCAGATCTGGTCAGGAATGGTCTGCATGACGTTGCGCAGCATGGCTTCGCTCTTACGCAGGGCAGAGCGGGCTTTGCGCTCCCGCGTAATGTCCTCGATAGTGCCTTCGTAACCACTGAGTTTTCCCAGTTTGTCCGTCATGGCATGGGCATGCTCGCGCACCCAGATTCGCTTGCCGTCACTGACCCTGAAAACTTCGGACACAAAGTCAGTCACCTTGCCATGAAGGCGCATTTCGTCTTCAAAGTCTTTGCGCCTCTGCGGCTGGACATAAGTGTTGAACCCGTGATCCTTGAAATGCCGGTGCAACTGCGCAAAGTCGCTACAACGGTGCATGCGTAAAAAAGCTTGGTTGACCTGCAGGATTTGTCCGTCCACAGCCACCCGGTAAGCGCCTATGGGCAGGTGCTCAAACAGCGACGAGGTATCGCGCTCGGGGCTCACTCTGGGCTCTTGATCGGGATTACTTCAGGCTGCCCGACAAGAACTGGGCCAGACGCTCACTCTTGGGTGCGCTCAGTACTTGGGCAGGGTGGCCTTGCTCTTCAATAAGGCCCTTGTGCAGAAAGATGAGGTGACTCGACACTTCGCGGGCAAAGCCCATTTCGTGGGTCACGACCACCATGGTGCGGCCTTCTTCGGCCAGGCTTTTCATGACGCGCAGTACTTCAGACACCAACTCAGGGTCCAGAGCACTTGTTGGCTCATCGAACAACATGACCTCTGGCTCGACTGCCAAAGCGCGCGCAATGGCCACACGTTGCTGCTGGCCGCCGCTCATGTGGGCAGGGTAGCGGTCTTCCACGCCGGAGAGCCCCACTTTTGCGAGGTATTTGCGGGCTGTAGCGATTGCTTCGTCTTTGGGCACACCCAGAACGTGCACAGGGACTTCGATGATGTTTTGCAACACCGTCATGTGTGCCCAAAGGTTGAAATGCTGAAACACCATGGCCAGCTTGGTGCGAAGACGCTGCAACTGTTTGGGGTCTTTGGCCATCAGTTCCCCGGTGGGGCCGGCAACCAACGCAAGCTCTTCACCGGCTACCTGAATGCGACCTTGGTGAGGCTTTTCCAGCATGTTGATGCAACGCAGAAAAGTGCTTTTCCCGGAGCCGGAGCTGCCGATGATGCTGATCACATCGCCGGCATGGGCCGACAAGGACACGCCTTTGAGCACTTCGTTACTGCCAAAGCGTTTATGGATGTTCTCGA
Source organism: Comamonadaceae bacterium (assembly GCA_027488985.1). GTDB lineage: Bacteria > Pseudomonadota > Gammaproteobacteria > Burkholderiales > Burkholderiaceae_C > Allorhodoferax > Allorhodoferax aquaticus. The sequence goes on along the minus strand of JAIYAR010000010.1, from coordinate 332,942 downwards.
CCTGGAGTTTGAGGGGCTTGGGTGCGGTCATGATGAATAGAGCTTGTCTGGGGCTGGGGAGTGGCGGCGGATCGTCAGGCGCCTAGCAACTCGCCGGTACGAAAGGCTTTAGCGCCGGCAATCTTGCCGATTTCGGCGCCAGCATGGGCATAGCGGTCTCTAACGCGGGCATAAAACACCCCCGCGACTCCGGCTCGAATCAGGTGACGGGTGTTTTCAATCGGATTGATGACTTCTGCGACCACGTCGCCCTGAACCACCATTTGACCGACATCCGCAACATAGGCTACGACACCCGGCACGGGGGTGTGCAAGGTTTCGGAGCCTGCCAATGGAGTGGGTTGGGCTGCTGGTGCAGGAATCTGCACAGGACTGGCTGCGGAGATGGTTCCGCAATACGCCATGAAATCAAACACGGCCCGGGCATCTGCTTGGGCCCAGGCGTGGGTCACATCGGATTCGCCGCGTAACTCAACCGTAGTGCTGTTGCAACCTTGGGGTAGCGGAACATGGATGCCATCCTGGGCCAGACGCTCCGCCAATTGCCACCAACCTCCGGAGAGGCATTCGTCAAACGGACCGCTGCCTGAATTGCGGGCCAACAAGATGGCTTGTGCCTGCAGCAGATGCGCCAGGGGCTCCAGCTGGGGCCAGCAAGGTTCCTCGGTATAGAAATGCATCACCCCTTCGCAATCGCAGTGCAGGTCGATGACGTGGTCGGCATCGTGCGACAAAAGCAGGAGCGTGCGGCGCAGGCTTTGCAATTCAGTGTCAGGTTTCCATTGATCCAGAAACTGGCCCATGGCCTTGCGGACTTCGCGAACGTTGGCAGCGGCATCCAGCCCCATCAAGGGTTTGATGGTGTCGTACACCGACTTGGCGAGGTCCGGGTAGTGGCGGTTGAAGTTCTCTGAACTGTCAAGCTCAAAGCGCCCCATGGGTTTGTGGTCTATACGCTGCGCCAAACCGATAGGGTTGGCCACGGGCACCAGAATCACTTCGCCTGTGATGCGGCCTTCTGCCTCTGCCTGGTCCAGCAGGGCCCGTAAATGAAAGGCTGCCAACATGCCGGGAAGTTCTTCAGCATGCAGACTGGCCTGAACGTAGACCTTGGGCCGGGCACCCGCTTGGCCATAGTGAAAACTGCTGAGGCTGCGTTGGCTGCCCAGGCTGTTGGAGAGCAGCGTGTGGTCTTTGCGTTGCATGATGGTCAGTGTTTTCGGGGCGCGAGGTAGGCGAGAAAGTGCTTCTCTGCCACGCGGAAAATGCCGATCAGGCAGAACGATGCTACTAAATAGATAGCTGCCGCCGCAATATAGGCCTCAAAGGGAAGGTAATAGTCGGAATACACACGGCTTGCAGCCGCAGTCACGTCCAGCATGCTGGGCACCGCACTGGCCAAGCTGGTGCTTTGCAGCATCATCACCACCTCGTTGCTGTAAGCCGGCAGGGTGCGGCGCAGTGCGCTGGGCAGCACTATGCGGCGCATGGCCTGGAAGCGGCTCATGCCGTAAGCCTGCGCGGCTTCCAATTCGCCGGCTGCGGTTTCGCGGATGGCACCGGCCAACATCTCCGCGGTGTAGCCGGCCGTGTTCAGGCTGAAGGCCAGCAAGGCGCAGAAGAAGGGCTCCTTAAAGTGCGTCCAAGGCCAAACATCGTCCCAGCGCGCCTGAATCCATTCCAGTTGGCCCAGTCCGTAGTAGATCAGGTACACCTGAATCAGCAGCGGTGTGCCCCGAATGACGTAGGTGTAGCTGCCCACCACCCAACGCAAAATGGCCCATCGGCTGGTCAGCGCGAGGGCGAAAATCAAAGCTAGTACGGCGCCAATCGCCAGCGACGAAAACAGCAAGCCAAGCGTGGTGTAAATGCCGGTGATGTAGAGCTGCAGGTTCTGCGGCTCGAAAATGACGTACCACTTCATAGCTCACCCCGCTTGGTGCCCAGGCTGTAGCGCGCATTCACTTTGCGCAGTACGAACAACGATACGCTGGTGTAGATCAAAAAGAGCGCGGCAGTAAAGAGGAAAAATTCAAAGGGCGATCGGGTCGCGGCGCTGGCCTGTTTGGACAGGTAGGTCATTTCCTTCAGGCCGATCAAACTGACCAGGGCAGTCGCCTTGATCAATACCAACCAATTGTTGGTAAAGCCGGGCAGGGCGTAGCGGACCATCTGGGGGGCCGTGATGCGCAAAAAGGTCCGAATTCGGCCCATGCCAAAGGCCCATGCGGCTTCCATCTGACCTTTCGGGATGGACAGAATGGCGCCGCGGAATGTCTCAGTCATGTAGGCGCCGTAGATAAAGCCAATGGTGAGCACTCCGGCCAGAAAGGGGTTGATGTCGACCGTTTTTTTGCTGCCGGCGAGTTCAAGGAGATGGTTCAAACCGATAGTGCCGCCGTAAAAGACCAGCAGCATCACCACCAGATCCGGGACGCCCCGGATGACCGTGGTGTAAGTCGTGGACAGGGCGACCAGCACCGGACGCCCTGACAGTTTGGCTGCTGCTCCCATCAGACCGAGGACGATGGACACCAACAAGGCACACAGCGAAACGCCGATGGTCAGTACCGAGCCTTGAAGGATGGCGACGTAGTAAGAATTCATGGGAGCAAACAGGGCAAACAACGCAACGGGGCGCAGAGATGCGCCCCGTTGGATGCGGTTTTACAAGATTTATTCGCCGTAAACGTCGATGTTGTACTTGGCAAAGTACTTGTCGTTCAGGGTCTTGTAAGTGCCGTTGGTACGGATGGCCTTGATGGCTTCGTTCAACTCGCCCTTGAGCTTGTCTTCGCCTTTACGCAAGGCAATGCCAGCGCCGTAGCCGAAGTACTGGGGCATCTTCAGGTCTGGGCCCACCAACTCGTATTTGGCGCCTTCAGGCTTGGAGAGGAAACCACCGGTGACTTCCATGTAGTCAGCCACAGTACCGTCCAGACGACCGGACTTGATGTCCAGGTACACCTGGTCTTGGGCTTCGTAGGAGTTCACGATCACGCCCGCAGGCTTCAGGTCGCCCAGAGCGTACTTCTCTTGTGTGGAGCCCTTCAAGACACCAATTTTCTTGCCCTTGATGGACGCAGCGTCAGTGAACTTCACGCCCTTTTTCAGCACGATGCGGCTGGGGGTGTTGTAGTACTTGTCGGTGAAGTCAACTTCCTTCATGCGGTCATCGGTGATGGACATGGAGGAAATAATGACGTCGTACTTTTTGGCGTTCAGGCCGGGGATCATGCTGTCCCAGACTTGTTCCACGAATTCGCACTTGCGCTTGATTTGTTCGCACAGGGCGTTGGCTACGTCGACGTCAAAGCCGGTGGGCTGGCCGTCGGCAGACTTGAAGGTGAAGGGTTCGTAGGTCGGGTCGATAGCCACCTTCAGAGGACCGGCTTCAGGAGCGGGGGCAGCAGCGGCTGGGGCCGATGCAGGGGCAGCAGGCGCTGCAGGAGCAGCTTCTTCTTTTTTGCCGCAAGCAGCCAAAACGGAGGTCGCTGCCAGTGCCAGCAGGAGTTTCTTCATGGAAAAGTCCTTTGATTTGCCGGACATTGCCGGCGGTTAAGAAAACAAGAAAAATCATTCTACGGGCTAACCAGAGCAAAAATAGTGCCGCCCCAACTCAGGGCATGGGGGTTTGTACCGGTGGTTATTCTGCTTTTGGCGGTTTCGGAAGTCGAAAGTAATGAAAAGTTCCGAATGCGAAAAGTCTCTCAGGCGACTGGCCCTGCGATTTCGGAATTGCGGTACCCGTTGGTAAGCCCCTAAAAGTGCGTTGACGGGCGTAAAACCTTACACTCATGGGCTATCCCCCGGACTCCTATGAACGCCCCAGTCGACGTCTCCTTCTTCGCGCGCGCAGCCAAGCCGATTTCCAGTTACCGCAAGTACTGGGCGTCCCGCTTTGGCACTGCTCCTTTCCTGCCCATGAGCCGCGCGGAAATGGACAAGCTCGGATGGGACAGCTGCGACATCATCATTGTCACGGGTGATGCCTACGTGGACCACCCGAGTTTCGGTATGGCGGTCATCGGGCGAATGTTGGAGGCACAAGGCTTCCGCGTGGGCATCATCGCTCAGCCTGATTGGACGAGTGCCGAGGCCTTCAAGGCCTTGGGCAAACCCAACCTGTTCTGGGGGGTGACCAGCGGCAACATGGATTCCATGATCAACCGCTACACCGCGGACCGCAAGATCCGGAGTGACGATGCCTATACCCCCGGCGATGTGGGCGGCAAGCGTCCGGACCGTGCGGCCATTGTGTACAGCCAGCGCTGCCGCGAGGCCTTCAAAGATACGCCCATTGTGTTGGGAGGCATTGAAGGCAGCCTGCGCCGCATCGCGCACTACGACTACTGGAGCGACAAGGTCCGCCGCAGCATTGTGGTCGATGCCAAGTGCGACCTGCTTCTCTATGGCAACGCCGAGCGCGCGATTGTGGAAATCGCCCACCGCCTAGCTGCCAAAGAACCGGTCGAGAACATCACGGACGTCCGCGGCACCGCTTTTGTGCGCCGTCCTGAGGACGAAACGGGCAAGGGCTGGTTCGAAATCACTTCCACCACCGTGGACGAGCCGGGCCGGGTCGAAGCCCATGTGAATCCCTACATGACCACCAGCGAGCTGGCGGCCGAAAACGGTGCCACCTGCGCCAAGGAAGACGAAGCCAAAGCCACGGCAGCGGCTGCTGAGGCTGCGGGTGCTACAAATTCAGGAGCTGCTCGCGCAGACTCCATAAGCGCTGGAGCCCAAAAAGACCCCAAAGCAGAGGTCAACGCCGCCATTGCCCCGCTGAGGTTTGTACCGAACCCCGCGCTCTCGGGAAAAAGCAAACTCAAGGTGCCGCCGCGTGAGAATTCGGTCATCCGGCTGCCCAGCTACGAGCAGGTCAAGAGCGATCCCATTCTGTACGCACACGCCAACCGTGTGCTGCATTTGGAGACCAACCCTGGTAACGCCCGCGCGCTGGTGCAGGCCCATGGCGAGGGCGCTACCGCCCGCGATGTGTGGATCAACCCGCCGCCCATTCCGCTGACCACGGCGGAAATGGACTTTGTGTTTGACCTGCCTTACGCCCGCAGCCCCCATCCGACCTACGCCGATGAAAACGGCAGCCATGACGGTGCGACCAAAATCCCGGCGTGGGAGATGATCCGCTTCAGCGTGAACATCATGCGCGGCTGCTTCGGCGGCTGTACTTTCTGCTCCATCACGGAGCACGAGGGCCGCATCATCCAGAGCCGCTCGGAAGAATCCATCATCAAAGAGGTGGAAGATATCCGCGACAAGGTCAAAGGCTTTACTGGCACGATTTCTGACCTTGGTGGCCCCACGGCCAATATGTACCGCCTCGGTTGCCGCAGCCCTGAGATTGAAGCGGCCTGCCGCAAGCCCAGCTGTGTGTACCCCGGCATCTGCCAGAACCTGACCACTAACCACGACCCGCTGATCAAAATCTACCGCCGTGCTCGTGCGCTCAAAGGCATCAAGAAGATCCTGATCGGCTCAGGCTTGCGGTATGACCTTGCGGTGAAGAGCCCGGAGTATGTGAAGGAATTGGTGCAGCATCACGTGGGTGGCTACCTGAAGATTGCGCCTGAGCACACCGAGCAAGGTCCGCTCACCAAAATGATGAAGCCCGGTATCGGCAGCTACGACAAGTTCAAGCAGCTGTTCGAAAAGTTCAGTGCCGAGGCTGGCAAAAAGCAGTACCTGATTCCCTACTTCATCGCGGCCCACCCCGGTACCAGCGATGAAGACATGATGAATCTTGCCATCTGGCTCAAGAAAAACGGTTTCCGCGCCGACCAGGTGCAAACCTTCTACCCCAGCCCCATGGCCACGGCCACGGCCATGTACCACTCTGGCCGTAACACTTTAAAGCGCGTGCATCGCACGGCCCAGAGCGAGGAAGAAACCGTGGACATCGTGCGGGGTGAAAAGCGCCGCCGCTTGCACAAGGCGTTTTTGCGATACCACGATGCCAACAATTGGCCGCTCTTGCGCGAGGCGCTCAAGACCATGGGCAGGGCTGACCTCATCGGCAATGGCAAGCACCACCTGATTCCGACCTTCCAGCCCCTGGTGGATGGTGGATACCAGAGCGCCCGCAAAAAGAATTCGACTTTGGCCCCGGTGAAGTCAGGTGCCGCCCGAGTGCAGCCTCTCGGAAAAGCGGCAGCGCCGGTGAAGGGTCGCCTGCTGACCCAACACACTGGTTTGCCGCCCCGTGAGATAGGGGCTCCGAAACCGGCATTCAAAACGGCCCGCAAGCCGCGTTGATTTCGCTAGTTATTGAAGGGTGTCGCCATCGTTGCCGTCGGCGATAGCCTTCTTGTCTCGCACGTTCTTTTGTACGGTGACAGCGCTATATAGGGCGAGCACGAAGGACATGGCGTAGTAGCCCTTCTCGGACAGCAGCAGGGTTGCGTTCCACAAACCGGTGCCCAACAAGAGCAACGACAGACCTACAGCCAGATAGCAAATGCCGTAGTAGGCGCCTGAGACAGGAATGCCTTCCAGCTTGTCGCGCACACATTTTTGCAGCGACACGGCGGCAAACAAGCCGAAGGCCAGCAAGGTGAAGTAGTAGCCTTTTTCGTTCAGCTGCATTTCCGCATTCCACAGGCCGAGCAAAAAACCACCGGTGCCCAAGCCAAGGCAGGCGAAAGTGGCGCCCACATAGGCGCCGGAAGAAGACTGCGGAAACTGAATAGAAGTTTTCATGGGTAGATGTGTGACGGAATAAAAAAGGTTTGGTATCGACGAACCGGAGTGCTGCTGCCCGATGGCGCTAAGCTATTGTTTTTGGTTGTTTGTGCAATGCCGGCGCCATTCTCTCAATAAATTTCGGACTTTTTTCCAAAAATGATCAGGGTAATCACGATAGCGTTGCTGCTACCCGCTTTGGGCTGGGCCCAGGCTCCCATTCAGTTCAGCAACAGTACGAAGGCCATCAAGCAATACGAATCGAGCACTCTCGAAAGTCTGGTCGAACGTTGTCCTGTTGTGAGAGCGGAGAGTTATCAGGCGCCCGATGAGGTGCGTGCCATGCGCAATGGGTTTGTCGATGTGATGACTCAAAACCCCCAAACCGGCCTGTATTCGGTTTTCGTTTTTGATCAGGACAAGAGAAGCTTCATTCTGGTGGATGGACAAGCCCTCTCCCGTGACAAGAAACTTTCACTCAGATTGGTGCTGCCCAGGGATTACGGGCGCTGCCGGATCGTGCGCACGCCACAAGGGTCGGAAATGTTGGAAGTCGTGCACGTAGAACGCAACTACGTATCTGACGTCCAGCGCATGCAAAAGCTCAGTAAAGAATTGCTGGAACTGCAAGCGGCCGGCGCATTACAGCCCGCAGCGTGTGCAGCAACAGCCGGTGTTCAGAATGTCCAGTTTATGGATGCGGGCAACCGCGTCAGTCTGAATGTGTGCCACGAAGCCACGGCAACCATGGTGGAGCGTCTGCGCAAGACCGTCCGCAAAGTCCATGAGCGCTAGTTTTTGTCGGACACTCAAGCAGCGGCTTTTGGGTAGCTGCCTGCTTGGTCTCTCAGTGCTGGCTGCAGCAGCCGGAAACGATTGCCCGCCCCAGCCCAAGCCGTTTTCCGTCGAGATGTTTTCATCCGCGCAGCGCCAGGCCAAGGACCGCGGCTTTCTTTGGCGAGTGACCAAAGACGGGCACAGCTCTTACCTCTATGGCACTTTGCATGTGGGGCGTGAGGCTTGGATGGCGGCGGGTCCTGTATTGGAGCAGGCACTGCGAAACACCAACACCTTGGCGCTGGAGTTGGATCCTTTGGACCCTGAAGTGGCGACTCAAATGGGGCAGGTATTGGCCAAAACCCGTGTCCGTCAGGTGCAGACCCCGGAACGTTCCAGGCTTGTATCTCAACTGCAATCGCAGTGCATGCCTGTGGGGTCGGTAGATCAAGTGCCTGCGGAATTGCTACTCGCAGGTTTGTCCCTGAATCTCGCTCGACGGGTCGGTTTGGATGCTCAATTCGGCTCAGAAATGCTTCTGGCAACGGCGGCGCGTGCGCGGGGCATGCCTGTGGTGTCGCTGGAGACTGTGGAGTTACAGCTGCGCGCACTTCTGGCGGCGGATGATGCGGAGGCGCGCCAGATTCTGATCGACGGGCTCAATGAGCTGGAATCAGGCCATGCCAGACAGAGCCTGGCAGACTTGGTCGCCATGTGGGAAACCGGCGATGTGCAGCGCCTGGATACCTACGAGCAGTGGTGCAAATGCGTGGTAACTCCCATGGAAAAGTTACAGATGCAACGTCTTTTGGATGAGCGGAATCCTTCCATGGCGCGCCGAATTGATGCAATGCACCGGAGTGGTTCGCGTGTTTTGGCTGCGGTCGGGAGTCTGCATATGTCCGGTCCACGCGGCTTGCCGGCCCTATTGGTCCGAATGGGCTACACGGTCGAGCGTTTACCCTGATGTTCAGGGCTTTTCCCAGCCTCTCACGTCGTCACAATGTTGGTAACTCTGCGTAGTAACGGTTACAAAATTTTGGTTTTCACAAATCCGACTGCCCAGAACATGCTTTTTCCCAGACATATGGAATAAGCTGTGATTTAGACCAAAGACAAACCCGTTGCCCAAGAGCACGGGCGAATGTGAGAGACATATGCTGACAGACCACGACCTGGGTGCCTTGATGCGGGCCCAACATGCCGATCCATTCAGCATTCTCGGGCCCCACGTTGATGCAGACGGTGTACGAATCAGTGCACTGTTTCCGGCGGCTCATTCTGTGCATGCGCTGGATCGCGCATCCGGCCATGTGATCGGCGAGCTGGTAAGGCATGAAGGCACTGATGTCTTTTCAGTAGATCTGACTGGTGCTAGCTCCATCCCTCAATACCGTCTTGCTGTCCGTTGGCAGGATCCGGAGGCAGTCGTGTCCCTGTTGGAGGATCCTTATCGCTTTCCAGTGGTCCTGCAGGATATGGATCTGTGGTTGCTGGCTGAAGGTACCCATCTGCGCCCGTATGAGTGCCTTGGCGCTCATCCCACCCAAATGTGCGGGATCGACGGCACCAGCTTTGCCGTGTGGGCCCCGAACGCCAAACGGGTGTCGGTGGTGGGGTCCTTCAACGGATGGGATGGGCGCAGGCATCCCATGCGCTTGCGTCGTGAGTGCGGTGTCTGGGAAATCTTTCTTCCGCATGTAGGCAAGGGTGACCTCTACAAGTTCGAAATATGGAACGCCCGCGACGCCATCACCACCAAAGCAGACCCCTTTGCGTTTTCAGCTCAGCTTAGGCCTGATACCGCCAGCGTTGTGTGCGGCTTGTTGCCCCGCCTTCCAATGGGGATTGATCGTGTTTGCGCGAACAGCATGCAGCAGCCTCTCAGCATTTATGAAGTGCACTTGGGTTCCTGGCGCAAGGCCGACGGATGGCGCTGGCTGAGTTACCGTGAGTTGGCCGACACGCTGGTGCCTTACGCACGCGAGATGGGGTTCACCCATTTGGAGCTTTTGCCCATCAGTGAGCACCCCTTTGACGGCTCATGGGGCTACCAGCCACTGGGACTTTTTGCGCCCACCTCACGTTTTGGAACGCCCGAGGATTTCAAGTATTTCGTGGATGCCGCACACACTGCGGGGTTGGGTGTGATTCTGGACTGGGTGCCTGCCCATTTTCCCAGTGATGCACATGGCTTGGCCGAGTTTGACGGTACGCATTTGTATGAATACGCTGACCCGAAGGAAGGTTTCCATCAGGACTGGAACACGCTGATTTACAACTTTGGTCGTACCGAAGTCCGCAACTTTCTGGTGAGCAACGCGCTGTACTGGCTGGAGCGCTTTGGTATTGATGGCTTGCGGGTGGACGCGGTGGCTTCCATGCTGTACCGGGACTACAGCCGTGCAGCAGGGCAGTGGATCCCCAATAAACATGGTGGACGGGAAAACTTGGAGGCGATCGAGTTTCTGCGCCGGATGAACCATGTGGTGGGCACGGAGCGCCCCGGTGCCATCACCTTGGCAGAAGAATCCACAGCGTTCCCCGGTGTGAGCCGTCCCCCGTCCCCGGACTTGCAGAGCGGGGGCCTTGGCTTTCACTACAAATGGAACATGGGCTGGATGCACGACACCTTGGAGTACGCCTCCATGGACGGGGTGCACCGCAAGTACCACCAAAACCAGCTCACCTTCGGGTTGATGTACGCGTTTACAGAGAACTTTGTGCTCCCCCTGTCACACGATGAAGTGGTGCATGGCAAAGCATCTTTGCTCGGCAAGATGTCCGGTGACGAATGGCAGAAGTTTGCAAATTTGCGGGCGCTTTACGGTTTTATGTGGGCCTACCCCGGCAAGAAGTTGCTGTTCATGGGATGCGAGTTGGCCCAGCCCACTGAGTGGGCCGACGGTGCCCAGCTGCCTTGGCACCTGGAGCAACAGGCGCCGCATCAGGGCGTGCAGCGTTTGGTGCGTGATCTGAACCGCGTGTACCGCGCATTTCCGGCACTGCATGAACAAGACGTTCAGTCAGAGGGCTTTGAGTGGATTGCCCATGACGATTCCGCGCAGTCCGTTATTGCCTTTCAACGGCGGGCCAAAGATGGCCGGGCTGTGGTGGTAGTCTGTAACTTCACACCCGTGCCTCGACCCGGGTACCGCATCGGTGTGCCGGTGGCAGGGGCCTGGCGCGAAGTCATCAACACCGACAACGGAGTGTATGGCGGCAGCAGCCTGAGTTCGGGCGCGCGCAGCACCGAGCCGGTCACTGCACATCATTTGGGGCAGTCGCTGGTCATTACTTTGCCGCCGCTGGCATGCCTTGTGCTCATTCCCGGAGAAGAATGAGTCGTTCCATGTCTTTGTCGAGCATGCTGCCGGGAAGCGCCGCCGAGTGGGGGGCCACTCTCAAGCCGGATGGCGTGAATTTCGCATTGGCTGCGCCCAACGCTACCTCCGTGGACCTGTGTCTTTTTGATGATGTCGGCCTTGCTGAATTGCAGCGATTGCCCTTGCCCGCCAAAACAGGCGATGTGTGGCATGGTCTGCTGCCCGCGGGTCGTGCAGGACAGGTGTACGGGTTTCGTGTCCATGGGCCATGGGCACCCGAACATGGACATCGTTTCAACCCAGCCAAGTTGCTGCTGGACCCCTATGCCCGCGAGGTGCTGGGGCGCTATGACGGCTCGGACTTTCATTGGGCGCATACGCCGGAATCTGCGCGCGGTCAGCAGATGCCAGACCCTCGGGATAACGCCCCAACTGCACTTAAAGCACGGGTTTGCGCACCCCTGCCAGCGGTGAATCCCGTGCCGGTGGTGCTGCCGCAGCAGCGGGTTATGTATGAGTTGCATGTCAAAGGATTTACCCGTCTGCATCCCGGGGTGCCTGAGTCGCTGCGAGGTAGCTATGCGGGTCTGGCGCATCCCGCAGCCATTGCACACCTGAAGGCGCTGGGCGTCACCACCTTGAGCCTGATGCCCGTGGCCTTCCGTGCCGATGAAGAGCGTTTGCAGCGCTTGGGCTTGTCCAACTACTGGGGTTACAGCCCCATCGCCTGGAGCGCGCCGGAAAGCCGTTATTGGAGCGGCACCGCCGGCAGCACTCCGCGCACCGAGTTCCGGGCCATGGTCGATGCTTTGCACGCAGCAGGGATAGAGGTGATTCTGGACGTGGTTTACAACCACACGGGAGAGACCGATGAGTTCGGCCCCATGCTCAGCTTGCGTGGCATCGATAACAGCACTTACTACTACCTCGATCCGCACAATCCTTCCTGCTACCTCAACTGGACCGGCTGCGGTAACTGCGTCAATCTGAACCATCCGGTGGTTTTGCGCACCGTGATGGACAGCTTGCGTGCTTGGGTCACGGACTACGGGGTGGACGGCTTCCGTTTTGACCTCGCTCCCGTCTTGGCCCGTGGCACGAGCGAAACAGACTACCGCTTCAATCCCCACGCACCTTTGTTGATGGCGATCGCGCAGGACCCGACGCTGCGCAATTGCGTGATGGTGGCTGAGCCCTGGGACATCGGCCCCGGCGGCTACCAGCTGGGCGCTTTTCCGCCGGGGTGGCTGGAGTGGAATGACCGTTTCCGCGATACCCAGCGCAGCGCTTGGCTACAACATGGCACCCACCGCGGTGCATTGGCCAACCGCCTGGCGGGTTCCGCAGAGGCTTTCAGCCCGGCCCGCCGCGCAGCGCACAGCAGCGTGAACTTTGTCACGGCGCATGATGGCTTCAACCTGATGGACGTGGTGAGCTACTGCCATCGTCATAACGAAGCCAACGGAGAACAAAACCGCGATGGCCATGGCCACAACCTGAGTGTCAACCACGGTGTGGAGGGTGCGAGTGACGATCAGCATGTAGTGCAAGCCCGTGCACGCCATCGCCGCACTTTGTTGGCCGTCACGTTGTTGTCACTGGGCACGCCCATGCTGCTGGCCGGTGACGAGCTGGGCCACAGCCAATACGGCAACAACAACGCCTATTGCCAGGACAACGCCACCACTTGGCTGAATTGGGAAGCCGCTCGTCCTGACCTGAGCTCCTTTGTCGCCCGCACAACTGCATTACGCCGTGCGCTGCCGGCCTTGCAGGCCACCAGATGGTGGCGCAGCCATGCCGGCGAAGCGGGGTCCGGCCCGGTGGCTACATGGTCATTGCCGGATGGCAGCCCTTTGGAGGCAGCAGATTGGGATGCACCGCAGGGCGGGCCCATGGCGGTTCAATTGCAGCCCGGTACCTCTGAAGCGGTGTTGCTGCTGCTCAACCCATCTGTGTCCGCACTTGTATTCACTTTGCCGGCGGGCGATTGGTATCTCTGCCTGGATTCCGCTTCGGCGCTGGTTCCTTTCGCGCCTGCTTCAGCGGCCACGCTTTCTGTCACGGTACATGCCGATAGTCTGGTTCTGCTTAGCGCTGTACGACCTGTTTTCTAGATTCAAACCCAACCACTGTCACACCACCATGTTACGCATCACCATACCTACCTCGCCTTTTGACGGCCAGCGCCCCGGTACTTCGGGCCTGCGCAAAAAAGTCACTGTTTTCCAGCAGCCCCGCTACCTGGAGAACTTTGTCCAGGCTTTGTTCGAGGTGTTGCCCGATGCTGCCGGCTTGACGCTGGTGGTGGGGGGCGATGGACGCTTCTATAACCGCGTAGCCATTCAAACCATCTTTCGTATGGCAGCAGCCAAGGGCTATGCCCGGGTGCTGGTGGGGCAGGGCGGCATTTTGTCGACCCCTGCGGTGAGTGCTGTGATCCGCCGCCATGGCGCTAGTGGCGGCATCGTGCTGTCCGCCAGCCACAACCCCGGCGGTCCGGATGGCGACTTCGGCATCAAATACAACGTGGCCAACGGCGGCCCCGCGCCAGAAAAGGTTACCGACGCCATCTACGAGCGAACCAAGCTGGTCCGCGAGATCCGCACCATGAGCACGGCGGATATCAGCTTGGACACATTGGGCAGCCAGCACATCGGCAGCACCGAGGTGGTTGTCATCGACCCCGTGTCGGATTACGTCGAGGTCATGCGCGGCTTATTTGACTTTGACGCCATCCGCAAGTTGTTTACTGGGGGCTTCACCCTGCGTTACGACGCCATGTGCGCCGTGGGTGGCCCGTACGCCAAAGCCCTGCTGGAAGGCGAGTTGGGTGCTCCCGCAGGGACAGTGGTCAATGGCACACCACTCGAAGATTTCGGTGGATTGCACCCGGATCCGAACCCTGTGAATGCCGAAGACTTGATCGCCCATTTGTTTGCCGCCGATGCGCCCGACATGGGTGCTGCAAGCGATGGCGACGCTGACCGCAACATGATCGTCGGCCGCAAGTTTGTGGTGTCACCCAGCGACAGCCTGGCCGTGATCGCAGCCCATGCCACCTTGGTGCCGGGCTACCGGTCTGGCATTGCCGGTGTGGCCCGTTCCATGCCCACGTCTACTGCTGTGGACCGCGTCGCCAAGGCGCTGGGTATTCCGTGTTTCGAGACCCCCACCGGTTGGAAGTTCTTCGGTAACTTGATGGATGCCGGCAAAGTCACCCTGTGCGGCGAAGAAAGCTACGGCACAGGCTCCAACCATGTCCGCGAAAAAGACGGCTTATGGGCGGTGCTGTTTTGGCTCAACCTGATTGCGGCCAGTGGCAAGTCGGTGGAGGCGTTGGTGCGTGAGCTTTGGGCGCAATACGGCCGCTGCGTGTATTCGCGCCACGACTACGAAGGCATTCCCACCGAGCAGGCCGACGCGCTGATGCGCGATTTGCGTGCGTCTTTACCCACTTTGGGTGGGACCACTATTGCCGGACTGCCGGTGGCCTTTGCGGATGACTTTGCCTACACCGACCCGGTGGATGGCAGCGTGAGCCAGAAGCAGGGCGTGCGCATTGTACTGACCGATGGTTCCCGCGTGGTGTTCCGCCTCTCAGGCACCGGCACCGAGGGGGCCACCTTGCGCGTCTACCTGGAGCGCCACGAACCCGATGCCAGCCGCCAGGACATCCCAGCCCAGGAAGCCTTGCAGCCATTGATCGCGCTCGCGGAGTCGGTAGCCCGCATCCGCCATTTCACCGGCATGAACCAACCCACCGTGACGACCTGAGCCATACGAGCACAGGCCTTACGTTCACCCAATCAAAAATCAAAACTAAGCGACAGGAGACAAAACCATGAGCACCCAAGACAACGCCCGCAACCTCGCACTCCAAGAGCGTCACATGCAGCCCCATATGCTGGTTCGCCGCACCATCGCCCTAGTGCTTGCCGGTGGCCGCGGTTCCCGCCTCAAGCAGCTGACCGACCGCCGCGCCAAGCCTGCGGTGTATTTTGGTGGCAAGTTCCGCATCGTTGACTTTGCGCTCTCCAACTGCGTGAACTCCGGCATCCGCCGTATCGGCGTGATCACCCAGTACAAGTCCCACTCGTTGTTGCGCCATTTGCAGCGCGGCTGGAGCTTCTTGCGCGCCGAACTCAACGAGATGGTCGACCTGTTGCCCGCCCAGCAGCGGGTGGACGAGGAGCACTGGTACCGCGGCACGGCCGATGCGATTTATCAGAACCTGGACATCATCCAAAGCAGCAAGCCCGAGTACGTGGTGGTGCTGGCCGGCGACCACATCTACAAGATGGATTACTCGCTGATGCTGAAAGACCACGTGGAGAGCGGCGCTGGCTGCACCGTGGGCTGCATTGAAGTGCCGCGCGAAGAGGCTACTGCCTTTGGTGTGATGGCCGTTGACGGTACCCGAAAAATCACTGAGTTTGTCGAGAAACCCGCAAATCCACCCGCCATGCCTGGCAACGATGCTGTGTCTCTGGCCAGCATGGGTATTTACATCTTTGATTCCAAGTACCTGTACGACCTGCTGGAAGACGATTTGGCCAACCCCGAGTCCAGCCACGATTTCGGCAAGGACGTAATCCCTCGCGTGGTGCGCGAGGGCAGGGCGGTGGCGCATCCCTTCTCGATGTCTTGCGTGTCGTCCACCCCGGACGCCGTGCCCTACTGGCGCGATGTGGGTACCATCGACGCCTTTTGGGAAGCCAACCTCGACCTGGCTTCAGTCACCCCGGAGCTGGATATTTATGACACCAACTGGCCCATCTGGACCAGCCAGCGTCAGTTGCCTCCTGCCAAGTTTGTGCAAGATGCCGATGGCAAGCACGGCCAGGCCATCAACACCATGGTGTCGGGCGGCTGCATTGTGTCGGGCTCCATCGTCAGCAACTCGGTGTTGTTCAGCAGTGTGCGCATCCACTCGTTCTGCGTGATTGACCAGGCCGTGCTGCTGCCGGAAGTCACCATCGGCCGTGGCTGCCGACTGAGCCGCGTGGTCATTGACCGGGGCGTGGAAGTGCCGGATGGCTTGGTCATCGGTGAAGATCCGGTAGCGGATGCAGCTCGCTTTGAGCGCACCGACAACGGCGTGGTGCTGGTAACCAAAGACATGCTCAAGCGGCTGGAAGCCCAATAAATTAGTTCAACGAAAGACTGCCCATGCGCATCCTGCAAGTCAGTGCCGAAATTTTCCCTCTGCTCAAAACCGGAGGGCTGGCTGACATTGCCGGTGCGCTGCCGGCGGCTTTGCATGAAGCTGGTTGCGATGTGCGTGTGCTTCTGCCGGGTTTCCCGGCCATCGTGGCAGCCTTGCGCAACCCCAGCCCGGTGGGCGCTTTTGTCATGCCTTGGGGCGAAATGGTGGAAGTTGTCTATGGCGACTTGCCGGCGCTCGCCCGCGGCGCCATGCAGCAGGGCGCTTATGTGCTGATAGCCCCGGGCCTCTACGAACGCCCGGGCAATCCTTATGAAGATGCCAACAAGCAGCCCTATGGCGACAACCACCGCCGCTTCGCGGCACTTGGCCAAGCGGCTGCCCATCTGGCGCATGGCATGGACAGCCTGTGGCGCGCCCAACTGGTGCACAGCCACGACTGGCACGCAGGTTTGGCCAGCGCTTACCTCAAGCTCTGGGCCGACCGCGGTGCCACGCGGGTGCCTTCGGTATTTACCGTGCATAACCTGGCGTACCAAGGTGTTTTTGGCCCGCAATACTTCGGCGACTTGGGCCTGCCGGGCGAGGCCTTTCATGTGCAGGGCATGGAGTTTCATGGCCAGCTCTCCTTCATGAAGGCCGGCTTGTTTTATGCCAGCCATATCACCACCGTGAGCCCTACCTATGCCCGCGAAATCCAGACGCCTGAGCAGGGCTGCGGGCTGGATGGCTTGCTGATGGCAAGGCGTGATGCCTTGAGCGGCATCCTGAATGCAGTGGATGACACGGTATGGAATCCGACCAGCGACGCCTTGCTGGAACAAAATTTTGACGCCCGCCACATGGCAGGCAAAGCGATCAACAAGGCCATGCTCCAAGGCACCATGGGCTTGGCTATCGAACCTGATGCGCCCTTGTTCGCTGTTGTAAGTCGCCTCACCGAACAAAAAGGCCTGCCGCTGGTGCTGGCCGGACTGGACGAAATTGTGTCCCGTGGTGGCCAATTGCTAGTGCTGGGCAGTGGCGACACTTGGCTGGAGCAGGCCTTCACCGAGCGCGCCAAAACCCACGCCGGTCGGGTGGCTGTGAAGCTGGGCTATGACGAATCTTTTGCCCACCGGATATTCGCCGGTAGCGACGTAACCCTCGTGCCCTCGCGCTTTGAGCCCTGTGGCTTGACCCAGATGTACGGCCTCAAATACGGCAGTCTGCCTCTGGTGCGTCGCGTAGGCGGCTTGGCTGACACGGTCGTGGACAGCGACCTCGAAACCCTGGAGGACCGCACCGCCACCGGCTTTGTATTTGATGCGTTTGACGAAACTGCCTACCGCAAAGCGGTGCGTCGGGCCTTTGCCCTTTACCACCGCAAGGCGGAATGGAACCGCGTACGCCAAACCGGCATGAAGCTTGCCTTCGACTGGGCAACCGCCGCCGGGCACTACACCCACCTTTACCAAAGGTTGATTCAAGAATGACCAACACATCTTCCCCTACTGCGAGTGCCCCTGTGACTTTTGAATTTGATGCGCCCGGGCGCGACCTTGAATCCCTGAAACGCTCCATCGCCAACAAACTGATGTTTGTGGTGGGCAAAGACCCGGAAGCTGCCCGCCCTGAAGACTGGCTGCACGCCGCCGCCTACGCCGTGCGCGACCAACTGGTCGAGCGCTGGATGACCACCACCCGCGCCCAATACGCCCAGGACGCCAAGCGCGTGTACTACCTCAGCATGGAGTTTTTGATCGGCCGCACCTTCAGCAACGCCATGCTGGCCGTGGGCCTGCGCGAGCGGGTCAAGCAAGCCTTGGCAGACTTTGGGGTGGACATTGACGCGGTGACCGAGCTGGAGCCCGATGCCGCTCTGGGCAACGGGGGCTTGGGCCGCTTGGCCGCTTGCTTTCTGGACTCCATGGCCACGCTGAATATTCCCGGCTTTGGTTATGGCATCCGCTATGACTACGGCATGTTCAAGCAAACGATTGTGGATGGCCGCCAGGTGGAAGTGCCGGACTACTGGCTCACCCACGGCAACCCGTGGGAGTTTCCGCGCCCCGAGGTGAACTACCGCGTGCAGTTCGGCGGTCATGTGGTGAAAGTGGGCGACGCCTACCAATGGGTGGACAGCCACGACGTGCAGGCCATGGCCTATGACACCATCATTCCCGGCTACGCCACCAAGGCCACCAACACCTTGCGCCTGTGGTCCGCCAAGGCTACGCAAGAAATTGACTTGGGCGCCTTTAACCGCGGCAACTACTTTGCGGCGGTAGAGACCAAAAACCACTCCGAGAACGTGTCCCGCGTGCTCTACCCAGACGACTCCACCGCATCCGGCAAAGAGCTCCGCTTGCACCAAGAGTATTTCTTCTGCAGCGCCAGCGTGCAAGACTTGCTGCGCCGCTACCTGCGCACCCATGACAACTTTGAGAGCCTGCCCGACAAAGTCAGCATCCACCTGAACGACACCCATCCGGTGCTGGCGATTCCCGAGCTGATGCGCCTGCTGCTCGACGAGCACCACCTATCGTGGGCTGACGCTTGGCGCCTGTGCCAGGGCGTGTTCAGCTACACCAACCACACCCTCATGCACGAGGCGCTGGAGACCTGGCCGGTGGAAATGATGGGTCGCATCCTGCCGCGCCACCTGCAAATCATTTACGACATTAACGCCCAGTTTTTGCACCAGATCTCGCTGCGCGGCGGCAGCGCCGAGCTGCTGCGCAAGGTCAGTTTGGTGGACGAGGGCGGAGAGCGCCGTGTGCGAATGGCTTACCTGGCTGTCATCACCAGCCACTCGGTGAACGGCGTGTCGGCGCTGCACTCGGAGCTGATGAAGGAAAGCATCTTCTTTGACTTTGCCAACCTCTGGCCCGAGCGCTTCAACAACAAAACCAACGGCATCACCCCGCGCCGTTGGTTGGCGCAGGCCAACCCCGCGTTGTCGGCGGTGCTGGACAAGCAGGTCGGCACCGTCTGGCGCCGTGACCTGACCCAACTCAGCGGCCTGAACGCGGTGTTGACGCAGCCCAAAGTGATTGAGGCATTCCAGGGCGCCAAGCTCGCCAACAAGCAGCGCCTGGCTGACTGGGTGCAAGCGAATATGGGTCTGACGATCCCGACCGACGCACTCTACGACGTGCAGGTCAAGCGCATTCACGAATACAAGCGCCAGCTGCTCAATGTGTTGCACGTGGTGACCCGCTACCTGCGCATCATCAACAACCCAGGCTCGGTGACGGTGCCCCGTGTTGTGGTGTTTGCCGGCAAGGCCGCTTCGGCCTACCACATGGCCAAGCAGATCATTCACCTGATTAACAACGTAGCCAAGGTCGTCAACAACGACCCGCGCGTGGGCAACCTGCTCAAGGTGGTGTTCATCCCCAATTACAGCGTGAGCCTGGCCGAGCGCATCATCCCTGCGGCCGATTTGTCGGAGCAAATCTCCACCGCGGGCACCGAGGCGTCCGGCACCGGCAACATGAAGTTCGCCCTGAATGGCGCGCTCACCATTGGCACGCTGGATGGCGCGAACGTTGAAATCCTGGAGAACGTGGGCGCCGACAACATCTTCATCTTCGGCCTGACCACCCCGCAGGTGGCCGCCACCCGCGCCGCCGGCTACCAGCCACGCGCGATTGCGGAGGGCAATTCCGAGCTGACGGCGGTGCTGGAAGCCATCCGCGATGGCGTCTTCAGCCCGGACGAGCCCGGCCGCTTCCAGAGCATCTACGACCTGCTGGTGAACTGGGGTGACCACTACCTGCTATTGGCAGACTATGCTGCCTACATCGCCGCGCAAGAGCAGGTGGACGTGGCCTACCAAAGCAAAGAGGCTTGGTCTGTCATGGCCCTGCGCAACGTGGCCGCCATGGGCCCGTTCTCCGCCGACCGCACGATCGGCGAGTATGCTGACAAAATCTGGAAGAGTAAGCCGCTGGAGCTGGCTTCTTGAGGGGGATTCAGAGGCTGATTGATTTCAAGACGGCCTCTGGCTTCAAAAATCTGATCCTATTGTTTGCTTGCAGTCTGTCTCTTTCAGGCTGTGGCGACAAGTTTGCGTCGCCACCTGTTGTCTCAATTCAGAGTGCTTCGCCTACAGGTAGCGATGCGGTTGTTGCAGGAGACCGGGTCGCTTTTGTAGTGGAGGTACGTGCGACTGGACTGCCACAAACTGCAGAGGTGGGTCTGGTAATCCAATCTGCCATTGGGGAATCAGTCGCAGTGGCAGATACGGTTTCCGTAACGAACGGAAAAACCGTTAAATTGACAGTAATTGCTCTAATACCTAAAACCACCAGTATTCACTTGTTTACGCCTTTGTATGTTGCTGGTCAAACCGAGTCTGTGGCGTTGGATTCGCGGGTGTACAAAGTAGCCGGCTTTAGAGGAAATTGAATGTTTCAAGCGCTCGGAAAATGACGTGTAGTTTGTATCGGCTTGTTCTCGTTCTTTGGACAATCGTTCAATTTGCCGGTTGTGCCGACAGCGTTTCGCAGCGTATGCCTGCAATAAAGCAAGATTTGACGCAATTCCAGACTTTGTTATCAGTGACGGTGCGCCCACCTACGAGCGAGATAGCCAAAGACTCGGCTGTTTCATTGGCGGTTGATTCTGAAGGTGTTGAAGCGGGGAAGATAGCTAGCCAGGCGGAGGAGGCTCTTCGGAAGTTGCGCTATCTAAGGGCGGAAGATCGACTTGATGGAACCCAAGCAACCACCTTGTACTGCCAAGAAGAAGAAGCTGGTAGGAGTGCAACGATCGTGAATAGCGGCCCACAACTGCGAGTCGCATTTAGAGTTTCCGGCTGGTCGGAAGATA
Source organism: Comamonadaceae bacterium (assembly GCA_027488985.1). Lineage (GTDB taxonomy): Bacteria > Pseudomonadota > Gammaproteobacteria > Burkholderiales > Burkholderiaceae_C > Allorhodoferax > Allorhodoferax aquaticus. The sequence continues at coordinate 312,149 of JAIYAR010000010.1, read as the reverse complement.
AGCAAAAGTGTCCAGGTAAGGATGTCTCGAAGTAATTAGGTCAAATTTGTCTCTGGCGCCCGTGGAATATGCGCGGGCAGCTATGAATTTAGGAGCGGTTTCATCCGGTCCCAGAACACGTAGGCGACCAGTGCAGCGAGTTGCGCCCACACCGTCAGCCAATACATCGCCTGAAAACCGGGCTTGACGGTCTTGTGTCGCAGCACCTGCTGCGCCAGTCGCGCAGCGGGCCAGCCGCCGGCCAAGCCGAACAGGTGCAGAGTGTTTTCTTTAACGCGCCACCGATTGGCTCTCGCAGCGCGTTTATCCAGCCGGTAGGCAATGAAGGTCGCGGCGTTGAGTGCAACTGCCAGCCCCAAAACCAAGAGCGGCAGGCGGTGTTGGAAGATGCCCCAACCCAGCACTGCCGCCCAGAGTGCCGCCAGGGTGGCGGCGGGAAACTGCTTCAACCCGCCAGCGCCACGTACACGTTTTGTACGTCGTCGTTTTCGTCGATGGCTGCCAGGAAGGCTTCCACTTCTTCCAGCGCTTCGGCGCTCAGGCTGGTGGGGTCGACAGGGTTTTTGGCTTTGTAGCCCAGCTTCATCGACAGCACGTTAAAGCCGAAGTTGGGCAGGGCGCGGGCGACTAGGTCCAGGTCGGCCGGGTCGGTGTAAAACACGGTGTTGCCTTCTTCATCACCGGCTTCAAAGTCTTGTGCACCGGCTTCAATCGCGGCCACTTCGGCATCCGAGTCGGCAGCGGTGGGGGCCGCTTCGATCATGCCCAGATGGTTGAAATCCCAAGCCACTGAGCCGCTGGTGCCCAGCTGGCCTTTGCGGAACAACACGCGCATTTCAGGGGCGGTGCGTTTCACGTTGTCGGTCAGGCACTCCACCATCACTGCCACTTGGTGAGGCGCAAAGCCTTCGTAGATGACGTGTTCGTAGTTGATGACCTCGCCCGTCAGTCCGGCACCTTTCTTGATGGCGCGCTCCAGCGTTTCTTTGGGCATCGAGACCTTGCGGGCCTGCTCGACCACCAGGCGCAGCTTGGCGTTGGCAGCGGGGTCCGCGCCGCCGCGGGCGGCCACCGTAATTTCTTTCACCAGCTTGGTAAATAGCCGGCCCTTGGCATCGGCCACCAGAGCTTTGCCCTTTGCTTTCCATTGCGCGCCCATAGCGAGTCTTTCCTTGAGTTGTAGGGCGCGATTTTACTTGGGCACTTATGCCATCCTGATACCCGCGGTGATACGCTGCCTCACCATGACAAACAGCACCTTGCTCACTCCCGACAACCGCACTGGCAGGCAGGCCGTTTGGCTCCTGTTGCTGCTGGCTTTGCCCACTGGCGTTGGCCTGGTATTGGACACGCACATCACAGTCATGACCCAGTCCATGTTGTATGTGCTGGCCGTAGTGGTCGGTGCCTATGTGTTGCCTCCCGCTGCCTCCATGAGCTGTGCAGTGCTGGCGGTGGTGTGCTTGAACTTTTTTTTCGTTCCACCTCGATGGAACTTTGCGGTGGACAGCCAAGAGCATTTGGTGGCGCTGGTCGTCATGACGGTGGTGGCCTTAGTGATCAGCCAGCTGAGCCAGCGACTGCGCCGCAACACGGCGCTGGCCCGTTTGCATGCCGGCCGTGCCGAGCAGTTGCAAACCCTGGCTTCGCAGCTTGCGCTTTGCCCGGATGCTGCTGCCGCAGCGCGCGCAGGCGCACGGCATGTGGCTCAGGCATTTGATGGTCCCACGGTATTGGCATTGCATTCTGAAGGTCAGCTTTCGGGAGTCGATGCCACGGTAGAGCTCACGCCGTCGATGCAAGACGGTCTGCGCGCTTCCATGCGTGAGGCGGCAGTTCTGGGGCCCGGCACAGGTCGCTGGCCCGGTTTGAATGCGTGGTATCTGCCCTTGGGAAACGGAGAGCACATGCATGGAGCCGTCTGCGTGCAAAACATTGAGGCGGCGGACGAGGCTGGACGCGAGCACGCCCAGGCACTGTGTGCTTTGATCGGCCAGGCACTGGAGCGTTTGCGCTTGGGTCACGAAATGGCGCTGGCCGACGAGCGCAACACCCGCCAGCAACTGCAAAACACCTTTCTGGCGGCCGTATCGCACGACTTGCGTACACCGCTTGCCGCGCTCGTGGGTAATGCCAGTTCTCTGCTCACCCAGCGCGACAAGATGTCGGCGGATGAGCAAGCTGCATTGTTGGACGGCATTGTGCAGTCGGCCACCCATTTGTCCCGCCTTACCGAGAACACCTTGCAGCTCGTGCAGCTGGCCAACAGCGACCAAACACTGGCGGTAGATTGGGAATCGTTGGAAGAGATTGCCGGCGCCTGTGTGGCGCGGCAGCGGCAGGCGGACGCGGGTGCGCGGATCCGGCTGCAGCTGTCTACAGATTTGCCGCTGGTGCGCGTGAACGCAGTGCTGATAGCGCAGCTGCTGGACAACCTGCTGGATAACGCCCTGAAATACAGTGAAGACACGGTGGCCCTCAAGGTAAGCGTTTGCGAGGGACAAATACAACTCATGGTGCAGGACCGTGGCCCCGTGATCCACAAAGAATTGCAGGCACAAATTTTTGAACCCTATTCGCGTGGCGACCAGTCGGGCAAACAGGGTGCAGGCTTGGGTTTGGCCCTGTGCCGTGCCATTGCACTGGCCCATGGCGGCCGCATCAGCGTTCGAGCGCGCCAAGCGGGGGGCAATAGCTTCCGGGTGTGCCTGCCCTTGGCGGCACAGCCATCCTTGGCACCACCGGGAGATGCCGTATGAGTTTGCAAGTCCTGGTGGTGGAAGACGACCGCAGCATCCGCGAGATGATGCGTCAAGCTTTGAGCCTGGAAGGGTTCACGGTGCGCACGGCTGTGTCGCTGAGCGAGGCCGGCTCCATGGTGGAGCATGCCACGCCTGACCTGATGTTGTTGGACTTGGGCCTGCCGGATGGGGACGGCGCTGAGCTGTTGCGACGCATCCGGCTAACGCACAATTTTCCGGTGCTGGTGGTATCGGCCCGGCACCAGGAGGCTCAGAAAGTGCAGCTGCTGGATGCCGGCGCAGACGACTATCTGGTCAAACCTTTCAGCGTGGCAGAACTGTTGGCTCGCATCCGCGTGGCGCTGCGGCATCGTGGCACCACCGTGGCCGCTGCGGTCACGCGCCACACGTTGGACGGGCTGGAGATCGACCTTGAAGCCCGTTCGGTGCACTTGGCAGGTGCGGAGCTGCATCTCACTCCTACCGAATTTAATCTCCTGGCCCGTCTGGTGCGCAGTGCGGGCAAAGTGGTGACCCACCGGCAGCTGCTGCTGGATGTGTGGGGCGCCGAGTTTGTGGACCACACCCACTACTTGCGACTTTATATGGGCCAGTTGCGTGCCAAGTTGGAGAGCAACCCCGCGGAGCCCCGCCACCTGCTGACGGAAGTGGGCGTGGGCTACCGGCTGGCCACGGTGTAGCCTTCGCCCCGTTCCTTATGCGATCCTGATGCGTTCAGGCGCACAGTGAGAGTTCTCACAACTTTCAAAGAATGTATGCGGAATGCAGAACATCATGGCGGCACTGCCGCGCTGACACTGGGCGCACTGGGCGTGGTCTACGGCGACATAGGCACCAGCCCGCTGTACACCGTCAAGGAAATTTTTGGGCCCGCTACGGGCATTCCGCTGGATGCACCGCACCTCATAGGCGCGGTGTCAGTGGTTTTTTGGGGCCTCATGCTGGTGGTCACCCTCAAATATGTGCTGCTCATATTGCGGGCGGACAACAACGGGGAGGGCGGCATCATGGCGCTCACGGCCTTGGCAGCCAAAGCTGCTGGCACGACGCAGGGGCGCCGCGTCACGCTGCTGCTCATCGGCGTCATGGGGGCAGCACTGTTTTATGGTGACAGTGTGCTCACGCCCGCGGTCTCGGTGCTGAGTGCGGTGGAGGGCTTGGAGGTCATTACCCCTGCGTTCAAGCCCTATGTGTTGCCCATTTGTACTGGCGTATTGATCGCCTTGTTCGCATTCCAGCGTTTCGGTACCTCTGCCGTAGGCAAATTTTTCGGTCCCATCATCGTGGTGTGGTTCGGGGTATTGGCTGCGACGGGTGTGGCCCAGATTGCGCAGGAGCCTGCCATTCTGGCTGCGCTCAATCCTTTGAACGCTTTCTCTTTCCTCGCTGCGCAAGGGTGGCACTTGTTCGTGGCCCTGGGTGCCATTGTTCTGGCCTTTACCGGCGCCGAGGCGCTTTATGCAGACATGGGGCATTTCGGCAAGCGCCCCATCCAATGGGCTTGGACCGGCCTCGTTTTACCGGCTTTGGCTCTTCACTACATGGGGCAGGGCGCCTTGTTGATGCGTGACCCATCTGCCCTGGAAAGTCCGTTTTTCCGCATGTTTCCTGAGGCCTGGCTGATTCCAGCCGTGGTTTTGGCAACGCTGGCGACCGTGATTGCCTCGCAAGCCGTGATTTCGGGTTGCTACTCCATGACCCGTCAGGCCATGCAGCTGGGGCTTTTGCCACGCATGCAAGTCATCAATACTTCTGCCAAAGAGGCCGGCCAGATCTACATGCCCGGTGTGAACTGGTTGCTGCTGGTGGCTGTGCTGCTGGCCGTATTCGGGTTCGGCAGTTCGTCAGCCATGGCAGCCGCTTATGGCATTGCTGTCACGGTCACCATGCTGATTACGACGATGCTGACCTTCTTTGTGGTGCGCCAGGGCTGGCGCCTGCCTCTGCCGCTGGCGATCGCGTCGACTGCTTTCTTCATTGTTGTGGACGGCATGCTGGTGGTGGCCTGTTCGCTGAAGTTCTTCCAGGGGGGCTGGTTCCCCTTGGTGATGGGGGCGGCTATCTTCATGGTGATGGCCACATGGCGTCGCGGACGTGAGCTCTTGCTGAGTTCACTGCGTCAGGACGATCCCGAGTTGTTGCCGTTCGTGCAGGCTTTGAGCCAGGACAAGATGCATGTAGTGCCCCGCACCGCGGTCTACGCCGTCGCCAATCCGGACACCGTGCCCCAAGCGCTGATGCACAACCTCAAGCACAACCAGGTGCTGCATGAGCGCAACATCATCCTGACGGTGGTGTTCCATGACGTTCCCTGGATTCCGTTTGAGGAGCGCGTCAAGGTGCAACCCCTGGTGAGCGGCTTCTGGCGGGTCGAGGTGCATTACGGCTTCAAAAACAACCCGGACATCCCGCAGGCGCTCGAGCTGTGCAAGGCGCATGGCATTGCGATCAACCTGTTTGAAACTTCGTACTTCCTGAGCCGTGAAATAGTGGTTCCCACCAAGGGGCACGGCATGGCCTTGTGGCGCGAGCGCATGTTTGCCCTGATGTCACGCAATGCCGGCAATGCAGCGGACTTCTTCCGCCTACCCGACAACTGTGTGGTGGAGCTCGGAACCCGCGTCCAGATCTAACCAGGCGGGTCAGAGGCGGGCAGTGGGGCCTTGCAGCGCGGGCTTGGGCGCATTGCGCCACTGCTCGATACGTTGCTCCACCTGGGTGTGAAACAGGTAGCTCACGCCCAGCGCCACAAACCAGCTGCCGGCGATGAAGAAAAGGGCTGCATCGCCGTCTTCCCAGCCCAGCTCGGCCCAAGCGGCATTCGCCAACAGCAGCACCGAGTAGTGCACCAGAAACAGTGCATACGAAGTGCGGCTGAGTTGGCCGACTAAGTTGTCCAGCCAACGGGGCAGGCGTAGCTGCCAGCTGCCGAAGCTGGCCAGCACGGCTGACACGCTGATGGCCAGGGCCATGCGCTCGCGGAAGTTCACCGTGAGCGAGGCCAAGCCCGCGCTCATGGCGGTGGCATACAGCACGATGGCATAAAGGCCATGGCGTGCCCGCAACCCGGCCCACCAAGCTAAGGCACCCAAGCCATAAGCGCCGAAGAAGTACAAGGCCCACGCATCCCAGCTGGCATCGGTGTTGAACCATGTCACGGATGCAATGCACAGTAAGGCCACCAGGCCCATGCTGAGCCAACGTTTGCCCCGGCTCACCCAGATCAGCAATGCCAGTGCCGCGTACAACTGGAAATCAATGGCCACGTACCACACGCCCGCCGAAAGCGACTCCACATCCAGCACGCTGTGCAGCAAGCTGGCATGGGCCAGAAACTGGGTGAAAGTGAGTGCGGCCGGCACCACTGCCGTGTCCAGGAAAGGCCTGGCCAGCGCCGAGCACAGCACGGTAAGCAGCAAGGCAGCAATAAATGGAAATGCCAAGCGCACGTAGCGCTGCCACAGGCCCATCAGCATGGCGGTGGCGGGGCGTTTGGTCAGAGCAAAGCCGCGTGCGGCAAGGTAACCGGCCACCACCAGAAAGACTTGCACGGCCATGCGGGCGTTGTCGTACAGCCAGGCCATGACATCCGGCAAGGCGTCCGACGCGGCTTCAGACAAAGGCCCGTAGGCGGAAAAGTGATGCAGCACGATGCACTGGGCTGCAACGACTTTGAGGATATCGATCAGGCGGAACTGGTGGCGGGCGGGCAGGCGAACGGCGGTCATCAATGCAAGCAAAAAAGGTCCCGCCGGCCTTTTCAGGCCAGCGTGAACAAGGGTATGTCTTTGGATGTGGCAAGCGCATCAAGCTGCTTGCGAGTTTTGCCGGCCACAAAAGCGGCAACGGCGGCATGGGTCTCCGGGGAGAACATGGCCAAGGGGTGCGATTGTCGCAGACCCGCGGCTTCAGCCAGCGCCTTGGAAAAATGCGGCTCCAGCGCTGCCAGTGCCACGCGTCCGTCCAGGCAGGGGTACACGCGGTAACCTGCATGGCTTCCGCCCACAGCGGAAGCGGGTAATGTGAGGCCCCAGCTGCGGGGCAGGGCGAGGTAAGCAGCTGCCTCGGAGAGGGCGACCTCCAGATACACACCCTTACCTTTTTGGTGCTGGTGCAGCCGGGTTTGCAGCACGGCTTCGCTGGTCATGAGCGAACCGCCCATGTCGGCATACAGGGTAGGGGGCAAGTTGAGGCCGGTCACCAGGCCGTTTTCAGCCAGGTAGGTGAGGTCGTGGCCGGGTTCCTCGGCGCGTTTACCGGGTGCCCCCACGATGGCGACCATGGAGAGCCGGGGGTACTGCTTACGTAGGGCTTTCCATTCCAGCCCGAGTTTTTTGAGCGCACTGGGCCGAAAGGAGGTGAGCAGCACGTCGGCCTTGGCCAGTTCTTTGTGCAGTGCCTGCTGGCCTTTGTCAGTTTTGAGGTCCGCAGCCAGCACCCGCATCCCGCGGTGCATCTGGTCATAGGCTTTGCGGTTGTACAGGCCCATGGGGTCGCCAGACGACCCGACCGGTGCACCTGCGGGGGCGGGGGGCTCCAGCTTGACGCAGGTCGCACCCATATCGCGGCAGCGCATGAGTGCAGCAGGCCCCGGCAGGTTGAGGGCCAGGCTCAGTATGCGGGTGCCTTTGAGCGGGCGGATGGTTTTGGCGGGTTTGGCGGCAATAGGTTCAGGCATGGTTTTGCTATCAAAAAAGAAGCTGCTCGCGCATATTCTGCCTGCGCTGGAGGCCTTTTTGTTATGTAAGTGTCGCCAACTGGACGGCCCAGGTCTTGAGCCACTCCACTGCGTCGTCTTCGGGCTCCAAGGTCTCCATCGCGTCGATCACGCAGATGTCGCCCACTCGGCGGGCCCCCAAGTCTTGCAGCTTGGCGTCAAACTGTTTGCCGCCACCTAGGAAGCTGTCGCCATAGCTGCTGTCACCCAAGGCGACCAAACCATAGCGGACATGGCCCAGGAACTTGGCCTCAGTGTCCAGGCTGTTGAGCAGGTCGGTGGCGTTTGGAGGCACATCGCCCACCCCGGTGGTGGACGTGCAAATGATAAAGACGCCAGGGGCGTCGAAAGCAGTGATGCTGAGCCCGTCCATGGGCAGGACGTCGATGGTGGCGTCTATCTCGTCCGCACAGAATTGCAGGGCTTGGGCGACGCTGCTGGCATTGCCATTGACGGTGCCGACAAGAATCGTGATTTGCATGGCAGTAGTTGGGGGTGAAGGTCAGTTGGCAGGGATGATAGGGGCAATAATGGCGGCCTCTCCCGGCAACGGGATTCCCGTCATTCGCAGGTGCCCCGTGACCCAAGCCCCCCATCCCCAACTCGGCTTTGCTTTTCTGGCTGAATTGCCCACGCTCGATCTGGAGCCGCCCAAGCGTGCCAGCCGCAGCTCCAAGACAGCCAAAGTCGCCAAACCGGTTACGCCTTCAGCTACTGTGGCGACGCCCATGGATGTGGAGGCCATGGCTCGCACTCTGGAAGCGCACCCGGACTACAAGCTGCAGCGCAGGTTGAAGCCCTGCCTGAACTGGCCCGGCCAAGCGCAAGGCGAGGTGAAAACCATTCTGGTGCTGGACACAGAAACCACAGGCTTGGATCAGGCCAAAGAAAAGATCATCGAACTCGCGCTCCTGCGGGTGGATATCGACACTGCTACAGGTCTTCCGGTGGGCCCGGTGCAGGTGTACGACGGCTTGGAGGATCCGGGTAAAGCCATTCCCCCCGAGGTGGTGGCCATTACCGGTATTCAGGACGCGGATGTGAAGGGCCAAGCATTGGACGAAGCGCGTGTGGAAGAGCTCATGCAAGGGGTGGACGTGGTCATCGCCCATAACGCGGGTTTTGACCGCCCGTTTGTCGAGAGCCGCCTGCCGGCCTTCGCGCAGCTCCCTTGGGCCTGTTCGTTTGCGGACCTCGATTGGAAATCCATGGGTCGTAGCTCCGCCAAGCTGGAAAGTCTGGCGCAGGAGCTGGGCTTGTTTTACGACGCACACCGCGCTGAGATGGATTGCCACGCACTGCTAGCAGTGTTGGCAGCTCCATTACCGCAAACCAAGTCAGCACCCTCGGGCGCTACCCGGACAGGCTTGGCCCATTTGCTGCAGTCCGCGCTCAACCCCAGCTACCGCTTGAGCGCGACGAACGCACCCTTTGAGGCCAAAGACCTGCTCAAAGCCCGGGGTTACCGTTGGAATGCGGATCAACGCGTCTGGGCTACCCGCCTGAGCGACGACGCAGCGTTACATGCCGAGTTCGATTGGCTGCGTCAGCAGGTCTATCACGGCCGGCACGCTGCGGTGCAGGTCGAGAAGATGGATGCCCTGGCGAAGTACTCCAGCCGCAGCGGCCAAACGACCCATCAACAGCTGTAAGGCGCCAGCGCATGAACTGCCAACTGCTCAGTGTGCAAACCGGAGCTGCACGCAAGGTGCAGATCCAGGGGCGCAGCATACTCACAGCTATCCGCAAAACTGCGGTGAGCGGCCCGGTGCCGGTGATGCCTCTGGGGCTGCTGGGCGATGAGCAGGCCGACCCTTCGGTTCACGGGGGCTTGGACAAGGCGGTTTATGCCTACCCGTCAGAACACTACGAGTTCTGGCGCCAGGCGCGTCGGGAGGCGGGCGTGGCCGACATCGATGATCAACTGCCCTTCGGTGCCATGGGGGAAAACCTCACCTTGGCAGGTCTGTTGGAGCAGGATGTGTGGGTGGGCGATGTGCTGCAGTTTCAACACTGTGCCTTGCGGGTGGTGCAGCCCCGGGAGCCGTGCTTCAAGTTCAATGCGGCGATGGGATTCAACTCGGCGGCCAAAGCCATGGCCCTGAGCGGGCGCTGCGGGTTTTACCTTGCGGTGGATGTGCCTGGCACAGTGGAAGCGGGTGAGACTTTCACAGTGCAACCCGGTCAGCGGCAGATGGGTATCCCCGAGCTGTTCAAGGCCAAATTGTTCAAGCATCTGCGCTAGTGCGCAGGTCCTTTAGCCGCGGCTCAGGGTGGTGCTAATCGCGTTGGCTAGCTCGTTAGGCTCGAACTTGGCCACATAAGCGTCTGCCCCCACACCGCTGGCGTGGCCTTCGCTGGCGCTGCCGGTGAGCGAGGAATACACGATGACCGGAATGCCCGCGAAGCGGCTGTCATTCTTGATGCTGCGTGTAAGAGTGAATCCATCCATCTCCGGCATCTCTAAATCGGTCAGCACCAAGGCCACTTTGTCCTTGGCGCGTTTGCCATGGTTTATGGCATCGCTGTGGATCTGGCCCAGCCGTTCCCACGCTTCCTTGCCGTTCTTTACCGCTGCATAGGCTACGCCCATGGTCTTGAGGCTTTCTTCGACCAGCATGCGGGCGATGGCCGAGTCGTCGGCAAACAGGATGCTAGTGCCCTCAGGCAATTTGATTTTCTGAATGTTGCTGTTGGCCGAGTCCAGCTGGGTGTTGGGGAACACGTTGCGGATGATCTGCTCCACATCGAGCACTTGGGCAAGGCGTGAGTCGGCCGCATCGCCATCGATACGCGCCACTCCACTGAGCAGGCCGGAGCTGTTGTTGTCGGCGGCCAGCAGGTGTTTCCAGTCGAGTTGGATGATTTCCACCACCTCATCCACCAGAAATGCTTGTGTTGTGCGGGCGAACTCTGTCACCAGCACAATTTTTGAGTTTGTTTTGGGAACGCAGCCTGCCAGCGAGGGAAGGTCAATTACCGGAATCAACTGGCCACGCACATTGGCAAGTCCCATTGCGTGGGGCGGGGCGTTGACGATGCTGGTGATCTCCGGGGCCACCACGATTTCACGTACCTTGAACACGTTGATGCCGAACAGCTCACTGCGACCACTGCCTTCTGCATCGCCCAGTTTGAAGAGCAATAACTGGAACTTGCTCTCTGCGGCGTGTGTGTTGCCTGGCACTGCTTTGGTATTGAGTGGGTTACTCATGGTCGGGCCTTTGTGTCGCTGGTGATATTTCTGTTCACTTTACCCTTTTCCGTGCGCCGTGCTTTGGCTAAAAGACAAGGTTTTTGCGGCTTCCCGCAAGTACTGCCGAACTTTTCCGATGTCCGGGCCGATGTGGCGGTCGATTCGCCGGATATACGGGCAGGTGAGGGTGGCCAGCGCTGTGTTGTCGGGCCCGAGGATGGGGAATGAAATATCAATCACGCCAAATGACTGCGCGCTGTCTCTCTCCAGGTATCCCTGTCCGCGGATGGCGTTCAATGTCTCTGCGAGTTTGGTCTCGGAAATCGGTACTTCACCGTCCAGGGGCGTGTGTTCCGCCAGCATGCGCTGGTAGCTTCCGGGGTCTGCATAAGCCAGTAGCAAATGCCCTGAGGCAGTATCCAGCAAGCCCACGCGCGCACCCCGTGGCACTGAAAAGCTCCAGCCGCTGGGGCTGCTGATTTGGGCGCTGATAAGCACGTTACCCCGGTCGTAGACACCCATGTGGCAACTTTGTTCAGCTTTTCGAGTGAACTCATCCATGACTGGCAAGGCCTGGTTGATGAGGCGACTGAGGGGGGGATGCATGTTTGCCAGCGCAAATAACTTCAAGCTGAGCGCATAGCGATCACCGGACGGGTTGCGCATCACATACTGGCGCGCCACCAAGCGCTCCAACATACGGTAGATCTCGCTGGCGCTGCGGTCCATCTCTTTCACGATCTCGGCGCGCGTCAATCCGTGGGGTTGACTGGCCAGCAGTTCCAGGATGTCCAAGCCTTTGTCGAGTGCCGGTGCCCGGTATCGGTCTTCAGGTGGCAGGCCGGATTCGTCGATGTCTTCGGTTTTGGGGCGTCGGCCACGGGGTTTGGGTTCTTTGTCTGACATGGCTTGTCTCTGTGGTTGTGGCATTCCGTTCAATTCACGCTGCCGCTGTATTTTGCGCACATTGCAGGTTTGTTCATTGACCACTGAAATCTAGGGAAAGTACTGAGCGCGCTTTCAAACTTAGGCACTATATTTTCTTCATCCGTGAATTATTTATTCATATTTGAATTTAAGCAAACGAGGTGCAGTCCATGGGTGCAGGCAGGTTGAACGGAAAGACGGTGTTGATCACCGCAGCAGCACAAGGCATAGGCCGCGCCAGCGCGCTGGCCTGTGCACGGGAAGGTGCCCACGTCATTGCCACAGACATTAACGCCGCGCTCCTCGAAACTCTTGCGGCTGAACACAACTCCATAAGCACAGCATTGCTGGATGTGCGGAGCAACGAAGCAATCAGTCACTTGGCTTCGCGTGTGCCTGCATTGGACGCCTTGTTTAACTGCGCCGGCATGGTGGCCAACGGCTCTCTGCTGGACTGCTCTGAGGCTGATTGGGACCTGAGCTTTGACTTGAACGTGAAAAGCATGTTTCGCATGACGCGCGCCTTTTTGCCCGGCATGCTGGCCAAGGCAGCCGACGAGCAGGGCAGTGTTTCCATCATCAACATGGCCTCGATGGCGTCCAGCATCAAAGGCTTTGCCAACCGTTGTGCGTATGGAGCCACCAAGGCTGCAGTAATCGGTTTGACCAAATCGCTGGCGGCTGACTACGTAAAAGCAGGATTGCGCGCCAATGCCTTGTGCCCCGGCACGGTGGATACGCCTTCTTTGCGGGGGCGCATTGCGTCTGCGGCCGATCCTGTGCAGGCAGAAAAAGACTTCATCGCCCGCCAGCCCATGGGGCGATTGGCACTGGTGGAAGACATTGCTCCCATGGTTGTCTACCTCGCAAGCGATGAGTCCCGTTTCGTGACGGGTCAGACGATGCTGGTGGATGGCGGTGTCACGATCTGACGTGGACGAAAGAGGAGCAACCCGACTATGTCGACGCCACCTTTGATTGAGGTACGCAATCTCAGCAAATCCTTCCCGGGTGTGAAGGCGCTGGACGGTGTACGTTTCGACTTGATGGCGGGTGAAGTCCATGCCTTGATGGGTGAAAACGGTGCCGGCAAGTCCACCCTTATGAAAATCCTGGCCGGTGTCTACCAGAAGGATGGCGGAGAAGTCCTTTCGAATGGCGTTGCGGTGGACATTCAAAGCCCGGCCCACGCCCAGTCAATGGCGATAGGCATCATCCACCAGGAGTTGCATTTGATGCCGCATTTGACGGCGGCACAAAACATCTTTCTGGGGCGGGAACCGCGCAAGGCCGGAGGCTGGCTGCTTGATGAAGAGACATTGAATGAGGACGCTCGCGCACTTTTTGCACGGCTAAACCTGCGAATGGAGCCGTCAACCTGCATCTCGGACCTCACGGTGGCCAAGCAGCAGATGGTGGAGATTGCGAAAGCACTGTCCTTCAAGTCGCGTGTGCTCATCATGGACGAGCCTACAGCGGCCTTGAACAATGCGGAAATTGAAGAACTTTTCCGCATCATCCGTCAGCTCAAAAGTGAGGGTGTTGGAATCGTCTATATCTCCCACAAGATGGATGAAATTCAGCGCATTGCAGACCGCATCACGGTCATGCGGGATGGCAGCTATATCGACACCGTGCCTGCCCACACACCCATGTCGCAAGTGATTGCCATGATGGTCGGTCGCCAATTGGAGCAATCGGACAAGCACATACCTGATACGTCTGCCAATGATGTTTTGTTGGAGGTGATGGGGCTCAACCGGGGTCGCGCCATCAGGGATGTGAGTTTTCGTGTGCGTCGGGGAGAGATTCTGGGGTTTGCCGGATTGATGGGAGCCGGAAGGACCGAGGTGGCGCGTGCCGTTTTTGGCGCTGATCCTGTGGACTCGGGCGAGGTACGTGTTGCCGGCAGGGTGGTGCAATTGCGGTCACCGCAGGATGCAGTGAATGCGGGCATCGGCTACTTGTCAGAGGACCGCAAGCATTTCGGCCTGGCCACTGGAATGGATGTGGCAGCCAACATTACCTTGCCGAGTCTCGCGCGCTGGTTGTGGGGGGGCATTTTCCTGAACAAAAGCGCCATCGCAGAAGTCTCAAGTTCCATGGTGGAGAAGCTGCGTATCAAGACACCCTCCATCCATCAAATATCCAAGCTGCTCTCGGGCGGCAATCAACAGAAAGTGGTGATTGCGAAGTGGCTGGTGCAGGACTGCGAGGTTTTGATTTTTGATGAGCCTACGCGTGGCATCGACGTAGGCGCAAAAAGCGAAATTTACAAGCTACTGAACGATCTTGCCGCGCAAGGGCGGGCCATTGTGGTGATCTCCAGCGAATTGCCGGAAGTACTGTTATTGAGCCACCGCATCCTGGTGATGTGTGAAGGTCGGATCACCGGTGAGGTTCGAGGTGATCAAGCCAGTCAGGAAAGCCTGATGGAGCTCGCCACGCGCCGCGAAACCATGGCCGCGTGAACGCCCACGATGGCAAAGATTTAACTTGAATCAGACGGGATAGCGACATGAATGCGAAGAAAGACGCCAAAGAACCAGTCCGCGCAAGCGGTGGGCAGGCCAAGCAAAAAATGCTGGCCTTCGCCAGCTTGATCGCCTTGATTCTGGTGTTCACGGTGCTCAAGCCGGACGCCTTCATGACACAGGACAACATCATCGGCATCTTGCAGTCCACTACCGTGATTGGGGTTCTGGCAATCGCCAGCACCTTCATCATCATCACTTCGGGCATCGACTTGTCCGTAGGCGTGCTGATGACCTTTTGTGCCGTGATGGCCGGAGTGTTCATGGTGAATCTCGGTTTACCCATGCCACTGGGCATCGCACTGGCGATCGGAATGGGCTGTGTGTGTGGTGCAATTTCGGGTCTGGCCATTACCAAACTGAAAGTGCCGCCATTTATTGCCACCCTGGGCATGATGATGTTGCTCAAGGGGGTATCGCTCATCATCACGAACACCCGCCCGATCTATTTCAGCGATGTGGAGGGCTTTGACCAGATTGCATTGGGCTCGCTGATAGGTGATTTGATTCCTTCCTTTCCCATTCCCAACGGTGTACTGATCATGTTCATCGTGGCGGTGGTATGCGCAGTGGTCTTGAACAAAACAGCGCTCGGCCGCTACACCTTTGCGCTGGGCAGCAATGAAGAGGCAGTGCGCTTGTCCGGGGTGAACGTGGACCGCTGGAAGGTCATCATCTATACCTTTGCAGGCGGAATCTGTGGCATTGCCGGCCTGCTAATTGCTTCGCGGTTGAACTCTGCACAGCCGGCTTTGGGGCAGGGTTACGAGCTGGATGCGATTGCCGCGGTGGTGATTGGCGGCACTTCGCTCAGCGGCGGCGTGGGCACGATTCTGGGCACCATCATCGGTGCCTTCATCATGAGTGTTCTTATCAATGGTCTGCGCATCATGTCGGTCGCCCAGGAGTGGCAGATGGTGTTGACGGGTCTCATCATCATTCTCGCGGTCTACACCGACAACCTGCGCCGCAACAAGAAATAAGGAGACCAGGCAGCCGCATACGCCACCAACCTGTTTGAGTTTTTCGTGATTCCGTTGAAAGCAATAACCTATCCATCAGGAGACAAACCATGAATGCAAAACGACAATTGCTGGCACTGACCGCCGGCCTCGCACTGGCTGGCTTTTCCAGCTTCGCTACCGCACAGGAAATCTATATTCCCTTGATCTCCAAAGGCTTCCAGCACCAGTTCTGGCAAGCCGTGAAGCAAGGTGCCGACCAGGCTGCCAAAGACTACAAGGTCAAGGTGACTTTTGAGGGACCTGAAACTGAACAGCAAGTGGACAAGCAGATCGACATGCTCTCTGCTGCATTGGCCAAGAACCCCAAAGCGATCGGTTTTGCCGCCTTGGACAGCAAGGCCGCCATCCCGCTCTTGAAAAAGGCCCAGGCCGCCAAAATTCCAGTCATCGCATTTGACTCCGGCGTTGACAGCGACATCGTGGTGACGACTGCGCAAACCGATAGCAAAGCTGCGGCTGCCTTGGCTGCCGACAAAATGGCTGAAAAAATCGGTGGCGAAGGCGAAGTGGCAGTGATCGGACACGACCAGACCAGCACGACCGGTACCGGTCGCCGCGATGGTTTTGTGGACCGCATCAAGGCCAAGTACCCCAAGATCAAGGTGGTGGACATCCAGTACGGCGGTGGCGACCACCTGAAGTCGGCTGAAATTGCCAAGACCCTGACTCAAGCCTACCCCAAGCTCAAGGGCATCTTCGGCACCAACGAGGGGTCTGCCATCGGTGCGGGCAAGGGTCTGAAAGAAGCCAAGAAGAGTGGTGTGGTCATCATCGGTTTTGACTCTGGCAAAGCCCAGAAGGACATGATCAATGACGGCACGATTGCCGGTGCAATTACCCAGAACCCGGTGGGCATTGGCTACAAGACGGTGGAAGCTGCTGTGAAGGCACTCAAGGGTGAGAAGTTGCCCAAGATCATCGATACCGGCTTCTACTACTACGACAAGACCAATATGAAGGACGCCAAGATTGCGGCGGTTCTCTACGACTGAAATCACCTCTTGAGCGGCTTTGCCGCTACCCCCTCTCTCGCTGCTGCGGGAGGGGGCGCACCCTGCAGCTTGGCAAAGCCAGTTCCGAGGGTGCCCTGTTTGCTATTGTTTGAAAGGGAAAGACTGTGAAATTTGTACGCTACGGATTGCCAGGCCAGGAAAAGCCGGGAGTGTTGGATGCCCAAGGCCGGGTGCGTGACCTTTCCGCACACATTACCGATGTCGGTGGAGCAGCTTTGCTGCCGGAAAGCCTTGACCGTTTGCGTGGCGTTGTCGTGAGTAATCTGCCTTTGGTAGATGGAATTCCCCAAAAAGATTTGCGCCTCGGTGCTTGTGTGGGCAACGTAGGCAAGTTCATCTGCATTGGTTTGAACTATTCTGACCACGCGGCCGAAAGTGGCATGCAGGTTCCACCGGAGCCTGTTGTTTTCAATAAATGGACGAGTGCCGTTGTCGGGCCAGACGATGCAGTGGAAATTCCCCGCGGCTCTTTGAAAACCGATTGGGAAGTGGAGCTCGGGGTAGTGATCGGCAAAGGCGGCCGTTACATCGAAGAGGCGGACGCAATGTCCCATGTTGCCGGCTATTGCGTGGTGAACGATGTCTCCGAGCGTGAATACCAACTTGAACGAAGTGGCACCTGGGACAAGGGCAAGGGCTGCGATTCCTTCGGCCCTACCGGCCCCTGGCTGGTGACTGCGGATGAGGTGCCGGATCCACAAGCCCTCGCCATGTGGCTGGACGTTGATGGCAAGCGTTATCAAAACGGTAGCACTTCGACCATGGTGTACGGAGTGAAGTTTCTGATTTCCTATCTGAGCCGCTTCATGAGTCTGCAGCCCGGTGATGTGATTTCGACCGGCACCCCGCCCGGCGTTGGCATGGGCCAGAAACCTCCGGTTTACCTGCGTGCAGGACAAACCATTCATCTGGGCATCGAGGGCCTGGGAACACAAACACAAATAACCAAACAGGCCTGATATGACCAAAGTCACCAGCATGCGCGTCGTGGACGTGCGCTTCCCCACGTCTCAACATTTGGATGGTTCGGATGCGATGAACCCGGATCCGGACTATTCGGCCGCCTATGTCATCCTGGAAACCGACCGCGCAGGCGTGGAGGGCCATGGATTGACATTCACCATCGGGCGCGGCAACGAGATCTGCTGTGCGGCGATCGAAGCCATGCGACATCTGGTAGTTGGACTGGACATGGATTGGGTGGCCGCGGACATGGGCCGTTTTTGGCGCTACATCACCTCGGACAGCCAGTTGCGCTGGATCGGACCGGACAAAGGTGCCATCCATCTGGCCACCGGTGCGGTGGTGAACGCGGTGTGGGACCTCTGGGCCAAGTTGGAGGGCGTGCCGGTGTGGGAACTGGTGGCTCGAATGAGCCCTGAGGAGTTGGTGAAGCTGATTGACTTCCGTTACATCACGGATTGCATCACGCCAGAGGAAGCTTTGGCAATATTGCAAGAGCGCGTGGCGGGCAAAGCACAGCGTATGGAGACACTTCGCCGCGAAGGCTACCCGTGTTACACCACATCAGCGGGTTGGTTGGGGTACGACGATGACAAACTGCGCCGCTTGTGCAAGGAAGCTACCGATGCAGGCTTTAACCACATCAAGCTCAAAGTCGGACGTGACAAGGCGGACGATATCCGGCGCCTGCGTATCGCTCGTGAGGTCTTGGGGCCCGAGCGGCATTTGATGATTGATGCCAACCAGGTCTGGGAAGTCAATCAGGCAGTGGAATGGGTGCGCGAGCTGGCCTTCGCAAAGCCCTGGTTCATTGAGGAGCCAACCAGTCCGGACGACATTGAGGGGCATCGCGTCATTCGTGAAGGCGTTCACCCCGTAAAAGTTGCGACGGGCGAGATGTGCCAGAACCGCATCATCTTCAAGCAGTTGATCATGCGCGGAGCGATCGATGTGGTGCAAATCGATTCATGCCGCTTGGGCGGCGTGAACGAAATTCTGGCGGTGATGCTAATGGCCGCCAAGTACAACTTGCCGGTGTGTCCACATGCGGGAGGCGTGGGCTTGTGTGAGTACGTGCAGCACCTCTCGATGATTGACTACTTGTGCATTGCCGGGACACGGGAAGGGCGTGTGATTGAGTTTGTGGATCACTTGCATGAGCATTTCATTGAACCCTGTGTCATCAAAAACGCAGCGTACATGCCACCTGTAGCGCCAGGTTTTTCCATTCAGATGAAACCCGAGTCACTTCTTGAATACACCCACAAGCCCCGTATGGTTGCGGTATGAAGATTGACACCCACCAGCACTATTGGCGCTACCGGGCCGCGGAGTTTCCGTGGATCGAAGACTCCATGCCGGAGTTGCGTAAAGACTGCATGCCCATTGATTGCGAAGACGCGATGCGGGCTGCCGGTGTTGATGGCGTAGTGGCAGTGCAGGCACGCACTCTGGTGGATGAGACGGATTTCTTGCTCAAGGTCGCCGACAACCACCCGGAAGTGTTGGGCGTCGTGGGCTGGGCGGATCTGGCAGCGCCGAACCTTGAAGCGCACCTGGAGCGATGGACGGCGCATCCGGCCATGCGTGGAATACGGCACATATTGCAGGACGAGGCGGATGTTATTGCCTGGCTTCACAACCCTCGGAATGCGGCCGGTTTACGGGCGGTACAGCGCGCGGGTCTGGTCTACGATGTGTTGGTGTTTGATCACCAATTGCCGGGAGTAGCTTCTTTTTGTGCGAAGCACGATGGACATTGGCTTGTGTTGGATCACTTGGGCAAACCGTCTGTCCGTGATTGGCAGGCCAATCCCGAGGTGCCATCCCGATGGTTGAGCAACATCCGGAGTCTCGCAACGTTGCCGCATGTAGTCTGCAAGTTGTCTGGGCTGGTTACTGAAACCGAGTGGAAGTCCGGCAATGGCATCAGTCCCACCGACGGCAAGATCATGTGGACATGTTTTGACCAGGCGCTGGAGGCCTTCGGCCCACACCGCTTGATGTTCGGTTCGGACTGGCCTGTCTGTCAGCTGGCGGCACCTTATGAAGCGGTGCACGGCTTGGTGCAAAAGTGGGCGAAAGCCCGGCTGACCATGACCGAGCAAGAGGCGTTCTGGTCTGGCAATGCGATTCGTTGCTATGGACTGAATGTGCATTCGGAAGCTTGATGGGCTTCGAATCTGAAAGACGAATATGGATTTGCATCTCAAAGAAAAAGTCTACATCGTGACCGGTGGGGGGAGTGGCATTGGAGCTGCTGTTTCGCTCACTCTGGCACAAGAGGGCGCCATACCGGTCATCTTCGGAAAAACTGGGCTCACTCCCGAGTTTGAAGCGCAACTGACAGCACTGGCGAGTGACTATCTGTTTGTCCAGCTGGAGCTGTCCGATGAAGTAGCCTGCGGCCGTGGGGTGGAGCAGGTTATTCGACGCTTCGGCCGTTTGGACGGCCTCGTGAACAATGCGGGTATCAATGACAGTGTGGGCCTGGAGGCAGGACGTGATGAATTCGTCGCTTCGCTGGAACGGAATTTGATCCACTACTACGTCATGGCCCATTACTGCGTTCCACATTTGAAAGCCAGTCGGGGTGCCATCGTCAACGTATCGTCCAAGACTGCATTGACCGGCCAAGGCAACACCAGTGGCTACTGTGCTTCCAAAGGCGGCCAACTGTCGTTAACGCGAGAGTGGGCTGCTGCTTTGCTGAAAGATGGCGTACGAGTGAATGCCCTGATCCCGGCCGAAGTGATGACGCCCCTGTACGAACGCTGGATCAACAGCTTTGAAAACCCGATCGAAAAGCTGGCTGGAATTACGGCCAAGATTCCCTTGGGTCAGCGCATGACGACCCCCGAGGAGATGGCGCGAATGTGTGTATTCCTGTTGTCAGATGCCTCGTCGCACACGACCGGACAGTGGGTATTCGTGGATGGCGGATACACACACCTAGACCGGGCATTGTCATGAACCCACCCATGACCCGATACGCACTGGCGCTGGATCTGGTGGACGACGAGGCATTGATCGCAGAGTACATCCGGGCCCATGAATCGATCTGGCCGGAGGTACGCGAGCATTTGTTTTCCCAAGGTGTCCTGGCGATGGAGATCTACCGTTTGGGTACACGCATGTTCATGGTGATGGACGTGAATCCAGCGGTGTACTCTGAAACAGCGATGGCAAGGGCTTCCTTGGAGAACGAAGCCATTGTGCGATGGGAAGCCCTGATGTGGACCTACCAATCACCAACACCTTGGACGCCGGCAGGACAGAAGTGGGTTCCGATGCAGAAAGTGTTTGAGTTGCGCTGAACAGTAGCCCGTAAAGGTTCAGGAAATGATGTTGCATTCCCTGCGAAGCAAGGCCACTGCATCCTGAAAGGTGTAGTCATGGTCACTTGTCAAAATGCCTGACGCCTCTTCGATGAAGTTGGTCCACATGCTTGCATAGTCTTCCAGATGTTCTGGAGGCGCTTGATCCCGAATGAACTCCAACGGCAAGGACGGCTGCAGGCCCGACTTGCGGATCTTTTTCACCAAGGTTGACGCCGCCTTTTCAGTCAAAACAGTCTTGGCGCTACTGCCGGCTGCCATGCACAGGAAAAGGGTAAGCAGAGAGCTTTCGTCGTCATTCCCTCCTGTGGCTTTGGCCCAAGCTTTGGAAACGGACCTGTCAAATTGCTCTATTTCACTGATGGCGTCTTCCACCCAGAAATAGCGGCCTATGAACGCGGGTGTTTGGTCAAACAGCTTGCGTGCAGACACGGCGGATTCCAGCCACTTCGCAGAGTCTTCCCATACAGAGTCTCGCACGGACTCCACCACTGGCAGCCATTCGGTAGGAAGGTCTGCAGGTAGCGTCAGGGGGAGCTTGCCGGGTTTGGTCAGGTAACGCTTGCGCAGGGCAAGAATCATCTTTTCAAAGGTAACCCAGTCCGGAAATGTGCTGCGTTTGCAGGCAATAGCCAGCAGTGCAGTTCGGATCACAGCTTCAGCGTCCTTACCGGCTTCCTCCAGTTCGTCCGCATCCATTCCCAACTGGGCGGCCATCCAGATGGCGGCTTCCACCACTGCCGTCGCATGGCTGCGCGTGGCCAGTTCTGCCTGGTAGTCGGCCAGAGGGCGCAGGCTCCATTTGGCGAGCAAGGGGATGTGCTCATCGCGAAAGCCGCTGCGTTCGTTCATGCCGAAGTGCGTGGTCTGCGGCATGGTGATCAGTGCTTTCAGCATGTCCGAGCCCGCTTTGGAGCGGGACAGGAAGCTGTTGTCGCGCAGGAGCTCAGCGGCTTTTTGCAGGTCGCCTTGTGATGTGTGTGCCAGGTGCAGGCTCACCAGATTGACGATGCGGTCTTTGGCCAGTTCCAGCTCCGGTCGCAAATACTCAGTGCCGAAGTACCGGGCTATCTGCACTATGCCTTTGGGCGCATCGGCACAAATGGCATCGAGTTTGTCTTGCCCGATCAGGCCATGGCGCACACCATGTGCCAGTGCCTTTTCGAAAAATGGGCGATCGTCAAAAAGGGAGACAGCTTGCTGTGCGGCAGACATGGCGGTAGCTTTGGCCTTAGATGGCAGATTCTTCGTCGTCGTCACGCGCAGCAGGCGTCGCTTTGCCGCGGTCGGTGTCGCCGGTTTCCACTTTGCCGTCGTCTTCCTCTTCCGGTACTTCTTCGTCGTCCAGCCCAAGATCAAAGGCTCGGGCTTTGGCGCGCAACACGATCAGCATTTCGATGAACAAGTCGGGGAGTTCATGGCGCAGCAACCACGCCATTTGCATCCAGTCCTGGTCTGCCACCTCGTCCAGATCCACCCGGGGGCGTACATAGGCGGATTGGTACAGTGCCTGCTCCGACAGAATTTCACCATCATCTTCGACTGTGTCGAAGGTGCCGCTGCGGGCAAAGGCTTCGACCCGGCTCCACTTTTCGGTGAAGTAATCGGCCAGTGCTTCGCTGCCGCCTTCCAGATCACCGATGGCGGTCAAGAATTCAATCGGATCTGCGTCTTCCCGGAAGATCACCGAGTTCATCATTCCGCGCAGATGCGTGCGGGTTAGGTCTTTGTATTGCTTTTCGATCACTACCGCATGGGCAAACTGCTGGGGCGTAATCAGCAGGTTGACGATGGATTCCTTGGAATCGTCGTATTCACGGATGACGGCCAAAATATCCTTGGGCGGCAACTGCTCCAGCACCACCATCAGGGCGCCATCCCCTTCGGCGTCTGCCAGTTCGGTCAACACCGACTCGGCACCGACGATATCGCCTGCTGCAATGAGGGCCTGGGTTTTTTCAATCAGGGCAAGTTGGCTCATGGGATGTTCTCTTTGAGTGACAGGTAAGGGATCAGTCTTTGTGGTCGAAGCCTTGCTCGACCATCCAAGCGGCGCCTTCTTCTTCGCTCACGCGGCTCTGGCGCTCGTCTTCATCCATGCCATCCGGGTCGCGTTCGATATCATCACGGTCGTCACCGTCTTCGTCATCGGAATCATCCGCTTGTGCGAAGCGGGCATCCGGCTTGGTCAGCAAATACTCCAGGGCCGCTGCTACGCTCATGAACCAAGGCCCAGCGTGTTGTTGCAAAACCTGTTGTGCCAGGTTCTGTGCCCATGGCATCAGGTCCACCGAATCCGACAGGGTATCCCACTCGGGTAGCTCCTCAGACTCCTGGCGCACCAAGTCTTCCATCACATTTGTCCGCTTGAACCGGAAGCCTTGGTGGAACACCACCGCCACCATTTCAGGACTGAGCTCCAGCATGCTCATCAGGAAGCTGAGCTCTTTGCGGCGCTCGGCCAATTTTTTGGCGAGGACGTTGGTGCCCTCGGAATCCGAAGCCAGATCGTCCAGCTCGGCTTGGTATGCGCTACGCAGGTGGTGAAAAAAGGGGGAGAGGCTCATGCGGATTGCCAATTCAGATAATGCGGGAGAAATAGGTAGACCAGATTTCGCGTGCGGTGTCGATGGGACTATCGAGCAGGCCACGCCTTCGATTGTCGTCATAGGCCTGGCGCTTGTCGGTGTCCGACAGCACATCGTAAGCTTCCTGCACTTCACGGAAGTACAGCGCGGCGTTCGGGTCAGGATTGCGGTCCGGGTGAAACTGCGCAGCCTTTTGACGGAAGGCTTTTTTGATGTCAGCCAGCGTGGCTGCGCTATTCAATCCGAGACTGGCGTAATGGTCTTTCATGCAGCAAGTATCCTGCCGAAAAAGAAAAAACCCCACTGCATTCGCAGCGGGGTTTTTAAATACCCTTGCGGGTTGTTTTGGCTCCTCAACCTGGGCTCGAACCAGGGACCTACGGATTAACAGTCCGGCGCTCTACCGACTGAGCTATTGAGGAATGAAGCCTCAGATTATAGCGTGTTTTTTCGGTGATTTTGGAAACACGCTCAATTTTTGAATCTGTCGCTCACTTTTTCTCTTGGATTCCAACACCGAGGAGCTGATGCAAACGCGGGCTCGTGGTGGTGTACTGCAAGAGGACTTTTTTCTCCGGGGAGATAAAGGCCATCGCTGCGAAGGCCGCTAGTGTAGCTTCATGAAAGCCACTCAAAATCAATTTCCGCTTTCCCGGATAAAAATTTATATCGCCGACTGCAAATATCCCGGGAAGCTCACTTTGAAAGGTTTCGGTATTGACGGGGACCTGCTTGCGTTCCAAGGCCCAGCCCCAATCGACAATGGGCCCCATTTTCGGTGACACGCCCAAGCGCACCATGACATGGTCAGTACTCACCGAACGCTCAATTCCATCTGCAGTGAGCAGGCGCAAAGCGGTCAACCGGGAGTCCTGAATGTCGCAACCCGTTAACTGCGCCGCGAGAACTTTGATTCTTCCTGCCGCGCGCGCTGCTTCCAGTTGTTGCAATGTCCCGGGCTCTCCCACAAAGACATCCCGCCGGTGAATCAAGGTCACGCTGGCAGGACTACGAGCAAGTGCATTGGGGTTTGCTGCATCCAGCGCAGCCACGATGGCGGACTCATCGCCGCCCAACACCACAACATGGGTATCTTGCAGAGTTCCTTCCGGCAATGTTGAGTCATGCGGGTAATGCACTTGCCGGCCCTCAAAGGCTTCCAGCTCCGGGACAGCGGGCTTGCGAGCGACAAACGCGCCCACACCGGCGGCTACAAACAGTGCCTTGGTGACAAAAGCGTTGCCGGCGTCCGTGATGAGGTGCAAGCGACCATCTTCCAGACGAGTGACAGACTCTACTAACTGAGAGAAGTGCATTTGCGCCTGAAAAGGCGCAATCTGCTGCAGCAGACTTTGCGTGAGGCCGCGGCCGGTAGTAACCGGTGTGCCGGGGATGTCGTAGATCGGCTTGTCGGGGTAGAGCTCCATGCACTGGCCACCCGGGTAGGGCAAAGCATCAATGACATGGGCCTTGACTTCCTGCAGGCCGAGCTGGAAAACCTGGAACAGGCCTACCGGACCTGCCCCGATGACGACGGCATCGGCTTCAATTGCGGGGGCAGCCATGCCGACTCAGTGATCAGCGCAGCAGTTCAGACAGCTTGCCGGTCTTGTCTTTCCAATCGTCAGCGTCGGGCAGTGGCGCCTTGCGCTTGGTGATGCTCTTCCAGCCTGGCAACTTGGCCAGGTCGGCGTTGAGCTTGATCATGTGTTGCTGGTCCTTGGGCGCGTCTTCTTCCGCATAGATCGCATTGACGGGGCACTCGGGAATGCAAACGGCGCAGTCGATGCATTCATCGGGGTCGATCGTCAGAAAGTTGGGGCCTTCGCGGAAGCAATCCACGGGGCACACGTCCACGCAGTCGGTGTATTTGCACTTGATACAGGCTTCGGTGACGATGTGTGTCATGTTATTTGAGAGCAGTAAGTAAGAGGGCGGGCAAATAAATGCCAAGCCCTTGATTTTATTGGGTTTTGCAGGTGCCCCTTGTCACAGGGGCATCTCCTTTGCGTTGTATCAACTCAGCAGCAGGGCGCCGGAGGTCTTGTGCGTGGCGGTATCGACCAGAATCAGCGAGCCCAGCACACGGCTTTGCGCGTACGGAACGGCGGTAATTGCCTCTTGCAGTGCGAGCTCGATATGGCCGATGGCATTAGGTGCAATCTCGGTGGCGTCGTGCTCTTGCAAGGTGTTGATGTCCAGGCTGTGGGCTATGCGCTTGACCTTGGCCTTGATCCAACGGTGGCCATGCAGGGCGAGGTACACGCGGCCGGCAACTAGGGGTTCATCGTCCATCCAGGCCACAGTGGCCTTGATTTCGCGGGTGGCTTCGGCAAAAGCACGGGGCTTGGGCGTGTCGGCAAACTCGTCGTCCGGATCTGCGGCGGGTGTGACTTGTGCCAACAGCCAGTCGCCACGGGACACATCCACTTCGCGGTCCAGCGTGATGCCGGCACCATGGCCGGCAGTGATGCTGCCGGGCACGCGGGCGTGGTTCACCACTTGCGCTACCACCGCGGTCTGTCCACTGGGGTGGATGCTGATGGTGTCGCCCACCTGCACCGTGCCGGTGGCCACACGGCCCCAGAACACGCGGCGGCCTTGCGAGGTGTCGGCAGAGTTGTGAAACTTTTCGACCCACTGCACCGGGAAGGCGAAGGGCACATCGGTCTCGGCGGCTGTGACGGGCAGCGTCTCCAGCAGGGCCAACAGGCTAGGGCCTTGATAGCCGCACCAGCCGGGCGTGGCTTCCACCACGTTGTGGCCCTTGAGGGCGGACATCGGGATAGTGGCCGTCACGGCAATGCCAGCGTGTTGGGCGAATGCTTGCAACGCTTCGCCGATCTTGGCAAACGCGGCGGTGGCGTCATCGCCCAAGGCGTCGAGCTTGTTCACAGCAAAGATGATGCCGGGCACGCGCAGCAGATTGACCAGCAGGCTGTGGCGGCGGGTCTGGGGCAGCAGGTCCACCAGGCCGTCCACTTTCCACTTCAGCTTGGTCGCGTCCACCAGCACCACGGCGGCATGGGCGCTGCTGGCGGCAGTGACCATATTGCGGGTGTACTGCTCGTGGCCGGGCGCATCGCCAATGATGAACTTGCGGGTAGGCGTAGCAAAGTAGCGGTAGGCCACGTCGATGGTGATCCCTTGCTCGCGCTCGGCGCTCAAGCCGTCGGTGAACAATGCCAAGTCGGCTTCGCCGCTCTTGGAGACGTTGGCCAACTGGTCTTGCAGCACCGCCTTGCTGTCCACCAGCAGGCGGCCGATCAGGGTGCTCTTGCCGTCGTCCACGCTGCCGCAGGTGATGAAGCGCAGGGCGGATGAAGTGTCATTTGTGCTGCCAGCACCCGTGGAATGTGCGGGGGCAGCTATCGTATTCGTAGCGGTCATCAGAAGTATCCGTCCTTTTTGCGCTTCTCCATGGAAGCCTCAGAAGTCTTGTCGTCCATGCGGGTGGCACCGCGCTCGCTCACGTCGGCGGCCAGCGTTTCGATCACGATGTCGGCAGCGGTCGCGGCCAGGCTTTCCACCGGGCAGGTGCAGGTGATGTCGCCCACAGTGCGGAAACGCACGTCGCGGCTCTCGATCGTTTCGCCTTCCTTCGGTGGCGTCAGCTCCGTCACCGGAACTAGCAAACCCTTGCGCTCGACCACATCGCGCTTGTGGGTGTAGTAGAGCGATGGCAGGGCGATCTTTTCACGCTCGATGTACTGCCACACGTCCAGCTCCGTCCAGTTGCTGATGGGGAACACGCGGAAGTGTTCGCCGGGCTGCAGTCGGGTGTTGAACAACGTCCACAGTTCGGGGCGCTGGGCCTTGGGCTGCCATTGGCCGAAGCTGTCGCGGTGGCTAAAGATGCGCTCTTTGGCGCGGGCCTTTTCCTCGTCGCGGCGGGCGCCACCAATCAGCGCGTCAAAGCGGAACTCGTCAATGGCTTCCAGCAGCGTGACGGACTGGTGCACATTGCGGCTCTCGCCGGGGTGGGCCAGGCGCACGGTGCCGCGTGCCATGGAGTCTTCCACGCTGCGCACGATGAGATCGGCGCCCAGTTCCTTGGCACGGAAGTCGCGGAAGTCGGTCACTTCATGGAAGTTGTGGCCGGTGTCGATCATCAGCAGCGGGTAGGGGATGCGGCCCACGCCGAAAGCCTTTTCCGCGCACTTGAGCATGACCAGCGAATCCTTGCCGCCCGAGAACAGCAGGGCGGGGCGCTCAAACGCAGCCGCCACTTCACGCAGGATGAAGATGGTTTCCTCTTCCAGCGCATCCAGGTGCTGGTTGGAGAGGCGGTCGAAATGGGTGGGTTCAGTCATGGCGTTCATGCTTTGGCTTCCTCATGTTTCACGTGCAGGCCGCATTCTTTGGCGGCTTCGTCTTCCCACCACCAGCGGCCGGAGCGGAAGTCTTCACCCAGGCTGATGGCGCGGGTGCAAGGCTCGCAGCCGATGCTGGGGAAGAACTGGTCGTGCAGGGGGTTGTAGTCCAGCTTGTTGGTTTGGATGTAATGCCAGACATCACCCCAGGTCCAGTTGGCCAAGGGGTTGATCTTGATGCGCGGCTCAGAGCTGTCTACCAAGGGCACATCGGCACGAGCGCCGGACTGCTCGCGGCGCAGGCCGGTGATCCAGGCGTCTTTGCCCTTGAGCGCTCGCTCCAGGGGCTCCATTTTGCGGATACCGCAGCAGGCTTTGCGCAGGGCAATGCTCTTGTACATCGCGTCCTTGCCTTCGCGGTCCACAAACTGCACCACTGATTCATTCACCGGCTGGTACACCGTGACCGGAGCACGGCTGGAAGCTTTGAAGCGCTCCAGCAGGTCCAGGGTTTCTTGGTGCAGGGCACCGGTTTCCAGCACGAAGATGCCGATGTCCAACTTCAGGCTGTTGATCAGGTGGCTGATGACCACGTCTTCAGCGCCCAAGCTGGACGCTTGGGTGACGGTTGCAGCATCGCCATCTAAACCCGCGTATTGGGCTGCGGCTTGGGCGAGCACACCTTGGGCTTCGGCTAGCTTGATGATGTATTCGCCGCTGGCTTCAGCGTTGCGAGCCATGGCGCTTCCTGCAGGCTGCACTTGCACGGCGAAGCGGTTGCCTAGAGAGGATGTTTCGGCGCTCATGCTGCTTCGCCTTCACGGGCAAAGTGGGGCTTCACGATGACCGCATCGCCTTGGTAGAAACCGCGGAAGCGGTCGAACTGGCGCTGTGCGAAGTCGATGTTCTGGTCAGCGCGCAGCACGGCCACGTCAAAGCCGGTGCGCTCCATTTGCACCAGTTGGTCGATCAGCACATCGCCGGTGGCACGCAGCTCCCCGGTGAAGCCCAGGCGGCGGCGCAGCAAAAAGGCTTGGCTGTACGCGCGGCCGTCGGTGAACTTGGGGAAGTTCAGGTCGATGCGGGCGACGCCCGCAAGGTCCAGCGCGCGGGGGTCTTCGGTGTTTGCCAGTTCAATGACTTTTAGGCCCTCAGCGCCCGTGGAGTGTGCGGAAGCAGCTATCAATTTCATAGTGTTTTCTTTCTTTCGGCGTCCGGAGCTTCAGGCTTCTTGAGCGTCTTTGGCGTAGCCATCTTTTTTGGGCAGGGCGTGCAGGTCTTCGTGCTTGTCGGCCAGGCGGGCGCTGTTCGCTGCCGCCTTGAAGGGGTCCATGCCCACGCGCTTGAAACAGTCAATAAAGGTCTCGCTACCCGCGCGGTGCTGGCGGAAGGTGTCTAGCACGGCTTCGATCACGCCGGGCACTTCGAGCGCGCCGAACGAGGGGCCCACCACCTTGCCGGGGATGGCTTCGCCGCTCAGTGCCGAGCCGTCGGAGCCGCCCAGGGACACTTGGTACCACTCCTTGCCGTCTTTATCCACGCCCAGAATGCCGATGTGGCCGCTGTGGTGGTGGCCGCAGGAGTTGATGCAGCCGCTGATGTGCAAGTCGATCTCGCCCAGGTCGTGCAGCTCGTCCATGTCCTGGTAGCGCTCGGTGATCTGGGCGGCAATCGGGATGGAGCGGGCATTGGCCAGCGCGCAGAAATCGCCGCCGGGGCAGGCAATCATGTCGGTCAGCAGGCGCACATTGCTACGGGCCAAACCCGCGTGGCTGGCAGCCACCCATAAAGCGGGCAGGTCTTCCGCGCGCACCCAAGGCAGCAGCAGGTTCTGGTCGTGCGTCACGCGCACTTCACCGGCAGAGTACTCATCGGCCAAGGCGGCTGCGGTGTCGAGCTGGTCGGCATCGGCATCGCCGGGGGCTTGACCCAGACGCTTGTACGACAAGGTGACGGCGCGCAGAGCCGGGTTCTTGTGTGGGGCCACGTTTTGCTGCAGCCAGCGGTCGTAGTCCTTTTGACGCTCAGGTGGAATTGCTACCGTTTTGATAGCTGCCGGCGCACGTTCTGTGAGCTCTGGGGGCACAAAACATGCAGTAACGCGGTCTAGCTCGGCCTGGCTGATGGTGTGAGGCGCGCCGTCGCGGGTGATGATTTGCTCGTACTCGGCTTCTACCTCGTCGATGTAGCGCTGGCCTTCGGCCTTGACCAAGATCTTGATGCGCGCTTTGTACAGGTTGTCACGGCGGCCCCAGCGGTTGTACACACGCACCACCGCCTCCAGGTAATTCATGATCTGGTTCCAGGGCAGGAAGGCGCGGATTTCGGTGCTGATCACCGGTGTGCGGCCCATGCCGCCGCCCACAAACACGCGGAAGCCCAGCTCGCCCGCCTCGTTCTTGATGAGGTGCAGGCCCACGTCGTGCCAACGCACCGCAGCGCGGTCTTCGGTGGCGCCAGTAATGGCGATCTTGAATTTGCGGGGCAGGAAGGCGAACTCAGGGTGCAGCGTGCTCCACTGGCGCATGATTTCGGCAAACGGGCGGGGGTCGGCAATCTCATCGACCGCCACACCGGCCAGCTCGTCGCTGGTGATGTTGCGGATGCAGTTGCCACTGGTCTGGATGCCGTGCATGTTTACGGTGGCCAGCAAGTCCATCACGTCAGCACTCTTCGCCAAGGGAATCCAGTTGAACTGCACGTTCTGGCGGGTGGTGAAGTGGCCGTAGCCCACGGGCAGGTGGGTGGTGCCCCACGTGGCTTGGGTGCCCATGGCCTTGTCGAACACCTCTTTGCTGGGGTGGTCGTACTCACGGGCAATGCGGGCCAGCACGCGCAATTGCGCGCTGGAGAGCTCGCCATAAGGCACAGCCACGCGCAACATGGGCGCATAGCGCTGGATGTACCAGCCGTTTTGCAGGCGCAGGGGGCGGAACTCATCGTCGCTCAACGTGCCAGCTTGGTTGCGCTCCAGTTGGTCGCGATGCTGGGCCGCGCGGGCGCGGATGAACTGGCGGTCAAATTCGGTGTATTGGTACATAGACGTGGTGCAGCAAAGATCAGAGAGCGATGAGTTTCAAACCGGCATAGGCCAGCAGCAGGGATAACAGGGAGCGGATCACCCGCTCCGGGGTTTTGAACATCAGGTGCGAGCCCACCCAGATACCGGGGAGCGAACCAGCCAGCAGCTTGGCCAACATGGGCCAGTCCACCGAACCGAGGGACGCGTGGCCCATGCCCGCCACTAAGGTGAGGGGCACTGCATACGCAATGTCCGCCGCCACAATGCGAGGCAGGGGCAACAGGGGGTAAAGCAGCATCAACACGGTGACGCCGATGGCTCCCGCGCCGACGGACGTGAGTGTAACCAGCGTGCCTATGAGTGCGCCGAACAACAGCGGCAGGCTCCAATGGCGGGGGCGTGCAGCAGCGGCTTCATGACCAGCCGGGATGGTTTTGGGGCCGGTTTTGCCGCGTAGGGCCTTGTACAAAGTGGCCGCTGCCGTGAGCAGGAGCGCAAAGCCCAGGGTGGTGGTCATGATGTGCTGGACCGCGGCGCTGGTGGCGCCCAGCTCGTGCAACACATACAGAGTGATGAGCGCGGCGGGGATGCTGCCGGCGGACAGGTTCAGCACCACCGGCCAGTCGATATGGCGGGAACGCGCCAGCTTGATGGTGCCGCCCATTTTGGTGAAGGCTGCAAACAGGAGGTCGGTACCGACCGCCATGTACGGCTTGACCCCGAAAAAGAAGATCAGGATGGGCGTCATCAAGGAGCCGCCCCCCACACCGGTTAACCCAACAATCGTGCCCACAAAAAAGCCCGCCAGTACAAACGCCAAATCATGCATGGCAGCGACTGTAGGCGGGCCGGCTTAGATTGAAAACTACTTTTTAGCTATGGGGGTATGAGGGTTGGTTATATGGGGTGGAGGGGAGTTGAGGAAAGGGTTTTGGGGGATGCTGGCTTTCGACCCAAAGCGGAAGTTGCGATGCATTGATTCAAAGCCCTATTCCAGTCGATCAAGATCACGAAGCAAGATAGTTGTGACTAGGCAAGACGTACCAGTTGGAGACCGTGGCACGGCTAGCACAAGTTGATTTCGTTTCAGGATGTTCGCAGGTTGCAGACTTGTAATTGCAACTAAGGTTTATAAAATCCACACAATGGCCAACCCGAAATTTCAGCCTCACGGCGAGTTCAAATCCAGAGTAGAAGGACAGGTTTTGGTTGCGCATTGTTGGGGCAGCTGGAACATTGAGATGCACCAAGAGTCGGCTAGATTGTCCAAACCACTCGTTGAGGAACTCACTAAAGGTGGCTCTTGGGGGTGCATAACCGTTGTGCATGAATCCATGGTGACCTCGTTAGCAGTGCTCGAAGCCGGTAGAGAGGCTGTTGCATCACTTCCAGAAAACTCCGGACTAGTTGCTCTGGCCTGGGTTTTAACTCCAGACTTAGAGGGCTATTCGTTTCTGTACAAGCGCTATGAGTCTATGTATGCGGACTTGTTAGCTACAAAAATTTTCGACAATCTTTCTGCCGCACAGTATTGGATTGAGGGAGTCATTGCCTCAAAACCCTGGGCATCGGCTGCCTGAAGACGCTATCAAACATTGCCAAGCGATGTCATTCATTGCGTTCAGTTATCGATTAGTCAGTCTCGCAACAGAACTTGCTCTATATCGTGCGCTGCCCTGAGCAACTTTTGCACAGTTTCTTTGGTGAATTCTTTGGTCTGGGCGTCTATTCCGTCCGGGTGCAATGTCCATAAGCCTTTTTCATCTCGCGCAACTTTTTTTGCAGTTTGTAGAGCCTCGAGCTTGCGCCGCAAGGTCTCTCTGGGCAAACCAGATATTTCGGTCAAATCCGAAAGGCGCACTCCCTGTAAAGATTCTTTAGGCACCTTACCTGTGGCTGAAATCTGAGCTGAATCTCCACCGGAGCCGAAAACCTTGATTGCGCTCAAGTGGGCAACCAAACCCCAGACATATACAGACTCGAAGTCCATTTCTAGTTCCACACACAGTCTGCGCAAGTGATCAACGATGTGCCGGTTAGCGATAAATGCCACCGTTCCAAAAGAGTTTTCGAATCGCTCGTCAAACGAAGATGGCATAGTGTTTTCGCATCATTGAATTCAAATTTTCGTCGACTAGAACAGCCCTGCCTTCATCCAAAGCCATTCTTTTTGCCCAAAATGGGCAGCTTCGATCTTGCTTTGAGCTGTCGCCTCGAAGCAAAACGTGTCATGCGAATCGGTCCTTCGGCGTAGGCCGCTTTTTGGGACAACGTCCAGTCAGGGCACCAAAGATCAAGCAATTACGTTGTCCCTTCAGGCAGCCCTGATGTTTCGATCAGAACCCATGTCTCGTGAACGCATCAACTCCTCAAAATCTGAAGCGCCTAGAGGTTTTGAAAAGAGGTAGCCTTGAGCAATGCTGCAACCATTTTTTCGGAGCCAATCAGACTGTTCGCGTGTCTCCACGCCCTCTGCGACCACACCCAAATCCATGGCTTTCGCCATATCTATGATGGCTTTGACAATAGCGCACGAACCGGCACTGCCCGGCAGTCCTCGAACAAAGGACTGATCGATCTTGATGGAGTCGACCCTCAGGCGTTGCACGTAAGCAAGACTTGAATAGCCAGTACCAAAGTCGTCAATAGACAATTGAACGCCCAGCTGTACCAGGCGATTGACCGTCTCAAGCACCATATCTTTATCGTGCATCAACACCGATTCGGTAATTTCCAACTTCAACCGTGAGGGTGGTAGACCAGATTTGCGCAAGGCATCCACCACTTGGTGCTCGATGTGTCCTCGAGCGAACTGCAACATGGATATGTTCACAGATATTGAGCAAAATTGGATTCCTTCATTGACCCACTCTGCTGCCTGACTGCAGGCTGTTTGAAGAATCCAACTACCAATAGGAATAATGAGTCCATTTGATTCTGCAACAGGTATGAAGGTGGCCGGCGATACCTGCCCGAGCTCAGGGTTATTCCAGCGTACTAATGCCTCCACACCGCAAACACTCTCATTGGATAAATCCACTTGCGCCTGCCAAAACAGAGTCAACTCGCTCTTCTCTACGGCACGTGCCAAGCAGGAGCGAATGCGCATTCGAGTTGCGGCCTCTTCATTCATTTTGGCATCGTAAAAGCGATATGTGTGCCCTCCAGCAGACTTGGCCTTGTACATGGCAGTGTCAGCACAACGCATCAGCCCGGCAAAGTCGCACGCATCATCCGGGAAAATAGCAATGCCAACCGAAAACGACATGGATACCTCCTGTTGGTGAATTGCGATGTATCCGTTGGCAAGCCCAATGAGCTTCTCTGCGACATTAGAGACTTGCGTTAGGTTGTGTACGTCGTGAAGCACGATGGAAAACTCGTCTCCTCCCTGGCGACTCACAGTGTCGGTCGAACGCAGCAGTGACTGAAATCGATCGGAAATGGCGCATAGCAGGGCATCTCCAGCATCATGCCCAAGTGTGTCGTTAACCTCTTTAAAGCTATCCAGATCGATAAACATCAATGCAAGCTTGGTGTCATGCCTGCTGGATGTTTCCATTGCTTGATTGACCCGGTCACGTAACAGGGTGAGGTTAGGAAGCCCCGTCAGCGGGTCGTGGTGCGCCAAATGCTGAAGCTTTGCTTGACTCTCCAGTACCCCCCGCTCCGCGGCTAAAAGTCGATCTCTTTCGCTCAGCAATCTAGTCTGCCGGTAGACGGCGAATATCAAAACCAGAAAGGCAGCCCATACCAAAGGTAGCCGCAACATGGAGGGAACACTCCCACCAACCACCAGTAGTCCTAGAGTTGTGGTCGTAAGTGCGACCATAACCAGCGGCAGTTGGCGCAAGACCCCCTCACATAGACGGTCATAGCTGGCTGATGTGTCCACACAACTTCGCCAAACATAACTGGCCCAGCCAATCAACAGTGCGGAAAGCGAAAACGTCAGATTCGTGATGGTTCCAATTTGCTGTTTACCTCTGAGCTGCCCCAAATTCCAAGACATCCATGTCAAACCGAGCGCACAAATTCCGATACACAACAATAGAGAGCCCACGAGCCACCTTTGCCGATCGTGAAGTTGTAAGACCACAAAGCAGGCTCCCGCGCTGAGCATGCCGACCGGATAGCTGCACAAAACAAACAATTGAAACGCGTGGCTTTCTCCCGCCACAGAGAGATACAACGTTAATGTCAATATCGCAGAGCCCAGCGCAAAACCGATCACGTCGGTAAACACCAGCATCCACCTGTTTCGATGGACCAGTGCCAAAAATCCTGTGAGAAAGAAGAAAGTGGAAGGAAAGAAGAAAAAATCTGATGGACCTGGGAAAGGTGTCCAATTTGCGAATGTCTGTACGTCCCAAATCACTTGCCCAATGCCGAGGCACAGTAAGCCAAGGAATTGATGTCGTTTGGCTGCTGCCAACTCTGCCCCGGACTCCCGATATCCGCACCATGCAAGCCAAGCACTGACAGAAAAAGCTAGCGCCCAATGGACATTCTCAAGAAACAGCGCATATTCAGCGTCTGGACGAAGTCGAACTTGCAACCAACAGGCAACTACGACTACGGCGGTGGCCAACGCCAGTGCCGTCTTTTTGGTCCTATTTGTGTTTGATTCAGTGACCATTGCTCCCCTCTACCTGCCAGGGCGCTTGGCCCTCGACATTCACTTTGGAAATATGAAGTGAAATTGTGGCGTTCCGTGTAGGAAATAGCAGCAACTTTTCAAGTTCGAATGCCCAAAATGGGCGGCTCTAGGATCCAAACGAAAGCTGAACAGTGAGCCCATGATGAGCGTCTAACCTTGGATGGGGAATTTTTTGGAGCCCTAGGTAACCTGCATTGCGCAACTGCATTTTCCCTTCAGCGGCTCGCAACTCAGAGCCGAAGCCAGCTGATTGAATTTAGGCGCTCTAGAGCAGACACTCACCAAGGCCTGCAACTGGCCCGAAGCTGCCTTTCTGAGGTCCATTCCGAACACTTGTACGCTCCATCTGCTACAAAAAAAGTAGCTGCTAGCGCATATTCCTAAAGGGCTAGCGGCCTATTTTGTCTAGATCAGCAGCGCCTAGCGATGCGCTGCCAAAGTTCGCCGGGGCCGAAAGTCTGAGCTTCACGCCCCGCGCCCACCTCAGTCTCAGTACTTCTTCCCCCGCAACTCTTCCATGCGTTCATTGAAGTACGTTTCCACCGTGTAGCGTTCGGAGAGCACCACTTCACGGCGGGGGTGCAAAAACAGTGGAAGCGATATACGTGACTTGGTCGCACCTTCGCCGGTGGGGTTGAGCACCCGGTGCACGGTGCTGGGGTAGTAGCCGCCGGAGGCTTCAGCCAGCATGTCGCCAATGTTGACGATCAGCAGACCAAAGTCACAGGGCACGTCGTGCCAGGCTTGGTCCTTGCCCAAGACCTGCAGGCCGGGTTCGGTAGCGGCCGGCAGGATGGTCAGCAGGTTGATGTCGCCATGGGCTGCAGCGCGCACGGCGCCGGGCTCTTCATCGCCGCGCAGGGGCGGGTAGTGCAGCACGCGTAGCAGGGTGTGGTCGCTGCCTTCGATCATGGCGGGCAGGGGCATGGAATACCGTGCCTTCACATCTGCTGGGGAGTTCGCTTCCACCCAATTGAGGAGCGTGGCGGCCAAAGTGGCGCCTTCAGCGTAGTAGCGTTTGGCAGCATCACTCACCTCCGCGGGGTAACGGCCCCAGGGGTAGATGTGAAAGAACTCTTTCAAATCCTTTTTGGTGAAGTTCTTTGCCGTTTCTGACACGCTGGGAGAGAAATAACCGTCATGCTTGACCGGGTCATTGGGGTACTTCGCCTTGGCCTCGGTTTTAAAAAAGCCCAGCCACTCGGCATAGATGCTCTCCACCAGATCCTGGCTCAGGGGGTGATTTTTCAGTACGCCGAAGCCGGTCTCGTGCAGGCTTTTGCAAAACTCTTGTGGAGCGGTGGGGCTGGTGAAGTCAACGACGGGTAAGTGCATGACAGTTTCTCGCGCAGTCAGATCGGTTGAGTCGGCGTTTACAGCCAGTTGGACATCAGGGTGGATTCAATCAGCTTCAGAGCCTCATCGGCCTTGAGCTGCAAGCAAGCGTGGGTGTCGGGCACCTCGTCGCCCCAACCGGGCTGGGGATAGAAGATGTCCTTGCGGCGCATCATGGTCTGGCCGTTGGCGGGGCCTTCTGTCGCTACCCGGATGCGGCCGGTCTGGATTTCAAACAGTTCGGGGTTGGTGAGGGCCACAAAGGCCAGCACGTCGTGACCGAAGCAGCCGTGGATTTTGGCCACATGCGGGTAGATGCCGCTGTAGAAGTCTGCGTAGAAGCTCACAGCATGGTGCAAGGTGTCGGTAGCGACGTGCTTGTGGTGGTCGGCCACTTTTTTGAACAGGGCCAAGGGCACGATCAGCTGATGGGTTACATCCAGGCCCACCATGGTGAGCTTCCAGCCGGCAGTGAACACAAAGTCGGCGGAGTGCGGGTCGTTCCAGATATTGGCTTCTGCCACGGGGGACACGTTGCCGGGCTCCACGATGGTGCCGCCCATGATGATGACTTCTTGCAGCAGCTGGGGCAGATTGGGCTCCAGCTTCAGCGCAGTGGCGAGGTTGCCCAAGGGGCCGACAGCGACGAGTGTGATTTCGCCGGGATGGGCGCGGGCCATGTCCACGATGAATTGCGCGGACGGACGGGGATCCAGCACGCTGGTGGTCGATACGCGGGAGGGCAGGTTGCCCAAGCCGTCGCCACCGTGGATGAAGTCAGGAGGTGTGCCGGGCGCTTTGAGCCAAGGGGTTTTAACGCCCAAGGTCACGGGAATCTTTCGACCGGCAATCTCGGTCAGGTATAGACCGTTGGTGGCTGCTTGCTCCACGGTGACGTTGCCGAAGGTGGTAGTGATACCCACGACATCGATGCCGGGGTGGGCCAGTGCGTAATACAGTGCCATGGCGTCATCGACACCGGGGTCGGTGTCATAAATGACCTTACGTACAGTCTTGGCGGAGAGGGCGGAGGCGTTGGTGCTCATGAGATTACTCTTTACAAAAAACGAGATAGATGGGTTTCAGTTCAGGCCGCAGAAGGCGCGCAATGCGTGTGCCTCTTCTGCGCTGGTCGGGGGGGTAGACGCCAAGAGGGCTTCGACCTCCGTGGTTTCAGGAATGCTGGATTGGGCGCCCCAGCGGGTGCAGGCAATGGCGCTGGAGGCGCTGGCAAAGCGCAGGGCGTCGGCCAATGGCTGGCCTTGGCTGAGCGCGGCGACCAGGCTGCCGCAGAAAGTGTCTCCGGCACCCGTAGTGTCCACCGGTGAAATGGGGAATGCGCTTTGTACTGCGAATGCACCGTTGTGGCGCGCGCAGCTACCGCGGTGCCCCAAAGTGACCACCACAGTGGGCACCGCCACACGGGCCAGGCAGTCGGCAATGCTGCCTTCATGACCCGATACCACAGCCAATTCCCCTTCATTGACGATCAATACATCTACATGGGCCAACAGCTCTGGGGGCAAAGCGCGGGCGGGGGCGGCGTTCAACACCACTTGTACGCCCTGAGCGCGCGCGGCACGGGCGTATGCCGTGACCGTGTCCAAAGGGGTTTCGAGTTGGAGCAAAAGGTGTGTGAAGCCCGCCAAAGATGGCAAATGTTCCGGGCGCAACTCGGCATTTGCTCCGGGGGCCACCGTAATGGCGTTTTCCGCATCGTCCGAGACGCAGATAAAGGCGGTTCCGGTAGGTCGATCGGGTGTACGCACGATGTGCATCTGCACGCCAGCCGATTGGAGGGAGTTTTCAAGCGGGGTAGCAAACGCGTCCTGCCCCAAGCCGAGCAGCATGTGGGTGACGGCTCCGCCCGCCCGGGCACTGGCCACTGCCTGGTTGGCGCCTTTGCCTCCGGGGAAGGTTTGGAAATCGCGTCCGAGTACGGTTTCGCCCGGGGCGGGAATGTGATGGGCGCGAACCACAAAGTCCAGATTGGCAGAGCCAGCGACAAGTATCATCAACAGCACTCTCTGATTGCGAAACCGTCTATTTTGACGCCGAATTTGCAAGCCCCGGATAAGTTCTTTGATATAGACCCTAATGACTTCTGTAGCGCCTGATGTTCTTTGCCCTGTCACCGTTGTCGGGGGCGCCAACATGGATATCAGTGCCAAAGCAGGCAGCCTCATGCGCGCTGGTGACTCCACGCCCGGTGCCATTCACTACTCGCCAGGCGGCGTTGGCCGCAACATCGCCGAGAATCTCGCGCGCTTGGGCATCGCCGTAGACCTGCTGTCCGTGGTCGGTGATGACGCTTTCGGCAAACAACTACTCGCCAGCACCGCCGAGGCGGGAGTAGGTGTTTCATCCGTGGTGACGGTGCCAGGTCAATGCACTGCAACCTACCTGGCCATGCACCAGCCCGACGGCGAGGTGGCTATGGCCGTGAATGACATGGGCATTCTGGAAAGCCTGACACCCGCAGAGTGCGCCCGTTCGAAGGTGCTGGAAAACACGGGAGCATGGCTGCTCCTCGACTGCAATTTGCCTGAGGCGACGATCGCTTACCTGCTGCGTCTTGGGCGCAAGGTGGCTGTGGATGGGGTATCGGTGGCCAAGTGCAGGCGCATTGCCGGGGCGCTGTCATCCATCCACTTGCTCAAACTCAACCACTTGGAAGCCGCAGCCCTGAGCGGTCTCCCTGTGGATACCTCTGAGCAATGCATCGCGGCGGTTCAGTATTTCCTCGATTCGGGCGTTGAGCTGGTGCTTATCAGTTTTGGTGCATCCGGCTCGGCTTGGGGCCAGCGAGGTGATGGGCCTGTGTTCCGGCCGTCCCGCCGCGTTCCAGTGCTTAGCAGTACGGGGGCAGGGGACGCATTGTTATCCGGGGTGGTGGCATCCCTGGTGAGTGGTTCGCCGATGAAAGTTGCTGTGGATTACGGTGTGGCCTGCGCAGAGCTCACACTTTCAAGTACATTCGCCAACTCTCCGGAATTGACACATGCCGCCGTGCGGCAGCAAATGGGCCTACCAGCATGACATTGAATCCTTATTTAGACATCGCACCCGAAGTGCGCCAAGCCTTGGACAACGGGATTCCCGTTGTGGCGTTGGAGTCGACCATCATTTCTCACGGCATGCCTTACCCGCAAAACGTGAAGACCGCATTGATGGTGGAGGCCGAGGTTCGTGCGCATGGCGCGGTTCCTGCGACCATTGCCATCGTGAATGGCCGGCTTAAAGCAGGCCTGTCTGAAGCGGATATCGAGCAACTGGGCCGTAGCGGGCGCGAGGTGGTGAAGGTGAGCCGCCGTGATGTGCCCTTTATTGTGGCTGCCGGCTCCACGGGAGCGACCACTGTGGCATCCACCATGATCATCGCGGCGATGGCCGGCATTCGCGTGTTCGCCACAGGTGGCATCGGCGGTGTACACCGTGGTGCTCAAGAGAGTTTTGACGTGTCTGCAGACTTGCAGGAACTGGCGCGCACGCCGGTAGCGGTGGTGTGCGCTGGTGCCAAGTCCATTCTGGATTTGCGCTTGACGCTGGAATACCTGGAAACCCATGGCGTACCCGTGGTGGGCTACCAGACCTCCTCACTCCCCGCATTCTTCACACGCGATAGCGCTTTCCAAGTGGATTACCGCCTGGATACTCCTTCCGCGATTGCCCAAGTACTGCACGCCAAGTGGACCATGTGTTTGGATGGTGGCATGGTAATTGCGAACCCCATCCCTTCTGAATTTGCCATGCCGCGGGATGCGATTGATGCTGCCATCGAGCAGTCGCTAGCAGAAGCCAAGGCCCAGGGGGTGGGTGGCAAAGAGTCCACTCCGTTTTTATTGGCGCGGGTCTGCGAATTGACCGGCGGGGACAGTCTGGCGTCTAACATCCAGTTGGTGCTGAACAATGCCCGGTTGGCGAGCGCGATCGGGACATCTTTGTTGGAGGCGGGGCGCGGAACTTTGTAAACCGCCAACATGGAAACGGGTTAAGAGGTGTATAACAATTAAGTTATATACGGAGAAGCCCTGATGCAGACACTGGAGTCCGCTGTGATTCTTGAACTACAGTGTGGCGTTGTCTGCGGTAAGCGGCAAAGGGTGAAAAAGACGGCATTCGTGCCGTCGGGTGGTTGGTAAAACTGATTTTTTAACTTGATTGAGAACTGAGAGAAGCTATGAACGTTAAATCTCCTGTACGCATGACACTGTTGGCCGCTACCTTGGCCGCCAGTTTCCAGGCTATCGCTGCTGACCCTGCTGTCGTGTTCGACATGGGCGGCAAGTTCGACAAGTCTTTCAACGAAGCTGCTTACAACGGTATTGAAAAGTGGAAAAAGGAAACAGGCAAGAAATACCTGTCTTTCGAAATCACCAACGAGTCCCAGCGTGAACAGGCCATCCGCCGGATGGCTGAGCGCGGTGCCAGCCCCATCATCGGTATTGGTTTCGGTCAAGCCTCCAGCATCGAGAAAGTCGCCAAGGAATTCCCCAAGCTGCAATTTGCGATCATTGACATGGTTGTAGACCTGCCTAACGTGCAGTCTGTTGTGTTCAAAGAGCAAGAGGGCAGCTTCTTGGTGGGCACAATCGCAGCT
This sequence comes from Comamonadaceae bacterium, assembly GCA_027488985.1. GTDB lineage: Bacteria > Pseudomonadota > Gammaproteobacteria > Burkholderiales > Burkholderiaceae_C > Allorhodoferax > Allorhodoferax aquaticus. The sequence goes on along the minus strand of JAIYAR010000010.1, from coordinate 271,156 downwards.
TTGTCCAGCAAGAGCGGCAAGGTCGGTTTCGTCGGCGGCATGGACATTCCCTTGATCCGCAAGTTTGAGTGCGGCTACAAGCAGGGCGCCTTGTTTGCCAACCCCAAGGCTGAAGTTATCGGCAACATGACCGGCACCACAGGTGCCGCTTGGAACGACCCCGCACGTGGTGGTGAATTGGCTAAAGCTCAGTTCTCCCAAGGCGTGGACGTCGTCTTCGCGGCAGCTGGCGGTACCGGTATCGGCGTGTATCAGGCCGCCAAGGACAGCGGCAAGTTGGCTATCGGCGTTGACAGCAACCAGAACCACCTGCAACCCGGCACCATGCTCACCTCCATGCTCAAGCGCGTAGACACCGCTGTGTACAACGTTGCCAAGGGCCATAAAGCCGGCATGACCGTTTTGGGGCTGAAAGAGGGCGGCGTGGATTACGCTGTGGACGCGAACAACGCCAAGCTGATCACTCCTGAAATCAAGAAGAAGGTAGAAGCCGCCAAAGCTGACATCATCAGCGGCAAGATCAAGGTTGCAGACTTCATGGCAGACAACGCCTGCAAACTGTAATCTGACGGGCTGTGCGCCTGCGGCTTCCAAGCTCGCAGACGCCAGTCCGGGTTCGATTTCAAAGCCCGCGGTGCTTGCACGTGCCGTGGGCTTTTCGCTTCATTGCAAGAGCCCCTTGAGGAGCAGGATTTGAGTGTAGAGAGCACAACGCCAACGGCATCGAGTCCGCCGGCGATACACATGCAGGGCATCAACAAGCGTTTCGGCGCGGTCGCGGCCAATGCAGATGTGGATTTGCGTGTAGCCGCCGGAACGGTGCACGGGATCGTGGGCGAGAACGGCGCAGGCAAAAGCACCTTGATGTCCATTCTGTACGGCTTTTATCAGGCCGACAGCGGCGTGATTGAGGTGCAGGGCCAGCGCGCGATCATTCGTAATGCGGATGACGCCATCGCGCAGGGTATCGGCATGGTCCACCAGCACTTCATGCTGGTAGATACCTTGACTGCGCTGGAGAACGTGATGCTCGGTGCCGAGCCTCATTGGCTGCTCCAAAAGGCGGATGCCTCGGTACGCGGCAAGCTCGATACCTTGATGCAAGCCACAGGTTTGCAAGTGCAGCTGGATAGTCTGGTTGCTGATTTACCCGTGGGTGACCGGCAGCGGCTGGAAATCCTCAAAGCGCTTTACCGCGGCGCCAAGATTCTGATTCTGGATGAGCCCACTGCGGTGCTGACCCCGCAGGAAACCGAGCATTTGTTCAAGGTGTTGCGAGTGCTCCGCAGCCAGGGAACGACCATTTTGTTGATTACCCACAAGCTCAAAGAAGTGATGGGCTTGTGCGACAACGTGACCGTGATGCGCGGTGGACGGGTAGTCCAGGAACTGCCGATTGCGCAGGCCTCGGTAGAAAGCCTGGCGGAAGCCATGGTAGGCCGCAAGGTGCACATGGGGCGGCTGGAGGGCGAAGTCCGCAAGGCTGGCTATACGCTTCTTTCGGTGCGCAATGTGGTGGTGAAAGATGCTCTGCAGGTCGTGCGCTTGCATGGTTTGAGCCTCGACTTGCGTGCCGGCGAAATTGTCGGTGTGGCGGGGGTGTCCGGCAATGGGCAGAGTGAGTTGCTGGATGTCCTCTCCGGATTGTTGACGCCGGATTCCGGCAGTTTGGCGATGGGTGCGACTCAATTTGAGGCGCCTCAATGGCTGGATCCTCAAAAGGCACGTGAATTGGGTTTGGCCCATGTACCGGAAGATCGCCACGCACGTGCGATGGTGATGGACTTTGTGGCCTGGGAATCAGCCGTACTTGGCTATGACGGCTTGCCGGAGTATTCCAGCGGCGGCTGGATGTCACACAACGGGATGCGCAAGTCGACCGCGGCGTTGATGGAGCGCTTTGATGTGCGCCCCCGCGACCCGGAGCTCAAGAGCAGCAAGTTTTCAGGGGGCAATCAGCAGAAGCTGGTGCTGGCGCGCGAACTGGGCCAGGCGCCCAAGGTCTTGTTGGTCGGTCAACCCACGCGTGGGGTGGACATTGGTGCGATTGAATTCATATATTCCCAGCTGCGTGCCATGCGTGATGCCGGCTGTGCGGTACTGGTGGTATCGAGCGAACTGGATGAAATCCTGGCGCTCTCTGACAGAGTAATTGTGATGAACCAAGGTCGGGTGACGGGTGAGTTGGCCATAGAAGACTGCACCGAAGCGGGCATTGGCCTGTTGATGACGGGAGGCCCGCAATGAACGCCAATTACAGCTTGCCGCGTTGGGCGGATCTGGTGCTGTTGCCTGCGGTGTGTCTTGCCGTAGCTTTACTAGCTGCGGCAGGCGTGGTCGCTTTGGTGGGGCAGGATCCTGCAGAAGTGCTTTCCGTGCTGGTCAACGGAGCTTTCGGCAGCCAGCGCGGTATCAGCTATACCTTGTACTACGCCACTACTTTTATTTTCACCGGTCTAGCCGTTGCAGTTGCTTTCCACGGTGGCTTGTTCAACATCGGTGGTGAAGGGCAGGCCATCCTAGGAGGATTGGGCACAGGTTTGGTTGCCCTGTGGCTATCGAATAGCCTTCCGGCTTGGGCCATGTTGCCTTTAATGTTGGTGAGCGGTGCTTTGTTCGGCGCAGCGTGGGCTGCGGTACCCGCTTATCTGCAGGCGTATCGCGGCAGTCACGTGGTGATCACCACCATCATGTTCAACTTTATCGCCAGCAGCTTGTTGGTCTACTTGCTGGTGAATGTGTTGCGCCCGGCCGGGTCCATGGCTGTGGAAACGGCTGCGTTTGCTGCATCCGCCAAGTTGCCGGGCATGCAAGAAGTGCTGGAGGCGGTCGGAATCGAGTGGGACGCGTCCCCGCTCAACATGAGTCTGATTCTGGCCCTTTTGGCGTCACTCGCGGTGTATCTATTCCTATGGCGCACACGTGCCGGATACCGTTTGCGGGCCGTCGGCTCCAGCCAGAGCGCTGCGGAGTACGCCGGCATCAACGTACGCCACCAGATCGTGATCGGTATGGCCATTTCCGGTGCTTTGGCAGGGATGGTGGGAATGAATGAAATTGCGGGTGTTAACGGCAAGCTGCTGTTGGAGTTCGTCAGCGGCGCTGGCTTCACCGGCATTGCAGTGGCATTGATGGGGCGCAACCATCCTGTCGGGATCATTTTTGCCAGTGTGCTGTTCGGGGCCTTGTTCCAGGGGGGGGCAGAAGTGGCGTTTGAAGTACCGGGATTCAGCCGGGAGATGGTCGTCATGTTGCAGGGCTTTATCGTATTGTTCTCGGGGGCCATGGTGTATGTCATTGCACCTCTACTGGCTTGGGTTTTGAACAGGATTTCGACCACATTCCTGAAGTCGGGGGTGCAACATGGATGAAACCTTGCTGGCGGCCATGCTGGCCTCGACCTTGCGGGTGTCAACGCCACTGATTTTGTGCGCATTGGCAGGCATGTTTTCCGAGCGCTCCGGCGTGGTGGATATTGGCCTTGAAGGCAAGATGTTGTTCGCGGCATTCGCAGCAGGTGCTGCGGGTGCGGCCTACCAGTCAACGACCTTGGCACTGTTCTTGGGGATCATGGTGGCCGTGGCGTTGTCTTGGATGCATGGGCTGGCTTGTGTCAGCCATAAAGGCGACCAGGTGGTGTCAGGTGTGGCGATCAACATCATCGCGGCCGGTATGACTGTGGTGCTGGGCATCGCTTGGTTTGCACAGGGTGGTCAGACGCCTCCTGTGAGCACTGAGGTGCGCATTAAGGCACTGTTCCCGGGCATGCAAGAAGCGCTCGCCAATATTCCCTTTATCGGGCGCGTGGTGGGCGAAGGCTTGTTGAGTCACAACGCTTTGGTGTACCTCGCCTTGGCACTGGTGCCCCTGTCGTGGTGGGTATTGTTCCGCACGCGCTTCGGATTGCGCCTGCGCGCTGTCGGCGAGAACCCCCAGATGGTGGACGCCGCGGGCGTTTCGGTGACGGGTCTTCGCTATGCAGCCCTCACCATCAATGGCGTCTTGTGCGGTCTCGCAGGCAGCTATCTCGTACTGGCCCAGAGTGCCAACTTTTCAGCCAACATGACGGCGGGACGTGGCTTCATGGCCTTGGCCGCTTTGATTTTCGGCCGTTGGCATCCGGTGGGTGCGTTCTGGGCATGTTTGTTGTTTGGTTTCCTAGACGCTGCGGCTATCCGTTTGCAGGGTGTACAAATCACAGGTTTCGGTGAAGTGCCGGTTCAGTTGATCCAGGCTTTGCCGTATCTTTTGACAGTGGTACTTTTGGCCGGGTTTATAGGTAAAGCTGTTGCACCGCAAGCGCTGGGGCGTCCTTATTCGAAGGAGCGCTGAGGCCTTTGCAGGTTTCTTTCTGACATGGCAATCACGGTCTGGGTCAAAGTGGTAGGTTTCAGCGATGCAGAGAGGCATTCGCTCAACACCATCTTCCGGGTGTCACGGGCGGACGGGCCCAATTACGTGCTTTGGAAACCGGAAGACGCGGCATCACCCAACGTAGCGGTCATTGATGTGGACAGCTACGAAGCCGGTCTGGACTTGGTGTCGCCCGGCTTCAATCCGCATTTGAAGATGATTGCAGTCGGTGATTCGGCTCCGCTGGGCGCCTGGCGGGCGTTGCAGCGTCCGGTTGACTGGGCCGTGCTGGTGCAGATGCTCGACGAATTGTTTGCGAGCTCTCAGGAAGTCGATATCGACATTTTTGCGGATAGTCCGCCGCCGCAAGCTCCCACTCCGCCGGGTATCCGTTGTGCCTTGTTTGTCGGTATACCTTTGGCGAGCGCCTATTACCTGCGCACACGCTTAGCCCTGGCCGGACTGTTGGTGGTGGACGAAGTGCAGTCCCTGGAAGACTGCTCTGACCGCTTGACTAAACGCAAATACGACCTCGCGATGGTGTACGTGGACCCGGTAACCCAAGACCCTTGGCGATATGCCAAATTCCTGCAAGATCTTGCGGAGCCTTTGCCTAATGTGATCGGGGTCATGCCCACACCGGATTGGAAATCGGTGCGACTTTCAGAGAGTATGGGCTGTTCTGCCTTGCTGGAAGTTCCGTTCAATCCTCAGCAGGTTTTCACTGCGTTTCAAAGGGTCTGAAGCCGGGTGGCAAGCCTAGGTGCTGTCACTTTCAAGCTCGCGCACTGCGCGCCGTTTGCGCAAGCGCTGCGAATCCATGGAGCGAGCCAAACTTACTTCGACGGGCCATGGTTCGCCGCAGATGCGGGCCGCAATCAGCTCGGCTCCTAATGCTGAAAAGGTGAGACCACGCGCTCCCATCCCTACATGCATCCATAAACCGTTGTGGCCATGGGCATCGACCGGTCCGGCCAGCGGCAGGCGATCGTGGGTCACGCAGCGGGTTCCAGACCAGTTGTCCGGGCCATCGCCACCAAATTGAGGGGCCAATGCCTCGCCAATGTCCGGCACCAGCATCTTCAGCCTCGCAAGGTTTCCGGCATGTTGCGCTGCCAGCGGCGCAAGGCGGTGCGTATGCATGGACGAGTCACCGGGATCCGCGTCGGGTTCAAAACTTGAGCCGGCCAACCACAACGTCTCTTCATTGGCTTGCGGAATCACGATAAAGCAGCCATGGCCATTGTGTGGCGTTCCATCCCATGAACTGCAGAATTTATCGGACCATACTCCAATGCTTGCCGTGCCATGAACGGCTTGCAAGTCACCCAGCGTAAGGGGCAGTGTCGGGGCCCTGTGGGAGGCCGCATTGTCGGCACTGAGCAGACTGCGAGCGCCATAGGCGTTTGCAAACACAATGACATCTGCGGTGAGCAGGGCCCTGCCTTGGGTATCCACGACAGACCAAGAGGAAACGCCTCGTTCTGCGTGCTGCACCTCAGCATGATTTCGCACCGTGATGCCCGGATGGGCCAACCAGGCACGCACCAAGGCCTGTGGTTTGATCCATCCTGCATGGGTGTGTTGACGGTCTGGGCCATCGCCGAATCGGTGCTCATGCACCCCGCTTAGAGCCCATTCCATGCCTTGGGTCAACAGTTCATCGGCGTGCTGCAGCATCAGACGGGCCCCCACCCGTGACAGACGCGAACGCGGACTGTCGTCTGCCGAAATGTGCGGCACTATCAGTCCGGCAGGGAGGGCTGACGCCCCAGCTGCAGCCTGTGCGGCTTTATCCAGCACCGTGACGCGCCAGCCCCTGCGAGCCATGGCGTAGGCAACACTGGCGCCGGAAATGCCGGCACCGACCACACAACAGTGCTTGGCGGCTTCGGTAGCCCCACGTTGAACCGGCGGCTCTTTGTCCCCCAAGTTCCAAGAGGGATCAAAAGTAGCCCGCAATGCGTTGAGCCCGGGCAGGTCTTCAATGTGCACAAAGCCCGCCTCCTTTAGCCACGCGGAGTTCGGCCCCTCCGGCAGGCTGGCAATCAAGGTGGCGCCACGGACAGAGATGCGGGCCAAGGCCTTGGCCGCCCATTTGTCCCAGTCGAGAGATAGGGCTTCCACCCACAGGGTTTGGGCAAACAGGCGGTGGTCGGAGAAAAAGGCTTTGCTGTCCCCGATGCACAGGGTCAAAGAAACCTGACCTTTGTCCAATAGCAAACGGTGGATGCCGTTCGCCCTCTCAGCTGCTGCTTTGTGCAGCTCCAGTTGCTCCATGGAAGCACCCGAGGGGGGCGCGGCAAAATGGTGGCGGTAGTCCTCAGGAGAAACATGCCCGACGTAATGCAGCATCGCTGGTCGATGTGGATCTGCCCGCCAGGCCTGCCACGTCGCTATGAAGCGTTCGCCGGCGCCAAAAGAGGTGTCCAGAATCGTCCAAGCGCTCAGCCCCGCCCAAGCGGTTGGCAGAGCACTGGCTTCAAGCAGCGCAGACGCGTGGGTGTGCATCTGCATCACTGTGCGCCTATCAGGCGCTTGGGGGAACGTAGCCTTGTGCAGCGTCAGCACCGTCACCGAAGAAGTGGTTTTCCATCTGTCGGGCAAGGTATTGGCGGGCGCGAGCGTCGGCCAGATTCAGGCGGTTTTCATTCACCAGCATGGTCTGGTGCTTGAGCCATGCGGCCCAGGCTTCCTTGCTCACGCTCTCCCAGATGCGTTTGCCCAGCTCACCGGGATAGGGCGCAAAATCCAGGCCCTCAGCCTCTTTGCCCAGCTTGATACAGTTAACGGTGCGTGCCATGGGGAAACCTCATCGATGGTGTGAAAACGAAAGGCCGAATCTTATTCGCTTTGAACTCACTCACGGCGACTACGGGAACTTCAGCGCCTAAGATGGCACCAAAACGCAATCGCCTCGTGACGAAGACGCGGGGTCGGCTCAACCGACAAGGACACAATTTTGAATTTGGTTTTCAGCTGGATGGACAACGCGCCCCGTCGCGCGTTCGGGATAGTGGCATTGGCCTGTGTGGCCATGCTGGTGTTTGGCATGTATCTGCAACATGTGGTGGGTCTGGAGCCTTGTCCCATGTGTATCGTGCAGCGCTATGCTCTCATTTTGGTAGCTATTTGCGCAGCGCTGACAAGCGTTAGCGGCCGAAAAGGCTTGCACATTGGTGGCGGTGTGCTCTTGGTCGTGTTTGCGTTGGCCGGTGCTTATGTGGCGGCCCGACAGAGCTGGCTGCAGTGGTACCCACCCGAGGTGGTGTCCTGCGGGCGCGATTTGTACGGAATGATCGAGACTTTTCCCCTCAAGCGCGCATTGCCCATGATCTTCCGGGGTGGAGGCGACTGCAGCAAGGTAGATTGGACTTTCCTGGGGGGCACGATTGCCAACTGGTCCTTCCTGTGCTTCAGCGCCTTTGCCATGTTTGGCAGCCTGATGGTGTGGCGCAGCGCCCGCAAGAGTTGATTCGTGAAGCCGGCCGCTTGCGGCCGGCGATGAGCCCGGACCTTATCAGCTCAATTTTTTGACCAGCACCTGGCTCTTGCGGTCCCAGTTGTACTTGCGTTTTCGGGCCTCGGGCAGCCAGTCCGGGTCTACCTGTACAAAGCCGCGCTTGATGAACCAGTGCATGGTGCGGGTGGTCAGCACAAAAATGCTGTCCAGCCCGGCCGCCTTGGCCCGCTGCTCCACGCGCTTAAGCACACGTTCACCATCGCCTTGCCCCTGCACATCGGGTGACACGGTGAGCGCGGCCATCTCGGCAGTTTTGGCTTCCGGGTAGGGGTAGAGCGCCGCGCAGGCAAAGATCACGCCGTCGTGCTCGATGATGGTGTAGTTGCCGGCGTCCCGCTCGATTTCTGTGCGGCTGCGCTTGACCAGCGTGCCATCTTTCTCAAAAGGTTCGATAAGTTGCAAGATGCCACCCACATCGTCCTCGCTGGCTTCGCGCAACTCCTCAAGCTTTTCATCAATCACCATGGTGCCTATGCCATCGTGCACATACACCTCCAGCAGGATGGCGCCATCCACCGCAAAAGGAATGATGTGGCTGCGCTCCACGCCGTTTTTGCAGGCTTTCACACAGTGCTGCAGGTAGAAGGCAGTATCGGTGGGCAGATTCGCGGTGGGCAGCTCCTGAAGCAGCTTCTCGGCGGCCGCCAATGGCAGCTCGGTATCAATCGGGTTGTCTTCACTGGCGGGCTGTGTCGGGTCCATGCGGATGCCCGGCACCTCGGTCAAAAAGACCAGCTTGTCCGCCTGCAGGGCCGTGGCCACGCTGGTCGCCACTTCTTCCATGGTCAGGTTGAAGGCCTCACCGGTCGGCGAAAAGCCAAAGGGCGACAGCAGCACCATGGCACCCATGTCCAGGGTTTTGGTGATGCCGGCAATGTCCACCTTGCGCACCAGACCGCTGTGCTGGAAGTCGACGCCATCCACAATGCCTACGGGGCGCGCAGTGATGAAGTTGCCCGATATCACCCGTACCGTGGAGTCCGCCATGGGCGTATTGGGCAAACCCTGGCTAAACGCCGCCTCAATTTCGTAACGCAGCTGGCCGGCAGCTTCTTGCGCGCAGTCCAGAGCGACTTCGTCGGTAATGCGGATGCCGTGGCTGTATTTGGGGGTGTGGCCCTTGGCCAAGAGCTGCTCATTGACCTGCGGCCGGAAGCCGTGCACCAGCACAATTTTCACGCCCATGCTCTGGATCATGGCCAGGTCCTGGGCCAAGTGCGGCAGCTTGCCCGCTGCGATCGCTTCACCGGCAATGCCCACCACAAAAGTCTGGTTGCGGAACTTGTGGATGTAAGGCGCAACCGAACGGAACCAGGGCACAAAGGTGAAGTTGAAGACAGAGGTCATTGAGGGGCGGGGGAGGCCGGTAAGGGTTTGTCAGGACTGGGATAATCCGCAATTCTCTACGAAGACCACGCCTTGACAGCCAGCCCATTGCAAATCGAATTCCCAAAGTCGCTCCCGGTGTCGGGCAAACGCGACGAAATCATGGACGCCATTGCAGCGCACCAAGTGGTCATCGTCTGCGGGGAGACCGGCTCGGGCAAAACCACCCAGCTGCCCAAAATCGCGCTCGCCATGGGGCGCGGCAAGCTGAATTACCCCGCTGGCCAGCGCGGCAAGCTCATAGGCCACACCCAGCCCCGTCGTATCGCGGCCAGCAGCGTGGCCAAGCGTATTGCCGAAGAGCTGAAGACTCCACTGGGCGATGTGGTGGGCTACAAGGTGCGCTTCAACGACCGGCTGGGCAAAGACGCCTCAGTCAAGCTGATGACGGACGGTATTTTGCTGGCCGAGACGCAGACCGACCCGCTGCTTAATGCCTACGACACCATCATCATCGACGAGGCGCACGAGCGCTCGCTCAATATCGACTTTTTGCTGGGTTACTTGCGCCAAATCCTGCCGCGCCGCCCAGACCTGAAGATCATCGTCACCTCGGCCACGATTGACGCGCAGCGCTTTGCGGACCACTTCAAGTCATCCAAAGGGCCTGCACCTGTCGTTTTTGTGTCGGGCCGCATGTTCCCTGTGGAGCAGCGCTACCGGCCGTTTGAAGAAAGCCGCGAATACGACCTGAACAACGCCATCGCGGATGGCGTGGACGAGCTCTGGCGCGACCCGCACAACCAGGGCGACATCTTGGTCTTCTTGCCAGGTGAGCGCGAGATCCGCGAAGCCGCCGACCACTTGCGCAAGCACCTGAGCCACCAGCCGGTGATGCGCAATGCCGAGGTGCTGCCCCTTTTTGCCCGCCTGAGCCCGGCCGAGCAAGACCGCATTTTTGACGGCCACACCGGCAGGCGCATTGTGCTGGCGACCAACGTAGCCGAAACTTCGCTGACTGTTCCAGGCACCAGATACGTGATTGACGCAGGTACTGCGCGCGTGAAGCGCTACAGTTTCCGTAGCAAAGTGGAACAGCTGCTGGTGGAGCCCATCAGCCAGAGTTCTGCCAATCAGCGCGCCGGACGCTGCGGGCGCGTGGCCAACGGTATTTGCATACGTCTGTACGACCAAAAAGACTTTGACGGTCGCCCGCGTTTCACCGACCCCGAAATCCTGCGGTCTTCATTGGCGGGCGTCATCCTGCGCATGAAGTCGCTGCACCTGGGCATCGTGGAAGATTTCCCTTTTCTGGAGCGCCCCAGCGGCCGCGCGATTGCCGACGGTTACCAACTGCTCAATGAACTGGGCGCGGTGGACGATGCGAATGAGCTGACCCCCTTGGGCCAGGAACTCAGCCGCCTGCCGCTGGACCCGCGCGTAGGCCGCATGCTGCTGGAAGCCCGTGGCCGGGAGGCGCTGAATGAAGCACTGGTCATTGCCAGTGCCTTGAGCGTGCAAGACGTGCGCGACCGCCCCATGGAGGCCCAGCAACAGGCTGACCAGGCGCACCAGAAGTTTGATGACGAGAAGAGTGAGTTCACCGGCTACCTGAAGCTATGGAAGTGGATTCACGACGCCAGAGGCGGCGGCTCACCTGCAAACGCGGGAATTGGGGCGTCCGGGCGTTCTGCGCAGGTCAAGGAGGAGCCCGCAAAGCGGGCGGGGGACACGGAGCAGAGCGCCCGGGCGCCCCAACTCCAGACCCCAGCAGCCACTCACAAACTAACCAACCGCCAATACGAACAGCTCCTGCGCCAAAACTTCGTCAATATCCGCCGCGTGCGCGAGTGGAAAGACATTTACACCCAGCTCCACACCGTGGTGGCCGAGCACAAATGGCGTCTCAACACCAAGCCGGCGAGCTACGAGCAACTGCACCTGTCCATGCTGTCGGGCCTGCTGGGCAACGTGGGTTGCAAGCTCGAAGAGGGGCAAAACGGCGAATACCTGGGTGCCCGCAGCATCAAATTCTTTGCGCACCCCGGCGCGCATCTGACCAAGAAGCCCGGCAAGTGGATCGTGGCCAGCGAGCTGGTGGAAACCACGCGCCTGTTCGGCCGTGGCATTGCCGCCATTGAGCCCCAATGGCTGGAGCAAGTAGGCGGCCATTTGCTGAAAAAACAGCTGCTGGACCCGCACTGGGAAAAGAAAGCCGCCGAGGTCGTGGCCTTGGAGCGGGCCACGCTCTATGGCATCGTGGTCTATAGCGGTCGGCGCGTGAACTACAGCCGCGTCGACATGGCTGGCGCGCGGGAAATCTTCATCCGTGAAGCGCTGGTCGGCAAAGAATGGGAGACCACGCTGCCTTTCCTAGCCGCCAACCACAAGCTCATCAAGCAAGTGGAAGAGCTGGAACACAAAGCCCGCCGCCAGGACGTGCTGGTAGATGACGAGCTGATCTACGCCTTTTACGACCAACAGTTACCAGCCGATGTGTGCAGCGGCTACAGCCTGGAGCGCTGGTACCGCGATGAAGTCAAAAAGCAACCCAACTTGCTCAAGCTCACCCGCGAAGAGCTGATGCGCCACGAGGCGGCAGGCATCACCACCGCGTCGTTCCCCAAAACGATTCGCTTGGGCGGCGTGGACTGTGCTGCTAATTACCTGCACGAACCAGGCGATGCACGTGACGGTTTGACCGTAACCATTCCCTTGTTTGTGCTGAACCAGGTCAACGACGAGCGCTGCGAATGGCTGGTGCCCGGCATGCTCAAAGACAAGGTGCAAGCATTGCTGAAGACTCTGCATCAACGCCCCCGCAGTCGTCTGGTGCCGCTGCCTGACACGGCCGCCAAGTTTTCCGAAGCACTGAATGCGCCCGAGAAGTTCGGTAGCGGCGGGCTGGTGGAAGCCGTGCTCAAGCTGGTGCGGGAAGCAACCTCGCTGGACATTGTGAAAGCCGATATCAAGGTGGACATGCTCAGCCCGCATTTCTTCATGAACTTCCGGGTGGTCGACGAACATGGCCGCCAGCTAGGCCATGGCCGTAACCTGGGCGCGTTGAAGGCGGAGCTGGGTAGCCAAGCCCGTGGCGCGTTCCAAGCCTTGGCCAGCCTGAAGCTAGCCCAAAACCAGACCGCAAGCATAGATGTCAGCGCAACAACGGGAGCTGCTTTGACCGGGCGTCCTGCGCAGGTCAAGGGGGAGACCGCGCAGCGGTCGGAGGACACGGAGCAGGGCGCCCGGCCAAACCAGCGCTCAGCTTTCGCCAACACTGCGCAAGCAGCTATAAAATCCGTAGCAAACAGCAACGCCTCCAATAGTGCCGCCCCTAGCATCCTCGATGATCGCTTCACCGCGTGGACCTTCGGCGAACTCCCCGAGTTGCTGGAAATCCACAAAGGCGGGCAAACGCTGATCGGCTTCCCCGCACTCATAGACGCCGGTGACGCGGTGACCGTGGAAGTGTTTGACGAACCCGAGGTAGCCGCCGCCAAACACCGCGCCGGCCTGCGCCGCCTGTTCGCCATCCAGATCAAGGACGCCCTCAAGTACCTCGAAAAGAACATCCCTGAACTGCAAAAAATGGCGGTCAGCTACATGAACGTGGGCAAGGCCGACAACGGCAGTGGCGGGGGAACGGTAGAGGAGCTACGCGAACAAATCATCGCTGTGGCGCTGGACCGCGCCTTCTTGCTCGACCCACTGCCCACCGACGAATTTGCATTCAAACGCCGCATCGAAGAAGGGCGCGGGCGCCTTACCCTGATCGCCAACGAAGTGGCCCGCATGGCGAGCGTGATTCTGCTGGAGTACGCTACCGCCGCCCGAAAGATCAAAGACACGAAAAACGCGCCGGATGCGACGAGTGACGCCCAGCAGCAGATCAACCGCCTGATCCCCAAGAAGTTTTTGCAGGCCACGCCTTGGGACCGCCTTCAGCATCTGGCCCGCTACCTCAAGGCCATCACGCTGAGGCTGGAGAAGTACCGTGCCGACCCGGCCCGTGATGCTTCTCGCCTGAGCGAGCTGCGCCCGCAGGAACAGCGCTACTGGCGCCTGGTGGCAGAGCGCAAAGGTGTGGTGGATGAGCGGATGCAGGAGTTCCGCTGGTTGCTGGAAGAGTTACGCGTGAGCTTCTTTGCGCAGGAGCTCCGTACCCCCCAGCCGGTGAGCGTGAAGCGCTTGGACAAGGCCTGGGCGCAAATTCAGAGTTAATCAAGCCGAGGGGCCTGAGTGGCAGGGCTCGCGCTTCAACCCTCGGGGGGGAGCAACATGGCGATGCGCTCGCTGATGGAGTCGGCGCGCTCGTGGCCTGCAATTTCTTCCACCGCGCTGATCATTTCGCGTGCGGCGGCCAACATGGTTTCGCGGTCCTTGGCGTTTCTGAGCGCTTCGCGGAAGGCTTCGGCACGCACAGGGTCGCGACGGACAAACATGCGCTCACAGATATCAAACAAGAACATCCGCGTGGTAGCCAGCGACCGCTTGCCTTCAAAGCTATCTGCCGAAGATGCAGGAACGACAACCTCGGTCAGCACCGGCGCCGGGGCTATCGGGGCGACAGGCTCCGGTGGTCGCACGGCTTTGGGCGCAGGCCGTGGTGCCCTGACCGGCTGCGTAGCGGGTTCGTCCTGGGGCACCAGGTAGCCACTTTGCATCAGGTGTGTGGCGAGCTGAAGTGCATCTCCATTGAACAGGTGACTGACAGCCTGTACCGTGTTTTTGCCATCTGCAAGAATCAGCAGGGCGCGCTCCCGCTGCCCGAGCGTTCGGGTGCCGCCCTGTAATTCGGCCCGCGCTTTCTCTGTTTTGAGTAGTTGCATGGTCCATCTCCAACGAAGGTCGGATTAGAGCCGTGTCAAGTGACAAATCGATGAAGGCAGCAGCCAACGGGTGGTTTGTCAGCGGGGAAGAACGCGCAGAAGCCGGCCCTGCGGGTGGTCGGTCAGCAGGTATAGCCAGCCATCCGGGGCTTGACGCACATCGCGCACCCGATCACCCAGCGTTTGCAGGTGCCGCGTTTCCCGGACTACTTTGCCGGCAAACGGAGTACTGAGCTCCAACCGGGAGAGGTAGCCAAACTTGAGGGAGCCCACGACCAGGTTTCCAACCCACTCTTTGCCGTAGCGCTGACTCGAAACAAACGCCATGCCCGACGGTGCGATGGAGGGTGCCCAGTAGTGCAGGGGCTGCTCCATGCCCGGCTGTGAAGTCAGGCCTGCTCCGATTTTTCCGCCACCGTAGTTCTCGCCATAGGTGATCGTCGGCCAACCGTAGTTGCGGGCGGGTTCAATGAGGTTAATTTCGTCGCCGCCTTGGGGGCCGTGTTCGATTTCCCACAACTTGCCGTCCGGTGCCTGCACCAGACCCTGCGGGTTGCGGTGGCCGTAGCTCCAGATTTCGGGCAGGGCACCTGACTGGCGCGACTCAGGGGTGTCAAATGGATTGCCGGCGGGCACCGTGCCGTCTTTCCGGATACGGACCAGTTTGCCGTGGTGGTTGTTGAGCGTTTGAGCATCATCTTTGCGGCTGAAGCGCTCGCCCAACGCAAGGAATAGGGTGCCATCGGACTTGCCTTCACGCAGGTTCTCGACAATGCGGCAACCGAAGTGCCCACTGCTGCTGACTTTGGGTTGTTGGCTGAAAAGCACTTGCAGGTCGACAAGTCTTGTGGAATCCGCGCTCAGGCGCGCGCGCGCAAGCGCAGTGCTGTTGCCGCCTTTGCCCGGCTCGGCGTAACAGAGGTAAATCTGCCGGCTGTTTGCAAAGTCGCTATCGAGTTGCAGGTCCAACAGGCCACCTTGTCCGCGTGCATCTACTGCCGGTACGCCGGCCACCGGTGGGCCTACACGCCCTTGTTGGTCCACAACCCGGAGTCGGCCGGGCCGCTCGGTCACCAAAAAACGACCATCCGGCAAAAATGCCATTGCCCAAGGGTGCTCAAGCCCTTGGGCGACGGTTTCCGTGCGCAGTGAATCGGCATGCGCAAACGGAGCCCACCCAGCGAGACTAAGCGCGAAAGCAATTCCCAAGGCACTCCATCGCCGTAGTTTTGATTTTGACCGGGTAAAGCCTGAATATTTCATAAAAATATGCCTCCAGCCCTTGCGGAATGTGCGCGAGCAGCTATAAAAATAATAGCTTTCTCGCTTGCCAGATGACGTTATAGCGTCTTGAGGCGTTCCAGGGCCGAGCGTAGGGTTTCATCCTGCTTGGCAAAGCAGAAGCGCACGACCCGTTGGTCGAAGCCGTTGCCATAAAAGGCGGATAGCGGAATGGCCGCGACACCTACTTCGCGGGTGAGCCACTGGCAGAAGTCGGCCTCGTTGAGATCACTCACTTCCGAAATATCCACGCACTGGAAATAGCTGCCTTGGCTGGGCAGCAACTTGAAGCGGGTGCCAGCGAGGCCTGCGCGGAACAGGTCGCGTTTGTGCTGATAGAACGCCGGCAGGTTCACATAAGGTGCCGGATCGGCCAGATAAGCCGCCAATGCATGCTGCACAGGAGTGTTAACGGTGAACACGTTGAACTGGTGCACCTTGCGGAACTCGGCCATCAATGCGGCAGGCGCGGCGACCGTGCCCACTTTCCAGCCGGTGACATGGAAAGTTTTGCCGAAGCTGGACACCACAAACGCCCGTGCCGCAAGGCCCGGAAAGCGCGATGCGCTCTCGTGGGGCTGCCCATCGAACACCATGTGCTCGTAGACCTCGTCGCTGATGAGCAGGATATCGGTGGGCGCAAGCAGGTCTTGCAGTGCCAGCATGTCGGCCCGGCTCCACACCGTGGCACTCGGATTGTGCGGTGTGTTGATCAGGATGGCGCGGGTCTTGGGAGTTATGGCCGCACTGATCTTGGCAAAGTCGGGCCGGAAAGTGCCCGGTGTGAGCGGCACGCGCACCACGACGCCGCCGGCCAGCTCGATGTTGGGCACATAGCTGTCGTAGCAAGGCTCCAGCACGATCACTTCGTCACCCGGATGCAAGATGGCCAGAATGGCCGTGATGATGGCCTGCGTAGCCCCCGCAGTGATGGTGATTTCGCTGTCGGGCTGGTAGGTCTTGCCGTGCAGGCCGGCAATCTTGGCCGACACCGCCTGCCGCAAAGCAGGTACGCCGGTCATGGGCGGGTACTGGTTGTGCCCGGCCTGCATGGCCGAGGTCACTGCATCGACCAGTTTCGGGTCACACGCAAAATCCGGAAAGCCTTGACCGAGATTGACCGCCTTGTGCTCGGCAGCCAGCGCCGACATGACGGTAAAGATAGTTGTACCCACATTCGGCAGGCGGCTGGTGAGCTGGGGTGTAAATGCAGTGGTCATGATTTCACAGCTCATAATCATTGACATGGCCTTCCATGGCCTTGGCGATCAGGGCGCGGTTCAGGCGGCTGCTGAGCAGCTCGGCAAAGGTGAACACGAAGTTGCGCAGGTAAGCACTGCGTTTGAAGGCGACTCGGGTCACGTTCTGGCCAAACAGGTAACCGGCGGGGCGCACAACCAAGCCGCCACGAGCGCCGTTTTTCTCCATGTCTTCCACCACATCGGTTACCGCCATCTCTGCGGCAATGCCGATGCCCAGCCCGAGGCGGACATAGGTCTTAATCACATCGGAGTCGATGGCTTCGAGCGAAATGCGGGGTTGCAGCTTGCGGGCCTCAAACGCCTGGTCAATTTTGGTACGACCGGTAAACGAAGGGTGGTAGGTAATGAGCGGCTCGGCGGCAACATCTTCCAAGGTGACGCGTTCCTTTTGAGCCAGCGGGTGGTCTGTGGGCAGCACCAGCACGTGCTGCCATTCGTAGCAGGGCAGGGTAACCAGCTCGCTGTAGTTGGAGAGCGATTCGGTAGCGATGCCGATTTCGGCGACATCGTCGATCAGCATGCGCGCCACCTGGTCCGGTGCGCCTTGATGCAGGCTGACATTCACCTTGGGGAAAGCGGTGCGGAGTTGGGCCACTTTTTCCGGCAACACATAGCGCGCCTGGGTATGGGTGGTGGCGATGGACAGGGTGCCGCTGTCCTGCGAGCTGTATTGTTCACCGATGCGTTTGAGGTTGTTGACCTCGCGCAGGATGAGCTCGATGCTTTTGAGCACATGCTGGCCGGGCTCAGTAATGCGCTTGAGACGCTTGCCGTGGCGGGCAAAGATATCGATGCCCAGCTCTTCTTCCAGCTCAATGATGGCTTTGGATACCCCGGGCTGCGAGGTATGCAGCGCCTTGGCGGCTTCGGTGAGGTTGAGGTTACGGCGAGCTGCTTCCTGGACGAAGCGGAACTGGTGGAGGTTCATATCGAATTCCAACTAAAGATGGAATTCATTATGCCTCAGGGGTATTGCTTCAAACGGGGCTGAGCGCGATTTTTGCCAGCATGTCCAGAAGGCGCGCATCTTCACCCACTGCGGCTTGCAGGTGGAAGGTGACTGACGGATGTTCCGCTTTCAGTTGTACCACCAACTCTGGCAAGTCTTCGCGTGCATGTCGGCCCACGCCCAGGAACATGGGTACGATAGTGATGTGGTTCACGCCGTTTGTCACCAACTTAGCAGCCGTATCCGGCAGGTCTGGCTGGCTGAGTTCCAAGTAGGCACAGGTGACTTCCACATCGGCAGACTGAGCGCGAATGCGTTCAGCCACAGCCTCCATGGGTTTGTGCCACAGAGGGTCGCGGGAGCCATGGGCAAACAGCACGATAGCGCTGCGGGTAGAAGAACTTGTCATCGTCGGAGTACCAGCCAGGTGAAGGCGGCAAGGGAGAAGAAGGAATAAATCAATCCCGGAAGTGCGGCCGTGATCCACGGTTGCCAGCCCTGCAGGTTGCCCAGATCATTGAGCACGTTGTTAAGCAGCACAAAACTGATGCCCGCCATCACACCACCGAAGGTGTAGCCCGCAATGCTGCCGGAGCGGAAATGCAGGTAAGCAAAGGGGAGGGACAGCACCACCATCACCAGGCAGCTCAACGGGTAAAACACTTTCTTCCAGAACTGGATTTCATATTTCTGCGCACTCTGGCCATTGGCATTCAGGTGGCGGATGTATTGGAAGAGATCGATGGTGCCCATGCGTTCGGGACGTAGTACTGCAGCTGCCACCATTTCTGCACTGATTTGGGTGGGCCAGCGGAAGCTGTCAAAGGCCACCCGATCAACCGTGGTGGCCTTGTTGGCGCCTGTATAAAATTCCGTTCTTTCACCCTGGGTCAACATCCAAGATTCGTCATTGCCGAAGGTGCCGGCTTTGGCTTCTGTGAGTGACACCATATTGCCTTGGTTATCGAACTCAAAGACCCGCACATCTTTCAGGGTGGCGTCGGAAGATAGTGCGCCAACGTTGACAGAGTAGCTCCCGTAGGCCTGCTTTTCTTTGAGCCAGGCCCCCGTTTTTCCGACACTGATCTTGCCCTGAAAGCGGGATTTCAGAAGTTGCGCAGTTTTGTCTGCAAGTGGCGCTACATAGTCCCCGACCGCAAAAGTGAAAAGTACAAAGCCCAAGCCGAGCACCAGTAGGGTTCGCAACGCGCGCCACGGCCCCAGACCGCTGGTGCGCAAAATGGTGAACTCCGAACTGCGCGCAAGGCGCGCCATGACAAAAATGGTCCCGATGAGCACCGTAATGGGGAAAAGCTCGTACACGTGGGCAGGAATCATCAGCGCCACATAGATCAGTGCTTGAGGCACTTGGTAGCCGCTGGATGCGATACGGCTCACTGATTGCAGCTCTTCAACGACATCAAAGAAAAAGAACAGTGCCATGAAGCCCATGGTGACCAGCGTCACGGCCGTCACGACTTCGCCGTACAGCAACTTGCGAAGGGTTTTCATACGCCAGCGCCTTTTCTTGCAGGCCGCCGTGGAAGGCGCAACGCCCAGTGGTTGTGCCGTTTTGCGAGCCAAAGCATGCTGATCAAAAACACCCCTCCATGCAGTTGCAAAAGGGCGGTAAATAGTTCGGCTTTTCCATTTTCAACCCAGTTCTTGCTGAGGACCAGAAGGTTGAAATACACCACAAAGGCCAAAAAAGCAAAAATCAGATTGGTACTTCGCCCCGCGCGGGGGTTGGCACCAGCTGCGGCGAGTCCTATCCAAATCAAGTTAAAAGCCGCGAGTATGAGACCGGCGCGCCAGCAGATTTCACCCAAATGCTGCGGGTTGGGGTTTTGCAGAAGCTCCAAAGTGGTTTTTGCGTTGGAGGGCGCATAGTCACGGGCCGAAGTGTCGTCTGCACCTACCCTCGCGCCATATCTTTCGAAGGTACTCAGTGTCAGGTCATTTTTCCCGGAAGTGCGTTCTAGCCTTTGGCCGTTCTGCAACACGAGGAACTTGTCGCCGTTCATGACCTCCACGGTACCGGTCCGGGCGCTGGTAATGGTTTCCTTGTTGCTTTCATTGGTTGCAATGAAAACGTTCTTGCCGGTTTGCTGGCCTTTGCTGTCTTTTTCAATAAAGAACACCCGGTCGCCGTTGCCGGACTCCTGGAACTGGCCGGGTTCAATGCGGGCAATATCGCCACGCTTGTCGTACTTGTCGCGCAGATCTTCAATCTTGCTGAAGGACCAAGGCAGGATCAAAAATGCAAGAGCAAGAATCACGACCAGAACGGGCCAAGCAAATCGCAACAACGGGCGCATCAGACCAAACAACCCTCGACCACTACCGAACCAGATCACCATCTCGCTGTCCCGGTACATGCGCGTCACCACACTCAGTACGGAAATGAACAGGCTCATGGAAAGAATGGTGGGCATGTCCGAGAGCACTGTGTAGCCCATGATGATCAGTACGTCAGCCGGATTGAAGGTTCCGCGTGAGGCTTCACCCAAGGTGCGCAATAGAGTCATGGTCATCACGACCGTAACAAGTACGACCAGCGTAGCCCCGAAACTGCGGCCTAGTTCTTTGCGGATGGAGGAATGGAATAACATTGTGCAGAACGAAAGCGTGAATTATGAACTTTGAACTCAAGCCTCTGAACCTCGTAGCCCTTGCCAATGAAAAAGCCGATCTGCTGATCCTGATGGTGGCGCAGGATTTCAAGGCGGGCAAGGATGAATTGTCCCTGCTGGTGGCTCAGGCCCTTAAGCACGGGGACTTTGTGGCCAAAGCCGGCACGGTGCTCCCGTTGTACCGGCCTGTGCAGTCCAACGCCACCAAGGTTTTGTTGGTTGGTATCGGCGAAGGACATGCTCGCCAAGTGCGCACGGCGCTGGCAGCCTGTGCAGCTTCATTGAAGTCCGGTAGCCTGAGAAAGCTGGTAGTGGCGTTTGCAGCCCCGGCGCAAGAAGATGCCGTGCGCGCCGTTCCATTGGCGGTGGCAGAGGGCAGTTATGTCTATACGCACACCAAATCGAAGCCGGAACCTAGAGCCTTGCTAAAGGTACTGGTTGCAGCCACCAATGCATCCGAAATAAAAGCATCGTTTGACAAGGGCGCTGCGACTGTGGTCGGTGTTGAGTTCGCCAAAGAGTGGGCAAATCGGCCCGCCAATTACGCAACGCCTACCTTGTTGGGGCAGGCCGCGCAAAGCTTGGCCAAGTTCTCCAAGATCAGCTGCGAGGTACTCGGGCCCAAAGAGGTGGCCAAGCTGGGTATGGGTTCGTTCATGGCGGTGGCCCAAGGCTCAGATGAGCCGCTGCGTTTCATCGTCTTGCAGTACTCCGGTGCCCCCAAAGCGCAGGCCCCTGTGGTTCTGGTGGGTAAAGGTATCACCTTTGACAGCGGTGGTATTTCCATCAAGCCCGCGGCTGAAATGGATGAAATGAAGTTCGACATGTCGGGCGCCGCAAGCGTGTTGGGAACCTTCCGTACCTTGGCAGAGCTCAAGCCTGCCATCAACGTCGTCGGATTGATCCCAGCCTGTGAAAACCTGCTCAACGGAAAAGCTGTCAAGCCCGGTGACGTGGTCACGAGCATGAGTGGTCAAACCATCGAGATCCTCAACACCGACGCCGAAGGGCGTTTGGTGTTGTGTGACGCGTTGACCTACGCAGAGCGATTCAAGCCTGCGGCGGTGGTCGATATTGCGACGCTTACGGGCGCTTGTATGGTGGCCTTGGGTGGTGTGCGTAGTGGCTTGTTTGCCAACAAGCCGGACTTGGGGGATGCACTGTTCCACGCGGGTGAGGTCAGTGGTGATTTCTGCTGGCGTCTGCCCCTGGACGATGACTATGCAGAAGGCTTGAAAACCAACTTCGCCGATGTGGCCAATGTCGCCGGGCGGGCGGGTGGTGCGATCACGGCGGCCAAGTTTCTGCAGCGCTTTACCGAACAATTCAACTGGGCTCACCTCGACATCGCAGGCACTGCGTGGAAAAGTGGCGGTGCCAAGGGTGCCACCGGTCGTCCGGTGCCCATGTTGGTGGAGTTTTTGCTCAGCCGGGCGGCAGGTAAGTGACAGACATTGCTTTCCATTTCGGCGCGCCCAACAAGTTGGAGTACGTGGGTCGCTTGCTTCGCAAGGCGGTAGCGAGGGGCGCACGTTTGACCGTTTTGGCCCCTCCTGCCCAGGTGCAATATCTGGATGCGAGCCTGTGGGCAACTGCCCCTACCGATTTTTTGGTGCACGCGGTAGACGACGGCCAAGCGGCGCACCCGATGTGCCCTGTGGTTTTGACTTCCAAGGTAAACGGTGAGCCCAAAGGCCATGGGGTGCTGGTGAATTTGACGACCTCAGTGCCTGAGGAGTTCGCACGTTTCGATCGGGTGATTGAAGTGGTTTCGGTGGACGACGAGGACCGGACCTTGGCGCGGAACCGGTGGAAGCACTATGTGCAGCAGGGTTACGAGATTCAGCGGCACGATTTAAAGCTGAAAGGGGCTGAGTGATGCAGGCACCCAAGGCCACACCTCGGTTTTTGCCGACCTTGACCGAAGTAGTGAAGCCTCCGGTCATGTCCCAGGAAGAGAAAGCGGCAACTTCGTCAGAAACAAGTTTGCAGAACCCCATGGACGAAGGCCAATTGGTTGCGGCCGTGATGGAACGACTGATGCCCGATCTGGAGTTGCTGGTTCAGAATGCTTTACGTCAAAGTTTGCAAATGCAGTTGGAGCGACTGTTGCCAGCGGTGATGGCGGACCTCGAAGGTGCGGTGCGCTCCGCAATCAGGACAACCTCCGAAAAACTGCAGGATGTCGACCGCCCTTAGTGCAAGGTGCCCATGTAACTCGTGTCCTGACGCACGGACATTTTTCTAAAAAGTTTTACCGTTAGTCCGGAATGCGAAGAATAACGGGCTAGAATACGAGGCTCTGGAGCGGTGGATGAGCGGTTTAAGTCACACGCCTGGAAAGCGTGCGTGGGGTAAAACCCACCGCGGGTTCGAATCCCGCCTGCTCCGCCAGAAAATGAAAAGCCTGTAACGCAATGCGTTACAGGCTTTTTTGTTTTTGTCCGCTTTCGCTTACTTGCTGGATTGCACCATCTTCATGGCAGTTGCAATCAGACCGGATACTTCGCTCATGTTGCCAGGAATGATCAGTGTCGTGGTCGCATCTGCTGCTACTTTGCCGTAGGCGTCCACAGCGCGCTCAGCCACCTTGAGTTGCACGGCTTGTTCACCACCGGGTTGCCGGATGGCTGCTGCGATGCGCTCAATGGCCGCTGCAGTCGCCTCTGCCACTGCGGTGATCGAGGCCGCTTCGCCTTGCGCACTGTTGATGGCGGCCTGCTTTTCACCTTCTGAACGGGCGATAAACGCTTCACGCTCACCGGTTGCAATATTGATCTGTTCCTGGCGACGCCCCTCGGAAGCGGCGATCAAAGCGCGCTTTTCGCGCTCGGCCGTAATCTGCGCCTGCATGGCATGCAAAATTTCCTTGGGCGGCGTCAGGTCCTTGATTTCATAGCGGAGCACCTTGACACCCCAGTTCAGTGCGGCTTCATCAATGGCAGCCACCACTTGCGCATTGATGATGTCGCGCTCTTCAAACGTTTTGTCCAGCTCCAGCTTACCGATGACAGAGCGCAATGACGTCTGTGCCAGCTGCGAGATCGCGATGATGTAGTTGCTGGAGCCATAGCTGGCTCGCATGGCATCTGTCACCTGAAAGTACAAAATTCCATCGACCTGGAGCTGGGTGTTGTCCTTGGTGATACACACCTGGCTGGCAATATCCAAGGGGATTTCTTTCAGCACGTGCTTGTAAGCAACCCTGTCGATAAACGGCACCAAAAAGTTCAATCCCGGTGTGAGGGTGCCGTGGTACTTGCCCAGCCGCTCGATCACCCAAGCGTGCTGTTGCGGCACGACTTTGACAGAGCGCGTGATAAAGATAACGGCGATGACCAAAAGTACGATTGCGATTTCCATAGGGTTTCCTTCTTACGATTTGTCGACCAACAGGCGGTTGCCCACCATTTCTGCCACCCGGTGCGCGCCCGGTACCGGGATGACCCCGGTGCGGTGAATGGCTGTCCAGTGGGCCCCGCGGTACTGCACGCTGGCGGTGCCATCTGGGTTCCACTCACTGATCTGCACGGTTTCACCGATGTCCAGATTGACATTCGGGTTGGCTTGGGCCGGCGGCTCGCCGCTGCGTCGGGTGCGTTTCAAGTGCCACACTGCTACGGCGCCGCCACCCACTGCGGCTGCCAGCACCAGCTGCGTGGTCAGATTGGCTCCGGCATGTGCCGCAAGTGCAGCGGCCACAGCGCCCACGGCCAGCATGAGCAAATAGAACGTGCCTGTCAGCAGCTCAATAGCTACGAGGGCGCCGGTGAGTAGCCACCATAGGGTGGGTTCTGACATGAGTCCGACTCCGGTTGTA
The DNA here is from genome assembly GCA_027488985.1 of Comamonadaceae bacterium. Classification (GTDB taxonomy): domain Bacteria; phylum Pseudomonadota; class Gammaproteobacteria; order Burkholderiales; family Burkholderiaceae_C; genus Allorhodoferax; species Allorhodoferax aquaticus. Next base: position 247,180 of record JAIYAR010000010.1, on the reverse strand, counting down.
TTGATGACGCCACATTGTGGGCCAATTGAATGACACTGCCGCAGAGTTGCCGCAATAAGTCCTTACACTTCGCGCCTGTTTGCCTTTTTTAGCCTGCCGTTGGAGCCATTCGATGAAGTTTCGCTTTCCCATCATCATCATTGACGAAGATTTCCGTTCGGAGAACACGTCGGGCTTGGGTATCCGTGCCCTTGCACAAGCCATCGAGTCGGAAGGCTTCGAGGTTTTGGGCGTCACGAGCTATGGTGATTTGAGCCAGTTTGCCCAGCAGCAGAGTCGCGCCAGTGCCTTCATTTTGTCCATTGACGACGAAGAGTTCACCCCCGGTCCGGACCTTGACCCTGCGGTGCTGAATCTGCGTCACTTCATTGAAGAAGTGCGCCGCAAGAATCTGGACGTACCCATTTATGTGTACGGCGAAACCAAGACGAGTCGCCATATTCCCAACGATATCCTGCGGGAACTGCATGGCTTCATTCACATGTTTGAAGATACGCCTGAGTTCGTGGCGCGCCATATCATCCGCGAGGCCAAAGGCTATCTGGAGGGTGTGCAGCCCCCGTTCTTCAAAGCTCTGCTCGATTACGCCGAAGACGGCTCCTACAGCTGGCACTGCCCGGGTCATTCTGGCGGCGTAGCCTTTTTGAAGAGCCCGGTAGGGCAGATGTACCACCAGTTTTATGGAGAAAACATGTTGCGGGCCGATGTCTGCAACGCGGTGGAAGAGCTGGGCCAGTTGCTGGACCACAACGGCGCCATTGGTGCCTCTGAGCGCAACGCAGCGCGTATTTTCAATGCCGACCACTGCTTCTTTGTAACCAACGGCACCTCCACATCCAACAAAATGGTATGGCACCACACGGTGGCGCCGGGTGACATCGTGATCGTGGACCGCAACTGCCACAAGTCCAACCTGCACGCGATCATCATGACCGGCGCGATTCCGGTCTTCCTGAAGCCGACGCGCAACCATTTCGGCATCATCGGCCCGATCCCGCAAAGCGAGTTTGAACCGGCTGCTATCCAAGCCAAGATCAAAGCCAACCCCTTGCTCAAGGGCGTTGACACCAAGAAGATCAAGCCGCGCATCCTGACGTTGACGCAGAGCACCTACGACGGTGTTCTCTACAACACCGAAACCATCAAAAGCATGCTCGATGGCTACGTGGAAAACATCCACTTCGACGAGGCATGGCTGCCTCACGCTGCGTTCCACCCGTTCTACGGCACGTACCATGCCATGGGCAAGAACCGCGCGCGCCCCAAAGAAGCCGTGGTGTACAGCACGCAGTCCATCCACAAGCTGCTGGCCGGCATTAGCCAAGCCAGCCATGTGCTGGTGCAGGACTCCCAAACTGTCAAGTTGGACAAGCACTTGTTCAACGAGGCTTACCTCATGCACACCTCCACCAGCCCGCAATACAGCATCATTGCCAGCTGCGACGTGGCCGCTGCCATGATGGAGCCACCTGGCGGCACAGCGTTGGTGGAAGAGAGCATTGCCGAAGCACTGGACTTCCGCCGCGCCATGCGCAAGGTGGACCAAGAGTACGGTGATGACTGGTGGTTCAAGGTCTGGGGACCGGACAAGCTGGCTGACGAAGGCATCGGCAAGGCAGCTGACTGGATCATCAAGGGCGAAAGCAAAACTGCCAAGGCCAACTGGCACGGTTTCGGCAAACTCGCCAGCGGTTTCAACATGCTGGATCCGATCAAGTCCACCATCGTGACACCCGGTCTGGACTTGAACGGCAAGTTTGCCAAGACCGGCATTCCGGCCTCCATCGTGACCAAATTTTTGGCGGAGCATGGCGTGGTGGTCGAGAAGACCGGCCTGTACAGCTTCTTCATCATGTTCACCATCGGTATCACCAAAGGCCGCTGGAACAGCATGTTGACTGCCCTGCAGCAGTTCAAAGACGACTACGCCAAGAACCAGCCCATGTGGCGTGTTTTGCCTGAGTTCGTTCAAAAGTACCCGCGTTACGAAAAGATGGGCTTGGCCGACCTGTGTCAGCACATCCACCAGCTGTATGCCAAGTTCGACATCGCCCGACTGACCACTGAGGTGTACCTCAGCGATCTGGTGCCGGCAATGAAGCCCAGTGATGCATATGCCCACATTGCCTTGCGTAAGACCGAGCGGGTGGAAATCGACCACCTGGAAGGCCGTGTATCGGTGGGCATGGTCACGCCATACCCGCCCGGCATTCCCTTGCTGGTGCCCGGAGAGGTGTTCAATAAGAAAGTGGTGGACTACCTCAAGTTCTCTCGCGAGTTCAATGCGCAGTGCCCCGGTTTCGAGACCGATGTGCACGGTTTGGTGAGTGAAGTCGGCGAGGACGGCAAGGTCCGCTACTTCGCTGACTGCGTGAAAGTCTGAATCGACTCCGCGAAAACTTAGCCTTAACAAAAAGAGCGACTGCAGATCACTCTGCAGGCGCTCTCTTTTTAATAGCTACCCGCGCATATTCCATGAGCGCAGGATGCTTATTGGATGCTTAAACCTCGGTGGTTACGCCCATGGTCTGGCTGTAGCCGCCGTCCACATAGGTGATTTCTGCAGTCACGCCACCCGCCAGGTCGCTCAGCAGAAAGGCTGCCACGTTGCCCACGTCTTCTGTCGTCACGTTACGACGAATGGGGGATGCGCTGGCCACCATGTTGAGCAACTTGCCAAAGTCTTTGATACCGCTGGCAGCCAGTGTCTTGATCGGGCCTGCGCTGATACCGTTCACTCGAATGCCCTTGGGGCCCACGGCTTCGGCCAGATAGCGCACGCTGGCTTCCAGCGACGCCTTGGCCAAGCCCATGGTGTTGTAGTTGGGGATGATGCGCTCAGCGCCCAGGTACGACAGGGTTAGCAAAGCCGCTTTGGGGCTCAGGTAGGGCAGGGCCGCCTTGGCCATCGCCGGGAAGCTGTAAGCGCTGATGTCGTGGGCGATTTTGAAGTTCTCGCGGGTCAGGCCGTCCAGGAAGTTGCCTGCAATCGCTTCACGGGGCGCAAAGCCGATGCTGTGGACGAAACCGTCAAAGGTAGGCCAGTGGGCAGACAGGTCTTTAAACAACTGGTCGATCTGCTCATCGTTGCCGACATCGCAGTCAAAGACCAGCTTGGAGTCGAAGTCGGCCGCGAACTCGGTGATGCGTTCCTTGAAGCGCTCACCCACGTAACTGAAAGCCAATTCCGCGCCTTGTTCTTTGCACGCTTTTGCAATGCCGTAGGCGATGGAGCGGTTCGACAACACCCCTGTGATCAACAACTTCTTGCCTGCTAAAAAGCCCATATCGTCCTCATAAAAATGCGTGGTCTGGTGCAGAATTGTCTCATGCGGAAATGGGTGGCATTACTGGGGAGTTTCATGGCGGGCAGCGTGTGGGCTGCGCATGGCTATGCGCTTTGGGGCGACCTGCAATACCCGCCGGGCTTTGCCCACTTCAGTTATGTCAATCCGGCCGCACCCAAGGGCGGGGAGTTGCGGCTGGTCAGCAACTTGCGGGTCTCCACCTTCGACAAGTACAACCCGTTCACGGTCAAAGGCTCTGCGCCTGCCTACCTGAGCAGCCTGATGTTTGACAGCCTGCTTGCCGGTGCACTGGATGAGACGGCAGCGGGCTACGGGCTTCTGGCCAAAGATATCAGCGTGCCCGCGGACGGTTTGAGCGCTACCTTTGTATTGCGGCCGGAGGCGCGTTTTCACAATGGTGATCCAGTCCTTGCGCGCGACGTGAAACACAGCTTTGACATGCTTAAAGGCCCGCTGGCGTCCCCTGGCTTTCGGAGCATGCTGGAAGACGTGTTGGGTGTGGATGTGCTGGATGAACGTACCGTGCGCTACCGCTTTGCCAAGCCCAACCGCGACCTGCCGCTGACCGTGGGTGGGTTGCCGGTGTTCAGCCATCGCTGGGGCGAAGAGGGCGGCAAGCTCAAACCCTTTGACCAGATCGTGATGGACATCCCCATCGGTAGTGGGCCCTACAAAGTGGGCCCGGTGAACTTCGGCAAAGACATTACCTATGTGCGTGACCCGCAGTACTGGGCGCGTGATCTGAACGTGCGCCGTGGCACGGCCAACTTTGACCGCATCACCGTCAAGATCTACAAAGACAGCACGGCGCGCTTGGAGGCCCTGAAGGCCGGTGAGTTCGACCTGATGCGCTTTTTCTCTGCGGGGGATTGGGCGCGCCGCGTCAACGGGCGCAAGTTTGAAAGCGGCGAATTGGTCAAGACCGAGTTCAAACACCGCTTGCCCACGGGTTTCCAGAGCTATGTGCTCAATAGCCGCAAGCCTTTGCTGCAGGATGTGCGGGTGCGCCAAGCCCTGGGGCTGGCGCTGGACTACGAGTGGATGAATCGCCAGATGTTTTATGGTGCCTACCAGCGCGTGCAAGGCCTGTTCGGAAACACCGACTGTCAGGCCACGGGTTTGCCACCGGAACAAGAACTGAGCTTGCTGAATCCATGGCGCGGCAAAGTGCCGGAGGCTGCATTCGGAGTCATAGCAATTCCACCGCGCACCGATGGCGAAGACTCTCTGCGTAACAATTTGCGCAAGGCCCAAGCCTTGTTGAAAGACGCCGGCTGGACTTACCGCGACGGCGCCTTGCGCAACGCCAAAGGCCAGGCGTTTGAGCTGGAGTACCTGGACAGCAATGAATCCGGCGCGCGGGTAGTAACCCCATGGGCGCGTAATTTGGAGAAAATTGGCGTCACGCTCAAATTCCGCCCGGTGGACTTTGCGCTGTACCAGCAACGACTACAGAAGTTCGATTTCGAAATCACCTCCATCGCCTATGCCGGCACCCAGAACCCCGGACAGGAGTTTATGGACTTGTTCGGCAGCAAAGCGGCAGACCAGGAGGACTCCGGCAATTTCAGTGGGATGAAGAGCCCGGCGGTAGATGCACTGATTCAGCACATGACGGGAGCCAAGTCCAAGGCCGCCTTGCTGCCCGCCTGTCGGGCGCTGGACCGCCTGATTGCCCATAGCCATGTGCTGGTGCCGCAATGGTCGGCCGCCACGCACCGCATTGCGTACAACGCATGGCGCCTGGAAAAACCTGCGCAGATGCCGCCCTATGCTCAGGGCGAGGGCTGGGCCATTGACACCTGGTGGGCCAAGCCATGATGGTCTATACCCTCAAGCGGTTGTTGTTGATGCTGCCCACGCTGTTCGGCGTGCTGCTATTGACCTTTGTCGTAGTGCAATTTGTGCCCGGAGGGCCCGTGGAGCAGTATCTGGCGGAAGCCAAGGCGGGTGCCGGCGTGGGTGCTGAAGGGGGCATCAGTTATCGGGGCGCGCAAGGGGTTGACCCAAAACGCCTGGAGCAAGCCAAAGTGCTGTATGGCTTTGACAAACCGGCGCCCGAGCGCTTCTGGCAGATGCTTACCCAGTTCGCCCGCTTTGATCTGGGCACCAGCTTTTTCCAGAACCGCAAAGTCTCGGAGCTGATCTGGGAAAAATTACCGGTCTCTATGAGCTTGGGGCTGTGGACCTTTTTTCTGAGCTACGGGATTGCGGTCCCGTTGGGCATTGCCAAGGCGGTCCGTGCGGGCTCCCGGTTCGATTTGGTGACCAGCATCGTGGTGCTGGTGGGCTTCGCCATTCCCGGCTTTGTGCTGGGGGTAGCGCTGCTGGTGATATTTGGCGGGCAGTTGCAGTGGTTTCCGCTGCGAGGGCTGGTATCCGCCAACTGGGAGAGCTTGTCCTGGGGCGCCAAAGTGACGGACTACCTTTGGCACATCGCCATGCCGGTCACAGCCATGGTGATGAGCAGCTTTGCCACCATTGCGATGCTCACAAAGAATTCTTTTCTGGAAGAAATCCGTAAGCAGTATGTGTTGACGGCCCGCGCCAAAGGCCTGCCCGAGCGCAAAGTGCTGTGGAAGCATGTGATGCGCAACGCCTTGATTCCCATCGTGACCGGGTTTCCTGCTGCGTTCATCGGCGCATTTTTTACCGGCTCTCTTTTGATTGAGACCCAGTTTTCTCTCGATGGCCTGGGCCTCTTGAGCTACGAGAGCGTGATCCGGCGTGACTATCCCGTAGTAATGGGCACGCTGTACTTGTTCACACTCATCGGCTTGGTGACCAAGCTGGTGTCGGACCTTTGTTATGCCTGGGTGGACCCGCGTGTTACCTTTGAATAATCCCGGCCCCGCTCTGCGCGCCTGGCGGCGCTTTCGCGGCAACCGATTGGGCTTTGCCAGCCTGATCATTTTTTGTGGCTTGGTGTTGTTGAGTCTCGCGGCAGAGCTGGTGTCGAACGACAAGCCTTTGGTTGTGGTCTACCAAGGCACGACCTATTGGCCTCTGGTCAAAGACTACCCGGAAACCACTTTCGGCGGCGACTTCGCCACGCCGACCGACTACTTGGACCCCTTCATCCAGCAGAAGCTTTCCGAGCCTGGTAATTGGGCACTCTTCGCTCCCAACCGCTACGGCCCCAAAACCCTGAACTACTTTGCGACCGCACCCAACCCGGCACCACCCAGCGCTGCCAATTGGCTAGGGACGGATGACCGGGGCCGTGATCTGCTGGCCCAGCTGCTCTATGGCTTTCGCGTCAGCGTGTTGTTTGCGTTGGCGCTGACGGTGACGGGAGTCTTGCTTGGCGTCCTGACCGGTGCGATTCAAGGCTTTTTCGGCGGCAAGACGGATTTGGTGTTTCAGCGCTTCATTGAGATATGGAGCTCCATGCCGGAGCTTTATTTGCTGATCATTTTCAGTGCCCTGTTTGCGCCCAGTGTGAGCTTGCTGCTGATCCTCCTGAGCCTGTTCGGCTGGATGGGCTTGTCCGACTATGTGCGGGCCGAGTTTTTGCGCAACCGTCAGTTGGACTACGTGCGCGCGGCCAGAGCGCTGGGGGTGTCTAACCGGGCCATCATCCTGCGACATATCCTGCCAAATAGCTTGACGCCGGTGGTGACCTTTTTGCCATTCCGTATGAGTGGGGCGATTCTGGCACTCACCTCTTTAGATTTTTTGGGCCTCGGTGTGCCGCCCGGTACGCCTTCACTGGGGGAGCTGTTGTCCCAAGGGAAGAACAATATTGATGCCTGGTGGATCTCACTCTCAACTTTTTGCGTGTTGGTGGTGACCTTACTGCTTCTCACGCAGATGGGCGATGCGCTGCGTGACGCCCTGGACCCCCGGAAGCAAGACACATGAGGAAGCCAACTGCCTTGTTAAGAGTGGAAGGACTGCAGGTGGCATTCGATGGTCGGGAAGTGGTTCGTGGAATCCACTTCGATATCCAACCCGGAGAAAAGTTGGCGCTCGTGGGAGAGTCCGGCTCCGGCAAAACCATCACCGCTCTGAGCCTGCTAGGTTTGACACAAGGTGCCAGCGTCACGGGGCGGGCGGACTTTGCGTCCGGCAAAGGCTCCGTCGATTTATTGGCCTTGCCGGAGCGGCAGCTGCGTGGCATACGCGGGCAGGACATCGCCATGGTGTTTCAGGAGCCCATGACGGCGCTGAACCCGGTATTCACCATCGGCAGCCAGATTGCTGAAGTTTTAGAAGAGAAGCAGGGTCTGGCGCCCAAGGAATCTGCGCGGGCAGCTATTGAATTGATAGCAGAAACCGGCATTGACGATCCAGTGCGACGCGCGAACGCCTATCCACACCAGCTCTCAGGGGGCCAACGCCAGCGCGCCATGATCGCCATGGCTCTGGCCTGCGCCCCCAAATTGCTGCTGGCGGATGAGCCCACTACAGCGCTGGACGTGAGTGTGCGGCAGCAGATTCTGGATTTGCTCACCGACTTGCAACGACGTAAGGGCATGGCCGTGTTACTCATCACCCATGACTTGCATCTGGTCCGCAAGTTTGCGGATCGCGTGGCTGTGATGGAAAAAGGCGAAATTGTGGAGCAGGGCACGGTGGCGGAGGCTTTTTCAAAGCCTCAGCACGCCTACACCCGCCAGCTGTTGAACAGCTTGCCGGTTCGTGATGTTCCTTCGGTGGCATCTGATGCGCCGCTATTGCTGGATGCCAAAGCTGTAAATGTCACTTACCCGATTCCCAAGCCGGGCTTCCGGGGATGGTTCTCCAGCGGTTTGTTTTTCGCAGTGCGCTCAGCAAACTTTCTGTTGCACCGCGGCGAGACGCTGGGCATTGTGGGTGAGTCCGGGTCCGGCAAGTCATCCTTGGCGCTGGCGACCTTGGGTTTGACCGCGTTTGAAGGCACCGTCCAGGTAGGGGGCGCACCCTGGTCCGGCAAGGCCGCCCGCGATGTGGCCTTGCGCAAACAAGTGCAAGTGGTGTTCCAGGATCCGTTTTCCTCCCTGTCTCCGCGGATGACCGTGGAGGAGTTGGTAGGCGAGGGTTTGGATGTGCATATGCCCGGCCTTTCCGTGGAATCCCGGCGTGAGCGGGTATCACAAGTGCTGGAGGTCGTCGGCATGGGGGAGCAGCAGTTTCCGGCGGTCCTGCAGCGCTACCCGCATCAGTTCTCCGGCGGCCAGCGCCAGCGCTTGGCGATTGCGCGAGCTTTGGTTTTGGAGCCTTCAGTCATCGTGCTGGACGAGCCCACAAGCGCCTTGGACGTCACCATGGCCCTGCAGGTGCTTCGCTTGCTGCAGTCTCTCCAAAGGGAGCGGGGGTTGGCCTATCTGCTGATCACCCATGATGTGGCGGTAATCAGGGCGATGGCGCACCGGGTTCTGGTGATGCAGGGCGGCGAAATTGTGGAATCCGGTAATGTGGACGCCGTTTTGGAGGCTCCTGCTCACCCTTACACCGCAAAACTTCTGGCAGCCAGTGCCTAATTTCCTTAAGAATCAAGGGACTTAGCACGCTTTTCGAGTACAATCCAAAGGTCACGACCAAACGGGCGGGTAATTACCGCCCGTTTTTTTTGGTCGATCGTTTTTCACTCGCTCAATATCAGGCAGGCTTTACAGACGTGGCATTACAGGAAATCGTTGAACAAACCGTAGCAGGACTGGGATATGACCTGGTAGAGATTGAACGCTCTGCCGGTGGCTTGTTGCGCATTACGATTGATTTGCCTTGGGTTGCGCCTGTTGAGGGGCAGCCTGTGTCTGAGCAGTTTGTGAACGTCGAAGACTGTGAAAAAGTGAATCGCCAGCTGCAGTTTGCGCTGGAAGTGGATGGCATTGAATACAAGCGGCTTGAGGTGTCTTCGCCGGGTATTGATCGCCCCCTTCGGCACACCCAGGATTTCGAGCGTTTTGCCGGTCACGTGATTGATATCACTTTGAAGGCGCCCATGGGGGCTGCAGCCAATGGCCAGGTCAGTGCGAACCGCAAAAAATTCCGCGGCACGCTGGAGCGAGTGCCAGCGGCTGATGGCAGCACAGGATGGCAAATCGTCTGGAGCGATGCCCCTGAGGTCAAGCCCGGCCAGAAAGTCAGCAAAAAACGTGTGCCACCGCCCCTGCAGGCGCTGGGCTTTGCTTTCGACGAATTGCGGGATGCCCGTTTGGCACCCATTGTGAATTTCAAAGGCCGTGGCGGCCAGGGGCAAGCTGACGAGGCCTGAATGCCCGTTTGTCACACCCTCAGTTTTTGTATTGGTTGATTAGAGTGTTCAGGAGAGTCATGGCATGAATCGCGAACTGTTGATGCTGGTGGAAGCAATTTCCCGTGAGAAGAACGTGGAGCGTGATGTGGTTTTGGGCGCCGTTGAGGCAGCCTTGGCCCAGGCGACCAAAAAGTTGTACGCCGGTGACGTGGATATCCGTGTCGCGTTGGATCGTGACAGCGGCAACTATGAGACCTTCCGTCGCTGGCACGTTGTCCCCGATGAAGCCGGTTTGCAACTGCCTGACCAGGAAATCCTGCTGTTCGAAGCCAAAGAACAAATCGCCGACATCGAAGTTGACGAATACATCGAAGAAGCAGTGGCTTCGGTACCCATCGGCCGCATCGGTGCGATGGCAGCCAAGCAAGTGATCTTGCAGAAAATCCGTGACGCAGAGCGTGAAATGCTGCTCAACGACTTCATGTCGCGTGGCGAGAAAATTTTTGTCGGTACCGTCAAGCGCATGGACAAGGGTGACATCATTGTCGAAAGCGGTCGTGTTGAAGGCCGTTTGCGCCGCGGGGAAATGATCCCGAAGGAAAACCTGCGTACCGGTGATCGGGTCCGCGCCATGATCATGGAAGTGGACCTGACCCTGCGTGGTGCACCTATAGTGCTGTCCCGCTCGGCGCCTGAATTCATGATCGAGCTATTCCGTCAGGAAGTGCCAGAAATCGAACAGGGTCTCTTGGAGATCAAGTCTTGCGCTCGTGATGCAGGCTCACGCGCCAAGATTGCGGTCTTGTCCCACGACAAGCGTGTGGACCCCATCGGCACCTGCGTAGGTGTTCGCGGGACCCGCGTGAACGGCGTTACCAACGAGCTCGCGGGTGAACGCGTCGATATCGTGCTTTGGAGTGAAGATCCTGCGCAGTTCGTGATCGGTGCGCTTGCACCCGCCAACGTTACATCCATTGTGGTGGACGAAGAGCGTCACGCGATGGACGTGGTAGTGGACGAAGAGAACCTCGCGATTGCCATCGGCCGTGGTGGCCAAAACGTGCGCTTGGCTTCAGATCTGACAGGTTGGAAGATCAACATCATGGATGCGGCTGAATCCGCGCAAAAACAGGCCGTCGAAACTGATTCCGGACGCAAGCTTTTCATGGAAAAGCTGGATGTGGACGAGGAAATCGCCGACATCCTGATTGCAGAAGGTTTCACCAGCCTGGAAGAAGTGGCCTATGTGCCGCTGCAGGAAATGCTGGAAATCGAGTCCTTCGACGAAGACACCGTGCATGAACTCCGCAATCGAGCCAAAGATGCGTTGCTGACCATGGAAATTGCCCACGAAGAGAGCGTGGAAGAGGTCTCGCAGAACCTGCGCGACCTGGAGGGCTTGACCCCTGAATTGATCGGCAAACTGGCAGACGGCGGTGTTCACACCCGCGATGAACTGGCTGACCTTGCCGTAGATGAATTGACAGATATTACCGGCCAGTCTGCGGACGAGGCCAAGGCCCTGATCATGAAGGCGCGTGAGCATTGGTTTACCAATGACGGCGCTTCTCAAGAGTAACGGTCATGAAAGGTTCCACAAGATATGACCAGTACGACCGTTGCCGAGTTTGCCAGTGAACTCAAAAAATCTACCGAAACGCTGCTTGATCAGTTGAAGTCCGCAGGAGTGCCCAAGGCCTCCGCAGGCGATGTACTGACCGATGCTGACAAGCACAGCCTGCTGAATTTCCTGCAAAGTAGCCATGGCACTGCCAGCTCTGAGCGCAAGAAAATCACGCTGGTGAAAAAGCAAACCACAGAAATCAAGCAGGCCGACGCGACCGGCAAGGCACGCACCATCCAGGTGGAAGTGCGCAAGAAACGCACCTTTGTCCGCCGTGATGACGGCTTGGAAGGCACTGTGGAAGTCGACGAGCAAGATGCCGCATCCGCTCAGGCAGCGCAAGCATTGGAAGAGGCCGAGTTGGCCCGCCGTGAGGAAGAGGCCAGCCGTCAGGCCGAGCTGATCCGTCGACAGGAAGAAGAGTTGGCCCAGCGCCGCCGCGAACGTGAAGAGCAGGAAGCCCGCGCCAGAGAGGCTGCGGAACTCGCCGCTGCTGCCGAGCGTGAAGCAGCTGCACTAAAGGCCCAAGAATTGGCAAAAGTCCAGACAACCGCTAAGGCAGAAACAGCCCCTGCGGCCCAAGTGGTGGACGTGGCTGCTGAAACCGCCGCCAAAGAAGCCGCTGCGAAGGCCGCAGCTCAAGAGCGCGCAGCTGCTGCGGCTCAAGCGTCCAAAGCTGCTGCTGCTGAGGAGGCTTTGCGTGCAGCCGACTTGGGTGAGCGTCGTCGCAAGGCTGAGGCCGAAGCCGCGGCCATCCGTTCCATGATGGCCGCCCCCAAGAAGGTCATGGTTGCTCCCAAAAAGGTGGAAGAGCCGAAGCCTGCAGCCGACACCAAGGCCGGAATGAAAGGTACTCTTCACAAGCCTGCCAACGGATCTGCTGTTGCCAAGCCTGCAAAACCGGCACCTGGCACAACCGGAGCGGGCGCTCCAGCCGGCAACGGCAAGGAAGTGAAGTCTGCCAAGCTGTCCAGCAGCTGGGCTGGCGACACCGCCAAGAAGAAAGAACTCAAGACCCGCGGCGACACCACAGCAGGTGCTGGGCGTTCCAGCAACTGGCGTGCAGGACCCAAGGGCCGTCGCGGCAACGACCGTGATCGTGATGATCACCACAACCAGCAGTCCGCTCCGGTGGAAGCGCGCGTAATTGAAGTGCACGTGCCGGAAACCATTACCGTGGCCGAATTGGCGCACAAAATGGCGATCAAGGCATCTGAAGTCATCAAACAGTTGATGAAGCTGGGCCAGATGGTCACCATCAACCAGCCACTGGACCAGGACACCGCCATGATCGTGGTGGAAGAGCTGGGCCACAAAGCAGTGGTCGCTGCTCTGGATGACCCGGAAGCCTTTACTGACGACGAAGTGCAAGGCCAGGAAGCTCCTTCCTTGCCACGCGCTCCTGTGGTAACCGTAATGGGCCACGTGGACCACGGCAAAACATCTCTGTTGGACTACATCCGCCGTGCCAAAGTGGCTGCTGGCGAAGCTGGCGGTATCACACAACACATTGGTGCATACCATGTGGAAACTCCCCGCGGCATGGTGTCTTTCCTCGATACCCCCGGACACGAAGCGTTTACCGCCATGCGCGCCCGTGGTGCCCAGGCGACTGACATTGTGATCTTGGTGGTGGCTGCCGATGACGGCGTGATGCCTCAGACCAAGGAAGCGATCAAGCACGCGAAAGCGGCTGGGGTTCCTTTGGTAGTGGCGATTACCAAGTCCGACAAACCCGATGCCAACCCGGACCGGGTCAAGCAGGAGCTGGTGGTGGAAGAGGTCGTGCCGGAAGAGTACGGTGGTGATTCTCCATTTGTACCGGTGTCTTCCAAGACTGGCATGGGTATTGACGCTCTGCTGGAACAAGTACTGTTGCAAGCAGAAGTATTGGAACTCAGGGCGCCCGTCGATGCCATGGCAAAGGGCCTGGTGATTGAAGCCAAGCTGGACAAGGGCCGCGGTCCTGTAGCCACCATGCTGGTGCAGTCCGGTACTTTGAAGGTGGGCGACGTGGTGCTCGCAGGCCAGACTTACGGCCGCGTGCGAGCCATGTTGGACGAGAACGGTCACAAGATCGAAACCGCCGGACCTTCCATTCCCGTGGAAATCCAGGGCTTGACTGAAGTGCCGCAAGCGGGTGACGAATTCATGGTGCTGACCGACGAACGTCGTGCCCGTGAAATTGCTACCTACCGCGCCGGCAAGTTCCGCAACACCAAGTTGGCCAAGCAACAGGCTGCCAAGTTGGAGAACATGTTCTCCGACATCGGTGCCGGCGACGTCAAGATGTTGCCTATCATCGTCAAGGCAGACGTGCAAGGTTCGCAGGAAGCATTGGCGCAGTCGCTGCTCAAGCTGTCGACCGAAGAAGTCAAGGTGCAGATGGTCTACTCCGCCGTGGGTGGTATCAGCGAGTCCGACATCAACTTGGCTATCGCTTCAAAGGCGATCGTCATCGGCTTCAACACCCGTGCCGATTCCGGCGCGCGCAAGTTGGCTGAAGGCAATGGTGTGGACATCCGTTACTACAACATCATTTACGACGCAGTCGATGAGTTGAAGGCAGCAATGTCCGGCATGTTGGCACCCGAGAAGCGCGAAGAGATCATCGGTATGGCCGAGATCCGCACGGTCTTCGTGGCATCCAAGATCGGTACGGTTGCTGGATGTATGGTCACCAACGGTTTTGTTACCCGCAACGCGCATTTCCGCTTGTTGCGCGACAACGTGGTGATTTACACCGGCGAGCTGGACTCCCTGAAGCGCATGAAAGACGATGTACGCGAAGTCAAAGAAGGCTTCGAGTGCGGTATCAAGCTCAAGAACTATAACGACATCAAAGAAGGTGATCAGCTAGAGTTCTTCGAAGTCAAAGAAATCGCCCGTACCCTGTAAGCGAGAGAACCCGAGTGCGCAAAAAGTCAGCTACACCCAATCGCAGCTTTCAGGTGGCCGACCAGATCCAACGGGATCTGGCCGAGCTGATCGCGCGCGAGCTCAAGGATCCGCGGGTGGGTATGGTCACTATCCAGGGCGTGGAAGTCACGCCCGACTATGCCCACGCCAAGGTCTTTTTCAGCTTGCTGGTCGGCGATCCGGTGGAGACGGCCGAAGGCCTGAACCAGGCTGCGGGCTTTTTGCGCGCCGGTCTGTTCAAGCGTTTGCATATCCACACGGTGCCGACATTGCATTTCATTTTTGACCAGACCACAGAACGTGCGGCTGACATGAATGCCTTGATTGCCCGCGCGGTGTCATCGCGCGCCAAAGAGGGCTGAACACATGAACGCGCCACGTGCACGGGTTGCAAGGCGCCCTGTGCATGGGGTGCTGTTGCTGGACAAGCCGATAGGCCTGTCCAGTAATCAGGCATTGCAGAAGGCCAAATGGTTGTTGCGGGCTGAAAAAGCAGGACACACCGGAACGCTGGATCCTTTGGCGACAGGCGTGCTGCCCTTGTGTTTTGGTGCGGCGACAAAATTCAGCCAGATGCATCTGGATGCGGACAAAGCCTACGAAACGACAGTGCGGCTGGGCATTAAAACCAGCACGGCCGATGTGGAGGGCGATGTATTGAGTGAGCGACCGGTAGATTTTTCGCAAGTGAAATTGGATACCGTGTTGCAGCGCTTCACCGGGCCCATTGCCCAGGTGCCGCCCATGCACAGTGCCTTGAAGAAGGACGGCAAGGCGTTGTACGAGTACGCAAGAGCCGGGATTGAGGTGGAACGCGAGCCCCGCCACGTAGTGATTTATGCATTGAAACAGCTGCCAGCGCCCATGGATATTGCGCAACCAGCTATCAAATTGGTAGTGGAGTGCAGCAAGGGAACCTACATCCGAACCCTGGGTGAGGACATTGGTGAGGCCTTGGGTTGCGGTGCGCATTTGAGCGCATTGCGCCGGATCCGCACGGGTGGGTTTGATACCAGCCAGTGTGTGAGTCTGGAGGCCCTGGAGGCCATGACGGAAGAGCAGCGTCTGGCGTGTCTCTTACCGGTAGATGCTTTGCTACCGCAGCATGTGGCTGTCACATTGGACAGTGAGAATGCGGCACGATTTTTGAGTGGCATGCGCAGGCGCGGGGCGTGGGCGGATGCTGAGCAAGTGGCGGTGTACGCCACGATGCCGAAAGCCCTTTTGGGCACGGCACATGTGAACGCCGGGGAGTTGATTCCGGTGCGTTTGCTGAGTCCGCTGGAGATCAGCGAAACCTTGGGCCAGCAGCAGGCCCTGGAACAGAGTTTGAAACAGAGTAACGAAACCTTGGCCCTCGGGGCGTAAGCAGAAAGTGAACCATGAGTAAACAAATCCGAAACATCGCCATCATTGCGCACGTCGACCACGGCAAAACCACCATGGTTGACCAGTTGCTGCGTCAGTCCGGCACCTTTGCCGAGCACGAAAAAGTGGTCGACACCGTGATGGACAACAACGCCATCGAAAAAGAACGCGGCATCACGATTCTGGCCAAGAACTGCGCAGTGAGCTGGGAAGGTACCCACATCAACATCGTGGACACCCCCGGACACGCGGACTTCGGCGGCGAAGTGGAACGTGCCCTCTCCATGGTCGACAGCGTGTTGCTGCTGATTGATGCGCAAGAAGGCCCCATGCCCCAGACCCGTTTCGTGACCAAGAAGGCCTTGGCCTTGGGTCTGAAGCCCATCGTCGTGGTGAACAAAGTGGACAAGCCCGGCGCCAACCCCGACAAGGTGGTGAACGCTGCTTTTGACCTGTTCGACAAACTGGGTGCGACCGACGAGCAGCTGGACTTCCCCGTGGTGTACGCCTCCGGTATCAATGGCTGGTCTTCCCTCGAAGAAGGCGCTCCCGGTGAGCAGTGGGGCCCTGACATGTCGGCCCTGTTCAACACCATTCTGAAGCACGTTCCACCGAACTCCGGTGACCCGGCGGCTCCCTTGCAGTTGCAAATCTCTGCACTGGACTTCTCCAGCTTCGTGGGCCGCATTGGTGTGGGCCGTATCAGCCAGGGCACGATCAAGCCCATGCAAGACGTGGTGGTTATGGAAGGCCCGGACGGCAAGGCTGTCAAAGGCCGCGTGAACCAGGTCTTGACCTTCCAAGGTCTGGATCGCATGCAAAGCCCACTGGCAGGCCCCGGCGACATCGTGCTGATCAACGGTATCGAAGACATCGGTATCGGCGTGACAGTGACCGACCCTGCCAATCCCCAGCCGCTGCCCATGCTCAAGGTGGATGAGCCTACCTTGACCATGAACTTCTGCGTGAACACCAGCCCCTTGGCAGGTCGTGAAGGCAAGTTCGTGACCAGCCGCCAGATCTGGGATCGTCTGCAAAAAGAACTGCAACACAACGTGGCGCTGCGCGTCAACGAAACCGACGAAGAAGGCGTGTTTGAAGTACTGGGTCGTGGTGAACTGCACTTGACCATCCTGCTGGAAAACATGCGCCGTGAAGGCTATGAAATGGCCGTCTCCAAGCCCCGCGTGATGTTCAAGGAGATCAACGGCGAGAAGCACGAGCCTATCGAGCTGGTGACTGCGGACATCGAAGAACAGCACCAAGGCGGCGTGATGCAGGCACTGGGCGAACGCAAAGGCGAGTTGATCAACATGGAACCGGACGGCCGTGGCCGTGTCCGTTTGGAATACCGCATTCCTGCCCGTGGCTTGATCGGCTTCTCCAACGAATTCCTGAACTTGACCCGTGGTTCCGGCCTGATCTCCAACATCTTTGACAGCTATGAGCCGCACAAGGGTGACATCGGTGGCCGCAAGAACGGTGTGTTGATCTCGATGGACGACGGTGAAATCTTCACTTACGCCCTGGGCAAGCTGGACGACCGCGGTCGCATGTTCGTGAAGGCGAACGATCCGGTGTACGAAGGCATGATTGTGGGTATCCACAACCGTGACAACGACCTGGTGGTGAACGCAACCCGTACCAAGCAGCTGACCAACTTCCGCGTGTCCGGCAAGGAAGATGCGATCAAGATCACTCCCCCTATCGAGTTGACCTTGGAATACGGTGTTGAATTCATTGAGGACGACGAGCTGGTGGAAATCACGCCCAAGTCCGTGCGTCTGCGCAAGCGTTTCCTGAAAGAGCACGAACGCAAGCGCGCCTCCCGCGATTAATTCATGCGGCCGGCGACAGCCGGTGCATGAACGCCCCGCAAGGGGAATCAACGTCCGCGGTCCGGCAGAGCTGGTCCCGCGGCGTTGTTGTTTTCACCATGCCTTCTCCCAAGGCATGTCAGCACAGGAAACTGCATGAAGCTCACCCACAACCGCGCTGTTTTGCTGATGGTGCTGGTCGCCCTGATGTGGTCCACCGCCGGCGTGGTGACGCGCCATTTGGAGTCTGCGCGAAGCTTCGAAGTGACCTTCTGGCGCTCGTTTTTCACAGTGATCAGCTTGCTGGTGATCCTGCCGGTGGTCAGTGGGAGGGGCGTGTTCGCCAAACTGCGCAGTGCTACGCCAGCGTTCTGGCTTTCCGGCGTGTGCTGGAGCGTGATGTTCACAGCCTTCATGGTGGCACTCACCCTGACCTCGGTGGGCAATGTGTTGGTCACCATGTCCATGGGGCCGCTGCTGACTGCCCTGATGGCGCGCATCTTCATCGGGCACCGGATACCCGCGCGCACCTGGATAGCGGTGCTGGTGGCAGGCGCGGGCATTGTGTATATGTATGCCTCGCAAGTAGACAGCATCACGCTGTGGGGAACCTTGGTCGCCTTGTGTGTGCCCATTGCGGGCGCGACCAACTGGACGGTGACGCAGCACGCACATGACCAAGGGCATGACATCGACCTGATGCCCGCCGTGTGGGTGGGAGGCGTGATTTCTTGTATCGTTACCTTGCCCCTGGCGCTGCCCTTGCAAGCAACTGCACATGACGTGGCCCTGTTGGGATTTCTGGGCGTCTTTCAGCTCGCCGTGCCCTGTGTCTTGAGCGTGCGGGTGGCCCAGGTGCTGAAAGCGCCCGAGATATCCTTGCTCCAATTGCTGGAGGTTATTTTCGGCATTCTGCTGGCGTGGCTGGGTGCGAACGAGGCGCCAGGGAGCGCCGTTGTGTCCGGCGGTGCCTTGGTCATCGGTGCGCTGCTGGTGAATGAACTGATTGGATGGAGACAACGCAAATGAAACACGGAGACTGGGGTCTGGATGTCGTTACCGAGGTGACCGGTGGGGTGGGTTACATCACCCTGAACCGCCCTAAAGCATTGAATGCCTTGAGCTTGGGTATGGTGCGCTCGCTCACAGCGATTCTTTTGGCGTGGAAGGATGATTCCAGTATCCATGCAGTGGCCATCCGCGGCAGCAACAAAGAAGGCCCCTTCGGCGGATTTTGTGCAGGCGGGGATATCCGCTTTTTCCACGCTGCGGCACTGTCAGGCGACCCGGCGCTGGAGGACTTCTTCACCGAGGAGTACGTGCTGAACCACCTCATCCACACCTACCCCAAGCCTTACTTGGCATTCATGGACGGCATCGTGATGGGCGGGGGCATGGGTATCAGCCAAGGGGCGTCACACCGCTTGGTGACCTCGCGAACCAAGATGGCCATGCCCGAAACCAACATCGGCCTATTTCCGGATGTAGGCGGGGGCTACTTCTTGAGCCGTTGTCCGGGTAACACCGGCGAATGGTTGGCACTAACCGGAGAGGTTATTGGTGCAGACGCTGCTATTGCGGTGCAATTGGCGGACCACATGCTGGACGCAGGTCGACTCCAGGAAGCTTGGGATGCCTTGGCTGGCGTGGATTGGGAGTCTGCAGGTTCACTCGACCCTTGGATTGCTACATTTTCTATAGCTGCTCACGCAGATTCCATGGGCGCTAGAGATCAAATTGATGCCTATTTTTCTCGGGCGGATGTGCAATCTATCGTGGGTGCTCTGGAGGCCGACAGTTCTGAGTGGGCACAACATACTGCAGCGACTTTGCGCAAGCGTTCGCCCCTGATGTTGCATGTGGTGCTGGAGCAGGTGCGCAGAGCGCGCACCATGAGCCTGACCGAGGACTTGCGCATGGAGCGTGACATGGTGCGGCACTGCTTCGTCACCCGCCATTTGGATCGCGCTGGAGCGCGCAGTGAAACGGTGGAGGGCATCCGTGCACTTGCGGTGGACAAGGACCACCAGCCACAGTGGAACCCGGCACGGATTGAGGATGTGACCACCGCCATGGTGGCCCCTTTCTTTGACAGCCCATGGCCCGCGAACTCTCACCCCTTGCGTACGCTTGCCTGAAACGAATCGGCATCTCCGCTCAGCGCGGAAGTTGGGCGTACACGGCTTCGGACAAGGCCATGAGGGCAGGGCGGTCCAGGTCGCCGGTCAAGGCATAACCGAAATTGCGGTCTACCCAGAATAAGCTGAGGCTCTTGCCCTGTTGGCTGAACTGGAACGAGGTTGCTGTTGAGGATGCGTTCGTAGTGCTGGTGAGACCGCCCACATACAAGGTGACGCGCTTGCCGGTGGCGTTGTCGAACATGAACTGGGCGCGGGCACCGCTATCCCCCGACAAAAGACGCCCGCCCATCAGCTGAAAGCCCTGGGCAGACAGATCGGGCACCTTGAGTTCGCGCCCCAAGCGTTTGGAAAGCCACTGGACCAGATGCTGTTGTTCTGCTGCACTGACTTCGACGGGGTGCTTCACTTCCGGTGAAAACACGGCATGGGCCACACTAGCCTGCATGACAAATGCCTTTTCGCTGCGCTGTTGGCTGGCGTAAGTGCCAGGGCTAAAGCCGCTCAGCACAGGTTGCAAAAACCAGCCCATCCCGAATGCAAACAACACGCTGGCAGCCATACCACCCCAGCGAGTCCATTGGTTTCTTTGCTGTTGACGCTGACCGAGTTGTGACGCCGCCTGCAGCAGATGCGCCGGCAATGGTTCATCCAGAACGTCAGCGTGCAATTCACTGATGCGTTGGTTCAGGCGTTTCCATTCCTGTGCATCTGCCAGTAATGCGGGTTGATCCCGTAGTTGGTCTTCCAATGTCGCGCGCTGATCCTCCGGGAGGCGCCCGTCAACCCAGGCATGCACATCATCCGGGCGCGGGGGAGGGGAAGAAGGGTGATTCATAGGCAGGTTCTCAACGCACTCGTTGGAGAGGAACAACGTCCGCACCGCGTTTGCTGCTGGCGGGCGCTCCATCCATCAGGTTTTGCAAACGTGTCCGGGCCCGGGACAACCTTGACATCACGGTGCCCAAAGGGCTGCCGGTGATCTTGGCCACTTCTGCGTAGCTCATGTCTTCCAATGCCACCAGCAGGAGGACGGTTCTTTGGTCTTCGGGTAGCTGAAGCAGGCAACGTTGCAAGTCCATGCGACTGTCCGCGTGAGAGGCGGGCGCCGTGAGCCCAGAGGCTTCTCCCTCAAGCCCATCCGGATCGGTCCCTGCATGTTGCCGGGTGATTCGCCGTACATCACTGACGTGTATGTTGTGCATGATGGTGAACAACCATGCGCGCAGGTTACTGCCTGCGGTCCAAAAGGCCCATTTCGTGCAGGCACGCTCTAGTGTGTCCTGCACGAGATCATCCGCGGCCCATGCGCTGCCGGTAAGCGCTCTGGCGTAGCGGCGCAGCGCAGGGATCTGATCTTTCAGCTGCGCTGCATCCATGGCGAATCAGGGGGTGACGGTGCGCCAGACGTTTTGCACGCCATTGCCAGTGGCGTCTCCGGGCTTGGTGTCCTTGATCCAGAAGTACAGGGGTTTGCCTTTGAGAGCCCACTGCTTCTTGCCGTCATCGCGGGTGATGATGCTGTAGTCGCCGGCGGCCTTGTCGGTGTCCGAAGCCATCAGTGGGGGCCAATTGATCGCGCACTGACCATTGCACACCGACTTGCCACTGCCGGTTGTGTCTTTGTCAAAGGTGTACAGGGTCATGCCGTTGCTGCCAGTCAAAATGCCGCCATTCACGGCAACGGGTGCCGATGGCGCCATGGCCGCGCAGCCGCCCAGCAGGGCGGCGGAAAGTGTCGCGATCGCAAGAAATTTCATGGAGTACTCCGGAGTTGTGAAGCGCGCGGGATGCGTGCTCACCAGATAAACGCCGGACCGTGACGGTTTATTCCATGTCGCCGGAAAAAATCAACGGTTCCGATCTTTCATGGCGCGTTCGACTTCCCGCTTACCCTCGCGGTCCTTGATGGTGTCCCGCTTGTCATGCTCGGCCTTGCCTTTGGCCAAAGCAATATCGCACTTCACTTTTCCACTTTTCCAGTGCAGGTTAATGGGAACCAGCGTGTAGCCCTTTTGTTCAACCTTGCCCGTCAATCGCTTGATTTCTTCCTTGTGCAAAAGCAGCTTTTTGGTGCGGATTTTGTCCGGGCTAACGTGGCTGGAGGCCGTGTGCAAAGGGTTGATCTGCAGTCCGATGATGAACATTTCACCATCGCGTATGACCACATAGCCGTCGGTCAACTGCACTTTGCCTTCCCGCAAGGACTTTACCTCCCAGCCTTCAAGCACAAGGCCCGCCTCGAAGCGCTCTTCAAAGAAATAATTGAAAGCGGCTTTTTTGTTGTCGGCGATGCGGGAGGCAGTTTCGGGTTTTTTGGCCATGGAGTGAAAGTGGGGGCGAAGGGCAGGTTTGAAAGACACGCGTTAGGGCTTGTCTACAATCCCGCGCAACCCTGCATTCTATGAAAACTGTCAACAAGTCCGTCCTGATCTGGTACAGCCCCGCTGAAATGTATGCCTTGGTAAGCGACGTGGCACACTACCCCCAGTTTCTTCCTTGGTGCGACCATGCCCACGTACTCGAGGCAAACGAGTCCGGCATGACCGCGGAGGTTGGAATATCTTTTGGCGGTATTCGTCAGACCTTTACCACCCGCAACAGTCATGCGAATGCTCAACGAATCGGCATGCAACTTGTCAAGGGTCCGTTTTCCAACTTGGATGGTGAGTGGGTGTTTGCCGCCGTCGGGGACGGCAGTCAGCGGGCATGCAAGGTCTCGCTGGTGTTGAACTACGGTTTTGAGAATGCCACCTTGGGCAAGTTGGTCGGGCCGGTGTTTGACAAGATAGCCGCCAACCTCGTGGAAGCTTTCGTCAAGCGGGCACAGCAAGTTTATGGGGATTGAAGTGCAGCTTCCATCTTCAGTCCGAGTTTCAATTGTGGTGTCGAGGGCTACCAGGTCTACCGATGAGACTTACCTGGATGTACCACCTGGAACGCCGGTGGCCGAAGCAATTGCACGCAGCCGATTGTTGCAAGGCGCATCTCCGGAAACTATCGATTCTTTTGCCATCACCGTATGGGGTCGCAAGGCGAGCCCCAATCAGATTTTGTGTGATGGCGATCGGGTCGAGTTACTGCGCGCGCTGAGAGTCGACCCCAAAGTGGCTCGGAGAGAACGATTTGCCAAGCAGGGTGCGAAATCGGCCGGCTTGTTCGCACAGCGACGTGCCGGCAGTAAAGCGGGGTACTAAGGTCCGCGAAGCAGCCTCCGCTTCGAATTATTTGCAGTCAGCGTCGATCACGCCTTGAATCCGCTGGGTTTCCGCGGCCCGGGCGGCATCATCCAGAAATTCTCTTTCCCCTGCTTGGTTCGTTCTCGCGACTCTGACACCAGAGTCAAAAGTGGTTTTGGCTTGTCTGGCGAGTTTGCAGTTTTCAGCTTTTGCTTTTGCAATGCGCTCTTCTTCGGCCTTTCGCTTGGCAGTTTCGGCAGCCTCAGCTTGTTTCTTTTTTGCCTCTAGATTCTTATCGACGCCAGAATCCTTGGGAACCTGAGGGGACGCAGGCACCGGTTCCACCGGAGCGGACGGGATTTCTGACTGTTTGCTTCCTGCAGGTTTCTTCAGAATGTTTTTCTCAGGGACTTCAGGCCCGGGGCCACGGTCGCTGAATATTTTGCGTCCATCTTTGTCGATCCACTGCCACTGGGCAAAGGCGCCAATCGAGGCGGTCGCAATGGTCAATGCAATGAAGGGCTTGAGAAGTTTCATGGCCCAAGTTTAGCGCTTCGGGTGCCGAGTCGACAGGGATGCGCGGGTACAATCCGACTTTTGGAGCTTTGACATGCGCCTTCTCGGCAAAGCGCTGACCTTCGACGATGTGTTGTTGGTGCCAGCGTTCTCCCAAGTCCTTCCCAAGGACACCAGCCTCGCCACCCGTTTTTCCCGAAATATCGCGCTGAATCTGCCGCTCGTGTCCGCCGCCATGGATACCGTGACAGAAGCCCGTTTGGCTATTGCGATCGCCCAAGAGGGCGGCATGGGAATCGTGCACAAAAATTTGACCCCCGCTGAACAAGCCGCTCATGTGGCCAAAGTCAAGCGGTATGAATCAGGGCTGCTGCGCGACCCCGTGGTAATCACCCCGGACACCACTGTGCGCCAAGTCATGGCTCTATCAGATCAGCTCGGCGTGTCCGGCTTTCCTGTCTGCGATGGCGGCAAAGTAGTAGGCATTGTGACCGGACGCGATTTACGTTTCGAGACCCGCTATGACCAGCCGGTGCGCGAAATCATGACGCCTCGTGAGCGGTTGATTACGGTGCCTGACGGGACCACGCCGGAAGCTGCCAAGGCACTGCTGAACAAACACAAACTTGAGCGTCTGCTGGTAGTGAACGAGGAATTCGAGCTCAAGGGCCTGATTACCGTCAAAGATATCACCAAGCAACTTAATTTCCCGAACGCTGCGCGCGATGCGACAGGTCGCCTCCGTGTAGGTGCTGCGGTGGGGGTAGGCGAGGGCACAGAAGCCCGCGTGGAGGCGCTGGTGCACGCAGGGGTCGATGCTATCGTCGTCGACACTGCCCACGGACATAGCAAAGGGGTCATTGACCGCGTGCGCTGGGTCAAGCAAAACTTCCCGCAAGTAGATGTGGTTGGCGGAAACATCGCTACAGGTGCAGCTGCGCTGGCTTTGGTCGAAGCGGGCGCTGATGCTGTGAAGGTCGGTATCGGCCCCGGGTCAATTTGCACCACGCGCATCGTGGCAGGTGTAGGCGTGCCGCAAATCATGGCGGTAGACAGTGTTGCCACCGCCTTGCGGGGTACGGGCGTTCCCTTGATCGCAGATGGCGGGGTCCGCTACAGCGGTGATATTGCAAAGGCGATTGCAGCAGGAGCCAGCACGGTAATGATGGGGGGAATGTTTGCCGGTACCGAAGAAGCACCCGGTGAAGTCATCCTGTACCAGGGCCGTAGCTACAAGAGTTACCGGGGCATGGGCAGCATTGGCGCCATGCAGCAAGGCAGCGCCGACCGTTATTTCCAAGAATCCAGTACCGGTAACCCTAATGCGGATAAGCTGGTGCCTGAGGGAATTGAAGGCCGTGTGCCTTACAAGGGCTCCATGGTTTCCATCGTGTTCCAGATGGCCGGTGGGATACGTGCCAGCATGGGCTATTGTGGTTGCGGGACCATTGCAGAGATGCAAGACCGGGCAGAGTTTGTGGAAATTACCACTGCCGGTATCCGTGAGAGCCATGTCCACGACGTGCAAATCACCAAAGAAGCCCCGAACTATCGTGCCGACTAGGCACCTCCGGACATGCACCAAAAAATTCTGATCTTAGATTTCGGTTCTCAGGTTACGCAACTGATCGCGCGTCGTGTTCGCGAAGCCCACGTGTTTTGTGAAGTTCATCCCTGCGATGTTTCAGATGATTGGGTAAAGGCTTATGCAGCTGACGGAACTCTCAAAGGGGTGATCCTGTCTGGCAGTCATGCGAGTGTCTATGAGGAGGCCACTGACAAGGCCCCTCAAGCTGTATTCGAGTTGGGTCTGCCGGTGTTGGGTATTTGTTATGGCATGCAGACGATGGCCCAGCAATTGGGCGGTAAGGTCGAAGCAGGTCACACGCGGGAATTCGGTGCAGCCCAAGTTCGGGCCCACGGGCACACCAGACTTCTTGAAGGAATTCAAGACGCACAAGGAGTGAACGGAGAGGGGTTGCTGAATGTCTGGATGAGCCATGGTGACAAAGTGACCGAGTTGCCCCCCGGTTTCTCCCTGATGGCGTCGAATCCATCTTGCCCGATTGCAGGCATGGCAGATGAAACTCGCCGTTTTTACGCTGTTCAGTTTCACCCGGAGGTCACCCATACCCCCAAGGGTCAAGACTTGCTGGAACGATTCGTACTGGACATTTGTCAGGCGCGCCCGGACTGGATCATGGGGGACTACATTGCCGAAGCAGTCAAGAAAATCCAGGAGCAAGTGGGGGACGAAGAGGTCATTCTCGGATTGAGTGGCGGGGTGGACTCCTCGGTAGCTGCAGCGCTGA
Organism: Comamonadaceae bacterium; assembly: GCA_027488985.1. Classification (GTDB taxonomy): domain Bacteria; phylum Pseudomonadota; class Gammaproteobacteria; order Burkholderiales; family Burkholderiaceae_C; genus Allorhodoferax; species Allorhodoferax aquaticus. Next base: position 221,815 of record JAIYAR010000010.1, on the reverse strand, counting down.
TTCACCGTGCAATAGGGGATCAACTGACTTGCGTGTTTGTAGACCACGGCCTTCTTCGTTTGCACGAAGGTGACATGGTGATGGACATGTTTGTCGGACAGTTGAAGGCCAAAGTTGTCCGTGTAGATGCTTCAGAGCAATTCTTGGGGCATCTTGCAGGCGTGAGTGATCCCGAGAGCAAACGCAAAATCATCGGTCGAGAATTTGTTGAGGTGTTCAAGGCGGAGGCAGCAAGACTTACCGCAACAGGAGAATCCAAAAACGGAGCGAAGTGGTTGGCTCAAGGGACGATTTACCCCGATGTCATTGAGTCGGGTGGCGCGAAAAGCAAGAAAGCGGTCACGATCAAAAGCCACCACAATGTTGGCGGTTTGCCAGAGCAACTGGGTTTGAAGTTGCTGGAGCCTCTGCGTGAGCTCTTTAAGGATGAAGTTCGGGAATTGGGAGTTGCACTCGGATTGCCCGCCGATATGGTGTACCGCCATCCGTTTCCAGGGCCCGGACTGGGTGTACGAATTCTGGGAGAGGTCCACAAACAGTACGCTGATCTTTTACGCCGAGCGGACGCCATTTTTATCGAGGAACTGCGCAAGGCGCCTTACGAAGGTAGCGTTTTGCCCGGCGCCAATCCAAGAAAACCGCCAAAAACCTGGTACGAAGCAGTGTCTCAGGCGTTTACCGTGTTTTTGCCTGTAAAGAGTGTTGGCGTCATGGGCGACGGCCGCACCTACGACTATGTAGTTGCATTGCGGGCTGTTCAAACTAGCGATTTCATGACTGCGGATTGGGCTGAGCTGCCGTATAGCCTTCTAAAGACGGTGTCTGGCCGAATAATCAATGAAGTGCGCGGGATCAACCGTGTCACCTATGACGTGAGTAGTAAGCCCCCGGCCACCATTGAGTGGGAATGATTCCTTCATTCGCTGTCATTCCTGAGCAAAAGGGCACTCCGTGATCTCACGGGGTGCTTTTTTCTTTTGGCTTTCATTCTTGGCTTGGTGCACAATGTTTGCATGAGTACTGGGAATCTGTTGGAACAGCACACAGACACTGATGCACTCCAGTTTTTGGAGGATGACGCCATCGTTGGCCTTGAAAAAGAGCCAGTATGGAGGTTGTTGATTGTTGACGATGAACCGGATGTTCATCGCGCCACAACGTTTGCATTGGCAGGTGTCCAAATTCTTGGCAGAAATCTCGAGTTTTTGCATGCCTATTCAGCGACCGAGGCGGCAACTCTTCTCGGTACCGAAGCCGAAGTAGCTATAGTTTTGCTTGATGTCGTGATGGAGCGCGAAGACGCCGGTCTCGCTTTGGTACGAACCATCCGCCAGGAACTCAAGCTTACTGATTTGCGAATCATCCTTCGCACAGGACAGCCGGGCTATGCGCCCGAGATCGAAACGATCCACGATTTCGACATCAATGATTACAAGACCAAATCTGAGCTGACCCGCACCAAGCTTTATGCCACCGTTACGGCAGCACTCCGGGCCTATGAGCAGATCCGGAAGCTGGATGAAATGGCGTTCTACGATCGTCTTTCATGCTTGCCGAACCGCAATAAGTTTATCGATCTCAGTGACGAACGCTTGTCCAATGCATCTTTGCAGGACGACATGATGGCCATTTTGGATATCGATGACTTTTCAGAAATCAACGATGCATTGGGGCATCAGCAGGGAGATCGGCTTCTGCAGTCTGTGGCCGATCGCTTGAAATTGGAGCTTGGGCCAGATGCCGTCCTAGCCCGCATAGGAAGCGATACGTTTGGACTGATGGGCCCGGCACATGTTGTCGACCCATTGCGCGTTTTGGCATTGTTTCGTACACCGTTCGTCGTGCAAGACGATGCAATGGTTGTCACTGCGACGATGGGCTTGACAAGCTTGTTCCCTGGGGGGAGCTCTGGTCGCGATGCACTCAAAGATGCCAATATCGCGCTCAAGCGAGCCAAAAAAAGCAGGCGTGGAAGCTTCGTTATGTTCTCCGTGGAGATGGGCTCAGACATTCGCGAGCGAGTCCGATTGCTTCAAAGCTTACGCAGTGCCGTGGAAAGTGAACGTCTCTTTATTGTTTACCAGCCACAAATCGAACTTGTTTCAGGCTCGGTTGTGGGTATGGAAGCCCTGATCCGATGGCGGAATGAGGATGGAACGTTCGTACCCCCAGATAGGTTCATACCTCTGGCTGAAGCATCCGGAATGATTGTTGCTATCGGGGACTGGGTGCTCAGGATGGCCTGTCATGAGCTTGTGCGGTTGCAATCCATGGGGCTCAGCAATTTACGGATGTCCGTGAACGTTTCGCAAATCCAGTTCCGTCATCCGGAGTTCCTTGAGAAGCTCAATGCGGCTTTGATCGATACACGTATAAGTCCTAGCTGTTTGGAGCTCGAAATTACCGAATCGGTGGCGATGGAAGATGCGGAGTTCATGCTGGAGACTCTTCATGGAGTACGACAACTCGGTATTTCAATTGCTATCGACGACTTTGGAACAGGGTATTCATCTCTGAGTCAACTTCGTCAATTGCCGATTGATCGGCTAAAGATTGACCGGGCATTTGTCTCCGAGTTGAGTAGTGACGTGTTGGGTGGACATATCGCGTCCATGGTGATAGAGCTCGGGCGCAATCTTCAACTCAAGGTGATTGCAGAAGGCATAGAGACCGCGGATCAGGCCGAGCGGCTCAAGATGCTTGGTTGTCATGAAGGGCAGGGCTACCTCTATGCAAAACCCATGACGCCTCCTGCCCTCAAAGATTGGCTACAAAACCGTGGATGCTTTGGGATACCCTGACGAGCACTTCATGGCCCTGGCTATTCGCCAAGCATTTGAGGCTGAGCAAGCCGGAGAAGTCCCAGTAGGTGCTGTAGTTGTCAAGGACGGCGTGGTTGTGGCTGTGGGGCGCAATCGCACAATTGAGTTCAATGACCCAAGCGCACATGCAGAGGTCATCGCCTTGCGGGAGGCTGCAAGGGTCTTGGGCACTCACAGATTGCCGGGCGTAGAGCTCTTTGTTACGTTGGAGCCGTGCGCAATGTGCAGTGGTGCCGTTTTTCACGGCCGCTTACAACGTGTGGTTTTTGGCGCACACGATCCCAAAACAGGTTGTGCCGGATCTGTAACGAATTTGTTTTCTGTGCCTGAGCTAAATCACCACACACGTGTTGTCGGTGGGGTCTTGGCGAACGAATGCACGGCACTGTTGAGGGATTTTTTTGGAAAGACTCGTCATTCGAAGCGTAATGGCTACATTCCCACCAGAGAAGATGTGGTGCGAACACCAATCGAGTGTTTCAGTAAGGTGGAGCCAGATAGTCGGCAGAGCTTCTATTTTCTTAGTTCAGAGGGTTTCCGACTTCATTATCGGGATGTGCGCGCTAATCATGAGCGCGAGGCGATTCTTTGCCTTCACGATCTCCCTTTTTGGTCTCGGCAGATCGATCCATGGATCTCTTCATTGCAGCTTACAAATAGGCGATTGATACTTCCTGATCTCTTAGGGTGTGGTTTGAGTGACAAGCCCAAAAAGGCTTCATGGCATCAAGCAAAAAATCATGCGATGCTTCTCCGTGAGTTATTGAATGAGTTGGGGCTAATTCCCTCACATGTTATGGGTATAGGTGCAGGAAGCTCGGTAGGCCTTGAACTTATCGAAGCAGAAGGTTGGTGCAACACCACATTGATTCGGGTGTTAACGAGCGAACCGAACAAGATGAAGACCGACCGTTCGGTGATCTCCACAAAAAAAGTATCGGGTCGAGTGTGGACTGGCGCACACAAATCCCTTCTCCAAGGCTTAGACAATTTCGAGCAACTAGCTGTTGACGCGCCATTTCCGGATCAGGGGCATGCCCAGGTGCTTGCCGGTAGGGCCCACAGTTCATTCCTACCCATAGAAAAAAATCAGCATGGTTTTGACGTTTATCCTCTCGGTCGAGGTCCGCTTTTCAGACTACCAAATGACTGCTTGGATGCGGTGATTGAGTTACTTGACCGGCCATAATCTCGGTGTGAAAAAATCAATCTATATCTATTCTCCCTCAGGCGCGGTTCGAGACAAGAACGCTTTCAAGCGTGGTGTTCGCCGACTGTCTCAGTTGGGATATGACGTTGAAGTTGATATTGATGCGCTGTCTTCTCATACGAGGTTCGCGGGTGATGACGTGACGCGGGTTAACGCGATTGCGAGAGCATGCGACAGCGGCGCAGATGTGGCGTTAATCAGTCGGGGAGGGTACGGCATTACCCGGATTTTGGATTCCATTGATTTCGCCGGCGTCGCAAGGGCGGTTGACCGTGGTACCCATTTTGTCGGGATCAGTGATTTCACGGCCTTTCAAACCGCTGTTTTTGCCAAAACTGGGCGTATGACCTGGGCAGGACCTGCGCTTTGCGAGGGCTTCGGGGTTGGGGGTTCTGATGGTGCAATGCCAGATGACATCATGGAAGACTGCTTTGCAGACCTGATGCAAGGGCAAGGTGAGGGCACTGGTTGGAGACAAGATCGCTACGGATTCACGATACCTGAGGAACATCAACTTGCTTCAGATGCAATCCTCTGGGGCGGCAATTTATCTGTGCTTTGCAATTTATTGGGAACAGAGTTCTTTCCTGCTGTTGATGGCGGATTACTTTTTTTGGAGGATGTTGCGGAACACCCTTATCGCATTGAACGTATGTTCACCCAATTGCTCTACTCCGGCGTTATCGCTCGTCAGAAAGCTATATTGTTAGGGCAGTTCACGGGTTACCAGCTCAGCTCGCATGACAAGGGCTTTAGGCTTTCAAGTGTGGTCGAGTGGATGCGGTCCAAAACAAATGTCCCGATCCTTACGAATTTGCCCTACGGGCATGTTCAGACGAAAGTATTGCTTCCATTTGGAGCAAAAGTTGACCTTGTGCTCTCTGGCCGCGATGCACTGCTTCTTTGGGGTCACTAATTCGCAGTCAAACGGCGGCTCAAGGTACTGGTCGTCGATGTGAGTGTTTTGGGAACAAGCCCGACAAACATTTCACTTATCGAAGCGACTTTTTCCCTTGCAAGCATTTCGCCGTCAAAGCTGGCAATTGCGGCCATTACATCGCCACGGAGATACCAAAGATCATGAACATCATCGGCGTAGGTGATGCGCAATTGGATAACCGGAAACTTCGAGGAAGCGTCAGAACCCATCGCAAGCAGCATTGCCTCACGGATATCATGAATGGATCGGGCAATCGGTTTCTCTTTGACACTAGATGTGTACCTGAAAAAAGAATTTACGCCACTCAAAAAGGTAGAGGATTTCCAACGCATATGATTTTTTTGTTCACGTAGACGATAGATAAAGACTTCGTCTGGTGCAAGGGGGGCAATTACTGACACTGTTACCTTGCAGCAACATAATCAGGTGCCTTAAACCCATTTAATTGTTTCAAGGTTACCGGAGTGTCGTGAAAGTTACGTGACTAGGCTGTGTGCTTTTCTGGTTTTCAGTTCGCTGGATTCCCCTAAACTCTAGCGTAGAGCTAACGTAACGGAAAGTGTGAATGGGCGTTCAATCTACTGTTGTATTTACCGATCTTCATGGAAGCACCGCTGTGTTTGGTGCTCTTGGCAACGCGCGGGCAACAGAGGCCATTACGGCTATCACTACTTGGATAGCGGCCCTGACTGCGGCTCATGACGGGCGCTTGGTGAAGACCCTAGGCGATGGGGTAATGGTTGTTTTTTCCGATAGCAGCAAAGCGGTCGAATTTGTTGTTGAAGTACAAAGAATCCACGCCAAAAAGTCTTCGCCGACACATGGTGGCATCCGACTTCCAATTCGTGTTGGGGTAGCATCCGGCGACGTCGAGGAACTGGCCGGGGATTGTTATGGCGACGCTGTAAACGTTGCCTCTCGACTTTGTGACCTTTGTGGCCCCAATCAAATTTGGGCAAGTGAATCAGTAATTAGGGGCCTATTGCATCTCCGAGGGGTAAGCACCCGTTCGTTGGGGCCTATTCAAATCCGGGGGCGTGCCGAGCCGGTAGGCGTTTTTCAGGTCGAATGGCGCGAAGAGGAGCCGTCAGACTTCCTGACAATGCAAGCACAGATCATGGACGACCTCGGCCAAAGTCGTGACTCTTTGGGCAAAGAGGTCCGTTTGACCATGGGGGAGTTCCACGCTTCATTCAGGTCTTTTGAGTTGCCGGTACATATCGGCAGAGTTAAGACTGCAGAGTTTGTGGTTTCAGACCCGCGCGTATCCCGTACACACGCCAAACTGATTTGGCGAAATGGTGGTGTGATCCTTGTTGACCTTAGTACTTATGGGACCTGGGTACGTTTCTCAGACGACGCACCCGGAGATATCTTGCTTCGTCGCGACGAATGTGTATTGCACGGTAACGGCTTTTTGGCCTTGGGGGCATCTTTTGCAGATGCTACGGCTCCGACCGTAGGGTTTGAAGTCCGCTAATCCATTTGCGACTTAACTTAACATAATATACATCGTATAAAGTTCGCTACCACACGCCCTTGGGGCGCCTTGCGCGGATAAAGGCGGCAATGATTCCCTTGGAGTCGTCCTTCTGGGCTTGCTGGGCGAAGTCCAAAGCAGTGAGTCCTTTCTCGTTCTTTAAGCCAGGATCCGCACCAGCCTCAAGCAACAACTTCACTGCAGAACTGTTGGAGTACATGGCCGCCATCATCAATGGCGTGGTCCCATTCGGCGAAGCTGCGTCCACGTAGGCGAACCGATCCACCAGGTACTGCATGACCACCAAATGCCCATTGGTAGATGCGTAATGCAAGGCTGTCCAACCCGGCTTGTTGATGTCTGCATCCTTCGCGACAAGCGCTTCACACAGCGCCAGGCTGCCGGAAAAAGCAGCCAGCATCAAAGCACTTTCATCTTGCGGATTGCGAATCTCCACTTTGATCTCCGGATGTGCCAAGAGGACCTCGGTAACCCTCGGAGCTGGAGCTTTGATCGCAACCATCAATGCCGGCGCACCGCGAGGATTTACCGTGTTCGGATCAAAGCCGCGATCCAACAAGGTCTGAACGATGGCCGGATTGTCCTTATCAATAGCCAAAAAGAAGTCTTCATATGACCCAGCAAAACAGACTGAAAAACCTTGAAAAACAATAACCAAAAGCCCAAACTTAAAGTAATTTCTCATAAAGAAATCCCAAAAAGACGTTCAAAGTTGCGGCTTGTCGCAGTGGCAATTTCCTCCACTGCACAGGCGCGGATTCCAGCTAAGGCCTGGGCAACAAATGGTACGTAAGAAGGGTTGTTCGTCTTGCCCCTGAAAGGTACAGGCGCCAGGTAGGGGCTATCGGTTTCAATCAACAAGCGATCCAAAGGCACCATCGCGGCTACTTCGCGGATACTTTGCGCAGATTTGAATGTCACGATGCCTGAAAAGGATATGAAAAAACCCAAGTCCAAGGCGCGCCGGGCAGTATCAACATCCTCTGTAAAGCAATGAAACACGCCCCCAGCACTGGCTGAATCGCCACACTCCCCCTCCTCGGCCAGCAAGCGTAAGGTATCTTCTGAGGCACTGCGTGTGTGAATCACCAGCGGCTTACTCAGTTCACGGGCCGCTCGGACATGGGTACGGAAACGATCCCGTTGCCATTCCATGTCATCAATGCTGCGATCACCCAAACGGTAGTAGTCCAGACCGGTCTCGCCAATACCCACCACTTTCGGCAATGAGCCCAGACGCAACAAAGTCGCCAAATCCGCTTCACGTACGCCTTCGTTATCCGGATGAACCCCCGCTGTAGCCCAAACATAGGGGACTGATTGAGCAAATGCATGGACCGTATCGAACTCTTCCAAGGTAGTACAAATGCAAAGGGCACGGTCAACCTGAGCCACTTTCATGGCCTCGGCAATCCGGGGCCATTCCTCCGCAAGTTCAGGGAAGGTCAGGTGGCAGTGGGAGTCAGTAAACATGCAGTACCCGGTAAAAAGCGCGGACGTGCATGGAAACTCATCTCAGGCAATCCCGCAGTAATGGCGGTTAAACGGTTTGAGTAGGACGGTCGGAGGCCATGTGGGCACCCAGAATTTCTTCGATTTTGAGCTTGAGAGTTCGCGACTTCTCGTCTTTCGGGAACAAAATTCCGACGCCCTGGGTCCTGCCGCCGGCGGCCTTGGCCGGGGTCACCCACGCCACTTTTCCGGCAACCGGATAGCGCTGCACATCTTCGGGCAACGACAGAAGCACGTAAACGTCGTCACCCAAGTTGTAATCCCTGGTGGTTGGGATGAAAACACCACCTTCGGTGAACATCGGAATGTAGGCTGCATAAAGCGCTGCCTTTTCCTTGATGGAAAGTTGGATCACGCTCGGGCGTGCACTTGGAGTGGATGTGCTGCTCATGGCTTCCTCGAATCCTTGGAGTTTAGGACGGTTTGCGCTTGAGAAACAAGCGTTTCAGTCATCAAGCCCGCATTGAAGGGGTGATCCATGGTCTTCATGCTGTGCGCCAAGGCTTTGGCCCACTCCGAAAGAAGCCTGACGTCAGGTCGGATGCCCTGCAAGGAAGATCGATGGAAAAAACGGGGTTCTGCATTTACATGAAGAGCCATCAAGTCATGGCAGAGTTTGTGCGCTGCGTCAATCTGTATGCCAACAGACCAGTCTTTCCAGACGGACAGATCCCCATTTTTGAGCGCTGCGGGAATACGTGGCCAGTCTTCCAAAGCCCCCCCCGCTTTCCAAATCGCCATTGCATCATCCGGACGACCGCCCGACGCTTGCATAGCAAGGGGAATTGAGCCCTGTTGCATTCCCTCGGCCAGCAGCCAAGCTTGAGCGTCATGTGCTGATGGCCACTGCATGGTGTGTGAGATGCAGCGACTCCGAATCGTAGGCAAGAGTTGATGCGCAGATTCGCTGGCCAGCACAAAACGTACGTCGCCCACAGGCTCCTCAAGAGTTTTCAAGAGGGCATTGGCGGTGACGTGGTTCATATCTTCTGCCGGAAACACCAGAACGACCTTGCCCCTACCCCGCGCACTGGTTCTCTGCGCAAACTCAACCGCATCCCGAATCGCATCCACCCGGATTTCCTTGCTAGGTTTGCGTTTTTTATCATCGATTTCCGCCTGTGCTTTCTCACTCATGGGCCACTGCAGCTCCATCATGTAAGTCTCGGGCATCAGCACGCACAGGTCTGCATGAGTGCGCACCTCAATGGCATGACAGCTCCCGCAGATTCCGCAAGCACCCGATGTTCCCGGTGATTCACAGAGCCATGACTTCGCCAGCGACAAAGCCAATGTGTACTGGCCCAAGCCGGATGGACCTTGCAGCAGCCAAGCGTGACCGCGCTGTGCAAGGAGCAGCTCCGTTTGGCGCTGGATCCACGGAGCATGGGAGTGGGATAAACCGGTCATGCGGGAAGGTGCGCCCGGGAGACTAGGGCAGCCATGACCTCGCCCCGAACTGCCTGAAGGCTTTGGTCTGCATTGATGCGCGCGAAGCGCACCGGGTCCGCCGCAACACGGCGCGCATAACCTGAGGCAACCTGCTCGAAAAAAGCCTGTGGTTGGGACTCAAATTTGTCAGGTACCCGCGCTCCAGCCAATCGCGTGGCGGCGACCGCAGGGGGGAGGTCAAACCAGATCGTCGTGTGTGGCTTCCAAAGTGCCCGACCAGTGGTGGTGTCTGCTGCATCGTCCTTGCCCTGGACCCAAGCCTCCAGCGTCTCCAGCATGCGCCAGTCAAAGCCACGCCCAGCACCTTGGTAGGCAAAACTTGCATCTGAAAATCGGTCGCAAAGAACCACATTGCCTTTTTTCAGGGCCGGCAAGATGATGCTGCACAAATGATCACGCCGCGCCGCAAACACCAGCAAAGCCTCGGTCATCGCGTCCATGGGGTCATTCAGAACCATCTGGCGCAACTGCTCAGCCAAGGGCGTTCCGCCCGGCTCCCGCGTCAGGGTAACGTTGCGACCGGCGCGCTCGAACGCCTCGCGCACGGCATCGATATGGCTGGACTTCCCTGCCCCGTCGATACCTTCAAAGCTGATGAAAAGACCTTGCATAACTGACAGACTCATCGCCCTCTTTGGTATTTGTCGACCGCCCTATTGTGCTCGTCCAGGGTGGTGCTGAAGTGGCTGGTCCCATCGCCTCGAGCGACAAAGTAAATCGCCTTGGATGCTTCGGGGCTAACGGCAGCAATCAATGCTGCACGCCCGGGCAGGGAAATGGGCGTTGGTGGCAAGCCGTTGCGGGTGTAGGTGTTGTAGGGAGTATCTGCCTGGAGATCGGCGCGTCGCAAATTGCCATCGAAGCTTTCTCCCAGGCCATAAATCACCGTGGGGTCTGTTTGCAAACGCATCCCCAGACGCAGGCGGTTGTGGAACACAGCGGAAATGAGTGCTTGATCAGACGCACGACCGGTCTCTTTTTCGATAATGCTGGCCAACACTAGGACTTGCTCAGGGGTTTGCAGGGGCAGCCCGGGCTGGCGTATTTTCCAGACACCCTCCAGATGTTGGTCCATTGATCGCATGGCACGGCGGAGTATTGCCAGATCACTGCTGCCTTTGGAGTAGGTATAGGTATCCGGGAAAAAGCGGCCCTCGGGGTGTTGCCCACTCCGGTCCAGTATCTCCATCAGCGACTCGTCAGACATGGTTTTGCTGTCCTGACGCAGGCCCTCTGCCTTGGCCAATGCCTGTCGCGCCTGGCGGAAGGTCCATCCTTCCACCAGCGTTACTGACCGCAAGGCTTCGTCACCTTGGACCAGCTTTTGAAGGAGCGTCGCAGGCGTGGTTCCCTGACTCAACTCGTAGCTACCGGCTCGGATATTTCGGGCTTTTCCAGATACCCGGAACCACCAGTACAGCAGATCCGGCTGCACCTCGACCCCAGATGCAGCCACTTGGCGGGCAATCTCCCGTGCGCTGCTCCCGGGCTCAATATTCAAATCGACGCTGACAGCCGTCTGCGCCAATGGAGCGTTCACCCATACAAATCCTGCGGCAAACAGGGCAGCTACTGCCAGAACAACCGCAATCAAAAAGCGCACAGCCCTACTCTCTGTCTGGATGAAACGGGGAATCATAATTCAGCCTATGACCAGCCAGACCACTTTGCCCTCCCCTTCCTTGCCTCATGGCGTCACCCGACTCACCCATTGGGGCGTGATCCGTATCCAGGGTGAAGACGCCGCCAAATTCATTCACGGCCAATTGACACAAGACTTTGCGCTACTGGGTACCGACCAGGCACGGCTCGCGGCCTTCTGCTCCGCCAAAGGGCGCATGCAGGCAAGTTTCATCGGCTTCAAGCAGGGCAATGGCGATGTTCTGTTGGTCTGTAGTCGCGACCTCTTGCCTGGCACACTGAAGCGGCTATCCATGTTTGTCATGCGGGCGAAGGCAAAACTCACAGACGCCAGTGACGATTTGGCGCTTTGGGGACTGGCCGGAAGCGCTACGAAAAATGTAGCTGCTGGCGCACACTCCGTCTGGGCAAAACATGAATTCGACTCGGAAACCGTAGTGAATCTGTATCCTGCTGGTGACGTTCCCCGCCAATTGCTTATTGCAGATGCACAGCATCCGCAGCCCCAAGGCACTCCCATGGAGCTCGCCGTCTGGCAATGGGGCGAGGTGCTGAGTGGTGTAGCTACCGTCAGCATGCCCGCGTTTGAGGCCTTTGTGCCCCAAATGCTGAACTATGAATCAGTGGGTGGTGTGAGCTTCAAGAAAGGCTGCTATCCGGGGCAGGAGGTGGTAGCCCGCAGCCAGTTCCGCGGTACCTTGAAACGCAGGGCATTCATCGCGATCAGCGATGCGCAGATGACACCGGGCGAGGAAGTCCTTACAGGTGGAGACCCGGACCAGCCCGCAGGTCAGGTGGTGCAAGCGGCACCAAGCCCTGAGGGCGGCTGGACTGCCATTGTGTCTTTGCAGCTTTCTGCCAAAGATACGCCTTTAAGCATTGGCGGAGCTGCGCTACAGCTGCTACCGTTACCTTATCCGCTGCTGGAAGACATTTGAGCGGCTTTCACCTGCCGAATTTCCCTCTAGACGAGTGACTCCGGCGGGTTCGCCCCCCATAATAGGGAAAGATAGACAACGCGCCGAAGGGAATCCGTTCGCTTATGTCCACGTCGCTCAGCAAAGAAGAAGCATTCGCCCGCCTGGGCGCCATTACCCGTGAAATGCACGAGGCGCTGTCGGTGCTGGGCACCAACCAGCTCCACAACATCGTGGCCGAGATACCCAATGCCAGGGATCGCTTGGCTTACGTGGGCAAAATGACAGAAGACGCAGCCAACAAAGTACTTACTTTGGTGGAAGTCGCCAAGCCGGCCTGCGATGACCTTTCCGGGCGGGGCCAGGAGCTTGGCGAAGCGTTATCCCGTTTCGCACAGTCACCCGAATTGAACACCGACAAAGCCCGTGGGATGCTGGTCACCTGCGCCAAGTTCGCGCAGTCCACTGCGGAATTCTCCGGCAAGCAGGCAGAGGTCTTGAGCGACATCATGATGGCCCAGGACTTTCAGGACTTGTCCGGTCAGGTGATCAAAAAAGTGATCGACATCATCACCCGTACCGAAATGCAGTTGGTCCAACTGCTCATCGACAGCTCACCGGAAACGGTTGCCGTTCCAAAAAGTGGCGAGAGTGTGGATGCAGCCTCTGTCGACACCCATGTGCTCGAAGGTCCGCAAACCGCGGACACAGCCCTCAAGCAGGACGATGTAGACGACCTGCTCGCTTCTCTGGGCTTTTAAGGCACGACCTGTTCCGTCCAGCGGATTTCCATGCTCTGGTGCTTGATTCCCGCTTCTTCAAACTCCGGCCCGATAGGGGCAAACCCCTCCTTAAGGTAAAAACCGACAGCGCTGACTTGGGCATGGAGGAGAATGCCGGCGTCACCGCGGTCTTTTGATGCCCGCATCAGGGCATGAAGTACGTACCTTGCGAAGCCTTGACCCCTCAGTGCCTTTTCCGTTGCCATGCGGCCTATCTTGCCGGTACCCGTCGTGGGGACCAAAAGGCGCCCGCTAGACACCACCTGACCCAAACCGTTCAGAGCCACAGCATGAACGGCACCATGGTCTTCCTCGTCACACATCAGATTGGCATCGATGCCCTGCTCTAGGTTGAAAACCCGATGGCGCAATGGTGTGATGCGGCCCCCCAGTGACTCCCACGAACCGGTGTGCGTTTGGATCAACGGAACACCTGCCTCATAACCCGTTAACAGCGCTCGCAGGGCTTCGGGTACCGGTCGTGACTTTTGACTGGCCGGATCGGCAAAAACGTAAATCAATTCAGCGGTGATCAGCAACACATCGCCATGAAAAACTGCGCCTTGAAAGGTGATGGAGCTCGTGCCAATGCGCAAACAGCGCAGGCCCACCTGCAAGACCTCGTCATAACGCGCGGAGGCGTGGTACTCCACCGTGGCTTTCTTGACGTAGAGATCTCCCTCCAACATCACCATGGCAGCCTCGTACGGCACGGCCAATGCCCGCCAATAGTCGGCCATGGCGGTGTCCAGATAGGTCAGGTAGTGGGCGTTGAATACTATTCTCTGCATGTCCACTTCAGACCAACGCACCCGCAGGGTGTGAAAGAAGCGGAAGTCATTGCGCGTAAGGGTCATGGCTGAGCCTCCTTAATTCAGGTGAAAAGCGGCGCGCAACGCGCGGGCCGCGTCCGCATGGGCCGTTGCGGCCTCGCTGATGGCCCGACCCATTTTGATGAATTCATGAACTACGCCCCGGTAAATTTCCAGGTCGACCGCAACACCGGCCATACGCAAACGATCTGCGTATTGCACCCCCTCGTCCACCAGCGGGTCGCATTCCGCGAGGCCTATCCAAGCCGGTGCTACGCCGCACAAGTCGGCTTCAAATCCGTCCGCGCGCTTTCCGTCCAGGGGTGCAAAGCGCCAATCATCACGGTCTGCGGGGGTGCGGATGTACTGTTCAAAAAAGTAGGTGATGTTCGCTTCATCCAGCACAAAGCCCTTGGCAAATCGCTTGTGGGAGGCCGTGTTCTGGTGGCCGACGCAGCCCGGATAAAACAAAAGCTGCAATGCCAAGGGCAACGCGTGGTCTCGCGCTTCGATGGCGCAAGCCGCCGACAAAGTGCCCCCTGCACTATCACCCCCGATGGCCAGCTGCGTTCCGTCCAATCCTTTGGTGGCTCCATGGTGCGCGATCCACTGCAATGCATCCCAGCTGTCTTCATGGGCGCTGGGAAATTTGAACTCCGGCGCCAACCGGTAGTCCAGCGACACCACCGCGCAGCCCGCCAAGTGGGCCAATCGGCGGCACAAGCCGTCGTGGGTGGCTATGTTGCCAACGGTGAAGCCGCCGCCGTGCAAGTAAAGCAGCACCGGCAAGGTGTCGTGGGTGGGCGCATAGTGGCGTGCCGGCAATGCGTAGCCATCCCGTGCAGGGATCGTGAAGTCCTCCACACGGGTCAGCTTTTGCACTGGCAGCTCCAGCACATTGGATGCCGCCGCGTAGGCCGCTTTGGCCTGTGCTGCATTCATCGCGTGCATGGGCACATGGCCGGCGCGGGCGATGCTGTCTACCACCTTCAGGGTGGCCGGCGTGAGCAGCGTGCGCGGGTTGGCGTGGTGGTCAAAATGGTGACTCATGGCAGGCAGAAGAATCGCTACAGTGGGGATTCGTTCAATCCTACACGGCGGCACCATGGCTTTGATCTATTACGTGACTCAGATTCAGTTCGAGTATGGCGCCATCCGTCTGCTGCGCAGCGAATGCGAGCGCACCGGCATCACCCGCCCCCTGATCGTGACCGACGCAGGTGTCAAAGCGGCCGGTGTTCTGCAAAAAGCATTGGATGCCTTGGGCGACATGCATGTGGCGGTTTTCGACCAGACCCCCTCCAACCCCACAGAGGCCGCGGTTCGAGCGGCGGCAGCCCTCTACCGCGCTCAGAGCTGCGATGGGCTGATTGCGGTGGGCGGCGGCTCCGCGATCGATTGCGCCAAGGGTGTCGCCATTGCCGCTACGCATGAAGGCCCCCTCACCCACTACGCCACCATCGAGGGCGGCTCCGCGCGCATCACCGAGCGGGTTGCGCCCTTGATCGCGGTGCCCACCACCAGCGGCACCGGCAGCGAAGTGGCACGGGGCGCCATCATCATCGTGGATGACCACCGCAAACTCGGTTTTCATAGCTGGCACCTGGTGCCCAAAACCGCGATTTGCGACCCGGAACTCACTTTGGGCCTGCCACCGCGTCTGACGGCGGCCACCGGCATGGACGCCGTCGCGCATTGCATGGAAACCTTCATGGCGGCTGCCTTCAACCCGCCGGCGGACGGCATTGCGCTGGATGGCCTGGAGCGGGCATGGGCACACATCGAGCGCGCCACCACCAACGGTAGTGACGTGGAGGCACGTACTCAGCTCATGAGTGCCAGCATGCAAGGCGCCATGGCCTTTCAGAAAGGGCTGGGTTGCGTCCACTCCTTGAGCCACAGTCTGGGCGGTGTGGACCCTCGCCTGCACCATGGCACCCTGAATGCCATGTTTTTGCCGGCAGTCATCGCCTTCAATGCAGCCGCTGAATCCGTGCAAAAAGACAAGCGCTTGCAACGCATGGCCCACGCCATGGGTGTGGCGTCCGGCTCTGACCTAGGCGAGGCGGTAAAGGACATGAACGCCAGGCTAGGCTTGCCCACCGGTCTGGCGGCCATGGGCATCACAGAGGACCTGTTCGACCGCATCATCAGCGGTGCTTTGGCGGACCACTGCCATAAAACCAACCCGCGTATTGCGACGGCAGACGATTACCGGCAGATGCTCAGCAGCGCGATGTAAGTGCTCGTGGGGTCCTCGGGCCCCCCAAATCAGCGGGACAGTGCCGCGGCGACGACCGGGCTGAGCCCGCCCATGAATTGCTCGACGGCCTGCGTATAGGCCCCCACAGTGCCCAGTTCTTTGTTGATTTCCCCGTGGCTCATGTCATGCCCTGACACCTGCACCCGTACGCCCAAGGTGGTGGCATGGGCACTGAATGCCTTGGCTTGAGCGCAGGAATCTTCGCGCCGGGTGGAACATACCGCCAACATGGGCTTGGCCGAGGCCTGCAACTGCTGGTAGGGGGATGCTGCTTTCCAGAAATCCGGATCGGTGCCAAAGGCCGCGTCGTAGAGCTTGAAGTGGCGCTCTTTCATGATGGGGGCCACGTCCAGCGCCGCGCTGTCCAGCAACACCGAGCCCAGCCATGGCTGTGCGCCCGCTTGGGGCCCGTAGGTGGAAGACGAAGAAAGCAAGGCAATCAGATGCGCACCGGCGGAATGCCCCATCAGCACAAACTGCTTGGGGTCGGCACCCCACCCTTGCGCCTTGGACTGTGCGCTGGCCAACGCCCGTGCCACGTCGCGCACTTGGTCCAGCGGATCGGCCTCAGGCAAAAGGCGGTTGTTCACTGAAATGAAAACAAATCCTTTGGCCAGCCAGCGGTTGGCCTTGTTGTCCACCACATTGCGGTGGCGCTTGTCGCCGGTACGCCAGCCGCCGCCGTGCACCATGAAGATCACCGGGGCAGCGGTGCCCGAGGTGGCCTCCGGGAGGTAGATGTCCATTTTCTGTTTGGGATCGCTGCCATACGCCACATCGCGCAGCACTTTGAGGCGGTTGTCGCTGACTACGGATCCGTCCGGATCCTCCATGGAATCTTCGACAGCACCTTTGCCTCCGCCCTCCCGCCGCTCCGAGATATGCTGCTTGATGCGGTCCAACAAGGGGCCGGCATGTACAGGCATGGCCTGGGTCAGCAGGCAAACGCCCAGCAAAGTAGCAAGAGCAACAGGCGGAAAGCGCAGGTTTGTCATAGGGGGTGCACCAGGTTCATGTCGGGCTTGTCCAGCCAGGCGATGAACTCGTCCACCATCTGCTGGCTGGCACGGGTGGCGCCAGTCCACGCCTTGACCCGCGCATCCAGATCATTGCCGTAGTGCGTAAAGTCTGTGCGGTCCGGTAGTTTGCTGTTCGGTAAAGTTTTCACCCAATCCGGGTTGGGGGCCAGCAGCACCATGGTGTCCAGGAACGGACTGCTGCGGTGCCTCCACTTCAGGCTTTTGTCCAGCCATCCAGGCACCACGCTCTTTTGGAAATGCGGATACAGCACCAGCCTTGGGGCATCCATTTGGCCGCTAGCGCCCGTTGAATCAGCGCGAGCCGCTCCTGAATTGATAGCGTTTCGCTGATGGCCGGCACCCGGGTAGTTCAGGTGCAAGTGGTAGTCGGTGATGCCGCCATCCCAATAGGCGCCTTTGGGAGCCCCCGGGATGTCCTGGATGGCCCGCAACACAAAAGGAATCGAGCAACTGGCTTGCAGCGCCGGGTTGAAGTTGCCTTCACTTAAGGCCACCTGGCGGGTGCGGTAGTCACCGGTAGCAAACGGCAAGGCCGCCGCCCCACGCTGACCTGCCACCGTGCTTGAAAACACCACCCGCTCCAGCCAGGCGCCCATGGCTTTGCGGCGCACCGTGTTGGTCAGGAAGGCGCCCAAGTAGCCCAGTGGCGTGCGCAACCCGTGCTCGGTGTGCAGCAAGTGGCGTCCGCGCGAAGTCACGATGTGCAGCCGGTAGCGTGGGTGGTTCAGCACCTCGGGAATACGCCCGCCATAAAACGCCTGCAGGTTACGCCCGAAGGTCTCGCTCACCTGGTCCGCAGTCACCCGCTTCTGGCCTGGTGCCAGCTCGTAATGCTGGTGGATGTAGTCGTGCTCCAGCCGTTCAAACGCAGCCACCGGGTTGTCCAGACAGGCGGTTGCCATGCGCCAGGCACCGATCGACGCACCGACCAAGTCCACGGCTTGGTCCGAGCGGGGCAGCCACTCCCCGAACAGAAACCGGTCCATCGCGCCCAGTATCAGCCCCTTGGGGCCACCGGCGGCGCCGGGTATGGTGGCGACATGCTGGGGTTGCAGCCCTTGGGCCGCCAAAGACGCGCGGGCCACCGGGCCCGCATAAATTCGAAGTGCTTTCATGATTCAGTCAGGTATGGGCTGCCCAGTCAAAAGGGTCCTGCTGCAGCACCATGTCGATGTTCAGGCCCAGCGCCACACCTACCGCGTCGGGGTAGGTCACAGCCAGGCCTTTGTCGTTCAAGTGGGCTTCCTTGCCGCGTGCGCGCCAAGCTGCCAAGTGGATCACACCAGCCAAGGGCTCGTAAACGTTGTTTTCAAACGGTGCGTATTGGTGCTCGATGGCGTCCACCATGGGCTTGGGGAACTGCCACATACGGGCATAGCCAGCGCCTACATTGGCGTAGGAATAGCCCAGCACACTGCGTTCCACAAAACCACGGTTCATGCCGAGGGCCGGTACTTCGTTGTCCAGCATGGCACACACCTCGGGCATGGCTAGGTGCATGGCGAGTTCGCCCACCGCGTGAATCAGCCCGGTCGTGAAGGCGGCTTGCGGGTTGAGACGCACCAAGGTGGCCAGCGAGCGCGAGAGCTTGGCCACATTCAGGCTGTAGTCCCAGAACTGCGGCAAATGAATGCCGGGCACCGCCTTCGGCGAGGCCGCCGCAGCTGCCGCCTGCGCCATGGTCTGTACATGGCTCAGATCCAGCAGGGCCAAGGCTTCCGAGACGGTGCTGATCTTGCCGGACTGCTGGAAGAAGCTGGAGTTCGCGAGCTGCAGCAAACGGGTGGTCAGCGCCGGGTCGGTGCTGATCAGCCGGTTGATTTTGTGAAGGTCAGGCTCCGGGCGTTCCAGTTCGCTCAGCAGCAAGGCGACCACTTTGGGAATGCTGGGCAGGTGGAACTGCTGCTCTAGCAACGCGCTGAGATTCATGACGTGCCTTCCGCAAACTACAAACGATGACCGCTAGATTATGGCCTGCAGAGGGCGCTGCCGTGCGTGGGTAAAGACTCAGCGCTTGAGCTTGGCAAACGCCGCTGCCATGGCGTTGCCGGCAGCCGGTGCACTGTCCTGGTAGCGGCCGACCTGGCGTTCGCCACGGGCGGGGCCCTGGTATCGGTTATCACCGGCTTTCTGGCCTCCAGCGCCCTTGGCACCTGCGGGAGCTGCTCCTATTTTCATAGTAAGGCCGATGCGCTTGCGAGCCACATCCACTTCCACGACCTGCACTTTGACGATGTCGCCGGTTTTGACGACCTCGCGCGCATCGTTGACAAACTTGTGCGCCAGTTGGCTCACATGTACCAAGCCGTCCTGGTGCACGCCCAAGTCAATAAAGGCTCCGAACTGGGCCACGTTGCTCACGGTGCCTTCCAGAATCATGCCTTCCTTCAGGTCGGCAATGTCTTCCACGTCGTCGTTGAAGCGGGCCACCTTGAAGTCCGGGCGCGGGTCGCGGCCGGGCTTTTCCAGCTCGGTGAAGATGTCTTTGACGGTGATCACCCCAAACTTTTCATTGGCAAACAGCTCGGGCTTGAGCGTTTTGAGCATGTCGGCCCGGCCCATGATCTCGGCCACCGGCTTGCCGGTCTGCGCCATGATTTTTTCGACCACCAGGTAGGTCTCGGGGTGCACGCCCGTCATGTCCAGCGGGTTGCTGCCGCCACGGATGCGCAAAAAGCCTGCGCTCTGCTCAAAGGTTTTGGCACCCAAGCCGGTCACCTTCATCAAATCCTGGCGGCTGCCAAAAGCCCCGTTCGACTCGCGCCAGCGCACCACCGCCTTGGCCACGGTGCCTGACAGGCCGGATACGCGAGACAGCAGCGGTACGGAGGCGGTGTTCAAGTCCACGCCCACCGAATTCACGCAGTCTTCGACCACCGCGTCCAGCGTCTTGGCCAGTTCGCTTTGGTTCACATCGTGCTGGTACTGGCCCACGCCAATGCTCTTGGGGTCGATCTTCACCAGTTCAGCCAGCGGGTCTTGCAGGCGGCGGGCAATCGAGGCCGCACCGCGCAGGCTCACGTCCACATCGGGCATCTCTTGAGAAGCGTATTCACTGGCGGAATACACCGAGGCGCCCGCTTCGCTCACCACCACTTTGTCGACCTTGATTTCAGGCGCGCCGGCTTGCGCTGCCATTTTGGCCAGGAGCTTGATCAAATCTGCAGCCAGTTTGTCCGTCTCGCGGCTGGCGGTACCGTTGCCGATGGCAATAAGGTTCACGCTGTGCTTGGCGCACAGCTTGCCCAGGGTGTGGAGTGACCCTTCCCAGTCTTTGCGCGGTTCGTGGGGGAACACAGTCGCGGTATCCACCAGCTTGCCAGTTGCATCGACCACCGCCACTTTCACCCCGGTCCGGATGCCGGGGTCCATGCCCATCACCACGCGCGGGCCGGCGGGCGCTGCCAGCAACAGGTCGCGCAAGTTGTCGGCAAACACCTTGATGGCCACCTTCTCGGCGTCTTCGCGCAAGCGGGCAAACAGGTCGCGCTCAGTGGACAGGCTGAGCTTGACCTTCCAGGTCCAAGCCACGCACTTGCGGATCAGGTCATCGGCGGGGCGGCCCTGGTGGCTCCAACCCAGCTTGAGCGCCAAGCGACCTTCCGCCAAAGACACCACCGCTGCAGGCCGTTTTGCTACTGAATTCGTAGCTGCTTGCGCAGATACTGCGGGCGCTACAGCCACATTTGATGTAGAAACTGGCTCGGGCAACACCAGCTTGGCATCCAGAATATCCAGTGAGCGGCCCCGGAACACCGCCAGCGCACGGTGGCTGGGCACGCGGCCAATGGGCTCATCGTAGTCAAAGTAATCGCGGAACTTGGACACGTCGACGTGGTTCTCGTCCTTGCCGTCCATCAGTTTGGAGCGGAACAGGCCCTCTTGCCACAGCCACTCGCGCAGGTCTTGCACCAGCACCGGGTCTTCGGCCCAGCGCTCGCTCAAGATGTCGCGCACGCCGTCCAGCACCGCCAGCACGGTGGTGAAGTCGTCGCCGGCTTCGGTTTTTTCCTTGAGCACAAAGGCCTGGGCCTCGTCCATGGGCACCAACATCGGATTGGCAAACAGCTTGTCCGCCAGCGGCTCAATGCCGGCCTCGCGGGCGATCATGCCCTTGGTGCGGCGCTTCGGTTTGAACGGCAGGTAAATGTCTTCCACTTCCTGCTTGGTCGCGGCCGCGTCGATGGCGGCCAACAAGGCGGGCGTGAGCTTGCCTTGTTCTTCAATGCTTTTGACAACCGCTTCCTTGCGGTCGCGCAGTTCACGCAGGTAGCTCAGGCGGGCTTCCAGCTCACGCAGCTGGATGTCGTCCAGCCCGTACGTCACTTCTTTGCGGTATCGGGCGATGAAGGGCACAGTGGCGCCGCCATCCAACAAGGCCACGGCGGCCTCTACCTGCTGGGGGCGTACACGGATTTCTTGCGCAATTTGCGCGATGATTTTCTGCATTGCGAAAAAAGCCGGTCTGACACCGGCAGGGGAAATCGATCAAGGGCGGGAGTGTGCCACACGCAAGCGCCTTACACTGGCACCATGCGGTGGCACCATTTCTTGCGCTTGCGGGTTTATCTCTTAGCGGCAACTCTTGCTGCCGGAATGGCGTTTGCGCAACCCCAAACCGTAACGGTGGGCATGGGCTTGAACAGGCCGCCTTACGCGATGGACGGCGGTGCAGCCGGCCTGGAAGTCGACATAGCGAGGGAGGCACTCGCCGCTGTGGGGCTGACCATGCGGCCTCAACAATTGCCACCGGCACGCGGATTGATGCTGCAACGGGCCGGCCAGCTGGACGTGTTGCTGAGCGTGGATGAGGGTATAGGCGGGGACGGCTTCTTCTCAGAGCCGTATTTGAATTACCAGAATGTCGCCTTGTCCCTGACCGCACGCAAATTGAACATCCGGCGTATCGAGGACCTTTCAGGCTATTCGGTCGCTGCTTTTCAAAACGCCAGCTTGACGCTGGGTCCGCGTTTAAGTGCAGTCGCCCGGGTGCACGCAAATTACAACGAGTATTCCCAGCAGATCATCCAGACCAACTTGCTGTTCAGTGAGCGGGTCGATGTCATCGTGGGGGACCGTCGCATCCTGCACTATTTCAGTAGCCAGCTCGACCCCAAGATTGATGTCAGCAAGCCAGTCACTATCCATCAGGTGTTTCCTGCCACCCCGCGCAAAGCGGTTTTCAAGGATGCCGACTTGCGTGACCGGTTCAACGCCGGTCTGAAAACCATTCAGGCCAATGGTGTCTACGACGCACTCTTGAAAAAATACGCCAACTTCCCATAAAGGCAGCCGGATTCCGGCTTTCTGGGTTACAAACGCTGTCCTTCCCTCTCAGATGGCAAACCGATGCTTTCTTCCACCCACAGCGTCGGCACATTGCCTTCTGCCGTCCCCCGCCCGCTTTTGCACTGGACTGAACACGGCCAGCCTTGCTCCGCCGTCTGGCGCTCGGAGCGCGGCGCTGCAGCCCCGGCCAAAGTAGTGCTGGCCGACGACACCATGACCGCAGACACCGCCTACCAGCTGGCCTGCGGCGGCACGGCCCTCTTGTGGCGCGGCGATTTCAACAACGCCCGGCAACTGCTGCAGGCCTTGCAGCGCCGCATCGACACACCGCCCCGCCGCAAAAGCCGCGGCGCCACCCCCGTCAAAACACAAACCGCCTCTGCCGACGCGGCGATGGACCCGCAAGTCTTTCACTTGCACCGCCAGGCCCAAGCCCAGCATGCGCGCATTCTGGCCATGGTGCTGCTGCCGTTTGATGCGGACTACACCATACCCCTGCGCCGCGCGCCGGACGCCAAGCTGGCCTGCACCCAGGCTTGGGGCGCAGCGGCGGCGGACGAACCGGCCAGCGTGGCCTCCCTGCGCGACCTGTTGGGCATGCGTAGCGCCAGTGAGTGGCGCAAAAATGGCGTCGAGATCGCTGCCTTGGGCGCCGGTCCCGACAACCGAATCCACCCGCACTACGGCGTGTTCTCGCCGGTGCGTGGTGAATATGTGGACCTTGTAGCTGCTGCGCCCCTGCCCGCCCAGTCAGGCAGCGACCAGCGCGACGCCTTGCCCTTTGTGGCCTTTGACATAGGCACCGGTTCCGGCGTGTTGTCGGCGGTGCTGGCCCGGCGCCAGGACATGCACATCGTGGCGACCGACCAGGACGCCCGCGCCATGGCCTGCGCCACAGAAAACTTTGCCCGCTTGGGGGTGACTGCGGGCATAGACCTGCAGCAGACCGATATGTTCCCCGCAGGCCGCGCCAACCTGGTGGTGTGCAATCCGCCCTGGCTGCCCGCGCGCCCTAGTGCACCGGTGGAATACGCGGTCTACGACGAAAACAGCCGCATGCTGCTGGCCTTCTTGGCCGGGTTACCCGCCCACCTGCGGGAGGGCGGCGAAGGCTGGCTCATCATTTCTGACTTGGCCGAGCGCCTGGGCCTGCGTAGCGCCACCATGCTGGCGGATGCGATTGGTGCAGCCGGCCTCGTGGTGCTGGGCCGTTTTGACGCCCGCCCGCAACACGCCAAAGTGCTCGATAAGCAGGACGCTTTGCACCGCGCCCGCAGCCGCGAAGTCACCACGCTGTGGCGTCTGGGCGTAGCACCAGCGACCCTGCAATAAGGCGGCTACTATCGGAGGGACATTTTGTGAGGACGCTATGCGCGCACTGTTTCATCTGGCTTTTCATGTCCGCGATCTGAACGAGGCTCGCGCCTTCTACGGCGCCGTGCTGGGCTGCCCCGAAGGCCGCAGCACCGACACCTGGGTGGACTTCGACTTCTTCAGCCACCAGATTTCACTGCATCTGGGCGAACCCTTTCACACCACCAACACCGGCAAGGTCGGCGCGCATATGGTGCCCATGCCGCACCTGGGTGTGATCCTGCTGATGGACGATTGGAATGCTCTGGCAGACCGCCTAAAGGAGCACAAGGTGGCTTTTGTGCTGGAGCCCCAAGTCCGATTTGCAGGGCAACCCGGAGAACAAGCCACCATGTTTTTCCGCGACCCGAGCGGCAACCCGATTGAGGTGAAAGGGTTCGCGTCTTGGGAGGCGGTGTACGCTGCCTAAGCTGCGCGCCCTCAAATGCAAAAGGCCCTTAACAGAGGGCCTTTTTGTTTTGCATGCGGCGACGCGGGGTCGCCAGCGTATGCAGGGCTTAGCGGTGACGCTTGCCGGGGTTCTTCTTGCTGCGTGTTGCAACACCACGTTCCAAGCTGATGCGCTGACCGCGGCCCGCGGTGGGCAGGGTGTAGCCAGGCAGGGGCTTGGGTGCGGGAGTGGCTTTGCGGTCGGCTTCGGTAAAGATTTTGTTGCCCATGTGGCGATCCTGTTGAGGTTGGTGTGAAAACGCGTATTTTCTCATTTTTTCGGGCGCTATTTCCAGCTCCTTGACACAATGCCCTGACCCATAGCCCCCAAGGCCCGTGGATTGGCGTGGTTTGCCACAATCCGAGCATGCATGCCTTTTACTCCGACCAGTTCGTTTTGCCCTTGCCCGAGGGCCACCGATTTCCCATGGCCAAGTACCGCATGCTTCGGGACCGAATCGCTGCAGAGCTGCCCTCCGTCCTATTGACAGAGGCACCCGCCGCCACCGAGGGCGAGCTGGCGCTGGTGCACACCCCGGCCTACATAAACTCGATTCTTCAGGGCACCGCAGAGCCTGCCGTGCTGCGCGAAATCGGCTTTCCCTGGAGCCCTGCCATGGCCGAACGCGCCTTGCGCTCGGTGGGTGCTACCGTGGCCGCGGCGCGTGTGGCAATGATTGAGGGCTTGGCAGCCAACCTTGCCGGCGGCACCCACCACGCCTATGCGCACAAAGGTGGCGGCTTTTGTGTGTTCAATGACCTGGCAGTGGCCGCACGCGTGCTGCAGGCCGAATGGGGCCGCAGCCGCCACCCCGATGGCAGCCGGCGGCAACCCCTGCATGTGGCGGTGATTGACTTGGACGTACACCAAGGCAACGGCACAGCCAGCATTTTCCGGGAGGACGAATCGGTGTTCACACTTTCACTGCACGGCGACAAAAACTTTCCCTTCCGCAAGGAGGACAGCGACCTCGACATTCCGCTGCCCGATAGCTGCGCGGACGCTGAGTACCTGAGCACCTTGGAGCACGCCTTGCAAGAGTTGGAAGGGCGCTTCACCCCCGGCATGGTGTTCTTTCTCGCAGGTGCGGACCCGCATGAAGGCGACCGTCTGGGCCGCTTGAAGCTCACGGCTGATGGTCTGGAGGCCCGCGACCGCCGTGTGTTGGACTGGTGCTGGCAGCGCCGGATTCCGGCGGTCATCACCATGGGAGGCGGCTACGGTGTGAATCTGGAAGACACGGTGGGTGTGCAGCTCACCACCTATAGGGTGGCTGCGAGTTACCGTAATCGCTGGGCGGGCCTGCTGCAGGCGGCTTAGTTCAAGCCGCCTGCGAAGCCTGGTGTTTGGCGCGCCAGGCAATGAAATCAGGTAGTGGAATCGGCTTGCTCATGAAGTAGCCCTGCGCCTCGTCACACTGCAGTTCCACCAGCTTGTCCAGGATGGCCTGGTTCTCCACCCCTTCGGCCACTACGCTCAGGCCAAGGTTGTGCGCCAGATCGATGGTGGAGCGTACGATTTTGGCGTCGCTCTCGTCGTTCTCCATGCCCATCACAAACGATTTGTCGATCTTGAGTTCATTGACCGGCAGCCGCTTGAGGTAGGCCAAAGACGAATACCCGGTACCGAAGTCGTCAATCGAGAGTTTGAATCCACGTTCCGAGAGGCGATTCAAGGTAGCCTCTGCACGCTGGGGGTCGTCCATGATGGCGCTCTCGGTGATCTCCAGACAAAACGCGTTGGTGGGTGCGTTGTGCTTGAGCATCATGGCATCGAGCTTGGCGGGGAAGTCCTGGTCCAGCAAATCACGGGTTGACAGGTTGATGGCCACACGCAAGGGGCGTCCATCAGCCCGCAAGCGAGGCAATTCTTTGGCGACTTCTTCAAACATCCACAGTGTGAGCTGGCGGACGAAACCGGTCTGCTCTGCAAACGGGATGAACTGCATGGGCGGTACCAAGCCGCGCACCGGGTGCTGCCAGCGAACCAACGCTTCAGCAGCAATCACCGTGTTGTCCGACAGGTTGAGCTTGGGCTGCAAATAGAGACGCAACTGACCGTCTTCCACTGCATGGCGCAACTCTGTCAGCAAAGACAGCGTCTGAGTGCTGGAAGAATCCAGTGCAGGGTCGTAAATCTGGATGCCGGTCGTCTTGCGCTTGGCCACATACATGGCAATCTCGGCACGGCTGAGCAGCATGTCTACATCCTGCGCATGCAGGGGCCAGGACGCCAGGCCAATGCCTGCACTCAGGTCGACGGTTTGGTCTTCCAGCTTCAGCGGGGCCTCAAAGGCGGTGGCAATGCGGTGGGCGATCGGGGTGGCTTGGGTGGCATCTTGGTCTTCCACCATGACGGCGAACTCGTCGCCCCCCAAGCGCGCCACAGTGCCCACATCAGGCGTGATGTGGGTGGACAAGCGGTCTGCCACGGCCTTGAGCAGCTGGTCGCCGAAGGCATAGCCCAGCACATCGTTGACGTGCTTGAACCGGTCGAGGTTCAGCATGATCACCGTCACGGGGTGTACTTCTCCGCCGCCTGCCTGGCTAGCTTGGATGGATTGCTTGATCAGGTCGCGGAACTGGGTGCGGTTGGGCAGGCCGGTCAGGCGGTCCCAATACGCGAGCTGCATGATTTCATGTTGCTGGCTCTGGATGCTGGTGCGCATCTGGTCAAATGCGCGGGACAAATCACCCACCTCATCCCGGTGGCGCGTTGCGGGCAATGCTTGCGAATAGTCTCCGCGGCTGAGTTGCTCAGCAGCACCAGCCAGCGAACGCAAAGGCACCGTGACCCGCTGGGCCAGCAGCGCGCTGCCCAACGCAAACAAAGCCAGACCTACTGCAGTAATCAGCAGCAAGGCCAGTTGCACCTTCCGGTACGGGGCCACTACATCATCGAGCGACCGAAGCACATAGGTTTTGATGCCCTTTGCCTGCGCACGAGTCTCACTGCTTTGCACGACCAAGGTGTCATTCGCCAGTACGAGATCCGCTGAAGGTGCCAATGCACTGAGTTGCTTCGCAGAGGCCTCAGGCAGGCTGCTGAGCAGTAACTTGCCACTCTCGCTGAGCAAGGCTATTTGAACGCCTGAGAGCTGGAACATGCTGTCCGCCTGGGCCTGCTCCAACGCAAAGCCCATCAACACCCATCCGATTGTGAGTGGTGCCTTGACGGGCACCATCACAAACTGGAAGAGCTTGGCATCGATCTGTTCAACTTTGTAGGTCAGTTCGCCCTTACCCAGCTCCATGGCCACGCGATGCAGGACCGGGGCCAGTTTGTCTTGGGCAGCTATCTCAAAACCGGTGGCCTGGAGTGCAAACTGCGGATCCAAAAATGCTGTCACTGTCGCGTTGACCCGCCCACCATGGTTCTCCAGGGTGGTCCTGAGCGTCTCTGTGTCTCCGGTTCCGAGTGCCGAGCGGAAGCCGAAATCTTTGGCTACTACTTCTGCGCCGAAGCGCAGGCGCTGGGCGTTCAGGTCCATCAGCTGCCACCACACCTTGTCGCCGATCACCAACTCCTGTTTCACCTGACCCCGCACGTTCCGCTCGACGTTGAACTGCACCACACCGTACACCGCCGCCTGGATCAAGAGCAAAAGCACGAGCGAGAACGCGACAAACTTGGTGCCTACGCCCCAACGGTCGTAAATCCTTCCCAGAATCAAGCCGCACTCCCTGCCAGTTTGATGACGATAGGTGCATTGCTTGCGCCAAGCGCCTGGCTTTGTTCCGCAGCTGCTGCGCCGGTGGGCAGGCTGGCGTGCCAAGCGCGCAGCTTGTAGTTGCCGGTAGGTGCATCCAGCACCACGTTGCCCTGCGCATCGGTCTTACCGAAGTACGGTGTGTCGACAACGACGACCCAGGCCACCATGTTGTCGTGGATGTTGCAGCCCAGCACGGCGATGCCACTCTTGTCAAAAACTACGGGATTGGCCGGCACACCGGCATACAGCTTCAAATCGAAGGTCTTGGCGGGTGAAAACGAGTACACGTGGTGCCGAACCGTGTCGTTGTTGGGAAAAAGAATCGAGGTACCGGTGGTCACCACCGTTACCGCCGGGGAAAACTGTTTGGCAGCCTGCACTACTTCGATACCCCGGAGCGGTTTGACTGCGGATTTGGCATCTGAAGACTCCAGAAACACTACCGCATTGGGCAGTGGTTTGCCGTTTTTGTCTTGTACCTGCACCTGCAGCGCTGCTGCAGAAGCACTGAGCCCCGCGGAGGCCAAGCCTGCGAGTAGAAGTAACCGGCGGGTAAGAGCTTTCCAGGGCATCAATGGCTCCAAGTTAGACGCATCAAAATGATGCCTCTACGTTGGAGATTACTCTACCTCAAGCTGCCACGCTTCACGCTGGAGTTCGCAGGGCTTTTCGCAATTCCACGCCCAATTCCGGCTTGTGGGCAAACGGGTCGGTCGGGTTACGGGCCAGCATCACGTCCTCCATCCGGGTCTGGACGGAGCCGATGGCTTTGGGGTGGCTGTAAATGTAAAAACGACCTTCAGCTACCGCATCAAACACCATTTGCGCCACTTGGGCGGCGGTGACTTTGCCACTCGTCACTGCTTTGTCAGTCATGGCTTGGCCGATCAGCTGGCTGCGGGTGAGCTGGGCTGGCGCCGCACCTGACGGTCGGTTGCGCTCGCTCTGGCTGATGCCGGTCGGCACGAAGAAGGGGCACAGCACGCTGGCAGATACCTGGTCGGTGACCAGCGCCAAGTCCTGGTACAGGGTCTCGCTCAGCGACACCACGGCGTGTTTGCTCACGTTGTAAACCCCCATGTTGGGGGCGTTCAACAGGCCCGCCATGCTGGCGGTGTTAACGATGTGGCCCCGCCAGGTCGGGTCTTGTTGGGCGGCTTCCAGCATCATCGGGGTGAACACCCGCACGCCGTGGGCCACGCCCATGAGGTTGACGCCCAGCACCCATTCCCAGTCGCGGGCGGAGTTCTCCCAGATCAGGCCCCCTGCCCCCACCCCGGCGTTGTTGAACACCAGGTGCGGCGCACCAAAGCGCTGCAGCGTGGCGGCACCCAGCGCCTCCACCTGGGCGGCTTGGGACACGTCGACCCGCATGCCTAGCACCTGGGCGCCTGCGGCTTCCATTTCGGCAACCGCCTTGTCCAGCGCGTCTTGCTGCACGTCAGCGAGCACCAGGTTCATGCCCAGCCGGGCGCCTATGCGTGCGCACTCGAGCCCGAAGCCGGAACCTGCGCCGGTCAGTACGGCGGTTTTGCCTTGAAAGTTTGAAATCACAGGGGTTCTCCTCGTTAAAAGTATTTGAAAACGGTACTTTTCAGGCGCCGCGCAGCATTTCCAGGTGCGGAATGCCGTCTTCGATATAAGGCTTGCCCACGTCCACAAAGCCGTGTCGCTCGTAAAAGGACTTGAGGTGGGCTTGTGCACCGATGCGAATCGGTTGTGCTCCCCACTCGCCTTCCAGCGCTTTGACGGCCTCAACCATCAGAAAGTGGCCGAGACCGCCGCCGCGGGCGTTGGGCTTAGTCACCACCCGGCCTATGCTGGCCTCGTCAAAAGTCACGCCGGCGGGGAAGCAGCGCACGTAAGCAATGAGTTCTGTCTTGGCTTGCCCAACAGATCCGCCGGGGAGTGAGGGCGGCAGCGGGCTCTGCTCCGTGTCCCCCGCCCGCTGCGCGTGCTCCTCCTTGACCTGCGCAGAACCCACAGCCACCCTCACTCCCAGAAGGTGCATGGCTTGTTGGTCGAGGTTGTCCATGTCCTGGAACACGCAGTTCTGTTCGATCACAAACACCTCGCTACGCAGGCGCAGCAGTTCGTACAACTGATCGCGGCTCAGTGCATTAAATGCGAGCCACTGCCATTGGACGTCCTGACTCATGCCTGGGCCGTCTTGAGCACATAGCCGATGCGCGGAAAGTGCACATGCACAGTGCCAGCGCGCTCGTCCACGCGCTTCAATGTAAAGCGGGTGCGGGTGGCGGCGACCAAGGTGCCGGCAGTGGTTTCCTGGCCGAAAGTCTCGGCGGCGATGGTCACTTCGCTACCCAGAGGAATGCCGTGCTCGTTCTGGAAATAGGTGTCCAATGGGGCTTTAGCGCCCGCGGATTGTGCGCAAGTTGCTATGGCTTCTGTAGCAGACAGTTTCTCTAAGCTGCCGTGGCCGATGGCCGCCATGCGTGCCATCCAGGCCTGTACCGAGGGCGTAGCATTCAGGATGTCGGCCATCACCGGCACCCGTTTGGCGGTGAACCACAGCGGGTGGTAGGCGGCAAAGTCAGCCACACAAGGGGCACTGCCAAGCAAAAAGTCCTGGCCTTCGAGCATGCTGGCGATGCGGCGCAGGTAGCTCTTGTAGGCGGCAGCTGCATCACCAGGGCGCAGGCGCGTCATGCCGCTGGACATGGCGGCGCGGTCGGCGCCGAAGGCCTTGGCCGCTTCGGGGGGCGCACCTTCAAACATGCTGGCCGCCCCTTTGGGCTGCAGGTTGTAGGCCATGGCGGCCCAGAACAAAGTGCTGTCCGCCCATTGCGCCACGATGCGGCTCAGGCCCTTGTCGTCTTCGGGGTAGAGGGTCGGTGTGGGCCGCAGCTGCTCCAGCACTTCGCAGATCAGGGCGCTGTCGCAATACACGTCGGAGCCAATCTGCAAGAACGGTGTCTTGCGGTAGCCGCCAGTCAGGGCCACCACATCGGGTTTGGGCATGATGGCCGGAATGATGACCGACTTCCAAGCCAGCTGTTTGTAGCCGAGCACCAAGCGCACTTTCTCGGAAAACGGTGACGTGGGGTAGTGGTGAAGAATGAGGTCTGTCATGGGTTTCTCCAGAAAAATCAATAGGGCATGGCGCGCTGCAGGATGGCGTCAAAGTCCACCGCAGCACCCAGGGTGCCGAAGCTGTAGCCCCAGTTGCCACCCAGCCGGGAATCACAAAACGCCTCGAATACCGCAGTGGGAGCCGTTTGGTACAGCAGCGCAGCTTGCACCGCGAGTGCCACGTCTTGTGCGAGGCGGCGGGCTTCCACCTCGGTAGCCATGAGTTCCACCCGCGTGGGCAAGGACGCTGCCAGCCGGTCGAGCGCGGGGTGTGCGCCATGGGCGGGAGCAAGTTCACGGGCCAGGGCTGCAGCGGTATCGCCCTTGCGCAGGGCGCGCAACAGGTCCAGCGCCATGATGTTGCCGGCGCCTTCCCAGATGGAGTTGAGCGGCATCTCGCGGTAGATACGGGCCATGGTGCCTTCTCCGCCCTCCTCCACATAGCCGTTGCCGCCCAGGCACTCCATGGCCTCTTGGGCAAAAGCAGCGCCGCGCTTACAGATCCAGTATTTTGCCACCGGCGTCAGCAGGCGGCCCATCAGCAGTTCATGCGGGTCAGAAGCATGGTCAAAAGCGCTTGCGAGCCGCATGGAGAGTGCGCAAGCCGCTTCGCATTCGATAGCAAGGTCGGCCAGCACATTGCGCATCAGCGCTTGCTCGATCAGGGCCTTGCCGAAGGCCCGGCGCTGCGTGGTGTGGTGCAGCGCGATGCTGAGCGCCTGCCGCATCAGACCGGTAGTGCCCAAGGCACAGTCCAGCCGGGTCATGGTGCCCATTTCCAGAATCTGCGACACGCCGCGCCCCTCCACACCCACCAGCCAGGCTGTGGCATGTTGAAACTCCACTTCCGAGCTGGCATTGGCGTGGTTGCCCAGCTTGTCTTTCAGACGCTGGATGCGGATGGCATTTACCGCGCCGGGTGACTGCAGATCCGCAAAGTCCGGCAGGATGCGGGGCACAAAAAAGCAGGACAAGCCCGCCGGGCTTTGCGCCAGCACCAGAAAAGCGTCGCACATGGGAGCCGAGAAAAACCACTTGTGGCCCAGCAGCTTGAAGCGCTGGCCCCATGCATCTTCGCCATCGGGGATGGCTTGCGTGGTGTTGGCCCGCACGTCCGAGCCGCCTTGCTTCTCGGTCATGCCCATACCCATGGTCAGGCCGCGTTTGTGGCGGTAGAGCTTGAACCCAGAGTCATAGGCCCGCGCCATCAGGCCGGGTGCCCAGGCTTCAAACACGGCAGGGTTGCCCCGCAGTGCGGGTAGCACCGCGTAGGTCATGGAAATGGGGCACAGGATGGAGGGCTCAGCTTCGGTGAACACCATGAATGCAGCCGCCCGCCGCAGGTGGGCGCCCTCACCCGCCGCCGGGTCCCAGGGGCTGCCATGCAGGCCGGCTTGGGCGGCAGCATCCATTAGCGCGTGGTAGCTGGGGTGGAATTCCACCTGGTCCACCCGACGCCCCAGCCGGTCGTGGCTGTGGAGCACCGGTGGGTGGGTGTTGGCCAAGCGCGCATGGGTCTGCATGGCGCGGCTGCCCATTTGCCTGCCCAGGAAATGCAGTGCGGACGTGTCCATGCCCGGCGCATGAAAAGTCAGTGCGCTCTGCAAGGCGCGGTTGCCCTCAAGCAGATTCGTATCTGCCAAGGGCTCGGCCTGGTTGAACACCGTGTGGGTCGCCGGGAAGTCGGTCTCGCTGTGCATGCTGTCTCCTCAAACGCTATTCTTTTGATAGCTGCTCGCGCATATTCAACAGGCGATAGAGGCCAATTCGGCCCATAAAGCGCTAGTCGGTGGCAATGC
This sequence comes from Comamonadaceae bacterium, assembly GCA_027488985.1. Lineage (GTDB taxonomy): Bacteria > Pseudomonadota > Gammaproteobacteria > Burkholderiales > Burkholderiaceae_C > Allorhodoferax > Allorhodoferax aquaticus. The sequence continues at coordinate 189,226 of JAIYAR010000010.1, read as the reverse complement.
CAGTGCCCGGTGCGCTCAGTGCGTTCACGCTGCGTGCGCCGATGGCCAGGCGTTTCATGTATTTGAAGGTGCCGGTGGCGTGGGCACAGGCTTTGCCGTTAGCGTCATAGACCGTGGCCTGGGTGAAGGCCATGGTAGCGGTGCGGTGCATGAGTTCACCCTTGGCGGTCAGCGCGCCGACGGCAGGCTGCATGAAGCTGGTTTTCATCTCAATGGTGACTACGCCCAACTCCGGCGTCTCGCTCCGTGCCGCGCTGGCCATGGTCACGTCCAGCAGGGTCATTTGCGCGCCACCATGGGTGACGTTGAACGAGTTCAGGTGTTCAGGCCGTGGCGTGTAGCGGATCTCAGAGCGCCCGCCCTCAAACACCGTGAGCTCGAAGCCGAGGTGGGTGACGAAGGGAATCTCAACGCCGAAGCCCACCGCTTTTTCCCAAAGGTTACTCATGCACCGGTAACCACGCTCACGCCGCCATCCACCGCCAGCCATTGGCCGGTGATGTGTTTGCCGGCGTCGGACGCATACAGAACGCACAGCCCTTTCAAGTCCTCGTCGTCGCCCAGGCGCTTGAGCGGTGCGGCAGCGGCCAGGTTTTCTTCACCCATGGCTTGCAACAAACCGGCTGTCATCTTGCTGGGGAAAAAGCCCGGGCACACGGCGTTGACGGTGATGTTGTACTTGCCCCACTCCGCTGCCAAAGCGCGGGTGAAGTTGATGACCGCGCCTTTGGAGGTGTTGTAGGCAATAGTTTGCATGGCCGGTGGATTGCCGTTCAGCCCGGCAATCGAGGCCAGGTTGATGATGCGACCGGTTTTGCGCGGGATCATGCTCTTCTTGGCGATGATCTGGCTCAGCAAAAAGTAGCCCCGCACATTCAGGTTCATCACCTTGTCCCAGGCTTCCAGCGGATGGTCCTCAGCGGGTGCGCCCCAGGAGGCGCCGGCGTTATTCACCAGAATGTCGACATGGCCCAGGCGCTGCAGGGTTTCATCCGCTAGGCGTTGAATCTCGGACTCTTTGGCGCAGTCGGCAGCGACCCAACGTGCGTCGATACCCGCAGCTTGCAACTCGGCACACGCTTCTTCCAGGTCTGTGGCTTTGCGCGAGCTGATCAGCACCTTGGCGCCGGCTTCGCCCAAGGCATGGGCCAGCTGCAGGCCCAAGCCGCGGGAGCCGCCGGTGATGAGCGCGGTTTTGCCGGTCAGGTCAAAGAGTTGTTGGATGGTGCGTGTCATGGTGTCTGCCCTTGGTTATCAAAAACGTGGACGGCATTGTGCGCAGTGCATTGCACGCCGCCTGTCCCGGCGGCGATATGCCGTCACACCGGGGACTACTCTTCGCGCAGGCGTGAGCGGATGAACACCATCACCACGCCACCGCCCACTGCCAAGCCGCCGAGGTTGTAGAACAGAGCCGCATCCTGCACACCTTGCTGGTCGATGAAATAACCCAGCACCATGGCCAGCAGACCGCCGTAAATCAAAGTCCAAATCAGGCGTTCCATGCGCACAAGGCGGGCATTGGTGGTGCCGTTGTATTTCTTGAAAAATGCCATCAGAAAGCTCCTTCGGGGAATGTTGCACAAGTCATATCCCTCGATTGCACCACACCGAGCCACGCATTGATCTTCGGCAGCTCATAGTGGAAGAAAAATCTGGCGCAGCCCACATGCCCCTGCGTCTCCAGGGATTCCTGCTGCGGGTCGTTGTCCAGCGCACAGCCGGCCACGTCCAGCCAGATCCAGGCGAGCACGGTGTGGCCGAAAGCTTGCATATACGGTACGGCATTGGCCAAGGCCTCGCCGGGCACGCCGGTGGACCAGGCCTTCTGGGTGGCAACACCCACATCCTGCAACGCGCGGGCCAGCGCTTTGGCGTGTGGCGCCAGCGCAGGAATGCCGTTGCAGCGGTTAACGGTCGCCATGATGCGGTGGCTCAGCAGCGTGAGGCCTTTGCCCTCCTCCATCAGCACCTTGCGCCCCAGCAGGTCCATGGCCTGAATGCCGTGGGTGCCCTCATGGATCATGTTCAGGCGGTTGTCGCGCCAGTATTGCTCCACCGGGAAGTCGCGGGTATACCCATAGCCACCGTGCACTTGGATCGCCAGTGAGTTGGCCTCCAGGCACCACTCGCTGGGCCAGCTTTTTGCAATCGGGGTCAACACTTCAAGCAACAAGCGGGCTTCTTCGGCGTCTTGTGCGGTGCCGGTGTGTTGCTCGTCTATCAGGCGGGCGCAGTACAGCTCGAGGGCCAAAGCGCCTTCGCAATAGGCTTTTTGCGTGAGCAGCATGCGCTTCACATCGGCGTGCTCAATGATGCGGGTTTGCGGTGCGACGGCGTCCTTGCCGGCACCGGTAATGGGCCGCCCTTGCGGGCGATTTTTGGCGTAGTCCAACGAAGCGTAGTAGCCCGCCATACCCAGCATGGTGGCGGCAATGCCCACGCCGATGCGGGCCTCGTTCATCATGTGGAACATGCAGGCCAGACCCTTGCCCGGCTGTCCCACGAGGTAGCCCACGGCTCCAGCATGACCATCCACGGGAAACTTGCCCTCGCCAAAATTCAAAAGCGTATTAGTCGTACCGCGCCAGCCCAGCTTGTGGTTCAGCCCGGCGAGCGCCACGTCGTTGCGCACGCCCGTCAACTCCCCCTGCGCACTCACCATCTTCTTGGGAACGATAAAGAGCGAAATGCCGCGGGTGCCCGGAACTAGCTTGCCGTCCGCATCCGGAATTTTGGCGAGCACCAAGTGCACGATGTTTTCGGTCAGCTCGTGCTCGCCGCTGGAGATCCACATTTTGTTGCCGCGCAGCCGGTAGCGCGCCCCCAGCGGGTCAGACTCAAAACCCTCGCCATCCGGCACCGCGCGGGTGGCGACATCGCTGAGGGATGAACCGGCCTGGGGCTCGCTCAGGCACATGGTGCCGGCCCAGCGGCCGGAGAACTCGTTGTGGGCGAACACCTGCTTTTGCAATTCGGTGCCGTGTGCCATCAGCAAATTGGCATTGCCCACAGACAGCAAGCTGGAGCCTATGCTGACAGACGCACAGGCAAAAAACGCATTGGCTGCGGCTTCCACGCTGTAGGGCAGCTGCATGCCGCCGATGTCGTAGTCCTGCGCGGCACTCAACATGCCGGACTCGGCATAGGCTTTGAACGCATCGTAGGTGGCCTGCGGCAGCGTGACCTTCTCGCCATCAAAGTGAGGCTCCTGCGTGTCCACCAGCCGGTTGAATGGCGCGTATTTCTCCCGTGCAATGCGCTCGCAGGTGTCCAGCACCGCGCCAAAGGTTTCACGGTTGTGGTCCGCAAAGCGCTCATGGCTGGTGAGGCCGGTGGTGTCGAGCCAGTCGTGGAGCAGGAAGTCGAGGGTGGTGCGCAAGGTCATTTCGTTAGTTCCATTCAATTCAAGGCACCTCAATACTGGAGCCCCACCCACTGGCGGTTTTCATCCGCCAATCAGGCTTTTGTCACTGCCATCGTGCCGGAGGTTTTGACTACAAGTTGCCGCTCATCTGCCCCTGATACCGCGTAGACCTCTGCCTCGGTGAACATGACAGATTTACCCGGTTTCAGGACCCACGCTTCGCAGACCAATTTATCGCCTCTTGCGCCCCGCAACAGGTTGACCTTGAACTCAGCCGTGACAACCCAATGCCCCTCGGGCGCCAGGGTTTGAGCAGCCGCTCCCATGGAATGGTCCGCCAGTGAAGCTAGAACACCCGCGTGGACTACACCGGTGTGCTGCAAATGCTTGGGCTGGATATCTAACTCGGTGCTGACTTTGCCATCGGATACAGCGGTGGGCTGAGCCCCCAAATCCACCATGAAAGGAGCTTTACGAAAAAAATGACGCAGTGTTTCCAGATCAATTTTCATGAGAACTCTCCTCGCGAACCAGAGGCAAAGTTGCGGGGTTACAGCACTTCAGAAACGCCTGCAGCGCCCATACCACCGCCGATACACATGGTCACGCACACCCTCTTGGCACCACGGCGCTTGCCTTCGATGAGGGCGTGACCGGTCAAGCGCTGACCGCTCATGCCGAAGGGGTGACCCACAGCAATGGCGCCGCCGTTCACGTTGAGCTTGTCCGCAGGGATGCCCAGCTTGTCGCGGCAGTAGAGCACTTGCACGGCAAATGCTTCGTTCAGTTCCCACAAGTCGATGTCGTTCATGGTCAAGCCCAAGCGCTTCAGGACCTTGGGGATGGCGAACACGGGGCCGATGCCCATTTCGTCCGGCTCGCAACCGGCTACAGCAAAGCCCAGGAAACGACCCAGGGGCTTGAGTCCTTTTTGCTCAGCCAGCTTTTCGTGCATGACGACGGTGGCACCTGCACCGTCGGAGAGCTGGCTGGCGTTACCTGCAGACACGAGACCACCCGGCAATGCAGAGCGCAGGTCCTTGATGCCGTCATAGGTGGTTCCGGCGCGTATGCCTTCGTCATCGCTCACAGTGACTTGCTTGGTCATCAGGCCCATAACCTTGTCTGCCACGCCCATGGTGACGGTGATGGGCGCGATTTCATCTTTGAACAGACCTTTTTCCAGGGCCGCGCTGGCCTTTTGCTGGCTGGATGCGCCGTATTCATCCATGGCTTCGCGGCCTATGTTGTAACGCTTGGCAACCTGCTCCGCGGTTTGCAGCATGGCCCAGTAGACCTCGGGCTTGTTTTTGGCCAACCAGGGGTCTTGCAGCATGTGCATGTTCATTTCCTGCCCGGTGCAGGAGATCGCCTCCACGCCACCGGCCACATACACGTCGCCCTCACCGGCAATCACGCGCTGGGCTGCAGTGGCAATGGTTTGCAGACCGGAGGAACAAAAACGGTTGATGGTCATGCCCGATACAGTGACCGGGCAGCCGGCACGCAGGGCGATCTGGCGGGCAATGTTGGCACCGGTGGCGCCTTCTGGTGTGCCGCAACCCATGATCACGTCGTCCACCTCGCCGGCCTCAATGCCTGCGCGCTGGATGGCGTGCTCGACCACGTGACCGCCCATGGTGGCACCGTGGGTCATATTGAAAGCGCCTTTCCAAGCCTTGGTCAAAGGCGTGCGTGCGGTCGAAACGATTACTGCTGATGTCATGGTCAAGCTCTCCTAAATGGGGTCAGGGTTGGGGTGCCTTGGCACCTTGCGTCAATAGGCGGTGATAGAAGCGGATCAGCTCCACATGGTTGCCGATAGCGATGCGTTCGTTGGTTCCGTGGAAACGTGGCAAATCCTGCGGACCGGCCCGTACTGGGGAAAATTTGAAGATGTGATCACTGATCTCACCAAAGTGAATGGAGTCGGTGCCACCAATCATCAAACCTGGCGCCACCAAGGTGCCAGGGAAAACTTCGCGGATGGTGCGATTGAGGAGTGCGTACTGGGCGGAATCGGTAGGTGTGACTTTGGAGGCCTCGGCGCCACCGGGCAGGGCAAACAACTCAAACTTGTCAGTCTTGGTGGCATCACTTACCAAAGCGCGGGTGCGTTCAACCACCTGGTCTTTGGTGTCGCCGGGCAAGAGACGGAAGTTCACTGTGGCTTCAGCTTGTCCGGGCAGCACATTCTCTTTATTGCCTGCACTGGTAATGGTGAGGGCGGTTGTTGTGCGTAGCATGGCATTGGTGCTGGCACCAGCTTCCAGCTGCTTTTGCACTACCGGACCAAACAACCACAGATTGGACAGAGCTACCCGCGAAAAGCCGCTCATCTCCGGGGCGATGGTGGCAAACATTTCGCCTGCGACACCGCGAATTCCACCAGGTAATTGCTCGTCGTCAATACGCTTGAGGGCCGCACTCATCATGGCAATGGCGCTTGTTCCCTTGGGCGGAGGCATGGAGGAGTGTCCGGGTGTGGCCGCCATTTTGAGCACCACAGAGAGATAGCCTTTTTCCGCAACACCAATTAGTGCTGTAGGCGCCTTCAAGCCGGGCATGATGCCCTCCGTGATGAGCAGGCCTTCGTCAATGACAAAGTCCAGGCGTACCTTGCGTTCCTTGAGCAGGGCTGCAATCTTCGCAGCACCGCGGTGGCCACCCACCTCTTCATCGGCACCGAAAGCCAGGTGCACTGTGCGCTCAGGCTGGTAGCCGCTGGCCACCAGCATTTCGATAGCTTCGAGTTGGGCCATCAAGTTGCCCTTGTCGTCCCAAGCGCCGCGGCCCCAGACGAAACCATCTTTGACTTCGCCGCTAAAGGGCTCGGTGCTCCAGCTTTTCTCTGTGCCCGGAGCAATAGGCACCACGTCCTGATGCGCCATGAGAAGCATGGGCTTCAGGTCCGGGTTGCTACCGGGCCAGGTGTAGAGCAGACTCAGCTCACCCACTACTTCGCGCTTCAAAGTTGCGTGTGTCTTGGGGAATTTGGCCTGCAAAAGGACGTGCAGCTTTTTGAACTCGTCTGCACTCAGATTGGGATCGTCGCGCGAGGAGATAGTGCGCAAGCGCACCGCCTCGCCCAAGCGCTGTGCAGTGCCTGCATCGTCCACCGCCAGAACGGGCACGGGCGAGACATCCAGCTGGCGGGAGCTCTTGCGCAGGGTGTTGATGGCCAGAACGGCTACCAAACCCAACAGCAACGCCAATACTCCCCAGGCAATTTTCTTGGCCATGGTGCAGCCCCCGCTTTAGTTGAAGGTTTTGCCTTCAGCGGCCAGTTTGGCCAACAAGGGGGCGGGTTGCCAGAACTTGGCATCGTCCAGCGGATTCTGAGCAAAGCGGTTCATGGCTTGCACCACGTTGAACAGGCCGACCTCATCGGCGTAGTTCATGGGGCCGCCGCGGTGTGCGGGGAAGCCGTATCCGAAAATGTAGACGATGTCGATATCGCTGGCCTTGGCGGCAATGCCCTCTTCGAGAATGTGGGCGGCCTCGTTCACCAGGCTGAACACCAGGCGCTGCACGATTTCTTCGTCCGAGATCTTGCGGGGTGTGATGCCTAGCGCCTTGCGGTGCTCTTCAATCATCGCTACCACTTCCGCATTCGGGATGGCGTCGCGCTTACCCGGCACATAGTCATACCAGCCGGCACCGGTCTTTTGGCCGAAACGGCCCTTTTCGCACAGCAAGTCCGCAGTCTTGCTGTATTTCATGTGCGGCTTCTCGGTGTAGCGGCGCTTGCGGATGGCCCAGCCGATGTCGTTACCGGCCAAGTCGCCCATGCGGAAGGGGCCCATGGCCATGCCGAACTTCTCCATGGCCTTGTCTACTTGCTCGGGCGTGCAGCCTTCATCCAGCAGGAAACCTCCCTGGCGCCCGTATTGCTCGATCATGCGGTTGCCGATAAAGCCGTCGCAAACGCCGGAAACCACCGCGGTTTTTTTGATCTTTTTGGCGACCGCCATGACGGTGGCCATCACGTCTTTGGCCGTCTTTTCTCCACGCACCACTTCCAGCAGCTTCATCACGTTAGCTGGGCTGAAGAAGTGCAGGCCCACCACGTCTTCGGGGCGCTTTGTGAAGTTGGCGATTTTGTTGACGTCTAGGGTGGAAGTGTTGGAGGCGAGGATGGCACCGGGCTTCATCACGCGGTCCAACTCTTTGAACACTGCTTCTTTGACGCCCAGCTCTTCAAATACCGCTTCGATCACCATGTCGGTGCTGGTGAGGTCGTCGTAGCTCAGGGTGGTGCTCAGCAGGCTCATGCGCTGCTCGTACTTGTCTTGCTTGAGCTTTTTCTTGGCCACTTGGGCTTCATAGTTCTTGCGGATCGTGGCAATGCCGCGGTCCAGCGCTTCTTGCTTCATTTCCAGCATCTTGACGGGGATGCCAGCGTTCAGGAAGTTCATGGCAATGCCGCCACCCATGGTGCCGGCGCCAATGACTGCTACCGAGTTGATAGCGCGTTGCGCAGTATCTGAGGGCACATCCGCGATTTTGGATGCTGCACGCTCCGCCAGGAACAGGTGGCGCAGGGACTTGCTCTCCGCAGTGAACATCAAGTTGATGAAGGCCTCGCGCTCGACCTGCATGCCTTCGTCAAACTTCTTCTTGGTAGCGGCTTCCACCACATCCACGCACTTGGCAGGGGCCGGGAAGTTCTTGCTCATGCCCTTGACCATGTTGCGGGCAAATTGGAAGTACGCATCGCCTTGCGGGTGCTTGCACTTCAAGTCACGCACCAGTGGCAGTGGGCGCACATCTGCCACCGAGCGGGCGAAGGCCAAGGCTTCTTCAGCCAAGCTTTCGGCGGAAGCAGACAGCTTGTCGAACAGCTTCTGGCCCGGCAGCATGGCGAGCATTTCGCTCTTGATGGGCTCGCCGCTCACGATCATGTTGAGTGCGGGTTCCACGCCCAGCACACGTGGCAGGCGCTGGGTGCCGCCGGCACCGGGCACCAGGCCGAGTTTGACTTCCGGCAGCGCAATGCTGGTGCCGGGTGCTGCAATGCGGTAGTGGCAACCCAAGGCCAGCTCCAAACCGCCACCCATAGCCACGGTGTGGATGGCTGCAATCACAGGCTTGGAAGAGTTTTCCAGGACCTTGATCACGCTGATCAGGTTGGGTTCTTGCAGGGCCTTGGGGCTGCCGAACTCAGTGATGTCTGCACCGCCGGAAAACGCCTTGCCGGCGCCGGTAATCACGATGGCTTTGACCGCGGCGTCCGAGTTCGCTTGGGCCATGCCGTCTGCAATGCCCTGGCGGGTGGAAAGCCCCAGGCCGTTGACAGGCGGGTTGTTCAGGGTGATGACGGCGATATCGCCATTGACTTGGTACTGGGCGGTCATGCGGACTCCGTGGGTGAGGTTTGTCTCAAAATAGAACGATCGTTCTTTTTTAAAGATTGTAGGAGCTTTGCCCGCGCCGCAAAGCCCCTTTGTCACAGCTGGGACAAAGGGTTTTCCCTAGGGAAAAGGCCCGTTTTGTCGGCCAGGAACCTTCTCAAGTGTTCGGCAGTTTGTAGTCACGCAATAGCTCGCGCAACTTGGTTTTTTGCATTTTTCCAGTGCCGCCCAAGGGAATAGCCTCGACGAATACAACGTCATCCGGCACCTGCCATTTCGCGGTTTTGCCGTCGTAAAAGGCGATCAATTCATCGCGGCTCACCTCACTGCCCGCCTTTTTGACGACCGCAATAATGGGGCGCTCGTCCCACTTGGGGTGCTTCATGCCGATGCAGGCTGCCATGGCCACTGCAGGGTGGGCCATGGCGATGTTTTCCACATCGATAGAGCTAATCCACTCGCCGCCGGACTTGATCACGTCTTTGCTGCGGTCAGTGATTTGCATGAAGCCTTCAGCATCAATCGTGGCAACGTCGCCGGTAGGGAACCATCCATCCACCAATGGCGAGCCGCCTTCGCCTTTGAAGTACTCGCTGATGACCCAAGGCCCCTTGACCAGAAGATCGCCGTAGGCCTTGCCGTCCCATGGAAGTTCAGCGCCCTCGCCATCCACTATCTTCATGTCTACGCCATAAATGCCGCGACCCTGCTTGAGGCGGACCTTCATCTTGTCTGCGGGGTCTAGCGTCAGGTGTTTGTTCTTCAAGGTGCATACCGTGCCCAAGGGAGACATTTCGGTCATGCCCCATGCATGCAGCACCTCCACACCGTACACGTCGTTGAACGCGGTAATCATGGCCGGCGGGCAGGCAGAGCCACCGATCACGGTACGTTTCAAGGTCGTGAATCTAAGCCCCCCTGCTTGCATATGGCCCAGCATCATTTGCCACACTGTGGGTACGCCTGCGGCGAAACTGACTTTCTCAGCCTCAATCAAATCAAAAATGGATTTGCCGTCCATCGCCGGGCCGGGGAACACCAGTTTGGCACCCGTCATGGCGGCGGAATACGGCAAGCCCCAAGCGTTAACGTGGAACATGGGTACTACGGGCAAGACCGAGTCACGCGCACTCATATTCAAAGAGTCCGGCAAGGCACAAGAGAACGCATGCAGGATGGTGGACCGGTGGCTGTAAAGCGCGGCCTTGGGATTGCCAGTAGTGCCGCTGGTGTAGCACATGCTGGAAGCGGAGTTTTCGTCAAACTCGGGCCAGGTGTAGGTGGCGGGCTGTTGGGCTATCCATGCCTCATAGCTCTGTAGCCCGGGGATGCCGGAGTCGGCAGGCAGCTTGTCGGCGTCACACAGCGCGATGAAATGCTTGATGGTGGTGCAACGGCTGTGCACGGCTTGCACGATGGGCAGGAAGCTCATGTCAAAGCAAAGCACCTGGTCTTCGGCGTGGTTGGCAATCCAAACGATCTGGTCCGGGTGCAAGCGCGGGTTCAGGGTGTGCAGCACACGACCGGAACCACTCACTCCGAAATAGAGCTCGAGGTGGCGGTAGCCGTTCCAGGCCAAGGTAGCCACGCGGTCGCTGAAAGCGAGGTTCAAACCGTCGAGGGCGTTGGCGACTTTGCGGGAACGGGCTGCGACCTCACGGTAATTGGTGCGGTGGATATCACCTTCTACGCGGCGGGAGACTACTTCGCCTTCGCCATGGTGGCGCTCAGCGAAATCCATCAAGGTGGAGATCAGCAACTGCTGGCTTTGCATCAGACCTAACATCAAGTCACCTCTATCTAAGTTTTATGGAAAACACACCAACGCTGGGAACATGCGCTCGCCGCTTCAGCGAGACACATAGTACTGCGCGCAAGTCCCCTTGGAGACGCTGAATTAGTCATATGCGGGACAATTCACCCATGTCTTATTTGCCACCTGCCCCAGAGCCGCTGGACCTCGATCTCCCGTGGGAAAACCGCTTCGCGGGCCTGGGCGACGCTTTCTTCGCTCCCCTGGAACCTACTCCCCTACCCTCACCCTACTGGGTAGGAATCAGTGCCTCGGCGGCCCGCTCGGCCGGGCTGGATACTGCCCATCTGTGCAACCCTGATGTGTTGCAGGCCCTCACGGGAAACCGGTTGCTGCAGGGCAGCAAACCGCTGGCCAGCGTGTACAGCGGCCACCAATTTGGACAATGGGCGGGGCAATTGGGTGATGGGCGCGCGATTCTTCTCGGTGACTTGAACGGCTTGGAGGTGCAACTCAAGGGCGCCGGGCTGACGCCGTTTTCCCGCATGGGCGATGGCCGCGCGGTTTTGCGCAGCAGCATCCGCGAGTTCTTGGCCAGCGAAGCCATGCACGGTTTGGGCATTCCCACCTCCCGCGCGCTTTGCGTAACCGGCTCAGATGCACCGGTGCGTAGAGAGAGCATAGAAACCGCCGCCGTAGTGACGCGTCTGGCACCAAGCTTTATCCGGTTCGGGCACTTTGAGCACTTCTGCCACCACGGCATGCCAGGCGAGCTCAAGACCCTGGCGGACTTTGTGATTGACCATTACTACCCCGATTGCCGGACTGACGCGGGTTGGAATGGGAACCCTTACGTCGCGTTGCTTGCCGCCGTTACCGAGCGTACCGCCCACATGGTGGCGCAATGGCAAGCGGTGGGTTTTTGTCATGGTGTGATGAATACCGACAACATGAGCATTCTGGGCCTGACCATCGATTACGGTCCCTTTCAGTTCATGGATGCCTACGACCCCGGCCACATCTGCAATCACTCCGACAATTCCGGCCGCTATGCGTTCTACAAGCAGCCGAACGTGGCGTACTGGAACCTGTTTTGCCTGGGCCAGGCCATGATGCCGCTCATCGACGAGCAGGAGCATGCGATCGCAGCATTGGAAACCTTCAAAGACATTTACCCCCGCGCATTTGCCGAGAGGATGGCCGCCAAGCTGGGATTCAGCGAAGTGAAAGAGGCGCACAAGCCGGTGATCGAGGGCATCCTGAAGCTGCTGGCAGCTGACAAAGTGGACTTCACCATCTTTTGGCGCCGCCTGAGCCATTGGGTGCAGGACGAGGTGTCAGCCGCCCAGTCTGTCCGCGACCTGTTCTTGGACAGGGCCGGATTCGATGACTGGTTGCTATCTTTTTCAGAGCTGCTCGCGCATATTCCACGTGGAGTAGCAGCCGATTTGATGCTAAATACCAACCCGAAGTATGTGCTGCGCAACCACTTGGGCGAGCAAGCTATCCAAGCAGCCCGGCAAAAAGATTTCAGCATGGTGGCTGATTTGCTGAAAGTTCTGGAGACGCCTTACGACGAACACCCGGAGTTCGATGCGTGGGCCGGCTTTCCGCCGGACTGGGCGGCGCAAATCTCCATCAGCTGCAGTTCCTGAACTTTCAGGGCCACTGTGCATCCACCCATTTCAGGAGTACCCATGACATTTCCCATCCAGAAAACCGACGCTGAGTGGAAAGCCTTGTTGGCCGAAAAAGGCGCTGAGCCTGTCGCCTTCCAGGTCACTCGCCAAGCCGCCACTGAGCGCCCCTTCAGCGGCAAGTACGAGACCCATTGGGCCGACGGCAGCTACCACTGTATGTGCTGCAGCGCCAAACTGTTCGATTCAGACACCAAATTTGACGCACATTGCGGCTGGCCCAGCTTCTCGTTGGCCATTCCGGGGGCCATTACCGAAATCACCGACCGAAGCCATGGCATGGTGCGGGTGGAGACCGTATGCAGCCAGTGCGGCGCGCACCTCGGCCATGTGTTCCCCGATGGACCGACCGAAACCGGTTTGCGCTACTGCATGAATTCGGCCTCGCTACACTTCACGCCAGAATGAAAACCTTACTCGACTTCATCCCCATCCTTCTGTTTTTTGCAGCCTACAAGCTGCATGACTGGTTTGGCATCAGCAAAGACGAAGCCATTTACTTTGCCACCCCGGTGCTGATGGCAGCCACGGTGGTCCAGATGGCGATCATTTACTGGATCGACAAAAAACTCACCACCATGCACAAGATCACCTTGGGCATGATTCTGGTGTTCGGCGGCATCACCCTCGCCTTGCATGACAAGCGCTTCATCATGTGGAAGCCCACCGTTTTGTACGCGGGCATGGCCATCGCGCTGGCGGTGGCCGTCTGGGGCATGAAAGTCAACTTTTTGAAGTCCATGCTGGGCAGCCAGCTCGAACTGCCCGACGCGGTGTGGCACAAGCTGAATGTTGCCTGGATTGTGTACACCCTGTTCATGGCCGTCAGCAACGGCTATGTGGCCGCGTATTTCAGTGAAGACGCTTGGGCCAACTTCAAACTGTGGGGCTACGTGTTCCCGCTGGCTTTCCTGATCGGCCAGGGGCTCTATATCTCGCCCTATTTGAAAGGCGAGGACACCAAACAGGACCCGCCCACACCATGAGCGCCAACACACCTACTGCCGCGAATCTGGAGCAACGACTTCGCGAGCGTTTGCAACCTGTAACACTTGAAGTGATAGACGAAAGCTACCAGCACGCAGGGCACGTCGGGGCCAATGACAGCGGCGTTGGCACCCATTTCCGGGTGAAGATTGCATCACCCTTGTTTACCGGCGCGAGCCGTGTGGCAAGGCATCGCCTTGTGTATGATTCGTTGCAAGATTTCATTGATCAGGGCTTGCACGCTCTGGCCATTGAGGCCGAAGCCTCGCCCTCTGGCAACTCTCAGATTTAAAGCATTCCTGAAGGAAACGGTATGAAGAAGCACATTTTGTCCGCCTTGGCTGCAGCCAGCCTGATGGTGGTCGCATCCTCCGCCTTGGCCCAGAACGTGGCCATCGTGAACGGCAAGGCGGTACCCAAGTCCCGCATCGACGCTTTGGCCCAGCAAGTGGCCCGCTCCGGCCGTCCGGTCACCCCCGAAATGCAAGGCCAACTCCGTGAAGAAATCATCGCCCGGGAAATTTTTGTGCAGGAAGCCCAGGCCCGCGGTCTGGATGCCAGCGATGAATACAAGAACCAGCTGGAACTGACCAAACAGTCCATCCTGATCCGTGAGCTGTTCGCCGACTTCCAGAAGAAGAACCCCGTCACCGACGAAGAAACCAAGGCCGAATACGACAAGTTCGCTTCAGCCAACGCCGGCAAGGAATACCGCGCACGCCACATCCTGGTGGAAAAGGAAGACCAGGCCAAGGCCCTGATTGCCCAGCTCAAAAAAGGCGCCAAGTTTGAAGACCTGGCCAAGAAGAATTCCAAAGACCCTGGCTCCGGCGCCAACGGTGGCGACCTGGATTGGGCTAACGCCAGCAGCTATGTGAAAGAGTTCTCTGACGCTCTGACCGCTTTGTCCAAGGGCAAGACGACCGATGCTCCCGTCAAGACCCAATTCGGCTACCACATCATCCGGCTGGAAGACGTGCGTGAAGCCCAGCTGCCCAAGTATGACGATGTGAAACCCCAGATCGCTCAACAATTGCAACAGCAAAAAATCGCCAAGTTCCAGGAAGACCTGCGCGCCAAAGCCAAAGTTGAATAAGACCTGAACGACAGTTCACAAAAAGCGGCTCAAGCCGCTTTTTTGTTGTCTAAAAGCGGATGCCTGCCAGCCACAACAAGCCCAGCAACACGGGCTGGTGTAGCAGGTAGTAGCTGAGGCTATAACGCCCTAAGCGGGCCAAGTTTCGATGTACCCAAGAGCTGCCTATCTGACTTTGTCCTAAACGATGGCTCCGCAGCAAGACTTGCATGCCCGCAAACCCCAGCAACATGACCCCTAGCCACGGAAACAGGGGTACGTAGTCTTGAGTTATGGGCAAACGGGTGATCAGCCCCAGCCAGTTGAGCCAGCGGGCATCAAAATCCAAGCCGGATAGATCGCTAGCGCTCGAAGATATTGCGGGTCCAGCTATCAAATGAATAGCAATCACCAGGGCTCCTGCAACGGCACACCAAGCACCCGATGGAGCCATCAAGCGGACGAGGAGCAGCATCACCGCCATACCGTGGAGCACACCGAAGTAGATGTAGCTGTTTGGGAACATGAACCACGACCCCAGCGACACAATCCCTGCAGCTGCCGCAATCTGCAACCACCGCTGGCCGAACTGCCTCCAACTCTGCCCCTGGGCATGGGCGATGGCCTGCCCTGCCCCGGCACACAACAGAAACAGGCTGAGAATGCAGGTGCGCTGCCAGGTCCAAAAGGGGTCGTGGTGGAAATCCTGCTGGATGATACGGGCGTTGTTGAGGTCGAAGCAAAAATGAAACACCGTCATCCACACCATGGCCAGGCCACGGATGGCATCCAAGGTGTCAAAGCGGCGGGAGGTCATGCCGACAGTCTAAACGGCACATTAGTGCGCGGATTGCGCATCTCGATGGCGTCGCCCCCAACGCAGCAAGGTGCTCCCTAGGAAGGCCAGGACGACAACCGGCAAGGCAATGCCCCAAGCCGGCTGCTGGCTCAACACCACTGCAAAAGCGGGCGGGCCGAGGGTTGCACCGAGGTTGCCCATTTGGGCTACGGCTCCATTGGCGCGCGCTTGCTGGGCGGCATCTTTGTTCAGGTAGGGAATCAGTGCGAATGCAGTGCCACCAGCCAGACCCGAGACGCCCATGAGTAACAGGGCCGCCCCGGTGTAGCCCCATTGGGCTGAAGCCGCCAGAGCGCAGGCAACGCCTGAAAGACCCAACAAGGGAAACACCCTGGCCAGCAGTCGCATGGGGCTTTGCCGCCGCGTGAGCCAACCTGCACCAAAAGTACCTGCCATGCCGGTGAAAGGCAATACGGCAGCCGCCCAGCGATGTTCAGGTGGCAGTGCTTGCGGCAGAAAAGTCAGCAGGGCAACAGCCATCCCGGTGTAACAAAAGAAGCAAAGGCCGGGCAAGGCCGTGGACCAGTTGGTGTAAATCCGCACATGGCGAGCCAACAAACTGGTGCGCGCGGGGTCCGGCACTAGTGCGGAATCAGCTGGAACAAGCCACCACACACACGCGCATGCGAGGAGCAGGAAGGCAGCGTGCACGCCGAACAATGCGTGAACGCCGTAAGCCGCCAGAAACGACTGGCCAAAAGCAGCACAGAACGCAAACGCGGTACCCACAAAGGTGCTCCACAAGCCCATTGCCACTGAACGGTGTTGTGGTACGGCTGCGGCCGCCATCAGCGTGGGGGCCGCAACCACAACCGACAAATGAGAGGCGCCCTCCAGTACGCGGGTCGCAAAGAAAACGTAGTAAGGCAAGTCCAGCGCTTGCGCTGCAGCCAGAACAGCCCCCACAAGTAATCCGCCAGCCAACAGCCGCCGGTATCCGACCTTCGGGGCCAACAATCCCATGCTGACGCCCAATGTCAGCCCCACCACGCCCACCATCGATAGCACCCAGCCCATCTGGGCAGCGCTTACCTCATAGCGACTTTGCAGGAGCTGGAACGCGAGAGAAATTTTCGCAAATTGCAGTGCCGCCAGGATGCCGCAGCCCCACAACAGAAATACGCGGGGCCAATGGGTAGTGGGAGATGAGCTCATGGGAGCCGGTGAGTGTAGCCACACCATGCGCACATTCGGGCAAGGCTGCGGGATAATTCCGCCCCATGTCCTTGCAAGATTTCCAACTCGAATTGCTGGCGCCTGCCCGCACCGCTGACATCGGTATCGAAGCTGTGAACCACGGCGCAGATGCGGTCTATATCGGCGGCCCCGGCTTCGGGGCCCGCTCCAGCGCCGACAACAGCGTGGCAGACATTGCGCGCCTGGTGCAGCATGCGCACCGCTTCAACAGCCGCATCTTTGTCACCATGAATACCATCCTGCGGGATGACGAACTGGAGCCCGCGCGCAAGCAAGCTTGGCAACTGTATGAGGCAGGCGTCGATGCCCTTATCGTGCAGGACATGGGGCTGCTGGCCATCGATATGCCGCCTTTGCAGCTTCATGCCAGTACCCAGACGGACATCCGCACTCCTGAGAAAGCACGATTTCTGCAGGACGTGGGCCTCTCCCAGATCGTGTTGGCCCGTGAGCTCACCACCAAGCAGATTGCTGCCATTCGCGTCGCCACCGATCCTGAGAAATGCACGCTAGAGTTCTTTATCCACGGTGCGCTGTGCGTGGCCTACAGCGGCCAGTGCTACATCAGCGCAGCCCACACCGGGCGCAGCGCCAACCGCGGCGAATGCAGCCAGGCCTGCCGCCTGCCCTATCAGGTGGTGGACGACAAAGGCCGCTTTGTGGCGCATGACAAGCATGTGCTTTCGATGAAAGACAACAACCAAAGCGAGAACCTGGCCGCCTTGGTGGATGCAGGCATACGCAGCTTCAAGATCGAGGGGCGCTACAAGGATATGGGCTATGTGAAGAACATCACCGCCCACTACCGCAAGCTGCTGGACCGACTGATCGAAGACCGTCAGTACTCCGACCAACCCTTGGCCCGAAGCAGCAGCGGCAGCACCACCTTCACCTTCGAGCCCGACCCCAACCAGAACTTCAACCGCGAGTTCACCGACTACTTTGTGCAGGGCCGCCAGATCGACATAGGCGCTTTCGACACGCCCAAGAATCCGGGTCAGGCTATCGGCTACGTCACCAAGGTCAATGCCGACAGCGTGGAGCTGGAGCTGATGGACCGCAGCAAGGCACTCAGTAACGGCGACGGCCTGTGCTACTACGACCTGCAAAAAGAACTGGTGGGCCTGGCCATCAACCGCGCCGAGGCGATCAATGCCCCCAAGGGCTTGTGGCGGGTGTTCCCCAAAGACCCCATGCCCAGTTTCAAAGATTTGCGCAAAGGCGTCGAGGTCAACCGTAACCGCGACGTGAACTGGACCCGCACGCTCGACAAAAAGAGCAGCGACCGGCGCATCGGCGTCTGGGCCGTGTTGGCAGAAGCCGCTGAGGGCATTGCGCTCACCCTGACCGACGAAGACGGCTTCACCGCCACCGCCAGCACCACCCTGCCCCTCGAATTGGCGAAGGACGCAAGTTCGGCGCTCGACACCCTGAGGGACAACGTCAGCAAAATGGGCGCCACCATCTTTGCGGCACTCGATGTGCAAGTGCAGTTCAGTCAACCTTGGTTTGTGCCCGCGTCTGTACTCAACCCGCTGCGGCGGGAGGCGGTTGAAGCCCTGGAGCGCGCACGTGCAAAAGGCTTTTTGCGCTTAGCGCCCGGCTTAGCCGTGGAGCCGCCGGTCGCCTACCCCGAAGACACCCTGAGCTACCTCGCCAATGTGTTCAACCAGGCCGCGCACGGTTTCTACGCAAAGCACGGTGTCAAAGTCATCGCCCCGGCCTACGAGGCGGTGGAAGAGCTGGGCGAAGTGAGCCTGATGATCACCAAACACTGCGTGCGCTTCTCACTGAGTTTGTGCCCCAAACAGGCCAAAGGTGTGACCGGTGTGCAAGGCCAAGTGAAGGCGGAGCCTTTACAACTCATCAACGGCAAAGAAAAGCTCACTCTGCGCTTTGACTGCAAACCCTGCGAAATGCATGTGGTCGGCAAGATGAAAACCAGTGTGGCCAACCAAAGCCGCAAAGAGCTGCTGGAAGCGGCACAAGGGGTACCCGTGACCTTTCACAAGACCCGCCCCAAGCAGGAGTTCGGGCACTAATGGCTAGCGCGGGCCCTGCGCCGGGCCTTCGTTTTCTGCGGGTGAATGGAGCAGTTGCCACGCAAACCGCAATCCAAGCACTGCATTGCCAATGGCAAAAACCGCAACCAGTACCGATGCAATCGGTGACAGGTTGCGGTTCTGGACGATCCAGACCAGCGCCGTCGACAAGCCATTGAGCGCAAGCATCAGCCAGAAAGCTGCCTTGCGCGGCTGGATCAGACGGCGCAGGCGTATCACTTAACTTCGGTTACAAAGTTGTCGCGGCTGCGGCGGACCTTCTTCAGGTTGACCAGCCAGTCACCTTCATCGGCGCGGTAGCCCAAAGGCATGATCACCACGCTACGCAGGCCACGCTTGTCCAAGCCCAGGATCTCATCCACGGCTTTGGGGTCAAAACCTTCCATCGGGGTGGCATCGACTTGCTCTTCTGCCGCAGCGATCAAAGCGGTACCCACGCCAATGTAGGCCTGGCGGGCAGCGTGCTGGTAATTCACCTCAGCATCACGTGGCACGTAGGTGCCCAGAATCATCTTGCGGTAGCTTTCCCAACCTTCGTTGATGAAGCCGCGCTCGGTGTTCACCAGGTCAAACATCATGTTGATGCGGTCCGCGGTGTAGTTGTCCCATGCTGCAAACACCAGAAGGTGTGAGCCATCGGTGATTTGCGCCTGGCTCCACGCAACCGGTACGATCTTTTCACGCACTTCCTTGCTGCTCACCACAATCACTTCATAGGGCTGCAAGCCGCTGGAGGTGGCGGTCAGACGGATGGCTTCCAGGATACGGTCCAGCTTTTCCTGGGGGACTGCCTTGGCGGGATTGAATTTCTTCGCAGCGTAGCGCCACTGCAGTTTACTGATCAGATCGGACATCAGGTACTTTCTAAAGTTGATTGACGGCAACCACCTTGGCTGCAGCCGGAAGTCGACAGCTGGGGACTGTAAATCCAAAAACAAGGGGCCCGCAGGCCCCTTGAATCAAACTGATGTCCCGCTCAGGGGATTAACCTACCCACTTGCGCGCATTGCGCCACAGCTGCATCCACGGGCTGAATTCGCTCTTGTCCAGGCTGGTCCAGCTCATCTGCACGTTGCGGAACACACGCTCGGGGTGCGGCATCATGGCGGTGAAGCGGCCGTCTGCAGTGGTGACTGCAGTCAAGCCACCGGCGCTGCCGTTCGGGTTGAAAGGATACGCCTCAGTCGCAGCGCCCGTGTTGTCCACATAGCGCATGGCGGCAATGGCCTTGTCTGCGTTGCCACGGTACTTGAAGTTGGCGTAGCCCTCGCCATGTGCCACGGCGATCGGCAGGCGCATGCCGGCCAGATCGGTGAAGAACAGAGACGGTGATTCCAGTACTTCCACCAACGAGAGGCGGGCTTCAAAGCGCTCGCTCTGGTTGGTGGTAAAGCGTGGCCAGTCTTGCGCGCCGGGGATGATGTCGGCCAGCTCGGCAAACATCTGGCAGCCGTTGCACACGCCCAGGCCGAAGGTATCCTGGCGGGCAAAGAAAGCCTTGAATTGTTCAGACAGCACGTCGTTGAACGTGATGCTGCGCGCCCAGCCGATGCCGGCACCCAAGGTGTCGCCGTAGCTGAAACCGCCGCAAGCGACCACACCTTTGAAGTCCTGCAGTTTGGCGCGACCAGTCTGCAAGTCGGTCATGTGCACGTCATAGGCTTCAAAGCCGGCTTCTGTGAAAGCGTATGCCATTTCCACATGGGAGTTCACGCCCTGCTCGCGCAGCACCGCCACCTTGGGGCGGCTGGTCAGGATGGCGGGCGCTCCTAATTTGATAGCTGCTTGCGCAGATTCCACGATCGCCAGGGCCTTGTTCGGCATGTAAACATGCATGCCGGGGTCTTGCTCGGCGCCGGCAGCGGCGTGTTCTGCATCGGCGCACATGGGGTTGTCGCGCTGCTGCGCGATCTTCCAGCTCACGGCGTCCCACACTTGGTGCAGGTCGGCCAGCTTGGCGCTAAAGATGCTCTTGGCATCGCGCCAGATTTGCAGTTCGCCCTTGCCCGCTGCAATCGCATCGGCTACAGGACGTGTCTTGCCCACAAAGTGGCTGAACTTGGACAGGCTGTGCTCGCGCAGAGTGGCCATCACCTCCGAGCGCTCTGCCGTGCGCACCTGCAACACCACGCCCAGCTCTTCGCTGAACAGGGCCTTGAGCGTGGCTTCTTCACGGCGGGCACCCACCTGCCCTGCCCAGTTCTTGCTGTCACCCACATCCATACGGCTGTCGGAAATGCCGTCGCCTTCGGTGACCAGCATGTCCACGTTCAGGGCCACACCCACACGACCGGCAAAGGCCATTTCGGCCACGGTCGCCAGCAGACCACCATCGCCACGGTCGTGGTAAGCCAGCACTTGGCCCTTGGCGCGCAAGGCATTCACTGCGTTGACCAGGTTCACCAAGTCCTTGGCGTCGTCCAGATCGGGCACCTTGTCACCCACCTGGTCCAGCGTCTGCGCCAAGATGCTGGCGGCCATGCGGTGCTGGCCCTTACCCAAGTCGACCAACACCAATGTGGTGTCTTCAGTCGCGTTCAGCTGGGGCGTCAACGTGCCCCGTACATCTTGCAAGGTGGCAAAACCGCTCACGATCAGGGACACGGGAGAGGTAACCTTTTTGTCGGTGCCAGCGTCTTTCCACTGGGTGCGCATGGACAACGAATCCTTGCCCACGGGAATGGAGATACCCAAAGCCGGGCACAGCTCCATGCCCACGGCCTTGACGGTGGCATACAGCGCCGCGTCTTCGCCAGGTTCGCCGCAGGCGGCCATCCAGTTGGCGGACAGCTTCACGCGTGGCAAGTCGATGGGGGCAGCCAGCAAGTTGGTAATGGCTTCTGCCACCGCCATGCGGCCGGAAGCGGGTGCATCCAGCGCGGCTAGCGGAGTGCGCTCGCCCATGGACATGGCTTCACCGGCAAAGCCCTTGAAGTCGGCCAGTGTCACGGCGCAATCTGCCACCGGCACCTGCCAGGGGCCGACCATCTGGTCGCGGTGCGTCAGGCCTCCCACGGTGCGGTCGCCAATGGTGATCAGGAAGCGCTTGGAGGCAACGGTGGGATGTGCCAGCACGTCGATCACGGCTTTTTGCAGGTCCACGCCAGTCAGGTCCAGCGGTTTGAACTGGCGAGCCACGGTCTTCACATCGCGGTGCATCTTGGGCGGCTTGCCCAAGAGCACGTTCATCGGCATGTCCACAGGGGACTCAGCGCCTTCGTCCACCAGTTGCAACTGGCGCTCTTCAGTGGCCACACCAATCACCGCAAACGGGCAGCGCTCGCGCTCGCACAAGGCTTCAAACTGCGCCAGCGACTCGGGGGCGATAGCCAAGACGTAACGTTCCTGGCTCTCGTTGCACCAGATCTCCTTGGGCGCCATGCCGGATTCTTCGAGCTTGACGGCGCGCAGGTCAAAGCGCGCACCGCGGCCTGCGTCGTTGGTCAGCTCGGGGAAGGCGTTAGACAAACCACCAGCACCCACGTCGTGGATGGCGAGGATAGGGTTTTGGTCACCTTGCATCCAGCACTGGTTGATCACTTCTTGCGCACGGCGCTCGATTTCGGGGTTGCCACGTTGCACCGAGTCAAAGTCCAGCTCGGCGGCATTGGCGCCGGTCGCCATGGAGCTGGCCGCGCTGCCGCCCATGCCTATGCGCATGCCGGGGCCGCCCAACTGGATCAGCAGGCTGCCTGCGGGAAATTCGATCTTGTGGGTCTGGTCGGCATCGATGATGCCCAGACCGCCCGCGATCATGATGGGCTTGTGGTAGCCGCGCGCCACGGTGTCCACATTGCTGGCGACCGTCTGCTCGTACTCGCGGAAGTAGCCCAGCAGGTTGGGACGGCCGAATTCGTTGTTGAACGCCGCGCCGCCCAGAGGCCCTTCGACCATGATCTGCAGCGGGCTGGCAATATGTTCGGGCTTGCCCAGGGTGCTGCCCCAGAGTTTGGAGACGGTAAAGCCGGTCAGACCCGCCTTGGGCTTGGAGCCGCGGCCGGTCGCACCTTCATCACGGATTTCGCCGCCCGCACCCGTAGAGGCGCCAGGGAACGGAGAGATCGCGGTCGGGTGATTGTGGGTCTCCACCTTCATCAGGATGTGGTTGGTTTTGCTATGTTTTTCATAGCTTGGAGCGTTCACTGCACCTGCGCCAGTGGCCGATTTGGCTGTAAACCGCTCGACCTGCACGCCTTCCATCACTGAGGCGTTGTCCGAGTACGCCACCAGCATGTACTGGGGGTGCAGCTGGTGCGTGTTACGGATCATGCCGAACATGCTCTTGTCCTGCGCCACACCGTCGATGGTGAACTGGGCGTTGAAAATCTTGTGGCGGCAATGCTCGCTGTTGGCCTGCGCGAACATCATCAGCTCCACGTCGGTGGGGTTGCGGCCCAGCGTGGTGAAGGCGTTCACCAGGTAGTCAATCTCGTCAGCAGCCAGGGCCAAACCGAATTGCGTGTTGGCTTTCACCAAGGCGTCTTTGCCACCGGCCAACACGTCCACATGGTCCATGGGCGCGGGTTGCAGGGCATTGAACAGCTCTTGCGCCTGCGCGCGGTCGAGCATCGCGCTCTCGGTCATGCGGTCGTGCAGCAAAGCGGCCACGGCCTGCAGCTGCTCGGGCGTCAGCACAGTTTTGCTGAGCAAGCCGTTTTTCAGGGTCAGGCGGTACTCCACCAGACGCTCGACCCGCCTTACGGCCAGGCCGCAGTTGTGGGCAATGTCGGTCGCTTTGGAGGCCCAAGGGCTCACGGTGCCGAAACGCGGGCTCACCACAATGGCGGGGCCATCTACCGGGCCGGTATACGGGTCGCCATAGGTCAACAGCGCGGCCAGCTTGTCGGCAAGTGGTTTGTCTAACGCTACTTCAGTGGCAGCCAGGTGCACAAAACGGGCTGCGATGCCGGAAATCTTGTCGCTCACGCCTTGCAAGGCGGGCAGCAGTTGTTGGACGCGGAAGTTGCTCAGGGCGTTGCCGCCTTCGAAAGAGGTGATGTGCAGGGTCACTGTGGTGGCCTTGTAGTGGGCTGGAGCGTTGGGGAGTGAGGCTCCACACACGGCCGCTGACTGGGGACGCGCATGGAAGCTGCGGATTTTACCCGCCATGGCAGCGTGCTTTCCCCCGCCGGCTCACCGAGCTTTGCCGGATGGGATAATCCTGACCCATGACTATCACTTACAAAAACGCCCAAGGCATTGCCGGCATGCGCATCGCGGGCAGATTGGCTTCCGAGGTTCTGGACTACCTCACGCCCTTCGTCCAGCCCGGCGTGACGACCAACGAGCTCGACAAGCTGGCCCACGACTACATCACCCAGGTGCAAGGCGCCATCCCTGCGCCCTTGAACTACACCGGTGGCGGCAACACGCCCTACCCCAAGTCCATCTGCACCTCAGTCAACCAACAGGTCTGCCACGGCATTCCCAATGACAAGCAGCTGAAAAAAGGCGACATCGTCAACATCGACGTTACTGTCATCAAAGATACCTGGCACGGCGACACCAGCCGCATGTTTCTGGTAGGCGACTGCTCCATTGCGGCGAAGCGCCTCTGCTCCATCACTTACGAAGCCATGTGGGTGGGCATCCAGATGGTGAAGCCCGGTATCCACCTCGGTGACATCGGCCACGCCATCCAGAAATTTGCTGAAGGCAAAGGCTTCAGCGTGGTGCGTGAGTTTTGTGGACACGGCATCGGCCAGGTCTTCCATGAAGAGCCCCAAGTACTGCACTACGGCCGCCCCGGGACGCTGGAAAAACTCAAGGAAGGCATGACCTTTACCATCGAGCCCATGATCAACTCCGGTGGCAAAGACATCAAAGATGGTCCTGAAAAAGACGGCTGGAGTATCGTCACCAAGGACCGATCTCTGTCCGCGCAGTGGGAGCACACCGTGCTGGTCACGCCCACCGGTTATGAGGTACTGACCCTCTCCGCCGGCAGTCCTGCGACGCCGGATTTTGTGACTGCCTGACACCGTCTGCGAATGACCGAGCTGCAAGCCCTGCGCACCGACTACCGGGCGCGCAAAGCGCAACTGCTGGATCTGGTTGCCTCCCCCAAAGCGACGGCACGCCAGGTGCGCAAGGTTTTGCAGCGCATGGCGGACCTGACCGACGAGGTGTTGCGGCAGCTTTGGTCGGGCGCCGGCTTGGCGGAACCCTATGCCCTGCTGGCCGTGGGCGGCTATGGCCGGGCTGAGTTATTTCCACACTCTGACGTTGATGTGTTGGTCTTGTTGCCCGATGGTCACTCGGCCGACTCAGACTCGGAACTCAAAAAGCGCATCGAGGCCTTCATTGGCAATTGCTGGGATGTGGGTTTGGAGATCGGCTCCAGCGTGCGCACCTTGGCAGACTGCCTGCAAGAAGCCGAAAAAGACGTCACAGTGCAAACAGCATTGCTGGAATGCAGATTGATCACCGGTAACGCGGACTTGGTGCAGGCGTTCCGCACTGCCTTCAGCGAAGCCATGGACCCCAAGGCCTTTTTCGTGGCCAAGACGCTGGAAATGCGCCAGCGCCACACCAAGTTTGAAGACACGCCTTACTCGCTGGAACCCAACTGCAAGGAATCTCCCGGTGGACTCCGTGACTTGCAGGTCATTTTGTGGGTGGCCAAGGCAGCCGGCTACGGCGACAACTGGGCGGATCTGGCCCGTGGAGGCCTGGCCACCGAGTTCGAGGTGAAGCAGATTGAGCGCAATGAGGCTTTGCTGCTGCTGATCCGTGCCAAGCTGCACTTCATAGCCAAGCGGCGAGAAGACCGCCTGATTTTTGACCTGCAGAATGCTGTGGCCGAGTCTTTCGGCTACACCGCAGGCTCGCCGGAGGGCGACCGCAAGCAGTTGGTGCGCGCCAGTGAGGCGCTGATGAAGCGCTATTACTGGGCGGCCAAGGCGGTCACACAGCTCAACCAGATACTGTTGATGAACATTGAGGAGCGATTGAACCCCTCCACCCATGCGCCCCGCCGTATCAATGATCACTTCAATGACAAGGCCGGGATGATCGATGTGGCCAGCGACGACCTGTATCGTCGCAACCCGCACGCCATTCTGGAAACCTTTTTGGTCTACCAGACCACGGTGGGTGTCAAAGGCCTGTCAGCACGCACCTTGCGGGCGCTCTATAACGCCCGTGACCTGATGGACGCCAAATACCGGCGTGACCCGGTTAACAGAGCGACTTTTCTGCAGATCATGCAGGCGCCGGACGGTATCACCCACGCCATGCGGTTGATGAACCAGACCTCGGTGCTGGGGCGCTACTTGTGGGTGTTCCGCAAAATCGTCGGGCAGATGCAGCATGACTTGTTCCACGTCTACACCGTGGACCAGCACATCCTGATGGTGCTGCGCAACGCGCGGCGTTTCTTCATGGTGGAACACGCGCACGAGTACCCGTTTTGCTCGCAATTGGCCTCCGGCTGGGACAAGCCTTGGATTTTGTACATCGCATCCTTGTTCCACGATATCGCCAAGGGGCGTGGCGGTGATCACTCCGAACTTGGCATCATGGAAGCCCGCCGTTTCTGCAAGGAGCACGGTGTGCCTGCAGAGGACGCCAGGTTGATCGAATTTCTGGTCGGTGAGCACCTGACGATGAGCCGGATTGCGCAGAAGTCCGATCTTTCGGATCCGGACGTTATTCAGGCATTCTCCAAGCGCGTGGGTAACGAGCGTTACCTCACCGCTCTGTACCTGCTGACGGTGGCCGATATCCGCGGCACGAGCCCGAAGGTCTGGAATGCCTGGAAGGGCAAATTGCTGGAAGACTTGTACAAATACACCGCCCGTGCATTGGGCGGCCGCGCCCCGGATGCGGATGCAGAGGTTGAACAGCGCAAGCGCGAAGCCCTGGTCATGGTGGCGCTGTACGCCTTGCCTTTTGAGGCCCACAAACCCCTGTGGGACACCCTGGATGTGGGCTACTTCATGCGCCATGATGCGGCGGACATTGCATGGCACACCAAGCAGTTATCGCGTTTGGTAGCGACCGACCAGCCGATTGTTCGGGCGCGTCGCTCACCGGTGGGCGAAGGCTTGCAAGTGCTTGTCTACACCCAGGACCAGCCGGACCTGTTTGCCCGTATCTGCGGCTATTTCGATCAAGGTGGCTTCAGCATCCTGGATGCCCGCATCCACACCACAAAAAAGGGTTACGCACTCGACACGTTTCAGGTGGTGACCTCGGCTGACATGGATGAGCACTATCGCGAAATGACCAGCATGCTGGAGAACGGCTTGGCCCAGGCCATTGCAGAGGCGGGTCCCCTGCCGGCTCCAAGCCGCGGACGTGTTTCACGCCGCGTCAAAAGCTTTCCGATTGCTCCGCGGGTCTCGCTCAAGCCGGACGAGAAGGCACAGCGCTGGTTGCTGAACATCTCTGCCAGCGACCGGCTGGGCCTGCTCTATTGCATCGCCCGGGTACTGGCCAAGCACCAGATCGTCGTGCAACTGGCCAAGGTGGCCACGTTGGGCGAGCGGGTGGAGGACACCTTTTTGATACACGGCGCCCAGCTGCAGCACAATCGCGCGCAGATCGACATAGAAACCGAAATTCTGGATGCGCTCGCGTCCTGAGCACCATGCCCGCTACTGAAATTTCCGTCACAGCTGCCGGCATGGTTGCCGGTAAAGAACTGCTGATCCCCACCGGTCAGCAAGCCGAGACCTTGCCCCATATTCAAGACTGGGTGACCGCCCAACTAAGCGCCAAAAAGCCGGTGAAAGACGTCAGCAACCAGTTTTTGGTTAAGGGGATCAAGCAGTGGGCCGCCTACGAGCGCAAGGCCGGCGGCAAACGCGTCCTCACAGTCTTCAAAATCACCTGACAGCGTCAGGCGCAGGGCTCAATCGTCTTCCGCTGCAGCGATACCAGGGAAGAGCACCTCGGTATAGCCGAACTGGCTGAAGTCCCGCACCCGCATGGGGTAAAGCTTGCCCCACAGATGGTCGCACTCGTGCTGCACCACACGGGCATGAAAACCATCCACGGTGCGGTCAATGACATCGCCGTACTGATCAAAGCCCGTATAGCGAATGCGCGACCACCGTGGCACCACGCCCCGCAAGCCGGGCACGGACAGACAGCCTTCCCAGTCGCTTTCCTCGTCTTCACCCAAAGGCGTAATGACCGGGTTACATAGCACCGTGGGCGGCACGATGGGCCGGTCCGGGTAGCGGGGATTGCGGTCATTGCTGCCGAAGATCACCAGTTGCAAAGCCACGCCGATCTGCGGCGCCGCCAAGCCCGCTCCATTCGCAGCCCGCATGGTGTCCAGCATGTCGGAGATCAACAAATGCAGCGCGTCGCTATCGAACGCAATGACAGGTTGCGCCAGGCGCAAAAGGCGTAGATCGCCCATCTTGAGAATGTCGCGTACGGTCATTTCAGCAACTCCAAAAGGCCTGCTTCATCCAACACTGGAACACCCAGCTCATTGGCTTTGTCCAATTTGCTGCCGGCTTCCGCTCCAGCGACCACGTAATGCGTTTTCTTGCTTACAGAGCCACTCACCTTGCCACCGGCGGCTTCTATGAGATCTTTGGCCGCATCCCGGCCCAAGGTGGGCAAGGTACCGGTGAGCACCAGCGTTTTGCCCGCCAGAGGTTTGGGGCCGGCATCGGCGGGTGCACCTTCAGGCCAGGTGACGCCGCAAGCCCGTAACTGCTCCACCACTTCCCGGTTGTGGGCTTGGTCGAAAAAGGTGCGAATGCTTTGGGCCACGATGGGGCCCACGTCGGACACGGCCAACAGCGCTTCTTCGTTGGCGTCCATGATGGCGTCCAGCGTGCCGAAATGGCGGGCCAATTCCTTCGCCGTGGCTTCACCCACATGACGGATACCCAACCCGAACAGAAAGCGCGGCAAGGTAGTTTGCTTGGACTTTTCCAGCGCATCCACGATGTTTTGTGCTGACTTGTCGGCCATGCGGTCCAGGCTTGCCAAAGCATTCAATCCAAGCCGGTAAAGGTCGGGCAAATTGCGGATCACATTGGCATCCACCAACTGCTCCACGAGTTTGTCGCCCAGGCCTTCCACCTCGACCGCACGGCGTTGCGCAAAATGGAGAATGGCTTGCTTGCGCTGGGCACTGCAGAACAGACCGCCGGTGCAGCGATAGTCGGCCTCACCCTCCTCCCGCACTGCAGCGGATTGGCACACCGGGCAGATGCGGGGCATGGTGAACTGGGGCGCATCACCCACGCGCTTTTCAGCCAGCACAGACACCACCTCCGGAATCACATCCCCTGCGCGACGCACGACCACGGTGTCGCCCACCCGCACATCTTTGCGACGGGCCTCGTCCTCGTTGTGCAAGGTGGCATTGGTAACGGTGACGCCACCGACGAAGACGGGCGCCAACTTGGCGACAGGCGTCAATTTGCCGGTCCGCCCCACTTGCACGTCAATGGCCAGCACCGTGGTGAGCTGTTCCTGCGCAGGGTACTTGTGGGCCACGGCCCAGCGCGGCTCCCGCGTGACAAAGCCCAGCCTTTGCTGCAAAGCCAGGCTGTTGACCTTGTAGACCACCCCGTCAATGTCGAACGGCAAGCCGTCCCGGATGGCTCCTATACGTTGGTGATACGCTATTAAATCAGGAGCACCTCGCGCAATATCTACCTGCGCTGCAACCGGGAAACCCCATGATTTCAAAGCCTGGAGCATGGCGTAGTGCGTGCCGAACACCGGCCCGCCCTCGCTGGCCGGAGTGACTTCCCCCAGTCCATAAGCAAAAAAGCTCAGGGGCCGCCGGGCGGCAATGCCCGGATCCAATTGCCGCACTGCGCCTGCTGCCGCGTTGCGGGGGTTCACAAAGGTTTTTTCACCCTTTTCTCCTGCCGCAATGCGTGCGCGCTGGCGTTCGTTCAAGGTCTCAAAGTCATCGCGGCGCATGTACACCTCGCCGCGCACTTCAAGAACAGGAGGAACGCCTACCGGCAGTCTCAAAGGGATCTGACCAATGGTGCGAATGTTCTGGGTAACGTCTTCGCCGTACTCCCCGTCACCGCGGGTCGCGGCCTGAACCAGCGCGCCCTGCTCGTAACGCAGGTTCATCGCCAAGCCGTCAAACTTGAGCTCGGCGACGTACTCCACCGGGGCATCACCCTCGTTCAGCTCCAACTCTTTGCGAACACGGGCATCAAAGGCAAGAGCCCCTGAAGACTCGGTATCCGTCTCGGTGCGAATGCTGAGCATGGGCACCGCGTGGCGTACGCTGGTGAACGCATCCAGCACTTGCCCGCCCACCCGTTGCGTCGGGGAATCAGGCGTCACCCACTCAGGATGCTCCGCCTCCAATGCCTGAAGCTTGCGGAACAGCCGGTCATATTCGGCATCGGGCACCAAAGGCGCATCGAGCACATAGTAGGCGTGGCCCAGCCTATGCAGCTCCTCGCGAAGGGACCGCAGGCGTTCGTGAGGGAGGGAGTCCGGCACTGCCGGCTCGGATGAGAACAAGTCCAGCGTTGCCATAAAGCGGATAGAAACTTAGCTGAAAAGGCGGCGGGCAATCGGCGAGCCGGCGGCAATGTCGCGTTGCTCCAGCGTGTCGTAAAGCACTTGCAGGTCCGTCGCGATCACGTCCATGGTCTGCGCAGCCAGCGGCTGGCCGTTATCGTCGGTGACAACCCCCTCCATCGCGACAGCCAAGGCGTCTGCCGTTTCGCGCATGCGCTCAAAAGGCCGCTCTGCCCTGTCCACCTGAGCCACGTCAAGGTGCAGCGACAGTTCGCGGATGGCACTTTGCGCAGGGTCATCCGCCAGTGCAGCCTGGGAATCAAAGCCCAGCACCAGCACAGGGGGCAGGCCTTCTACGGATGCCGGCAGCACCATGCGACCGGGAATGACGCCCGCCACAAATCCCAAACGGGCTGCATTCTGGTGGATGTAGCCGGGGCTCCAGGACGCATTGCGGGCGCGGATGGTGAATCCAAGCTGGGCGTCGTGGGCACTCGCAAAGTGATCCAGCTCGCGGGCGCGGGCGACTTCGTCCAACATTTCAGGAAATTCAGGCGTGGCATTGATCGCGTCTGCAAACGCCTGCGTTTTCACCACGAACTCAGAATACTCAATTTCATTGAGCGCACCGGAGCGGTTGGCCAGCTGCACGCCGGCTTGGAAGCCACCGTAGCGCTGACCGGGAGCGGGAACTTCCCACACCAGCGACTGCAGGTTGTAGCCCTCCACAGAGAAAGGCTTGGTACCCGCGCGGCGCGTGGCTGGCATGGCGGCCATGGCAGCTTCACCGGATACCGCTGGCGTTGCAGGATCGAGCGCGACAGTGGCAATCACATCGATCAACGAATCCATGGCCGGGCGTACCGGAGGGCGCGGCAAGTTGAAGGCGGGTGTTTCCGCATCGACTTCGGTGAGCACAGGCTCTTGTGCGAGGTCGCCATCCACGGGGTCTTGGGGCGGCAAGGCCTGACGGGGGGCATTGCGGCGCGACGACCAAGCGCCGTGGGCGACCACAGCTGCCAGCACGACGCCGCCTGCGATCGCCAATCCGATTTGTAAGTTGCTCATGTGGGTTTAGCTTTTGCGGTGTTCAAGTGAGCTCAGCGAGGTTGACAGCGGACTCCATGTCCACCGCGACAATGCGCGATACGCCCTGCTCCTGCATCGTGACACCGATGAGTTGTTCTGCCATTTCCATGGCGATTTTGTTGTGACTGATAAACAGGAACTGAGTTCCCTTGCTCATGCTGGCAACCAGCTTGGCATAACGCTCGGTGTTGGCGTCGTCAAGCGGTGCATCCACCTCGTCCAGCAAACAGAAAGGTGCAGGATTGAGCTGGAAAATCGCAAACACCAGCGCAATCGCGGTCAGTGCTTTTTCGCCACCTGACAACAAATGGATGGTCTGGTTCTTCTTGCCGGGTGGTTGCGCAATCACCTGCACCCCGGAATCCAGAATTTCGTCGCCAGTAATGACCAGTCGCGCGTTGCCCCCGCCGAAGAGTTCGGGGAACATGCGACCGAAATGGGCATTCACCTGGTCGAAGGTGCCGGACAGCAGCTCGCGGGTTTCCGCGTCAATCTTGCGGATGGCGTCTTCCAGCGTGTTCATGGCCTGCGTCAAATCGACGTTTTGCATATCCAGGAACTGCTTGCGTTCACGGGCGGCGGCCAGCTCTTCCAATGCCGCTAAGTTGACGGCGCCCAACGCTGCGATTTCACGGTTCAGGCGGTCAATGTCCCCCTGCATGCCGAAGAGGCGCACATTGCCGTCTTTGATGCTCTGCTCAATGGCCTCGAGGTCTGCCTGAGCATCCGCCAGCTGGGCCTCAAACTGCTCAAAGCCAAGGCGCGCGGCCTGCTCTTTGAGCTGGAATTCGGTAATGCGCTGGCGCAATGGGTCAAGCTCGCGCTCCAGTTGCAAACGGCGCTCATCGCTGGCGCGCAGTTTGGCGGTCAAGTCGTCGTATTCGCTGCGTTTGGCGGCCAAGGCCTGTTCTCGCTCCAGCTTCAAGGCCAAGGCGTTTTGCAGGCCCGCCTGGGCGGCTGCGTCGGTCAGGCGGTGCAGCTCGTCCTGCGCACGCTGCTCCTCGGCTTGAATGCTCTGATTCTGCTGAATGGCTGTTTCGATGGCGCGGGAGAGTTCGGCATTGCGTGCCTGCAAGCTGCGCTGGGCAAACACGGCCTCCTGCGCCTGGCGCTCCAGGCTGCGCTGCTGTTCGCGGCACTGGCTCAGCTTGTTTTGAACTTCAATGACGCGCTCGTCCAGTTGCGCGTGGCGCTCCTGACTATCGGCAAGTTGCATGTCCAGAGATTCGAAGCGCGCTTCGGCCTCTACACGACGCTCTTGCAGATCGTCCAGCTGGGCTTCGACTTCCGCCATATCGGCATCGATCTGGGCGCTGCGCGCGCGGGTTTGCTCCAGCATCTGGGACAGGCGCAAAGTTTCAACCTGCAACTCGTGCACGCGGCCCTGGCTCTCGGCGGCCTCGCGGCGGGCACTGACCAATCGCTGGGCGCTCTCGGCATACGCACTTTCGGCACGGCTCAGAGCGACGCGAGATTCGTCGGCAATTAGCACCTGAGCGCGTAGTTGCTTTTCGAGATTCTCGATTTCCTGGGCGCGAGCCAACAGGCCGGCTTGCTCTGAGTCTTGGGCGTAAAAGCTGACGCTGTGGGCCGTGACCACATGCCCGCTTTTCACATAGATGCTTTCACCGGGCTGTAACTTCTCGCGCTGCGACAACGCTTCTTCGAAGCTGCCAGCAGTAAAGCAACCTTGCAACCAGTCGGTCAGAACCGCTTTTTGGCCCGCGTCATTCACGCGAAGCAAGTCTGCCAAACGGGGCAAGGCACCAGAGCGCTCGGGCAAAGCGGCTTGCGGTGGGGTGTAAAACGACAGTTTTGCTGGTGGCGCGTCCACCGCAAACGCCTTGAGCATCTCCAGGCGGGACACTTCCAATGCCCCCAAACGCTCGCGCAGTGCGCCTTCCAGGGCATTTTCCCAGCCCTGCTCAATATGTATACGACTCCACAGCCCTTGCAAATGATCAAGCCCATGCTTGGCCAACCAAGGCTGCAACTTGCCATCGGTCTTGACCTTTTCCTGCAGCGCTTTGAGCGCCTCCAGGCGGGCGGACAAGTCCGCCTGCCGGGACGACTCGGTATTGACGGTGAGTTGCTGTTCCTTGCGGGCCTCATCCAGCTGCGGCACCGCATCCTGCAGGTCTTGCAGCCGTGCGTCCGCAACCTGATGCGCTTCTTGTACCGCTTCCAGCTGCTCTTGCAAATTCACCAACCGGGACTCATCCGGAGCAGACAGTGCATTGCGATCGGTCATCAACCGGTCCCGGCGGGTCTCTAACTGGCGGCTTTGCTCTTCGATGCCGCGTTGCTCCGCGGCCAGCACCTGAATCTGTTGCTGCACTTGCGCCACGGAGCCGCGCTGATCGTTGGCGGCACCTTGCGCCTTGGTCAGTGCCTCTTCAAGGTCCGGCAGTTGCTGGGCTTGCTCATCGACTTGGGCGGCCAGCAGTTCAGTTTGCTCTTCGCCCAAGGCAGCCAATTCGGCCAGACGCTCCATTTCAGCCTGCGCGTCGTCCTTGCGGGTGGCCCATTGGGCGATCTGTTCCTTGAGGGTGATCAGGCGCTGCTCCACGCGCTGACGGCCTTCCACCACGAAGCGAATCTCCGCTTCCAGGCGTCCCACATCGGTACTGGCTTCGTACAACAAACCTTGCGCCTGATTGACCTGGTCACCGGCTCCGTAATGCGCTTGCCGAACCGTCTCCAGGTCCGCCTCGATGTGACGCAAATCGGCCATGCGAGCTTCGAGGGCGTTGACGGCAGCCAGGCCTTCGGACTGCACCTTGGCTTTGTCGGCCAGCGCTTCCGCCCGCTTCAGGAACCACTGCTGGTGCTGCTTGAGCGTGACTTCAGACTGCAGGGCGTTGTACTTTTGAGCAACCTCCGCCTGCTTTTCCAGGCGCTCCAGGTTGGTGCCCAGCTCACGCAAGATGTCTTCCACGCGGGTGAGGTTTTCACGGGTGTCGGAAAGGCGGTTCTCTGTCTCGCGGCGGCGCTCTTTGTATTTGGAGACGCCCGCAGCCTCTTCAAGGAACAAGCGCAGCTCTTCCGGCTTGGACTCGATGATGCGGGAGATGGTGCCCTGCCCGATGATCGCGTAGGCACGTGGTCCCAAACCGGTGCCCAAGAACACGTCTTGCACATCACGGCGGCGCACGGGTTGGTTGTTGATGAAGTAGCTGCTGGTGCCGTCGCGAGTCAGCACGCGCTTTACCGCAATTTCACCGAACTGGCCCCATTGGCCGCCGGCACGGTGGTCGGCATTGTCAAACACCAGCTCCACGCTGCTGCGGCTCGCTGGCTTGCGCGAGGTGGTGCCGTTAAAAATCACGTCCTGCATGGACTCGCCACGCAACTCGCTGGCTTTGCTCTCGCCCAAGACCCAGCGCACCGCATCCATGATGTTGGATTTGCCGCAGCCGTTGGGGCCCACCACACCTACCAGCTGGCCGGGCAGCAGGAAGTTGGTCGGTTCAGCGAAAGACTTGAAGCCCGAGAGCTTGATGGAGTTGAGACGCACAGGAAGATGTAGACAGCGCTAAGTAATTGATTTTGTTGGGAATTGCAGAACCTCCCCAGTGGCCTGCGAGCGCTGGATCATACCTTGCGACAGGCCGAAAATTCACGCACAGCAAGTAGGGGAAGGCGCTCAGTCAGCGCTGCCCAGGTAAGCGGCCACTTCCGCTTCCAACACACGCAGTTCAGGCGCGAGCGTGGCATATGCGGCGGCTACGGTCGGTGCGTCACCCTTTTTGCTCATGAACTCCACTTCGGACACCTTGGCGACCAACTCCGCCGTGCAAAAAATGGGAATAAACCCTTTAAGGGGGTGCAGAAGATGGTTGGCGCCCTGCACATCCCCCTTAGCCAACAGATCGGTGATTGCCGGAACGTCTCGCTGCAGGGAATCCAGCACCATGGGCAGCATCTCGCGCAATGCGCCTTCGTCACCGATTTGATCCATCGCACCGGCAATATCGAGATAACGGTTGCCGGCACCATTGGACGGAACTGCAGACATGGCTTACTCCTCAAAATCGATCTGAACGGACCCCAAGGGCCGGAGCGCCAAGTTTAACGACGACTCAGGGATAATGCCGCCCCATGAATGCGAATTTGTCCAGCCTGCAGGCGTACCCGTTTGAGCGCCTGCGCCAGTTGTTTACGGGCGTTGTGCCCAACCCGGCGTTCAGCCCTATCAGTTTGGGGATCGGCGAGCCCCGTCACCCTACCCCCCAACTCATCAAAGACGCCTACTGCCATGCCATCCAATCGGGGGAAAGTGGTTTGGCTGCTTACCCCGCCACGGCAGGCGATCCCAAACTGCGCCAATCCATGGCGAATTGGATTGAACGACGCTATGGCCTGAGGTTGGATGCTGCGACGCAAATACTGCCCATCAACGGGTCCCGGGAAGCATTGTTTGCGTTTGCACAGACGGTGATCAATCCGGCAGCGAGCCAAGGCACCGTGCAGGTGGTGTGCCCAAATCCGTTCTACCAAATCTACGAAGGCGCTGCCCTGCTTGCAGGTGCGCAGCCGTATTTTGTGCCCTCTGTGCCCTCCCGCAATTTCGCCCAGGATTGGGACAGCGTGCCAGAAAGCGTATGGGCGTCTACGCAGCTCATGTATGTTTGCTCCCCCGGGAACCCAGCCGGTGCGGTCATGCCTTTGTCGGAGTGGGAAAAACTTTTCGCCTTGAGCGACAAATACGGCTTTGTCATTGCCTCCGATGAGTGCTACAGCGAGATTTACTTCCGCGATGAGGCGCCACTCGGCGGCTTGGAAGCTGCTGCCAAGCTGGGCCGCGCTGAATTTAAAAATCTGGTGTCCTTCACCAGTCTGTCCAAGCGGAGCAACGTTCCCGGCATGCGCAGCGGCTTCTGCGCCGGTGATGCGCATTGGATAAAGCAGTTTTTGCTGTACCGCACCTACCATGGCAGCGCCATGAGCCCAGTGGTACAGGCGGCCAGCATTGCCGCCTGGGACGACGAGGCCCATGTAGTGGACAACCGTGCCAAGTACCGCGCCAAGTTTGCCCAAGTCACGCCCTTGCTAGCCGAAGTGATGGATGTCACCTTGCCGGACGCCGGTTTCTATTTGTGGGCAGACGTCAAAGGCAGCGACACGGTGTTCGCCCGCGACTTGCTCGCTCTTTACAATGTGACGGTGTTGCCCGGAAGCTATCTGGCGCGTGAGGCCTACGGGCACAACCCCGGTGCCGGCCGCATCCGCATGGCTTTGGTGGCTGAGACCGCAGAATGCGTGGAAGCCGCACAGCGCATTGTTCAATTCGTTCGAGGTCGCAGCACTTGAGGTGCCAGACCTCGAAGCCTTTCCTTCGATTACAACCCTGAAAAAACCATGAGCCAACAATTGCAATCCGTTATCGAAGCCGCGTGGGAAGACCGCGCCAACATTTCTGTAGCATCCGCACCCGCCGAAGTGCGTGAGGCTGTGGAACATGTACTCAACGAACTGGACGCAGGCCGCCTTCGCGTGGCCACCCGCGAGGGCGTGGGCCAGTGGACCACCCACCAGTGGATCAAGAAGGCCGTGCTGCTGAGCTTCCGCCTCAAAGACAACGAAGTCATCCAGTCCGGTGATCTGGGCTTTTATGACAAGGTTCCTACCAAGTTTGCCGGCATGAGTGCTGAAGCCCTGAAGGCGACTGGCGTTCGCGTGGTGCCGCCCGCAGTGGCGCGCCGCGGCAGTTTCCAGGGCAAAGGCGTGATTCTGATGCCTTCTTACTGCAACATCGGATCGTATGTGGACGAAGGAACCATGGTCGACACATGGGCTACCGTGGGTTCTTGCGCCCAGATCGGCAAGCACGTGCACCTGTCCGGCGGCGTGGGCATCGGTGGTGTCCTGGAACCCATGCAAGCAGGCCCCACCATCATTGAAGACAACTGCTTCGTGGGCGCGCGTTCTGAAGTGGTGGAAGGCGTGATCGTCGAAGAAAACTCGGTGATTTCCATGGGCGTGTACATCGGCCAGAGCACCCCAATTTATGACCGCGCGACCGACACCGTGAGCTATGGCCGCATCCCCGCAGGCTCTGTGGTGGTCAGCGGCAGCCTGCCCAAGGGTGACGGCAAGTAC
Organism: Comamonadaceae bacterium; assembly: GCA_027488985.1. Lineage (GTDB taxonomy): Bacteria > Pseudomonadota > Gammaproteobacteria > Burkholderiales > Burkholderiaceae_C > Allorhodoferax > Allorhodoferax aquaticus. The sequence goes on along the minus strand of JAIYAR010000010.1, from coordinate 152,214 downwards.
AGCATGTACGCTGCCATCATCGTCAAGAAGGTGGACGCCAAGACACGCTCCACCACCAGCCTGAACGACTTGCTGCGCGACTAAGTTCTCCCAACCGGAAGGCAACTATGGCCACGACCACTACACCTCAGCCTTCAGGCACCATGGAGCGCATCCTGCGCCTCATGAGCGAGAAGAAGGCGTCTGACGTTTATTTGTCGGCGCACGCCCCTGCGCTGATCAAAATCAACGGCCAGTGTGTACCGATCAACAGCCAGACCCTGCCTTCCGACGCTCCCAAAAATCTGTTGGCGGAAGTGTTGTCGCCCCAACAAATTGAGATTTTGGAGCGTGATGGTGAGCTGAATGTCGGTTTCCCGCTGGCTGGCGTAGGTCGTTTCCGTGTGAGTGCCATGCGCCAGCGCGGCACTATTGCAGCGGTGATCCGTTACATCAGCGTAGACGTGCCTCCCCTGCACAGCCTGCAGCTGCCCCCGGTGCTGGGCGACCTGATCATGGAAAAGCGAGGCCTGCTGCTGATGGTGGGCGCCACGGGTGCTGGCAAGAGTACGACGTTGGCGTCGATGCTGGACTACCGCAACGAAAGTGTTTCCGGCCACATCCTGACCATAGAAGACCCGGTCGAGTTTTTGTTCAAGAACAAAAAATCGGTGGTGAACCAGCGCGAGGTCGGAACCGACACGGCCTCCCTGCATGTGGCATTGAAAAACGCCCTGCGCCAGGCTCCGGATGTGATTCTGATCGGTGAAATCCGCGACCAGGAAACCATGTCGGCTGCAATTGCCTACGCGCAGTCCGGGCACCTGTGCCTGGCCACCATGCACGCCAACAACAGCTACCAAGCCTTAAACCGCATTTTGAGCTTTTACCCGGTCGAAGTGCGCCCCACCATGCTGGGCGACCTGGCCACAGCATTACGCGCTATCGTCTCGCAACGCCTGTTGCGCACGACGTCAGGCTTGCGTACGCCCGCCGCCGAGGTATTGCTCAACACCAAGCTGGTGGCTGAGTTGATCGAAAAAGGCGACTTTTCGGCCGTACGCGAAGCCATGGAACAATCCATGGCAGAAGGTTCGCAGACCTTCGAAGCTGACATCGCCCGCCTGATTCAAGACGGCCTGGTAGACCGCAAAGAAGGCTTGGTTCACTCCGATTCGCCCACCAACCTCATGTGGCGCCTGCAAAACGATTTCACCAAGGTGGCCAAGACCGCCGCGGTGCCGGAAGAAGACGACGAAGCCTCCTTCACGGAAATTACCCTGGATGTGAAACACTGATGACGCAAACGCTGCAGCTCACCGAGCAACTGCTATCCATGGCCTCGGTGACGCCCTCAGATGGCGGATGCCAAGCCCTGATTGCCGATCGCTTGCGCCCGCTGGGCTTTGTGTGTGAAACCATAGAGAGCGGCCCCGAAGAATTCCGGGTCACCAATTTGTGGGCAAAACGGTCTGCAGGCCCGGTGGGATCTGCGGGAGCAGCTTCCAAAAGCATAGCAAAGACCTTGGTATTCGCCGGTCATACCGACGTGGTGCCCACAGGACCTGCCCAGCAGTGGGACAGCGCCCCTTTCGTGCCCAGCCATCGTGACGGAAAGCTGTTTGGCCGCGGTGCCAGTGACATGAAGACCTCACTGGCCGCTTTTGTGGTGTCCATAGAAGAGTTTCTGGCAGTCCATCCGGCCCCCGAACTCAATATCGCCCTGATGCTGACCAGCGATGAAGAAGGTCCGGCCCTCGACGGCACCGTGGTGGTCTGCAAGCAACTGCAGGCGCGTGGTGAGGTGTTGGACTACTGCATCGTCGGTGAGCCCACCTCGGTTGAAAAGACGGGTGACATGATAAAAAACGGACGGCGTGGCACCATGAGCGGCAAGCTCACGGTAAAGGGGGTGCAAGGCCACATTGCCTATCCGCACTTGGCCAAAAACCCCATCCACTTGTTTGCGCCCGCTTTGGCGGAGCTGGTGGGCATCGAGTGGGACAAGGGCAATGCGTTCTTCCCACCAACTACTTGGCAGGTCAGCAACATCCATGGCGGCACCGGCGCGAGCAACGTGATTCCCGGCCACGTGGTGATCGATTTCAACTTCCGATTCTCAACAGAGTCCACGCCGGAGAGCTTGCAAAAGCGGCTTGCCAGCGTGCTGGCCAAACATGAGCTGGACTACGACCTGGCGTGGACCATTGGTGGACTGCCCTTCCTGACAACGCCGGGTCCTTTGGTGGATGCCGTAAGAGACGCCATACGCTCAGAGACCGGGCTGGAGACACAGTTGTCCACGACCGGCGGCACCAGTGATGGACGTTTTATTGCGCAGGTCTGCCCGCAAGTGATTGAGTTGGGCCCGCCCAACGCCACCATCCACAAGATCAACGAATACGTGAAGCTCGCCGACATCGAGCCTCTGAAAAACATTTACCGCCGGGTACTTGAGAACCTGAATCAGGCGGAAGCTGAATGAATTTGAAAGAATTGGTCGCACAGGCCACCGCGCAGCTGACGGAAGCCGGCGTGTCCTTCGGCCATGGCACCACCAACGCAGCAGACGAAGCAGCTTGGCTGGTGCTGCATGCACTCGGCATGCCGCTTGACACCGGCTTGGCAGATGAAGACATAGAGTCAAATCGACCGTTAGCCCCTGAGGAATATGCGCGGGTAGCTACGCTTTTAGGAGCACGCATCAGCACGCGCAAGCCGGCCGCTTACTTGACCCAGGAGGCGTGGCTGCAAGGCGTGCCCTTTTACGTGGATGAGCGCGTTATTGTTCCGCGCTCCTTGATTGCCGAACTGTTGGTGGACGGAAGCATCGACTACTGGCTCAAAGAAAGCACTCACCACGTGCTGGACTTGTGCACCGGCAACGGTAGCTTGGCCATTCTGGCTGCCATGGTCTATCCGGATGTAGATGTGACGGGTGCAGACATTTCGGCGGACGCCTTGGCAGTTGCGCGCATCAACGTGGACAAGCACCAGTTACAAGACCGGGTTCAATTGCTGGAGTCTGATGGCCTGCGGGAAGTCGTGGGCGTGTTTGATCTGGTGCTGTGTAACCCGCCTTATGTAAATGCCAAAAGCATGGCAGCACTGCCTGCGGAATACCTGGCGGAACCCTTTATTGCACTCGACGGCAATCAGGCGGGCGGTAGCGGTGATGGCATGGATTTCATCCGGACCATGCTGGCAGACCTTCCATCCAAGCTTTCGGAAGACGGCGTGCTGGTCCTGGAAATCGGCAATGAACGCGATTTTTTCGAAGTGGCCTTTCCAGAGTTGGAAGTGGTGTGGCTCGAGACCAGTGCAGGCGAAGACCAGGTGTTGCTGCTAACCCGCGACGCACTGGAACGCTTTCAGCAGCCCTGAATTTTTACCCCGGGCAAAATTCGGCAATTACGCACACCGGATTCCCCGAACTACCTGATGAAGAGCATCTGGTAGCCATTTATTGACGGCTTCACCGCCCTTCCCAGAACATGATCACATTAAAAAACGTCACCCTGCGCCGTAGCGCCAAGGTGTTGCTCGAAGGCGCTTCGGTTACCCTGAACCCCGGTGAAAAGGTCGGTCTGGTGGGGCGTAATGGTGCGGGTAAATCTTCGCTGTTTGCTTTGTTGAACGGCAACCTCCATGAAGACGCGGGCGAATACTACATTCCCGCCCAGTGGCGCATGGGCCAGGTGGCACAAGACATGCCGGAGACAGAACAAGGTGCTACCGACTTTGTGGTCGAAGGCGATACGCAACTCGGCGCAGCGCGAGCGGAAGTAGCGGCAGCGGAAGCCACTGAAGACTACGAACGCATGGCCAACGCCTACACAGCTTTGCACGATGCCGGCGAGTACGACGCGGCGGCGCGGGCACAAGCGCTGATCCTCGGCCTCGGCTTCAAAACCACCGAACTGGACAAACCGGTGAACAGTTTCTCCGGTGGCTGGCGCATGCGCTTGCAGCTCGCCCGCGCCCTGATGTGCCCGAGTGACTTGCTGTTGCTGGACGAACCCACCAACCACTTGGACTTGGACGCGCTGGTATGGCTGGAAGCCTGGCTGAAGAAATACGAAGGCACCATGGTCGTCATCAGCCATGACCGTGAGTTTTTGGATGCGGTGACCAACGTCACGCTGCACATCGACATGGGCAAACTGGTGCGCTATGGCGGGAACTACAGCAAGTTTGAAGACATGCGTGCTGAGCAGATGGAGCTGCAACAGAACGCTTACTCCAAGCAGCAAGACAAGATCGCCCATCTGCAGAAGTTCATTGCCCGATTCAAGGCCAAAGCCAGCAAGGCCAAGCAGGCGCAAAGCCGGGTGAAAGCCCTGGACCGCATGGAAAAGATTGCACCACTCCTGTCGGAAGCGGACTTCAGTTTTGAGTTCAAGGAGCCGGCCAACCTGCCCAACCCGATGCTCTCCATGCAAGGTGTGAGCTTCGGCTATCCGGCGCCTGAGGAAGCCCCCAAAGGAACGCCACCCACCACCATCGTGCACAACGTAAGCAAGTCGGTACTTGCAGGGCAACGTATCGGTATCCTCGGGGCCAATGGTCAGGGTAAGTCCACGCTGGTAAAAACTGTGGCCAGGGACTTGGCACCGCTGGGTGGCGAAGTGACCGAGGGTAAAGGCCTGAACATCGGCTACTTTGCCCAGCAGGAACTTGACGTGTTGCGACCGGACGAAACCCCGTTGGAACACATGATCCGGTTGGTGAAGGACATGACGACTGCTGGAAAAATTGCCGGCCAGCAGACCCGTGAACAAGACCTGCGCAGCTTCTTGGGCACATTCAATTTCAGCGGTGACATGGTCAAGCAGGCCGTGGGCAGCATGAGTGGCGGCGAGAAGGCTCGACTTGTGCTTTGCATGATCGTGTGGCAACGCCCCAACCTGCTGTTGCTGGACGAGCCTACCAACCACCTGGATCTGGCAACGCGCGAAGCGCTGGCCATGGCCTTGAATGAGTTCGAAGGCACTGTGATGTTGGTGAGCCACGACCGGGCCTTGTTGCGCTCCGTGTGCGATGAGTTCTGGATGGTTTCCCGTGGCGGGGTTGAACCCTTCGACGGCGACTTGGACGATTACCAGAAGTATTTGTTGGATGAAGCCAAGCGCCAGCGAGAGCTTGCCAAGGAAGAGGCCAAGGCCGGATCAATCCCGGCTGTTGCTGCACCTATTGCTGTCAAGTCGGGGCCCAGTTCAGACGAATTGAAGAAGTGGAAAAAAGACCTTGCGGCGACAGAAGCCCGCATGGAGATCCTGAATGCAGAAGGCGCCGAGCTGGAAGCCAAGCTTTCTACCAATCCGCATCCGTCAGAGATTGCAGAAGCGGGCAAAAAATTGAAAACAGTGAATGCTGAGCTGCAAAAGCTGGAAGAGCTCTGGCTCGACCTCACTGCCAAGTTGGAGGTCTAATCTGACCCGGCGGGGCATATGCCCCAAATGAAAAAACCCGCCTTCAAACGAAGGCGGGTTTCATGATCCACCGTGAGAGTGGTGGGAACTGAGAGATTCGAACTCTCGACCTACGGATTAAGAGTCCGCTGCTCTACCAGCTGAGCTAAATTCCCTTAAATCACCAAAAATTGGTGGGACCAGCGGGGGTCGAACCCACGACAAACGGATTAAAAGTCCGCTGCTCTACCAACTGAGCTATGGTCCCTACAGTATTCTTTAATTGCTTATCGAACGCTGCGAAGCCTCAAATTATAGCGTCTTTTTTGAGGGTGAATGACTCGCCGTTGATATTTTATCGATCACCCAACCCGCCGCGCACATCCCGAAGGTTGCCGTAACGCTAACCAATGATCCGTAGCCGTGACAATTCAGCGAACCGTCACCTTCCAACGCACAAGAAGTATCAGGCCCACGAACTGCCTCCTTGCTGTACACGCAGGCGACCTTCATGTTTTTCCCATCCTTGGGAGCACCATGCTCTTTACGAAGCCGATAGCGAAGTTGGGCAAGCAAAGGATCATGGGTGCATTGACTTAAATCCGAAATATCCACGAGATGGGCCATGCGCTTGCCACCTGCGGCGCCCACAACAATAAATGGAACTTTTGACTGCCGGGACCACGCTGCCATGGCGACCTTCGCTTTGACGTTGTCGCAAGCATCAATAACGGCATCTACAGGCCCCCCCAAAACAGACGGCCAATTTCCAGAATCTACAAAGTCGTCGACAAGCGTCACCTGACATACAGGATTGATCTCGGCAATACGTCGCCGCATCGCTTCAATCTTGGACATGCCTATCGTGCTTGTCAGGGCATGCAATTGCCGGTTGATGTTCGACTCGGATACATGATCCATGTCGATCAACGTCAGCGCACCGATTCCACTCCTAGCCAGCGCTTCTGCTGACCAAGAACCTACCCCGCCTATACCGACGACGGCCACATGCGACCCCCGGAAGCGATCGGCTGGCCCCACCCCCAAAAGCCGATCCATACCGGAAAACCTGCGGGTCAGGTCAGCCGCCTCCGGCTCACGAGAGGCAATGCTCGTCACTTCAGCCGAGCCAAGCGATCCTTGGCCGCACCTGCAGCCTCTGAAGTCGGATAGCTTGCAAGCAGTTCTTCCAGAGTCTTTTTGGCAGCTTTGTTATCCTTTAATTCCGACTGGCAGTTAGCCAGAGCGAGTAATGCCTCAGGAGCCCGCAAGTGATCAGCGGCTAGCAGAACAAGATTGCGAAAATTCGCTTGTGCGTCTTTGTAATCTTTAGTGGCGTACTGGGCACTACCCAACCAGAAAAGGGCTGAAGGCCGATAGCCTGAAGCTGAATATCTATTCAAGAAATCAAGAAATACAGACTGTGCAGTGACGAAATCCCCCTTACGGAAGACTGCCAGCGCTGAATCAAAGTCGCGCTTTTCAGCAGGCTCTGCCAAAAATTCGCGCCCGTCTACAGTCACCCTCGAGGGCTCCAGCTTTCGCAAACGATCTTCCAGCAGTTGCGCCGAGTCTTTTTGCTTGCGCTGGGCATCTGCCACGTCCCGGGCAAGCTGTTCGACTTGCCCACGTAGTCTTGCCGCGTCTGCCCGGCTAGCTTCCAACTGATTTTGAAGCTCGAGAAGCGAGCGACGAAGCTGAGCCGCATCCTCCGCGTTCCGCTTCGCCTCATCTGCCAACTTTTGATCGCTTTCAGTACGCAGCACTTCAATGCGCTGGCGCAAGTCAAGAATCGCTCGCCGGGCCTCTTCATCATCGAACAAACCCGCGGATGTCTGACCAGTGCACAAACTAAGCAACAGCGCCAACGGCACTGCTCGGGAAAAACGGATCTTCAAGGAGGTCATTACGACTTAGCGGTAGCTGAATTCTGCGCGACGGTTTTTTTCCAGGACCGCCTCGGAATTGCCCATCACCGCGGGCTTTTCCTTGCCAAAACTGATTGCTTCCATTTGCGAATCAACCACACCTTGAAGCTGCAATGCCTTGCGTACCGCTTCGGCCCGCTTTTGGCCCAACGCCAGGTTGTACTCTCGGCCGCCACGTTCATCCGTGTGGCCTTCGATGTTCACCTTGCGGGACTTGTCAGCCTTGAGGTATTTCGCGTGCGCTTCCAAAGTGGCTTGAAATTCAGAGCGGATGACGAAGCTGTCGTAATCGAAGTAGACCGTCTTCAGTGCTGCACTCAACGCCGGGTCCTGGGCATTCTTATCCAAAGTCACTGTAGCAACATTGCTCTTGGCAACCCCGGCCCCATCGTTAGTTCCGGTTCCGGCAACACCCGCATTCACAGCCTGTCCGGACTTGTCCTCCACCGGCACATTATCCAATTTGACAGCAGAGCCGCAAGCACTCAAAACAGCAGCTACTGAAACGATGAGGACCAATTTTTTCATTCTTAAACTCCAAGTTAAATGTGTAATTTATTTCTGTGCAGGACCCCAATCGGGCTCCCGGATATCGCCACCCTGCCCAGCCAAGCGCGCCTTAATACGGCCGTCCAGCGTAGTGGTCATCAGGGCTTCTTTGCCCTGCAACAGAGTTGAGTAAATGATGAGGCGGCTGTTAGGCGAAAAGCTCGGGTTTTCGTCTGCCGCAGTTTCAGTGATTGCTGAAACACCACCAGTTGCGATATCCATCACATGCAGTTTGAAGGCGCCGTTGACTCGGGATACGTAGGCCAACCATTTCCCATCAGGACTCAAAGCCGGCGAAATGTTGTAGTTGCCTGAAAAGCTTACCCGTTCGGCATTTCCACCGGCAGCCGGGACTCTATAGATTTGCGGAGAGCCTCCCCTATCGCTTACAAAGTAAATGGTCCTGCCATCAGGGGTATACACAGGTTCAGTATCAATGGCGGGAGATTGCATCAGGCGCTTGGGCTCTCCACCGTTTGCGTCCATCACGTACAGCTGAGATCCACCATCCCGGCTGAGCGTCAACGCAATAGATCGCCCGTCCGGTGACCATGTGGGCGCACTGTTGGAACCCTTGAAACTTGCCACCAGACGGCGACGACCCGTTGCAACATCATGGACGTAAACCACCGGCTTGCGGGCTTCAAAAGAAACATATGCAAGTTGATTGCCATTGGGAGCCCATGAAGGAGAGATGATCGGCTCGGGACTACTCAATGCACTTTGGGCATTCTCGCCGTCCGCATCTGCAACCCACAAGTTGTAGGAGTTCCCTGCCTTGGTGACGTAAGAGACCCGAGTCGAAAAAACTCCTTTGTCTCCAGTCAAACGCTCGTAAACGAAGTCTGCGATCCGGTGTGCTGCCAAACGCAAATCCCCGACAACCACCGCGTGGCTCTGCCCGCCCAAATCCTGATTCCGGACAACATCCCACAACCGGAAACGAACATCAAATCGCCCATCCGCTAGCCGGGTGACACTACCCGCGACCAAGGCATCAGCCCCCCGTTGCCGCAAGACGCTCAGATCAGGCCTGGAACTCTCATCCAAGCCAATGCTGGTCTCCACTCCCTTGAATTGACCGCTTCGCTCCAAGTCAGCTTGAACAATGGCGGCGATCTTTTGGGGAGATTGCTCCTCCCCACGAAATGCTGCAACAGAAATGGGGATCTGGGTCATTCCCACCCCGGAAACTTCTACACGGAACTGCGCTTGCACATGCAAGGCAGCCATGCCCAATAAACAACTTATCCAGAATTTTTTCATCGTGCTTTGATTATCGCTGTGTGAACACCTGAACCTCATCGAACCCCAGGGTTTGCTGGTAACCAATGGTCGCTTCGATCTGTCCACTTGAAATTCGTTCCCGGACCCGTTGCGCGTTTACATTCTCCATATCCCGACTGCTCTCACGGTGCCACAGGTGATACACCTCTGTTGAGAAGAATCCATTCTTCCGATTGAGTCCTGCATTGTGCAAGCGCAAAACGAAGTCTGCGTCCTCATGGCCCCATCCAACGAAAGTTTCGTCAAACCCATTGACGGCGATGTAGTCAGCCTTATGTAACGACATGTTGCAACTGCGAATGCCTTTCCATTTGAAAGCGGCTTGTCTGCGAAGGAACATATCAGGCAGTCTCAGCTTGCCACCCCATTTGCTGGATTCCCCCTTCAGCTTTCTTGCAACCCACTGCCACATAGATTGATTAAGGAGTTCAGCTTTTCCCGCAAGAACAAGTGCTGTGAGATGCTTGTTCAAAAGTACGCGACTGCCGTTTACAAAGCATCCACGTTCAGCGAGCATCCGGTGACGCGCAACAAAGTCGACCTCTGGCACACAATCGCCATCCAGCAAGATCACATAGGTTCCTGCTGCCCTCGCTACACCCAAGTTCCGTACCTTTGAGGCAGTGAATCCAACATCGGGGTGCCACACATAAGTAACTGGAAAACTGACTGCACGCTGAATTGAAATGGCATGCGACAGGTGCTCCTGGCTGGAGCCATCGTCTGCAACAACGACCTCAAACCTACGATCTGATTGTTGCTCCAGCGCCGCGAGTACTTGTGCCAGCGCATCACTGCGGTTGTAGGTCGTAATAACGATTGAGATTAGCTCTTTGGGAGTCATTTTCGACTAGACTTAGCCGCCCTAACTACCGGAAATTTCTTTCGACACCGGCGTTCATGACGTAGGGCTTATACCCACCGGATGTTACCACCCCATGCCCACGATCTCCGTCTACATCATTGCCTTCAACGAAGTTGAGAAAGTAAGCGCCGCCATTGAAAGCGTCAAATGGGCAGACGAAATCATCCTTGTAGACTCTTACAGCACTGACGGTACTGCCGGGGTTGCCACGAAGTTGGGAGCGAAAGTTGTTCAGGTTGAGTTTAAGGGTTTTGGCGACCTTCGTAATCAAGCAATCCAAGCTTGCAGCATGGAATGGATATTTAGTCTTGATGCGGACGAGCGTTGTACCCCGGAAGCCGCTGCAGAGATTAAGCATTTGGTTGCCAGTGATGGCGTGCATGAGGTTTATCACACACCCCGACGTAACTATTTCATGGGGCGTTGGATTCAACATTCAGGCTGGTACCCAAACTACCGTCAACCTCAGTTGTTTCGTCGTGGAGCCATGTCGTATGACTTGAAGCCCGTCCACGAGGGGTATGTATTGCACTCGAAACTGCCTATCGGACACATGACGTCAGCTATATGGCAATTTCCCTTTAAAAATATGGCCGAAGTCATGCACAAGGCGAACCGGTATTCGACCTTGGGAGCGGAGAAAATCCAGCACAAAAAGATATCCATGTGGACTGCTTTGCTCCACGCCAAATGGGCTTTTTGGAAGCACTACCTCTTCAAGCTCGGTTTTCTGGACGGGTGGGCTGGCTTTGTCATCGCGGTGGGCAACTTTGAAGGTACCTTCTACCGCTATGTGAAGGCATTGGAAATCCAGCAAGGTGACGCTTGGAGAACACCCCCTCAAGCCCTGAAATCCTCGAATGAGTGAAGTAGACCGCGCGCACTATGTCCGCCTTTTGGGTTTCTTGAAGCCCTATTGGCGAGTCTTCTTGTTGGCGGTGCTTTGTATGGTTTGCACGGCTGCGACAGAACCCGTGTTCCCGGCCATCATGCGGCATTTGCTAGACAGCGGCTTTCAAACCAATGACTCTCGAATGGTCTGGCTGATTCCCTTGAGCATCGTACTGTTGTTTATATCGCGAGGTGCACTCTCTTTCTTGACCAACTATTTGATGACTTGGGTGTCAACGCGCTTGGTCGTAGACCTTCGACGCGCCATGTTCGACAAGTTGGTAGATGCACCTACACATGTATTCCAAACCCAGCCGGCATCCCAATGGATTGCCCGACTTTTATACGATGTGGACAACATCAACCAGGCAGCGACCAATGTGTTGGTCACTGCGATCCGGGAATCATTGACCGCAGTGGCGCTGCTAGCTTATCTATTTTACTTGGACTGGAAGCTGACGCTAGTTACGTTGACAGTGGGTCCTGTCATAGCGCTATTGATTCAAAGTTTCGGCAAACGGATTCGGAAGGCGAGTAAAGCCAGCTTGGAATCTCTGCGCGCTGTAGCTCATACCGTCGAAGAGACTACTGCGGCAAATAAAGTTATCAAGATTTACAGTGGGCAAGTACAGCAAAAAGATCGGTTCTTCGCAGTGACCGAGAGTTTTCGTCGAAGCATGATGAAGGAGGCAGTGCCTGCTGCGGCACTGACTCCAATCACACACATGACAGCTTCGATTGCAATCGCCTTCATCATTTTCATGGCGCTGAGCCGCTCAATGGGGCAAGCCGGAGATACTGCCGGAAGCTTTGTATCATTCATCACGGCTATGTTGCTGCTGATTTCACCGATCAAGCAACTCACAACAATCAGTCCAATCCTGCAGCGCGGATTGGCCGCTTGCGAAAGCGTCTTCGGCGTGTTGGACGCACCTGTGGAAGCCGATTCGGGGGCACTAGCATTGGCTAGTTGCAAGGGAAACATCAAATTCGACAATGTCTCTTTTCGATATCCCGGGAGTGACAAGCTCGCTTTAGACAACATTAACCTCGAGATCTGCGCTGGGCAGACTGTCGCCCTAGTGGGTGCATCGGGGGGTGGAAAGAGCTCAATGGCCTCCCTCATTCCGCGTTTCTATTCACCAGACTCAGGTGTTATCTCCATTGATGGAATCGATGTATCCAAATTGGGGCTAAAAAACCTCCGGGAACAAGTAGCGTTGGTAAGCCAGGATATCGTTCTCCTTAACGATACCGTTCGTGCCAACATCGCCTTCGGCCAGTCCCGTATCGCTGACGACGCCAAAGTGCAAGAGGCCGCGGTGGCAGCCCATGCATGGGAATTCATCTCACAATTGCCACAAGGATTGGATACCCTGACCGGCGAAAACGGTGCAGCGCTCTCAGGCGGCCAGCGCCAGCGCATCGCCATCGCGCGTGCGCTTCTTAAAGATGCGCCTATCCTGATCTTGGATGAGGCGACATCAGCCTTGGATACCGAGTCAGAGCGCGTAGTACAGGATGCCCTGGCCACCCTCATGCGCAACCGAACCACCTTGGTCATTGCACACCGACTCAGCACCATTGAGCGTGCTGACCTGATTGTCGTCCTGGATCAGGGGCGCATTGTGGAGTCTGGCGACCATGTCTCCCTGATCCAGCGCAATGGCTATTACGCCAACCTCCAGAGGTTGCAGACATGAAGATACCCATCCTGATGTACCACCAGATCGACGAGCCGCCACCGCGTGGCACGGCACTGCGAGGACTCATCGTTGCACCCTCCTCTTTTGCTTGGCAAATGCGTATGCTGAGTCTGATGGGCTACAAGGGCCTGTCCATGTGCGATTTAGAACCCTATCTGCGTGGAGACCAGCACGGCAAGGTGGTAGGCATCACATTTGACGATGGTTACCAGAACAACTTAATCCAAGCCCTGCCTGTCCTCAAGTCCAATGGTTTCTCGGCAACTTGCTATGGTGTCAGCAGCATGATCGGAGGCACTAATGCTTGGGATAAAGGGAAAGTGAAGCAGAAGCCACTGATGACACAGCAAGACTGGCTGGCTTGGCATGGGGCCGGTATGGACGTGGGCTCCCACACGCAAACCCATGCCAATCTCAAAGAGTTGACCGACGAAGCGGCGCGGCATCAGATCGTCAGGTCTAAGGATGAACTGCAACAGGCTCTAGGTGTCGAGGTCCGGCATTTTTGCTACCCGTATGGATGGTTTAGGCCGCAACACGAAGAGATGGTGCGCAACGCTGGCTACATCACAGCGACGAGCACACGGCGCGGTCGAGCGCAGGCAGGCGATAACCCTTACGCGCTCAATCGAATCATGGTAGCGCGTGCCACAAATCCGCTGCAGTTCTTCATGAAGATCGCCACGGCTTATGAGGACAAGCGTGCATGACTACTTTGGCGCTTTACTGCAAGAGTTACAAAACCGACTTACGGCGCGTTGTGCGCCTGATGCAATCCATCGAGCGATTTAACGAGACACGTATTCCCGTCTACGTCTCTGTACCCGAGTCGGAGCTGGACCTCTTTCGCCAGCATTTGGCAACTACCTCTGCTCACTTGATCTCCGATGAAAGCATTCTGCAGGCTTCCCCGGGTCTAGACCTAGACTTGGTAGCACGCATGCATGGTGCAGTGGCGCAGCAGGTTGTGAAATCGGAGTTTTGGAGGTTGTGCCTTGCCGAAGCCTATGTTTGTTTGGATTCGGATGCGGTCTTCATACGTCCCTTTTCCAGCAATGATTTTTTAGCTCCAGACAGCTATCCTTACACCGTAATAGACGAGGCACACGACTTACTTGAGGGAGCCATGCAACAAGGCCGCCCGCGCATCGTGGATGACTTTGTGCGGGAAGCAGCGACCATGCAACAGACATTTGGACGCAACGGCCGCCGTTACAGCTTTGGGCCTTTTCCTTTGGTATGGCATCGTAAAGTGTGGGAATCACTGGACAGAAATCACCTTCAGCCACGCGGTATGTGCTTTGCCGACGCAATTGCACAAACTCCAATTGAGTCGCGCTGGTATGGAGAGGCTCTGCTGGCTTACAGGGCCATTCCATTGCACCCCTGTCAGGCGCTATTCAAGGTGTATCACTACGCTTGGCAGCTAGACCAAGAAACTCGCCGAGGCATCGATCAAGCACAGCTTTCTGCCCTGTATTGCGGCGTAATCTACCAGTCCGCTTGGGAGCGCGAGATGGATTGGCCAAGAGAAGGAGGTAGCTTGCTCTCCCGCGTCGGCCGGAGGTTGCGGCGGAGATTGGGACGGATATGAGACCCGGCAACACTTCGAACATCCCCATCCTGCTGACGTCTAGCGTAGTGGTCCATGACAAAGGAGTGCGCCTGCAGGATCCAACCGAGCGGGCTCGACTGGCTATGGAATCGGTAAAGCAATGGCGGTCCATCGCCCCCCAAAATCCGCTTGTGCTGTGTGACGGGTCGGGTTTTGATTTTCAGCCCATGGTTGCTGCGTTGCTTGGTGGGGCAGCTGTGGAGTGCCTGAGCTTTCAAAACAATGTATCACTGGTTCAAGAACATGGCCGCGGCTACGGAGAAGGTGAAATCGTTCGCTATGCTTTGGAGAACTCTGTGCTTATCGAGTCTGCAGGCTGCTTTGCAAAATGCACGTCCAAGCTCTGGGTGGAAAACTTCAGCGACTCGATGCGTTCATGGAATGGAAAGCTTCACATAAAGGGGGTTTTTGACCATGCCTTCTCCCCATGGCAGTTAACCTCTTTAGCCTATATAGATACACGCTTCTATGCAATGGATATTGGGACTTATCAACAGTACTTTCAGCAGGCCCATGAATCCATTCGGAGCAAGGAAGGCTATGGCCTTGAAGAAAGCTTCAGGGATATCTTCCTGAAAAAACAACTGCGTGGCTGCCTAATGAGCCCCCCTCCGGTGATTTGTGGCGTAGGCGGCGGCACCGGCGCATATTACAAAAACACTGCTTTGCGCCAGCTTAAGGAAAAATGGCGCTACCAAATCATCAAGCGAAATCCTCTATTTCAAAACTGGTTTGCCTGAGCGCAACAAAAAGAACAGCGTGAGTAGGAAGAGCGCCTGCATCTCCAGATAGTGTTCTTGGTAGACAGCATCTACCATGCCACGCAACAGCCAAAAAATCGAAAGAAGCAGGAGTGCCAGACCTGTCGGCCATGTTTGCTCTTCTTTCAATGCCATCCATCCTGACTTTGCGAACCTCAAAAGCACCCAAGCATAGAGAACAGCTCCGACCCAACCGACGGCAAGAATCAAACTAATCCAAGCGTTGTGAGCGTGCGAATATTCCATCGCAGGCACATGCCCACAAACTTCCTCTATCCGATGCTGGTAAGCATCCCTCCCGCCAGTCCATCCCCAGGGGTTGCTAACAGCGAGTTCGGCCCCAACACGCGCCAATACAACTCTCGCCCCATCTCCACGCAGCCCATCAATCAAGGAGTCTATATAGGCCTCGTCTTTATCCGGATGCTTCTGACGTACAAAATCGGAGACGGCGGGAGTAAAACCCTTGCAGATCAGGGCTTTAGGATTCTCGACCTGAAAGCCAAGCATCATCTTGTCCCCCATGGAGTACCAGACTGGGTTCTGCGAGACTACTTGGTGGAAAAAAACGAGGCAAATGGTCGTGACGCCCACCAAAACCGCTATGGCCCGCCATCCGAACCGGAATTGCACACGTTGCACCCTCACAATCAGAACAAAGATCAGAAAGGCAAACGCCAAGATCAGCAAACCAAAGTACGCAGCTGCACGCGACTGCGCGATTACCACACTTACGAAGCACAATGCGACCAACGCTCCTGCTTGGATCGCCCTGCGAGGGTTTGTCTGGTGCCAGGCCGAAAACATCACGGCAAGGCCTATGCACATAGTTTGGGAAGCCGGATAGCCAAGGTTTCCATGCATGGGCTCAATGCCCCGGAAGCCCAGGGGGAAGGATTTGAACGGGCTCTGGAAAAGGGAGGGATCCAGCAATACTTCCCAAAAAGACTGAACTGCCGCTTTCAAAGACGGATCTTCAAAGAAGGCTGGTTGCAAGACGCCGGCCCAAGCCAACAGGGTAAGGGCCAAATGAATAAACACTGGCACTGCACTGACCAGTGCAAGCGCCCAGAGAGTCAGACGTTTGGTGCCAAGAATCAAAAATGCCCCCCACGCGAGTAACAAGGTCAGGATGGACTCACCCCACATGCCCTTGCCAATCAAGTTGCTCCATGCCCCAGCCGAGTTTGGAGCTATCAAGGGGAACAGCAACAGAAAGGCGCACCATACCCAGACCGGTAATGGCACTCTGGAGATCAAATCCGCCATGCGACCACGCTCATTACGCCATGCAAACACCACGTACCCAAGAAGGAGCAGCAGCAACCCCAAGTGCAAGACGTTGCGCAAGGCAATCGTTCCAGATACCGAGAGCACTCCCGCAAAGGTCATTAGCAGCGCAAAATAAATCCACTGGAATCGATTCAAACTCATGTAAGTACTCAACGTTTGGCGGCGTTCACACTTTCACTCAGCAGAACAGATCCGGCATGAGACAAGTGGTTTTCGTCTTTGAAAATGCTGTGCCCGTCCTGCAAGATTGGACATAGTCCATTGCGGCACAGTACGGTGTTCGGATCTACGACACGAACAAAAGGCCAGCGAGCGAGAACACGCGACGCGCTTGTCCGCACCGCTTCAGACTTTGCATCATCAGCGGTTTTGTCAATCACACAGGAAAATGGCGGTTTGCGACCTAGCGGCAGTGCTCCCATGCAAAGGCGGGGGTCAAAGCCCGGTTCCACTACCGGCAAGAAATAAAGTACCTGCTTGCCTGAGAGTTGCAACAACGCCAATGTGCCTTCAAGCTTTTCTTCAAAGCTCTGACGATCCTGAGGCGAAGACTGCTCTGTCAAGTAGCGTCCTCTAAACACTAAAGCGACCACGCGCACTTTCTCATCACCCGCAATATCACGCAACATAGACTCCATATGGCGCTCGCACTCGGAGACAGTATCAGCGGACTTGATCGGCAAAACTGGCACACAAGCACCTTTGCCTCGCACGGTGAGATTCAGCCCTTGAGCATCGAAAGCCATAGAAAGCCCCCAGAACGCGTGCACTGCATGGCTGTCTCCTAGCACCACCGCACTGGCGGGTTTAGCGGGGTCGGTCTGGAGACAAACGTCTCTTTCGGGAAACTTGAAGGGCTTTTCACATTTCCTCTCAGTAATCAGTCCTTGCTTTTCAAAATCGAGGAAGTCTTGACCGGACACTTGGTCCATTTGAATGAGGTTCTTGTGGCGTATACGTTCCAGGCCATGGCGGTCATAAATATTCTTTCCTAGGAAGCCAAGGATGATCATGGCCATGACAAGAATGCTGATCACCAGACGGTGCGGCAATTTGCGCAAGGGCAACTCCCATAGCCGGTAAGTCATCACGGCCAGGAGAAAGCTAACCAGCAAAAGACTGAAGCGCAGACCTACTGAAGCTTGACCGCTTTCGATGATGTAAACAAAGCTCAATAGAGGCCAATGCCACAGGTACCACGGGTAGCTAACTTTGCCCAAAGCCACCATCCCGGGATGCCCAAGTAAGCGCCCGGTCCAATCCGAACCGGCTGGCACGCCAATAAGGAGGACCGTAGCAAGGACGGGCAACAAGGCCACGACACCGGGAAACGGCACTTTTTCATCCAGCAGCACCGTTGCACTCAAAAGCACAACTACGGCCAGGCCCCGCACCCCTGTTCGTACGGACACTAAGTACTTAGGACGCAAAGCCAGCCATGCACCTGCCAGCAGTTCCCAGGCCCGGCTCGCGGGCGAATAAAAGGCCTGAGTGCGATCATTCAAAACCCACAACATAGACAGGAGCAATGAGACAACTGCCAAGGCAAGAACACTCCGCGAAGTATTTATCCGACCACGCAGAATCAACCATAACAATATGGGCCAGACTATGTAGAACTGCTCCTCGATAGCAAGCGACCATAAATGCAAAAGGGGCTTAGTTTCAGAAGCCTTGTCAAAGTAACCGGACTCCCACCACAAGCCGATGTTCGATAGAAATGACGCCCCAAGCCCCAAATGTTTGCCAAGTTGCATGTACTCTTGAGCTAACAGGGTGTGCCAGCCCGCGATTAGACACGCGAGCAACACCAAAATCAGTGCAGGAAAAATACGCAGAATACGTCGTGCGTAGAAGGACGCTAGGCTCCAGCGGCCCCCCTGAATTTCCAACTGAAGGATACTGGTGATCAGGAAGCCAGAGATCACAAAAAAAACATCAACCCCGACGAACCCCCCTGGGAAAAATTCAGGGAATGCATGAAAAGCCACGACGGTTAATATCGCAATGGCCCGCAGGCCATCAATATCAGCTCGGTACGCAATACTCATTCCATTGCCTATGTCGAAAGTCCGCCCAACAGCTGACCGACAGCTGCCTGAGTTGTATATGGACTAAGCAAGCCGCTGTCACCCAGACCGGAACCCTCCCACAGCGAAACCATTTGCATGAGGGCTAGAGTCAAGGCCGCCAGATCACCAGTACCCAGGGTTTCGACAACACTATGCTTTTGCTGGCGTAGCAACTCAGTCATTTGCGGATTACCGTGGACCAAAGCCAGAATTGGACGCTGCATCCACAAATACTCGTATAGCTTGGACGGTATGTATTCTGTGCAAATCTGCTCTGTGCCATGTAGGAGAAGTAACACATCTGCGCTGCGCATACGTCGCAAGATCTGCTCGCGTCCAGATAAACCGGTCGCGGGATCGGCCTCTATCCTTCCCAGGTGCCTTACCAAATCCCGAACTGGCGACTTCGAAATAGCTGCATCAGACACTGCATCCAATGGCCCGCCTGTCAACTGAAGCTCAATCTTGTTCCGAAGCTCAGGGCGTCGGACCACCAATGCTTCCAACGCGTGAATGATGGGCATCAGGTTGCGTGTCGAAGAGAGCGACCCGAAATGCCCTATGACCATCTTGGGTCCTGGTGAATATGGTGGCATTTCATAAAAAGGCCGATCAATGCCCGGCAACATCATCTTGCCCCGATCGCCCAGTTGAGGGTGCCTGCGCTTCGCGCTAGCCAGAGCCTGGTCGGTGAACCAGATAGCAACATCGGCATGCGTACAAATAATGCGCTCTACCTCGGCCTGCATCAACTCTTGTTTGTTTGCCGGCTTACTGCCAGGCATCACCAGCGGATCATGCACCTCGGCCAGCCACCGCACTCCCAACTTTTCCTTTAAGGCGTTGCCAGCCAAATGTGCCGCAAAAGCACCACCTGTTGAGTAGATCAAGTCGAACTTTCGACCCCGCGCCAAGCGCAATCCCTTGAAATAGGCTGATAGCCACCAGGACCAGGAGCTTTCCACCGGACGCAGTAATTTCTCGACCAACATGAACGGTAGCAAAGGGAGTGACAGCACCAACATCACCAACCTGTAGGCCAGAGGTGAAGTGAAGTGCTTCCGCAGTACATGGCGCAATTCAAATCGGATGCCCGCAGCACCGACCGGCCACAGTTGGTAATGTTCGTAGTGGCGATCGCGACTGCCTGAGACACCGCTCAACACCACCAGTTCTATGCCTGCAGCCTCAAGGTGCGGCAACTTGTCGGTAATCGTTTGGCTGGCAGCACGCCCATCCATGTTGAAGGCATGCGACAACACCAACCAGCGTTGCTTGTATTTACTGGCAACGCTCGAAAAAAGAACCTTAAAGCTTTGCCCCGCTTTAACCCAAGAATTTTCCTGCGCGAACTTCACAGCGCCGGTCCCCAGCGCGCTGGCAGCAGCACGATCACCAAGCAAAGTCTCTATCCTGGAAGCAAGGTCATTAGCATCGGTTGGCGTTGAGAGCAATAGCGCGTTCACGCCTTCGGTCAACGCCTTGGCAATTCCACTGAACGGCGCATCGCTCACCACCACCGGCAGCCCATGGGCCATGGCCTCCAGAACCACCATGCCGTATGAATCCTCTAAAGTGGGATGCACGAGCATATCCACAGCGCTGTAGGCGACGGACATGTCCTTCCGGCTGCCCTGAAAATGTACGCGATCACCTATGCCTAAAGACTTCGCTTGTTGCTCATACTCGCTGGAACGTTCCGAATGGCCGATCACCAGCAAATGCACATGCTGATCAAGCTTGGGTATCGCCTCCAACAGGGTCTTGAGCCCCTTCTTGCCGAAATCGTTACCCACAAAAAGCATTAACGGGGCATCATCCGGCACCCCGAGTGCGCGCCGCGCTTCAGACTTGCCCTGCGGTGTCGAAGGACCGGGCGCCGCATCCACTCCCGGTGTAATGACTTCCAGCATCGGGCGCGAACCGGGGAACGAGTCCCCAACTACCGCTTTGAGCGTGGTCGATGCGCACACCACCTTCTTTTTGTAGGCAAAAGCAAAACGTCGCTCTTCAAGCCAAAGATACGCCAGCAAGCGAGGGCTGGCTAACACCTTGAGCCAACGCAATGCCAATGCGGCGCCCTGCTTGCCATCAAACAAGTTGTGTTTGACGGGCAACACATGCACGGTGTGCACGTTGCCATGCCATGTGTTCTCGTGGGAATGCACGATGTCATAACCCGTGCGCGTTGCACGCCATGTCTTCCAGGCAAAGTAGAGTTGGTTGATCCAGCGTGGGCGCTCCATAGGCATGGGCACTTGGTGGTAGGTCACTCCGGGGCAATCATGCGAAATGGTTTGCGCAAACACATGCACTTCATGCGTTTTTGCGAGCTGCTCCACCACCGAGATGGAATAGCGCTCTGCCCCGCCCCCGGTCACTGAAAAATTGCGGCTCAAGACCGCGATACGCAAACGCTCAGTCACAAGCCACCATTACAGCAACACAATGTCGTATTGCTCCTGGGCCATGGCTGCCTCGCTTTGCAGCGACACGGGTTTGCCGATGAACTCCGAGAGACCTGCCAAGTGCTGGCTTTCTTCATCCAACAGCAGTTCAATCACTTTGGGCGACGCCACTACCCGGAACTCACGCGGAGTGAACTGGCGGGCTTCACGCAGAATTTCGCGCAAGATGTCATAGGCCACGCTGCGGGGCGTTTTGACAATGCCCTTGCCTTCGCACGTCGGGCACGGCTCGCACAGCATATGGGCCAGCGATTCACGCGTGCGCTTGCGCGTCATTTCCACCAGACCCAGCTGCGAAAAACCGCCCGCCATCGTCTTCACCCGGTCACGCCCCAGCTGCTTGCGGAATTCCGCCAACACGGCCTCGCGGTGGTCTTCGCGGGCCATGTCGATAAAGTCCACAATGATGATGCCGCCCAGGTTGCGCAATCGCAATTGACGGGCAATTGCCTGTGCCGCTTCGAGATTGGTTTTGAAAATGGTGTCGTCAAAGTTGCGCGCACCGACAAAACCGCCCGTGTTTACATCCACCGTGGTCAGTGCTTCGGTCTGGTCCACGATCAGGTAGCCGCCCGACTTGAGCTCCACGCGCCGTGCCAAAGCTTTGGCGATTTCTTCGTCGATGGAGTAGAGGTCGAAGATGGGGCGCTCACCCTTGTAATGCTGCAACTTCTCGGCCGCTGCAGGCATGAACTCGGCACCAAACGTTTTCAAAGCATCAAACTGCTCACGCGAATCGACGCGAATGGTCTGTGTCGATTCCCCCACAAGATCCCGCAACACGCGCTGCAACAAATTCAAATCCTGGTGCAACAAGCTTTGAGGCGGCAGGCGCAAAGAGGCATCTTTGATGCGTGCCCAAGCCTTGCGCAGGTACGCGATGTCGTCACCGAGTTCTTTGTCCGACGCATCTTCTCCATTGGTGCGCAAGATGAACCCGCCGCCTTCTTTGCCGGCAAGCACCTGCATGCGGCTGCGCAGCTCATCGCGCTGGGCGGTAGGGATTTTCTGAGACACGCCAATATGGTCGTCTTGCGGCAAAAACACCAGCAGGCGTCCGGCAATACTGATTTGCGTGGAAAGGCGGGCACCTTTGGTGCCGATCGGGTCCTTGATCACCTGCACCATGAGGGACTGGCCCTCAAACACCTGCTTCTCAATCGGAATCTGGGGCTGCGATGCGCGGGAGGCACTCAGCGACTCCCCCTCTGCCGGCGGGTGCCATACATCCGCCACATGCAAAAAAGCCGCTCGCTCCAAACCGATGTCAATGAAGGCCGACTGCATGCCCGGCAGCACCCTGGCCACTTTGCCGAGGTACACATTACCCACCAGTCCGCGCTCCAGCGTGCGCTCCACATGCAGTTCCTGCACTGCACCGTGCTCCACGATGGCCACCCGCGTCTCTTGCGGGGACCAGTTGATCAGGATGTCTTGTTGCATGCAAAGCCCACCTCGCGCAAGGCCTGCGCTGTTTCAAACAAAGGGAGGCCCATGATGCCAGAGTCAAAGCTCCAGTGAAAACTGATGATCATTTTGAAAAGTTACGCCAGAAATTACGCTGACACTTGGTGCACCACCTTGGGCCGTGGTTGATTGTCGCACGAGCATTCTGAGGTTCTTGTTTGACTCTATAGCTGTATATTTAAACAGCAATGAAAACAGAGAAAACTTACCTTTGGCGGATCAAGTGGGCTGGCCGGTGGACGACGACCCGGCATCACTGCACCGAAGAGCACATCAGGAAAGAGCACCCCGAAGCTGTCTGCTTGATCGAGTCAAAGCGCGTGCAACAGATTCCAACAACCGCCGAAGAGCTGCGCGAGGTGCAACAAATGAACTTCACCAGCGGCTTTATGCGCAACAAATGAGTCGAATTCGGACGTTTGCAAAATAAAAACCTTGCCCAGTGAATGCAAAGCAACAAAGCACACAGCCAATTCCAATGCGGCCTTTGGAGCAAAATCATGCTGGAAACCGCACCAAGCTTGGCACTTCAACTGCAACGTGAAGCTCTTTCAATGTATGCCCAGTGTTGGAAGACAGAAACCCGCGTGCCCTTGAGCAGCTGCTCGCCACAGTGGCAGATACACTACCGGTAGTGGGTTGTCACCCGTACAGACCCCAGATATAGTTAGTGCTTGTAATGTTTTTCACATAAACCACCAAGAGGTTGTGTTGATCGCTGGAACCGAGCGATTGCCAAAACAAGGCAAAAATGAAAAAAGGCCCGTGAGGGCCTCTTTTCAGGTTCAACGGCGGAGAGATCCGACAAAGCACCAGCTTCTTGGGGAAGAAGGCTGTAGTTTAGCTAGCTAAACGCGCTTTGTCTGGATTTCTCTATTCACCAACGTGAAATAAGGGAAATTCCTATGTTTTGCTCTTTTCCAAAGAGCGTGCATGTGAACCCATATGTTCGACTGCGCTTCGGCAAATTCGAGCATGTGTGCGAACACTGCCGCGCTTTCCCAGGTCAAGCTGAATTCCAGTTCTGACCTTAAAAACCCGCTTCGGCGGGTTTTTTGTTGCCTACGGGCAGCCCTTGCTGGCGCCCTGCCCTCCGTAGATCTTGCGCTCGAAGTGGTCTTTGCTGTCGGGGCCCTTGGCGCTCTTGATGGCATTGGGCAGCCACTGGAGGTTGTAGACCGCATCGGCACCACCACAGGCCAGAGGGATCACATGGTCAATGGCCCAGCCCGGGCATGCGCCTGTGCTTTTTCCGGTGGCTGGGCATCGGTACTTTTCACGAAAAGCTGCCAGCACTGCGGCGCTGCGCTCTGTCTTGCCGGATTCGGTGCGGGGAACTTGGCCGGTCTGCCGGTAGTCCACCAGCGGGTTCAATGATGTTTTTGCTGGCTCCGGCGGGTTCTGAGCACAGCCGACAAGCACAGCAACTACACCAATGATGGATACGCCCTTCAACATTCGGGCATTGTCCATCAATGCAGGGTCAGCAGCTCTTGGCAGGCGCTCAGCCTTCCTTCGGTTTCGATGATGTTTTGTCGAAGGGCTGAATAAGCTTGTCGAGCAGAGGGAGTGAGCTCGGCTGCGGCTCCAGAATCCACGCTGGCGTTGCTGGTGCTTTCGGTTGATCCGGACTGGGGGCAAGTGGCTTCGATCCGCAGGCCTGCAGTGCGAGCAGCAAGCCGATCAGTAAGAGCTTGGTTTTCATTTCGGGCTTTCGTGAGTTGGGCGGTGCGCTTTTTATCGACCTGGTCGACTTTGTCGGCCAAGTCGTCACGCTGGCGAATGGCGGCCAGCAGCTGGTCGTTGCGCTCTTTGGCTAACTGGATGCGCTCTTGGCCATGCTCGGCATCGAGGCGCCAGCCATTCACGGCCCAGCCACCACCGAAGCCCGCGGCCAAAAGGGCTATGGCGATGAGTAGTTGTCTCATGGCATGAACGCCCTATTTCCTGAGCGTGGCGCGCGGGTCGTCCAGTGACTCCAACCAGGGGTTGCCGAGGCGTGCTCGATGTAGAGGCCATGGGCTTCCAGACGGTCTTGGTGGATCATTACCCATGCATCGATGTGCCCTTTGGGGTCGTAGCGGTCCACGGCTTTACCTTCTTTGTGAGAACTGCCAGGTGCACCTTGCGAGCAGTTCTGAGGCCGGAAGCCACCAAATGTCTGCCCAGACACTCCGGAATCAGTAGCGGGGTTGTCGGGAAACTCCACGCCGGCGCGAACCATCTCCGCCTCCAGCGCAGCGCAGCGTTTGAGCAGGTCTTCGGCATTGGCCCGGCGTGCAGGCGTCCAGTCGGGGCTACCTGCGTGGGGGCCAACGTATTGGGCTAAGGTGATCATGTCTATCCTTCCTTGACTCGAGTGCGAACAATGAGGACCGCAAAGCCCAGCAGCACTGCGGTTTCGGCAAAGGTGGGTTGCGCGTGGGTGATCCGGTCAAAAGGCGTGGCATGAATGCCCATGGCTAGTAGCAAGGGGGTGGCTACAGCACCGCCCGCCCCTATCGCCAGCAGCAACCAGGCGAGTGCTTTGAGGAAGTCCACCACGCGCTTGCGAGATGACAGACCGGCAGCGAAGGGAGCAGTGCGCTCCAATTTGTTCAGGGCTTCGGCCAGCACTACGATGCCCGCCAGCCAGTGGGCCAGTTGAATGGGGTCGGTCATGCGCCTGCTCCCCCTTCCATGGCGGGTGGACTACCCGGCGGCGCACCGGAAAACCTGCGGATCATGAACATGAGCACTTGCTGCGCGCCCCCACCGACCGCAAAGGCACTGCCCAGGATCAGTGGCTCTGGCATCGCCGCCACCAACATAGCCAAGGGCGTGAGGTAGCCGGCGGTCAGCGAGCTGGCCACGGCGACCATCATGCGGCGCAGTGTGGTGCGCAGCAGCTCCTGCCACGTATCGCCGGAACTGGGAACACTATTGAGCAACACGATGGCCACCAGAGATCCAGCAAAGCCGGCGATGAGCAGATCTGCACGCAGTCCGAGGCTTATGCCCCAGACTGTGAGGACCGGCACGGTGACGCCAGCTGACGCGAGCGTGGCAATGGCTGCAGTGGATGCTGTGGTGGGTTCTGGCATGGCTACCTTCGGAGAATCTTGATGTGGCCGGGGCTGATGCGGTCCAGCTCTTGGGCGATAGACGCAGCAAGCGCCCATCTCTTGTGCTCGTGCTCGCCGATCAGGCGCTCCAGCGTGTGGGATACCGTTACTTCGTTGCACTTGGGCCAGCCAAACAGCAGAACCCACCAGGTGCGTGCCACGATCACATCCGCCAGCCAAGCGGCCAGCATCAACGGCCAAAACAGCACCCAGAGCAGGCGCCACAAGTCCTGCAGTTCGAACAACTTGAGCGCGGGCCACACCAGCAGCATCAGAATGGGCAAAGCCAAGAAAATGACCAGAGCGGTGTAGAGCAGCCAGGTCATGCCAGTACCTCATTGAAGGCGCTCACCACATTGGCCGGGGCAGAGTAGGCAATGGCAAGCCACGCTGCCACAAAGGCGGCATCCACTTCGGCAGCGCTAAGGCAAGCGCTCAGGTCGGTTTCAGGCAACGCCTTGAGGGCTTGCTGTATGCCTACGATCGCGGTGGCGGTGGCTGTGTCGCCCGTGGCCAGCGCTTCGGACTGCATGCCGGCCAAGGTGTAAAACACCGGCTTGCGGGCTGCGCGGACCGTAGCGCGGGCTTGGTCTTTGATCTGGTCCAGCGTGAGCTCGGGAGCCGGCGCTTGGTCATACTGCAGCCGCAAGGCTTGTGCCTCTTGCTCAGTTATTGAAACGCAACCAGCAGGTAGCAAATGCTCAAAGGCGGGATCAATGCAATGCACTGAATTGTCGTTAGCTTTGTAGTACATCAAAATGCCTCATTCCAAGTAGTGATAGTTCCGCTGGAGTTGATGGCGGAATAAGAGCGGCCAGGTCCAACAATGGGTAGGCAAACAGTCATAAACTGCGGAGAGCCGCCGTTGTTTTGGCAAAGCGCAATCTGCTCTCCGTTCACGTTGCCGGTAAAGCTACCGCCCCCGCCCGCTACCAAGGCGGTAACGCTGACCGCAATGGGCTTGCTTCGGGTGTTGTACATCGTCACCCCTGAAGCGCGACCACCCAAACCGGTCATGTTCTGCCAGCTCTGCCCATAGCCCGCCGATGCCATGGCTGCAAGCGCAGCACCACCCGCGCCTTGAATCAAACTAGGAGGTGTGATCCATTGCCCTGCCGTCGCCTGGGTAGACGCAATGATTCGCGCAAGGCGATACGGTACGTTCGTCAGCGGAGTGTTGGAATAGAAGACATTTGCTGCATTAGCGCCTGCGCTGATGGCCGTAGTGTTAATGACACCGGACTCAGATAAATCATTGCCGCCAGCCAAATTGACGATGGCTTTATGTAGGGTTCCACCACTGTTACAAATCACTTCGATAAGGGTGCTTTGTTGACCACTGACAGTGCCAAGGCTTGCACCGGCTGGGATGGTCATTGCGGCAGCCGTGCCATTTATTGTTGTAGGCAGTCCGTCCGACAGCGTCGCGTTGCGGAAATCAAGTGCATGGGTAGACGCCGGCAGCGTCATGGCATTGGCAGACAGCGTAGGGTTGGGCAGCGACTCGATCTTGCTAATAGTGTTTGCGCGGGGGATGGGCGAGGTCAACCCCGAGAGGCTGGTGATATCGGTATTGGCACCTGACTTCGCGAGCAGCAGACCATCAAACGTCAGGCCTATGGTCCAGGAGGAATAGCTGCCACTGCCCACCGTGCTGGTAACGTCCACCGTGAGGCTGCCGCCGCTGTAGCCCAGCACGGGGCCGCGCATGATGTTGCCGCCGCTGCTCACCACAACGATCTGGCCTGCCTGCCAGAGCTTGCCAGTTTGGGTCGGGAACACCTTGGCGCCCAGGCCCACCGTGGCCGTGCCGGTGCTGGTGCCGGTGTACTCAGGAAAGGCCATGCCCAGCAGCACCGCCGCCAGAATGTCGGAGGTGATTTGAATATTGTCTGCCGTGGAATTGGCTTCATTCACAAAGCTAGGCAGCTGCCCAAGCAGCGCAAAGGCTTTGGTGTTGAAATCTGCCGAACTGTCGAGCGGTGTGGGCACGGGGCCGAGTGGGTTAATCATGGTTATGCGAGGCTTTCTAGTGAGAGGGTGCAGTCGCTGAGGTCGCGGTACTGGATGAGTACCTTGAAATCGGTGTAGTAGCCATAAACCGTGGAGGTCTGGAATTCATCGCTCACCACCCACAGCGCTGGGGTGGCGCGCATGCCGGCCACAAAGTCGAAGAGGGAATCGGTTTGCGCGGTCTCCAGCAACAAGGGCACTTCCACCTGTTTGGCAAAACGGCGCTTGACCAGCACGGTGTCCCCGAAGGCGTTGGTTTCTTTGCGGCTGTAGTCTTTGACGCGCAGGGACACGCCGGCGGTGACGCACTTGCCCCACTGGCTGGAGGTGCCCAGCATGAGGGTGCCAACCGCCATGGCGGAGCCGCCGGTCAAGGTGATGATGATTTGCGCATCGAGCAGGCTGGGGAGGTCGATGTAGTAGCTGGCCAAAGGCTCGCTGCGCTTGCCATAAAACCAGCTCCACCAGTTCGCCTCTGGCTGGATGCGGGGGCGATTAATGGTTTCGTCGTAGACGCTGCCGAAGGTATCGCTAATGACTTGCACGCGCACGCTGGTCACATCGGTGAGGTTGACCGCCGCTACTGAATTCACAAACTGACCAGGGCGCAGGGTGTAGCTGATGCTGTTGGCCTGTGCGGTTTGGCTGCTGCTGGACAAGTCGAATAGTTTCCAGCGATTGGTGGCGCTCACGGCCACCCACTTGGTGCTGCCAACCAGCTCAGGATCGTTGCCCACGTTCGAGGCCGCCAGGCTCTCATAGATCACGTGGTTTTTGATGACCCGTGCGGCCAAGGCGTAAGTGGTGCCAGCAGCCCAGGCGGGGTGGTCGGCCTCGGGTACGGTGGAGCTGACCAGCATGGCGTCGGTAAGCGCCAAGGGTTTGATGATGGTGATGCCCTTCATGTTCATTTATTCCGGTTGGACCGCGGGCATGCCGATGGCGTCCCACGTTTCGATGATTTGGGCAAAGCGCTCCATGATGCTGGCCAGCGCTCGGGACTGGGCGCGGTTTTCTTCGCGCAGGGCTTGAACTTCGGCCGCGGTGGCGGTATCGGCTGGAGCACCGAGTGCAGCGTTGGCTACCGGTGCAGGTACAAGCGAAGACGAAAGCGACAACATGGGGGCACTGGACACGCTGCCACCGTCAAACCGAGCACCCACCGTTCCACCGGCAGCGGCGGTGGCTGCTGCGTACTCTGCAAAGCTTGAATAGTTGGCTGCTTTGATCAGGGCCTTGGCGCTTTCCTCCGCTGCCTTACTCACCGTGGCGAAGGCTTCCTGTAGGCCCATGAGCGCGGTGTAGGTGGTGCGGCCGCTTTCGGTAGTGATGTCTTGCGCATCGACCAGGGCGCGGAAGGCAGCCATGGTGTCAGGCATGGCCACGCCCAGATTGGCAAAGGACTTGACCAGGTTCTCTGTGGTCTTGGCGTTGCGCTCGGCTTCGGTGTAGTAGTTTTGGTAGTAGCTCAGAGTGGCGGAGTTGAATGCCTCAGCACCACCAAACAGGTCAAGCAGTTTGCTGGAAGCGTCTGCCGTCGACAGGCCGGCACTCAGAGCGGTTTTGTCGAGGGTGTTGAAAGCAGCATTGACAGTGGCCAGACTGGTGGACAGGCGGGACAGGGCTACAGACGCGCGCTCGTTTTCTTTGAGATAACCCGATGTGACCACCGTGCTGGCCAACTCGTCGGCAATGCTGTCAAACACCGCCTGCAGGCCGGATTCGGTGAGCTGTGAAGACTCCACGCGGATGGACTTCACATAGCCCAGTATCTGGCTGGTGGGTTGGCCCAGGGTGGCAGCAAGTGCCGCTGTCTGGTCGGTGATAAGCCCATAGGCCCTGCCCAGGCT
This sequence comes from Comamonadaceae bacterium, assembly GCA_027488985.1. Lineage (GTDB taxonomy): Bacteria > Pseudomonadota > Gammaproteobacteria > Burkholderiales > Burkholderiaceae_C > Allorhodoferax > Allorhodoferax aquaticus. Next base: position 122,955 of record JAIYAR010000010.1, on the reverse strand, counting down.
GTCGGCGACGCTAGCGTTGAGCATGCCGTAATCGGTGCCAGCGCTGCCGCTGTTGAACCAGCCGCTCTCGCGTCGCCATTCTGTGAACGACTGGCCGGAAAAGCTGCCGCCACTGAATGTACCGACGATGCCGCTGCCCGTGGTTTGTTTTGCGCCCTGGCCGAACGCGCGGTTAATGACTCCACCGATGGCGCCACCGATGGCCGCACCCACCGGCCCGCCAAAGATGGCACCAATCACGGTGCCGCCTATTGTGGCGATGTCGCCATTGCCATCCCCAAAAGCAGATTTGCCGCCGCTGATGGCCGTGCCGATACCGTAGCCGGCGAACGCACCGCCGGCGTAAGCCCCTGCGGTGCCTAGGGTGCCGCTGTAGGCGTACAGCTTGTTGCCGGCGGTCTGGAGGGCGCCGGTGGTGTTGGTCATGAGCCATTTGCCCATGGTGGCCGCGCTGGTGCTGATGCTTTCACCAAGGGTGGTGAATGCGCCGCTCACGGTGTCGTAGAGGCTTTTGGCCTGCATGGCGGTATTGACGCTACCCAGTGCACCACCCTGCCCTGCAGTGGCCACGCCAGGCAGGCCACCAGTGATCAGGCCGGCCACAGGTGTGACGATAGCGCTGACGATCGGGCGCAGCACCAAGGTCTTGAACATGTTGACCACGGTGTCGCGGAAATTCTCTGCAAAACCCTTGCCATTTTCAAAACCACGCATGATGGCGTCGGACAAGGTTTGCTGGATCTGCTCGGCGTCTTTCTTGGTAACTTCCAGGCGCGCTTTAGTGGTTGCTTGAGCGCTGGCAGATGCGGCTGCCACACGTGCCCGGGCGCGCAGTTCTTCGCGCTGCGCCTCATCGAGGCCGCCGCTTCGGTCGATGGCGTCGATTTGCTTTTTGAGCTCCAGCTCGATGCGGTACTGCTCCAGCGTCGCTTCTCGCACGGTGGCACTTTGGCCCATGAGGGAGGCTTCCAGCGCCAGCATGTCGTTGCTGTCGCGGATGGACTTTTCGTAGGCATCCACCGTGAGGCGAGCCTGCTCGCGGGCCTTGCTGTCGGCCACATAGGCGGCATCGAGCTCAGACTGGAAGGCGATCTGGTCCTGGTATTGGCCGATATTGGCTCGGCGCTGGGCCGCGGCTTTTTCTACCTCTTCGCGCTTTTGCTGTGCGGCAGTCATCGACTGCTCCAGAGTAATCGCCTGCGCCTTGGTGATGTTGCCTTTGCGCAGGGCCTCATCGATCTGAGACAAAGTCTTGATGCGGAACTTGTCGGACTCTGTTAGGCGGCTGCCTGCCAGCAGCTGCTCGTTAGCCAGGTCCAGCTCGCGGGCAATAGTGGCGCCCAGACGGCCGTAATCGTCGCTGGCGTCTTTTACCGGCTTGATGAAATGCTTGCGGATCCGGGCTTCTAGTTCGGGGGTGTAGAGCTCGCCCATGGCGGCTTTTTTTTTGACTATCTCTGCGGCGAGCTTTTCACTGTCAGTGGCGTAAGAGGTCAGCGCGGCCTTGTAGGCAGACTCTCGCTGGGCCTTGGCCTCCAGCGATGCGGCCACGGTCTCAGGGTTGACGCTGCCACGGCCTGCGCCACCGCTTGTGAGCTTGTCGCGTGCAGATTTGGCAGCCTGCAGCTCCTTCACGTAGAGCTGGGTCTGGTAGATCTCGCTCTTGAGGTAAATATCGGAGGGCTGCGCGTCGAACTGGGTGCGCAGGGCCTGTAGTTTGGTGGTGGCTTCTACCAACTTGCCATCGAGGGCGGCTGCTTTTTGTGCGTTGGTGTTGAACACCTCGGGCAGCAAGTTCATGTCGGTGCGGAACTTGAGCACGCCACCACTGAGGGTGTTGAATGCCGAGTTGGTCGAGTTGACGGCGAGGGTCAACACATCAAAGGGCATGCGGCCAATGACATTGCCAGCGCCAGCAAGGGTCTGGCCGAAGAAGCCACTGCCCTGCTCACGCGCGTTCTTGATGGCATCGCTGACCGACTGGATGTAGTTGGCCAGCCCTTTGTATTCGTTGGCGATGGCGTCAGTGACACCAGCACCGGCAATGGTCTGTTTGAAATCAGTCCAGGTGGTGCTCAGGCGGTTGACGCTAGCCTGCATGCTGCGGCTGGCTGCATCTACCGAGGGAGCGACCTCGTTGGTGAGCTGGGCAGCGAACTTAGGCAGGAAGTCGTTGGCCAGCAATTGGCCGCTTTCCAGCATCTTGTCCAGCTCGGTGGTGGTCATCCCCATGGCGCGGGCGGCGATCTGAAACGCGCCGGGCAAACGCTCGCCCAGCTGGCCGCGCAGCTCTTCGGCCTGCACTTTGCCCTTGCTGATCATTTGGGCCACGGCACTCAGTGCGCCCTCAGCCTCTTGAGCGCTCAGGCCCATGACGGTGGATGCCTGGGCGATGGCGGTGAAAATGTCGCGGGTCTTCTGGCCTTCGAGGCTGGTGCCACGCGAGGCGGCGGCCAGCTTCATGTATTGCTCAGCGGTGGAGTTGAACTCCAAGCCGAGGGAACGGGCACTGGCGCGGACAAAGTCCAGTTCTGCACCCACGTTGTTGGCACCTACCGCAAAGGCCAAGCCGTTGCGCAGCTTGTCGATGCCGATTTGGGCCGCAGTCATCTCATTGGTGAACTGGCGGATTGTTTGCGTGGCAATACCGATACCAGCCACCACACCGCCACCAATGAAGGCAGAGCGCAAGGTATCTGACAAGGACCCGGAGCTGGACTCTGCGTCTTTGACGCGGCCGCCAAAGGTGTCCAGCTCGCGGCCTGCATTTCGCATACCACTGACAAAGCCAGCGGTCTCTGCCGTGAGTTGGATGCCGATACCTTCAAACATGAGCGACCCTATTTAGGTTGGTTTTGTGCGGCTGCGCGGCCTTCCAAGGTGCCACGCTCACACGCTCGGATGCCAGCCCACACATCGCGGCGCTCTTCACCAGTGAGGCCTTGTTCAGTGAGGTAGGCAGCGACGCCTGCGTAGTCCATGCCCGTGGCACCGTTAACACCGACTCGCCACTGCGTTTGCAGCTCGCACCAGTGGCGCCAGGTGCCCACGTTGCAAGGCCAGAGAAACACTCTGGGCTTGGGCTCATTGGCGCGGGCTGCAAGCACCGCGGCAATGAACGGGTTGGACTTGTCTTGCTCTGGTGGCTCATGGGCTTGGGCGTTTTCTGCGAGCGCTCTGGCGAGCGCCGTTAGTTTTTTTCTTTCACGCCCACTTCGGCCAGATAGGCTTGGAAACAGGTGCGGGCCATGCCGGGGATGCGGCAGAGCTTGCGGAAGGCCTCTTCGCTGTAGGGCACTTGCTTGCCGTCTTTGTCTTTGACGCCGGTCCAGCCTTTGTTGATACCGAGCATGAAATCGATCAGCAGGGTGTTGCCCTGGTCGCTGATGGCGGCTTGCAGGCCGTCTTGCTCAAGGCGGTCGCACTCCAACTGGAAGTCGAAGGCAACGGGCTGGCCTTTGTTGTTGTTGTAGGAACCTTTGACCTTGAAGCCAACGGTGTCAGAAATTTCGATTTCGATAGACATGAATCACTCCGATAGACAGGTAAACAAGCTCCGAAAGTGAATGCACGCACGGCGTGCCGGCTCGGAGTACACCGGCAAGCAGGGCATGTGCTGTCTGGACACACGCCCTGCCCTGCCGTGCGGGCAACCGGGCTTAGTAGCTGATGACGCGACCCAGGAAGCTGATCGCGCACTGCACTTGGTTAACTTGGCCGGACTGCATCTGTGGCACTTCGGACACGGACATGTAGCCGTAGCCGTAGACCGTGGCACCACCGCCAACGATGCGCAGCGCCACCTTTTGCTGAGTGCGGGCAATGTTGAGCATGGCCTTGTAGGTGGCGTTTTGTGGATCGTGGCCCAGGCTCAATGTGATCGTGCTGGCATTGAAGCCGGTGGGGATCTTGATGCCGTTGCGGGCGCTCAAGGGCTGCACGTCTGTGTAGCGCGGATCGCCGCCGGAGTTGCCGATGGACAGCACTTGCGGAATGTCGGTCCAGTTGCTGATCTTTTGGATCGTGCCGGTGCCGGTGCCTGCGCTGTAGAACTGGGTGTTGGTCGTGTCCAAGCCCAGAGCAGACAAGGTGTCAGCAGTCAGCTGGTCAGCCTGAAACACGGTATTGGAAGCATCTTCCCAGCCGGAGAGGAACAGGAACTCTTCGCCATCCACAAAGCCGTGGGCGACACTGGAGAGCACTGTGGGGTTGGCGTTGGATGCGGCGGTGACGGTTTTGGCGGCTGCGAAAGTCGTAGAAAACTGGAACTTCGCGCCTTCGGGGAAAAAGTAGCTCATGGTGGATTGCTCCTGGGGTTAACTGAGGGTTGCGCCGTTGGCACGGTGCAGAACATTGAAAACAAGGGTGGCGCAGGCGGTGAGCTCACCGTCAGCGTCAAAGTCGTAGGCGATGCCTTGCGGCCGGATGACCACCACCACGCCGCCCAGCGTCGGGTCTTGCATAAGGCGGGCGTACACGTCTTGCACCAGCTCATCGACAGCCACATCCGGGGAAGTGGACTTGCCGCTGCGGGCATAGCACTCGACTGCATAGGAGCCATTCCAGCTCACGGGCATACCGCTGACCATTTGCGCCTGAGCGACCTCGATCTGCACAGGCCGGATGGCCACTGCAGTGGCGGAGCTGATGGGGACAGGACGACGGCGGCCACGCTCGATGAGCGAAGCCACTGGGGTGCCTGCCTTCAGTGCTGCCTCGATGGCATCGACGGTTTTGACGACGATGGTGCTCATGGGGCCTCCAGATACAAGACGCTCATGCCGGTGCCGTCAGGCTCGTGGCTGGCCACCAGGTAGCCGGTGGTACCAACGGTGACCGCTGCACCTTCCGGGGCTTCGGGCACGTTCGCCGTGGGCAGCGTGAGCGCTGGCTGGGTGCTGGCCATGCCGAGGACACCCACACCGCCCTGCGCATAGGCGTTGTCGAAAATAGCAGCCACCTCCACCCCCGCCAGAGTGATGCTCTGGGCAAACTCTGTGGGGTTGACGAAGGCAGCGAGGTTTTCGGCGAACATGATGCGCAGAGCTGTGTGTGTGGCCTGTGGGCTTACGCTGTCAGCCAGTCAACGACTGTGGCGAAGCTTTCGGTGTTGCGGACGTTTACGTCCACGTCTTGCAGAGCCACGATGCGCACGCCGCCGGAGGTGGAGGCTGCGTAGGGGTCACGCATCAGGTCAATGGCACCCCACATGCCGATCATCAGATCGGAGAAGTTGCCGAAGATGCCTGCGGAGCAGACGCCGTTGCTGGTGCCCTTGGTCAGGTTGGAAGGCACGGCGTTGGTGACTGCAGCGCGGTAGCCGTTGAGCGGCTCGTTGGTGTTGCGGTCCCAGATCGGGTCGCCGTTGGTGCTGGCAAACTTTTGTGTGCGCTTGAGGATGCCGCGTGTCTTGGCGTTAACCAGGTAACCCATGGTGCCCACATCCGCGTTGGCGGTGGCCACGTTGGTTTCCAGGTCAATGATGTTGTTCCAAGTGGGTGCCAAGCCGTTGGTGCCGCCGATCACGGATGGGGTGATGCGGGTCAACAGGCCGGAAGGCTGGTTGCTTGCACCGGTACCGGCAATGGCTGCCAACTGGATGCCCAGACCCAACTGCTTTGCCAAGTCGCCCAAAACGAAGTTTTCCACGTCGATGGAGGCTTGATTCAGCAATGTGCGGCTGATATCGGTGAAGCCGCCCGCTGTCTTGGGAGACATGAGCACTTGGCCGACAGACTGCTGGCTCTCTGTGGGGGCTGTGTTTTCAGCAACCCAGTAGATGGTGGCGCCGCCGGTTTGCTTGGGGATGGCGATGTTGCCGCGCAGGTCGGTCAGCATGGTGACGCCGAGCTGGTCCAGCACCATGGCGTTGCGCAGCATTTCGATGAAGCTGCTGGCCTTGAGCTCTGTGGCAACCAAGTTGCCACCGGCAGTAGGTGTGCCCACCACCAGATCACGGCGCTGGATTTCGGAGGGGACAAACACGCCACGGGCTTCGCGGCCCATTACTTTGGCGACGGCTGCAGAGCACTCGCGCTCAAAGCCCATAGCGCGCTCGTTGGCAGCAGAGGGGTCTGCCAGGTAGCGGGCGATGTTCAGAACGCTGAAGCGCTTGGCCTCTTTGGCTGTCAAACCAATGTCTGCAGTGGGCAGAGGCTTGGTGGACATGTGGGCGATGAGCTCACGCTGGAACTCTTCGACGGTGATGCCGCGCTGGATGGCGGACAGGGCCATTTCAGCGCCGCCAGGAGCGGTGGCACCGATTTTGGAGATTTCAGCAGCGTGATTGCGCTGCTCGACAACGACTACATCAGTCATGGCTTTTCCTTGGGGTTGGTTTTGGGGTGCAGGGGTGGCGGGTGCGGCTGCGATGGCTGCGGGTGCCACAGGGGCCTCCAGCTGCTCAGCGCTGCGGCCTACGCCTACGGTTGCGTCAGCGGGAACGCTGACCATGGAGACTTCAAAGGGCTCCCAGTCGGTGACGCGGTAGGTTTCCACACCGTCAGCGCTTTCGACCAGTTGGGCTTTGTGAATCATGTAGCCGACGCTGACGTTGCGGCGGATGCCATCAACCACGTCTTGCCACACTTCCTCTGCACGAGCGCTTTTTCCAAAGCGCACCACGGCACGACCTACCCGGTCGCTGCCGATCTCGACAGATTCGATGACGCCCACAACATCTTTGGTGTCGTGGTCGCACAGGAGGTTTGCACCGCTGCGCAGGCGGCCGGTGCGCATGCTGGTGGCGGTGCAGTCCAGAATTTCAATGCCCCAGTAGCGCTCGTACGGGGTCTCGCTGGCGAATGCCAGGGTGGCGGTGCGTGCCTCCTTGTCAACCGCTGCACGGTCCACCAGCAAGGCTCGCTCGGTGCGACCGGTCTGCAGGTGACGCTGCAAGCTCTCGGGGATGGATGATTTGGTAGTCATGGCCCCTACTTTCAGGGCCGAGGTGTCTAGTTTTTAAGGCAAAGGACTAGACGTTTTTGAAGATTTTTGCGGGCATGAAAAACCCGCCGGAGCGGGTCGTGGGGGCTATGTCAGCAACAACGTTTTCCAAGTGCCTTTTGTGAGGCCCCGGTCGTCGTTGTAAATGTCCGTCATGGCTTGGTGCTTGTGGCCAAGCAGCACCATGGTGTTGAGGCCTTGAGCCCGATAAAGCCGCTCACTCAGAGACCGGCACTCATGCAGTGATGCGGGAATGCCATCGCTGCTCGGAATCACTGCCTTTCGTGCCTCCTCAAACCTCGCGGAGAGACTTGCATCTGCCAGCCGGTCCCCGTTGTGCTTGTGAAGCATGTAAGCGCTCTGCACTCCCGTGCTCTTGCATTGCTCAATAGCCTGCTTCAGGCTCACACCGATGGCATCGAGCTTGAGATTGAGCGGCAAAGCCAGCCTGGTGCCCGTCTTGGCCTGCTCGATGTGCAAATGGTCATCCCACACATCATCAAACTGCATTTTCACAAGGTCAGACCGGCGCTGACCAGTCACAAGTGCCAGCACCATCATGTTGGAGACCCATGGGGGCATATGCTCCTCGGCATGGGCCTTCAGATCCTGCCAATTGCCCAGCGTAAGGCGCTTACGCTGCACACGGCATGGTGGAGGCTTGACGCCGGCCGCTGGGTTGCGGTCGATCCAGCCGTAGTTTATGCACTCATTGAACAGATCCGCGGCTTCGTGCAGCACCCGCTTTGCCGTCTGTGGGTGAGTGCTGGCAATGTCTTGCACCATAGCCGCCACCTCATGGGGGCGAACTGCTGAAACAACCCGGCTGCCCAGGTAGCTCAGCACATGAGCCAGTGCACCGTGGCGGTTTGCCTTGGTCTTAGCCCCAATCGGGCGGGCTTCAACCAGCTGCCGGTAGATGACAGCCCACTCCTCGACCGTCCTGAACCTTGGCAGCAGCCGGCCCAGAAGGAAGTAGAGGGGCGTCATCTTAGTGCTGAGGGGATTACGTTGCACTGTTGCGCAGAATCTTGCTCAAGGTAGGTGCGAGCGCTTGCGCACAAAGAACAGCACCCTCTAGCGTGGTGTGAGGGTCGCCGGGCTGAAGCATGGACACTGTGTTGGTGCCGAAGGCCCGATACAGCGACTGGCCGTAATAGAAGCCAAAGTTTGTGATTGATTCACCAGGATTCGCCAAGTGATAGCCGCCGCTGGTCAACCCAGTTGTCAAGGGCGATGTGGCGTAGTTGGGAGCGCCTGCCAATCCGCTGCCGGATAGTGAGGTTTCAATCAAATCCCAGTTTGCTTGCGACTGCGAAGGGTTGAAGATGGACAGCCCAAAAATCGCCTGAATCAGATAGGGAGCCTGCCCAAAATACTGCGCCATCATCCGTAGGCACATGGTGTAAATCGCAGTTTGCACACCCGCATCTGATTGGCCGTTTTGGAAGTACACATAGCGCTTATTTGGCGATACGGGCGCAGACATGAGCGCATTGCGCACACGAACCAGCATGTAATAAGGGTCAAATCCGTCCTCAGTCAGGCGGTTAACGTGGATGTTGCCTGCGTCTGTAGTCTTTGCGCCCACATGGATACATGTCCACACAATGCCGCCATCGGTGACGGTGTTGCTGACAGCGGGTGAGCCTGGGAATGTCGGAGGCGTACCAGCCGTGACAAGGTTGGTTTCCTTGACGATGTAGCCAGGGTCTTGAAACCACTGAGTGCCGCCTACAGTAATCGGGTTTGCTGCATCTGACCAGAAAACCAAATGCCGGTTACCTGTAGTTGCTTCCCATGTAGCGCCGTTCACAAAGATCAGTTCGCCACGGTGCCCAGGGTCGCCTGCGCCAAGGCTGTTGCGTTTGCCTCGATAGGCTACAGAGTTGCCGCGCCCCGCCATCAACACCGAGCCAGTCCAATCAAGATAGCCAGATGAACCACCAACTGCGCCGTTGTATAGATCAACTTGGATACCATCACGCGCCAGCAGTTCAGCGGTCAGGGTAAACATGGAACCAAAACCCACTGAAAGCTTGACTGGTTCATAGATGTTCTGCGAGGGTGCGGCCACCGATGTACGCTGCCAAACGCCAATGGAATCCTGCCGCAGTGTGGTGCCTTGCTCGTTGGATTGCGCCCCAGCAATACCAAGTGCAGCCTTGACGGTGAAACCACCCGAAAGAATTGGCTTTCCATCTGGCCCAGCGAATGCACCCATTCCGGTGAAAGGATCGGTATTCACCGTGGGCACATAACGCTGCACGCCCTGGGCGTTCTTGAAGCCGATGTTGTCGCGGTTTTGGTCGGAGAGTACGTCGACCTTGTAGCTGATATCTGGTGGCGGCATGGTGATGCTCCTGAATGATTAAGCGGTGGGGGCTTTGGCAGGCACCGCGGCGGTGGCGCCGGGGGTGCCGTCGTAGGCGGTGAGCTGCACGCCCACTTCGGCGGCCAGCTTCATGGCCATGGCGATGGCGTCGACCGTGTCCTCGAAGTCGTAGCCCATGGCAGCGCACAGGTCTTGCGGTGACATGAGGCCTGCTTTGACGGCGAGGATCTTGGCTTCCATGTCGCCTTTGGGGTCGACCCATTCCCAGCGGCGGGCCTGCCACTCATGGCGGCTGAACTTGGCCAGCTTGCTGTAGGGCAAGGCGTTGCCATTTGGGAATGTGATGGCGCCACTGAGCAGGGCCATCTTGAGCCATGCACGGAACACGGGCTCCATGAAGACATTGATGAACCACTCTTGGTCATCCATCCAGCGGTCGCGCTCTTCCAGGGCACCAGAGCGGATGCTGCTGTAGCTGACGCCTTCCAGATCGTTACCGACGGAGTGGTAAGCCACGCACCAGCCGCTGGCGACACGCTGCAGAGCGGTTTTGACGAACGGGCCAAACACCTCGTTGGGGTATTTGCTTTCGTGCGGCTGGAAGGTTGTGCCGGCGGGCAGTGTGTCGTACACGCCGGGCTGGCTGGTGGTGATGATGGGGGCACCCGGCTCAGCGCTTTCTGGCGCACCAATGGGTGCTTGCGCCTCGGCACTGGTGAAGAAACCATAGTGATTGGCACCATGCTCGGCAGCCAGCACGGCAGATAGCATGAAGCCGCCCAGATGGTGCAGGCTGAGCATGCCCGGGGCCATCCAAGGGATGCCGCGCAGCTGCTCGGCGCGCTCGACTTTGAAGCGGTGCAGCACCTCGGTGGTGGGCACGCGGATCCGGGTGCGGCTGCTGCTGACGCCGTCATTGGGGTGAGCAGCAAACAGGTGCACGGCCACGGGGCGGCGGTAGGCATCGACCTCGACGCCCATGATGACGGCGTTGGTGGTGCTGGTAGCGCCCACGTTGTAGGTGGTGTCGATCCGGTCTACATCGATGACCTGCAGGGCGAAGTTGAATTTGTTGCCGGCGTCTTTGCCTTGAATGAAGCGGACCAGAAACTCGCCATCACTGGGCAGGCCACCGACGATGGTGGTGCACAGGTCGCGCAGGCTTTGCTGGCCGGCTACATCGCAGGCGAGGCCCCATTCGGCCCATGCCTCTTCAATGGCGTTGCTGGCAGCGCGGTCTGGTTTGCCTGGTGCGTCTTGCACACGGGACTGCAGACGGATGCCACCGGGGCCGATGATGTTGCTGGTGACCATGCGCGTGTACTTGGCGGCATAGTCGTTGTTGTGGCGCAGATCGCGGCCACGGGAGCGCAGTCGGTTGAGGTCGCCGCGCAGCTCTTGGTTGATGGACTGCTCAGTGGTGATCCAGTCAGAGGCCAAGCGGCCAAGCTGTGCGCCCTGAAAACGCCGCGTTTGGGCTTGTCCACCGAAGTAGCGGGCCACGGCACCGCGTGCGCGCTGGATGAGGCTGCGATATTGCATGGCCATGGGAGCCCTTAGTAGTTTCCGCCAAAGCGCACAAACACGCGACGCGGATCACCCATGCCGCGGGCGATGAGGTTGGCGGCGGTTTCACGAGCGACTTCAGCGCGGTAACGGTCGCGCAGGGCCAGCAGCTCAGCCATGGGGATGCGCTGCAGGCTGCGCCCGGCGATGGTGTAGTTGGCGGCGGTGAGATTTGCGCCGTCTTCGAGGTAGGCCTCGATGTTGGCCAGCACGCGGCGGGCATGGGTGCGGGCATCGAGCGTGGCAGCGGCGAAGCTGCTTTGCACTTTGAAGGTGCCGCTGCCCACGGTGTAGATCTCGCCGGATTTGCTGACGCGGGCGCGCCAGGTGTAGTCACCCGGCACCCAGTTGGCGGTGGTGGTTGCGGCTACGGTGATGAGGTGATCGGACCCGCTGGGGGTGCCGATGACGGTGATTTTGCTGGTGCCATTGATAAGCACATAGCTGAGCTCCCAGCCTTCAGATGCCGGGTAGTCAGCCAGTGTTTTGAGCCACTTGGCAGTGTCGCCTGCGATGAGTACATCGGGCTCGGAGGTGGGTGTGGGTGCAGCCATTTGGCCCCTACTTTGGGGGCCATGCTGTCTAGTTTTTAAGGCAAGAAACTAGACGTTTTCAGCTCTTGATGATCTGCCACAGGCGCGAGCGGCTGACTTTGTAGCGACGCTCCAGCAGGGCAATGCGCTCGCCCTTGAGGTAATCGGCTTTGATCTGGGCATTGCGCTCGCTGCTGCCCTCCCCGCTGCGGCGGGCAATGTAGGGCCGGTCGCCCGCCCATTTGGCGCGGATCTGCTTGTCGGCCTGCTTGGCCAGCTCGGCGGTGAAGCCGGGGGCCATGGCCAGGACAAGAGAGAGCATGTCCTCAATGATGTCGTTCTCGCTGCCAGCATGGGCGGCAGGGGTGGCGGCTTTGCTGTGGGTAGGGGTCACCATGTGGGCCTCGATGGGTTGCGGTTATGGGATGGACGCTGAATAAGGGGGCGCTGCACCGGCTGAGCGACCGGTGCGGGCTTGGTTTCGGGGGCTTCGTAGACGCCGGGGGCGACCTGGTTGAGCAGCAGGGTCTCCAGGCGGTCCCAGTCGGCCTTGGTGGCGCGGTGCAGGCGCAACTCGGGGTGGTGAGCGGCGGCAAAGGCGTAGACCCATGTGTCCAAGGGCTCGTTGCGGGCACCGCGGCGGTTCACGAAGCGGTTTTGGGCGGGGTTGTAGGTTTCGGACACCAGCCCGGGGAAGTATTCGGCAGGCAGTTCGCTGGTGAAGTGGGTGACGCGCAGCTCGGGGTCTTTGGCGCTATCCACACTCAGGCGGCTGTAGAGCCAGTGCTTGATGCCGACAGTGCCCACGTGGTGGGTCATCACGCCGCGTTTGTCGTGCTGGCCCTTCCAGGTAACGTCCTGCAGCTTGCCCTTGCTGAGCACGGGCGCGTTGTTGGGGATGGCGCCGAAGATGCACAAGGGGCGGCGCACGCGGCGGCTGCGGACAAAGTTTTTCACATCCTCGGTGCGGTGGCCACCGGCGTCGTTGGCCATGGCTTCCACGCGCAGGGTGCCTCCGTACTCGGACTGGATGGGCTTGTTGAGGTATTCGGTGAGCGCATTCCACACCTCGGGGCCGGCCGGATCGCCGAGCAGCTCGACATAGTCCAGCACCCAGAAGGCCATGCCACGGCCCCAGCCCACGAGCTGCACGGCCAAGCGGTTGTCTTGCGTGTCCACGCCGGCAGTGACGCAGAGCACACCCTTGGGGGCCACGCGCAGGGCGTAGGGCTCGGCGCGATCGGCAATGGCGTTGTGCTTGACGTTGCGCATGGCTTGGTCTTCCCAGGCTTCAGCGCGGCGGTCGTTCATGAAGGTTTTGAGGCGGGCGGGGTCGCCTTGGGCATCCACCCAGGCTTGCGCCATGTCTTGCCAGCGGGGACCGAGGCCGAAACGGTAGTAAAGGAAGTTGGCGCGGTAGCCCCAGATTTTTCGCCCAGGGTATGTCGGCACCCACTGCTTACGATCAGTCATCCAGTCTTTGTGGTGCTCTTCAATCTCGGAGCCACATTCTGGGCAGACCACCCATGCACGAATCACTCGACCGTCCACACCTGTGGACCAGTGAAAGCCCGACCAAGTCAATGGGTGCATGTGGCCACAGTGTGGGCAAGGCACGTGGGCATAGCGCTGATCGGAGATTTCCCATTTCGCCTCTAGGCGACACTGTCCCACGATTTCAGGTGTGCCCACGCTCATGCGCTTGAAGGTGCTGGGGAATGCGCTGGTTCGGCCGTCCAAGAGTGCGTCGGGGTCGTCGCCGGTTTTAAGGCTGCTGGCGAAGCTACTGAATTCATCGGCCACGACCAGCTTGGCGCTGGTGCCCTTGAGGCGCTTGGCGTTGCCGGCGTGCTCCACATAGAGCTGGCCGCCGGCAAAGTCTTTGAACTCTTTGGTGTTGGAGCTGTTGCGGCTGTTGGTGTTAGTGAGGACTTCGGCGCAGGCGGGGGTTTCCTCCAGCAGCGGGTTGAGCTTTTGGTTGATGAACTTGAGCTGAGAGACTTCGCCGGGCAACACCGCCATGATGGGCCCGGGGTTCTCGCACATGGTGTAGCCGATGACGTTGGTCTCCAGCTCGGACTTGCCAAACTGGATCGGGAAGATGCACACGATCTCCTGCACCGGACTGCGGGCGGACATGCAGTCCATGGGTTCACGAAGCAGCGGGGACCGGTCAGTAGACCAACGGCCAGGGATAGCGCTGGCCTTGCTGCTGAGCACCCGGTTGGCATCTGCCCACTGACTGACTGTGAGAGGTTTACGCGGCGCAATGGCGCGAGATGCGCTGTGAAAAAGGCCTGTAGCTTGCATGGCTAGTACTCTCCCCTGCCCAGCTTGGTCAAGCTATCGGCGGCTGTTTGCAGTGCATGCTCAACCTCGGAGTTCAAAATGCTTCTGACTTGTACCTCGTCGCTCGTGGCGGCCAGCTGCGGCGCTAGGTTGTAAGGTAGACCCTCGATGCTGGTGCGCAGCACGGTGATGACTTCGGCCATGACGGAGCGGACCTCGGAGGCGGGCAACAGCTCGCGGATCTTCTCGCGGTAGCTGGCCTCGGCTTCCAGGGCGGCAAAGTGCTCTTTTTTTGCCTTGCTGCCTTGGTAGTCGTAGCCCTGCCCGGCGGGTGGCTGCTCGCCCTCACCCGCTACAGAATTGGTAGCTGCTTGCGCAATACTGACGGGGGCCGGAGCTTGATTTGTCTTGCTTTCTGCATGGCCGGTAGCCACCTCGGCGCCGCGCTCTTCGGCGTGGCGGGCAGCCACTCCGGCTTTGCTGGGGTCGCGGGTTTCGGCGATGCGTGCAATGCTTTCTTGCACCCGCACGGTCTTGCCGTCTTCGGCCAGCACCAAGCGGCCGGTCTTTTTGAGCTCGCTGCCGTAGCCGACTTTGACGCCGATCAGGCGGCAGAACTCGGACAGGGTTGCGGTGTCAGGGGTGCTCATCGGGGAACCTCGCCTTTGAAATACTTCATGGGTTCAGGCTTCAGCCAGGCGGCGTGCACCTCTTTGGCTGGGCCGAGTGGGTAGGGTTCAGACTGATCCAGCTCGCGCACCCGGATGACTTCGCCGGATTGCATGGCAATGACGGACTTGTCGCCGAGCAGGTAGCGGTGGCCTTGTAATGCGGTGGCAAAGTCACCGGGTGCGGTTTTCATACGGGCTATTTCTCCATGCAGGTGTTGATACGGTCCACGCAGGTGCCGAGCCAGTGCACCTCGGTCATGTCATCGGGGCCACTTTTGCAGCCGGCTGGATACATGAATGAGGCAGGGCCCCGCAGATTGCCGTTGGCGTCCTGGTAGCGCTTGCGCTTGGCGGTAACCAAGCCGGCCGCCTGTAGAACGTTGCTCCAACGGGGCAAGGTCAAGGGCTCGGCGCCTTGTTGCTTGACCCACCGGCTGTAAAGCTCATATGCATTGACAGTCAAGATGGGCAGGCAAGCGCCGGAAGCGAATGCACCAGCCTCATACTCAGCCCAGAAATTCAGCACGCGCTGCACTTCGGGGTTGATTGGTGCGGGCGCTTCCAGCGCGGCCAGCTGGCTGTGGGCCTGCAGTTCATCCAACATGCAGACGCCGGTTTTTAGACGTGCAACTTCGTTAGCGCGGCGGATGGCCTGGGCGGTGGTCAACCCTGCCACCCGACCGGAGCGGATGACGGCGCGGAATGTGCGGTCAGCCGCCACCATCACATCAGCAGCATGGGACAGGAACAGCGCGCCGCCAGGCTGCGGCAGTTGCTGGGAAGCCAGTTTGTCGCGCAGCTCAAAGAAAGCCCGAACCAGGGCGACCTTGAACTTGATGACCAGCGGGCTGTTGCGCATGAAGGTCACCAGCAGGGTGGCTTGCTGCTCGTTCAGGTAGGCCACGTCTGTGGGGCTACCCTGTGGGTTAAGTCGCGTTTGAAACGCGACTTCTCCCAGCTGCATCAGTTCGGCTGTGTACTTGCGCACAAGTTCCAACACGTTTTTATGCTGTAGCTCTACCCCTTGGGCAATTGCCAGCGAGGTGGTCATGGGTTCGTTGTGGTGAAGCAGGACGAGATCAGACATTGCAACCTCCTTGCTTGCTGGCAAGCTGCACGGCGCGCAATTGCTGGCGCACCATGTCATGCAAACGCTTGTTTTCAATCAGAAAAGCTTGCAGTCGTCGAATCTCTGCAGCCGCAGGGCTATTTGCAGGTGCGCCGGATAGCCGACCGCCTTTATTGCGGGACTGCTTGACTGGACGAGCCAGCGCAGTGGGAAGTGGGATGATTTGTGCGCAACGGGGCGCGGATGCGGTATGAGCCATGAATGGCCTCCAAGGAGTGTGGTTTGCTAAAACCACCGCTCCCATCGCCAAACGGGGGCGGTGACTCGAACGGGTTGGCGAACCGGACACCCCTTGCAGGAACCGGCGGAGCTTGCGCTCCCCCATCCGAGCCACCAAAACTGGAGGCACAGACAACGAAGCCGCAGACTCTGCGGAGAACCTACGGCTTGCGCTGTAGGGGTGAAACGAGTCGCCAAACCCGATCACGCCTTTTTTTGACGTGACGGGCGGAGTGTAGCGCAAGCTAATATGCGAGGAAACACTCGGGAGGAAACCATGGCTATCAAGGTTTTGGGACTGAATCAAGAAAACGTACTGGGAGCAGCTATTCGTGGCATGCACATTCGATATGCTGAGCCCGGTCGGGCGCATGTCCAGGACGGAAATGGCGGTTACTGCCATACAAAAAGAACGATCGACTCGCTGCTGACTGCTGGGTTTCTCGCCGGATCTGAGGCAGCAGGCTTCCACATCACGGAGGCCGGAAGAGTCGCCTTTGACAAGTTGCCGCGTAAAAGTAACTGACATGCTCATACCCCTGCCGCCTCTCTGATGCGGAAACGCAGGCGTTTGGCAAGGTAGTTGGCAGCATCTGCTTTTTGAGCAACCCGCTCCATGCTCAGGCGGGGCGTGTAAGTTGGGGTGCGCACGAACATGAGCACTGGGCGCACATCCGCGCCGGTTTTCCCGACGACTGCCCAGATACCCGGAGCTAGATGGCCGGTTTTGCCGCTGCGCAGCTTGCCGTAGGCCACGAAGTAGCGCCGCCCGGAGACCTTGCTGGTGCCTTTGATCAGGGAGGCCTTGCGCTTGTCGCTCATGTTGGCCTTGAAGCCCTGCTCCCCGAAGGCTTGGAAGTAGCTGATGAGCTGCACCAGGAAGGGCCCGCGCATGTTGCCGCGGCCATCGTCACTGCCAGGGAAGGGAACGCGGGGCAGCGCGGTCTGATAACCGGCAGGCAGGATGCCGGCACGGCGCAACAGAACCTCTGATTTTTTATCCCTACGGGTGCCCCCCGCCTCCTGCGCGCGCAGGATCTGCTGGGGGTCAATACCTTTGCCACCGTAGTACGTCGGCTGAACGTTGACTTCCAGCTTTTCAGCAGTCGCAGACTTGAACTGGATGCTGCGCAGGATGTGGGGTGTAGGGTCCTGAAAGACGCTGACCATTTCGTCCTGCATGGCCTTACGAACCTTGAATGCGGTGTCGTTGATGGCCTTGGCAGCAGCGATCCGGAACTGGGGACCACTGAGCTGATCGAGTTCCTTGCGGACCTTTTCCAGCCCGACCATGTTGAGTCCGATTTTCATGATGCTTGCTCGCTTTCGGTTTTTGCGGCTTTGGAGGCGATCAGCGCGGGGATGGCACCCAACCCCTGCGCCAAACCTTCTTTGCTACCGGTGAGCGTGATTTGCAGGCTGCGCAGGCCGGGGAAGACGCCTTGGGCGATCAGGTCGCGGCAAAGGGTGCCGAGTTCAGGCCAGTCGCGCAGGGCTTGCTTGAACTCGGGGAGGTTTTCTTCCGTGCAGCGGATGGTTTTCTTTACCGGTTGGCAGTCCATCATTTCTTTTGTGCGGGATGTGGGGGATGTTGTGCGGCGTGCGAAAACGCGCAAACCCGCATGGGCATTGACGTGTGCGGTGTGTGCGGTATGTGCGGGGTACAGGCGCACGGGTGTGCGCACATGCGCACGCCTGCACACACGCACGCCTGCATGGGAAAGTGCAATTGATGCCGCACATACCGCACAAGCCATATAAATCAATGACTTAGCACCGCACACGATGCCGCACGGCATACCGCACACACCGCACAAATGAGGGGTAATGGCCGGGGCGCGCATCACTTTTGGGCCTTGTAGTCTTTGAGGCTGACGCGGAATGCGTCGATGCGGCCACCCAGCCAAGTGGCTTCTTTGTCGCCAAAGGGGCGCTCTTGGCAGCCGGGCATGTAGGTGACGCCATGGGGGCCGATGGCGGTCTCGGAGCCCAGCAGGTTGTAGCGCTTGCGCTCGGTGGTGGCGCCGTGCTTGCGCATGATGGCGTTGGAGAAGCGCGGCAGGTTGAGGGCTTTGAGGCCCACGTTGTTACACCACACCTGGTAGAGCTCGTAGAAGTCCTGCGTGAGCGCTGGCAGCAGCAAGCCGGGCGACACCATGTTGTCGGTAGACCAGCCCTTGAGCGGTGGGAATCCGGGTATCTCGCCGGCTTCGAAGTCTTGGATGAAGCGGCTGGGGCTATCTAAACCGAGGTTGATCAGCTCGCGCTTGGCGTCTGTCATCGGGGGCAAGGTGGCTTCACCGAAGTCGCCCAGGTCAAGGTGCAGCAGGTGGTGGTGCAAGGCCTCAATGCCGCCGTTGTCGATCTCGGCTTTGGCCTTGCGGTAGAAGTCGGCTTCCAGCTTGACCGGTGTCCAGATCACAGCATGGCGGCGGTCGTCTTCCTCGAGCACCACGGGCATGGCCTCGTTGGATAGGAAGACCATGTTTACATGATTGCGCTCGTCGTAGGCGCTCATGTTTTTGGGGTTGATGCGGATCCAGTCCCCAGTGATGAATGCCTTGAGCTTGTTTTTGATGTGGTACAGGTCAGAGCGTGCAACCACCTCGTCAGCGATCAGGAAGAGCTTGCGGCTAGCCCAGTCGTTGAATTTGTCTTCAATGGCTGACTGGTCGATCACGCGGCCATAGCGACCGTAGATGGCCATGATGCATTCGAAGAACATGTTCTTCCCCGTGCCTTGCGGGCCATGGATGACCACCGTGCTTTTCATCTTGGCGCCCGGATGTTGGATCGGGTAGGCCAGCCAGCGCAGCACCCATTCATAGAGCTGATCAGGCTTGCTGTCTTCTGCGCACATGTATTGCAGAAGCTCCAGCAGCGTGTCGCACTTGCCGGCCTTTGGCACGGTGGGCCATCCGGACCAGAGGTTGCAGTGGATGTTCGGGTCGGTACCGGCTGGGTCGAAGCCCACTTCCTGCACACGCACGATTTGCTTGTCTGGGTGCTCTGCCCATGCGCGGTGAATCTCACGTGCCAGGCAGGCATCGCGCATGTCGCCCATGGCCAGCAGGATGTGCTCCTGGTGATCGAACACGGTGCCGCCCTGCCCGTACACCAAGGCAAAGCGCTCCAGCAGCTCTTCCACGCTGTCAATCGGGCGCAGTGGGTTGTTTTCGCGTCCACCCTCCCCCCCTGTGGCGGTGGCGGCGCGTTTTGGGGACGCGCGCCAGTTTAATTCCGAGAGGCGGGCCTCGATCTGGTTGCGGACTGCGTGGAGGCCTTCCAGCAGGTGGAGGTCGTTGAAGTCGTTGAGCTTGGTGCCCTTCTCCATCCAGCCGGCCTTGCGGGCTGCTGCATCAGTGAACCTTGGGGCAATCCATGCACCGCCCACTTCCATGGCCGCTGCACTGGCGGCAGAGATACCGGCGTTGCTGGCTTTGTGTGGCTGGCCGCAGTGTGGGCAGTTGGGGCCATCGGCAGGCCATACCGGCTTGCGGCACTCTGGCTGCTGGCACTTCTGGGTTTCGTCGTCATCCGCGCAGATGAGGAACTGCGAACGCTTGTGGCGTGCGCGCAGGTTGCGCACTACATGGATGATGTTTCCTGCGTCAAAGGCGATGACCACGGGCAGGCCGGTGGCTTCGTACAGACTGGCGCCCGTGGCATAGCCCTCTGCCACCAGGACGATGGGGCCAATCACGCCGATCTGGTGAAAGTGGCCTTTCTTGGCGAGACCGGCAGGCCAGAATTCCTTGTCCAGCTTTTTGCGCTCGCCGGTTTGTTTGCCGCGGATGACCTGCAGACCATGAATCTGGCCGGCCACATCCAGCACGGGGATGATCATGGCCGCGCCGGGTGAGTACCGCACGCCATGGCCCAGCACGCCCTTGCGGGTGAGGTATTCGCACTCGCCCTGCTCGGAGTAGCGGCCCCATGCTTTGCGGGCCCGCTCGGCTGCGCGCTCCTGGTCGGCCTTCTCTGCCAGCTCGGAATTGCGCTTGTCTTCGGCCATGCGACGGCGCACGGCGTCACGTTGCTCGGTGCTCAGCTCCTGCTTGCCAATCTCCACCTTCTGGACATTGTTGTTGGTGCCTTGCCAGATTCCGTAGCTACCCACGATCAAGTCGTTGCCGTTGTCCAGCCGGATTTCATGCAGGTGATACCAGCCGCGCTTTTCCTTGCCGCCATCCTTCGACCGGCAGCGCTGACGCTTGCCAATATCGAGGTGGTCGACCAGCAGGCCGAACACCTGCAACTGGCTCAAAACTTCATGGTAGTTGGAGGACATCAGTAACTTTCGGGGCCGCTAGCTACACACAAAAAGGGGTTCGAATTACCCGCACGCAGAGGTACAGGGAAGGACCCAATGCCGGGGGTGGCTGCATCAGCACCACGCAACGCGCAGGAACCATCGCCAGCGTTTACCGCTGCTGCTACCAATGGGGAGGTGGGGCTAGCTCTCATGAGTTGAAGGATTTCGGAGGCGTTGGGAGCTGCGCGCGCAGGCCGGCCAGCAGGTTGTTGATGGCGCTGATGGCCTCAGATGCCAAGCCATCGCAGCGGCGCATGCTGTTGCCTGTGACCCCTGCCGCGAAGGCGTCGGACACTGCGTGCTGCAGGTCTGCCACCAGGGCGTTCATCTGCCAGTACAGGGCGTGGGGATCGTCGGTGCTGGCCGGTACCGACTTGATGACGGTGTAACCAAGGCGCGCAGCCTCTGCTTGCAGGATCCACGGCAAACCGGAGAACTCCTGCATCTGCAAGGCTTCTTCCACGGTCGTGTGGTGGGTGGTGTTGTTGGGGTTTACCTTGTGGTTCAAGGTGTCCACCGACTTGCCCATGCGCGATGCCAGGACTTGAATACCGCCTTGGCACTTGTGCGCTGTGTGATAGATGGCGTCCTGAACGCTCATATCGGCAATGTTGGGAATGCCCTCATCTTCGCCATAGGCAGTTGCGCGTGGAATTGAAATACTTGTTTTCATGAACACCACCTCTTTGAAATCAAAATTGCCAAGCGTCGGTACTACCGTGCGCCAGCTGGTGAAGGAATGTGTGCAGCAGGTCCACGTTGAGCTGCGTGCAACGCATCCCAAGTACCGGAGCTATGGCGGCTACCTTGGAAGGTTTCAGCCTGTTGCAAAGAAGGAGCCGCGCAATGTGTGAGCGACTGACAAGGGCGAGCTCCCCCACAGGTGGACAATGGGAGCTTCTCACCACCACCAACGCCACCACAGGGGGTACTCATAATGCAAACGCAGGAATTGCTGCTGGCTGCGCAGGTGCGGCTTATTGCCAAGGAAATGCAGCAAGAGCTTTTGAAAGCGGAGCTTTCAGGCCTGCCGGAAGGACCAGCCAAGGACGCAACAGCTGCCGATCTGCTGAAGCACAACCCGGTGCACAGCTTTGCAGGGGCCGCTTTGGAAGAGCTCAAGGAATACGCCGCGCTCATAGACACCTTCTTGGCCAAGTGACTGAGCTGTCAGGCGTGTTGAGCCGATTGGCTGGACGCGGACGCACTGTGCTGCTGGGCTTGCTGCCCCTGAATGCGCAGCACTGCGCCGTTCACTTTGTCGGTGAGGCTCTGGGTCAAAACATCAGGCCACACGTAGATCGCATGCGGGCTCTTGTAGCCCATGGCCTTGGCGGCTTTCGCTGGGGTTCCACCCAGAAGTTCGATGGCAGTTTTTTTGAGCATGCCGGCATTGTAATAGCTATTACAAGTGCTGCGTGATTTTTATTACAACCACAGGATTATTCTCACGTTATGCGATACGGTGAACGCCTACAACTTGCCATGGACCATGCGGCCAAGATCAAGCAGCTCGAAAAAATTGAGCGGCTTGAGGTAGCAAAGGTCGCGGACTGCACCACCCAAAACATTGGGATGATTCTGCGTGGCGTCCAGGGTGATCAAAAGCTCAACACCGAGGCCAACTACCGAGTGGCCAACTTCCTGCGCGTGAATGCGCACTGGCTGGCCACCGAAGAAGGCGACATGCTCAAAGGCGTTGCTCCAGAGCAGCCGGTCGTGTCCTTTGAGGCCAAACAACTGGATCTTCTCTTACGCTCCATCCCAGAGGACCGCCGGTTGATAGCCTACCAAATGGCGACGCAGCTGCTGATTTCATACCTCGCGCCGGCGCCCTTGCCTCAATCTGCAGCGAGCACCACTGCAGGGCAAGATCCACATGTTGCGGCAGCCATGCCGTCCGCATCACACCACAAGTAGCCAGATAGGTGCAGAACCCCACCGCCTGGTGGTATTGGTCCTCCCTCACGATCAGCGCCCACGGAATGTCGGGCACCCGGTATTCAGGCTGCTTGGCTTCTTCTGAAAATATGGTGATAGCGCCGTCGTAGCGCTCAATGATTCCGTCGCAATACGAGGCAGCAAGCCTCGGGACAATGGATCGGGCTTCTGGATGCCCGAAAATTCCGGAGTGACGCGCCAGCATGACGCCGCCCCCCACGTACTCGCAGCGCGTGACAGCACTGCTGGACCTCAATTCCCACATCAAACCCCCTGATGAAGCCTATTTTTGGCTGATTTGTGACAAATTGTATTTGCACGATTCGCGCACAAAAAGTCTACCGGAGAAATACACCTTTTCCGGCCAGACTATTCACCAGAGGGACAGCAGCTACGTATAGGCCTGATCAAGAAAATATAGATTTCGATTCTAGAAATGAAAAATTCACAAATCGAGTGTTACAAAAAAACAGCTTAATTCACGGGGTCCTGTGGCACGGGTGCACCACAGTGCTTACAGCGCACCGCTTCAACCTTGATGAATTCGGCACATTCCGGGCATTTGCGCGCGCTCACGCCGAGCGGCAGGCCGGTGATCGGGTTGATGTTGGAGTTTTTGCCGCGAAACAATAGCACCAGGGCGCCCACCAGTGGGCTCAGCAGCAATGAAAGCAGGGCGAACAGGAAACCACTGCGGCCCCAGCTCTGTGCCCAGAAGCCCACCGCCACACACAACAAACCGTAGACCAGGAAAAACATGCGCACCTCTTGGTAGTTTCAGGATTCCGGCGGCTTGCCCAGATGCAGTGCCGCAAGTCCATTGTGAACTACCTCGTACATGTGGGGGCTATGGGCCAGCGTGGTGAACAGCGCCACCACCGTGGCCTTGTCATAGTCGCCGGCCGCCTGCAAGTGCTCAGCAAGCACCCGTAGCGCCTCATCCAGGGGCATGCGCCGATCTGAGTCTCCGAATTCAAGCCACTCCAGCGTGCAGCCTACGAAATCAGCGCACTGGCGCATGTATTTTTGAGGGATTCCGCGCAGCTTCCAGTGGTTGATGTTGCCCTTGCTTGTGCCCAATGCGTCCGCGAGCGACACAAAAGACTTCCTTTTGCGTCGCATCTCTCTGACCAATCTCTCCCAGGCACTCATCCCGCATTTTTGGCAGCGGGTTTACACAAAACGTTTACTTTTGAAAGAGTGATTACGGGGTGTAAGTGGGCAGCGGGCTGCTTTTTCCAGCCGGGATACGTGGGACTTTCCCTAGATAGCACCCCCAAAAACAAGCGGAATTGCAAATCTTCTGTAATTTGTATTTACTTTGCTTGTAATTTCCATTACATTAATTTCAACCCAGCAAGCGAACGCTGGATTGGAGTGAAACATGCAGACAGCTACGACTCAGCGGACAGTCAAAGCCCGCAGCAAAGCGCCGAAGAAGGCCCAGGTGGCTTATCCAGAGCTTCCACGTGGCGCATCAGGCGGGGAATTCTTTTTGGCCGCATGGCTGATTGAAATGGCCGAGTACGAAGGGCTGCAAACGCTCATAAACCGAGCCAGCTTTGGCAAAGAACCCAAGGCCTTGCGATACGGCGTTTTTGCCGGCGCGGGTGCAATCTTGGACCGGGCAAAAATCAGCCTCGAATACGTAGTGCGCGACGGCATGCTCCCCTTCGCCCACGCCCACACCACCTACTTTGACCTGCAGGTGGCAGCATGAACACCACCGCACACCGCCTGGTCAACATCCTGCTGGCCCTTGCCATCGTGGCCGTCTACGCTGCCATGCAACAGGTCGATGGCATGCCCGACGGCCGCGCCGAAATGGCGCAGTCTGCAGCCACGCAAGACGCTATCAAAACAGAAGCTGCCCGCGCACGGTACATGCGGGCTGCTGCCCAATCTTGCGGAAATGCTGACTGGGTGGAGGTTGACTCCCACACCGTGCGATGCATCCCCCGCAAAGCTCCCGCCAACACTGGCGCTGTCGTGGCTTTGGCCGAGGTGGCGCGATGAAGTGCTGCGACTCCCTCCACCAGTGCAGCAACTGCCCTACCCGCCCCGCTGCCGTGGCACCGATCAAGTTACAGCGCCGCTCCTGCGAAGCTCTTGGCGTGTGCCAAAACCGGCAAGAACGCTGCACGGACTGCACTCCGCAAGAGAAAGCAGCCATCGAGAGCGACTTGGCCACCCTGAACGACATGCCAGCCGATGTGTGGGACCGCATCAGCTTCTGGGCAGTCACCGGCATTGCCGGTTTCTGCACCGTTGCCATGGTGTGTGGCACAGCTGGCTGGGCCTACACACGGTGGCTCGTATGAGACCGACACGCTGCCACGCCGATGCGGCCGGCATGCCGCCCGTAACCAATGCCCACCGCCATGCAGCCTTTGAGGCCATGCACTGGAAGGGCTGGACGTACGAGCAGGCCATGCAGTTTGACATGCGCCGCCGGCTGATTGAGTGCCGTGCAGCTGCTCTGCGCAAAGCCGAGTGGGAAGCCTCCACCAAGCGCACCACTGTGCCTGTGCGCCGCGTCCGCCTTGGCAGCGATGGCCACCCCGTGGGCTACGTCACCCAGATGGTCAATGGCCCACGCAAACCCATTGTGCAGCCGGACCTGATCTGACTGCCCTCCTGTTTTTTCCACCACCAACCTGAAAGTTAATTATGAAAGTCCGTTCCATCATTGCGATCGCAGCTGCTGCTTCGGTCCTTGCCGCCTGCGGCAAACAAAGCGTTTCTTTTGAGACGCTGGAAACAAATCGCAGCAATGCCAAGGCCAACGCCGAGTACAACGCCCAAAAGTTTCGCGCTGAATCACCGCAGTTCAGCAACACAGCGCTCGAGGTGCAAGGAGACAGCACGCAGTCGCCTGAATGCCCGCAAGGCGACGGCTGGGCCAGCGCAAAGCTGGTCGACAAGGCAAATCCTGCAGCCAAGGTAGCGCTCAAGTGCAGCACGGTCTCCGGCACCGTCGGTTGCATGACTGCGAGCGACTTTCAGCAGAAGCCTTATGCCGCCGATGACGGCCGCTGCCAAGACACCACCAAGGTGCCCTTCCCCATTCCCAAGATCGCCAAGTAACCCATGCAAGCCCTGAACCTATTGCTGGGCTTTGGGCTGCTTTGCTGGACTGCCGCTTCTATGTATGTCGGCGTCCAGATAGGTAAACGGCTTGCGCGTCGCAAACAACCAAATTGATAACCCATGTCCGAACAAATCACATCCAAAGCCGCAATCGAGGCCAAAGCGCGCAGCGATGCCGCCATCTATGAGCACGTGAACGACGCCTGCCCCTACAGCTTCTACACCGAGGCCGGCCGCGTCTACAAAGCCGCCTTCCAAAAGGAACGCCTTGCCATGGCCATGAAGGGCAAGCCCGAGGTGAAGACCAACCGGACGAGGGCTGCAGCGTGAACTGGCTTGTTACCGCCCACGCCCGTGAGCATGAGCTCACCGGTACCGCTGCCACCCACCCAGACAACGTGCCCAGCCTGAGCGAGATCGGGCACTCACTGGCCCAGATCAACCGGTTCACCGGCCATGCCACCCGCCCCTACAGCGTCGCAGAGCACAGCTTGCTGGTGCTGAGCTTGGCCCGTAATGAATATGCATCGCCTGAGCTGCAGTTTGCAGCCCTGATGCATGACGCCCATGAGTGCATCACCAGCGATGTGGCCAGCCCGATCAAGTCCGAGCTGGGCGCAGTCTGGGCAGCCTTTGAATGGAAGCACCAGCGCCACTTGCTGGAGCAGTACGAGCTGCTGGAGGTGTTCACCCAGTACAAGGCCCGCATCAAGCGCTGGGACCTGATCGCACTGGCGACCGAGCGCAGCCAGATCACCCGCTTCAACCCGCTGTACCACCGCCTCTGGCCGATTCTGGACACACCAGGCGAAGAGATACCGGTGGCCAGCGTAGATCTGAATGAGCAATGGCGATGGTCCAACGTCTGGGCCACATGGGCCTCGATCTTCACCCAGCAGGCCGAAGAGCTGCAGACCCGAATCATGAAGGCCAAGGTGAACGGGCGGGTTGCGGCATGAGCGCCACTCTCGCTGACCGCGCCAAAGGCACCGCCTTTGAGGTCATCTACCAGCAACGCGCAGTGCCTGACAGCTGCCGCCCGCCGAAGAAGACCGGCCCGAAGCCCAGCAGCGCCAAAAAGCACGCCGCATGGGCTGGCCTGCAGTCGGTGGAGAACGTGGCACCCGGATTCAACATCCCCATCACCACCCGAGAGCAGACCGCCCGGACTTCTCGCATTCGCGGCCGAGGTAACAAATGAGAGCCATTGATCTGTTTGCCGGTGCTGGTGGCTTTTCCACTGGAGCCACTATGGCCGGAGTGCAAGTTGTCTGGGCTGCAAACCATTGGCCAGCTGCTGTGCAAGTGCATGCCAACAACCACCCGGACACCATCCACCTTTGCCAAGACCTTCAGCAGGCAGACTGGAGCCAAGTGCCCGCGCATGATCTGCTGATGGCGTCACCCGCCTGCCAAGGCCACAGCCGTGCCCGTGGCAAAGAACGGGCCCACCATGACGCGCAGCGCTCCACTGCATGGGCAGTGGTGTCTGCCGCCGAGTTTCACCGGCCAAAGGCATTGCTGGTGGAGAACGTTCCCGAGTTTGGCAAGTGGGAACTCTTTCCCGCCTGGTGCTCTGCCATGGGTGCACTGGGATATGCCCTGTCGCCCATGATTCTGGATGCCGCTGACCATGGCGTGGCGCAACACCGCCGCCGCTTGTTCATCGTGGGAACCCGCAGCACGCACCCTGTGGTGCTAAATCTGCCCCGCCGTGCACATGTTGGCTCTGCCCAGATCATCGACTTTGAAGCCGGCCGCTGGTCTCCCGTCAACAAGCAAGGGCGCAGCCTGTCCACTTTGGCGCGAATCACCGAAGGCCGCAAGGCCCACGGCGAGCGCTTCCTGACTGCCTATTACGGCAACGAGCAGGGCGGCCGAAGCCTGAGCCGCCCCGTGGGGACCATCACCACCCGTGACCGCTGGGCCGTCATCGATGGTGACCGCATGCGGATGCTGTCAGTAGACGAATGCCGCAAGGCTATGGGCTTCCCCGCTGAATACCAACTCCCCACCCGCGCCAAAGACGCCATGCACATGCTCGGCAATGCCGTTGTGCCAGTGGTTGCGCGGGACGTTATTGAAGCACTACAGAGGAAAGTAGCATGAGAAAAACCAGCGCATACGCCCGCAAGCAGCGCCGCTTGGGCGGCGTCTACAACGGCGCCGAAGGCTTCAACGTTATTCAGCGTTGCCGCCAATACACCACCGAGCCACTGCCAGGCATGGAATCGGTAGCGGGCACCCAGTCCGCTGCTGATAAGTCCATGATCCTTGTGCGTGAGGCTTACGTGGCCATGAAGAACAACTCATGCATCGACCCGGTGCACGACTTCGATGTTCTGGCCCATGCCATCGGCGTGGCTTGGATCCGGGCGGTGAAGATTGCCGGTGAAGACGAGTTCACCAACACCATGCTGCCGATTCTCAAAACTGCCAACGAGGCACTTGGCCGGAGCAAGGAACGATTCCACCGGATTGGCCGCATGGGCTTTGATGGTCCAGCCATTGACCAGGTGGAGGCAGGCATCGAGGTGTACGAAGCCATTGTGAGCGCTAGCAGTCCCGCCCAGATGACGGAAGCTGTGGAAGAGCGCAGCCGGATTTTGAAAGTCCAGCAATGACCATGCCTGACCTATCACCCGAAGGGATAAACAAGTCCCACGGCAAACCAGTATGGAAGTGCTGGGGCTGTAAAGCCGAATCAGGCCTCCATTGGCACAACGGCTGGAGCGTAGCCGTTTGCACAAAACCGGAGTGCGCCAAGGCCTACAACGACATGTGCGCGCGCCAGATCGCAGACCAGGATGCGTTTGAACAATATTGCAGGGATCACATGTAATGAACTACAAAAACTTAATTGAACGCCTGAAAGATCAGCGCGACCGCGATGCAGCCGAGCATTGCCCCGCTGAAATCATCGCCTTGCAGGATGAAACCATTGCAGCCTTTGAAGCGCAGCAGGCGGAAAACAAGCGGCTGCAACAAGAAACCATCAATCGCTCTTGCAACGAGGCAAAGCTTTGCGCCGAGTGTGACGCCCTTGCTGCAAAGCTGGTGCCGCTTGGGCGAGACGAGGTAAAGGTAATCCTGTCAGAAGCTGGATATGTCCACGTCAGCGCGCAATCAAAAGCAGACTTCATTAACGGTCTACGCCACGGCGAGAAGGCTCACGGAATCCAAGCCAAGGGAGGCCAGCCAGCACAAGCGCAAGAGCCATCATTCCCGCTAATCAGCCTTGGCTATGGGCGCATTGAAGTCGCCGAAGGCCATCACGAAGGCACACATGCGCTGATCTTCGGGCGTAGCGGAACAGGCCAGATAGGTGAACCGACACAACCAGAGCGCGAGCACCAGCCCGGTGAAACATTGGCGGTAGTCACTTTTGCCAACGTCGAGAGCCTAGATGTTGTCGCCGAGAAGCTGCGTGTATTGCGCCAGAAAATTACTGGTGTGGAGCAAGTGCAAGAGCCGGTAGCCGTGGCTTCAATTTTTGTGACCTTCAGCGGAGAGCGCGAGATTGACGATTGGCGGCATCCGTTGCCAGTTGGCCGAAATCTTCTTTACACCCACCCAGCACCCAAGCAAGCGGAGCCTACAGGCTACAAACTGGTGCCGGTGGAGCCTACACAGGCAATGATTGATGCCTTCCACTTTGAGGATGGAGAAAGCGCATCAAACAAGTGGGGCGCAATGCTTACAGCCGCGCCTATTGCGCCGGAGGCCCAATGATCAAACCGGCCTATCTTGAGCTGGAAAGCGTCGCCGCCTTTGTGGCGCTCAGCGAAACCACCGTGCAGCGCCTGGTGCGGGAGGAAGCCTTCCCAAAGCCGCGCCTATTGTCTGGCCGGCGGGTGGCTTGGCTGGTGCGGGAGGTGGAAGCTTGGGCAGAAGAAAGGCCCGTGGCAGACCTACCACCGCCCAAAAACACCAGCTGCCACAAACCTAGGGCAAGGCAGCAAGCTGCTCCAGCTTAGCGTCCAGCAATGTCAACCAGTGCCGCCGCTCCTGATCGTAGGTGTGGCGGTTATAGGTTCCTTTGATCCCACCCTGCATGTGCCCCAGAATGGCTTCGGCCACTTCGTCGGGGCACTTCATGGCAGCCAGCATGGTGCGGGCCGTACGGCGCAAATCGTGCGGGCTCCACTCCGTCACCGGCAGCGCTGGCCCACTGTTGCGCTCCTGTTGCTGACTCGAGTAAGGCATACGCTGATAGACCTGCGTGCCAATGGTGGCCTGATTCACGTGGCCACCGCGAGTGCCAGGGAATAGCCATCCGTCGTAGTCTTCCATCCGGCGCCGCACAATCGCCAAGGCCCTGCCCACCAAGGGCACTCGCAGATCAGTGGCTAGCTCGTGGCGCGCATTCTTCGTCTTCGCCTTGGGGATGGTCCACCACCAGCCGTCCGCTTCCTGACTGATTTCCCCTTTTTCCATGCTCATGGTTTCGGCACCACGGGTGGCCGTCCAGAGGTACAGGATCAGCGCGTCTGAAATCAACGTGCTGAAATTCGGCAGCCAGCGGAGCAGCTTGCCCACCTCGGCTTCGTTGAGCGTACGCTTGGCCGTGCCGATCTTCACCCCCACGCGGTTGCGGCCTTTGCTGCGCAGCCGGCCACGCATCACCAAGCGCCACCAGTTGGGGGTAGTGTCGGGAATGCGGCCCGCATCGAGCGCGTAATCCCACGCCGCACCCAGCTCACCGCGCAGGGTCTGAGCGCTGACTGGTATGTGTTGCAGCCCTTCCAGCAGGTTGAATGCGTCAGTACGGGTGATGGTGACGGCGGGCCGCTCGGCGATGGCGTCCAGATGCGTGTCCAGCAGCCGGCGCATTTCTTTTGCGCCCTTTGGCTTGCGGTGCAGGTCGACGTGGCCGTCCAAGTAGTCGTTGCACAACTGGCGCACGGTGTAGGTGTCGCTGGGCTTTGGTTTCTCGGCCGCACGGATTTCACGCTTGGAGACCGCCGGATCCTCACCCGCATCACGCCGCGCGCGCAGCGCTTCCCACGCCACGACCGCTGCCGCCAGCGACATGGCCGGCCAGTGCCCGATCTGCACTTGGCGCATCTTGTCGTCCACGGGGGACTTGTAGCGGTAGGTCCATGACCGGCGTGTCTCTGTCGCCTTCAAGCGCAGTCCCGGGCAGCCATCAACCATGAGGTGCTGACCAGGCTGCAGCAGCTTGGCTTCGCGTGCGTCAAATTTCATGCATTTTCACCCTTGCGGCGTAACTTTCCCCATAAACAGAAAAGTGACTCTGGCGTAACTTTTGAAAAAGCACCCTAAAAAGCTACGCTAAAACGCGGAGTGTATAGGAATGCAATGGAGTGTTGTGACTACATCCGGCGAACTGGCGTAACCAGTCCACCAAAGGGAAAACGTCAGATTTTGAAGCCAATCACTCGGAGAACTTGTGCAGTTTCAAAGAGTGGCAGACCCATGATGCCAGAGTAAGAGCCTTCAATGCGCGCAATAAACGCGGCTGCCCTGCCCTGCACACCATATGCGCCGGCCTTGCCCATGGGCTCGCCGCTCTCCACGTAGGCGGCAATATCGTCTTCACTCATGGCAGAAAAAGTGACTACCGATTCGGAGCACGCCTGTGCAGTCCTGTCACCCCATGCCACCGCCACAGCGGTAAACACCCGGTGGGTACCGCCCGCCAAGGCACGCAACATGCGCTTGGCATCTTCTGCATCTTCCGGTTTGCCGAGGATGGCGTCACCCAAAGCGACGGTCGTGTCTGCACAAAGTACAGGACGATTTAGGCCCTTGGCGCTCGCTAAACGTGCGCGAGCAGCTATCAATTTAAGAGCGGTCACTCGCTGCACGTAGACCGCAGGTGTGTCGCCCTCCAGCACCACTTCCAGGCTCTCGGCATCTTCATCCGGGGTGGGCAAGAGCAATTCATGGGCAACGCCGATTTGGGTCAGCAATTCGCGGCGACGCGGACTCTGCGAGGCAAGGTAGACGAAATCCGGGGCACTCATGGTCATTCCCTGTGGTACGGGTGATTGGCATTGACCGACCAGGCCCGGTAGAGCTGCTCAATCAGCAGCACCCGCACCATGGCGTGGGGCAAGGTCAGGTCGGAGAGGCGTATGCGTTCATGCGCAGCTTGGCGGAACTCGGGGTCCAGACCATCCGGGCCACCGATGATGAGCGCTACATCGGTGCCACCCAGCTGCCATTCTTTCAGTCTGTCAGCGAGTGCAGTGGTGCGCAGGCTGGTGCCCCGCTCGTCCAGCGCCACAATGCGCGCGCCTTTGGGAATGGCTTCTTCGATGCGCTTACGCTCGGCGGCGTAGAGCTGCTCCACCGTTTTGGAGCCGCGCTGCTCTGTCTTAATGGCTTTGAGCTCTACTTTCAGTTCATGCGGAAAGCGCTTGGCGTAGTCATCCCACGCGGTTTGCGCCCAGTCCGGTACCCGCTGACCGACAGCGACGATGACCAGCCTCACGCAGGACCTCAGGCTTTACGGGGAGCGGCTTTTTTCGCAGGCGCCTTCTTGGCGGCAGCGGGTTTGGCTGCTGCTTTTTTGGCGACCGTTTTCTTGACTTCGGGCTTGACCACCACTGTCTTCACAGCAGCCTTGGCTGCCGGTTTAGCGGCGGGCTTGGCGGTGCTGGTTTTGGCTGCGGCCTTCTTGGCAGGTGCCTTGATGCCTGCGGCTTTGTCCGCCGCTTTCTTCAGGGCCGCCTTGGACGGGAAGGCTTCTTCCACGCCCTTCTTGGCAGCGCTGGAACGGCGCATGTTCGGCTCTACAGCCTTCGCAGTGACTTTCTTGGCGGCAGGTTTGGCCTCTTCGCTGGCTTTTGCGACCACGGGCTTGGCGGCACCCAGCTTCAGGCGCACAGGCTTCTCGCCCCACAGCTCTTCGAGGTGGTAGTACTGGCGGAAGTTGGGCTGCATGATGTGCACTACCACCTGGTTGCAATCCACAATGATCCATTCGCCGTTGCCTTCGCCCTCAATACGCGGCTTGGCAAAACCGGCTTCACGCACCGCATCGCGCACGCTGGCAGCCAAGGCTTTGGTTTGGCGGTTGCTGGTGCCGGAGGCGATGATCACGCGCTCAAACAAGGCTGACAGGTGCTCGGTGTCGAACACCACAATATCTTGCGCCTTCACATCTTCCAGACCATCGACGACGGCACGTTGAAGTTTCTGGGTATTTTTGGCAACGGTGGAAGTAGTCATCAGTGAGGTCGGTAAAGAAGGTGTTGGTCAATATAACGTGCAACCGGTTCAAAAACCAGTGGGGCAATGCTTTCGCCCGAGGCTACATGCTGTCGGATTTCGGTGGCACTTACAGGCGTGGGGGGCATGTGCAGCACAGTCAGGCCCGAGATTTCGGCACTCAAGGCATCAAATTGACCCTTGGCGCCCGTTGAATCTGCGCGAGCAGCTACACAAATTATAGCAATTGCCGGCAGCGCCTCGGATTCATGCCAGGTATGCAGGGCTAACGCCTGGTCTTCGCCGATCAGCAAGTACAGCACCGCACCCGGATTTTCCGCATGCAGTTCGCGCAAGGTGTCCACGGTGTAGCTGGCACCAGAGCGCTGGATTTCGCGCGCATCTACCTGCACTTCCGGAATATCAGCAAAGGCCAGCGTGGCCATGGCCAAGCGGTGTTCTGCAGGACTCAAGGCCCGCGCCTTGTGCCACGCATGCCCGGTCGGAATGACCAACAGCTTGTCCAGCGACAGTTCAGCGATGGCGGCCTTGGCCAGAGCCACGTGCCCGAGGTGCGGGGGGTCAAACGCCCCCCCGAACACGCCAATGCGCTGGGGGCTGCTGGCAGATGTGGTCAAACCCAGTCCCGCGCCGTGAGGAAGTGAGAGGTCAGCGCCTCTTCCGGCGAACCGGCAGCCGCAACATGCTGGTAGGACCAGCTGGCATGCGGCGGCATGGACAGCAGAATTGACTCTGTACGCCCGCCTGACTGAAGGCCGAAATGGGTGCCCCGGTCCCAGACCAGGTTGAACTCCACGTAGCGCCCGCGGCGGTACAACTGGAAATCCCGCTCGCGCGGGGTGTAGGCCATGTCCTTGCGGCGTTCGACGATGGGGAGGTAGGCTTCCAAAAAGGCATCGCCCACCGACTGCAACATCGCAAAGCTGCGGTCTTGGCCCAACTCTGAAAAGTCATCAAAAAAGATGCCACCCACGCCACGGGGTTCATTGCGGTGCTTCAGGAAGAAATATTCATCACACCACTTTTTGAAACGGGGGTACTTGTCTTCCCCGAAATCCGACAACGCGTCCTTGCACACCTGATGAAAATGCACCGCGTCTTCATCAAAACCGTAATAAGGTGTCAGATCCATGCCGCCGCCGAACCAGCAGACGGTGTCACCCTGCGGGTTCTTGGCAGCCAGCATGCGCACATTCATATGCACGGTGGGCACATAGGGGTTGCGGGGGTGAAATACCAGTGAAACGCCCATGGCTTCAAAAGGCGCGCCGGACAACTCCGGACGATGCTGGGTCGCGCTGGGCGGCAGCTTGGGGCCCCGCACATGCGAGAAACCACAGCCGGCGCGCTCAAACACGGCGCCACCTTCCAGAATGCGGGTGATGCCATTGCCTTGCAACGGCTCCCCTGGCGCTTTTTCCCATGCGTCGGAAAGAAAAGTGCCGCCATCCATCGCTGCAATAGCGGTTGTGATGCGGTCCTGCAAACCCATCAGGTAAGCGCGCACCCGCTCAGGGGTCGCTATGGTGTCAGACATGGTCTTGCTTTCTTTCATGCAGGTCCGGCCGCTTGGCTGCCAGAAATGTCACAGGCGCTGCCGCCTCAGGATGTTTGCCACGCACGCCTTGCAACAGGCCGGCCATGTGGGCGAGGTCTGCCTGCGGGTCCCCACTCAAGGTCATGAACCGGGTTGCCTCCACCACTTTGCGGCCATAGTCCAAACTGACCACGCCCACAGGCACATTTGCCTTGAGTGCCACCTGGTAAAAACCACTGCGCCAGCCTTCGGTGCGCTTGCGAGTCCCCTCTGGCGACAAACCCAGCCAATAGAGTTCAGATTGCTGCCGGGCGAGTTGAACGCCCTCCACCACCTGTCCCACTACACCTTGAGGCGAATGCCGCTGGACGGGAATGCCCCCTACCCACTTCAGCCAACGGCCGAACAGCGGGAACCTGAACAGCGTGTCCTTGGCCCAGAAATTGAGCTGCAGCCCCACTGCCCACTTGGCCAGGATGGCCACGATGAAGTCCCAGTTGCTGGTGTGGGGGTACACCACCATCACGCCCTGCAGCGCCGGGAGCCCGTCAAAGTCCACCCTCCAGCCCAAGAACCCGAGAATCTTTCGGGCCAAAGGGCTGCCCCGAAGTTGCACGGGGTGTGGTGCATGTCTGACGGATACCACCGGATCAGCCTTTGACGGCGCGGTACCCGATGTCACGGCGGAATTGCATGCCGTCGAACTGAATCTCGTCGATCACTTGGTAGGCACGCTGCTGCGCCTGCTTGACGCTGTCAGCCAACGCCGTCACGCAAAGCACGCGGCCTCCGGAAGTCAACACCGTGCCGTCTTGCAGAGTGGTACCGGCATGGAACACGGCGGCGTCTTCGCTCTCCTTGGGGATACCGGTAATGGCATCACCCTTGCGTGGGTTCATCGGGTAGCCGTGAGCAGCCAGCACCACGCCCAGCGCTGTGCGACGGTCCCACTGCAACTCAACCTCATCCAGCTTGCCGTGAGAGCCCGGCTCGGTGGCGGCCATCAGCACGTCCACCAGATCGGTCTTCAAACGCATCATGATGGGCTGCGTCTCGGGGTCGCCCATGCGGCAGTTGAACTCCAGCGTCTTGGGCTGGCCGTTCTTGTCGATCATCAGCCCGGCGTACAAAAAGCCGCTGAACGGAATGCCGTCGGCTTCCATACCCTTGACCGTGGGCAGAATGATCTCGCGCATCGCCTTTGCATGCACATCCGGGGTGACCACCGGTGCGGGCGAATAAGCACCCATACCACCCGTGTTGGGGCCCTGGTCGCCATCCTGCAAGCGCTTGTGATCCTGGCTCGTAGCCAGGGGCAGCACGTTTTTGCCATCCACCATGACAATGAAGCTGGCCTCTTCCCCTTCCAGAAACTCTTCAATGACCACGCGCGGCACCGCCACCCCATCCGCGCCGTCGTTGTGCGCCACGCCCAGGGTGTTGTCCACCAGCATGAAGTCAATGGCTTCATGGGCTTCGGCCACGGTCATGGCCACCACCACGCCCTTGCCGGCAGCCAAGCCGTCAGCCTTGACCACCGTAGGCGCGCCCATTTTGTCCACATAAGCGTGGGCAGCCACCGGATCGGAAAAGGTGGCGTATTCGGCTGTCGGAATGCCATGGCGGCGCATAAACGCCTTGCTGAAGGCTTTGGAGCTTTCCAGCTGAGCGGCGGCCTTTGTAGGGCCGAAGATGCGCATGCTATGGGCGCGGAACTCATCCACCACACCGGCTGCCAACGGCACTTCGGGGCCAACAAGGGTCAAGGTAATCTTGTTGTCCTGCGCCCACTGGCGCAGTTGCACCACATCGGTGATGGGCACGTTTTTGAGGCGCGGGTCGGTGGCAGTGCCGCCGTTGCCGGGCGCCACATAGACCATCTGCACCTTGGGGGACTGGGCCAATTTCCAGGCCAACGCATGTTCACGGCCACCGCCGCCAATTACGAGTACGTTCATATCTATGGTTCAGAGTGCGGCGTTGTGGAAGATGTCCTGGGTGTCGTCCAGGTCTTCCAGTACATCCAGAAGTTTTTGCATGCGCTCGGCGTCCTCGCCGGAGAGCTCAATCGTGGAATCAGAACGCATGGTCACCGTGGCGATTTCAGCGGTCAGGCCGGCAGCCTCCAAAGCGGCTTTGACGGCCTCAAAGTCAGCCGGCGCGGTCAGCACCTCAATCGCGCCTTCGTCATCCGTAATCACGTCCTCGGCGCCGGCCTCCAGCGCCACTTCCATGACCTTGTCTTCGCTGGTGCCAGGGGCAAAAATCATTTGACCCACGTGCTTGAATTGGAAGGCCACCGAGCCCTCGGTGCCCATGTTGCCGCCGTGCTTGCTGAACGCGTGGCGCACTTCAGCCACGGTGCGCACCTTGTTGTCCGTCATGGTGTCCACGATGATGGCCGCGCCACCGATGCCGTAGCCCTCGTAGCGGATTTCTTCGTAGCTGATGCCGTCCAGCGAACCGGTGGCCTTGTCGACGTTGTATTTCACCCGGTCTGCGGGCATGTTGGCGGCTTTGGCTTTTTCGATGGCCAGACGCAAACGCGGGTTCATGGCTGGGTCGCCCCCGCCTTGTCGGGCCGCTACCGTGATTTCACGGACGATGCGGGTCCAAATCTTGCCTCGCTTCTCGTCCTGTCGCCCCTTGCGGTGCTGAATATTGGCCCATTTGCTATGTCCTGCCACACGAAACCCTTTAAAAATTCGTTACGCTACTCCCTCGATTGTAAGTTCAGCGCCCCCACCCCAGCCTTGCGGCTGGCCCCCCGAGGGGGTGCAAGTAAACTTGGGGCGGCCCAGCATTTACTTGAGAGACACCCATGGCTTCCATCCAAGACGAAGGCATCCTGATTGCCCAGCACGCCGCAGGCAAGTCTGCAGTGCAATGTTTCCTCCGGCCCGACAAGGCCAACCGCCACGGCCTCATCACCGGCGCCACCGGCACCGGCAAAACCATCACACTGCAAAGTCTTGCCGAGGGCTTTTCTGCCTTGGGCGTGCCCGTATTCATGGCCGACGTCAAAGGCGACCTGACCGGCATCTCCCAAAAAGGTGCGTTGACCGAGAAACTGGGCAAGATCATCAAGGAGCGGGGTTTCGAAGAACCCGCGTTCTCCGCCTTCCCCACCACGCTGTGGGACGTCTTCGGCAAACAAGGCCACCCGGTGCGCGCCACCGTGAGCGACCTGGGCCCCTTGCTGCTGGCCCGAATGCTCAACCTGAACGAAACCCAGGCCGGCGTGCTGCAACTGGTGTTCAAGATTGCGGATGACGACGGCCTGCTGCTGCTCGACATGAAAGACCTGCGCGCCATGTGCCAGGACGTGGGCGACAACGCCGCCAGCTACACCACCGAATACGGCAACATCAGCGCTGCCAGTATTGGCGCCATCCAGCGCGGCCTGATGCAGATCGAGGAACAAGGTGGCGACCAATTCTTCGGCGAGCCCATGCTCAACATCGAAGACTTCATGCAGACCGATGGCTCGGGCAAAGGGGTGGTCAACATCCTCGCGGCAGACAAGCTCATGCAGTCGCCCCGCTTGTATGCCACCTTTTTGCTCTGGATGCTGAGCGAGCTCTTTGAGGCCTTGCCCGAGGTGGGCGATCTGGACAAACCCAAACTAGTGTTCTTCTTTGATGAAGCCCACCTGCTGTTTGCCGATGCGCCCAAGGTGCTGATTGAGCGCATTGAGTTGGTCGTGCGATTGGTACGCTCCAAGGGCGTGGGCGTGTTCTTCGTGACCCAAAACCCGCTGGACATTCCGGACAGCGTGCTGGCCCAGCTGGGCAACCGCGTACAGCACGCCTTGCGCGCGTTCACCCCGCGCGACCAGAAGGCCGTCAAGAGCGCTGCCGACACCATGCGCGCCAATCCTGGGCTGGACGTGGCAAACGCCATCACCGAGCTGGGGGTGGGCGAGGCCTTGGTCAGCCTGATGGACGAAAAAGGCCGGCCATCGTTGACCGAGCGCGTGTTTGTGATCCCACCGGCCAGTCAGATCGGCCCCATCACCCCCGAGCAACGCAAGACGCTAATCACCGAATCCATCGTGGCCGGCGTGTACGAAAAAGCCGTGGACCGGGAATCTGCATTCGAAGCACTCAAGGGCCGCACGCAAAACCGAGCGCCCGCTGCAGCGGAAGCTGAAGGCGATGCCGCCCCGGCCGCCCCGCGTACCCGTGCCGGCCGCGCAGCGCCTGCTGCCGAGCCGGAGGCGGCACCCGCCGGCGGTGGCATTCTGGACAGCATTGGCAACATGCTGGGTGGCGGCGCCCGCCGTTCCCGCGCCAGCGTGGGCGAGCAGCTTATCAAGAGTGCTGCCAGTTCCATCGGCCGCGAAGTGGGCCGCCAGATCATCCGCGGGGTGCTGGGCAGCATCCTGGGCGGCAGCAAGCGATAACCACCACAAGGAACAAGAACATGGTCACCATCGATCCCGCAGCACGTGCCAACGTCACTCTCATCGATCACCCGCTGGTGCAGCACAAGCTCACCCTCATGCGCAAAAAGGAAGCCAGCACCAGCAGCTTCCGTCGGCTGCTCAACGAACTGGCCGGCCTGATGATTTACGAAGTCTGCCGCGACATGCCGCTGCAAGATCTGGAGATTGAAACCCCGCTGGAAACTACCACCGGCAAGGTTATTGACGGCAAAAAGCTGGTGTTCGCCAGCGTGTTGCGCGCCGGGAATGGCATTCTGGACGGCGTGCTCTCTGTAGTACCAGGCGCCCGCGTAGGCCATGTGGGCCTGTACCGTGACCCCAAAACCCTGCAGGCGGTGGAGTACTACTTCAAGATGCCCAGCAATATGGAAGAACGCGATGTCGTCGTCGTGGACCCCATGCTGGCCACCGGCAACTCAGCGGCTGCGGCCGTCACGCGCCTCAAGGCCTGCAACCCCAAGTCCATCAAATTCTTGTGCCTGCTGACCTGCCCTGAAGGCATCAACACCATGTACAAAGAACACCCCGATGTGCGCATCTTCACCGCTGCCATCGACCGGGGCCTGAACGACCATGGTTACATCATGCCGGGCCTGGGGGATGCGGGCGATCGCATTTTCGGCACCCAGTAAGCAATTAGCAATAGAAATGGCCATTAGCGCCCGTGAGATATGCGCGGGCAGCTAGGTTATTGATAGCACTCTGCCATGCAGGGTACGGGAGTTTTCACCATGCTCGACCTACTCATCCACAACGCATCCCTGCCGGACGGGCGCCGCCACATGTCGGTCGCGGTGCAAGGCGGCCGCATCACCGAAGTGACGCAGGGGCTCACGCCTGAGGCAGCTCCAGCCGCTGAGGTGGTGAACGCCGGCGGCATGTTGCTGAGCAGCCCTTTTGTGGATGCGCACTTCCATATGGACGCCACACTCAGCTTGGGCCTGCCGCGGCTGAACCAAAGCGGCACCTTGCTGGAGGGCATTGCGCTGTGGGGCGAGCTCAAACCGCAACTCACCTTTGACGCGCTGGTGGACCGGGCACTCTCCTACTGCGACTGGGCGGTCGCCAACGGTCTGCTGGCCATACGCAGCCATGTGGACACCAGCGACTCGAGCATGCTGGCGGTGGAAGCCCTTTTGGCCGTCAAAAGGAAAATGGCGCCCTATATCGACCTGCAGCTGGTCGCGTTCCCGCAAGACGGCGTGCTGCGCAGCAAAGGTGGGATGGAGAACCTCAAAAGAGCGCTGAGCCTGGGCGTGGACGTGGTTGGCGGTATTCCCCACTTCGAGCGCACCATGGCGGATGGCGCTGCCAGCGTCAAGCTCCTGTGCGAGCTGGCTGCTGAGCAAGGCAAGCTGGTCGACATGCACTGCGACGAGTCGGACGACCCGCTCTCGCGCCACGTCGAAACCCTGGCTTTTGAAGCGAACCGCTTGGGCCTGCATGGCCGCGTGACCGGCTCCCACCTCACCTCCATGCACAGCATGGACAACTACTACGTCAGCAAGCTGCTGCCGCTCATGGCGGAGGCGCAATTGAGCGTGGTGAGCAACCCGCTCATCAACATCACCCTGCAAGGCCGGCACGACAGCTACCCCAAGCGTCGGGGCATGACCCGCGTGCCTGAAATCATGGCCGCCGGCATGACCGTGGCCTTCGGTCAGGACTGCTGCATGGACCCCTGGTACAGCATGGGGAGTGGCGACATGCTGGAGGTCGCCAGCATGGGCCTGCACGTGGCGCAAATGACCAGCCAGCCGGCCATGCAGCAGTGCTTTGATGCCGTCACCACCAACCCCGCCCGCATCCTGCACCTGGAAGGCTATGGCCTCGAAAAAGGCTGCCACGCCGACCTGGTGCTGTTGCAAGCACAAAACCCCATCGAGGCCATCCGCCTCAAGGCCACGCGCCTCAAGGTCTGGCGCCGGGGTGCTCTGGTGGCGCAAACACCGGCTCGGACAGCGGCGTTGACTCTGCCCGGCCGACCAACAAGCACGTCTTTTCTGCATATCAGATAGGTCGCTAGCGCTCATGGATATTGCGCAAGCAGCTAGCAAAAACATAGCATTCACGATCGCTGCTGCGCAGAGTACTTCGGTCCCGCTGGACGTGGTGGCCAATGTGCAAAACCACCTGCGCTTTGTGGAAGCCGCTGCGCAGCTTGGCGTGCAGTGGCTGGTCTTCCCCGAACTCTCACTGACCGGCTATGAGCTGGCGGCCATGCCCGACCTCGTGCTCCACCCCGAGCACGCCTTGCTGGCGCCACTGCGCGAAGCAGCCCAACGCACAGGCATGGCCATTACCTTGGGCGCTCCGGTGGACAGCGGCAGCGCCCTGCCCTTCATAGGCGCGATCACCCTGCGACCGGATGGCCAACACTACGTTTACGCGAAGCACCACCTGCACGGCAGCGAAACCCGGTTCGCCACGGCCGGCTCTGCGCCGGTAGGCTTGCAGGAATGGGGAGGACAGCAAATCGCCAGTGCCATCTGTGCCGACACCAATCACCCCGGCCATGCAGCGCAAGCTGCAGCAGCAGGCGCCCGCGTCTACGCAGCAGGCATCCTCAATTCCGCCAATGGTTACGCCGCCGAAGCACCTCTGTGGGCCGGCTACGCGCGGGAACACGCGATGACCGTGGTGATTGCCAACCATGGCGGCCCTTCGGGAGGCTATGTATCGGCAGGGAGAAGCGGAATCTGGGGAACCGATGGAGCCCTGCTGGTGGAAGCTGCGGATACAGGGGATTGCTTGGTAGTGGCTCGGACCACTTGAACCTTTTTCAGGGTCTAGCCATCTTTTGGCTTGGTGGCATGGAAAACTATGAACCGCGCCACTTGTGCATTAGTTCTTTCGTGACCTCGCGTCCTGAACTTCGATACCTAAATATGCGGCACCCAATGCGGCAGCGCCCAAAATCAAGCCCCACGAAAGCGGCGAACTAAAGGTAGAAAGAGGATCGTCGGCCAAACGCCAGTGCAACACTGCATGGATGATGCAAAACATTGCCAAGCCTCGTCGGCTCACTCGTTGCACCAGATCGCTGGCATGGTGCGTGAGCGCAATGAGTGCCCAAAACAGCGGTATGTGCATAGCCACAAACCACCACCGGCCTGGGTCGTCACCCAAGCTCCGTAACACATAGAGCAGCCGCCACTCGGACTGGGTAATTGCATCCATTTCATGGGTGAAAAGTACAGCCAGCATGAGCTGAACAAGCGTCTTCTGCATAAGCATCAAAAGCCTTCCAGTTCAGCGGCCACCATTGGAGTGAAAAATCAGCCCAACACTTAGCAAAAGGGCTGCCCCCACATCGACCCACATGACTTTGGCGACCGCCGCGCCATGGGTTTGCAATGCCGCAAAAAACACAAAACCAATCATGCTGATCAACGCTGCGATACCTACCGGCCAGCGCCATGCGGCGTTGAACATTGCTGCAAAGCAAGCCGCAGCCAACAAGCCAAAAAGAAGGGCCCGATGCTGCATGAGAATAGTCAAATCCTGCCCTTCACCCAGCGTGACTCCATATGCTCGTTCGAGCGTGGATCGTCCCAGAACACCCGCCAATGGCAGGACGTGGATCACACCTGTCAGCCCGAAACTGATGCGGATAAACCACTCGCTGAGTGAGGGAGTCATGCTTTTTCCCCTCCACTGATGAATTGGAGAGATGGACCCAAGGATCCGGTTGAGAGCGCGAGATACAAATGTGGTTTCTTCACAGTGGTTCCTTTCAACGTAAGTCCAGTGTGTTCGCAAAGTTGAATCGACTCAATTACTTCACAGGTAATTGAAAAGACAGCGTTTCGCTTTCAGCGACGCCATGAGCAAACGATCAGCGCGCTATTCTTTAGGCCTGTCAAATACAAATTCACTACCCCCATGCCCCACTACTGGCTCATGAAGGCCGAGCCCGCCGAGGCCTCGATTGACGATGTGCTGGCCATGCCCGACGCCACCTTGGGCTGGACCGGCGTGCGCAATTACCAAGCCCGCAATTTCATGCGCGACAGCATGCAGGTGGGCGATGGCGTTCTGTTCTACCACTCCAGCTGCGCGCAGCCCGGTGTGGTGGGCATTGCGCGGGTCGCCTCCGGCATCAAGGTGGACCCCACCCAATTTGACCCCGCTTCGCCCTACTTCGATAAAGCCAGCAAGCCAGAAGCGCCCCGCTGGCTCATGGTCGATGTGCAGATAGTCCACAAGACGCGCAACCTCACTTTGCCCGAGTTGCGGGCTGATGTGGCACTCGCCGAGTTGCTCATTCTCAAAAAGGGCAACCGGCTATCCATCACACCGGTGGAGCCTGCGCATTGGGAGCACATCGTGAGCCTGCTCGGACATCCGGGAGCCTGAACGATGTCGTGGCCGCGTTTTACTAAGCCAATGGCGTGCGCCTTGTGGCTGGCAGGTGCGTGGTTGTCCAGTGCCCATGCCAGTCGCTTCGCAGAGATTGCGCCGGAACGAGTAGCCAGCCTTATCCAACAATTGCCGGAAAAACCATCCGGTTTGGGGCCTGCCTACCAAGATCGCTCCGCGTGGGGGCGCTCGGACGTTCAACGGCGCCTCCAAGATATCACCAAAGCCGCAGAAAAAATCGCCGCGCAGCCCGTGCCCGCTTGGGACGACGAGGCCTACCTCGACTACAGCCGCAATGGTGTTCGCGGCAATGGCGAACGCATGATGAATGCGCGCAAAGCGGGCCTGCATGTGCTGGTGCTGGCGGAATGCAGCCAATGGGCCGGGAGCTACTTGCCCGCCATCTCACGCTTGCTTCAGGCCCTGAGCTCACAGCCTACCTGGACCTGGCCGGCCCATGACAAGGATTTGCGCAATTTCCGCGGGCAGCGTTTTGAGGTGGATTTGTTTGCCGCCGACACAGCCAACGAACTGGCGCAAACGCTCTACCTGCTGGGCGACAAGCTGGACGGCCCGACCCGAAAAATGGTGCGGGATGCCGTGGTGCAACGCGTACTCGCACCGGTACGCGCCAGCTACGAGACCGGAGGCAAAGACCACTGGTGGCTCAAGGCAGACCACAACTGGAACGCGGTGTGCCTTAAAGGGGTTACAGGCACTGCGCTGGCGCTGCTGCCCGACCGCGAAGACCGTGCAGTGTTTTTGGCGGGCGCGGAGCATTACATCCGCAACTATCTGGGTGGATTCCCGCCGGACGGCTACGCGCTGGAAGGCCCCGGCTACTGGAACTATGGCTTCTCGCACTACACCGAACTACGGGAAATGCTGCTGCAGACCACCGCTAACCAGCTAGACCTGTTTGACCACACGCTGGTGCGCGAAGTGGCGCTCTACGGGTACCGGTTTGAGATGACGCCGGGGAACGTGGCGCTCTTTGGAGACGCTGGGCGTAACACCCGCATGGATGACACCACCCGCGCCTATGCCAACGAAGCCTATGGTCTGGGCCAGCCGCAAACCCTGTTCAGCCAGAGCGTGAGCGTCAATGCCCCGGCCAACTCCAGCCCGCTGGTGCAGGCATCCATCAAGCTGTTCAGCAAGCCGGCGCCTGCAGGTCATGGCAGCGCCTCGGCCGTTGGCTTGCAGACCTATTTCAACACCGTGGGCGTGCTGGTGTCCCGCCCCGGGCCGGGCGAGACTCTGGGCTTTGCCATCAAGGCGGGCGGTAACGGGAATCACAGCCATAACGATGTGGGCTCTTACACCATTGCCCTTGGCGCCGAACAGCCGGTGGGCGATGCGGGTGCCACCGTGTACTCCTCCAAAACCTTCAGCAAAGACCGCTTCACCATCCGCGGCATCAACTCCTGGGGCCACCCGGTTCCCGTGGTGGCGGGCCAGTTGCAACGCGAGTCCACCAAGGTCAAGGCGCCAGTTCTCGAGCAACGAGGCGACGTCAATGGCAGCATGATGCGCATCGACATGAAGCCCGCCTATGCTGTGGAGTCGCTACAAAAATTGGAGCGCTCCGCGCAGCATATACGGGGGCCAA
Organism: Comamonadaceae bacterium; assembly: GCA_027488985.1. Lineage (GTDB taxonomy): Bacteria > Pseudomonadota > Gammaproteobacteria > Burkholderiales > Burkholderiaceae_C > Allorhodoferax > Allorhodoferax aquaticus. Next base: position 78,764 of record JAIYAR010000010.1, on the reverse strand, counting down.
AGCCCAAAGTGATCATTGAGGATGCTTTTCGCTTCAGCACCCCTCAGACCTTTGAGTCGGCCATCATCAGCACCGGCCAGTTCCAGCGTGTGGCGGACGACACCCTGGATTTCTGGCAAAAGCGGGAACACCTGCGGGCCAAAATCAGCGCCTCGCAGGCCTTCGAGCTCCGGACCGAGACGGTGACAGAAGAAGGACTCACCTTCAACCGCACAGCGATCCGCCTCCTGCAAGCCGCCACCGGCAATGCCTGGGTTCGCATGGAATTCACGCCGGCGCCCCGCTGATCACCGGCAAGGGCAGGCGCGATTTGCATGTGCCTTGGCGCGAATGGCGAGTGACGTGGCGCGTCTTGCCGCCTACGATTCAGCTATTCCATCCACAACCCTCTCCGCATTCACAGGAAAACGCCATGACTACCAACACTCGCCCCCAAGTCGTCCTTATCACCGGTGCATCGTCCGGCATGGGCAAAGAAGCCGCCAAGCTGCTGCTTCGCCAAGGCCATGTGGTCTACACCGCTGCACGCCGCGTCGAGCTGATGCAAGACCTGCAGGCGCTGGGCGCACACCCGCTCAAAATGGATGTCACCGATGAAGCCCAGATGCAGGCCGGCGTCGCGCAAATCACTGCAGCCCATGGCGGCGTGGATGTACTGGTGAACAACGCCGGCTTCGGCATTTATGGCGCCATGGAGGACACCACCATGGCCGATGCGCGCTACCAGTTCGATGTGAACTTCTTTGGCTTGGCACGCATGACCCAGATGGTGCTGCCCCATATGCGCAGCCAACAGCGTGGCCGCATCATTAACATTTCGTCCATGGGCGGCAAGATGTACACCCCGCTGGGCAGCTGGTACCACGCCACCAAGCACGCGCTCGAAGGCTGGAGCGATTGCCTGCGCCTGGAACTTGCGCCCTTCGGCATACAGGTGGTGATTGTGGAGCCCGGCATCATTGCCACCGAGTTCGGCGACGTGATGACCGGCCCGCTGCTGGAACGCTCCGGCAAAGGCCCTTACGCCAAGTTGGCGCACATCGTGGCCAGGGCCACCGGAGACGCTTACAGCAAGCCCAATGCTGCGTCCCCCGCTTCCGTGATTGCGGACGTGATCGCCGAAGCGATTGCCGCACCCAAGCCCAAAACCCGCTATGTGGCGGGCAAAATGGCCAAACCTCTGATGTTCATCCGCAAATGGTTCGGTGACCGCTTCTTTGACATGGCGGTCATGAGCCAGATGAAGTAACCATCGCCAGCTGACAGGAGCACCCGGTGAAACACGCCAGCAAATTTGCCATCCAACGCGGCTGGAAGCTGCTTCTGGCCGACATGGCGCTCCCCGTGGGTGAGGTGCTCGCGTGGGCCGGCCTGCCGGGCGACATGTTTTCGCGCCCGGATGCCAGCCTGAGCCCGGCAGACTTCTTCAAGCTCTGGGACGGCATGGAGCAAGTGGCCGGTGGCGACGACCTGCCCCTGCGCTTCGGCCGGGCCATTTCGGTCGAAGCATTCGATCCGCCCATCTTCGCGAGCCTGTGTGCGCCGAACATGAATGTGGCACTGCAGCGGCTCTCCAGCTTCAAGCGCCTTATCGGGCCCATGATTCTGGAAGTGCAAGTGACCTCCAACGGCACCTCGGCAGACTTGAGCTGCTACGGCTATGAGGGGCATCTGCCCCGCAGTCTGGCGGCCACTGAAATGGTGTTTTTTACCCAGTTGGCGCGCCTGGCCACCCGCAAACCAGTGGTGCCCTTGCGGGTGGAGCTGGTGCAATTGCCGGATGACCGCGCCCCGCTGGAGGCCTTCTTCGGCTGCGCCTTGCAATCCGCCGATCGCAACCGCATCACCTTCAGCCCTCAAGACGCAGCACACCCGTTTCTGACCGAAGACAACGCCATGTGGGAGAGCTTTGAGCCTGCCTTGATGAAGCGCATCACCGATCAGGACCACACCGCCAAAGCCTCTGAGCGGGTGCACAGCGCCTTGCTGGAGCTGCTGCCCGGCGGGCGTAGCGGCATTGACGATGTAGCTACCAAACTGCTCACCAGCCGGCGAACCTTGCAACGGCAGTTGCTCGCAGAAGGCCTGAGCTTTCAGGATGTGCTCAACCGCACCCGCCGGGAGCTGGCCGAGCACTACCTGCGCCAGGATGCCATCACGCCCGGCGAAGTGTCGTGGCTGCTGGGCTTTCAGGATGGCAACTCATTCATTCGCGCCTTCAAGGGTTGGACCGGCAGCACGCCCGGCCAGTACCGCAGCAACATGCCACCCCGGGCTGCCCCCATGTAATGCGGGTTGCCCCCAGGGGGCGGTCTGCTATGGTTTCGCATCACAACAAAGGAGACAAGTTTCATGACTGCATTGCAAGCATTGGTGGGTTTTGCACTTTGGACGCTGGCCTTGATCACGCTGGTGTTTTTGTACCGCGGGCTGCGCTTTCTGCGGGGTACGCCCATCAATCACTGGCCGCGGGGCAACAAACCGCAGGACGATGCCGGCTTGGTCAAACGCCTCGAAGACGCCCACGCCAACTGCATGGAAAACCTGCCGGTGTTTGCGGCGCTGGTGCTTGCGGCCAGCCTGATGGACAAGACCAACTCCATTCAAACGATCGCGCCCTTCGTGCTCTACGCCCGGATCGGCCAGACACTGGCGCACCTGTGGGGCACCGGCCCGCTGCAGGTGTTTGTGCGAGCCAGTTTCTGGAGCGTACAGCTGGTGATTTGCCTCTGGATGGCCATTCAGCTGCTGGCGGCCTGAGGGGCCAATTCATCATCTAACAAGCACCTCGCGCTCATGGAATATGCGCGAGCAGCTCCTTAATTGATAGCAAAAACCATGACCATAGACACTGACCTCGCCCGCCTCGCCCTGCAGGAGGAGCGCCTGCAGTTTGATGCCTTTGACCAGCGCACCGCATGGGCGCTGGGCAGCCGCATCAAGGCCCTTAGCGAAGAAGCTAGCGTGGCGCTGGCGATAGAAATTCGCCTGGGCAAGGACACCGTTTTCTTCTACAGCATGCCCGGAACCGGCCCCACCAACGCGGACTGGGCGCGGCGCAAGCGCAACTCGGTAGAGCTGTTGCACACCAGCTCGTACGCGCTCAACCTCAAGCTGGAAAAAGAAGGCAGCACCCTGGAGGCCAAGCAAGGCCTGCCCCTGCGCGACTACGCCACGCACGGCGGTAGCGTTCCCATACGGGTACGCGGCGTGGGTGTGGTCGGGGTGGTGACCGTTTCAGGCATCCCGCAGCGGGACGACCACGCCATGGCCATCAAAGCACTCGCAGAACTCTGCGGTGTGCCTTTGCACGAGGTGGCGCTGGATTAGCGCGGAACCGTTTAGCGCCGCCGTGCAGAGCGCACGCCGGAGAGCTCGTTCACGATCTTGAGCACCCGGGTCAAGCGGCCCGACTCAGCCACTTCTACAGTGAACGTCATCCAGGCGGTGCCTTTGACAGACTGGGTTTGCACCCCGATGACGTTCATCTTTTCTTTGGCAAACACCTCCGAGATATCGCGCAGCAGGCCTTGGCGGTCCAAAGCCTCGACCGCAACGTCCACCGGGTAGACATTGCCGTCTTTCCCGACCGGAGCGCCCCACTCCACCTCGATCAATCGGTCGCCACTGCGTTGCACCATGTTGCGCAGGTTGGAGCAGTCAGACCGGTGCACGCTCACGCCCTTGCCCCGGGTCACAAAGCCGCTGATCAAATCCGGCGGTGCCGGCTTGCAGCATTTGGCCAACTGGGTCATTAGCGAGTCGATACCCACCACCAGCACCCCGCCCTTGCCGCCGGACACACCGCGTGGCTTTTTGAGCGGCATGTAGTCGTCCTGCGTGCCCGCAGGCTCGGGCGGGCGTAGCAGAAGCTCGATGTTGCGCAGCGAAAACTCGTCTTTGCCCACCACTTCAAACAAGGCGTCGGCATTGTTGAAGCCGAGCTGGCTGGCCAGATCGTCGAGCTTGATGGCGGTTTTGCCTTCACGCTGCAGCAGCTTCTCTACCGCCTCACGGCCCTTGGCCATGGTCTCGCCCATGGCCAGCGCATTGAACCAGGCCCGCACCTTGGCGCGCGCGCGGTGGCTGACCAGGTAGCCTAGCTCAGGATTGAGCCAGTCGCGCGAAGGGCCACCCTCTTTCACGGCAGTCACTTCCACGGTCTGGCCGTTTTTGAGCGGCGTATTCAGCGGCACCATGGCGCCATCCACCTTGGCACCCCTGCAACGGTGGCCCAGGTTCGTGTGCACGCTGTAGGCAAAGTCCACCGCGGTGGCCCCCTGCGGCAGCTCCACAATGGCGGCATCCGGCGTGAGCACATAGATGCGGTCGTCAAACATGCCCTGCCCGTCGGACGCATGGGCGCCGGAGAGGTCGCGCTCCCAGGCCAACAATTGGCGCAGCACGGCAATCTTGGCGTCGTACTCGCCGGCGGCCGTCACGCTGCCACCGTAGCCTTTGGCGCCCGCCTCTTTGTAGGCCCAATGGGCGGCGACACCATGCTCGGCATGGTCGTGCATGGCTTGGGTGCGGATTTGCACCTCAATAGGTTGGCTGCCTGCGTCCCTTACAACGGTGTGCAACGACTGGTACCCATTGGGCTTTGGCCGGGCGATGTAATCGTCAAACTCCTCGGTGATCGGTGTGAAGCGGGTGTGCACCAGGCTGAGTGCCGCGTAGCAGTCCGGTACCGTAGGCACCACGATGCGCAGCGCCCGGATGTCATACACCTGATCGAAGCCCAACGACTTGCCCCGCATCTTCTTGACGATGCTATAAATGTGCTTGGGCCGCCCCTGCACGATAGCCTGCACGCCCTGCGCGGCCAACTCGTCCGCCAGCTGCTGGCGCAGCCGCTCCACCGAGGCTTCCCGCTCTGCCCGTTTTTCATCCAGTAGCTTGGCGACCTGCTTGTAGGTATCGGGCTCGAGGAAGCGGAACGACAAGTCCTCCATCTCCCACTTGATTTCCCAGATGCCCAGCCGGTTGGCCAAGGGTGCAAACACCTGCAAGCCCTCTGAGGCCAAGCCGCGCGGTACCGGCAGCTTGGTCGCCGCAAAGTGCCGCAAGGTCTGCAAGCGCGATGCCAGGCGCAGCATGACCACACGCAAGTCCTTGCTGAAGGCCAGCAGCATCTTGCGAATGCTCTCCGTCTGCGCGGCGGCGGTCTGTGCCATGGGAGCCGCACTACTGCTATGGCTGGCCGACTGCTGGGCCAGCCGTGCCATGCGCTGCAGGCGCACCAACTTGGTGGTTTCCAAGGCCAGGTCGGCAAAGTTGTCGCCGAAGGCCTTGGCAATCACCTCATGGGGCTTATTCAGGTGGTCACAGGCATACACCAGGTAGCTGGCAGCCTGCATGGCCTCCGAGCCGCCAATGGTGCGCAAGATGGCAGCTACGGCGTCTGCGTGTTGCAGCACGTTTTCGCCGGTATCCAGTGATTCGGTGGCCAACAAAGGCTCGGCAAAGGCCCGAGCGCGCTGCAGGGCTCCCGCCTGCTCAGGGGTGCTGTCTGCAGTGGCCGCAATCACTTGCGGGGTGGCCGTGGGTAAGTCCCCGGCGTACAAACTTTTCATGAAGAGCTCACAAGGCGGGGGACGTTACCCCAGCAAAAAAGAAGTCACTGCGTCCTGTTGGTCTTGTGCAATCAGGGTCGGGGCGTGGCCCACACCTGCAAACTCCACGAGGCGGGCTTTAGGACCACGCTGGGTCATGGCCTGCGCTGTCTCGGGCGACAACAGGTCGGACTCTGCGCCGCGCAGCAGCAGGGTCTCTGCCGTAATAGCGTCATACAACTGCCACAGCTGGGCCTGGCCGGCTAACCCCAGCTCCTCTGTCACTGCCCGGAACGGAATGGCAATTGCGGGGTCGTAATGCAGCCCCACCTTGCCATCCGGCAGGGTCTTGACCATGTGGCGTGACAACTCCAGCCACTGCGCCGGCGTGTGCGGCCCGAAACTGCTCGAAATGGCCCACATAGCATCAGCCGCTTGCTGCAAATCGTCAAAGCTCACCGCGCGGCCCAGATAGGTGCCAATACGCTGCAGCGACGACCACTGGATCACCGGGCCCACGTCGTTGAGTACCAATTTGCGTACTTTCACACCCACCGAAGCGGCATGCGCAGTTACAGCCAAGCCGATCAGGCCGCCCATGCTGGTACCCACCCAGTCCAGAGTGGCGGGCGTCAGGTGCGCCAGCAGACCCAACATGTCGCCGGCATAGGTCGGCACGCCATAGCCGGCAGGGTCCTTGATCCAATCACTCTGGCCACGGCCGGCCACATCGGGGCACACCACGCGGATGGGCTGGGATGAGCGAGCCACCAGCGCCTGGGCCAGCACATCGAAGTCGCGCCCCTGGCGCGAGAGGCCATGCACACACACCACGGTGTGGGCTGCGTCTGCAGCTCCCCACTGCCAATACGCCATGCGGCGCGGACCATTGGCGTCAGCGCAGGGTACGTAATTCAGCGTAGGTTCAGCCATGGTGCAATCACTCGTTTGATAATGACCACATCCTAATGGAATCCCCCCACCACTTTGTGAAGGAAGACGCATGTTGAAAGGTAAAACCGCCCTCGTAACCGGCTCCACCAGCGGCATCGGTTTGGGTATCGCCAAGGCATTGGCCGCACAAGGCGCCAATATCGTGCTGAACGGCTTTGGCGACGTCGAGGGCCCCGAGGCCGAAGTGGCCGCACTGGGCGTGCAAGTGACTTACCACGGTGCGGACATGAGTAAGCCTGACGAGATCGCAGCCATGATCGAGCACGCCAAGACGACTTTCGGCAGCGTGGACATTCTGGTCAACAACGCAGGCATCCAGCATGTGGCGCGGGTCGAAAACTTCCCCATCGAGAAATGGGACGCCATCATCGCCATCAACATGAGCAGCGCTTTCCACGCCACGCGCCTGGCCCTGCCGGGCATGCAGGCGAAGAACTGGGGCCGTATCATCAACGTGGCCTCCGTCCACGGGCTGGTGGGGTCGGCCGAAAAGTCCGCCTACGTGGCCGCCAAGCATGGTGTCGTAGGCCTGACCAAGGTGACGGCTCTGGAAAACGCCACCACCGGCGTGACTTGCAACGCCATCTGCCCGGGCTGGGTACTGACCCCGCTGGTACAAAAACAGGTGGATGCCAAGGCGGCAGCGCAAGGCATCAGCAACGCGGACGCTACCAAACAGCTGCTGGGCGAAAAAGAACCCTCCATGCAGTTCACCACCCCTGAGGAGCTGGGTGCGCTGGCCGTCTTCTTCTGCTCCCCCGCCGGCGACAACGTACGCGGCGTGGCATGGAATATGGACGGTGGCTGGACAGCGCAGTAATTCTGAACAAATCGGGCCCTCGCGCCCGACGAATATGCGCGTGCAGCTATAAATTCAATAGCAAAAAGCCCCGGCAGTTTTCTGCAGGGGCTTTTTTCATGAGGAACCCGCAAGCTCAGCTCGACTGTTTGAATGCCATCACGGCCTGGTTACGCAAGGTGCGCAGCAGAGCGAGTTCTTTTTCGTCCAGCTCCAGCGCTCCATGTTTGAGCTTGTCGGCGTAGATCAGACCAAAGGGCGATCCTTTGATCTGCAGCGGCAGCAACAGGAATGCAGGTGCATTGAGGCCGGTGCGGTACCAGGCCGGCAGCCGCTGTACCACCCGCAACTCTGCGGCGTCACTGATCATGGTGTCTGCGCCTTTGAGGCACACCGCCCCGAACAGATCCGGTGAAGCCGCCTTGAGATGGGTCTTGAAGCCCTTGACGTGAGCTTCCACGCCTCGGCCCAGCCCGAACCGGCCGGTCATCATCTCGGTCTTGGCATCCCGCATGCAGAAGATGATGCGGTCAAACTCCAGCGCGCGCAGCATGGTCTCCAGAATCATGCGCAACACATCGGTCAGCTTGAAGTCGTCCACCATGGCGTTGGTAATGTCCTGGATGCCGGCAGACAGGGTCTCTGCCACCACAGATTTGCGCGCTGCCGAGATCGGAGCATCCGGTTCATCCAAGGGCGCAGCTTGGGTGGCTTGCAACGCAAAGCTACCCAGATTGGCGTCTGTTTCGGCTTGCAACGGTGCCGCCCGGCTGCTGACTTCAGGCGGCAACTGCAACAGCTTGGCAGCGGCGGAGCCGGGTGCCACATGAATGTCCATGGCCACAGCGAGATCCACCAGCTTAAGCCTTGCCTTGGCGGTAGCCTCCAACACCAGTTTGCTGCTGCTGCCCATCACATGCGCGTAGCGCTTGGCTACGCCGGCGATGCGGTCATCTACGTCCTTGGGGTCGCTGCGCAGCAATACGTCGGCAATCTCATTGGACGCCAGAGCAATCCAGCGGATGCGTTCGGCCATGTCAGAGGGCGGATTGGGCGGCGGTGTACTTGTGGGTTTGCGCATGCAACGCTGGATACCCGGCGGCAAACCCCAGCTTTTGGCAATGCCCAAACCCAGCTCTTCGTAACTCAGTCCGAGCACGCTGATGGACGCAGCCTCTTCCGTCTTGGGGTCCCGTGCCGACTGGGTCAGCGTGCGGATGTTGTTGGCTTCTTCGGGGAAGTAGAACTGCGCCAACAACCGCCCCAGGTTCTGGAACATGGAGCCGATAAAGGCCTCTTCGCTGTCACGCAGCACCGGGCACAGTTCGCCCCCGACAGAGCCGGCCATGAGTGAGCGCAAGAACTCCTCCCTCAATTGGGCCGCATGCGCTTTGTCCTGCATGTGCTCCAGCAAAACCAGGCTCAACGCCATGTTGCGGATACCGTTGAACCCGACCAGATGCACTGCCCTGGAGACGGTGCTGATGCTCCCGCCCCGCGCGTAGTGCGCACTGTTCACGAGGCGCAGCAGCTTGTTGGTAAGCGCCACGTCTTTAAGAATTTCGTTGGTGACGCTGCCCACACTTTCTTTGTCCGAGCGGGCCATGCTCTGAATGCGGGTGACGGAATCCGACAACGCAGGGAAATCACTTTTGTGCCGCATGCGGCGCAAGAGAAACTCTAGGGTGGCATTGCTGGGCGCAGCTTGGCTTTGTGCGGCAGCCTGCAAAGAGTTGACCCACAACTCCAGCTCACTCTGGAAAACACGGGCACTGACAAATCGCTGGCCGTGGTCCAGCGCCAAAGCACGCAACACGATGGCGCGCAACTGATCGTCCACCGCAGCAGGCATGACCTTGGGCAACTCCAACTGCTCGTGGGTCACGCGGTAAATGGCGCGGTAAGGATCGGACTCGGAGAGCAGTTGGCGGCCCATGAGCATTTCGGCCAGCACCAGCCCTGCGGAGAAAATGTCCATCGCCGGGCTGGGCGCTGCCCCGTGTGCAGCCTCGGGTGAGATGTAACCGATGGTGCCGCCGCTATCTGTTTGGGGGTCTTTGTTATTTGCATCGCGGATGCGGGCGGCAATACCGAAGTCCATCACCCGGGCACGTCCGGCGCTATCAATCACGATATTCGACGGCTTCAGGTCCCGGTGCACCACGCCCGCTGCATGGGCCACCGCCACGGCATCCAGAACGTCCATCATCAACGCGACGGCCTGGCTTGCCGGCAAGGCGCCGTTTTGCTTGATGTGCTGGTCCAAGGTGGCGCCTGCGATGTACTCGAACACCAAGTAAGGCTGCGTCTCATGGATATCGGCCTCATACACCGGAACGATGTTCGGGTGCGTCAAACGGCTTACGCTGCGCGCCTCCTGTAGCCACTGCGCGACCGCCTGCCCGTCTGCGCCCATGCCCGATTTCATGACTTTGAGTGCGACCTGACGTTCCAGGCGAGGGTCAAATGCCAACCACACCGTGCTTTGGGCACCTTTGCCGAGCACCCGCACCAGCTCAAAGCGCCCAAGAAGGTTTTTGGCGAGGGAACGCCCGCGAATGTCATCACTGCTAGGGGCTGTAGAAATATCTGGCATGAGGGTCAGGGAGTAAGTCAGTTAGGAAGCGGCCGATTGATCGGCCGCATACATTTCAAAATCAGAGACAGCGAGCGGGCGGCTGTAAAGATAACCCTGAAACAGGCGGCAATGGTTATCCAGAAGGAAGTCGCGTTGCCCTTCAGTTTCCACACCCTCTGCAATCACCGCAAAACCAAGGCTCTCCCCCAATTGCAGCACCGTGCGGGCTATGGCGGCATCGCTGGGATCGGTCAATACATCACGTACAAAAGCCTGATCGATTTTGATCTGGTCCAAGGGCAGCTTTTTCAGATAGCTCAATGACGAAAATCCGGTACCGAAATCGTCCAGCGCGCACCCCACACCCAAGGCGTGCAGGCTGTGCATTTTCCGGACGATGTCGTCCATGTCATGCACCAACATGCTCTCTGTCAGCTCCAATTTCAGCTTCGAGGCCGACACCCCATAACGTAACAGGGCCGCTTCGACTTGCTGTACCAAATCCTGCTGCAAAAATTGCTTGGCACTCACGTTGACCGAGAGCGTCAGGCCCGCCATGGCCGGTAGCGTCGCCCAACGCAGCAAGGTCTGGCAGGCGGTATCAAGCACCCACGCGCCCAAGGGCAGAATCAGGCCGGACTGCTCCGCCACGGGAATAAACTCTCCCGGTGAGACCAGCCCCAGCCGGGGATGCCGCCAGCGCAACAGTGCTTCCGCGCCAACCACCGTGCCGTCCGCCTGCACCTGCGGTTGATACACGAGAAAAAACTCCCGGCGCGCCAAGCCCTGTTCCAGGTCACGCTCCAGGGAATTGGAATCTGCTGTATCGGTCAGCATGATGTGGACCAGCGCCAAAAGGCCGACCATGGCTGCAGCAGTGTTGATCCAGACACCCGACTTGCGGACGGTGGCAGGAATGGCGAATTCAGACGCAATGCCCCAAGACGTGCTGGCAAACACCAGAAATGTGAGCATCAGTACCGATGTCAGAAACCAGCGCAGTGCACGCGACTCATGCTTGAAAACCAGCAGACTAGCCAGCGATAGCACCAGCAGATACAGGTGCGAGGTACGGGGAGCCACCGAGTCCGGTATATCGAGATACAGCGAGAAAAGGGTCAATGCCGTGTAAGACACTGCCAGCACCAGCAGAAAGGCCGCCCGCGTGCGCCGCTTATGCGTCAACCAGGCCACGCATGCGCCGGTGATGAGCAAAATGGACTCCACCCAAGCGATCACCGGCTGGCCTGTGAGTCCGAAGAACAAGGCCCAACCGGCCCCGAGCGTGCTCAGCAAAGCTGCGCTGACCCAAAGAATCAGACGTATGCGGCGCCTGTGAATACCCAGGGCAACATCCTGCGGGCTCACGAGGCCTCCGACACTGCAAGACTACGCTGGAGGAATTCGAGAAACTCGTCCGCAGGCACCGGCCGGCTGTACAAATACCCTTGGTAACTGGTGCATCCATTGGCCCGCAAAAAGTCCTGCTGAGCGCTGGTTTCCACGCCCTCGGCAATGACTTTCATGCCCAGGGTTTGCCCCAGAGCCAAGATGGTTTTGACAATCGCCGCATCGTTGGGGTCTGTGAGCAAATCCCGCACAAAGGACTGGTCAATTTTCAGCTGGTCCAACGGCAAGCGTTTGAGGTAGGACAGCGAGGAGTAACCAGTGCCGAAATCGTCCAATGAAAAAGCGACGCCCCGCGCACGCAAGGCCGACATTTTCTGGATCACATCATCCAGGTTGTCTGCCAACAAACTTTCTGTGAGTTCCAGTTTCAGCCGATGCGGATTGGCTCCGGTGTAATCCAGCATGTCGAGGATGTGCTGCGCAAAATCCTGCTGCCGGAACTGGCGGGTGCTCACGTTGACGGCCAGTGTCAGGGCTTCAGTATCCGGATGTCCCGCCCACTCCACCAGCTGCGCGCACGCCGTCTCCAGAATCCAGCTGCCCAGGGTCAGGATCTGCCCGGAGTCCTCGGCAACTGGAATGAATTCCACCGGCGATACCATACCCCGTGACGGATGCTTCCAGCGCAGCAGGGCCTCAGCGCCCACTACACGGCCTGCGCCGTCTACCTGAGGCTGGAAATACAGCAGGAACTGTCCGTACAAAATGCCCTGCCGGATGTCGGCCTCGAGCTCGGCGCGCTTGGTCACTGCAGCCTGCATCTGCGGGTCATAAAAGCGCATGCCGTTGCGACCGGCTCCCTTGGCCTGGTACATGGCAAGGTCCGCATGCTTGAGCAGCTCTTCCACCTCTACCTCGTGACCGTTGAACAAGGTCAATCCTATGCTCGGTGTGCTGTGAAATTCGTGCCCTGCAAGCTGGTAGGGCCAATTGAGCTTGGTGATGATTTTTTCACCCACGGTCGTGGCCTGGGAGGCCGCGATTTCAGAGGACTCATCCAGCCCTTCAAGCATCACCACGTACTCATCGCCGCCCAACCGGGCCACCGTGTCTTCCTCGCGGACGGTATCGAGCAGGCGTTGCGCAACCTGTTGCAGCAACAAGTCCCCTTTGTCATGTCCCAGCGTGTCGTTGAGGTTCTTAAAATGATCGAGGTCGATGAAAAGCAATGCCCCGCAATGCGCACTGCGGGCACTGCTGGCCAGTGCGTGGCGCAGCCGGTCAATCAGCATGCGCCGGTTGGGCAGGCCTGTGAGCGGGTCGTAAAACGCGAGTTGCCGGATCTGGTCCTCTGCGGCCTTGCGCTGGGTAATGTCGGTGACGGTTGCCACAAAATGGCTGACGGCGCCTGTGTCATCTGTTACCGCCGTCACATGCAACCACTGGGGATGAATTTCGCCGTTCTTGCGGCGGTTCCACATTTCCCCCTCCCACGTGCCGATGTTGGCGAGCGCGCCGTTCATCTCGGCATAAAAGTTGTTGTCGTGCCAGCCGGAACTGAACATGGTGGGCGTCTGGCCTATTACCTCCACATCTTCATAGCCAGAAATCCGGGTGAAGGCCTGGTTCACACGCAAGATGCGCCGCTGGGCATCCGTCACCATCATGCCCTCCTGGGCTTCAAAAGCCGTCGCGGCCACCCGGAGCTCTGCCTCGGTGCGCTTGCGCTCCGATAGATCAATATCAAAGCGGAAGAACTCCTGCGCGCCTGCCGTACCGGTTACTGCGGCGTGACCGGACAACACCGGAATTTCGTGCCCATTGCGATGTACGAGGAGCATTTCCCGCGCTTCCATGGCTTGGCCGCTCTCGCGCATCTGTGCCAGTGCGTCACGGTACTCCGGCTGGGCCTGCGGCGCGAGGAGGAGCTCAAGCAGATCGCGATCCAGCGCTTCGGCTTCCGGATAGCCATAGAGCGTCTCGGAGGCGTGATTCCAGTAGGTGATCGTGCCGTCCGGGCGGAAGCCCTGCACTGCCACTGCACCAATGTTTTGTAGGAGGCTGCGAAATCGCAACTCAGACGCCAACAGCGCTTGGGCTGCAGCGTGCCGGCTGGTGACATCTCTGGCAAGCAAAACCACGAGGTTGCCTTTCCCCTCGTCCTCCGCCAAGGCGTGTATCCGCCCCTCTAAACGCCGCAAGCCATCGCGGGTGGGGAAATCCGCCTCAAATGACAGCGTTTCCCGGCTTTTGAGCGTGGCATGGACCTGCGCCAACACCCGATCCGCCTCAGGACCCGGCAAAAGATCATGCAGACGGCGACCGAGCAGCGCGCTCAGGGGCATGGAGGGGTCCAGTTCGGTTTGGCTCAGCACTTCAACCAGTCGCCCTTCGTGGTCCAACAGGCACAAAAGGTCTGGAATCGCGCTAACGGTAGCCCGCAAGCGCGCTTCGTGCGCACGCAGCGCCTCTTCACTGTGCAAACGCTCGCGGGCATCCACAAGAATCCGGCCCAGCACCCAGCCTGCGAAGGTGTAAACCAGCAACATGACCGCCAGATCGGCAGCAGCTGGCCCGGCACCAATGCCTGGGAGCAACAGCAAACCACATCCCAGTACCAGAGTGGCAAACGCGCTGAAAAACAGCAACGTGGCTTTGACATGCTCACGCCTTGCCTTGTACACACCTTGGTGGTAGCCCCACCCAGCCAAAAGACCCGCCAAAAGCACCGCCACCGATGACGATGCCTGTAGGCCGTCCATTCCAAACTTCAAGAGGATCAACAGGGCTACCGCCAAGCCGCCCGTCCAGAGGCCCGTAACAGCCGTCACCATGGCCAGAACAACCGCACTGGCATCGACTGGAACGCCGGGCGCCAGCGCCACCGGGTTCAGCACGCCGACGATTCCGATAACACCGAACAGCAGGCCTGTTGCCGCCTGGCTCAGGAACGGATGCCGGCGCATGGACCGGATGGTGAAGCTGTACGTCAAGCTCAGCGCAAGCAGCAACGCCACGCTTTTGGCAAGGTCTAGCGCCACAGGGCTCTCCCGTAGCAAAGATCGTTATGGAAAACCAAACGTCTCTCCCTGAATAATTATTCAGAGCATTATGGCGCTTAGCCTGTTTTTTGAGCAGTATGTTTGCCCCGGATTTAGCCGGTTGTTTCCGGGAAACCCGTGGGCGCGACCTCAGTGCGCTGGCTGTTCCTTGAGTTGCTTGCGCAGTTGCTGGCGTTCCGCCGCATCCAGCCCCTCCCCAGGTCCCGGGTTGGCGGGAATTTCCGCCTTGAGAACGGCTTTGAGCTCGCTGCGTCGTTTGGCAGCCGCCACACCGGCAGACGATTCCGTGGGCGCTGCATCTCCGCGAGCAGGGCCGGACTGCGAGAGCGTGGTACCACTGGCAAGCAGAATGGGGACAACAAACCGGATAAGGTGCATGATCTGTATGGACAAGGCGAACCGACATGGTGTCAGTTCCGGGACGGCAAGGCCATCAAACCCGGCCCGGATTTGTAACATAGTGTCAAAGCGGCAGCCCAAGGCGCCGGTTTGCGCGTCCATCCGCGCAAAATCCCGCCTGTTACAAATCTGAGGACGCCATGCAAGCCCAATCCAACCGACCCAACAAAATCCTTGTGGTGGATGACGATGCGCGCATCCGTGACCTGCTTCGCCGGTACCTGACCCAGGAAGGCTTTGAGGTCTTTTTGGCCGAAGACGGCAAGTCGCTAACCCGAATCATGCTGCGTGAAACCGCAGATCTCATCGTGCTGGATCTGATGATGCCCGGTGAAGATGGCCTCTCCATCTGCCGCCGCCTGCGCGCTGCCAACGATGTAACCCCCGTCATCATGCTGACTGCCAAGGGCGAGGACATCGACCGCATCGTGGGCCTTGAAGTGGGTGCGGACGACTACCTGGGCAAACCGTTCAACCCCCGCGAGCTCCTGGCGCGTATCCATGCAGTGTTGCGCCGCCGGCCTACCCAGGAGGCGCCAGGCGCGCCCTCCAGCGACAACGAAGTGGTGAAGTTCGGTACCTTCGTGTTTGACCTCGGCCTGCGTACCCTCAAAAAAGCGGACCAGGAGATCACGCTGACTACGGGTGAATTTGCCATGCTCAAGGCGCTGGTGCGCCACCCCCGCATTCCACTTTCCCGGGAAAAACTGGCCCAGCTCTCGCGTGGCCGGGAGTTCGAACCCTTTGACCGCAGCCTGGATGTCCAAGTCTCCCGCTTGCGCAAACTGCTGGAAACCGACCCCACCACCCCCCGCTTTATCCAGACGGTCTGGGGCGTCGGCTATGTGTTTGTGCCGGATGAAGCAGCTGCCTGACCCACTGGAAAAACCGTTTGCAAGCCACCCAAATTCCTGACTTTGACGCCAGTGCTCCCGCTGATCTGGCTGAAGATGAACCCAGTGGATGGCGCAAGCCGTTCTCGCGGGTCAGTCTGTTCTGGCGCACTTTTTTCCTGATCGCCATTCTGCTGATCGGCAGCATCATGGCGTGGCTGCAGACTCTGCGTGCCCTGGAATTTGAACCCCGTGCGGTGCAGACCGCC
Organism: Comamonadaceae bacterium; assembly: GCA_027488985.1. GTDB lineage: Bacteria > Pseudomonadota > Gammaproteobacteria > Burkholderiales > Burkholderiaceae_C > Allorhodoferax > Allorhodoferax aquaticus. The sequence goes on along the minus strand of JAIYAR010000010.1, from coordinate 62,965 downwards.
CAGCTACTGGCCTCCCAAGTCAACCTGAGCCGGGCAGCGCTTGTTTATGCTGACGGCATTGCACGCATTTCGCTCATCAAGACCATGAAGGACGAGGAAGGTCTGCGCATTGTGCCGCGTGAGCCTGGCGACACCTTTGAGTCCAAAGACAACGACGCCTTCAGCCGCCTTGTCGTTGCCGAGCTGGGCACCCGGCTAGGCAAAGGCACCGTGGTGGCCAGCAGCATGAATGGCCAGCAGGGTCTGTGGGTGAGCTTTGTGATTGACGGCGATGACTACTGGCTACAAACCGACCAGGCCAAGTTCAATCCTGCAGGCGGCACGACTTGGCTGATCTGGCTGATTGTGGCGACCGTCATGTCCCTGGCAGGCGCTGCGCTGATTGCAGGTCTGATCAACCGCCCGCTCAAAGAACTGTCGTTTGCGGCCAGTCGCATGAGGGAAGGAAACTTTAGCGCCAGCCAGCTCGATGAGCACGTGAACACCAGCGAGATCCGCGAGGTCAATATCGGTTTCAACCGCATGGCCCAGAAACTGGCCAAGGTGGAGCAAGATCGCGCGCTGATGCTGGCCGGCATTTCACATGACCTGCGCACTCCACTCGCCCGCCTGCGCCTTGAAACCGAGATGAGCGTCAACAACGAAGAGGCCCGCGCCCACATGGCGGCCGACATCAGCCAGCTCGACGCCATTATTGACAAATTTCTCGACTACGCCCGACCTGACCGGGTGAGCCTCACGCCGGTGGTCCTGGGTGATGTGGTGGACACCTGCATTTACTCCATGCGCAAACTGCCGGACGTCCAAGTGCGGGTGGACATGGAAGATGACATGCTGGTTTACGCTGACGAGGTCGAGCTCGGACGCGTCATTACCAACCTGCTGGAGAACGCCCGGCGCTATGGCAAATCCGTGCATACCGGCATTGCGGACATCCACATTTCGGCAGTAGCCAAAGACAAGTGGGTGCTGGTGAAACTGCGCGACCATGGCATCGGTGTCGCACCCGAGCAGCTCTACCAGCTCACCCAACCCTTCTTCCGCGGCGAAGCCGCTCGCACGGCAGCGAATGGTGCGGGCTTGGGTCTGGCCATCGTGGAAAAAACCATGCAGCGCATGGGCGGCACTTTCCATATTGCCAATTCAACCACCGGTGGACTGTCGGCCAACCTGCGTCTGCAGCGGGCCACCCGCTTCTAAGCCTGCCCGGCGGTGGGACCGGCTCAGGGTTTGCTGAGCAGGACCACTGCGCGCGCTTCCATGGCACGGCCTTCACCGACCGGGCCCATCTTCTCCGCTGTTTTGGCCTTGACGTTCACACAACCGATATCCAGGTCCAGCACAAAAGCAATCCGCTCCCGCATGGCGTGAATATGCGGCGCCAGCTTGGGTGCCTGGGCGATCACGGTGCTATCGAGGTTGATGATGTGGTAGCCCAAAGCCCGCACATCAGCCGCCACTTTGGCGAGTAACACGGTGGAGTCAGCACCCTTGTACTGGGCATCAGTGTCCGGAAAGTGCTTGCCGATGTCGCCCAAAGCTGCGGCACCCAACAACGCATCGGTAATGGCGTGCAACAAGGCGTCGGCGTCCGAATGGCCCAGCAGCCCTTTGGTGTGCGGGATCTCCACCCCACCCAGAATGAGTTTGCGGCCCTCGACCAGTTGGTGGGTGTCCCAGCCTTCACCGATGCGGATATTCATCATGGATTCTCGCTTGTGTATGAAATAGCACCCTAGCGCTTATGGAATATGCGCGAGCAGCTACAAAAAAGATAGTAACTTCACCCTGTTTCAGGCACGCGCAGCCAGCACGGCAGCGGCCAAAGCAAAGTCTTGCGGGTACGTGACCTTGAAATTCTGTGCGCTGCCTTCGACGAGCTTAGGGCTTTGCCCCACGAATTCCAGCGCGCTCGCCTCATCAGTCACCGCATCACCGGCCGCCCGCAAGGCGGCTTGCAAGGCACCGATACGGAACATCTGCGGCGTCTGCGCCAGCCACTTGTCACCACGGTCTACCGTTGCGGCTACGCGGCCGCCTTGTTCCTGCTTCAGGGTGTCTGGCAGCTTCAAGGCGAGCAAGCCGCCGACGGCATCGTGCTGGCACGCGTCAATCAGGCGGTTTACATCGGCGGCGGTGAGCAGACAGCGCGCGGCATCGTGCACCAGCACCCAGTCCTGCGCCTGAGCACCCTGCCCCAGCAAAGCAGACAGTCCATTCAATACACTGCCAGCGCGCGTGGAACCTCCGCAGGCAGCTACAAAGACAGGAGCGCCTCGAAGTGGGACAGCAGATTCAAAAAACGTATCTCCAGCCGACACCACCACCTGAATACCCGCCAATCGGTCTACCGCAGCCAAGGCCTGCAGGGTGTGCAGCACCATGGCCCGGCCACCCAGCACAGCGTATTGCTTCGGGCCTGCCGCACCGGAGCGACTGCCAGTGCCTGCGCAGGGCACCAGTCCCCAAAGTCGCGGACCCACAGCGGAGTGTGACGGGGCCGGGCGCGCGTTGGCGGGCGACAAAGGGGAAATGGGAGATGTTTGGGTCATAGAGGGAGCGACCATTCTAAAATCACCCTAGCGCAATCCAGCCCCACACCCGATTTTTCTGGCGTGGGGCTGTTTGCACGCCAGCCGCCCTTTCAGGCGGCTGCACCTATTTTGGCCGCCCAGACTGCACCCCACCGATTCATGGATCTTCCCAAGCTCTCCCCCGGCAAACGTTTCACCCTGCCCCGCCCCACCGGCTCTGCCGACGCCATGTTGCTGGCACGACTGGGGACCCGGGAGAAAGCGGCCGGCAAGCCCATGACGGTGGTCACAGCCGATGCCAGTGACGCGCAGCGCCTGCTGGAAGAGATTGCCTTCTTCGCGCCGGACCTGCGCTGCGCGCTGTTCCCCGACTGGGAGACTCTGCCATACGACACCTTTTCGCCCCACCAGGATTTGATCAGCGAGCGTCTCGCCACGCTGTGGCGCATCAGCCAGCGCGACAAGGAAAACGGGGCCGACGTGGTTATCGTGCCCGCCACCACCGCGCTGTACCGCTTGGCCCCCCCCAGCTTTCTGGCGGGCTACACCTTTGAATTCAAGGTCAAGCAAAAGCTGGATGAGGCGCGCCTCAAGAGCCAGCTCACACTCGCCGGCTACAGCCATGTGACGCAGGTGGTGAGCCCGGGCGAATATGCGGTGCGCGGCGGGCTGATCGACCTGTTCCCCATGGGCAGTCTGGTGCCCTTCCGGGTGGACTTGTTTGACGACGAGATCGACAGCATCCGCACCTTCGACCCCGACAGCCAGCGCAGCCTTTACCCGGTGCCCGAAGTGCGTCTGTTGCCCGGCCGCGAGTTCCCCATGGACGACGACGCCCGCGCCAAGTTCCGCAGCCGCTGGCGCGAATTACTGGACGGCGACCCGACCAAGAGCCGCATCTACAAAGACATCGGCAACGGCGTAGCCACCGCCGGCATCGAGTACTACCTGCCGCTCTTTTTTGAAGATACCGCCACCGTGTTCGACTACGTGGGCGCTGACGCTACGGTCGTTTTGCATGGCGACTTGGAGCCGGCCTTCCAGCGCTTCTGGCAAGACACCAAAGATCGCTATCGCCTCGTACAAGGCGACCCGGACCGCCCGGTGCTGCCGCCCGAGAGCCTATTTCTGGGCACTGAGCAGTTTTATGCCAAGGCGAACGAGCACGCCCAACTGGCCATTCGCGCCCAGTCCGAGGGCACCGAGTTTTCTGAGGTCAGCCCGCTGCCCGAGTTGGGCGTGGTGCGCGGCACCGAAGAACCGCTGGCCTTGCTCAAACAGCACGCCCGCAATACCCAGCAACGTCTGCTGGTGCTGGCCGAGAGCGACGGCCGGCGCGAGAGCCTGCTGGACTTTTTGCGCGCCTCTCAGTTCAGCCCGCCCGCCTTTGACAGCCTGCAGGAATTTCTGGACAGCAAAGAGCCCATCGGCATCGCCACTTCGGGCCTGACAAAGGGCTTCAGTTGGCTGGAAGCAGGCATTGACCTGATCACCGAAACCGAGCTGTTTGCCGCCGGCCCCACGACACGCCGCCGCAAAAAGCAGGAGCAAGTCAGCGATGTGGAAGCGCTGATCAAAGACCTCTCTGAGCTGAACGTGGGCGACCCGGTGGTGCACAGCTCGCACGGCATTGGCCGCTACCGCGGCCTGATGCACATGGACATGGGCAACAAAAACGCCGCCGGTGAGCCCGAGCTGCAAGAATTTTTGCACCTGGAATACGCCGACAAGGCCACGCTCTATGTGCCGGTCAGCCAGCTACAACTGATTTCCCGCTACACCGGCGTGAGCGCCGACGAGGCGCCTTTGCACCGCCTGGGCAGCGGCCAGTGGGAAAAAGCCAAACGCAAGGCGGCCGAGCAGGTGCGCGACAGCGCGGCTGAGCTGCTCAACATCTACGCCCGCCGTGCCGCCCGCGAAGGCCACCCCTTCCGCTACAGCCCGGGCGATTACGAGACTTTTGCCAACGACTTCGGCTTTGACGAAACCGCTGACCAGAAGGCCGCCATTCACTGCGTGATTCAGGACATGATTTCACCCCGCCCCATGGACCGTCTGGTCTGCGGCGATGTGGGCTTCGGCAAAACCGAAGTGGCTTTGCGTGCGGCCTTTATCGCCGTGACGGGCGGCAAGCAGGTGGCGTTTCTGGCGCCTACCACCCTCTTGGCTGAGCAGCATTTCCAGACCCTGGTGGACCGCTTCAGCAAATGGCCGGTCAAGATTGCCGAGATGAGCCGCTTTCGCAGTGGCAAGGAAATTACCGCTGCGCTAAAGGGTGTGGCCGATGGCACGGTGGACATTGTGGTGGGCACGCACAAACTCTTGTCTGAGTCCACCCAGTTCAAAAACCTGGGGCTGTTGATCATCGACGAGGAGCACCGTTTCGGCGTACGCCACAAAGAGCAGATGAAAGCCCTGCGTGCCGAGGTGGATGTGCTGACGCTCACCGCCACGCCCATTCCCCGCACGCTGGGCATGGCGCTCGAAGGCCTGCGCGATTTGAGCGTGATTGCCACCGCCCCGCAACGCCGCTTGGCCATCAAAACCTTTGTGCGTTCTGAAGGCAATGGTGTGATCCGCGAGGCGGTTCTGCGCGAACTCAAGCGCGGCGGGCAGGTCTACTTCCTGCACAACGAGGTGGAAACCATCGAGAACCGGCGCCAGAAGCTCGAAGAACTCTTGCCCGAAGCCCGCATTGCTGTGGCCCACGGCCAGATGCCGGAGCGCCAATTAGAGGCCGTAATGCGCGACTTTGTGGCCCAGCGCTACAACCTGCTGCTGTGCTCCACCATTATCGAGACCGGCATTGACGTGCCGAGTGCCAACACCATCGTCATGAGCCGTGCCGACAAGTTCGGCCTCGCCCAGCTGCACCAGTTGCGCGGCCGCGTGGGGCGAAGCCACCACCAAGCCTATGCCTACCTGATGGTGCCCGACATCGAGGGCCTGACCAAACACGCCCAACAACGCCTTGACGCCATCCAGCAAATGGAAGAACTGGGCAGCGGCTTTTACCTGGCCATGCACGACCTGGAGATTCGCGGGGCCGGCGAGGTGCTGGGCGAAAACCAGAGCGGCAATATGCTGGAAGTGGGCTTCCAGCTCTACAACGAAATGCTGTCGGAGGCCGTGCGCTGTCTCAAGAACGGCCAGGAGCCCGACCTATTGAGCCCGCTCAACGTCACAACCGAGATCAACCTGCACGCCCCCGCCCTGCTGCCCGACGACTATTGCGGCGACGTGCATTTGCGCCTGTCCTTTTACAAAAAACTGGCGACTGCAAAAACCACCGACCAGGTGGACGGGCTGCTGGAAGAAATTGTGGACCGCTTCGGCAAGCTGCCGTCCCAGGCCCAGACGCTGATCGACGTGCACCGCCTGCGTGTCATTGCCAAACCCTACGGCGTACTCAAGGTCGATGCGGCCCCCGGCGTGATCCACATCACCTTCAAGAAGAACCCGCCGGTGGAGATGATCAAGCTCATAGAGCTGATCCAGAAAAACAAGCATATCAAGCTGGCCGGCAACGAAAAGCTGCGCATCGAGCGCGAGCTGCCCGAAGTCAAAGACCGGGCCCAGATGGTTCGCGACATCCTGCGCTCACTGGGTCAACCCGTCACGGAGAATGTCTCCGCATAAATTGAATCAGCCCCTTGCGCTCTTCCTGTATGCGCCAGCAGCTACCAAACTTATAGCAAACCACACTATGCCCAGCAACGAAATCTCCCCCGGCCTCGTCGTCCAGAACCTGCCCGCTGCACTGCAATTGAGCGACTACAAGCTCATCGCCTTCGACATGGACTCCACGCTCATCAACATCGAGTGCATCGACGAGATTGCCGATGCAGTGGGACGCAAAGCCCAAGTCGCCGCAATTACCGAAGCCGCCATGCGTGGCGAGATCACCGACTTCAAAGACAGCTTGCGCCGCCGTCTGGCCCTACTGCAAGGCGTGACCGAGGCCGACCTGCACGCCGTCAAAACCGAGCGACTGCGTTTGAACCCCGGCGCAGCTGCGCTGGTCTCCGCCTGCAAACAGGCCGGGCTCAAGGTGTTGCTGGTGAGCGGCGGCTTCACCTACTTTGCCTCGCACGTGTGCGAGCTGCTGGGCATAGACTTCATGCGCTCCAACGCTTTGCAAATCGACAACGGAGCGCTCACGGGCGCCCTGGTGCAGCAGGCTTGGGGCGACATTTGCGACGGCGCCGAGAAACGCCGCACCCTGCTGGAAGTCGCGTCCTTGCTGAACATCCTCCCCGATCAGTGCATTGCCATGGGCGACGGCGCCAACGACCTGCCCATGATGGGCGCAGCCGGCTTGTCGGTGGCTTACCACGCCAAGCCTGCCGTGCGCGAGCAAGCGCAGGTCGCCATCAACGAGGGCGGTTTGGACCGCCTGTTGGAGGTACTGAAGGTCTGATGGTCTGCTTAAGCCCCTGAGGCGGCGGTTGGGACGCGTGCCAAGCTCCCTCAGGCGCTGTTGACCTTGGCCTGCCCCTGTTCCACCACAAAGGTGGCCAGCGTGCTGACACCGCTGTCTAAACGGGTTGCATCGTCCACCACCCGCAGGCTCACGCTGAGTTGCTGCGGGGTGAACTCCGCCACCCCATGGCCGCGCCGCTCGCGGTCCGCCATGACGAAGTGAGGGTTCTCTGACAGCACCTCTGCCAGACCTTTGTTGTCTCCACCACGAGAGGTGATGCTGGTGCCGCAAAACTCCACGCCCACCGCTTTGCTGTCCGGACGCGCGTAATCGGCTTTCACATGGCCGACCCAGTTGGAGTGCACATCACCCCCCAGAAACACCGGGTTGCTGACCTTGTGCCGCTGCAGCGCTTGGGTGAGCCGCGCACGCGCCGGCGCATAGCCATCCCAGCCGTCGTTGTGGAGCACCAGGCCGTCGCCAAGTTTGAAATCCCGCTGCCCGAACACGGTCTGCTGGGCGATCACACTCCAGGTGCCACCGCCTGCCGCCAAGGACTGATCCAGCCAGCCCTCCTGCTCCTTGCCCAATAAGGAACGGGTGGGGTCGTTCCAGCTCGCGCAGGCCGCAGGATTAACCCCTCCGGAGCCGAAAGCGCCTCCCTTGGTGCAAGCATGCCGGTCGCGGTATTGACGGTCATCCAAGGTGTGCAAGACAGCCAGCCTTCCAAAGGCCACACGCTCATACAAGCGCAGCTCGCTGCCAGCTTGCATCACTCCTGCCACCGCTTTGCGCAGTACCGAGGCCCGCAGGGGCATATGTTCGTAATAGGCTTGGTAGGCCGCCAGACGGCGTGCGGCAAAGTCCGGCACCTCGGGCCCGAAGGTGCCTTGCACACCGGCGGCATAGTCGTTCTGCACTTCGTGGTCGTCCCAGGTCATGATCCACGGGCAGGCGGCATGCATAGCCTGCAAATCACCATCACTCTTGTACAGCGCATAGCGGGCGCGGTAGTCATCGAGGGTGATGACGGCACCCGTAGGAGCCCGCCGCACACCTTTCGCGCTGCCACCGTACTCATAGATGTAGTCGCCCAGAAACACCACCGCATCTAGGTTCTCTGCGCGCATGTGCCGGTAGGCGCTGTAAAAGCCGTGCTCCCAATGCTGGCAGGACGCATAGGCCAATCGGAGCTTCTGCGCCACGGCACCGGCTAAGGGGAAGGTGCGGGTGCGCCCGGTAGCGCTTACCGCAGTGCCCACTTGAAAACGATAGAAATACCAACGGTCCGGCTCCAGGCCCTGTACTTCGACGTGCACCGAGTGCGCCAGTTCCGGCACTGCATTCACCGAGCCGGTTTGCACCATGCGTTGGAAGCCTTCGTCATGGGCCACTTCCCACCGCACGGCTACCGGTTTTGTTCCCCAAGCAGCCCCGTCAGCCGCTTGAGCCTGCACCAACCGCGTCCATAACACCACCGAATCGTGTCGGGGTGAACCACTTGCCACGCCCAGTGCGAAGGGGTCGCTGGCCAATCGGGGCTGGGCTTGGGCACTGTCCGGCAGCCACAATCCTCCGGCAATGGCACCCGCCATCGCCAGCACACGGCGCCGGTCGAGGAATGATGGGGGGTCCGCAGCCATGGTGAATACGCGGCTCGCCTACTCCGCAGCGATCTGGCGCAAAGCCTGTTCAAACACCTCCGGCGGCTGCCCACCGGAGATCAAGTGCCGGTCATTAATGACCACCGCCGGCACCGAGTGAATACCGGCATTCAAATAGAACTGCTCCTGCTCGCGCACCGCATCAGCAAATTCATCACCGGCCAGCACTGCGCGCGCTTCCTCGCCCGACAAACCCACCGACTCGGCCGCTTCTACCAACACCGCATGCTGGCTCGGGTCCTTGCCATCGGTGAAATAGGCCTTGAACAGCGCTTTTTTGAGTGCGGTCTGCAAGCCGGTGTCTTCGGCCCAGTGCAACAGCCGGTGCGCGTCGAAGGTGTTGTAGATGCGGGCGCGCTTGTCCATATTGAAGGTAAAGCCCAGTGCCTCGCCCCGGGCGCGGATATTTTCACGGGCGGCGGCGGCTTGCTCCGGTGTGGAGCCGTACTTCTTGCTCAGATGCTCAGTAATGTCTTCTCCTTCGGGCACCATCTGCGGGTTGAGCTCGAAGGGTTGGAACTGCATCTGCACTTCCACTTCGCCTTGAAGGCGGGACACTGCGGTTTCCAGCGATTGCAAACCGATGGCACACCATGGGCAGGACACATCGGAAACAAAATCGATTTTGAGGTGGTGGGTCATAAAAATTACCTAAAAATAGAGGGGCTTGATCACCAAAGAGCAAACAAGTTTTACAATTATGGTGTTTTTGTTATTTTCAACATTGTCGTATGTCCGCCGTTCGTTTTCTGGTTGCCGACAGCAGCCCTGCATTACAAACCTTCACCAAAAACCTGCTCGTCAACTACGGTTTCGATAGCGCATGGGTGATGACGGCAACCTCGCCCGAAGCTGCTTTGGCGGCAGCGCGGGACAACACCCCTGATTTTTTGCTCACGGACTGCTTTCACAAACATGACCTGAACGGCATGGGGCTGGTCCAAGAGGTCAAGCGGGTCAACGCCGGCCTGCGCTGGGCGTTGATCAGCGCCCATATGCAGCCCGAGCTGACGACTCAGGCGGAACACCACGGCGCGATGTTCCAGCTTCCAAAGCCCTTTGGTGTGCATGACATGAAATCCGCGATGGGCCGCGCGTTGGAACAATGGGGCCAGGATAACGATGAGGTCGGACGCCGCATGCCGGGTTACCGCCGTTCTAGGGTGGTTCCAGCGGTACCGATCGTTCCAGATACGCCACCCCTCAAGGCGGGCGACTTGGTGGACTACCAGGGAAACCGCGATTCGGTCCGCTATGTGATTTTCCGTCGGGGCGAACTGGTGGTGCAGCTGGAAAGAACTCCCGGCATGATTCCGGCTGTCAAGCTCCGCAAACTCTGAGGCCGCAGAGGGGGGGGCTGCCACAGCGTCCACCCCTTTTGGGCTTAAAGCGCCTGTCCGAGGCGGGCAATTCCTTCTTCAATCTTCCCGAGGTCCGCCGTGGCAAAACTCAGGCGAAAGGTCGTGAGATCGGGGTCGTGGGCATAAAAAGGCGCACCCGGCACAAAAGCCACCAGTTTGTCGATGGCACGCTTTGCAAAGTCGCCCGCGTGCTTAGGCTTGCCATTGGCACCGGTGAGTCGCGCCCAGAAGAACATGCCACCCTGGGGCGCATCGAACGCGATCGCATCACCCAATTCCGCCTGAAGCCGTGCAGCCATGATACGGGCCCGCTCGGCGTAAGTTGCGCGCACAGCAGCGAGTGCACCTGACAAGCGATTGAGCGTCAGGTAGTGAGCGGCGGTTGCCTGGGTCAGGTTGCTGGTGTGCGCATCGCTGAACTGTTTGCACATGGTGGCGCGCGCGAGCAAAGCAGTTGGTGCAATCAACCAGCCCACTCGCAAACCGGGACTGAGCACTTTACTGAATGAACCGCAGTGGGCGAGCCAATCGCGGCTACCGGGCACTTCGTCGCTCAGCGCCAGCAAGCTGGGCGGTGGTGCCCGGTCAAAGTAGAGTTCGCCATAAGGATCGTCTTCAACCACCAGCGTCCGGGTGCGGGCGGCGATTTCCAGAATACGCTTGCGGCGCTCCAGGCTCAGCATGGCACCACTCGGGTTGCCGAAAGACGGAATAAGGTACACGAGCTTGGGCTTGTGCTCAACGATCAGTGCCTCCAGTTTGTCCACGTCTACGCCATTCGCATCAATCGGTGCACCAATCACCTCCGCGCCATAGAGTCGGAAACACTGGATGGTGGCCAGGAAGGTAGGCGCTTCCATGATGACTTTGTCGCCGGGCGAGATCATGGTTTTGCCGATCAGGTCCAGCGCCTGCTGGCTGCCGGTGGTGACGATCAGCCCGTCAGGCGGGACAGTTGCGCCTTTGCCCGCCATATGCTGACTGATGCCCTCACGCAGCGGCTGCCAACCTTCCGTGGCACCGTACTGCAGCACCGGACCGGGGTTGTTCCGCAGGACCGCGTCGGTGGCTTCACGGATACCTTCTACGTCAAACAAGGCAGGATCGGGGAAGCCGCCCGCAAAACTGATGATGCCCGGCTTGCCCAGCAGCTTGAACAGCTCACGGATGGCGGAGGTTTCTACGTTGTTCAAACGATCTGCAAATTGCATATTTAATTTCACAATTCAAACAAAAAAATATTAATAACTCGAGCAAAACCAGATTCTCAAGTCGCTGTACTTCAGGTAAATTGTCATCGACACCGGTCACTTTCATTAACCAGGAGACGACATGACCCAGCTCGCAGCGTTCTTTGAAACCGTGAAATTGCCATCCATGTCCGAGGTAGCCCACGCACTCATTCAATCCCTGAATGACGACAGCGCTGGCATTCCCGAAATACGTGACCTGATCGCCAAAGACCCGGCTCTCTCTGCCAAGTTATTGCGCTTGGCCAATAGCGCGCAGTTCGGCTTGCCCCGCGGCGTCAGCAGTCTGGATGATGCTATCACCATGGTGGGCATGTCCAAGGTGCGTACTTTAGCGCTGGGTGCTTGTTTGAGCGAATCTTTTCCGACGATTCCCGGCCTTGACCGTAAAGAATTCTGGCGCACCAGCATGGCCTGTGCAGGGTATGCCCAATGGCTGGCCACGGGTTTGGGCATGGACGGTCAGCAAGCCTGGCTCACCGGCATGATGCTGCGCTTGGGCGAACTCCTCATCGTGCAAGCCGAGCCCGATGTGCTGCAAGAAATCGAGAAGCTTCCGCACATTCCAGGGGTGCGCTGGCAGCGCGAAGCCCGCCTTACCGGCTTTACCGAGGGGCAGATTACCTCCGAACTGGCCCGCCGCTGGAACTTCCCACCCCAGATGGTGCAAGCGCTGGCGCAGTCAGCGGAGCCTGTTACCACCCAGGGTTTCTCAAGGCTGGCGGGGGTCATCCACTTGGCAGGGTTAATGGCCGAAACGGACCATAACGGACCTGATGTCATCGATACTCTTCCGTCAGACGTAATTTCTGCGCTGATGCTGGACATGGACTGGTTGCACGCGAAATTCCCCAAAGAAGAAACTTTTGTAAACATCACCGCCCTGTGAAACCTGCCCAGATAGAAGAATTTTTCGCTACCCTGCAAGGCGCCAACCCCCATCCGCAGACCGAGCTGGAGTTCAGCTCGGTTTTCGAGTTGTTGGCGGCCGTTTTGTTGTCAGCCCAAGCCACTGATGTGGGCGTCAACAAAGCGACCCGTAAACTGTTTGCCGTCGCGAACACGCCGCAGAAAATTCTGGACATCGGGCTGTCAAGTCTTGAAGACCACATCAAAACCATAGGCCTGTTTCGCAGCAAGGCCAAGCACCTCATGGAAACCTGCCGCATGCTGGTGAAGTTGCATGAAGGGCGGGTGCCGGCCGATCGGGAGTCTCTCGAAGCACTGCCGGGGGTGGGCCGTAAGACAGCCAATGTGGTTTTGAATGTCGCGTTCGGCCAACCGACCATGGCCGTCGACACCCACCTCTTCCGGCTGGGCAACCGTACTGGTCTTGCACCCGGCAAAACACCCCTGGATGTGGAACTCCGCTTGCTCAAGCGGATTCCCGAACGCTATCTGGTCGACGCACACCACTGGCTCATCCTGCACGGGCGCTACGTTTGTCAGGCCCGAAAACCTTTGTGCTGGCAATGCAGCGTAAACGCGGTCTGCGGATATAAACTCAAGACTCCCGCGCCTGCGGGATGACAGACCCGTAACCAGCGAAGCTTCATGGCGGATATCAACACATTTATTCAAACGGTCAAACTGCCCGTCATGCCGGAAGCGGCCCACGCCCTGATCCGCACTTTGAACGACGAGGATGCGGATGTCGTTACTGTGCGGGACATCATTGCCAAGGACCCCGCCCTCACCACAACCCTGCTGCGCATGGCCAACAGTGCCCTGTTCGGCCTGTCCCGCACAGTAACCACACTGGACAACGCAGTCAGCGTGGTCGGCATGGCACAGATCCGTGCCCGGGCGCTGGGCATCTGCATGTCCCAGGTTTTCAAGTTGCCTGAAAGCATCAACCGGCTGGAGTTCTGGCGCTACAGCATGGTTTGCGCCGGCTATGCCAAGTTCCTCGCCCACCAGACCCGGCAAGATGAGCAGCAGGCTTGGCTCACTGCCATGATGTTGCGTCTGGGTGAACTGGTGCTCTCCATGCACAGCCCTAACGTCATTGCGCCGATCGAACAGCTGCCACGTTCGCCCGGTGAGCGTTGGAAACGTGAACGTGATCTGATCGGTTTCGACGAAGGCCAAATTACCGCCGAAGTCGCGCGGCGTTGGGACTTCCCGGAAGAAGTCGTGCTGGCACTCGGGCACTGTGCGGACTCACTGGCGGCGGTCAATCAGTCCCGCCTCTGCGCGGTTGTTCACTTGGCAGGTCTGTGGGCCGACCAAAGTACCGACCACGCCTCGGTCAAAGCGGCAGTGGAGCAAACGTCTCCCACTGTTTTGGCCTTTCTGGGTCTGGATGCAGCGTCTTTGGCGCAGAGCATTCCTGATCCGGAAGACTTCAGCGATATCTCTGCGCTGCTCCAGTAAGCAGGTCGCGCGGCCAAACGCCTTGCGCATTCAAGGCTGCTGATTCAGCTACAAGCGGATCCACTCGCCGTAACCGGGCCCCTCGCGGGGCCAGTCAGTTGCCGTGCCCGGGCAGCGTATGCCTTGACTCAATAAGGCAGCCGCCCGCGCCACACCCGCGTGGCTGATCCACACCGTGTCAGGTGCGCCGTCGGCACAGTACGCATCCCATACGCCTGCTACCCGCTGCATAAAGCCTGCCACGCACTCGGCACCGCCAAAACGGTGGTTCGCGAAATCTTCCGTCCAGGTTTGCAGATGGGCTTGCGGAATCTCAGCCCAGGCCCGGCCCTCGTGCACCCCGAAGTCCATCTCCACCAACCGGGCATCCGCCATGCAGCTTTCTGCCAAATCCGGCCTCAGCCCAAGTAGCACCTGCGCGAGCTGCTCACATCTTTGTAGCGTGGAGTACCGCAGCTTGGCATGCCGGGGAATGACCTTTGCCGCCTCACGGGCCGCTGCTTGTGTCAGCGCAGCATCTGCCGGCATGTCCAGGCTGCCATAGCAGATACCTGGCGCGATCAACGGCTGGGCATGTCGCAGTATCCACAGACTCACGCCACCACTCCACGGGGCAAGAGCCCCCATGCCAGCGCCAAGCCGAGGTAGAAGGCAATCTCACACACCTGCTGGGAGGCACCCAGACAATCCCCGGTAAAGCCCTGCAGACGGCGAGCAAACCAACGGTGCATCCATGCCCAAGCCAACAGACTGCACCCGACAGCCAAGCCCCAAAAAAGGGATACATCAGCAATGCCACGCCCTGAAGTCGCTATGAAAGTCGTAGCAGCTTGCGCAGTAATGACGAGCGCTAGCGCAGAAAAGCACCAAAAAGCCGCCACCTGCAAAGCACCAGTCGAGATCTGCCCGGCCAGAGGCTTGGACTTGGACTGGACGCTGTCGCCCACATGCGGCAAAAGCCGGATAGTCAACAGAGGCCAGGTGCGCGACACCACATGCCCGGCGAACACTGCCGCCACCATCAGGCCGATGTTGAGCGAACCCAAAAGCGCCAGAAGCGCCACTTTGCACAGCAGCGCCAGCATGACCGCTATTGCACCGAAGGCTCCCACGCGCGAGTCCTTCATGATCTCCAGCGCCCGCTCGCGGTTGTAGCTGCTACCGAGGCCGTCTGCCACATCGGCCAGACCGTCTTCATGGAACGCCCCCGTCATGACCACACTCAGGGCGGTGCCCAAGGTGGCGGCTACTAAAGGGGCAAACGGGCCGGCCGGCAACAGTGCCAGCAAGCCCCAGGTCAACAGCGCTACCACGCCGCCCACCAGCCAGCCCACGCCGGGAAAGTGCGCCGCACTGGCCCGCAGCATGGCCGGACTGAAGCCCACCCAGTCAGCCAGACGACCCGTTACCGGCACGCGGCTGAAAAACTGCAGGGCCAGCAGGTAGTGGCGAATGAAACTGCGCATGGTTGCCTCGCGCCGGGCTCAGCCCACCGCCACCGGAGCGTCTGACTTTTCAGACACACCGGCCGAGGCAAAGCTCGCCATGTCGCGCAGAACCGTGCAGGCCGACTGCAGCAGTGGCCAGGCAAGCGCGGCGCCCGAGCCTTCACCCAAACGCAGCCCCAAATCGAGCACAGCGTGCACACCCAGGTGCTGCAACATGAATTCATGGCCCCGCTCGCCGGAGCGGTGCGCAAACACACAGCGCTGCAGCACATGGGGCTGCAAGGCATGCGCCACCACGACCGCACTGGTGGCAATAAAGCCGTCCACCACAATCACCCGCCGCTCCTGGGCTGCCTGCAACACCGCGCCCACCATGGTCGCGATCTCAAATCCACCGAAGGCCGCCAAAGCATCCAGCGGCGATATCGCTTCGGCATGCAAGGCCAGCACCTCGCGCAATACTTCGGTTTTGCGCTGAACCGCTGGTGCATCCAAGCCAGTGCCGGCCCCGGTGCACACGGCAATATCCAGCCCACCCAGCCGCGCCAGCAATAGAGACGCGGCGGACGTGTTGCCGATACCCATTTCCCCCAACAAAAGCGCATTGCCAGGCAAATCCTTCACCAGCTCCATGCCATGTTGCAAAGCCTGATCGCGTTGAGCGGCAGTCATGGCAGGCTGTGCAGAGGAATCTGACGTTCCCTGCTCAGCACCTTGTGCCTTGCGAACCTGCAGCCCAGAACGGGTAGCCCCCGTTGGCAAACCGGCCAGAAAGTCGTGCTTCACACCGCAGTCCACCACCGTCAAGGCAATCCCGTTTTGCTTGGACAGCACACTCACCGCAGCGCCGCCGGCCAGAAAGTTCTCCACCATCTGCCAGGTCACGTCACTCGGAAATGCCGATACACCGCGGGCAGTGAGGCCATGGTCTCCAGCAAACACCACCATTTGCGGCTGCTCCAGCATCGGCGAGTTGGTGCCCAGAATCTGGCCGATCTTGAGCGCCACATCCTCCAGACGTCCGAGTGAGCCCAGCGGTTTGGTTTTGTTGTTGAGCGTGTCTTGCAATGCTTGGGTCAATGCCGGATCGGCAATATCGGCCAAGGCAGTCCGCCCGAAAGCGAGGTCCCAAGCGACTGCAATGTCGTGGTGAGTTTCGGAAGTTTGGGCGTGAGAGCCCGATGCGGCGTGCGCCGGCGATGAATTCATGGCATTCCCCTGTGCTGAATCAAAGAAACACAGCCCGGCCTTGCTGTGCATAAACACCATCAGGCCGGTCTTCTGGCTCGGAGTCACCTGACCCGGCGCGCCTTCCCGGCCTTGGCGGCCAGTGGCATAGAGCGCGGGTCATCATCCTTACAGCGTTGGGCACGCGACGGGTTCACACCGTCTTCCCGATTCTCCCCAAGCCGTGGCAAGGGGCACCTGAAGCGGTCGATGATAGCAGCGGCGCCGCGCTGGAATTACCGTCAAGTGCACCCGCCCATAGCGCACTTTCAGCGCCCGACCAGACCGTCCAACACACCAGGCCCGAAGTGATTCCCGATGTAGTCCGCCAGCCCGTCAAACACCTTGTCCAAGGTAGGCACCTCACCCTGCAGACGCTCGCCGAATAAGGCCTGCAACACCGCCGCATCCTCCAGCATGCCGTGCAAATACACACCCATGACGTTGCCAGCGGCGTTGCACCAACCCAAGTCGTCCGGCAACACCGCGTAGGCCACATTGCCCGCAGCCGCCATGGCGGCATGCTGCGCCGTTTGCCCATGGTGTATCTCATACCCGGCTACAGGCACGCCAGCCAGCGCGTACCAGGGAGAGGATGTCCCGACGTCGCTGCCGCCCACACCCGGGCCGGAGGGGGCATGGCCGGGGGCCGATTTCTGCGCGTTTGGCAGCATGAGGCCCCCGGCCGTGCCCCCTTCGGCGTGCGCCTGCAAAGAAGCCAAAAACCGCGTCGAGGTGTGCCGAACCGTCTTGTCCTCCGCAAACACCGTCACCAGCGGCAATAAGCCCAACCCCGGCGCATTGCCATCAATCCCGTGCGGATCAATCAAGGCCTCGCCCAACATCTGCAAACCACCACACACTCCCAATACCGCCCTACCCTGCCCCGCATGCCGCGCCACCGCCGCATCCAGGCCCTGCGCGCGCAACCACGCCAGATCGCCACTCGTGTGCTTGGAGCCCGGCAAGATGATCCAGTCGGTGGGCTTCAGCCCCGCCAATTCGCTGGGGCTGCGCACCCACTGCAACTTGAGCCCCGGAATGTTCTTGAGTGGCTGGAACTCGTCCAAGTTGCTCATGCGCGGGTAGGCGATCACCGCCACCGTCAAATC
Organism: Comamonadaceae bacterium; assembly: GCA_027488985.1. Lineage (GTDB taxonomy): Bacteria > Pseudomonadota > Gammaproteobacteria > Burkholderiales > Burkholderiaceae_C > Allorhodoferax > Allorhodoferax aquaticus. The sequence goes on along the minus strand of JAIYAR010000010.1, from coordinate 45,570 downwards.
CACCGAACCGCGCGCCACGCTGCGGTCGTCAAACACGCCATCCTCCTCAGGCAGCCCGTGCTGCCACCACATGGGCAACACCGCCACGGTGGATACACCGGTCAACTCCTGCAGCCGCTCCGGCGCAGGCGACAACAGGCTGGCATCGCCCCGGAACTTGTTGAGCACAAAGCCCTTGATCAGGCGGCGCTCGTCCTCCGGCAGCAAGGCCCAGGTGCCATACAAATGGGCAAATGCACCGCCCTTGTCGATGTCGCTCACCAGCAGACATGCCGCATCGGCATGCTTGGCCACCCGCATGTTGACCACATCGCTGCTGGAAAGGTTGATTTCGGCAGGCGAACCGGCGCCTTCAATCACCACCACATCGTTTTCTGCCCGCAGTTCGTCCAGCGCTGCAGCAATCTGGGGCCACACCTTCAGACTGCGCCCTCGCCAGGGCAAGGCACTCAGCTCGGGGCTCACTTGCCCCATGAGTACCACCTGACTGTGGTTGTCGCGCTCGGGCTTCAAGAGCAACGGATTCATGCGCACTTCCGGCACGGTTCGGGCGGCCAGCGCCTGAAAGTACTGCGCCGAACCAATCTCGCCCTGTCCGCTGGCCGAGGACACGACCCGCGCGTTGTTGCTCATGTTCTGCGCCTTGAAGGGCACCACTTTGAGCCCTTGCCGTGCGTAGTAGCGGCACAAGGCCGTGGTGACCCAGCTCTTACCCGCGCCGCTGGTGGTGCCCAGCACCATGATGCATCGAGCGGTCACGGCAACGCCCTCACCCACTCCAGCACCTGAGCGGCCGCCACTTCGGGCGTGCTCATGTGGTCCGCTTCCACCACCAGGTATTTGCTGGCGGGATGCGCGAGTGCTTTCTCAAAAGCGTAAGAGGGACCACCGACATACAAAGGGTCCTTGGTGCCGATCACCCACATAAAGGGCACTGCTTTCTTGAATTTTGATGCGGTCAAAGGCATGTGTCCGAGCCCTTCAGGGTCGAAGTAGCTCAATAGCACGTCAGCCCGCATGCGCACGGGGCGCGCTTTACCCTGGTTGAAGTCTTCCATTTCCAACATCTCAGCGCCCTTGCCCTCCGCCACCATCTGGCGTGCCTGATCCACCGCTGCTTTGCCGATCCCACGGCCATAGGTGAACGCAGGCGAATGCCCGGGAGCGAGCGCTATCACACCGTCGGCATCAGCTTGGGTAGCCATGTAGGCGAGTGCCGCATTCGCACCGAAGCTATGCCCAGCCAGCACGACGCGGGCATAGCCCTTGTCACGCAACGCTTTGACTTGAGCAGTGATTTCTGCGATGGCCACCGGGTAAGGTTGGTCGTAATTGCGCCGGCGGGACCACGGCATCTCGATGCTCTGCGTGTCGCACGCGGGCTCCATTTGCCGGCCGAAACCCGAGAGATTGTTAGGGTGGCCCCACTTGCCATGCATCAGCAGCATCGCGCAAGGCTTGGTCTGTGAAAGTGCAGCCGGAGCCCATAGCGCCATGGCCACCAATGCGAGGGCAAGGAACCAGGTGCGCCAGGAGTAAGAGCGGTTTTGCATAGTCAGTTTCCGGAATGAAGGTGTGCCATCAAAGCATCCACTGCTTCCGGCGACAACACACCCAAGCGCACCCAACCGGGCAGGCCAAAGGATGTTGTGTCGCGGAGCTTGATGCCATCCGATCGCAATGTGGCCAAAAGAGTTGGCAAGTCGCACCCTTCGGGAGGGCGGCCGCAGAAAAAATTGGCATCGCCGGGCATCAACGTCCAACCCGCGTTTTCAAGCGCGCTGATCTGGTGGTGTTTCCATACACGCAAGGCATCGAGACTCTGCGCTACCCAAGCCTGAGTGTCTGCTTGGGCCCAGCTGTACAGCATGGCCACGCCATGCGCGCCTAGCACCCAGGAAGGCGCAATGGCTTCCAACGCCGCGGCGGCCCCTTGAGCATGGGCAGGCGCAATCGCATAGGCTGCACGCACGCCAGTCAGGCCCAGCGCCTTGTTGGGCGAAAACAGTTGCCACACGGCGTCGCGCTGCTCGGCAGTCAAGGCAGGCTCGCCGCTCAGGCGCAAGGGGGCATAGGCCCCGTCCAGCACCACCGTGCAGCGTTCAAGCACCTTGGGCCATCCGGAGTGGTTCTGTCCGGTAGGGCTGGCGGGATCGCAGGCCCAGACCAAGTCGGCAGCATCCGGGTCATCCACCTGAGTCAGACCCCAAGCCTGCGCCGCATGTGCGTAGTCGCCGTAAGCATGCTTCGGCAAGTGCACGCGGCTCCCGCCGCCGTGGCGGACCCACGCACTGATGCGAAAGATGAACTCGCTGGCACTGCCTGCCAACGTGACCCGCCAAGGTTCCACTGCATGGTGCGCGGCCAAAGCAGCTTTGAGGGTCGTGAACTGAGGGTCCGGGTAACGGGTTGGGTCGGCGGTCTGGACGGCAGCCAATGCGATTGGGCAAGGCCCGCAAGCGTTGCTGTTGGTGGAAAAGTCGTATAGCGCCGCCCCCGCCGCGTCGGGCCCGCCGTGGATTCGGGTGCCGGGATTCAAGTCAAACCCCGATTGCTATCAAAAGAAGAGCTGCCAGCGCAAATCCCACCAGCGCCAGCACTGCTTTTGATGCATAAGCCTGTGCAGCTTCAGTGTCTGCCGCCTGCGCTTCCCGCCCCTCCGGATTCAGCACATACACCGCCGGTTTACGCAAGCCCACGCCCAGCACCAAAGCCATGGCGGCCATGGGCCAACCGCTGTTGGGCGATGGGGTTTTGCGGGCTTCCGCTGGCAAATGGCTGCGCAGCGCCCAGCCACGCCGGCCGGCCGCCAGCAAGAGCAGCACCGCGGTAATGCGGGCAGGCACCCAGCTCAATACATCGTCGGCACGCGCAGCCCATTTGCCGGCCCAGGCCCAGTTTCGGTCTTTGTAGATGCCGGGGTAGCCCCACATCGCATCCGCTGTATTGGCAAAGCGGTAAAGCACCGCACCGGGCAAGCCCAGCAGCACAAACCAGAAGATGGGGGCTACCACGGAGTCATTCAGGTTCTCGGCCAGCGTCTCGATGGCACTTTCACGCACCTGCACCTCGGTGAGCTGCGTCACGTCCCGGCTTACCAGCCAGCGCAAGCGTTCCCGCCCGGCCTCCAGTGACTCGGCCAGAGCCGCCTCTACGGCGCGGACCTCGCTTTTCAGCATGGCCAAGGCCAGCATGGGCTTGAGCAGCAGGCCCATCAGCATGCCCGCTGCCCACCAGGGCAGCTCCAGTGCAGCGCCCTGCAGTAGCAAAGCCGCTATCAAAAACAGAGCTGCTCCCGCACACCACATAAGCGCTGCAAGCCCAAATGCCTTGACATCCTGCACCTCGGGGTCTTGCACGGCATGCTGCTGCACCCGGTCGCCTGCACGGCCCAAAAAGTTACCCATCCACACCACCGGGTGCAGGCGCACCGGTGGCTCACCCCAAACGCGGTCTACCCACAGGGCGACAAGCACAGCCACGCCCACGGCGCCTGCCCAATGCTGCGGGGTGAATTCAGTGGTCATAGCGGGTGCGAGTCTCTCATGGGCGCGCCATCATACGTGTGTCAGGCTGCATGAAGCTTGCTCGGGCACAGTGGGGGTTTTACAGAGGGGATAGTGAGATACTTGAGAGTTACCGACGCGTTTCCCCTCGTGCAAAGCCATCTTTCCCCCTCCACTGCCAGCGAGCCCCGCATCCAGGGCTGGTGCCCCGGCGCGCTGCGGCCCATGCCGTCCGGCGACGGGCTGGTGGTGCGGGTCCGGCCCACTTTGGGGCGCCTCTGGCCTCTACAGGCGCAAGGGCTGGCCGGCTTGGCGCAGCAATACGCATCGCCCATGCTGGAACTCACAAGCCGGGCCAACCTGCAGCTGCGCGGCGTCTGCCCCGACAGCTACCCTGCCTTGATCAATGGCCTGCGCGCACTGGGTCTGCTCGACGAACACGCTGAAGTGGAAGCCCGGCGCAACCTGCTGCTCAGCCCTTTCTGGACCGATGCAGACGGCACCCCCGCCGTTTGCGGGGCCCTGAACCTCGCCCTGGCCGCCCCTGACGCCCCCACTCTGCCCGGCAAATTCGGCTTCGCCATCGATTTGGGCGAACAGCCCGTGCTGCGTGACGCCTCTGCCGACATCCGGCTGGAGCGATGGGGCGATCAGGTGCTGGTCTATGCCGATGGCGCCACCACCGGTGCCTGTGTGGATCCAGCTCAAGCAGCACAAAGCGCCATGGAGCTCACCCGGTGGTTTGTTGCCAACGGTGGTGTGGTCAACGGCCGTGGCCGCATGGCCAGCTTGCTCAAGAGCCAAGCCTTGCCCGCACCCTTCACCACCACGCCAATACCCACGGCAACAGTTCTCACCGCCACCGTGGGCAACTCTGCCACCGGAATGGTGGTCGGCTTGGAATTCGGCCAATTGCCCGCCGAAACCTTGCACCAGCTTGCGGCTCTGGCGCCGCTGCGCATCACGCCCTGGCGCGGACTGCTGCTCGAAGGCCTGCATACCGCGCCTGTCCTGCCTGAGCTGATCACCCACACAGGCGATGCCCGACTGCGCGTCATGGCCTGCACCGGAGCCCCCGGCTGCACCCAGGCGCTGGGCCCTACCCGCGCGCTGGCCCGTTTTCTTGCGCCTTTGTTGCCCGCAGGCCGCACAGCCCATGTGTCGGGCTGCAGCAAAGGCTGCGCCCACCACGGCGCCACCCTCACGCTGGTGGCCAGTGATGCGGGCTACCACCTGATTGACCACGGCACTGCCCAAAGCGCGCCCGACGCCACCGGCCTCGACGCAGCAGGCATTGCCGCCTACCTAGAACAACAACGATTGCATGCGCCATACGTATGAAACCGATGGCGACGCCATCTACCGACAGTCCTTTGCCATCATCCGCTCGGAAGCGGACCTGGCCCGCTTCAACCCGGTAGAGGAGCTGGCCGTGGTCCGCATGATCCACGCCGCCGGCATGGTCGGGCTGGAAGCCCATGTGCGCTTTTCCGAGGGCATGGCCGAGGCCGCCCGCACGGCGCTGGAAGCCGGTGCCCCCATTTTGTGCGACGTGCGCATGGTGAGCGAAGGCATTACCCGCACCCGCCTGCCGGCCGACAACCAGGTGATCTCCACCTTGCAAGACCCTTCAGTGCGCGAACTCGCCCAATCCATGGGCACCACCCGCAGCGCCGCTGCGCTGGAGCTGTGGCGCCCGCACCTGGCAGGCGCCGTGGTGGCCATTGGCAATGCGCCGACCGCACTTTTCCATTTGCTCAATATGTTGCAAGACCCCGCCTGCCCGCGCCCTGCGGCCATCATCGGCTGCCCGGTGGGCTTTGTGGGCGCGGCCGAATCCAAAGTCGCCCTCATGGCTGACCTGCCCGCCCCTAGCATGGTGGTGCACGGCCGCCTGGGCGGCAGCGCCATCACCGTGGCGGCAGTGAACGCACTCGCCAGCCGGAGGGAAATCTGATGGGACGCATCCTCTGCGCGGGCCTGGGGCCCGGTGACCCGGATTTGATGAGCGTGCGCTCCGACCGCGCCATCCGTGCGGCCACCCACGTCGCCTATTTCCGCAAAAAAGGCCGGCCCGGCCAGGCGCGCCGGATTGTCGAAGGCATGTTGCTGCCCGGCGTCACCGAGTACCCCATGGAGTACCCGGTGACCACCGAGCTGCCCTTTGACAGCCCCGAATACATCCACTGCCTGGCCACGTTTTACGACGACTGGGCCGACCGCCTGGCCACACTCGCCCAGACCGAGGACGTGCTGGTGCTCTGCGAGGGCGACCCGTTTTTCTACGGCTCCTTCATGCACCTCTACACCCGGCTGAAGGGCCGCGCCACGGTGGAAGTGATTCCCGGCATCCCCGGCATGGTGGGCTGCTGGTCGGCCACCGGCGTGCCCATCACCTGGGGCGACGATGTGATGACCGTGCTCATGGGTACCCTGCCTGAAGAGGAGCTGGTGCGCCATATGCAAACCGCCGACGCACTGGTCGTCATGAAAACCGGCCGCAACCTGCCCCGCGTGCGCAGCGCGCTGGCCAAAGCCGGCCGCTTGGAACAGGCCTGGCTGGTAGAGCGCGGCACCATGCCCGGAGAGCGCGTCATGAAGCTGGCGGACGTAGACGGCACCGACTGCCCCTACTTCGCCATCGTGCTGGTGCACGGCAGCGGCCGCCGCCCCGAGGTGCAGGAATGACCACACCGCTGGCGACCGGCACGCTGTGCATCGCCGGCCTGGGGCCGGGTGACGCGCAACTGGTGACGCCCGAAGTGACCGCCGCCATCGAGGCCGCCACCGACATCGTGGGCTACATCCCCTACGTGGCGCGCATTGCGCCGCGTCCCGGCCTCACGCTGCACGCCTCAGACAACCGTGTCGAAATGGACCGCGCCCGCGCCGCCTTGCACATGGCCGCCGAGGGCAAGCAGGTAGTAATCGTGTCGTCTGGCGACCCCGGCGTGTTTGCCATGGCCGCTGCCGTGTTTGAAGCGCTGGAAGGCCGGCCCGACTGGCAGGCGCTGGATATTCGCGTGCTGCCCGGCATCACCGCCATGCTGGCTGCGGCAGCCAAGGCCGGTGCGCCGCTGGGTCACGACTTTTGCGCCATCAACCTCAGCGACAACCTCAAGCCCGCCGAGCTGATCGAGGCCCGTGTGCGCGCCGCCGCCGGGGCCGACTTTGCGATGGCGTTTTACAACCCCCGCTCCGCCAGCCGCCCGCAAACCTTTGGCCGCGTGCTGCAAGTGCTGCTGAACGCCTGCGGCCCGGACCGCCTGATCACCTTTGCCCGCGCTGTGAGCACCCCGGAAGAAAAGCTGACGACAGTGCGCCTGGGTGATGCCACCCCCGAAATGGCGGACATGCGCACCGTAGTCATCGTGGGCAACAGCACCACCCGCCACGTGGGCCGCTTTGTTTACACCCTGCGCTCGGCGCTATGAAAGTTTCAACCGCCCGCCACGCCCAACCAGCGCAGCACCTCGGGCACGCTGCCCACGGTGGGGCGGCTGGGAATGTGCGGCCGGTCTATCAGGATAACGGGCAGCCCCAATTCACGGGCCGCCACCAGCTTGGCCTCGGCGCCCGCACCGCCGGAGTTTTTGGCGACGATGTGCGTGATGCCATGGGCCTGCAGCAAGGCGCGGTCACCCTGCAAGGTGAAGGGGCCGCGGTCCAGCACCACATGGCCGCGCGCGGCGGGCAAGTCCAGCACCGGGTCCACCAAGCGCAACAGGTACCAGTGCTGACTGCAGGCCAAAAACGGCGCGAGGTTCTGCTTGCCGATGGCCAAAAACACACGGGCGGGCTCAGCAGGCAAGGCTTGCACGGCGGCGGCAATGTCCGCCACGTGCGTCCATACATCACCGCCCTGCGCCTGCCAAGCGGGCCGCTCCAGCGCCATCAAGGGCACGTTAGCGGCTGCACAAGCCTGCACCGCGTTGCTGCTCATTTGGGCGGCAAAGGGGTGAGTGGCGTCCACCACATGGCTGATGCGCTGGTCCTGCAAAAAAGCTTGCAGCCCCGCCACACCGCCGAACCCACCCACGCGGGTAGGCAGCGGCTGGGCGATGGGTGCGTCGGTACGGCCTGCGTAAGAAAACACCGCATCTACCCCGGCCTGCGCCAAGGCCTGTGCCAAGCGGCTGGCCTCGGTGGTGCCGCCCAGCAACAACACCCGCAAGGAGCCCCGCGCCATGTCTGAACCTTGGCTCTCTAAACCCTGGCTAACGGTCATTGGTATCGGTGAAGATGGTTTGCATGGTCTGGGCGATGGTAGCCGCTCGGCATTGGCCCGCGCGCAGCATGTTTTCGGCGGGCCGCGCCACCTGGCGCTGGCCGATGTGGGCAGCCGGGGCCGTGAATGGCCCGTGCCTTTTGACGTGGCGCCTGTGCTCGCCCTGCGCGGCCAGCCGGTAGTGGTGCTGGCCTCGGGCGACCCGTTCTGGTTCGGGGCCGGTGGCAGCTTGGCGGCGCATTTGCAGCCCGGTGAATGGGTAGCCCACCCCGCGCCGTCCACCTTTTCCCTGGCGGCCTCACGCCTGGCTTGGCGGCTGGAAGCCGTGCACTGCTTCGGCCTGCATGCCGCCCCTTTTGCCCGCACCCGCAGCAGCCTGCACCCCGGCGCGCAACTGCTGTGCCTGCTGCGCGATGCGGCAGCCGTTAGCGAATTTGCCCAGTGGCTCACCGCCCAAGGATGCGGCGCGTCCGCCCTGTGGGTGCTGGAAGCATTGGGCGGCCCACGTGAACGTATCCGCCAGACCACGGCAGCCGCACTCGACTTTGCCGACATCCAAACCCCGGTGGCGGTAGCTGTGCAAGTGGCAAGCACCGACACCACATTCAAAGGCCTGCCCCGTAGCCCCGGCCTGCCGGACGCAGGATTTGCCAGCGACGGCCAAATCACCAAATCGCCTATACGCGCCTTGACGCTGGCCGCACTCGCGCCCCGCCCCGGCGAACACCTGTGGGACCTAGGCGCAGGCTCGGGCTCGGTGTCGGTGGAGTGGTGTTTGGCGGGTGGCACATCCAGCGCGGTGGAGCAACACGCCGAGCGCGTGGGCAACATCCGCAGCAACGCGGCGAACTTCGGCATCGACCACCGCCTGACGGTGCACCACGGCCACACGCCGGATCTGCTGGCCAGCTTGCCCAAACCTAACGCCATTTTTGTAGGTGGCGGGTTTGACTTGGCGCTGTTTGCCCAGCTGCAAGCCGCTGCACCGCAAGGCACGCGACTGGTCGTTAACGCGGTGACGCTGGAGACCGAATCGGCTCTGCTGCAACTGCACGCCCAGCACGGCGGCGAGCTGCTGCGCATCGAGCTGGCGCAGGCCACGCCATTGGGCCGCATGCGTGGTTGGCAGCCCAGCCGCCCGGTGGTGCAATGGAGCGTGACGCTGTGAACCGCGCTCGCTTGGCAGCCACCTACCTCAATGAATTGCTCGCATGAAACTGGTGGCGGGCTTGGGCTTTAGAGCCGGGTGCGAAGCGGCCTCGCTGCGCAGTGCCTTGCAGGCGGCGCTGGATGCCGCGTCCACAGCGCACGGCCAGCCCATCACCCTTGCCCATCTCAGCTCGATGGCCACTGCAACAGACAAAGCCAATCACCCCGCCCTGCTGCAACTGGCAGCCCAGCTACAACTACCCATCCACCCCATCCCCCTGCCCGCGCTGGCCAACCAGCCCGTCGCGCCCAGCGCCCATGTACCCGAACGCTACGGCGCCCACAGCGTGGCCGAGGCCGCAGCGCTGGCAGCAGCAGGCCCCGGCGCAAGCCTGTTGGGCACCCGCAGCATCAGCCCCGACCGCATGGCCACGGCGGCACTGGCTTTCACTGAAAATACATCCCCATGACTGTTCACTTTATTGGCGCCGGCCCCGGCGCACCCGACCTTTTGACCCTGCGCGGGCGCGACCTGATTGCCGCCAGCCCTGTCTGCCTGTACGCCGGCTCGCTGGTGCCCGAGGGCGTGTTGGCCCACTGCCCGAGCGGTGCGCGCATCGTCAACACCGCGCCACTGTCGCTGGAGCAAATTTTTGAGGAAATCAGCACCGCGCACGCCGCCGGACACGACGTGGCCCGCCTGCATTCGGGCGACTTGTCGGTGTGGTCGGCCATGGGCGAGCAGCTGCGCGGTTTGCGCGCGCTGGGCATCCCCTACACCGTGACGCCGGGCGTGCCATCTTTTGCCGCCGCCGCCGCCACGCTGGAGGCCGAGCTGACGCTACCGGGCCTGAGCCAATCGGTGGTGCTCACCCGTACCTCGGGCCGCGCATCGGCCATGCCCGACACCGAGTCGCTGGCCAACTTTGCGGCTACGCAGGCGGTGCTGGCGATTCACCTGTCTATCCATGTGTTGCCGCGCGTGGTGGCCGAGCTGTCGCCCCACTATGGCGCAGACTGCCCGGTGGCCGTGGTCTGGCGCGCCAGCTGGCCGGACGAACGCGTGGTGCGCGCCACGCTTGCCACCATTGAAACGGCAATAGGCGAAGGCATGGAGCGCACAGCGCTGATTTTGGTGGGCCACACGCTGGGTCAAAACTTGGGTGAAGGAGACTTTGCCCACAGCCGCCTGTACGCCGGCGACTACGACCGTCGCTACCGCCCGCTGGGCACCGCGCCCCGCTTCCCGGCAGGCACGGAATGACTGCGGACATGAAAGCGGCCAAACGGGTTGAGCTTTGCCTGGTCGGCATTGGCACCGGCAACCCCAACCACGTCACCCGCCAGGGCGTGAAAGCGCTGAACGCGGCCGACCTCATCCTCGTGCCGCACAAAGGCGAAGGCAAGGCCGACCTGGCCGAGCTGCGGCTGGCGTTGTGCCAAGAGCTGGTCACCAACCCTGCCACGCAGGTGGTGCAGTTCGACATGCCGGTGCGCGACGCGCACGACCCGGACTACCCCGGCGCTGTCAACCGCTGGCACGACGCCATTGCCGAGGTGTGGCTGGCGAAAATCCGCGCTCATTTGCCAGAGGGGGGCCGCGTGGCCCTGCTGGTGTGGGGCGACCCGTCTTTGTATGACAGCACCCTGCGCATTGCAGACCGGCTCGCGCTGCAACTGCCGCTGACGGTGTCGGTGGTGCCCGGCATCACCGCGCTGCAAGCGCTGACCGCCGCCCACGCCATTGCACTCAACGACATCAACGCCCCGGTCACCATCACCACCGGCCGCCAACTGCGCGACCACGGCTGGCCCGAGAGCGCCGACACCATCGCCGTGATGCTGGACGGCCATTGCGCCTTCCAACACCTGCCGCCCGAAGGCATCACCATCTGGTGGGGCGCCTATCTAGGCATGCCCCAACAAATCTGCATCGCCGGGCCACTGGCCGAAATGAGCGAGCGGATTCAGGCGGAACGCCAAGCCGCGCGCGCGGCGCATGGGTGGGTGATGGATATTTATTTAATGAGGCGGGTGACTGTTAGTCCAGAATCAAAAGCAGTTGCGAATATCAATTCGCTTTAACCAGCCCCAACGCTTTAGTAAGTACGTCGCTCGCTCCGAGATAGATTTTAACTCACGATAGATTTATGACAGACTCAATTATCTTATTCCTTTTGCCTACGATTATTGTTCAGGCTTTTTTCATATGGATTACCTATGAAGCCATTGGTGCATCCGCATTCTCAAGGCCACGTTGGATACTCTTTATTGGTATTATTTTCATGGCTTTTGCAGCTTTATTAAAATCCATATTACAACCTTTAACAAATCTTGATAATTCCTTAGTTTCAAGTATCCCCGCAGCTATAACTGCAATAGAAGTAAGCACTGCAGCAATAGGGGGCAGTTTAGTAGCTGGGGCTATTGTTTTAAAGGCACAGATACTTCACAACACATGGAAATTACATGAAGAGGAAAACATTTCCAGTCTAAAAATACGCCTCACCCACATCCAAAATCAAATTACTAAGCTAAAACATCAGCGCGAATCAATGAGTATTGAAGAATACACTGAAAAACTTGACTCCCTCACAGAGCGAGAAATTGATTTGGGGATGAGAATAGAGCAACGAACGGAAGAACTTAAGAAGCGAAAAATTATATAAATAAATTGTATTGATATTTGCAATAGAGATACACACAAACAATCATACAAACATTACTGAAAAACAAGGCCCAGTACTAATGATCCAAGCAGCCAATAATGCTCCATAGGAATGCCACCATTACAAAAACAAGTTAGGCGAATCCGAAATGTCAGCGTTGATTGGGGCGCAATGGAATCCCAGTCTTGTATATCCTATTGCCAGGGTCGCTTACGCTGGCATCAGTTAGGCCCATCAACAAGGCCTGCCCTATCGCGTCAGCATGCTCGCATGGACCTATAAGCACTCGATCGACAAGCTTGTCAGGTTCAAGTCCAATCAATCCTTGATCAGGATGGTCTTTAAGCTCGATTTTTAGAATTCGTTGTGGGATTCCACCTACAGCCTCGACTCCTATTGGGACCAGTGGACTGCGCTGAAGAGCGGGTGACGCTACAACTCTCCACTCACGCTCTTCCTCAAAAGCGGGATGCTTGGTACAAACAGTTGCGAAGCGAAGTATGTTGAAGATGGCGTTATATGTGGCTTCGCGACCAATCGCCTTGAGGAGATCGACGTTCATGCCGATTCCACTCACTAATTCAGTCAATTTTTTCCGTAAACCGCGTTCATCTAGATAGGCAACTGGCATTGAGTAGGCCGCGAGAGCATGACTCTCCCGGAACATAACATTACCGTTTATGACTAAGGCGACCCCTGCTTCTCCTCCATAGGCACGCCACATAGACAAACGGCCGTAGGCATCGTCCGCTGAAAAATGCTCAGACAGGCAAAGGATAAATGTGTCTCTACTAAAGCCTGGAGCCCATGCGACAAAGGAATCTGCAACCTCTTTGGTCAGCCCTGGATATTGCTTATCCAATACCTTTTCTAGCTGGGAGCCAACGTCTGATTTCAAAGCACTCAATACACACGAAAGGCCATGTTCTATCTCTGAAGAGTCATTCATAACCATCGTGCTTCGCATCCACATTGCTCGACTTTTTAGTATCAACATCGCCGTCGCGGCAGTCGTGTAGTACGCAAATCGACCACCTTGGGCCTGCATTCTCTCAACGGCTTCGTTAGCGTATGGAAAAAATACCTTCTTGTAGATGGGCAATAGTTCAGGTGCAATGGTCATTCTTTTACTTCCCAAATTGATTGTTAGAACATTTCAATTCTGCTTGTTGCTGTCAGCTCGCCCCAAGCCAGCCGACGAGGTGGCCCACTTGGTCAATGGCCGTCCGCGCGTAGTACCTAATTAGGCACTGGAAGACGTTCCCGGTGCTATCACGACTGCATTTATGCATAAAAAGTGCCTCCAGCGCCCATGGAATGAGCGTAAGCAGCTCCCAATTCCATAGCAACTCTACAGCTTCACGCTCGTCCGCAGCAACGCGGTCCTCAACTCCCGTGTAGCCTCCTTCGCCACATCCACGCCCTGCACCGCCTGCTCAAACGGGGAGCCTGGCTTGATGTGGGTGGGGAGTAATTTCTTGGTGGGAGTCACGGCGGGGTGCTTGCCACCCGGTACGCACATGCGGACCGAGAAACCATATTCATCGAGCACGCCCTTGGCGTACAGCTCCGCCAATTGCTGAAACGACACGAAGGTGGAGCGCTTCACGTCTTTGGCGCCCTGCTCGCGGACGGTGCGGACGATCTCGAACTTGCCGAGCGAATCGCGCTGGGTGTTGGTAAACGGGTGCAGCACCACGTTCACACTGAGCCCGCCCTTGGGTGGTGCGATGGTGTGCTCTACGGCGATGTCTGTTAGCAGCATGTTGGTATCCTATTGATCAAATCAACCCCTCGCGCTCATGAAATATGCGCGAGCAGCTCCTAATTCCATAGCGCCTAGCCGCCCTGTCGGTATTCTGAACCCCAGCGCACAGCCCAGTCCGCACAGCGCCCGACCCGGACCTTGGAGTCGTCAAAGTCCACTACCACCAGCTGCTCCGCGCCACGCGGGGCTTGGGGTTGCTCCAGAGTACGACCGTCGGTCAACAGCCATAGAACAGTGGAAGCGGTGCTGGCACTGGTGCCTCGTACCCGGCGGTGTTGGGCCATCAGATTGTCGGCGGTAGCCATAGCTTGCGCCAAGGGTGTGCCGCCACCGCCGCCGCGCTGTTGCACGCGCACTGCGGCGGCTCGGCGTGCGGGGCCGGGGGGCACCAGCACTTCTACGCCCTGCCCGCCAAAACACAGCAGCGCCACATGGTCGCCCGCGCGGGCGGCCTGCTCCAGCACCTGAGCGGCGTAGCCTTTGGCCCGCGCCAGGCGGCCGCCTTGGCGCATGGAGCCAGAGGTGTCCAGCAGCAACAAATGCAAGGTAGACGGCTTGCCCTTGGGCTCGCGCCAGCGCAGGTGCTGTGCGGCCAAAGTGCTGCGGCCTTTGGCTTGCAGGGTGGGCAGCCAGGCGATGGCGCCGCGCGGTGATGCTGGGCCGGATGACGCGCGCACAGCTACCGCAGGTGCTTGGGCACCGGCTGGTAGAGCCGCTGTGCGCCACCGCCCGCCGCGCGCCGCACTCTGGGGCGCGCGGCCGGGGTGGCTCAGGCTTTTTTTGGCGGGAGCACTCCTGCTGCCGCCGGCCGCACGGTGCCCACGGGCACGGGAGGCATGGCGCCCCAATCGCCATCGGCACCGCTGGCACCGGCCGATTCAGGCGGGGTGGAGCTGGTGTCTTGGCCTTGGGTGGAGGGTTGGGGCTTTTGAGAAGCTTGTGGCGCAGGTGGCTGCGCGCCAACCTGCCGGCGGTGGTGCAAGGCCAGCTCGGCAACAGTGTCCACATCGGCCACCGTTACCGCATCGCGCCCGTCCAGCGCTGCAGATGCGCGGGCGGCGCGCAGCATCACCAAGTCAGCCCGCACACCATCTACCCCGGCGGCCAGGGCCAGTGCACCGGCGTGGGCCAGTGCATCGTCCGGCCATTGCACGCGGGGCAACAGGGCTTGCGCGTCCAGCACGCTGGCGGCCAGGTTTTGCAAGGCTTCAGCATGGCTGGCGGCCACGGCGACCGGGTCCATGTCAAACAGCAAGCGGCTGCGCACAATGTGCTGACGCTGCGCTGCGTCCGTAGGGTTGTGCAGCCACACCGAGAGGCCAAAGCGGTCCAGCAGCTGGGGGCGCAGCTCGCCCTCCTCCGGGTTCATGGTGCCCACCAGCACAAAGCGCGCGGCGTGGCGCTGCGAGATGCCGTCGCGCTCCACGGTGTTGACGCCGCTGGCGGCAACGTCCAGCAAGGCATCAACCAACGCGTCGGGCAGCAAATTCACCTCGTCCACGTACAACACGCCCTGATGCGCCCGCGCCACCAAACCGGGCAATAGGCGCACGGCGCCACTTTGCAAGGCGTCTTCAATGCTGAGCGTGCCCACCAGCTGCTCCAGGCTGGCAGCCAGTGGCAGCGTGACAAACGGAGCCTGCGGCAGCAAGGCGGCCAAAGCCCGTGCGGCGGTGGACTTGGCCGTGCCACGCGGCCCGCCAATGAGCACCCCACCAATGCCGGGGTCTACCGCCACCAGCAGCAAAGCGCGTTGCAAGGCCTGCTGGCCCACCAGCGCGGTGAAGGGAAAAGGCACTGGCTCAGGCGCACTGGCGGATGCCGGGGCGCCGGTCTGTTTGCAGGGACGAACTTCAGGACGAATTTCAGGATTTAAGGGCATGGTCAGGATGCTTCCAGTTGGTTTTCGAGCGCCAGCACATGGTCCTGGATGCGTTCACGGTGGTCGCCGGGCTCGGCCCACAGGCCGCGCTGCATGGCCTCTAACAGGCGCTCGCCGATGCTGCGCAGGGCGCCGGGGTTGTGTTGTTGCAAGAAAGCTCGGGTGTCGTCGTCGTGCACATAGGCGTCGGCCACCAGCGCGTACTGGTGGTCGGCTACTACACCAGTCGTGGCGTCAAAGGCAAACAAAAAATCCACCGTGGCCGCCATCTCAAACGCGCCTTTGTAGCCGTGGCGCTTGATGCCGTCTATCCACTTGGGGTTGACGGCGCGCGAGCGCACCACGCGGGCCACTTCTTCGCCCAGGCTGCGAATTTGCGGCGCGCCGGGCACGCTGAAGTCGCCGTGGTACAGGGCGGCGGTTTTGCCGCTGAGGTGCTCCACCGCCGCGGCCATGCCGCCCATGAACTGGTAGTAGTCGCCAGAGTCGAGGATGTCGTGCTCGCGGTTGTCCTGGTTGTGCAGCACCGCGTCCAGCCCGACCATGCGCTGGGCAAAAGCCTCGGGGGCGGCAGCGCCATCGCTGTCCTGGCCATAGGCAAAGGCACCGGCGCGCAAATAGGCTTCGGCCAGCTCGGAGCGCTCGGTCCAGTAGCCG
Source organism: Comamonadaceae bacterium (assembly GCA_027488985.1). Lineage (GTDB taxonomy): Bacteria > Pseudomonadota > Gammaproteobacteria > Burkholderiales > Burkholderiaceae_C > Allorhodoferax > Allorhodoferax aquaticus. The sequence continues at coordinate 29,711 of JAIYAR010000010.1, read as the reverse complement.
CTGGCAATCGACGCCTGCAAGCCCGCGCCATAGCCACCGGGCCGGGGGCCGAATACGCGCCAGGTAGAGGCACGCTCGGCATCTGCATCGCTATGGCCGGCGGCCTGGGCCTGCGCGGCCTCGGCCTGCACCCGCTCACGGATGGGGTTGACATCGTCCGCCTCGTCCTCGGGCGAGATGGCAGCCACGGCGCGCACGGCGGTGTCAAACAAATCGATCACATTGGGGAAGGCATCGCGAAAGAAGCCGGACACCCGCAGGGTCACGTCCACGCGCGGGCGGCCCAGCACAGTCATGGGCATGACTTCGATGTCGGTGACCCGGTTGCTGCCCGCTGCCCACTTGGGCCGCACACCCAAAAGCGAGAAGGCCTGGGCCACATCTTCACCCCCCGTGCGCATGGTGCTGGTGCCCCACACCGACAGGCCCATGGCCGTGGGGTAAGCGCCGTGGTCTTGCAGGTGGCGCTCGACCACGCGGTCAGCCCCCTTGGCGCCCATGGCGTAGGCGGTTTGGGTAGGGATGGCGCGCGTGTCCACCGAGTAAAAGTTGCGCCCGGTGGGCAGCACATCGGGCCGGCCACGCGACGGGGCGCCGCTGGGGCCGGGCGGGATGAAGCGGCCATCCAGCCCGCGCAAGAACTGGGTAATTTCGTTGGGGCCACAGGCATCGAGGCGCGGGGCCAGCACCGTTTGCAGGCGCTGCAGCACCTGGGTGGTGTGGGGCCAGGATTCAGGCGAATCCACCGGGCCACCGGGCAGCGCACTGCCCTGCTCTGCCATGTCTTGCACCACGCGGGTGGCCAGCAGCTCCACGCGCTCGCGGGTGTGGCCGGCGTGGCGCCAAGGGTCATCGCTCAGGGCTTGCAGCACGGCGGGGCGTGGGCCGGTCCACGGCGCGGCCCAGTCGGGGCTCAGGGCGTCAAAGTCTGTCAGCCCCAAGTCTTGCGCCAGCGCTACCGTCAGGCTGGCCTGCGCATCACCCGAGCCACCGGGGTAGCGGGCCAGCGCCACCAGGGTATCCACCCGCTGGCGGCCGGTGGGCGACTGGCCGAAGGTGTGCAGGCCATCGCGGATTTGCGATTCTTTGATCTCGCACAGGTAGGCGTCCAGGCGGCGCAACAGGACGTCACGCTCGGTGTCGTCGGCAGGCTTGGTAAAGCCCAGCTCGGTGTGCAAGCCATCGGCCAGCACCTGCTCCAGAATGCCCGCGCGCAGCAGCTTGGCGCGGCGTGGGTCCAGTGAAAGCGCCTCGTAATACTCGTCCATGCGGCCTTCGAGCTGCTGCAGGGGCCCGTAGGTTTCGGCCCGCGTCATGGCGGGCATGAGGTGGTCGATGATGACGGCCTGTGTGCGGCGCTTGGCCTGCGCGCCCTCGCCCGGGTCGTTCACGATGAAGGGGTACAGGTGCGGCAGCGGGCCCAGGATGGCGTCGGGCCAGCAAGCCGCGCCCAGCGCCACGCTTTTGCCGGGCAACCACTCCAGGTTGCCGTGCTTGCCCACGTGCACCACCGCGTCCACCGCGTAGGCGCGGCGCATCCAAAAGTAAAAAGCCAGGTAGTTGTGCGTGGGCACCAAGTCAGCGTCGTGGTAGGTGGCAACCAAGTCCAGGTCGCGCCCGCGGGCGGGCTGGTTGCCCACAAATACGTTGCCATAGCGCTGGCCGGAAATCATGAAGCGGCCATGGCGCACCAGCGGGTCTTGCTCCGGTAGGCCCCACAGCGCGTTGATGGCGGCTTGGCTCTCGGCGGGCAGCGCGTGGAAGTCTTGCAGGTAGTCGGCCATGGCGAGGCTTTGGCCTACGGGGCGGGAATCGTTGGCGTCCAGGTTGTTGGTGATGCCACGGGTCAGGTCGGCCATCAGGGCGTCGCTATCCGCTGGCACATCGCCGGTGGCGTAGCCTGCAGCTTGCAGGGCCTGCAAGATGACCACGGTGGACGCAGGCGTGTCCAGCCCTACGCCGTTGGCCAGGCGCGAGTCGTCGTTCGGGTAGTTGGCCAGCACCAACGCCACACGCTTTTCGCTACTCTTTTTATAGCGCAATGCGCACCATCTGCGGGCGAGAGCAGCCACATAGGCCATGCGCTCGGTCTCGGGCTGGTAGCGCACCACATCAATCTCGGCACGCTCGCAGCGCCAGGCCAGGCCCTTGAAACTGATGGGCCGGGTGCCAATGCGGCCATCCACCTCGGGCAGCACGATTTGCATGGCCAGGTCGCGCGGCGTGAGGCCGTGCGGGTCGTCTTGCCACTGCTCTTGCGAGCAACCAGCGGTGATGAGCTGCAGCACCGGCGCATCCCCCGCCAGCAGCACGGGCTGTACCTCGGCACCGCTGTCGTTGCCATCGATGGAGCCCACCGCAAAGCTGGTGGCGTTGAGCACCACATCCACCTGGTGCTCGCGCGCCATGGTCTGCAGCAGCGCCATGCTCTCGGGGTTTTTGAGCGAGTCCAGCGCCAGAGCAAGGGTGTTGAGGCCCTGCTCTGCCAGCGCGGCCAGCATGGCATCAAACGCGGCAGTGTTGCCGGCTTGCAGGTGGGCTTTGTAGAACACCAGCAGGGCTGTGGGCGCGCCCTCGCGCCAAGGGGCCACTTGGCTCAAGGGCTCGTAGCGCACCGCACCGGGCAGCACTTGCGCAGGCGCAGGCCGCTCGCCCCTGCCAAAGGCGGCATGGGCAATCAACTGGTAGAAGTTGTTGGCGTTGTCGCGCCCGCCTTCGCGCAGGCAGCGCCACAGGTGGGTGCAGTCGTCTTTTGCTGCGGTGCTGCGCAACAGCAGCTGCGCGTCTTCCACGCACTCGCCCGACACCATGACCAGCCACTGGCCGCGCGCGGCGGCGGATTCGCACACCTGGTCGACGATGTAAGCCCAGTCGCTGGGGGCACCCAGGTGTTCGATGACGATGGCCTTGGCGTGGCGCAGCACATCGTCCATGTACAAATCGGTGGACGCGGGCTGGCGCAGCCACATCAGGTTGGCCAGACGCACACTCGGAAAATCGGCTGGCAAGTTGCTGGCCACCTCGGCCAAGAGCGACAAGGTGGTGTCCGCCACGGTGAGCACCACGATGTCGCCGGGCGTTTGCTCCACGCGCAAAATGCCATTGCCATCGTCTTCGACATGGCCGCCTGGGCGGGTGGAAAGCAAATGCATGGTGAACTGCCTTTAATAAACGGCCCTTAGGCCAACGCGGCTTGCAATTCGGCTTGGAGGGTGGCCGCGTCGAGGTGGTCACCAATGAACACCAGGCGGGTCGCACGCGCCTCGTCCGCGCGCCAAGCGCGGTCAAAGTAGCTGTCAAAGCGCTGTCCCACGCCCTGCACCACCAGGCGCATGGACGCACCGGGCAAGGACACAAAGCCCTTGATGCGGTAAATCTCATGGCGCTGCACCAGCGCGGTGAGTGCCGGAATCACCTTGGCGCGGTCGGCCACTTGCAGGGTCAAGGACACGGAGTCGAACTCGTCGTGGTCGTGGTCTTCTTCCTCGTCATGGTGGGTTTTGCGGGAATCGATCACGTCTTCCACCGCGCGCTCCAGACCCAGCAGCACGTCCATGGGCACATCACCGTGCGAGGCGCGCACCAGCTTGACGCCGGCAGGTGCTTCTGCGCGGATGGTGGCTTCCACCGCTTCGAGCGCTGCGGCGTCCATGCCGTCCACCTTGTGCACGATGACCAGATCGGCTGTGGCCAGCTGGTCTTCAAACAACTCTGCCAGGGGGGATTCGTGGTCGAGGTTGTCGTCGGCACGGCGCAAGGCGTCCACGGCCACCGGGTCTTCGGCAAAAGTGCCGGCGGCGACCGCAGGTGCGTCTACCACGGCGATGACCGAGTCCACGGTAAAGGCATTACGCAGCGCAGGCCACTGGAAGGCCTGCACGAGCGGCTTGGGCAAAGCCAGGCCGGAGGTCTCGATGACCAAATAGTCGATCTGGTCGCGGCGGGCGGCCAGCTGCTCCATGACCGGGGCAAATTCTTCTTGCACGGTGCAGCACAGGCAGCCGTTGGCTAGCTCGAAAAGCTGGCCGTTCTCTTCCCCGTTTTCATCGCAACCGATGCCGCAACCGCGCAGCAGTTCGCCATCAATGCCCAGCTCGCCGAACTCGTTGACGATGACCGCAATGCGGCGGCCTTGCGCGTTGGTGAGCAGCTTGCGCAAGAGCGTGGTTTTGCCGCTGCCGAGAAAGCCGGTGACGATGGTGGCGGGAATCTTTTTGGTTTGCATTTTTATGTTTGTCGAGAAGAAATGGTGAAGAGCGAAGGGTTTTCCAGAGCCAGAAACACCGCAGATCCGGCCTAGCCGGTCAGCTAGTGTTGCCCCCTGCAAGGGGGGTGGCGGAGCGTGCGCAGCACCGGAGCCTGGGGTTAGTCCTCAATCCCGCGCTGGGCCGGCACACCGGCTTTGAAGTGGTGTTTGACGAGTGTCATCTCGGTCACGGTGTCGGCGAGCTCAATCAGCTCCGCTGGGGCATTGCGGCCCGTTAGCACCACATGCACATGCGGCGGACGAGAGCGCAGGCAGTCCAGAATGCTTTCCAGCGGAATCCAGCCGTAGCGCAGGGGGTACATGATTTCATCCAGCACTACCATGAAGTGCTCGCCCGCCATCACCGTGGCTTTGGCTTGCTCCCAACCGGCCTGGGCCAGCTCGGCGGAGTGGTCCAGGTCTTTGCTCTTCCAGGTGAAGCCGTCGCCCAATCCGGTGATGGGAATGCCCAGCTGCTCAAACAGGCGGTGCTCGCCGAAACGCGCGGTGGGCACTTTCATGAACTGGTAGACCTTGACCGCTTTGCCACGGCCATGGGCACGCAGGGCCAGCCCGAAAGCGGCCGTGCTTTTGCCTTTGCCGGTGCCGGTGTGCACCAAAATCAAACCACGCCGCTCTCCTTGAGGGCGAGGGGTATCCCGGTCAACGGGCGGGGCGATCAATTCCACAAGAACAGTCCTTCAACTCAAGCGATGCTCAGGCAGCGGTGTACACGCGCTGGTTGACCAAGGGGCTGCCTTGCAGGCGGCGCATGGCCTTGGCCGCAGCCAACACGCCCAGGTCCACCAGGGGCTCCAAGAGCACGACGGTCATGTAGGCTGCGCCGAAGGTGGCGATCTGGCTCATGTTTTCCATGCCAACACCACGGCCGTAGATCGCCCAGAAGGCCACCCACGCCACGATGCCACCCTGGTAGGCAGCAGACAGCTTGAAAGCCTGGCTGTAGGTCAGGTCTACATAGGCCACGTTGGCAGGCACGATGCGGCGGGCCAAGGCAGAGGCGGCAAACAAGGGCACCAGCAAGGTAGTGACGTTCATGCCGTACTGGGGCAAATCTTGCTGTGCAAAAAACACGCTCTGGATCAACAAGCCGCCCATCAGGCCGATGGCTGCAGGTGCCACGCCGAAGATCAGCATCAGGGTGGTACCCAGAATCAGGTGCACCTCGGACACGCCCACGGGGTGGTGGGGGGCCACTTCAAAGAAGCAAAACACCAGACCAATGCACAAGAAAGCGCGCGCGATCAGGGCCAAAGTGCCGTCTTGTTTGACAGCATCGACCGCCAGCTTGGTGGCATACAGGGCCGCAGTGGTGGCCGTGGCATAGCTCAGGAAGATTTTGGTGGTGTCTACCAGACCGGGTTCAATGTGCATGAGGGTGCTCCTTGGTAAAAAAGTGATGAGTGAGATTAAACAGGGAAATCAAACGATAAAGAACGTTTCATGGTGCCTTCAGGGTCAGCGGGAGACCGGCCGCCATGAGAGTGACACGCTCGCAGGTGGCGGCCACCTGCTGGTTGAGCCGGCCCAGCGCGTCCACAAAGGCGCGCACTTCGCGCCCCATGGGGATCACGCCCAGGCCGATCTCGTTACCCACCAGCACCACAGGACCGGAAGCTTGCGAAATTGCTATCAAAAGAGAAGCTGCTCGCGCATTATCCAAGGGCGCTGGGGGGCTATTCGGATCAAAATCCGCCGGCATCAACTGGTTTGTGAGCCACAGGGTCAGGCAGTCCACCACCACCATTGTTTCCGGGGTACTTTGCTGAGCAATGGTCTCTGCCAATGCCAGAGGCTCTTCCACCGTCGTCATGCCGGGCACGCGCTCGGCCCGCTCCTGCTGGTGGCGGGCAATGCGCAGGCGCATTTCGTCGTCCCAAGGCTGGGCAGTGGCGATCATGACCGCGCGGTGCTCAGGTGATTGCTGCACCCACTGGCGGGCCAGCAATTCGGCACGGCGGGACTTGCCGCTCTTTTGGCCACCCAGAATGAGCTCGCTGCGGGCGATAGTGAACTCGGTCATTGAGAGCCTCCCGCGCCGCCGGGCCGCCCCAAGGCGCGGACGGCCCCCTCGGGGGGCAGCACAGCACACGCAGTGGCAAGCGTGGGGGCAACATCCGCGTCGACAGGCAAGGTTTTGTCCATCCACTGCATGAAGATGCGGTGCATCTGCTGCACGCCGTCGGTTAAAGCAGCGGGGCCGGGTTGGAGGATGTCGGCAGACTTGATTTCAAACAACTGCCCGTCCCGCACGGCAGGCACGTCGGCCCAACCTTCGCGGGCAACCACCTTTTCAGGGCGGAATTTCTTGCCACACCAGGAGCCGAGCACGATGTCGGGCGCGTGCTGCACGATGGTGGCACCGTCGGCAATGATGCGCTGCTTGCCCATGGGCTCTTGCGCCAGTTTGGGAAAGCAATCGTCGCCCCCCGCAATCGTCATCAGCTCGGACACCCAGCGTATGCAGCTGATGTGAGGTTCATCCCACTCTTCAAAAAACACCTTGGGCCTGCGCGCACCGGCGGCGAGGCGGGCAGCCACGGTGGCTTGCATGGCGCGCAAGTCGGCTTGCATCTGTGCAATGCGCCGGGCGCCCTGCTCTGCCTCGCCCACCATGGCGGCCACTTGGTAGAGCATGGAGAAAATGTCAGTCACGCTGCGCTGGTTGAAGATGGTGACCTGCACGCCGCGCTTGACCAGATCGGCCGCGATATCTGCTTGCAAATCCGAGAAGCCGAACACGCAGTCGGGCTGCAGCGCCATGATCTTGTCGGTTTTGGCACTCAGAAATGCGCTGACCCGGGGCTTTTCGTCACGCGCACGGCGGGGGCGCACGGTGTAGCCCGAGATGCCGACGATGCGGTGCTCTTGGCCCAGCAGGTACAGCCACTCGGTGGTCTCTTCGGTCAGGCAGACGATGCGCTGCGGGCCGGGGCTGAAATGCAAGAGGTCCTGCGTCATGCAGCCCCCTCATGTGCCGGGGTGAACAGCTCCACCACCGCCTTGGGGCAGGACGGGAACCATGCATGGAAGTAACTTGCCCGCACAGAACCTTGCTGCCACACCGCCTCACCCGCATCGGGCATGGGATCGTGGTCGGGGCGCGCAGTACGGGTGGCCGGCATCAGCGGGCTGGCGCTGGTGGAGTAGTGAAAGGTGTGGCCGCGCAGGACGCCCGTTTGCAATTTCAGCTGCTGCGGGCCCAGAGCCGACAAGCGCTTGTGCATGGTGACGTCGCCCGGCAAGAGACCCCAGAGCGTGTGTTGTGCGCCATCGGTGGTCGTGATCGTGTCAAACAAGACCATCATGCCGCCGCACTCAGCCCACACGGGCTTGCCGGCCTGCACATGGGCGGCCAAGCTTTGGCGCAAACCGGTGTTCGCAGCCAATGTGCTCGCGTGCAGTTCGGGGTAGCCGCCGGGGATCCACACTGCATCGCAGGGGGGCAAAGTGGCGTCTGCGAGTGGCGAGAAGAAAACCAATTCGGCGCCCAGTGCTTGCAGGCAGTCGAGGTTGGCGGTGTAGATGAAGCAGAAGGCGGTGTCCCGTGCTACGGCGATGGTTGTGCCTTTGAGGCTTGGCCTTGTGCGTATAGCACTCGCCGCCTCAAACTCCACGGACCACTGCTGCAGATCTTGCAGGCTCATTTGGCCGAGCGGCGTGTCTGCCAATGCGTCTGCGGCGGCATCGAGGCGGGCTTGGGCGTCGGCGACTTCGCTGGCGACGGTCAAACCCAAGTGGCGTTCGGGCAAGGTCATCGCGGCATTGCGCATCACCGCACCCAGCCAGGGGCTGTCGCTGCGCAGGCTGCGTTGCAACATAGCGGCGTGGCGCTCGGTGGCGACGCGGTTGGCCAAGGCACCGGCCCAGCGCAGGCCGGGGCGGAAGGTTTGCAGGCCGTAGGCCAGCGCGCCAAAGGTGCCGGCCATCGAGCCGGAGTCCATCACGGCCATGACGGGCAGGCCAAAGCGCTGGGCCAAATCGGCGGCGCTGGGGTCGCCATCAAACAAGCCCATGACGCCTTCCACCAGAATCAGGTCCGCCTCCTCGGCGGCCTGGCTCAGGCGCTGGCGGCAATCGGCGTCACCGGTCATCCACAAGTCGAGCTGGTACACCGGTGCTCCACTTGCGAGCTGGTGCCAGTAGGGGTCCAGAAAATCCGGCCCGCACTTGAAGACGCGCACTCGCCGTCCTTGGCGCGCATGCAGGCGCGCCAATGCGGACGTGACCGTCGTCTTCCCCTGTCCGGAGGACGGGGCGGTGATTAAGAGTGCCGGGCAGGAACGTGACATTGCAGGCGCTGTCTCATGCCTTGTGTTGCTTCACTCTCCCCGGCTTCCCCGCCAGGGCATGAGCGTTACGGAAATGCGCCTTGGCGCACCTCCACCTTGTTGGCCGGTATCCGGGCTGGTGGAGGCAACCTTCATCGTCTTCCCAAACGCGTGTTCAAAGCGTTCAGTGACTGTGATGAAAGCAGTGTCGACATGACACGTCCACTTACCGTTGCGGGGGCAGCGCAGGTTGAGGACCGCCGCGTGCGGCCACCCTCTCCTGCTTCCCGTTGAACTGCGGCATGCGAACCACACCGCGAGCACCAACAGGCGGCATTTTACGCAGGGATTGCTTGCGCCACCCCTACAATGAATGCCTTATGTCGAATCAGACTCCCATCGACCAAATCGCTGAGCGCGTGGAACGCCTGCTGCTTCGCTATGAAGAACTGCAGCGCACCAATGCCCTGCTCACCAGCCAGGTGGAAACGCTTACCCATGAGCGTGATGCGCTGAAGTCCCGCCTCGGTGCCGCACGCGCCCGGGTGGACGCGCTGCTGGAACGCATCCCCGACAACCTGGTGACCCACAAAGACCCGACATGAAACAGCTGGAAGTTCAAATCATGGGGCAAAGCTACCTCCTGGGTTGCCCCGACGGTGGTGATGCGCGTTTGCTGGAAGCCGTGGAGCGTGTAGATACCGCCATGTGCAAAATTCGCGATGCCGGCAAGGTGCGTGCCCGTGACCGCATTGCCGTACTGGCTGCGTTGAATCTTGCCTTCGACCTGGCCGACAAGGCCCCCTCCATCGAAGCTGCGCCTGTGACGGCATCTGCCGGCAGCGGACCTGCGATTGAGGGCGATGGTGCACTGCTGCTGAACTCGCTGCTGGAACGTCTGGATGCAGCCTTGGGCGAGGACGGCCGGCTTTTGTAAGCCTGCTTCATTGCCCCTCAAACCTGCACCAGGTTCTCCTTCAGACCTACAATAGAGTTGTCTGCGAATCCGCCGGGCTTTATATTTCCTTGAACCAATGCTCGTTGAGCCAGGGCTTGGAATATTGCTCGACTAGCGTGATCATCTCGCGTCAGATGAACCCAAAGTTGACGCTGACCTCGCCCACCTGAACCCCGGTTCAGGATGCCGGTCCGGTGGATCTTCGCAGGCACCTATTCCTTGTACTTGCCCCCATGCCGTTTGACCCCATCCTGATTCTCGAACTGGCAGCGCTGGGTTTGGCTACCGGCTTTGTCGCCGGCTTGCTGGGTATAGGGGGCGGCATGTTGATCGGCCCTTTTCTCACCTGGATCTTGACCTCGCGTGGTCTGCCTGCGGACATCGCAGTCAAGATGGCGATTGCCACGTCCATGGCCACCATCATGTTCACCAGCATTTCCAGCGTGCGCGCCCACCATCAGCGCGGTGCCGTTCGTTGGGACGTGGTGAAGCGGCTGGCCCCGGGCATTGTGTTGGGCGGTGCGCTTGCCAGCCTGGGCGTATTCGCCCTACTGAAGGGCACTACGCTGGCACTGCTGTTTGCGGTGTTCATCAGCTACTCGGCTACCCAGATGTTTCTGGACAAAAAGCCCCAACCGAACCGCCGGATGCCGGGTACGGCAGGCCAATGGGCGGCAGGCAGTGTGATTGGCTTTCTCTCCGGACTGGTAGGTGCAGGCGGTGGTTTTGTGAGTGTGCCTTTTATGGTGGCGCACAACATTCCCATCATCAATGCAGTGGCAACCAGTGCGGCGCTAGGCTTCCCGATAGCGCTAGCCAATACCTCGGGCTATGTGCTGGCAGGTCTTCCGCTTCAAGGTTTGCCGGCCTGGTCATTAGGCTATGTCTGGCTCCCCGGCTTGGCCGTGATAGCAGCCTGCAGCGTCTGGACTGCGCCGCTGGGCGCCCGTACCGCACACAAGTTGCCGGTCGCTCAGCTCAAGCGGGTGTTTGCCTGCGTGCTATACCTGCTGGCGGCCTACATGCTCTGGAAAGGTCTGAGCAGTTAAACCTCGGCCTGTACGTTTCCCAGGCCCAGTTTGAGTGCCATTGCCAAAAACTCCTCCGGCGGCAGTCCGGGGGCACACAAAAAGCCCTGATAGGCCCTGCAGTGCGCAGCGGCTAAAAAGTCCCGCTGAGCGACAGTTTCCACTCCTTCGGCCACCACAGCCAACTTCAGCGCCTTTGCCATTGCGACGGTGGCACTCACAATGGCACGATCACTGTCGTCGCCGGGCAGACCCGTCACGAAAGTACGGTCTATCTTGAGTTTGGAGATAGGGAATTTTTTGAGGTAGGCCAGACTGGAATAGCCCGTACCGAAATCATCGATCGCCAAGCTCACGCCCAGGGCATGCAAAGCATGCAATCGGTTCAGGGCTTCGTTGGCATCGCGCACCAGAATAGATTCCGTGAGCTCCAACTCCAATAGCGAGGCATCCAGCACGGCATCTGCAATGCACTGCGCAACCCGACTCACAAAATCAGACTGCTGAAACTGCAAGGCCGATACGTTGACCGACACACACACCGGCAAACCGTTGCGATGCCAGGCAGCCGCCTGCTGGACCGCCTCTTGCATGACCCAATGGCCGATGGCGATGATGAAACCCGTTTCCTCCGCCAAAGGAATGAACTCTCCGGGCGAGACTACGCCCAGCTCAGGGTCTGTCCAGCGCAGGAGTGCCTCTGCACCCAACAATCGACCATCGCTGAGCGCAATCTGAGGCTGGTAGTGCAGCCGGAACAGGCCTTGCTCCATGGCCCGGCGCATCGCGTGGTCCATTTTCATGCGAGACAACAGATCCACGTTCATTTGCGGCTGGTAGAAGCGGAAGTCTCCGCGCCCGCGGTCTTTGACGCGGTACATGGCGGTATCCGCACACTTGATGAGTTCGTCCAGTGTCTGACCGTCTGCCGGATAGAGCGCAATACCGATGCTGCAACCCAGCGAGAAAGGCATGCCGTCCAACGTAAAGGGCTGCGCCAAGGCCGCGAGGATGCGGCGTGCTGCAGTTTCGGCGCCGGCGCCGTCGGCGTCCTGCAGAAAAGCCACAAACTCATCCCCTCCCATGCGAGACAGGGTATCCACATCGCGCATCGCGTGCTGCACCCGCTCGGCGACCTCCATCAGTACGCGGTCTCCGAAAGCGTGCCCCAAGGAATCGTTGATCGTTTTGAACCGGTCCAGGTCCAGGAACATGATGGCAAACCGCCCGCCACAACGCTCTGCCAGCCGCAGTGCAAACTCCACCCGCTGTCCCAGCAGAGTGCGATTGGGCAGGCCGGTCAGGGCGTCACGGTAAGCCAGTCGCTCGATATGCCTTTGCGCCTCCAAGCGCTCAGTCATGTCACTGAAATGCGCCACGGTGTTGCAAATGCGCCCGTCCGCCTCCAGCAAGGCAACCCAGGAAACTGCCACCGGCAGCACGCCTTTGCCTGTATCGCACCAAACCTCACCGCTCCACGCCCCATGGGCGAGCAGCGCCATTTCAACTTCTGCAAACAGCGCAGGACGATCCGGGTCAAAGAACAAGGTATCGGTATTACTGCCCATCAGTGGTTCGGCACGTGCAGCCAACATACCGTCACACCGCGGGTTGGCGCGCACCAGGCGGAACTCCGCATCGGTAATAAACACCGCATCCGGACTGGACTCAAACACCTTGGCTGCCAGACGCTGTGCTTCCAGGACAGCACGCTGCGCGGTAACGTCCCGGAAGGAGTGCACCAAGCCGGTAGTGCGCTGACGGCTGACCTGCGGCACGATGGTGCGCTCCAGCACTTTGCCGCTGTGCAGGCAGACTACATCGTGCAGCGCAGCGCCCTCTTGCTGCAAGGCAGCATCAATACCGGCACGGTAGCTGTCCGGTGCGCACACCGCCTGCTCCAGAATCGTGGGAATGTTGTCCAGCCGGCTTGGCTCCAGGGTCTCAACCGTCAAGGCCCAGAGTGCGGTGAAGCTCCGGTTGAAATGCCTTACTCGGCCTGCGAGGTCTGTAACCAGAATGCCATCGGTACTGGACTCCAGGGTGGCACGGATTTCAGCCAGCCGCCCCTCCAAGGCTTCTTCTACCGCCTTTTCTGAGCGCAAATCCCGCAGGGCCACGAGGTATACCGGGGATTGACCCGGCAAGCGGACCCGACTCACTTTGCGCTCTACGGGTACAGCTTCACCGTCCGTACTACGCAACAAGGTATTCGAATGGATGGACTGCTGAAATCCTGCCGCAACGTCTTCCCAGAAAAACATATCCTCCGGCGAGGCAGCCAGCTCGATAACCGGCAGGCCCACCATCGCCTCGGGCGTGAGGCCTGAAAGCCGGCCTGCTGCCTGGTTCGCTGCCTGCAGACGCAAAGTGCGCGCGTCGACCAACCAGACAGCATCCAGCAGGCCCTCGAGCCAGTCGATCAGCCCACTGTCTGTCATGCTGCCGGGCCGGGCTTCTCCGGTTCTATCGCCTGCTCAAAGAAGTAGGCAATACGCTGCCTCGGTGCCAGGTAGTCCAAGGCAGCAGGTGGCAGGTTGGCGGGCTTAAGGCTGCGGCGGATGCCCAAGTGAGGGGCTTTCTCCAGATCAAGAATCAGCGCCTCATGCTTGGGCACACCGGGCTCATACAAAATGACACGCGGCCTGAGGGGTCGCGATGAATTGACCGACACCACGATGCCGTAGCGATCGTCAATCAGTTGCACCACCGACCCCGGCGGATAAACCCCCATCATGCGAATAAAAGCACTCAGGGCGGAGGCATCAAATCGGGCCTTGAACTGCGCAAAGATGAGGGACAGGGCCTCATGTGGGGTCAGTGCGGCGCCCGGACGACTGGGGTTGCAGAGGTTGTCATAGCGGTTGACCAGGGCCAGAATGCGACCGCTGCCGCCCAATGCGTCGCCCCTAAGGCGAGAAGGAAAGCCACTGCCGTCTGCCATTTCATGGTGGTGCAACATCGCCAGCAGCACCGGCGGATTCAGGTCCATAGCCCGGCCTATGGTGATGCCTTGGGCCACGTGTTCCTGGTAGAGACGGTACTCGGCACTCGAAAAATTGTCTTCCAACCAGCGCACCCGGTCAGGCAGTTTCACTTTGCCGATGTCATGCAGGTATGCCGCCATCCCGAGGTCCATCAGTTCACTGCGTGACATGCCCATGGCTTTGCCCAGAAGCAAGGCGATGATGGTCACGTTCACCGGGTGCATGGACGATTTGTCCCCGGCGGCTTCCGACAACAGGCGGATGGACGCCTCTCCGTTGTCCAGCATTTCGTTGACGTAGGTGGTGACCATCTCCACACAGGGCTGCGTTGCCTGCTTGGGATTGGACTGCACAGCGTCCATGGTTTTGCGATACAGACGCACCGATTCGGCAAAACGGCGCTCACACACAATGAGGCTGCGTTCCTGCGCAGCGAGCATGGAGGCCCTCAGTTGGCGCTGCTCCCGTTCACGGGCTGCGGCATCCTGGCTGGCCAAGTCTGCAGCCGCATTCGCTGCGATCTTGGTGGAGCCTTCGGACTCGTTGGCATCCGGAAGAACATCACTTTTGGAGGGCACGTAACGGACTTGGGGCTTGCCCAAGCCACGTATCACGTCGACTTGCTTTTGGGAGCTGATTTTGAAGCTACTGGTGGGAAACGGATGCGCCATCCAACCCACATCCAATTCAATGTAATGCCCGACGCGCAATAACGCGACATCAATCCACACAGACTCATCAGATTTCATAATCTCTTTATTTGCTCTCTCCGCTTTCCCCTGAGTGATTATTGACACTCCCATGTCAAAAATCATGTGTACGTCAACACACCCAAACAAGCATACCCCAGCGAAAAGCCCCTCTAGAACAAGGTACTGGATATTTCTGCATATCTGCAACAGGACAACGCATAAAAAAAGCCCGCACAAAGCGGGCTTTTTTTGGCAAAGACACCGGGGTATCAGCCCATGTGCAGTCCACCGTTCACCGAGAAGTCAGCACCGGTGGCGTAACCGCCTTCTTCCGAAGCCAGCCACGCGATGATGGATGCAATTTCGGAGGGCTCGCCCAAGCGCTTGACGGGAACGGTTGCCACGATCTTGGCCAGCACGTCTTCACGGATAGCTTTGACCATGTCAGTACCGATGTAGCCGGGGCTCACAGTGTTGACCGTTACGCCCTTGGTAGCCAACTCCTGGGCAAGGGCCATGGAGAAACCGTGCATGCCGGCCTTGGCGGCAGAGTAGTTGGTTTGTCCAGCCTGGCCTTTTTCACCGTTCACACTGGAAATGTTGATGATGCGGCCCCAGCCTTTTTCAACCATGTCAGGCACCACTTGCTTGGTAACGTTGAACATGGAGTCGAGGTTGGTGCTCATCACTGCTTGCCAGTCTTCGCGGCTCATTTTCAGGAACATGCGGTCACGGGTGATACCGGCGTTGTTCACCAGGACGTCAATGGTGCCGTGCTCTGCCTTGGTTTTGCCGAAGGCTTCGACCGTGGAATCCCAATCACCCACATTGCCCACCGAGGCGTAGAAGGTATAGCCCAGTTCCTTTTGTTCCGCGATCCACTTGGCGTGATCACGGGTAGGGCCGCAACCGGCGATGACCTTGAAGCCGTCCTTGTGCAGGCGCTGGCAGATGGCGGTCCCGATGCCACCCATGCCGCCGGTGACGTACGCTACTTTTTGACTCATTTTGTTTCCTCTTTTTAAATCAGCTTACTACTAAATCAATAGCTGCTCGCGCAAGATCCATGGGCGCCAGCAGCCAAAAACACTTCAAATCAACGCTCGACTGCCAGGGCCACGCCCATGCCGCCGCCGATACACAGGGAAGCAACACCCTTCTTGGCGCCACTGCGCTGCATTTCGTGCAGCAGGGTCACCAGGATACGGGCGCCGGACGCGCCGATGGGGTGGCCGATGGCGATGGCGCCACCGTTGACGTTGACCTTGGCCGGATCGATATCCAGTAACTTGTTCACTGCGCAGGCTTGTGCGGCGAACGCTTCGTTCAGCTCAAACAAATCAACGTCAGCTGCCTTCCAGCCGGCGCGTGCAAGCGCGCGCTGGGTGGCAGACACCGGGCCCAGACCCATGAGGGCGGGATCCAGTCCAGTCGTGCCGAAGCTCGCGATGCGTGCCAAAGGCGTCAAGCCCAGAGCCGCGGCCTTCTTGGCGGTCATCACCACCACACCTGCTGCGCCGTCGTTGATGCCGGAAGCATTACCCGCAGTGACGCTACCCGCCTTGTCGAACGCGGGGCGCAGGCCGGCCAATGCTTCGGCATTGGTCTTTTTGTTGATGAACTCGTCGGCGTCAAACACCACAGGGTCACCCTTGCGCTGGGGGATGACCACGGGCACGATTTCGGCTTTGAACTTGCCGGCTTCCTGCGCCGCAGCAGCCTTTTGCTGGCTGCCCAGCGCCAAGGCGTCTTGCATGTCGCGGGTGATGTCGTTGGCCTTGGCCACGTTTTCGGCAGTGATGCCCATGTGGTATTGGTTGTACACATCCCACAGGCCGTCGGTGATCATGGTGTCGGCCATCTTCCACTCGCCCATGCGCTGTCCGTCGCGGCTACCCAGCAGCACGTGGGGAGATGCGCTCATGTTTTCCTGGCCACCAGCGATCACGATGTCGCTGTCGCCCCAAGCCACGGCTTGAGCTGCCAACATCACAGCCTTCAGGCCGGAGCCGCACACGGCGTTGATGGTCAGCGCGGGGGTTTCTTTAGCCAAGCCGGCTTTCATCACCGCCTGGCGTGCGGGGTTCTGGCCCACACCAGCAGCCAGCACTTGACCCAGAATCACTTCGCCCACAGCGTCCACAGGCAGCCCGCTGCGCTCGAGCAGGCTCTTAATCACAATGCTTCCCAGCTCGGTTGCAGGGGTTTTGGCCAAAGAGCCACCGAATTTTCCAACTGCAGTACGGGCCGCAGCAACGATGACGATATCTTCCATCAGGTGTCTCCTTCTTAGTGAATCAAAAACTCAGGCTTTCGCCTGTACATAGCGCCCTGGAGCCGCCTCTATGACTTTGTACTTGCCCTTGCCATAGCTCTTGGGTGCAGCAATTTGC
The DNA here is from genome assembly GCA_027488985.1 of Comamonadaceae bacterium. Classification (GTDB taxonomy): domain Bacteria; phylum Pseudomonadota; class Gammaproteobacteria; order Burkholderiales; family Burkholderiaceae_C; genus Allorhodoferax; species Allorhodoferax aquaticus. Next base: position 13,115 of record JAIYAR010000010.1, on the reverse strand, counting down.
TTGCCAGCGTGGCCCTTGAGCCACTGGGACCAGTCGGTCCACCAGCTGCCGGGATGTTCGACAGCACCCTCCAGCCACTGTGCGTGCGTCTTGGGCAATTTGCCGTCGGCACGGATCCAGTGGCTGCGTTTGTTTTTCGATGGCGGATTGATCACCCCAGCGATGTGGCCTGAAGCGCCTTGCACAAAGCGCTTTTTGCCCGGCAACAACTGGGTGGATGCATACGCCCCGCCGATAGGGACGATGTGGTCTTCCCGCGAGCCATAGATGTAGACCGGAATATCCAGCGCGCTCAAGTCCAGCTTCTCTCCACACACGGTGAGTTTGCCGGGCTTCTTGAGGTTGTTTTCCAGATAGGTGTTGCGCAGGTACCAGGCGTAATAAGGGCCGGGCAGATTGGTGCTGTCGCTGTTCCAGTACAACAAATCAAAAGGCGGTGGTGTCTCGCCCTTGAGGTAGTTGCCCACCACGTAGTTCCAGACCAGGTCGTTCGGACGCAAAAAGCTGAAGGTACTGGCCAGGTCCTGGCCCTTCATCAAACCACCTTTGCCCAGCTCCGCCTCACGGTACTTGACCATACCCTCGTCAATGAAGACATCGAGGATGCCGGTATCCGAAAAGTCGAGGAAGGTGGTTAGGAAGGTGGCACTGTCCACCGGCTTTTCGCCACGTGCAGCCAACACACCCAGCGCAGTGCCCAGCATGGTGCCGCCTACACAGAAACCCAACGCATTGATGGTGGGCGATCCGCTGATCTCTTTCGTCACGCCGATGGCCTTGATCACCGCGCCTTCAATGTAGTCGTCCCAGGTCTTGTGGGCGAGCGACTGGTCGGGATTGCGCCAGCTCACCACAAAGGTACGGTGACCCTGCTCTACTGCATAGCGGATCAGCGAGTTGTCCGGCTGCAAATCCAGAATGTAGAACTTGTTGATGCACGGTGGCACCAGAAGGAAAGGCTTCTCATAGACCTTGGCGGTGAGCGGCTTGTATTCGATGAGCTGGAACAGCTCGTTCTCAAACACCACCGCGCCCTCGGTGGTAGCCACGTTCTTGCCGACTTCAAAAAGGCTCTCGTCCGTCATGGACACATGGCCTTGCTGCAAATCGTGCACCAAGTTCTTCACGCCCATAGCGATGCTCTCGCCCTTGGTCTCAATGGCTTTTTTCTGAGCCTCGGCATTCAGAGCCAAAAAGTTGCTGGGGGACGCAGCCGCCATCCACTGCTCGACCGCAAAGCGGATGCGGTTTTTGGTTTTGGCGTCGGTTTCCACCGCTTCGGCCAAACCCATCATGGTCCGGGCATTGAGCAAATAAGCTGCTGCTGCATAGGCGGCTACCGGGTTGTCATGCCAAGCAGGGGCCGCAAAACGGCGGTCGGGCAATGTGGGGGCTTGCGTCATGCCCTGGGTGAAGAGCTTCAGAGCCTCTTCGGTATACGACTTTTGCAGCGCCTCCAGACGCTCGGGAGCGAACCGTATTTCGGGCAGTGCTTCCGGCATAGCTGGAAAACCTGCTCCGGCGGCGCCGGCATCCAGGCCCTTGAAGGACTCCAGTGCCTTGGAGAAGCTTTGGGTGAAAGCCTGTTGAAACTGCTCGGCCGCCTGGGCTATAAAGTCAGAAGTGGGTTGCGTCACGCCATCACCTTGGAATTTAGTGGGTCTAGTCTAACTGCCAAGTATGGCAGTCTAAAGCTGCGATATCCTGACAGTCCTCCCCTTCCGAAACCCTTATGTACATCGTCCCCATCGCCTGGATCTACGTCGCCCTGATGATGAGCGTGGCGGAAGCCACCAACACTACGGGCACCGTGCTGGGCGCCATCTTCACTTTTTTGCTATACGGCGTGCTGCCGGTGGCACTGATGATGTACTTCATGGGTACGCCGGGCCGCAAGCGGGCTTTGCGGGCCCGGGAAATGGCCGAGCGCCAAGCTGCAATTGACGCACATCAAGCAGCAGCCCGGGCAATTGAGTCACTCCAGCCAGATGCAAGCGGCCAGTCGACCGCTGACGCGGTCCCGCCGGTGGCTGAAAAAACGTGAGGGGTTGCTGACGGTGCACCACGCGGTGCTACCGTCATTACCCCAGATGCTGTGAACACCCGCGGCTTGCAAGCGCTGACGGGCCAAAGCCGGCAGGTCTGCCAACCATTTGTCACCCGCCTGCGGCTGAAAGCAACCCGCAGCGGCCGGTAGTGCATGTACAAATGCGGCGCGTACCTCGCCGCCCACCTCAAAGGCTTGCGGACCGATACACGGCCCTAACCACGCTATGATTTCAGGAGCTTCTCGCGCAATATCCATGGGCGCCACGGACCTTAATTGCTCCAAAGTCTCTTCCAGCACACCGTGGCCATCCGATCCTGCCAAACCACGCCAGCCGGCGTGCGCTGCCGCTACCCGACTGCCATCTGCAACCGCAAATAGCACCGGCAGGCAGTCCGCCACCATGATGGTGCAGACCATTCCCGGCGTTGTTGTATAGCAGGCATCCGCCTCGCTGCCGTCCGGGGTACCGGGCTCCAGTGACAAGCAAGTGTTGCCATGTACCTGGTTCAAAAACACCGGCCGGCCTGCCACCGCCCGGGCCAAGCGCTGCCGGTTGATATGTACCGTAGCTTCATCGTCGGCCACATGCAAACCCAGATTCAAACTGTCATAGGGGGTCTGGGATACGCCGCCATTCCGGCTTGTGCACAAAGCCCGCACCCGCGATGGCGCCGGCCAATCAGGAACGATCCAGTCCGGATGGGCGGAAACCATGTCAACCCTGGCCGTCCGGGCAGGCTTGCGGGCTTGCGCTTTGAAAGGATGGCAATGCCATGCAGGCATCAAAAGCCGCCATGGTGCGGGGCAAATTGTCCAGGCTCACTCCAAAGCGTTTGGCGTTAAAGATCAACGGCACCAAACAACAATCTGCCAGAGTGGGTGAAGCTCCGAAACAGAAGGTCTGGGGTGTGGACAAGCCGCGCAGCTGCTGCCAGGTGTCCAGAACCACCAACTGTTGTTCAAAGGCTTCAAGGCCGCTGCGGGTCCAATGGTGGTACCACTGGTCTTTGGCCGCTTCCTCCAGTTTCATAGCCCCTTTGAGGTATTTCAGGACACGCAAATTGTTCAGCGGGTGAATTTCGCAGGCAATCGATTGGGCCAGGGCCCTCACTTTGGCGCGCTCCAAAGCGTCGACAGGCAAGAGCCGGGGCTCGGGGTGCATGTCATCAAGATACTCCATGATGGCCATGGACTGTGTGAGCACTTCACCCGCGGTTTCCAGCGCAGGCACCAATCCGTCAGGGTGGAGCCCACGGTACTCCGGCTGCAATTGCTCGCCACGGACCAGATGCACCGCGGCATATTCGTAGGGAAGGCCCTTGAGCGCCAATGCAATGCGAACCCGGAAGGCGGCTGATGATCGAAAGTAGCTGTACAACTTCATGTCGCAGAGGATAAACCGATGCCGTTACCATTCCACTACTCAATCCCGATTTGGAGACACCATGATTCTTGAGCTTGCTGACATCCGCATCCATCGCGGCGAGAACGCCGCCTTCGATGAGGCTATTGCCCGCGGCCTGCGCGATGTGATTTCCAAAGCCAAAGGTTGCCAGGGCTTCAAGGTGAATAAAGGAATAGAGAGCCCGGAGCGCTACATTTTGCAGATCTTCTGGGACACCTTGGAGGACCACACGGTGGGCTTTCGCGAAAGTGATCTGTTCACCCAATGGCGCGCCATCGTGGGACCCTTCTTTGCCCAGCCACCGGTGGTGGAGCACTTTGATTTGGTGGTGAAGTCCGCTTAAAGCTGGAGTTGCCCATGAGCTTTGTGTTCACCCCGCCAGCCATCCCCAGCGTGGCCGTCACCGGCCAGGCTGCACGGTTTCCGGTACACCGGATTTACTGCGTAGGCCGCAACTACGAAGACCACGCCAAAGAAATGGGCCACACCGGGCGTGAGCCCCCCTTCTTTTTCATGAAACCCGCAGATGCCGTGTTGCCTGCGGATGCAGGCCAGACTGTGGACATGCCCTACCCCACACTCACGGCCAATCTGCACCATGAAGTCGAGCTGGTGGTAGCGATAGGCACTGGTGGCAGCAACATCGCTGCAGCGGACGCCCATCGCCATATTTATGGTTACGCCGTAGGTTTGGACATGACGCGCCGCGACCTCCAAAGCGACATGAAAAAACAGGGCCGGCCCTGGTGCATCGGCAAAGGTTTTGAACACTCGGCCCCCATAGGTCCGATCACCCTCGCAGCCGATGTGCCCGGCGTGGAGGCCGCCGGAATTGCGCTACAGGTCAATGGCACCGATCGCCAGCGCAGTACTGTTTCCAAGCTGATCTGGAACATTGCGGAAACCATAGAGCAACTCTCGGCCGCCTGGACCTTGCAGCCCGGCGACCTGATTTATACCGGTACGCCCGAGGGAGTCGGTGCTGTGCTTCGCGGTGATGTGCTGAGCGCTACCGTCGAAGGGCTGGCGCCCCTGACAGTGCGCATGGTGTAAGGCAACTCAGAACTTGCGCTGAAAACGCACACCCAATCCCAACTGGGGAGCTGCACTGGCATCGTGGCCGGGCTCCAACTTGAGAACCGCTTGGGCAGCGACCGTACCACCCCAAACTTTAGAGCTTTGGTAGGAGACGGCAAAGTCTTTTTGCATGCCGGTGGGTGCAAGGCTCAGCGTCTGCTGTTCGTATCGCAAGGAGCCGTCCTCCTGACTTTGCTCCACCGCAGTGGTGACTTGCATTTCGCCGGACATGGTGCGCAGTGGCATGGAGACACTGAAGCCCAGCTTATCGCCGGTGCGCCAGACTCCGTCACGGGCCACTCCGAAGCTCCATGCCATCTGACGCACAGCGCTGGTGCCATCGATCAAAGAAGCTCCACTGTTGCTAAAGGCATCTGCCTGCCCCAGTGTCAGCATGGCAGATGCAGACACTTGGGCTGCCAAGGGTTTGGACGCGGCCATGGTGACAAAACGCGCATTGCTGGCGCCTTCCAAGGCCCATGCTTCGGTGCCACTGGCACCCAAGAGTGAATTGTTTTCCAGCAACTGCCCGGCAGAGACCACCGATGTCGTATCACCAAAGCGGGCCTGGTACTCGACCACTGCAACAGTGCGCTGGGTACCCGACAACGCGGCAGACTCCCAAGGCAAAGGGTTCAAGGGATTGCCCTGCACCACCGAGCCCACGCGCAACACATTGCCACTGGAGAATGTCCAGGCCGTGCCGGCATGCGTGGCGTTGTCGGCCAGACTGAAATAAGGGGAATTGAAGCGGCTGCCCTCGTCGGCGAGGCTCAGGGGCGCACTCCCTGTGGATTGCAGACCGAAGAACTCATCGCTGCTGCTACCGGTACCTACACCCCATGCAAAGCCGGAGGCCGCTGAAGAGCTGAAACTCATGCGGGCGAGAGTTAGCGGCGTCTCGGTGGCGGCCAATCCCAGCATGGTTTGCTCAGAAACGAGATTGGTGTATTCGGCAGTCAGCTTGGCGCCACTGGCGGTTGTGGTCATCGTTTTGCTAACGGGCAAGGAAGAGCCGGGCGTTGCCGCCTTGGCCACACTGGCGCCCACATTGACCTGGAAGGCACGGTTGAACTTGTCAACAGCCAGCGTGTTGACCGTCTTCAGGCCGGTGGCAAGCCCGCTTTTGGGCGTTGCGAGGCTGGCCCCGGCAAAGGTAATCACGGCGCCTGTTTTGGTTCCAAGGTTGAGACTACCTATGGGTTGCATCGAGGCACCTACGTTCACCAGACCCCAGCCATACATCTTGTCTGCAGTGGTGCGCAAACGGCATGTCGCAGCGGCCGCATTGTCACTACACAGACGCGTCGCAGATTGGAAAATGATTTGCGCAATGTCGGCCGCTGGCAGGAAGTTCCAATTGCTCTTGATCAAGGCGGCCTGACCTGCAACGATGGGGGTTGCCATGGAGGTGCCCGACATGTACACATAGCTGTTCTGCTGGGAGGGCGTGGAATAGCTGGATGCAATGTTCACACCAGGGGCAAAAACGGTCCAGTTCGCCAACGTGGCGTCGTAGTTACTGAAGCTGGCTCTTTTGTTGTTGGCATCCAGAGCGCCGACGGCGATGATTTGCCCCTTGGCCCATGTCTGTTTGGCATACGCAGCCGGCCAACTGCCGCTGGCGCGACCATCATTACCCAAAGCTGCAGTGATCAAGGTACCCTTGTTCACAGCATTCTGGATATTGCCCTGCATTGCAGCGCTGTTGCTACCGAGACTCAAGGTGACGATGGGTGCTTTTTGAACGTTGACCGCCCAGTCGATGCCGCGGCCGATAGTCACACTGTCTGAACCACCAGTAGTGAACACCTTGGCTATCGCAAGCTTGGCGCCTGGCGCGATACCTTCGAGCAGTGAACCATTGGCCAGATTGCCAGCCACCAAGCCCGCCACATGGGTGCCATGCCCCATCTGATCGGTCACATCGGAGCCACCGTTGTACGCGTTGTAGGTAGCCACGATCTGGCCGCGTAATTCGGGATGGCTGACCTGCACCCCGGAATCCACCACACCGACCACCACGCCTGCGCCATTACCGGTACCCAACTGGTTGGCATACGGTTTATTGACCTGATTCAAAAATTGTTGGTAGCTACGTGCACGGACCTCGGCACTGGTCGGGGCGGCTTTGGCCAATGTGCTGGCTGACACCGCAGGCGCAACGGCACTAACTGCCGTTTCCGCTGGAACATCTGTACCCTCCTCGACCTCTTGAATCTGGGCAAAGGCTCCAGAAGAGAAAGCGGCGATCAAAGCTGCAACGAGAGGCGATGGCTGAAACATGACGCGAAGTCCTTGAAAAAATGGTCAACAAGGGCAACGCATCAACGGTCAACAGTTTGAACAGCACTGCCGGCCGGCAACCCCGCTGGCATGGCACTTGAAGTGCTACAGCCCGGTGGCTTTGCGTCCCGGCCTTTCGGCCGGTTTGCCCACACTCAATTCAACACCTGAATCGAATAGACTCAATTATAAACATATTTATGTAAATTGTTGCAATCGACGCTTTGGTTAAATGCGCCGTTGCGTCGTCTGTATTAAAGTCAGACTCTTATTGGAGCTCTCCGGTCTCATGCAACGCGCCCCTATCAAACACTGCAAAGAATGCGGTACCGCTGTCGAATACCGCGTGCCGGACGATGGGGACACCAAATCCCGCGCCGTCTGCACTGCTTGCAACACCATCCACTACGAAAACCCGCTCAATGTGGTGGGAACCGTGCCGCATTGGGGCGACAAGATCTTGCTGTGCAAGCGCAACATCGAGCCGCGCTTTGGCAAATGGACCTTGCCGGCAGGCTTCATGGAACTCAACGAGACCACGGCTGAAGGTGCAGCCAGGGAGACCGACGAGGAAGCCGGTGCCCAATTTGAGCTGGAGGGCTTGTTCAGTTTGCTCAACGTGGCACGCGTAGGCCAAGTCCACCTGTTCTATCGTGCCAGGCTGACGAGTGACCAGTTCAACCCCGGTACCGAAACCATCGAAGCCCGGCTTTTCAGCGAAGACGAGATACCCTGGGACGAGATTGCGTTTCGCACCGTCAAAGAAACGCTGGAACACTATTTTGCCGACCGCCGCGCTGGGCACTACGGCATTCACACTATCGACATCGCGTGAGCACGGCCATGCTGCCCAGCTATGTGGTGCTGGACTTGGAAACCACGGGTGGCAACGCAACCCAAGACCGGATTACCGAGATCGCTGCGGTACGCATCGATAACGGGGTAGAAACCGCGCGCTGGTCCACCCTGGTGAACCCGGGGGTGCGCATTCCTCCTTTTATCCAGAGCCTGACCGGCATTACGGATGCCATGGTCGAAGACGCCCCGAGCTTTTCTCAGGTCTCCAAACAACTCTTGGAGCTGTTGGATGGCGCTGTATTCATTGCCCACAACGTCCGCTTTGACCACGGTTTTGTAGCCAACGAGCTGGCCCGGTTGGATTTCACGCTCAAGGTCAAGACGCTGTGCACCGTGCGCCTCTCGCGCCGGCTTTACCCCCAACACAAAGGCCATGGGCTGGATGCCATCCTGCAGCGGCACGGTCTGCAAACGCAAGCCCGGCATCGAGCCATGGGCGATGTGGACGTAGTACTGGCATGGCTGGATGTAGTAACACGCGAGCTGGGTGCCGAAGCCCTGCAACGTGAAGCGCAAAGCCTGCTGCAAGGCAGTGCTGCGCTGCCCCCGCAACTGGAAACACCCGTCTCCGACATTCCGGATACGCCGGGTGTGTATTTGTTTTACGGCGAAGGCAGCATTCCGCTTTATGTAGGCAAAAGCGTCACCCTGCGTACCCGTGTGATGTCCCACTTTCAGGCGTCCACCAAAGTGGCGCGCGAGATGCGCATCCTGCAGGAAATCCGTCGCATTGAATGGCGCGAAACGGCAGGCGAGCTAGGCGCATTGCTGCTGGAGTCCCGCCTGGTCAAAGAGCTGCAACCCATTCACAACCGGCTTTTGCGGCGTGAAAAGCATCTCACGGCTTGGAAGCTCCACGATGACCCTGCTGCACGGCCACTCCTGCAGCTGGTCCGGCTGGATGAAGTGAACGCCGCCGATATGGGGCAGCTCTATGGCGCCTACCGCTCCAAGCGCCAAGCCATGGATGCATTGCGCACACTGTGCGAAACGCATCAGCTCTGCCCCAATGCCCTCGGTTTGGAGTCCGGCAAAGGTGCCTGTTTTGCGAGCCAGATCGGGCGCTGCAAAGGTGTGTGTGCTGACCGCGAGGTGCCGGCCTTGCACCGAGTTCGATTGCAAATGGCACTGGCCGAGCATCGCCTGCAAGCCTGGCCCCACCCGGGCCGGATGGGTATTCGTGAGCACAACCCGCTCACGGGCAAAACCGACATCCACGTCTTCGATCAGTGGTGCCATGTCGCCACCGTGCATGACGATGAAGCGTTGCAAGACGCCATCTCTGCCCGTCAGCCCTTGGCATTTGATCTGGATACCTATCGCCTGCTGCTCAAACGACTAACCGGCGCGGGTCTGCGTTCCCGCGAAGTCCTGCAACTCGCATCTAATCATGCCCACACCGGCTAAGCCCCTACGCGTGCAACTCGCCAGTGCTTTGCTGGACCTGGTGGTGCACGTACCTGAAAGTGGTGAGACTGCCCAAACGAATACTGCTGCGCGCTCGCACGCCATCGCCCGCAAAGCAGCCCGACAAGCCAGCATGATGGCGGCCACGCTGTCTCTCCCACCGGGTTGGATGGGTTGGCTGACCGTAATCCCGGAGATGGTGGGGGTGTGGAAGATTCAGGCGCAGATGGTGGCGGACATAGCCGCCCTTCATGGTCAACGCAGCAACCTCAGTAAAGAACAAATGCTGTACTGCCTGTTCAAACATGTATCGGCCCAACTGTTCCGCGACTTCGCCGTGCGCGCAGGTGAGCGGGTGGTGGTGCGCTCCAGCACCATGAAGGCCTTGGAAGCCCTCGCACTGCAAATCAGCGGCAAGCTGCTGGGCTCGGCACTGAAGAAAGGCGCGTCACGCTGGATACCCTTGGCAGGCGCGATCGGTGTCGGGGCTTATGCGTATTACGACACCCTGCAGGTGGCCAAGAATGCCCATAAGCTCTTCGCCGCTGATCCACAATAAGCCCCTCTTCGTTTTTGCTGAATGCCCCCATGGCCAAACTCTTTTTCCGCTACTCGGCCATGAACGCCGGCAAGTCCACATCATTGCTGCAAATTGCTTACAACTACGAAGAGCAAGGCCAGCGTGTGCAGCTATACACCGCTCGCATAGATGACCGCAGTGGCATTGGCAGCATCGCATCCCGGCTCGGCATACAACGTCAGGCTGACACCTTTGATGCAAAGACCAACTTCGAAGCCCTGTTGGGGCCACAAGCTGGTCTTGCCTGCGTGCTGATCGATGAGGCCCAGTTCCTTCAACCGGAACAGGTGCAGCAACTACACCGCATAGCGCACATCGCCAACATCCCGGCGATTTGCTTCGGTTTGCGTTCTGACTTTCAGGGCAAGCCTTTTGCCGGTGCAGCCCACTTGTTGACATTAGCCGATGACATTGAAGAAATCAAAACCATCTGTGCTTGCGGCCGCAAGGCCACGATGAATGTACGCGTAGACGACGAGGGCCAACGCGTGCGAGAGGGTGAACAGGTAGTGATTGGCGGAAACAACCGTTACCAGCAGGCGTGTGCAAGGTGCTTTTATGAGGGCGCCACAAACACTTAAGGAAACTGCAATCAGCAGGCAAATTTGCCGACCAATGACAAAAGCCGCTAAGCGTTTCTACTTAGCGGCTTTATCAATTTTTGGTCGGTGTGAAAGGATTCGAACCTTCTACCCCTTGCACCCCATTTTATAAAACGGTCGTTTTAATTCATCCTACTGAATCCTACCGATCGAAATTTATTCAATAAATTCATATAGTTACAAGGTACTCTTATCCTAAATCGTCCTATCTGATTTTTTTCAATCCGCCGACAATCCGGACACGCGCCGGACACGGATAGAATCTTCGAGGGACGATATAAGGGGTAGCAGATGGGAAAACTCACCGTTCGCGGGATCGTAACCGCGAAGGCAAAAGACAAGCCTTACAAACTCATGGACGGTGATGGCCTACAACTCCGAGTGGCCACCGATGGCGATAAGACTTGGCTAGTGCGCTACACCATCAACGGAATGGAGCGGCAATACCGCTTACCCCGAAAATACCGAGAAGCCAGCGGTGATGGATTCTGTTCGTTGCAGGATGCGCGTGAGGAAGCAGCAAAGATTCGTTCACTAGCCCGCCAAGGTATCGACTACCAAGTCCAACTTCTGCAGGTTGCGGATGCAGAGAAACAGCGACTGTCAGAGGAAGCCTCGGCAAAGAAAGCCGAAGGACTCACCTTTCACGATATGTTCCAAGCCTGGATGCAAGATGGCGTCCGACGCAAGGATGGCAATGCAGAACTCCTACGATCCTTCAGCGCCGATGTACTCCCCCTAATCGGGAGCAAATCTATAAAGGACATTACCGAACACGACTTGCGAGGTGTACTCCGAGCACTGGTCAATCGTGGTGTTAATCGTGCTGCAGTTGTCATGCGCAACAACCTCAAGCAAATGTTCGCATGGGCGGAAAAGCGGCAACCATGGCGCAAGCTTCTGATTGACGGTGACCCGATGGAATTGATCGAAATCGAAAAGATCGTCAGTCCTACTTATGACCTCAACAATCAACGAGATCGCATCCTTTCCGCTGAAGAAATCAGGGAACTCCAGCAAATCTACCTAGACTTGCGAGCAAGCTATGACGCCGCAGAGAACAAACGCACGGCGCCTCACCCTGTCGATCCGGTAATTCAATGCGCCACTTGGATCATGCTGTCGACGATGAGTCGCGTGGGAGAGACGTCAATGGCGAGGTGGGAGCACGTCAACTTCGAATCTGGAAAATGGTTCATCCCCAAAGCGAATGTAAAAGGGAACCTTTCGGACTTCGACGTCTACTTGTCGGAGTTTTCACTTAAACACTTTCGACGGCTGTATGAACTCACTGGTCACACGGACTGGTGCTTTCCAGCAAGGCACAAAGATGGCCACGTTGACGTCAAATCCATGAGCAAGCAGATTGGTGACCGTCAATCCATGTTTAAAAAGAGTGCGGATGGCGGACCAAGGCGCCCCATGAAGAACCGAAAGCATGACAACACGCTCGTATTAGGAGAAGGCCGAAAAGGTGCATGGACCCCCCATGACTTGCGCAGAACTGGTGCAACCCTCATGCAAAGCATGGGCGTGTCACTAGAAATCATTGATCGCTGCCAAAACCACGTCTTGCCGGGCAGTAAGGTCCGTCGACACTACCTTCTACATGACTATGCAGCAGAAAAGCGCGAGGCTTGGCGCTTGCTTGGAGAAAGACTTACAGAGACATTGATTTAGTGAAGTTCCACCTGACTGGTAAGTCCTGCCAAACAACTGAGAACGCACTTAAGATGAGGAGCAACTATGGGCCAGTTGCGGATCTTGGTGAATGTCTGCTTCCCAGCATCCTGATGAATCCCAAGTGCCCTGGGACCCTAAAGATCCCAGGGTGGGTGCAGATCAAACTTCCGTCTGTTCCGCCATCTCCAGAGCGTCCTCCACCTCAATCCCCAGATAGCGAACTGTGCTCTCCAGCTTGGTGTGCCCCAGGAGCAATTGCACCGCTCGGATGTTCTTGGTACGTCGGTAAATCAACGATGCCTTTGTTCGGCGCATGCTGTGTGTCCCATAGGCAGAAGGATCCAATCCGATTTCATTGATCCAACCATCAACGATGCGGGCGTACTGCCGCGTTCCGATATGCGGTGAGTCATATACCCGAGAAGGAAACAAGTAATCTTCAGATTTCAGGCCCGCCTCCTTGATCCAATCCGAGACCGCCTCTTTAGTAGGCTGCGTGATCTCAAACTGGACTGGAAGTGACGTCTTTTGCTGCATTACGATTGCACGGGCACTGATGTGATCCCCATGGGCAATGTCCCGCAGTCTTAGTTTCACCAAGTCGCAGGCGCGCAGCTTACTGTCCAAGGCCAGGTCAAACATGGCCAACTCACGAGTGCGGTGACCAAGTTGAAGGCGGATTCGGATGGCCCAGATGTCTTTAAGGCGCAGGGGCGCCTTTTGGCCAACGATCTTTCCCTTGTTCCAAGGCTCCCTGTGTGCAGTGTCTGAGTGTGCTTCCATGATGAACTCCTTCAGTTGAGGGATTCAAACTCTGGTCACAGACCGGACGAAGTTCAAGAGCTTCGTCAATACACATCCACTCGATGCCTGAAAGGAGGAATCACTCGAATGAGGGATGGTTTGACAGACTAAACAACGTCAGAATTGCAGCGGAAGCTGACATTCAGAAAATCACCCGAATGGTGGATATTCAGGGCCTGATTGAGTCGCCAAAATCGGGGTTGGCAGACTGTGAAGTCTGTCGGTATTTCTATAGATCACTCTCCTACTTTTTTCCGCAGCACTTTGCGGTTTAAATTACGTTATCCGCCTCAAGCCCCTATGAACTGGCATCCCAAAGACATACTTTCCATCTTGGACAAGTGCTGCGAAAGCTTCACGTTC
>JAIYAR010000016.1 GCA_027488985.1 Comamonadaceae bacterium | reverse complement strand
CGGCTGCTTCACCAGCAAAAGCCCCACCGGTGCTGACTGCTCAGGCCATCTCGCCCCCCAAAACCAGCAGCCGCGCCACGCCTGCGGGTGGGGATGATGATTGGGAGACTTTTTAAGCCGGCTTTTTGAGCGGCGTACGCTGCTCCAGGTGCTCCAGGTAGTTTTGGATACCTTCGCCTTCACGCTCCAAGAAGCGCTGCACAGCATCCGCAAACGCAGGATGCTGCAGCCAGTGGGCGCTACTGGTTTTGACGGGTAGCAGGGCACGGGCCATCTTGTGTTCGCCCTGGGCGCCGCCCTCGAAGCGCCGGTAGCCATTCGCGATGCACCACTGCAGGGGCTGGTAGTAGCAGGCTTCGAAGTGCAGGCAGTCCACATGCTCCACCGCGCCCCAGTAGCGGCCGTAAGCCACTCGATCTTCAATATCAAATTGGCCCCTAGGGCCGGTGGAACGTGCGCCGATAGCTATCAAACTGCTAGCAATGGATTTGCCCTCGCGCTCCGCCACAAATAGCAGCCAATGCTCCGGCATGGTGGCGGCCATGCGCCGGAAGAAGTCGGGCGTCAGGTAGGGCGGGTTACCGTGCTCGCGGTAGGTCTGGGCGTAGCAGCGGTAGAAGAAGTCCCAGTCCGCAGCGCTGATGACTGCGCCCTGGCTGTGGCGGAATGTCACTCCCACCTCTGCCACTTTACGGCGCTCCTGCTTGATCTTTTTGCGCTTCTCCTGGTTCATGGACTGCAGGAAATGGTCAAAGTCTGCATAGCCCGGCTTGGTGTTGTGCCAGTGAAATTGCACCGTATGCCTTGCAATCCACGCGGCATCCGTAGCAGTCTGCATGTCGGTATCAGCAGCAAACAGCATGTGGGTCGACGACATATTCACCGATTCGCACCACGCCTGCACCGCGTGCAGCAGCGCTGCGCGGGCTTGATCATCCACCGCCAGCAAGCGGGTGCCGGGCACGGGTGTGAAAGGCACGGCAATCACGGCCTTGGGGTAGTACTCCAGTCCGTGCTGTTGGTAGGCGCTGGCCCAGGCCCAGTCGAACACATATTCACCGTACGAGTGGTCTTTCAGGTAGACCACACAGGCGGCGCACAGGGCGTCGCCACGGTGCAGGGTGATGAAGTGGGCATTCCAGCCGGTGGCGGCCGTGGCGCTGCCGCTCTCAGCCATGGCGGCCAAGTAAGCGTGGCGCATGAAGGGGGTAGGGTGGGTTTGTGTGGCCAGCAGCGCATCCCAGGCACGGGAATCCACCTCAGAGGGTGCGTTTGACACCCGGATGACATAATCAGCGTTACCCATTTAGCGCCCCCGGCGCGACAGCCAAACGGCGCCTGCAAACGCCCTCAGGCTGTGAACTTCGATCTGCTGGTTCATGACTCTCAAACTGTGCGTTGCGCAACTCAATTTCATCGTCGGTGACCTGAACGGTAATGTGAAAAAAATCGTCGATGCGGCCACCCATGCCTATGCGCAGGGTGTGCGGCTGGTGTTGACGCCCGAATTGTCCATTTGCGGCTATGCCGCTGAAGATTTGTTCTTGCGCCCTGCCTTCATCCAAGCTTGTGATGATGCCGTGAAATCGGTGGCGCAGCAGCTCGCCGGGTTAAAGGGCTTGAGCGTGGTGGTGGGTCACCCTACCGGAGGCGACAGCCGCACTCGCTCGGTAGCCATCCAAAGCCGCTTCAACGCGGCCAGTGTGTTGCGCGAAGGGCAGGTGGTCGCCCACTACGCCAAACGTGAATTGCCGAACTACCAAGTGTTTGACGAGCGCCGTTACTTCAGCCCCGGCCAAGGCGTGTGTGTGTTTGAAGCGGGCGAGGGCGCAAGCGCCGTGAAAGTGGGCTTGCTGATTTGCGAGGACGCTTGGTTTGAGGAGCCTGCCCGCCTGGCGAAGGCAGCAGGTGCGGAGCTGTTGGCAGTGATCAACGCATCACCTTTCCATGTGGGCAAGGGCTACGAACGCGAAGCACGCATGGGCGAGCGTTGCCGTGCCACGGGCTTGCCGCTGGTCTATGCCCATTTGGTGGGCGGACAAGACGAAGTGGTGTTTGAAGGCCACTCTTTCGCTCTGGATGCACAGGGCGCAGTTACCGGACGGGCTCCGAGTTTCAAGGAAAATGTGTTTGTGGCGCAGGTGGAGCGTGCGCCAGCAGCTATCAAATTAGTAGCAGCTATTGAGCCTGAGCGATCTGCCGAGGCAGACCTGTGGGATGCGCTGGTGCTGGGCGTTCGCGACTATGTGGGCAAAAACGGCTTCCCCGGTGCGTTGCTGGGCTTGTCGGGTGGCATCGATTCCGCCTTGGTACTGGCCGTAGCGGTGGACGCACTCGGGGCCGACAAGGTGCGTGCCATCATGATGCCTTCGCCCTACACCGCTGACATCAGCTGGATCGATGCCCGCGACATGGCGGCTCGCATGGGTGTGCGCTATGACGAGATTTCCATCGTGCCGGAGTTTGAAGCCTTCAAGGCCTCTTTGGCGGGTGAGTTTGCCGGCCGCGCGGAAGACACGACCGAAGAGAACATCCAAGCCCGTATCCGCGGCACCTTGTTGATGGCCTTGTCCAACAAGTTCGGCAGCATTGTGCTGACCACGGGCAACAAGTCTGAAATGGCCACCGGCTACTGCACTTTGTACGGCGACATGGCTGGCGGCTTTGCGGTGATCAAGGACTTGGCCAAAACCACGGTATTCAAGCTGGCGTGGTGGCGCAATGCGCATGATCCCTATGGCACTGGGGCTTCCCCGATTCCTGAGCGCATCATCACGCGCCCGCCCAGTGCGGAGCTGCGCCCCGACCAGAAGGACCAGGACAGCTTGCCACCTTACGAGGTGCTTGACGGCATTCTGGAGCGCTATATGGAAAACGACGAGAGCATTGAAACCATCATCGCTGCAGGCTACCGGACGGAAGATGTCGAGCGCGTGACCCGTCTCATCAAAATCAATGAGTACAAACGCCGCCAAGCGCCGGTAGGAATCCGCGTTACGCACCGCAGCTTCGGCAAGGATTGGCGTTATCCTATTACCAACCGTTTTCGGGCCTGATTTTTACAATGGACACGCACATGAAACAAATTACCGCCATCGTCAAACCCTTCAAGTTGGAAGAAGTGCGTGAAGCGCTCGCTGAATGCGGCGTGACCGGCCTGACTGTGACTGAAGTCAAAGGTTTCGGCCGCCAGAAAGGTCACACCGAGCTGTACCGCGGTGCGGAGTACGTTGTGGACTTTCTGCCCAAGATGAAAGTAGAAGTGGTTGTTAAGACCGATGACGTTGACCGCTGTGTGGACGCCATCGTCAAAGCGGCTCACACCGGCAAAATCGGTGACGGTAAAATTTTTGTGACCAGTGTCGAACGCGTCGTGCGCATCCGCACCGGTGAGCAGGACGAGTCTGCCGTTTAAGCGGCTCGTTTAAGCCGCAAAACGCTGCCAGAGCGCTGCACACCAGATGGCGGCGCATAGCAGCAGGCTCAGCAGCACTGCAGCGCTGCCGATATCTTTGGCTCGTTTGGACAACTGGTGCCATTCGGGGCCCACGCGGTCAACCACCGATTCGACCGCGGTATTGAGCAGTTCCACCACCATCACTGCTATCACGCTGGCGGCCAGGGCCGCGCACTCAACCCAGCTTTGCCCCACAAATAGCGATGCAGGCAAAAGCACCAAGGCCAATACACACTCTTGGCGGAATGCCGGTTCATTCCAGCCAGCGCGCAAGCCTGCCCAAGAGTATCGGGTCGCATGCAAAATGCGGCTCAGCCCCCGACGTTGCTTTTGAGGATTGACGGACGGGTCGGTGTGTGGGTCAGATGTAGGTTGCATAGTGCATTGCAGCCGCCATTAGCGGCTGAGGGGGGCGGATGTGACCAGACGGGTGCCCGCCCATGCGTCATGCCAGAACTGCTGTTGGGGGTGAAAACGACTCAATGTGGCCCAAATGGCGATCCAGCCCAAGCAGATAACCACAATTTCACCGCCCGGTAAATGAAACGGCGCGACGCCCAGAAGTGGGGGCAAGAACCATAGCCAGCTCAACACATATCTTCCGAAAGCGCGGAGCTGTGTGATTTTTTTCCCGTCACGGCCCACCACGCGTATGTTCCAAGTCTTCATAGCCAAGGTTTGTCCGTGAGCCCAAAACCAGACAAAGTAAATGCCCAGTACAACAAACAAGAAACCTTGGAGGGCATGCCGGTTGTCTAGTGCATAGCGGGTCTGACTGAGGGTGCCGAAGAGGTACCCGGCCAAAAAGACAACCCCGAAGAGCAGGATACCTTCATAAACCCAGCAAGCCATGCGGCGCCACAAGCCGGGTGTGTCCAGCGCAATTGCCATCAGAGTATTGACCTTCGATTGATAAAAGGCCAGATTGTAGGCAGCCTTCATTGCCCCGGCTTTTGTCCCGGGGCAAAGTCGCTGCTCAATTGGTTGCGTTGGACTTGGGAGGCGGGGCCAGCGGCAACAGTGTGTTCCGGTCTACGGGCTGCTGGGCAGCCAGTTTTTCCTTTTGGGTGTCCGGTGAATTGCGGGTGACAGGGACCGGAGTCAACTTTTGGGGTGCCGGGGCCTTGGTGGCGATTGCTGCCCCCGCAGGCTTCGCTGCGGCTGTTTTGGCGAGCGCCTCTTTTTCTTCAGTACTCAGGGCTTGGTAAGCCTCCCAATTGGCTGCCCGTTGTTCAGGAGGCGTTTTTTTTGTTTCTGCGAAATTCAAGCGGGCTTGCTGGCGCTCTTTAGGCTTCAGTGCTGCCCATTCCACCATGCGGCTGTGCAGCTTTTCTTTGTCCACGCTCGACATGTTGGCAAAATTTTGGGACAAAGCAATCCACTTGCGCTGGTGACCGTTGGAGAGGCTTTCCCAGCTGGACTGCAATGGAGCCAACGCGGCCTTTTGAGATGCCGTGAGGCTAGCCCACGTAATGGCGGGTGCCGCAGTTCCGATCTGGGGTGGCTGCGCAGCAACAGGTTGCGCCAAGGCATAGCCGCAGGAACCCAAAGCCGCCAATGTGCAAGTGGCATTGAGCAAAATGCGTGCTGCAAGTTGATGGGTCTGGCGGCGTGACATGGGTATTTTCAAGCAGTAAATCAAAGCGAATGGCGCTTACTTTTCCTGGTTATTTCGCAAGAACTGCGCAAATCCCGGGTCCGTGTAGGCGGCTGGCGGCAACGCGTCTGTGAGCAGCTCAGTATCTACGTCAGCAATTTCTTGCGCAACCCATTCGTCCTGGGCCACGCCAATGACGACCATTCCGGTCACCAATGCCAAGAGTGGCAACCAAGAGCCCAGTTGTGTCCAGAGGCTGCGAAATCCAGAACCCACGCTTAAGCTGGCTTGACTACCGTTGCCCACAACTGCATGAGAAGTTGCTGTTTCAGCAACTAGCTTGCGTTTTGCCAACGCCTGCGTGCGTGCCAATTTGAGTCGTTCAGAAATTTCATGCGGAAGGTTTTCAGCGCCGCTATCCAAGCGCGCTGTAATGGCCTTGGCCAAGGCATCCTGTACATCTGCACCGGAACGGTGCGTTTTTCTTGTAGTCATAACCGGATTCCCTTTCCTTTCAGCGCATTTCCCAAGGCCTGCACCGCTCGGGAGCAGTGGGTTTTGACACTGCCTTGTGAGCAGCCCATCGCGGTCGCCGTTTCCGCAACGTCCATATCCTCCCAATAACGCATGAGGAAGGCTTCCCGTTGACGTGGTGGCAGCCGCAAAATTTCTTCTTCAATGGAAAGCAAGGTTTGTGCTCGCTCTGTCTTCGTTTCTGCGCTTTCCGACTGTTCTCCGCCATGGTCGGTAACCAAAGATTCCAACAGATTGAAATCCTCGTCTTCAGTTCCTGATTCGAAGTCGCTTAAGGTCGAAAAAAGTGCGCTATAGGTTTTTTGCCGGCGAAACCAATCCAAAGTGCTGTTCGACAGGATCCTTTGGAAAAGCATGGGCAGCTCTTCGACTGGTTTGTGCCCGTAATGTTCAGCCAGTTTCATCATGCTGTCTTGGACAATGTCCAAGGCTGATTCGTCGTTCCGCACATGATAAGCAGCACGCTTGAAAGCCCGCCGCTCGACGCTTTTCAAAAAATCGGAGAGTTCTTTTTCGGTGGCCAAATGTGGACGCCGCAGAGTGCGGAAAATGAAATCTGTGAGCGCTTTAGTTGAGCCATACAGCTCAGCGGATTGCGAGATTATTGCACTCTTGAATGAACGCTGATCTGGCGCTTGGGGGAGGGCAGTCAAACCAATGCCATAATACCGGTGCAATTAAAAGGCAAACGGGTCTCGGTCCGGCGCAACATTCAATGCGCCCATGGCTTTGATCTTAAGTCCCGACGCGACGCCACAAGTGTTTGCGAAGGGGCACCCAAGGTTTTTCGTCAGAGAAATTCACAAAGGTTCATCATGGAAATTTCTAAAGCCGAAATCGCTTCGGCAGCATCCGCATCCAAATCCGCCTCAGTTCCCGAATTAAGGGGCGCGGAAGTCCTCGTCAAAGCACTGCAAGCAGAAAACGTCAAGTACATCTGGGGCTATCCCGGCGGTGCAGTTCTGCATATTTACGACGCTTTTTACAAGCAAGACACGATTCAGCACGTTCTGGTTCGCCACGAACAAGCCGCTGTGCATGCCGCAGATGGCTATGCTCGTGCAACCGGTGATGTCGGCGTAGCGCTGGTGACGTCCGGGCCGGGTCTGACCAATGCCGTGACCGGCATTGCAACGGCATACATGGACAGCATCCCTATGGTGATCATTTCCGGTCAGGTGCCTACGCACGCGATCGGACTCGATGCATTCCAAGAGTGCGACACCGTCGGTATCACGCGCCCCATCGTGAAGCATAACTTCCTCGTGAAGGACGCCAAGGACATGGCGGACGTGATGAAAAAGGCCTTCCACATCGCGCGAAGTGGCCGTCCCGGCCCTGTAGTGGTGGATATTCCGAAGGATGTGTCCTTTAAAAAGGTGCCCTACCACGGCTACCCCGAGAGCGTGGAAATGCGCTCTTACAACCCGGTACGCAAGGGCCACGGCGGACAAATCCGCAAGGCCTTGCAACTGTTGTTGGCGGCTAAGCGTCCTTACATCTACACCGGTGGCGGTGTGTTGTTGAGCAACGCTTCCAATGAACTCCGCACTCTGGTGGACATGCTGGGCTACCCCTGCACCAATACCCTGATGGGTCTGGGCGCCTACCCCGCGAGCGACCGCAAGTTCCTCGGTATGCTGGGCATGCACGGGACTGTGGAAGCCAACAACGCAATGCAAAACTGTGATGTTTTGTTGGCTGTCGGTGCACGCTTTGATGACCGCGTGATCGGCAATCCCAAGCACTTTGCCCAGAACGAGCGCAAGATCATTCATATCGATATCGATCCTTCCAGCATCTCCAAGCGGGTGAAGGTTGATATTCCGATCGTCGGGGATGTGAAAGACGTGCTCAACGAAATGATCGCGATGATTCGTGAGGGTTCCACCAAGCCTGATGCGAATGCATTGGGCGCTTGGTGGGACACGATTGAAGGCTGGCGCAAGCGCGATTGCATGAAGTACAACCCAGGCAATGGGGATGTGATCAAGCCGCAGTTCGTGGTGGAGACGCTTTGGAATATGACCAAAGATGCGGACACCTACATCACGTCCGATGTGGGGCAGCACCAGATGTGGGCTGCGCAGTACTACAAGTTTGACGAGCCCCGCCGTTGGATCAATTCCGGTGGTTTGGGAACCATGGGCGTGGGCATTCCCTACGCTATGGGCATCAAGCTGGCCAAGCCGCAAAGCGAGGTGTTCTGTATTACCGGCGAAGGCTCGGTGCAGATGAACATCCAGGAGCTTTCCACCTGCCTGCAGTACAACACGCCGATCAAGATCTGCTCTTTGAACAACCGTTTCCTCGGGATGGTGCGTCAGTGGCAAGAGGTGGAGTATGAAGGCCGCTACAGCCACAGCTACATGGACGCACTGCCGAACTTTGTGAAGTTGGCAGAAGCATACGGTCACGTCGGCATGCTGATTGAGCGCCCCCAGGACGTGGAACCCGCTCTGCGCGAGGCCCGCAAACTCAAGGACCGCACGGTGTTCATGGACTTCCGCACGGACCCGACAGAAAACGTGTTCCCCATGGTCCAGGCCGGCAAGGGCATCACAGAGATGCTTCTTGGCTCGGAGGACCTTTAAGCGGATTTACGTCAAATAGTGCTCTAGCGAACACCCAGTGTGCGCGAGCTGCTATCATTTTTGAAGAATCTATTGTCTGCCAAGCTGTGCGGTTACCGCCGTACGGGGAGGGCAGCGAAAAGAGGAATCGGTATTCATGAAACACATCATTGCAGTTTTGCTGGAAAACGAACCTGGCGCTTTGTCCCGGGTGGTCGGATTGTTTTCTGCCCGCGGATACAACATTGAATCCCTCACTGTTGCCCCAACGGAAGATCCCAGTTTGTCTCGGATGACCATTGAAACCCATGGCTCTGACGACGTGATCGAACAAATCACCAAACACCTGAACCGTCTGATTGAGGTGGTGAAAGTCGTGGATTTGACCGAAGGCGCCTACATCGAGCGTGAGCTCATGATGGTGAAAGTCCGAGCAGTAGGCAAGGAGCGTGAAGAGATGAAGCGCATGGCGGACATCTTCCGAGGCCGCATCATCGATGTGACAGAGAAGAGTTACACCATCGAGCTCACAGGTGATCAGTCCAAGAACGATGCATTCCTGGAAGCGATCGAGCGTACCGCCATCCTGGAAACGGTGCGAACCGGCTCTAGCGGCATCGGTCGCGGCGAGCGCATTCTGCGGGTTTGATGAAGGTTTTCCTGTGTGCGCTTCGGCTGGCTCAACACACAGGGATTGTTTGGCGACAGTGTTTACCGTTCGCCCCGAGCTTAGGTAGTTTTTGCAACAGGGCGCTTTTCGCCAATATTTATTTCGGAGAGAAAAATGAAAGTTTTTTACGACAAGGATTGTGATCTGAGCCTGATCAAGGGCAAGACAGTTGCCATCATCGGTTACGGCAGCCAAGGCCATGCACACGCGCAAAACTTGAACGACAGCGGCGTGAAGGTCGTGGTCGGTCTGCGCAAGGGCGGAGCTTCCTGGGACAAAGTCGGCAAAGCCGGCTTGACCGTGATGGAAGTGAACGATGCAGTCAAGGCAGCTGACGTGGTCATGATCCTTTTGCCGGATGAGCAAATCGGCGAGGTGTATACCAACAACGTCGCTCCCAACATCAAGCAAGGCGCATCTTTGGCCTTTGCCCATGGCTTCAACGTGCACTACAACCAAGTCGTGCCCCGCGCAGATCTGGATGTCTGGATGGTGGCTCCCAAGGCTCCTGGCCACACCGTGCGCAACACATACACCCAAGGTGGCGGCGTGCCTCATTTGGTCGCTGTACACCAGGACAAGTCCGGCAAAGCCCGTGACCTGGCTCTGAGCTACGCGATGGCCAACGGTGGCGGCAAGGCCGGCATCATTGAAACCAACTTCAAGGAAGAAACTGAAACCGACTTGTTCGGTGAGCAGGCTGTTTTGTGCGGTGGCGCTGTCGAGTTGATCAAGATGGGTTACGAGACTCTGGTGGAAGCCGGTTACGCACCTGAAATGGCGTATTTCGAGTGCTTGCACGAACTGAAGCTGATCGTGGACCTGATCTACGAAGGCGGCATTGCCAACATGAACTACTCCATCTCCAATAACGCGGAGTTCGGTGAGTACGTGACAGGACCTGAAGTCATCAACGAAGAGTCCCGCAAGGCCATGCGCAACGCATTGAAGCGCATCCAGAACGGTGACTACGCCAAGATGTTCATCCAGGAAGGCCGTTTGAACTACCCAAGCATGACCGCACGTCGTCGCAATACTGCTGATCATTCGATCGAAGTGGTGGGTGCACAGCTGCGTGCCATGATGCCTTGGATCGCCAAGAATAAGCTGGTTGACCAGACCCGCAACTAATTAGTAGTCCGGGTAACAAAAGGCCACTTCGGTGGCCTTTTGTATTGGTGGGTGTTACTCAGCATTGCCGCCCTCACACTGCTTTACACTGCATCCCAATCGGGCCGGCTTGGAGCGATCCAATGTGGATCGCTTGCAGGTTTATGGCTGGCAAGGAGAATTTATGCATGATGGTTCTGAATCGAAAGTTGTAAGTGCTGACGCAGTGGTGATCGTGAAGCGGCGCAAGGGCATTTATGTCTTGCCTAACCTGTTTACGCTGGCAGCTCTGTTTGGTGGTTTCTATGGCATCGTGATGGCCATGAACGGTCGCTTCGACCTTGCATGTGTGGGTATCTTTTTGGCTATGGTGTTGGATAGCCTGGATGGCCGTGTAGCGCGCATGACCAACACCCAAAGTGCTTTTGGCGAGCAGATGGATTCCCTGTCTGACATGGTGTCTTTTGGTGCTGCTCCAGCGCTGATTTCCTACATCTGGGCACTCAAGGAATTGGGGCGCTGGGGTTGGATCGCTGCCTTTGTCTATTGCGCTTGCGCTGCACTTCGTTTGGCCAGGTTCAATGTGAATACTGCAGTGGTAGACAAGCGTTTCTTTCAGGGTTTGCCTTCACCAGCAGCTGCGGCATTGGTGGTCGGGTTCATTTGGTTGATGACCGAGTTTGGATTCAAGGGCACCGAGACGGTCTGGGGTATTTCGATTGCGTGGATCACGTTCTGCTTCGCCCTTTATGCCGGGCTCACAATGGTGACAAACGTGCCTTTCTACAGTTTTAAAGATGTGAGCATGAAGAAGAGCGTGCCTTTTGTTGTCATTGTTCTGATTGCGTTGGGCATCGCGGTAGTCAATATTGATCCACCGACCGTCATCTTTGGTGTTTTTGTGGTCTACGGTCTAAGTGGCTATGTGATTTATGCCGTTAGAAGGGCGCGTGGCGTGCAGACCAGTGTGATCAGTACTTCAACCGATGAGCCGGATGAACGCGGCTTGCACATGTAATCCGGCAGTGGAGAAGAAGCCATGACAGACAAATTGATCATTTTTGACACCACCTTGCGCGACGGCGAGCAGTCGCCCGGGGCGTCCATGACACGGGACGAGAAACTGCGTATAGCGCGCCAGCTGGAGCGCTTGCGAGTGGATGTGATTGAGGCTGGATTTGCAGCCAGTTCGAATGGCGACTTCGAGGCCGTGCAGCTGATTGCCAACTCTATCAAGGACTCGACGGTGTGTTCTTTGTCGCGCGCCAACGACCGAGATATATCACGGGCTGCAGAGGCGCTGAAAGGGGCGAACAGTGCGCGCATTCATACCTTTATTGCCACCTCAGCACTGCACATGGAGAAAAAACTGCGCATGACGCCTGAGCAAGTCCTGGAGCAGGCCAAGCAGTCGGTGCGGTTTGCGCGCAATCTCGTAGCGGACATCGAGTTCAGCCCGGAAGACGGGTATCGCAGCGATCCGGACTTTTTGTGCCGCGTGCTTGAGGCTGTGATTGCGGAGGGTGCCACCACCATCAACGTGCCTGACACCGTGGGCTACGCTGTCCCTGAGCTGTATGGGAACTTCATCAAGATGTTGCGCGAGCGCGTTCCCAACTCTGACAAAGCGATCTGGTCCGTCCATTGCCACAACGATCTCGGGATGGCGGTAGCCAACTCCTTGGCTGGCGTGAAAATAGGCGGCGCACGTCAAGTAGAGTGCACGATCAACGGTTTGGGCGAGCGCGCAGGCAACTGCAGCTTGGAAGAAATCGTTATGGCGGTCAAAACCCGTAAAGACTATTTCGGTCTGGAGCTAGGGGTTGATGCCACCCACATCCTCGCCGCGAGCCGCATGGTCAGCCAGACGACCGGATTTGTGGTGCAGCCAAACAAAGCTGTGGTTGGGGCCAATGCGTTTGCACACGCCTCGGGCATACACCAAGACGGTGTGCTCAAGGCGCGCGATACCTACGAAATCATGCGCGCTGAAGATGTGGGTTGGACGGCCAACAAAATCGTGCTGGGCAAGCTGAGCGGGCGCAATGCCTTCAAGCAGCGCCTGCAAGAGTTGGGCGTGCAACTTGACAGCGAAACAGAGATCAACGCTGCATTCGCCCGCTTCAAAGAACTGGCCGATCGCAAGAGCGAAATCTTCGATGAAGACATCCTCGCTCTAGTGGGCGACGAAAGCGTCTCACTGGATAACGAGCAGTTCGGTTTTGTGTCGCTCTCCCAGCGCAGCGAAACCGGCGAGCGGCCGTGGGCGTCCATTGTCTTTACGGCTGGCGGCAAAGAACTGAAAGGTGAGTCGGACGGCAATGGGCCTGTGGACGCATCCCTTAAAGCGATTGAGTCGCTGGTCAACAGCGGCGCTGAGATGGTTTTGTACTCAGTCAATGCCATCAGTGGCTCTACCGAGAGCCAGGGCGAGGTCACTGTGCGATTGCAAAACAGCGGTCGTGTGGTCAATGGTATCGGGGCTGATCCGGATATTGTGGTTGCTTCGGCGAAAGCTTACTTGAGTGCGCTGAACAAGCTCCAAAGCAAGTCCGATCGGGTCGCGGCTCAAGGTTGATGGCAATCTTTTGAAAAATAGTTGAGGTTTGCCTTGCAAGTAGTTGATCTATTTGGAGTTTTTTGATTAAACTGCGGTCAAACATCACAAAAAGCATTTGCTGGGGGCCGGAAATGCTTTTTTCAAAGGAAATACGTTGAAACGCATACTTTTTCAGCTGAGCGTAGCTGGCGTATTGGTTTGCTCGCTATTGCTCCCCTCTGGGGCTTTTGCTGCGACCAAATCTAAAAAAGCATCGGTCAAGGCCACACCCACCAAAACGGTGGCAAGTGCAAAATCGAGTCGCCAAAAGAAAAAAGTGGTTAAGGCAGTGCGGCCAGCCAAGGTGATTGCAGCCACTCCTAAACCTTCATATGGGCAATTGGCGGGATTGCATGGCAAACAGGACGCTCTGGACCTCAAATCCAGCGTGGCGTTTGTGGTGGACCAGGACACCAAAGAGGTCTTGTTCAGTAAAAATGAGAACGCTGTACTACCGATTGCCTCCATTACCAAATTGATGACAGGGGTGCTGATCAGCGAGGCGCGTTTGTCGATGGAAGAGAACATCGAAATCACGCAGGCGGATGTAGATACTGAAAAAGGTAGCAGTTCACGCTTGCGCGTTGGGACAGAGCTTTCCCGGGGCGAACTTTTGCACCTGGCTCTGATGGCAAGTGAGAACCGTGCGGCCCATGCTTTGGGACGGACTTTCCCGGGTGGACTGCACCATTTCGTGGGCTTGATGAACCAGAAAGCACGATTGCTGGGTATGTCTGATACCCAGTATGTGGAACCCACCGGCCTGAGTAGCCGCAATCAGTCAAGTGCCAAAGACTTGGCTACGCTGGTGAATTACGCTTATAGCGATCCGACTTTGCGCGAGCTATCTACGTCCACTGGCTATCAGGTAGAAGTGGGCAATCGGACTTTGCAGTACAACAATACCAACCGATTGGTTAAAAATCCCGCTTGGGACATCGGTTTGCAAAAAACTGGTTACATCTCTGAGGCAGGCCAGTGCTTGGTGATGCAGGCAAAAGTTGCTGGTCGTAAGCTCATCATGGTTTTTCTGGATTCTGCTGGTAAACTGACACGTATTGCCGATGCTGAGCGAGTTCGCAAATGGGTGGAGACCGGACATCCGACGGCCACCAAGTCGTCACCGCTGGCCATGCGCGGATTCGATAGCCGCATCGCTACAAACTAATGAAAAAGGCCTGCAGGTGCAGGTCTTTTTGGCGGTCGGTGTTGCTATCGCTGACTTGGACGAAAACCCAAGGTTTCAGAAATGTGGCGTGCGGTTTCCTTTAGTTTGGGTAACCAGTCATCTTCAAGGCGTCCAGAGGGGGCCGAGATGGACAGGCCTGCGACCAGCTTGCCTTGATCGTCGTAGATGCCAGCGGCCATGCAGCGCACGCCAAGCTCCAATTCTTCATTGTCACTGGCTTGTCCATATTGGCGTACCTTGGACAATTCCCGTTCTAACGCATCCAGTTCCGTGATGCTGTTTTTGGTGTGCCCCTGCAAACCCGTACGGCTCGCGTAGGAGCGGATGCGCAAAGGATCATCAGCTGCAAGAAAGAGCTTGCCGACCGAGGTGAGGTGAAGAGGAGCGCGACCGCCTATCGCGCGAACCACTTGCATGCCGCTACGCTCACTGTATGCGCGCTCCACATAAATGATCTCGTCACCTTGGCGCATGCTAAGGTTCACCGGTTGCTGGGTTAGCTTGTGGAGCTCTCGCATCGGGCCCAGAGCAGCATCGCGGACATTCAATCGTGCCTTCACCAAGTTTCCCAGTTCCAGAAGCCGCATGCCCAGACGGTAGCTGCCAGACTGGGGCCTATCGACAAATCGGCCCGACACCAGATCATTGAGGATGCGGTGGGTCGTCGACGGGTGCAAACCGGCCCGTTCACTGATTTCCTTCAAAGGTATGGCATCTTCCCTCGACGCCAACACATCGATCAATGTGAACATGCGTTCCAGAACCTGGACAGCCGGAGCGGATTGGGGATCGTGTTCTTTTTTTGTCATGGTGGTGCTTTGCTGGATGTTAACCCGCTAAAGGCGCATTCATGTCGTCGGTGACTCCTGTCTTACATTCCAACGCCCCTCTATCAGTAGTTCATGGGGCCGGAAGCGGGCTTTGTAGTCCATCTTCGGACTTGCAGAGATCCAATAGCCTAAGTACACGTAGGGAAGTCTGAGTTGCTTGGCCTGTTCGATCTGCCAGAGTACGTTGTACGTTCCATAGCTGTTTCCGGGAGAGGGGTCGAAAAAGGTGTAGACCGCCGAGATTCCGTTGTCCAGAACGTCAAGGATGGAGATCATTTTGAGTTCTCCGAGTGCGTCCGGTGTCCCCGGTTGTTCCCGGAATTCCACCAGACGGGAGTTCACCCTGCTGTGGAGTAAAAACTGCACATATTGATCAATGCTGTCTTCGTCCATCCCGCCGCCAGCATGGCGTGTAACTTGGTACCTGAGGTAGAGATCGTAATGTTCCCGCGAGAAGCCCAGATTCAGGACCCGTGCCTGCAACTTCCTATGTTGCTTGTGCGCGCGGCGCTGGCTTTTGTCGGCCTTGAAGTCGTCTACGGGGATGCGCAAGGGGGTGCAAGCTTGGCAACCATCGCAGTAGGGACGGTAGGTGAACATGCCACTACGCCTAAATCCTTTGGCTACCAATCCAGAGTAAGTGGACGTGTCGATAAGGTGACTCGGGGTTGCCACTTGAGACCGTGCCTGCCGATCAGGCAGGTAGCTGCATTCATAAGGTGCAGTTGCATAAAACTGCAGAGTCTGCAGGGGAAGGTCGGTCAGGTCCGTCATGTGGAGTTTGCGCAGGCTGACAACAGTGATTCCCAGTATAGAGGTTCAAATCTCCATTCAATGGCCGGTTGCGACCTTGCTTCCTCGAGGTAATGCGAGAAGCTGACTCTGTCTATAGGACGTGCACCCATGAAGGCAAGGTGATCCGTGACCTGTTGGCAATCAATCCATCGGACACCCTGAGCAGAGCTCATTCCCACCAAAGCCGCAAGCGCTATTTTGGATGCATCCGTGTTGATGGCAAACATGGACTCTCCGAAAACTGCGCGGCCCACCGAAACGCAGTAAAGACCACCAACCAGCTTGCCATCTTTCCAAGTTTCTACGCTGTGTGCATATCCTTCTTGATGTAGCTCCAGGTAGGCAGTTTTCATCTCTGGGAGTATCCAAGTTCCGCTTTGCCCGTGCCTGTAACTATCGGAGCAGGCATCCAACACGGCGCTGAAGTTGGAGTCCACCTTGATCTCCGAATCGGGTTCTTCGCGGAACCGTCGAATGACTTTCTTTAGCGACCGGTGCAGTCGGAATTCATCGGTGTGCAAGGTCATGCGTGGGGCAGTACTCCACCATAAGACGGGCTGCCCTTCGCTAAACCACGGGAAAATTCCTTGGGAGTAGGCATTGAAGAGTGTTGCTGCATCCAGTGAACCGCCGGCAGCCAGCAGGCCGGGTGCAGGCGAGTTCTCCCCCCAGGATTCGAAAATAGAGGGGAATGGATCGCCGGGTGCTAGCAAAGGCAGAGTAGGTTGAAGAGGGGGCATGCAAAAGCAGTGCGAAAAAATCAGGAGGCTGCCAAAAACGGCCTTTGAAACGGGTTAGAATACCAGCTGTCGGGGTGTAGCGCAGCCTGGTAGCGCATCTGCTTTGGGAGCAGAGGGTCGCGAGTTCGAATCCCGCCGCCCCGACCATTCTTTCAAAATCAAAGGCTCTGAAGTTCTACTGCTTTAGGGCCTTTGTTCTTTGTGCCCGTAGCTCAGTCGGATAGAGCAACAGCCTTCTAAGCTGTGGGTCGGGGGTTCGATCCCCTCCGGGCACGCCACGGTGGTGTATCAATGTCACAGCGAAATGCACCGATTCCGAATCAACCGTATTGCGATGATCTAGCATGAGGCATTTGATATCGAATAGCAGTTGACGTAAAAAAAGCCGCGCAAGCGGCTTTTTCTTGTCAGACCAACGCTCTACTTGGATAAAGCTTCCAGAACCCGTGCAGTGATATCGCCTACATCGCCCATGCCGCTGATGGCGCGGTAGTGAGGTGCAGCCCCCGGTTCGTTCTTGGCCCAGGTGGAGTAGTACTCCACCAGAGGGCGGGTTTGCGCGCTGTAGACCTCAAGGCGCTTTTTGACAGTTTCTTCTTTGTCGTCATCGCGCTGGATAAGGGGTTCACCGCTTACGTCGTCCACGCCTTCCACCTTGGGCGGGTTGAACTTCACGTGGTAGGTGCGCCCTGAAGCAGGGTGGGAACGGCGTCCGCTCATGCGCTCAATGATGGCTTCGAATGGCACATCGATTTCCACCACGTAATCCAATGCAACACCGGCCGCCTTCATGGCGTCGGCTTGGGGGATGGTGCGGGGGAACCCGTCAAACAGGAAGCCATTGGCGCAATCGGGTTGGGTCAGGCGCTCTTTCACCAGGTTGATGATGAGTTCATCACTGACAAGTCCGCCAGATGCCATCACGGCTTGGGCTTGCAGGCCCAAGGGCGTGCCGGCTTTCACGGCGGCGCGCAGCATGTCACCAGTAGAGATTTGGGGAATCCCGTACTTTTGGCAGATGAAAGTTGCTTGCGTACCTTTGCCAGCGCCTGGTGCGCCCAACAGAATCAGTCTCATGAATACCTCGGATTGAATGAAAAGCCAGCGCGTCTCCGTGGGCGCCTTATTTAGCGCGCTCTTTTATGACGGGCGATTAGCTTAAGAGAATATCACGCCCTCACCGGCATCAAACTTACAGACACTACACCGGCATGGAGCCTTTGTCTTGGATCAGGCGGCGTACCCGCTCCAAGTCTTCCGGGGTGTCTACGCCGGGGCCAGGTGCCGTAGGGCTCACGTGCACCGCAACGCGGTGACCGTGCCACATGGCGCGCAGCTGCTCCAGCGCCTCCAACACTTCGATGGGGGCTTGGGGGAGGGTGGGGAATGTCTTCAAAAAGCCCACGCGGTAGGAGTAGATGCCCACGTGGCGCAGTGGAGCCGGATCCGGCAAGGTGTTGACGCCACTGGCAAAACCATCACGCCACCAGGCGATAGGCGCGCGGCTGAAGTACAGGGCCAAGCCGCTGGCGTCGGTGACCACCTTCACTACATTGGGATTCTTGAAGTCAGCAACGTCGTGGATGGCATGCGCGGCGGTGCCCATGGTGGCATGCGGATGGGCCTGGAGAAGGTCGGCCACTGCGGAGACCAAGCCGGTGTCGATCAAGGGCTCGTCCCCCTGCACATTGACTACAACAGCGTCATCTGAGAGCCCGAGCAAGGCGCAAGCTTCTGCCAAGCGGTCACTACCGGAGGGATGATCCACCCGCGTCAGCAGGCATTCAATCTGGTGGGATTCACAGGCCGCAACAATGCTGGCGTCGTCTGCGGCCACCACAACACGGATGGACGCATCGAGTCCTGCTTTGACACGCTGAGCTACACGCACCACCATTGGCAGGCCGACGATGTCCACCAGAGGCTTGTTGGGCAGCCGGGTAGACGCCAAGCGGGCGGGAATGAGGACCGTGTAGGTCATGCTCAGGCGTCCAGCTCGGCGTCAGTCAGAACCCGTGCTTCGTTTTCCAGTAGTACGGGAATACCATCCCGCACCGGGTAAGCCAAGCGGGCGCTTCGCGAAATCAGTTCTTGCTTCTCGCGGTCAAATTCCAAAGGCCCTTTGGTGACGGGGCAAACCAGCAATTCAATGAGTCGTGTGTCCATGGGGGGATGATACCGGTGGAGTGTGCTGCGGCACGAGCGCTTGGTCCAGTGCCTCCAGAAACGACGGGGGCAAGGTTTGAAGCAAAGGCACGGCCCATGCGTCCGGACGGTGTCCCCACAGTTTGGCTGCGTCTTTTTCTGTGCAAATAAGTACTTCGCGCTCGTCAGATGTGCGCGAGTAGCTATCAAAATCATAGTGATCTGGTAGCCCCTCAGTTGTCTGGAGATCCAACCCCTTCGCTTGCAGCATCCTGAAGAAATTGTCCGGCTGCGCAATCCCCGCAATCGCGTGAAGAGGAGCCCCGGATTGCCGGAGCGCATCGAGCGCCATGGTTTGTCCGTGTCCATTGACGGCGCTTTCTGATAAGGCACGCGTTGCCAGGTGCCCATTCAGGTCGGACGGTCCCGTCTTCAACACCAACAGCTGTTGGATGGACTGACCGGCTTCGGTAACGGGCGTGCGGGGCCAAGCTTGACGCAACATGCCTGCGGGGAGCAAGCGTCCATTGCCCAAGCCCCGGGAATCAAACACGCAAATTTCCAGGTCACGAAAGAGCCGGAAGTGCTGCAAACCGTCGTCACACACGATATGCGTAATGCCAGGATGGGTCTTCAAGAGCAGTTTGCCTGCTGCGACGCGGTCGCGCCCCACCACCACAGGAACACCGGACGAGCGCCGCAACAGCAAGGGCTCATCGCCCACTTCTTGGGCTGTACTGGTTTTCGCTACGACGGTGGGCAACTGATGGCTGCCACCATAACCTCGGGAAAGGATCGCAGGTTTGAAACCCAAACTTTGAAGATGGGACACCACGCCCAGTACCGTGGGGGTTTTGCCGGCGCCGCCAGCTATGACATTACCCACCACGACTACTGGCACGTGCAGTTTTTCGCTGCGTTGCAGACCGGTGGCATAGGTCCACCGATGCAAAGCTGTCAGCGCTCCATAAATCCACGAAATGGGGAGCAGGGCAGTACTGAGTGCGCCGCGCCCCTGCCAGGCCCGGGTGATGGCTGCTTGCAGCGCTGCCGCCATGCTTTACTTGCCGGCGTTACCGGAAGACTGGGTCGCGAAAGTGATTTGGTTCAAGCCCGCGCGGCGTGCCGCCTCCATTACCGTTACCACGGCCTGATGCCGGGCGCTGGCGTCGGCGCTGATGATGATCACAGTGTCTTTGCCGGCCTTTGCGTTTTCAGTGAGCGCGGCGGACAGGCTCTCCAAGCTACGACCGGCCAGCAATTGGCGGTTGATGCTGTACGCCCCGTCGGCGCTTACCGCCACGATCAGCTCTTTGGGGTAATCACGCTGGGCATCCGCATCAGCCACGGGCAACTTGAGTTGGAGTTCTGTGAATTTGCTGTACGTGGTGGAGAGCATCAGAAAAATGAGCACCACCAGCAGCACGTCAATGAACGGGATGAGATTGATCTCGGGTTCGTCTTCTTGGCGTCGGCGAAAGTTCATGGCCGGGCCTTACTTGCGCAGTGATTTGAGGTGACGGACCAGATGCTCTGAGCTCAACTCCAGAGTGAGCAGGTAGGCGTCCACCCGCCCGCGGAAGTAGCGCCAGAAAATCAGGGAAGGAATGGCAACCACCAGTCCGAAGGCGGTGTTGTAGAGGGCAATCGAGATGCCATGTGCCAGTTGCGCAGGGTTTCCACCGCCTGTGCTGCCAGGGGCTTGCGAGCCAAAGATTTCTATCATGCCGACCACCGTGCCGAACAAGCCCAGCAACGGGGCTGCGGACGCGATCGTGCCCAGAGCAGTTAGGTAATTTTCTAGTCGCTGTGCGACCAGCCGGCCTGCGCCTTCCATGGTGGCGCGAAGGTCGTCTTCCGAGCAATGCGGGTCGCTATTGACGGCACGCAAACCGGAGGCAAGCACCTCGCCCAAGGCGGAGTTCTTCTCCAGTTGGCTCACCACATCCGGGCCCGGTACCGATGTTTTGGTCACGCTCAGTACTTCATCCAATAAGCGGGGAGGTGCTACTTTGGCCGTCTTGAGGCTGATAAAGCGCTCGATGATTATGGCCAGAGCGAGGATGGAGCAGGCAATCAGGGGCCAGATCGGCCAGCCGGCAGCTTGAATGATGGAAAACAAAAGGGGATCTCCGCGCAGTTGAAAGCTTGCGGATTATGGCCCAGTGCCTGGAGTTGCTGTGGTTTGGCAAAGGCCAAAGTGTGTCAACTTGAGGGCCTGCGGGTGGGATGCCGCAGCAGAGGGCATACTCCCGCGCTTATGAGGTGCAGTTTCATGACATTTTTGCAGCATCGCTCCGAGGCGCTCACCCTGTTTTTTCCCTTGGAGCGACCATGATGGAAGACGCCAACGCACTGCGCCGTGTTTGGCGGGTGGATGCACTTTGCAGGGCACTGGCAGACACATTGAACGCACGGTTCAACCCCGTGCGGGTAACGGGTGAGATTTCCGGGTTCTCTCGTGCGGCAAGCGGGCACTGTTACTTCTCCTTGAAGGACCAAGACGCGCAGATCCGCTGCGCCATGTTCAAGCGCGCCGCCACGGGCCTCGACTTCGCACCTCGGGACGGGGAGCTGGTCGAGGTTTCCGGTCGCTTGGATATCTACGGCCCCCGCGGCGATCTCCAGCTGATTGTGGAGAGCATGCGGCGTCAGGGGCAAGGCACATTATTTGAAGAGTTTGTGCGACTCAAGACCCGCTTGGAGGCGCAGGGTCTGTTCGACCCGGCCCGCAAACGTCCCTTGCCAGCCATGCCGCGCAGTATTGGCCTTGTGACTTCACTTGGTGCTGCAGCGTTGCACGATGTAGCCACCGCATTGCGCAGGCGGGTGCCTCACATTCCCGTTTTTCTAGCTCCTGCTGCGGTACAGGGGGAAGCGGCACCGGGTGAGCTCGTGCGGTCCCTGCAGGCCTTGATATCACGTGCGAGTGATATTGATGGACGGGGCACACCGCTGGAAGTCATTCTTGTGGTGAGAGGCGGCGGCTCCATGGAGGACCTTTGGGCCTTCAACGATGAACAGCTGGCTCTGACGATCTGCGCCTGCCCGGTACCGGTAGTCAGTGGGGTAGGGCATGAGACCGATTTCACGATTGCCGATTTTGTCGCGGATGTGCGTGCCCCCACGCCTACTGCGGCAGCGGAATTGGTGGCTACACCTGCTGCTATTTGCGAGGCTGCTGCGGGTTTGTTGATGGAGCGGCTGGAAAGCGCAACACACCGAACATTGGATACGCAAGCCCAGCGCTTGGACAGGGTAGCGGTGCGAGCCGGCCGCCCTTCTGGACTTGTGGCTGCCCATTCCATGCGACTGCAGAGCTTGGGGCACAGCTTGCGTGCCGCTACATTGAACCAGCTGCGGGCAGAGTCGGCACGCAGCCAAAACCTGACTGTAAAGTTACCTGCAGTCAGGCAAGCGCTGTATCGCGGCCACATTGAACGCGTTCAGCGCGCTGAGCTGCAGCTCGGCCTCCTGGATCCTTCCCTGGTTTTGAAGAGGGGCTACGCTTGGCTAACCAATAGCGAGGGTGTAGCGATCACTGGTGTCGGGGGTTTGGAGCCAGGTCAGCAGGTACATGCAACCCTCTCCGACGGTACGGTTGATCTCTCGGTTCAAGCAGCCCGCCTTAATTAGTTTCTACAATCAGTTTTGTCATTAACCCACCCACTACGAGGATTTCATGGAACACACCTTGCCCCCACTGCCGTATGCGATTGATGCACTGGCACCCGCCTACTCCCAGGAAACGCTGGAGTTCCACCACGGCAAGCATCACAACGCTTACGTCGTGAACCTGAACAACCTGCAAAAAGGGACTGAGTTCGAAAGTCTGTCCCTGGAGGAAATCATCAAGAAGTCCAGCGGTGGCGTGTACAACAACGCGGCTCAGATCTGGAATCACACCTTCTTCTGGAACTGCATGAAGCCCCAAGGCGGCGGCGAACCCACAGGCCCATTGGCTGCCGCTATTGACGCCAAGTGGGGTTCTTATGCGGCTTTCAAGGAAGCGTTCGTGAAGTCTGCAGTAGGCAATTTCGGCTCCGGCTGGACTTGGTTGGTGAAGAAGGCTGACGGCACCGTGGACATCGTGAACACTGGCGCTGCTGGCACCCCCCTGACCACTGCTGACACGGCTTTGTTGACCGTCGACGTTTGGGAACACGCCTACTACATTGACTACCGCAAT
The DNA here is from genome assembly GCA_027488985.1 of Comamonadaceae bacterium. Classification (GTDB taxonomy): domain Bacteria; phylum Pseudomonadota; class Gammaproteobacteria; order Burkholderiales; family Burkholderiaceae_C; genus Allorhodoferax; species Allorhodoferax aquaticus. Next base: position 165,445 of record JAIYAR010000016.1, on the reverse strand, counting down.
ATGCGCCCCAAGTTTGTCGAAACATTTTTGGATAAGCTGGTCAATTGGGATTTTGCTGCCAAGAATTTCGCCTGATTTTCTTGCTGTCCAAAAAGGCTCGGAGGGCAACCTTCGGGCCTTTTTTTGTGGGGATGTTGCACCGCACAAGGAAAATACTTTCTTTGAGTTGGCAATAAATTTCATATTGCGGTAAGGCGTTGCAAAAATTGCAATTCGGGTCAGACCACTGAAAGCACAATCACGCACTATCCGGCGTTTGCTGCCAGTTTCCATGTTTAGGGCAGCAACAAAACATCATTTTTTGGAGATAAGAGATGAGCACCCAGCAACCGACCATCATCTACACATTGACCGACGAAGCCCCGCGTTTGGCCACTGCTTCTTTTTTGCCCTTGATCAGGACATTCACTGCGCCTGCAGGCATCAATGTCGTGGAGTCAGATATTTCTGTTGCTGCCCGGGTATTGGGTGAGTTTTCTGATTTCTTGAAAGACGACCAGAAGGTCCCAAACACCTTGGTTGAGCTAGGTAAGAAAACCCTGCAAGCGGACGCCAACATCATCAAGTTGCCCAACATCAGTGCTTCTGTTGGTCAATTGGTGGCTTGCATCAAGGAACTCCAAAGCAAGGGCTACGCGATTCCCGACTATCCTGAAGCACCCAAGACAGACGAAGAAAAATCTATTCGTGCGCGCTATTCAAAATGCACAGGTAGCGCGGTAAACCCGGTCTTGCGTGAAGGCAACTCAGACCGTCGCGCGCCCAAAGCCGTGAAGGAATATGCACGGAAAAACCCCCACAGCATGGCCGAATGGAGCCAAGCATCACGCTCACACGTGTCCCATATGCACCATGGTGATTTCTACCACGGTGAAAAGTCCCTGACCTTGGACCGCGCACGTGATGTGAAGATGGAGCTGATCACCAAGAGTGGTCAGACCATTGTGCTCAAGCCTAAAGTTTCTTTGCTGGATCGTGAAGTAATCGACAGCATGTTCATGAGCAAGAAGGCATTGCTGGAGTTCTATGAGCGTGAAATTGAAGACGCTCGCAAAACCGGTGTGATGTTCTCCCTGCACGTGAAGGCTACTATGATGAAGGTGTCTCACCCCATCGTTTTCGGCCACTGCGTCAAGATTTTCTACAAAGATGCATTTGAAAAACATGGCGTCCTGTTCAAGGAACTTGGCGTAAACGTGAATAACGGCATGGCTGATCTTTACGGAAAGATAGCTACTTTGCCCCAGAGCAAGCAAGACGAAATCAAGCGTGACTTGCACGCTTGCCATGAACACCGCCCCGAATTGGCTATGGTCGACTCTGCCAAGGGCATTACCAACTTCCACTCGCCCAATGACATCATCGTGGACGCTTCCATGCCGGCCATGATCCGTAACGGCGGCAAGATGTGGGACGCCAATGGTCGCTTGAAGGATGTGAAGGCAGTGATGCCTGAATCGACCTTTGCACGCATCTACCAAGAAATCATCAATTTCTGCAAGTGGCACGGCGCATTCGACCCCAAGACCATGGGTACCGTACCCAACGTGGGTTTGATGGCTCAGCAAGCCGAAGAGTACGGTTCGCACGACAAGACCTTTGAAATCAGCGAAGATGGTGTGGCCAACATCACCGACTTGGCCACCGGCGAAGTTCTGCTGAGCCAGAACGTGGAAGCGGGCGACATCTGGCGTATGTGCCAGGTCAAAGATGCAGCCATCCGAGATTGGGTCAAGCTGGCGGTCAACCGCGCACGCAATTCCGGTATGCCCGTGGTGTTCTGGTTGGACTCTTACCGGCCTCACGAAGCCCAGTTGATCACCAAGGTCAAGATGTACCTGCACGAGCATGACACCTCCGGCTTGGACATCCAGATCATGAGCCAAGTGCGCGCGATGCGTTACACATTGGAGCGCGTAATTCGTGGCTTGGACACGATTAGTGCCACCGGCAACATCTTGCGTGACTACCTGACGGACCTGTTCCCGATCATGGAACTTGGTACTTCTGCCAAGATGCTTTCCATCGTGCCTTTGATGGCGGGTGGTGGCATGTACGAAACCGGTGCCGGTGGTTCTGCTCCCAAGCATGTACAGCAATTGGTGGAAGAAAATCACCTGCGCTGGGATTCTTTGGGTGAGTTCCTCGCCTTGGCTGTATCTCTCGAAGATTTGGGTCTGAAAACTGGAAATGCGAAGGCCAAGGTCTTGTCTAAGACTCTGGATGCAGCAACCGGCAAGCTACTCGACAACAACAAGAACCCGTCTCCCAAGACAGGTCAGTTGGACAACCGTGGTAGCCAGTTTTACTTGTCCTTGTACTGGGCACAAGAGTTGGCTGGTCAAACTGAAGATGCCACCTTGGCAGCCCAGTTTGCACCCTTGGCAAAAGAGTTGGTAGCGAAAGAATCTGCCATCGTTGCGGAATTGGCCGCAGTTCAGGGGCATGCTGTCGATATCGGTGGTTACTACCTGCCTGACACAGCCAAGCTGGATGCCATCATGCGACCTAGCGCAACCTTGAATGCAGCGCTTGGTTCAGTAGCGGTGTAAATTGCTTGCAGGCCAGCAAGCCTGCTTGGATCAGACGAAAAAGGGCAGCAGACTCCGGTCTGCGGCCCTTTTTCCTTTTGAGCCGGTCGTGGGAGCCTATTTATTTTGAGCGTGATTCAAATGGCGTGCCAGTCAATTTGCTGCCAGCTTTCAAGCCGCGTTTGGCAAACCAGCCTTGGTTCATTTCTAGTACGTAGCGGACGGGGCGCAAGGCGCAATGGGATTCACTCGTTTGTGGCTTCATGTCTGCCAAATTGACTATAGTTCCGTCGTCTGCGATGAAGGCTGCAGTTAGAGGGATTAAAGTGTTTTTCATCCAAAAACAAAGTCCTGAGGGCTGCTCAAATATGAAGAGCATGCCTTCGTATTGCGGCATTTCTTTTCGGTACATCAGGCCTATCGTCCGCTGGTCCGGAGTACGGGCTAATTGAGCTTCAATCTGGTACATGCCAGCGCCCAACTTGATGCGGGGCAAATCCGTTTGAGGGGACTCTTGGGCACCGGAAAGTGTGTAAACAGCAAAGAGTGCTGCGGCAAGTAGCAGTTTCAAGTGTTTCATTCGACAGCAGCCGTTCAAGCTCACAGTGGTGTAGCCCTGATCAGGGGGGGTAGGTTAAGTACAGCCCTCACTTTACAACTAGAATGAATTTCCAATTTGCACTCCAAGGCAGCAAGGCCTTGACAGTATTTCATTCGTTGCCGCTATCCAAGGAAGCTGGAGCTTAGTTATATGTATCAGCACATTCAAGTACCGTTGCAAGGTCAAAAAATTACCGCCAATGACGACAAAACATTGAATGTGCCTGACCACCCAATCATCCCTTACATCGTAGGCGATGGCATTGGTGTAGACATCACTCCGGTCATGTTGAAGGTGGTCGACGCGGCAGTGGAGAAAGCTTATGGCGGTACCCGCAAGATCGAATGGATGGAAATTTATGCCGGAGAAAAGGCGACCCGGATCTATGGCCCTGACGTGTGGCTGCCGCAAGAAACTCTAGATGTGGTGCGGGACTACCTGGTATCCATCAAAGGGCCTCTGACCACTCCCGTGGGCGGAGGCATCCGCTCCTTGAATGTGGCATTGCGCCAAGAGTTGGATTTGTATGTTTGCCTTCGCCCTATCCAGTACTTCAAGGGAGTACCGAGCCCCCTGAAAGAACCAGAGAAGACGAATATGGTTGTGTTCAGAGAGAACTCTGAAGACATATATGCTGGGATCGAGTTTGAAGCGGGCTCCGAGAAGGCAAAACGGCTGATCAAAGTGTTGAGCGAAGACTTTGGCATTCAGAAGATCCGTTTCCCCGAAACTTCGGGCCTAGGCATAAAGCCGGTGTCCCGTGAAGGTACTGAACGTCTGGTGCGCAAAGCGATTCAGTATGCGATTGACAATGACAAACCCAATGTGACCATTGTTCACAAAGGCAACATCATGAAATTCACGGAAGGCAGCTTCCGCGATTGGGCCTACGCTTTGGCCCAACGCGAGTTCGGTGCCCAGCCAATTGATGGCGGCCCTTGGTGCCGGTTTAAAAGTCCGAATACGGGTAAAGACATCATCATCAAGGACAGCATCGCCGACGCCTTCCTTCAGCAGATTCTCTTGCGCCCGGTCGAGTACAGCGTGATTGCGACCTTGAACTTGAATGGGGATTACATTTCCGATGCCTTGGCGGCCCAGGTAGGTGGTATCGGCATTGCACCGGGTGCCAATCTCTCAGATACCGTGGCCATGTTTGAGGCGACTCATGGGACTGCGCCCAAATATGCCGGGAAAGACTACGTCAATCCCGGTTCTGAAATCCTGTCCGCCGAGATGATGCTCCGCCATATGGGCTGGAAAGAAGCTGCGGATCTGATCATTCGTTCGATTGAAAAATCTATAGCAAGCAAGAAAGTGACCTATGACTTTGCACGGTTGATGGATGGTGCCCAACAGGTGAGCTGCTCCGGATTTGGCAAAGTCATGGTCGACAACATGTAGGTACAACGGTTCTTCTACTGTCAACCCCTAAGGCCGCGTACAGCGCATGTTGTACGTGGTTTTTTCATTGCCCATTGAAAACACATGTTTACGCCTCATTTGTCCTCTAGCGGTAAGGCTTGCTGTCTTGCTCGATAGAATCATTTCATGGCTACAAACATCCCCAAACCTCCCGCTGTGAAACCGCCCCCCGCTGGTGGCGATGACGGAACGGTCGTCCTGGAGCGCTTGTCCCAGCGCGTTCAACCACCCTCCATGTACCAAGTGGTCATGTTGAATGACGACTACACACCCATGGAGTTCGTGGTGGTGGTCATTCAGGAGTTTTTTGGCAAAGACCTGGAGGCTGCCACACAAATCATGCTCAAGATCCATTTGGATGGACGGGGTGTATGTGGCGTGTATCCCAAAGATATAGCGGCAACCAAGGTCGATCAAGTCCTTGAAGCAGCCCATAAAGCAGGCCACCCATTGAAATGCGTCAGTGAGCCCGTAGATCTGTAGGGGAAAGCAAAAACTTCGGTCCAGCACCCTTTAAATCGGATTACAGTTAATCAACACAAGGCAAAAAAAGGAATTCATATGATTGCCCAAGAATTGGAAGTCAGTCTGCACATGGCTTTCGTAGAAGCCCGCCAGCAGCGCCATGAGTTCATTACGGTAGAGCACTTGTTGTTGGCCTTGTTGGATAACCCCAGCGCGGCTGAAGTCCTGCGCGCATGCGCCGCAAATATTGACGATTTGCGCAAATCGCTGACCAATTTCATCAAAGACAACACTCCCCAAGTTGCTGGAACTGATGAAGTGGATACGCAGCCAACTTTGGGTTTCCAGCGCGTGATTCAGCGTGCCATCATGCATGTGCAAAGCACCGGCAGTGGCAAGAAAGAAGTGACTGGCGCCAATGTGCTTGTCGCCATTTTCGGCGAGAAAGATTCCCATGCTGTCTACTACCTCCACCAGCAAGGTGTGACTCGTTTGGACGTGGTGAACTTCATTGCCCATGGCATCAAGAAAACCGATCCTCCAGAGGCAACCAAGTCCAATGAAAGCCCGGCCGAGAGCGAAGAGGGAGTGAGCGAAAAGAGCGAGAAAGCCTCTCCCTTGGAGCAGTACACCCAGAATCTGAATCAGTTGGCCAAAGAAGGAAAGATCGACCCCCTGATCGGCCGCGACTATGAAGTTGAGCGCGTCATTCAGATCTTGTGCCGTCGGCGCAAAAACAATCCCTTGCTGGTGGGTGAAGCCGGTGTGGGCAAGACCGCGATAGCCGAGGGTTTGGCTTGGCGCATTTCCCAGAACGATGTGCCTGAAATCCTCGCGGACTCCGTGGTGTATTCGCTCGACATGGGTGCATTGCTGGCAGGTACTAAGTACCGCGGGGACTTCGAACAACGCCTGAAAGCAGTGCTCAAGTCTCTCAAGGAAAAGCCCAATGCGGTTCTCTTCATCGATGAAATCCACACCCTGATTGGCGCGGGTGCCGCGTCGGGTGGCACATTGGACGCTTCCAACCTGCTCAAGCCCAGCCTGAGCTCCGGTCAACTTAAATGCATCGGTGCGACCACCTTTACCGAATACCGCGGCATCTTCGAAAAAGATGCAGCTTTGTCTCGCCGCTTCCAAAAGGTGGATGTTGTTGAGCCAACCATCGACCAGACAGTGGAAATTCTCAAAGGCTTGAAGTCGCGTTTTGAAGAGCATCACAACGTGAAGTACGCTGTTGCTGCATTGCAAGCTGCGGCTGAGTTGAGTGCCAAGTACATTAATGACCGCCACTTGCCCGACAAGGCGATTGACGTGATTGATGAGGCTGGTGCAGCCCAGCGCATCCTTGCCCCCAGCAAGCGCAAGAAGACCATCAGCAAGACGGAGGTGGAGGAAATCGTGGCGAAGATCGCACGTATTCCCCCCGCCAATGTGTCCAATGATGATCGCGGCAAGCTCAAGACCCTGGAGCGTGACCTCAAAAGCGTGGTGTTCGGCCAAGACAAAGCCTTGGATGTGCTCGCCTCTGCCGTCAAGATGGCACGTTCCGGACTGGGTAAAGGCGATAAGCCGATCGGCTCATTCTTGTTCAGTGGTCCTACGGGCGTCGGCAAGACAGAAGCTGCCAAGCAATTGGCCTACATCATGGGCATTGACCTGATTCGCTTTGACATGAGTGAATACATGGAACGCCATGCCGTGAGCCGCTTAATCGGTGCGCCTCCCGGATATGTGGGATTTGACCAAGGCGGTCTACTGACCGAAGCTATCACCAAGAAGCCGCACTCAGTGCTGTTGCTTGATGAAATCGAGAAGGCACATCCGGACATCTTCAACGTGCTCTTGCAGGTCATGGATCATGGCTCGTTGACTGATAACAATGGACGCAAAGCGGACTTCCGTAACGTGATCATCATCATGACCACGAATGCAGGTGCCGAAACCATGAACAAGGCGACCATCGGCTTCACCAACCCGCGCGAAGCAGGCGATGAAATGATGGACATCAAGCGCTTGTTCACGCCGGAGTTCCGTAACCGTCTGGACGCAATCGTTGGTTTCAAGGCTTTGGACGAAGTGGTGATCCTGCGTGTGGTCGACAAGTTCTTGCTGCAACTGGAAACCCAGCTGGCCGAAAAGAAGGTGGACGTAACCTTTACCGACAAGTTGCGCAAGCATCTTGGCAAGAAGGGCTTTGACCCCCTCATGGGCGCTAGACCCATGCAGCGCCTTATTCAAGACACGATCCGTCGTGCCCTTGCGGACGAGTTGCTATTCGGTCGTTTGGTGGATGGCGGTCGCCTCACCGTAGATCTGGACGAAAAAGACGAAGTCGTTCTCGACATCCAGCCTTTGCCCAAGAAAGAGGGAAAGTCCAAGCCTGAAGAGGCCACTGCAGGCTGACCGTCTGCAAACCTGAATGCCCGTCGCGCGATCGCACAACGGGCACCAAGGGCTCAGTTCTGTTGGAACTGGGCCCTTATGTTTTCTACACGGGTACGATTTGCAGCAAAGTCTTTGCGGCCGATCCGGCTGGCAGAGCGCACATGGATCACGTTTTCGGCGGGGCTCAGCCAGAACTCCACATCGTCCGTGAACTTCAGGGTCGGGGTGGTGCTTTGAGCGTAGAGATAATCAGGTGTTTCTGTGACCAACACGGTTTTTGGCATGCTGCGCAAAATGCCCGCGAGTTTTTTCAGTGCCGTTTGCCCATCACCATTGAAACTGATGGGGGCGATCTCCGCATAGCCGCGCAACGGGTGTTCTGGGTACAGATTCGCTTGGCTGCTGACGCTATTGGGCGTTTTCGATGGTGGCTTCAGCCGGCCATCTTTCACTCCCAGATCCTGTGGGACTTTCCCGGTCAGGAAGCCAAGCTGTCCTGCGAAAAAGATCAGGGTGGGCAGTACGATGGCAATAAAACCGATGATCCAGATGGCTTTCACGAGCGCTCCTTTGATGGGGTGTGTCATGGCGTGATGTTATGTGAATGCAGATGATTTTTCGGGCGCGTATGACCTGCTTGAGACAACGGGTGTGCGGAAATATTCTTCAAGGTGTAAATTGATGCGGTTAGAAAAACAAATGCGTATGTCCTGGGCGTTGCTCCCTGTTTTGTTGTTAGTGGGGTGCGCAACAGCGCCTCCGGTGGACAAAGGTACTGCTGCAGTCGGATCGGAAATGACTGCCCCTGCAGGCACGGTTCCCAAGCCACCTCCCAAAATAGGTCTGGCTTTGGGGGGAGGAGCTGCCCGTGGCTTTGCTCACGTCGGCGTTATCCAAGTATTGGAAGAAAATGGCATCAGACCAACGCTGGTCACCGGCACATCGGCGGGTAGTCTCGTCGCTGCGATTTACGCCAGTGGCAAAAATGGAGCTCAGCTTCAACGCGTAGCGGAAACCATGGAAGAGGCAGCTATCGCGGACTGGACCTTGCCCATTTTCAGTCGCGGCATGTTGCGTGGCGATGCCTTGGCCAAGTATGTTAACGGCCAAGTGAGTGGCAAACTGATCGAAGAGTTACCCATGCCCTTGGGTATTGTTGCGACCGACCTCAACAACGGCAACGATGTTCTTTTTCAGCGGGGTGATACCGGTACCGCCGTTCGTGCTTCCAGTTCGGTACCTGCTGTCTTTCAGCCCGTGAAGATCAATGGTCGCGAATACGTAGATGGAGGACTGGTATCTCCCGTACCTGTTGCTGCGGCCCGCCGTATGGGGGCAGATTTTGTGATCGCAGTTGATATTTCCACGCCGCCGGAAGGAAGTTTGACCGGAGGTACCTTGGACATCTTGCTGCAGACCTTTTCCATCATGGGAAAAAGCATCAACCGTTTCGAGCTGAGGGAAGCCGATGTGGTGGTTCGTCCGGCATTGCAAGGCATCAGCAGTTCGGACTTCGGTGCCCGCAAGCGCTCCATTGAGGCCGGTCGGCAAGCCATGCTCAAATTGATTCCGGAACTCAAGGCCGCATTGGCAGCCCGCGGCAAATAAAAAAAAAGGCCCCGTTTTACAACGAGGCCTTGAAGGGATCCCTGAACCTGAAGGTTTCGAAAGGACCCGAGGAGACAACCGGTAGAAACAAATTTGTTTCCCATGACTGAATTATCTCAGGGTTTTCCCTTGGTAGCTAGAGGTTGGGACAAAAAACCTAAATTGTTTTAGTGCCCCCGCCCAAATTAGCGCTTTTTAGCAGTAGCAGCCTTGGTGGCGTTGGTCGCAGTAGCGGCCACAGCGTTGAAGTTAGCTTCGGCAACTTCAGTAGCTTGCTTAACAGCTTTTTGCACAGATTCCAGAGCATTGTTGGCAGCAGCCACAGAGCTCTTCATGATCGCGACCACAGATTCAGAACCTGCAGGAGCGTTTTTGGCAGCGCTGTCAACCAGGCCGGCAAACTTCTTCTGAGCGTCAGCAGCTTGTGCTTCAGCGTTCTTGGTGAATTCAGCGCCTGTAGAAGTGGCGATGTCGTAGAGGTGACGGCTGTAAGCGGCAGTCTTCTCAGCCAAAGGCTGCAGCAGGCCGGATTGCAGGGCCAACAGCTCTTGGGCGTCTTTCACGCTCAACATGGTTTGTGTGTGGGTAGCGGCTTCTGCCAAGGCTGCTTTGGAGGCAGTCAGGTTCAGTTCCACAATCTTTTCCACGCCTTCGAACGCTTTGTTGGTCAAACCAAACAGGGTTTCGATGTTGGCTTTGTGGGAAGCGATAACTTGTTCAACGGTCAGCATAGAGATCTCCAAGAGTTAAGGTAAAAATCACCATCTGCGCCGTAAACATTTATCCCCCTGGACCTTATGTTGCAGTGCAGCATGGGTTGAATTATAGAGAGCCCATGTATCAATGCAAGCACTTTTTGTTGCGCTGCAACAATTTAGTGCAAACTTTCTAAACTCGGTAACAGAGAGCGTTTTTTCACAGGCGCGTCATGGAACTTTTGCTTTGACCGTTGGGTATATCCATCTGATACAGACCAATATCAGGTGCTGAGGCTGATGGTTCTTCTATCGCTGGCAAAATGGTTCGCATGCAGCAGAACGCGCCCCTGAAGCCCCATCCCGAGCCGCGAAGTGCCTACCGGGTACTGCGCACCATTCCCACCCGATGGAGCGACAACGACGTCTACGGCCACGTGAACAACGTGGTGTATTACAGCTGGTTTGATACCGCGGTGAATGCCTACCTGATGGAGCAAGGTGTGCTCGACATACATGGGGGCGACACGATTGGCCTGGTAGTGGAAACCCAGTGCAACTACTTCGCCTCTGTGTCTTTCCCTGAGGTGGTGCAGGCCGGCATTCGGGTCGCCAAACTAGGGACCTCCAGCGTGCGCTACGAGATCGGCATTTTTGGAGAGGGTGAAGCCACCGCCGCCAAAGGCCACTTCATCCATGTCTATGTGGATAGGCTCACGCGCAAGCCGGTCCCGCTTCCTGACGCTTTGAGACAACTACTGGAGACTTTGCAATGACCGCAGCCATCGTCGATGACGCCATCCGCTCCCGCATGTCCGCCCGGGCCTTTCTGCCCAAGGCTGTTACCCGGGAAGATATTGAAGCCATTCTGGACGTGGCCAGCCGCGCCCCTTCTGGCACCAATTGCCAACCTTGGAGGGTGTATGTGCTGCAAGGTGCGAGCCGCGATGCGCTGGTGGACAAAACCTGTGCCGCGCACGACGCCATACGCGCCAACCCCGAGCTGGCTGCGCAGTATCAGGAGGAATATGACTATTACCCTGCCCAGTGGGTCAGTCCCTATATAGACCGCCGGCGCGAGAACGGTTGGGGGCTCTATGGCTTATTGGGCATCGGCAAGGCCGACAAAGACAAAATGCACGCCCAGCACCAGCGCAACTTCCGTTTCTTCGATGCGCCGGTGGGCCTAATGTTCACCATCGACAAGGTCATGGGCCGCGGCTCGCTGGTGGATTACGGAGCCTTTTTGCAGAACATCATGGTGGCCGCGCGGGGCCGTGGTCTCCACACCTGCCCGCAGGCGGCGTGGAACGGCTTCTCCAGCATCATCCTTCCACACATCGGTGCAGGGGAGGGCGAGATGCTGGTCTGCGGCATGTCGCTTGGTTACGCCGACCCGGATGCGCCGGTCAACACCTTCCACACTCCCCGCGTCCCGGTGGCCGATTTCACCCGCTGGGTGGAATGACAGAGATGTGAATGAAAACGGCTGCTAGCGCTCACTCTGTATGCGCGGGCAGCTCCTGAATTGATAGCAATTTTCCCCGCGGCCACGCATGTCAGCCCGAACGCCTCATGATCATCACCAGTCTGCTGGACACCGACCTCTACAAATTCACCATGATGCAAGTGGTGCTGCACCAATTTCCCGGGGCGCAGGTGGAGTACCGCTTCAAGTGCCGCAATCCGGGCATGGATCTGGCCGCCCATGCGGCTGAAATCCGTGAAGAAATCCGCTCCCTGTGCAGCCTGCATTTCCAGGAGAGTGAGCTGGCCTACCTGCGGACCATGCGCTTTATTAAGAGCGACTTTGTGGACTTTCTGGGCCTGTTCCGCCTGAACGAAAAGTACATCACCGTCACCCCCTTGGCCGATGGTGAGTTGGACATCAGCATCGTCGGTCCGTGGCTGCACACCATCCTGTTTGAAATCCCTGTGCTGGCGATCGTGAACGAGGTGTACTTTCGCAACACCCAGCGCGTGCCGGACTTTGTGGAAGGGCGCAAGCGCCTGGAAACCAAGATCGAGCAGTTGCGTGCAGAGGGGTTCGAAGACCTGAAGATTGCCGACTATGGCACCCGCCGCCGCTTCTCCCGTTCCTGGCATGACGAAGTGCTGCGCGTGCTCAGCGCCAAGCTCGGCACCCTGCAAAGCCCTGGCAATGCGGTGGGGCGCCCCGGTCAGTTGGCCGGCACCAGCAATGTGTTGCTGGCCATGAAGCTGGGGCTCACGCCACTGGGCACTATGGCCCACGAATACCTGCAAGCCTCTCAGGCCCTCGGCCCGCGTTTGCGGGACAGCCAGATCTTCGCCTTCGAGTCCTGGGCCCGGGAGTACCGCGGCGACTTGGGGATTGCCCTGAGTGATGTTTACGGGATGAACGCATTCCTGCGCGACTTCGACATGTTCTTCTGCAAGCTCTTCGATGGCGCGCGCCACGACAGCGGCGACCCGTTCACTTGGGGCGAGCGCATGATCGACCACTACCTGCGCAACCGGGTCAACCCCCGCACCAAAACATTGATCTTCAGCGACGGCTTGACCATTCCGCGCACCATCGAGCTCTACCAGCAATTCCGCGGGCGCTGCCAGCTGGCCTTCGGTATCGGCACCAATCTGACCAATGATCTCGGCTACACGCCTCTGCAAATCGTCATCAAGATGGTGCGTTGCAACGGTCAACCGGTGGCCAAGCTCTCTGACACACCGTCCAAGAATATGTGCGATGACGAGAAATACCTGGCTTACCTGCGCCAGGTGTTTGAAATCCCGAGCCCGGTGGAAGCCACCGCCACGCCTACCACCCAACCCCCTGTTTCAGCATGACATCACCCAGCTCCAAGCCCCGCATCCTGGTCAGCCGGGCCATCTTCCCGGAAGTACTCGCCCAGTTGGAGGCGGTGTTCGAGGTAGAACACAACCAGGCGGACGCTGTCTGGTCTGCTCAGGACTTGACCGCCCGTCTGCAAGGCAAAGATGGCGTGCTCACCACCGGCGGCGAACGCATCAGCGCCGAGCTGCTGCAGGCTTGCCCTCAACTCAAAATCTGCGCCAACATGGCTGTGGGGTTTAACAACTTCGATGTGCCGGCCATGACGGCCAGCGGCGTACAGGGCACCAATGCCCCGGATGTGCTCACCGAGACTACCGCCGACTTCGGCTTCGCGCTGATGATGGCCACCGCCCGCCGTATGGCCGAGAGCGAGCACTTTTTGCGCGCCGGTTTGTGGAAGCGCTGGAGCTACGACATGTTTTGCGGCAGCGATATTCATGGCGCCACACTCGGCATTCTGGGCATGGGGCGCATCGGGCAGGGCATTGCGCGGCGCGGCTTCCATGGCTTCGGCATGAAGGTGATTTATCACAACCGCAGCCGGCTCGATGCGGGGCTAGAAGCCGCGTGCGGCGCGCAGTATGTAGACAAAGCCTCGCTGCTCGCACAAGCCGATCATCTGGTGCTGGTGGTGCCGTACTCCGCCGAGTCGCACCACACCATCGGGGCTGCGGAGTTGGCGCAAATGAAGCCTACCGCCACCCTGACCAATATTGCGCGCGGCGGCATTGTGGACGATGCGGCGCTGGCCCACGCCCTGCGCAGCAGGCAGATCGCCGCGGCCGGGCTGGACGTGTTTGAAGGCGAACCGCAAGTGCACCCGGACTTGCTGACGGTGCCCAACGTGGTGCTGACCCCGCACATTGCCAGCGCGACCCTGGCTACGCGCCGTGCCATGGCCCAGCTGGCCGCTGACAACCTGCTGAGTTTTTTTGCGACAGGCGAGGTGCTCACCCCCGTGAACACATTGGGTGCCGTGCGGCGCTGAAGCTTGGGCGGAGGGCACACTCACCCAAGTGTGCGCCATGCCTCGTGTTTGGGTTTGCTATTGAATTCATAGCAGCTCGCGCATATTCAATGAGCGCTGGCGGCCAAAATGATGCATAACTAGAAGGAATGTATGACGGAATGGATGGTGGTGGCAGGGGTGGTTTTAGGCCTCTTGCAACTCGTGTTGCTGGTGCTGCTTTTGCGTGGTCGCGCGGGTACCGATACCCAAGCCCATGCCCAAGAGCTGGCGCAACAGGAGGCCCAGCGCCAGGAGCTGTTGGCCCGTCTGCAAAGCAGCAGCGAACGCGTGGAGCGGGAGCTGCGTCGCGAGGTGCAAGAGAGCGCACGCAGTGGCCGCCAGGAACTGGCACAAAACCTGGCCACCTTTCAGCAAAGCCTGGTACAGCAAACCGCCGAAGCCACCCGCACCCAAAACACCCAGATCGATGCCTTCGGTCAGCAACTCGCGTTGTTGCAAAAGACCCTGTCCGACACCCTGGCCAACCAGCTCAGCGCCCTGAGCGAATCCAACGCCCGCCGCATGGCCGAAGTGCGCCAGACACTCGAGGCCCAATTGGCCCAGCTGCAAACCACCAACTCTGCCAAGCTCGACGAAATGCGCGCCACGGTGGACGAGAAGTTGCAGACCACCTTGCAAGCCCGTTTGGGCGAGAGCTTCAAACAGGTGGCTGAGCGGCTGGAGCAGGTCCACAAAGGGCTGGGCGAAATGCAGTCGCTCGCGCAGGGCGTGGGCGACTTGAAGCACTTACTCACCAACGTCAAAACCCGCGGCATGTTCGGTGAGGCCCAACTGGCATCACTCTTGGAGCAAGTGTTTGTGCCCGACCAATACGCCACGCAGGTCGCCACCCGCCCCGGCAGCAAAAACGTGGTGGATTTCGCCATCAAGCTGCCCGGAAAGTCGGACAACGGCGAGCCGCTGTGGTTGCCGATTGACGCCAAGTTCCCCAACGAGGACTACGAGCGCCTGCTCGACGCTCAGGGCAGGGCAGATGCCGCCGCTGCCGAGGCCGCCGGCAAGGCACTGGAGATGCGTATCCGGCTGGAGGCCAAGTCGATTTCCGAGAAGTATGTGGAGCCGCCTCACACCACCGACTTCGCCATCCTTTTCTTGCCGACTGAAGGCTTATATGCCGAGGTGCTGCGCCGCCCCGGGCTGATGGAGGCTTTGCAGCGCGAACACCGCATTACCTTGGCAGGGCCCACCACCTTGTTGGCCATGCTCAGCTCCTTGCAAATGGGCTTTCGCACCTTGGCCTTGGAAAAGCGCTCCAGCGAGGTTTGGCAGGTGCTGGGTGCTGTCAAAACCGAGTTCAGCAAGTTCGGCGATGTGCTGGCCAAGGTCAAGTCGCAAACCGAGACGGTGCTCAAAACCCTGGACAGCGCCGAAGTGCGCAGCCGCGCCATGGGGCGGGCGCTCAAAAAGGTGGAGGCCTTGCCGGATACCCAAGCGCAAGCTTTGTTGCCGATAGATCGTGATCTGGACCGCGACCTGGACCGGGATACCGACGGCGCCGGCCTATGAGCGGCGTTCACCCTCCGGTCACTTCCACAACTAGTGTTCCTCAGAGTCCCTGGGCGTTGCTGCGCCTGATCAGTGGCCACGTGTGTCTGCATGCCAGCATGGCCGGCATGCGGCTGGCTGCGCCGCTGTGGGCCTTGCAGCAGGGCTACGGGCCCTTGGCAGTGGGCTTTCTACTGGCGCTTTTTTCTTTATCGCAGGTGTTTTTGGCCTTGCCTGCGGGTCGCTTTGCTGACCGGCACGGCTTGCGCAAACCGGTGTCATGGGCGGTGGTGGCATCCATCATCGGGGCCAGTACCGCAGCCCTCTATCCGCACTTTGTTGTGCTTTGTTTTTCCGCCTTGATGATGGGGGGCGCCACCGGAGCCGCAGCCATTGCCTTGCAGCGCCATGTGGGGCGCGCCGCTGCGGACGCCACCGATTTGCGTCGCGTATTCAGCTGGCTTTCCATCGGCCCTGCGATATCCAACTTTCTGGGGCCGGTGGCAGCCGGTTTGTTGATTGACTATGCCGGTGTCTGGTTGGGCGGTCAGGTGGCAGACCGCAACGGCTTTGTGGCGGCTTTTGCCCTGATGGCGCTATTGCCATCGCTGGCCTGGTGGTGTGTGCGCGCCACCCGCGAGCAAGAGCCCGTGGCGCAGGCGGGTGAGGCAACCCTCAGTGCCTGGCCGCTCCTCAAAGATCCGACGATGCGCCGCTTGCTGCTGGTGAACTGGTTGCTCTCCAGCTGCTGGGATGTGCACACTTTTGTGGTGCCGGTATTGGGGCATGAGCGCGGGTTTAGCGCCTCGGTCATCGGAACCATCCTCGGCGCTTTTGCGGTGGCTGCCGCAGTCGTGCGCGTCTTTTTGCCCTTGCTGGCTGCCCGGTTGCGCGAGTGGGCGGTGGTAACGACGGCCATGGTAGCAACCGCCATTTTGTTTGCGGTCTACCCCCTGATGCCCACCGCGTGGGCCATGGGAGCCTGTTCCGTCCTGCTGGGCTTGGCGCTGGGAACGGTGCAACCCATGATCATGAGCACCCTGCACCAGATCACGCCGCATGCCATGCACGGCCAAGCGATTGCGCTGCGGCTGATGACCATCAATCTTTCCAGCGTTCTCATGCCCATGCTCTTTGGCACGGCGGGAGTGGTGGTGGGTGTGTCCGTGGTTTTTTGGACCGTGGGCGCCTTGGTGGGGCTGGGATCACACGCAGCCTGGGGACTGCGTGCCGGACCTCACACGGGCAGTCCGTAGAAATTGCGGATGGTGTCCCAGGCGTCCTGCGGATCGTCGGTGTAGTGCAGCAGGTTCAGGTCTTCGGGCGAGATGGCGCCTTCTTCCACCAGCACATCCATGTTGATCAAGCGCTTCCAGTAGTCTGTTCCGAACAGGATGATGGGCACCGGCTTGGCCTTTTTGGTCTGCACCAGCGTGATCACTTCAAACAGCTCGTCCAGGGTGCCGAAGCCGCCGGGAAACGCCACCAGTGCCTTGGCACGCATCATGAAATGCATCTTCCGGGTGGCGAAGTAGTGGAACTTGAAGCTCAGCGACGGCGTCACGTAGGGGTTGGCCCGCTGCTCATGCGGCAGGGTGATGTTCAGGCCAGGGGTCAGCGCACCCATTTCGTGGGCGCCCCGGTTGGCCGCTTCCATGATGCCGGGGCCGCCGCCGGTGCAGATGAACAGGCGCTCTTCCTTGGGTTTACGGGCGCTATGGCCTGCTACCAGACGGGCAAAGAGGCGCGCGTTGTCGTAATGCTTGGCGTTGCGCAGATGGCGCTTGGCGAGGGCAATTTGTTGCGCATCACCCGACACCTCGGCGGCCTGAGCAAACGCTTCGGCATCTTCGGGGGAGGGGAATCGTGCGCTGCCGAATACGACTACTGTGTTATCCACGCCTTGCTCCGCTTGGTCCAGGTCGGGCTTGAGCATTTCGAGTTGGATGCGGATGCCCCGCGTCTCGCGGCGGAGCAAAAATTCAGGGTCCGCAAAGGCGAGGCGATAGGCGTCCTGATCAAGATCGCCGCCTTGGTCGGAGTGGTTTTGCAGGTCCGCCCAGGCGTTGGCGATACGGCTTTCGTTGAGGTTTTGCGTGTTTTCCATGGCTTCATTGTGCGGCAGTTTCGTGGCACTCTGAAGGCAAGAGACGTGCCGTTTTTTGCAGCTTGTTTGCGGCCATAAAAAAAGCTCCCGAAGGAGCTTTTTTGACGAGGCCCCAGAGGACCTGTGCAGCGCGTGGTTTAGACGCGTTTGCGATATTCGCCCGTACGGGTGTCGATTTCAACGCGGTCGCCTTGGGCCACGAAGATCGGCACGCCGATTTCGAAACCGGTGGCGATCTTGGCAGGCTTGAGCACCTTGCCGGAGGTATCACCTTTCACAGCGGGCTCAGTCCAGGTGATTTCGCGTTCCACGCTGGTGGGCAGTTCGACGGAGATGGCCTTGCCTTCGTAGAACACCACTTCGGCGGTCATGCCGTCTTCCAGGTAGTTCAGGGAGTCGCCCATGTTTTCGGACTCGACTTCGTACTGGTTGTAGTCGGCATCCATCCAGACATACAGGGGATCCGCGAAGTAGGAGTAGGTGCAATCCTTCTTGTCCAGAATGATCTGGTCCATCTTGTCGTCGGCCTTGAACACCACTTCGGTACCGAAGTTGGCGATCAGGCTCTTGAGCTTCATGCGCACGGTGGCAGAGTTGCGGCCGCCGCGGCTGTATTCGGTCTTCAAGACGACCATGGGGTCTTTGCCGTGCATGATCACGTTGCCGGCGCGGATTTCTTGTGCGATTTTCATAGGGTTGCGAGGACGTTTGTCGCGTACAGCGACTGTAGGCCGCAGTCTGCGGCGGGGCATGATTTGCACCCCTTAAACCTACGCAGTTCAGGCGGCAAATTCAGCAAAGCCTCGTATTTTATCGCCTTTTCTCCACAAAACTGACTAGGCTGCTCACCAAGTCGGGCTGCCGGCGCAGCCGGTCGCGCCAGCCTTGTACTTGTTGATACCATGCTTCCAGTGGCAAGCTGCCCCAGTCCGGAGTGGTTTGCATGCCCTGGGCGTTGTGGATCGGCGGTAGTCCATTCCATGTTGCATGGAACTGGCGCACGGTGGCATCGGCACCCATACAGTCCAGGAAAGCGGCGAGTTTGTCGGCGTGCGCGCCATCGTCCTGGGGGTAGATGTGCCAGACAAACGGTTGGCCAGCCCAGAGTGCGCGTACCAGTGAATCTTCTCCGCGAACGAAGTTGAGGTCGCAGCAGTGCAGCAGGGCGTCGAACTCGGGGTGGCTCAAGGCTTCGAGGTAGTGAAGGCGTAATGGGCTGTTGTGAGGTGCCTTGCCGGTCATGGCTTCTGCTTGGGGGAGCGCCTGTGCAAGCGCATGCGTTGCCCGCCCCGGCGTCACCAGAAGCAAAGCGGGTGTGTCTGAGCGCATCCAGTCGGCCAAGGCCTGCGCAAGGGCTGCCGGCTCATAGCAAAAGAGGCTGATCAGGCGCTCACCAGACCATGCCACGCCATGGTCGGCCAGCCAGGCGCCGCGCCAGGAGTCGTCCAGCCCGCGTTGCCATGCTTCCAAGGCCGGCTCCCGCAAGAGGCCGCCGGTCCCCTGGGTGAAGCCGGGGTAGTAAAAGTGCTTGGTCCAACCTTTGGCAGGGCCTTGCATGACCGGTGAGGGCAGGGCGTGGCAGTGCTCCACATAGTCTTCGGCGGACAGATATTCGAGATTGATCCACACCGGAGGTTTGATGTCATTTATGGCTGTGGCGCTTATGAAATCTGCGCGAGCAGCTATAAATTCAGGAGCAATATGACATCCGAAGCCTTCAATCCACACATCGGCGGGCGGGAGATCGCGCAGCTTGGCAGCGTCCGCGGCTTCTTCCCATGCCCGCACGCTGATGCCGGGCCAAAGGCCTTGGCGCGCTCCGGGGGCCATCCAGTCCAGCGCGCTGCTGTCATCCACCCAGAGGCGCACGGTGTGGCCGCGTTGCGCAAGGCCCGCACACAAGCGCCAGCACACCCCGATGTCGCCGAAATTGTCGATGACCTGGCAGAACACATCCCATTGCAGTGCGGAGGCTGGGGAGTGAAGTGCGGGTAGCGAGCTGGATGGTGAAGGGGGCATGCGCCTGATTGTGCACAAGGGCGCTGCATGGGCCGACAATAGCGCCCCATGAGTGATACCCATCCTGAAGAGTTGCTGCGTGAAGTGGCGGCGCTCCCGTCCCTGCCCGGCGTGTACCGCTATTTTGATGCCGACGGGCAGGTGCTTTACGTGGGCAAGGCCATCAGCCTGAAAAAGCGGGTCAGCAGCTATTTCCAGAAAAACCATGGCGGCACCCGCATCGGGCACATGGTGAGCAAGATCGTTCGCATGGAGACCACCGTGGTGCGCTCTGAGGCGGAGGCGCTGCTGCTGGAAAACAACCTCATCAAAACGCTGAACCCCAAGTACAACATCCTGTTTAGGGACGACAAGAGTTACCCGTACTTGAAGATGACCGGCACCCCGCCGGTACCCAAGAACATGGCTCCCGCCGATGCCGCCGCACTGGCGCGCGCGCCACAGCCGGTGGAGTTCGCCCGCGTGTCCTACTACCGCGGCGCGGTGGAAAAAAAGCACCGCTACTTTGGCCCCTACCCCAGCGCGTGGGCGGTGAAGGAAGCCATATTGCTGATGCAGAAGGTGTTCCGGCTGCGCACTTGCGAAGATTCGATTTTTGCGAACCGCACCCGGCCCTGTTTGCTGTACCAGATCAAACGCTGCTCGGGCCCGTGCGTCGGCCATATCCAGCCGCTGGACTACGCGCAGGATGTGGCAAATGCCGAGCGCTTCCTTCGCGGTGAAGCCCAGGATGTGATGCGGGGGCTGGAGTCCCGCATGATGGCGCATGCCGAGAGGCTGGAGTTTGAGAAGGCGGCTGAGCTGCGCAACCAGGTCGCCGCTTTGTCCAATGTGTTGCACCAGCAGTCGGTGGACAACGTGTCGGACCGGGATGTAGACATCCTGGCCGTCAAGGTGCAAGGTGGCAAAGCGTGTGTGAACCTCGCCATGGTGCGTGGGGGCCGCCATCTGGGCGACCGGCCTTATTTTCCTGTGCATGTGGAAGACGCCTCGGAAATGGAGTCCGCGGAAGAGGGCGTGGCCACAGCATCGGTAGAAGTGCAGGTGCTCGAAGCCTTTATTGCCCAGCACTACATCCAGGTGCCCATGCCCTCGGTGTTGGTGGTGAGTGAACCGGTGAGCAAGGGTCTGATGCAGGCGCTGGCAGAACAAACCGGCGTGAAAGCCTCAGCGATTCATCAGCCGCGCGAGCAGCGGCGCGCCTGGCTGGACATGGCTCAAACCAACGCCGGCTTGCAGCTGGCACGCTTGTTGGCCGAAGAGGGCTCGCAGCAGGCTCGCACCCGAGCACTCGCAGATGCCTTGGACTTGGCACTCGAGAATCTGGACGAATTGCGCATCGAGTGCTTTGACATCTCGCACACCGCGGGCGAGGCTACGCAGGCGTCTTGCGTGGTCTTTCAGCAGCACAAGATGCAAAACGCTGAGTACCGGCGTTTCAACATCGACGGTATCACCGGTGGAGACGACTATGCCGCCATGCGGCAAGTGCTCACGCGGCGTTACAGCAAGATTGCCGAGGCGATCCGGGAGGCCAAGCACAGCGGCACCGCGCCCAGCACTAGTGCGCGCCTGCCTGACTTGGTGTTGGTGGACGGCGGCAAAGGACAGGTGTCCATGGCCAAGGAAGTATTTGAGAGCTTGGGGCTGGACCTGTCGCTGATTGTGGGTGTTGAAAAAGGCGAGGGCCGCAAGGTCGGGCTCGAAGAACTGGTGTTTGCCGACGGTCGTGAAAAGGTCTATCTGGGTGCCGATTCAGCGGCCCTGATGCTGGTGGCGCAGATCCGCGATGAGGCGCATCGCTTCGCGATTACCGGCATGCGCGCTGCGCGGGCCAAGGTGCGCACCGGCGGCAGCAAGTTGGAGGAGATTCCTGGTATCGGCCCCAAGCGGCGCGCCAGGCTATTGCAGCGTTTCGGTGGCGTGCGCGGGGTGGAGCAGGCCAGTGCGCAGGACATTGCATCGGTTGACGGTATATCGCGTGAACTCGCCGAGGAAATCTACCGGGCGCTGCACTAAGGCGTGCCACAATCGAACCATGTTTACCACCATCCCCACCATCATGACCTGGACGCGAATTTTCGCGATCCCCCTCATCGTGGGCGTGTTTTATCTGCCCGATAGCATGGCCAGCGCGTATGAGCGGAACCTCGTCGCCACTGTCATGTTTGTGTTGTTTGCATTGACGGATTGGCTGGATGGTTACCTGGCTCGCAAGCTGAACCAGACCTCGTCTTTTGGCGCTTTCCTGGACCCGGTGGCCGACAAGTTTTTGGTGTGCGCTTGCGTGCTGGTGCTGGTGCACCTGCAGCGTGCTGATGTGTTTGTAGCGCTCATCATCATCGGCCGTGAAATTGCTATCTCCGCTTTGCGTGAGTGGATGGCGCAGATCGGAGCCAGCAAGAGTGTGGCGGTGCACATGATCGGCAAACTCAAGACCGTGGTGCAGATGGTGGCCATTCCATTTTTGTTGTTTGACGGCATGCTGTTGGGTTTCATCGATACCCGTGTGTGGGGTGTTTGGTTGATCTGGATCGCTGCGGTGCTCACCGTATGGTCCATGGTGTACTACCTGCAAAAAGCCCTGCCCGAGATACGCGCGCGAGCCCAGTAAAGAACGCTGAATTGCCAATCTGTCGACCTGTATCCGTCTGACAATCACACACAAATAAAAAACTTTGAAGAGCGCGGGATGGGAGCGGATTTACGTCTAGAATTCGCCTCCGCGCTGCTCCAAAAGCAGGTGGCGCATCGTGATGGTCCATTCGAGGTTTTGCGTAGTGCGCAGATCGCCCGGATACCAAAACGCCAGAAATTTGAAGAGACATTGTCTAACTCCGCTTCCGACTAAGGGGTCCTTGTGAATAAAACAGAATTGATCGAGCACATTGCTAAGCACGCTGACATTTCCAAAGCAGCTGCTACACGCGCTTTGGAATCCACCATCGGCGCAGTGAAGACCACATTAAAAAAAGGCGGCACAGTGTCCCTCGTGGGTTTTGGTACATTTGCGGTTGGTAAGCGCGCTGCTCGCACAGGTCGCAATCCACGCACCGGCGCTGCGATTAAAATCAAAGCTGCCAAGGTTCCAAAATTCCGTCCAGGTAAAGCATTGAAAGATGCCCTGAACTGAAATCCGGTTTTCGGGGGGGTGATTAGCTCAGTTGGTAGAGCGGCGCCCTTACAAGGCGTAGGTCGGCGGTTCGAGCCCGTCATCACCCACCACCCCCACCCAGCAAAGGCGAACAGATTGTTCGCCTTTTTTGTTGTTCACATGGAGAGTTAGCGCATGTTTGATTTTGTTCGCAAGCACACGAAGGTCTTGATGTTCCTCATGTTCTTGCTGATCATTCCCGCCTTCGTTCTGGTCGGCGTGGACGGCTACAAGAGCATGGGCGGTAGCGGGGAAACTGTCGCAACCATTGGCAACAGCAAGATTACACAAGAAGAGTGGGACTTCGCCCACAAAAACGAGGTGGATCGACTGCGTACTTCCGTTCCGAATCTGGACCCCAAGTTGTTGGACTCGGCAGAAGCGCGTTACACCACGCTGGAGCGATTGGTTCGAGAAAAGGTTATGGCAGAGGCTGTGCAAAGCGCGCACATGACGACCAGCAATGCCCGCCTTGCCCGGGAACTGCAGCAGAACCCCACCATCGCCAGCTTGCGCAAACCCGATGGCACCTTGGACATGGAGCGTTATCGTCAATTGGCAGCCAGCCAAGGGTTGACCCCGGAAGGTTTTGAGGCGCGCGTGCGTCGTGACCTGTCGTTGATGCAAGTGGAATCGGCTGTGACTGGTACTGCTTTTTCTCCCAAGGCCCTTTCAGACTTGGCTCTGAACGCCTTTTTTGAGCGCCGAGAGGTGCAAGTTTTGCGATTCAACCCGGCAGACTACGCCAGCAAAATTAATCCGTCAGATGCCGATATCGAGGCTTACTTCCAAGCGAACTCTGCCTTGTTCCAGTCCACTGAAACTGCCAATGTGGAATACGTGGTGCTGGACTTGGAAGCTGTCAAAAAGACACTGTCGGTAAACGAAGCAGACCTCAAGACTTACTTTGAGCAGAATGCCAGCCGCTTGAGTGCCAAAGAAGAACGCCGTGCGAGCCACATTTTGATCAATGCTCCTATGGACATGCCGGCAGCAGATCGTGCCAAGGCAAAGGAGCGCGCGGCGACTCTGCTGGCGCAAGTGCGCAAGGCCCCTGATTCGTTCTCCGAAGTAGCCAAAAAGAACTCCCAGGATGCAGGCTCAGCGCCCCGCGGTGGCGATCTCGATTTCTTTGGCCGCGGCGCGATGGTCAAACCGTTTGAAGAAGCAGCTTTCTCCTTGAAGAAGGGCGAGATCAGTGACTTGGTGGAGTCCGATTTCGGCTTTCACATCATCAAGCTGGCAGATGTTAAGGGTGCGAAGCAGCCTACATTCGAAGAGGCCCGTGCCAGCTTGGAGCCCGAGTTGCGCGCCCAATTGGCCCAACGCAAGTTCGCCGAAGTGGCAGAGGCTTTCACTAACGGCGTGTACGAGCAGTCTGATAGCTTGAAGCCCGTGGCTGATCGCTTGAAACTGGAAGTCAAAACTGCTTCCAATGTGCAGCGTCAGCCTATGCCGGGTGCCACCGGCCCGTTGGCGAATCCCAAGTTCTTGGAAGCGGTATTTAGCGCGGACTCCTTGGAGAAAAAGCGCAACACCGAAGCACTGGAACTGGGAGGCAATCAGCTCGTTTCAGCCCGAGTTGTGGGGTATAGCCCGGCGCGTCCCTTGGCTCTCAATGAGGTGAAAGCTCAGGTGCGTGAACGTTTGGTGGCGAGTCGCGCGCTGGAGCAGGCCAAAAAAGAAGGCAGCGAAAAGCTGGCTGCCTTGCAAGCGAATCCTTCTGCTGTGGCCATGCCGGCAGCGGTTACGGTGTCCCGCGACGCAGCACAAGGACTGGCAGGTGCGGTGGTTGACGCTGCCTTGAAGGTCAGCCCTGCCAAGTTGCCGGGCTTTGCCGGTGCCGATGTAGGTGGCCAAGGTTATGTGGTGGTACGTGTCAACAAAGTGTTGCCACGCAATGCGGTGGAAGAAGCCAAGGGCAGGCAGGAACAAGCGCAATATGCGCAGTGGGTTGCTGCATCCGAGAGCGGCGCGTACTACGAGAATTTGAAGCAGCGCTTCAAGGTGCAGATCAAGGTTCCTGCCCTTGGTGCTGCCAAAACTGCCGGGAATTGATTGGGCCCGGAATTTTCAGGTTATAATTTTTGTCTACGGTGGCTGTAGCTCAGTTGGTAGAGTCCAGGATTGTGATTCCTGTTGTCGTGGGTTCGAGCCCCATCAGCCACCCCAAAACATAAAAAATGCCCGCGCAAGCGGGCATTTTTTCGTCTGTACTTTTCTGTTCTGCTAGGCAGCACCATTCACCAGCACGAGTTTTCCCATGACCCGGCGTGAGCCCATGTGGGCGTAAGCTGCCTTAAGGTCTGCCATCGGCATTGTGCGGTCGATGACGGGTTTGATTTTTCCTTGACCGTACCATTGCGCCAGTTCTTTCATCATGGCTGCATTGGCTTGAGGCTCGCGTTTGGCAAACTCCCCCCAAAAGACGCCCACAATCGATGCGCCCTTGAGTAATGCCAGGTTGAAGGGCAGTGCTGGAATAGGCCCTGAAGCAAAGCCCACCACCAAGTAGCGGCCGCGCCACGCAACGGAGCGGAAAGCCTGTTCGGTAATGTCACCCCCGACGGGGTCATAAATGATATCTGGCCCTTTTCCGTCAGTGAGCTCTTTCAGTCGGTCACGTAAATTTTCCGTGCTGTAGTTGATGGTGGCATCTGCACCCAGCGAGGTGCATAGTGCGCACTTTTCGGCGCTGGATGCCGCAGCGATGACGCGCGCTCCCATGGCCTTGGCGATTTGGATGGCGGATGTACCGACACCGCCAGCTGCGCCCAGCACCAGCACGGTTTCGCCAGCACGCAATTGGGCCCGGTCGACCAGTGCATGGTAGGAGGTGGCGTAAATCATGATGAACGCTGCAGCATCTACCATGGGAAATCCGGTGGGCAGGGGCATGCACAGTGCAGCCGGGGCCAGCGTGTGGGTACCGAATCCACCGGTGCCACTGAGGCAGGCTACGGCTTGCCCGATCTGCAGGTGCTTCACGCCCTCGCCAACCGCAGCCACCGTCCCTGCATACTCAGCGCCGGGTACAAAGGGCAACGGTGGCTTGATCTGGTACTTGTTTTGGACGATGAGGATGTCCGGGAAGTTCAGGCTCGCTGCTTTGATCTCGATAAGAACCTCACCCGCCTTGGGCGTGGGGGTGGGCAGTTCTTTCCAGTTCAAGGCGTCTACGCCGGTGGGGTCTTCGCAAAGCCAGGCATGCATGGTGCTTCTCCAAATGGTGTGTGCGCAAATCATAGGTCTGGTGATGAGCCAACGCCTATGTGAATTGTCCCGACGGCGACCTCTTGCCGGGCGGGCACCTACAATGCCTTAACACTCCTTTTAGCCATGAAAATTCTCATTTCCAACGACGACGGTTACCAAGCGCCGGGCATTGTGGCCCTCTACGAAGCTCTCAAGGACATCGCAGACGTCGAGGTCATTGCCCCCGAACAAAACAACAGCGCCAAATCAAACGCCCTGACCCTGCATTCCCCGCTGTATGTGCACCGCGCGGCGAACGGGTTCCGTTATGTCAATGGCACGCCGGCGGACTGCGTCCACATCGCGC
Source organism: Comamonadaceae bacterium (assembly GCA_027488985.1). Classification (GTDB taxonomy): domain Bacteria; phylum Pseudomonadota; class Gammaproteobacteria; order Burkholderiales; family Burkholderiaceae_C; genus Allorhodoferax; species Allorhodoferax aquaticus. Next base: position 139,542 of record JAIYAR010000016.1, on the reverse strand, counting down.
TGACGGGCTTGTTGGACTACCGCCCTGATTTGGTGGTCTCCGGCATCAACAATGGCGCCAATATGGGCGACGACACCATTTATTCCGGCACCGTGGGCGCGGCCATGGAGGGCTTTTTATTCGGGATTCCTGCCATCGCTTTTTCGCAGGTTGAGCGTGATTGGGTGCACCTGCAGTCTGCCGCACTCAAGGCGCGCGAAATGGTGTTGGCCATGCATCAGCAGCAAATGATCACGATCGCTCCGTGGCTGCTGAACGTCAATATTCCCAACTTGCCATTCGAGCAGATCGGCATTACGCGCCTGTGCCGTCTGGGCAAACGCCATGCCGCCGAAAAAGTAATCAAGCAACAAAGCCCGCGGGGGGAAACCATGTTCTGGATCGGTGCCGCCGGTCCGGTAATGGACGATGCCGAGGGCACCGATTTTCATGCCACGGCACAAGGCCATGTGGCGGTGACTCCGCTTAAAGTAGACCTCACCGACCACGCCAACCTCGGCTACTGGGCACAGACGGTTAGCCGGTTTTCCTCGCCCCGGGTATGAAGGAAAGGCCTTCCTTTCCGGCGCGCTTGGACAGCACCCTGGCCAAAAACCGACCGAGCTCTTTGGGGGCGAAGGGGCCCGCAGCGCCCAAGCTGGTGACGGTTGCCAAAGTGCCGGCTGTCGCCCCCTTGGTTGCCAAGTCAATACCCTTAGCGAAAGCCATTCCTGTGCCGCAAGGGCTGGGCATGGACTCTCTGGCTGTGCGCCAGCGTATGGTGCAAAAGTTGGCTGGACAAGGCGTGACGGATCCGTTGGTGCTCACCGCCATGGGGACTATTGAGCGCCACCGGTTTGTGGACAGCGCGCTGGTCAACCAAGCGTATGAAGACACCAGCCTGCCCATCGGTCTGGGGCAGACGATCTCCAAGCCCGGCGTGGTCTCCCGCATGATTGAGTTGATGCGCAATGGCGCCACGGGTCGCATAGGACGGGTGCTGGAGATAGGTACCGGCTGCGGCTACCAGGCTGCTGTGCTCAGCTGTGTCGCCACCGAGGTGTACAGCATCGAGCGGCTCAAGGGCTTGCACGACAAAGCACGTGACAACCTGCGCCATTTGCGCCTGCCGAATCTGCATTTGCTGTTCGGGGATGGCATGGCGGGCTACGCTCAAGGCGGGCCTTATGCCGGCATCATCTCTGCTGCGGGGGGCGATGTTTTGCCCCAAGCCTGGATCGACCAACTGGCGGTCGGTGGTCGTCTGGTGGCGCCGGTGGTACATGCGGGTGGACAAGCCTTGCTCGTGGTAGACAAGACCCCGCAAGGGCTGCGCCAAAGCATTCTGGAGGCGGTGCACTTTGTGCCCCTAAAATCGGGCGTTGCCTGAAGGGAAATTTCAATATGGTTGGTTCGCGTAGTTTTTGGGTGGGTGCCATGGGCACCGCGGTGCTGGTGTTGGCCGGGTGTGGTTCCAAGCCGATCACCCGTGCGCCAGTAGAAGACCGCTCCAACCAGGCCCCCCAACAAGCCGTGAGCACCGACCCGCGCACCCAGCCCGTGAAACAACCTCCGGGATTCGAGAACGCAGGCAAACCCGGCTACTACACCGTCAAGCCCGGCGACACCTTGATCCGCATCGGCCTGGAAAGCGGGCAGAGCCACAAAGACATCACCCGCTGGAATGCGCTGGACAATCCCAACAAGATTGAGGTCGGCCAAGTACTGCGCATCGTGCCGCCTGTGGCTAATGAGGCGGTGAGCTCCAGGCCGGTGGTCGCGGCTACCAGCACCACCACATCACTGCCGCCCGCCAGCAGCCCCGCACCGGCCTCGAATAGCGCTGCCAGCGCTCCTGCCAAAGCTGCGTCTGCACCGGCCAGTGCACCAGCAGTGGTTGCAGCGCCTGCGGCTGCCAGCGGAGGTGACGACACCGTGGCCTGGATGTGGCCCGGCAACGGTGCCGTTCTGGCTGGCTTCGATGAAGTCAAAAACAAAGGTTTGGATATCGGCGGTAACGCCGGTGACCCGGTATTGGCAGCCGCTGAAGGCAAGGTGGTCTATGCGGGCTCCGGCCTGCGGGGTTATGGCAACCTGATCATCCTCAAGCACAACAACACTTACCTCACGGCCTACGCCCACAACCAGACCCTGCTGGTCAAGGAAGACCAGACGGTAAAGCGGGGGCAGAAGATCGCAGAGATGGGCAACAGCGATGCCGACCGCGTCAAGCTGCACTTTGAAGTGCGCAAGCAGGGCAAGCCAGTAGACCCCACCAAATACCTGCCCAGCCGGTAGCAAACCATGGCCCCGCACCCCGCCCTTGCCGACGAAGACGACAGCGTCAATGGTGAAGGTGTGGAGCAGGGTTCAGAGTCAAATAATCCTCCAGCGCGCGATTTATCTGCGCGGGTAGCTCCTGATTTCATAGCAAAAGAAGCTTTGCCCAGTGATGGGGATGTCCCGTCCGCCTTGGAGCAAGGGCCTGATGCTTTGTCGGTGTATCTGCGCGGTGTGCGTCGCACCCCGTTGTTTACCCCCGAGCAGGAGTTTGAAGTGGCGACCCGGGCGCGTGCCGGAGACTTTGCCGCCCGCCAAAGCATGATCGAGCACAACCTGCGCCTGGTGATCAGCATTGCCAAGGGTTACGCCGGGCGGGGTGTACCGATTTCCGACCTGATTGAAGAAGGCAACCTCGGGCTGATGCATGCTATCGACAAGTTTGAGCCCGAGCGTGGTTTCCGCTTTTCCACCTACGCCACCTGGTGGATTCGACAATCGGTAGACCGTGCGCTGATGTACCAGGGCCGGGCGGTGCGCTTGCCGGTGAATGTGGTGCGTGAGGTGCAGCAGGTGTTGCGCGCCCGACGGCTGCTGGAGAACGATCCTGTTCTTCTGGCGCAGAGGCCCGAAGGCATACGGGTGGAAGATATCGCCGCATTGCTGGGTCGCGATGCGGTCGATGTGACCGACCTGCTGGCCATGGCCGAAGCACCGCGTTCACTGGATGCCTGGAGTGACGCCTCCAGCGATGACCACTCCTTGGGCGATAACCTCGCTGACACCTTGGCTGCGACCCCGGACAGCACTGCGTTAGCTCATGAGGTGGACGCCTTGTTGGAACAGTGGATCGCCACCCTGAATCCGCGTGAGCAAGAGGTACTGGAAGCCCGTTTCGGCCTCCATGACCGCGACCCGGAGACCCTGGAAACGCTGAGTGAGCGGTTGGGCCTGACCCGCGAACGTGTGCGTCAGATCCAGAACGAGGCGCTGTTTAAGCTCAAGCGCTATCTGGCGCGGCGCGGGATCAAGCGGGAGTTTCTGATGTGAGTGCTGCTGACCTGAGACAATTCAGGGATGACAGACGACCACAACAACGACATGCTTACGCAAAAGCCGCTGCCCGAAGGCTGGCTGGCGGTTAAATCTCTTGATCTCGAAGCCCAGGGCGTGGCCCACCGGCCCGATGGCAAAGTGGTATTCATTGAAGGCGCCTTGCCCTTTGAGGTGGTGAGTGCGCAGATGCACCGCAGCAAAGCCAGTTTCGAGAAAGGTACGCTCACCGAGATCCACACCGAGTCCTCCCAGCGGGTGCAGCCTGCCTGCCCGCACTTCGGCCTGCATGAAGGCGCCTGCGGCGGCTGCAAGATGCAGCACTTGCATGTGGGGGCCCAAGTGGCAGTCAAGCAACGCGTTCTGGAAGACAACCTCTGGCACATCGGCAAGCTCAAGCCCGACAACGTGGTGCGCCCCATCGAAGGGCCGGCCTGGGGGTACCGCTACCGCTCGCGCCTGTCGGTGCGTTTTGTGCGCAAAAAGGGTGCGGTGCTGATCGGCTTCCACGAACGCAAGAGCCGCTATGTGGCTGACATGAAGGTCTGCCCCGTGCTTGCGCCTCGCGTGAGCGCCATGTTGCTGCCGTTGCGCCAGCTGATTGAGTCCATGGATGCGGTGGAAACCATTCCTCAGCTCGAACTCGCCATGGGCGACATGGGTACCAGCTTGGACAGCCAGGCCGGCGTCATCGCCCTGGTGATGCGCCATATGGAGCCTCTGTCCGAGGCCGACAAAGGCCGCCTGCGCGCCTTTGCGGCCACCCAGCCAGGCCTGCAATGGTGGCTGCAGCCCAAGGGGCCGGAAACCATCCATCGCTTGGACGAGCTGCCCGGCCATGAAACCGGAGACTTGGCGTACACCTTGCCGGATTACGGCATCACCATGCCGTTCCGCCCCACGGACTTCACGCAGGTGAACCCGCACATCAACCGCGTTCTGGTCTCGCGCGCTTTGGGGTTGTTGCAGGTGCAAAAGACGGAGCGGGTGATTGACTGGTTCTGCGGGCTGGGCAACTTCACTCTGCCGCTGGCGACCCAAGCGCGGGAAGTGCTGGGCGTGGAGGGCGCGGAGTCACTGGTGGCCCGCTCGCGCGAGAACCTGGTCTTCAATTCCAAGCAAAAAGAGGTTGTAGCGCCTGATCTGCCTGCGCTAGCAGCTACCAAATTTGTAGCACGCAACCTGTTCGAAATGACGCCGGAATTGCTCATTGCGGATGGCTCGGCCGATAAATGGCTGATCGATCCGCCCCGCGAAGGTGCTTACGCATTGGTGCAGGCGCTTGCCGCCCTGCACCAACAGCCCGAACTTCGTAAAGGCTGGACACCGCCCAAGCGTATCGTCTATGTCAGCTGTGCGCCTTCAACGCTGGCGCGCGATGCTGGTGTGTTGGTCAATGAGGCAGGCTACACCTGTACCAAGGCCGGGGTGGTGAACATGTTCCCCCATACAGCGCACGTGGAAAGCATTGCTGTTTTTGAGCTGTCCGCCTGATTGACGTCCGGCGTGGCAGGCGGTGCCTGCCCAAGTTCAAACAAAAAAGCGGAGCCTAATGCTCCGCTTTTTATTTGGACTTTGACTTGCCCTTCGGTTCTTCTGACTCTTTTTCCGTAATCACATTGTCCGACGGCGGTGCGGGCGGGGGCGGTGGCTTCAGGCCTTGAGGAGCCACTCCCTCGATTTTGTTTTCCCGCATGTAGAGATCCATCTCCTTCCAGCCAGCAAACACAGCCGACTTCGAGGCTTTTTCGTTGAGGGAGTAGCAATCTTCGATGCTGCGCAAACCGTGGCGGCACGCGCTGCCGATGGCCTTGGCCTCGGCCTCTCGCTGGGCGATCTTCGGATCCGCCATGGCAGCCTGAATGGATTGCAAGTCGCAACCCGCCAGGAGAAGGGCAGATAGTAGAAGCAGGGGGCGGAGTGTCATGGGGCGTTCGAAGTGCTATATCTTCTATCGGCACATTCTGTGCGGTCTTAACCCATAAAGTACCGGCAACAAAAAAGGCCCCGAAAGGCCTAGTTTGTTCGGCAGGGAAATCAATCAGTCGCGCTCGCCACCGAAGATGCCCAGCAGTGCCAGCAGGTTCTGGAACACGTTCACGATGTTGAGGTACAGGCTCAGGGTAGCGGTGATGTAGTTGGTTTCACCACCGTCCACGATGCGCTTGACGTCGTACAGCATCCAGAAGCTGAAAATGCCGATGGCCGCAACAGACAATGCCATCATGCCTGCAGTTGAGCCCACAAAGGCGTTGATCAGGCCGCCGACCAGCAGCACGATGGTGCCCACCATCAGCCACTTGCCCATGCCGCTCAAGTCACGCTTGATCACGGTGGCCAGGCTGGCCATGGCGAAAAACACGCCAGCAGTGCCGCCGAATGCCGTCATGATCAGCTGTGGACCATTGCTGAAACCCAGCGTGCGCTGGATCAGGGGCGACATCATCAAGCCCATGAAGAAGGTAAATCCCAGCAAAACCGGAACACCCGCAGCGGAGTTCTTGGTCTTTTCAATGGCAAAGATGAAGCCGAAGGCCACGGCCAGAAACAAGACAAAACCCAAGATGCCGCTGAAGATCGGAGCCAGGTTGAAAGCCACGCCCGCCCAAGCGCCCAGCACAGTGGGAATCATGCTCAGGGACAGCAGCCAATAGGTGTTGCGCAGCACTTTGTTGCGTTGCGCGCTCGATGCGCCATAGCCCAGGCTCTGGCCGAAGGTGGTAGTGCGATCTGTCATGGTGTTACTCCAGTTAAATACTGCTGTCTCTGCGGGACAGTCGCCCGCTGCATGAAGCAGATAAAGGCATTTTAGGGTTTTACAAGGCTGCCCCTTGGCTTTGTGTGTCTATTCATACGCTTTGAGGTGAGACTGTTCTGTGCAGGGCACATGAACAAGCGGCGTTTGTTTGGGTATGCTCAGGGTTTCCACCCATCAATACCGTGCCCATCATGAAATCCAAAGCTGTACTCGAATTTTCTGACGTCGCCGCAATTTCCGCTGCTGCCCAAGCGGAAGCGGTCAAACACAACTGGGCGGTGAGTATCGCCATCGTGGACGATGGTGGCCACCTGTTGTCCTTCCAGCGTCTGGATGGCGCTGCGCCTATCTCCTCGCATATTGCACCCGGCAAGGCCCGCACAGCAGCGCTTGGCCGCCGCGAAAGCAAGGTCTATGAAGACATGATCAACGGCGGACGTGTGTCCTTCCTGAGCGCGCCTAACCTGGATGCCTTGTTAGAGGGTGGCGTTCCGATCATGAAAGACGGCCAGTGCCTGGGCGCCGTGGGTGTGAGCGGTGTCAAATCCAACGAAGACGCCCAGATCGCCAAGGCCGGTATTGCTGCCATCGGCCTGTAAATAGCCTTAGATTGCTATCAGGAAGATAGCTGCTCGCGCACATTTGGTGAGCGCTAGCAGCTATTTTTATGCCTTTTTCAGGGGTCACTTGGTCAGAATCAGTTTGCCCGCCTTGGTGGTTTGCAAACGGTAGCGCTGGCCCCTGTACTCAATGTCCACACTCTGGCGGGCTCCCAACAAGGTGCTGGCTTGTACCACCGGCGTGGTGTGCGCTGCGGAGCCGAGGCTGACCAAGCCTGTGGCTCGAGCGTGCCCCTCGGGCATGGGTGCCAAGGTGCTCAGTGCGGCTGGGGGGTTGTGTGCCATGGTTTAAGGCTTGGGCTCCGTGATGAAACCAATTTTGCGCAGGCCCGCTGTTTGCGCCGCAGCCATGGCTTGAGCCACAAACTCATAACGCGCAGCCTTGTCGCCCCGGAGGTGCAGTTCGGGCTGCGGGTTTTTGGCGGCCTCGGCCTGTAACGCGCTACCCAGCGCATCGCCAGCGACCTGAGTCTGGTTCAAGAAATAGGCACCTTGCGCGTCCACGCTGAGTTGCAGCGTTTCGGGCTTGGTCTGCCGGGGCTGGCTGGTGGCGGTGGGTAGCTCCACGTTGACCGCATGTTTCATCACCGGCACGGTGATGATGAAGATGATGAGCAGCACCAGCATCACGTCCACCAGGGGCGTCATGTTGATTTCGTTCATCACCTCGTTGTCACCGTCTGCGCCGGCGTCTTGTATTCCAAATGACATGTGGGCTCCTTGTGACGATCAGGCTTTTTTCATGGCAACGACCTTGCCGTCGTTGCCATGGGCGGTGCTGACGCGGGCACCTGTCACAAAGTAGGCATGCAGGTCATGGGCAAAGCGGTTGAGCTTGGTGAGTATGGATTTGTTGCCCCTGACCAGCGCGTTGTAGCCCAGCACTGCCGGAATCGCCACGGCCAAGCCCAGCGCCGTCATGATCAATGCTTCGCCGATGGGCCCCGCCACTTTGTCGATGGTGGCCTGGCCGGAGGCGCCAATGCCCATCAGGGCGTGGTAGATGCCCCAGACGGTGCCGAACAAGCCCACGAACGGAGCCGTTGAGCCGACAGAGGCCAGCACAGCCAGGCCGCTCTGGAAGCGGGCGGTGCTGTCATCGATGCTGTTACGCAGGGAGCGGCTGATCCAGTCGCTAATGTCCAGTGCGTCGTGCAGCTGGGTTTGCGTGTTGCGGTGGTGGACGGTGGCCTCTTGGCCGGAGCGTGCCAACTGTACGAAAGGGTTGTCGCCGGCCGCGCCCAGCGTATCCATGCCAGCATCGAAATCGGCGCTGTGCCAGAAGTTTTCAGTTCGAGCTGCCAAGGACTTGAACTTGAAGACATCGAGGGCCTTGATCAGGATCACGATCCACGAGGCCAAGGACATGCCCAATAGCAAAAGTGCGACTGACTTGGTAACCCAGTCACCTTGGGTCCAAAGGGTAACGAGGCCGAGTTGCGATTCCATAAAAACTCCGTAATTGATGCAAAAAAGGGAATAAAAAAAGATGGGAGCGGCTTAGCGCTTCAAATTCCAGTCGATTGGCACGTCGTACCACATGCCTTGTGGCACGCCATCCCGTTTGCCCGGTGCGTAGCGCCGTTTGAGAACGATCTCCACAGTGCCCTGGTCAAGCTCCTCAAAGCCGCTGCTTTGTTTGATGCTGGCCCGGCTGGCCTGTCCATCGGCATCGATGAATACACGCACCACAACCAGCCCTGTTTGCCGCAAGCGCTTGCTGGCCGCAGGGTAGGCGGGTCTGGCGTTGTTCAGGTGGTCGGCATCGCTGGAGGGAAGCTCGAGCTTGGGCGGTGCGGGCGGAGCCAGCGGTGCCGCCGGTGCGTTGCTGTTGCCTTGGGCGCTCAGGCTGTTGTTGGTAGTGGCAACCGCGGTGGGTGCTGCCGCTGAGGGCGCCGGAGCGGTAGCGTTGGGAGCCAAGGCGAGAGGCGAGGGCGCCGGCTGAGCCGTCGCCACCGGGCTAGGGGCTATGTGTGTTGACGGGGTGAGTGCTTTGGTTTGGGGCTTGGTGGGGGCCTTGGGTTGGGGTGTGGGAAGTGGTGCCGGAGCAGGGGGAGCTGGCGCCATGATTTCTACGAGCATTTCAGCGGGCACCACGATTTCTGCCACGCGCTGCAGCAGGCCGCTTTGCATGGCCCAAAGGACTGCGCCATGCAATGCCAATACGGTCAAAACGATAGTGGTGTTGCGGCTCAGGGTTGGAAAAAAACCCGGTCGGAGGAGGGGAAGCGTTGTCATAGGTGTGAGTGCGAAGGGGCAGGATCCGGCAGGTCCTCAGGTGTCGGCCCACATGCGCAGCATGTTGTGGTACACGCCGGTCAGTGCGGTGGTTTCTTCAGAGTCGCCGTGGCGGCGTCGCATGGCGAGCAGATTCATGTCCAGCTCATAGAGCATGCGGCGCTGCTCATCGCTGCGCACCAGGCTCTCGACCCAAAAAAAGCAAGCCAAACGCTCTCCACGGGTGACCGGCTTGACTTGGTGCAGGCTGGTGCCCGGGTAGAGCACCGCGTGACCGGCCGGGAGTTTGACCGTTTGTTCGCCATAGGTGTCGGCAATGGCCAGTTCGCCACCGTCGTAGTCGTCCGGGTTGGAGAGGAATACGGTGCAGGACACATCGGTGCGCAGGCGCTGACCGCTACCGGGCATGTAGCGCACCGAGCCGTCGATGTGATTGCCGTAGTAGTTGGTATCGCCCCCATAGCGGTTCAGGCGGGGAGGAAACACTTTTTTGGGCAAAGCGGCTGAAAAGAAAGTGGGGCTGCGGTCCAAGCCGCGCAGCACCATATCCCGGATGCTGCGCGCCACCTCGCTGTTGTGATCCAGCTGCTCATTGTTTTTGACTTGCTTGGCCAGCTCGCCGGTGCCTTTGCGTCCGTCCACCCACGGCGCGTCTTTCAGGAGTTGCTGTGCTTGGGAAACTTCTTGTGGAGTCAGCAGGTCGGGCAGGTGCAAAAGCATGGCGGTGGCTAGCAGGTGGTTTGGGGGTTAGAACTTCAGGTTCAGAGTGGCCTGGACGTTACGTCCCGGACCCGGGGTGTAGAACGAGGTGTATAAGCCGTCGGCATACAACTTGTTCAGCGCATTGGTCACGTTGACTTTGAGTACTGCTTTCTCATTGAATTTGTACTCACCCATCAAGTCGAGCGTGGCGTAGCCGGGTGCGACAACACCGGGGTTGGTGGCAGGTGTTTGTTCGCTGCGGAAATTCACGCCCGTGCCCAGGCGCAGCTCAGGTGTGAACTGGTAGGTTGTCCACACGGTGCCACTATGGATGGGCGTCAGGCCCGGGCGTTCACCCTGGCGTGCACCAGAGGTCGTGGAGTTGGATTCATCAATCATGGCGTCAGGCATCCACATGTAGGAACCGTAAATTTCCCACTTGGGTGTGATGAGGCCGGAAGCATCCACCTCCAGACCCGTGGTGTGGCGCTTTCCCGAAAGCAAGAAAGTGGTTGCAGCGCTGTCCGGGTCAGTATTGCGCTCGTTGAATTTGGTGCTTTGGAAAACCGCCCAACGTGTGGTGTAACGTTTGTCGGCCGAATCCAGCTTGGCACCCACTTCAATGTTCCGGCTTTGCTCCGGCGGCGTGTTGCTGGCGCGTGTCGCGTTCGCTGCGGTTACGTTGGGTTGGTACACATACGAGTACACATCTGCTGATGCGTTGAACGACGTACCGTACGAGAAGTGGAAAGATGCCAATTCACTCGGTTGGAAGAGCACGCCCACACGTTGACTCCAATTGGAGAACTCTGTGGCATAGGAGCCATTCATGACACCTGCGGTCGAGTAGGTATCAAAAGTTCCACGCATACGGTCGAAGCGCGTCCCGCCCAGTACCTTCCAGTGTTCAGCCACTTTGACCATGTCCATGGCGTACAAGCCCAGGTTGTCAGCCCGGTAGGTATTCGCGATGTCCACGACACGTGAAGCTTCATTGATGGCGGCGCCATCATTGGGGGAGCCTACGGTAGTGCTCGGTTTGTTGATGGCGGAGTAGCGATAGACGTCTTTGTGCTCAAAGCCGAGGTCTACACCAGCGAACACTTCATGTTGGTAACCCCATGCTTTGAATTTGCTGGTGTAGTCGCTTTGGATGTAATTGCTGTCGAGCGAACCGCCCTTGTTTTGCGAACCGCGTGTCAGCACCGTCGCATCCGAAAAATTGTTCAGACCTGTGCCTGTGGCGTAGTTCCAGAGTGTGGCCCGCATGTCACGGGTGTAGACACCACGGCGCACGGAAGTTTTAAGTTCACTGTCGTCGTCAAAGCGGTGGGTATGGCTGGCAGTCACGTAATCTGCGTTGCCCTTGTTGTAGTCGCTCGCCATGCCATAGTAGGTTTGCGGCGAAATAGCTTCGTTCAAACCTGCTGTTGTTGCCGCCGCGGTAGAGGTAGGCCGGATCCAACGCACGCCGTAGTTGATGCCGTTGTCGTTGTCCAGCGAGTAAAGACCCACCGAGAACTCGTCTTTGGTACCGATACCCCAGCGGTAGTTGGCGGCAATGCCGCGTTTGTCGATGCTGCTGCCCGCGCCATTGTTGTCGGCTTTGGTCACCATCGCATTGATGCGCAGGCCAGAGTCCTCGCCGGTTTGGATGTTGAAGTCGCCCGTCACCCGACGGTAGTTGTAGCTGCCGATGGTGGTTGTCACTTCGTTATCGTCAATCGCGCGGCCTTGCTTGCTGCTTTGGTTGACAGCACCTCCAGTGGAACCTCGCCCGAATAGCATCGAGGCTGAGCCACGCAACAGCTCTATCTTGTCGCTGTTGAACGTGTCGCGGTCATAGAAGGCCGGATCACGCATGCCATCGACAAAGATGTCTCCGGTTTGCGCCAGGGAAAAGCCGCGCAGGCGGATGTCTTCTTCACCACCTTCAGCTGCCAAAAAAGTCACGCCTGCGGTGTTGTGCAACACCTCTTTCAAGGTGTCCAGGTTGCGATCGTCGACCAGTTTTTCCGTCACGACGGTGATCGACTGGGGAATGTCACGCAGGTCTTGTTTGCCTTTGCCGATACTGGTGGTAGTGGCACGGACGGAGTCTTTGCCTTGTTCCTCCTCCAGTTGTTCGGTAACCGTGATTTGCTTCAGCGACTTGACCGGGGCGTTGAGCGATTCCTGTGCGAGTGCGGAAAAAGAGCCTGCCAGCAGCATGGCGCCCAGGGGCAACAAGGCGGCTGCGGGCGCCGCGGGAGGAAAAGCAATGTCTAAAGGTTTGGATGTGGGCATAGCGCTCAAAACATTCGAGTGAAAGAATTTGCTGGCTATGTCCCGTCTACCCTGGGGTAGCGCCGACGTGGCTTGCTGGTGAGTTTGACTAAACAAGAAGCATTCCTGTTTAGCGTGAAAAAGGTTAAACGCGACGGGTAACGACCATGGCTTTCCAGGCGCCGTGCACCATGGCAGCGTTGGCATGGCATTGCTCAACTACGTCGCGTGCGCAGTCTTCGCAGCGGCCGCACTGGGTTGCAACGCCGAGGTCAATCTGGATGTCCTCAAAGCGCTTGCCTTCACTGGCGTGTTGGTGGATCTCTTTGTCGGAAACACGGTGGCAAACGCAAACAATCATGGAGGTGCTAACCAGTTGGTTTCAATGCTGTAATTCTAAATAAGAATTTGTCGCATTTGCATTATGCGTAAAGATTTATGTACTTTTTTGTGGCTGAGATACCAAAAGAGGGCTTTCAGAGCCTTGCATCAAGCGCATAGATGTCAACTATTGATAGTATTACGAATTACTCGCATTTGTATTTGATGACTATGATTTCGCTAAAACTGCCCGAGTCTCTTGACGAAGTGCTTGCCATGAGTCCCGACGTTTGGAAGGCCATGGCCGGCGCTGAGCCCCATATCGCAGTGGTCTGGATGCGGCAATCTGCCGGTTTGGGGCACCCGGATGCGCAGGTCATTTATGGCCAGTGGTTATTGGAGGGTCACGGCATCACAGCCGATCCGGTGGAAGCCTTGTCGTGGTTCCTGAAAGCCGGCAAGCAAGGGCATGTGATGGGGATGAACATGGCCGGCCGTTGCTTTGACAACGGTTGGGGCACTGAACCGGATCATTTTGCGGCTGCCAACTGGTTTCGCCAAGCCGCCCACAAAGGCCTGGATGCTGGGATGTACAACTACGCCAATCTTCTGGCTAGCGGCCAAGGTGTGCGCAAAGACGAAACTGCCGCCCTCGAGTGGTACCGTCGCGCGGCACAGCAGGGGCACGCCAAGTCCATGACCAAGATCGCTTACTTCTATGAGGATGGTCGCGTGGTCCGACGGGATGCGGATGCGGCGTTCGAGTGGTTTGAAAAAGGCGCCCGCGGTGGTGACTTCCGGGGCCAATTCAATTACGCCAGCATGCTTGCCGCGCGTGGGAGAAATGATGAGGCCCTTTTTTGGCTCCAGAAAGTGCCTCAGGCAGCGACCAAAGCCTACAGATTGTTGGTAGGCGAAAAACTATTGGATTCGTCTCACGCTTCGTTTCAGTCTGTAGGACGGGCTATGTTGGCTGATGCGGGTCGCGTCTGACAGGGTTGCTGGCTTAAGAAAGCTCGCCCATCTGGCTCTGGAGGTAGTTGGGTAGGCCCACTTTGGCGATCAGGTCGATCTGCGTTTCCAGAAAGTCGATGTGCTCTTCGGTGTCGTCCAGGATGTGCTGCAGCAGATCACGTGACACGTAGTCGCGCACAGATTCGCAATGGGCAATGCCCGCCTTGATGGTGGCTTGCGCACCAAGCTCCGCCTTGAGATCGCATTCCAGAGCCTCGGGTACGCTTTCGCCCACCAAGATTTTGGACAAGTCTTGCAGATTGGGCAGGCCGTCCAGCATAAAGATACGGTCCATCAACATGTCGGCATGCTTCATCTCGCCAATGGATTCGGAGTATTCCTTTTTTGCCAACTTGTCGAAGCCCCAGTGTTTGAACATGCGGTAGTGCAAAAAGTACTGGTTGATGGCGGTTAACTCGTTCTTGAGTTGGGCCTGCAGGTGGCCGATGACTTGTGCGTCGCCTTTCATGGGGGCTCCTTGTAGTGAAAGTCTGATTATCTGAGGATGAGTGCGTGGCCCTCGCGTAAAGCCTCTGAAATTTCCCACTCCGGGTCCATGGTTAATCCTCGTCAAATGAGAATGATTCGCATAGACTTTGTTTGAGCATGTATATCCAGTGCATGCGCTTTCAGGAGATGTGATGCAGAACAAGCGGGATATCTATCAGGATGAAAGCTATGACTTGCAAAGCAGCGAAGCGCTTCTCGCCAGCACATTGGCGTTGATGACAGGGCATGCGCAAAGCCGTTGCGCCGCCCACCGTGAGCTGATGATTGCCAAGATCATTGCCAATCTGGGTGCACTTTCGGAAGTGCCCTTGTTTTCGCCGGGTTTTCAGGCACTCCTGTGGACCTTGCGTCAAGGTTGGCGCAGTGAGCTCGCCTGTATGGATGTGGGTCCGACGCGACTGGCTGGCATGCCGTGGTGCAGCAGTACGGAGCGGCTGCAATGAGCTCCGCCGTCACGAGCTGGTTGGCTGAAGATGCCAGTGCGCACTGGCGCCAAAATGGCCGCTATCGCGCCCTATGTGCCTGCTGCGCACCCGAGACTGAGCTGCACCCGGGTAAACCTGCTCGACGCAAACAGCAAGCCCCCCGCCTCGCTTGGCGTGAAAGATTCCTTGCTGCAGCACCCGCCAACACCGATTCGCTTGGAGATAAATAATGCCTGTAGCCCACGTGAATAATGCGCTAGAAGCTATGAAAATAATAGCGCTTTCGGAGCCTTCAAGAGTTGCAGAGTCAGTGTATGGCGCACCACCCGCAGCTTCGGGTACAGAAGGCGGAACCGGTTCCCGCAGGCGGCGCCTGTGGGAACTGGACAGTCACTGCCATTGCCCCTTGATCGGCGTGTGTCTGCCCATGGATGTTCTCCGGCGCCTGCTCAACAAATCTCTGGGGGCCAACGCTCTGGCCAATGACTATGAGATACACGCAGGTGCAGTCTCGGAGGCCGCACGTCGAAGCAAACTGGCGGAGCTGATGCAAGCCGATTTGGAGGCCCGATATGCGCGGGAAATTCAGGCTTTCAGAGCAGCCAAGAACTCGCTGGCTGTAGCCGACTTGTGGGTTCGCTATCTGAGGGCCGGCGACGTGGCTGGCGCCTTTTGGGCTGCGCTTACCCATCCCCGGTGTGAGGCTTCGCTACGTGATGCGATGTGCAAGGACTTGCACATGTTTCAGCATCAGGCGGGTGCAGGTGTCCGGCTGGAGATAGCCCGCTTCAATGCACTGGCTGAAGAGAACGCGGTGCTGGGTCGCGAGTTGGGCAAAGTGCAAGAACGCATCACGAGAGTCATGGCGCAGAAGCATGCGGAATTGGAGCGTTTGCAGGCCACCCTGGTGCAGGCTCGCGCAGAAGCAATCCGCAAAGACAGCCGCCTGGCGTTTATGGCGGAGGACTTGGAAAACCTGCGGCAGTCCATTCCCGACCTGCAGGAAAAAGAGGACCTGAAAGTTCGCCTGGAGCGCATGATTCAGCGACAAGAAGCCCTGGAGGCGCAAAACGCGGATCTACGGCGCCGTTTGCAGGCGGCAGAGCGCGTGGCCCAAGAGTCATCCTGGACTGCACGGCAGGAATTGCCCGGCGGAAACCCTTCCCCGGCGCGCGCCGTTGTGCCGGTTCGCTTACATCAGAAGATGGTTCTTTGTGTAGGCGGGCGCAGCGGAAACATCGCGAACTACCGCGAAGTGGTCGAGCGGGTAGGCGGCCGGTTTGCGCACCATGATGGCGGTGTGGAAGACAACGCGTCTGTGCTTGACGCCAGCCTTGCTGCTGCTGATCTGGTGATTTGCCAGACTGGTTGTATCAGCCACAACGCGTACTGGAGGGTGAAAGACTTTTGCAAACGCACTGGCAAGCAGTGCGTGTATGTCGAAAACTCCAGCACATCGACGCTGGAGCGCAAGCTGCAGGCGCTCAGTACACCAGTCGCTCGGGGTGTATCTCCTGAAGAATCGTTGTAGCGATTTCCTCGATGGATTTGGTCGTGGTCGACAGCCAGCGTATGCCCGTGCGGCGCATCATGGCCTCGGCTTCGCTCACTTCCATGCGGCAGTTCTCTATGGAAGCGTACTTCGAATTCGGACGCCTTTCATTGCGTATCTCTGACAGGCGTTCCGGTTGTATCGTCAAACCGAAGATTTTTCCGCGGTGCGGCACCAAGGCAGGGGGGAGCTGGCGACGCTCAAAGTCTTCAGGTATCAGCGGGTAGTTGGATGCCTTGAGACCATACTGCATGGCCAGGTACAACGACGTGGGGGTTTTGCCGCTACGGCTCACCCCTACAAGGATCACGTCGCTCTGTTCCAGGTCGCGGTTGCTCTGGCCATCGTCGTGCGCCAACGAAAAGTTGATGGCTTCAATCCGGTCGTGGTATTCCTTGCTCTTGCTGGCGTCACTGAAGCGGCCGATGCGGTGGTTGGATTTAAGTCCGAGCTCCTGCTCGAGCGGGTGCACAAACATGCCGAACATATCGAGCAACATGCCCTGGCAACCTTCCTGGATCACTCTGAGTACATCCATATTCACCAGAGTCGTGAAAACGATGGGCTTGTTGCCGTCCACCACGCCAGTGTGGTTGATCTGCCGCACTGCCTGGTGGGCTTTGTCGACCGTGTCCACAAAGGGCAGTCTCACGTGCCGTGCTTTGGTTTCGAACTGGGCCAGGATGGCGTTGCCGAAGGTTTCGGCAGTGATGCCGGTGCCGTCAGAGATGAAGAATACAGAGCGTTGGGGCATGGTGGTCCGTGTGGAAGGCGTCAGTCAGCTGCAAGGGCGCAGGGGTTTTCCGTAATCGGGTTAGGCCCTGTGCGCACCTACAATCATCGCAATTTAGCGCATTTAGGTACCCGTTACGTTTCCCACAACAGCAACAACAGGAAAGTGACAGGCGGCGCGGCCTTCCCCCGGAGGGTCATGGAAAGGTTTTAACTTCTGGAGCATCCTATGTCTGAACTTTTCAATGCGACCGACCTGGTCGTGCCTTTCGAGCGCTTGCGCATGACGGACGTTGAGTCCGTCGGCGGCAAGAACGCCAGCTTGGGGGAGATGATTTCTCAGCTACCGCAAGGCGTGCGGGTCCCCACAGGATTCGCGACCACAGCCCACGCGTTTCGCCAGTTTTTGGCCCATGATGGTTTGGCCGACAAAATCAGCGCCAAATTGAAAACCCTGGATACCGAAGATGTGCGTGCATTGGCGCTGGTGGGTGCCGAAATCCGTTCCATGGTGGAGGCCCAGCCTTTTCCGGCTGATCTTGAAAAAGCCATTCGTGAAGGTTTCGCAACTTTGTCTGCGGGGAACGACCAAGCCAGTTTTGCGGTTCGTTCTTCTGCGACTGCAGAAGACTTGCCCGATGCCTCATTTGCCGGCCAGCAGGAAACCTTTTTGAACGTGGTGGGCATTGAAGACGTACTCCACAAGATGAAGGAAGTGTTCGCCTCCCTGTACAACGACCGGGCTATCAGCTACCGGGTACACAAGGGTTTTGCCCATGATGTAGTGGCCTTGAGCGCAGGCGTGCAGCGCATGGTGCGGTCGGATCTCGGTGCTGCCGGCGTGATGTTTACGATCGATACCGAGTCCGGATTTGATCAAGTGGTTTTCATTACTTCCAGCTATGGCTTGGGTGAAACCGTGGTGCAGGGTGCTGTGAACCCGGATGAGTTCTATGTGCACAAGCCCATGCTCAAAGCGGGCAATCGGGCCGTGATTCGCCGCAACCTGGGCTCCAAACTGTTGCAGATGGTTTTCACAACTGCGGAGGAAAAGGCGGCAGGAGGCAAGCTGGTCAAAACCACCGATGTACCCACCGAATTGCGCAATCGCTATTCCCTCACCGATGCTGACGTGGAGCAATTGGCCAAATACGCCTTGGTGATTGAGGAACACTACGGCCGTCCGATGGACATCGAATGGGGCAAGGACGGTATCGACGGACAGCTCTATATTCTGCAAGCGCGCCCTGAGACCGTGAAAAGCCAGGCGGGCGCAACGGCAGAGTACCGCTACAAGCTCAAAGGCAAAGGCAATGTGGTGGCCGAAGGCCGTGCGATCGGACAGAAGATCGGTACGGGCCCGGTACGCATCGTGCACAACATCAGCGAGATGGACAAGGTGCAGGCCGGCGACGTGCTGGTCACCGACATGACCGACCCCAATTGGGAGCCTGTCATGAAGCGCGCCAGCGCCATCGTGACCAACCGAGGTGGCCGTACCTGCCATGCGGCCATCATCGCGCGTGAACTCGGGATCCCAGCGGTAGTGGGTTGCGGCAACGCCACGGACTTGTTGAAGGAAGGCATGCTGGTCACGGTCAGTTGTGCCGAAGGCGATACCGGCTTCATCTACGACGGTTTGTTGGAAACGGAAGTGTCTGAAGTCCAGCGCGGCGTGATGCCCGACATCTCCGTCAAGATCATGATGAATGTGGGCAACCCCCAGCTGGCATTCGATTTCTGCCAACTGCCTAACCAAGGCGTAGGCTTGGCCCGTCTGGAGTTCATCATTAACAACAATATTGGTGTGCACCCCAAGGCCATCCTGGACTACCCCAATGTGGACGCAGATCTCAAGAAGGCGGTGGAATCTGTTGCGCGCGGCCACGCGTCGCCCCGCGCGTTTTATGTGGACCGGGTGGCAGAGGGCGTGGCAACCATTGCAGCGGCTTTCTGGCCCAAGCCCGTGATCGTGCGTTTGAGCGACTTCAAGAGCAACGAGTATCGCAAACTGATCGGTGGCAGCCGGTATGAGCCGGAAGAAGAAAACCCCATGCTCGGCTTCCGCGGCGCTGCCCGCTACATCAGCACCGAGTTCGGTGAAGCTTTTGCCATGGAATGCGAGGCCCTCAAGCGCGTACGCAATGAGATGGGGCTTTCCAATGTGCAGGTCATGGTGCCGTTTGTGCGCACCTTGGGTCAGGCAAAGCGGGTGACCGAATTGCTGGGTCGCTATGGTTTGCGCCGCGGCGAGGCAGACCTCAAGCTGATCATGATGTGCGAGATCCCGAGTAACGCCATCCTGGCCGATCAGTTCCTGGAGTTCTTCGATGGTTTCTCGATCGGCTCCAATGACTTGACCCAACTGTCCCTGGGGCTGGACCGTGACTCCGGTCTGGATCTTTTGGCCGCCGACTTTGATGAGCGTGACCCGGCGGTGAAAGCACTGATCACAATGGCGATCGATGCTTGCAAGCGTCAAGGCAAGTACGTAGGCATTTGCGGCCAGGGGCCCAGCGATCACCCAGACTTTGCCAAGTGGCTGGAGCAGCAGGGGATATCCTCCATCTCGCTGAATCCTGACTCGGTAATTGCCACCTGGCAGCAGCTCGCGGTCTGATGTCTGAGGCGACAACCCGGCGCAACTGGCGCTTGCATGCTGTTTTGCTTGCGCTGTGGTTTGTCTTCTCTTTCGGATTCACATTCTTTGCGCGGGACTTGTCCGGGAGCTTTTTCTCTTGGCCATTAGCGTATTGGATGGCAGCGCAGGGCGCTTTGCTTGTGTTTGTTGGCATCGTGGTGGTGTTTGCGGTACTGGCTAATCGGCGGGAGGTGGAGGCCTCCGTCTTCGATGCCGGTGCATTCAGGCTCTACACCTCCACACTCCATCGTCGGTTTTTTGTCTTTGTTGTCGGCCTTTTGTTGTTTTTGGGAGCATTGGGCCTTGCGGAGTACTGGGGTTTGCCCAGAGCCTGGGTGGCCGGCATTTTTTTGTCTGTCACGTTGGTGCTGTATGCAGTGATCGGTGTCTTTGCCCGAACTGCAGATGCCAATGAATACTACGTAGCGGGCCGGCGTATTCCTGGCTTTTACAACGGCATGGCGACCGCAGCGGATTGGATGAGTGCGGCGTCGTTCATCAGTCTCGCCGGTGGCTTGTATTCGCAAGGCTTCAGTGGCTCGGGAACGCAGCCTGGTGGATTGGCCTATGTTCTGGGCTGGACGGGCGGGTTCTGCCTTGTCGCACTGCTGGTTGCTCCTTATTTGCGACGCATGAATCTGTATACCGTGCCTGATTTTTTCCGGGTCCGGTTTGGCGGCCATTGGCCGCGCCGTATTGCCGCATGGTCAGCTGTCCTGTGTTCATTCACTTACGTGGTTGCACAGTTGTACGGCGTGGGATTGATCACTTCCCGCTTGACTGGCGTCCACTTTGAAATCGGAATTTTGTTGGCCTTGGGCGGCGTATTGGTCTGCTCCTTCTTGGGCGGTATGCGTGCCGTCACGTGGACCCAGGTGACCCAGTATGTGGTCATCATTCTTGCCTTTCTGATTCCGGTGTCGTGGCTTTCTTACCAGCAGACCGGTAACCCTTTTGCACCCATTGCCTTCGGGCAGCAGCTCGCCAAGATCACGCAAATGGAGCAGGCATTTGGAGTTTCTCCCGATGAACAGGCGGTTGTAGCGGCCTATGCGAGTCGTGCGGAAGAGTTCAAACGCAAGTTGCAAAATGTAGAAGCGTCTCTTGCCGAGGAGCGCGATGAATTGCGTCGCCAGCTCCGCGTTCTGGGTGACAGCAAAGCCCCCGATGCGTTGGTCCAGTCCACCAGGAAGGCATTGGCATCGCTTCCCAAAGATGCAATTGAAGCCAAGGAGATCTGGACCCGGGGGATGGTTGAAAACTCGGAGCGGGCGCAGGCATTGGGTGGCATGGCGCCGCAGACCCGTGCTTTTGCGGGCGACCCCAATGGAACGCCGGAGTCACAGGCTGAATTCCAGCATTCCCGAGCCAATTTTTTGGCCTTGATGTTTTGTTTGATGATTGGTACCGCGGGCTTGCCGCACCTCCTCACCCGTTTCTACACCACGCCTGGCGTGTCACAAGCGAGGAGCTCCGTGGCCTGGTCTTTGGTGTTTATCGCGCTGCTTTATTTATCCGCTCCGGCGCTGGCAGTGTTGGTGAAATATGAAATCATGGCGAACATAGTGGGGCAGCCCTTTGAGCAACTTCCCTCGTGGATGCTGCAATGGTCCAAGGATCCCAACCTCCTGTCTTTCAGTGATGTAAACAAAGACGGTGTATTGCAGTTTGCAGAGCTCAAGGTCGGTGCTGACCTGGTGATGTTGGCCTCGCCGGATATCGGGGGCTTGCCGTATGTGGTGTCCGTGCTTGTTGCCGCAGGCGGATTGGCTGCAGCACTGTCAACGGCAGACGGACTTCTTCTCACGATAGGGAATGCCCTCGCACATGACGTTTACTTTGAAGGAAAAAGTAACAAGGCCGAGGCCATGCGGCGGGTGATGTTGTCCAAGTTCGCATTGCTGGTCGTGGCCTTGATGGCCGCTTACGCCGCGGCGCAAAGGCCTGCGGGTATTTTGCATTTGGTGTCTGCGTCTTTCTCTTTGGCGGGCGCAGCATTCGTGCCCGCAATGGTGCTCGGGATATTCTGGAAAGGAATGTCCCGTGCGGGCGCAGTAGCGGGAATGTTGGCGGGTTTGGGGACCACTGTCCTTTATATGGTGTTGAACATTCCGGTGCTCCGGCAATGGTTTGACTTCACTGGCGATCATCTTTGGTTTGGCATTCAACCGGTTTCTGCGGGCGTTTTTGGTGTTCCGGTGGGATTTGCTGTGGCCATTGCAGTGAGCTTGCTTACTGTGTCAGAGAGCTCAGAGGAGCGAGATTTGGCACCTCCCTTGGGATAGGCTATAATCATAGGCTTCGCCTTGCTGCACCCTGTCTAGACGCCGGGGGCAGCTTTATCAACCCAGATGCTGGGAAATCCTCAAGGAGTATCAATGCGTCATTACGAAATCATCCTCATGATCCACCCGGATCAGAGCGAACAAGTTCCTGCAATGCTGGAGCGTTACAAGGGCATGATCACCGCTGGCGGTGGCAAGGTGCACCGTGTTGAAGACTGGGGCCGTCGTCAGATGGTTTACATGATCAACAAGTTGGCCAAGGCCCACTACCTGTGCGTCAACATTGAAGCTGACCAGGCTGTGATGTCTGAACTGGAACACGCGTTCAAGTTCAACGACGCCGTGTTGCGTCACCTGACTGTGTCCAAGAAGAAAGCCGAAACCGGTCCTTCTTCCATGATGAAGACAGTCGAGCGTGAAGACGCACGCAAGGCCCAGCAGGCCGAGTACCAAGCCTAATTGAACGGGTCAACAGACCTTTCCCGTTAAGGAGTGCAAGCGAATTCATTGGTTCTAGGTGCTTGTATCGCAGAGGTCGAAACCATGCGCTACACACCGGCAGGCTTACCAGCCTTGAATCTGCGACTTGAACATGAGTCAGTCGTTCAGGAAGCCGGTAGTAGCAGAACCGTGAAGGTGGTAGTCAAGGCGGTGGCCTTCGGAACACTGGCAGAGCGGCTTGCCAAGCAAGCCATAGGCAGTGTCTGGAACTTCACCGGTTTTTTGGCTAATGCACGACAGGGGAAGTCAGTCGTTTTCCACATTCAAGAATTTTTGCAAGATTAATTTTTTAGGAGTCCATCATGCCCGGACCAAAACGTTTCAACAAAGACAAGCGCCCCAAGCGCAACACCCAATCGCTGCTGTTCAAGCGCAAGCGTTTCTGCCGCTTCACCGTGACCGGTGTGGAAGAAATCGACTACAAAGACATCGACACTTTGCGTGATTTCATCGCTGAAAACGGCAAGATCATTCCCGCACGCCTGACCGGCACCCGCGCTATTTTCCAGCGCCAACTGAACACCGCTATCAAGCGCGCTCGCTTCCTGGCGATGCTGCCTTACAGCGACCAGCACAAGATCTAAGGAGCCCCGACCATGCAAATCATTCTGCTCGACAAGGTCGTGAACCTCGGCAACCTCGGCGAAATCGTCAAGGTCAAAGACGGCTACGCTCGCAACTTCCTGATCCCCTCCGGCCGTGCACGCCGTGCTACCGAATCTGCCAAGGCAGAGTTCGAAGCCAAGCGCGCCGAACTGGAAAAAGCAGCTGCAGCCAAATTGGCTGAATGCCAAGCTTTGGGTGAAAAGCTCGGTGGTACGACCATCAAGTTGACCCAAAAGGCTGGCGTGGATGGCCGTTTGTTCGGTTCCGTCACCAACTATGACATCGCTGAAGAGCTGGGCAAGACTGGCTACAAAGTGGCCAAGTCCCAGATCCGCATGCCCAATGGCCCCATCAAGGTCGTGAGCGACAGCACTGTGAGCGTTGCTCTGCACACTGACGTAGTGGTGGATATCACTGTGTCTGTGTACGGCGAAACCGCTTAAGCAGTCTTTGGTATGCCGCCTGGCGACAGGCGGTATCCGATCAAAAGCCGCCAGGGCCAGTCCCTTGCGGCTTTTGTATTTTGTGCGGCAACTTATCCCGCTGTTTGCACAGTTTTCCCACAGCTTGCCCCCAGCCTTTCCCTCGACGCGCCCCCCGGCTCGCTTTAGGATGAAGGGTTCCAAGGAAACTTCATGTCTGCAGTCCCTACTTCCATCGATGGCTTTGAGTCCGACCGGCAAATTGCCCAACTGCGTGTGCCGCCTCACTCCATAGAAGGGGAATCCAGTGTCATTGGAGGTTTGCTGCTGGACAATGAAGCTTGGGATCGCGTCAGTGACATCCTGATGGATGCGGACTTCTACCGACATGAGCATAGATTGATCTATGCATCTATCGGAACCCTGATCAACGGCAACAAGCCGGCAGACGTCATTACGGTGTTTGAGCACTTGCAGAACCAAGGCAAGGCAGAGGAGGTGGGTGGACTCACGTACCTCAACTCTCTGGCCCAGTACGTGCCGAGTGCAAGCAACATCCGGCGTTATGCGGAGATCGTGCGAGACCGATCCATCCTGCGCAAGCTGGTCAGCGCCAGTGACGAAATCGCGACGAATGCGTTCAATCCCAAAGGTCGTCCTGTTTCAGAGATTGTGGACGAATCCGAGCAGAAGATTTTCAACATCGGCGAGGCCGGCAAGCGCAACAAGCAAGGCTTCCAGTCCATGGATAACCTGGTGGTCAATCTGCTGGACCGCGTGCAGGAGATGGCGGACAACCCGAATGACGTAACGGGTGTGCCCACGGGTTTCATCGACTTTGACCGCATGACTGCAGGCCTGCAGGCGGGTGACTTGATAGTTTTGGCGGCGCGTCCCTCCATGGGGAAAACCGCCTTGGCTATCAATATTGCCGAGCACGTCGCCCTGAACGAAGGTTTGCCGGTTGCTATTTTCTCTATGGAAATGGGCGCGGCTCAGTTGGCGGTGCGTATCGTTGGCTCTATTGGCCGCGTGGACCAAGGGCACTTGCGTACCGGCAAGTTGACTGATGAAGAGTGGCCCCGCTTGTCAGAGGCCATTGAGAAGTTGCGAACCATATCCTTGCACATCGACGAAAGCGCGGGTTTGAACTCCAGTGAAGTGCGTGCCAATGCCCGTCGCTTAGCACGCCAATGCGGGCAGCTCGGCCTCATCGTCGTAGACTATTTGCAGCTGATGAGCGGCAGTGGCGGCGATGGTGAAAACCGCGCGACCGAGTTGGGTGAGATTTCCCGGGGTTTGAAGATGCTGGCCCGTGAGCTCAAGTGCCCGGTGATCGCGCTCTCCCAGCTGAACCGTTCGGTGGAGCAGCGGCCTGACAAGCGCCCGATGATGAGTGACTTGCGTGAATCAGGTGCTATTGAGCAGGATGCGGACATCATCATGTTCATTTACCGTGATGAGTACTACACCAAGGACCAATGCAAAGAGCCGGGCGTGGCCGAAGTCATCATTGCCAAGCAACGTAATGGCCCGACCGGCACCGTCAAACTCGCCTTCATGAACCGCTTTACCAAGTTCGAAAATTTGGCGCATGGTGGTAGTGGCGACTACTGACTTCCTACGGCATTGAAAGAAAAAGGGCTGGAAGCCACATCGGCCTCCAGCCCTTTTTAAATATGCGCGAGTAGCTACTTTTCTTATAGCACTTCGCTGGCAAAATCTGCGAGACGGGAACGCTCACCACGTGCCAGCGTGATGTGCCCGCCATGCGGCCAGCCCTTGAACTTGTCCACAGCAAACGTCAGGCCTGAAGAGCCCTCGGTCAGGTAGGGCGTGTCGATTTGGGCGAGGTTACCCATGCAGATGATTTTGGTGCCGGGCCCCGCGCGGGTGATCAGCGTTTTCATTTGCTTGGGCGTCAAGTTCTGGGCCTCGTCGATGATGACGTACTTGTTCAGGAAAGTACGTCCGCGCATGAAGTTCATGCTCTTGATCTTGACGCGGCTACGAATCAGTTCGTTCGTGGCTGCACGGCCCCATTCGCCCGCATTGGTGTCTGTCTTGCCCAGGACTTCGAGGTTGTCATCCAATGCGCCCATCCAGGGGCCCATTTTTTCCTCCTCGGTACCAGGCAGGAAGCCGATGTCTTCGCCCACGCTCACAGTGGCGCGGGTCACGATGATCTCGGTATATCGTCGGTCATCCAGCACCTGAGTAAGGCCTGCTGCCAACGCCATCAAGGTCTTTCCGGTACCGGCCGTGCCTGTGAGGGTGACGAAATCGACTTCCGGATCGGTCAGCAGGTTCATCGCAAAGTTTTGCTCGCGATTACGGGTGGTCACGCCCCACACTGCATTTTTCAGATGATTGAAATCTTTGAGGGTTTTAAGGACTGCGGTAGTGCCGCGGATCTCGGTCACGCGCGCGTACAAGCTGGGTTCGCCGGGCGACTCAAAATAGACGAACTGGTTGATCATCATCTGGGGCACCACAGGGCCATCCACCTTGTAGAAGGTGTGTTGGCCTTGCTGCCAACTCTCCACGCTCTGGCCGTGTGTGGCCCAGAAATCAGAAGGCAGGGCGAGCGAGCCGGAATACAGCATGTCGCCGTCTTCCAGCGTTTTGTCGTTCTGGTAGTCGTCGGTAGCCAAGCCCAGAGCGCGTGCCTTGACGCGCATATTGATGTCTTTGGATACCAGCACCACTTCACGGGGGGCGTAGTGCTGGCGCAGCGCTTCCACGACTCCCAGAATCTGGTTGTCCGCTTTACCTTGAGGCAGGCTGGTGGGCAAGGTGTAGTTCAGAGGCTGGGTCTGAAACATCAGTTTGCCGGACGCATCCTTGTGCCCTGTCGTGTCCAGCAAGAGGCCGGCCGTAATGTCGGCCTCCGGGGCGCCAGCTAGTGCGTCCAAGGTTCGGCTGGTCTGACGTGCATTGCGGGCGACCTCGGTCATGCCTTTCTTGTGACCGTCCAACTCTTCCAGCACGATCATGGGCAAATAGATGTCATGTTCCTCAAAGCGGAACAGGCACATCGGATCGTGCAACAGCACATTGGTATCCAACACAAAAAGCTTCGTCGGACCATTGGTTTTGGCACGCTTGCTGCGCTTCTTGTCGGCGAGCACAGGCGCTGAGGCTTTGGAGATGGACTTGGTTGGCAGGCCGATGGCCACGCCTTCCTGGATCGCCGGGGCACGGGTCAGTGCAGGGGTTTGGACCGATTTCCGGGATTCCCGGCCAGCGCGCTCAGGTTCAGATAGGGCAATTTGGATAGGAGCAACTTCTGGGGTGGCCTTGCGGGCCGGGCGGGCGGATGCGCGCGCGGGAGCCTCAAAGTCTTTGGCGGTCAATCGATCGGCACGCTTGGACGGGGCAGGGGGCAGTGGCATGGAGTGGATTCGCAGAAGTTGAGAAGTGGAAAAGCAATGCCGAAAAAGCGAAAAAGCCGCCTTGAGCCAAGGCGGCTTTTTCAGGGAGCGCGGTTGCAAGCTTCAACGGCATGCGGACCATTATGCATGAGCACTGTGACGGCAAACGCCGTCGGGTGCATCAAAACAACAGGGCAATCAGGCTGCTTTTTTGAGTGCTTTGACGGCTTTCAGCACGTCGTCCACATGGCCCGGAACCTTCAGGCCGCGCCATTCTTCTTTGACTAGGCCATCGGCGCCGATCAGGAAGGTGCTGCGTTCAATACCTTTAACCTTCTTGCCGTACATGATCTTGTTTTTGACCACACCGAACATGTGGCACATCTTTTCTTCTGTGTCAGCGATCAGCTCAAAGGGAAGTTCCAGCTTGGTTTTAAATTCATCGTGGGACTTCATGTTGTCCCGTGACACGCCGAACACCTCTGCTCCGGCTTTCACGAAATCCTTGTACTTGTCCCTGAATTGCATGGCTTCTGTGGTGCAGCCAGGGGTATTGTCTTTGGGGTAAAAGTACAAAACCATGGTTTTCCCGACGTGGGTGGTGTTGGTCACCTTGATGCCGCCGGTGGCGTTGGCCTCAAATTCGGGAAGGGGTTTGTTGACAACAATCGCCATATGGAATTTCAATCTCGGTGTTTCAGCCCGGCGAGCCGGACTGGTCAGTCATAGGGGACAGCGTCGAATGTGACAGTAATTCTTCGCTCTGGACCGCAACCCATGATTTTACTCTGAAAAGACCAAGGTCTGAAGTCAGGGGCGACCGGTATGCCTAGATGATGAGCGCAGCAACCACCTTGCGGCCCTCTCCGGACAGAAAGTTATAGGTGCGGCAGGCCGCCTGGGTGTCCATGGTTTCCAGCCCGATACGGCGGCTGTACAAGGGCTTGAGCCACTGAGGATGGGGGAAGCGGATGCTTGCGCCGCTGCCAAACAGTACCAACTCCGACGCAAAAGTGGCGAGCTCCTCAAAATGGAAGTCGCCCAGATCCTCAAAGCGTATGCAGGACCAAGGCTGAATGATGCCTTGGCTGCTCACAATGATGCTGGAGTCGTATTTCTCACCGTTCACTTCGACCCATCCGGGGCCGTAGCCTGTGATGGAGGGGCCTTGCGCAGCGTCAGGAATGAATTTCATGGAGGGGGCTTGATTCGCAGGCATGCAGCGAGGCGGGTTGCCTGCCGAACTGTGGTCAAATTATAGGTTTCACCCTGTGCTGACACCTCCCGGAGGGACTTTGAAAACCATTCAGAAATCTGCCAAGCTGGCCAATGTGCTCTACGACATCCGCGGTCCCATCATGGACGCGGCGCGTCAGATGGAGGATGAGGGTCAGAAGATCATCAAGCTCAATCTGGGCAACTTGGCGGTGTTCGGTTTTGATGCACCCGAAGAAATCCAGCAGGACATGATCCGCAACCTGCCGAACTCGGCAGGCTACTCCGACAGCAAAGGCATTTTTGCTGCCCGCAAAGCGGTGATGCACGAGACCCAGAAGCAGGGCATTGCCGGCGTCACGCTGGATGATATTTATCTGGGCAACGGCGCCAGTGAGCTGATCACCATGGCCACTAACGCCTTGCTGGATAACGGCGACGAGTTGTTGTTGCCCATGCCTGACTACCCTTTGTGGACTGCTGCCACCAGCCTCTCAGGCGGCACACCGGTGCACTACCTGTGCGACGAAAACAATGGCTGGATGCCCGACCTGGACGACATACGCGCCAAGATTACGCCACGCACCAAAGGCATTGTGGTTATCAACCCCAACAACCCGACCGGCGTGTTGTATTCCACCGAGCTGCTGCAAGGCATCATCGAAATCGCCCGCCAGCACGGCCTCGTGATTCTGGCGGACGAGGTTTACGACAAGGTCTTGTACGACGGTTTCCACCACACGGCCATGGCCAGCCTGTCGACCGACGTGCTGACGCTCACCTTCAACTCCCTGTCCAAAAGCTACCGCTCCTGCGGTTACCGAGCTGGCTGGCTGGTGGTGTCGGGTAACAAGAAGTCGGCGGCTGATTACATCGAGGGCCTCAACATGCTCTCGAACATGAAGCTGTGCTCCAACGTGCCCGGCCAGTGGGCGATACAGACCGCTTTGGGTGGTTACCAGAGCATCAACGATTTGGTGTGCGAAGGCGGGCGCTTGCGCCGCCAGCGCGATCTGGCCTTTGAGCTGATTACTGCCATCCCCGGCGTGACCTGTGTGAAGCCGCAGGCCGCGCTGTACATGTTCCCCAAGCTGGACCCCAAGGTGTACCCCATCTCGGACGACCGGCAATTTTTCCTGGAGCTGCTGCGCGAGACCCGCGTCATGCTGGTACAGGGAACCGGCTTTAACTGGCAAGCGCCCGACCACTTCCGCATCGTGTTCCTCCCGCATGAGGACGATTTGCGTGAAGCCATTGGCCGCATTGCCAAGTTCCTCGAGAGCTATCGCAAGCGCAACGGGAACTGACTCACTCTGATTTTGATAGCTGCCTGCGCACTGTTTGCAAGGGCTAGACGCACTTTTTACGTAAGAACGATATGAAACCGATACAAGTAGGCCTGCTCGGCATTGGCACCGTGGGAAGCGGCGCATTCAATGTGCTCAAACGCAACCAGCAAGAAATCCAGGGCCGTGCCGGCCGCGGTATCGAAATCACCATGGTGGCTGACCTCGACGTGGCACGTGCCCAAAGCGTTGTCGGCCCCGATGTAAAGGTGGTGAACGACGCGCGCGCCGTTATTGCCAACCCCGAGATCGATATCGTTATTGAGCTGATCGGCGGCTACGGCATCGCCAAGGCGCTGGTGCTAGAAGCTATTGCCGCCGGAAAGCATGTCGTCACTGCCAACAAGGCTTTGCTCGCCGTGCACGGCACCGAAATTTTTGCTGCGGCATCCGCCAAGGGTGTGATGGTGGCGTTTGAGGCCGCCGTGGCCGGTGGCATTCCCATCATCAAGGCACTGCGCGAAGGCCTGACCGCTAACCGCATCCAGTGGATCGCCGGCATCATCAACGGCACCACCAACTTCATTCTGTCCGAGATGCGCGACAAGGGCCTGGACTTTGACGTGGTGCTCAAAGAGGCCCAGCGTCTGGGCTACGCCGAAGCGGACCCGACTTTCGACATCGAAGGTGTGGACGCAGCGCACAAGGTCACCCTGATGAGCGCGATTGCCTTCGGCATTCCGGTGCAGTTCGACAAGGCCTATGTGGAAGGCATCACCAAGCTGGGCGCGGCCGACATCAAATACGCCGAGCAACTGGGCTACCGCATCAAACTGCTGGGCATTACCAAGCGCACCGCCGCCGGCATTGAGCTGCGCGTGCACCCCACACTGGTACCGGCCAAGCGCCTGATCGCCAATGTGGAAGGCGCCATGAACGCCGTCATGG
Organism: Comamonadaceae bacterium; assembly: GCA_027488985.1. Classification (GTDB taxonomy): domain Bacteria; phylum Pseudomonadota; class Gammaproteobacteria; order Burkholderiales; family Burkholderiaceae_C; genus Allorhodoferax; species Allorhodoferax aquaticus. The sequence goes on along the minus strand of JAIYAR010000016.1, from coordinate 109,815 downwards.
CCCATGGCGACGCCGTGGGCACCACGCTGTACTACGGCAAGGGTGCGGGCTCTGAGCCCACTGCCAGCGCTGTGATTGCCGACCTGGTGGACATCACCCGCCTGCACACCGCAGATGCCGCCCAGCGTGTGCCGCACTTGGCCTTCCAGCCGAACGCCATCAGCAACACCCCGGTGCTGGCCATGAGCGAAGTGGTAACCAGCTACTACCTGCGCCTGCGTGTGGCCGACGAGGCTGGTGTACTGGCTAAGGTCACCGGTTTGTTGGCCGAAGCCGGCATCAGCATCGATGCAGTGTTGCAACGCGAAGCAGACGAAATCAGCGGTGAAGCTGCGACCCAGACCGACGTCATCATCCTGACCCATGACTGCGCAGAAGCCAAGATGAACGTGGCCCTTGCCCAGATGCAAGCGCTGCCTACCGTATTGCAGCCCATCACCCGCATCCGCAAGGAAGAGCTGGCGTAATCAGGACACTGCCGAATGCAATACATCTCTACACGCGGTAACCAAGACCGCAAACGCTTTTGCGAAATCCTGCTCGAAGGCCTGGCGCCGGACGGCGGCCTGTACATGCCGGTGGCCTACCCGCAGGTAGACGACGCCACGCTGACCCTCTGGCGCAAGGTCTACCATGAGCAGGGCTACGCCTCACTGGCGTTTGAAATCCTGTCGCTGTACATCGACGATATTCCTGCTGACAATCTGCGCGCCTTGTGCGCCAAGACCTACACCGCCGAGGTGTTCGGCACCGGCGAGATCGTGCCCCTGCGCCACCTGCAGGACGGCGTCTGGATCGAAGCGCTGTCCAACGGCCCGACCTTGGCCTTCAAGGACATGGCCATGCAGCTGTTGGGCAACCTGTTCGAGTACGAATTGGCCCGCCGCGGCGAAGAGCTCAACATTCTGGGCGCCACCAGTGGCGACACCGGCAGCGCCGCAGAACACGCCATGCGCGGCAAAAAGGGCGTGCGCGTCTTCATGACCAGCCCGCACGGCCGCATGAGCCCCTTCCAGCAGGCACAAATGTTCAGCCTGCAGGACGCCAACATTTACAACATTGCCATCAAGGGTGTGTTTGATGACTGCCAGGACATCGTCAAGGCGGTGTCCAACGACCTCGAGTTCAAGCGTAAGTACAAAATCGGCACGGTCAACTCCATCAACTGGGCGCGTTTGCTGGCCCAGGTGGTGTACTACTTTGCCGGCTACATCCAGGCGACCGAGTCGAATACCCAAAAGGTGTCGTTCAGCGTGCCGAGTGGCAATTTCGGCAATGTGTGTGCCGGCCACGTGGCCCGCATGATGGGTCTGCCGGTCGACAAGCTGGTGGTTGCCACCAACGAAAACGATGTGCTCGACGAGTTCTTCCGCACCGGCGTGTACCGGGTGCGCGGCACGGCGGATACGCATGAGACATCCAGCCCGTCCATGGACATTTCCAAGGCCAGCAACTTCGAACGCTTTGTGTTCGACCTGCTGGGCCGCGAAGGTGCGCGGGTCAAGGCGTTGTTCGGCGAAGGCCTGTCCAAAAGTGGCCAGTTCGACCTGAGTGCAGACCCAGTGTTCGCGCAAGCGGCCACCCAGTATGGTTTTGTGAGCGGCAAGAGCACCCACGCCAACCGCCTGGACACCATCCGTGCCACTTACGAACAGCACGGCATGATGATTGACACCCACACCGCCGATGGCCTGAAGGTAGCGCTGGAGCACCTGACTGCCGGCGTGCCCATGGTGGTGTTGGAAACCGCACTGCCCATCAAGTTCGCAGCCACGGTGGTCGAGGCCTTGGGTCGTGATCCCGTTCGCCCGCCGCAGTTTGAAGGTATCGAGGCCCTGCCCAAGCGCGTGTTGGTGATGGATGCCGACGTGCCCGCTATCAAAGCGCTCATTGAGCGCGAGTGTGTTTGAATTGTGTATGAAAATGCTGTTTCGCGCCCGTCAAATGTGCGCGAGCAGCTCCTGAATAGATAGCAAATGACTTCTGCACCCAGCGCCCCTCGCAAGCCTCTTTTGCCGTTGGACGATGCGCTGGCGCAGTTGCTGGCAGCCGTGGTGCCCTTGACGGGAACGGAGCAGGTTTCCACCTTTGATGCAGACGGCCGGGTGCTGGCAGCGGACGTGGTGTCCAGCCTGCAAGTGCCGGCCTTCGACAACAGCTCCATGGACGGCTATGCCGTCCACGCCGAAGACCTGTTGCGCGGTTCTCACGAACTGCGGGTCACGCAGCGGATTGCAGCTGGCTCGGTCGGCGAACATCTGCAAGCCGGCACGGCGGCCCGCATTTTCACCGGAGCACCGGTGCCCCCCGGAGCCGATGCAGTGGTCATGCAGGAAGACTGCACGTCGATCCACGATGAGCGCCATGGCCAGCCCGAGACCATCCGCGTTAACACCACGCCCTTGCCGGGCCAGCACATCCGCCATGCGGGTGAAGACGTGCAGCGTGGGGATTGTGTGTTGCCCGCGGGTACCCGCTTGGGGCCGGCTGAATTGGGTTTGGCTGCCAGCATCGGCATGGCGCAGCTGAAAGTGGTGCGCAAGCCGCGAGTGGCCTTGTTTTCGACCGGGGACGAGCTGGTCATGCCCGGCACCGTCGCCCCGCAGGACATGCCCCCCGGCGCCATCTACAACTCCAACCGATTTTTCCTGCTCAATCTGCTGCGCCGCATGGGCTGTGAGGTGGCCGATCTGGGTATCGTGCCTGACAACCGTAGTGCCACCATCGCAGCGCTGCAAGGTGCAGCAGCGGGCAACGACATCATCCTCACCAGCGGTGGCGTGTCGGTGGGCGAGGAAGACCATATCAAGCCCGCGGTGCAAAGCCTGGGTACCTTGGACTTGTGGCAGATTGGCATGAAGCCCGGCAAGCCCTTTGCGCACGGGCGCATTGGCTCCGCGCACTTCATCGGGCTGCCGGGTAACCCAGTATCCAGCTACGTGACCTTTTTGCTTTTGGTGCGGCCGTTCTTGTTGCGCCTGCAAGGTGTGCAGGACGTGGCCATGAAAAGCATGGCGGTTCGCGCAGATTTCGATTGGCCCAAAGCCGACAAGCGTCGCGAGTTTTTGCGGGTGCGTCGCAATGCCAATGGCGGGCTGGACCTGTTCAACAACCAGAGCTCCGGCGTGCTGACCTCCGCAGTCTGGGGGGATGGTGTGGTTGATGTGCCACCCGGGCAACCTATCTTGTATGGTCAAACCGTGCAATACATCCCCTTTAGTGAGTTGCTGCAATGAAAGTTACAGTCCGCTACTTCGCCTCCATGCGCGAGGCCATGGGCACCTCCAGCGAAGTGCTGGAGACACAGGCGCCCACATTGGGTGCGCTGCGGTCTGAACTGCTGGCGCGTGGTGGTGCCGGCGCCGAAGCGCTGGACACCAACCGGTCCGTCCGCATGGCCCTCAACCAGGTCATGAGCGGCCCGGACGCCGCCCTGACCGAGGGTTGTGAGGTTGCGTTCTTTCCCCCGGTTACCGGCGGCTGAAATGTCTAGCCCCATGGTCCATCCAACCTCTGCAACTCCACGCGTACGTATCCAGACGGAAGCCTTCGATCTGGCCGTGGAGGTCAGTCAGCTGCAGGCCGGCGACCCGCGCGTGGGTGCGGTGTGCAGCTTTGTCGGCACCGTGCGCGACCGCAATACCCCCGGTGCAGCCGGTTCGGTGCAGACCCTGGAGCTGGAGCACTATCCCGGCATGACTGAAAAATCCATCGAAACCATGGTGGATGAGGCCTTTGCCCGGTTCGATATCTACGGCGCCCGCGTGGTGCACCGGGTGGGGGTGTTGCAACCCACCGAGGGAGTGGTGCTGGTTGCAGTGACCTCGGCCCATCGCGGGCAGAGTTTTCAGGCCTGCGAATTCATCATGGATTACCTCAAGACCCAGGCGCCGTTCTGGAAAAAAGAGGCCACGCCCGAAGGCACGCACTGGGTGGACGCTCGCGTGAGTGATGACGACGCCTTGGCCCGCTGGGGTATCACGGCGCGCAACGCCTAAGCTGGGGACCAGCCGGGATCAGTTCAGGTACTTGGGCGGCTCTGCGTTGGCAAAAGCGTCCCACTCGGAGGGCTGAGTGTCCGTCTCGATCTCCTGGATGATGGGCAGGGTCGGCTCCAAGCCTTTGGGTGGGTCAATCCCCCAGTCGCTGTTGCGCATGGCCAGACCGATGACATGTAGCAGGGCAATTAGGGTGTCGCTGCCCATGTTGATTTCCAGCTGGCGTGACTCTGCAACGCCAGGCAGTGTTTCTTCAAACCGGACCGACAGCATGTCCGGGCCCTGCAGCTGAATGTGCGCGGTAGTGACCAGCAAGGGCTGGTCGGTGTCACTCAACAAGGCTTGCCTGGATCGAAAAGGCGTATCGAAATCGGCCTGTTGCAAGGATTCCTGCCGCTGGAAAGCGTCCACCGCCTGTTGCGCTGCCCCGTCATGGCCCGCAGGCGTAGGGTTCGGCAGGGCCAGCTGTTCGGAGGTTTTTGCCAAGTGCGGGTACAAGCCCCGCAGCATCCGGCGAGTCAGCCACAGGCGTTGCTCTTCCCCCTCGGGCGAGTTCATGCGTACCAAAATACGGTCGTGCTCGGCCACATAGCTGACTTGGAATTGGTGGATCTGCATGTAGGGAATGGGGTAAAGCAGGGTGCGCCACCATTATCGGATGTGTGCAGCTTTGAGCTCTGGATTTGTGCTGGATCAAGGTCTGGGCGTTGGCAGGCTTGAAAACCGCCCCTGCGGACCCAAGCTGGGGGTTAATCTCAGAACACACGGGGGTCACACCATGCGAATCGACAAACTCACCACCAAATTCCAGGAAGCGCTGGCCGAAGCCCAGACGCTGGCGCTCACCCATGACAACGCCTTTATTGAGCCGGTGCACGTGCTGGCCGCCATGATCCGCACGGATGACGCGCCCAAAGCCTTGATGAACCGGGCCGGCGTCAACGTAGCGGGCTTGCTGGCATCGGCCGAGGCCGGCATCAAGCGCTTGCCGCAAGTGCAGGGCCACGAGCAAGTCACCGTGGGGCGCGACATGGTGTCGCTGCTTCAGGCGGCTGAGAAAGAAGCCATCAAGCGCGGCGACCAGTTCATTGCCGGCGAACTGTTTTTGCTGGCTGTGGCCGACCACAAGGGCGACGCCGGGCAAATGGCCCGCACCAACGGCCTGACCCGAAAGAGCCTGGAAGCCGCCATCGACGCCGTGCGTGGCGGCCAGAAAGTGGACAGCTCGGACGCCGAAGACCAGCGCGAATCCCTCAAGAAATACTGCATTGACCTGACCGAGCGCGCCCGCATGGGCAAGCTGGACCCGGTGATCGGGCGGGACGACGAAATTCGCCGCGCCATCCAGGTGCTGCAACGCCGCACCAAAAACAACCCCGTCTTGATCGGCGAGCCCGGTGTGGGCAAGACCGCCATCGTCGAAGGCCTGGCCCAGCGCATCGTGGAGGGCGAAGTGCCCGATAGCCTCAAGGGCAAACGGGTGCTCTCGTTGGACATGGCCGCGCTTTTGGCTGGTGCCAAGTTCCGTGGCGAGTTTGAAGAGCGCTTGAAGAACGTACTTAAAGACCTGGCCAAAGACGAAGGCCAGACCATTGTGTTCATTGACGAGCTGCACACCATGGTGGGCGCCGGCAAGGGCGAGGGCGCCATGGATGCCGGCAATATGCTCAAGCCGGCATTGGCGCGTGGCGAGCTGCATTGCGTAGGCGCCACCACGCTGGACGAGTACCGCAAATACATTGAAAAAGACGCCGCGCTGGAGCGCCGCTTCCAGAAGATTCTGGTCGGCGAGCCCACGGTGGAAGCCACCATCGCCATCCTGCGCGGCCTGAAAGAGCGCTACGAAGTGCACCACGGCGTGGACATCACCGACCCCGCCATCGTGGCTGCGGCTGAGCTGAGCCACCGCTACATCACCGACCGCTTTTTGCCGGACAAGGCCATCGACCTGATTGACGAGGCTGCCTCCAAAATCAAGATCGAACTGGACTCCAAACCTGAGGTCATGGACAAGCTGGACCGCCGCTTGATCCAGCTTCAGATCGAGCGCGAAGCCGTCAAGAAAGAGAAGGACGAAGCCTCGCTCAAGCGCTTTGAGCTGATCAACGAAGAGATCAACACCCTGCAAAAAGAAATCGCCGATCTGGACGAAATCTGGAAGGCTGAAAAAGCCACCGCCCAGGGCAGCGCCCAGGTGCGTGAAGAGATCGACAAGCTACGCACCCAGATCGAGAGCCTGACCCGCAAGGGCGACCTCGCCAAGGTGGCCGAGCTGCAATACGGCAAGTTGCCCGAGCTGGAAAAGCGCCTCAAAGAAGCCCAGGATCAGGAAGCCGGCAAAGCGGCAGCAGGCTGCGGTAACCGCTTGCTGCGTACCCAGGTAGGCGCCGAAGAAATTGCCGAAGTGGTGAGCCGGGCTACGGGCATTCCGGTGGCCAAGATGATGCAGGGCGAGCGCGACAAGCTGTTGCAAATGGAAGGCAAGCTGCGCGACCGCGTGGTGGGGCAGGAAGAGGCTATTGCGGCCGTGTCCAACGCCATCCGCCGTTCCCGCTCGGGCCTGAGCGACCCGAACCGGCCTACCGGTTCCTTCTTGTTCCTAGGCCCCACTGGCGTGGGCAAAACCGAGCTGTGCAAGGCGCTGGCCGGCTTCTTGTTTGACAGCGAAGAGCACTTGGTGCGCATCGACATGAGCGAGTTCATGGAGAAGCATTCGGTGGCCCGCTTGATCGGCGCCCCCCCCGGCTATGTGGGCTATGAAGAGGGCGGCTACCTGACGGAAGCCGTGCGCCGCAAACCCTATGCCGTGCTGCTGCTCGACGAGGTGGAAAAAGCCCACCCCGACGTGTTCAACGTGTTGCTGCAAGTGCTGGACGATGGCCGCCTGACCGACGGCCAGGGCCGCACCGTGGACTTCAAGAACACCGTGATCGTGATGACCAGCAACATCGGCAGCCAGCTCATCCAGAGCATGGTGGGGCAGGACTACGAAGACGTGAAAGAAGCAGTCACCGGCGAACTGAAGAACCACTTCCGCCCCGAGTTCCTGAACCGGATCGACGAGACCGTGGTCTTCCACTCGTTGGATGCGGCCAACATCGCGTCCATTGCCAAGATCCAGCTGGCCACGCTGATGGCGCGTCTGGCCAAGATGGACCTGACGCTGGCGGTAAGCGACGCGGCGGTGGCCGAGCTTGCCAAGGTGGGCTTCGACCCCGTGTTCGGTGCGCGGCCGCTCAAGCGCGCTATCCAGCAACGCATTGAGAACCCGCTCTCAAAGCTGCTGCTGGAAGGCAAGTTCCTGCCTAAATCGACGATTCAGGTGGGGGTGGACCCTATCCTGGCGCCGGGGCAGTTCAGCTTCAGTTAGCCCCCCGGAAGGGGGTGCCGCATCCTTGGATCCCATAAACCTCTATAAGATAGAAAGCCACATCCTGAGCCGTCTGACGGTGTTTGAGGATGGGGGCTTTCTGTCTTTTCGTATCCACGAGTGGGAGGTTCGATGGCAAATGAAAAAGCAACCGAGGTAACGCGCCGGCTCAAGCAGGTTGCCGAGGAGCAGTTTCTTCGCATCATGGAAGAAGCCGATCGTGTCGACCCCGATCGGACCCAAAGCACAACAACCGCCTACCGCAAGGTGGCTCTGAGCTCAGCCTTGGATGCTGCCATTGCGGCATTGAATCCGCCGGGCCCTGCGGATCGCCCGAACACCATGGTGCGGGATACGGCACCTACCTCTTTCCGTCTTCTTAAGAAACTCAACGGCGAGTTGGTTCTACAGGGCGCCTTTCTCTGGCACGAAGAAGGCACCCAGCGCGCAGGCTTCGAATGGCGCGAGTTGCGCACTGAAATAGAGAAAACAGATGAAAAACTGCTGTACATCCCCGCGGACTCGGGGGCGCCATACACCGCTCCCGTGAGCACTTCGCCAGATCCAGCCGAAGCGCCCCAAGCAGAACCGCCGGCGACCGATCCGGAACCCCCGAGCCAATAAGCGAAGGCCTTGGCAAGGCTATTGCTGCTATTCAGTGCTCCGGCAGTTCGCTGTGTTGCAATGTCGAATCACAACTCTCTCTTGGAGCAGGCCATGAAAGCCATTTGGAACAACACCGTCATCGCCGAGAGCAATGACACCGTGCTCGTCGAAGGCAACCACTACTTTCCCGCGAGCAGCCTAAACCGCGACTATGTGCAGTTCAGCAACCACAAAACCAGTTGTGCCTGGAAAGGCCAGGCCAGCTACTACTCCTTGATGGTGAACGGCGAAATGAACATCGACGCCGTCTGGTACTACGCCGACCCCAAACCCGAAGCCGCCATGGTCCGAGACCGCGTGGCGTTCTGGAAGGGTGTGCAGGTCACTGCCTGATAAGCTTTATTTCGAAATAGGCCGCTAGCGCCCGTTAATGCTGCGCAGACAGCTACTATTTTGATAGTGATTGCCACTGGCGAATCTGATCTATGGTGGCAGTAGCTCCACCGCAAACGATGAACAGCACATTGCGGTAAGGGGCTAGCGCCGTATGTGCTTCATAGGCCAGCGCGAGGCTCGCGCCACAAGCGGGTTCTACCAGTACACGGTGGTCATTCAGAAAGCGCTCGCAAGCATCCAGCGCACTCGCGTCGGACACCAACACGCTTTGCACGGGGCGCTGCTGCGCGTACTGCATAGCCTGCTCGCAGACCCGCTTGGCACCCAGCGAGCTGGCAATGCTGGTGATGGCGTCTAGTGCCACGGTGTGCCCCGATTGCATGGCGGCATGCAGCGAGGCAGCGCCCTCTGTTTCCACCGCGATGATGGGCATTTGCCCCCAGCCATTGCGCGCCATGCCCTCGGCCACACCCGAGAGCAGGCCGCCACCGCCCACCGACAGCACCACCGCATCGGGCACCACGCCCGCATTAGCTACCTCATCGATCATGCTGGCGTGGCCCGTCCACAGCAATGGGTCGTCAAACGGGTGCAAAAACGCATCGTCCGGACCCACCATGGAGAGCGCCAGTTCATTGGCCTCTTGCCACGAAGCGCCATGCACGATCACATCGGCGTTCTCCAGTCGCAGCAGTTCTTGCGCCCGCGCTGTGGTGGTCTGCGGCACTACCACCGTCACAGGAATGTTCAGCACCCGCCCTGCATAGGCCACGGCCATGCCCGCGTTGCCGCCGGACGACGACACAAACCGTTTGGCCCCGCGCTGCGCATGGATCTGGCAGGCATGGCCAATGCCGCGAATTTTGAAGCTGCCGGGCGGCTGCAAGGCTTCCATCTTGAGCCAGACGGTGCGCTGTGCGGCAAGGCCGAGAGCGCGGGACTCCAGGAGCGGGGTGGGTATGTGAAGCGGCATCGTTAGTTGGGGCACTGAGCCCGTGGGCACTATAGAAAGTACCCTTGATCGTACTGAGTATCCGGGCCTACCATCGGGCTATGCAAAAACCCTTCTCTCCCCATGGCGAGCAGCGCACTGCCAAGGTGGGGCAAGTGCTGGTGACCCATGTCGCCGGGCACTGGAACCTGGAGATGCAGCAGCACTCCATGCGGCAGACCCAGGCGCTGGTGGATGAACTGAACCACAACGGGCCCTGGGCCAGTGTGGTTGTGGTCGAAAAAACCCTGGTGACCTCGTTGGACGTGTTGGAGGCAGGGCGAAATGCGGTTGCACAGAACCCCAGCATGAAGATCGTTGGCCTGGCTTGGGTCATCAAGCCGGATCTGGAGAGGTATAGCTTGCTATTGCCCCGCTACCGGGCCATGTACGAGGGCCTGATCCATACCCGGGTGTTTGATGACTACAGCGCCGCTCTGCATTGGGCTGAAAAGATCGTCGCAGAAGCACCAGCTAACGGTGATGCATCTTGAGCATTGAGGCCAAGGTCAGTAATCTGTCCCGTCCTTGCGCATAAACACCCAAGCCCCATCCCGCATGACGGCCTGCAGGTCGTCGTCGGGGTAATGGCCTTCGTCGCCGGGCGTGCGATCGCCTACCTCCAGGTACACCACGTCTTCCTGCGTTTCGTTCATCAGCTGGTGGCCGTTGCCGCTGCCGGCCACAAAGCCGGCGCATATGCCGGGCGCAAGCGCTGTGGCGCCTTCGTCGGTGAGCAGGGTGGGGTGGCCCTGCAGGACGTAGATGAACTCGTCTTGTTTGGTGTGGTGGTGGCGCAGGGCCGAGATGGCGCCGGGCGCCAGCCGGGTCTGGTTAACGCCGAAGTTTCGCAGCCCGAATACATCACCCAGCGCGCGCTTTTCGCGCCCTGTCATGCGCGAAGCAAAGGGCTCGGGGTAATTGGAGGGCTTGGTGCGGGGGGATGCATCAGCGGCGCGGATGGCAATCGGTGGCTTGGACATGGCAGTGGCGTAACTGGTGAATAGAAAGTGCTGCTGGCGCACGCGGATTGTGCGCGAGCAGCTATCTATTTTGTAGTAAACCGCTGCCTGTGTGTGCTCTGCACTAGCGTTGGAGTGCCCGCTCACTGGGCCAGCTGCTTGCGCATGGCCTGCAGCTTTTGGCGCTGGCTGTTGTTGACCTCCGGGTAGCTCAGCTTGAGGGCTTTCAAGGTGTCCAGCATGATGTGCGAGACGATCAGGCGGGCATTGTCCTTGTCGTCTGCGGGCACGATGAACCAGGGCGAGTCGGCGGTGCTGGTGGCGCTAAGGGCCGATGCGCCCGCGCTCAGGCAGGTCGCGCGTGGTGCGCCATAAAAAGTCGTGCTGCAGCTCCTGCTCGCTGGGGTGCTGAAAACTGAAAACTTGGCAGCCTTGCGGGTTGACCCCCGACATCACGTGGCGGATGGCGCCGTCTTTGCCTGCCGTGTCCATGGCCTGAAATAGGATCAGCAAGGCGTACCGGTTGGAGGCATAGAGCAGGCGCTGCTGCGCGCTGAGCGCCTCTACCTGGTCCTCCAGCGCCTTGCGGTAGGCCTTTTTGGACTTGCACAGTGGCTTGCTCCGGGTGGCCCATTGGGCCAGATCCACCTCACTACCTGCCGGGACCCGGAAACGTTCGGTATGGATGTTCAAAGAGGCTCCAAGTGCTCACCTGTCACTGGATGGCTACATCTTTCAGGCCTCAGCCCGTTGAGGCACCGCTTTTTCGGCTTGCTGATCATCCTCTGGCCAATAGCCTTTGCGGCCGTAGTGGCGGTGCACGGCAATTTCCAGATCACGCTCCGGGGGCAGGGAGGCGTCGTACCGAGGTGCGAGTTTCAGGGTCTGGCGGCTCAGGTCAACGGCCACGGCCTGCTTGTCCCAGCTCAGGTGCTTGATCCACTGGGTGGCAACCAACACGTCGTGGCCCATCCACCAATTACTGGTCTTCACCACCAGGTAGCGGATAGCCCAGGTCTTGTCGTCAACCAGCAGGCCTTGGACGTGGCCGATTTCGCCATCGTTGGCTTCGATGTGGTACCCGATGACCGCTTCACTGCTGCGCAAATGCGGGTCCTGTTCGCGCTGGCGTGCTTCGGTTCGGGCAAGCGCGTTGTTGGCTTCTTCCCGAATGGCAGCCAGAGAGCCAAAACCTGAGTAGCCCGGCAACAGCATGCCCGGGTAGCTGGCGCTGCCCCACAGGTCCATGCCGCCCCAGTAGTAGGGGTAGTTGTAGTAGTCCAGGTATCCGGTTTCGTGCTGCCGGGTGACCGGCATGTCGGTGTCGATGGAAGGGCTGTTTTCTATCTGGTCGCGGGTGAGGGACACCGGCAATTTCCGGGTGTCCCAATCGGGCTTGCCAGCGGAGATGGGCGAGATCAGCACTTTGCGGCTGGAAAACCAGGAGCCAGTCTCCACCACCAGGTAGCGAATGGCCCAGCTCTTGTCATCGAAGTAAAGATCGGTCACATCGCCCACGGAGCCGTCGGTGGCTTCGATGGCGAGTTCCTGCAGGTCTTTGGTTTGGCGCAGCATGGGGGCTTCTTTCAAATGAGGGAGACAAAGCTCCGTGACACAGAAACCCACGATGCGCTCGGCCCCCCGCAGCGTCTGTGCGCAGTGGCACATGCCTTTGATTACTAACGAAAAGTGCCTCTAGCGCTTATGGAATATGCGCGAGCAGCTCCTACTTTGATAGCGACTTGCTCTGGAAGTAGCTCGGTGCGTTGCCCATAGCCTGTTTGAACATGGCGGAAAACGCGCTGTCGCTGGCGTAGCCACTGGCGGCGGCCACTTGCGCAATGGGCATGCCGCGGGCGAGCTGGGGCAGGGCGTGGGCCAGCACCGCCTGGGTGCGCCATTGCTGGTAGCTGGTGCCCAGCTCCTCGCGAAACAGGCGCGCCACCGTGCGCTCGCTGGCACCCACCTCGGCCACCCATTCACGGAGCTGGTTTTTCTCGGCAGGGTCACGCAGCACAGCTTCACACAAAGCGCGCAGACGCTTGTCGCCATGCACCGGGTGGGGCATGGGCACGCCCAGGTCCTGAATATCGGCAAGGCGTATTTCGTCCAGGGTGAGGGCCATGAGCGCGTTCTCCCGCTCGCCGGGCTCACTGCCTTGCAGGGCGCCTATGAGCTCACGCAACAGGGTGCTGACCACCAACACGCGGCAATCGGTCCAGTCGGGGGGCAGAGCACTGTGCGCAATGTCCACGGTGCGCAGCTCGGCGCTTTCCAGCACCACCACGTTGTGCTGCACTTGCGGCGCAATCCACACCGCGCGGCTGGGCGGCACGATGAAGGTGGTTTCGCGCTCGCCTTGGGTCACGGTGACCTGCATCAGCCCGCTGGCGCAGTACGTGAACTGCGACCACGCGTGCTGGTGCGGCTCGATGTGCGCGTGCATGGCCAGTGCACGCCCGCGGCTGCGGACCGGTCGCTCACGTGTGGGGGGGCGCAAGGGCGATGTATCACTTGGGACTGGCTGTAGCGGGGACGTGCGGTGGGTGCGTTTCATGGCGGCTTGGCTGGTTTGCGATGATTATTGTCTTTTTGTCGCGTTCCAGATAATCCGCACGGTCGTACGATGGACTCATGACCACCACGACCCTCCACGCACCGCCCGCAGCCGCTCCTTTCAGACAAGACGCCACCGTGATCGGCCTCGTCGGCCTGGCGCACGCCAGCTCGCATTTCGGGCATTTGCTGTTGCCATTGCTGTTTCCGGTGTTCATGCAAGAGTTCGGCCTGAGCTACTCGCAGCTGGGTTTGTTAATGACGGTGTTTTTTGTGGTGTCCGGTGTGGGGCAGGCTTGCTCTGGCTTTGTGGTGGACCGGCTGGGCGCGCGGCCGCTGCTGTTTGTGGCCTTGGCCCTGTTTGCCTCAGCCTGCGTGGCGGCGTCCATGGTCACCGGGTATGCAGGCTTGTTTGCTGTGGCCGCTTTGGCGGGCTTGGGCAACGCCACTTTCCACCCGGTGGACTTCACGATCCTGAATCAGCGGGTTTCTGCACCGAGACTGGGCTATGCCTTCAGCGCCCACGGTCTCACCGGCAATCTGGGTTGGGCACTGGCGCCCGTGTTCTTTGCAGGTCTGGGTGTGCTTATCGGCTGGCGGCAGGCGTATCTGGCGGCTGCCGTGCTCTACCTGGCAGTCATCGCCTTGCTGTTTGTGCAGCGCGAACATTTGCACACCACCGTGACCCGCAAGGCCGAGCCGGTAGCCGGTGCCCAGAAGGCAGAGCACGACATGGCCTTCATGAAGCTGCCTGTGGTGTGGTGGTGTTTCGGTTTCTTTTTGCTCTCCACCATGACTCTGGCAGTGGTGCAGAGCTACGCGGTCTCCATCCTCAAGGCCATGCACGGCGTGAGCTTTGAGGCGGCCACGCTCACGATTTCGTCCTACATGTTGTGCGGCGCGGTGGGCATGTTCATCGGCGGTTTTGTGGCGGCCAAGTCCCGGCACTCCGACCGTGTGGTGGCTCTCGCCATGGCCGCAGGCGCTGTGTTGCTGGCCCTGTGCGGCACCGGCTTGTTGGGCGCCACCGGCACCATGGTGGTGTTGGCGATTACCGGTTTTGCGGTGGGCATTGGTGGCCCTTCGCGCGACATGATGATCAAAAAGGCCACCCCCAAAGGCGCTACCGGCCGGGTGTATGGCCTGGTGTATTCGGGCCTGGATACAGGTTTTGCCATTTCGCCGCTGGTGTTTGGCGTGTTTATGGACAAGGGCTGGTATGGCGCAACCCTGCTGGGCGCCGCCCTGGTGTTGCTGCTGAGCGTGGGCGCTGCACTTGGCGTGGGCAAGCGTACCTCCGTGCCATAACAGACAGACCGCAGCCCTGCGGCTGCTTACGCTTCATGCACCTGATCTGCCGCGCTGCATTGCAGTGATTCGGTCAGGGAGCGTGATGCAGTGCCTCTCCCGGCTTGCGCCACGTGCCTCACACGACACCGGAGACGCACTATGCACATTCACTCATCCAAGGCCTATGCGGCCATTTATGCCATCACTTTGGCCAGCCTTGCCGGGTGTGCCGGCATGTCTGCGCAAGAGAAGGGCACTGCCATTGGCGCCGGAGTTGGCGCTGTGGGCGGTGCAGTCCTGGGGGGCGGCACGCTGGGCACCCTGGGGGGCGCAGCCGTCGGCGGCGTCATCGGCCACGAGGTCACCAAGCCGTGAAGCGGCATCTGCCACCTTTGTTTATTGACACCACCCGAAAGGATCTTCCCATGAGTTTTTCCAGCCCCCCTTCCAATGCCCTCGGCGCCAACGGACCTTTGGAGTCTGATGTGATGCCTGTGCTCAACCACGCGGCCCAACAAGCCGATGGCTTGTTGCAACGCGGTGCCGATGCACTGCGGGACAACCGCAACCTGTTTCAGGACCGTGCCGAGCGCACCCAGGAGCAAGTCAACACCTATGTGCGTGATGAACCTCTGAAATCTTTGCTGATGGCCGCCGCAGCGGGTGCTGTGCTGATGGGCGTATTCGGACTCATGCTGCGCGGCCGCTCCAACCACAGCCATTGAGCCATGGCAGCACCTACCTCCCGCACAGCCGGTTCGGTCTGGGCGCTGATACACCAGCGCCCGGACCTGTTGCTGGAGCATTTTCAGGCCTATGCTGATCTGCTCCGTGATGAGAGTACCGCATGGGCGGCCTTCTGGATGGTGAAAATGCTGTGGTACACCGGCGCCGTGTTGCTGGCGGGCGTGGGGCTGACTCTCGCGGGCGTCGCCGTCATGTTGGCCGGCGTAACGCCGGTCGGGATGGTGATGCTCGTGGCCGTGCCGGCCGTCACTTTGCTGGCGGCTTGTTTGTGTTGGTGGGCCGCTGTGCGCGGGCCCGCCGCACCCGGTCTGGATGAATCGCGTGCCCAATGGGAGGCCGACCGCAGCATGCTTTCCCCGGAGGCTTCTTGAAACCGGTTCCGGTGGCGCTTACACCTGCGCAACGCTTGGAAGCTACCCGGTTGAGCATGCAGCAAGTTCTGCAGTCCGGGCCTTGGCCCGAATTGCACATGGCGCGCCGTGCCGCACGCCAGATTGCTCAGCGCTATCCCTTGGCAACGGTGGTGGTGCTAGTGGCTGGTGCTGCATTGCTGGTGAGCACCAAACCTTGGCGCTGGCTAAGACCAAGTGCGGCGGTCAAGGTGGCATTGGCACAGCTGGCATGGCGCACCGCAGAGGGCGTGATGCATGCAGCCGTGCAGCCCCGCACCGCGCCGCCATCCAAAACCGGCCCTCAGGCTGGTGTTTCGAAAAAGGCATAGCCCGTTTGTTCGCGCTTGGCGCGGTACATGGCGGCATCCGCGTGGGCGAGCAGGTCCTGGCTGGTCATGCCGTGCTGTGGGCAAATGGCAATGCCGATGCTGGGTCGCACACTCAGCTCGCAGGTATCCAGGCGGCAGGGGGCGGCCACGGAGTCAAACAGTTTGGCGGCCAGTTGCATGAGCTGCCGTGTCTGGCTCAGGCCTCGTAGCAGGCAGGCAAACTCGTCACCGCCCAAGCGGCACACCACATCCTCTTTGCGCACGGCCTGGTTCAGGCGGGCTGCCACTACGCGCAAAAGCGTGTCGCCTGCCGCGTGTCCATGGATGTCGTTGACTTGCTTGAAATCGTCCAGATCCAGAAAGAACAGGGCCAAGCCCTGGCGGGTGGTCATTTGTTCTGCCAAGGCTTCCTCCAGGCGGGTTTCAAAATGCCTGCGGTTGGGGAGCTGAGTCAAGCCATCGTGGTCGGCGTTATGTCTGGCGCGGCGCTCGCCGGCGCGGGTGCCCTGTAGATCGCGGCGTGCTTTGGCCAGCGCGCTGCGCAACTGAATAACCTGTTCCTCCAGGCGTGCGTTGTTTTCCAACGCCCCCTCCAGGCGGGAGGGCTCCGGCACATGCCCATCGGCGTACTCGGCTTTGGGTATCAGCAGTCGTGGAGAGGCCGACAGGGGCTGCGCGCTCATGTGCCGGCTTCCGCATCCAATAGTGAAAGTTGTATGGGCTCCTGGGGCTCAGTTCCAGCGGTCTGCGAGCGGCGGGGAAGGTGCAGGGTCATCATCGGTTTGCGGGAGGGGCGCTCCATGTCGGGAACGCTCCCCGGCGTGAAAACGTTGGACTGGCGGCTCATGTCGTCGTCGGTGACTGGTTGCCGATAGCGTTTGCTCATGGTGATGCTGGTCATTACACACTCCTGTTGGTGGGGGTGAAGTGTTTGTAATTCGTGCGCGCATGCAAGGTCTGTGCGCGAGCGAACAAGTGGTTTGGCACACCGCACAGACGTGTCCGGGTGTGGGGCGCAAGCTGCAGTTTTCTGCATAAGGGCCAGACCATGCATCGCAACCGAATACTCGCCAGCCTCTCACAGGCGGACCTGCGCAAGATCAAAGTGGCAGGGACTTCTGTGCCGATGTTGTTTCAGGAAGTGTTGTGGACGTCGGGCGAGCAGCAGACGCATGTGCACTTCCCACTTGAGGGCTATGTGTCCTTGTTGGCAGACGCTGGCAGCAATCGGCTGGTGGAGGTTGGCATGGTGGGAATTGAGGGCATGCTGGGCTTGGGTGTGGCTCAAGGGGTGCCGGTGGCAGCGGTGCAGGCGCTGGTGCAGGAAAGCGGACTGGCCTTGCGCATGGAGAGCCGGGCCTTTATGGCGGTGTTGGCAGAGTCCACCGGCTTGCGCAAGGTGCTGGACCGCTACGCCTACGTGGTGCAGGCTCAACTGTCACAGGCCAGCGCTTGCATACGGTTTCACGAAATTACCCCGCGTCTGGCACGTTGGCTGCTCATGTGCCGGGACCGCTCGCCGGGCGATACCTTTCCGATGACCCAAGAGTTCCTCTCCACCATGCTCGGTGTACGCAGGGTCAGTGTGACCAATGCAGCGGGTGCTCTGCAAGCGCAAGGGCTGATCCACTACCACCGTGGACAGCTTACCGTCCTTGATCCCAAGGGGCTGAAGCTGGCCGCATGCACCTGCTACGCGCGGGACTGTGCCACCTATGCAGCAGCACTTGCCACACGCAAGAGCGCGCCCCGCTAGACAGCGATGGTCACGGGCAGCAAACGGTCGTATTCTTTCTTCACCACGCTGTAGCACTCGCAGGTCCGGTCTTCGAGTCCTGCCCGGTCCAGCACACTGATGTGGCCGCGCGCGTAGCGGATAAGCCCCGCACGCTGCAGTTTGAGGGCAGCTTCGGTAACTCCCTCGCGGCGCACGCCCAGCATGTTGGCGATCAGCTCCTGGGTCATGACCAGTTCGCTGCCACGCAAGCGGTCCAGGCTCAACAGCAACCACCGGCAAAGCTGTTTGTCGAGTGAGTGGTGCCGGTTGCAAACCGCAGTTTGCGACATCTGGGTGATGAGCGCCTGGGTGTAGCGCAGCATCAGGTGCATGACGGGTCCGGAACGGTTGAATTCTTCCTTCATCACTTGTGCGCTGAGCCTGAAACCCTGGCCCGCACTTTGCACTACGGCGCGGCTGGGTGTGGAGCCGCCTCCCATGAATAAGGATATGCCGACCACACCTTCCAATCCGACCACTGCAATCTCGGCAGATGCACCGTCTTCCAGGACATACAGCAGCGAAACGATAGCGCTGGTCGGGAAATACACATGGCGCTGTGGAGCACCGGATTCGTAGAGCACTTTGCCCAAGGGAAGTTCGATCAGCTCCAGATGAGGTTCCCACCTTGCCCAATCGGCGTCGGGTAGGGCAGCCAGCAGTTGGTTGCGCCGTGGGTTGGAATTGGGGGGCATAAGCTCCTCCTTGTTGTGCATTCCCTGTCAGCCGGGCCGTCCGGAACGGCGACTCGTGCTGCAAACCAGTGTATGCCTCAGTGCGCATTTATCTGTGCGATAGCGCACCCTCGGCCACAGCGGGTGCCTGAGGCAGCGTTCGTTCCCGAACAGACCTGAGCGCCGGTCGGGCGCAGCATGGGTCCCTAACGCACAGGGAGGCCTCCATGGGGTTTTGGACCATTGATAACAGCAAATGGGCATATCGCCTGGACTTTGCGCTCTACGCTGTCGCGGTGGTGGCGCTGGGCCTGTTGCTGG
Source organism: Comamonadaceae bacterium (assembly GCA_027488985.1). Taxonomy (GTDB): domain Bacteria; phylum Pseudomonadota; class Gammaproteobacteria; order Burkholderiales; family Burkholderiaceae_C; genus Allorhodoferax; species Allorhodoferax aquaticus. The sequence continues at coordinate 91,406 of JAIYAR010000016.1, read as the reverse complement.
TATTGCGCACCCCTGAAGGCTTGCAATGGCTGGTGCTGGCCTATACCGCGACCGGCTTGTTCATCTGGAGCGGGGTCGAATATGTCTTGCACCGCTTTGTGCTGCATGGAATGCAACCCTTCACCCGGTGGCACGAGGCGCACCACGAGCGCCCTGCAGCACTGATATGCAGTTCCACTTTTCTGAGCGCAGGCCTCATTCTGCTGCTTGTTTTCCTGCCCGCTTGGCTGGCACTGGAGGTCTGGCGCGCCAGCGCACTCACTCTGGGTGTGGTTGGCGGCTACGTGATGTACGCCGCAACCCACCATGCCTTGCACCACTGGCGGGTCCCCGGTCGCTGGATGCAACAACGCAAGTTGTGGCATGCCCGCCATCACCACCACCACAGCGAGCACGCAGTGTGTTTCGGCGTCACCCATGCTGTGTGGGACCGCGTGTTCGGCACAGCCTATCCCAAGGAGAAATAGCATGACCCATTCCGTCCATCAGCCTGTCAACCTTCATCCCTGTCTGGTCCGCTGGAGCACGGCCGCCTTTTCTGACGCAGCAGACACCTTGCCTGCGGATCTGCAGGCGCTTTCAGCCCACGTGCAACACTGCAGTGGTCCGCTCAGCCATGCCGATCGCCTGCAGGGCGCGGCGCAGTGGGCCGGCGGCATGATGCGGGTGCGCTTGATGAGTTGTGTGGTTCTGCTGGTCTTGGTGCTCTGGGCCCTGATGGCAATGGTGGCGTAGGGCATGCCGCCCGCCCGTTGGAGTGGTGCACTGCCTCAGGTGCCGGAAGAGTTGAGTGCGGTCCTGGACCTGGACGCCGGGCCGCTGGATGCACCCATACGGTCCGAGGTTTTCGGGGTGGAGCGCTTCGAGCGCCACGGCAACAGCCTGGGCCTCACCCACCGGGTGGTGCGAGAACGAAGTCGTCAGGAGAGCTTTACGCCCCGGTTGCGCGACAACATCCAGCGATTACGCAGTGTCAACGCCTACATCGGCAGCCAGGCCCGCACAGGCTACGACATCAGCCCGGCCGCCGAGTGGCTGCTGGAAAATTTCCATTTGCTGGAAGCCCAGTTCAAGGAGGTCGATGAGGGTTTGCCCGCCAATTACTTCAAGGGACTCCCGGTACTGGTGCAACCCCCTTTGGCCGGATTGCCCAGGGTGTACGGGGTGGCATGGGCATTTGTGGCACATACCGATGGTGCGTTTGATGAAACGCTATTGGTTCATTTTCTCAATGCCTATCAGCAGAGCTGCGAGCTCCGCCTGAGCGAGCTCTGGGCCTTGCCCACCACCTTGCGTGTGGTCCTCATGGAAAACCTGCGTCGCCTGGCCGACCGCGTGGCCGCCAACAAAGCGGCCCGCGAATGGGCGAATCGCTGTTGTGATGACCTCGAGCACTACAGCATTGCGCAGCTTGAAGCCCTGGTGACCCGGATGCGAAGGCGGGGGGTAGATGGCGTCTTTCTGGGGCAGATGGCCCAGCGCCTGCAAACCACCTTGCCAGGCAGCAGGGCGATGGTGAAGACCTGGTTACAGACCGTGTTGCCTCTGCTTCCGGCCGCGCTCCTGCAGCAGCGGGCAGAGCAGGCGGCTGATAATTTGAGTGTGAGCAATTCGGTGACGTCGCTACGCACCATCGGCGATGCGGATTGGCCTGAAGTGGTGATGCAGACCAATTTGTGTACCCGCCTGATGCTGGGCCACCCGGTGTTTCAGGCTGAACACTCCATGACCCGTGAAACCACCTTGCACGGCATTGAGCAACTCGCAAAGCGCAGCGGCAAACCCGAGGCCCACGTTACCGAGTCGCTTTTGCATTTGATGGCGGGCGCAGTGCCGGGCGAGCAGGGTGCGCTGGTTCCGGCATTTTGGTTGCGTGGCGCCGGAAGCGGCACCCTGCGGGTGGTGCTGGGATTGCCCGCCCATCCCCGGTTTGCCTGGCGTATTTGGGGGCGTAGGTGGGCGCTGCCGCTGTACCTCGGTGCTATCGGTTGCTCCAGTGCTTTGTTGTTGGGCTGGTTGTTGATGCGACATGGCGCCATAGATGGAGTACCTGCCGGCTGGGGCGCGGCCGCGCTGATGCTCCTGGTCATGTTGCCGGCTTCTGAAGCCATGGTGGCCCTGGTGAACCGCGTGGCCTGTGAGTCCCTGGAGCCGGACCGGCTGGCGCGTCTGGCCCTGAAGCAGGGCATTCCCGCCGAGCACCGGGTGGTGGTCGTGATTCCCTGCATGTTGGTTGATGGACCGGGCATAGAGGCACTGGCCCGTCGCCTGCAATTGCATTACCTGGCCAACCCCGAGCAGATGGCGCAGTTTGCGTTGCTGACGGACTACCTGGATGCGCCCGCGCGTGACGCTCCGGGTGACCGGGCCTTGCTCGAGCAGGCGATACGCTCCATGGAAGCCCTTAACCAGTTGTACCCCGTCCTGCCAGCGGCAGACGATGCCGATCTCCACCTTGGAGCGGTTCACAAGCGTTTTGTTTTGTTGCACCGGGAGCGGCGCTACAGCCGTTCTGAGCGCGTCTGGATCGGCTGGGAGCGCAAGCGCGGCAAGCTGGAGACGCTGATTGCAGCACTTTCCGAGGGCGGCTCTGGAAGCTTTGCAGACCTCGGAGAGTTGAGTCGTCTGGTTGCGGATACGCCTTATGTGCTGACGCTGGATGCAGATACCCAACTCCCGCCGGGACGCTTGCGCTCGCTGGTGGGAATTGCTGCGCATCCGGGCAATCAGCCGGTGTTCGACCCGGTGAGCCGGACCATTGTCAAGGGCTATGGCGTGTTGCAACCCCGGGTGTCTGCGCCTTTGCCGGGCGAGCATGCACGCACCTTCTACCATTGGCTTTTTGCGGGGCAGTTCGGCATAGACACGTACAGCGCGGCCAGTTCAGAGGTGTACCAGGATGTGTTCGGCCAAGGCACTTTCAGCGGCAAAGGCCTGCTGCATGTGCGTGCTGTGCATCAGGTGTTGGGCAGCCGCTTTCCCGACGGACAGGTTCTGAGCCACGACCTTCTGGAGGGCGCGCTGGTGCGCTGCGCCACAGTGACCGATGTCACCGTCTTGGAAGACGGGCCGCATCACCCCGATACCGCCAATGCACGGATTCATCGGTGGACCCGGGGGGACTGGCAGCTGCTTCCATTCATGCTGCGATTCAGGCGCTATGGCATCACCCCATTGAATTTGTGGAAGATGGTGGACAACCTGCGCCGTTCACTGGTGGCACCAGCCTGTCTTCTGCTCCTAGTGCTTTCGGTGACAGGTTTCGGGCTGGAGCCGGTATTTGCCCTGTTGCTGGTACTTTTTGCTTACACCGCGGGGCCTTTCATAGGCGCGGTGGCGGGTTTGTTTCCGGGGCGACCCCATCTGGAGTTGCGTTACTTTTATGCGTGCGCCAGCGTGGAGTTCGCGCGCGTAGCGGCGCTGGGTGCATGGCAATGCATGCAACTTCTGCGGCAGACACTGTTGGCCGCAGATGCTGTGTTGCGCTCGCTCTACCGGCTCGCCATCAGTCGCAGCCGGCTGCTGGAATGGACCACCGCCGCCAGCGTGCAGGCCGGGGCCAATACGCAACTCAGTGCGATGTTGCGAACGCATGGCAGTCTTGCTCTCTGGGTTCTGATCGGATCCATTTGCCTCGCACCCTGGGTGCTGTATCCGGCGTGGGCGGCGTTCTGGGCCGCGGGCTGGTTTCTTTCGCCTTGGGCGCTCTGGCTTGCCAGCCAGAGCAACTGGAGCCGCGCGCTGGAAAAGCCGGATGCGGCTGATCGCGCCTATCTGGACGGCGTCGCACACGATACATGGCGCTATTTTGAACACTGTGTCGGTGCGCAGGACCACCACCTCCCGCCGGACAACTTGCAAGTGATGCCTTTTGACATGCTGGCGCACCGCACGTCACCGACAAACATCGGTTTGTATCTGCTCAGTTGCGCCTGCGCCGCGCAATCTGGTTGGTTGAGTGTGGCGGGCCTGGGTTCCCGCCTTCGGGCCACGCTCGACACGCTGGATGTCTTGCCCCGCCATGAAGGGCATTTCTTGAACTGGTACGACACCCAGTCACTGGCGGTATTGCTGCCGGCCTACGTGTCTACGGTGGACAGTGGCAACCTCAGCGGGCACATGCTGGCCACCGCCCAAGCTTGCCTGGACTTTGCAGGCCGTGAACGCAATGCCGGGTCTGCCACCGGTGCTGCGCTGGCCGCCGATTTGGAGACCCAGGCGAAGCGCTTGCAGACGATGGCCCTGACCCCGGACTACCGGTTTTTGTACAGCACGCGCAGGCGCTTGTTTCATATAGGCTACAGGGTGCGCGAGCAGGAGTTGGACACGGCCTTTTATGATTTGCTGGCGTCTGAGTCGCGGCTTACCAGCTTGGTGGCAATTGCCAAAGGCGATGTGGATGCGGTCCACTGGGGCGCCTTGGGCCGCATTGGATGCCTGACCGGGGTCCGGCCGGGCTTGAAGTCATGGTCGGGCTCCATGTTCGAGTACTTGATGCCGTCCCTGATGCTGGACGAGCCGCAAGGCAGCCTCTTGCACCGCGCGGGAGAGCATGCCGTGGCGGCCCAGCAAGATTTCGGCCTCCAGCAGCATGTGCCCTGGGGCGTCTCTGAATCCGCGTATGCAGGGCGGGACAGCTCTCTTGCTTATCAGTACGCACCGCAAGGGGTTCCTTCTTTGGCCTTGCGCCGCACCCCATTGGATGAATTGGTTGTTGCACCTTATGCGACGATGCTGGCGCTCATGGTCAATCCGCACGAGGCGGTAGGCAACCTGCGGCGCCTGGAATCCCTGGGCGCGCGCCGTGAATGGGGATTCATGGAGGCGCTGGACTACACCCCTTTGCGGCAAACCGGTACCGAGCCGTTCACCTTGGTGGGTACGTTTATGGCGCACCACCAAGGCATGGCACTGGTGGCGCTAACCAACCTGATGCACCACGATGTGGTCAAGCGCTGGGGTATGGCGGATCCACATATGGAGGCGGTGTGTGCGCTCCTGCACGAGCGGGTTCCCAAAGAGATCCGGCAGGCACCCGGCCTGCCGCCGGTAGCGGTGGAGCAACGTTTGCAATTGCGTCCACCGGGGCTGGTTCGCGCGCTGGTACCCGGTGTGCATGCGGTGGAGCCGACCCAGTTGCTGTCCAATGGGCGCTACTGCGTCGCGCTGCGTGCCAACGGCGCTGGCGCCAGCCAGTGGGATGGCACGGCGATCAGCCGCTTCCAAGACGATGCCCTCCGCGATGCTTTTGGCAGTTTTGTGTATTGCCGTGAATCGGGCGACCCTGAGGCGCAGCGCTACTCCATCACCCGCAGTCCTGCGGCTGACCCGGAGGCTGATTACCGTTGCAGCTTTCAGCCGGACCGGGTTCTCTTTCATTGCCATGCGGCCCACTGGGAAAGTCGCATGACGGTGTGGGTGAGCCCGGAAGACGATATGGAGTTCCGGCAGCTTGACCTGCACAACACGGGTGCGGCCACGCTGGAACTGGAGTTGAGCTGCTGCTTTGATGTGGCGCTCAACAAGCAGAGTGCCGATGAGGCGCATCCTGCATTTTCCAAGTTGTTTGTGCGTAGCGAGTGGTTGGAGGCGCAACGCGCGCTCTTGTACCGGCGCACACCCCGAGTGGAAACGGAGCCTGTGGTGTGCGCGGCCCATTTTCTTGCGAATACCGACGCGGAGGTGATTTCAGTTCAGGGTTGCGCTGACCGCCAGCGGTGGGCAGGCCGTAACCACCGGCCCGGTCAGGAGAGCGGCTGGTCGCGGGGGCTGCAGCATGGCGCCGCCTATTTTCAGGAGGCCGGCCCGGGTGACAGCGGACTGGATCCGGTCGCTGCGTTGGTAGTGCGTATTCGTCTCGCACCCTTCGCCAAGGCGCAACTGACTTTTGCAACCGCTGCTGCCACCGAGCCTGCTCTGCTACATGCGCTGATCGACAAGTACCAGCAAAGTAGCCATGTGCAGCGTGCTTCGCTGATGTCCTCAACCCTGGCTGGCATCCGGCTGCGTGCGCTTCAGGTAAGCCCGGACACTCTTACGGCCACCCAAACGCTCACGACTGCTTTGCTGTTCGTATTGAGTTCGCCAAAGTCCGTGCATGGATCCACAGCGGTGCTCGCCACAGACATCTGTGACAAGCGGGTGCTGTGGCGTATCGGTATATCAGGCGACCGGCCTATCGTGCTGGTTTCAATTGCCGTGCTGCAGGGATTGGGCTTGGTGCGGTCACTCACCCAGTCCATGCGCGTTTGGGCTTGGGCAGGCGTGGCCTGCGACCTGGTGGTGGTGAATGCGGAGCCTGCCTCCTACCACCTGACCTTGCAACGGGAACTGACCGGAATGTGTGACAGGCTCAATACCGAGCATCCCCGTGAAGATGCTGATAGCTGCATCGGCATGTGGGTGCTGCGGGAAGACAGTCTCAGCGATGCGGAACGCAGCACTTTGCATACCTTGGCCCGCATGCGACTGGATGCAGACGGCAGGCCCTTGTTGCACCATGTGCAGGCTTGGTCTGCCGACCATGACCAGGATGCTATCCGGCGTGCCGGGCATTCCCGGCACCTGCCGGGCGTGAGGCCGGATGTGCCTGCTCTGGCAGTTGCGGTGTCCCAGGGGGAGTTTGTCGGGCAGGGAGCCGAGTTCCGGTTTGAAGTGGGCCTGGACGTGCGGCCACTAAGGCCCTGGGTCAATGTGCTTGCCAACCAAGGCTTCGGTACCGTGCTGAGCGAGGCCGGAGGCGGCTTCACATGGGCAGGCAATAGCAAGCTGAATCAGCTGACGCCCTGGTCCAACGACCCCGTGGCAGACCCCCCGGGGGAAAGCCTGTGGCTGCAGGATCTCGTAACCCTGCCGCGCAGAACCTGGTCGCTCAGTCCTGATGCATGGGCTTTGCCTGACACGCGCTACACCGTTACGCACACCCAAGGTGTGACCCGCATTCGCCACCGGCGCGGGCCCTTGGACGTGGAGGTGATCTGGTCGGTGGACGTCGCTCTGCAACTCAAGCAGGTGCAAGTCATTTTGCATAACCGTGGAGAGTTGGATCTGCACTTGCGGTGTATCGGCATGGTGGAGTGGGTGATGGGAGCCGGCGTGCGCGATCGCGCCAGCACAGTGACTGCGGCACAACTATCGACGACTGACCTGGTGCTCTTGTGCAGCCAGCGTGAGCGCGCTGCCGGACAAGGCGGGGGTACGGCATTCTGGGCGTGCCGGACGCCATCCAGTGCCCAAAGTGGCTCGTCGCAATGGACTTGCGACCGACGGGAGTTTTTTGAATCATCCGGAGAACTTGCCATCCCCGACTCTCTGGGTGCCCACAGCGGCTTTGGTCTGGACCCTTGTGCAGCCTTGTCGGTGCGCATGCAGGTGCCGGCAGGGCAAACCTTGAGCCATGTTTTTTTGATGGGTTATGCCCCGGACGCCTCTGCTGCATTGGATTTGGCGCAACGGGCTTTGCACGAGTCACCGGCACAGCGTTTGTCTGCCGTGGCCGAGCATTGGAGCGAACGCTTGGGCAAGCTGACGGTAACGACGCCCGACCCGCTGTTTGACGCCTTGGTAAACCATTGGCTGCTTTACCAGACCCTGGCTTGTCGCATGGCTGCCAAATCAGCCTTCTACCAAGCGGGGGGGGCTACCGGCTTCCGGGATCAGCTGCAGGACGCCATGGCGCTGGCTTGGGTTGAGCCGCAGGCCTTGAAGGCCCAGATCCTGTTGTGTGCTTCGCGCCAGTTCGTGGAGGGTGATGTGCAGCATTGGTGGCACAGCCCGGGTGGAGCCGGGGTACGCACCCGTATGTCAGACGACTTGCTTTGGTTGCCACACGCTGTGACACGCTACCTCCAAGCCACGGCGGACCTTTCTGTGCTGGATGCGCAGGTGCCGTTTTTGAGTGGCCCGGTTCTGGAGCCCGCACAGGAAGACGCCTACTTTGCCCCGGATGTCAGCACCGACACTGCGAGCACCTACGAGCATGCCGCGCGTGCATTGGACCGGAGCCTGGCCACCGGCATCCACGGGCTGCCCTTGATGGGTACCGGAGATTGGAATGACGGCATGAGCGCTGTAGGCCCGCAGGGGCAGGGCGAATCGGTCTGGTTGGCTTGGCTGCTGGTATCGCTGGTGCGCGATTGGGCGCCACTCGCTCGCACGCGGGGTGATTGGGAGCGTGCGCAGCGTTGGGAGGCGGCAGCCGGGGTGTGGCAGGCAGCGCTGGACGGCCCTGCATGGGACGGCCAATGGTATGCCCGTGCTTTCTTTGACGATGGCAGCCCTTTGGGCAGCCACACCTTGCAAGAGTGCCGCATTGACTTGATTGCCCAGGCTTGGTCGGTCCTGAGTGAGGCGGCGTCGCCCGAACGGGCAGCCACCGCGATGCAGTCCCTGGAGATCGAGCTCATCGACCACGATATGGGTTTAATCAAGTTGCTGACACCTCCTTTGCAGTATCAACTGCCGCGTGCAGGCTACATCCAGAGTTACCCCCCGGGTGTACGCGAAAACGGTGGGCAATACAGCCATGGCGGCGTGTGGGCTCTGATGGCCATGGCACAACTGCACCGGAGGGAAGGCAGTGAACTTCCTTACCGCTATTTCTGTGATTTGAGCCCGGCTCACCGAAGCGCGGACCCGGTTTGTGGGGCCATCTACGGGCTGGAGCCCTATGCGATGGCGGGCGATGTGTACGGTGCGCCGCCCTATACCGGACGCGGCGGCTGGAGCTGGTACACAGGCTCCGCAGCCTGGATGCACCGGGCAGCCATTGAGTCCTTATTCGGGCTGGAGTTCGGGCCGCAGCGACTGCGGTTCCGGCCTTGCTTCCCGGCAGACTGGGGGCATGCCCAAATGCACCTGCAATGGTCAGGCGGCACTCTGGAATTCGCGTTCGAGAGGAGAGCAGTCGAACAAGACATTCCCTTTCCATCTTCTGACCTCACCCATCTGGCAGCAGGTGCCTGGCTGGAGTACCAGCAAATGCAGGGACTGCACAGCGTGGTCGTGAGCTTTGGATAACGCTCAGGGTTCGATAGCGCACCGACCTGCGGCCGAGGGCGTACTACTCTGAGGGTGTTCATTCACTGTTGAGGAGTTCCCCATGAAAAGTTCTATCCGTATCACGTTCACTGTGTTGGTTTTGGCCCTAGGCGCGATGACGGGATGCGCAGTCCAACGCGGTCAGGAAACGGTGGGCGCCTATGTGGATGACGCGACCATCACCACCCAGGTCAAAAGCCGGTTTGTGGAAAGCAAATTGGTCGATGCCGGAGCTATCAGCGTGGAGACCATGACAGGCACGGTCATGTTGTCCGGCTTTGCCAAAAACCAGCAAGAGAAGACGACCGCAGAAAGCATTGCGCGCGAAGTCAGCGGCGTGCGCTCAGTCAAAAATGAAATTTCGGTGCGCCCGTGAGAACCCCGGCCTACCGGAGTAAAGTATGAATCCAAATACATGGCGTCTTCTGACCTTGACCCGCTTGGGGCTGGGGCTACCGCTGGCCTTGCTATCCGGCTTGTGCATGGCGCAGGCAACCGACACGCGGGGCTACCTGCTGGATGGTGCTGGCCGATTTGTCGGCAGCTCCACACCCGGCCAATGCTGGCACAACGGCGAGTGGACACCCGCATTGGCGGTAGCACCGTGTGACGCGGTCATTGTGGCCGCAACACCGGTCGTCGTGGCTGCGGCGCCCGTTACCGCTGCACCTGTAGCGCCGGCTGTGGTGGTCACGCCTGTGCCGGTTGCGCCAGCTATGCAACGTTTGAATTTTTCAGCGGATGCACTCTTTGGCTTTGACAAGTCGGTGATCGGCCCTAACGGCATGGCCATGCTGGATGGATTGGTCGTGGAACTGAGCGGCAGCACCTACGATGCGATTCATGTTCGCGGGTACACCGACCGCATAGGTACCAATGCGTACAACCAGAAACTATCCTTGCGCCGTGCGACAGCGGTCAGTGATTATCTGGTGGCGAAAGGTGTAGCTCCACCCAGTATCCAATCCTACGGTGAAGGGGAGTCCAACCCGCTGACGATGCTGGCAGACTGCCCGGGCGGAAAACGTTTGCTCCTGATCGAGTGCCTGCAGCGTGATCGCAGGGTCGAGGTGGATGTTCAGGGGAGCAAACCCGCCGAGCGCTGAGCGGGCTTGCCGGATTAGCGGAACTGGTTGCAGATGTTGTCCAAGTTCGCGCTCGTCGCCCCGACATTCATGACCCGGGCACGGGCCCGGCCACAAGCATCCTGAAAAATGGGCAGCAGGTTTTTCGGTTCTTTCATGGACTGGCTCACGGCGCTGAATTTGCGCCCGGCCGGTGATTGAATGAAGTTGATGGCCTGCTGCAACTCTTCTTTGGTCATCTCGCGCGCCCAGACATCTGCCACCACCTTGATGAAGTTTTCACGGTTGAAGGCATTTTTGACTTCTTCCACAAAAATTTCGAGAGACCGGTCTGAGTGGCCTTTGGCGATAGCCTCTTTGAGCAGGTTGTCAAATGCGCCGTCCATGAGGGGCTTTACATTTTTGTAGGACTCATCCACCGCGAGTTCGGCCAGTTGGTAGGCCACCTCGCGGGTGGTTTGTGCGATGGCAGGTGCGAAGGATGCAGCTCCAAGTATCAGCGACAAAATCAGTTTTCGCATGGGCGTTACATGGGGTAGAAAGTTATCGGTTTCAGTGTATCTGTGCTTTCAGCGGCGCAAGTGCCCCAGCGGCAGCTCGGTGCTGCTCTTGATGCAGTTGAGCACGATGTTGGACCGGATGCTGCCCACACCCTGAATGCGGGTGATGCGGCGCAAGACCTGCTCAGACAACACACTCAAATCCGCACAGACGATGTGCAGGATGTAGTCCGACTCCCCGGCCACCGAATAGCACTCCAGCACCTCGGGGATGGAGCCGATTTCGGCCTCGAATGCAGCGCCCTCATCCCCCCCGTGGCGGGTCAGCGTGACATAGCTCATGGCACGCACGCCCAAGCCCAGCGCTTGGGGCTCCAGCAGGGCGACGTAGCGCCGTACAAAGCCACCAGCCTGCAGGCGCTGCACCCTTCGGCTCACCTGTGAAGCTGACAAATGCACTTGCTCACCGATCTGTTGGTGGGTGGCATAGGCATCACGCTGCAGTGCAGCAAGAAGGCTGATGTCGTAGCTATCAAGCAGTGATTCTTCGGAATTTCTGATATTCATGCATAAATTATGCATATGACGAGTGTGAGGTGCCAAACTTGCACACCCATTGCAGCGCCATCTGCCCACAATCAAGCTTTTCAAAATACGCTTTCGAGGAGCCTTGCCATGAGCACCACAACCACCGATTTGTTCGAGAACCCCATGGGCCTGATGGGCTTCGAGTTTGTGGAATTTGCGTCACCTTTAGCGGGAGTCATCGAGCCGGTTTTTGAGCGCATGGGCTTTACGCTGGTGGCCAAGCACCGCTCCAAAGATGTGGTGCTGTACCGCCAGGGCGACATCAACTTCATCGTGAACCGTGAGCCCAAAAGCGTGGCTGGTTACTTTGCCGCCGAGCACGGCCCGAGCGCCTGCGGCATGGCATTCCGCGTGAAAGACTCGCATCACGCCTACAACCGCGCGCTGGAACTGGGTGCCCAGCCAGTGGAGCTGCGCCCCGGCCCGATGGAGCTGAACCTGCCTGCCATCAAAGGCATTGGTGGCGCGCCCCTGTATCTGATCGACCGCTTTGAAGACGGAAAGTCGATTTACGACATTGACTTTGAATTTATCGAGGGTGTGGACCGCCATCCCGTCGGTCATGGCTTGAAGCTGATCGACCACTTGACGCACAACGTGTACCGCGGCCGCATGGCTTTCTGGGCCGACTTTTATGAGCGCTTGTTCAACTTCCGCGAGATTCGTTACTTCGACATCAAGGGCGAGTACACCGGCCTCACTTCCAAGGCCATGACGGCGCCGGACGGCAAGATCCGCATACCCTTGAACGAAGAGTCCCGCCAGGGCGGCGGCCAGATCGAGGAATATCTGATGCAATTCAACGGCGAGGGTATTCAGCACATTGCGCTGATTTGTGACGACCTGATCGGCACCGTGGACAAGCTGGCCATGGCCGGTGTGCCGCTGATGACTGCACCCAACGACGTGTACTACGAAATGCTGGAAGGCCGCCTCCCTGGGCACGGCCAGCCGGTGGCAGAGTTGCAGAGCCGCGGTATCTTGCTGGATGGCAGCACAGAAGGCGGTCAGCCACGCCTGCTGCTGCAAATCTTTTCGCAAACCCAGCTCGGTCCGGTGTTTTTTGAGTTCATCCAGCGCCGTGGCGATGAGGGCTTTGGCGAAGGCAACTTCAAGGCCTTGTTTGAGTCACTGGAGCGGGATCAGATGCGTCGTGGCGCACTGGAAGTGGCATAAGTTAGACAGCACGCGACCCGAGGAGACACCATGAAAATAGAACGCATCCACCACGTGGCCTACCGCTGCAAAGACGCCAAAGAGACCGTGCTTTGGTACCAGAAGATGCTGCGCATGGACTTTGTGCTGGCCATTGCCGAAGACCTGGTGCCCAGCACCAAAGCGCCTGACCCCTATATGCACGTCTTTTTGGACGCAGGGCAGGGCAACGTGCTGGCTTTTTTTGAGTTGCCTACCCAACCTCCCATGGGCCGCGACCCCAACACGCCTGCCTGGGTGCAGCACATCGCCTTCAAGGTGAAAGACCGGGCCGAGTTGCTGGAGTTCAAAGCCCACCTCGAAGCCCAAGGCGTGGATGTGTTGGGCGTGACCGATCACGGCATGTTCCACAGCATCTACTTCTTCGACCCCAACGGCCACCGGCTGGAGCTTTCTTGCCCGGATCCCGACGAACAAGCCAAGCTGGCGCAAATGGATAAGGTGAAGTGGGCCATGCTGGAAGAGTGGAGCGTGACCAAGCGCGCGCCCAAACACGCTGCCTTTTTGCACGCCAACGAGTTCGGAGAGAAAGCATGAGCGCAGTGCACCATGGTCTGGATGCCACCCACGCGCCTGACACGCAAAGTTGGGTCGAATCTGCCAACGCTCCGGACACTGACTTTCCCATCCAAAACCTGCCGTTTGGCCGCTTTCGCCACAACGCGCTGGAGCCTTGGCAAATTGGCGTGGCCATTGGCGACCGCGTGCTGGACCTGCACGCCACCGGCTTGATTGACCACAACGACATGCACCGCCTGATGGCCGCACCCGTGGCCCAGCGCCGCGCTTTGCGGCTGGCGATATGGGAAGGCTTGCGCGAGGGCTCGGCCCTGCAAAAAATCTGGGCCGATGCATTGTTGCGCCAGACCGAAGTGGAGCTGGGCTTGCCCTGCGAGGTGGGCGACTACACCGACTTCTACACCGGCATCCACCACGCCACCACGGTGGGCAAGCTTTTTCGCCCGGACAACCCGTTGCTGCCCAATTACAAGTGGGTGCCCATCGGCTACCACGGCCGGGCCAGCAGCATCGGCGCCAGCGGTCAGCAGTTTCATCGCCCCAAGGGTCAAACACTCAAGCCGGGTGCCACGGTGCCGGATTTCGGGCCCAGCGCGCGGATCGACTATGAGCTCGAACTCGGGGCATGGGTGGCGAGTGGCAACCGCATGGGGGAACCTGTGCCGCTTGCAGACGCGGAAGACGCGATCTTCGGACTCACTCTGCTCAACGACTGGAGCGCACGGGATGTGCAGGCCTGGGAGTACCAACCCCTGGGCCCGTTTCTGGCTAAAAACTTTGCCACCACGGTGTCGCCCTGGTTGGTGACCATGGAGGCACTGGCGCCGTTTCGCGCGCCCTTTGTGCGCGACGCCGCCGACCCGCAGCCCTTGCCCTATCTGGACGGTGAGGCCAACCGCGCACGGGGTGCGCTGGATGTGCAGCTCGAAGTCTGGCTGCAGACGTCTGCCATGCGCACCGCAGGGGACACCGGCGTGCGCCTTTCGCAGTCCAACATGCGGGACGCCTACTGGACGCTGGCGCAGCTGGTGGCCCACCACACGGTTAACGGTTGCAACCTGCGTGCGGGTGACCTGCTGGGCACCGGCACCTTGTCCGGCCCGGCACCGGAGCAGGGCGGTTCGCTGTTGGAGTTGACCCAGGGTGGCAAGCAGCCCATCACCTTGCCCAACGGTGAAGTGCGCACCTTTCTGCAGGATGGCGACACCATCATCCTGCGTGGTAGCTGCGAACGCGCGGGCGCGCGTCGCATTGGTTTTGGCGACTGTCGTGGCACCGTGCTGGCCGCGCGTACCCAGTGAAAGCGTTTCACCATGGAACGCATTGACCCCGACACCTTCAGCTCCCTGCAGCCCGAGTGGAGCCTCTGGCATTTCAGTGCGGAGCGCGGTGGCTTGATGAGGCGCACGCTCGTGTTTGCTGACTTTGCGCAGGCCTTTGGCTTCATGGCACAAGTGGCGGTGATGGCCGAGAAACGCAACCACCATCCCGAGTGGTTTAACGTCTACAGCCGCGTCGAGATCACCCTTACCACGCACGATGTGCAAGGCCTCTCGCAGCGTGATCTGGATCTGGCGCGCTACATTGACGCCGTCGTTGCCGGCCGCCCTCAGGTGGTCTCGCCATGAACACCCAATCTGCCGCAGACAAGCACGGTCTGGTCGCCGGCCTGGCGCCCACGCGCGCCGACTGGACCATCGACCAGGGCTGGAAAAGCTACACCGCACAGGAGCACGCCACTTGGAAGACCTTATTCGAGCGGCAGACTGCGCTGCTGCCCCATTTGGCCTGCCGCGAGTTCGTAGAGGGCATGCGCGCGCTGCCACTCAGTGCAGACGCCATCCCTGAGTTCGCCGTGCTGAACGAAGTGCTGATGCCGCGCACCGGTTGGCAGGTGGTGGCCGTACCGGGCCTGGTCCCAGACGAGGTTTTTTTCGACCACCTTGCCAACCGCCGCTTCCCCAGTGGCAATTTCATCCGTAGCGCGGATCAACTGGACTACCTGCAAGAGCCCGACGTGTTTCACGACGTGTTCGGCCATGTTCCCATGCTGATGCACCCGGTGATGGCGGACTTCATCCAGCTCTATGGCGAGGCGGGTTTGCGCGCACAGCGCATCGGCAAGCTCACCGAATTGGCGCGGGTGTACTGGTACACGGTGGAGTTTGGCTTGGTGAAGGTGCAAGTGCAGGGCGAAAGTGATGCCCACGAGGCTTTGCGCATCTACGGTGCAGGCATTGCTTCGTCATTCACCGAGAGCGGCTTTGCGCTGCAAAGCGCATCGCCGCACCGCATCGGCTTTGATTTGGAAAGAGTCATGCGCACCAATTACCGCATCGACGATTTTCAGGAGTGCTACTTTGTTCTGGACAGTCTGGACGATCTGCTGGCGTTGGCACGCATCGACTTTGACCCAGTGTATGAACGGCTCAACCGTGGTCCCACTTATGCGCCAAGTGATGCGCTGTCTACAGACCGGGTGTTTCAACACGGGGATGGCAGCTACGCACGCAATCGCATTCCGGATCAGGTCTAGTAATTTGGACTCAATGCGCCATTGGCACCCATGGAATATGCGCAAGCCGCTATCACAATGGTAGCGCCGTAGTGCTCTTGATCTGCTCCATCGAGAAAGCAGAAGAGACGCCTGCCAGCTGGGCGAGCTGGATCAGGCGCTTGTAGAAGCGGTCGTAGCCGGCGATGTCGGCAGCCACCACCTTGAGCAGGTAGTCCACATCGCCACTCATGCGGTGGAACTCCATCACCTCGGGCATGC
Organism: Comamonadaceae bacterium; assembly: GCA_027488985.1. Lineage (GTDB taxonomy): Bacteria > Pseudomonadota > Gammaproteobacteria > Burkholderiales > Burkholderiaceae_C > Allorhodoferax > Allorhodoferax aquaticus. The sequence continues at coordinate 75,684 of JAIYAR010000016.1, read as the reverse complement.
CGGCCACGGCGGCGGCGAATTGACGCAGCCAGGCTTCGTCGTGCCGGTTGGTGCGCAGGCTCACGAACACGGTGACGGGCAAGCCGGCCTGCTCGCGGTTGACGATGGCCACGCGCTTCTCGATCAGGCCCGACTCCTCCATGCCCTTCACCCGCTTCCAGCACGGGGTGGTGGAAAGCCCCACCTTTTCGCTGAGTTGGGCGACAGACAAGCTCCCGTCCTGTTGCAGCTCGCTCAGGATGGCGCGGTCGGTTCGGTCCAGTTCTTTGTAGGTCGCCATTGCTGTGTTCGTCTATATGGTGGAATGAATATTCTACTTTTTTACTGAATACAGTAATGAATGGAATGTTTGTTTGCAGGTGCGTGCCTACCATTGAGTACTTCATTGACGCCTTCGCAAGAGCCCGCCATGCACGCACCCGCCCACGAGATTTACCTGGACTGCAATGCCACCACCCCCGTGCTGCCTGCCGCCGCCGACGCGGCCATGCGCACGCTCATGGGCCAGTTCGGCAACCCCAGCAGCAGCCACAGCACGGGTTTGCGCGCCAAGGCCTTGCTGGATGGCGTACGCGCCCGTGCAGCGCGGGTCCTGGGTACGGGCAGCGGGCAACTGCTGTTTGTGAGCGGCGCCACCGAAGGCATTCAAACTGCCGTGTTGTCCGCCCTGTGCGCCGTGCGGGCGCGGCGTGATGCGGGCGAGGTGGTGGATGGGCCGATCCTGCTGGGCGCTACCGAGCACAAGGCGGTGCCCCAAGCCGTGGCGCATTGGAACCAGCTGCTGGGGCTGAACCTGCCGTTGCTGGCCGTGCCTGTCAACACGCAGGGCTTGCATGACTTGGCGTTTTTGGAACAGCACCTGCCCGGCGCCGCCCTCTTGTGCACCATGGCGGCCAATAACGAGACGGGCGTGGTGTCGGACATTGCTGGCATCGAAGCTGTGTTGCAAAGCAGCGCATCGCGCGCCTTGTGGCTGGTGGACTGCGTGCAGGCGTTGGGCAAGCTGGAACTGAACCTGGCAGCCACCCGCATTGACTACGCGCCGTTCTCCGGCCACAAGCTCTATACGCCCAAGGGCATAGGCATGCTGTATGTGCGCTTCGGCAGCCCCTACACCGCGCTCATGGCCGGCGGCGGTCAGGAAGCTGGTAGTCGCGCCGGCACTGAAAACATGCCCGGTATTGCCGCGCTGGGTGCTGTGCTGGAAGTGCTGGAGCAGGGCGGGGAAGGAGTCTTCCGCTCCCACGAACAATTGGCCCGCGACAGGGCTCGCCTGGCGGGCGCGCTGCAAGCGGCTTTTCCTGACGTGGTGTTCAACATGCCCTTCGATGGCAGCTTGCCCACCACACTCAACTTTTCCGTTCCGGGCCTGTCTAGCAAAACCTTGCTCAATGTGTTTGATGCGGCAGGCATGCGCATCAGCGCCGGTAGTGCCTGCAGCGCGGCCAAAGCCGAGCCCAGCTATGTGTTGCAGGCCATGGGCTTGCCCGAGTGGCAGACCCTGGGGGCGGTACGCTTGTCCATTGGAGCCACGGTGGATGACGCTCTCATCGAGGAAGCCTGCGCCCGTATCGCCCGCTGTGGTCAAGCACTTCGCGTAATGCCTCCTGTGGAGACCGCGCAGACGAGCGGTCCCGTTGACCAGAACCCGACTGACGAAACCGATGAAGACGGCGCGCTGTCTTGCGAGGCGCTGTCGGCCTTTTTGCAGTTGTACCCGGATGCCCGGCTGGTCGATGTTCGCGACGTTGTGGAGCATGAAGCGGGCCGACATCTGCTGCCCTCATCACTCTCAGCGGCAACTGCCACTCTCAACATGCCGCTGGACACCTTGCGGCACACCATGCCCGCAGAGATGTCCCAGGCCCTCGGGCCCTTGGTGATGTTCTGCCGCAGTGGTGCACGGAGCCGGCAGGCCGCGGCTCTTTTGCGTGAGCGTGGTCACACCCAAGTCTGGCATCTCGAGGGTGGGCTGGCGCTGGCCGAAATGGCATGAAAGTAGGTATGCGGAAGCCGGCGTAGCGAATGAGGGAAGCGCATGCCTTGGCGCGGCACAATGGTGGGCATGCAGACACCTCCTTCCTCCCCTGATTTGCCTTCCCCTGAACTCGCCGGCCACTTGTTGGTGCAGTGCCTGATTGCACAAGGCGTGACCCACGCATTCGGCGTTCCCGGCGAGAGCTATCTCGCGGTGCTGGACGGGTTTCACCGTTATGGCGAGCACATCCGCTTCATCGTGAACCGGCAGGAGGGTGGTGCTGCTTTCATGGCCGAGGCCCACGGCAAACTCACTGGCCGGCCCGGCATTTGCTTTGTGACCCGCGGGCCGGGGGCGACGAATGCCAGCATCGGTGTGCACACGGCGTTTCAAGACTCCACACCCATGGTGCTGTTTGTGGGCGATGTGGCCAGCGACCAGCGCGACCGCGAAGCCTTTCAGGAGATGGACTATCGCGTCATGTTCGGACCGAGCGCACTCGGCATGGCCAAGCGGGTGGAGCGGATTGACGATGCTGCCCGTATCCCCGAATACGTGGCCCGCGCCTTTGCCACTGCCATGAATGGCCGACCCGGCCCCGTGGTGCTGGTGCTACCCGAAGACATGCTGACCCAGACCCTGGTTGCAGATGTAGCTGGCAGGTTGCCCCAGCCGCTAGCCCGCGTGGAGCCGGTGGAGGCTTGGAGTGACCCCGGCGCCCTGCGGGACCTGCGCCAGCTGCTCCTGAAAGCAGAGCGTCCCTTCGTCATTGCCGGTGGCGGCGGCTGGACGCCGCAAGCCGCCCAAGCCCTGCAGCGCTTTGCCGAAAACTGGCGTCTGCCGGTGGGCAATGCCTTTCGCTTTCAGGACACGTTTGACAACCACCATCCGCAGTACGCGGGCGATGTGGGCATAGGCATCAACCCCGCGTTGGCAAAGCGTGTGAGAGAGAGCGACCTGATCATCGCCATCGGCCCCCGCCTGGGTGAAATGACGACCGGCGGCTACACCCTGCTGCAAGCGCCAAAGACCGCGCAAACGCTGGTGCATATCCACGCCAGCGCCGAGGAACTAAACCGTGTGTACCAGGCCGACTTGGCCATCCACGCCAGCATGCGCGCCGCCGCCCGTTCGCTGGAGGTATTGACCGCGCCGGTGAACGTGCGCTGGGAGGCCTGGACGCAAGGCTGCAATGCAGACTACTTAGCCAATCTGGTGCCCAGCGTGATCAAAGACTTGCCCGCAGATAGCGAGCGCGGTCTGGTGGATATGCCCTCGGTGATCGAGACTTTGCAGAAGCACTTGCCAGCTGATGCAGTGCTTACCAATGGCGCTGGCAACTTTGCCAGCTGGCTGCACCGTTTCTACCGCTACACCGGCCTCGCGGCAGGCTTCAAGACGCAACTGGCACCGACCAACGGCGCGATGGGCTATGGCGTACCGGCTGGCATTGCAGCCGCCATCGTCAGCCAAGGTGTCGCAGGTCTTGCTGGCGAGGGCAGAGTGGCTTTCACCATTGCGGGGGATGGCGACTTTCTGATGAATGGGCAAGAGCTGGCCACTGCCGTGCAGTACGGGGCCAAGAGCATCATCCTGCTACTCAACAACGGCATGTACGGCACCATCCGCATGCACCAGGAGCGCGAATACCCGCGGCACGTGGCAGGCACGGCACTTGCCAACCCCGATTTCGCCGCCTTGGCCAGTGCTTACGGCTATGCGGGTGTGACCATCCGAAAGAGCGCTGACTTTGAGGCCGAGTTGCTGGCGGCGCTGGCGCGGCCTAACGGCACGGTGATTGAAGTGGTGCTGGAGCCCGAGCTCATCAGCACGCGCGGAACCTTGAACGCCTTGACCCAGGCAGCCCTGAAGCGATGAGCCCGGCTGCCCTGGAGCTACAGGCTGTCCATCACGTGGCGATCATCGCCTCGGACTATGCGCGCTCCAAACATTTCTATGTGGAGGTACTGGGTCTGAAGGTGGTGGCAGAGAACTACCGGGCCCCGCGGGATTCGTGGAAGCTGGATCTGGCTCTACCGGACGGCACGCAGCTGGAGTTGTTTTCTTTTCCGCAGCCACCAGCACGGCCTTCCCGCCCGGAGGCTTGCGGCTTGCGACACCTGTGTTTCGCTGTGACCGATGTGGAGCAGGCCAAGGTTGCGCTCGAGGCAAAGGGGGTAGCTGTCGAGCCTATCCGGGTGGATGAGTACACCGGCAAGTCATTCACTTTCTTTGCCGACCCGGACGGCCTGCCTTTGGAGCTGTACCAGGTCTAAGGGACCTTTTGCTACAAAAATCGTAGCTGCTGGCGCGTACTTGACGAGCGCTGGCTTGCCTTCAGGCCGCTTGTGCCGTTCGGAACACTCGCACACCCGACGCGGCGGCTTGGGCAGGTGTTGTCTTTTTTGCACCCAAAGGTGGAAGCAGGATGAAGGGGCCCGGGCCGTTTTCGGTCCATTGTGAGCAAACCATCACGTAGCTGGAGCCGTGTTCGGGGGTCTCAGTGTCCACAATCAGCGCAATGCGCATGCCGCTAAAGTCGGTTTGGGTATACAGGCGACGTACGCCGACTGCGCCGGAGATGGCGGGCAATTGGATGGGGCAGGCTGGCGTCCAACGGTGACTCAGGCCATCGGCCATGTGGAGGGCCGTCAGGGGCGTTTCTGTACGGTAATGGAGCTTGAGGCCTTTGGCAGCGATCACGACCAAAGCTCCCGCTTTAGTGCGACCCACTGTCACAAAGTCCGCAGGCAGGTCCAAGTTTTCCAGGCGCTGGCCTGCGGCATCAAATCGGCTGTCACCGCTATCGGCGATAAAGCTCCAAACGTTCCCGTCAGGCCCGACACTGATAGCCTCTTCCTGACCTTGCGCGTTGCGCAGAACAGTGGTTTGCTTCCAGAGGCTGGTCTTGGTGTCGGCGGGATGCAAGGGGTTTGGCATATGTATGGCTTTGTAACAACGACTCTGTCCGAGTTTGAATGGAGCCTCCCCAAAAGTCTTCAAGGACTCCTTAAAATTCCTGAATTCGCCAGCGCGCTTCCTGTGTGCCGGTGCCAAAACAAGAAGGCGCACCCTTTCAATGAAACTTATTTCTACCGGATCTGACTCCGGAATCAGTGCGTTTGGTAATTTCGTGTTGCAGCGGCATGAGCGCCGCCTGCTTTGTGAAGGCCAGACCGTGCTGGTGGGTGCCCGTGCCTTTGATGTCTTGTGTGTATTGGTGGACCATGCCGGTGAGCTGGTCACCAAAAAGCGCCTCTTTGATCTCGTCTGGCCGGGTCTGGTGGTCGAAGAGAACAATCTGCAGGTGCACGTGTCCAGTCTGCGCCGCATTATCGGCAGCGATGCGATTGCCACTGTGCCCGGGCGCGGTTACCGGTTTACCCTGCGGCTCGCGACGGATCCGGCATCTGCGCCCGCCGGTGCTGAAGCTTCAGAGCAGGCTCGTGGAAAAGGCAGAGCGTCCGACCAACAGGCCTACCGGCGCACGATCGCCGTTTTGCCTTTTTTGAACCTGAACGCCGACCCGGAGCAGGAGTATTTCTCGGACGGTCTGGCCGAAGACATCATCACCTACCTCACGCGGTCCCCCTGGTTATTGGTGGTGTCGCGCAATTCCTCGTTTTCTTACCGGAATACCAAGGAGAGCAACCAAGCTGTTGGCTCAGCGCTGCGGGCCCGATACCTGGTGCTGGGAAGCGTTCGGCGTGCAGGAGATATGTTGCGCATGACGGCAGAACTGGTGGACACCTCCAGCGGTGAGACTTTGTGGGCCGACCGTTTTGACCGACCCATGAGCGACATGTTTGCGGTACAGGCAGAAATATCCGGCCAGATTGTCAGCGCGATTGAACCCGTGTACCTCCACAGTGAAGAGCGGGTCGCCAACGAGGTACCGCAACAGGATATGGAACACTGGGACCTGTTGATGCGGGCGCGATGGCATTTCTGGCGCACGACGCCTGAGCATGTGTTGCAGGCGCAAACCTTGCTGACACGCGCACTCGAAATCAAACCCGGCGACTCGGCCAGTTTGTCGCTAATGTCATTCACCCACATGGCTAAGCTTTGGGGTGCCTGGGCGGAGGACCCACGCGCTGCCGTCGTTGAAGCGAACCGGTTGGCGCTGGTTGCAGTGCGCAACGATGAACGTGATGCATTTGCCCATTTCACACTGGGCACAGCCTTGTCGTGTGCCGGGCAGATGCAAGCTGCGATTGCGGAATTGGAGTGCGCGCTGGGACTGTACCCTCAAGCCGCCGCAGCTGCGGGGGAACTGGGGCGCTTGCTGGTGTTTTCGGGCCGTACGGAAGAGGCGGAAGAGTTCATCCTGCAGGCGATAGACGCCAGTCCGCACGACCCGCACCTGAGCCTCTGGATCCGCAGCCGTGCGATCGGTTGTTTCGTTGACGGTCGCCACGCGGATGCAGTTCGATATGCTCGCGAAGCCACCGCCAAGCGGGCGGACTGGTACTTCAATCACCTGCTGCTGGCGGCATGCCTGTCGGCCGCCGGCGACATGGAGGCTGCACAAGCCAGTTTGCAACAAGCCATGAGCGGCCGGGGCTACAACATGCAGGCCATCATGTTCGGCCATCCCTTCGTGCATGAGCAGCATCGCAACAAGTTTCTGGATGCTCTGAAAGCGGCTGGCTGGCAGGCATAAACTTCTCGGTCGGTGGCCGCACGGTGCGTCCACACTTACCTTGAAAGTCTGTCATGTCCGATGTGCTTGAAGTCCGGGGTGGGGCGCCTGCCTCCCGCAAGAAGGTTGCGATTCTGGGGGGCGGTATTTCCGCCCTCACCACCGCGTTCGAGTTAAGCAGCCAGCCGGATTGGCAGCAATCCATGGACATCACCGTCTACCAGATGGGTTGGCGCCTGGGCGGCAAATGCGCAACCGCACGCGGTGAGCACATGCGCATTGAGGAGCATGGCATTCACGGCTTTTTGGGTAGCTACTACAACGCACTGCCGATCATGCGCCAGTGCTACGAGGCACTGGGCCGCCAGCCCGGTCAGCCGCTGGCGACGTTCGAGGAAGCCTTCAAGCCCGAGAGTTTTGTGCTCATGTGGGAGTACATCGACGGCAAGATGTCCCGCTGGCCATTTACCTCCCCCCGCAATGACTTGATTCCCGGCGATCTGGAGTCTCTCGCCAAGCTGCAAAAAGTGGAGCATTGGGTGGCAGCGACAGCTGATGTACTGGATGCCTTGCTGGATCACCATGCAAGTTGCCACCACGAACTCAGCTTGGTGCAGACGGCAGAATGGGCTTTGGGTCGTGGCTTGGTGAAAGCCGTGGTGGCAGTGCTTCGGGCTGAGTCCGTGCTGCAGAATGGTGTGGACTCTGTGCTGTGGAAGGCCTTGGACGCGGCTTGGGATTGGGTGCGCAATGCGGCTGAGAGATTGGTGGAGGGCAACACCGAGTTGCGGCGCCTGCTCATCGTTGCTGAGTTCCTGCTGGCCATTTTGCGGGGCTGCATCAAGGACGAAGTCGCAAGCAAGGGGTTTGACCAACTGGATGACGAGAACTTCAGTGACTGGCTGATCCGCCATGGCGCGTCTGTCATGGTGGCTTCGAGCCCGATGGCGCTTAACACCGTCAACCTGTCTTACCAATATCCCAAGGGCGACACGGCGCGCACCGCTCTGATGGGCGCCGGTTGCTACCTGCACTGGACTCTGCGCAGCTTTGCCTATGCAGGCGCGTTTGCCTGGTTGTTCGAAGCGGGTACGGGCGAGACGGTGGTTGCCCCGCTGTACGAGGTTCTGAAGAAGCGCGGAGTGAAGTTCGAGTTTTTCCACAAGGTAGAGAGCCTGCAACTCAACGCCGAGCGCAATGAGGTGGAGACCGTGCGCTTCGGTGTGCAGGCCAGGCTCAAGAACCCTGAACGCGGCTATGGCCCCCTGATCGACGTCAAGGGTCTGCCGGCCTGGCCCGGTCAGCCCAAGTTTGAGCAATTGGAAGAGGGCGAATCCCTGCGCGCGGGCAAGATCGATCTGGAGTCTTATTGGAACGGCTGGAAGCCTGTAGCGCAACGCGAGCTCCAGGCGGGGCGCGATTTCGACCATCTGGTGTTTGCCATCTCCATCGGTGCCGTACCGTACTTGTGCAAAGAGTTGCTGGACGCGAACCCTGCCTGGAAACAGATGGTGGACAGGGTCACGACCGTCCAGACACAGACCATGCAGCTTTGGATGAATCGCAGTACCACTGATATGGGGTGGGACATTGAGTTCAAAAACCCGACCGACACCGTGATCGGCGCCACCTACCTGAACCCCTTGGATGGGCAGGTGGACTTCACCCATCTGCTGAAGTGGGAAGATTGGCCAGCCGATTCGGCACCTCAATCTCTGTGGTACTTCAGCGGCGCGATGGCGGAGTACGAAGCTCCTCCTCCCTTTGAGGACACGGCATATCCGGCCCGTGCTTATGCGCGCGTGCAGGCCCAATGTGTGCAGTATTTGCAGGCCAGCATGGGCCCACTATTACCCAAGGCCACCACCAATGTCATCAGCCCGCCCGGCGACCCCATGGGCCTGGATTTCAGCTTGCTACGCACTGACCCAGCCCGACCTGCTGAGGGCGTGCAGCGCTTCAACCAGCAGTTCTGGCGCGCCAACATTGACCCGACTGAGAGTTATGTGACCTCGCCACCCGGCAGCACCGCAGCACGCCTGAAGGCATGGGGCACCGGATTCGCGAACCTGTCGATCGCCGGGGATTGGATCTACACCGGTCTGAATGTGGGGAGTGTGGAGGGTGCGGTGATGGGTGGGCGGCTGGCGTCGTTCGCGGTGAGCGGTTACCCGGCATTGAAGGATATTGTGGGCTTTCCCGTCTCACAAGGGCCAGTTTGATCGTGGATTGTTGCTATCTATTTGATAGCTACTCGCGCATATTTCATATGGGCTAGAGCCCGAATATCCAAAAAAAGGCCGGCAGAAGCCGGCCTAATCTGGTGTCGCCAAGGCCATAGGGCTTTGACGGCGCGAGCCGTTAGATGCGGCCTTCTTCTACGGCGTGGCAGGCGATGCGCACGCCATCGATCAGCTTCATCTCCGGTTTTTCCGCCTGACAACGCGCATTGGCGTGCGGGCAGCGCGGGTGGAACGCGCAGCCGGAAGGCGGGTTCAGCGGGTTGGGTACTTCGCCGGCGACCGCGGTGCGGGCACGCCCGGTGTCGTGCATCTTGGGAATGGCGTCCAGCAACATGCGGGTATACGGATGACGAGGGCGGTCAAACAGGGTGTGTTTGTCCGCGAGCTCGACCAGCCCACCCAGGTACATGACGCCCACCTGGTCGCTCACATGGCGCACTACTGCGAGGTTGTGCGAGATGAACAGGTAGGTCAGACCGTGCTTGCGCTGCAGGTCTTTCATGATGTTGAGCACCTGGGCCTGCACGCTCACGTCTAGGGCGGAAGTGGGCTCATCACACACCAGAAACTCGGGTTGGGTCGCCAGAGCGCGGGCAATGGAGATGCGCTGCCGCTGACCGCCGGAGAATTGATGCGGGAATTTGACCCGGTCTAACGCAGAGAGGCCCACGGATTCGAGCAGTTCACCGACCCGTTTCTCGACGGCAGCGCTGTCACTGAGGATTTCGTGCTCGCGCAAGGGCTCAGCAATGATGTCGCCCACGGTCCAGCGCGGATTAAGGCTTGCATAGGGGTCTTGAAACACCATCTGCACACGCCGGCGGAGTTTGCGCCCCTCGGCGGTTTTAAAGGCAGCATGGGCATCCTGGCCATCGAACTCGAAACCACCACGGGTGGGTTCGTACAAGCCCACCAGCAAGCGGGCTACGGTGCTTTTGCCGCAGCCGGATTCGCCCACCAATGCCAGAGTTTTGCCACGTTCAATGTCAAAGCTCACGCCGTTGACGGCCTTGAGCAGCATGCGCGGCTTGCGCTCAATCACACGGTTCAGCCACGGGGCGGAGACATCGAATGTCTTGGCCAGGTCGGTGGCCCGTACAAGCGGTCGGGTCGGGGTGTTACTCATGTGGCACCTCCGCTTTCATGTAACCAGCAAGCAGCGCGGGTATTGCCGGCTTCCATCAGGTCAGGGCGCTGTTGGGTGCATTTCGCAATCGTGCGGGTGCAGCGCGGGTTGAATGCGCAGCCTTGGGGGATGGCGTTCAGTCGTGGCATGGCGCCATCGATCTGGTGCAGGTTTTCACGGTCTTGACTCATGTCGGGAATGCAAGCCATCAGGCCTGCGGTGTAAGGGTGTGACGGACGGTTGATCACGTCGTGGACGGGCCCGATCTCGGCGACCCGGCCTGCGTACATCACAGCGACCCGGTCGCAGGTTTCAGCAATCACGCCCATGTCGTGGGTAATCAACATCACAGCGGCTCCACGCTCTTTGCAGATGGTCTTGAGCAAGGTGATGATCTGGGCTTGGATAGATACGTCCAACGCCGTTGTCGGTTCATCGGCCACGATGAGCTTGGGTTCGGCGGCCAATGCCAATGCAATCACCACACGCTGGCGCATGCCACCAGAGAATTGGTGCGGATAGTGGTCAATGCGTTGCTCCGCCGCAGGGATTCCTGTGTCTTTGAGCAACTGGATGGCTCGCTCACGCGCTTGTTCCTGGTTCAGGGGCAGATGGGTAGTGATCGTTTCGATGAGTTGTCGTCCGACCGAATACAGAGGATTCAGGGAGGTCAACGGATCCTGGAAGATAGCGCCGATTTTGCGTCCGCGAATGGTGCGCATCTGTGCTTGAGGCAAATTGTCAATGCGCTGGCCTTCCAGCAGAATTTCTCCACCGCCTACCCGGCCGGGTGGCTCCAGAAGGCCGATGATGGAAGCTCCGGTCAGCGACTTGCCGGCACCGGACTCACCGACCACGCCGAGGATTTCCCCGGGCGCAATCTCAAACGACACGTTATCGAGGGCACGCAGCGTTCCCTTGCGTGATGGGAACTCCACCACCAGATTTTTGACTTGTAGCAAACTCATACGCAGTTACCGTAGACGGGGGTTGAGCGCATCGCGCAGCCAGTCGCCCAGCAGGTTGACGCTCAGGGCTATCAAAACCAGCATGGCACCAGGGAATATGGTGATCCACCATTCACCCGAAAAAAGGTAGTCATTACCCACCCGGATCAGGGTACCCAGTGAGGGCGAAGTGGGTGGCGCACCCACGCCTAGGAAGGACAGAGTCGCCTCTGTGATGATGGCGGTTGCGACCTGAATGGTGGCCAACACCAGCACCGGACCCAGTACGTTGGGCAGTACATGCTTACGCATGATGCGCAGTGGTGCAACGCCGGTAACGCGTGCTGCCTGCACATATTCCTTGTTGCGCTCCACCAGCGTGCTGCCTCTCACCGTGCGCGCATATTGCACCCAGCCGGTCAAAGAAATGGAAATGATGAGCACGCCGAATGCAAGTGATTCATGGGCATTGGGGAACAGTGCCCGCCCAACACCGGCGATCAACAGGGCTACCAGAATAGCGGGGAAGGAGAGCATGACGTCGCACATGCGCATCAGGAGCGCGTCCACCCATCCGCCCAGGAAGCCCGCCAACAGTCCCAAACTCACCCCTACGAGGAGCGACAGGATCACGGAGGCCAGGCCCACGGCCAGGGAAATGCGCGCGCCGTACATCAGTGCGGACAGGATATCGCGACCCTGATCATCTGTACCCAGCAAGAAGCTGTTGTTACCGCCCACACTCCATGCGGGAGGAAGGCGGGCGTTGTCCAGTTGCAATGTCGCCAGATCAAACGGATTGTGCGGGGCGATCCAAGGGGCAAAGAGCGCACAGATCAGGCAGACAAGCGCAATAAGCGCGGCGAAGATGGCCGTGGGCGATGTGCGGAAGCTATAGCCCACATCGCCGTCCCACCACCGGTGAAACAGGTTTTTCAATTGAGGTTCCTCATGGGAAAAAATCGGGTGACTTCGAGTCGGCTCAGTGAGCGCCGGATTTGCCTGCGCGCAGGCGTGGATCCACAGCGAAGTAAAGCAAGTCGACGATCAGGTTGATCACCACAAAGATCAGGGCGATCAGACACAGATAAGCGGCCATTACTGGAATGTCCGCGAAGGTCACTGCCTGTATGAACAACAAGCCCATGCCCGGCCATTGGAAAACGGTCTCGGTGATGATGGCAAACGCGATCAAGCCACCGAGCTGCAAACCAGTAATGGTCATTACGGGCACCAAGGTGTTTTTCAGTGCATGGCCAAAGTGAACGGCCCGGGTAGTCAACCCGCGTGCGCGGGCGAACTTGATGTAGTCGGTGCGCAGCACTTCCAACATTTCGGCACGTACCAGTCGCATGATCAGGGTGAGCTGAAAAATGGCCAGAGTGACTGCAGGCAACACTATGTGGTGCCAGCCTTTGGCAGTGAGCAAACTGCTGGTCCACCAGCCGATTTTCACGACCTCGCCTCGTCCGAAGCTGGGAAACCAGCCCAAGGTCACTGCAAAAATCAGAATCAGCAGGATGCCGATCAGGAAGGTGGGCAAAGAAACGCCGAGCAGGGACAGTGTCATAAACACTTGGCTCAGGAAGGAACCGCGTTTGAGCGCGGCATACACCCCCATGGGGATGCCTACCGAGAGCGCCAATACACCGGCTACCAGGGCCAGTTCGAGCGTAGCGGGAAAGCGTTCAGCGATCAGGGATGACACCTGTGTACCTTGACGCAGGCTGAAACCAAACTCACCTTGAGCCGCATTGGCAAGGAAATGCCAGAACTGAACGATGAATGGCTGATCCAGGCCGAGAGCCTGGCGCAATTCACGTATCTGTTCTTGCGTTGCATCTTGACCCAGCAGAAAGACGACCGGGTCGCCAACGTACTGGAACAACATGAACGATATGAGGGCAACAGTGATCATCACCATTGCCGCTTGCGCCAGGCGCCGCACTATGAATGCAAACATAGGTTCAAAAAAAATGAGGGTCGCGACAGTCGTTGCCGCGACCCTGTTAGCAGTGAAAGGCGGTCTTACTTGACTTTGACCAAGCGCCAATCGAGGCGGTTGTCAGCGCGGTGAACCACTTCGATGTTTTTCTTCATCGCCCAAGGAATCACCTGGTTGTGCAAGGGGATGTTGGCGACATCATCGTTGTGCAACTGCAGTGCCTTGGTGAGCAACTCGGTACGCAACTTCAGGTCGGTTTCCTTCTTGGTGCGTTCCACCAGCGCATCCATCTGGGGGTTGCTGTAGCGGCCCACGTTGTAGTTGCCGTCGCCACCTGCGCCCACGGTACGGACCAGGGACTGCAAGCTGTAGAGTGCATCAAATGTCGGCACGCCCCAACCCAGCATGTAGATGCTGGCTTCGTTGCGCTGGATCATCGGGAAGTACGTCACCAAAGGCAAGGTACGCAACTTGGCCTTCACACCGATGCGTGACCACATGGCGGTAACCGCCTGGCAGATCTGTTCATCGTTGATGTAACGGTTGTTCGGGCAGGCGAAGTCCACTTCGAAACCGTCTTTGTAGCCGGCGTCAGCAAGCAACTTCTGCGCAGCTGCCACGTCGAAGGGATAACGTTTGTGCACAGCTTCTGTCCAGCCGTTGACCTGGGGTGCAACGATGGCGCCGGTTGGCTGCCCCAGACCGCGCATGGTGACGCGGGTGATGGCATCTGCGTCGATGGCCTGGTAAAGCGCTTTGCGAACGCGAACGTCCTTCAGGGGGTTTTTGCCTTTGATGTTGCTGCCCACCAGTTCGTCACGGTATTGGTCCATACCGAAGAAGATCGTGCGGTTTTCAATACCGTCCATGACCTTCAGGTCCGGGTTCGAACGCACGCGTGGCAGGTCTTGCGGACTGGGGTCCAGCACCAGATCCACTTCACCGGACAGCAGGGCTGCCATGCGCGTGGCTACTGCCTTGACGGGTGTGTAAACAATTTCTGTGACGTTGGTCTCAGCCTTGCCCCACCAGGCTTTGTTCTGGGTCAAAACCAGCTTCTGGTCAGGCAGCCATTCCTTGAGCATGTAAGGGCCGGTGCCGTTGGCATTGCGGTGCGCAAAGTTTTCTTCTTGGGTCTTGATGTCCTTGGGAGCGACAGACTTGTTCTTTTCTGCCCAAGCCTTGCTCATGACGCGCAATTCAGTCATCTGGTTCAGCAGGACGGGGTTGGCGGATTTGCTGTAAACGTCGAAAGTGGTTTCGTTAACCTTGACCACCTTGTCCACGCCCTGGATGTAAGGGGTGAAGTTGGAGGTGGGCATCATCGCGCGCTGGATAGAGAACACAGCGTCGTCTGCGGTCAAGGGGCTGCCGTCATGAAACTTCACACCGCTACGCAGGGTAAAGCGCATCTGGGTAGGGGTGATTTCCTTCCAGGCAGTGGCCAGTACGGGTTCAATCTTGAAAGTTTTGCTGTTGTAGTAAACAAAGCTTTCGTAGACCGCTGCATGGATGCCGTTTTGAAGTGCATTGTTCTGGGAGTGGATATCCCAGGTAGCAATGTCACTCGCGCTGGACCATTTGAATGTTTTGGCCTGCAATGCGGTTGCTCCGAGTGCCATGGTTGCGGCGAGAGCGAGTACCTTGAATTTCATGGACGATGATCCCGTGATTGAAAGGTGGCGATTATGCATAAACCATACCAATAAATATTGGCGGAAAACCCTATATCGACTACATACCAAAAGCGAAGCGTCACAGCCGCGACAGGACGAAAAAAAAGCCGCATGCGCGGCCTTTCTTTTGTGCGCTTGCGCGACTTACTTCAGGTGCTTGCCGATCAAGCCAGCCAGTTCAAACATGGTCACTTGGGCCTTGCCGAAGATTTCCTTGAGCTTGGCATCAGCGTTGATGTTGCGCTTGTTGACGGCGTCTTGCAGACCGTTCTTCTTAATGTAAGCCCACAGCTTGCTCACCACTTCAGTGCGTGGCAGAGCAGCTGCGCCCACCACAGCAGCCAATGCGGCGCTAGGTGTCAATGCCTTCATGAATGCGGCGTTCACGGTGCGCTTCTTGGCAGGAGCCTTCTTCGCAGCTACTTTTTTCGCAGGTGCAGCAGCTTTTTTGGCCGGAGCAGCGGCCTTTTTGGCGGGGGCTGCCTTAGCGGCTACTTTCTTTGCGGGAGCTGCAGCTTTCTTAGCGGGAGCAGCCTTCTTTGCTGGAGCAGCGGCTTTCTTTGCCGGTGCTTTTTTCGCAGTTGCCATGATTGATTGTCCTTTTAGAAGTTGATTTACCGCCAGCAAAAAACAGCTTCTTCACTGGTAGCGCACATGCTAATGGCAAAAAAGCGTGAATCCAAGGGCGCTGCGTCAATTTTCCTAGGGGAATGTTGTTTTTTTCATTGGAGAATCACCTGAAACCACATACCAAGGAGTCCCCACGTGTCTACCCCGGCCCATGCACCATTTTCGACCTGTGATTTTTGCGATGTTCACAAGAACGATCCGAGCGGCGATTTCCGTGTTCTTCCGCCCGTATTCAAGGACTTCGGCGGATTGAAAACCTTCTCGGGGCCGGTCTACACAGTTCAATGTTTTGAAGACAACACCTTCGTCAAGCAGGCGGTGGACTCTCAGGGCTGGATCGACACGCCCACCGGGCGTGTTGCGCAGGTTTTGGTGGTCGACGGTGGCGCTTCTCTGCGCCGCGCGTTGTTGGGTGGCAATCTGGCTGCAGCGGCAGCCCGCAATGGTTGGGCCGGTATAGTGATTGACGGCTGTGTGCGGGACCTGGCCGAGCTGGAGCAACAACAGGTCGGTATCCGTGCGCTGGCTCCCATGCCATTGCCCACGGAGAAACGTCAGCAGGGACTGGTGCAGCTGCCTGTACGTATTCAGGGGGTGTGGGTGCGCCCCGGTGATTGGCTCTATGCGGACCGCGACGGGGTGGTGGTCAGCAGCAAGCCATTAATGTGAGCCTGTGCTGTCCTTGCCAGGCAGGGTCGCCAGCACCACGCTGAGCAGCGCAATGCCGAAAGCAAGAAGCTGCAAGCCGCCCAATGGTTCGCCCAAGACCAGCACGCCGACAACGGCGGCAGAGATCGGCAACATGACGGTGAAAACACCGGCTCGTGATGCGGGCACGTTTTTGAGCCCGCTCATCCACAGCCATACCGTCCACACGCTGGCGGCGAGCGCGTAAAACACCAGCAATAGCCATGACCCCGGCGATACGGCAGCGAAGTTGAACGACCACGCCATGTAGAGGCCGAAGGGGGTCATCAGCGCAAAGCCCCACAAGTTGATCAAGGCGGTAATCCGTCTCGGGCTAAGGGCACCCGTCAGCTTCTTGGCAATCACTGCATATGCAGCTTCGCACAACACGGCAGCAAAGACCAGTGCATTCCCGAGCAAAGGGTTATGCAAGGTCGAATTGGCCTCTGGCGCCGATGGAGTATGCGCGTGCAGATCATTTTTTGATAGCGCAAGCAAGCCAATGCCCAGCGCACTGCATATGACGGCAGCCCAGGTGCGGGTGTTGATTTTTTCCTTCAGGAATACCCAGCTCATCAGCGCCACTACCGCCGGTATGGCCGCCATGATCACGCCTGCAGAGACTGCCGTGGTCATGCTGACACCGAAAAGCATGCAGATCGAAAAAAGGAAATTGCCGAAAAAAGATTCCAGAAAGAGATATTTTCTAGTGGCGGGTGTCATGGGCAACTCATCCGCCGGGCGCTTGAGCCAATGCAGGGTGGCCAAGCCCCCGATGCCGAACCGCAGCCACGCCAACAAAAAGACCGGCAGCACCAGCACCAAGGGCTTGGACAGCGCCACATAACTTCCCACCAGAGCCATGCTCATGGCCAGAAGGGCGTAAGAAAAGAGGCGGGGGCGGACGTTGTTGGAATGCATGAGGCGTTAGATCGCGCGGCGGATGTCGCAAAGTGCGGGAGCCTACACCAATCAGCGCGCGCGAAGTGGCACCAGTCTGCAAGGGGCGATCAGTTAACTTCGCTCTTAGATCAAACAACACTTTCTTGGACAACGACCATGGGTATCGGCCAATTCGCTTACGCCAGCAACAGCAACCGTTTTCTCGCCAGTCAGGCGCTCGCCGGACAGGCCTACGCCCTGGCGGGTATTCCCTTTGACGGTGCGGTGACTAACCGGCCGGGCGCCCGCTTCGGTCCCCAGGAGATTCGTCGCGCGTCCTTGATGCTGTGTGACGGACTGCACCCCGTGTTTGAGGTGTCTCCATTGGCTCAACTGGGTGATGCCGGTGATATGGCGCTGCCGAACGCCTCTCCACTGAAGGTGGTGCGTGAAGCTATCGAGACACAAGCTGCGCTATTGATGGACAAGCACCATTGCGTTTTTCTGGGGGGCGACCATTCGGTGACATTGCCTTTGCTGCGTGCCCTCAAGCGCCGGCATGGCCAGGTGGCATTGATTCATTTCGATGCACATTGCGACACATGGGAAGACCACTTTGGTGAACCCTCGGGCCACGGCACCTGGACGTTTGAGGCCATTCAGGAAGGACTGGTCGTTCCTGAGAAAACAGTTCAAATCGGACTGCGCTCCAGCGGTGATCGCGCTGCCCGCGAATATGTGAAGGACCAGGGCGGCCTGATCTTTACAGCACGTGATTTGCGCGGACGGGACGGTGCTGGCTTGGCGGAAGTGATTTCTCAGATCCGCGAGCGCTTGGGCGATACCCCTTGTTATCTGACTCTGGACATCGATTGCCTGGACCCTGCCTTTGCGCCCGGGACCGGCACTCCAGAGCCGGGCGGTATGACCAGTTGCCAGGTGCTGACATTGCTCGAAGAACTAGCCCCACTGCATTTTGTCGGGATGGATTGTGTGGAGGTTGCACCCGCCTATGACCACGCCGAACTCACCAGCAACGCAGCTGCCACTTTCGTCTGGACCTATTTGAGCGGTCAGATCGCCAAAGCTTCCAAGGCGTAAGGCCGCGCACCATGTCCTTGCTTCAGTCCGACACCCAGCTCAACCGCCATAGCTACTACGAGGCCAGTGTGCAGCGGCCGCAGCCCTGTGCGCCCTTGCAGGGCGACGTGACCGTAGATGTTGTCGTGGTCGGGGGCGGTTTTGCGGGCTTGTGTACTGCCCTGGACTTGCGGGCTGCGGGCTACACGGTGGCATTGCTGGAGGCCGACCGCATTTGCAGTGGCGCTTCGGGTCGCAATGGCGGACAGTTCATCGTCGGGCTGGCCAGCGGACAGGGGCCCTACGAGGAGCAGGCCGGTGCATCGGTGGCGAGGCAGGTCTGGGACATGTCGCTGGAGGCGGTTGCATTGTTGCAAGAGCGCGTAGCCCAGCATGGCATCGAATGCGACTTGGTCAATGGCTACCTGACGGTGGCGGACAGTCCTGGCAAAGCGAAAGCCCTGCGTGAAGACGCGGAGACGCTGGAGCGCGACTACGGATTCGCGACCGAGTGGCTGACCGGCGATTCACTTGAGCAGCACATTCGCAGCCCCCGATACTGCGCAGCAACGTGGGAAGGGCAGTCAGGACATCTGCATCCCTTGAAATACGGTTTGGGATTGGCACGTGCTGCTTTGGCCGCAGGCGTCCAGATGTTTGAATACTCACCAGTGACCGGGCTGCACAGAGGCCCCACGGTTCGGGCGTCGACTGCAAGCGGTTCAGTAAGTGCCCAGTTCGCGGTGCTAGCCGGTAACTGTGCCCTGCCGGAAATCGGCCCCGATGTGGCTCCGGAAATCAGTGCACGCATCATGCCCGTCGGCACTTACATCATCTGCACAGAGCCCTTGGGGGAATCTACCGCTCGGGCCTTTCTGCCGGGTAATGCCGCTGTCTGCGACAACAATTTTGCGGTCGACTATTTCCGTTTCAGTGCAGACCACCGCATGCTGTTCGGTGGTGGCGTTAGCTATTCCACAGCTACCCCCGCCAATCTCAAAGCAAAAATGGCCAAGCGCATGGCAGCTGCTTTTCCGGAGCTGAAAGACGTTGCCGTGGACTACGTGTGGGGCGGTTTCGTAGACATCAGCATGAGCAGAGCACCGGATTTCGGCCGGCTGGACTCCAACATCTACTACCTGCAGGGCTTCAGTGGCCATGGGGTGGCGCTTACGGGTTTGGCGGGCCGCTTAGTGGCACAAGCAATCGACGGTCAGGCAAGGCGTTTCGATATGTTTGCCCGCATCCAGCACCGTCAGTTCCCCGGCGGGCGTTTGCTGCGCATGCCCAGCTTGGTGCTGGGTATGGCCTATCACCAGCTCAAAGACCTTCTATAGCGTTGGAGACCAGTCGCGCCAAAACCGGGCCCCAATGGGCAATGTCACCCAGGGTGGCGTAGCCGTAGCCTATAACCAAGCCCTTCGCGTCTTTGCGTTGCAAACAATAGGCGGATAGCGGCCGAACTACCATTCCGGCTTGGCCGATGCGGCGCGCAAGGGCTTCGTCATCAAGCTCTGTCGGAAGTTGGAGACACAAGTGCAAGCCTTGCTCTGCGCCACTGATGCTGGCTCGCTGGCCCAACACCGGCTGCAAGGCGTCCAACAGGCATTTGCGTCGTTGCGCATAGCTCTGGCGGGCTTTGCGCAGTGCGGCAGCAAAATGTCCCAGTTCGATGAACTCCGCCAGGGCCGCCTGCAAGGGGAGTTGCCCCGGCCGGTTCAGGTCGTAGTGTGCTTGCTTGAATGCGGCTGCCAGACTTTTGGGCACCACGAGATAGCCCAGCTTCAGGCCCGGATACAGCACCTTGGAAAACGACCCAAGGTACAAGACTCGGCCATCGGTATCCAGTCCCGCCAATGATGACAAGGGCGGACCACTGAAGCGGAACTCACTGTCGTAGTCGTCTTCAAGGATCCAGGCGTTGTACTGTTGTCCGAGCGCCAATAGCTGTTGACGCCGAGCCAACGACATGACGGCTCCGGTTGGGTATTGGTGAGATGGAGTGGTGTAAATCAGCCGTGGCGGGTGCTTTTCGTCCAAGGCTGAAGGCGCCATACCTTGAGGGTCAACCGCCACGGCATGAAGCTTTAGGCCGGCTGCGGTGAATGCCTTGACGGCGCCCCAGTATGCGGGGTCTTCCATCCAGACAGTATCGCCATAGTCTGCCAACATGTGCGCGCACAGGTCCAATGATTGTTGGGTGCCGTTGGTGATGATGACCTGCTCAACCTCCACTGGAACACTGCGTGAAACCCGCAGATAGTCGGCTACCGCGCGACGCAAGGGGGTGTGGCCCCCGCCATAAGAGTAGTCCAGCATGTCCGGGTAAGTCATGCGCCAGTGTTTGTTCTGCAGGCGCTGCCACAGGGAGACGGGGAAGGCGCTGAAATCCGCAACGCCGGGGGTAAAGGGTTGTACCTCCAGTTGTGCGGAAGTGAATTGGGTGGATACGGCGACGCCGCGGTTGGATAGGCCAGTTTGAGAGTGCGTGCGTGCAGGGCTTAGCCTTGCAGTTGGTCGGGTCTGGTCGTTGACGTATGTGCCACTGCCGACCCGGCTGACGAGGTAGCCCTCAGTGACCAGTTGGTTAACTGCAGCCACCACAGTGTTGCGTGAGAGGTCGAGGTCCTGGGTCAGCTCTCTGCTTGAAGGGAGTTTGTCACCCGCATGAAGTTTGTCTTCCAGGATGGCGCGTCGAAGTGCTTCATAAAGTTGACGGTGCAAAGGCATGCCTTTGTCAGCCAGTTGGTGCATTTCACTCAGGATAAGTTCTGACAGCAAATCGGTTTTGTCCGGTTAAAGTGGCACCATGGAGGCCGTTTAAATGGCTCCGGTTTAAAGCCAATTTTGCACCAGAATGAATTTGTTGCAAGCGTTGTGCCAAGGACTTTCAAGGCCGGCAACGTTTCAAGGAGATACAAGATGACCGAAAACAAAACGATGAATTTCAACGATCTGGAGCAGTGGCTCAACGAGCGACGCGTCACCGAAGTCGAATGCTTGGTGCCTGACTTGACCGGTGTGGCTCGCGGAAAAATTCTGCCTCGTGCCAAGTTCACCGAAGACCGTGGAATGCGTTTGCCCCAAGCCATTGTCGCCATGGGCGTGACGGGTGAGTTCCCTGAAAGCGGCCCCTACTATGACGTGATTGACCCCACCGACAAAGACATGCAATTGCGGCCGGACCCCTCGTCCGTGCGTATCGTGCCGTGGGCAGCTGACCCCACAGCCCAGGTGATCCACGATTGCTTTGATCATGAAGGAAAGCTGGTGCCCTTCGCTCCACGCAGCGTATTGCGTCGGGTGTGCGACTTGTACGCAGCAGAGGGCTTGCAGCCCATCGTTGCGCCTGAGCTGGAGTTCTACCTGACAGCACGCAACACCGATCCCAACACTTTGTTACGGGCACCTGTAGGTCGCAGCGGCCGCGCTGAAACCTCCCGCCAAGCCTACAGCATTGATGCGGTGAACGAATTCGATCCCTTGTTCGAAGAGATCTACGAGTATTCCGACAAGATGGAGTTGAACGTCGACACCTTGATCCACGAGGTGGGGGCAGGGCAGATGGAGATCAACTTCTTCCATAACAAGCCCCTGGGCCTGGCTGATGAAGTTTTCTTTTTCAAACGGACAGTCCGTGAAGCAGCCATGCGTCACGACATGTATGCCACTTTCATGGCCAAGCCGATTGCCGGCGAGCCCGGCAGTGCCATGCACGTACACCAAAGCCTGGTAGACATTGCCTCCGGCAAGAACGTGTTCAGCAATGAGGACGGCACGCCGTCCGAAGCATTCATGCATTACATCGGTGGCTTGCAGCGCTACATCCCGGCTGCCATGGTGCTGGTAGCGCCCTACGTCAACAGCTACCGTCGTCTATCCCGCAATACCGCGGCGCCGATCAATATCGAGTGGGGTTATGACAACCGCACGGTGGGTATCCGTTCACCCATTTCTTCACCCGCGGCCCGCCGCGTGGAAAATCGTGTGATTGGAGCGGATGCCAACCCATACGTGGCCATGGCCATGACATTGGCTTGCGGATACCTGGGGCTCAAAAACAAGATCAAACCCAAGCCCGAAATGCGGGGTGATGCGTACCTGTCCCCCTATGCCTTGCCGCGTAGCCTGGGCGAAGCGCTGGACTGGCTGCGCAAGGAGTCCGATCTTCACGAGGTGCTGGGCAAAGAGTTCATTACGGTCTACTCCGAAATCAAGGAGCTGGAGTTTGATGAGTTCATGAAAGTCATCTCTCCGTGGGAGCGTGAGCACCTCTTGCTCCACGTCTAAATTTGTTTCGCTTTTTCACGAGCCTGCCATGAACACAGTCGTCGATACCGCCCTGATCCAGTCCTTGGACAGCGCCCATTTCCTTCACCCATTTACTGATTTCAAGGACCTCAACGGCCGTGGTGCGCGGGTGATTACCCGTGCGGAAGGTGTGTACGTTTGGGACTCCGAAGGCCATCGCATCTTGGATTGCATGAGTGGCTTGTGGTGTGTCAACGCCGGCTACGGCCGCAAAGAGCTTGCAGATGCTGCCCATCAGCAAATGATGACGCTGCCTTACTACAACAGCTTTTTCCAGACTACCAATGTGCCGGCCGTGCAACTGGCGGCTAAGTTGGCTTCCCTGGCACCGGATGTGGGGGACCGAAGCTTCCAACATGTGTTCTATTCGTCCAGCGGTAGCGAAAGCAACGACTCCAACGTGCGCATGGTGCGCCGCTACTGGGACTTGCTGGGGCAGCCGCAACGCAAAGTCATCATCAGCCGGAACAACGCCTACCACGGCAGCACCATGGCCGGTGCCTCGTTGGGGGGCATGAGTGGCATGCACGCACAGGGCGACCTGCCGATCCCCAACATCACCCATATCGAGCAACCTTACTATTTCGAGAATGGTTTGCCGGGTGAGACCGCCGAGGAATTCGGTGTCCGCGCTGCAGGTTGGCTGGAGGAAAAAATCCTTGCAGTCGGGCCTGACAAGGTGGCGGCATTTATTGCTGAACCAGTGCAAGGCGCGGGGGGCGTGATCATTCCCCCCTCCACCTACTGGCCTGAAATTCAGCGCATCGTCGACAAATACGGCATCTTGTTGATCAGCGACGAGGTCATTTGTGCCTTTGGTCGTCTGGGCCATTGGTTTGGCTATGAGAAGTTTGGCTACAAGCCCGACCTGGTGACCTTTGCCAAGGCAATTACCAGCGGCTACATCCCCTTGGGCGGCGTCATGGTGGGGAACCGCGTGGCGAAGGTGCTGATAGAGCAGGGCGGTGAGTTCAATCATGGCTATACCTACAGCGGTCACCCGGTCGCTTGTGCGGTGGGCCTGGCCAATATCGAGATCATGGAGCGTGAGCAGCTCCCTCAAAAGGTGCATGGCGAAATCGGTGCGTACTTTGCCCAGCGTTATGCCGAGCTGAACGATCACCCGCTGGTCGGTGTGGCGGAAACCTGTGGTTTTGTAGGCGGCTTGGTGTTGGTGAAAGACAAGGGCCGCAAAACACGTTTCCTCAGCGATGACGGCGTCGGCATGATTTGTCGCGGTCATTGCTTCCAGAACGGTCTGATCATGCGTGCGGTCGGTGACCGGATGATCATTGCGCCGCCCTTGATCATGACGCGTGCTGACATTGACGAGATGATGCGCCTCATTTATCTCGCGTTAGACCTCACACAGGCTGAGTTGAAGGCCCGGGGCCTGCTGTAGCACTTCTATAATCTTTTTTGGTCTGAATATTGCTTGAGTCAGGCTTGTAGTTCGTAGTCCTACCCAATCCTTTTCTACGGAGATTTGCTCACCATGAATAAGTACCTTTGCACGTTTGCGCTGTCTGCGCTGGTCTTGGCCGCTTGCGGCAAAAAAGAAGAGGCGCCTGCGGCTGCAGCCGCGCCTGCTGCAGTCGCTAGCGCACCTGCAGCACCCGCGAATACAGAAGAGAAGGTACTGAACATCTACAACTGGCCCGACTACATTCCTGAAGGTATGGTCGCCGCCTTCGAGAAAGAAACCGGCATCAAGGTGAACTACGACACCTTCGAGACCAACGAAGCCCTTCACGCCAAGCTGGTGGCCGGCAACTCTGGCTACGACATCGTGGTACCCGGCACTGTGTTTGCCAAGCCCCAAATCGAGGGCGGTTTGCTGCAGCCCTTGGACAAGTCCAAGATCAAGAATCTGGCCAACCTCGACCCCGCGCTGATGGCCACCATGACCAAGGCGGACCCCGAAAACAAGCACCTGGTCCCATGGGCCTGGAGCTTCACGACCGTAGGTATCAACAAGACCAAGGTAGAAAAGGCTCTGGGTGGCATGCCCATGCCTGAAAACGCTTGGGATCTGGTGTTTAACCCCAAGTACACGGCCAAGCTGAAGTCCTGCGGTATCGCCTACCTCGATTCCCCGACTGAAATTTTGCCCGTGGCTTTGCACTACATTGGCAAGGACGCTTACTCCAACAGCAGCGACGACTACAAGGAAGCCGCAGCGATGTTGGCCAAGGTGCGCAAGGATGTGCGCTTGTTCAGCTCGACCATGATCGATGACATCGCTGGTGGTAAAGCGTGCGCCGCTATCGGCTGGGCGGGCGACATCAATATCGCTGCAGGTCGTGCCAAGGAAAACGGTTCCAAGGACGTGATCGAGGCTCTGTTGCCCAGCACCGGTGCTTTGATCTTCATTGATGCCATCGGCCTGACTAAGGATGCCAAGCATCCCAACAACGCCCATGCTTTCATTGACTTCTACCTGCGTGCCGAAAGCGGAGCGTCCATGACCAATGAAATGAACTACAACACAGGCAATAAGGCCGCTGTAGAGAAGATCAAGCCTGAGATGACCGGCAACAAGAGCATCTTTGTGGATGCTGATTACTTCGCCAAGATGATTCCACCGAGCAGCTTCACCAACGAAGCCCGCGAGTCTATGGCTAACGCCTACAACGCGTTCAAAAAAGGCAAGTAATTCCCTAAATTGAGCGGTACTTAGGGCTGTTTGTACGCCGGTATGAACAGCCCTTATTGTTTCTAGAGACATCTTCAAAGGTCATCACATGGCAGTGCAACCCGACAAAATGGGATATCTGGTAACCGAAAAGCTTGTCAAGCGGTTTGACGAGGCCGTCGCAGTGGACGAGGTTTCGCTGTCCATCGGGCAGGGTGAAATCTTTGCTTTGCTGGGCAGTTCAGGCTGTGGTAAATCGACGTTACTACGCATGTTGGCCGGCTTCGAGTCGCCGACCTCAGGGCGAATTTTGTTGGGTGGCCAGGATGTAGCCAAGTTGGCCCCCTATGACCGCCCCATCAACATGATGTTCCAGAGCTATGCTTTGTTTCCACATCTGGACATTTGGGAAAACGTGGCCTTCGGTTTGAAGCGCGAAGGCTTACCCAAAGACGAGATCAAGCAGCGCGTGGGCGAAATGCTCGATCTAGTGCAGCTCGGCGCCTACGCCAAGCGCAAGCCGCATCAGCTTTCCGGCGGGCAGCAACAGCGCGTAGCGCTGGCCCGTAGTCTGGCCAAGCGCCCCAAGCTGCTTTTGCTTGATGAGCCATTGGGTGCACTCGACAAAAAGCTGCGTGAGCAAACCCAGTTTGAGCTGGTGAACATTATTGAAAAGGTCGGAGTCACGTGCGTGATGGTGACCCATGACCAGGAAGAGGCCATGACCATGGCAAGCCGAATTGCCGTCATGAGCAAAGGCCGCGTATTGCAGGTCGGCAGTCCTGAAGAAGTGTACGAACACCCCGCGAACCGCTTTGTGGCGGACTTTATCGGCAACGTGAATATCTTCGAAGGCCGACTCAGCGTCGACGAGGTGGACCGCTGTGCTGCGGTCACCGGCATCGGTGAAATTCAGGTGGGCCACGGTGTGAGCGGCACGCTGAACATGCCGGTCGGTATTGCGGTGCGCCCCGAGAAGATAGAGATCAGCAAAACCCGTCCTGCGGTAGCGGTCAATGTGTTTACGGGCAAGGTCAAGGAGATTGCCTATTTTGGCTCGTACAACACTTACATCGTGGTGGCAACTGACGGTACGAAGGTGAAAATCACTGAGGCCAACACCTCCCGCCAGGACCTGAGTGACATCACCTGGGAAGATGACGTGTTCTTCTGGTGGGGTGACCGTTCCGGTATCGTGCTGCGCGATTAAGGACTGCCATGCCCTCTACACATCTGTCTATGCCCGGTCGCCGCTTCGTTATCGGCGTGCCTTATGGCTGGTTGCTGATCTTCTTTTTGTTGCCCTTTTTGATTCTGCTCTACATCAGTTTTGTAGACATGGGCAACGACATCAACCCGTTCAAACCGATCTGGGATGCCAGCACTGGTTTGCTCAAGTTGAAGTATGAAAACTACTGGTCCATCTTTCGCACCACTGAAGGCGGGCCTCTGTTCCAGACGCTCTACATCGAAGCCTATTTGCGTTCCATATGGTATGCCTTGTGCACCGCCGTTTTGTGTCTGGTAATCGGCTATCCCTTTGCCTATTTCATCGCCCGGTCTAAGCCCAGCGTCCGGCCGGCTTTGTTAATGATGGTGATGCTGCCGTTCTGGACTTCGTTTCTGCTGCGGGTCTATGCCTGGAAGGGCATTCTGGCGGACCAGGGCGTGATTAACCAAGTCATGATGGCGGTAGGCCTTACTTCAGAGCCTGTGCAGATGCTTTACACCAATGTATCCATGCTGGTGGGCATGACCTATGTGTATTTGCCCTTCATGATTCTGCCGCTGTACGCCAATCTGGTGAAGATGGACTTCCGCTTGCTGGAAGCTGCCTATGACCTGGGTACTTCGCCGTTCAAGGCGTTCTGGCTCATTACTGTGCCGCTTTCCAAGGCAGGCATCGTGGCCGGCTTCATGCTTGTTTTCATTCCTTCCGTTGGTGAATTCGTGATTCCTTCTTTGTTGGGAGGACCCGAGAACATCATGATCGGCCGCGTGGTCTGGGATGAGATGTTCACTAGCAACAACTGGCCACGCGCCAGTGCCTTGGCGGTGGTGATGATCGGACTCATTGTTGTGCCACTGGCCTTCTATTACCGCTACACCGGCGAAGCCGCTGAAGCCAAGCATTGAGGTGATCCATGAAAGCCTGGTTTGAAAAGCACTTCGGCAAGGCCTGGTTGGCCTTGGTATACGCCTTCCTCTACATGCCACTTCTGTTCATGGTGGTGTTCTCTTTCAACAGCACCCGGCAGGATGCCAACTTCACTGGATTTTCGTTCCGTTGGTACGAGGCATTGACCAAAGACACCAAGATTGTCGAAGGCTTCTGGCTTTCCATTCAAGTGGCCTTGGTCACCGGCGTGTTGTCTGCCGTACTGGGCACTTTCGCAGCTTTTGTACTGGTTCGCTACCGGCGTTTCCTGGGCCGCACCGCGTTCTCCGGCATGGTGAATGCTCCGCTGGTTATGCCTGAAGTGGTGATAGGCCTGTCTTTGCTCCTGCTGATGGTGGGGGCGCAGAACGTGTTCGGCTGGCCTGAGCGCGGCATGTTTACCATCATCCTGGGGCATACCTTGTTGGGCATGGCCTATGGCATGGTGGTGGTTCAGTCCCGCCTTCTGGAAATGAATCGCTCGATTGAAGAGGCGGCCATGGACTTGGGCGCCCGACCGCATGAAGTGTTTTTCCTGATAACCCTGCCGAATATTGCGCAGGGCATTCTGGCCGCGTTTCTCTTGAGTTTTACTTTGTCATTTGACGATGTCGTGATCTCGGAGTTTTTGTCAGGACCTGGAGTAAACACCCTGCCGCAGGTGATCTTCGGCTACGCGCGGCGGGGTATCAATCCAACCATTTACGCAGCGGCTACTTTGTTGATAGTCACAGTGACCATCGTGATCATTGGCTACAGCGTGTGGGTTGCCCGTCAAACGCGCAAGCGGGAACGCGAGATTGCCGCTGCAACCCGAGCGGGCGCGGCGGCAACCCAACCGGCCTAAAGGCCCGGCGATGCTGTATTTGCTATTGATTTCATAGCTCGTTGCGCATGTGTGGCGGGCGCTATAGGCTATTTTTATGTATAACTATCCCGCCCTCATTGCCACTCTCAAGGCGCAAGGCATCCACTCACTGCTCCCGCAATTCACCGACATTCACGGAGTTGCCAAGGGCAAATTGGTCCCCATTGAAAACTTGCGCGAATGGGTAGAAGTAGGCGCTGGATTTGCGGGTCCCAGTATCTGGGGTACGGGACTGCCGCGCTACGGGTCCCGCAGCGAGTACTACGGGCGGGTCTTGCCGGAAACCATCCGGGCACTGCCCTTTATGCCTGGCGTGGCCCATGCGGTCTGCGACGGGTTTGCCGGTGGGGAGCCGTTGGAAACCTGCTCGCGCCAGTTGCTGCAAAAAGCGATTCAAAAGTTGAAAGATCGCGGTTGGACGTTGTGGGTAGGTATCGAGCCGGAATACTTTCTACTCAACAAGCGCGACGGCCGTTGGCAAGTGGCGGACGTGCGGGATAGTCTGGACAAGCCTTCTTACGATTTGAAGTCCATCCATCGCAATGCGGCTTACCTCGACGACATGCGCCAGACGCTCACCAGTCTGGGCTTTGAATTGCAGCAGATGGACCATGAAGATGCCACCGGTCAGTACGAGATCAACTATCGTTTTGACCACGCACTGGCCGCGGCAGATCGCTTCATGTTGTTCAAATTGGCAGCGCACGCTGTCGCCGAACGTCACGGCATGGTGTTTAGCTGTATGCCCAAACCGCTGGCTCAAGCTCCCGGCAGCGGGCTGCATTTCCATTTGAGCATCACGGATGCCGAAGGGGGGCCTGTGTTTTCAGATGAGTCCGGCAGCTTGGGTTTGAGCGGAGTAGGGCACGCATTTGCTGCTGGCCTACTGGCACACGCGGATGCATTGGCTGCCATTTGTGCTTCTACAGTGAACAGCTACAAGCGCTTAGCCAGTAGTGCCAGTGCGTCGGGTACTACGTGGTCACCTGTGTGGAAGGCCTACGGAGATAACAACCGAACTTGTGTGGTGCGTACGGTGGCCGGGCGCATGGAGTGGCGTTTGCCAGACCCGTCATGTAATGTGTACGCCGCCTTGGCCGGTACCTTGCTCGCGGGCTTGGACGGCATAGATCGTGGCATGGTGCCACCTCTGCCTTGTGAGCAAGACCTCTATGCGGTCGCGGCAGCTGGTGAAGCTTTACCTGCCCAGCTGCCCCGGAGCTTGCAGGAGGCATTAGACGCTTTGGCGGCGGATGGTGCTTTGTCTGCGTCCATGGGACAAGCTTTTGTGGACCAGTTTCTGGCCGTCAAGCGTGCTGAGTGGGATGCTTTTCACCAGCAGGTCAGTGCCTGGGAGATGGAGCGTTACGCAGCGTTCTATTGATTTTTTACCAAGCGCTTTTTCATTTTGCATCGTGAACTTCTCCGACTTAGATTTTGTCACTTCCATATCGTATTGAGTTCATCGATTTTGCATTGAGAAATACACTGCCTAAGTTGTTGATTTAATTGATAAAAATTTATGTCTTATATAAGACATAAGATTTAACATGTGTCTTATATAAGACTTAGAATTCAGTCATCGGCAAACGAAATTAGCCGAATCAATCAACCAACCTAGGAGTGTTCTCATGCCGCAATCCATCAAAGAGCAATTGAGCCGCGAACAACAAATCGCAGCCTTGGAAAAAGACTGGGCGACCAACCCCCGTTGGAAGCTGGTCAAGCGTGGTTACAGCGCCGCTGACGTGGTGCGTCTGCGCGGCAGCTTGCAGCCTGAGTACACCCTGGCACAGCGCGGTGCTGAAAAGCTGTGGGAAAAAGTGAACGGCGGCGCCAAGAAAGGTTACGTAAACGCTTTCGGCGCGATCTCTGCCGGTCAAGCCATGCAGCAAGCCAAGGCTGGATTGGAAGCGGTGTACCTGTCCGGCTGGCAAGTGGCTGCAGACGGCAACACCTCTGAGACCATGTACCCCGACCAGTCGTTGTACGCCTACGACTCGGTGCCCACCATGGTTCGCCGCATCAACAACACGTTCAAGCGTGCTGACGAAATCCAGTGGTCCCGCGGTATCAACCCGGGCGACAAAGAATTCATCGACTACTTCCTGCCCGTCGTGGCTGATGCAGAGGCGGGTTTCGGCGGCGTGTTGAACGCTTTCGAGCTGATGAAGAACATGATTCAAAGCGGCGCTGCAGGTGTTCACTTTGAAGACCAATTGGCAGCCGTGAAGAAGTGCGGTCACATGGGTGGCAAGGTTCTCGTCCCTACCCAGGAAGCGGTTGAAAAACTGATTTCTGCACGTTTCGCCGCTGACGTCATGGGCGTGCCCACCATCGTGCTGGCCCGTACCGATGCTGAAGCTGCCAACCTGATTACTTCTGACCATGACGCCAACGACAAGCCATTTTTGACTGGCGAGCGCACTCAAGAAGGTTTCTACCGTGTCAAGAACGGCTTGGAACAAGCCATCAGCCGCGGTGTTGCCTACGCACCTTATGCGGATTTGGTGTGGTGCGAAACAGGCGTGCCGGATATCGGCTTTGCCCGTGAGTTCGCCCAAGCGGTGCACGCTGCTTGCCCCGGCAAGCTGCTGTCCTACAACTGCTCACCATCCTTCAACTGGAAGAAGAACCTCAACGACAGCCAGATCGCATCCTTCCAGGAAGACTTGTCTGCGCTGGGCTACAAGTACCAGTTCATCACCTTGGCCGGTATCCACATCAACTGGTTCAACACATTCCAGTTCGCCCATGCATACGCTCAGGGCGAAGGCATGAAGCACTACACACAAATGGTGCAGGAGCCCGAGTTCGCAGCCCGCGAAAAGGGTTACACCTTCGTGTCCCACCAGCAGGAAGTCGGCGCGGGTTACTTCGACGACGTGACTACCGTGATCCAGGGCGGTTCCTCCTCTGTGAAGGCACTGACCGGTTCTACCGAAGAAGAGCAATTCCACTAAGCCAACCGCTGTGGAGTCAAGGCCGGGTCGCTCACAAGGCGCCCGGCCTTTTTTCATCTTTGCAGACTGCGGTTAAAATCTGGTTATCAACTTTGTATAAGAGCGAGAAAGGCAGTTTGGTTATGACACCGCGAACTACACCGGCAACATTCATCAGCGAATAAGGCCGTAGTCCGCGCGCCTTGTGCGCAGTCAGCTACCAAATTCATAGTAAAGCGCGGACTCCTCCGCGCTTTTTGCTTTTCAAGACCCTCTTTCCTCGAAATCACCATGATCCACATCACACTCCCTGACGGTTCCAAACGTGAATTCCCCGGCCCGGTTACCGTGGCCGAAGTGGCTGCCTCTATCGGCAGCGGCTTGGCCAAAGCAGCTTTGGCCGGCAAGGTCCGAGCCGCAGGCGAGTCTGCTGATGCTGCAAAAGTGGTGGACACCAGTTTCCAGATGACCGCTGATAGCGCGCTGTCCATCATCACAGCCAAAGATGCCGATGGTTTGGAAGTCATTCGCCACTCCACGGCCCACTTGTTGGCTTATGCCGTCAAGGAGTTGTTTCCCGATGCGCAAGTGACCATCGGGCCCGTGATCGAGCACGGTTTCTTTTATGACTTTTCCTACAAGCGTCCGTTCACCCCGGAGGATCTGGCCGCTATTGAAAAGAAGATGACCGAACTCGCCAACAAGGATGAGCCGGTCGTGCGTCGCGTGTTGCCGCGTGATGAGGCGGTGGAGTACTTCAAGAGTTTGGGCGAGCAATACAAGGCCGAAATCATCGCCAGCATTCCTGCGAATGAGGACGTGTCGCTGTACCGCGAAGGCAAGTTTGAAGATCTGTGCCGAGGCCCCCACGTGCCCAGCACCGGCAAACTCAAGCACTTCAAGCTCATGAAAGTGGCGGGTGCCTACTGGCGTGGAGACCATCGCAATGAAATGCTGCAGCGAATTTACGGCACTGCTTGGGCCACCAAGGACGAATTGCAGCAGCACTTGAACATGCTCGAAGAGGCCGAGAAGCGTGACCACCGCAAGTTGGGTCGTGAACTCGATCTGTTCCATATCGACGAGCATTCCCCTGGTACTGTTTTCTGGCACCCCAAGGGTTGGACACTCTGGCAAGGCGTGGAGCAGTACATGCGCAAGGTGTACCAGGACAACGGTTACCTCGAGGTCAAGGGCCCCCAAATTATTGACAAGAGCCTCTGGGAAAAAACCGGCCACTGGGACAAGTACCGCGAAAACATGTTCACCACCGAGAGTGAAAAGCGCGACTACGCCCTGAAGCCCATGAACTGCCCGGGCCACATCCTGATCTACAAGCAGGGCATCAAGAGCTACCGCGATCTGCCTTTACGCTTCGGCGAATTCGGCCAGTGCCACCGCAATGAACCCTCGGGCGGCCTGCACGGCATCATGCGTGTGCGCGCGTTTACCCAGGACGATGGCCACATCTTCTGTACGGAAGATCAGATCCAGGAGGAGGTGAAAGCCTTCACAACCTTGCTCCAGAAGGTTTACAAAGACTTCGGCTTCACCAACATCATCTATAAGCTGTCCACCCGGCCCGAAAAGCGCATCGGCACAGAAGAGAGTTGGGACCGCGCAGAAAACGCGTTGGCTGAAGGTCTGCGTGCGTCAGGCTGCGATTTTGAATACTTGCCGGGCGAAGGTGCTTTCTACGGCCCCAAGATCGAATACACGCTCAAGGACGCCTTGGGCCGCCCGTGGCAGTGCGGCACGATCCAAGTGGATCCTAACTTGCCCGAGCGTCTGGATGCAGAATTTGTCGGGGAAGATGGTAGCCGCCATCGTCCCGTCATGCTGCACCGCGCGATCGTCGGCAGCTTGGAGCGCTTCATCGGCATCTTGATTGAAGAGAGCGCTGGTGCCTTGCCTGCCTGGCTCGCTCCCGTGCAGGTAGCGGTGCTCAATATCACCGATGCACAGGCCGATTACGCCCGAAGCGTCGCTAAAACGCTGCAAAATCAAGGGCTTAGGGTCTATTTAGATCTGCGTAACGAGAAAATAACCTATAAAATACGAGAGCATTCGATGCAGAAGCTGCCCTATTTAGTTGTTATTGGTGACAAAGAGATGGCAGCAGGCGCTGTCGCAGTGCGTGCCCGAGGTGGTCAAGACCTCGGTGCAATGCCCTTGGAGTCGTTCATTGAGCGCATCACCGCGGACATTGCCAACAAATCATCCTGAGGTCTCCCCATGGAAACACTGGTTTGACGGCGCGTGTTGTGCGGCAACCGCTACAGTTTTTGTAGCAGATATTGTGAAGGATTGAGCCATCGCTACTGAATTTCGTGACCGCCGCCAGCGCGAAGAACGTAAACACCGTTTGAACCGTGAAATCATGGCCCCTGAGGTTCGCCTCTCAGGCCCTGAAAACGAGCCTCTGGGTGTCGTCAGCCTCATGGAAGCACTCCGCATGGCGGGTGACCTCGACGTTGACTTGGTTGAAATTGCCGCTACTGCCAACCCGCCTGTGTGCCGGTTGATGGATTACGGCAAGTTCAAGTACCAGGAGCAAAAGAAGGCGGCGGAAGCGAAAGCCAAGCAGACGGTCATTGAGATCAAGGAAATCAAGTTCCGTCCGGGTACCGATGACGGCGACTACAACATCAAGATGCGCAACATCAAGCGCTTTTTGGCGGATGGCGACAAGTGCAAGATCACTTTGCGTTTCCGTGGTCGTGAGATTACCCATCAGGAAATTGGTTTGGCCATGCTCCAGCGTATGCGCGACGAGTTGGGTGACACCATCATCGTTGAGCAGTTCCCCAAGCTGGAAGGCCGTCAGATGATCATGATGATTGCGCCGGGTCGTAAAAAGCCCGGTGGTGGCTCTCCAAAGCCTGCGGCGGAAGCTGCAGCGTAAGTATTCCGGGCAGGTCTGGTCACCTGCCAGGAGTTAGCAAGTCGCTGAAAAGTGGCTTGCATAAAGCAAACCCTGTAGCGGGTTTTGCACAAGTGGCTCGGGGCCAACAAGGCTGGAAGTCGTTTTCCAGACGCCTCACGAGCACAAATGAAAAGGAGCATGAACATGCCCAAAATGAAGACCAAGAGCGCGGCGAAGAAACGCTTCCGCGTCCGTCCAGGTGGTACCGTTAAGCGCGGTCAAGCCTTCAAACGTCACATCTTGACCAAGAAGACCACTAAAAATAAACGCCACCTGCGCGGTTCCGCAGCTGTTCATGAGACCAACATGGGTCACATGGCGCAGATGCTGCCCGGTCGTGGTATTTAATTAACGACGTACAAGGAGTAATCACATGCCTCGCGTCAAACGTGGTGTAACGGCTCGCGCCCGCCATAAAAAAGTTCTGGCCCTTGCTAAGGGTTTCCGCGGCCGCCGCGGTAATGTCTTCCGTATCGCCAAAGAAGCGGTAATGAAGGCTGGGCAATATGCCTACCGTGACCGCCGTACCAAGAAACGTGTGTTCCGTCAGTTGTGGATTGCCCGTATCAACGCGGCAGCCCGTCAATGCGGTCTGACATACAGCCAGTTTGCCAATGGTCTGAAGAAAGCCAACATCGAGATCGACCGTAAGGTTCTGTCCGATATCGCTATCCACGACATGGCTGCTTTTGCTGGCATTGTGGAACAAGTGAAAGCCAAACTGGCTGCTTGAGTCCGCAGCTGAGTGCTATTGATTCAGTAGCACTCAGCGCACCAGAAACAAGGGCTAGCGCTTGAAAAAGCACTAGCCCTTTTTCATTGATCTGAATCGTCAAGTACCTATTTATGACCGAGTTGAACGACATCGTTGACACCGCCAAAGCTGCATTTCTGCAAGCTGCCACGCCCGCTGATCTGGAAAATGCCAAAGCCCTTTTCTTGGGCAAGTCCGGCAAGATCACCGAGCTCATGAAGGGCATGGCTGCCCTCAGCGTGGAAGAGAAAAAATCCCGCGGTGCCGCCATCAACTTGGCCAAGCAGGCTATCGAGAGCGCTCTCACTGAGCGTCGTCAGGCATTGGCCGATGCCGAACTGCAAACCCAGCTCCAGGCAGAAGCACTGGACGTGACATTGCCCGGTCGCCAGCGAGGGCAGGGCGGTTTGCACCCTGTGTCCCTCACCCTGGAACGCATTGAAGCCATCTTCGGCTCCATGGGATTCGATGTGGCCCAAGGCCCCGAAATTGAGTCCGATTGGTTCAACTTCACCGCCCTCAATACACCTGAAGACCATCCCGCACGTTCAATGCACGACACCTTCTACGTGGAAGGTGGCTCCGAGGCCGCGCCCAACCTGTTGCGTACCCATACCAGCCCCATGCAAATCCGCTATGCGGTGCAGCACGTCAAGGCCCACCGCGCTGCCTCTGGCGCTTCCTCGGAAGGCCTCTATGCCGGTGACATGCCCGAGATTCGTGTCATTGCCCCGGGGCGCACGTACCGCGTAGATAGCGATGCCACCCATTCGCCCATGTTCCACCAGTGCGAAGGCCTTTGGGTGGGTGAAAACGTGAGCTTCAAAGATCTGAAGTTTGTTTTTACGGACTTCTGCCGGACCTTTTTCGAGTCGGATGATTTGGTTTTGCGTTTCCGCCCCAGCTTCTTCCCTTTTACCGAACCCAGCGCTGAAATTGACATTCAATTCCAGACCGGCCCGCTCGCCGGCCGCTGGCTGGAAGTTGCTGGCTCAGGTCAAGTACACCCCAACGTGATCCGCAATATGGGCTTGGACCCTGAAAAATTTATCGGCTTTGCTTTTGGCATGGGCCCTGATCGCTTGACCATGTTGCGTTACGGCGTGAACGACCTGCGCCTGTTCTTTGACGGTGACGTCCGTTTCCTGTCGCAATTCCAGTAATCCACAAGAACAACAAACACGCCGGTCCCGAACATGCAATTCTCAGAATCCTGGTTGCGCACTTTCTGCAACCCTGCCATCTCTTCTGCCCAGCTCGCCGAAACCTTGACCATGGCTGGTCTGGAGGTCGAAGAGCTCAAGCCAGTTGCGCCCCCCTTTACCCACATCGTGGTGGGTGAGATCAAGGAGGCCGAGCAGCACCCCAATGCGGATCGCTTGCGCGTCTGCAAGGTCGATGTGGGCCAAGCCGAGCTGCTCAACATCGTCTGTGGCGCCCCCAATGCGCGCGTTGGTATCCGTATCCCTTGTGCCTTGGTCGGTGCAGAGTTGCCGCCGGGCGAGGATGGCAAGCCTTTCCTGATCAAAGTCGGCAAGCTTCGCGGTGTGGAAAGCCAGGGCATGTTGTGTTCCGCACGCGAGCTCAAGCTGTCTGAGGACCATGGTGGCCTGATGGAGCTTCCACTGGACGCACCACTTGGCAAAAACATTCGCGAGTATCTCGACCTGGATGACACCCTATTCACTCTCAAACTGACGCCCAACTTGGCCCATTGCTTGAGCGTATATGGAGTTGCACGTGAGGTGTCTGCGTTGACTGGTGCTCCCTTGTTGGCACCCGAGCTTCCGCAATTGCCTGTTGAGATTCAAGATAAAGTAGCTGTCAGGATCAGCGCGCCCGACCTGTGTGGCCGCTTTTCCGGCCGCGTCATCCGCAACGTCAACACCAAGGCGAACACACCGCAGTGGATGGTGGACCGACTGGCTCGTTGCGGCCAACGCAGCGTCAGTCCTTTGGTAGACATTTCGAACTACGTGATGTTCGAGCTGGGTCGCCCCAGCCACATATTTGATCTCGAAAAAATCCATGGCGGGCTCGACGTTCGCTGGGGAACGCCGGGTGAACAGCTAAAGCTGCTGAATGGCAACACGGTCACCGTTGATGAAAAGGTCGGCGTGATTGCTGACGAGCAGCAAGTGGAGTCCTTGGCCGGCATCATGGGCGGTGACGCCACAGCGGTGTCGGACGATACCCGTCACATCTATGTGGAAGCCGCTTTCTGGTGGCCCAAGTCCATCGCCGGGCGCTCACGCCGGTTCAACTTTTCTACAGATGCCGGTCACCGCTTTGAGCGTGGCGTTGATCCTCAGCTGACAGTGGAGCACATCGAGCGCATCACGCAATTGATCATCGAGATATGTGGCACTGCTGACACCCAGTGCGGCCCGGTGGATGATCTGGTGGCAAACGTTCCTGCCCCCGCACCCGTCTCCTTGCGTGTTTCGCGTGCAGTCAAGGTCATCGGTATGCCACTGACCCAAGCTCAGTGTTCGGATGCACTGCGCCGTTTGAGTTTGCCTGTGCAGGAGTTTGAGGGCGTGATCACTGTGACCCCTCCGTCCTTCCGCTTCGATCTGCAGATCGAAGAAGACCTGATTGAAGAAGTTGCCCGCATGGTGGGCTACAACAACTTGCCGCATACACCGCCGCAAGCGCCTATCACGGCCAAGATTCGCCAAGAGGATCAGCGCAGTGCATTTGCAGTGCGCCGTTCACTCGCCGCGCTGGGCTATCAGGAAACCATCAACTTCAGCTTCGTGGAAGAGCGCTGGGAGCACGAGCTTGCTGGTAATCCGAACCCCATCAAGTTGTTGAATCCGATTGCCAGCCAGATGAGCGTCATGCGTTCCTCTTTGATCGGATCCTTGTTGCAAGTCCTGCGTTTCAATCTGGCTCGCAAGGCACCCCGCGTGCGGGTATTCGAGTTGGGTCGTGTGTTCTTGCGCAATGCGTCAATCAAGAGTACCGATTCCACGGTTGAAGGCTTTGACCAGCCCATGCGTGTCTCAGGCTTGGCCAGTGGCGGTGCTGATGCCTTGCAATGGGGTCGCAAAGAGCAAGGCGTAGACTTCTTTGACGTCAAAGGTGATGTTGAGGCTTTGCTCGCACCTTTGAAGCCGGAATTCGTGCCGGGCCAACACCCGGCTTTGCATCCGGGTCGCACCGCTGAGATCAAGCTGAACGGCCGTTCCATCGGATTCGTTGGCGAGCTCCACCCGAAGTGGCGCCAGTCGTACGAACTCGCAACTGCGCCCATCGTGTTTGAGTTGGAGCTGGATGCCGTATTGGCACGCCAAGTGCCTGTCTTTCAGAATGTTGCCAAGTTCCAAGCGGTCCAGCGTGACGTGGCCGTGGTAGTGGGTGACCAGGTAACCCATGCGGATCTCGTGGCAGCGGTGCGGGCGGCGCCAACCCAAGGGTTGTTGCGCGATGTTCAACTATTCGATGTGTACCGTCCCAAGCTCGCCAAGGACTCAGAAGCCCATGCAGGTAGCACCGACCGCAGTCTGGCTTTGCGTCTGACCCTGAACAGCGACGAAGCAACGCTTACAGAAGAACAAATCGAATCCGCCATGAAAGCGGTAGTGGATCAGCTGGTGACATCAGTGGGCGCCCGTCAGCGCGCTTGATGCTTGAACCGCAGGAGGGCTCAGTCATGGAATTTTCTGTTGAAAGTCTGGAAACCCCGGCATTGACCAAAGCGCAACTGTCCGACCTGCTTTTCGAGCAGATTGGACTGAACAAGCGCGAGTCAAAGGACATGATTGATGCCTTCTTCGATCTGATCGCCAGTAGCTTGGTCGATGGCACGGATGTGAAGATTTCCGGCTTCGGAAATTTCCAGATCCGCACCAAAGCCCCACGTCCCGGCCGCAATCCACGCACCGGCGAAGCAATACCTATTCAGGCGCGCAGAGTGGTGACTTTTCACGCCAGCCATAAGCTCAAAGAGCAAATTCAGGACGAAGGCAAGACTGAGGCGTGAACTAAAGCACGGCGCCTGACTTATTTGTAGCCGCTGCGTAAAGGAATCTTTGCGTACAGACAAAACTTAGAGTAACCTCTACGCTTTGTCTCGTACAGCATTGATTTCAATGGAGAAAACGCTTCCTCCCATCCCCGCCAAACGCTACTTCACCATCGGTGAGGTTGGCGATTTGTGTGGCGTCAAGCCGCATGTGCTACGTTATTGGGAGCAGGAATTCACGCAGCTGCGGCCTATGAAGCGACGTGGCAACCGCCGCTACTACCAGCACCATGAAGTCTTGATGATCCGCAAAATCCGGGATCTTCTATACGACCAAGGCTTCACGATCAGTGGTGCCCGCAACAAAATGCAGGAGTTGCTTCAGGCAGAGCGTGACAAGAAGCGCAATGGCGAGGTCCAGTTGGATGGTATGGAGGTCCTGGAACTGGATGAAGCGGAAATCGAAGATTTTGAGGATGTGCAGCAAGCTACGCCGGATGAGATGGCCGGGTTGGAGATGCATGCCATCAAAAGGGAATTGATGGATATTCGCGAACTTCTTATGGCTCCCGCCTAAAGAGGTCCAAATAACAAGATATAATCTAAGGCTCGATCGGTGTGTGGCGCAGCCTGGTAGCGCACTTGCATGGGGTGCAAGGGGTCGAAGGTTCGAATCCTTTCACACCGACCAATAAAATCAAGGACTTAGCGGCGAAAGCCTCTAAGTCCTTTCTCATTTCAGAGCATCCGTGTCCGGCGCGTGTCCGGAATTTCGATTCAAATCTTGTGTGTCTCCAAAAGGCTACAAAGTAGCTGGTGACATTGAGGGAACAGGTGCCGGCAACAGGCGACTGTCTAATTTCGAATCATTCGCCAATTTGACTGACGAGGGAAAACTCACGGGAACGGAATGAACTCAAAAATCGAGACGTCTGCCTCAGTTTTTGAAGAAGCTGCCGAGCCTATGCGTGAACCCGGGTCTTTAGTTTGGGCGTAGTGATTTGAAATAGATGCCACGCGAATTCTGTCGCTGGACTTTTCTGGAGTCGATCATCTTCTTGCCGCATTCGGGGGGGAGCAGGCAGCTCCAATAATGTCGTCCTTCATTCACGCAACAAAGATGGCACTTCGGGCCAGTGGCCTACTGAATCATTGCGGTATCAGCCAGTTGCTGTCCTCAATCAATGACGACTTGAATGCTCCTTGGCGTCAAGTCAAGCTGGGCGGATTCAATAGGCCATTGCAAGCTACCCCGAAACCAAAGGTCCGTCATTAGCAACACACGCGCGATGGAAGAGCCGACCAAATTCCGTCAACTGAATATGGTGGTATTCAAACCCCAACATGCTGAATGACAACTCTCGAGTCTCGCGAGTTCGTGGTTCATTTGCATACTCGACTATGCCCAAAGCGACGAGATGCTCCAAGAAGGTCAGAAACAACTCAGATTGCGCAAGCTGTTCAAGCTGGAAGGCGGAATTGAGTAGGTCAGAGACTACGCCCTCTGGAAGGTTCTGCACCAACGGGACTACCTGCTCTAGAAGCAATGCGGGCTGCCCAAGTCCACGCCTGAAAAACACACGCTTAGGCTGCGCACTTAATTGCAACAAGATTAAAACTTCATCTGGCGCAAGTTGCCCAATCAAATGCAAGAATGCTGGATGCGCATCACCAAGACGCTCACGATCCATAGCGCGTGCCAACAGGTTCACATAAAGGCTTGCTATAGGGTTTCCATCTTCGTCTTGGTAACGTAGCTTGTCTGCCACCGGCAACAACACAGAGTCACGCGGAGTAACGCGACGCTGCTCTGGCACTTTCTCTAACGCCTTGGCAAGGTAGCGCGCAAGCCTATCCTGAAAGAAAGCCCCGAACTGGACAGGAAACAGCGCCAATCGAACAAGCTTGACCGCATCCTGCCCCAGCTTCCCAAACTCACGCATCGCTGGCGCGACCGCATCTGAGTAGGCGTCTTTCACTACGGGGGTGACAAGTTCAGCTAAGTTTTTTTCCATAGTTTGTAACCATAGTTCGAGTGGCACGAGGGCTCGGTATGAGCCATCAATATAGGCGATGGTTGTATGCGCGCCTATCCCACTCAAGAACGCAGCCTAATCCAATTTAGGCCAGGCCAAGACTTCTGAAGCAAACTCTGCCAACTGCATATTTCTGTCAATCTAAATGACCTTTGGGGAATGGTGCTGGCCCCTTTCGACGTTGCTTTGGACTAAGGATAGTTGCAGTAAAGCGTACAAAGTCGGGTGTGGGCGTAATGTTGACGTTGGCGAATGCCGGCGTTGCGGATAGCGGAAATAGTTTGCATTCCCCCATTTGGGGGATATCCAGCACCTAAACAGACTGGAACAATACTGCTTCTCGACCGTGAAACATGCTTCTCCTAGGACACCACCAAGCATCTGCTCAATCAAGAGGTGAGACGTTTCTCAGAAGCTCCCTGACCATGGTAATCACATCAAAACCACTCTATAAACATAGTGAGGCCGTTCCGAGAGCTCTAGGAGAACGAAAAAAAATCTCGAAGAATGCAGCGGTTAGCTTCATTCGAGTGCCAAAGTTCCCCCTTTCTTGAGACTATCTCATGAGTGCTTTTGACATCATTTTTAGTTTTGCTATTACTTGGGGAGTGGGTCTCGGACTCCCATCCATTGTCAGATATGGAATTTATCGCAGAGCTTTGTTCCGGGATGAGGCATTGGGGTGGGCGGTAGGACTCACATTGGCGAATTTTGTTTTCTTTATTTTGTTGGGTAGTCAGAGCAAGACACATATTGTGTTGTTCTTCATAGGATTCATCTCATACAGACTTCTTCAGAGGGTGTCAGGACCTTGGGACAAGACTCTGGCTGTCCGCGCCAAACGGAGGCTCCGCTCTTCCGCTCCCCCTGAAGCGATTGATTCTGGATCCGGTTTGGATATGGCTGAAGCATTACCTCCTCGAACCGATGTGGGTCGGGAAGCCGCACCAGTTCGTAGGCATCTTGGTGGATGGCACCGAATATTTATCGTTCTACTCGTACTCTGGTTTTCTGCTGTTGGGCTGCGAGTTTCATATGAGCTTAGTGGAAAAACATACGAGCGTTACCTCGTCGAGAGATTTGATCCTCCAGCTGAATTCGACGAAGGTGACATCGTGGATTACGAACACCACATACTTCTTGAACTGGGTGTTGCATCTGCCATTGCGAAGGAAAGGAGAATTGATGAAGATAGAAATGCGCCTATTGGCTCTTTGACGCGCAGGCTTGCTGAGGATTCCGATGCTCGAGCGATCGAGAAACGAGTGGCTCTATCACGGAGACTACTTTCTCGAGGCCTCCCTGAATTGACATCATCTGTAGCTCGAGAGCTGTCAGTTGAGCTCTCTGTCCCAGAGCAGGCGCTAAAGGAAAAAGAGAGTCTTGTGAGGCAGTTGCTTATGTTGAGGCTCAGGCAAGAGAATGGAATTCTCAGGTCAATGTTACTGTATGAAGTCTTTGGCGCTCAAGATCCCGTTTACACAGTAAACACCGGTTCTGTGCTTGTAGTTGCGCTTGGTCCAGTAATGGCTTTTCTATTAATAGGATGCGTTGTCGTTTGGATAAAGCGCGGTTTTCGGAACTAAGCAAATTTCGGATTTAGCAGCCCAGCTGTCAAGGCGCTTGTCAAGCCTTAAACCGGTGTAGACGCCTTGTACTTCTGTATGAGTACTAGCCATCGGTTACCAATGACTTGGGGCCCTACATGTTGCCTTGATACTGGAATATGAAGTAGCTGCTCTAGGTTAAGAGCTCTGGGGACCGAAATCAGGTGCGTGTTGCATTGCTTGATTGAAGCTTTTTAAGCGCTACGTACTGACTAACGGCCAAAACAATCTTTTCTTCAGCAGGGGATAGGATGGTTAGGTCAAGCCCTGTCTTTTGAGCCACCAATTCTCGTCCTAGCTCTACTGCGCGTTGGTCAAGCGCCAACTTGACTTCGGGCGTGAGCCGACCTCTCGCATCGGCATTCTTTCTAATTTCTTGATGCTCCTGCCAGTCTCGCAACCCAGCAATCGTTCGAGCAATTTTTTGTCCATGAGCCCCTCACTCTCAGTATTCAAAACAAGTC
Organism: Comamonadaceae bacterium; assembly: GCA_027488985.1. GTDB lineage: Bacteria > Pseudomonadota > Gammaproteobacteria > Burkholderiales > Burkholderiaceae_C > Allorhodoferax > Allorhodoferax aquaticus. Next base: position 33,174 of record JAIYAR010000016.1, on the reverse strand, counting down.
GACACAAATGCAAGGACTAATTATGAATACACCGTATCCGGCCAGCGAATGAGTCAGCCTCCGAGACCGTTACATGGCGAAGGGGACTGAGAAGCTTTGAAGCTGAGAAAGGATTTTGGCGTTAAACGCTGAGGAGAATTTGATTGAGAAGCATCATCAACGTCCTTCGTGAATATGTGCATTTGATGACCTGAGGAGTGCTATCGGCTGGGAAAGGCTCCAGGCAGAAAATCCACACCAGTTCTACGCACCAATTCGGCATAACTGATAGGTTTGGAGCCGCGTGTCTCATTGCTATTGGCATGCCAATAGGCCCATGCTATGTTTCGCTCTTCGTCGTAAACAAGCTTGAAAAGGTAGGTAGGGACGGCTACTTGTCCAGGTCCAATCGTTTGGAAACTCTCGAACACTGGCCCTGTGATCACGTAAACATTTCCGCGCGCTCTTGCAACGTAATGGCGGGTTGCCTTCTCGACACTGTTTGCCCAGGCGCCTCCATTGTGCTTGATTGCTTGTGGGACCATATTGGCTAAAGAGAAACTTTGGGCCATTGCCGAGGGAGTTGGCATGTCTCCTGCTGGTGCCATATGTCCACGTGACCAGCCACTGTGCTTGTAATCTTCCAGTGTGGCTCTTTCCTCTTTGGGCAGACGTCCTTCTTCATAAAACTTGTCGAAGCGTTTTTCATCAGCGTCTGCAATTGATTCGCGATCAAGTTTTTGCGCGACATATACGGGAGTCTTGCTCACGCCTGAATGCAGGATCGCAAAGGCGTCGAAGCACAATGCGCGCAATTTCGGTTGAGGCTTGACGACTGGTGGCTTTGATTTCGCAAAGAACTGGGGACACTTTGAAAAATCTGTAGAGGGTTGTGCAAATGATGTTTGGATCAGGCACAACGTAGCTAAGGTTAGAGCGTGTTTGACTAACATAAAGGTCAGCATTGTCCGTGACACTTGTGAACCAAAGCTCCAACTTGTAAATTTGACAATCACCCGGAGATGGAAAGTCGTCCAATCGTTCTGCTAAAGACCAAAGATGCGATGCACCGGGACTCGATTCCTTGCCTGATTAGCGCATTGCAGCACCTGAATAGGCTCCCAAAAACTGATTAAGATTCCCCAAAATCAATATCAAGGGAGTGAAAATGGCGCGACGCAAGAAGTCCACGGGTGCTGATGTTTTTTTTGATCTGACAGCCAAGATCCCGTGGTGGCTGAGCCTGGCCATTGCCGCAGGTGGCTACTTTGTGTTGCACAAGATCGCAACGACGCCTGCGGCCCCTATCGTTCCCGGAAAGATGCCTGATGTCTTGTCGGAGATTTTTCTGAAAGGTCTTGCAACCGGCGGTCAATACATAGTTCCCATTCTGTTTGTCGGTGCAGCAATCGCCTCTCTGGTTCGCTCAACGTTAACTAGAAGTGCAGACAAGCCAGATAGCTTCCAGCAGACGATACCAACAGCTGTTCGTAAAGCATCGACGCCTTTGACAGCCTGTCCTGAATGTGGAGGTGCCATGGTCCATCGCAGTGCCAAGCGCGGCGCCAATGCCGGCAATATGTTTTGGGGGTGTGCAAGCTATCCCCGCTGCAAAGGCACTCGCGCCCTCCAGTGACAAGCGCCAAGGCTTTTCCGGTTCAAGAGTGGCGCTCCACAGCAGCGGGCAGGTTGTTCACGGGTGCTTCGGACTGGAGACTGCGAATCGCCAGCGAACAGTTCGAGCTTAAGGTTGCAGGCACCGTAGTTCGGGACTCCATTCGAGCGTTGGAGAGCCTAAGGGTCAAGCCCGGTTGGTTCTGGTCAAGCGTAGAGCTGTCGGACCCCGCTGGCCAGGTCCTGTCACTCGGTGGTATCTCGAACGGCGAGGTAAAGAGGCTGCAGTTTGTATTGAACGCAGCCATTGCTCAGTTAAGGCGCAATGAGCGCATTGCAGTTGTCCTCAAGGATTTCCGAGGCAGTATGGCGCCTGTCCTTGAATGGGCTGCGGTTTGCACCAAGGCATTGAGGACGCAGCTCAAGATGCGTGGCTGGATCACCAGGGAGGTATTGCAAGTTCAATTGCATGCCAAGCCAAGCATCTCCAAAGACATCCTCGAAACCCCGGAGGTGATTGCGCATCTCCGTAAAGAACCTGCAATCATCCAGGAAGCGATTCAGCTGTGGAATGACGACCTGTACGCCTATGGCAAGCACTTGAACCAGCAGCACCAAGCTCATCAACTCAAGTCACAAGCTGACTTCTTCCAGAAGGTTGAAAAGTCACCTTTGACTCAAGAGCAAGTGCAAGCGGTCATCAACTTTGACAATCGAGTGTTGTTGGTGGCTTCCGCAGGTTCCGGTAAAACCTCCACCATGGTGGCCAAGGCAGGGTATGCCTTGCACAACGGCTACTTCTTGCCGGAGCAAATGCTCTTACTGGCCTTCAACAACGATGCTGCCAAAGAACTGTCTCAGCGTATTAAAGCCAGGCTTCAGCCCTTGGGTCTGCCGGCTGAGCGCGTCGTTGCAAAAACGTTTCACGCTTTCGGGCTCGATGTCATTGGTCAGGCAACAGGTAAGAAGCCCTCACTAGCGCCTTGGCTGGAAGGTGGTCAAGACCTTGAGCATTTGCTGAAACTGATTGATGAGCGCAAGGACGCGGACATCGTCTTCCGAACCCAGTGGGATCTCTTTCGGATAGTGCTGGGCCAAGACCTTCCCAAGTTCGGCAAGGAGATGGAGTCTCCAGATGGATGGAACGCTCAAACCAAAGAAGAAGGCTTCTGGACTATCAACAATGAAGTCGTCAAAAGCCGCGGTGAACAGCTGATTGCCAATTGGCTGTTCTACAACGGGGTGAAGTATGTCTATGAGGCCGCCTATGAGGTGGAGACAGCCGATGCACAACATCGGCAGTACCGCCCGGACTTCTACCTTACAGATGCCAACGCCTATCTGGAGCATTGGGCCATAGATGACAACGGTGAGCCTCCGCCGGAGTTCGTAGGCTACAAGGAAGGCATGGTTTGGAAGAAGCAGCTCCACGCCCAACATGGGACTACCTTGTTGGAAACTACCATGGCGGACCTTTGGTCTGGTCAAGCCTTCCGGTATCTAGAAACAGAACTCACAAAGTTGGGGCTAGTTCTGGACCCCAACCCTGAGCGTCCCGCGCCAGGGCGCAAACCGATTGAAAATCCCCGGCTTGCCCGAACCTTCCGCTCATTCCTGACCCATGCCAAAAGTAATCGTCTGAGTATTCAAGACTTGCGCAAACGTTTGGACAGCGGAGTGGTCGGTGTATTCCGCTTCCGACACAAGCTGTTCCTGGACCTGTACGAGACGATCGCAAACCTTTGGGAAAACGACCTTCAGACCTCAGGCTGCATTGACTTTGAAGACATGCTCAACCTGGCTGCAGACTGTGTGGAGCTGGGGCGATGGGACAGTCCTTACCAATTGGTAATGGTCGATGAGTTTCAGGATGCCAGCCAAGCTCGATCGCGCCTCGTAGCATCTTTAGTTCGTGGTCCTCACAAGCACCTGTTTGCGGTGGGAGATGACTGGCAGAGCATTAACCGGTTTGCCGGTGCGGACCTGTCAGTCATGACGAACTTCGAAACACGCTTCGGTCCTACAGTGACCATGAAGCTGGAGACGACCTTCCGCTGTCCGCAGTCTCTTTGCGACATCAGTAGCGCCTTTGTGCGCAAGAACCCCAAGCAGCTCGCAAAAGTGGTTCGCTCTCAACAACCAGCTCTCAAGGATCCAGTGAAGATTGTTCGTGTTGCTGATGAACACGGCATCAGATCCGCCATCGCGGAGCGGATAGAGGAAATCGCGAGCACGGATCCCAAAGGTAAGAAGCACAAGATCTTGGTACTGGGGCGTTACAAGAAAGAAAGCGTCTACCTTCCCGCCAATGTTGATACCAGTCGTATTGATTTGGAGTTCATAACTGTGCATTCCTCCAAAGGGCTGGAGGCGGATCACATCATTCTTCCCCGAGTGACATCCGAGACCCTTGGTTTCCCCAGCAAGGTGGCTGACGATCCTGTGCTGCAACTTGCCATGCCATCGGGCGATGATTTCCAGTACGCGGAGGAGAGGAGGCTGTTTTATGTGGCGCTCACGCGTGCACGTCAGACAGTCACGCTGGTCACTATCGAACGCAAAGAGTCTCTTTTCATCGCGGAGCTCGTGAGAGAGCAGGGCATCTCTATCGAAGACCAAGCTCGCAATCAGGTTGCCAGTGAGATGTGTCCTCGATGCCGAGATGGATTCCTCACACAGAGGAAGGGCAAGTACGGACACTTCATCGCATGCACCAAGTATCCAAGGTGCGACTTCACGCGGAACATCACACGAGGCTTACGCCACTAGTGACTTGGCTGTGACTGGTCGATGATTCGAACGGATCATGTCTAACCGGACCCAGTCGACCCGCTTCTGACAAAGTTGAAGCTACGACACCTTAAAAGCTTTAGCTCCTCGAAATCAATGTGTCGCTCAGCCTCCGCCAGTTCCTTCAAAAAATGCCGCACTAAGTGGCTTCATCAGTATTTCTTTAAGGTTAACATTACGTGAATAAAACCGATTTTTTTGATTTTGTATTTGGCTTATGGCCAATCGCGTGTTCCGGCAAAAATCAGCAATAAGTGGCGAAAGACCGCTTGTTCAACTTTTCTTCAGGGTGGTGTGGGATGGGGCTTTTTCGTAAGCTTTTAGAGTGGCTGTCGCCAAAGCCCAAACATTTGAAGCGTAAGTGGGACCCCCATACGAATCCCATTGATATTCGCTCTATCGAGAAAGACCTCAAACTTCGTGAAGAAGGCGCCAGACTTGGTGCTGCAGGCATCCCACTTCCTTCAGACGCACACTTATGCGGCCCGGAAACTAAGGCGCTGCTGGCTATAGAGCAGGCTCGCACAGACTACGTTGAGTGGGGACAACTCCGCCTCAAGTCACTCAATGGTGAGCTAACCCGACTGGATGTCAGTCCTTCTATTCATGCTGGGGAAGATAGTGCCAATGAGTTTGAGCGACTTGCCAGTGTTCGTATTTCTGCCAATGCCCCAGAAATCAGACGCTTGGAGTCAATAGCCAGTTCTCGAAGAGAAGCCTTTGAACGCTTTCGAGAAGCCAACCAACGGCATGAGCTACCTCACTATCCACAAGGGTGGCATAAGGCGTTGCGATATGTCGTTGCGCTTGCCCTTATTGCGGTTGAGGCGGTAGCCAACTCACAGTTCTTTGCGCAGGGGTTGTCAGGCGGACTGCTGCAGGGTTTTGTTCAGGCATTGGTTGCTGCTGCGCTCAACGTTGCCGTCTCTTTCGCTGCAGGTCACCTTCTCGTGAAGTATGTGCATCATGTGAAGCCGGTCAAGGTGGTCTTAGGTGTCATCTCCATTGTTGTGCTTTTGTGTTTCATTCTCGGTCTAGGGCTTTTGGTTGCGCATTACCGTGAAGCGCTGGTACTTGGACTAGAAAATGCTGAGTCAGCAGCATTAGAAGCATTTCTGATCGCTCCGTTCCGACTCACCGAAGTGTCCTCCATGGTGTTGCTCCTGGTAAGCGTCGGTTTCGCGTTAGTGGCGGTGTTTGATGGTTACAAACTAGATGACAGCTACCCCGGATATGGAAAAGAACATCGTAAGTTGCTAGAGGCGGAGGAGGCTTACTCTGGAGGGCTCGATAGTCTTCAGGATATGTTGGAAGAGCTGAAGACAGCCCAGCTTGAAAAAGTCGACTTTGCGCTTGCACATTCTGAGACCGCCATTGTGAGCATCAAGAATGTGATTTCGGACAAGGATCGTTGCCGGGACGATTTGAGCAACATGATTGCAGACTCCCCCTCTATGTTGAGCGCACTGCTTGCAGAGTTCAGGACCGAGAACATGACGACGCGGCAACTAAATGGACATGCGACTCCAAATAGCTTCAGCTCTCAACCTGCGCTCCATGAGCTGCGTGTACCCAATTTTGATACGACAGCCGATCTTGAAAGTTTGGCTAAACAAGAAGCATTGCTCATGGAATTTCGATTGAAGGCACCGCAGATTCGGGCGCATATTCAGTCTGGCTTTACCGCGCATTTCAATTCCCTTCGAACACTCTCTAGCCATTTCGAAGCAGAGAACAATGGCACTGCGCTGGCTTCTTGAAATCTGATCACAGAGTCCGGAAAATCTGAGAAATGACTCAATGAACTACCGCATACGCCAATCAAAAAAAGGACCCTCGGCCGGAACGATCATCGGTATCGCGTTCGGTTCGTTGCTCATCATTGGTGCCATAGTCGCAGGGATCTATAGCGTCGTCTTTCGCGAAAAGCCTGCAGATCGGCTGACGCTTTGCCCAGCATCTGGCCCTTTGGGCCACGTGATAGTGCTTGTGGACAAGTCTGATCCGATGGGCTTCACGCAACGCAAGGACTTCGAAGTTCTCTATCGAGATATTGTTACAACATTGGTGCCCAAACATCATCTGTTGTCGGTGTACGCGCTTGCTGACGACTTCAAGGCGACTTCTGAGCCACTCTTGGAGCTGTGCAATCCAGGCGATGGGAGTGATGTAAGTCAGCTCAACGGCAATCCAGTAATGGTGAAAAAAGCATTTGATTCGAAGTATCTCCGTCCTATGGTTGACCTGTCAGACCAGCTATTGACAGACAAACCTGGGAAAGCTTCCCCTATTTTGGAAATGGTACAGCTCGTAGGCATTACCGGATTCAATAAGCGTGCAGTTGCTGGAGAGCATCGTTTGATCATCATTTCTGACATGGTTCAAAACAGTCCACAGTTGAACATGTACAAAGGTGTTCCCACGTATGCAACTTTTGCAGGCACTCCATATGGGCAGAAGACTTTGGCCGATTTGAAGGGAGCAAAAGTCGAAATACGAATGCTGCTGAACACTCCCGCGGTGCAAGGGGAGGGCCTGCTTAATTTCTGGCGTCAGTACATCAAACAAAGTGGTGGAAGCGTAGTCGCCTACGAACCAATTAAGGGATAACGACAGACGTTGTTTTCTCCTGCTCCCTCGCAATTCACATTCAGGATATTTACCGTGTTGCAAGCATTACCCACGATCCGTGTCCAACGGCTATTTGCGTTGGCTGTGGCGCTAAAGATTGGCTTTGCAGTTACTGGCTACTTAGTGGGTGACCCACTTTGGCTTGGTATGGCCGCACCCATGGCAGTCATGGTTTTGTACATGTATGTCGGTTACTACAAACGTGAGAGTGATGTATCGGAAGATAAGTTTGCCGATAGCTGTTATTACATCGGATTTATCTTCACCATCGTGTCCATCATCATGTGTTTGATCGATGTACCCAAACTTTCGCCCGGTCGAGGCATGTACGAAATTGCCATGCGCTTCGGAACTGCGATGGTCAGCACGGTCTTGGGAATGATTGTTCGTGTCTATCTCGTGAGCTTCCGCAAAGATTCAGCAGATGCGATCAAAGATGTTGAAGCATCTCTTCTTGAGTCCACTCGAGCTTTCACATTGCAAATGCAGGACACGGTGAAGAATCTTCAGATGTTTCAGCATGACGTGATTGATGCATCGAAAGCCTCTGTTGCCGGAGTGCAATTGCAGGTGGAGGCATTGGGGCGCAACTTCGCGGAAAGTCTCGATCAGTTCTACAAGCAAGTTGCTCAAAACAACCAAAATGCCTCCGAGGAAATGTTGCTTGAGGTGAAACGTGCTACTGCAAATCTTGCCGAGGCTGTGACGACTTATTCCGGGGGTATGCAAGGTCATTTGCGATCTATAGAAACTCAGATTAATCAGTTCACAAACTCAGTCACAGCTCGCCTGGAGAGCACCACATTTCCGGATGATTATTTTGTTGAGCAGATGCAACTTCCACTCAATAGCTTGAAGAGCGAAGCTCTTGAGCTGGCTGGCAGCGTGCGTGGTGTTTCAGAGCAAGTTGTCGAGTCTTCTGTATCTATCTCTGAGACGCTGAAAGCGTTTCATACAAAGACCAGAAAAGCACAAGATGCGATGGGAACTGTCCTGGCACTCACTGAGCAACAAGCCTCTGTACTTCGAAACTCCGAGATCCAAAGTTCTGTTCTTGCGGAATTGACAATGCGCTTAGAAGACCTAGGTGCATCACTTAGAGCCTCGGTCGAAAAGATCAATAGCAACAGTGATCTCACAGGTGTTGTAGCACAGCTATCCGCGCAGACGGGAGATTTACAGGCAGAAGTAGGGGATCGGATACTCGCGCTTGCTGATCTGATGGAGAAGCAAGCAGATGCGACAAATACTGCAGCTCGTCGGCACGATGCTCAATTCGAGACGTCTCGCCAAGAGACTCTCGCTGTTATGACTTCCGTGGAAAGGAATTCTCTTGAAACTGCAAACTCTAGCAGGGGCATTGCAGCAGCATTGGAGGACATCGCTTCGAAAACCGACAAGAGCATACAAGTCAATTCCGACTTGTTAAATCTGACGCGTAATGCGGTAGACGACGCAATCAAAGTTGCTCAAAGAGCGTTGGATTTAGCGAAGTCGGTTAAAGACCCGGACATGTCTGCCCGGTCTGGTTCCGCGCCTGCATCAAATGCAAATGCAGCGTTTAACAACTCAGAGTCTATTGGTATGAATCCGTCAAAAGCGCCGGACGGGGAGAACACTCAATTTACAAGTGCGTGATTGGTTTGATTGTTGTTTCCATTGTGCATTCAGCAACTAGGTCATTTAACTCTGACTTTCTCGATGACTTGAGGTAATCCTTTGGCTAGTAAAAATGATCAGGTCTTTCCTGTCTCGCTCAGTGAGATTGCATTCATTTTGATTTTTGTACTCATGCTTTTGCTTGGTTTCATGATCATGCAAGAGCGTAAAGATAAGGACGATGCACTTAGCGAGCTTGCGAACGCGAGGCACGCTGAGGATGCTGTGGCGATTACTGAGGTTATGAATCGTGCACAGGAAAAGCTCCAGAATGCTCTGATCGAGCGGGGTGTAAATAACCCTGCCGAAGTTGTGCAGGCACTTGTGAATGCTGGAGAGGAATCTGCCAAACATAAGAGAATTCAGCAGGAATCTCTGGATCTGACCAAGAAGTTAGTGGCATTGGAGGAGCTTCGATCGCAGATTGAAGAGGCTGGCCAGGATAAAGCAGACAAAGTAACTCGTGAGCGCGTTGAGTCTGCGCTTGAGCTCCAACAGCAAATTGAAGCGCTGGTAAGTGAATCCAACCATTCAGAAAATGGGAAGTCGCAGACCTCGGATACGAAGCAGCTCGCTTTAGATCGTGTCAAAGAAGCTATAGACGCGTCTAGAGAATTGCGTGATCAGGCCAAGAAGAAGCTCAACATAGAAGTCAAGCCAGGAGGCGTGGTGAATTTGGTGCGTGACGTCGTAGAGGGGGCGCGCATAGCTGCGGCAATGACTACTGGTAAATCGTCTCTCGCAACATTGAACGCTGAGAACGACAAACTTAAGACGCAAGTTGCTTTTTATGAAAAGCGGGACAAATTGCGCGGTTTGGACCATCCACCGTGCTGGATGGACAAAGAATCGAAAATTGAATACATCTTCAATGTCCAGACTACACCAGGTGGTTTTGTAGTGACTCCTGGGTGGCCTTCAAACAGGGAAAACGACGCTCGTGCAACCGACGGGTTCGCTGCCTTGATGGATGGCAAAGGGACGCCTTTGAGCGCGAGTCAGTTCCAGCTGGGCGCCAAACCATATCTCGATTACGGTAAGCGGCAAACTCCCGAGTGCCGGCACTTTGTGTTTCTGTCATCTTCAATTACTGAGGCTGATCGTCGAGACAATGCTCGTCGTTTAGTGAACTCATTTTTTTATGTTCTTGAGAGACGCGCCGCTACATCTCAACAGTGAGATTTCATGCTGATCACGAGCTAAGCGCACTAAAGTTTCGGCCGATGCACATCAAGGGTCTTCCGATACTCAAAAAAAGTAAACGACATACGGGTCAGCTATGCATTCGTTGCTGAAACGCCGCTGCTTTTCTCTGGCTATTGAGGTCTTTTTTGTTTCAAGAAAATGCGGAAGAACTGGTGTCTATGTTTCCTGCGCTGATCAATAGCTAGTTGGTGACGGATAGATTTTGACAATTTGTCGCACTTACTAGCTTGTGTTTGTGCCAAACCCACTAGTAAAAAAATTGGTACGCCACGCACGACATGTTTTCATGCACGGGACCAGCGGGCCGTTTCTTACAGCTTTATTTTTGCGAGTTTGGCTGTAGCCTTTTCGCACAACTGATGTTGTGCGAGAAGGCCAATTGCGTAATGGTTTGAATGGGCTCAAGCCTTTTTAGCGTTCATGTGATTCCCGTTGAACAAGTGTTCACCTGTTTTGGACTCTAGCTTTGCTGATAACGAATTTGTAACGCCAGTGTGTTTCTTCTGGGTACTCGATACGTCGTCTGTGGGATAAAACTCTTCTTGAACATTCCTCGCTTCTTCGGTTGACTCTTCAAACTCCCCCGCTGCAAAGCCCAAGCGAGCTGCCTCATCTAAACTTTGCTGGTCGATACCAGCAGCCTCGCGCGCTTCATACGCCTGTTTTGCCTCAGTCACGGCATCCAGCAAAGTCATCCCTGTCCTAATTGTGAGATCCACGTAGTAGATTGGCGCCCTGTGTGACTGGGTCGTAGATTTGCCTCGCAACTTGAGTTCCATGGGAAGCATTGCCAGATGTCCACCCGAGATCGCATGGAAGTATTTCAACCGTGCCGTCAAGGTCCGAATGGAGTTATGGCCTGTGGTTCGGAAGATGAAGGAACCCAGTTCGTCCTCTTCTCCAATCAACACATTGAGTCGTCCATAAGGTTTACAGAGTCCCCCCTGACCTAAGTGGCAGCCGTCAGGTCCTGGACATGGGAGTTCTTGGATTCCTTCAGCCGTAGATCTATTGCAAGTTTCACCGTTGCCCACACACATAGGCCTCCCAGTCTGGCGATCAAAGTAGTGATAGCTGGCTCGTAGGTTTAAGTCCGGATCATTGAACATCACACGCACCGGGATAGAGCGCAGTTTGTTATTGGCGTTGCCGTCTTTACGCAGGCTTTGGTTCAGCGGGTGCAGCATCCAGCCGTCTTTAGTCTGGACCTGGGTGGTGATGGTGAACTCGTCGTCTTTTTCAGGAAGTCGACGTCCGTTTTTCTCCACCACTTTACCGATGGAGATGCGTCCCACGATGGGGGGCGTAATGGCCATTCCTTTGAGCATGATGTGCTTTCCTTTTCATTGAACAAAAAAATTAGCCTCACGCCGGTTTTCCCGGGGTGAGGCTTATGGGGTTGAAGTAAAGAATTTGCTGCTGGCTTTGGTTTGCTGTAAGGCTCCATCAGCTCTTAGCCAAATTGACCAGAAATCGCCTGCTGCCGGCCTTGGGGATGGCATAGGCTTCTTGGTACTCAGGATGGTCAGTCAGAAGTTTGGATAAGTTGAACTCCACCCCGTCCTTGCTGCGTCTCCAAGTAACCTCGCCGGTTTCAAACACCGCTTTGGACGCATCCCCCATCCGTTGCTGGATTCGTTGCTTGAGCAGCGCTTCCTGCTTGGTATGGATATCCAAGGTTTGGCGTACTGCCACCAAGTCAGAGAAGGCGGCGGACATCTCCATATCCTGGCTGAAGTCCACGATAGATCCGACATCGTTGGGATACAGACGCCGAAGCGCCTGATCCGCAGAGTCAGAGCCATCCACTGGTGGGGCTATATCCGACTGGACATAGCCCCAGAACACCTCCTCCAGCTGGATCAGACGATCAATCAACAGGTCGTCCCGCTTGATGCGGTGGATCTGAAGTTCCTGACCTCCGATCAGGACAGCGACGTCGGCTGCCCGTTTGCCGGTGACTGCAAGCTGGTGTTGTACCTGCAGAGCCACGTAATCCGGGACACCGTCTTTCCAGAGACGGGCACCGTGTACACCGGCTGTTTTGCACTCCAGGATCTGGACTTCGGGCACACCCAACACCTCTCGGTCGAGGTTGGCCAGCAACCAGGGGTGGTCTGGGTGCTGCAGGACAGCGTTGACCTTGCGGACACGGTTGCCGGTGCGCTTTGCATAGGACGCAGCAACAATGGGCTCCAGCAGAGTGCCCCAGTACATCGGGGTGGAGTCATCATTGACGTCGATGGGAGCAAAGAGGTCATCACGACCGGTTTTCTCCATCCAGAGGGCGAGTTGAGATTTGTAGGGATTCAGGCCTACTGCAGCAGCTGCATCGGAGCTGCCAATCCCGTTTCGGCGAACCGAGAGCCAGTCTTCTCGCCTGAGGTCATTGGTCTTCACCAGCTTGAGTGCTGGGCGTGGCCGGGCTTCCCGGTCCACTGCGATAGCTTTGGACATGGGTTTCCTTTCAATTGTGAATATGGATGAGGCTTTGAACTGAGGTCAGGCCACCAGCTGCATGGCGTGGTCTAGGGCACGTGCTTTGAGGGCAGCACCCTGACCAAACCAAGCGGAATCCAGGCGGTAGTCCGTGCTGCGTGCACGGCGTTCGTGGTCTACGTATTCGGTGACCGCATTGAGCAGTCCCCAAGCGGTCCCGGCAGCAGAGTCCATGTCTGAGCCCTTACCTGCACCGTCGTACAACTCTTGCACACGCTTCAATGCCCGCTCGTTGACCAAGCCTCCTTTGGTGTTGGCGGGCTGGTCGGTATGACACAGGACATTGAGGAAGTAGTTCAGAGACTCGTGCGACTTCACTTTGCGCTCGGAGAGGGTTTTCATACGGTACATGAAGCCATCCCAGTGCGATACGGCAATGCCCAATTGCTTTTTGACGGCTTGGCCATCGAACGTGGTGCTGTGGGGGACTTTGACCGCGCTGTTCGCACCATTGAGCGCAACGGTCAGGGTGTTATTGCACACGACGCGAATAGAAGTCAATGTTGCGGTGGTGGCAAGGGTGCCATCGCAGCTGGTGGCTAGGAGGATGTAGCCGTTGACCTTGTCTTTTCCCTTGAGCGTGCTTTCTTTGCCGGTCTTAGCCAAGGCCCAGAATTTCTTGCCGGCCTTCAAAACACCTGCCGTTTCGAGCTCGAAGCCGGAGATTTCTGTCAGGTCACGGTAGAACTCCAGCACTTCGCGGGGCTGCACTACCTGGTAGCGGTCGGAGACCACGGACAGCGGGGCTTTAGTGTCGCTGCGGTAGAGAACCTTTTGATCATCGAAACTCATTATGGAGCCAAGTGATCCTGCTTGTTCTGTCATGTAGCGGACTGGACTGGAACAGATCTGCCAGTCCATGCCAGCTTCTTTGGCCCATACATCGATGGACTGTTTGGGCGGGAGTGCGTTGCCCAGAGAATGCCAGGGGGTTTGGCCAATGTAAGCCATGGTTTGAACTTGATGTGCCATGAGTGGCTCCTTGAAGTGGTTTTGTTGGATAAGGGAGAAAAAGAGAAATGAGGGCAGCGACCTAGTGCGTTTCCCCGAAGACGTGTTCGCAATGCAGGCATTCGTAGTTTTCGAGGACACGTTCGTCCAGGACACCACCCAGCTTTGCACCGGCGACACCTACGGTTACTGCGCCAATCAAGCCTCCCAGGAGAGCGCCTGCGATACAGCCGATGGCAGACCCGGTGGGACCCACGATCAAACCGACGGTCATTCCGACGCGACCACCAGTAAGAGCACCACTGACACCAGTGAGTCCACCAGCGACGGTGCCGACTGCACCACCGGTACGGCGACCGACATTGCGTTGACGGATCAAGGTAGATCCGCATTGAGGACATGAAATAGACATGGAAAGGCTTTCGTGATGAGTTGAAAAACAGACAGCCACACATCTCCCTGCCATCCGGTAAGGGACAGGCATGGAGATGGACGGCACAAAACACAGAGCTATCCAACGAGGTGTTGGATAGCTCTGAGTGGACTACAGCGAGGGATTGGGTAGGTCAGATCGACAGAACGTGGATCAGGGTTTCAGGCGAAAAATGAAGACTGCGTTGGGCGCGGTGCTAATGACCTAAAAAGAAGCAACTTGGATCAATCCACCTGCCGTAGGTCAAGTGAAGTATGTATGCCCAAAAGCTTTTAAGAAGGGGGTTAGCTCTGCAAAGTACAAAGTGCAAAGCGCTGAAACTACACGTACCGGCCGCAAGCTTGAAGGGCCCGAAATCGGTAAAAGTGAGGCGCTCGCCTGATAGACTGACATTACAAAAACAGTTTCAGTTCAAGGGCGGTTATGTACGTTTTTCGAGCAAAAGGCATCCATCGTTGTGGAGCCTTTTCGGCTGCAGTGGATCGTGATTTTCTAAATCATTCAGGCTCTATCCAATACCGTCAGCAAATGAAGCCCCTGATTGGGAGCACTTTCACACTGAGCGAGGCTGTTTGAAATGGACATTCGTTTAATTGAAAAAGCGGGTGTACCCAGATCTGAAATAGAAGCTTATCAACGTATTGAGAAGGCTTTCAACAGCAGTGCGTTTTCAAAAGGATGGCGAGGTTATGCGTCATTCAAACTTAACCGCGGTGGGCCGGGGGCGGGTGACGACGATTTCGATTTGATTCTTGTCACACACACGCACATCGTCGTCGTCGAACTCAAGAACTGGCGTGGCAAGAAATTGGAGTCCAGAGGAGGAAGCTGGTTCGTGGACGGAGAACCCCGTGGCCGATCACCAGTTCCTCTTGTTGGTCTCAAAGCGAAGAGGTTGGCGAGTGCACTTCAAACTCGAGTTGGGCCCACCAAAACGCCTTTCATCTATTCGTTTGTAGTACTTTCTGAGTCGTTGAGCGAGCTGGACCTTGATGCGAGCGAAGCAAATTCAGTCCTCTACTTGAACGATTTGCTTTCATGGGCTTCAGAGCGTGATTACAAAAGAGTGCTCGCTCGGTCAACACGCATCAATCCGCTGTCGTACCTTAACGATTACGATCTTTTCTTCGTAGGTCAGCGCGGTCGTCCTGCCGGCTTTGCTATTCATGGGTTCAAGCCAGAAAACCAGCCACTTTGGGTGCACCCCAACAAGCTGTACTCGGAATTTCGAGCGAAAGAAAAAGTAGATCCAGACAAACTCGCCCTTTTCCGGCAATGGGACTTTTCTGTTCTAGGAACTGCACTCATCGGCGAAGGGGACAGAGGGTTTATTGGTTTACGCGAACAACGGGTATACGAGCACGTAGAGCCAAGAAATGAAGAGCTGTCTCGCTCCTTGTTGCGCCCGATTACACGCAGGTCAGAAGCTGACGTAACGAGCGATTTTTCTGAACTTTATGTTCTTCCTCCAAAGATCACCCGCCTCAGCGAGTTCGTGAACGCAACGCTTCTGAAGTTGACGCCTACAGAGCGGATTGTGTTGGTCAAGGCCTTGCTTCAGCGATTTGCCGACTTGCATGATTTAAACGTCGCTCATCGAGACATTGGTGCCCACTGCGTTTGGGTCGAGCGGCCTGCCAAGGTCATCATCTCGGGCTTTTCTGCTGCCTACTACCCCTCAACACAAACGGTCGGAACATTCAGGAACAAGGTCAAAGTAGAGCGTTCTAATTTGCCAGAGGATATTGGCTTAAGCAAAGAAGTCACCCCATATCACCGGGACGTATATGCACTAGGAGTGCTTTCGCATTTGATCTTGTTTGGTGAGCGTCCGCCTAAAGTACGTGACGTGTTCACCTGGGAGCGTCGAGCAACGGATCCCTACGAGGGTAGGTTTGATGAAATTCTGACAAGAGCGCTTAGTGTTCAGCCCCAGGATCGTTATGAAAACGCCCGTCACATGCTGGATGCGATGAATAGTGCATCTTCGAATGAACGCGTGCAGCTTCTTGAACTGTCCCTCTTCGATGCACATAAGGCTAAAAGTAGGGCGAGAGACTATCCTGAAGACGAGAGCCCACTGAAGGATGATGATGACCTTCTCTCATACGTTAGTAGCGTCGATGGTCAAAGAGTATTGGTTAAGGAATGGCACGGCGTTGAGCCAGACCTAAAGAAGCCAGATCTTGCCATCCGCTTGCTGTCTTTCCTGGAGAGAGCTCGCAATCTAAGAGCTGCTGGTCTCAAAGGGCTTCCTGAGATTCGCGACTATGGTTTAAGTCGGCGTAGTCTATTGGTCGTTTTGAACTGGGTTGACGGAGTCACCTTGACCGAGTGGATGAAGTCTGACCGAGACCTCTCATCCAAATTGGAGGTTGCTCAAAGTTTGGTTCGCACCCTCTCGCGTATGCACGATTTTGAATGGCCTCATGGAGATCTGAAGCCGGACAACATTGTCATTCGCCCGGATGGGCAACCAGTCCTTGTGGACGTACTCGACTTTCGCCGGGATGGCGAGGAGATTTACAGTACAGCATACTTGCCGCCTGATTACAAAGGTTTATCACCGCTTGCCCGTGATCGGTACGCGATTGCAGCGGTCATAAAAGAATTTCTCGTGGATAGCTGCAGCACGACTGAGCGTAGTGGGCTGTCTCATGTATGCGAGGAAGTTCAACGGCTTATCGACGATAGAACTGTATCGGCCTTGGAGCCACTTCAAGCTGCATTAGATGGAAAATCGAATGTTGCCAGTGCGGTTGATACTGAGCCCTACCGAGTCTCTGTGAGGAATCTCGCGACCACCGGAGTTCAGCCCGGAGACATGGTTTCTGACAATGGGTATTTCTATCTCACCCATGAAAACTCCCGTAGAACGCCAGGTGCAAAGTTGATGCACTTAACGGGTGCCGGCGCGCGATTGAGCTTAGAGTGGGATAGCTCAAAGGGGCAGTGCACTTGGGTAGCTGTAAAGCGAATTGACCTGACACAACTCATATGGGCTCAGGACAGGTGTCTTGGTCGTATTGCAGTACGCATTTCTCTTGTTGATGGCCCGAGAGGGGAGGCGTCGGAGCTTGAGCCCTCACTGGCGCAGTGGGCGACAGAATTCAGCGATGAATCTGTTGGCAAATCGGATGATGTTTTCATTCCCCCCGATGGGACAGATGAGCATGACCCTTTAGTTGTGACGCACATACAGCTACGAGACGAATCTATCACCAGTTACCGTGAGCGCGAAAATTCTGAAAAAGTTTCTGTACCAAAAGCAACAGCCATCGATGTAAAGCAGTTGTGGGAGGGACTTCTCAGCGCAGAAGAGGATGCACTTCCTATTGCGACTGTTACCGGGGAGGCCATGAGGAGCCCTCAACGGTCCCATCAGATATTGGTCCCCTGCGTTATCGAGGGGAGAGGTTTTGATCCAGACGCAGACGACCACACTTGGGTCGAACGCAGGGCCGCAGATGGTCTATGGCGTCGTTGCGGGGAACTTGAGCTGAGGGATACCTCTCTGGGGCGGAACGCAGAGCTAGCGATTGAGCGCTGGAACGCAAAGCCCCTCCAGCCTGGCGACAAGCTCCGCTTGAGAAGCAACATGGAGAGTGCTTCCCTCAATCGGCGGGCAAACGCGGTAGAGCGCATAGTAGATGGACGTGCCGTCATTTCAAACTTGATGGACTACTTGCAAACGGATGCGGAGCAACCTCTTCCAATGGTCTTTGACGGACCTGAGGACTCGTCGCTTGAGGCGTACTCGCAAGGTGCAAAGAAGCTCAATACAAGCCAGCGGGTCGCCTTTCAGAAAGCGCTTCAAAATGGCCCAATTAGTCTGTTGCAAGGCCCACCAGGCACCGGAAAGACCTGGTTTATCGCGTCGCTTCTTCATTACTTGGTAACGAAGGAAGGTGCTCGGCGCGTGTTGGTTGTTAGCCAAGCACATGAAGCGGTCAACAACGCGTTGGAAAAAGCGCTTGAACTTTTTGAGGCGAAGGGGATTGCCTTTGATGCAGTGCGCTTAGGGCATGAGTCTGTAGTTTCTGAGCCTATTCGCCATTTGCACTCAGCGTCTATCG
Source organism: Comamonadaceae bacterium (assembly GCA_027488985.1). Taxonomy (GTDB): domain Bacteria; phylum Pseudomonadota; class Gammaproteobacteria; order Burkholderiales; family Burkholderiaceae_C; genus Allorhodoferax; species Allorhodoferax aquaticus. The sequence continues at coordinate 15,336 of JAIYAR010000016.1, read as the reverse complement.
AGCAGGTTTACCGCGAGAGTTTCAAAGCTGAGTACAAAGATCGAGTAGTCAGGTTGGCTACTGAAATGGGGTTGATGCCAGAGTTTTCAGCGGCTGCCGTAAAGTTGCATTTGGGAGTTGGTCGACTCATTGAGCAGATTAGCTTACTTGAGCTGGAGGCACTGGGCCAAGTACCAACGTCAGATTCGAAAGAACCTGACGAGCTTCTGGAAGCGGGTACTCATCGTATACGTCAGCTCACAGAGACCGTGAGAGATATCTGTCAACGGGATTATCAGTTTGAGGTTGGGGACATTCCACTTGGCGAAGCGTTGGAGCACCTGTTTGACAGCCTCGCTAAACAGCACGAAGTTCAGTCCCCGCAAGCGCTTGAGCGGCTGCGAAAGCTTCTGAAACTATCTGATGATTGGTTGAAAACCCTTGGCGAGCCTGCGGCGAACTTTATTGAGTTCCTTGCTAAGTCCAGAACGGTTGTGGCGGGGACTCTTGTGGGTATTGGTCGAAGAGCCGCCGGTGTCATACAGAACATGTACGACTGGGTGATCATTGATGAGGCTGGTAGAGCAGCTCCGAGTGAAGTGGCTGTTGCGATGCAGACGGGGCGACGAATTCTTCTGGTGGGAGATCACAAGCAGCTACCTCCCACGTTTGACCAGGAGGTGCGAGATGCCGTTTCTAAAAATCTTGGTTACGGAAGTGAATCTCCCGCCTTTGTTAGTGACTTCGAGAGACTTTTTGACTCCAAGTACGGAAAGTCAGTCGGCGCATCTCTCACCGAGCAGTACCGTATGGCTCCGGCCATTGGTGAGTTGGTGTCAGACGTGTTCTATCAAAAAGACCTTCATACAGGGCGTCCTGCGTCATGGCTGGACACCAGTCTCTTGCCTGCCAAGCTGAAGCATGAGGTCTCTTGGGTAGATACCAGCACTCTGGGCAAAGCCGCTCTCGAAAATTCATCGCCAGATCGGGTCGACTGCTGGAATGAGACGGAAGCTCAGGTCGTGATGGGCGTGTTGAAGGCGCTGATACAGCGCAACGGACTGATAAAGGCGTTGCATGAGGGGTTGCAGTCGGGGGATCCGATTATTGGTGTGATCTGCATGTACTCGAAGCAACGGGAAATCATCAATCGATTGAAAAACGAAGCTCGTTGGATCCCCCAAGAAGTTCGACGGCTTATCAAGGTTGACACCGTTGACAGCTATCAGGGAAAAGAGAATCGAATCATTATTTTGTCTACGGTCAGAAACAATCCCAACATGCAGCCCGGATTCCTGCGTAGTCCCAATCGGATCAACGTTGCCATGTCCCGCGCCATGGAGCGTTTGATCATCGTAGGGGCTACGCCCATGTGGCGTGGTCGAAATGAGGGACTGCCTTTGGGTCAAGTCTTAAAGAAGGTGGAGTCACTGGCTGTAGCTGGTCGATCTGAAGTAGTAAAGGCACAGGAGTTCAAGGTATGAACCCAGATTGCATAGAGTTCAACCGGGTTACTTTCGCACTGCCCACACAAGCCTTCAAAATCACCGCTTACATCTCTGCCGAGGAGCGTCTACCGGCTGTTACTGAATTCGTTCTAAGGTTGTTGCACACCTGCGGGCGTGTTTCCTTGATCGGCCTTCGTGATTACTTTGGGTTTTCAGACGCTGAAGCCCTGTCTGTGATTGAGTCCATGGAGCGAATGGGTCAAATCAAGTTGGATGAAGATTACTTGGCACTTAGCGACGAATTTGCTGCACGGTTTGAAGCTTCGCCTGACGAATGTCCTTGGGTCGCCAAATTGAAGAAGCGGACCGATACGGTTTCATTTGATCTTCTTGCTTTTACCAATCTTCGGCGTACCCAAAGTATCTTTCCGACAGACAACTGGATCAAACTCAATCCAAGTGCAGATGTCGTTGGTGGCAGTGTTGATCGAGCCAAGCGCGCATATCGGGAAAACTTCACTGAAATTGAAAGAGAACATGCCCGCAATCGAGGTCAGGAGCGCGAACGCTCATATGGTGTGCACTCCATCGAAAACGTTCATGCCAATCGACCGAGCTTCATCCCCATCACTGTAGGTTTTGGTGTTGATAGGAAAGGGGGGCTTGTAACCGTTCTCCCAGAGGAGTTTGAATCCGGGGCAAATTTTTCCCTTGTGACCGAGTTTCGTGACCGAATCAACGAGGAGCTAGAGCGATCTCCAGCAACTGATAACGCCTTTGTTGAAACGTTCTTGGATAAGTTTCAGCTTGATTTTTTGAGGAAATATGTAATCGGGAATAACCTAGATATCAGAGCGTTTGCCCAGGATATGGCCCATGGGTTGTCTTCTCCGTCCGGTGTTTATCCGCTTTTTGGAAGTCTGGGATCAAAAACAAATCGTGAGTTTATTGCTCTGCAGATCAACGAGGCTCGTAAGGGTGGGAAAAGGGTGCCGAAACATCTCAGCTCGTTGATGTGGCAGGCACCAAACTATGAGTTTTGGGGGAGGGGAGAAGAGTTTAAAGCGGCGGTGGAGATCTTCACCAAGGCCCTGAAGTCAGGCGGGAGTGGTGATGACTTGCACGTTATGGATTACGCACAGGAACGTCAAGAGGTGTCCGTACGTTCCAAATACGCAAACACGGGGCTCGTTGAGTTGCACCTTGCTCAGCCTGATATTCTGAGCGCAGCCACTTGGACGGAATCGCTTGAGCTAATGCTTTATCCTGGTCAATTTACTGTTGCAATGATCCACGCGCAACTCGAAAACTGCCCCGGCGTACGGTACTCATTTGGAGTGCTATCGACCAAGGGTGCACATTTGAGGCTTGTTCACCAGCATCTCTTGGAGCGAGGTAGGGAGCAAAGGTATGGGGGGCGATGGCCACCAAAAAAACCGGCCGCCCCGATTAAGCAAGCTAAATCGTTGGCTGATGCCTGCACCTTTTTGGCTTTCTCTGATTGGGGTTAGGTCCAATGACCTCGGCCATTTTCGCTCGGGTAGGCTTTTCTAGGGCTCGGATTTGATCCCTGATTTTTCAACAGCGCAGGTCTGTCCTCAGCCAATCAAGTAATTCAATAGAACAGCTATCAATGGATCACTCAACACACAACAAAATCGTTTCGTTCATCTGGTCAATCGCTGACGACTGCCTTCGTGATGTCTTCGTTCGCGGCAAGTACCGCGATGTCATCCTGCCCATGTTCGTCCTGCGCCGTCTGGACTGCCTGTTGGAACCGTCCAAAGACACGGTACTTGAAGAGGTGCGTTTCCAGCGTGAAGACGCAGACATGGCCGACCTCGACCCCCACGGGCTGCGCGAAGCTTCAGGCTACGTGTTCTACAACACTTCCAAGTTCACCCTCAAGTCGCTGCTGGGAAATCCGTCGCAGCTCGAAGCCAACCTCAAGAACTACCTTGATGGCTTTTCGGACAACGTTAAAGAGATCGTCGATAAGTTCGACCTGCGCAACCAGATTCGCAAGATGGCGCAGTCGGACGTGTTGCATGACGTCATCGAGAAGTTTGTATCTGAGGAAATCAACCTCAGCCCAGACGACCGCAAGGGGCCAGATGGCCGCACACAGCCAGGTCTGTCAAACCTCGGCATGGGCTACGTCTTCGAGGAACTGATCCGCAAGTTCAACGAAGAAAACAACGAAGAGGCCGGGGAGCACTTCACGCCGCGTGAGGTTATCAACCTCATGACCAATCTCGTATTCATCCCGGTGAAGGATCAGCTACCCAACCCGCTGACGATCTACGACCCGGCGTGCGGTAGCGGCGGCATGCTGACCGAGTCGCAAGACTTCGTGACAGATGCCGAAGGCGAGATCAAGGCCAAGGTGGGCGTGTTCTTGTACGGCAAAGAGATCAACCCCGAGACCTACGCCATCTGCAAATCCGACATGATGATTAAGGGCAACGACCCTGAGAACATCAAGTTTGGCTCGACGCTGGCAACCAACGACTTCTCAGGCACGCGCTTCGACTTCATGTTGAGCAACCCGCCTTACGGCAAGTCTTGGAAGGGTGATCAAAAGGGCATCATCGAAGGCAAAGAGGTTCTCGATCATCGCTTTCAAGTCAATCTTTCGGACTACACCGGTGAGTCGTTCGACTTCTATCCCGCTATCCCACGCTCATCGGACGGCCAGTTGCTGTTCCTGATGGAGATGGTGGACAAGATGAAGCGGCGCTCTGACCTGAGTGACAAGAACGCCACTCGCTTCTCTGGCTCGCGCATTGCATCCGTCCACAACGGTTCGGCCTTGTTCACTGGCGATGCAGGTAGCGGCGAAAGCAACATCCGCCGCCACATCATCGAGAGCGACTACCTCGAAGCCATCATTCAGTTGCCGAACAACCTGTTCTACAACACCGGCATCACCACCTATGTGTGGCTGCTGTCCAACCACAAGGCAGAGAAGCGGCAAGGCAAGGTGCAGTTGATCGACGCATCCAACCTGTACCAGAAGCTACGCAAAAACCTTGGCGAGAAGAACTGCGAATTCACCGCCGAGCACATCCAACAGATCACCAAGCTTTACCTGAGCCTCGCCGACGAAGGCGTAGCAAAGGTATTCGACAACCGGGACTTTGGCTATTACAAGGTCACGGTCGAGCGCCCCTTGCGTCTGGCCGCACAGTTCAGCCCTGAACGCATTGCCACCCTGCGCTTCACACCAGGCATGCAAGAGATCATGGAATGGGTCTATGGCAAATACGGCGACGAGGTATATACCGACCTGGAGGCCCATGCCGAAGCTATTGAGAACCATCTTGAGCGCGAAGAAATCACCTTGTCGCCCAAGAACCGCAAAGAGCTACTGGCACAGACCACATGGCAGGCTCAGCGCGACATCATGCTGGCCGCACAGCAGATTGCCGCCAAGGTGGGACCAGACGAACACCTCGATTTCAACTTGTTTGAGACCATGGTGGATGAGGCTTGCGCCGCCCTGAAGTTGAAGCTATCCACGCCAGAGCGCAAGCAGTTTTTGAACGCTGTGAGCTGGCGCGACCCACGAGCTGCCAAAGTTATCAAGAAACAGCACAAGCTCAGTGGCTCCAAACTAAAAGACCTGCTCGCCGAGTTGCGGACCACCGCCGATCGACTGGGTGACTATGGTTATTGGCCCAGCACCAAGGCAGGCGAATTCGTCGAGTACGAACCCGACAGCGAACTGCGTGACACCGAGAACGTGCCCTTGGCCAAGAGCAAGACGCCCACGGCCTCCAACGTCATCCATGAATACTTCATCCGTGAGGTGCGCCCGCACGTTGACGAGGCGTGGATTGCACTCGACAAGACAGTGATCGGCTATGAAATCAGCTTCAACAAATACTTCTATCAGCACAAACCATTGCGCAGCCTCGAAGAAGTGACGGCAGAAATCCTTGCGCTGGAAGCAGAAACTGACGGCCTGTTGAAGCAACTGGTCAGCTTTGTATCGGGAGCCAAGTGATGCAAGAAATCCAAGGCAAAACCCGCACGGTGCGCGAACTTCTGTCCGGCGCCAAGTACGGCATCGACTACTACCAGCGCGAATACAAGTGGCAGACCAAGCAGATGGCTGAGCTTGTGTCTGACCTGACCGGCGCGTTTCTGGAGGACTATCAAGAAGCCCACCAACGCGCCGACGTTGCCAATTACGGCCACTACTTTCTTGGCTCCATTGTCATCAGCCAGCGCAAAAACGAGCAGCAGATCAGCGAACGCCTGATCGTTGACGGCCAGCAGCGCATGACCAGCCTGACGTTGCTATTGCTATACCTTCACAGCCAGCAAAAAGACCGTGACGATGCGGAACCCGTTGAAGAGCTGATCTTCTCCAAGAAGTTTGGCACCAAGTCCTTCAACCTGAATGTGCCGGAGCGCAATGACTGCATGGAGGCTTTGTTTGATGGCAAAGGCTATGACACTGCCGACCAGTCCGAATCAGTTCACAACTTGATTGGGCGCTTCAACGATATTGGCGATGCCTTCCCGCAAGACATATCCGGCACCAAAGCGCTTCCTTACTTTGTCGATTGGTTGCTGGAAAAGGTGCACTTGGTGGAAATCACGGCATATGCCGATGCCGATGCATACACCATCTTCGAGACCATGAATGACCGTGGCCTTTCCTTGAGCAACACCGACATGCTCAAGGGCTACCTGCTGGCGAGCATCACCGATGCGACCAAGCGGGCTGAGGCCAACAAGGAAATCAAACAATGGTTGATGACCTTTGCCAAGCGGGACAACGACCGCGATACGAAGGAAACCGAGGCTGATTTTTTCAAGGCATGGCTGCGTGCGAAGTACGCCGGCGACATCCGCGAACGGAAAAAAGGTGCCAAGCCCGAAGACTTTGACCTGATCGGCACGGAGTACCACCGCTGGGTGCGAACCAATCACGAGTTGGTGGGGTTGAACATCAGCGAAGATTTCAACCGCTGGGTTAAGCAAGACCTGCGCTTCTTTGCCCGTGTGTACCTGGAACTACTGGAAGCCTGCGAAAGTTTGAAGCCGGGGCTTGAATCCGTCCGCTTCAATGCCGACCACGGTTTCACCCAACAGTTTCAGGTTCTGCTGGCACCGCTGCTACCCACCGATGATGAAGCCACGGTCAAGGCCAAGTTGCGCCTGACCGCTGACTATCTGGACTGCTGGCTGAATCGTCGCCTGTGGAATTTCAAATCCATTGACTACTCCACCTTGCAGTACGCGACCTTTCTGCTGACCAAGGAACTGCGTAACCTGTCGCTGGAAGCATTGCGCGAGAAGCTGATTGCACGCCTGACCAGCGACGAGACGGAGTTCCCGCTTGAAGATCAGCCCTCGCTGATTAACTGGAATGCCAAGAGCCTACACCGTCAGTTGGCCCGTTTCACCCACTGGGTAGAGGAACAAAGCGGCCAGCCGGGGCGCTACCTTGAATACATCGTGCGCTCTGGGAAGAACGCCTACGAAATCGAACACCTGTGGGCCAACCACTTCGAGCGTCATGCGGATGAATTTGCCCATGCGCAAGAATTCGCCAGCTACCGCAACCGCATCGGCGGCCTTGTCCTGCTGCCCAAGAAGATCAATGCAAGCCTGAACGACAAGACCTTTGCCGATAAGGTGGCGCACTACCAGAAGGAAAATCTGCTGGCCCGTTCGCTGCACAGCGCCTGCTACGAGCACAACCCCGGTTTCCTGCAACTCATGGCACGCACCGGCCTGCCATTCAAGTCTTTCAACGAATTCAAGAAAGACAGTTTTGACGAACGCTATGCCGCCTACCAAAGCATCGCCAAGCAACTCTGGTCTTTGAGTCGCTTGCAGGAGGTCAGCAATGCAGCGGTATGAGAGTTACAAACCAGCTCCCATGGACTGGGTCCAAGTGATTCCTGACCACTGGGAAGTAGCTCGGTTAAAAAGAACAATAAGTGGTTGCGTAAACGGAGTTTGGGGCAGCGATCCCAAAGGGGTAGATGACATCGTTTGTATTAGAGTTGCAGACTTTAATCGGCAAAATTTCTCCGTTTCAACCAAGAAGCTCACCTTTCGCGATATACCAAGTAAAGATAGGGCAAGTCGCATTTTGCAAAAAGACGACTTATTACTTGAAAAATCGGGTGGTGGAGAGAATCAGCTTGTTGGACAGGTAGTCAAGTTTGACCATGACTTTGGCGCGGTCACCTCGAATTTTGTTGCAAAAATGACTGCTGCCAAAAGCTGTCACCCAGCATATTTGGTTTATTTGCATGCCTGCCTTTACGCCAACAAAATCAACTTTCGGTCAATCAAACAGACGACAGGAATTCAAAATCTGGACTCTGAGAGTTATCTCAATGAGTTGGTTCCACTTCCATCTTACGTCGAGCAGGAAAACATTGTCAGATGCCTTGGACAACAGACGTTAGAAATCGACGCCGCCATTGCCAAGAAGGAACGACTTATTGAATTACTCCAAGAGCAAGCGGACATATTGATTAGCCAAGCGGTCACTCGGGGATTGAATCCAGACGCACCTATGCGCGATAGCGATGTTTCTTGGATTGGCCGAGTACCTGTCCATTGGAGGCAATTGGCCAACAGGGCACTTTTTCGTGAGCGGATGGAGCCAGGACAAGCTGATCTTCCTATTCTTTCCGTGTCGATTCATACCGCAGTGTCTGACGACGAGCAGGATGGCACTGAGAACATACGAGCCAAAATCCGCATTGAGGATAAAACCAGCTACAAACGGGTTCGACCCGGTGATGTCACGTACAACATGATGCGTGCATGGCAAGGGGCCATTGGCGTTGTCCGCGTTGATGGCCTTGTCAGTCCTGCTTACGTGGTTGCAGCCCCTCTTGCCACTATCAACGGCGCTTACTTCGAGTATCTCTATCGCACCCATGGATTCATTCGCGAGATGGACCGCTACTCGAAAGGGATTACCGATTTCAGAAAACGGCTGTACTGGGATGAATTCAAACAGCTTGTTTCGCTCCTGCCGCCACTGGGTGAACAGATTCAAATAGCAGCCTACGCTGAGCAGATCATCAATCAAACATCAGCTTTGACAGAAAAGATTCGAGATCAGATTGATGCACTGAATGAGTTTCGCGCTTCCTTGATTGAAAATCTGGTGACAGGAAAAATAAAGACCTAAAGGGAGTTCATCACCGTGTTCGTCGAATCAATCATCAGTGAGCAATGGGTACTAAACGGGCAACCTCACGAGGAGCGTCCAGACGCTGAGGATGTGCTGTACATCAAGCCACTGCTGCAAAGCCGTGGAAAAACCGCTGCGGGCACATCGGTACTTCATTCACTGATTCTCGACAACAACGTTTTTAATGATCTTGTCGAGAATCGCCGGCCTGAAAACAATAAATTCATAGCGGATCTTTTGCTCAGTACCCCAATTGAATTAAATCCAACCTTTGCGATGATTGAGCAGAGGCAGACCTATGCCGGCGCCCCGGAAAAACTAAAAGAATACGCTGATCTTCTTGAACGTACTTTCGGATGGTCAGCAGCAATAGTCGGATCGGCCGAATTCGAGACATCGCTTGCTGAGTCAAGGGTGGCGATTAAAGCCAACATCGAGTTGTTGTCGGGCTATCTTGCCGCAATAGTCTTTTTATATCACCAAACTGCCCCTGCCAGCGAAAAGCTGAAGTGGCTGGCTGGCATGGTGGAAAACTCAGACCTTCCGTTCTTTCAGCTCCATTTTTACTTTGCGGCGCTGGTATTCCTTGCCGCGGAGTCGCCATCACTATTTCACCCAAAAGATCTGAAGAAGATCAAAAGCGATATGAAAGTTGCCTCCAGCTATGAGGAGCAGAAGGCGAAGCTCTCAAATCTGTCTAACGACTTGGCCTTGCCAACACTGGCAATAGTTCCGGCAGCAAATTTAGGGAATGCACTTGTTTTTCCATACGTAGCAACGCGCGACAGGCTCGTTCAGCTATTTTTGAGCGAGATCAGTTGCCAGATGATTGTGGATGCTGGCAATGGCCGGGCAAATGGCTCTTGGGTGCTGAAAAGCACGGGCATTATCAAGACGAATCTGGGTGACGCAGTGGAAGCGCATATCCCCCGTCGCTACGTTGCGTCTTCAAAGGACGACGTGGCTGTACGTAAGGTAAGACTGGGAGCCTTCACTGAGCAGTACACAAAGCTCTGCGTTGAGTCGAAGATACACAGCAAAGCAGTATAAAAGGTCAATAGGGAACAACATGGTCAGTCAAACCAACGAAGCCGAGCTTGAATCGCACGCCTAAAACGCACTCGCGAAGAACAGCTTAAGGGTTTTCAATCAGGTTGAGCATTAAACGAGCATACTTTTTTCAACAAGCCATTGAGAAATCATATTTCAAATGGTGACGCCACAAAACTCATCATCAAAATAACTTCATGGGTGAAAATTTTATAAAGGGGAGTTAATATTTATGTATTTCACACACAGACGCCAGCAGTGGTCGGTTGGCCATGGATTTTTTCATTCAGCTAGTGTAGGTGTAGGTGGAGCTTTATATCGCTATATTTACGACTGCGGCGGGCATAATGAATTTACAGTAAATCGTGAGATTGATCGTTATGCAATTAATGAAAATATGGAAGACAATGGGAAGGCTGTTGATATGCTCGTCATATCACACTTTCACGCTGACCACATAAAGGGAATTCCGTATCTTTTGAAGCAATTCCGTATTAAAAATTTGGTAATTCCCTACTTGTCTGAAGATGCTAAAGCTCTAGTGCTGGCATATTTTGCGGCGATTGGTGTAGACGAGTGGAATGTTTTTTCGGGGCTAATTCTTGCGCCGGAGGATTGGCTTGCCAACTTAGAATCAGATGCGCAAGTTGTACAAATTTCTGCTGAAGATGGCGATAGGTTAGATGAAGCAACTGTTCCGCCGAACGGAAATGGTCTTGCAATTGGCACCGGAGTTACCAATCAGAGCACCCCCGCAGCTATTTTTGTTGGAACGCTCCCAGTATGGCGCTTTAAATTCCATGTTGAAGAAAACCCAAAATATGTTGCAGCAATCCTTAACGAAATTGCAACTCAACTAAGATTGGATATGGAGCAGTTGAAGGCATCTCTAAGGGATAGCAACTGGATTAATGCGAATTGGGAAACCTTAAAAAAGTGTTTTAAGTCCATAGGATCCGAAAATCAAAATGCCACTAATCTTTCAATGTTTTCTGGACCAATTCGATACGTGCATTTGAAACGCGCAAGCTTCCAACCCAAGGGGCGTGATTATGCCTATTGGTGTTACAGAGAAGATAGGTTGGGATGGTTGGGTACAGGTGATGCAGAGTTGAAAAAGTCCGCAGCCTATTCGTCTTTCGAGTCAAGTTTCGAAAAATACTTGCCCAATTTAGATACCGTCACAGTTCCACATCACGGGTCAAGGCGAGACTACAACGCACAAATTGGTGATTTGGGGTTACGGCATGTAATCACTTCAAATCACTTGGTCGATCCCAAAGATAAGCACCCATCAAGCGATGTAATGGTAAATCTGCGGTCAAAGAGCGGGGCGGTAGAAATAGTGACCGATGATCCAAGCACCACACTTTTTGACAGTTTTACTGGTCTTCTTCGCCTTTAAATCATGGTCAGTCAAACCAACGAAGCCGCGCTTGAATCGCATATCGAAAACGCACTTGCGAAGGACGGCTATCGCGTTGGCGATCCCGCTGACTTTGACAGGGAGTTCGCTGTTGACGGCAAGCTCTTTTGGGAATTTCTCGAAGCCACCCAGCCCAAGGAATTGGCGAAGCTGAAAGATCGGCCCAATTGGCAGCGGCTGTTGCTTGAGCGGCTGAACAAAAAGATCAAGAAAGACAGCGTGCTTTCCGTGCTGAAGAAGGGGTTAGACATTGACGATGCCCACTTCGACCTGCTGTACCGCTTGCCTTACAACGACCTTAACCCCGAGGTGGTAGCGAACTTCGAGGCCAACCGCTTCAGCGTAACCCGGCAAGTGCATTACAGCCAGACGGATACCTTCAAGTCGGTGGACATGGCCCTGTTCGTCAACGGCTTGGCGGTGGCGACGCTGGAACTCAAGAACCCATGGACAGGCCAGAATGTGCAGAACGCCATTCGCCAGTACCGCACAGACCGTGATCCCAAGGAATCTCTGTTTGAGTTTGGGCGCTGCCTGGTGCATTTCGCGGTAGACCCGGACGAGGCTTTCATGTGCGCCCAACTGGCGGGCAATGACAGCAACTTTCTACCGTTCAACAAGGGCTTCAACTACGGCAAGGGCAACCCGGTCAATCCGAACGGGCACAAGACGGCGTACCTGTGGCAGGACATCCTGCCACGCCGCAGCCTGACCAACATCATTGAGCAGTTCGCTAAGTTCACGGTAGAGAAGGACAAAAAAACCGGGAAGGAGCGCAAAGCACTGTTCTTCCCCCGCTATCACCAGCTCGACGTGGTGCGCGGCATTCTGGCGGATGCCCAGCAGAAGGGCGTGGGTCAGACTTACCTGATTCAGCATTCGGCTGGCTCAGGCAAGTCCAACTCCATCACCTGGCTGGCATATCAACTGGTGGAGCAGTACGACACCACAGGCACCGCGAATCTGTTTGATTCCGTGGTGGTGGTGACAGACCGGCGCGTACTGGACACCCAGCTCAAGGACAACATCAAGCTGTTTTCTGAAACCAAGAACATAGTGGCCCATGCAGAGAGCGCTGCCGAACTAAAAGCCCACCTGGAGTTAGGCAAGAAGATCATCATCACCACGGTGCAAAAGTTCCCATTCATTGTGGACGGCATCACTGATTTGACCAGCCGGAACTTCGGTGTCCTCATTGACGAGGCTCACTCTTCCCAATCAGGCAGCGCGTCTGACAAGCTGAACACCACACTGGGCGCAGATGACGAAGAAGTGCCCGAGGACCTGCAGGACAAGATACTGGCGGCAATGAAAGGCCGCAAGATGAGCAAGAACGCCAGCTACTTTGCGTTCACCGCCACGCCCAAACCTGCCACGTTGGAAAAGTTTGGCCGCCAAGCCTCAGACGGCAAGTTCTACCCCTTCCACCTATATTCCATGAAACAGGCCATCGAGGAGAAGTTCATCCTCGACGTGCTAGAAAAGTACACCACGTACAAGAGTTACTATGAGGTGCAGAAGTCGGTAGAGGACAACCCGTTGTTCGATACCGCCAAGGCGCAGAAGAAGCTGAAAGCCTTTGTCGAAGCCAGCCCCAAGACCATTGAGGTAAAGGCCAAGATCATGGTCGATCACTTCACGGCCAGCGTCTGGCAGGCCAAGAAGCTCAAGGGCAAAGCCAAGGCTATGGTGGTGACACGGAACATCGAATGCGCCATCCGCTACTTCTTTGCCATCCGCGCTGCGTTGAAAGAAGCCAATGCGCCGTTCAAGGCGTTGGTCGCTTTTTCCGGTGAAAAGATGGTGGACGGCATCAAGTACACCGAAGAGTCTTTGAACGGCTTTTCTGCGCGGGACTTGCCCGATGAATTCGAGAAGGACGATGCCAAGATTTTGGTGGTTGCCAACAAGTACCTGACTGGCTTTGATGAACCCATGCTGCACACGATGTACGTGGATAAGAAGCTGCAAGGTGTTCTGGCCGTGCAGGCCCTGTCTCGGTTGAATCGCTGCAACTGGAAGCTGGGCAAGGCCGATACCTTCGTGCTCGACTTCTACAACTCCGTGGATGACATCAAGGCGGCGTTTGACCCGTTCTACACGTCCACCAGCCTGAGCGAGCCAACGGACGTGAACGTCTTGCATGACCTGAAAGACGTGCTCGACAACTTTGGCATCTACGATTGGATCGAGGTGACGACCTTCAATGAGAAGTTCTTTGCCAGCGCCGAAGCAGAAGAACTCGCCCCAATCATTGACACGGTGGTGGCCCGCTTTGATGCCGACCTGGACGACGAGCAGCGCATCGACTTCAAGATCAAGGCCAAGCAGTTCGTCAAGATTTACGCGCAGGTGGCGGCTATCATCCCGTTCAACAACGTGAACTGGGAAATGCTGCACTGGTTCCTGAAATTCCTGATCCCCAAGCTGAAGGTAAAAGACCCTGACCAGGATAAGTTGGACGAGTTGCTGAACAGCGTTGATCTCTCGACCTACGGGCTGGAACGGTCACGACTTGAAGCCAAGATTGGCCTTGATGCTGGTGAAACCGAGTTGGAGCCGCAAAACCCGAACGTGCGTGGCCCACACATGGGGCCGGGCGACAAAGACCCACTGGAAGAGATCGTCCGCGCCTTCAATGACAGGCACTTCGCAGGCTGGGAGGCCACGCCGGAGGAGCAGCGCGTCAAGTTCATCAACATTGCCAAGCATGTGGTGAACCATGCCGACTACAAGGCACAGGTCGAAGACAACCCCGATGCTCAGAACCGGCAGTTGGCCTTGGAAAAGCTGATCCAGCACGCCGTTAGCATCGAGCGCCGCCGAGAACTGGACTTGTACAAACGCTATGCTGGCGATGCAGATTTCAAGAAAGCATTTGATGCGAGCATTTCGAGGCTACTCAGCATGCGTGATCTAGGCGCAAGATTTTGAGGTGGGTGAGGTAAATAGACCAACTCAATGACGGCTAGCTCCAAAACCATGTTGTCCGTTGCCAAATTGTTTGCTGTTCACTTTGCATAGGTAAGACGCTCGGTGAAAAAAGGCTTGGAGCTGTTGAGGCTCTTCTAACTCAAACCGGTAAACTGCGTTGTCGGGGAAATGAACTAAACCTTCTGCTTGTTCAAGTGTCAGGCGAAGAGCGCTGGCCCAAGCTTCAATAATTCGACCAGCCATGTTTTGCTCGCTGGACTTGAACCTACCTAGAGTGAAGTAGGCATCCCGGTTGACCAGCAACGCAACGTGATAGTGGACTCTATCCTCCCGACTTAGTTCGCGTGCCCACACGTACCGAATATCAGTGTCATGGGCATATGGTCTCTCCAACCTCGCCCTTGTTCTATCGTGTCTGATTTTCGCTTTGAGTGACTCGATGAAGCGAGAGATGGCTTCGTTTGAAAAGTTTTCTGCGTCGTACCCCATACTGAGTGGAAACCGCAAATCAAATCGCATTGCGCATACGCGTTTGTGTGCTGATAGCGACTTCTGAATTACACCGTACAGAGTATCCAAATACTCCAGAATCATTGGACCCTTCTCAAACATTATTGGAAGTTTTAAGTAGTTGTAGTCGAAGAGAAGTGTTTGATTTCTATTGTGCGGATTGATTTGCATGATTTAGTCCTTCAAGTGTTTGGTGCCTTCCATGAGCTAGTGCGCTAAGAGGCTTTGGTAGTACTCTCTTACCTATACATCTAATACCGAAAATACGGCTACGGAACTTCAGGCACTTTCTTTTAAATTGGTTGCCTGAAGCTCAGTAAAAATGGCGAAGTGTTAGCTCTGGAAAAATATGCAAGAAAGCAAGTTCGGCCAATGGCGCTAGACACGGACTTCTTGCTTTTCTTGAGCTAGTGCGCTGATGGTCCAGCCCTCATTTGATTGGCATGGCGTAGGTTTTTTTACGGTACCTGTTGGAGCGGATCTACCGGTTAGAAGATCCGCTCAGCAATGCGCAATGCAAGCTACATGTACCAACCGCTTTTTTTCAATGCTTCGGTGTACTTGTCACGTTGGTCCTCATCATCCAGACAAATCGAATCCAGCATTTCCTCGCAGATGTTCTGTTGAAAATTGAGTGGAAGGTCGTCGTCGTCGTACCCTCCTGGATAACGCTTATTGAAAAGTTCCTGACAGCCCTTGATCAGGAAAGACAAGATACCTTCGTCAACCGGAGCAACCGGAGCAACCGGAGCAACCGGAGCAACCGGAGCAACCGGAGCAACCGGAGCAACCGGAGCAACCGGAGCAACCGG
>JAIYAR010000015.1 GCA_027488985.1 Comamonadaceae bacterium | reverse complement strand
TGTACGGGTTCAGGTTGCGACAGAGCGAAGGCTGAAAATACATTTGTCTGTGCTTTAACAACATTTGAAAGGTAAGCACATGGCAACAGCAACAGCACTCTCGTCCCTTAAGTTCACAACTGCAAAGAAGTCCAATCAACTGTCGCCCGTACAGTCACGCCGCAACAAGATCATTGCCAAGTTGGAAGAACAAATTGCGTTGGCAACTGCGCAAGCAGAAGGGCGTGTGTATGCACCCGCAAAATTTAAGACAGTGACGGACGCAAGCGGCGAACGACGCAGCGTTGAAACTACAAAGCGCGTGAAGCAGTGGTGGTTTGTCGCAGCAGACGGCAAGCTGGCTTTGACAGTGCGCTACGGTGCAAAGGTGTTGGAGCTGGCAAAGGGCAAGAACGCTGTAGACGTGGGCAGCACTGCACAGTTGGTTTCCGTACTATCGCTGTTGAAGCAAGCTGCGCAGGATGGCGAATTGGATGCAGCTATTGAAGCGGCTGGCGCTGCACTACGCAAAGGCTTTGGCAAATAAATCATTGTTATGCAAATGTTTTGCAAACAATATTGCAGTCTGTAAGTCTTTGTTTTTAATAAGAAAAATTGTATTCCGTAGCACTACAAAAAGTGCCACGGCGCTTGATTCCCTTTGCGTAACAAAAAAGCCCGCAATGAGCGGGCTTTTCTATTGGTGGCTTACAGGTTTAGAACTTGTAGCCGACACCGAAGGAAAGAACGCCGGTTTGGTTTTTGAAGGTTCCAGTAGCTATCTTTTTGTCGTCGTACTTGTTCAGGACATACTCGCCTTGGAAGTACACATTCTTATTCGTCAAATAGCGCGCGCCAATTCCGTAGCCAACACCGGAAATGTCGGCTGAGGTTCCGCTGATATCGGCTTTGGCGGTGACCGACGCTACTTTGCCGTAAATCAATGTTTGGTTGTTAACTGCAATACCAGGTGCAATAAATATGCTGTTCGCATTTTGCAACTTGGCATTCGACGCGATATCAAAATCATTCAAGCCCAGGCTCGCGCCCAAACCAAACACAAAAGCGCTACCGATGCTGAAATCGTATTGCGCGATAACACCAATGTTTGCGCGTGATGCATCCACTTTGTTGGCCAATTCTGCAGAGTTGTTGTTCGCATTCACTGCGGCAGTGATACTAAAGCCTTCGAAGTTTTTTGCTTGAGCAAATGCTTGTGGAGCTGCCAATGTGGCAGCTGCTGCTGCTGCAATTACTAGTTTTTTCATAAGATTTTCTTTAGATGTTGAAAGCCTGTTTCCTCCCGAAAGCAGGCCTTCAAATTCTATGCGGTCAAAAACATGATTTATTGATTTGCACGCATTTACCAAGGCAAAACCGTGCCGTCATGGTTGAAGAAGCCGCCACTGTCCTCCTGCTGAAGGGCATCCAGTACAGCCAGTAGGCGCCGGGCTGCTTCATCGGGAGTGCGCACATCGAGCCCACTTTTGGCGAAGGGGGACGAAAGTCCAGTATCCACAGTGCCGGGGTGGATCGCAATACACACCGCAAACGGATGACGGCGTCGTAATTCGATGGCAGCGGTATGTACCAGTTGGTTGAGTGCGGCTTTGCTGGCGCGGTAGCTGTACCAGCCGCCCAACCGGTTGTCCCCGATGCTGCCGACTTTGGCAGAGAGAGTGGCAAACACACTTTTCCCTTCGCGGGGCAGTAGCGGCAGCAGGTGCTTCATCAACAGCGCAGGGCCAATGGCATTCACTGCAAAGCTGTGAGCCATATGGGCCGGGTCCAACTGTTGCCAGCTTTTCTCCGGGTTCCAGGTGTTGTTGTGCAAAAAGCCGGTAGCGTCCACGATCAATCGAACTGGTAGTCCGGACATTTGCAAAGCCTCGGCACAGGCTTGAATGGTCCTTTCTTCCAACAAATCCAGCGCGGGCGCTGTGCTGCGGCTCAGAGCTTGCACCGCTTCAAATCGGCCCGATGCTTCAAGGGCGCGCACCAAGGCGCCACCTATGCCACCGCTGGCACCCACAACGAGCGCAAGCCCACCGGGGCGCAGGCTACGGAGCACATTTTCTTCAGGCATTGAAGAACTCCTTCAAATAGCGTGCCGTCACATCCGGTAATTCCTCGGGGATGAAATGGCCTGCCGCTACCGCCTTTCCGCTAACTGTTGCTGCGCACTGGGCCTGCCACAGTGCCATCGGGTCAAACAAGCGGTTCACCACGCCACGTTCGCCCCACAATACCAGGGTGTTGCAGGCGATGCGTCCCGCGTCGCCGGGCAGAGCGCGGCTGGCACGGTCGTGTTCCAGGTCTATGCCGGCACTGGCCCGGTAGTCCTCGCACATGCTGTGCACCGTGCCAGGCAGCAAGAAACATCGCTCGTATTCCGCCATGGCCTGCGCCTCAATAAAGGCCGTCCCGGTGCCGCCCCAGCCGCCCAGCTTGGTATGCAAATACGGCAGTGGCGCCCCCAGAATCATGGTTTCGGGCAAGGGCGTAGGCTGGATCAAGTGGAACCAGTGGTAGTAGGCGCTGGCATAGGCAAAGTCGGTGGCCGCGTACATGTCGAGCGTGGGGGCAATGTCGATCACGCAAAGGCCTTGCACCCGGGTCGGGTGGTCCACAGCGAGCCGGTGGGCCACGCGCCCGCCCCGGTCATGCCCGCAAACGCCGAATCGTGCAATGCCCAGCGTGTCCATCACCGCGACCATGTCAGCGGCCAAAGTGCGCTTGCTGTAATTGCTGTGGTCCGGCAGGCCGATGGGTTTGGATGAGTCACCGTAGCCGCGAAGGTCGGGCATAACGAGATAAAGGTCTTGCGCCAGCTGCTGAGCGACTTGGTGCCACAGCACATGGGTCTGCGGGAAACCATGCAAGAGCAGCAAGGCCGGCCGCTGGCCCTTGGACGCTGAAGGCACCCTCGCATGGATGCGCACACCATTGACCTCGAAATCGCGTTCTTCAAATCCATCAAACCAGGGCATGAAGCATCTCCAAAAGAATATCGGACTGAACCCGAGGCTACGGTATTTGCAATGTTGAGGGTGTCCCGCATGCCATTGGCCTCTGCCCGCACTATGATGATCCAAGAAATCAGGGTAACAATACGTCGATGGCCTCCCCCACTTTTTCACTGCTTGGTGTTCAACGCTTGCTGGCTCTGGCGTCGCTGGCCTTTGCGTGCATGTGGGGGCCTGCAAACGCACAGCCTTTGAAGATCGCGACCGGCGAGTTGCCGCCTTATTCCACCCAAGAGCGTCCGGATCAAGGCCTTGCGCTGGACATCGTCCGCAAGGCATTTGCCCAAGAAGGCATCCCAGTGGAGTACTTTTTCAAGCCGTGGACCCGGACGCTGGAGGAGTCACGCGCCGGGCTGTGGGACGCCACCGCCTATTGGGGCCGGAACCCTGCCCGCGACAAAGGCTTTCTTATCAGTGACAACGTGCTGACCGAGCAGTGGGTGCTGGTGTACCGGCAGTCGGCCTTTGAGAATGGCGAGTTTGACTGGAAAACACTGGCCGATCTCAAGGGTTTGCGTATTGGCGTCGTGCAGTCATACACCTACACCCCCGAGTTCTGGGCACAACAAAAATCAGGCACTCTTTCCACCGTGTCTGCCCCGGACGACCTGGCCAGCCTCCGTTTGCTGGTTGCGGGCCGGTTGGATGTGGTGCCCATGGAGCGCAACGTGGCCTGCTACCTGATGCAGCACCATTTCATGGACCAGGAAGTGGCCGAACTGCGGGCGCACCCCCGACCTTTTGCCCCGAAT
Source organism: Comamonadaceae bacterium (assembly GCA_027488985.1). Lineage (GTDB taxonomy): Bacteria > Pseudomonadota > Gammaproteobacteria > Burkholderiales > Burkholderiaceae_C > Allorhodoferax > Allorhodoferax aquaticus. The sequence continues at coordinate 14,914 of JAIYAR010000015.1, read as the reverse complement.
TTCACGACCCACGTCATGTTCAGTGACAAACTGCCCCAGAGTGCGGCGCGGGTACAAGCGTTCAATCGCGGCTTGCGAGCCCTCAAGCGCAGCCCGGTTTATGCGGAAAAACTCAACTGGCCCGGTTGCCGCCTGAATGTCGTGGCTGCGGCTACGGAAAAACCGGCCCCGAAAGCCAAGGGCTGAGTGGCTGGCGCTAAGGCGCCGGCGTCAAGAGGGCGATCAGCCGGCCCAGGCTGTGCTCCAAAGTGGCCTGCCTGACGGCAGCGCGGTCCCCGTCAAAGCGCTGCATGTCGCTCCACACACCATCGGGTGTGGCCCAACCGAACCAGACCGTGCCCACCGGCTTGTTCGGGCTTCCACCGCTGGGGCCGGCTATGCCTGTCACCGACAGGGCCACCTGGGCCCTGGAGTGTTGCAAGGCACCGCTGGCCATGGCCCGTGCCACCGGCTCGCTCACCGCACCGTGAGCGGAAATCAATGCAACCGGCACGCCCAGCATGTCGGACTTGGCTTCGTTGGAATATGTCACAAAGCCGCGTTCAAACCAGGCGCTCGACCCCGCGAGGTCGGTGCAGGCAGCGGCAATCATGCCGCCGGTGCAGCTCTCGGCGGTGGTCAGCATCCATTGGCGTTTGAGCATCAAATCGGCCAATGGCGCACCTGGAATATGCGCGAGCAGCTCCTGATTTGATAGCGAATGATTGTGTGTTGCGCTCATGCAAACCTCCAGATGGCAATCACCATCAGAGTGCAGCCTGCGGCCACCAGGTCGTCGAGCATGATGCCCCAGCCCGCCTTGGTCCAGGCAAAGCGGTCGGTGTCGGCCTTCAGGCCGTGGAAAAGCCGGTCTGCCCAGCCCACCGGGCCGGGCTTGGCCGCGTCAAAATAGCGAAACAGGCCGAAGGCCAGCGCCTGCCCCACCAGCGAGCTGGGGGTGACCAGCCAGAGCACCAGCCAGAAGGCCACGATCTCATCGATCACGATATTGCCGGGGTCCAGCACGCCCATATTGCGCGCGGTGACGGTGCTGGCCCACCAGCCGACAGGAATGCTCAAGGCAATCAACACGCCCCAGCCGAACTCCCCCAGCCACTGCGAGAGCGCAATAAACGCCACCCAGGCCCACAAGGTGCCCGAGGTGCCAGGCGCAATGCGAGACAGGCCGGAGCCCAAGCCCAGCGCAATCACATGCGCGGGGTGGGAGAACATGAATTTGGCGGTGGGCCCCGCCGGCTTGCGCGGGCGGGGTGGGTACAGGGGTTCGCCGGTCTGGGTATCCAAGGGAATCAGGGTGACAGGTTCGCTCATGCCCCGATTATTCAACGGCGCAGGCGGTGTGCACTCCAGCGGGCTGTTTCAGGGCATGCCGGCAATCCACTCCGCCCAGTAATCGATACAGGCGCGGATTTTCGGCAAGCGGTGCCGCTCCTGCAGCATCACAGCAAAGATGGGGACGCGGCCACCGTCGAAATGCGTTTGCAGCAAGGGCACCAGTTCGCCAGAACGTACCAAGGGTGTTGCCATCAGGTCATTCAGGCGGGCGATACCTACCCCATGACGCACCAGGCTGAGCACCACTGCGGTGTTGTCGGTGCGGGTGTGGCCGGGCACGGTCAGCGCCTCGTTAGTGGCGCCCCCGGCGCGACTCCAGCGGTTCAGGGTGGGGCTGGCGCTATTGGCAATCAGGTGGTGGCGGGCGAGGTCATCCGGGTGCTGGGGTGTGCCACAGCGCGCCAAATAAGCAGGGGCGGCATAGAGGCTGCGGCCGTGTTCTCCGATTTTTCGCGCCACCAAGGTGTCGCTGTTCGGACTGCCGGTGCGGATGGCAATGTCAATGCCGTCGCGGGCCATGTCAGCAACGCGGTCGTCGGCATTGATGTCGAGGTGCAAGGCCGGGTGACGATCGTACAAGCCCTGCAGGCTAGGTGCTATGACACATTCGGCCAGCAAGGGGCTCACGCTGATACGCACCCAGCCACTGGGTCCGCTGAGCTTGCCGCTGAGCTCGCTGTCCAGCTCTGCGGTGGTGTCCAGCAGGCGCTGACCATACGAGAGCAGGGTGTCGCCTTCGTCGGTCAGGCTCAGGCCGTGGGTAGTGCGGTGTAGCAGACGCACGCCACAGGCCGCCTCCAACCGGGTCAGCGCACGGGTGACCTGGCTCACCGGCACATTGCGCTCGCGGGCTGCGGCCGACAGGGTGCCCAGCTTGGCAATACGGGTGAACAGGGCGACGTCATCGAGTTGGAGTTGCATGGCGCGATTGTGCTGCCAGCACCATTGGTTTTGCAAATAGTGCAAAACCAATATGGCTTTAGTGGGGTTTCACATGGTCGGTGATCTCAATAAAGTTCAAACCATCGCAACAAGCACTAAACCCAACGGAGTCCACCATGTACCCAGCCAGCCCTGAACACACTGCACGCGCTCGCATTTTCGACCAAGCCCGCCGAGATGCACGTCGCTTACGCCGCGAGGCTGTGGACGATTTCTGGCGCGGTGCCGATGCCCTTTGGCAGCGCGGCCTCGCGGGTGCTCAAAGGCAGGTCCAGCGCGGCGCCGCTGGACTGAAGGCGCGCTTGGTCCGTGACAGCAACCGTTCCGACACACTGACTACGAAGAGAGTCTGACCATGCCTACTTTGCAACTCAAAGTCTCGCCGCTCCAAAACCCCTCACGCTACCGCGCGCTCGCCGAAGCATTGACGCGCATCACCGCGCAGGAATTGGGCAAACGTGCAGAGGTTACTGCGGTGGTCATCGACGATGTGCCCGCCGCGCGCTGGCACGTGGGGGGGACCGATGTGCAGAGACCCACGGCGATGCTGGAAATCAGCATTACCCAAGGCACCAATACGGCGGCGCAAAAGGCGGCATTTATTGCCCGTGCATTCGCCGAGCTGGAGGCCCAACTTGGCCAAGGACAGGGTTTGGAGCCGGCCAGCTATGTGATCGTGCGGGAAGTGCCGGCGAGCGATTGGGGGTACGGCGGGCAGACCCAAGCCGCCCGCGCCCTTGCAAGGACTGCGGCTACCTAAGCAGCAGCCGTTTGCCCGACGGGGTAGAGCGCGCAGCGAATCACCTGCTCTTCTTGGACAGGCAAGCCGCTGAGGAGTTTGGCCAAAGACTCGCCTTCCGCGCGCGAAACGAAACCGCTGCGGGTATAGATGCCCTCGGGCTGTGACCAGACCCATTGCACTTCGCCGCCGTCTACGGTTTCGATGCCATTGGCCGTGGCGATGTGGAGCTCCAGACGAAACGACTTGCCGGTGAGGTAGGAGCCAGCCTGGGAAATGATCTGTACGCCGCCTTCACTGATGTCCACGATCAATGCGGCAATGGCATCCTGGCGGCTCGGATCGCGAAATGAAAAATACGATTCGGTGTTGTTACCGGTGCCCAAACGAAAAAAAGTGGCGCGGGTGTGGACTCGTTGTTCTGTCACTGCCATGAGGAAACCTCTTCAAAAAAAGATGCAATGGCATCCATCCTCAGGGAAGCGCGTTGCAGGAATATGACGCTGGTTTGGCAGCATTTTTACACCACGGTGTCAGCAGAGCCAATCGCTCCTGAGTGTTAAATTCAAGATCGAATTTGCTATGCTTTCAGGAGCTGCTCGCGCAAATTTCACGGGGGGTTGACCCTGATTTCATACAAAGCGTTGAAACGCCAGTTTGCCCGCAACACAGGCTGCACAGCTCGCAGCGCAACCCCATGCCATATCCAGTGCCGCGAGGCCTAACGGCCAATCTTTGAGCGTGGCGAGGTTGGTGAGGTCGTAGGTGGCATAGGCCACCAGGCCGAAAAAGGCACCGTGCACAAGTGTGCTCGGCCAACCGTCGCTGACGCCGCGGGGCGCTACAACGAAGACCAGCAAGCCCGCCGGGTAGAGGGCATAAAACAGCGCAGCGACGCCCCATCGCGGCTGTTCGGCCATCAGGTGGCCAATGCCTTCCTGATAAAGGGATTGGGCCAGTACGCCGATCCACAGAAAGTCGAGGGCCAGGAGCAGCAGTGCGGTGGCTGCATAGGCCGCGAAGTATTTGTTCATGCCACCAGCTTACCCAAAGTCGGGTGCATTCGGTTCGCGGGTGAAAATTGGCGGCCCACGCCGATCACCCTGATACGGGGCTATGCCGCCCCCGGTTGCAGCTACCGTGGCTGATGGCCAGGTTTTCGAGGTGGCTGTTGCCCCCCTCACTTTGCGGTCGGATATGTTCCAAGGTGGCGTCTTCTGGAGCCACGTGCTGCCCGCAGACCCAGCATGGCACTTGACCATGCAGTTGCCGGGCCACGGTGTTGTAGATCTTGGTGCGGGTCAGGGCAAGTCGGCTCATGAAGGGGCTTTTTCAGGGCAAATGTTCAGCGGTGGACGGTTCGGATTGCCGGCTGGGGCGCTACCCTTTGTAATCCAGCCAGAACAGCAAATTTGCGTTGGGATTATGAGTAACAACCCTGTATTGGCCACCGTGTTGGAGATTCTGGCAGACGCCCAGAGCCTCATGGGCAACGCCTTGTCCATTACCTGGGATATCACCAAGTCGCAGGAGAGCTATGTCAGCCGCGGTCCGTCATGGCAAGGCTTTAATGCACCTGCGCACGAATTGTTCAGCAAAGGCAGTCGGCTCAAGTTGATGGAACTGTCTCCTCAGCTAACCCGTGAATTCCAGCTGGCTCTGCAACACCGTTTGCAGGTCTCGCTGGGCATGGTGCGCAGTGACCCGCCACCGGTGAAGCGGACGGCAAGCCCGGCGGACTGGAGCTTGGAAAGTGATTTGCAGCTCTCCGGCGATGCCGACATGGTCCGCAAAGTGCGCATCGGACGCATCGTTACCGTGCTGGAGAGCACTTGCAATGCAGAGCTTGAGGTCATGGTGGGTTTGCAGATCGAGTGTCTGCGCTTTTACAAAGCGCCCAGCAATCCCTTCAGCGCGGAAAACTTCGCGGCTGCGCTGTTGCAAGCCATCGAAGCGGCCATCCCGAACGACTTGCATCAGCAGTCGCTGTTGCAGGTGCTGGTACCCTCGTTTGCGCAAGCGCTGAAATCAGCCTTGCGGCATTACGCCAAGGCCATGTCCCGCAAACTTCAGGCGCTCACGCCTGTAGAAGTGAGCGGTGGCCGGTGGCGCCAAGAGCGCCGCGATGAACAATATGAACCCACAGTCCCTGCCGGGCTGTGACCTGAGTAATTTAAGAAGAGAGTTTGGTATGTCTGCATGGTTGTCCAAGGTGCGCGAATGGTTGGGTGCAGATGGCTCCCCGGCCCGGTTACGGGTGATGAATCTGCTCGCCGAGCGTGCGCTCGAGCCGGTGTATCAGCCGATGGTGGATCTGCGCAGCGGAGTGATCCTTGGTCAGGAGGCTCTGGTGCGCGCGCCGCGCCGGATGGCCGAAACGAGTTTTGAAAGTTTGATCGAGGCTGCCCAGCAGGAGCGTTGCCAGAAAAATTTTGAACTGGCCTGCCTGGAGCTGTCCATGGAGGCATGGGCTGCACACAACGGCAAAGGTCAGTTGTTTGTGAACTTCAGTGCCCAGAGCCTTGTGCAACTGCAGGAGTCAGATGCGGCCGGCATTTTGCTGCACCTGATGCGCAAGCACCAGATGTCGCCGCGCCGAGTCGGCATTGATCTGTCCGGCTACACCCGTATTCCGCAACTCGATGTGCTGGTTGAGGCACTGCGCCCCCTGCGCGATGCCGGTGTCACCATTGCGCTGGATAACTTCAAAGCGTCTGAGAACAGCATGAAAGCCTGGGCCAAAGTGTTGCCCAATGTCGTGAAGATGGCGCCTCGCTGGACCCACAACATTGCAGTTGATGCGGAACAAAGCCGTGTCGTGCGTAGCATGGTGCGGCTAACCCGTAATCACAATGCACTGCTGGTGGCCAAGTCGGTAGAGAGCGAAGTCGAACTGCGCATGATGAAGGGTCTGGGCGTTGACATGGCCCAAGGCTATTTCCTGGGTAGTCCAGCGGTAGAGCCTGTCCGATCGCTCAACCTCAGGGCGCGTGACGTTCTGCAGCTGACCCAAGAGTCGCGCCCGCCGGAACCGGTCAAGGTGCCAGTTCGCCCCCCTGTGTTGGAGACCCGTTTTTCTCTGCTGTCCTGAGGCAGGGGGCATCCCCATGTGATGTGAAGGGAGCTAATCGCCAGGCCTATCGCGCCCGGCGGTCCTCTCAGGCATGCTCCGGGTCGTCATCCAGATGGCGGAGCAACTCCAGCAGTTCCTGGATGCTGGCATTCAGGGTGTTCACACTGTCCTCCCGCTGACTGCGCGCAAAGGCGTGCCAGGTATGGATGGACAGAATCTCCAGCTTGCCGTAAGACAGCTTGAGCCAGCCATGCTGGGCCAGTTGCTGCACATACTCAGAGAAAAGGGTGCGCGAAACGCCGCACAAGGAAGCCAAGGTGTTTTGTGCGATCGGAATTTCTACCCCTTCACCAAATCCGATGGTCGGTGGCCGGTCTGAGCGATAGGCGAGCGCTTCTGCGAATTGCGCGAGGCCCATCACCACCCGCATGCACGGGTTGCCCAGCTTCATCAAGGTAAGTGTTTCCGAGGTTTTTTGCACCCGCCATGCCATCAGCTTGGCGACAAAGCGCGCGAAGTTGGGTTCGGTCACAAACAGCAGGTCGAACTGGCTGGATGGCAGCGTCAGCACCTCGGTGGCCGTGAGGCAGACATAGTCGGCAAAGCTGGGTTTGCGATTGATGATGGACTGCTCCCCGAACCAGGCGCCGCGGCCGTAGACCGATATCGGCGTGGACTCGGAGTTGGTGGTCGGCACAGACGCCGACACGAGCCCCTGGATGATGAACATCCAATGCTTGATGTCATTGCCCTTGGTCCAGAGCCGCTTGCCGGCGTCAAAGGCTTGTACCTTGACCATGGGCGCGGTTTGCAATGCCAGTGCGTCAGACAAGCCCAGCCGCTTGAGCTGCTTGAATACATAGCCGTTGGCTGCCGGGTTGTCGGTGGACAAATGCGCTCCAGAGTCGTTCGATACACAAAACCACGACTGCTTTCGCACGCGGCCAGATATTGTCAAACAAAGTCAAGCCCGCACCAAGGGACAAAGTCGCGTTTACGGTTTTTTACGGAGCGTCTTCAGCATTACGTTGCGAAATGATCAAAGCTGGCCCACGGCCCTTGCAACTCGGTGCCGTCAGGTGCGCTGACTTTGACACCAGCGCCTTCCACGATGCGCCCGATGCGGGTGACCGGTGTGCCGCTGCGTGTGCCTGCGGCTGCAACCTGTGCCCGTAGTTGTGGTGCGGCTGTGAATACGAGTTCATAGTCGTCCCCGCCACTGAGCACATAGCGCAGCGCAGCGCTATCCGCCGGCGATTGCAAGTCAAATGTGCCCTTTGCGCTCGTCGAATTTGCGCGGGCAGCTAGCAAATTGATAGCAACTTGCGCATCCAGTTCTGCTCCTACCCGGCTGCGACCCAGGATGTGTCCGAGGTCGCCCAGCAAGCCATCGCTCACATCGGCGGCGGCGCTGGCGATGCCGTGCAAAGCCTGCCCGAGGGCGACGCGTGGTGTGGGTTGTTCGAGGCGTTGGCGGGCGCGTACCAATGCGTCTGCGGGCAAAGGTTCGCGTCCCCAGAGGCTGTGCAGTGCCATGGCGGCATCGCCCAATGTGCCGCTGACCCAGACATCGTCTCCCGGCCGCGCGCCGCTGCGCAACAACGCTTGACCGGGCGGCGTCTCACCGAACACGGTGATGCAAATGTTGAGCGGGCCTCGTGTGGTGTCACCGCCCACCAGCGGGCAGTCATGTGCGTCGGCCAGGGCAAACAACCCTTGGGAAAATCCCTGCAGCCAGACCGGGTCGGCCTCGGGCAGGCTGAGTGCGAGGGTGAATCCCACGGGTCGTGCGCCGCAAGCTGCGAGGTCGCTGAGGTTGACCGCCAGCGCCTTGTGGCCCAGGGTGCGCGGGTTTACATCCGCGAAGAAGTGCCGGCCGCTGACGAGCATGTCACTGCTGATGGCCCATTGCATGCCGGGGGTGGGTTGTAACAGTGCGCAGTCATCCCCGATACCCAGAATGACTTGGGTAGGCAACGGATGCTGGCTGCGCTCGAAGTACCGCGCGATCAGCGCGAACTCGCCAAAATCGCTCATTCCTTGGCGGGCCACAAAAAGCTCATGGGTGCCTGCCGCACACGTTGCCAGATGCTGCTTCGGATGCGCGAGCGGTCAATGCCGGAGACGTTGTGTGCCTGTAGCGCTACGCGGAATGCCAGGTAGAAGCTCACGCCCACATTGAGTAAGCCAATCAGCGGTATGCTGGCCACGGCCCACCACAGAGCGGGGTTGCGCACCACCTCCCACCCCAGCGCGGCGCATGCCGCACCCAATTGGCCGGCAGACAAGGTGACGTGTCGCACATCCAGCGCGGGGCCAATAAACGCAAGAATGGCCGGCACCAGCCCGAGCATCATGCCCAGCGAAATGTTGGCGGCAAGTCCCGAGATGTGATGCCGCATGAAGTGCGCCCAGCGGTCCGCGCGCACCGCGCCTAGCCAGGCAGTGATGCGCGGGTTGTAGCGAATAGCCGAGTCCAACCGGTGCAGCACAAACCAGTTTTCCACCCAGCCGGCCACGATGCTGCTTGAAAACAGCAGTACCCCGGTAAAGGCCGCAAACAACAAGGTGGGGCCCCATAAGGTGAGCGAGTGCAGCACGTAGTCGGCCTTTTCAGGGGTGATCATGGGGGCACCGGTCGCCAGCAAAAGAGCGGCAGACAGCAACACTGCCGCTGGAAACACCACTGCCACGTTGCCGATGATGGCAGCTACCTGCGAGCGCACCAGATGGGTGACCTCGTCCACAAAGGCTTGCAGGGCTTGGGAATCAGAAATGTCTTTCAGCTTGGCGGCCATGGCAGGCGCTGTCATGGCTGGCTGCTTGGTAGCCAGCGTGAAGTGCAACATCTGAATCAGCACAAAGCTGGCGGCGTACATCACTCCCGACCAGAACCCGTACCAGAAGGCCGACAAGCCCAGCGCCATGATGCCGAACTTCATGGCGGTGGTGAGCGCAGTCAACGCCCCGCCACCAGCCGCATTGCCCAGCATGGCGCGGTACTCGGCGCGGGTGCGGGTGATGTAATGCTCTCCGGTCTCCGAGCTGCGCTCGGCTACCTTGGCCGCAAGCAGCGAGGAGTTGGACGAAATCAGTGCCCCGACACTGCGCTGTTCCTGACCCACGCTGGCCAGGTGTGACAGCAGACGCGCCGTGGCGACGTGTTGGGTGTCGTCCAGCAGGCAATCCAGCAAGGCGCGGACCCGCAGCAGGCGCTCGCGCAATTGCCGCAGCCTGAACACCAGATCCACGGAAATGCCGTGGGCGTCCAAGTGGCTGTACACGGTGGCGGCTGCATGCCGGCAGGCATCGAGCTGGCTGCGGAAGTGCAGTACGGCGTCAGAAGTGTCGGCTCCTTCCAGCCAGGCATCCAGCACGGTGTCCAGATCTGCAGCCAATGTATGAAAAGGGCTGCCGTCGCGAAGAGGGCTGCTCATGCGCAGGCGCATTTCCTGCGAGAAGCCGGTAGCGCGAATCTGGCTGATACAAAAAGTCAGTGCATGCAACAGGGTGTGTTGCCACACGGTGACCGTTCGGCTTGCTTTGGGTGGATTTGTCGGCGGGGCAGGGAGGGTGAGCAGAGCAGCGAGGCGCGCCAAAGTGTCCGAGGGCAGGGCGGCAATCCAGCGGGCGTCCCGCGGGTCGTTGAGCACCAAAGCAAAGAGCTCAGAGGCGTCCTGCGTTTCGGGGGTGGCGGGCAACAACTTGCGGTTCAGTCGCTCCACCAGCTCGCTCATGAAGGCATTGCGTGAGCCGAACCCGTAGTCCGAGAGTAAGGTGCTGCCATCGACAGTGCCCAGCAGCTCCGCCCACCAGGCGCGTAGCTGGTGCGTGGTTTCCGGTCTGGCAGCAAGCACGTCCAGCAGCAGGGCTACCCGGGCTACGCAGGGCTCCGGCGCTTCCTCCTGTCCACGCACCCATGCCAGCAAGCGGATCAGCCATATGTGCCGCTCTACCGCCGATGCAGGGGTAGCCAATTGCTCCAGCAGGGCGGACAGGTCTTCATGCGCCATGCGATGTTTCAGTGCAGAGTGCGGGGGCCGGCCGCGTCACTCAGGGCGTCCAGCACGAACATCGGGATGTCGGTGTCGAATTTTTCGCCGTCTTCAGCTACGCAGAAAAAGCTGCCGTGCATGGTGCCGGTGGGGGTGCGCAAGCGGGTTCCGCTGGTGTATTCGAAAGACTGGCCGGGCTTGAGCAGAGGTTGCTGCCCCACCACGCCCAAGCCTTTGACGCGTTCGGTGTGGCCGGTGGCGTCATTCACATTCCAGGTGCGGGAGATCAACTGGGCCGTCACTTCGCCGATATTGGTGATGGTGATGGTGTACGCGAAGACATACAGGTCCTCATGCGGCGCGGATTGCTCCGCCAGATATTGGGGTTTGACTTCCACCAGGAATGCGTATTTGGCCATCCGGCAATGCTACCTGCGAAAATGTGCAATTCGAAATACCCCCACAAACCCGAAACCCCTCCCTGGACGTCGTTGTCATGACCTACCGTATTGCCCCTTCCATCCTCTCTGCCGACTTTGCCCGCCTGGGTGAGGAAGTCAAAAATGTGATCGCCGCCGGCGCGGACTGGATTCACTTTGATGTGATGGACAACCACTATGTGCCCAATCTGACTTTCGGCCCCATGATCTGCAGCGCCTTGAAGCCCCATGCCAAGACCGCCGAAGGGGTCGCCGTGCCGATTGATGTGCACTTGATGATCTCCCCGGTAGACGCGCTGGCGGCCAGCTTTGCAGAAGCCGGTGCGGACTACATCAGCTTTCACCCCGATGCATCCGGCCATGTGCACCGCAGTGTGCAGGCCATCAAGAGTAAGGGCGTGAAGGCCGGCCTGGTGTTCAACCCGGCCGAACCTCTGGACGTGCTGGACTGGGTGATTGACGACATTGACCTCATCCTCATCATGAGTGTGAACCCGGGATTCGGAGGCCAGAGCTTTATTGAATCGGCCCTGCGCAAGATTGAGGCGGCCCGCAAGCGCATCGATGCCAGCGGCAAAGATATCCGCCTTGAAGTGGACGGCGGTATCAAGACAGACAACATCCGCCGTGTAGCCGATGCCGGCGCCGACACCTTTGTGGCAGGCAGTGCCATCTTCGGCAAGCCGGACTACAAGTCGGTGGTCGATGCCATGCGCGCAGCCCTGGCTGCCTGAGCCGGCACGGCGCGTCTGACACGGAGAGCGGATTGGACAGCCTGAGCCCCAAAACCAGCCAGCGCTTGCGCAGCTTCGGTAGCTCCTGGTTGGAGGGGCGCAACTCGCACATCCGGGTGCGTGTGGCGATGTACGGGGTATTGCTACTCCTGTTGGTTCTGGGCACTTTGCGCGCCATTCTGGCGCAGCAGTGGCAGGAGGGCCGGCAACTTGATCTCGACGTTTTTACATCGGTCTCCGAGCAGCGATTGGTGACCCTTCAACTGGGCATGCGCGTTGAAAGTTTTCGAGGTCGGGCTCTTTCTCCAAGTGAGTTGGAAGACTTGGCCTTACAAGTTCGCCGTCTGCGCACAGAGACTGCTGCCTTTGAGGATCTCTTGCAACTGCAGGCACTGCGCGCGCCGCTCACTTCGGCGAGAGTGCTTGCCGCCCTGCGCGAGTGGCAGCAAAGCCGGTTCGATTTATGGCCGGCTTTGGATGAATTACTCGCAATCTCTCCTGGCGACCAGGTTCGGGCCAGCGCCACGGTGCCGGCCGCGCACCAAGCGCTGCAGCGTGCACAGATGGCGGTTTTTGCCCTCAACGAGGTGGTTCACGAGGACACCGCAACGCGCAGTGAACGGCTGACGACCACGATTTGGGCCATCGTCGGCGGCATCGCAGTGCTGGCTCTGGTGCTCATGGTCACGCTGGTGGAGCCAACGGCCCGCGCAGTGCGGCGCCAGTACGAAACTTTGGCACGCCAGGCGGACCGGCTCAAACGTATGGCCATGGTCGCAGAACTCAGCTCCAATGCGATTGCTATTACGGACGGGTCGCACCGCGTGGTCTGGACCAATGAGGCATTCAGTGCCCTCACCGATTACACCCAGGACCAGGCGATGGGACGCCGTATCGGCACGCTGCTCAAAGCCCGCAGTGCGGACCCGACCCACTTTACCGAGTTCACTGAGGCCTTGGCCCAGGGCAGGGGCATCAAGCGGGAAGTGCGCGTCATCACCAGAAGTGCGGAGCTGGGGTGGGTTCTGGTTGATATGCAGCCTATCCGGGAGGCCGACGGAGCGGTATCCGGCTGGGTGCTGGTCGCCACTGACCTGACGGCGGTACGCACCCAGCAGGAAATTTTGTCTTTGGCCGTTTCCGGCGCGGGGCTGGGAATCTGGCATTGGGATCTGGTGGAAGACAGTGTGGGCTGGAACCCGCGCATGCAGCAGATTCTGGGTTACCCCGACGGCGGGCTGGAGCCCCGCTCCGCTACCTGGTTGGGCCTGATCCATCCGGAAGACCGGGCGACATGGGAGGCCTCCCTGCGACAACATTTGCGGGATGAGTCCAACGAACATCGCTTGTCGGTGCGCTTGCGCCACTACTCGGGGCGATGGGTCTGGATTCTGTTTGCGGGGCGCGCGGCGGACAGGTCGGTGCAGGGGAGGGTGCTGCGCCTGGCCGGCGTTGCCATGGACGTCAATGCCCAAAAGGCCCTGGAGCAGCAACTTCGCACTGCGGCCCGCACCGACGACCTGACTGCGCTGCCCAACCGCACCGTCATGGTCGAACTCATTCGCGCCGCGCTCGCGCGACGCAAGCTCGAGCCGGGGTATCACTTTGCGGTGTTGTTCATGGACTTTGACCGCTTCAAGCAGGTCAACGACACCCTGGGGCATACGGTGGGAGATGCGTTGCTGCGACAGATTGCCCGACGACTTGAAGACAGCCTTCGTCCCGGCGACAGCTTTGTTCAGGGTGGGGACTTCGACAAGGTGGCAGCCCGCATTGGTGGCGATGAGTTTGTGGTGCTGCTGGACGATATCCGAGGGGATTTGGACGCTATCCATGTCGCCGGTCGTTTGCTGGATGTATTGGCCGTGCCCCATGTGCTGGACGGGCACCGGGTCACGTCTACAGTGAGCATCGGCATTGTGACCAGCACCTTTGCGGAGGAAGATGCAGACAGCGTGCTGCGGGACGCTGACATCGCCATGTATGAAGCCAAGCGAACCGGCCGTGCACGCTATGTGTTGTTTGAGCCGGCGATGCGCTCACAAGTGAGTGACTCGGTGTCGCTGGAGAATGACTTGCGTCTGGCGCTGACCAATCAGGAAATCCAGGTGGTCTATCAGCCCTTGGTGCATCTGCCGGGCTACCAGCTCGCAGGCGTCGAAGCGCTGGCACGGTGGCAACACCCGGTGCGGGGTGCAGTCTCGCCGGTGGACTTTATCCCCCTCGCGGAGGCGTGTGGTCTCATCAACTCGCTGGGTCAATTTGTGCTGCACACGGCGTGCCAGACCTTCGAGCGCTTGCAGCGAGATCTGGGGCCGGCAGCGCCGCCGGTGTTGTCGGTGAATTTGTCACGCGCCCAGCTGCGGGAGGCCGGGCTGGTCGATGCGGTGCGCGACGCTTTGCGCAATGCCAACATGGAGCCCGCCCAATTGGTGTTGGAAGTCACTGAGAGTCTGGCCGCGCAGGATGCACTCGTGCAAAGCACGCTGCAGGCTTTGTGTGCCTTGGGCGTGGCGCTGTCACTGGATGATTTCGGCACCGGATACTCCTCTCTCGCCTGCCTCCATGAATTGCCGGTGAACTCCATCAAAATCGATCGATCGTTTGTGAGCTTGCTCCAGGCGAGTGAGTACCACCGTGTGCTCATTGAAGCCACACTGCGCGTAGCGGCAACCTTGCAACTGGGGACCGTGGCCGAAGGTATCGAAACCGAAGAGCAGGCGCAACACATGTCCGCCATGGGCTGTGACAAGGGGCAAGGCTACTGGTTCGGCCGTCCGATGGATCCCGCGGCACTGGTCGTTTGGATACGTGCCCGATCTTCCACGGAGAAGCATTCTTGAACACAACACCCTCTTGGCCCCGTACTGCATTGGATGCAGTCATCGTCGATCTGGATGGCACCATGGTCGACACCCTCGGCGACTTTGTGCAGGCCCTGCAGCGCATGTTGGCGGACTTGCCTGCACCTTTCAGTGCGTTCACCGTGCACCAGGATCTGGTGGAGAAGATGGTGGGGAAGGGCTCGGAGCACTTGATTAAAAGCCTGCTAGCGCACATAGATAGTGCGCGAATTGCTATGGAAAGTGTAGCGCTATACGAGTCGGCTTGGACCGCCTATCAGCGCCATTATGTGGAGGTCAACGGCCACTACTCCAAGGTGTACCCTGGGGTGTTGGAAGGCTTGAACCATTGGAAGCAGCAGGGTTTGAAAATGGTGTGTGTCACCAACAAGCCCACTGCATTTGCCAAGACGCTGCTCTCCGACAAGGGCCTTTCAGGCTACTTCAGCCTGGTGGTCGGCGGGGATGCTGTAGCTCGCAAGAAACCTGATCCCATGCCGTTGATATTCGCCTGCGAACAGATGGGTGTGGCACCTGCGCGCACGCTGATGGTGGGTGACTCCAGCAACGACGCCAAAGCTGCCCGTGCTGCCGGCTGCCCTGTGCTGCTGGTGAGCTACGGTTACAACCATGGCGAGCCCATCCACTCGGTGGATGCAGATCTCGTGGTGGACAGTCTGGCTGACTTCCGCTGGGCTTAAAAAGTCTCCCAATCATCATCCCCACCCGCAGGCGTGGCGCGGCTGCTGGTTTTGGGGGGCGAGATGGCCTGAGCAGTCAGCACCGGTGGGGCTTTTGCTGGTGAAGCAGCCG